>NZ_JAFEVZ010000010.1 GCF_022802975.1 Flavobacterium pectinovorum
GTGTTTGGTGGTCAATTTGAACCGAAACAAGGTGGTCAGTTTAAATTGAAAAGGGGTGGTCAGCTTGACCCGAAATCGGTGGTCACTTTATATTGAAAAAGCGTGGTCAAGTTGACCGTTTTTTCCAAGAACATATTTGGAATTTATATTTTTTTACTAAATTAAATACTTTCAAAACTGAAAAATCATTAGCATTGATGAACAGCAGGCATATGCCATACTTTTTCTTTCTTTCGCAAAATCCTTCAAAAATAATCTGTAATACTCTAATATCCATTCTATTTTTGTTCATTTTTTTGATTTACCTCTATCTTCTTTCCAATATAGCTGTCAAAATAGCCACTAGCAAATTCTCCATTTACAATTGCTATATCCATTATCCCGTCTTTTTTTATAATACTGGCATTAAACATAGACATCTTATTGTGGCTGGAAATATTAAAATGATACATAATTTCATTGATATGAAAAATATAAGTAGTATTTCCATGATCTTTTAACCGGCGTGGAGCAACCATTGATTTTACAATTCTCGTCTTAGTTTCAGGTTTAACTAAAACGACCTCAAAACAATCTTCAGGTCCACCATCTCGATTAAGCAACATTTGTCTTATCTGTTCTGAATATTTTTTACCGAGATCTATTTGCTTAAAGAATGGATTAGTCGAAAGATGTGATTTCCAGAGAATGGAGAGAAAAAAAAGTTTTATTTGATGGTAATCAAGTTTTTTAAATCTGATATAAGGCACTACTATATTATCACCATTATAAATCTCGATGTCAAGATTTTTATGGTCACCAAAAATAGTATTGCTTGCATATCTTTCATACTTTCCAATAATTCCATTATCACAATCTGCACATAATATATCCTTGTCTTTAAATCCAGTTTGATGAAATTTCTTATCATTATAATCATCTAGATTTACACTGACTATTTTATGTTTATCACCAAACAAGCCTTTATAAAGAAAATTTGGAATAATATGTGAATTTTTCAGCAAAACTTTTTCTTGCAAGCACAATTGACACATCATATCTATGTTTCTATAATATCAAGTTAACCCATTAAATAAAAAATAGATGAATTTGTTCTCATTTATTTAATATAAAAGAAATAAAAAAAAGTGATATAAGCAATGATAGAACTAATCATGCTTAATTAAAAATCACCACAACTATAAAATTTGTCTTATTAAAATATCTTGTGTAAAGAATATATGAAGAGAGCTCAGAACGTAAATTCTGAATAAACTTTCATATGTGAATTTTCTGGATATTTTACATACCCAGTAAAATAAGGATTTTTTAATTTTGTTACCATTTATAACATAATAATTAATAAAAATGTTCTGATCTGTACTAATTTTGATTTGTATAAAATGATATAGATTTATGAGCAGGGCAATTGTACATATCGATATGAACACGTTTTTCGTTTCCTGCGAAAGACTTACTAATTCAGAGCTAAATGGAATCCCTCTCATCATTGGAGGTGGTGATAGAGGTGTTGTAGCATCATGTTCCTATGAAGCAAGACGTTTTGGAGTTCGCTCGGCCATGCCAATCCATATGGCGATGAAGCTTTGTCCACAAGCAAAAATCATGAAGGGTGACATGGAACTATATTCTAGACTATCTCACGATATTACAGAAATAATTCAGAAAAAAGCACCCGTTGTGGAAAAAGCTTCTATTGATGAATTCTATCTTGACATCACAGGTATGGATAAATTTCATGGCAGTTATAAATGGACAAATGAACTTGCACAGACCATTATAAAAGAAACTGGCCTGCCACTGACTTTTGCATTGTCTATTAACAAGACTGTTTCTAAAATCGGTACTGGTGAAGGAAAACAGAAACAGAACCTGGAGATACCTCAGCATTTAGTTCAGTCTTTTCTGAATCCCTTGTCTGTTCAAAAAATACCCATGGTCGGAGATAAAACTTTTCAGCTTCTCTCACGCATAGGCATTCGCACTATTGAAACCCTTTCTAAGATGCCCTGCGAAGTACTGCAGCAGATGATTGGAAAAAATGGTTCTGAGCTATGGAAGAAAGCCAATGGAATAGATAACAATCCCGTTGAGCCATATACCGAAAGAAAGTCAATATCTACCGAACATACTTTTACCCAAGATACTATCGATATTCCGAAACTTAAAAGAATAATTTTAGGTATGGTAGAAAAATTGGCTTTTCAATTGCGCTCGGAAGAATGGCTGACCTCTACAGTAACTATCAAAATACGTTATGCCAATTTTGATACAGAAACCAAACAGTGCCGGGTCCAATATACCTCAGCTGATCATATCCTTTCGAAAACTGTTACAGATTTATTTGAAAAACTATACCAACGCCGTATGCGGCTTCGCCTTATTGGGGTACGTTTCAGCGGACTTGTACGTGGAACTTACCAGATAGACCTTTTTCAGGATACTGAGGAAATGCTGGCGCTTTATCAGGCCATGGACCGAATGAAAAGCCGCTACGGCTTTGATGCAGTAATGCGATGCGCTGGGGCATCGTTCAAACCCAACAATAAAAATGAAATTTTAAAACGTAAATAAGATTAAATGTATCTCAACTGTCATTCCTTTCATTCTCTTCGCTACGGAACTATTCCACTAGAAGAGTTGATCTCGCAGGCTGCAGCTTGCGGTGTCACTGCAATGGCATTGACTGATATCAATACCGTAACAGGGATTTATGATTTCATAAAAGGATGTAAAGCTGTTGGTATTAAACCTGTTGTCGGAATGGAATTCCGCTCGGAACATAAATTGCGTTTTATAGGACTGGCAAAAAGTGCATCAGGTCTTGCAGAAATGAACCGTTTCTTGACCAGACATAATTTTGACAATATTGACCTACCTCTATCTGCACCGGAATTCGAGGATGTATTTGTTATTTATCCTTTGGAGAATGCACCTCTTCTTTTACAGGAAAATGAATACATCGGCATTCGTCCGGAACAGCTCCAGAAGCTGGTGCTGTCTGATTGGAAAAACAGGCAGGAAAAAATGGTAATCCTTCAGCCTATTACCTTTCGTACCAGAACCGAATTCAACCTGCATAGGATACTTCGTGCCATTGATATGAACTTGATACTCTCCAAGCTGACTCCTGAGGATTACTGCCAGGAAACAGAAATAATGCGGCCTCTGGAATACCTGACTTCCTTTTATGCCGAGTATCCTCAGATTATTTCAAATACCGAAAAAATTATTGCTGAATGTCATTTTGAATTTGATTTTAAAACTCCTAAAAACAAGAAATTTTACACCAACAGTAAAAAAGATGATATTCTGCTGCTGACAACTCTGGCTCAGCAGGGATTGGAGTGGCGCTATGGCAAAAATAATGCGGAGGCTAAATCGCGGATGTTCAAAGAACTTAAAGTGATTGACCAGCTGGAGTTCAGCGGTTATTTCTTGATTACATGGGATATCATAAGATTCAGTAATTCTCAGGGATTTCTTCATATCGGTCGCGGAAGCGGAGCCAACAGCATCATTGCTTATTGTCTGGGCATAACCGATATCTGTCCATTGGAACTTGATCTGTACTTTGAGCGGTTTTTAAACTTGAATCGTAAAAGTCCGCCTGACTTTGACATCGATTGGAGCTGGAAGGAACGTGATACGATTCTTGAATACATATTTTCTCGTTACGGCTATGATCACGTAGCATTCTGCGGTACAAATGTTGAATTTAAATACCGTTCTATTTTTCGTGAGGTTGGCAAAGTTTTCGGGCTTCCAAAAGAAGAACTTGATGCCCTTGCCAAAAATCCTATTGAACTGCATGCTTCCAATAAAGTGGTTCGACAAGTACAGCAGTATGGAATGCTTTTAGAGAAATACCCAAATCAGCGAAGTATGCACTCCTGTGGTATACTAATTTCCGAAGAGCCTATTACCAATTATACACCGCTGGAAATGCCCCCAAAAGGCTTTCCAATTGTACTTTTTGATATGCATATAGCTGAAGATATTGGGCTTGAAAAGTTTGACATCCTTAGCCAGCGCGGGATCGGGCATATTGATGACAGTGTAAAGCTTATTGAAAAAAACCGTGGCATACGCCTAAACATTCGTGATACTACAATTTCTAAAAATGAGGCTAAATGCAATGAGTTTCTCGGAATAGGCAGGACTATAGGCTGTTTTTATATTGAGAGCCCAGCCATGCGGGGACTGCTTCGCCGTTTGAATTGTGACAATTACAAAACTTTAGTAGCAGCTTCCTCTATCATACGTCCGGGTGTGGCGCAGTCAGGAATGATGAAAGAGTATATCTTCCGCCATAACCATCCAGACAAGTTTGAGTATTTACACCCTGTTTTTCAGGAGCAATTGGACGAGACTTACGGTATTATGGTATATCAGGAAGACGTTATAAAAATTGCACTGCATTATGGCGGGCTGCCAGCAGCTGATGGAGATATCCTGCGCCGTGCTATGTCAGGAAAAGGACGTTCTAAGGCAGCGCTGCAGAAAGTGAAGGATAATTTCTTTCTTTCCTGTGTACAGCAGGGGCATCCGTTAAAGCTAAGTGAGGAAATATACCGTCAGATAGAGTCTTTTGCTGGTTATTCTTTCTGCAAGGCACACTCGGCATCTTATGCGGTAGAGAGTTATCAGAGCCTTTATCTCAAGGTTTATTATCCTGTGGAGTTTATGGTGGCTGTAATCAACAATCAGGGAGGATTTTATCGAACAGAAGTATATGTCCATGAAGCAAAAATGTCAGGAGCTGCAATTCACAATCCGTGTGTAAACAAAAGTGAATTTGAAACCACACTATACGGTACAGATATTTATCTGGGTTTCATGCACCTTCAGAGCCTTGAATCAAAAACCGCTCTTCTCATTCAGCAGGAACGTGAAAAAAACGGATCATACAAATCACTTGAAGATTTTATCAACCGCATTCCTATTGGCATCGAAGGAATACAGATCCTTATTTTCATCGGTGCATTCCGTTTCACAGGTAAATCAAAAAATCAGCTGCTTGTAATTGCTCGGCTTATTTTAGTCAACTTTAAACCCGAAAACCGAAACCTGATGCTCATTCAAGAACCTGTCAAGGAATATGAGCTTCCAGAGCTGGAACGTTCTGAATTTGAAGATGCCTTTGATGAAATAGAACTCTTAAGTTTCCCTGTGTCCTGCTCCCCTTTTGATTTATTGCAGACAAAATTCAGAGGTGATGTAATGGCAAAAGATTTATTGATGTATCATAAGAAAACTGTCCGCATGCTGGCGTATCTCATCTCACGCAAGCACGTCCCTACAAAGATGGGTGCTATGTATTTCGGAACCTGGATTGATGCTGATGGGGAATTTTTCGATACTGCACATTTTACAGACAGTCTTGCTAAATATCCATTTCAGGGTGGAGGCTGTTATTTGTTATTAGGAAATGTTGAGGTAGATTATCACTTCCCTACTATTACTGTAACCAAAATGGCCAAAATGCCTTTCATTGCTGACCCCAGATATTCAAATACCAATGACAGACAATATAAAGTTCATGAGCAGATTCGAGAAGATGTAAGTATGACCCACCGTAAACCCTATCCTCAGGAACACGAGATTAATCTGCCAAGACAGAAAATGAAATCGTAATACACTTAATCCTAAAATCCGTTATAAGCCAGCTCTTTTTTAATTTTACTTAATATTTTTTTTCATTACATTATTTTCTCAAATAATATGTGATGTTTTCTTAATGTAAAAAAGTATCTTATGAAATTTAATTTAAAAACTTAACTTTAAACATTTTGAATATATTAAAATTTGATAAACAGATTTTTAATAAAAATGGACAAATTCCTATAAAGACTTTTTTGCCATCAAAATGGAAAAGAATTAATGAGCTTAGCTTATAAAAAACAACATAAAATATGATAGAAGTACTGAACGCTTTAACTGAAATCTTAGATAAAAATGAAGCTTCTAAATTTAAGGATTTTCTAAATAGGTATAATGATATCAAATCTTGGTATCTGATGAGTGATTATTGTCTTGAAGATACCCAAAAATATAATGATGTGTTTTCATTTACTCTGCTGCTAAATATCGATGAAATAAAAAACTTAAAGGATTATATCAAACTCCATGCGCCTACAGACCTCAAGAAAACTAAAAATATAACCGAAGGTATTATTGAATTTATTAATTCTTCCGCCGTATATCACTTTTCAATAATTATTCCACGAAGCGAAAAACTACTTAGTGGCTTATGTGATAAACCCCGTTTCACGGCGCTTCTAACATGGATGACAGATATTGTGGAAAATTCGAAAACTGTTCATCCACAAAGATCAGAATTTTTTAATGATATGCTGAAACGTCTTAAATTGATTAAAACGGAAATGCTTAAAACTTCGTTTAATGAAAAGCTGATGAGGAAAATTTTTATTTCAAGTTATTTAGGTGCTCAGATCATACGAATGCTTAGAAAATATTCTGATCCAACACATATTGCTTGGATATCAGACAGGGATGCCATAGTCAATACATATGATGGATTTGCTTTTGATAATATGTATTTTTGGTACGAAATTCTTGCAATAAATGAAAAATTTCCTTTTTCAGATCTACAAATTTATTATATTGAACCTGAAAAAGTTGGCAAAAATTTTTATGATGAACTTATTAGGATACCTGATTTCATAGCTGGCACATTAGCATCTATTGATTGTACATCAACAGTTAATTTTGATGATTTGCAGGATAAGCATAAAATTATACTTCATCAGGCATTTACGAATTCAGCCAATCAAGCTACAATAAGAATACAAAGGACAGATTCTCATTTATCTGCTTACAATTTTAAATGGATTGCAGAAAAATAGATATTAATGCTTATTTGAAATTAACATTTACTCAAGAACTGATTTCTATTTACTATCTAGGTCAAACAGTAAACTGTGAGCAAGTTCAAGTTCAGGATTGCAGACCGTTTCGATATCCGATCCGTAAAGCATAAAGCCATAAATGGCTGGAGGGCTCACACAATCTATATCATTATTCTCTAATATAAATTCCGACCTTAATTTCATTAATAATCTTCCCAGGGCATTTTTGCCTTTCAATGTGTTTTTATTCTCTGCAATAACCGCCCAGTCTTTATCTTTAGTAGATAACTCAACAATAGGAATATCTGCTGTCTTTTTTAATACATGAGAAAAGTTATCAAAATTTTGCGATAGCTTAACTTGAAGTACCCAGTACATAATTGTATATTTAATTTCTTCCCAGTCTTGTCGGGAATGGCTTAAATATTTGCGGCTTATCATTTTGGCAGTCATAGGACTGTTCTGGGAAATAATTTCTTGCTGTATATCGGGAAATAAAGGATACCTGCAAGCCTGATAAAGGGCCTCTGCCGATGGGATGATGACATCATTAACTCGCAGAATGTAACCTGGGGCCATGTTGGATAGTCCACCAAATTCCTCTTTTGTGCTTCTAAAAGCTATGACTTCAGAACTGTTATATATTCTTTCAGAAATCTTCATAATACCAAATTAATAAAAATAATTTAAATTCCCCTATTCTTCAAACAAAATAAAGGTGTCCACTGATGTCCCGGCACATCCCACCAAAACACTAACGGGCATGTGTTGGAAATGTTTCGCCATGTAAAAAATAAAGTTCCTGTACCCAGTGTCTTGTGACTCCTCACTGTATAACCCAAAGGACGTTTAGCTTGGTCAATGTCTTGTGAATTTACTTTCTTTAAAAGTTCCAGTCCTTTTTCAGTAAATATTTTCTCTAGCCTGTTCCTATTATCAGCACTTGAAAAAAATTGTTCCTGGACTGGTGTATTGGGCACTCTGAAAACCTGCGCCTTACCTGGATTTTCACTGAAATTTGCAAGATACTGCAGTACTTCCTTGGACTGGTCCGCAATCGGGAAAGCACAATTGAGCTTTTGATTATTCCATTTAGCCTGATTCTCTATAACATAATTTGTACGGGTCAGCAGTTCTTTTTCAATGATCCCTGCTGAAACAGAATGTTCGTTAAACAGCGATTTAAGCTCAGGATTTTGTATCAGCATCCACTTCATGTTGCCATATCCTAATTCATGGTAGCAAAAAAGGCTGAGTGCTATTGTTTTTTCTTTTTTAACAAATGCTTCAAAATTTTCACAAAGCCAATGGTGAAGGTCTCTGAATATAGTTCCGCCTGTAGCTAATATATCATCAAAATAGATAAAATGTTTCTTGGGCTGATCTGCAAATTGATCATAATCAACTCCAAAATCATCCTGCAATATGGATTTGATTACAATAAGAATTTCCTTTTGACTCTTTTCATTTCTTTGTACATCAATAAAGTGAGTATTTAAAACAAACTCTGCCATCGAATGGTAACCATAAAATTCCTGAAAATTAACAAGTCTATTTTTCAGTGCTTTAGCAGCTCTGGCTTTTGAAACATAAATTTGGGGTAGAAAGTGCAAAAACTCAGAGAGTACAAAATCTGCATCCTCACCAAATTGTTCCGCCCATTTAAGAATGTGCTGAGCAGACATCTCATAACTTGTATCGGGATAATCGCAATGGTAATCCTGCAATATCTCATAAACTTGTTCCGCTTTTTCCTCCATTTAATTTAAAAAATCTAGTGCAAAAATAGAATAAATAAAGCTATAAATAACCAATATAATTCCATAGTTTATCAGCTTATGTTTAAAGCCTTAATTAATAATTTAATTGCTGTTGCTTATTATATATATCACAACTGATTACCACTTGTTATAGCTCAAAAAGCTTTCGTGTACTATTGAATATATGGCTTTCAAAAGCATCAAACGATTCTCTAATTTTTCTTTTTCCAGATTCTGAACCAGAATCATAATAATCAATTATACGCTGGGGAACCCCATAGTCACTTGCTATTTTTGCCTGATCAGAAAATGCATTATACTCAAGTTTTGCAAGCAGCCGATCTAATCCAGGAACCTCTTCGAAAGTCTTTGCATCCCTTTGTGAAAGACTATACTTGTACATAATATTAAATACGCCCAGATACTTTACAAGCTGGTATTTAAATGTATTATAGACCAGTTCAGATGCCTTTCGCATCGCCTTGTCTACATCCTCACGCAGGGTATTAATCCTAAAATTAAAAAGTCCGTTAAACCCCTCTTTCAAATACCAGTAAAGCGAGTAGGTAATTCGCGAATACTCTCTTTCTATAGATTCGTTTTCCCTGGTATAGACTGCTTTATCAAGTAGATGTATAAAATTTTTATCCCTGACGATAGGCCTTATAACGTCAATAAACACTTGAAAACCTTCGAAATCAATCTGATTCATCATAACTTTCTGAACCAAGGCGTCGACTTGATACAACTGCTCAGGTCCCAATAAGTTGATTCGGTCAAATATTAATATTTTATCTTCTCTGGAAACCGTTTTAAATAATTGCATTATCTCTTCATCAATCCCTCTTTCATCCTGAAGCTGCTGAATATGCTGCTTTTTTTCTTTTTCATCTTGTCCTAAAAAATCATCTCCGGTCATATCCAGGTCTGCCCCGTCTTTTGACACAGAAACATCAAAGTTTTTATGCTTGATCCCGCCATCATCAGATTCTATGACCTTATCAAAGTCGTTTTTTAACGTAATAACCGAACCTTCAAAATGTTCCATGAACCGTCCTGCCCTTCCCGCAATATTTTTAGCATCAAATGCTTTCAGCGGTTTGATACCCTTCATGTCAAATAGTGCAATCAAATTTTTAGCTGACGTATTGACTCCCTCGGTAATAGTCGTAGTACATACCAAAATTGTAAGACCCCCTTCTTTGGAATTAAAGAGTTTTATGATCTCCTTCTGAATATACTTTGGCACCACACCGTGATGAATACCAACTCCTCCTTTTAAAGCTTGTATCACGCACCAATCTTTATTATAAATTCTTTCCAGATGCTCAATAAAAAGTCCAAACTCCTCATCCTGCGGTTTCTTGACAAGTTCCCATGATACAATAAAGTTAGCATAATTCTCTACGGTAACCTTCGTACTGCAGTATGCAATGGTTTTATGCTCTTGTTCAGGTTTATGCTCAAAAAAGCTTTTCAGCAATATTTTAAGCCTGCCTTGCTTTGAAGTAACGTTTTTACCCTCTTCCGTAAAATCGATCGGTATGCCGTCTATAACTTGTTTTTGCCTTCCTTTAACAACCGTATAAGACTTGCCTACGATTTCATAATCGTTTTTATCTATAAGCTTAATATTATAATTGGCTAAAAAAAGATCAAATGATTTATTGTAAGAGGAGTCCATAACATTATAAAAAGTAATATAAGGACCTGCTAAAAGCAGATCCACGTTTTGACTCAGCAAGGCATAATATATAGCCATGCGATACGCCAGATCACGATCATGCTCTTTGAGTTCCTGCTGATCGTTATCCATATATTCATTATCGATTTTATAAACCTCGTCCACAAAAACAAAATCAATATTTATCTGGGATCCTTTTTTATCTAAAAAAGAAAGATAACGCTCAGGGGTAAATATGAATATATTTTTTAAGCCGTATTCTTCCTTTCCGTCACTAAGGGTATGAATTGTATATTCGCTTTCAGCAAAATAGCTATAGGTTTCTTTCTCTTTCAGCCTAAACAAATTTTCAGTTAGAAGGGCAACTGTAGGAAAAATAAGGATGACATTATTATATTTCATCTTTTTAATGACCTCATACGCAAGATGGGTTTTTCCAAAAGATGTGGATGCCGATAAAAAAAAACGATTTAAGTTACCCTGTACAAACTGATCCAAAATCTGTTTTTGATAGCGGTGTAATTTGGATTTTTCGTCTGTATAAAGTGAGGATTCATATAAAAAAGCGGTAAAATCTGTAAGATTAAGATCGTCTTCATCAAAATATAAACTTTCATTCAATTGTGTATTGACAAGCATATCAAAATAATGGGGAACACCTGTTTTATTGGCAAGATAAAGCAAAAAAGACTTATCAGCCTGCGACAGTTCTTTATCTTTTAAATAGTCAAAATAGGAACATACCTTGGCTACAAGATCAAAGTCAGCCATTATCCCTGCATTGTACGCATTAATAGCTCTAGCTATATCAATTGTTCTTTCGACTCTATCCATTTAATTACTGTCTTTTTTACCAATTGTACATCTTCGATAGGTATAAAAATGAAGAAAATTGTCCTCTCTATTGATAATTTATCAAATTTTAGTTTGGCATAATTCTTCTTTATATAATCAAGACAATTGGTGATGCTTTTGTCGTATCCGCCTGAACTCTGCTTAAATGCAATCATAATAGGATAAACAACCCCAATATCGTTCGCCTTAAAATCTTCAATATCTATCTTACCCTTTTCAATCCATTGTGTTTTAATTTCCAGCAGCCTGCTGGATGCCAGCGATGCATCATAGTTGCTGCTTTTTGACATTTCATCAAATATTGGGATAAAATTGCTCTCAAGGAAATATTTATCCGTCAAAACTTTACTTGGCAGTTCTTCTAAGGCTGTTTTAATACAGGACGCCGAGGTTTCTCTAAACTTGGCCTCACCAAACCATAAATGAATCTGTCCTCCCGCTTCCACTAAGTGATAAGAATCATATCCTTTGGATTCTCCGTTTCCTGAAATAAAAAAATGGCCTTTTGAAATAAGCGGAGACGCCTTATAGATTACGTGTAAAAGTGCATGTAATAGCACTTCTCCATAAAATCCGTACCCAAGCTTCGCAGCTTCCCCCGCATCGTGATTATATCGTATTCTGGAATACAGCGCCTTTGTTAACAAAACTTCATCTTCCTGTAGCATTTCAAAAACATCAAAAGCATAGTTTATGATATTATTATAAATCACCTTTGAAAGATTACCGGCATCCACTACTTTAAAACAATTGTCTTCTTTGGTAGACAGCGGTGACTTATCCAGCTTCCGTTGATTACAAGGAAGACTGCATTCGAAAATGACCGTATTTTTAACCAAATCAATTAAAGGCTGTTTCATATAATAGGCTATTGATTATCATTACCGGGTATAAAATTATGCAGTAACCCAAAAAGTACATTGCTTAATCCTAACTCCAGTATTTTGTAATTTCTTTACAAAATAATCTGTTTTCTGTTTTAATTTATAGCGAGGATTTGTCAACTAGTATAAATTCCAGACTACTTTTCACCCCGTCATTCCTCTCCAATCAAAACATTCAAATAAACTTCCCCTTTTTATAGACATAAATTAAGTTATTATAATTGAATATTTTTCAAAAACAAATAACAATTTATATCAAACATACAAATTCGCCCCCTTTTTCTTTTACGGATTTCCGTAATCCTTTTTTTAAACGGCAATTTAATTTTTTAATAAAATTTTCATGCAAGTATAAGTACCTGTTTTTTTAATGCTTTTCATCTTAATAAAGGAACTAAAAATTTGTGTAACTCATTTTCATTCGAAAACGGCATAAAAAGGCAGCCAAGATAGTGCCCGCCGTATGCTGCATGCGCATAATGGCGCCGCTTTCGCTTGCCACCCTTCGGGACTTATAGCACTCCGCATCCTCATAACCGGTCACTTGATTCTTGCTTTCTTTTTTCCCGTTTTTTCTTTTGAAAACAATTTTTGGGAGTGCAGGGAGAAAGAAATTTTAAATAACAGTAACGCTAAAATTTAAAATCATGGAAATCACAGGACGTATTACAAAAGATGCACTAGCCCGTAAAGTGGGAAATGAAAAACAGGTCGTTAACTTCTCCATTGCCATAAATGACAGCTACAAACCCAAAGGAAGCACCGAGTACAAACACATTACAACTTTTGTCGACTGCTCCTATTGGCTGAACGCTAAACTTGCCGAGTGGCTTAAAAAAGGGGCGCTTGTGCAGCTCTTCGGGCGTGTCGGGATTAGTACCTACATCGGTCACGATGGCTCAGCTATGGGGTCTTTGACCTTTCACATCAACAGCCTTAAAATTTTGGCTTTTGCCAAAAAAGAAGATGGTTCTGCGGGCGCTGTTATCAAGCCGAAAAAACAAAATCAATCTGACGATCCTGATGACCTGCCTTTCTAAGGGAGGGCTCGGATTGTATTTATAAACGCCAAAAAATCAAATTATGAAAGCCTTAGACAAAAACAAGTACTCGGATTACGATGTAAGCCATGTATTCAACGAAATCATTTTAAGCCATTTGGACAGCTATAACGGAAAGAAAAAACAGCAGTTGAAGTCTTTCCTCGAAGACCTTCAGAAAGGGGGTTGTATCAGCGGTATGATAGGAGAATTTATATACCACAATGACTGCAGAGCTTTTTATATCAAACACCTTGAAGATTTGGAAGGAATTAAGAATGATTTGGAAGAAGCCTTTGGAGAGCCTGTTGCCAACCGATATAAACTGCCCCACTACACTTTTTTATGCTGGCTCTGCTTTGAGGAGTACTGCTACGGCATTTACAGAGATGTCTTTGAACAATAGCTATTAATCAAACTTTTTCCATCATGAAACCATCAGAGAACTTTAAAACCGCTATAGAGAATTATCTCAACACTACTGCGCAGGGCGATACTGTTTTTGCCCGAAGCCTTGCCAAAGAAACCAAAAACATCGAAAGCTGTTTTAATTACATTTTTGGCGAGGTCAAAAAAACAGGATTGTGCGCCTTTGACAATCAGGAAATTTTTGACATGGCAGTTAAGTACTATACCGATGATTCCATCGGTATTCCTGCCCCTGTAGCGTGCAGGGCTGTAGTACAGCAGACAGCAAAAGCAGACCTGTTCTGTCAGCCTGAAATCGCCACATTTTCAAGTAAAAACGAAACCATACCTCAAGTAAAACAGGAAGTTAAAACCGTGCAGACCGCCTTAACACTTTTTGACCTATGATACCCAAAACCAACATCGAAAAACAGCTTACAGCACTAAGCGCTTCACTTGCTCCGATTACGCCCGAAGTTGAAGCTTGGGCTGAAAAAAATATTTTTCTAAATTGGGCTGTTTTATCAAGAGGAAAATTCTACTGTCTGCAGTGTGCGCACTCGTGGAAACCCGACAATGTCAGTGCATGCTCTAAATTTACCAACTGCACAGCCTGTAAAGGAAAGCTCAAAATGCAGTCCTATAATCAGGTGCATTTCAAGGAAGTAGAATATTTTGCCGTTTTAGAAACCTGTGCAGGTTATCAGGTGGTTAGAGTTGTAATCGCCTATAAGCACATGAAGAAAAATTTTACGCCGACTTACTTCTGTAAAGAAGTGATGCAGCATTGGATAAACCAAAAAGGGGACGTCCGCAGTTTTTCAATAGGCACTAATGTATTTTCAAATGCAATAGATGCTTGGAAATTCTATTCCCCCCTTGAAATCAAACCTAAGGATTTCTTACGCAATGCCAAATATTACATCAATCCTTACAAAGTTTATCCAAACATAAAAGTGCTTGCCCTTTTGAAAAGGAACGGTTTCAAAAACTCGGTATATAATATTGCTCCGCACCTGCTCTTTTCATCCCTTTTGACCGATCCCACAGCCGAAACCCTGCTCAAAGCAAAACAGCAGAACCTTTTGCAGTATTATCTTGGCGCTTCACGTCAGCGTGTTAAACAAAATTGGCAGGCAGTCAAAACGGTAATCAGGAACAATTATAACATCGCTGATGTCCAGATTTGGGAGGATTATCTCGAACTTTTGCGTTATTTCAAAAAAGACCTTTCGTGCGCATCGTTTGTTTGCCCCGAAAACCTTACTCAGGCGCACGACCGATTGGTGCAGAAAAAAAGGGAACTCCTCAGAAAGAAAAAACTCCATGACCTGCGCCTTGAAATAGAAAAGGCGCAGAAAAGGTACGCAAGTGATAAAAAACGCTTTTTCGGACTCTTTTTCAAGGAAAAAGAACTTAGTATCTCTGTAATCGAAAACGTTCGGGATTTCATGCAGGAGGGCGACGATTTGGGGCATTGTGTCTTTACCAATGAATATTATGACAGAAAAGATTCGCTTATCTTATCGGCTAAGGTTGCAGACCAATCAGTGGAAACCATAGAAATCTCACTCAGCCGTATGGAAATCCTGCAGTGCAGGGGATTCAAGAACAAGCCCTCCAAACACCACAAACAGATTCTGAGCCTGCTTTCCCAAAACCTTTACAGGATTAAGGAGCGCCTGCAAAAGAAGAAGAAAATAGTCAGTTAAAGACCAAAGCCGATAAGTTATCGGCTTTTTTTATGCAGCAAAACAATGCTCAAAAGCCCGCCGGCCTGACTGCCAGCGGGCTCTTTATTTTAAAGATGCCATTATTATTTGATGCTGATGGTATCAACCAGGTTTTCCTGATCTATGAAGGCCGCAATGTACTGCTGGACTTCATTGCGTTTTTCGGTGGCCGTTTCAAAGGTATTGATATGAAAGTCCTCGTCCTGGTCAAGGATATGGATAATCTCAGTGTATCCTTTTGAAATCAGGTTCCCTTTGAGTTTAAGTATGGTGTGCTGCTGGCGGGCATCCAAATCTTTTCTCACCTGTAGTTGTATCGCTTTTTCCATTGTGAAAGATTGGTTTGATTTGTTTTTGGTATATTTCTTTAATCAAATATAATTATTTAGATCTGATGCACGCTTATTGCCAATGTTAAAAAAAAAGTGAAGAAACTTAAATGAAAAACTTACTTTTAAAAGAGTACCATGTCATAAAATCATGCCCTTCTCAAATTATGCTTAAATTGAGAAAAAAACTATCTTTACCATTATTCTTCTTTTATCTGGTACATCAGATTGATAGCGAAACCCTACAATAAACTAGGCAAAAGCATAACAGGTTAATTATGGCAGGAAATGTAAATGTTACTTCTAACGGGATAAAAAAGATCCTGCGCAATTACCAGACTCCCAGCGCAGTTGCAGAATATATATGGAACGGATTTGATGCAAAAGCAAATACCGTCATCCTGAATTATACTGTAGATATGTTAGGGTATTTGGAATATCTGGAAATAATAGATAATGGGTACGGCATCAATCACAATAAGCTAAACTCAAAATTCAAGCCCTTTTATGAATCCGAAAAAGCCATAAAGGTCTCTGCGCCTAAACATACCTCTGCTATGCATGGAAAAAACGGGGTGGGCAGACTGACTTTTTTCACCTTCGCCAAAAGTGCACAATGGCGTACCACTTTTGATAATGGGAAAAATTTTGAAACAAACACCATAGTTATAAACAGCAGCAATCTTACCGACTATACAGCCCAAAATACTGATAATGAATCTGACTTTTCAGGCACTATAGTAACTTTTACCGATATACAGATTTCCGAGAACCAGATGGACAAAATAATTATCCCTTTTCTTATCCGGGAGTTCTGCTGGTTTTTGGAACTAAACAGACATAAAAAATTCCAGATCATTATCAACAATGTCCCTTTGGACTATGAATCGAATATAGCCGAAAAGGACGAAGAAATTTCACTTGTTTACTCCGACTCCAAATCAGCAGGCAGAACAGAGTTCAAAATTAAATTCATACAATGGAAAGAGGCGCTGCATCAGGAATATTCTAAGTATTATTTTCTAAATGACAAACAAAATGAGATCTACAAGGATCATACTACCCTGAACAAAAAAGGAGATGAATTCTTCCACAGCGTATACATCCAAAGCGAATATTTCAATGATTTTGACTTCAACAGCTCTGAAAAGGAAACGCAGGCCAGTTTGTTTGGAAAGGCAAAATCTTCGCCCGAATACCGTTATCTGATAAAACACATCAGTCAGGTCTTAAGGGAAAAAAGAAAGCCTTTCCTGAGAAAATTTGCCGACAAACTCATTGAAAACTATGAAGAAAATGGAATCTTCCCTACCTATAAGACGCCGTGGGAAGAAAAATATAAAAAAGAGGATCTAATTGAAACCCTGAAAAGCCTTTATGAAATCCAGCCAAAATTATTTAGCAGCCTGAACATTAATCAAAAGAAAACCTTTGTACGGTTTCTTGACCTGCTGCTGGATTCCAATGAAAGGGAGGACATATTTGAAGTTCTGGACGAGATCCTGGATCTTTCCGCCAATGAGAAAAAAGATCTGGCAAAAATCTTGAAGACCACAAAACTTAACAGGGTAATTGAAACCATCAAATTAATCCAGTCCAGGTACGAAACCATTGCCATTCTCAAAGAACTCGTTTTTAATAAAGACCTAAAAGCCAATGAGGTCGACCATTTGCAAAAAATGATTGAAAGCCACTATTGGATTTTTGGAGAACAATATCATTTGGTGACGTCGGCTGAGCCAAAATTTGAAGAAGCGTTGAGAAGGTACACCTATCTTCTCACGGAGAAAGATGCCACTGTAGAAATAGACCATCCCCACAAACTCAAAGAAATGGACATTTTTGCCTGCAGGCAGAATACTTTAATGGACAGAATTGAAAATATAGTAGTAGAGCTTAAACATCCCCTGATAAACCTGGGAAGCAGCCAATACAATCAGGTTTACAACTATATGGAACTCATTCAGAAACAGCCGGAATTTAATGCGCCAAATATGTCATGGGAATTTTATCTGATAGGCAATAAATTTGATTCTACCCATTTCATCCAGAATCATATAAGTACAAACAGACCCCATGGAATAAGTTCTCTAATGATGCATTTAAATGAAGGCCGGATAAAAGTTTATGCCAAAACCTGGAGTGAAATTTTTGCCGACTTTGAGATCAAACATAATTATCTTAATGAAAAGCTCAAATTAGAAAGGGAACAATTGACCATCCAGATCAATAGTGCACAAGAGGCTGTTGCAGCAGCACAAGAAAATTCAGCTGTACAGCCAAAAGAAATTATTGTAAAATAGTAGAAAAAAAGGATTAAAGCTTGCCAGTAGAACTGAATATCTTTAATCCCCTTTTTTTAGCCTTACTATTTACTTTATATAAATGCCGCCCTTTCAGTTATTGATGACATCAATTTCTGCATATCCAACGCGATTGCCCGTCTTGCGTGTTTTTTAATGCCTGAAGTTTTTTATACCGTGGTCACAAAGCCAAATAACGCCGAGTAAAGACAATTGGGTCATTTTTTTAGTTATACTGTTATTAAGCAAGTTGGCTCATTTTTGCTTTTATTTTCTTTTTTAGAATCGTCCTAAATATTAATTGTTGTTTGACTGAGGCAAAAAAATGGTTAATTCCTCAATCTACAAACCGATCAACTGATCACAGATGAAAAGGGAATTTATACCAATGGCGGAGCTTATTCTTTCCTAAACCTTATCCTTTATCTGGTGGAGAAATATTACGACAGACAAACTGCCATTTTTTGTTCCAAGGTTTTCCAGATTGATATAGGCAGGCAAAATCAGTCAACTTTTATTATTTTCGAGGGACAAAAAACACATAGCGATGAACTGGTTAAAAAAGCACAGGTATATATGGAAAGCAAACCGGAAGAAAAGATCTCAATTGAACATCTGGCCGCCAGTCTTGCCATTGGCAGGCGCAACTTTGACCGTCGCTTTATAAAAGCTACTGGTAATACGCCAACAGAATATCTGCAAAGGATAAAAGTAGAAGATGCAAAAAAATCTTTCGAAACAAGTCGCAGGACTATTAATGAAATTATGTACGAGGTGGGTTATTCAGACCTTAAAGCCTTCCGGGAAGTGTTTAGGAAAATTACAGGGCTGTCGCCATTAGAATATCGGAACAAATACAATAAAGATGTACTGCAAGGCGGATAACTCTAAATTCAACTAACTAAACTGGGTATGCTTCTTTTTGCCACAAAAAGGTAATGTTGGCTGTCTGCTTCTAATAAATCATGAAAGAAATATCTTATTTAAAATCATTTGTGAAATCAAATATTTTTTTTCAGAGCCTAGCGGGGCATCCAAACCGAAATACTAAAAAATATTAAGACATCTTCTACTTCCAGTAAGGCCAATCTCATTTAGAAAATCATTCATCATCTCAACCATTAGTTGAATCTTAAGTTCTAATAAATGATATTAATAATTGCCGCTCGACAGAGGTTAAAAATTGACTTATTCCTGTTTATGGAAATAGAAAAAGCAACGGTGCAAGAGAAGAACATCCTCACAGCTTACCCCTCGAAAATTGGCATTTTGAAAGTGATACCCTTTATTTCTAATTTTAGACTATTTACGTAAAAAATAAATTACCTTTATCCGGCATTACCACTTTATAAGAAATTAAAATTTATTTAAGCTTTAAATCCAATCCTATGAGCCAAGAAGAATTATTGGTATTAATCCGTAAAAAAGATGAAAGAGCTTTCACCCATCTCTACGATATGTACTCAAAAAGCTTATTTTCGGTCATAAATATTCTGGTAAAAAACCGGGAAGAAGCCGAAGATGTCCTGCAGGAAGTCTTTGTAAAAATCTGGAAGAACATCGATACATACAGCGAAAGCAAGGGCCGGTTCTACACCTGGATCCTTAATATTGCAAGGAATACATCTATTGACAAGCTGCGATCCAAAAATTTCAACAACACGCAAAAAAACCTTTCCTCGGATAATTTCGTAAATCTATTAGATGATAGCAACAAGCTCACAAACAGAATTGATTCTATAGGAATTCAGGAATTCGTAAAAAAACTGAAACCAAAATGTATCGAGATTATTGATCTGCTATTCTTTAAAGGATATACCCAGCAGGAAGCATCGGAAGAGCTTGCTATGCCGCTGGGCACTATCAAAACACAAAACAGAAACTGTATCAACGATTTAAGAAATTATTTAAAGATATAATGGAAGATAAGGAATATATTGAATCAGGCATTTTAGAACTTTACGTTTACGGCCTGCTGACAGAAAAAGAGAACCTGGAAATTGCCGAACTGGCCAGAAAAAACCCTGAGGTTGAAAGTGAAATCATTGCTATAGAAAAAGCTGTTTCAGCCTTATCATCAAGCTTCTCACCTTTCCATTCGGTTGCCAATTTCGAGAAAATAAAAGCGCGTTTAGAGCTTAAACATACTAAAGTTGTCGATATAAAACCAGCATCAAACCTGCCGCAATACTTCGGCTGGGCGGCTGCAGTATTATTATTGCTAGGTTTTGGATATCAGACTTTAGAATTGACAAAATCCAAACAGGCAGTCTCTGAGGCTGGAGGCGAAAAAAATAAAATTGAAAGAGAATATGCTTTTTTAGACCAGCAGAATAAACAGACTGAGAAAAATCTGAGCATTGTGAGAGACATTAAAAATACAAGCGTTACTCTGGGCGGACAATCAGTATCTCCGGCATCATTTGCAAAAGTGTACTGGAACAAAGAAACAAAAACGACTTATATCGACGCGGCAGGTCTGCCAAACCCTCCAAAAGGAATGGTTTACCAGGTTTGGTCTTTAAAACTAAGTCCGGTGCTTACACCGACAAGTATTGGTCTGCTGGATAATTTTGAAGAAAACTCTCAAAAAATCTTCGCTGTAAGCCAAACCGATTCAGCTGAAGCTTTTGGCATCACGCTGGAACCTGCAGGGGGAAGCCTTACACCTACAATGGAGCAGCTTTATACTTTAGGAAAAGTCTAATTCCATAAAAAGTCCTAACTAAAAAGCGCATATTGATACTATTCAATATGCGCTTTTTGGGATTCAATACTGCACTCTGGCGGAACTTTAACCAAACCCCTTAGCCATAGTAAAAAAATCTAAAATCATCGTCAAATTTTGATTTGAATAGTTTCTCATGATAATAGTTTAAATTTGTGTAGCCAAAGTAGAATTTTAAAGCATTCTTTCAATAATTAGATACTTTCGACTGATACTTTATTTAATTAAAAAGTTTAAGCTTAACGTTTTTTAGCGTTTAACCCTCGAGGATGTTTATAAACTGTTTTTGACCAACAATTTCAAATAGTAATCTTCCAAATTCACTTGAAAAATAAGATAAATTGAAACTTAGCGTAAGTTAAAAGTTAACAGGATTCGAACGCCAAAAATAGAATAGACCCATACTCTTATTATTTAAATTTCTATTTAATTGAAATAATGAAAACCCATTAAATCGTTAACTATTTATCATTTATTGAATTTTCCGCTCTCATTCTCTTATTATCAATTATTGCTCAGCTGGGGCAGAAAATTAGTTTACTACTCAAGCTGGCACGCCGGCCTGCCTTTTTTATAATATGGATCAATGATCTCATATTATTTATAGTAAACAAGGTAATGATAAAATTAATTAATAATCATGTAATTATCACCCAAATTAATTAGTCTAACTTTACCAAATGAGGAATTGATTACTCCCATGCAGAATTAAGTAAACATTTTTTGGAAGATTATGTTTATGGACAAGCCCGTCGCAGCGTACAGCGCAGCTGACGGGTTCTATTTTTGTATCGCTTGTTTCAGAACTTTGCTATAGCTCTGAAAATGAAGCTGATTAAGCATTTATGACAGATTGATTTTGTATTTTTTTTCTATTGGTGAAGAAGTCTTATTCGGTGCAAGCTGTCCTATCTGAAATACTTTTTCAATAAATTCAATACTTTGATCTACTGAAGTATTTTCATTTTTTAAGTGGGATGCAAAATGGTTTGTTAATTTTTGAATAATCCTTGAACTGATTAAATCCATCTGTGCATCATCAAAATGGGTTGTTTTCTTTTTTTGAAAAGCAAATTCTGCTGATACAATATCATTTAGCTTGGATTTTAAGGCATGAATAGTCGGAGCACATTTTCGGCCGTTCACCCAGGTATTCAGTTCTAATTTCAGATCATCAATAATGGCTTCCGCAGCAGGAATATGCTGTTTTCTCTTTTCTAGCGTGTCATCAGTAATTTGAGATAAATCATCCAGATGTATCAAAGTTACACCGGGGATTTCTTCTACATTGGTATCTACATTGCGAGGGATGGATAAATCCAAGATCAATAAGGGTTTCTGTAAAGCAAGCGATGTTTTGTCAATAGTCGGATTTTGTGCTCCTGTAGCTACAACCAGCACATCGGCCTGCTGCAGTTCCTGTTTTAAATCAGCATAATCTTTTACAATAACATTCAGCTTGCTAGCCAGTAATTCGGCTTTGTTTTTTGTTCTGTTTATAAGGGCAATATGGCTGTTTTTAGTATGTTTTACTAAGTTTTCGCACGTATTTCTTCCTATTTTCCCCGTTCCGAATAACAAAATATTTTTGTTTCCAATATCCGCCACATTTCGGATAATATACTGCACTGATGCAAAAGAAACTGAAGTTGCACCAGAAGAAATTTTCGTCTCCGTTTTAACTTTTTTGCTCGCCTTAATAACTGTATTTACCAACCGGTCCAGAAATGTATTGACCAAACCTTCCCGTTTACTATTGTTAAAGGCGGTTTTAATCTGGCTGATGATTTCAAAATCACCCAGAATCTGACTGTCTAAACCTGTTCCTACCCGAAACATGTGGCTGACAGCTTCTTCATTCTTATATATATAAGCAGCTTGCCGAAATTCTTCTACAGATCCATTGCTATTTTCGCAAAGCAGTTTGATGAGCTCATAAGGATGATGGGCAAAACCATAAATTTCAGTTCTATTGCAGGTAGAAGTAACTATTAATGATTCTATACCTTCCGCTTTGGCCTGCATCAATAAATCAGATTGCGCTTTAGTATCTAAACTAAATTTTCCTCTAATTGCTGCATCTGCTTTCTTATAGCTTAACCCTAATGCGTAAAAAGTAGTGGATCTGGACATATTAAAATTTTCCATATTTATGCTCTGCTTAAAAAGTTCAAAAAAATATTACTAACTAATTTATATATAACAACGCCAGAAGGATTTAATATATCGCTGTGGAATAAATGGATTCAAATTGGCAATTTTATATAATTCATGCCATTATACAAGAAATCAGAGTTTCAAAATATTTATATACTGATTGTATAATATTAAGAGTCCGGCACTGCAAATAGTAATGAAATATAAAACGCTGCCTTAATAAGGCAGCGTTTTGAGAAGAAAATTATTTTTGAACTATAGGAGTTCTCAATGATTCCAATACAGCAACGATATCAGTATAAAGCTCTGTATTTGAAGCAACACCGTTTGCATTGGCAGCAGCCCCTACATACCCTTCGAATTTTGTATAATCCGCACTGCTGGATTTTGTTCCCATACGAGGATTTTTTGCAGGATCATGAGCAGCAACCATGTTCAAACCGGAATATGTATTTACAGCATTGGTGCCTCCCGTGTTAAATGAAAAGAAATCAGTCAGATTATCTGATAATTTAGCAATATTAGTAGACTGGGTAGTTCCAGTTTCTGCCAACAAAGGGGCAAAATGTGCCTGAAGGTTTCCTGCAGCATTCGATTGAACGTCAGCAACAATTAATCCTATAGCTGAATTTACGACTTTTCGGAAACTCAAACGTCCCTGCTCGATCATCTGACCTGAATTATCCGGATCGGCAACCATTTTAGTCCCGCCTAAGCGTTCATAGATTGATGCCTTTACAGGAGGTGCTGGGGTTTCGTCGTCATTATTGCTGCAGGAAATCATAGCTGCAGATGCAGCAAGTAATACACTAAGTGTAAGTTTTGAATAAATTTTCATAAATTTAAAGGTATTAAAGGGTTAATTAAAAAAACGATTTATCTTTTGAGACAGTCTATAGCTCAAACTATTTTGATTCATGGGGCAGACTTCTTTGTTTGCTAAATTGGCTGGTAAAATATAACGCTGGGCACCATAACGTCCTTTAGCCATCAACTCGTTGAAAACTTTCTCAGAGTTTGTAATTTTATTATTGTGGAAGTACACCACAACATTTCTTTTAACGATGATAGAGTCTGATGTCAGGCCTTTTATGCTTCTTAAGTCGGCACAGATTTTTCTGGCCTGCAGAGAATCAATATCTGATTTAAAATCGATTCTGCTTACCTGAAGATTTGGGGTGTCATAAACGGGCGGTTTGGCCGTTATAATGTGAAAAAGCAAAATCGCGACAAACAGTACAAATATTCCGCTCAGAATTAAAAGTCCTTTTTTGATTATTTTATTAGTCTTCATAATTTTTTATGGTTTTAAAATTATCTACGTGTACTTCAGAGCTGCGGTTTTAGAAATAGTTGCAAATCGATCAATTTAGAATCATTTTAAATACAGTAATTACCTAATAATTTAATTATAAAGCAGATACTAGAAAACTCTGGCAAGATTAAATCCAAAAAATATATCTCCTTTTGTCCAGTCGCCAGTGGTTCTTCCAAGATATCCAGCTTCATCAATTGCTTGAGAGCTGGTAAAATGCATTTGAAAAACATGCCCGCCAGTTTCTAAATCAAAACCTATAGATAGCGGATTTTTATAAAGTGAATTTGGTGCTCTGTTTAAATGCGCCGCATAATCCATATTTAAAGACCAGCGCTTAGCAAATTTATATCTGCCTCCAAATCCTATGGCATATTGAGTATTGCTTTGATCTACGTCTTCAACAAAATTTTGATGAAAGAATGACGGCACAATTTCTAAAGACAGCTTTTCAGAAAATTTTCTGGAAATTAACAGTTGTGCTACATAAGTCAGCCTGTCTTTAAATTGAAGTTTCGGATACAGACTTTCTTTTAATGTGTTATTAATAGACAAACTATTAAACCCGGCAATAGTAACCGGAAATCCATCTTTTATTTGAGGAAACAACATATATTTTGTTGCAAAATCATAAGCAAATTCACTTCTGGCCGCACTTACATTAAGTCCATTTGTTAAACCGTAAATAAATTTTATTTGTGTATTGGCATTATCCAATCCGTAGAAACCTTCAAAACCATCTTTAATAGAACCAAATCGGTGTGCAACAACAAAATACAAATCGCCTTTGGCAGCCAATTTTGTAGACTCAAGGTTAACAATTTTTAAAGCTTTGAATGCAGATGTCACTTTTTCTTTTGCAGATGGTGTTTCTACTCCAGACAACAAATCAGTTTGAGAGAAGGTTAAAAGCGGAAATAAAAAAAATAATAGAATAAAGTTTTTCATGAGGTTAGTTTTAAATTGTTATTTGTATTAGTGTACAACTGAAGATTGATCTATTTTAAATTCCTGGAGCAATTCGTCATATCCTAAAAAACGCCCTTTAATCTTGATGTTTTTCCCAGATATAATATTTTGCGGCAAACGGTTTTTAAATGTCACAAATATTTTTTCGCTCATAACAATTCCATTACTGGCTTTATCAATACTGGTTACTCGTGCAGATAATTCAATTGTTTTGTCCTGATATTTGATGTAAGCCAGACTATCGTTTGAAGTAAACTCTCTTTCTAGTTCGTTAACGGTTACAACATAATCGGCAGTTTCTGATTCTATATCTCTATGCCCTTTGTAGATGTAGAGACACGCCGAAATTCCGATTATTATAAAAAGGGAAATTGTAGTTAGTATTTTTTTTCTCATAACTGGTTTTTAGTATTTCAAATTATCTACGTTAAAAAACACCTATTGGATTTAGGCTATTAAATATGCCTCTTGCCAAATCTGTATTATTCTTTTCAACGTATATGATTTTGAAATGCCTGATGATTCTTAAAATCATGCATTTATTTATAACTAAAAACCAATCTTATGAATTTAAAAACCCTTTTCGCCATCTCAACATTAGCTTCAATCTTTGTAAGTTGTGCCAATGATGATCCAAGTACCTTAATTGACTCTACACCAATTAATGGTTTGGCAACATACAATCAAAATGTAAAATCTATTATCGATAATAATTGTGTTGTATGTCATGCAGCTGTTCCTAAAAATGGAGCACCAATGTCTTTAGTTACTTATGAACAGGTGAAAAATGCAGTTTTAAACCGAGGATTGCTTACACGAATTTCTTTAGAAAATGGAGATAGTTCCTTAATGCCGCAAGGCGGACCAAGATTACCTCAAGCAACTATTGATATTATAAATAAATGGAATCAAGATGGATTATTAGAAAAATAATCTATAACAGCAACATGAAGAAAATCATAATAATGCCAATGATATTGGCTTCTTTTATTGTTTTTTCGCAAGAGAAAATAATAACTAAATCTGCAACAATAACTCTGGAAGCTTCAGTACCTTCTTTTCAGCCGGTTGCAGGAACTAACAGCAATGTAACTTTTGTTTTAAATCCCGCAACTGGAGAAGTAGCAAGTCTGGTTTTAATGAAGGGATTTCAATTTGAAATGGCATTAATGGAAGAGCATTTTAATGAAAATTATATGGAAACCGATAAATATCCAAAAGCCATTTTTAGAGGACAAATTGAAGATTTCGACATTAAAAATCTAACAGACGATTATAAAGATTACACCGTAAAAGGAAAATTAGAAGTGCATGGAAAATCTAAGGATATAAATGCCGATGCAAAAATTACAAGATCAGGTTCGCGAATCACTTTTATTTCTGATTTTGAAGTAAATGCAAGTGATTTTAACATTCCAATTCCGTCGCTTATTAAATATAAACTGGATAATAAAGTCAAGATTCAAATTATTGCGGTTTTAAAATAAAAGCCAAAAACAGAATGATTTTATAAAAAAATAAAAAACAAAATAATGAAAAAAATCATACTCATTGCAATGTTATGCGTTTGCGCCATTGGCGTATCACAAGAAAAAATGGTCAGTAAATCGGCAAAAGTTACTTTTGAAGCTTCCGTTCCTTCTTTTGAAGAAGTTAAAGCAGTAAATCGGAATGTTACTTTTGTTTTGAATCCAGCAACAGGAGAGATTGCAAGTTTAGCCCTGATGAAAGGTTTCCAGTTTAAGGTTGCTTTAATGGAAGAGCACTTTAATGAAAATTACATCGAAAGTGACCAATATCCAAAAGCCGTATTTAAAGGAAAAATAGAAGGATTTGATCTTCAAAGTTTAAGCGCAGATGCTAAGGATTTTATTATTAAAGGCAAATTAGAACTTCACGGTAAATCCAGGGATATAAATACAGCTGCAAAGATAAGCAGATCACCATCAGGTGTCAGCATTTCATGTAATTTCAGCGTAAATGCCAGTGATTTTAATATTGAAATCCCAAATTTGGTTAAAAGCAAGCTTTCCAATAAAATAAATATCCAGGTTGTCGCAGTCTTAGGTACAAAAAGACAATAACCTCCTAAACACTATCTTGAAAAGTCAGTAATTTTTATATCAAAAAAATGGAGGAAGAAATACAAATTGAGGACGGTCTTACCCTTATTCGTTTCCAGAACGACAGTTCAGAATCTTTTTTTGCACAGCACGAAATAGGTGCCGGCCTGATACAGTTTCATTTCGGACTAAAAGGCAATGCATTTTTTTTGTCCAGTCAGGATCATTGCACTTTAGAATTGAAAGAGGAAAAATCACTGATTTTGTGCAATCTGCAGCATCAGTCATTGCTTAAGGTAGAACTTTCTCCAAATTCATGGGTGATTTCTGTTATTGTTTCGATTAATAAATTTCACTCGTTATTTTCCGTTCAAGCAGATTATATTTCTATTTTAAGCCCCGATAAGAAGAAAAAAAAGTATAATGCCGAAGGGACCATCTGTCCTTCTATGGCTGTTGTTTTGAGCCAGTTATTTCATTACAGCCTTCATCCTTCCCTAAAGAACCTTTATTATAAAGGAAAAGGATATGAATTATTGAGTTTGTATTTCAATAAAATGGAAGATCCAAACGCAGTGCAATGTCCGTTTTTGATTGATGAAGATAACGTCCTGAAAATCAAAAAAGCCAGAGAAATACTTATCGCTAATATGGCCGAACCGCCAGGATTGCAGCAGCTGGCAGATGAAATTGGACTGAATATGAAAAAATTAAAAATAGGCTTCAAACAAATTTATGGTGATACGGTATACGGTTTTCTGTTTGACTACAAAATGGATTTCGCCTTAAAACTATTGGACAGCGGTTCTTACAATGTAAATGAAGTCGGGCTGAAAATAGGATACAGCACCGGAAGCCACTTTATTGCGGGATTCAAGAAAAAATTTTCCACAACCCCAAAAAGATATCTAATGTCCATTAACACCAATCATAAAAACAGTATCGCTTTTATAAATTAGAGCATAAATAAAAATATATTGATTAATTTCTAAGAAACGGCAAGCACTGAGTTTGAACAAAGCTTAAAACAAAAACGATAATGAAAGGCGTATTATTAGTAAATTTGGGATCTCCCAAAAGTCCCGCACCAAAAGATGTAAAACCGTATTTAGATGAATTTCTAATGGATAAATACGTGATCGATGTTCCGTATTTATTGAGAGCATTATTAGTTCGCGGTATTATTTTAAGAAAAAGACCAGAAGAATCAGCGCACGCTTATGCGAAAATTTGGTGGGAAGAAGGTTCGCCATTAGTTGTTTTTTCAGAAAGAATGCAGAAAAAAGTGCAGCCTCTTGTAAACGTTCCAGTTTCTTTAGCAATGCGTTACGGAAGTATGACCATCGAAAAAGGACTTCAGGAATTAAGTGATAAAGGAGTTACAGATGTAATGCTTTTTCCTTTATATCCGCAATATGCAATGGCTTCAACTTTGACTATTTTAGTAAAAGCAGAAGAAATTCGCAAGAAGAAATTCCCACACATCAAATTTACAGCTGTTCCTGCTTTTTATAACAGACCGGATTATATCCGTAATCTTGCGGATTCAATTCAGAAACATTTAGCCGGATTTCAATACGATCATTTGTTATTCTCGTATCACGGAATCCCGGAACGTCACATCCGCAAGACAGATGTAACCAAATCGCATTGTAAAATTGACGGTTCCTGCTGCAGCACGCAATCTCCGGCACATGAATTCTGTTATCGTCACCAATGCTATGAAACCACAAGACAAGTTGTACAATTATTAGGTCTTCCCGAGGATAAATACAGCTTAACTTTCCAGTCGCGATTAGCTGGAGATAAATGGCTGGAGCCTTATACTGATATTGAAATTGACAAAATGCCGGCAAAAGGAATTAAAAATCTGGCTGTTGTAACACCAGCTTTCGTTTCGGATTGTTTAGAAACGCTCGAAGAAATCGCCATGCGTGCCAAAGAAGATTTTGAGAAAAATGGAGGGGAAAATTTCCTGGCTATTCCCTGTTTGAATGACGACCAGAGGTGGTGCCAGACTGTTAGCAACTGGATTAATGAGTGGGCTGAATAATGCTAAAATAACAATAGGGAATATTGGAGCTTTCATTATTAATATATCAATTCGCCTCTTGTATTCATTTTAATTTATTTTTTACCTCTTTTAAAACCAAAAAGAATATTAAAGCGTAAATGACTTTATAACTTAAAAAAAGTAATTATGAAAACTAGAAAATTTTTAGCAGCAGCAATCCTAGCATTAGGATTTGGATTGACATCATTTGCACAAAAAACAGTAATGGTTGGTGGAGCAGCTATGTATCCTAATAAAAATATTATAGAAAATGCAGTAAACTCAAAGGATCATACCACCTTGGTAGCAGCAGTAAAAGCAGCAGGATTAGTTGAAACTTTACAAGGTAAAGGGCCATTTACTGTTTTTGCACCAACAAATGAAGCATTTAGTAAATTGCCGGCTGGAACTGTTGAAACATTATTGAAACCTGAGAATATTAAATCATTACAAACTATATTGACATATCATGTAGTGGCCGGTAAAATGAATAGTTCTGATATTGCAAAAGCAATAAAAGCTGGTAAAGGAAAAGCTTCTTTAAAAACAGTTAGCGGCGGAACTCTAACTGCCTGGATGGATGGAAAAGATTTGTACATTAGTGACGAAAGTGGCAATAAAGCTAAAGTTACAATTTCAGATGTAAATCAATCTAATGGTGTCATACATGTAGTGGACACAGTACTGCTTCCAAAAATGTAGTTTGCTGAAAATAAATTACAATTAAGCCCTGAAATTTCAGGGCTTTTTATATAATTACTATGCGACAAAATAGTAATAGTCAATTGTATTAGAGATTTTGATTACCATTTTATTGCCAGCTCAAAACTTTAAATATAAGGAATTGATATCTTTTTTTTACAAAAAATTAAGGCCGTCTCTTTTTATTTTTGGTAAAATAATACATAAAACTAAATATATTTTTGCTTCAATCCCCAACAGGAAATCCAAACCAAATTCTTAGTGCCGCTAAAAGACAATACCTACTTCCTGTAAGCCAATCTCTTCAAATCTTCAATAAAATTTATAGAAATTTGTCCCGTTGGCACTTAAGGAGACAACTATCAAATAGTTGTCTCTTTTTTTTATGCCCTAATGTGTAGATTTTTCAAGCCTTTACAGCTTAATATTTGTGGTTCGATTTTTTCACAAGAAATTCACAGTCTGTTTGAAATAAACAGCCTTTAAGTGGCGCTATCAGGGAATTAATCAAGTTGAATTATGGTTCGAAATCCCGTTTAGGATACAAGATTTTTTCTCTTTTGGTTTATTGCAATTTTTTGATATTGTTATTCAACTGACGTTAAAAATTGATTTATTTCTCTATTCCCTTTCTCTAAATTCTATTAGTGAGTTCCATCTATTTCCTATAAGTTTCGAGTACAATCTTAACTTCTTTCCTTTTTTATTTTTTCACGATGTTGCATTCCCCATTTCGTCATAGCACCGACCACTTCTTCTAAAGTATTGCTGTATGGTAAAAGTTGATATTCTATAGTTACAGGGTATCCAACATCGACTTTTTTAATGATAAAACCATTCATCTCAAGTTCTTTGAGCTCATTCGAAAGAACTCTTGCAGAAATTCCGGTTACCTGTCTCTGAATTTCCGTAAATCGATTATTACCTCTAGCTATAGCAATGATTATCATAAGTTTCCACTTTCCTCCTATTGCATAAAGCGCATCACTTACTGCCAGCAATACTTTATGACATTCATCTGTAAACTCTTTATTTACTTCTGTATTTTCATTTTGATTTTTCATTCGCAAACATTTAGATTAGTCACTAACCTTTGAGTAACTACTAACAAATTGTAAGCGAATATACAATAATTTTGAAAATAGATAAAAAGCAGTATTAATCTGAAACCGCGGCAGAATAATATTGCAGTTAACATTTAAACATAGAAAATTATGACACTAGAATTTTTAGAAAAAAAAGAAAAACTAAGAAAATTAATAGATGATTACGCTGTTTTAGGAGATGAGAAGAAAATTACGGAACAAATGGAATTATTTACACCGAACATAACCTATAAAGCCTTTATGGGCGGGATCGTTGTATCAGAAGTTTCGGGAAAAACCAACATGGAGAAGGAATTTATTGGGCATGCATCGCTGGTAAAAACCTACTTCACCCTTAATGGACAGCATGAAGTACAAATTGACAATGATACTGCCTTTGGTGTATCATTCGCCCAAATAAAAATGATACGAGAAGTTGACGGAAAAAATGTATTAACAGACTACAGCGTTAGATATGATGATAAATACGTATTCCAAAACGACAAATGGCTTATAAACTATCGTGAGGGTCTTTTTATTATTATTGAGGAAAGGCTATTAACTTCGTAATATGCAATTGAGGCTTGTAATTTATGCAAGCCTCAATTTTTCTTAAAAACTGGAAATTAGTTTAAGTCTTTCATAAGCACACGTAATAGATTTGAATTTATTAATTTTGCTCTTATGAAAAAGAAAACAGTACGCAGTATTTCTGAGTTTAATAACGATCTTAAACTAAAAGGTTTTAAAGCCTTTCAGATTGAAGACGACAGTAATGCAACCCGCACTTACAGCCGGAAAGAGTTTTTTAAAATCTGCCTTACTACCGGCCATAGTAAAATACATTATGCGGATAAAAGTTTTGATCAAGACGGAACTATTTTATTTTTTGGCAACCCTAATATTCCTTATTCATGGGAAACGATTTCTACAAAGTACATCGGTTATACCATACTTTTTTCTGAAGATTTTTTGAAAAACTCCGAACGATCAGAAAGCCTTCATCAATCTCCTTTCTTTAAAATTGGTGGTACTCCCGTACTCCAAATCTCTGAAGAACAAAGACTTTTTCTAAATGGTCTTTTTCAGAAAATGATTGATGAACAGCAGAGTGATTATATATACAAAGATGAATTAATACGCAATTATATTAATTTAATAATCCATGAATCGCTGAAACTGCAGCCTTCGGAAAATTATAAGGTAGGTAAAAACGGAACTGCCCGGATTGCTTCGATATTTTTGGAACTGCTCGAAAGACAATTTCCAATTGAAAACGCTGATAATCCGCTAAAACTGACAACGGCACAGCATTATGCACAAAGCCTGCATATTCATGTCAATTATTTAAATCGTGCAGTTAAAGAAATTACTGGAAAATCGACAACAACCCATATAACAGAAAGAATTACAACAGAGGCAAAAGCGCTTTTACAGCATACTGATTGGAATATTGCCGAAATAGGATATGCATTAGGTTTTGCCTACCCTACGTATTTTAATAATTTCTTCAAAAAACAAACAGGAACCAATCCTAAATCAGTAAGAAACACCGAAGTTTGAAATTCTTATTTTTTGGTTTGATATTCTTTAACGGCACCACTTGGTGCCGTTTTACTTTTGTATCTGTAATTCAAAATATAATTTGATATGAAAATAACAGCATTTATTGCAATGACTTTCCTATTCATCGGACAGACATTCGCACAGAAAAAAGAAACGATTCAAAACAAAAAGAACATGAAAACAGAACAAGAACATTATACATTTCAATTAAGTGATAAAGTAACACGTCAAAAAGTGAGTTTTAACAATCGATATGGAATTACGCTGTCAGGCGATCTATATCTTCCAAAAAACCCGCAGACAAAATTATTACCCGCTTTAGCTGTAAGCGGCCCTTTTGGTGCGGTTAAAGAACAATCTTCAGGATTATATGCTAATCAAATGGCAGAACGCGGCTATGCAGTTTTAGCATTTGATCCTTCCTATACAGGAGAAAGTAACGGAGAACCTCGTAATATCGCCTCATCAGATATTAATACAGAAGATTTTAGCGCAGCTGTAGATTTTTTAGGACTGCAGAAAAATGTAGATAGAAACAAAATTGGTGTCATAGGGATATGCGGATTTGGAGGTTTTGCTCTAAACGCTGTTTCAATTGACAAACGTATAAAAGCGGTAGTTACGACAAGTATGTATGATATTCCACGAGCAGCATCAAAGGGATATTACGACAAAGTAACTTTGGAACAGCGTACCAAAACATTAGAAGAAATGAGTTTACAGCGTTGGAAAGATGCTGAAGCTGGTAAACCAGAATATGGAAATTGTCCAAATCCAGATGCTATAAAAGGTGATGAACCACAATTTGTAAAAGATTATTATGACTACTATAAAACAGAACGAGGTTTTCATAAACGTTCCATCAACTCAAATGCTGCTTGGACAAAGACAAATGGTTTCTCAATAATGAATATACCAATATTGGCATACATTAAAGAAATAGCTCCAAGACCTATCTTGATTATTGCCGGCGAAAATGCCCATTCAAGATACTTCAGCGAAGATGTTTACAAAGCTGCCGATGAACCAAAAGAACTCTTGATTATTCCAAATGCAGTTCACGTTGATCTATACGACAGATTAGATAAAATTCCATTTGATAAACTGGATGCATTTTTTAAAAATAATCTAAAATAGTTGGTCATACTATTTTTTAAAATTGAAAAAACTAAAATGGATACAAAAGCAACAAAAGAAGATGTTTTTGCACAGCTTTTGAATGGCGAAACTATCTCTTCATCAAACGCTCAGGCTCATAGGCTGCTTGAAGAATCTTTCATTACAAAAAAAATACTTCTTCGTTTAAATAATACAGCCGATCCTTCGGAAATCCGTTCTATTTTAAGCGAAATTATTACTAGTACAATTGATCCAAGTACTACTATATTTACACCCATTCATATTAATTATGGAAAGAATATCAAAATAGGAAAAAACGTCTTTATTAATTTTAACTGTACCTTTTTGGATTTAGGCGGCATTACTATAGAAGATAATGTATTGATTGCGCCAAGAGTAAATATTATTTCGGAAGGACATCCCATTTCCAGTCAAAATAGACAATCGCTTGTTCCCGGAGCTGTACATATCAAAAAAAATGCTTGGATCGGAACTGCGGCAACTATTCTGTCGGGTGTAACTGTCGGAGAAAATTCAATAGTTGCCGCTGGAGCGGTAGTTGCAAAAGATGTGCCTGATAATACAATAGTTGGCGGTATTCCAGCAAAAATTATTAAAGCTATTCCAGAATGAAAATAAAAAAAATAATTCTTACATTTATAACAACTTCAATTTTAACTGCTTGCAGTTCTAAATCAGAAAATAAAATGAGTACAACAGAAATTTTCCCACAAGGAGAGCCTCTTCCAAACGAATGGTTTACAGGCAGTGCCTTTTTAAAACCATTAGTGGCACGTGACAAAAACAATGAATTTTCAGCTGGAAGCGTAACATTTGAACCAGGAGCAAGAACCAACTGGCATACTCATCCTAAGGGACAGGTTTTACTAGTTACAGAAGGAAGTGGAATCTATCAAGAAGAAGGAAAACCGGCACAGGTAATAAAAAAAGGCGATGTTGTAAATATCCCTGAAAACGTAAAGCATTGGCATGGCGCATCCGCGGATACAAAAATGGTTCATATTGCGATTACCAATTTTAAGGGAGATACTCAAGTAACTTGGCTTGAACCTGTCTCAGATGAGCAATATTCAGAAGTTAACTAGACAAAAATAAATCAATTTTTAACCCCAATCGAACGACAATTAATGAGTTAAATTAAATATCTTTATTTGTACAGAAAACTAACAAATTAAGTATCCAACAAAATTAACTTCTAATTAGATTAAAACAATTTAAAATACTCTAATATCTTCAACAAATTTTGATTTGAATAATCTCCAAATGATTGTTTAATTTTACTAAAAACTAATCTGTTTTTATTTAGTCAATACTAAATTTGATTTTCAAGAATTTTATAAAAGTTTTTACATCCCTGTAAATTTAAATATCCTTCTTTTTTAACATTTTTTAACGTTTAACCCTTACAATACATACAAACCACTCTCGAGTAAAAATTTAAAATAATTATCTTACAAATTCATCTGAAAATAAGCCAATTTCTTTAAATCATTCATAAAATGGTTTGTGAATTGTGAACTAAACGTCACAAACTTAAAATCTCATTTCTAACGAAATGGGATTTTTTTTGACCTTTTTATATCGATTTAATCAGTTAATACCTCTAAAAACAAATGGTTTAGTTGCCCTGTAGAGTTGACTTTACTGGATTCAAACCGCTCCTCAACACTGTAAAACATTAGACTTACAAATTTCTTATCTTTATGTTAACAATAATTTTAGTTTTATGGAATTTGACTATGAAAATCTCAAATGAAAAATTACACCTCAAAAGACTCAAAAATGCTTTATAATGAAGGAATGAATATAATCAGTAAGGCATTTTTATTTGTAATCTTTTATTATAATTTTACCCAACTGTCACAAAGGACAAACCGCTAGTTAGAATTCAATAAAAAGTCAAAAAAACATGAAATCAATTCAAGCAATCACTTTTATTTTATTATTTATAACACAATTGGGTTTTGCTCAAAGTAAGAAAGAAAAATTAGAACAACTTTTTGAATTTTACAATCAGCAAAATCTATTTAACGGTTCTGTTTTTATTTCTGAAAAAGGAGAAACTTTACTAAATAAAGGTTACGGATTATCAAATGTAGATTTAAAAAAGGAAAATAACGCTAACAGCATTTTTCAAATATATTCCATTACAAAAACTTTTACAGCAACGGTAATTTTAAAATTAGTAGAAGAAAAAAAACTTTCATTGCAGGATAAACTTTCAAAGTTCTATCCAGATTATCCAGATGCAAGTGCTATTTCAATTGAAAGTTTGTTAACTCATACCTCTGGAATTTATGACTATACAAGAGGAAATGATATGAAAGATCAAACGGAAAAATCATTTGTTGAATTTCAAAAAACAAAACCTTTGGATTTTCCAGTTGGAACCGATTGGAGTTATTCTAACTCGGGATATTATTTTCTAGGCTATGTAATTCAAAAAGTTACTGGAATGAGTTACGAAAAAGCAGTTGAAAAATACATATTCAAACCATTGAAAATGAAGCAAAGTGGTTTTGCTTTTAAAAATCTAAAAAGTGAAAATAAAACCACTGGCTATGAAATTTTTTCTGAAAAAGAACAAAAACCATCGATTGTTTATGATCCACCTATGCATTTTGCAGCTGGTGGAATATACTCAACTGTTGAAGATTTAAACAAATATTATAATGGCCTAAAAAATTACAAAATTATCTCCAAAGAAAATTTAGAAAAAGCATATACACCTTTCAAAAACAATTATGGCTATGGTTGGATTACAAGACCAATGTTTAAAAAAATGACAGTTGGCCATAGTGGTTATGCAGCCGGTTTTTGCAGCAATTTTGTTCAAATTCCCGAGGATGATATCTGCATTATACTGCTTACAAATACAGAAAGAGGTTTAGACACTGCCACTTATGCTATTATGAAAACTTTGTATAATTTATACGATAAAGATTATAAAATTCCAATTGTAGCCAATATAAGCTCAGAAACTTTAAAGCAATATGTGGGAACTTATCAAGTAGAAAACAATTTTGTAGTTTACCTTACAGTTGAAAACAATAAATTAAAATTACAAAGTGGAAACGAGCCCACAACTATTCTATATCCTGTAAAAGAAAATTTATTTTACGCTGAAGAATTAATGGGTGATGTAATTTTTGAAAGAAACGATAATTCACAAATAGAGTCATTAAGTTTTCATGTAGGAAAACAACTAAAAAAAGCAAAAAAAATATTTCCCTCTTGGGGAATTGTAGGAAGTGCTACAGAAAAAGGCTGGGAAGGTCCTGATGCAAAACTTTTTGAAACTGAAACAAAAGGAATTTGGACAATTAAAAATGTAACTTTAAAAACAGGAGAGCTTAAATTTCGTTTTAATGACGATTGGACTTTAAATTTTGGAAAAGATATGAGCGACGGAATAATTCCAAAAGGAGATAATATAGAAATTTTAACAGGTGTTTATGATATTATTTTGGACATAACAGATTATGAAAAACCAAAATACAAAATTTTTAAGAAAAGTTAAAAAACAACCTACAACAGCTAATGGATTCCTTGTCGTGAGTAGCACGAACATTAAACCTCTACGATACATACAAACCACTTCTTGATAAAACCTAAAATAATTATCTTACAAATTCACTTGAAACCAGGCTAATTTCTTTAAATCATTCATAAAATGGTTTGTAAATTGTTCAGTAAGGGTTACAAAAAATCCCATATCTAACGAAATGGGATTTTTTATGCACTTTTGTTGCTATTTAAACTGCCTCTAGTATTATAAACTTCCCCATGAATTTGGATGGATCAATGCAAAAAACTGTGGATTGATAAAATTTAGGCATAAATATTAGTTATTTTAATGGGAAGTTATCAGTTAAAATTTAAATAAAAAAATTGTATAGTATCTAATATGGAAACTTAAGAACAGCCGGGAATTCAATTAAATTCTCTTTCTTTTTATTGTATTTATTTAGTTTTACTTTCATTTCGTATTTTTTCTCTATGCTGTATCCCCCATTTTGTCATGGCTCCTACAACTTCTTCCAAAGTTTGGCTGTAAGGAAGAAGATCATATTCGATACTTACAGGATATCCTACTGCTACTTTTTTAATTATAAAACCGTTTTGCTCTAATTCTTTAAGCTCACTCGAAAGAACCCTCGCAGAAATACCTGTAACCTGTCTTTGAATTTCTGTAAATCTTTTATTTCCTCTCGCCATTGCAATGATGATCATCAATTTCCATTTTCCTCCAATTGCATACAGCGCATCAGAAACTGCCATAAGTACAGTGTTGCACTCTTGAGTAAATTCCTTGTTTTCAATCTTTTTTTCTTTTGATTCTGACATAACTATCATTTTAAAAGTTACTAACCTTTTAGTAACTACTAACAAATTGTAAGCAAATGTACTGTAGTTTTGCTTAATAATTTTAAAATAAAAAATCATGACATTAGAAAATTTAAAAATAAAAGAGGAATTAAGAAGCCTAATAGATGACTACGCTATTTTAGGTGACGAGAAAAAAATCTCAGATGTAATGGATTTATTTACCCCTGATGTTACTTATAAAGTTTATATGAATGGTGATTTAGTTTCCTCTGTTTCTCAAAGAGAAAACATGGAAAAAGAATTTAATCAGCATGCCGGACATGTAAAAACTTACTTCACATTGAATGGACAGTATAAAGTAGAAATCGATGGAGATACTGCTGTAGGCATTTCTTTTTCTCAATTAAAAATGATTAGAGAAGTGGAAGGAAAAGACATTCTTTCAGACTACAGCGTCAAATATGAGGATCAATATATAAATCATAATGGGAAATGGTTGATAAAGAATCGTATAGGGCATTTTATGATTATAGAAGTTAGACATCTTACTAATTAATTTCATTAAGCAATCAATGAAAACAAAAAAGTATCTTATAACCTCTTTTATCATATTGACTACTACGATGGTAGTTTTAAGCGGTCTTATGAAATCCATTCATCTTCCATGGTCTGTTAATGGACTAGTAAAATTCAATCTTCCTAATGCGGCAACAGTACTCGGTTTGATGGAAATAACTTTTGCAGTTTTATTTGTCTTTCCCAAAACAATGCGCATCGGTTTTATACTGCTTTCGTGCTATTTTGCTGGAGCAATGGCAACAGAATTATCAAACGATGGTTCAATGCTTAATCCGGCTGTGCCATTGTCACTAATCTGGATAACAGCATTTTTTCGTGACAAATATTTGTTTATAGGATCTTCGGAACCAAATGTAAAAATCCAAAAATAATAACGTAAATACTATGAGTAAATAACCTCCAAAGTCAAAATGATTATGGAGGTTCATATTTTTTAAAGCGTATCTTTTCTTAACAAAATTTTAGTTAATAGAATGTGAAATAAATCTAAAGATAATATTACACTTTGAAAAGCTCAAAAAAAGGCTTAATGATGAAGGAATGAATGTCACGTTGAAAGAAATGACAGATATTTGAAATTCTTAACTAAAATGGCAGATATAACAGTGAGGAAATTTTTAAGCAAAAAAAGAGAGTTAATCAAACAACTATGTAAAAATCTTTATAAAATTACACAAGCTCTAAAATTTACTTTTATAATATTCACTTAATTATTTAATACTAAACAAAACCGAAAGTAAAAAAGACAAAACCGAAAGCCCTCAATATGATAAAAATTTAAGTTTGTCAAAGCTGATTGTAATTGGTAAACAACCTATTACAGTACTCTATTGATAACTTAACATTTTTATTATGAAAAAAAAATTACTTATTTTGATGGTTGCTGTAATGACCTCAGTAACTTCTGTAAAGGCCCAAAAAGTTTGGAATTTTAGTGATGATACTGTAAACTGGATAACCAGTACAGCAGGCTATTCTGCAAATACAATTAAAGACAATTTAGGTATTTACCCTGCCGTAACAACTACATCACCAACAATCGGCGGAATTATACCATCATCTGTAAATTTTTCCGATGGTTTTAATGCGACTCGCTATTTTAGAATGGGGCAAGCTTCGGTATTTACCGGAAACCAGCCCACTGAGCGTTATTTGTATTTTGCAACTGCTGGAGCAGGTACTATAAAAATTTGGTTTACAAGTGGCGGTGGCGGAAGTCGTTCTGTTAAAGTAACTGATGGTACAAATCAAATTGGTGTGGCAAGTTCAGCCAATTCAACAACTCCAGCTATACTTGAGGCTCCCTACACTCAAACGAGTGGCAACATTTATATTTATACAAGTGTTGGTACAGGCGTGAATATATATAAAATTGAAGTTACAGGCGTATTAGGAACTACAACTTTAATACCGGCACTAGGAACAGATGATTTTAAAACAGATACAGCATCACAAGTTTACTCTGACGGAAAACAGGTTTTTGTTTCGAATGTAAAATCCACTACCGCAATTGATGTATACAGTATTTCGGGAATACTGGTTAAATCTTTAGAAACAGAATCAGATACGTCTTTTAGTTTAAATTCTTCAGGTTTTTATATTGTAAAAGCAAAATCAGCAGAAGGTATCAAAACCGTAAAAATACTTTCACAATAGATTCGAAAAACTTTTTGGACTAACAAATTACCTGATTCATTTCAGGTTTTTTTTGCTGAATTCTAAAAAATAAAAAACTCTTATTCCTTTCAAAACCTGTTTTTATGACTTTATAAATGCTTTAAATGTGATGTTTACACAAATTTGAAACATTTATGATAAAAACTGAAAGGCTGTTTTTGCACTCACGTTTAACTTCGCTTTATCAAAACCTGAGATCAATTAGAAAATAAAAAATATCAAATTATGAAAAAGACCCTTAGCCTATTTTTAGCTATCACGTCGATTACTTTTAGCTCAATTGCACAGCCCAATCAAAATGACGCTTCATTAAATTGGTTTAAAAAAACTACTGAGGTAATTCATTTTCAGTTAAACAAAGCCGCACAAACCTACAAACCCGGAAAAAATCCGCGTTCTGTAAATCCTGACGGAACTGTTCGCCTTGCCGGTTTAACCGATTGGACAACAGGTTTTTTTCCTGGAAGCCTTTGGTATGGATATGAACTAACTGGAGATAAAATATTGGCAGAAGAAGCAAAAAAATTCACCCTTGCTCTTGATTCCATCCGAAATATCAAAAACACTCACGATGTTGGTTTTATGCTGTATTGCTCTTACGGAAATGCCTATAGAATTTCCGGAGATAAAATTTACCTTCCCGCTTTGGCCGATGGTGCAGCAAACCTTTATGCCCGTTTTAATCCAAAAATTGGAACCATACGTTCCTGGGATTTTGAGTGGCTCCACTATCCTGTCATTATAGACAATATGATGAATTTGGAATATTTATACTGGAGTGCCAATCAGTTTAATAAACCTGAATATACCAATGCAGCCAGCACACATGCGTTAACAACCATAAAAAATCACTTTAGAAAAGATTATAGCTCTTATCACTTAGTAGATTATGATCAAAAAACAGGGAAAGTACTGCGCAAAGGAACGCATCAGGGCGTTACAGACGATTCTGCATGGGCACGCGGACAAGCCTGGGGACTTTATGGCTACACCATGTGTTATGCCAATACTAAAAATGAAAAGTTTTTAAATCAGGCAGAACATATCGCTTCTTATATCATGAACCATCCCCGTATGCCAAAAGACAAAGTACCGGTTTGGGACTTTGATGTGCACAATGCTTTAGACACTGCTGATCTTGCTCGAAGAGATGCATCTGCCGCTGCTGTTATTGCCTCTGCATTATTGGATTTAAGCACACAAGTTAAAGATGGAAAAAAATATGTGGATTATGCTGAAGAAATATTAAAATCCCTGTCATCAGATGCTTATTTGGCGAAACCGGGTGAGAATCATTTTTTCTTATTGAAACATAGCGTGGGAGCTTTTTTATACAATTCTGAAATTGATACGCCGCTTGACTATGCAGACTATTATTATTTGGAAGCATTAAAAAGATATGCAGCAATTAAAAAAATAGAATTTTCACAAAAATCGTAATTGATTTTCAGATAAGAAATCGTGAAGTGTAATTGAAGTAATTAGTTCATCTTAAAAATAATTTTATGTCCAAAAAAATGCTTTTATCCGTATGGCTGATTACTTTAGCGCTTAACTACTCCTATGCTCAAATGAGCGACATAAACAGTATAAAAAATAAATATCGTGACTGGCTAACAGGTGAAAACACTGATTATTCGAAATCTCAGGTTACAGAGCGTTACAGCCGGTTTTTAAGTAATGGTGTTGCTGCTAAAAATCTATCCGCATACGATTTTGCCAATCCTGGTTCTGTTTGGAATTTTACCATAGCTGCTGATCAGAGTGCGTATCAGGTATTGGTAGAACAAAAACTCATTCGACTTGTTTTTTTGTATCAGATAAAAGGATCTGCTACGAATCCTAATCCGGATTATCATAGTACATCACTGCGGGATATTATTCTTTCTGTTTTTAATTATATGAAAGCAAAAGGAATAAGCAGTACTACCAATTTCAACTATTTAGCCATTCCTGCTACAGAAGAAGTTATTACCAGCGGACACGGAGTTTGTTTACGTTCCTCAGGTTATGCTACAGCCATTTTCCTAATGAAAGACGAATTGGTTGCAGCTGGTGAGTTTAATCATCATATGGGAGCACTTAATGCTCTTACAGCCTTCATAGCACCCGAATATCAAAATTTTAATTTTACTAATCCCGGTTTTAATACAGATGTAATTCGTAGTTCTGTACAACAGCGTTTTTGTTATGTATTGGCTCAGGATGAAACGGAAATTTCAAGAATCTCTAATATGGATTTTCTAATAAGATTCCTCAACAATGCGCTAAAAATCAGTAATGGTTGGAACGACTGTATCAAATCGGATTTTATAACGTACCACCATCGGGGTCCTTACTCAAATACGTATGGTGTCGAAGCTTTACAGCAATCTTCAATTCTGAATATGATGCTGAAAAATTCGGATTATGAATTAAGTTCAGAAGCACAAAGCAACTTAAAAAATGCTGTTTTGGCCTATAGTAAATTCAGTAAAGGATTTGAAATGCCTTTTGGTCTTGCCGGAAGGTTTCCCACCAATACGGATGCTCTCAACGATTTAAGGCCTGCTTTGGCTTATTTATACCTGACAGATCCTGCAAACAATACCGATGCCGGAAGAGAATTCATAAGACTTTGGAATCTCTCCACTACTTTAAATACGGCTTTATTGAGACAAAATGCTTTATCTATCACATTAGTTTATACGCTCAGCGGAATAACAAATATTCTTCAAACTTTAAACTCAGGTCTTACTCCTCTTCCTGAAATCACTGCAGGACAATTTAATTTTCCGTTTGCGGGATTAAGTGTTCACAAATACAACGGATATCAGGTTAGTGTAAAAGGTACCAGCAAACACATCTGGCATTTTGAAGATTCTAATACCGAAAATGTTTATGGAAGATATTCTTCTGCCGGTGCAATGGATTTGCTTACTGTGGGCAACCCGGCAACCCATAATACTAATGGTTTTTCAGAAAATGGGTGGGACTGGTCACATATTCCGGGTACTACCGTTACCTATCTCCCTTTAAATGTCTTAATAACAGGTAAAATGAGGGAAATGAACGGAAAGAACTTTTTGGCTCATGCGTCCTTAGACAATAACGGTGTTTTTGGTATGGATTATAAAGACATCAATTCTGATACTGGAATGACAGCCTCAAAATCAAATTTCTTTTTTAAAGATATAATTCTGTGTCTTGGTTCTAATATTACAGATCAAAATGGAACTTATCCCATACATACTACTCTATTTCAAACGGCACTACCAAACACTACTACTCCAACTTATGTTAATGGTAATATCACTACAGGAACTAATTATACACTGACACAAACCGGAGGGAGTTTTTGGGCAACCGATGCTATTGGTAATGGCTTTGTAATACCTTCCAATTCAACCAATACAGAAGCGATTACTGTAAACAGAACTGTACAAAACTCCCGAAACAACAGCGACACAGCTAATACTACAGGCAATTTTACCACCGCTTATATTAATCATGGAATTGCTCCTGGTTCAGCAAAATTTCAATACGCCGTTGTCATGCAGGGAGGTCAAACGACTACACAGCAATTGGCAAATAATTTTTCTTCTTACTTTAAAGTTTATCAGCAAAACAGCACAGCACATATTGCCGAATATGTTCCGGATGGTATTTTTGGGTATGTCATTTTCAATCCTGCTACCCTGTTCTCTTATGATGTTGTCGTTAGCACTAATAAACAAGCCATTGTAATGACTCAGAAAACAGATGGAGGCACTAAATTAAAAGTGAGTCTTACCAATCCAAATCTGGGATTACTGTCACCTAATGAAAATTATACCTGGAGTCAGATTAGTGGTCAAAATTCAATTCTAAACAGGGTAGCGCAAACCGATGTTGTTACACTAACTCTTGCCGGACATTGGTCATTAGCCTCGACTGCAGCAAATATAACTACTTCGATTAATGGTACTAATACAGATGTTATTTTTAGTACCATCAATGGAGCAACCATTCAAACCGAATTAGTAAATGCGACATTAGATACAAAAGACTTTACAACCGAAACAAATGCTTTTAAAGTAATCGTTGCACCAAATCCAACGAAAACTGAATTTAATATAAGTACCATTGGTGGCGATTCAACACAAGCTGTTACCATTCGTATATTTGATATTTCAGGAAGAAAAATTTCTGTATTGAAAGTAAATTCAAATCAAACCATAACAACAGGCAGTGAATTAATTGCGGGAATTTATCTTGCCGAAGTAACTCAGGGAAAAAATAAAAAAACAGTTAAATTGATAAAACAGTAATGGCAATTTTAATTTGACCAAATAAAAAAGACAATAAGGAGTTATTTTTGATTGCAAATAAATCAACTGACTTCTTATTTACAAAGTGTATAATTGATACTATTTACTTTAACTATAATTCAATGATAAATTTAAAAAAAATAAGTGTACAAGTTTTTTTGTTGCTTACAGTATGTTTTACCAACGCACAGGATGCTCATTTAAACAAGGACAGTTTTGCTGCTATTAACCTTGATTATCCCGGTTTAGAAAAAGTAAATAAACTTTATTCTGAAGCCAAATATAACGAAGCTGCCAGAGAACTTTTGAATTATTACCGTAATAGAAAAAGTATCAAGCACCCTGATTTTAATAGTGGTGATGAAACCCGATTTAGAGGAAAAGACATCGGAAAAGCAAATCAGGAAAAAGCAGATAATGCCCTGGAACATAAATTTAAACCACAAAAAGGCTATGGATTTTTTGATTATGGAAAAGACATCAATTGGGAGTACTGGCCTGTAAAAGACAATGAAGTGCGCTGGCAGTTACACCGCTTAACCTGGTGGCTCCCGATGGGAATGGCGTATCGCAGCAGTGCAGATGAAAAATATGCCAAAGAGTGGGTTTTTCAGTTTCGTGATTGGGAAAAGAAAAATTATTTAGGAAAATCTCCGGAAAGCGATAATTCGGCATGGCGCCCTTTGGAGGCATCTGAACGTTTGCAAATGCTTCCCGGTACGTTTAATTTATTTTTGGTTTCGCCCAATTTTACGCCGGCATTTTTGATGGAGTTTTTAAATAGCTTCAGTAAACAGGCAGCTTACATTCCGAAGCATTACAGCAAAGAAGGAAATCATTTATTGTTTGAAGCACAGCGTGTTTTAAGCGCAGGTGCTTTTTTCCCTGAATTTAAACAAGCCGAAGAATGGCGCAAAAGCGGTATCGAAGTACTGAACCGTGAAATAAAACTGCAAGTGCTTCCTGATGGTGTTCAATGGGAACTTTCCCCAACCTATCATGTCGCTTGTATTGATATTTTCCTGAAGGCTTACAGTTCTGCAAAAATGGCTGGCGTAGCAAAAGAATTTCCGGATACTTATGTCAAAACGATAGAGAAAATGATTGAAGCGGTAGCCAACATTTCTTTTCCTGATTACAACTACCCTATGTTTGGGGACTCCTGGCCAATCGAAAAAACGGCCAGAATGAAACAGTTTTCAGCATGGTCCAAAGTGTTTCCTGACAATGAATTCATAACTTATTTTGCAACAGATGGCGAATCGGGAAAATTACCTAATTATTTTTCAAATGCCTTACCAAGTGCCGGTTTTTATACGTTTAGAAACGGATGGAATGATAAATCGACCGTAATGGTTTTGAAAGCAGGACCTCCGGCAGAATTTCATGCGCAGCCTGACAACGGAACTTTTGAGCTTTGGGTCAAGGGCCGCAACTTTACACCGGATACAGGAAGTTATCTTTACAGCGGTGATGCAGAAGTGAATAAAATGAGAAACTGGTACCGTCAGTCTAGAGTACACAGCACGATGACATTAAATAATCAGAACATGGTTATTACCAAAGCAGAACAAAATCAGTGGAAAACCAGTAAAAATTTAGATCTCTTAACCTATACCAATCCAAGTTATACCGATTTAAACCATCAAAGAACGGTGCTTTTTATTGACCGCAGCTATTTTTTAATCATTGATAAAGCCATTGGTAAAGCAACAGGAAATTTAGGAGTACATTTTCAATTAAAAGAAGACAGCAACCCTGTATTCGACCAGCCAAAAAACAGAGTTTACACAACCTATGATGACAACAATAATCTTTTGATTCAATCTTTAAACACGGATAAAATAACGTTGACAAAAGAAGAAGGAAAAGTATCTTATATTTATGCAAAAGAAATGATTCGCCCGGCATTTGTTTTCGAAAAGCTTAAAAGCGATGATAAGGAACAGCAATTTATAAGTATTGTTTATCCGTACAACAGTAATAAAGTGCCTGAGATCACTATTCAGCAAAATGCGGGTAATGATTTTGAAAAAGGAATTTTAAACCTTACAGTTATTGTAAATGGTAAAAAAAGCGAGATAAAAGCAAGTTTAATTAACTAAAATATTTTGGTTAGAAACAAAACGTCTAAAGCAATTTAGGCGTTTTTTTATGCCTTATAGTTTCTTTTTTTTACTTGAAATCGTAGCCTCTAAAACTTAATTTAAATAAGAAAAACATCCAATTAACACAAATAAAGTACTTAAAACCAATCCGAAATATGAACCATATTCGAAGAAGCTTTGCGTTTTTATAACCCCGAAAACGTTTTAGTGTCGAAATTCAATAATTTAATATTCGACAAGTATTTAAAAAATTAAGAGAATTCCTTATATCCAATCTCAAAAGATAAAATTTGAAGTCTCAAAGGATAAATTACACCTAAAAAAGCTACTAAATTTAACATTATTGTTTATTTGTCTTAACTTTCCGTGAACCCTGCTTCTATCAAAACAAATCAATAATCACGGTACTTTGCTTAAATGGTATGCATCCTAAAGTGCTGAAAAAGCCTTATTTTTACTGGTGATCTTGGTAATTTAAAGAATGATTAATCAAAATCAATAGTATTTTGGACGCATTCAAAACTGGTCTATATAGTCGATTTCTATATTTGTTATTATTAAATCAATTTTTAACATAACTAAACCAAAAAAAATGAACCTAATACCACAAAATTTTTATTTGTTTACAAGACGTAAAATTCCCAAGCGAATTTTTGAAGTTAACTAATTGTTATAATTTCTGCATTTATAGCAAAAGAGGAATAGATTTTAAAAGATGATATTCACAATTACTAAATTCATTTATTATAAAAATAACTCAGAATTTTTGTAACGATCAGCAGACACATTAGATGAATATATTTTGTCTTACCAACACAAGTAAAGCCGTTTTTTTTGACAAGATCAAAATCAACTTAAATAACATCAATTTAGGAATCGGGTTACCCTTTATTCCTGCTTAAAAAAAAATTATGAAAAAGACTATATTTCTATTTTTGCTGCTTGCAACTTGTAAAGTTATGTATGGGCAGGATGTCATTACTGTAAAAGGTTTGATTACAGATGCGCAGAATTTGCCTATACCGGGAGCAACCGTTTCTGAAAAAGGAGCCAAAAATACTACCATTACATCAATGGATGGTGTTTATCAAATTAAAGTAAATCCTAATGCAATATTGGTGATTTCTTTTATGGGTATGAAAGCTACCGAAGTACAGGTAAAAAACAGAACTACGATAGATGCAAAATTATTAGACGAAACCAATAATCTTGATGAAGTTGTAGTGGTGGGTTATGGAACAAAAGCCAGAAAAGACCTTACCGGAGCAATATCTTCTATAAAAGGAGAAGAACTTGCAAAAGTTCCGGTACAAAACGTAGCACAGGCCTTGCAGGGTCGTATTGCAGGAATGCAGGTTACCATGTCTGACGGAACACCCGGATCTGAGCCGTCTATTAGAATCAGGGGAGGTTCTTCTATCACACAAAGCAACGAACCTTTATACGTTGTTGACGGCGTTGCCCAAACTGACGGAATAAGCTTTTTAGACCCAATGGATATTGAAACTATGGATGTTCTAAAAGATGCTTCCTCTACCTCTATCTATGGTGCGCAAGGTGCTAACGGTGTTATTTTGGTAACTACCAAAAAAATAAAAGGCGGGAAACTTCGATTGAGTTATGATACTTATGGCGGAATTAAAACAATTGCCAAAACACTTCCGGTAATGAACCCATACCAATATGTTCAATTAATGTATGAAAATGCAAATGATGCTACAAAATTACAGAAATTCACAGGTACTTACGGTAATTATGATGAACTGGAAAGCCTTTACAAAAACAGACCGGGTATTAACTGGCAGGAAGAAGTTTTTGGAAATACAGCAGAAAGCCAATATCATAAATTAAGTATCAGTGGCGGCGAAAATGATACTAAGTATAATGCTTTTTACTCTTACAACAATGATGAGGGAATCATGTTGGAAAGTGAATCTGTAAAGAACATAGCCAAATTAACCGTTACTCATAGCATAAGCAAAAAATTTGCAGTAACGGGTACTGTTAATTATTCTAATCAAAAAACAACTGGTTTAGGTACCGGAGAAGGTGGAAATGCCAGACTGAGCATGCTGCAGACTTTATTGCAATACAGACCTACGATTGGAAAAACAGGATCTGATGAAGATCTTAAATATTTGGTTATTGATCCATTAGACAATCAATCTTCACCAATTTTTCAAAGTCCGCTGATTACCATTGATACTCAAAAAAGAGAAGCAATTAAAAAGACTCTTAACATGAGCATGCAGCTTCAATACAACATTACCCCGAAATTAATTTATCGAGGACTGGTTAATTATGCAGATAATAGCTTTATAAGCAAGTATTTCAACGGCTCTGATGGTATTCAGGCAATCAGAAGCGGTGGTGCTAATGGTGGAATTAATACTAATCTTTCTTCACGTTTAAATTATAACAACGTACTTACTTACAGCAATACATTTAATAAAAAACACAAATTTGATGTCACAGCCGGACAGGAGTATATTTATAATTATGCCGAATCCGTTTCTGTTAGTGCTGCTGCTTTTCCAAGAGTTAATTCGGGTTGGGATAAATTAGAGTTAGGCACTATTCCTGGAATTCCAACTTCGTATGCAGAAGACGATAAATTATTATCATTCTTTGGAAAAGCTAATTATTCATTCAAGAATAGGTATCTGTTTTCTGCCAGTATCAGAGCAGACGGATCTTCAAAATTTGGAACTGAAAACCAATGGGGATACTTTCCTTCAGTTTCTGTAGCGTGGAGAGCAATCGAAGAAAATTTCATGAAAAATATTCCTGTATTTTCTGATTTGAAATTCCGTGCCAGCTACGGTGAAGCAGGAAATAACCGAATTGCAAATTATGCGGCATTGGGTATTTTTAATTCCGGTTCTTATCCACTCAATAATCAGGTAAATATTTCAGCTTTTCAAAACAACCTTCCGAATCCTTATTTGAAATGGGAAGCTACAAAGTCAACCAATATTGGTTTAGACCTAGGTTTTTTTAAGCAGCGAATAGCACTTACAACCGAGCTTTATGAAAATCGTTCAGAAGACTTGCTTTACAATACCCGCGTTCCTTCAAGCTCCGGATTTAAGAAACAGTTTCAGAATATTGGTGCAACTTCTAATCGTGGTATCGAATTTACACTGAATACGGTAAACGTTAAGAATGATAATTTTAACTGGAATACCAGTTTTAATATTGCCTTTAATAAAACAAAAGTACTTGCTTTAAGCCAGGGCGAAACTTCATTAATAACCAATAGCTACACAGACAGAAACGACTATATACTACAGGTTGGAAAACCGGTGGGTATCATGTATGGTTACGTTAGCGATGGTTTGTATCAGGTAAGTGATTTTGATTATAATCCCACAACCAGCGCTTATACTTTAAAATCAGGTGTTGTTAGCGATAATGTGGTAGTACAGCCGGGATTTATTAAATTTAAAGATATTAGCGGTCCTAACGGAATTCCGGATGGTGTAATTAACGATTTGGACAGAACTCAAATTGGCGATGCTAATCCTAAATATACAGGAGGTTTAAACAATACTTTTAGTTACAAGGGAATTGATTTGAGTGTCTTTCTGGATTTTACAGTGGGCAACGATATATACAATGCTAATGTGCTGAACAACTCCAGACTTAACTTAGATAATCAAAACACATTTGCCTTGTATGCTGACAGATGGACAACCATTAATGCTGCAGGAGAAAGGGTAACAAATCCAGATGAACTCGCCGCTTTAAACACAGGTAAAACAAAACCCGCTTATAATGGTAACGCAACAGGACGTTTGTACAGCGACATTATTGAAGATGGTTCTTTTTTACGAATCAACAACATAAGTCTGGGATATACATTGCCTAAAAAATGGTTAAGTGCTTCCAAAATCTCAAATATGAGAATTTATTTTACAGCCTATAATTTATATGTGTTTACAAAATATTCGGGTTATGATCCTGAAGTAAGCGTAATAGACAATGCTATAACAAGAGGAGTTGATTTTAGTGCTTATCCAAGAAGCAAATCCTTTGTTACAGGCTTAAATATTTCACTATAATTTAAAGTTTAAAAAGATGAAAAATAAAATATTTTCCCGTAGAGCAATTATAGCAGCAGGCATAACTTGTCTTTTATTACCTCTTAATTCCTGCGAAAAAGAATTAGAAACAACACCTTATTCTTACTTCACATCTGCTAACTTTTTCTCCAATGTTGAAGAAGCATATATGGCAACTTTAGGGGTTTACGAAACGATGTCTTCTCTTGACAGTTATGGTTGGAATATCTCCTTAATTTTTGATGCCGATACCGATATCATGCAAATGAGCGGTACAGGCGCTGATGACTGGAGAACAATAGCACATTATCAGGGAATTTCGCAAACGAACACCTTTTACACCGCTTGGAGTAAACTGTACGAAGGAATTGACAGAGCCAATGTAGTGATCGAAAGAATACCTCAAATGGCATTATTTGAAACCGGAACCCAAACCCAAAAAGATCAATTAAACAGAATGCTTGGAGAAGCCAAATTTTTACGTGGTTTTTATTATTCTGAATTGGTGCGTTTATGGGGGGATGTTCCTTTTAAAACAAAGAGTTCAAAAACAGGAGACAATCTGCAAATTGGTCTTGTAGATCACAAAGAAATCTATACACAGATTATAAAAGATATGGAAGAGGCCGCTCTTTTGTTACCGGAACAATTACCAACAGATGAACGTATCAATAAATGGGCTGCCAAAGCTATGCTGGCAAGAGTAGCCTTATTTGCCGGTGGATATTCCCTAACTCCTGATGGTATCCTGAAACGTCCTGACAATTACAAAGAGTATTACAGATTGGCTCAAAAACAGATTAATGAAGTTATGAATCAAAATCCGTATAAATTAAATCCTTCATTTTCTAAGGTATTTAAAAATCAGTGCCAGCATGTTTTAGAACCTACCGAAAACATTTTTCAGGTTGCTTTTTATAATCCTGCAGGAACTTTAGGAAACGCTTCCTGGGTGGGTAATTTTAATGGCCCGGCAACTGCAAATGGTGTTTATCCTTCAAATATAGCAAGATGTTTAGTACCAAAACCATTTTATACGAGCTTTAATACAGCCGATCAAAGAAGAGATTTTTCTATAGCAACTTATTCCATTAATGCGCTTGGAAACAAAGTGCCTCTTTTAACAGCCAGACAAGACGAAGCCTGGACTGTAGGGAAATGGAGTCGTGAATATCAAACCAATGCAACTGCAGAAAGAGTTTATACACATATCAATTGGGTTATTATGCGCTATTCTGACCTTTTGTTAATGCGTGCCGAGGTAGAAAACGAATTGAATGAAGGACCGAATGCTCTTGCTTACGATGCTATAAATCAGGTAAGAAGAAGAGGTTTTGGTGCAGATATATCAGGAAGCAGAATTAGTATTACTTTAGGCAATAAAGGTGCAGGATACACATCGGCAGCTACTGTTTTAATCAATATTACTGGTGGCGGTGGCTCTGATGCCTCGGCAGCTGTAGTGACACTTACAAGTGGAGGTGTTATTGGTACAATTGGGATGCTGCGTTCTGGTGATGGATATACTTCAGTACCAACAGTTACCATTACAAGCACTGACGGAAAAGGCTCGGGAGCAACCGCTACAGCACAATTATTGGCAAAACCAACTAATGCTGCAATCGATCTTGCCACTGGATTAGATAAAGATAATTTTCTTAAAGCAGTACAGCAGGAAAGAGCCTGGGAACTTTCAGGAGAAGGGATGCGCAGGTCAGATTTGATTAGATGGGGAATTTTATCCACTAAATTAACAGAAACAAATACAGCTGTGAAGCTTATTCGTTCGAATTATTTTTACCCTTCCGTTACCAATTTCGTAGCCGGTAAACATGAACTTTATCCTTATCCACAAAATGAAACCGATGTTAATAAAAGCATTACACGTCAAAATCATGGTTATTAAATTGATTTTTTAACTGCTTTTGGCAAAGTTTATTTCCAAATATTTAAAATTTTTAAATCAAAATATAAAACAAAAATTATGAAGAAGATACTATTGTTTACAATGATTTTTATCAGTACAGCTATGTTTGCTCAAAAGAAACAACCTAACATGAAAGTATTGAGAGACTCCATTTTTACAGTTATGAAACTTAGTAATGTAAATAGACAAAAAATGCATGATCTAATTGCAGAAAATGGCAAAGGTCAAAAGGCTATTAAAGAAGACCCTGCTCTTTTTTATGACCAGAGACAAGCAAAGCTCGAAGCATGGAAAACTGATATTACAGCAAAAGAAAAAGCAATCCTGACTCCGCAACAATTTCAAATATGGAGAGATTTTGGAAAATCTTTCAGTAATAAATAAATTTTATTCACTAATTACACAAAACAAACGTTGAATATTCTTTTTTAAAATGGAATCGTTTTTGGACATTAATGCAGAACTCAACGTTCTGCATTAATTGTTTTTAGAAGAACTATAACGATATACAAAATACAACTACAATAAAACAAAAAACAACAAATTAAATTCAGGAACATGACTACCTTAAATGAACCACAAATCTCAAAATCATTTGCAATCGGGATAGATATTGGCGGCACTTCACTCAAATGCGGTGCTGTTAACGAATCCGGAGAAATCTTATTTTCATTTATAGTTCCGCTCAAACATGCCACAACCCAGGACGAAATAATAACGCTCGTGGCTGCTTCCATCCAGGAATGCAAAGAGCAGTTGAATGAACCTATTGTGGGAGTTGGAATTGGTTTTCCAGGCGTTATTGAGAATAATGTAATTATCGGTGGCGGAGACAATTTACCCGGTTTTAAACAATTGGAACTTGGCAAAATTTTAAAAAACTTAACCGGATACAACATCGTCATTGATAATGATGCAAATTTAATGGGATTGGGCGAATTAATTTACGGTGCCGCAAAAGATTGCAGTGATGCCATTTTTATTACTGTAGGTACGGGAATTGGCGGTGCTGTTATGATGGATAAAAAGCTATTTGGCGGTTATCGCAATCGAGGTACTGAACTCGGACATATTGTAATACAGCAAAACGGTTTAAACTGTGCTTGCGGAGGACGCGGATGCCTCGAAGCCTACGCATCGGTTACGGCTTTAATTGATTTCTATAAGTCTAAAAATAAAACTGCTTCCGGAAAAATTGATGGAAAATACATTATCAAAAAATATCGTTCAGGAGAAGAAGAAGCAATAACTGCTATGCAACACCATTTTGATTATCTGGCTGCGGGCATCACAAGTTTTGTAAATGTTTTTAGTCCACAAAAGGTGATTATTGGCGGAGGCATTAGCGAAGCAGGTTCTTTTTACATTGATGAAATAACACAAAGAGTAAAAACGGCGGCAATTCCAGTTGCTTTCTCCAACACAAAAATTGTAGCGGCAAGTTTAGGCAATAAAGCCGGGTTATTAGGGTGTTGCGCTAATGTCTTTCAAAAATTAAAAACATTAGGTTACGCAACAAAATAAGGATTTGCAGAAATAATTTATCAGTCATTTAATTCAAAACTCAAAAAAAAAACCTCATAATTAAGGCTTAATAAGTGTTTTAGCTAAATTTAATATCATTTTACACAAATTTGAAACCCCTGTAAAATAGGTATGATTAAATTCGTCTTGTGTTTGAAGTCTTTCAAATCAAATAATAATAGTCGATTAAAATAGTTTGCTATGGAGCTTAAAAAAAACATATTTATTTTATCCGTTTTAGTATTGCTGAATATCCCCATATTGAGTAAGGCTCAAACCGCTTCACGTCCTAATATTTTAATCATCATGACCGATCAGCAAACGGCTGATGCCATGAGTATTGCAGGCAACAAAGATTTGCATACGCCTGCCATGGACAAGCTTGCAGCAAACGGAGTGCGATTTACCAAAGCCTACTGTGCACAGCCATTATGTTCACCGTCCCGAAGTGCCATTATGAGCGGAAAAATGCCTTTTGAAACTGGCTTTACAGGCAACGCTCCTGAAAAAGACGGACAATGGCCGGAGGACTTACTGATGATGGGAAAGATTTTTCAGAATGGTGGTTACAAAACCGGATATGTAGGAAAATGGCATTTACCCGTTCCAACCACCAAAATTAGTCAGCATGGTTTTGAATTTATAGAAAATACCAATTTTCAGGATTACAATGATGCGGCCACACCTTCATTCTGTGCCCGCTTTATTAAGGAAAATAAAAATACACCTTTCTTACTTGTAGCTTCTTTTTTAAATCCACATGATATTTGCGAATGGGCCCGTGGAGAAGATTTGAAAATGGATGTTTTAGAAAGCGCACCACCTGCAGATCAATGTCCGTTATTACCTGCCAACTGGAAAATACCTGGACATGAACCCAAAATTGTTCGCGATCAGCAAAAAGTAAGTTTTCGCACCTACCCTACTGTCAATTGGACTCCTGATCAATGGCGTCGATACCGCTGGGCATACAATCGTCTAATTGAAAAAGTAGATCATTATATCGAAATGGTTTTAGGTTCTCTGAAAAAATACGGAATCGAAAAAAACACTATCATCATTTTTACCGCCGATCATGGCGATGGTTACGCCGGACACAGCTGGAACCAAAAGCAAATTCTATATGAGGAATCGGCTAAAGTGCCTTTTATCATTTCTAAAATCGGCGAATGGAAACCCCGAACCGATGATATGCTGGTTTGTAACGGTATAGATATTATTCCAACAATTTGTGGTTTCACAGGTGTACCAAAACCTGCTTATTTAAAAGGAATTGATATTAGCAAAAAGATGGAAAACCCAAATTTAAAACTTCGTGACACCTTGGTCATTGAAACTGATTTTGCCGATAACGAAGAACTTTTAGGCATTAGCGGACGAGCCGTAATTTCTAAAGATTTAAAATATATCGTTTACAACAAAGGAGATATTAAAGAACAGCTTTTCAATTTAACAACAGACCCTGGAGAGATAACCAATCTGGCTGTTCATAAAGCATACAAAAAAGAACTCATCGCAATGCGTCGTTATTTAAAACAATGGTGTAAAAAGAACGGAGACCCTTTCCTGTCGGGATTGTAAATCTGATTAAAAGAAAATAGTATGATCAAAAAATCAATATTTATAGTATCGCTATGGATCATAGCACTTAACTGTTTCGGGCAACAAAAGTCCGCAACAATTAAGCTCACGTCAGAAAAGCTGCATTCAAGGGTACGAGAATGGCCTTATCCGGCAAACGGAATAACGGTTCCTACCAATGCTCCTGCCCTGCTTTGGCCAGCGACAAACGGTAAAAACATGGTAAAACCCATGGAAAGCGGCAGTGATGTAGCGGAAGATCCAAACATTGGCAATGTACGTTATAAAGTGATGCTTGCCAGTAATAAAAATTTCAATAAAGATTTGCTTACTAGTTCAGAACAGCGTTGGGCAGTTTACCCTTTGCATCAATCCTTAAAACCGGGAAAATGGTATTGGAAATATGGCTATTCCTTAAAAGGCAGCACCCAATGGACCTGGTCTCCCGTTTACGATTTTGTGATTGATGCAAAATATGCTGATCAAAAAATAGCACCTCCAATAAGTGAAGTATTAAAACGAAACGAAGGTTCGCATCCGCTTTTATGGAACATGAACCATATTGGCGAAGATTTTTACCGAAATAATCTCGAAAATCCGGAAGCTAAAAAATTTATCGCTTACGCAGAAAAGTTAATGCTGGCTCCACTCCCTACTGAAAAACCACAAAGAATTATTGACACAACCGGTAAAAATCGGTTAGAAAAAAAGATTCTTATCGAGCGAATGTATCACGGTTTTGGTGATTTTGTGGGCAAGCCGATAAGTAACTTATGTATTGCTTATCAATTAACAAAGGATAAACGTTTCATTTTAAACGCAAAACTAAGAGCCCTCAACATTATAAAGATGAACCCCGATGCTCCAGCCACAGGAAGTGATTTTAACAATGGTGTTGTCTTAGAAGCTTTAGGTTGGTTTTACGATGCCGGCTACGATTTTTTATCGTCCGATGAAAAAGAAATGTTTAAAAAAGCCATTGTTTTAAGAGCAAAACTGGTTTATAATCACCTGCCTAATCGCTTTGAAATGCATGTAAGCGATAATCATGTATGGCAAATAACAATGGCTAACCTCGCCATTGCTACGGTAGCAGTAATAAATGATGTACCCGAAGCCAAAGAATGGTTAACTTATTTGTATGAAGTCTGGACAGCAAGGTTTCCGGTTTTAGGATCTACTGATGGCGGTTGGCATGAAGGTAATGGCTATTTTATGGTAAATTTCAGGTCTATCATTTACCTATCGCAAATGTTTGGCGATTTTAGCGGCGTAAATTATTTCTACCTGCCGTGGATGCAGAACTTACCTTATTACCTACTTTACACAAATCCCGTAGCCGCTGGCAATAGTGCTACAGGCGATATGTGGGAGAAATATCCAACGGGTGGCAGAGGTCAGGCTTGGTTTACCGATGCGTTAACGTATAAAATGAATAACCCCTATTTAAACTGGTATGTTAATGAAGCTAAAATACGTAATCCACAATATTTTATCGGTACAGACGAATACCTTTTATACCGTTTGCTAAATTATAAGCCTGATAGAAAACTACTCACAACATCGCCCGGTAATCTGCCTAAATCCCGAAAATTTGCAGACGTAGGTGTAGTTGCCATGTATGAGGATTTGGCTAATCCTGATAAAAGCCTGAGTAGTTTTTTACTCAGCAATCCGTTTGGTTCTTCGGGTCACGGTCACGCCTCGCAAAATGCGTTTACGATAAATTACAAAGGCAAAGTGATATTTGGCGGAGCAGGTTATTACAGTAATTTTAGCGATAAGCACAATCTTTTAGATTATCGTTCATCAAAAGCTTACAATACTATTTTAGCGGATAGTCTGAATCAAAAAATTGGAGAAGAAGGGTACGGCTGGATACCTCGTGCCATTTCCGGTAAGCACATTCAGTATGCACTGGGAGATGCCAGTAATGCTTATGGCGAAATTAAAAGTGATTTTTGGTTAAACAGATTCAAACAAATCAATGTAGTACCAAGCAAAGCAAATGGTTATGGTGAAAGTGGTGTAACCCATTATCGCAGACATATGCTGCAGTTAGATGGTGGTTATATTGTCTTGTATGATGAATTAGAAGCCAATAAACCAGTAAAATGGACTACTCAGTTCCACACGCCGTATTATACTATTTCTGCAGATACAACAGCAAATGTAAACCAACAAAAATTTTCAGTAAAAACAGATGTGGGCAATGTAAATGCCAGCGTTTTTGCCAACAGTCCATTAGAAATGGAGGTTCACGATAAATTCTACGAACAGCCTTTAAACTGGAACAAACTAACCGGTGCAGACGGAAAACTTATTGAGTATGTCAATCAATGGCATGCCGGAATTACATCCGAAGCGAAACAAAAATTCCGTTATCTCACTATCATACAAGTGAAAGACGGAAAAACGGAAGTAATTAAAAACCTGTCAAATGCTAATGGCTTATCTCATCTGCAAGTTGGAGATTGGGGAATCCAGGTGCAGTTAGATGGCGAAAAACCGGCAGCATTACAGGTTTTTAATAAAGAGAAAAAATCACTTTTCAGTTATGGTAATCTCCCCGTTCATTTTAATGGAAAAATCTATAAGTCTCAATTTAAGGACAGTTCGATACTTTTAGAAATGAAGGGCAATAAAGCAACCAAACAGGAAGCCATAGACGAATTGCCGGATGTAGCCAAATACGACAAAAACTAAAAGAGACATGATGTTTTCTTTTTCTTTAAATTAGAGCTTCATTATATTTCATTTCAAGTTTCCTTTATCTGATTAGGATATTGTAATGAAAATAAAGGTTTAAAAAGAGAAAAAAATGAGTACAGAACCAACAAGTATAATTTTAAATACCATGAAAAAAAAGATAACAGTCTTAGCATTATTTTGCATGATTCTTTTTGCAAATATAGGTCAGGCCCAGGTTCTGGATCGGTATTTTCGTAATATTTCGGTTGATAAAGGGCTATCTCAAAGCTCTGTTTTTGCCATTCAGCAGGATAATCTTGGTTTTATCTGGATTGGAACTCAGGACGGACTGAATCGCTATGACAGCAAAGGTTTTAAAGTTTACAGACCCATAAAAAATGTAAAAAGCAGTTTGCAGTCTTACTACATTCGAAGCCTCTTTACCGATCACAAAGGACAATTGTGGATAGGCGGTAATCAGGGAATCAGTGTTTATAATTACAATACCGACAGTTTTACAAATTATGAACTTCCACGCAATATAGGAGAATGGTATATCTCTGCTATAACTGAGGACAGTGAGCATCAAATCTGGGCTACTTCCAGTGCCGGTGATGTTTTTGTACTTTCATCAAAAGACCAGAATTTCACTCCACTTAAATTTAATGCTTCTTCTCATGAAATTAAGAAAATTGCTTACATCGGGATTTGGCAGCAACAAATTGTTTTGGGTACAGATGTGGGACTTTTCAAACTAAAACCAAACTCACATCAATTAACGAAAATTGATTTAGGCGTAAAAAAGCCATATATCAATGATGTTTATGTTGATGGAAAAAAATTATGGGTGGCTACTGAAGGCTACGGTGTAATAACTTATGATAGTCAAAACAAACACCTTACTTCTCTCCTGCATAACACAAACGGAAACAGTATTGCAGACAACAACATTAGATGCATAGGAAAAGACACAGAAGGAAATATCTGGCTTGGAACTTTTAGAGGACTTACTATTTTTAGCCCAAATACGAAGTTGTTTACCAATTATTACCATCAAATTTCACAGCCTTATACCATCAGCCAAAATTCGGTTCGCTGTTTTTTTAAGGATAAACAAAACGGAATTTGGTTGGGGACCTATTACGGCGGACTTAACTATTACCACAAAAGCGATATCAAGTTTAATCTTCTGAGTCAAAACTCTGGTAAACCATCTTTAAACGATGAAGTAATTGGTGTCATTAAACAAGACTCGAAAGGTAATTTTTGGATTGGAAGCAACGATAAAGGAGTCAATTATTGGAATAAAAACACCAATACCATCAGTTATTTTTCTAACAGCGAAAACAATCCTAACAGTTTAAGTTCTAACAATATAAAAGCCATTGAATTTGATGATAACGGCAATGTTTTGATCGGAACTCACAACGGAGGATTAAATCTTCTAAATCCAAACAGCGGTGCTGTCCAGCGATTTCGCCATGATGAAAATAATCCGGGCAGTATTGCAGGCGACCTGGTTTACAGCCTTCTGAAAGATTATAAAGGAAGAATCTGGGTGGGCACGAGATCCGGTTTAGACCAGTTTCATCCGGATACAAAATCTTTCACACACATTCATCTCGATAAAGCGGGCAAGCGTCCGGCATCAGATGATATAACCTATCTTTTTGAAGACAGCAAACACCGAATCTGGATTGGCACTACAAACGGTGTTACCCTATTTTATCCGGATAATGTTTTATTCGGAAACATAGGACACGGAAAATTAAGCGAAGACATCGTCAATTGTATTACTGAAGACAAAAAACACCGAATTTGGATTGGTACACGAGAAGGATTACGTCTTTATGATGAAACCAAAGAGTCTTTTATTAGTCTAAAAGCCAGAAAAGATTTCGTAAAAGAAACCATTTATGGCATAATCCCCGATGATGACAGCAATTTATGGATTTCTACCAACAGCGGATTGATAAAATTCAATCCCGATAACGGCGCTGTTCAAACTTTTGATGAAAGCGACGGTCTGCAAAACAAACAATTCAACGAATATTCTTTTTATAAAGCCAAAGATGGGATGATGCTTTTTGGGGGAATTAAAGGAATTTCGTATTTCTATCCTTCAAAGATCAAACAACAGCCGCTTCCTTTAAAACTGAATTTTACAGCATTAGAAGTCTTAAATAAAACGGTTGCCGTAGATGATGAAACAAACATTTTGGAAGAACATATTGATCAGGCAAACGAAATAGAAATTGGTCCGGAATACAAGCAATTCAGTATCTTTTTTAACACCTTCAATTATATATCTTCCAATCGTACTTATTATTACTACAAACTGGAAGGAATTGACAAAGACTGGCAACGTACTGATCAGCTTAAAATTAGCTACAGTAATTTACCTATTGGTACCTATAACCTGCAAATTAAAGCGATTGGACCTAATGGAGAAACAAGTGCTACCAGAAGTTTAAAAATAAGCATTCTGGCTCCGTGGTACAAAACAATCTGGTTTTCATTATTGTTATTGAGTATTATTGGTACTGCGGCATACATTGGTTATAAAATTATAAAGGAAAGAATAAAAGCGGTTCAGCAGTTGAAACTGGAACGTATCGATAAAGAAAGGGTGAGTTATATCAATGAGGTAAAAATGGATTTTTTTACCAATGTATCTCACGAACTTCGAACACCGCTAACCCTGATTTTAGCACCTTTGGAGGAACTGCTTAAAATGCCTTTTACAGATAAAACATTCAAAAAGAAACATGAATTAATGTTTATTAATGCCAAAAGGCTTTACAATTTGGTAGATCAGCTTTTTGAGTTTAGAAAAACCGAAATGGGGACACGACAGCTTAAAGTAGGCAAAGGCGATATTGTGCGTTTTACGCATGAAATTTTCGAATCATTTAAACCACTTTCAGAAAAAAACAGTATTCATTTTACGTATCATGCTGCAGTCGAACAATTACTGTTTTATTTTGATAAAGATGCAATGGAGAAAATCTTATTCAATCTGTTATCCAATGCTTTTAAATACACAAAAACCGGACAAAGCATCAGTATTGAACTTCTGAAAAAAAATGATACCGTAGAAATAAAAGTTACCGATACAGGAGTTGGAATTAGCGAAGAAGATATTTCAAAAGTATTCGATCGTTTTTATCAGGTCAATAATCGCGAAATGAACCTGGGTTCAGGTGTTGGTCTTGCTTTTACCAAACGTTTGGTCGAACTGCATCATGGATCTATTTCTGTTGAAAGTACGATCGAAAAAGGCAGCATATTTACAGTCGCCATTCCAATTGCTGACGTTGTTTACAGAAATGATCAACAGATTCAGGACTCTGCATACGAATTATCCATTTTATCAGATAATGACCTGGTTACGGACGATTCTTTAGCATTGGAAGAAGAAATAATAATAGAAAGAGACCAGCCTCTTAAACTGCTTATTGTAGATGATAACAAAGAAATTTTAGACTACTTACAGGATTATTTTGGTAAGATATACGAAGTTTTGGTGGCCTATGATGGTCAGATGGCGCTAGATCTTTTAGAAATTCAACCGGTTGACATCATCATTAGCGATGTGATGATGCCGGAATTGGATGGTCTTCATTTTTGTAAACGTGTGAAACAAAACATCAATACTTCCCATATTCCGCTGATGCTTCTGACCGCAAGAACCGAAACCAGTCAACAGATAAAAGGTTTGGAAATGGGTGCTGACGATTATATAACCAAACCGTTTTCGACACCTCTACTGGCAGCAAAAATTACAAACCTGCTGCGCTCTCGTAAACGCCTGAAAGAATATTATTCCGCAGGAAAGGAAATGGTACCCGAAAATATTGCTTTTAATGCACTTGATGAAGAATTTCTAAAACAAGCCATTCATATTGTCGAAGATCATTTGGCCGATTCTGAATTTTCGGTAGATCAATTTAGTAAAGAAATCGGAATGAGCCGCTCTAATCTCTATCTGAAGCTGAAAGCCATTACGGGTGAGTCTGCGATGGATTTCATAAAGAGAATCCGATTTAAAAAAGCGGTCGAATTGATGCAGAGTAAACGTTACACTATTGCACAGATTACATATATGTGTGGTTTTAACTCACCCTCGTATTTTTCCACCGCCTTTAAACAGCATTACGGCTGTATGCCTAGTGAATATCTGGATCGAACAAATGATACCAAAGAATAATTAATAATACAGATTTAAACAACACTCATGAAATTTATCAAAATCCTTTTTTTACTGGCTATGGTTTTGCCTTTAAATATTATTGCACAAACAAAAGCTACGGTTATTATTCAAAATAATTCAACATTAGACCGAAAAGAGGCTGTATTAGCTGTGAAGTGGGAAACTATTCTGTCTTCTTATCCCAAAATAGATACTGCGAATTTTGTTGTAATTAATTCGGCTACAAAAAAGCAAATTCCGTTTCAGTTAGAACACAATGGATATCCTGGTATTCAAAATTTATTGATCCAAGTAGATTCTAAAGCAAAATCAACCCTTACACTTATCATACAAAAAGGAAAATCAGAAATTTTCACTTCCAAAACCTACGCTCGTTTTGTACCGGAACGAATGGATGATTTTGCCTGGGAAAATGATAAAATTGCTTTTCGTGCCTACGGAAAAGCTTTAGAAAAAACAGACGGAGATGCTTACGGTTTTGATGTCTGGGTAAAACGAACCAATAAATTAGTTGTGAACGAACGTTACAAACGAAATGATTATCATATCGATCATGGTGACGGATTAGACTATTATCATGTTGGCTACACATTGGGCGCAGGAAACATGGCTCCTTACGTAAAAGATACGATTCGCTACTCAGGAAATTATCACCAATGGAAAGTATTGGATAACGGACCATTGCGTTCTACATTTCAATTGTCTTATGACAGCTGGAATGCAGGAGGAATAAAAGTTACCGCAACGAAAACTATTTCAATCGATGCAGGATCACAACTTAACCGCATTGAAAACGTCTACACTTTTAACGATAACAAACCTTTACCTGTTGTAGTCGGAATTATCAGAAGAGATAAACCCGGTGCTATTTCGTTAAATGAACAGCAAGGTATTATGGGCTACTGGGAACCAACATTAGGAGAAAATGGAACGACAGCCGTAGGCTCTATATTGCTGACTCCGGTAACCAATATGTGGATTGATAAAGAACAAATATTGGCAAAAACTGCCGTAAAAAGCAACGAACCTATTGTTTACTACACGGGTGCCGCGTGGGATAAAGCCGGAACAATCACCTCAGAAAAATTATGGTTCAGCTATCTGGATAATTTCAATCAGGAATTAAAAAATCCATTGATCATCACTATTAAATAATATCAAAATCACTATTAACTATAAATTATAAAAAATGTCAATTAACTTATTTGATTTAACTGGAAAAACAGCGCTAATTACAGGAGGAGTTCATGGTTTAGGAATGGCAATGGCCAAAGGATTAGGAAATGCAGGAGCAAAAATTGTAGTAAACGATCTTTCGCAGGAATCTCTGGATAAAGCAGTTGCTGAATACAAATCTGTAGGAATTGAAGCTTACGGATATGTATTTAATGTAACCGATGAAAAAGCTGTAATTGCAGGTATAACCCAAATAGAAGCCGAAGTTGGCCCTATTGATATTTTAATCAACAATGCCGGAATTATCAAAAGAACTCCAATAATCGAAATGGAAGTGGAAGATTTTACAGCCGTAATAAATGTTGATTTAATTAGTCCGTTCATTGTTTCTAAAAATGTTGCAAAAGGAATGATTCAACGTGGTGGCGGAAAAATCATAAACATTTGTTCTATGATGAGTGAACTTGGAAGAGATTCTGTAAGTGCCTATGCCGCTGCAAAAGGCGGATTAAAAATGCTGACTAAAAACATGGCTACAGAATGGGCAAAGTTTAACATCCAGACTAACGGAATTGGCCCGGGGTATTTTGCAACAAGCCAAACAGCTCCTATCAGAGTTGACGGACATCCTTTTAATGAATTTATCGTAAGCAGAACACCGGCTGGCCGTTGGGGAGATCCGGATGATTTGCAGGGAGCAGCGATATTTTTAAGTTCAAAAGCAAGTGATTTTGTAAACGGACATATTGTTTATGTAGATGGAGGAATCTTAGCAACCATAGGAAAACCATCAAACGAAGATTAATACCACTACCCTCTTAAAAAAAATAAATTATGTTAAAAATTGAAAATGCAATCCAAAATAATCACCCGAATACCTTTATTCCGATGGTAATTTTGACCGCATTATTTTTTATTTTAGGATTCGTTACCTGGCTGAACGGGCCTTTAATTCCGTTTTTTGAAATGGCATGCGAGTTATCGGCAACCCAAGCCTATTTTGTAACTTTTGCTTTTTACATCGCCTATTTTGTTATGGCAATTCCATCATCCTGGGTAATCGAAAAAGTAGGTTATAAAAATGGTGTTTCGCTGAGTTTGATTATAATTGCTCTTGGGGCATTTATGTTTTACCCGGCTGCTGAAAGTCGCACTTTTATTTTGTTTCTGGCCGCTCTTTTTATTATGGGTACAGGTTTGGCAATTCTGCAAACAGCTGCAAATCCTTATGTGGTAGTTATTGGAGCAAGAGAAAGTGCAGCAGCTCGAATAAGTGTTTTAGGGATTGCCAACAAATTAGCAGGATTTATAGCGCCACTAGTTTTAACAGCCTTGGTATTATCAAATATGCAGGATTATACAGCCGATAAAATTGCTGCACTGGATACTAATGCAAAAGCTGCTGCCTTAGATGCTCTTGCCTTGCAATTGCAAACTCCGTATATTTTTATGGGAGGTATCATTCTTATTTTAGCCCTATTGGTAAAACTTTCGCCACTACCTGAAATTGAATTAGATGAAGAAGGAAATGTAGCGCACATGAGTATTTTTAAGCAAATAACCAATGCTTTCCAATTTCCACAATTGGTTTTAGGCGTCATTACATTAATGCTATATCTGGCTGCTGAAGTTCTGGCAGGAGATTCAATTGGTGGATTTGGAAAACAATTAGGCGTTTATGGTACTGATGGTAATTTTTACCTAAAACTGACCTCGTTTACCATGACAGCAATGGTAATTGGATACATTTTAGGAATTGTATTAATTCCGAAATATGTTTCTCAGGTACAAGCATTAAAAGCCTCAGGAATTTTGGGTTTCCTAATTGTATTACTGATTGTATGCATATCTCCTGATATAAAAATTCAATTATCGGGAATTCCAGCTCTGCCTTTGGTCATCATTCTTGTAGCCCTGATGGGACTTTCTAATGCGCTTTGTTGGCCCGCCATTTGGCCAATGGCATTACAAGAACTTGGAGGATACACTAAAATAGCCAGTGCCATATTGATTATGGGAATTATTGGCGGAGCGATTTTCCCTTTAATTTACGGCTCTTTGGCAGAAACAATCAACTTAGCAAATGAAGCTGATGGTGTTGTAAAAACAGCTAAAAGTGGTAATCAAATCGCTTATTTAATGTTATTACCCACCTACGCTATGATTATATTTTATGCTTTCAAAGGACATAAATACAGAAGCTGGTCAAAAAAATAATACCGAATAAAAATTAAAAAATAATTCAAAACATGAAAAGTATAATAGACAAAGCAACCGGATTTGAAAAACGATTTGAAAATAGCAATACTATAGTTTTTCAAAATTCTAATGAAGCTTCAAAAGCAGTTGCTCAGGAAATTGCAGCTTTAATCCAATCAAAACAAAAAGAAAACAAACCTTGTATTTTAGGTTTAGCTACAGGTTCTTCTCCAAAAGGGTTGTATGCAGAATTAGTTCGCTTGCATAAAGAAGAAGGTTTGAGTTTTAAAAATGTAATCAGTTTTAATCTGGACGAATATTATCCAATGGAACCAAATTCGATCAACAGTTATGTTCGTTTCATGAAAGAATTACTGTTTGATCATGTTGATATTTTACCTGAAAATTACCATGTTCCTGATGGACTTTTAACCAAAGAACAAATTGCGGATTATTGCGCTGATTATGAAACAAAAATTGAAGCTTTAGGCGGAATCGATTTGCAGATTCTGGGAATTGGAGGAAACGGACATATTGGTTTTAATGAATCAGGTTCGCTTCAAAACTCTAAAACACGTTTGGTTGCTTTAGATCACATTACAAGAGTTGCAGCAAGCAAAGATTTTGGGGGATTAAACCAGACTCCAAGAACTGCAATCACATTGGGTGTAAAGAAAATAATGGAAGCCAAACAAGTAATTTTGATGGCTTGGGGTGAAGGAAAAGCTAACATTATCAATAAATCGGTTGAAGGAGAAGTAACCAATCAAATTCCTGCTTCTTTTTTGCAGGAGCATAATAATGTCATTTTTGTTTTGGATAAAGAAGCCTCTTCAAAATTAACGAGAATCAATAAACCATGGTTGGTAGAAAAGGTAATCTGGACAGACAAATTAATCCGCAAAGCAGTTTTAGGATTGGCTTTAGACCTTAAAAAACCTATTTTAATGCTGACCGATGCTGATTATATCGAAAACGGAATGAGTGATTTATTGGCAGATTCAGGTCCGGCGTATGATATCAACATTACCATTTTTAATAAATTACAAAATACAATCACAGGCTGGCCAGGCGGAAAACCAAATGCAGACGATAGCAATCGTCCTGAAAGAGCAGAACCGGCTAAAAAACGTGTTTTAATTTTTAGTCCGCATCCGGATGATGATATTATCAGTATGGGAGGAACTTTCATGCGTTTGCAGGAACAAGGCCATGAAGTTCACGTTGCGTATCAAACCTCAGGAAATATTGCTGTTGCGGATGATGAGGCGTTACGTTTTGCAAGATTCGTGATTGATTACAATGAAAAATTCGAAATAAAAAGTGCTGAAGCAGAGAACATTTATCAAAAAGCAGTAGATTTTTTAACCAATAAAAAGAACAGCGAAATTGATATTCCTGAAGTTCGTTACATTAAAGGATTAATCAGAAAAGGAGAAGCCAGAGCAACGAGTCACTTTGTGGGTTTAAACGATGATCAGATTCATTTTATGGAATTGCCTTTTTATGAAACCGGTACCATTGAGAAAAAACCAATTGGACAGGAAGATATTCAATTGACGATGGATTTAATCGAAAAAATCAAGCCACACCAAATCTATGCAGCCGGAGATTTAGCTGATCCACACGGAACACACAAAGTTTGTCTGGATGCCATTTTTGAAGCAGTTAAAACTTTAAAACCAAAACCTTTTATGAATGACTGTTGGTTATGGTTATACCGTGGAGCATGGCAGGAATGGGGAATTGACGAAGTTGAAATGGCTGTCCCGATGAGTCCTGACCAGGTTTTAGCTAAACGTCACGGAATTTTCAAACATCAGTCACAAAAGGACGGTGTTGTTTTTCAGGGAAGTGACGCCAGAGAATTTTGGCAAAGAGCCGAAGACAGAAATGCAGAAACAGCAGCTTTGTACCAACAATTAGGTTTGGCAACTTATGCGGCTATGGAAGCTTTTGTGAGATGGGAATATTAAAACTTACAAAACAGATCAGGTATATCAAGTATTTGAAGATAATAATCGCTTTCAAAGTATTGTTGGCGACAAAATCTACAAAGGAAAATGGAAGTTATCTAAAAATAACGACCAGCTGAATATAATTTCCGGGGTCTTTACAGTACCTTTTAAAATTGACTATTTTGATTCAAAAAAGAGAATCATCATAACAGATCAATTAGGAACTTTAGAATATGAGAAAGTACTTAATTAAATATCAAATCTGTTTTTAGAATTCACGAAAAATGAGCGTTTTTAGAACGCTCATTTTTTATTTATACGTATTTGCTTTCCTATCAAATGACGGTTATAGTAGAATGATAGTTTTGGCATCCAACTATAAAAAATGAATAAAATATAACTAAGTTTTTTTTCATGTAATAAATCATAGATTATAAAGTTTACTTCAAATTTATTAGTTAAAAATATTTTGACAATTATAAAATTCACCTTATGAAGATAAAAACTTTATTTTATTAATAATCTTAGAATGTAGCCTTATATTGATACTAAATTATGATGTAAATATTCTAAAAAAAATATCTAATTTTAAATATTTGACAAATTTTTCTTTTTAATTAGTCATTAGGATTTGAACTTTTAGAATAGAAGATAAATTATAACTATATATATATTCTAAACTTCATTTAATTACCGTTCAATAACAAATAATGAAATAAGATATAAAAATGGGTTAATACTTCATCATTACTTGATTTTTTTGCGTTCTCACAGTTTCGACAATTAATTGTTACTCAACTGTAGCAAATAATTGGTTTATTCTTCTATTCTTTATGGAAAGAACTAAAGAAGCATAAACAAAAATTTTAAAAAATCAATAAAAACTAATTTTCAACAGATAAACTTTTAGGTGTCCCAAAGAAAAAATAAATAGTACGCTCCTTTGCTTCGTTAATAGTATTCAGTTCGCTCGATGGTCCAAAACCACTGACTCCGCTGTCATTAACCGCCATTTTAGAACCTACTGGCGGAATTGCATCAAGGAATGAAATATTACCAGTTGGTAATAAAGGTGTTTTTATATCTGCATTTACTCCGTAAAAATCAAATAATCGCACGTATAAATCCTTATCTGGAGAAGCAATCATAATTTTCCCCTGTTGTGTACTCATCTCCATCCAAACAATATCAGCATAATATCCTTTGAATTCTGGATAAATCCACGGGGCGCTTCCTGTTTCCGTGTTATTATTCATGTTCTGATAAACATCAGCAGTAACACCTTGTATACGGTTTTTCCAAACACGGCCAGGCCCCTTACCTAACCATTTTACACTATTTACTAAACCTTGCGGGTAGTTGAAACTGACACCTGCAAATGGAAATTTGCCATTGAGTGTATAGCTGTATTGCATTTCGAGCCATCCGCTAGGCTGCATTTTCCAACGTACATAGGAGAGATTTCCACTATAACTGAACTCTACAATATAATTTTCTCCTTCTTTGAAATGTTTTACACCAGTTATAGCTGAATTTCCACTCACTAAAACGGGACCGTTATTAAATGAAAGATTCGGACTTTTATCATTTTCCAATTTTTGTATCATCCCCGTTTTCTTATCAAAACTTACAGAAATATCTCCTCCTTTTATTGTAAGCCGGCTTTCTGTTTCTTTTACATCAACTTTTGTGGTGGAGGTTTGCGCTAATAATTTTGTCAACAGTAATTTATGGGTTTTGATTTTCCAAACCCAGCGGTAAATTTCATTTTTTTCCGGATCATAAGCTGTAACCGCCAATGCATCATTCTGGTTCCAGCTTTCCGGCAAGTTTAATTTTAGATTTCCACTGACGGTTGGTGCAATATCAGGAGATGCAATTTTTCCTTGTTTATTGATGATATATCCGGATTGACTATCATTATTATTGCGAAAATTAATTAACTCATATTGAAAATTACAGTTCTTGAGGTTGGTAAAATGGTAACGATTTTCGACAGGAATAGTTCCTTTAAAATCAGCAGGAAGTTCTTGTAATGTAATGCGGACGGGGGAATAAATCTCTTTGACGGCATTATAGCTGCTTTCTTTCTGGCGGTGCGGACCAACTAAACCATCGGCAGCATTATTTGCATTTACATCAATCATATTATTCAAATCGGTACGCATGATGCCTTCATCGGCAAAGCTCCAGATGAATCCGCCACCGCCATGTTTCCCGTTCCATTGCAGCTCCCAATAATCTGCTAAAGCTGCTGCTCCGCCACCATCGTGCATAGCATGCAAAAATTCGGTTGGCATGTGAATATTACCGCTGTTTTCGCCCACTAATTCTTTGGTGCTTTCGTAGCCTTCATAATGGTTGCAATCAATTCCGTTAATCGCATTACCTGGTTTATGATGTGCATGAATTACCGTTCTATTTGATAAATCATATTTTCCAAAATCATCATCAAAATCGAAATTATGTCCACCTTCATTACCATTGCTCCAGAAAATGACCGAAGGATGATTAGCGTCTCTAATAACCATTTCTTTCACTAAAGGAGTTCCCGCTTTAGTACTATATGCCTTTTGCCAGCCTGCCAATTCATTGATTACATAAAGCCCTAAAGAATCACATACACTAAGAAAATTTTTGTCCGGTGGATAATGCGAACAGCGCACAGCATTCATATTCATTCCTTTTATCAGCTGCACATCCAACAAATCAGCCTCAGGATAAGTAGCTCGTCCATATTCAGGCCAAAGTACGTGACGGTTTACACCTTTCATTTTTACTTTTGTTCCATTTACATAAATACCGTCCAGCGCTCTGACTTCGATAGTTCTAAAACCGAATTTATCTTCTGTTTTATAAATAACCGTACTTCCTTTTTTTAGATATATTTTTACTTGGTATAAATTGGGCGTTTCAGAAGTCCAAAGCAATGGTTTCACTACTTTTGTTTTAATATTCACAATAGAATCGTTACCCGTTTTTGCAACATTATTTGCTATTATTTTACCTTTCGCATCAATAATTTCAGTCACAATCTCTCTATCTACAACTACTTTATTCAAATGCACATTTATGTTGAAAGTTCCATCAGCTTTAGCATCAATAGCTGTCCATGCAATGTTTTCCTTTGGAACTGCTTCCAGATAAACAGGTCTATAAATACCTCCAAAAATCCAATAATCGGCTAAACGTTCTGCCCCATTAACGGAATTATCAGACGACATTTTGCTGACTGTTACTTCTAATAAATTTTGAGAACCAAATTTTAATTTATCATTGATGTTGTACTTGAAACGATAAAAAGCACCTTGATGAACAGTACCAGCCAGCTTCCCATTAACTTTCACTTCAGTATCTGTCATTGAACCTTCAAAAACAATAAAAACATCTTTCTCTTTCCATTCTTTAGGAATTGTAAAATTCATTTTATAGAGCCCCTTTTCATCAAAAAAATGAAAATTCTTTCCGTAATTCACATTGTCCCGTCCAAAATTATAGGTCCCAAATCCTTGCTGTTCCCAATTTGAAGGTACCTGAATTGTTGTCCATTCGCCACTTTTACGTCCACCGGTACAAAAGAAATCCCAGGTTTTGGGATGAGTTACATCTGTTCCCGAAAGATATTGGATTTGTTTATCTGCATCGGATTGCCCAAAGGAATTTAATGCGACAATTAATAATAAAGCAAAACTGAGAGATTTAAATTTTAAAAATAAGTTCATTACAATTTATTTTGAATACGATATTTTGATATTATTTTTTCTGAATACTGTCATACTTGAAAAGCGCATCATTTATAAATGTGTTTTCGAAATTCAAGTTTTTCACATAGTCAATTTTAAGCGGAGTTTTGGCACCATTTATTTTACAATTAACTAATTTGAGATTTTCAACAGGAGATTCTTTGTAGGCATTTATCGAAATTGCATATTCTCCGCCATCAGTAACGGTAAGGTTTTCGACCCAAATATTGCGAATCGTCGGAATGAAATCTCCAGGTTTTTCGTAATGCATATCACAAAGAATAGCTGCATCTTTGTAAGTGCCAACTTCAATGTCTTTTAGGAATATATTTTCAATAATTCCGCCTCGCGAGGAACTTGTTTTAATACGTAACACTCTATCTAAATCATTGCTGCTCATTTTACAATTGACAGCATAAATATTTTTAGCTCCACCAGCAATTTCACTGCCAATAACAATTCCTCCGTGGCCGTCTTTCATGGTACACCCCTCAATAATATGATTCTCAGCAGGTTTTGTAAATCCGCGTCCGTCTTCATCTCTGCCCGATTTAATCGCAATACAATCATCTCCGGTATCAAAATAAGAATCTTTTATCAGTACATTTTTGCAGGCATCTGGATCGCAGCCATCCGTATTTGGTCCATGCGATTCAACGTGAACATTTTCTACGGTGATGTTTTCGCACATTACCGGACTTATAAACCACATTGGAGAATTAATCATCTTAACCCCAGAAATCAGAAGGTTTTTGCAATTGTAAGGCTGTATCATGTAAGGTCGCAGATAATTCCCGTCGCCAAAGGTTCTCTTGACAGGATTGACCTTTTCTTTCATCATAACATGAAGGCTTTCTCTAGCTTTAAACTGATTCGGTTCACCATCTTTCCATCCGTATTCTTTCCGGCCTTTCCATGGCCACCAATGCGTTTTATCAGCATTTCCATTTAAAACTCCTTTGCCGGTTACAGCTATATTTTTTTCATTATAGGCGTAAAATTGAGGCGAATAATTCATGCAGTCCATTCCTTCCCAACGCGTAAGCACTAAAGGATAATCCTTAGTGTCTTGCGAAAAAATTATAACAGCTCCTTCACTTACATAAAAATTGACATTGCTTTTTAAATAAATGGGACCAGTAAGAAAGTTCCCTGCCGGAACTACAACTTTACCTCCTCCTACTGCATTACAGGCATCAATTGCTTTTTTAAAAGCTTCAGTGTTTTTTGTTATTCCATCTCCTTTGGCACCAAAATCAGTAACGAAAAATTTTTTATTTTTGAATGTTGGTGCAACAATCAATTTCTTAATTTGCTCCATCTCTTTTAAAGCCTCCGCAGAAGAAGACCAAAATTTAGATTGTACTTTTTGTCCAAAAGTTATATAAATATTCAAACAGCAAGAGATTGCAGCGATTTTGATTAAATGTTTCTTTAATTTCACTCTATGATATTTTAATGTTTTATAATTTACCCAAATTTTAATTTAAGATGTACTGCTAACTAATTACCAGCCAAATCAATATCAATTCGGCTTAGAGCAAGACCAGTATCCTGCAAATAGATTCGAATTTTGGTTTCACCCTCTTCATCGACTTTAAAAGAAATATTTTTCTCAAAATACCCTCTTACTACGCTCATTGTCCAATTTTTATCTTTTCGGGAATTATCAGTGTCAATAAATTGAGGTGCCTGCTGATTTACAACAACCGCCAAATTCAGATTCCGCTCTTTATTAATCGCATCACAAGGAAGGCTTTTAAGCGATAGTTGGTATTCCCCAGTCTTTAAATTTACAATAAAATCTACATAAGGTGCTTGTGTATATTCTTGATTTGCAAATGATTTTCCTGTAAAAGGATAACGCGAAATACTTTTCCCGTCTAATCCCAATCCATCAACAGTAATGATTTTTTCTGAAAAGATTTCTTGTTTGTTTTTATAATCAGAAGCATTTAGGGAAATTAAATTTGATGATTTTGGAGCATCGATGAAAGTTATTTTTTTTTCTAAATATCTTTTATCAAATGTTGCAGGATTTCGGATAGAGTCGCTTAAAATTTCGGGATTTGAAATCTTAGGCATGGCATAAGTTTCGAGATTTCTTGGTGCATGCGTCATTATGCCGTCCCATTTGCCATTCTCGATTCCTTTATTGTAATATTGAGTTAAAGCGATAATTTGTTCCAAAGCATTTTTTGCTTTCTGTGAATAGTCTAAAGCCAATTCTTTATTAGTTTCAAATACTTCTAAACTCATTTGTGCGTAGAAAAATTTCTGTGTCATCAAAGCAGCTCCTTTTGATGGATATTCGATCAATTCAAAATAAGCATTCTTTAGTGACTGGGGAATTCGTTCTTTCAATTGATCCACTTTCTCAACCAAATCCGAATAATCCTCTAAACGTTTACCTTTTGCTTTGGAATCAAATTGCAACAGCCCCATATGTTCGGGTTTTCCGCTCTGAGCTAATTGATAATATTGATTTTTGATTACTGCGATTTCATCTGCAAATGGTGTTCCAAAAGTTTCTTCAGCCCAATCTCTTACGTAATTGGATGCATTTTCAGGTGTCCATTTTTTTGTATCCCAGGCAAGATCCAAAAAGAATTGTGTTTCCATTTCGGCAGGTTTGATGTCTCCCACATTGACAACCCAAAACCGATCAGCACCAAATTGATATGCTTTAGTCATTTCATAAGCTATCAAAGAAGGGGAATTAGAAGACAGCCAAGTATAATCATGAGGACCGCCTAAATAAGATAGATGATAATAAATTCCGCTGGCACCACTTCTTTTTTGCTCTGCAGTATTTGATAATTGACGAAGGTAGCCAAAGTTATCATCTGTCCATACCAGAGTAACATCATCAGGAACTTTTAAACCTCCGGTGTATAAATCTAAAACCTCTTTATATGGACAGAATATTTGCAATGCATTGGTTGGCGCACCAAAATATTTTTTGAAAATGCTTCTTTGGTCTCCAATCACATTTTCGACCAAAGCAATTTTGCCTTCTTTAGTCTCCGGACCTGTAATACCGCCGTCTCGTATGCCGCGCATTCCTACTGTGTACATCGCTTCATAATTTTTAGCTCCATTTACACGATCATCCCAATATTTAAGCACTTCGTCTTTATTAGTATCATAACGGTAAATTCCAGGTTTATGTCCATATTCTTTTTCGTAGCCGATCTGCCACTCAAAAGTATTGCTGCGCAACATCATATCGCAATGTGTTGAGCCTATTACTATAGCGTATTTATCAGCAATTACAGGGTTTTGAGGATAATACCAAAAAGCTTTGGTACTATCATGCATAGCGGGCCAAATCAAATTGGCTTTTAAGCGAAGTAATAATTCAAAAACTTTGGCATAGGTCTTTGGACCAATATCTCTGATGTCCGTATCCTGTTTTTTGGCAGCCCAAGGATTAAGCCCCCAGTCCTCGTCATTTATAAAAATCCCTCTGTACTTAACCGAAGGCTCTTTTTGAATAAATGTTCCTGGTAATATATAAAGTGATTTTAGTGATTTTGGTTTTACATCTGCCCAATAAACCAACGGAGAAACGCCAGCCAATTTAGATATTTCAAATAGTCCATAAGCGGTTCCTCTTCTGTCGCTTCCTGTAATTACTAAGGCTTGTTTTACTCCTTTAATTGGTGCGTTTATTATGCTTACAGAATACGATTCCCATTTGTTTTGAATTGCAGAAACATCTATTTTTTTTGATTTTATCAACTGATCAATAAACGCAGAATGACCAATTGTACCGGCAATTATCAAATAATCTTCCTTTTTTTTGTAATCATGAATAACGGCTGGTTTTGAACCGCTCACCAACTCTAAGTCATTTGCAAAAGCTTTTGAAGCAATTTCAACGACTTCTGCATCATTTTTATCAGTAAGAATTGGAGGAACTTTTTTATTATGAATTAAAGGAAATGATGCCGAAGTAAACTGCGTTGTTGTTCTTAACTTTTTCTCTATATCCTGTCCTGATATTTTGGCACAGCCAATGATCAAAAAGAACAAGATCAATAAATAAGAAACTACATTTGACTTATATGTCTGTTTTCTAAAAGTAATGTTTAATTGTTTAAAATTCATAGGTTTTTACAATTTGAAAATTTTGGAATTTTGCGAATTTCAAAGAAAAAACAATCGTTTTTCCCAGATCACATTTCAAATATAATAAGCTATGTATTTTTATGTCATTTTAATGCTGATCAAAGTATATCCATAATTATGGATAAGTATTAATACCTGGAAATCAGCATCTTGAAATATTTAAAAATGATAGTATTTTGTACCGTTTAATGAACTAAGGCTGCAGTCTTTTATAAATCCATTCCGTTCAAATTCAACAGAAATACCTCTTAGATTACCTAAAGAACTCTGATAAGTGGTTTTATAAATTAAAATATTGTTGACAAAAAGCGAAAGTGTTTTATTATTATTGACAAGTTTAATTTGGTTCCATTTTTGAAAATCAATAACAAAAGGAGATAAATTATGTGTTACTCCGTCTATGTTTTTTTCACTGACAACATTGATTATTCTTGAACTGCAGCCTGAATTAACAAAATTGAAAAGTATGGTATTATTGGCTCCAGAAATTTTAAAAACAAAACCATTGCAAGATATTCCTTCATTATCAATATCTTTTTTAAAAGCAGTTTCAAAAATAAAAGCATCTCCATTATCATCAATAGGATTATAATTACATAAACGGACGAAAAATTTTTCTGAAATATCAACCCCTTGTTTTTCTAATTGACTATTAGAAATATGAAACACGCTGTCTTGATTTTTATTGGCCGGAAATGCATAAAAACTTTTTGGAATGTATCGCTGTCTTTTAAAGGCTAATCCCACCCATTTTTTATTGGTAGTTACATAAACCTTGGATTTTGCAAATTCTTTGGTACGATTTGTTAGAATTACATCGAAAACTCCAGGTATAAAATATATATGTGACACCAATTTTTGACCCGGATTCAGGTACATTAAACGAGATTTATCTCCAAAATTTATAAAAACACTGTCTTTTGTATTTGGAATATTGACTTTAAAAAAACATGTTTTAGGCAGTTTACCCTCTGAAGATTCTATTTTTAAACTATAGTTACCATCATTGAAATAAAACTCGTTTAAAAGAAAGCAGCTTAAGCCAACTGAAATTAATAAGAATACTAAAAAAAATCCAGCTTTAGATTTTTTGATCGCCTTAGAATTAATGAACTGGTCAGACAAAATTTCCAAATCTGAATCTTGATTGTATTTCTCATTTATGTCAAAATCAGAATACTCCATTAATGCGTCAAAAGTTGCCTGCTGAGGGAGATAATATTTATCTGTAGGAATCTTACCAAAAATTCGTTTTAAGGTATTATAACTAATGTTAATTTTAGTTTTTTCCAGAATCTCTTTGCTAATATCGTTATAATCATTGTGTTTCCAATTTTGGGAATTGCCACGACCAAATTTTTGCTCGCATTTTTCAACTAAATTCTTAAAATGTAATCTTTTATCCATTTTTTAAATACAAATCACTTAATTCTATTACGACTAAAATATGACTTTTATTTTTATCGATTGAAAAAAAGTTGTGTCACATCTCTCTGGAAAAATCTGTGCACGTCTTCAATTCCTCTCAGAATTCTTTTAGCTGATTTAAAAACGTTTCTTATTCATGTATGTAATACACAAAATCCTTTTGTAACGGGATTCGGCACAAAAGATTGCTTCGCCAGTTCGCTATCGCTCGGGTGTAACGTACAGCGGGAAGAGCTCCTAAAAATTATTAATATGAAATCACAGACAGTAATTTATGAAGCCAAAGAAAGACAGATATTACATGTAGTACACCAATTTCTTCAAATCATCCAAAAAAGATGTTGAAATTTGTCCTGTCGTGGTCACAAAAGCCAAATGGCGCCATTTTTTATTTTTATTCTAAAATTCTGTTTTATTCTACCTTTTTAGCAATCATATCACTTCCCATATTTAGTGTAAGGCTTGCGATTTTTCCGTTTTGATCTGTATTAAATGTGAATTGTGCGCTGATTATTTTACTATAAAACCTGTTTTGTGACATAGGAAATACGGTTGTTATTGCTTCTCCAGTTCCTTGAATAAATAGCTGTTTATCATCTGAAGTAACAGTGAAAAAATAATTATTATTCAACTGATACTTGCCTCCATAAGATCTAAGCACTTCAGATGGAACTATCACCTTTGCGACCAGTTCGGCAGAAGAAATTCCTAATTTGGTTAGTACTTTAATTGCATTGGTATTATTTGAATCAAGCTTAATTGATTTTTTATAGTTTTCTACAGCATTTACAGTATCGTTTGCAACTAGATAAACCTTACCTAAACTATCATAAACATTTGAAGAGTTCGGATTTAATTCTGCATTGAATTTAAATAAAGATAATGCATCATTTGTTTTCTTCTCAACTAGATATTTATAGCCCAATTCATTGATAGCATCATCATCAAAAGCAAATAGTTGCGGGGCCTTTTTTATTGCTTCCCGAGTAATTTCTATTGCCGTATCTGTAGAATTATTCTTTAAAGATTCTTTTAATTTAGAAAAAACAGGAATCTTAGGAAGCTCATAAGTATTTACCTCTAAAATATTATCGATTGCTCCACTTATCTCATTGAGTGCTACTGCATCACCATTATTGGTAAGCAGAATATAAGAATTGTTTTTAGTTAAATTTCTTTTTATAAACGTCCGATATCCAAAATCACTTCCTGAGTGTTCTACTGTTTTATCCTGTTTATAATTCTTAATTTTCCACCCAAATCCATAATTTGATATAGAACCATTATTCAAAAAAACACTCGTAAAAGCTTCATCCATTGTTTTATTTGATACAAGTTTTTGACCATATAAGGATTGTTCCCATAAAAACAAATCATCTACATTTGAAATCATACTTGTAGAACCTGTATGGGAAACTCTAAAATCATCTGTTTCACCAATTCTTGTATATCCTATTGCTCTATTTCTTATTCTAAATAAAGAATCACTGCAAACAAGTGTATTTTTCATCTTTAACGGATCAAATATGTTCTCTTTCAAAAATGCTGAGAAAGTCTGACCCGAAATTTTTTCTATAATTAATGCCAGCATTACGTAACCCCCATTGTTGTATACATATTGTTCTCCCGTTTTAAAATCCAGCTGATTTCGGTTTATTAATATCTTCAGAATTTCGGAATTATGTAAATTATGCTTATCAGTATATTCATAATATTGAGGTAAACCTGATGTATGATTTAACAAATTACTTATTGCAATATCCTTTGCGTAATCAGGAAGTTCAGGAAAGTATTTTGTGAGTTTATCGTTATAAGAAAGTTTATTACGCTCTTTCAAAATCATAATTCCCATCGCTGTAAATTGTTTAGAAACAGAAGCAAGACCAAAAGCTGATTTAGTAGTTAATTTTTGTCTCGTCTCATTATTTAAATAACCAAAAGCTTTTTTATAAATTACTTTTCCATTTTCAGAAACTAAAACGGTGCCGTTAAAAATTCCGTTTGCATAGCAATGTTTCATTAAATTGTCTATTTCTACCGCTTTACTTTGTGCCACAGCATTAACAACAGAAATTATTGAAATAATGATGCTGAAAATAAATGTTGTTAAATTGTTTTTGTAGTTAGCGAAATGTAATTCTGAACGTAGTTTTCTCATCATAAATGTGTTTTTATATTTGTAAAACTATTCTTTTGTTTTTTAGTCCTTGTTAAAAAAGCTACAATAAAAACCTAAAAAAGCCACAAATTTATAAGAGCTCATAAATATGAAATTGAATGTATAATCGTGGCACAAAACATTTCATGGTTCGAATTTTTCACAAGAAATCTTTAGACTTGTTTGAAATAAACAAGCTAAAAGTGGCTTTATTAAAGTTTTAATCGAAGCTGAACGAAGGTTCGAAATCCCGTTAAGTATATAGAGTTTTTTTCTCTTTTGGTTTATTGTAGTTTTTTTGATGCTAAATATAAAATAATTCCAAAATGGACTTAATACATTTGCTGTCACAAAAGCTAAGGCAAATTTCTAATAAATAAACCATCACGGAACTATCCATACAAATTTTTTATCTCCGACATAACAAAGGTACTTTGGGTACTCCCTATGCTTTCAACTGATCCTAATTTATTAAACACAAAATCCTGATAATGCTTCATATCTTTGGCAGAAACTTTCATTAAAAAATCGTAATCTCCTGAGATATTGTAGCATTCCACAATTTCTTCTATTTTCATAATATCACTAACAAACTGATTTCCGATGTTACGATCGTGCTGTTTAAGTTTGATATTACAGAAAACGATAAATCCTCGATTTAATTTTTCTGCATCCAGCAGTGCTATATATTTCTTAATATAACCATTGTTTTCCAATCTCTTAATACGCTCAAAAACAGGCGATGCCGAAAGATTTACCATTTTAGCAAGCTCTTTTACAGTGTATTTAGAATTATCGTGAAGTATATTTAATAACTGAAGATCAATTTCATCTATCTGCTCCATAGAATAGTACTTTAAACAGGTTTAATTTATTTTTAAATCAGAATAAAATTCTTCAAATATAACTAAAAACAATACAAAAATCTTATTCTATATAAATTTAAAACATAACATACTGCAGTGTTTGCCTTCATAGTATAAAAATCTAAAAGGCACTATGTTTATATCAGGCAGTGTTATTCTTAATGCCTTTTATCGAAAAAAGATAAAGGGCCAAGTAATAACTAAACTACTATAGAATTGAAGTCCATAGGTTTGACCGGCAGACTTAAAGTCTGCAAGGTTATAACGTTTAATTTCAACCGCAAATTCACACAAATTAATTTGCGAAAATTTGTGGAATTTGCGGTTGAAAAATTTTTAGAAGCTGAAAGCTAAATGCACTAAAGTGTGCATAGTTTTAAACTATTTTTGAGACCAATAAAATTATACTTCTTTTCGTCGAGCCATACTCTGAGCGATGATGCTGGCGGCAATTAATTGCAAGGCATGGTAAAGCATGAGGGGCAGCAATACGATTCCGGTGATGGTACTGTGCTGAAAAAGTACTTTTGACATAACGGTGCCGTGTACCAATGACTTTTTAGACCCGCAGAATAAGACAGTAATACGGTCTTCATCTGAAAAACCAAGCAGGCGGCTAAGTAATCCGACAGAAAAGAATACGGCAAAAAACAACGCCATCATCCCTGCAGCGAGTCCGGCAAGTTCAAGAGCCGTGAAGCCTTCGAAAAGATGTTCGGAAAAGGATTTGCAAAACGACGTGTAAATAATCGTTAGAATAACTGCCTGATCGAAATATTTGAGCTGTTTCTTGTATTTTTCGGCAATGGCGCCGAAACGGGAATTGAGGCTTATGCCAATGATGACAGGCAGCAAGACTTGAAGAATCAACTTAATGACGATTTGAGTAACATCAAAATCACCTGTCGCAGAAGCAATAAACAGCCCAACCCAGAGCGGCGTAACCACTACTCCAATCAAACTGGAAATACTCGCATTGAAAATAGCTGCGGGAATGTTTCCCTTGGCGATGGAAACCATGACCACGGAAGAGGATACTGTAGACGGTAAAGCTGCCAGAAAAAATACACCCAGCCAAAGCAGCTCGAAGCCGTTATTGATAAACAACGGGCGAAATGCCAAAACAATGAGCGGAAAAAATAAAAAGGTTGTCAACTGAACGACAATGTGCATTTTCCAGTTGGAAAGTCCGGCTTTTAGTTTCTCAACACTCAGTCGCATGCCATAAAACAAGAAAATAAAGGAAACCCCAGCATTTGCAATCTCCTCCAGCGAAACAGGTTCTTTGACCATACCTGGCTTTGGCAAAAAATAAGCCATCAGAATCATGGTGGCTATCATTAACAGGAAACCGTCGAAACCTGCTTTTTTTAATACTTCTAATAATTTCTTCAATGTGTTTTAAATATTATTCCTCCGTAGAGTCAAGATTACAAAAATATTTTACGCAGATAAACGTGGATTCTCTAGATTCATTAGTCTGTCCGCAGAGTCGTTCCGTTAAATTCTACGGACAGTAAACAACAAACCCTATTCAAATTAATACATTGAGAACTAAATTCCAAGTTCTTTACGTATAATTTCTGCTCCTGCGCTTAAGGCACTTAACTTGCCTCTGGCTACGTTTCGAGATAGCGGAGCCATACCGCAGTTTGTAGAAGGGTAAAGATTTTCGGCATCTACAAACTCAAGAGCTTTACGCAGGGTATTAGCTACTTCTTCTGGTGTTTCGATAGTGTTAGTTGCCACATCAATGGCACCAACCATTACTTTTTTACCGCGAACAAGTTCCATTAAATCTAAAGGCACATTGGAGTTGTGACATTCTAAAGACACCACATCAATTTTAGATTTTTGAATTTTTGGAAAAATTTCTTCGTATTGTCGCCACTCAGAACCTAATGTATTTTTCCAATCAGTATTTGCCTGTATTCCATAACCATAGCAAATATGAACAGCAGTTTGACAGTGTAAACCTTCAATGGCTCTTTCTAATGCTGCCATTCCCCAATCGTTTACTTCATCAAAGAACACATTAAATGCAGGTTCATCAAATTGGATAATATCTACCCCTGCGTCTTGAAGTTCTCTTGCTTCTTCATTGAGTGCTTTTGCAAATTCCCACGCCAATTTTTCCCTGCTTTTATAATGGTCGTCGTACAAGGTATCTACCATTGTCAATGGGCCTGGCAATGCCCATTTTATAGGCTTATTAGTCTGTTTACGTAAAAACTTAGCATCCTCAACAAAAACTGATTTTTGACGTGCAACCTCTCCTACTACCACTGGAACACTTGCGTCATATCGGTTACGGATTTTTACTGTTTTACGATTTTCAAAATCTACACCGCTTAAATGTTCGATAAAAGTCGTTACAAAATGCTGACGTGTCTGCTCGCCGTCACAAATGATATCCAGATCTGCTAATTGTTGTTCCTGCAAAGAAATGCGCAATGCATCTTGTTTCCCTTCAAGTAGCTGATCGCCTTCTAATTTCCATGGTGACCAAAGTTTTTCGGGTGGTGCAAGCCAGGCAGGTTTGGGTAAACTTCCAACAATAGAGGTGGGTAATAATAATTTCTTCATAATAGTATAATTTTAATGCGTTGTAATCAATTAAAGGATAAAATTAGCAGACCATTGTTTCAGGAGGCTTTTGTAAGGCTTAATAAAATGTTCATCTGCATATTTACCCTGTTCAACTGCCAGTCGGCTTCGCTCTTCACGGTCATAAACCACGCGAGTCAGTGAATAATCTTCGTGTTTAAGACTAGGTTGATAGATTTTTCCTGCCACTGAATTTGCATTGTAAATTTCAGGGCGATAAATCTTCTGGAAAGTCTCCATTGTGCTGATTGAGCTGATTAGTCCAAGATCAGTATAATCAGCAAGCAGATCTCCTGAATGATAAAAAGCCATCGGTGCCACACTATTCGGAGGCATGAAAAAACGAACTTTTAAGCCCATTTTAGAGAAATATTCATCAGTGATAGAATACTGGTCCTGCAGATACTCAAAACCCAGAACCGGATGCTGATACTCCGTGCGGGTATAAGTTTTGTTACTCGATACACTTAGACAAATGATCGGTGACATCTTAAAGTGCTCTTTATAAGTTGCTGAACTCACAAAGCACTTATAAAGTTTTCCGTGTAAATCACCAAAATTTTCAGGAATAGAAAAAGTAGATTTGTTTTTATTGTGCTCGATCAATAAAATACTGAAATCATAATCCCGAACATAAGACGAATAATTATTTCCGGCAACTCCTTCGATTTGCTGGCCAGTCTTACGATCAATAATATTTGTTTTTAAAACTTCAATCATCGGTAGATCGTTACTACCATTCTTATCATCAATACTCATTGTTACTGTGAGGATTTCAAGTTCTAGAAGGTAACGATCTGCTTTTGGATTATCTAAATGAGCCAATGCATTGAATCGATTGTTAATCATATTTAAGGCATTGCGTAAGTTTTGCTGGCGATTAGCTCCTCGAGCCAGGTTGGCAAAATTGGTTGTCAAACGCGTTTTACTTGAGGGATGATAGTTTTCATCTAAACAAGTACTCTTTAGTGTGAATGCAAAATCATTCTGGATTATATTCTGAATGTTTTCAATATCCTGCTTTTCGTTTATTCCCCTATCTTCTTGTAAGTTAGCTTTCATTTGATGATAATATTTAGTTTTTTTACCCTGCAAATTTGAAAATAAAAGATTAAATATTTTTATTTATACTAAAAATAAGTTAATTATTCTTTTTTATATTACATTTAAAGATTATTAGTCTTTTTGCAAATAAAATATTGAAAGAAAACAGATAATTATTCTTTAGAGCACTAGGATATGACCCATTTGAAGGTTCCCATAACAATTCAAGCCTCGAAAAAGAAAACAATATCATTTATATTTGCCAAAAATTAAGATAGAAATAGCAATGAATTTGATAGAAAATTTAAAATGGCGCTACGCCACAAAAGCTTATAATAACACTAAAGTAACAGAAGAGAAGGTCGATCAGATCTTAGAAGCTATAAATCTTTCAGCATCTTCTTGTGGTCTGCAATCTTACCGTGTTTTTGTCGTTAGCAACCCGGAAATCCAAAAGAAATTAGGTGCTGATTCGTATAATGGACAGATTAGCTCTTGCTCTCATTTGCTGGTTTTTGCTGCATTCAATGACATGACTTCGACTTACATTGACGATTATATGGCAATGACAGAAAAGCAAAGAGGTCTTGATGCTGGTGCCTTATCAGGATTTAGAAATGGACTGCATTCCTATTTCAGCACTATTAACGCAGAGCAAAAAGCACTTTGGGCGGCCAAACAGGCTTATATTGCACTAGGAACCGCACTTATTGCTGCGGCAGAATTGAAAGTGGATGCCACTCCTATTGAAGGATTTAATGCCGCCAATATCGATGCCGTTTTGGATTTGAAAGAAAAAGGGTTGCATGCTACAGTTATCCTCGCTTTAGGATATCGGGATTCGGAAAAAGACTATATGGCAACTACGAAAAAAGTTCGTTTACCTATAGATGAAATGATAACTAAAGTTTATTAATGTTATTAGATATGTTAATTATTAAGGGAAAAGTGTAGGTTTAGCCTTGTGGACTTGATACTTTTTCTGCCACAAAAAGCTCAGGCGAATTTTTACATCAAACCTCAACAGGACATCTAAACCAAATTTACATAGTCAATGGAAGACAGATATTACATGTAGTACGCCAATTTCTTTAAATCATCCAAAAAATATGTTGAAATTTGTCCTGTTCCTGTCACTAAAAGCTAAAAGGCGCCAATTGTCTTCAAATGGCGCCTTTTTTTATTAAACAATTTAATTTCCATTAAAAACCAAATACAAATCCATAAATAAAACCCAATAATAAACTAAAGCCGAACCTCAGAAAAGTGTGGTATTTACGGATCTTTTGGCAGTATGGTTAAAATACTCAACAGGGTAAATAATTGATAAAGAGAGTGTAATAAACCTCTTCAACCGACATACTAAAATGCTTTTAAAAGTGAGACAGTCTCTTTTTTTCAAAATAGGAAATTAAATTTCTTTATTTAAAGAGGATTCTACAAAATTAAAAATTACGTCTGCGGGTATTGCCAGAGAGCATGTACGGCTAAATCGGGCTATATTAATTCCTATAAAAGTTCCGTCGGCTTTAAAAACGGGCCCTCCGCATTGATGAGGTTTTAACTTTGCATCATGCGCAAAAACAGATTCAAAATTATCAAATCGTTCACTTCTGCCCCCTTCAAATTTATTGGAAGGATGATCACTTAAGGGGGATTTTTCTAATACTACGTTATAATCGAATTCTTCTCCGTTTCTTAATCCCTTTATCGAAATCGTATCGCCCACCAAATACTGCATTAATTCCCTGCCATAATCTTCGGGCTTCGTAACAGCAATACCGTTAATAAACTTTACCTGATCCTGTACTTGCAGACCTGCTTTTGCAGCCGGACTATCCGGGCCAAAACTGGTAATCGTAATATTTCCTTTAATAAAATTGGCACCGGCACCAAAGTAACCTTTAGCAGGTTTAGTCTCAAACTTAAAAACATCAGATCCTAAAGAACTTAATTCATTTTTATTATCACTTAAAGAACTAACAAGGGGTATTCCAAGATTTTTAAATGAGTCAGTAACTTTAGTTTTAGAAATTGCTTCTTTATTAATTTTATTGATTTTTAAAAGTGCTAAATCATTTGACAAACTAGTAGCAACAACTTTTGCATCGTATAACTTACCATCAATTTTAACTACAACAGCGTTTGTTAGCAGACTATTTTTGGTAACAATGCATGTAAATTTCCCTGATTTATCCTCTGGTTTAATAAGCGTTCCAAAAGCTATTATTTTTGTATTATCGCCCTTGCTTACTATTTCAATTATCCCTTTTGTGACTAAATTAGAAGGAGTAACGTTTAGATAATTTATAAGTTTATCTTTTGAAGTATCTGGTGCAAATTGATGTTTAGTTGAAGGCAGTTCTGCATAATTTACCGGTTGTAACAAATCTTCCCAATATTCTCTGAAAAGGTTTACAGGTGACTCGTAATTAATATCTTCGTCTATAGCGATACGGCTATGAATTGCAATAACTCTTCCCAGGTTGTCAAAAAGCGGTCCTCCTGAATCCCCAGGTTCCATTTTACAGGTTGAAACCATAAATCCCCATGGATCTAATACAGTTGCTATTTTGCCGACACGTATGGTTGGAACATCCTGATTGAGTGTTGTTGGATAGGCTATACTGACACACAAATTGTTAGTACTCATGCTATCAGACCAACCCATTTCTGCAAAAGGATAAGTTCCCGGATCCATTATTTTTAGCATTCCTACATCTGGTCTTCCCTGCATAGATTTAATTCCCATTCTTCCCAAAGCTTTAGCGCTCACCGTTTTTCCATCAGGAAAATGTACTCTGTAAAAATTACCCGGATGAATGGCATGAGCTGCAGTTAAAATAATACCTTCCGGCTTCACGACAACACCTGAAAACTGCGGGCTGTTTTGTTTTGAGCTTAAACTATCAATACCCCACAGCTTTACAGCTGCGGGATACGATTTTTCTAAAATTTTTTTGACGGCTTTATCCTGAATTTCTGAATTCTGCGCTATTAAAGCACTGTTGGTTAATAGTACAAATACAAATAAATTTTTCAGTAGAAAAAATGCTGTTTTTTTATTTTTCACTTTCAATTGCTTTAGCTAACTGGTCTTTTAAGGATTCGCTGAAACCAGTAAATTTCTGAATTATTTTACCTTCTCTGTCAATTAAAAACAAGGTTGGTATCCCCACAATCATAAATTCTTTTAGTGTCTTTTCTTTATCGGGACTTAACACTTGAGGCCAGGGCATATTTTCCTGTGCCATAGCTTTGCGCCAGGCTTCCTGATTAGAATCTACGGAAACACTCAATACTTCGAATCCTTTGTCTTTATATTTAGTGTAAAGTTCTTTTACCGCAGGAATGGCTTTTCGGCAAGGACCGCACCAGCTTGCCCAAAAGTCAATTAGCACATATTTCCCTTTAAAAGATTCTATGTTAATTATATCTCCATTAGGAGAAGGATAGGCAAATACAGGTATTTGACTTTTATTTTTTAATGAATTCCTGATATTTTTCTTCGTCTGATATTCCTTATCCAGATATTTCAAATTCTCGGATTGCGGATATTTTTTAAGTGCCTGTTGTATGTTCGATTCAAAAAACGCACTATCGGCATCAGTAGGATACAAACTCAGTAAATAAGCGATGGCCGGACTATCCGAGTTAACTTCAATAAATTTCTCTAAACGAAGTCTGTTAAATTCACCTGATTTTTTAATAAATCCCTCACTCTTAATATGCTTTCTCCAGGTTGAATCCTGCTGTGCAGTACGGTTTGCTATTAGCCATTCATCATTCAATATTTTCATTTCTTCAGAAGCAAGATATTGATTGTAATCGGCTGCATTAATAATTTTAGTTGCTTTAGAACCACTTTGCAGCTCAACAAAACCGGAATTTTTCATTTTAAATTTAGACGTATCATAACCGCGAGCCGAAACTTTTACATCTGCATCAGCCCAAAACGATGCGGTTTGCCATTTTAAAATATCTAAGGAATACAGGGTTTGTTTTTTATTCGTTTTTAATTTGAAATCTCCCTGCTCATTTACTACTGTTGAATCGATAAGTTTCCTTTGGCTTCCAATTCCTTCATACAACCAGATTTTATTGTATTTTTTAAAAATCTCAGGGTTTAGATTTTGAACATGTCCGTAAACAACAATTGATTTCTCTGCCTGTGCTTGTAAGGCAAATGATGCGAAAAAGAAAAAAATGAAACTTAGACAAAAAGGGGATATTTTTTTTAATTGTATCATGATAGCTTATTGTTTAAATATTTCTTTTAATGTCTGATCTAGTTCTTCATGCCCGGAACCTTTCCAACGTTTCACTAATCGTCCTTCTTTATCTAATAAAATTTGGGTAGGATATGCCTCTATACTATACATTTGAACAACATCCTGTTTCATATTAATTTCGTTGTTGATAACATTTGTCCAGGTTAACCCATCTTTTTCGATAGCTCCTTTCCAATTTTTTTCAGCTATAGCCTGACTTTGAACTTTTTCACTTGCAACGCCTAAAATTTCAAATCCTAACGATTTGTATTTAGCATATAATTCTTTTAAATGTGGATTAGCGGCACGACACGGACCACACCAGCTTCCCCAAAAATCTACCAATACATATTTTCCTTTAAAATCAGAAAGGTTCACCAACTTACCACTTACATCAGGTTTGGTAAAATCGGGCATCGGACCACCATCAGCCATTATTTTATTTGCCTCAATTTTAGATTTTATCCCTTGCCCGTATCTTGTATTTTTGTATGTTGGAGACAAGGCATTGAAAGCCTGTTCTAACTCGCTTGCAGAATAACTTTTAGATGTTTGATTTAAGTAGTAAAGACTAGCAAGTAAATCAGGATTTTCTTTGATAAAAGCATTTTTTCCATCTTCAATAGCCTTTCGGTTGTCCATCATCTTTTTTAAATGCTTCTCCGTCTCTTCCTTAATACCCATCATACGAATTTCTGTGAATTGCTGCTGAAGCGTCATCATTTCTTTTATGTCTTTGGCTTGTAATTTTCTTAGTTTTGTAAAACCGTCATTATGGATATCGCCTGTTACTCCAGCCAGATGTAGTTCATCTACATTACCATTGACAGTAATATTCGCTCCTTTACTAAGGACAATTTCTAAACCCGGAGCCGGCATATACATACCTGTTTTTCCTCCACCCAGGTAGATGTTACGATCGTAGGTTGTTCTTAATTGCGTAACAATAGGCTCATCTGTGGCTTTACCGCTCAATTCAAATACGTCATTTTTTGCTTGTACTTTAATATCTCCTTCAGGCCCGGGAACAATTATTTGCTCGTTACCTTGTCCTTTAATCTTTCCTTTAATAGTAAAGTCTTGTGCACTGACTGCAATTGCAGCGGAACACATCATCATTGAAATTATAAACTTTTTCATTTACTTGATTTTATTATTTTTTTTTAATTATTTATTATTTTATCCCTATACTTTTTATGCCGTATAGGGATTAAACTGATTATCTGACAATAAATGGTTTCCAGGCCATGGCTTTAATTTTACCAAACCCAGTGTACCTTTTTTCTGTACCCGTAATGATTGCACCATTGGTTTCATTTACACCCATTTGATAAACCGATCCTGTTTTTGTGCTTTCATTATAAGTTGCGATGTATAAAATTTTACAAAAATTCTTAGGATCATATATAGCCCCTGTTGCCCTATTTTGATTATAATATTTTTGTAAAGAAATTGTAGTTATGGTTTCGCCTGCCGGAGGAGTCCAAAGTTTTTCTGTAGTACCAGGCGTGTATTTAAACTGATATAAATTATTAGAAGAACTATAGTAAAACACTTCGCCATAAGTCCCTGCTGTAATAGCATTAGCACTGGTTATTTCTGGACACGAACTCATATTATATTTACCCCGGCCAATTGTAGCGGTCTCTCCACCGATAAAATTTGCGGTTAGTAAAAAATAACTGCCACTGTTATCTTTCATAAGTATATGTTCGAAATTGCTAAATCCTAAATCGGAATCGATTAATTCTAAACCAACATTTTTGACATCAAATGCAGCAGTTACTGCCTGTGCAGTTGCAATAGGAATAATTTCTGCACCTCTTGAAACCACTTTCACAAACCTTTTATTAGTTTGGTCGTATAAAATTGCGTCAAAAGCGGCACTTGTTGCAGTTGCCATCCAGGGTGCTAATTTTCCATAGCTGCCCGCTAAGGCATCATTAAATGCTCTGTCTCCTGGTGCAATTATGGTATAATCAACCACATGCAACTGATTGTTATTCATTAGAAATTCCTTTCTGCCTATGGTTGCATTAACAAATTCAGGAGCTTTTATTGCCGGAGGTGTCCAAAACATTTTATCATTAAAAGTAGCCATACTTCTAAACGTTGCAGGATCCACGCGTACCGCATCATTAGCGCTTTGTATATACAAAGCATGAGCGCCGGTTAAGTTAGCAAGTGAATAAATTAACGAACCTGGTTTACCGGGTATTGGAGTTCCATTGGCATTTGCATATAAGTCATAATACACACGTTCGGTAGTAGCGGTTTTAGAAATTTCATTATTCGTTATCAAACCAACATCTGTATTGCCGTCTTTTTCGTAGAGTACCATCCAGCCTTCGGCTAAGGCAGGAGTAACAGCCACAGGAAATTTTGCAAATGTTTTTACTCCTGTATTTGTATTGGTTACTGTAAAAAGTACTTCCCAGACTAATTCATTGGCTGTAATCTCTTGATTCAGGTGTACAGTAGTTGCCAAATTGTGCCTTTCCAGAATGTCTCTATTGATCTGAGCAGGATACATTTCCCAACTGAAACTTAATTCCTTAAATTGAGGATTTTCAGGATTTACTTCTGTGCCCTTATAGATTACTTTAGGTTTTAAGGTTAATATGTCATAACGTAAAATAGAATAAGAAGTTTCCATTCCGGAAACATCAATAGTTACTTCATCTAACTTTTGATACTCATAATTTCCTTTATCATCGTAACAGGAAACCATTGTAATCATAAGAAACAAGAAGCTGAACAACTTAAATATATTTGTTTTTCTCATTTTTTAAATTTTTTAGATTAGTCCTATCCAATGATTATGGAAAAACAACTAATACATTATTTTCATCTCTTAAAGGCTGACTGTGCTCCAGATTGTATTTTATTAATTCGCTTTTGCAACGATTTTGATAATACTGAGCACGCGTATAACTAATTTCATTAGGAGGCACAGGTGTCCCTGTATAACGAACTTTGAATACGGGGGCTTCACCGATTATCGTTGTAATAAATTGAAATTTAACATCCGAGTAAACGCCGAAAAAGGTAGACAACCTGTAATAAGGAAGCGGGTCTACATCCCAATGGGCCGGTTTGCTAAATTTGTCCCTGAAAACAATTTTTAAATCAGAACGTTCTGTAATTCCCTTTTTAAAGTTTTCATCTTCTTCAAGACCAAAAACAATCTTAGCAGAAGTATTTTTAAAATCAGAAGAACGATAAATATAAATAGGAAAAACGTCCTGATATGTATTTGCTTTTAGTACATAGTCCTTTAACTCATAATGAACTCCTTCTACGATTGCATTGGTATCTCCACCTATAGGTTTTATCCTGAAAGTTCTGTCCTGAGCACTGGCAAATCCGGTTAATCTAACAGAGAACATGATACTGTCTACAGCATTAAGTGATTTAAAAGCATAGTTGTACTCCAAACTGTCCGGCTTCATAGTGTTAGTGCCTAACCACAAGTTCAGTCCACTAAAATCTTCGGGATATATTGATTTGGGTTCCTCTTCGCATCCTATAAATAGTAAGGAGCAGATTAGTATTGCAAATGTTATATTTTTCATAGTAATGAAATGTGTTTTTAATTATTGATTATCTACTCTACCCGGTGCGTTATTAAGTTCACTTACCGGAATTGGTAATTTGTAACCTTTAACTGCGATTATATCATTAATTGGTGATCGGGGAACACGGACTGAGTTTAATCTTTTATGAAAAAAGAAAAGTTGTCCTTCGCCTATAACATCCTTTCTAAACTCTTGTAATAAAACAGCATCAAATACAGAACTGTCAATGTTAATTGTACTTAACCCCCTGTGTACGCGTACCTCATTAATCAATGCTGAGGCCTTTATAATATCTGTATCTTTGAGAGCTTCTGCAGCAATAAAGTACATTTCAGACAATTTAAGAATTGGCATTTTATTTCGATACGCAGCCGGCCAGCTTGTGCTTTCTAACTGTTCGTACTTTCTTAAAAAATAATTTCCCTCATTATTTGCTCTGTACCAGTACAGATATCTGTAATCGTCTGAATTACTATCGTAATATTCTGTTCTGGTTGGAGGGAATATATAAAAAACATTACTGCCACCTGTTGAGGTAAATGAGTTTTCATAAATAGTATTCATTCGAACAATATTTAAAGCAAATAAATGCTCTGTAGAAAATATAAGATTTGAATTATTGGCATCTACCAGACTATTTTGAGTAATCCAGGGGAATTTGGCTGAATTTATTACCTCCAAAGCATTAGATACTGCCTGAGTATAATCATGTTTGTAAAGATAAGCTCTGGCTAATAGCCCTTTTACCGCATAATAGTTCAAATGCACCTGACGGTTCATTAAGTAACCATTATCATCTCCAATAGTAATTTGTTGACCTGTTACTATAGGGTCATTTTTTAATAACTCTGCTGCCTGGTTTAAATCAGTAATAACATTGTTAATTACGGCATCTACTGAAAGTTGCGGCGCAATTTCCTTACTTGCTTTTGTGAAATAGGGAATAGCCAATTTGTTTGGATTTTCTTTGTAACTTGCCCCAAATACACGAAGAAGGTCAAAATGAATCCATGCTCTTAGTGCTAGAGCCTCTCCTTTTATAATGGCAAAATTATTATCTTTAAAGGCTCCTTTTTTAGCATCAATTTCTTCTAATATTTTATTGTCATTTGCTATTGCGTTATACATTTGATTCCAGATAGCATCAATTCTGTTTAAAGAGGTAGTGCTATTTTTATAATCATAGGTTTTATCAAAGTCATAAGAGATACTTTGAGCATCCCATTCAGCGCCTAAAACTCCCATTAATCCGAAGGTCATTTCTCTTCCGTATAATGGTTCGTAGGTCAAAGTCGTGTAAACGCCTGCCAATGCTTCTTTAAAGCCACTTTCGGATGAAAATAAATTACTGTCGCGAACTTGGGATTTAGGTTCAACATCGAGCCAATCTCCTGTACAGGAACTCAAAACTAACGATAGAGTTAATACTATTATTTTGGGTAATATTTTATATGATTTCATGGTTTAAAACTTTATACATTAATGTGTATCACTTAAAATGATGCCTGGACAGAAAAAGAAAACGTTCTTGCAAAAGGAAAATCTAATCCTCGTTCGGCTCTGATAGTTGAGATTCTTGCTAAATCGTTGCCGAATAGTGTCACTCTTAATCTGCTTAAATGCGATTTTTCTAAAAAGTTCTTATTTCTAAAATCATAAGAAACATTTACAGAATTCAATAGTAATTCATCAAGATCCTGAACAAAACGGGAACTTGGGTTGGTTCTGGTTGGGGTACGGCCAATTGCTTTAAAGAAGACTTTATCGCCCGGGTTTTTCCAGGTATCTGTAAATACACGTTCATCGACATTATATTGAATATCCACATTTTCTACCCTATCCACCAAGGTTTGATTGTAATATTGGCCTCCTAAACGATACGAGAATGCGCAGTTGATACCAAAACCTTTATATTGTCCGTTAAAACCAAAACTTCCCCGAACTTTAGGCGTAGATTCTCCTACAGCTACCTGATCATTTGGATCCCAAACATAAGTTAGCGCTCCATTCTTTTTTACAAAAATTTCGCTGCCTGTAGCTGGATCAATTCCCATAGATCGAACGGCCCAAATAGCAGTTGTAGATTTTCCTTCCTGATATCTTACAAAGGGTTTTGTAGATGTACCTCTGTCTGCTTCTACTTCATCATTAACTGAATTTAATGCATCTGAAATTTTAACTAATTTGTTTTTATTAGATCCAACGGTTAAAAATAAATTAACAAAACTATTGCTGGAAAAATCACTCCATGCTTTATAGTTTAATGAGGCATCGATACCATTATTTCTTAATTCGCCTAAATTTTCTGAAATAGTACTAAATCCTACCGATCCAGGCATGGCTACCTCTGTAAGCAGGTTATTAGTAAGACTGATGTAATAATCAAATCGTAATGATAATTTGCTCCATAAACCTAAATCCAGACCAAAATTATAATCCTGGGTTTGTTGCCACTTCAACTGATTGTTTGCTAAACCTATTAATTTTGCTCCTACTATGTTATCATAATAACTATCTGTATAATAGTTGTAAGTAGCCATAGCCTGATACGGGTTAAAATTCTGGCTTCCTGTATATCCGGTAGAGGTGCGTAATTTTAATTGTGTTATCCAGTCTTGTTTGAAAAATTTTTCTTTGTGGATATTCCATCCTAATCCAACCGACCAGAAGCTTCCCCAACGGTTATCGGCGCCAAATACACTAGATCCTTGTAAACGATAGGTAAGATCTGCTAAATAGCGGTCATCGTAGGAATAGTTTAACGCAGAAAGTAATCCTGTTTCACGGGTAAGAGCATCAGCGCCTGATGGTCGGCCATCCTGAGCATATTGTCTTGCAAAATTGATATAATCCACTCTGTCATTTAAAAAGCCCTGAGCATGTACACCATGGCTTTCACTTCCTACTTCATATAAATTCCATCCGGCATTTAAGTAAAAAAGGTGTTTATCTATCGTTTTGGAATAGTTTAGCGTAAGATCTGTTTTGATAGAATGACTTTTACCATCAGTTATTGTATAATCACCTCTTCTATAAAAATCTTCTTCTGAATATTCAGCATAGCGGGTATGATTGGCGGGATAAAAATCTTCTCTGGTTTCATTGATTTGCGTATAGCCCACACGACCGATAATTTTAAGTGCTTTGGACAAAGACCACTCTGCCTGAAAATTATTGGTAATATCAGTGTAATCACTAAAATTTTTAGTTCCTAACGTCGCATTAAATAATGGATTATAATAGTTTACAGGAGTTCCGGATCCGGAATTAAACTGCCCTAATAATTTTTTAATATTGCCATTATCATCAAAAGGAGTCCAGTACGGATTTAATCTTGTGTATTCTGAAAATGAACCATAAGGAGAATCATAAGCATGGCTGCCTGTGATCGTCAAAATATTTCTAAAAATAAAATCACTGACACGATACGATAAAAATAGATTGCCCGAAGTAGTTCTACGCCCTGATTCTTTCATAACTCCTGCTATAGAGTTATACGTTAAATCGGCACCATAAGTAAAATTATCATCCCCTCCTTCCAGAGATAATGTACTTTTATGACCTACACCTGTTCTTAAAGGTTGAGAAAGCCAATAGGTATTAACTCCTCTTGCCACTTCAGCATAGGTTCTATTATACTGTTCCTTAAGTAATTGTTCACTGTAATAAAAATTAGAACTATACCTTCCGGCATCTAATTCTACCTGGAGTTTCTGCTCAGCATTGGTTAAATGATAACTACTCAAATCTGGGGTGGTTACATTTAAATCTCCGGTGTAGCTCACTCTCATTTTTCCCTTTTTAGGTCTTTTCGTTTCCACTACAACAACTCCGTTTGCAGCTCTGGAACCGTAAATAGCTTTTGCAGCAGCATCTTTAAGGATGGTTACAGCAGCGACCCTGTTCATATCTAAATCGTAAATTTTCTGTAAAGTAGTCTCAAACCCATCTAAGATAAACAAAGGAGAGTTTGGGTTATTTGCATATTCACCACTTAAACTAGGCAAGCTATTAGCTCCCCTGATTTGTAAGTCAGGCAGCATGTTAGGATTTGAACCTGCCGCAATGTTATCCATTTGAATAAATGAGGGATCCAATATTTTTAAACTTTGAAGTAAATTTTGATTTCCTATTGACCTCAATTCTTCAGCAGTGAATGTAGAGGCAGCTCCGGTAAAGCTTTCCTTGTTTCTGGTATAGATTCCGGTAGACACAATTTTTACGGCCTGAAGCTCTGTAACATCTTCTTCTAAAACCACTACAATTTGTTTATTACTGCTAATCAGTACTTCTTTAGCTTTATATCCTATATATGAAAATTGAAGAATATCATTTTCAGGAACTTTCATCGTAAACTGGCCATTCAAATCTGTAACTTCAGTAGTTTTTGTTTTTTTTGAAGTTACACTTACTCCCGGCAAGGCTAAACCTTTAACATCTGTTACAGTACCAGATATTTGAATTTCTGCCTGCTGATTAGAATTAGGGAGAGTTGCTGCAGGAAGTGGTTTGATTACAATAGTGTTATTTCCGGCTAATGAAAAATCAAGCTTATTGGCAGTAACACACTTTTTAAGTAAATCTGAAATTTTAACTGATCCCTTTTTTAAATTCACTTTGGGTGCGTTTAAAAACAAATCCTGAGAATAAATAAAATTGTAATTGGTTTGTTGAATAATTAAGTCAAATATTTCATTAACATTAATTGTCACATCTTTCTTTATCTCAATTTTTTCATTTTGAGAAAAAGCACTTGTTGGTGACATACTAAAAGCCGTGAGACAGCAGAATAACAGTATGGTTCGAATCATAAAAATAAAGTATCGATCCCAGCAAGGGGGACGAAAAATAGTTTGATTAATTTTCATAAATTTGTGTTGGTGATTGGTTATTAAAATAATTGGTCATTATGAATCAAAAAGGGGGATTGTTTTACACCGACCAAAGTTTATATACTTTCCCTCTTTTTATATTTGAAGTGATTTAGACTTTTTCCATTTGCTAAAAAACCTGTCTTTTGCACCCCATTTTAGTCTTTTTTTCGTTCCGTAGCCCTGCTATGCATCTTAAAAAAGACTAAAATGGGGTGCAAAATCCTTAATTTTCGTTTAAACGCAAAAAGTCTAAATCACTTCTTTATTTAAAAATTACAGTCTTTTCTTTTATTTCATACGATTTTATTTGGTTAGTTGTTTTGATTAATTCCAGTATTACTTCAAGGTTTTGATTTTTGCTGAATTGTCCTTTAAATTTTTCATTTTTAATTGTTTCACTTTTAATGATAAAATCAACGTCATACCATCTGGATAAAACTTTTACAATCTCCTTTAATGTCAAATTATCAAAAACAAACTGACCATTTAACCAGGCTAATTCAGTATCTATATTGGCAGGACTAATGCTTAAAGAAGAAGTGATTGAATTTATAACAGATTGTTCTCCGGGGTGTAATGCTTCTTTTTTATTAGCATAATCAATAGCAACCCTCCCCTCTTTTAAAGTGGTTATTAGATTCGTTTCGTCTTTATATGCTTTGACATTGAATTGGGTACCGAGTACTTCAACATTTTGTCCTTTGGTTTTTACGATGAAGTGTGACCCTTTATGAGCTGAACTTGGAGATACTTCAAAATAGGCTTCACCATACACTAGTTCTACAGAACGAGAGTTACCGTCGATAAAGCGATTAGGAAATTTTAGCTGGGTCTCAGAGTTAAGTCTAACCTTGGTTCCATCGGCTAGCAACAAAGAGAATTGTCCTGCACGCGGAATGGTTAAGTAATTGTACTCTATGGCTGCATTATTATCTGAATAGGTTACTGATTTATCATTTGTAGTTAATCCATTACCTTTATAAGTCTGTCCATTTCCTAAAACTATAGTTTGTCCATTTCCTAAAACTAAGGTCGCTTTATCTGTACCGGGTGCAATAGAAGGTTTACCGGATGCAAGGGTAGTTTCAATTTTGTTTATAGAATCGTGTTGGGCAAAATAGAATAGCGTTCCTAATACAATCACTGCAGCTGCAGCATACTTCCATATAGATGGTTTATTTATAGGTACGCCAATGGCTTTTTGTACATTTTCCCAACCTCTTTTTTTATTTATTTGTTGCGATAATAACTGTCGTTGTCTTCTTTTTTCAGTATTAGTTATGTTTTCAAAAATATAATCCTTGTCTGTTTGGTTAAAAAGATCGGTATCTTTTAATTCTTTTAGGTCTTCTTCTTTGACCAACGATAGAGCAATTTGCCTTGAAAGTTTATAAAGTTTGTTTAAGGTTGTCATTTTAGTTAAGTTTTTATACTAAGACGACAAAAAAGATAAAGTGGGTGTAGAAAAAAAATATTTTTTTCAATGTTTTTTACAAAACACCTAAATATCTACAATAAAATTAAGATATTACTTTATAATATTTAACTATTTTTTCAATTCGGCTATAAAAGCAAATAACAGGAAATAGTCTTTTAACAAAGGGCGTAAACGCTTGTATGCAATCTTTTTTTGTAATTTAATGGTATTTAAAGAAATTCCAAGTTCCTCAGAAATTTCCGGATTACTCATCCCTTTCATACTCAATTTTATAATTTGAGCACATTTTTCAGGTAATGTTGTTATAGCTTTTTCTAATATATGATTTGTGTCAGAGATAACCACTTCTCTATGAAAAAATGAATCCGTCTCCCATTTAGATATGTCTTCTGCATCAAGAGATTGTGTTGTTCTTACATAAGTACTCTTCAAATAATCGAGAGACTGATTTTTAACGGCTGTATATAAATAGGATTTAATAGCTTTATCATTGTTAAAGACAATTTTTTCTTCCCATATCTTGATAAAAACATCTTGGACTAAATCTTGTGAGGCTTCAATATTTTCAACATACTTATTGGCAAACAGGCACAAACTAGTGTACATAGTGTCAAATATGTACTTATATTCTTTTAATATTAATGTTTTCATTTCTGCTGTTGGAAAATATTAGAAATTCAAAAATAGTTAAAAATACCAAACGTCAGATTATATTATATCTTCGCTGATGAAGATCAACATTTGAAAAATTAATTAATGACTTCAAATTTAAAGGCATGCAAATATATACATAAATTCTATAAAATTAATAGAGTTTGTTGTTTTACTTCTTCTTGTTTTTTTTATAAAATGACTCACCTCCTGTTTAAATATCTAGCAATATGAATCTTAACAAGAGAAAATATTCTATATTTCAACTTGATTCAAATTTGTATGTTTCAGAAATTTCTTAATCTGAAGAATTATATCAGAACATAATCACAACAATTTCATCTAACAAATCAACAACAACCGATATTCGCCTTCATTTTCTATTGGTGCCCTATGAATACAAGGCAGCACCTGTTGTTTTGGATGATCAACCGCCAGACGCCAAAGATGTCCTAATCCTAAATTAATTGGTTCAGCATTTTTATGTATTTGATAATGCAAGTCAAAATAATTTTCCTCCAGGAAGTTTTCGAATCCTTCCGATGGGCCATTATAAAGCTCTTTTAGCTTTGTTCTAATTTCTGGAATTAGAATTTTTTGTTCAGCCTGTGAATTAGAAATAATATCACTTGCCGCTCCGTGATAGGTACATAAAAAGGTATCTGTTGTAATGGGAGAACGATCAACATGAAACGAATACACATCGGTTGATATAAAATCAAATTCAGCATCACGTTCATAACACTTCAATAAATTAAGAGAGGGAGAAGCTCCAAAATCAGCTAATGATTGCAAATCATTTAAGATTATTTCTCTTGCTATATTTCCCTTTTCGGATAGTTGGAGAGCAATTAGATCTTCTGGATAAATTTCTGTTATATTTTCTTTTAAAGATAACCGGGCAACAATCTCATTAAAATCGCCATTCAGATTTCTGTACCAGCACAGTGCATTCATTTCTCCCTTGAAATCGGTATCTACAAGCTCAGAAAAAGTACATACGATTCCAATTTGATTGTTGTCAGAAAATATATTACGCATAGTATAATTTATAAAGTCAGTTGCTTCATGAGTTGCAAAATTATGTAATAGTAACCAGTGATCTGTAAAATTTAATTCGAATATTTTTAGAATGATTTAAATTTTCTTTTGAAAAGAGAGTTTTTTCATTCCTTATTTTTGTTAACCAAGTAGCGACCTGTTCTACCCTTTTGTTATCAAAAGCCTTCGACTCCGCTCAGGATGACATTAATTCCTTAAGTTATGAATGATGTTTTACTCCCGATTTTATACTTTTTATAATCAAATCATTTTTTTTAATCAATTTACCTCAATAGGTTAATATTGAATTTATTATTTAAGTAATTTGTATTAAATACTTTAATTTATGTTAGTTATTATGATTGATTTAGTAAAATTATTACTCTAATTTAAATTTGATTTATATAATTTTACATAAGACTCCAAAGTATCTATATCTGTTGTGTCATCCTGAGTTACAACTTCCTTTACTAGATTTTTATTTTTGTTGATGATTTGTTTAGCCCCTTCATCATTGGACAATAGCATAAGTTCTGAGAAGAATTGTTTTGGAAACAGAACCGGAACTCCCCTGTAATCATCTTTTCGGGTTATAATAATGGCATCTTTCTCTTTATTATGAAGTTCTATTATTTTATTTAAATGAGGACTGTTAATAAAAGGCTGATCTGCCAAAACAAACAAAACAGCATTAATGCCCGGATATTTTTTATCTATTTCTGAAGTTGCTATAGCTATAGAACTACCCAATCCTTGTTGCCAGTTTTTATTAATAAGTATAGTGGTTTGTGATAAATCTATTTTTCGCTCAATTTCATTTCTGTACGCACCCAGAACTACAAAAAACTTATCAGCATCAGCTGACAAGATATTTGCAATGACACTCCCTAATAAAGTTGAATATCTCCAAGGCATCAATTGCTTTGATTGTCCCATTCTTTTGGCATTACCTGCCGCTAATATTACGATAGCGATTTGATTCATTGCTTTCCTGTCGTGATTTTAGGAATGAATAGCATTAGTTTTGTATTTTAAAGATATTGGTTCTTCTTTACGCACTACCGAAAGTATTTCAGCCATAATACTGATGGCAATCTCCTGAGGGGTTTCAGCTCCAATACTAATTCCTGATGGGCCATACGCGACATCCAGCAGGCCTTCATTATAAGAATCAGTAAATTCAAAAAAATCGTTTAATATTTGATTTCTTCTTTTAACCGGACCAAGAAGTCCAAGATAAGCCGGTTGAGTATTTTTTAATCCGATAAGATATTTTAAATCGGTAGAGTAACTGTGTGTCATTAAAATAAGAGCCGTTTCATTATCAATAACAAGAGAGTCAATTTCCTCAGGCAGTAAATGGACAACCTGGTTTGCTCCCGGGAAATTAGCAATCGTCTTAGGATCTTTTACTGATGCAGCAATTGTAATTTCCCAGCCCGTTAAAGAGGCAAAATGACATAATTGAACGGCATCATGTTCTGACCCAACGATAACTAAATGAAATCGAGGCTTAAGAGTTTGTGTATAAACAGGCAATACTTTATCTAATTGGACATCGGAAAAAGTAAACTTTCTTCCTTCAAAATGAAATTCAGAACCCAAACCCACCTGTATTCCTTCTGTTTTGGTGTAAAAGGATTCAATTTCCAGAGATTGTCTTTTTTTTACAACGGTTTCTAAAGCATCTAAAGCGGCTGCATCAGGAGAAAAAGGTTCCAAAAGAATGTACAGAATACCTTCGCATCCCAGTCGGTACCTTCCATCATAAATCATGATCTTTGCTTTATTATCCCAAAAAACAGACAGGGATTGTTTAAGGATTTCATTTTCGACACAGCCTCCGCTGACAGCTCCAACCATTGTATTATTTTCAAAAATGAGCATACGAACGCCTGGTCTTCTGTACGAGGAACCTTCAATAGCGACAACCGTAGCCATAACGCTTTTAAGTCCCATTTTCTGGGCTAAAATGTACGATTCTTTTAATTTTAATAATTCGTGCATCATATTTTAATCCTTTTTTGAAATAATTTTGCCTTTAACATCTAAATATCTGCTAATTGATTAAACCGTTCCGAGACTAAAAGGCAACGTTCTGATTCGTTTTCCCGTCAAATCAAATATAGCATTGGTCAAGGCAGGAGCAAAAGGCGGAAGTGCTGGTTCACCAACCCCGCCCGCATCTTCTTCATTATCTATGATATACACTTCTATCGAAGGAATTTCATTAATGCGAGGCATTGGATAATCATAAAAATTATGTTGTTCAACGATATTTTCTTTAAATGTAATCTGATGGGTTGTTGCTGCACCCAATCCCATAACAATAGAGCCTTCAACTTGTGCATGAATGATATCCGGATTTACATACCAGCCACAATCCATTACCGCCCAGACTTTATCAATTTTAATACCGCCATCCGGATTTTTGGATACCTTTACGACTTGACCAACTGTTGAGTTGAAACATTCTGTAATAGCGACGCCATATCCTTCATTTTTTTTACGGTTTTTCCAGCCTGAAACTTCTTGCATTTTATCAATTACTTTTTGGCAGCGGTCTTCCTGTAAATGTTCACGGCGAAAATCTAATGGGTCTTTCCCTGCTTCATGAGCCATTTCATCAATGAAACTTTCATAGGCAAATCCGTTTGTAGAAGCATATACAGATCTCCAGAAACTGGTTGGAATACTGGTTTCAAAAAGAACATCTGCGAAGCTTACGTTTTTAATGCTTTCATAGTAAGGTTTTAAAAAACCTTCGCTGGTACTCCAATTTGGTTTGTCCTTTGGTGCCCCGCTCCAGTGACCATTATTTTGACCTGCCATTCTGAATTTTAAGGCGTCAATTTTTCCATTCGATATAGTTCCTTCACATCTATAGGACATTCCAGGACGAAATGGTCCTAGTGTAGCATCATCTTCACGTGTCCAGACAACCTGAACCGGCCCGCCTATTTCCTTTGAAACTGCCACGGCCTCATACGGATAATCGTTCATGGCTTTACGCCCAAAACCACCGCCAAGAAAGGTCATGTTCACGATTACTTTTTCTTTGTCTATCTCAAATTGTTTACTCACGTAGTCCTGAACCCAGCCAGGAGCTTGTATTGGACCCCATATTTCAATCGAATCACCTTTGTGATGGGCGATGCAATTTATCGGTTCCATAGCTACGTGTGATTGGTAGGGAGTTTGATAAACAACGTCTAATTTCTTATTTGCTTTGGATAATACTTCGGTTGGATTTCCTTGTGTTTTAAGTATCATGCCTTCTTCAGCTTTGAGAAGATTGTTTTGAGTATCAAATATCTCGGGTGTACTCCAGTGCTTAAAGCCACTGCTGTCCCACTCTACTTTTAATTGTTTTCGGCCTTCAAGAGCAGCCCATGTTGAATTAGCGACTACGGCAACACCTTCACGGATGTGTTCGTAATAACCCATTTTAACTTTAAATACACGCTTAACACCCGGAACTTTTAATGCAGCAGTTGCATCAAAATTTTTGACTTTCCCGAAATAACGGGGGTCACGCTCTACCGAGGCAAATAGCATTCCGGGAATTCTCGTATCAAGTCCAAAAACTAGTTTACCATTGGTTTTAAGCGGTGTGTCAATTCTTCGAAGAGGTTTTCGGATTAATTTATATTCAGAAATTTTCTTCAGTTTTGGTTCTTTTGGTGCTTCTAATTTTGAGGCCGCTTCAGCAAGTTCTCCATAATGTAATTTTTTTCCTGATGGCTTATGAATTACATGTCCGGATTCTGCATAACAATCAGAAACAGAAACATTCCATTTTGTGGAGGCAGCTGTAATAAGCATTTCACGCGCGGCTGCACTTAATTTAAGTAATCTTTTATAAGAAGAACGAATGGTTGAGCTTCCTCCGGTAATTTGCCCTCCATATTTTTTTTCGTTACCAATGGCAAAAATGACGTTGATATCATTCATATCAACTTCGAGTTCTTCAGCAACAATTTGTGGTACCGACTGAAAAGAGCCCTGCCCCATTTCTGCCCTGTGATTCACAATCGTCACTTTTCCTGACGGATTGATAATAATCCAGGGGCATAATTCTATTTCTGAATCACTTAGTTCAGAAGGTCTCACAACCACTGGTGCACCACTTGCAGGAAAGTAAAAACCAAGACACAATGCCGCGCCTCCCAATCCGGTAAGTTTTAGGAAATTTCGTCTTGTATTATCTATGTTGTCATTTTTAGTCATCGGAAAATCATTAAAATTAAGGCAATACTATTTTGCGGGAGCATAAGCTCCTGTTTTCAGCCACGTAATCCAGGCCTTTTTAAATTCGGCATGCGTTAAAGGCGGAAATGTTCTTCCTTTTCCCATGTTCCACCCAGCTTTTACCAAACCGTCATCTGCATGTGCTATAAGTTTTTGTAAATCTTTATGTCCGTTAAGTTTCGGATTTACTAATTGTTTGGCTAATTCGTGAGCCGTTTTTCCTTCAAACACCATTTTCATATCTGCCGGCGGTAAATGCCAGTCAGCATTTCCCGGTGGTGTATGAAGTCCCGGACTATTTGATGGCTGATGGCAATTCGCACATTTCATTGCATACATACCTTTTCCGTCTTTGCCTCGTTTGGGCTGCATACTGTGAACAACGCTATTGTCTCCCTGAAGCGGAATATCACCTTTTGGATGGCAATTGACACAACGCGGACTCATCAATACTTTATATACCTGCTTAAATGCCGCAACAGAGGCAATGCTGTCTTTTTTTATTGGCACAATAGCAACGTATTCTTTTTCTGTTGTCCGGTTTTTTGAAACAGTAAATGCCAGTCCTATACCTGATATGAGTATTATAGCTATTAATAAGGGTTTGATTTTTGTTGACATAGTTTTTTGATTACGGCTTTATCTATCAGATTTTGTTTTTCTCCTGCATTTGTGAAGCAAGATGAATGGCTTTGCGAATTCTCGGATAAGTACCGCACCTGCAGATATTACCGGCCATGGCATCGTCTATATCCTGATCGCTTGGATTTGGATTTTCCCTAAGAAGTACTGCTGCTGACATGATTTGTCCAGAATGACAATATCCGCATTGAGGCACGTCGATTTCCTGCCAGGCTTTTTGTGCCGGGTGATCATTATTTTGAGACAATCCTTCTATGGTCACTACATTTTTACCTTTGGCACGGCTCATTTTGGTAACGCATGAGCGAACAGCTTCGCCATCCAGATGCACTACACAGGCTCCGCATTGTGCAACACCACAGCCAAATTTTGTCCCGGTAAGCCCCAAAGTATCACGAATTGCCCAAAGAAGAGGCATTTCCGGACTTACATCAAAATTTTCGGTTTTGCCGTTTACAGTTAGTTGTATCATAATAAAGTCTGATTTTAGGATAAATGTTTTTTGCAGTTTTTAAGAGTTCATTTTTGCAATCTAATTTACAAAAAAATCAAACATTATAAAGTAATGCTGTTATTTGGGATTGTTCTAAAAAGCTTTTCAAATGAATTGCATTTTGTGATGAAAAAAACAACAATTCTTATTTCTAAATAAGTTTAGAAAAAAAATGAACCTTTAGGGGTTGCTAAGAATTTTTTAGCTCACTAAAAAAAGCTTTAACCGCAAAGTTCGCAAGGCTAAAAACAAAAGGTTCGCAAAGTTTTATCATAACTTTGCGAACCTTTTGCGTAAATCTTAGCGTTTCTTTGCGGTTAAAATTTTTGCAGCTCCACAGGTTTTCGTGTTGATCCCTCACTACTTTATATTGTTTCTTTGGTGTTCTTGAAATGTTTAAGTTAATTCCATAGAAAAAGGCGAGTCTCCCCGCCTTAAATGTTTTCACAACGGAATAATCCTTATTGTGAATTGCTTCAAAATTGTACTGCAATACTACAATAAAAAATTTACTTTTTAAATATGGTTTTCCGTAAAACAGTTAATTTTCTTTTGATTAAATTTCGAGAATAATTTAGATAACAGGAAAAATCATTAAAAAATATAGATAATAATGAAGAAAATATTAGGATTGGATTTGGGGACAACATCAATTGGATGGGCATTCATTAACGAAGCAGAAAATGAGAATGAATCCTCATCTATTATAAATACAGGAGTACGCATTGTGCCTCTAACTACTGATGAAGAAACAGATTTCAAAAAAGGAAATACAATATCAATAAATGCAGACAGAACATTAAAGCGTGGAACAAGAAGAAGTTTGCAGCGTTTTAAACAAAGAAGAGATGCTTTATTGGAGATTTTTACCAAACTAAAATTCATTTCTTCCAATTTTGTTTACGCAGAGACTGGTTCAGAAACTACTTTTTCATCATATCAATTAAGAGCAAAATCAGCCACAGAAGCTGTTACCAAAGAAGAATTGGTCAAGGTTTTATTGATGCTCAATAAAAAACGTGGTTATAAAAGCAGTCGAAAAGCAAAAACTACTGAAGAAGGAGACGCCATTGACGGAATGAAAATTGCCAAAGAAATTTTCGAAAGTAATATGACGCCTGGACAATGGGTTTACAATTCATTATCGAAAGGAGGAAAATATATTCCTGATTTTTATCGTTCGGATTTACAGAAGGAATTAGAGAAGATAGTTCGTTTTCAAAATCAATTTCATTTAGAACAAATTAATGATAAATTATTAGAAGACATTCAAGGAAAATCCAGAACAATAACCTCTCAGCATTTTTCAAAGACATTAAACATCCCTCTCGCCGAAAACAAAGGAACAAGAGAAGAAGTAAAATGTCAACATTATAAATGGAGAAATGAAGCTTTGATAAATGAACTCGATTTGAAAATTCTGGCATTTATTATTACGGAAATTAACAATCAAATTAATCAATCCAGCGGTTATCTTGGTGCTATTAGCGACCGTAGTAAAGAATTGTATTTCAATCAGGAAACCGTTGGGCAGTTTCAATACAAACAACTTGAGAAGAATGCACACGCCAAACTAAAAAATCAGGTTTTCTATCGTCAGGATTATTTGGATGAATTTGAAAAAATTTGGGAAACGCAAGCAAAATTTCATCCCGAATTAAACGATAAATTAAAAACAGAAATTCGAGATATTACCATTTTCTACCAACGAAAACTGAAATCACAAAAGCATTTGGTGAGTTTTTGCGAATTTGAAAAAGGACATAAAGCTATTCCAAAATCATCACCCTTATTTCAGGAGTTTAGAATTTGGCAGAATTTAAATAATGTTGTTGTTAAAAACGAAATGACAAAAGAGCCTTTTCTTTTGGATGAAGATTTGAAACAATTAATGGCTCAAGAACTATTATTTAAAGAAAACATGACCGATTCGCAATTAATCAGTTTTTGTGGACTTAAAAAAACAGAATATTCGGTTAATTTTAAGAAAATTGAAGGAAACAGAACCAATACTTCTATTTACAAAGCTTTCGAAAAAATACTAGTTTTAGAAGGTTATGACGAATTAGACTTTTCCAAATTAGATGCTTTCGATATAAAAAACATCTTCAAATCAGCTTTTTCTGATTTGGGAATCAATACGGCTGTTTTAGATTTCGACCCAAACATTCAAGGAAATAATTTTGACAAACAATCTTATTACCAATTCTGGCATTTATTGTATTCGGCAGAAGATGATGATAAACTAAAAGAAGCTTTAAAAAACAAATATGGTTTCAAAGAAAACCATATTCCTTTTCTTTTAAACATACAATTACAAGCTGATTATGGAAGTTTGAGTGCAAAAGCGATAAAAAAAATATTACCTCATTTGATGGATGGACAGATTTACGACAAAGCTTGTTTGATGTCAGGTTACAATCATTCTTCATCGTTAACTACAGAACAAAATAATGAACGTGTACTAAAAGACATTTTAGAATTACTAAAGAAAAACAGTTTGCGAAATCCTGTGGTAGAGAAAATCCTTAATCAAATGATTAATGTGATTAATGCTATAATTAAAGACCCTACAATGGGAAAACCTGATGAAATTCGTGTAGAATTAGCTCGTGAGTTGAAAAACAACAACGAACAGCGAAATGAAATGACAAAACAGATTAATAAAAGTACTACAGAACACGAGCAAATAAGGAAACTTTTACATTTAGAATTTGGAATCCATCGTGTAACCAGAAATGATATTATCCGCTATAAACTTTGGAAAGAGTGTGATGGTATTTCACTTTACACAGGAAAACCAATAGAACCTTCAAAACTATTTACAAAGGACTACGATATTGAACATATTATTCCAAAATCTCGTTTGTTTGATGATAGCTTTTCAAACAAAACTGTTTGTGAACGTCAATTAAATATCGACAAAAGCAACAAAACCGCCTATTCGTTTTTACAAGAAAAATTATCTCTAGAAGAATTTGATCAATACCAAAAAAGAGTAAAAGGTTTATTTGGCAAAATTAGCCGAACGAAACAAAACAAACTCTTAATGGCTGACAATGAAATCCCCGAAGATTTTATTGCTCGTCAATTAAGAGAAACACAATATATTGCCAAAAAAGCCAAAGAAATTTTATTGGAAGTTTCTAGAAATGTAACCACAACAATTGGAAGTGTAACTGATAAATTGCGTGAAGATTGGGAATTAGTCGATGTAATGAAAGAACTCAATTGGGAGAAATACGATAAATTAGGTTTAACGTACCTTGAAGAAGGCAAAAATGGAGAACGTCTATACAAAATTAAAGATTGGACAAAACGAAATGATCACCGCCATCATGCTATGGACGCCATTACGGTTGCTTTTACGAAGCCTGCTTATATACAGTATTTGAATAATTTAAATGCAAAAACACAAGGAGACAAAAAAGCAGATTCTATTTTTGGGATTGAAATAAAATATTTAAAAAGAGATAAGAATAACAAACTTAGATTTATTGAGCCAATTCCAAACTTTAGAGAAGAGGCAAAAAAACAACTCGAAAGTATTTTGATTTCTTATAAAGCCAAAAACAAAGTAGTCACTAAAAATAAAAACGTTACTAAAAAAAGCGACGGAACTAATCAGAAAATTCAATTGACGCCAAGAGGACAACTACATAAAGAAACTGTTTATGGAAAATTACAACGTTATGAAACCAAAGAGGAAAAAGTAAATGCAAATTTTACCGAAGAATATATTCAAAAAGTAGCAAAAAAAGAGTATCGTGAAGCTTTATTAAAAAGATTAGAACAAAATGACAACGATCCCAAAAAAGCATTTACAGGCAAAAATGCTTTAAACAAAACACCAATTTACATTAGTTTAAAAGACAATAGTGTAGTTCCAGAAAAGGTAAAAATGGTCTGGTTTGAAGATAATTATACTATTCGAAAAGACATTACACCTGACAATTTCAAAGACTTAAAAAGCATTGCTAAAGTTATGGATTTGGGTTTGAAAACTATTCTTGAAAACCGTTTGGCAGAATTTGGTAATGACCCTAAAAAAGCATTCGCAAACCTTGACGAAAATCCCATTTGGCAAAACAAAGAAAAAGGAATTGCAATAAAACGCGTAACGATCAGTGGAGTGAGCAATGCACAAGCTTTGCATACTAAAAAAGACCATTTTGGCAATGAAATTTTAGACAAAAATGGCAAACCAATACCTGTTGATTTTGTAAGTACAGGGAACAATCATCACGTTGCCATTTATAGAGATGAAAAAGGCAATTTACAAGAAGAAGTCGTTTCATTTTATGAAGCTGTTATTCGTGTCAATTCTGGCTTTTCAATCATCAATAAAAATCACGAAAAAGGTTGGGAATTTCTATTTTCTATGAAACAAAATGAGTTCTTTATATTTCCTTCAGAGAGTTTTAATCCACACGAAATAGATTTATTAAGCCCAAATAATTATCATTTGATTAGCCCTAATATTTTTAGAGTACAGAAATTTACAATTAGAGACTATTTTTTCAGACATCATTTAGAAACCACTGTAGAAGATAAAAAAGAGTTAAAAGAAATTTCATACAAACGTTTAGGGCTTAATGGAATTAATAACATTATAAAAGTCCGTCTCAATAATTTAGGTCAAATTGTTCAACTAGGTGAATATTAGTTATGATAAAACGAACTCTTTTCTTCGGCAATCCAGCTTACTTAAGCACTAAAAATGAGCAAATCGTAATTTCTTATCCTGACAAGGAACAAGAAACCAAAACGGTAGCTATCGAAGATATTGGGGTAATCGTTTTAGAAAACCAGCAAATAACCATAACCAATGGGTTGTTAGAAAAACTAACCCATAATAATGTTGCCTTAATCAACTGCGATCAACAACATTTACCTATTGGTTTGTTGATGCCTTTGAGCGGGCATACGGAGCAAACAGAACGTTTTAAAAATCAAATTAATGCTTCGCTCCCACTCAAGAAAAATTTATGGCAACAAACCATTAGCGCTAAAATAATCAATCAGGCTGGTTTACTCAAAGAAAAAGGGATACCGTGTAGAAAAATGGAACTTTGGGCAAAAGAGGTCACCTCAGGCGATGCTCTTAATCACGAATCAAGAGCTGCGGTTTTTTATTGGCAAAACCTCATTAAAATAGAAAATTTCACCAGAGGACAAAAAGGAATTCCGCCCAATAATTTATTCAACTATGGTTATGCCATTCTGAGAGCCATTACAGCAAGAGCTTTGGTGAGTTCAGGGATGTTGCCTACCCTGGGCATTTTTCATCGTAATAAATACAATGCCTATTGTCTTGCAGATGATATTATGGAACCCTATCGCCCTTATGTTGACTTGATTGTATGCCATATTATGGAAACTGAAGATTCATTCGAAGAATTAACAATCGAAATCAAAAAACAATTGCTAGGTGTAGCCTCAATAGATGTAAATATTGATGGTAAAAATAGTCCTTTAATGGTTGCCATGAGCCGGACGACCCATTCATTGCAAGAATGTTTTGAAGGAAGTGCCAGAAGAATTTTATACCCAATTTATGTATGACGAGCATTATACACGTTTAAATCAATATAGAAGTTTGTGGATATTAGTTTTTTTTGATTTGCCCACCGAAACGAGAAAAGAACGTAAAATAGCTTCTGGATTCAGAAAGAAGTTATTAGACGATGGATTTTCTATGTTTCAATTTTCTATTTATATGCGATTTTGCGCCAGTAGAGAAAATGCAGAAGTACACACCAAAAGAATAAAAAACAGTTTGCCCGAACATGGCAAAATTGGTGTTATGCAAATTACAGATAAACAATTTGGGATGATGGAACTTTTTTATGGAAAAAAACCGGTAGAACCAGAAAAACCTTCTCAACAATTAGAACTTTTTTAAAAATTAGAATTTAAAAAAGTATAATACACTCTGCATCAATACTTCAATGTGTCAATTTTTCAAATTCTAATAAAACTTATAACTACCAACATATCAAACGATTAACTCGCGGTATGTTGGGAATCATAAGTAAAAATACAATTTTGAAAGCAATTCACAACTGGATTCGAATTAAAAATTGAAAGTATTTGTTGGGAATCATAAGTAAAAATACAATTTTGAAAGCAATTCACAACTTAGTTTGTTTGCAAATTTCAATCATTCTTGTTGGGAATCATAAGTAAAAATACAATTTTGAAAGCAATTCACAACTAAAGTCTTGATAGGCTGTTAAGTCGTCCAGTTGGGAATCATAAGTAAAAATACAATTTTGAAAGCAATTCACAACTAATCGGGGCTATCATTAAGGCAAAAATGGTTGGGAATCATAAGTAAAAATACAATTTTGAAAGCAATTCACAACGGTCGCTGGGTGCGTATGCAGTATCAATCAGTTGGGAATCATAAGTAAAAATACAATTTTGAAAGCAATTCACAACGGAGAAGGTTGTTTTATTACCAGCCAGAACGTTGGGAATCATAAGTAAAAATACAATTTTGAAAGCAATTCACAACTGAAACAACTTATTTCAGTGCGTTCAAATAGTTGGGAATCATAAGTAAAAATACAATTTTGAAAGCAATTCACAACTGGTTCAGCCATGATTAAAATCCGTTATTAGTTGGGAATCATAAGTAAAAATACAATTTTGAAAGCAATTCACAACCTACCAACGGTAATTAAACTGCTGGTATCCGTTGGGAATCATAAGTAAAAATACAATTTTGAAAGCAATTCACAACTAGACGGTAACGAAGAAAATTCTTTTGTATGTTGGGAATCATAAGTAAAAATACAATTTTGAAAGCAATTCAGAACAGACTTTTAGAAGAAGAATCGATAAACAAGGTTGGGAATCATAAGTAAAAATACAATTTTGAAAGCAATTCACAACGAACTTCGTCTTGAGCGTAACCTACATTTAGTTGGGAATCATAAGTAAAAATACAATTTTGAAAGCAATTCACAACCGGAAATCAATTTCGAGCCAGCACACAAAGGTTGGGAATCATAAGTAAAAATACAATTTTGAAAGCAATTCACAACCGAAACTCACGATCAGTTTATTGAATACATGTTGGGAATCATAAGTAAAAATACAATTTTGAAAGCAATTCACAACTGTTGATAAAGGATATAATACAAATCCTGAGTTGGGAATCATAAGTAAAAATACAATTTTGAAAGCAATTCACAACTATATCCGACTGTAATAATTCAGCACGAATGTTGGGAATCATAAGTAAAAATACAATTTTGAAAGCAATTCACAACGGGGAAGCAAACAATGTAGGTGAATTTATGGTTGGGAATCATAAGTAAAAATACAATTTTGAAAGCAATTCACAACTATCTGGCAGTTAGCCATTTCCTTCCCTCCGTTGGGAATCATAAGTAAAAATACAATTTTGAAAGCAATTCACAACTAAGGCCAATCCTTCTTGCTTGCATTGCAAGTTGGGAATCATAAGTAAAAATACAATTTTGAAAGCAATTCACAACTGGTCATTTATCACATCATACAGGTAGAGGTTGGGAATCATAAGTAAAAATACAATTTTGAAAGCAATTCACAACTTTGCATCAATTGTTTTCTGGGTATAATAAGTTGGGAATCATAAGTAAAAATACAATTTTGAAAGCAATTCACAACTGTATGGTTGCTGTTCTAATGCGTCGGCAAGTTGGGAATCATAAGTAAAAATACAATTTTGAGAAAAGAGATGTATCTTAAGATCTCGGCTTAGCCAAGTTCCTGTCGTACATAATGATAGTACCTGCCACAGCCACGTTTAAGCTCTTTTCGGATTTGAATTTAACTAAATGATGGCATTTTTCCATTGCTTTTGTGGATAAACCATGATCTTCTGCTCCTAATAAATACACGCAACGTCTTGGATGTTCAAAGGTTTCTAAATCGGAAGCATTTTTACTTAATTCTACACCAACCAATCGCGCTCCTTTGGGCAGATTTTCGTAAAAAGCTTCAAAAGTATCATAATGAAAATACGGAATTGACTTAACTGCATTATGAGTGTCACAGGCTTGTTTAGCATATCGATTGCCTATGGTAAATATAAAAGTAGCACCTAAATTTTGAGCCGATCGCCATAAAACCCCTAAATTTTCAGGTGTTTTACCATTTTGGATGCCTATGCCAAAGTATTCATTTACAAAGTTGTCATTCATAGAAACAAAAGTACAAACTGTAAAGCGATAAATCAATTTTTTTGTTTTGGTAAAAAGAAGTTCTAATTGACCTGGCTTTTGAAAATTTATTCAACCCTACTCCATCAAAGTCTTTCTGTCTGCCTCTGTTTTCCTTTGAATAAATTTATTTTTTATGTAATCTATTTTAAGTAAAGATTAGTTATTTATTCCGGAAAAAAGTTAATTACTGATTTACCGCTATATTATTTCTTTTTGAACTGCTTCTGATAATCAGGTCAGATTCGATTATTTTAGTTATAATTTCATTACTTTCTTTATTTTTCAAAATATGCTCAAAGTAAACCATTGCGGCCTGATATCCCACTTTTTCACTATTCTGATCAACTGTAGATATAGAAGGTGAAATGATTTCTGTAAAAGGCTCATTAGCGTATCCAAAAACACCAATATCTTGTGGTATTTTGAGCCCTGATTGTGTTATAGCTAATATGATTCCCAAAGCCTGCAAATCTGATATAGCGAGAAATGCATCGGGCGGTTCAGGCAACGAAAGCAGCTTTAAAGCAGTTTGAAATGCATTTTCTTTACTTATATTGTCTTCTACAATAAAATGGTTTGGAACGTGCATTCCGGCTTCTTTAATTGCTTTAATAAAACCTTCCTTTCGACTCACAAACAAATCCATGTGTAAAGGCCCACCAATAAATGCTAATCGTTGGTAGCCTTCTTCGATCATGCTTTTTGTTGCTTTGTATGTTGCATCTTTATTATCATTTATAACTCTGTGTCCTGGAAAATTTTCATCACAGCGATCAAATTGAATCAGATTTATTTTATGTTCTAAAACCTGTTCTAAAATTTTGGCAGATTGTGTTTCTTTTGAAAGTGAAATTAAAATACAGTCAACGTTTTGATGAATCAGTGTTTCGATTGCTGCTTCTTCAATGTCTGATTTTTCATGAGACTGGCAGATAATCAGATTGTGTTTGTTCTCTGTACATGCTTTTTCAATACCGGAAATAGCATCTGAAAAGAAACTCTGATTGATATGAGGTACAATTACACCAAGGGTTCTGGATGAACCGCGTCTTAAATTTGCTGCTTGTGTATTATGCTTAAAATTAAGTTCGGCAGCTTTTTTTAAAACAGTCTCCCTTACCTCTTCCTTTACCCCGGGTTTATTATTCAGGGCTTTGGAAACATAGGATACAGAAAGTCCAAGTTCCTTTGCTAAGTCGTATATGGTAATTCTTTTTGTACTCATGCCGCAAATATATCTTAAAAGACCTTAATACTATATAAAACATATCAATATGGTAATATATTTATGAATATACTTTATTTTTTAGTATTAAAAGCCTGTTTTTTTGTTTCTTGTTATTGTTTATGTCTGAAATTATAACAATTCAATTTGTTTTATGGTTTTCTAAAGAGTTTTTAAAATATTTAGATTTTAAGATAACTATTGACTGTGCTTTATAAACCACAATCCGTTTAATCATTTTTGTTCTGCATAAAATCAGGAAAGCCGCTTTTGGTAAACTCAACAACTCTTGCTCGCGTAGCACGATTTTTATCGGATAATTCATGTCCTTGAATTTCTTTATAATCCCTTGCGTGATAAATCATTATTGTTGATTTTCCATCTTCGCTTGTTGTAAATGAATTGTGGCCCGGACCGTATCTTTTCAGTGCTTCATTTGTATAAAAAACAGGTCCCGGAGATTTTTGCCAATTTGTAATATTCAATAAATCTGTATTTTCATTAATCCATAACAAACCCATGCAATAGTTATGATTTGTTGCGCTTGCTGAATAAGTTACAAATATTTTTCCGTTCTTTTTGATTACGGCAGGACCTTCGTTTACATTGTATTTTTCTCTTTCCCAGCTAAATTCCGGTTCGGTTAAAATCACTTCGGGACCTGTAAGTGTGGTTGGGTTTTTCATTTCTGATAATACCAAAGCGGTACCATGACTTCCTCCTCTTACATTTTGTGCCCATATAAGATATCTTTTGCCTTTGTGCTCAAAAGTAGTAGCATCTAAAGAGAATGATTCTTTTTGCGTTTTCAATTGCCCTTCTTCAGTCCATTTTCCTTCCATTGGATTCGCTGAAGGATTAGATAATACCCAAATCCTGATATTCCAAATATTTTCAGACTCACCTGCAGCAAAATAGATGTACCATTTTCCGTCTATCCTGTGCAATTCAGGAGCCCAGATATGGCTGCCCATTACTCCTTTTTCATGTTTATGCCAGACTTCTTTGTCTTTCGCTTCTTTTAAACCGTTTATACTGTTGGCTTTTCTTATTACAATTCGGTCATATTCAGGAACTGTTGCGATTAAATAATATTCTCCGGCATCTGTTTTATATACCCACGGATCAGCTCGCTGTTCTGCAATTGGATTGTTAAATGTAAAGGATTGTGAATTCCCTTTAAACGGGGTAATTACAGCCATTATTGCCAAAAAGAAAATTCTAATTAATTTCATGCTTATTTGATCTCTTATTTTATTTTTATTTAAATATAATATTCAGTTAAAGTTATCTAGTTACTTTGTTTAAAGAAAGTTACTGATTTAATAATAATTTTACATAAACAATGTTTTTTGTGTCTTGAATTAATATGTAAAGGAGAAAACTAAAAATTACTTCTCAATTTCATCTATCAATTCTTTTTATTGGGCTGTTTATAATTGTAAAATAAACACTTATGGAATAAAAGTAATGAAATAAAAATTATACACAAATAATTATTGTTTTTTGTGGATTTATTTTATTCTTTATATTAAAAAAGCAGTAGAAACAATAATCCTAAACGAGTATCATAATCAGGTATTTCTATAGAATACTACTGTCTTAATTTGTATATTTGCATAATCCATTTTTAAATAAGCCTGAGTCAATAATGTTCGAACTTTTACGTTTAGATCCAAAAACTATTTTTCTACTTTATTTTTGGGGCAATTTTTTTACTTGTATTCTTATTTTTAGTTACTCATTTTCATACGCTACGAGTGATAACCGAAAAACTTTAAAATGGTTTAGTTTAGGGAAATTATTACTGACAATTGCTTGGATATTTATTATTTTAAGAAATATCATAAACGATTTTATCTCCATCAATGTAGCTAATTCTATGATTTTTTGTGCCTGCTGTTATGAAACGATGGCTATGTTGTCGCTCCTTAAAACAGGCGTAAAGAAACCTTATAGTTTACAGATAGGGATTACGATTGCTGTTATATTAGTTTTCAATTTGGGAACTTTATTGGGCTGTAGTATAAATACCCGTATTATAATGGGATCCATTGGAATATTTGTCATTTATTTACCCCCAACATTCATCTATTTTACTGAAAAAAGACAAAACGTTTTTAGAACCTTTTATTTACTTTGTTATGTTGGATTTGAAACTCTAATTGTGATACGGGCGATTAACCGGTGTATTTATCCGCAAAATAATTTATATTCTTATGACATTTTGGATAGTCTGTACAGTATTGGTTTGTTCCTGTTATCTTTTATTGGAATCGTAGGATTTTTGTTGTTGGTAAAAGAAAAACAAGATAATAAAATCCAGAAGCTTCTGGACGACAAAAACCAATTTTTTTCTATTATATCACATGATTTAAGAGGACCATTAGGATCAGCTGTTTCCCTTTCAGGATTATTGACTGAAGACATAGAAAAACATAGTGAGGAAGAAATCAAAGAAATTTCAGAAATGCTGTATCAATCTAATAAAAACAGTTATAAATTGTTGGAGAATCTATTAGAGTGGTCGCAAGTACAGACCGGAATGATAACATTTAGCCCTAAAAAAACAACTCTGAATGCATTGATTAAAGAAAATATTGAACTGAATAAAAATGCTGCGTTAAATAAAAACATAACACTTTTATTTGATTCGGCTGAACTTATTGAAATTGAAGTAGATAAAAACATGATTGATACTGTTTTACGTAATTTACTGAACAATGCAATTAAATTTACAAGCAAAAACGGCAAAGTTGAAATAAGACTATTAAAAACAAACCGAAAAGTAGAAATAGCGATTACAGATAACGGAATTGGAATTCCTGATAACATGAAAGAAACCCTATTTAAAATAAATAATAAAGTCATTCAAAAAGGAACAGAAAATGAAGCCGGAAGCGGACTGGGATTATTACTTTGCAGTGAATTTATAAATATGCACCAAGGCAAAATTTGGGTAGAAAGCCAACTTGGAAAAGGCAGTTCTTTTAAATTTACCCTGCCATTAGAACAGATTTTTTAGCCATATTTAAGACGCTAATCTTCTTCATAAAACAGATGGCTATTTATTTTTAAAACTAGAATTCAATTCTTTCAACCCTTCAAAAACAAGTCTGGCTACTTCTATTCCTCCTTTGGTTTGAAAATGGGTATTGTCTTTTTGACCTTCAGGATAAGCTTCATATTTCCCTGCTGGCAAATTCATAAAATAATTTTCAGATACAAAATCTTTTCCTTTTTTTGTAAAAAACTCCCTTGAAGCTTTGTTTAAATCGATTAAAGGTACTTTCATCTCAGCAGCGATATCTTTAGGTGCTTTATCATATTCGCCGTGAACATCGTTTAAAACATTTTCTTTCCACGGAAAATTTCTGGCAACTGGGGTAAGAATAATTGGAGAAGCTCCTTTTTCGCGCGCCTGAGACACAAATAATCTTAAAAATTCTTTGTAACCCTCAATATCCACATATCTTTCGGTTTTATCTACTGCGCCATCATTATGACCAAACTGCATCATAACAATATCTCCTTTTTTTAGATTTTCATATACCGATCTCCAGCGTCCTTCCTGAAAAAAGGTTCTTGTACTCCTTCCTCCTTTTGCTCGATCATCAATACGAACACTATCTGATTTTATCAAATTTTTCAATTGTTTTAAACTGTCTTTGGCGAAAAAAGGCTGAAAAACCTGTCCCCATCCTGTAACCGGATATCTCGTTTTCATATAGTCTTTTCCCGGTTCATAATTATTGGCATAATCAGCCATAGTTGAATCGCCGATTAAATAAACGGTTGTTACATTGGACTTTTTTGTCGTAAAAGCCATAATCATAAGGCTGGCAGCAATAGAAATAGAGATTGCAAATTTTGATTTCATATTATTTATTATAGTTTTTTAGTAGTTGTTCTTTTGTCACATTGAGCAGAGTCGAGATGTATTGATGGTTCTCGACTCCTCTACCAATGATTTTTTATTGTACTCAATACCTCTTTACCCAAGTGTCACCCTGAGCGGAGTCGAAGGCTTGAGAATTGCAATGGGCTTCGACTAAGTTTATCCTGAGCGTAGCCGAATGGACTCAGCCTGACAAAGGTTCCGATGAAATTTAGGAACTTAATTTGATAACGTCATTTAATATTTTTTTTTAATTCATTCTAAAACTGCTAGTTGAGATGTTATCTAAATCGTCCTATTTGTTCAAATTTTTAATTAAAAAATCATGTATATAATTAATTGTAGGATCTACCCAGGGTTCAAAGAGCCAAAAGGGATGAATTTTTGCATCAAATTTATGGACTTCAGTATAAATTCCCCACTCTTTCATCATTCCGATCAGTTCATCCTGACCTGCATGAAATCTAGGATAACCGCTATTGATAAATAATATGGGACAAGACTTTTCGTTTGCCCAAAAAATACCCGAAGCATCTTTCCATACTTCAGGTTTTTCATTGAATGTACCTCCGAGCCACTCTACATCGGGAGAATTCGGTTTTCGGGTTAAATTAAGAGACAAAGGTGCCATAAAATCGACAACTCCGTCAATGTCAACAATAGCCTGTATGTCGCTTGAAAAGCCTAAATTGCCCTGATCTCCTTCTTTAGATGCTACGCCATTTGTAAGTCCAACCAGCATCGCCAATTGTCCACCGGCAGAACAGCCCGAAATGGCAATTTTATTCGGATCTATATTATACTTTTCAGCATTTGCCCTTACCCATCTTACAGCTGATTTGATGTTATAAACTGCTGCCGGATACTTTGCTTCTTGCGAAAGTTGGTATTCAACACATATCGTTACGATGCCTTTGGCTGCCAGTTTTTGTGCCATCGGAATTTGCATTGTTTTATCTCCCGATCTCCATCCTCCTCCATGGACCATAATCAGGGCGGGATATTTGCCTGACTTTTTTGGAGAAAAAACATCTACATGTAAATCCCTGTTTCCGAAAGGTGTATTTTTTAATGTCGTATAAACAAGCTGTCTGTATTCTGAAACTCCCGTTGGTAATATGTCTTTGGCAATTTTAATTTCAGGAAAGCGTTTTTTATTCTTTCTGAATTCATTGGCTACATTGTATGAAGTGTCTTTTGGAATAGTTCGAACATCATCCTGAGCCCAAGTCTGCAAAAACAGGAATGAACATACTACTAAAATAGCTTTGTCAAACAATCTCATCTTTTATTTATTAAATATTTTATTCAAAGTAACAGCTATAAATTGAGTTTTTACCTTAAGAAATTATTAAAAAAAGGGCTTATTATCACCATAAATATCAATAATAAGCCCAAAATTTTATTTCACAATTATTCTTGTCGTCAATCCAGTTTTTAAGCTTTTGATGATGTAAATCCCATCAGCCAAATCATTGATAGAAATTATTGTTTCCAGATTAGTTGTATTAACCTGTTTTACAACAAGACCAGCAAGATTAATGAATGCTACAGTATCATTATCTACAAATGATTTTAGCGTTATTTCATTTTTACCAACTGTTGGATACGCATAAAACAAATTGCTTTTGTTTGCATATTTGGGTACAGCAAGAGTTCCGTTTTGAACGTCTGTTATTTGTTTTACAATGCTGTTGATGTAAACCTCAATGTTTGTGTATTCAGTGTCAAGCGATTTCAGATTACCATCAGCGGCATTAGAAGGGTTTAACCCTTTTTCGGTTTCCCATGAATCCGGCATACCATCTTCGTCAGTATCATCGGGTGCTGGTGCTGTAGGCAATACTGGCCATCCACCAGTAGCAGTTTGGGTGTCAATGTATCCATTTGTACTTCCGTTACCGCCATCCATAATAGATGCTGTTCCGGATCTAGTATCACTAACAGCTCTGATATCGACAGCATCTCTAAATAAATTTGCTCCTGCATGATCTAAAATCAGCTCATACGCTTTAGTTGCTGAATGTGTTGTAATTTCTGCAAAAGGATGTGGAGTTTCAATCTTCAGTTCCTCTTTGTTCGCTTCGGTTACCGGTAATTGGCTTCCATGAAATTGATTAAACACACCGTACGTCCAGTTGTCCTGAGTGGTTCTTGGAGATCCGTCTACATAATTTCCATCAACATAATATTTTCCCCAGATTCCGTACATTGGTGAAGTTGCATCCAGAATTCTTCCTGTAGATAAAATACGTTCTTTAGTATTTTTAGAAGTTCCGGGTCCGGGTTTCCAGTAATTATTTACCAGGTTAACATTCATTCCGTCTCCACCGTAGCAGCTGTTGCCACCCCAGTTGTAGATTACATTATTACGCACATCAACCAAATCAGTTAAGGCAAAAATATCGTTTGCATATTCTCCAAGTCTTGGATTACGGCTGTCATGGTGTGCCAGTAAATTGTGATGAAAAGAAGCATTTCTGCCCCCCCAAACACCACCATAACCATGAGCTCCTTTACCGTGAACAGAATTTCGAAGACTTTCGGAAATTATACACCATTGAAGTGTAAAATTTTCATTCTGATAAAAAGAAACGCATTCATCCGTAGACCAGCTCATTGAGCAGTGATCGATGATGATATTATTTTGAAAACGTCCGCCTAATGCATCGTTTTCGACATTTTTAACATCTCCCATTCTAAAACGCAAGTAACGAACGATGATATTATTGCCTCTTACTTTTACATTATAATCCCTTAAAGTAATTCCTCCACCGGGAGCTGTTTGTCCTGCGATTGTGATGTTATCCGTAATATTTAATTCGCTTTCCAGTTTAATCGTTCCTGATACTTTAAAAACAACAATTCTGGGACCGCTCTGAGCAATTGCAGCCCGAAGAGAACCTGCTCCTGAATCATTTAGATTAGTAACATAAATCACCTTTCCGCCACGTCCTCCGGTTACATATTTACCATAACCTTCTGCTCCCGGGAAAGCCGGAGTCCCTTTTTGATTTCCTCCTGCTGTTCCCCAAAAAGCATAAAACGTCTGATTGCCTGTGGTTGTCGTTTCAATTTTCTTAATCGTATTTGGTACTGTTGGCGAAGTTGACCATCCGTAAAATGTGTAGCCAAGCAACGTTGGTGCAGGCAAAGTTACTGATGTCGCTTCTGTATAAGCTGTTGGAGTTAAACCTGTTAATATTGATCCGTCAATTGAGTTTTGATACGATATAGTATAGGTGTTAACCGCTTTAAATTCTGCTACATAAGTTGTATTTGCCGTAATTGCAAAGGTAACCGGATTAGCCGTTGAAACTGGCGTTCCGTTACCATCTGTCCATCTTACAAAATTATAACCAAAGTTGGCAGCTGCCGTTAAACTTATTTGCGTTCCGTCTACAAATTGTGTTCCGGACTGGCTTGCCGTTATTGTTCCCCCAGAAACCGGGCTAACATTGGTTGACAATGTATAAATATTAGCATTAGCGTTATTAGTTACTTTTTCAAAATAATCAAAATTACCCACATAATTATTTCCTGTTAAAGGTTTAAATACAAAGTACAAATCATGTGTACCTGTCGTTTGTGCTATAGCTACAGGGAAAATTTGATAGGTTGTCCAGTTTCCTGTTGAAGTCGTATTAATATTGGCTGTACCAATTAGAGTACCGCCAACTGCATCTATTCTTATTTCTACAGTCCCTGCCAAAGTTCCAACTGTTGGTGATCCTGTTTGCGTTCTGCTGGCTGCTGCGATATCAAAACGGGTATCATATTCACTAAAGACATGTCCTGTAAATCTAATCCAATATCCATTTTTGCAATTTCCGATATTCTTACCACCAGAGAGTGCAGCATTCGTTTCTATGGATACTCCGTTGGCGGCACTGTAATTCTCCGCTTCAATTCGCTGGATGGTTTGCGAAAATCCTATTGCTGAAAAGAGCATCAGTAATAAGGAAATTAATAATTGTTTTTTCATATTTAGATTTTCTAGTTTTTAATTGCTTTCACCTGATAAACAACACCTTCTGAATTTTTCATTCTAATAATATAAACGCCGGCATTCAACGTACTTAAATCTATTGAAGGGGCTGTATTTGCTGCCAGAATTCCTTGTTTTACCTTTTGTCCCAGAACTGAATAAACCTCATAATTCACGTTTCCGATTCCTTCAGGTAATGTTAGGTTTACGATACCTTTTGTAGGTATTGGATATGCATGTACCGGATTTTGATCTTTTACAGTTCCCAATCCCAGAGTACCAAAAGTACTAACGGCACTCAAACCACCATATTCACTAACAGCCTGTACAGTGTACACATGATTTCCTCCTGTTGCGGTACTATCAACATAAGAAGCATCACTTGTAATAGCCAATACCTTACCGTCTCTGCTTACAACATAGCAAATAGCATATTGATTATTATCCCATTTCAGGGTATTGTTTCCAAGATTTAAAAGATTAGCCGGTGCTGCAACTTGTTCTACTACTAATCTTGGATTCCATTTGTCTGTTCCGCTCAAAACATTCTCTATCGTGTATTGATCTGCCTGTGCTTTGGTTAAAACCGGATTATAATTTCCTGTCTGAGCTACGCTGCTTACTGTAAAAACATTGGTTCTGTTAGCTGTATTTACCGCTACTCCACTTCCATTTACACTATTGTATTCTGCAAAAAGTGCCGGTAATGTTCCCATGCTAGCCCAACCCAATGTGTTGGGTTCGTTTACCATTGTTGTATTTAGATAAACGGCTCTTGGAGCATTTTGCCAAGGACGGCCTAAATAATAACTGGTAGCCGCCGTAATGGTGTTGTTATTAAAAATATATCCGTACTGAACATCGGCAGTATGATTTGGAGCAACAATATAACCACTTGCTACAGAAACCAGTTTACACTCTTCAAACCAGTGTGTTCCGCCTCCGCAGATAAAATCCACATCGCCTTCAATGGTCGATTGATAGTAAAAACTTCTGTTACCGCCTGTAACCTGAGTATCCTGTTTACTTCTCAGTTTGATTCCGTTATACACATTTCGGTCTCCGGCAGGATTAAGTGCAGGTTTTTGTCCTGAATTAACTACTCCGTCTTTATGTTCTATGGTAATATTTTCCATATACAAATCATTGGCTTCAATTGAAAGTACCGGGTTTTTAATTCCCTGTCCGGGATTTCCCTGCAGAATGACTTTATCTTTTGATTGTGCAATTAAAGACACATTGTTTTTTCCTGACGGAAGCTGAAGCAAAATTCCCTGTGGGCTTGTGCCATCACCACCTAAATTATAAGTTCCGTTTGTAATCAATACCAAAAATCTTGTTGCTGAATTAGAAGGTGCTTTACTAAATGCTTCTGCTATTGTTTTTACATATTTGCCTGAAGTTACCTGGTCTGCTGTTGCATTTGCATCGACAATCAAATCGAAAATACGTTTAGCAGGAATTGGTTTTTCCATGGTTTTAAAAGATATTGAAACTGTTGTGGCAGGATTACCTGAAAGATCGGTAACTAATCCTGTTGGCACACTGAAAGTATATTGTGTATTATAATCTAATCCGAAATAGCTGAATTTTACCGTTTTATTGATGAATTCCGAATTTAAATTTTTGCCATTAAGAGTTGCCAGTCCGGTACCCAATTTAACTTTTTCATCATAATTAAGAATAATGTTTCCGCTGGCACCTGCAGTTGTTGAAGCATTAGCAGGAAGCGAAGAAATAAGTACGGGAGCAGTCGCATCTGCAACAAAAACTTCTTCGGCTTTAATCATCACATTTGATAAAACTGTTGCCGTTACATCAGTTGCACTTCCGTGTTTTGCCCCGTTAATGTTTGGAAACCATCTGATATATACTTTTTCTTTTCCTTCTGCTTCAACCGGAAGTATTCCCTCAATTGGTGTTACAGAACTTGTATTAATGGTTGTCAGCGCAGAAAGATTCTGAAAATTTACACCATCAAGTGAGTATTGAAAAGTCCATTCATTACAACCATAATAATAACCGATAAGTCCTGATGAAATGTTTATATTTTTATATCCTATGGTAGAAAAAGACGTCATAAAGTAGAAAAAATCACCTCTGACAGTATTCCAAACACAAAAACCATTTTTTCCTCCTCTGTTTTGCAGTCTCACATTTGGAGCAAAAACATTGTCTGTAACATTATATGCGGATAATTGCGGTTTATTTTCGATACTAGAAAACAATTCGGCAATTCTTGGATTTGCATATTGATCGTTTTTAAAAGTCCAGCCTGCAATAAAGGATGCATTATCATAAGTACCTGTAATGCTTTTGTTTTCATTCATGGTAACCGAAGTGCTCAAAGCCGTTGACCCGTCAGACCAATTGTTGAATTTAATAATATCATTTTCAACAGCAGTAATCGTAACATTTGTATCTTTTTCGTAAACTGAAAACGCTCCATCCTTACCAGCAGGAGAAACCGTATATTCTCCTAATCCAAATGCACCAGCTACATTTACGCTTAAATTATAAGTATCAACTGCAGCATATTCTGCTATAAGAGTGCTATTTGCCGTAATTGTAAAAGTATATGGATTTGCCGTTGAAACCGGCGTTCCGTTACCGTCTGTCCATCGAACAAAATTATAGCCAAAGTTTTTATTTGCCGTTGCTGTAATTGCAGTTCCTTCAACAAAATTAGTTCCGGCAGGATTCAAAGAAATGGTTCCTGATGACGCAGGACTAACATTAGTTGCCAAAGTATAAGTGACAGCACCCGGAATAGTAGTTACTTTTTCTAAATAATCTATATTAAATAAGTAACCTGTATTTGTAGGATGCTTAAAAACAAGGAATAAATCATGTGTACCGCTTGTTGGTGTAATGGATGCCGAGAACATTTTGTAATCGTTAAATCCCGTGGAACCGCTTACTGTCGCAGTTCCAATTAAAGTTCCTGTTGCAGAACCTAATCGAAATTCAATCGTTCCTCCTACTGCTCCGGCTGCAAAAACATTAAAATTAGTGTCATATTGATTAAATATATGGCCTATGAAACGAATCCAGGTATTGTTTTTAATGTACCCAACATTTTTTCCTCCGGAAAGTGCAGCATTATTTTCTGACTTTGCCCCTGAACTCAAATTATAGCTTTCGGCTTCAATCTTTTGGACTGTTTGCGAAAATCCCATTACTGAAAACAGTATCAGTAACAAGACGATAAGGTATTGTTTTTTCATTTTGTGGTTTGGTTTTAGTTAGTAGCTTATTTTTTCCTGCTCCAATTTTAATTTTGAAGAAAGGTTCATTCAATAATTTAATTTTTCATATATGTAAAATTTATTTTTTAGCAGTCATATATGGTATCGCCTTTTATTTATTGGTGTTTGCTTGCAGCAAACTCTTTGTTAATGGCAATTTCATGTTTAAATAAATTTTATCAGTTCGAGTAATCCCGCCCAAAAGCGGGATTGTATTGAAAACAGTAAACTATCAAAACGGTTTCCGATACATTTTTTTTCTCTGTTTAATTACAGAAAACACTCGAATTGATCTTTTTAATATTTTTAACCAGTTGGGTAAAATTAAAAATAAGTGTCAGGCTGAGTCCATTCGGCTTCGTTCAGGATAAACTCTGTCGAAGCCCTTTTGTGTTCAAAAGCCTTCGACTCCGCTCAGGATGACATCAATTTCTTATTTTATACTTTTTATAATCAAATCAACTTTTTTAATCAATTTCACCCAACGGGTATTTCTATTATAATCCAATACTTTATAACTAATTACTAAGGACTAATCACTCAATAAGCTTAACTTCGTCTTTTATCGATTGCAGTACTTTTATATCTTCGTCAAAAGTCAGTTTCTTACCGTTTGTTTTTAATGAAATATCTTTTGTTGAATCGCCTCCAACCCAAAACATCTGGTTTTCTCCGGTAGATTTAAAACTTTCAATGTTTACATTTTGACTGTTTGAAAAACTTACGGCTATTCCGGGTTTATCAAGTCTTAAATCCAAATTTTTGAAATCAATTTTACTGGCATAATTCATTTGAACACCAATATCTGACCGGACAATCATGTTTTCAAATTGTATATTTTGAACAGGCATTTCAGGAATTCCCATAATTTTTAAGGCTTGTCTGGCTCCGTTTACATATATGTTTTTAAAATACATATTCTTAAAAGCCGGCGTTTCTTCTGTAATCGGCATTTTTTCAACCGTCATCTCGCCTGTAAGCTCGTCTTCGTCTATCGATTTTCCAAAGTAATACAGGTTAAAATTGATTGCATCTGTTGGAATGTTATTCATTTTTATGTCCTCCATCCAAATATTTTCAACCACGCCTCCACGACCTCTGACCGATTTAAAACGCAGACCACAATCAGTTCCGTTGAATGTTAGGTTTTTAACAAAAATATTTTTAACACCGCCTGACATTTCACTGCCAATTACAAAACCGCCATGCGCATGATAGACCACACAATCCGTAATTACAAATAATTCGGTTGGTCTTCCTCGTTCCCTGCCTTCCTTATCTTTACCTGATTTGATACAGATCGCATCATCACCCACATCAAAACGACAGTTTTTAACAGTACCGATTCGGCAGGACTCTAAATCAAGACCGTCACCATTTTGAGAATACCACGGATTACGAATCGTTAGATTACTCAAGGTAACATGCTCGCACATTAACGGATTGACATTCCACGCAGGAGAATTCTGAAAAGTAACACCATCTAAAAGCAATTTTTTACAATTCACAAGACTTACCATTACCGGACGAAGTGCCTGTTTGTAAGGTTCCATATTTTCGACAGTAGCCGTTTTAGGAAGTTTGTCTTTTTCTTCGTTTCCAATATAAGCACCTTCTGAAGGGTACCATATTTTACGGTCTTTAGACAAAGCACCTCCAGATTTGATAAGTTCACTCCATTGTCCGGCGGTCATTTTACCAATTTTAACCGGACGCCATGCTGAGCCATTTCCATCAAAAATTCCCTCTCCTGTAATGGCAATATTTTCTAAATCAACTCCCATAATTGGAGATTCACATCGGATAACCTTGTTTCCTTCAAAATAAGATTCTATCAGTTTGTATTGTTTTGTATCACTTGTAAACGAGATGAAAGCGCCGTTTTTTGTATGAAGATTTACATTGCTTTTCATCTTAATTGGCCCAGTAGTCCACATCCCGGAAGGAATCACAACTACACCTCCGCCCGATTGTGAACATTTTTGGATAGCATCGTTAATTGCTTTTGTACAAAGTTGTTCCGTATTGGGCACAGCTCCAAAATCAACAATATTCAAAGTGTCTTTTTTGAATGTTGGAATCTGTACTTCCGGCATATTGAAAGGTATTTTACTTTCTATTGATGCCTTGTTTTTTTGCTTAGCTTTATTTTGAGCAACAGCCATATTCCCTGAGAAAATCAGGGAGCACATTGCTAATCCGATAAGGGAAACTGCTTTAATTTTTATCATAATTATTTCTTTTATAAGTTGGATGAAATTTAATGTCCTCCTGAGCGCATTCGTCTTCGCTCAGGATAAACTTCGTCCAAGGTTTTTTTGACTTAAAAGGGCTTCGACTCCGCTCAGCCTGACATCTACTCTTTGAATTACATCCAAAAGATTTTTTAATAAAATCTATGTTTCTATGTGTTTAGATTGAATTTTATAATCATTCTACTTTTTATCCAAAATCTTTTGCAATTCGATACCCGCCATAATAAACGGACCAACAGCTTTAGCATCATTGTCCCTGATTGGTTCAGAAATATAATATTCGAATGAACCATCACGATCCCGAGGATTTTTACCTCCTAAACCGGCAACAGCACAGCATTTTGTAATAGAAATGGTTCCGTCTGGATTTTCTTTTATGAATTGTTTCTGAATTGCGTTAAAACCCGTTTTTGCCGATTTTAGAAACTTTGAACCTACATACCCTTTTCGATATGCTTTGGCAAATGAGTAAACAAACATCGTAGAACAGGTTGATTCCAGATAATTGCCTTTCCGTCCCGGCTGATCCATTACCTGCCACCAGACTCCAGAATCTTTTTGCTGAGCATTGCGGACAGCTGTAAATACTTTTTGCACTATTTTTATCAAGTCTTTTCGCTTTGGATGGTCTGTTGGAACAAAATCTAAAATATCCACCAAAGCCATACAATACCAGCCCTGTGCGCGTCCCCAAATATGAGAAGAACGTCCTGTTTCCTTATTTGCCCAATATTGTGCTTTCTTCTCATCATAACCATGAAAATTCAGTCCGGTTTTTGAATCAAAAGTGTGTTTTTGAATCAGTTCTGCCTGTAAAATCGCATCATCAATTGACTTCGGAACATTAAAAACGGCTCCATATTCTGCTGAAAATGGATCTGCCATATAAACACCGTCCAGCCACATTTGCCAGGGATAGCTTTTTTTATGCCAATAACCTCCATCAGAATTTCTTGGATGTCCTTCTAACTGTTTGTGGAGGGTATCCATGGCTTTTTTGTATCGCTCCTCGCCTGTTTTTTTATAAATTTCAAAAAGTATTTTTCCGGAGTTTATTAAATCAAGACTGTATTTTTCGAGTTCATAACCGCCCAATATTTTGCCTTCCTTATCAATCAGCTGATCAGCATAGGAAACTCCGTAATCCCAGTACTTTTGTTCTTTGGTATAATCATATAACTGCTGATTAGCTAGTGTTACCAGACCGTTTGTGTAATTCCATTTCGGAAATTTTACACCATCCAGAAAAACCGGATTTGGAGTACGCTGTTGGTCAGAATCGGCCATTTTTTTTGCCCATTCGATTGGTGAAATTTGATTATCTTGTGGTTTTGATTGTCCAAATGAAGCCAAATGGCAAACAACCAAAGAGAGAATACAATATTTGATTTTACTTATCATACTTTTTTAGTTAATAAACTGTTTAGTAATAAATTAGAAACTATTCTCGATACATTTTTTATTCCGTTTTACTGCATAAAAACACTCGAATTGACGTTTTTAATCAACCAATGAAGTTACATCCTGTTTTTAATTTTCTTCTACTCTAAACCAGTCATAATCTGCATAACTACTGTCACTAATCAGTTTTGTTCCTGTTGCAAAAAGTCCAATTTTTGCTCCTACCCAACGTCCAGCACTTGGTTTAAACGGTTTTCCAAACTCTTTGAATTTTTTGCCGTCAGTACTGTAATAAAAAGTGACTTTAGCATCATAAGGTTCAATGTTTTGTACCATTTCAACTTTGGCACGGAAAAACACATTTTTTTGATCAATAGGAATAGCCGTTATTTCTGTCTCGATATCTTTAGAAGTCCTGGCATTTTTCATCTGGCGCTGTACCAGTTTTAATTTCCCATCTTTATCCTGCTCTATTGCGATATAGGCGTAATCTTCGCCAAATACGATTAAACCTGTGCCGGATTCTTTTGCATCAGGATTATTTTCGAAGCTAAGCTTTGCTGTAGCAGTAAAATTGGCACCCGGAAATTTTTGCAACAGTAAATTTGGCATCATCCACATTGATTTTATATTCTCATTGCGTGGAATACAGTTCAGACGCATAAACCCTAAATTAGCCGATGACCATCCCCAATGCCCTCCGGGATTTAGATTAGCCTGCCATTGCCATTGTAAACCCAATTGATGTGAATTAAACTCATCTGAAGAAACCAAAGGAGTTGCAGGATAATTTTTGCCCACATTTGGCTTTGTGTGTTCCATAACCGGCTCACCTATGCCATCGTTGTTACTGTCTTTCCCCATAATTGGCCAGCCCTCTTTCCAGGTAACAGGCTGAAGATTGACAACACGCCCATAAGCCCAACGATCCTGAAAGTGTATAAACCATCCGTCTCCGTTAGGTGTTTCTACATATCCACCCTGATGTGGCCCATTCATTTTTGTTTCGCCCTGATGCAAAACGATTTTTGACTCATAAGGTCCCCAAACATTTTTAGAACGCATAGCCAGCTGCCATCCCGGTTTTACACCTCCCGCAGGAGCCATAACCCAGTAATAACCATCTTTTTTGTACATTTTAGAACCTTCAACAGTTGTATGACCATTATGTCCATCAAAGACCATCGCCGGATTACCAATTAGTTTGGTACCATCTGGCGCAAGTTCTGACAACATTAAAACGGTTTTTACAGCTGCACGGCTTCCTGCAAATGCATAAGACAAATACGCTTTTCCGTCCTCATCCCAAAACGGACAGGTATCAATGATTCCTTTTGCCTCTTTTACTAATATTGGTTCATCCCAGGTACCTGCGGGATCTTTGGTTTTAACCATGTAGATTCCAAAATCAGGATCACCCCAATAAATATAGTATTCGCCGTTGTGATAACGGATTGACGGAGCCCAGACACCATCGCCGTGACGAACGGTACGATAATGCTCAACAGGAAATTGATTTTGCAATGCGTATCCAACTAATTCCCAGTTTACCAGATCATTTGAATGAAGAATAGGAAGTCCCGGAGAACTGTTAAAACTGGAAGCAGTCATATAATAACCGTCTTTCCCTGCACATACATCGGGATCTGAATAATCTACATGTAAAATGGGGTTTTTATACTTTCCGTTTCCTAAATCGCCATTCCATCCCTGAGCATTTGCTCCTAATCCATAAACTGTCAAACTGATGGACAGTACTAATTGTTTTAATTTCATTTTAAATAGTATTTAATCAACATGTTTTTACTAAAAACATTTATATATAAGACACTGATTATCTACAGACGACATGTCTGAGGTATCAGCATTAGAAAAAACATGGTAGGAAAAAGAAGTATCCGGGGTTGGGATACTTCTTTTTTAAACTAAACAATTAACCAACAATATTTAAGGAAGCCATCTGGTATCTCCAACCTTGTTGGTTACAATTGGAGAATTCGGATCCTTAATTGTTAAATCTCCTGCAGTAGGATTCACAAATAAATTTTGTGCGCTAATGCCCAATTCAGTTCCTTTAATAGCTGCAGCACCCAGCAGATAGTCTGTAGTCGTGTAGTTATTACTGAATTCTGTTGTAGAATTTGCACCAATAGCCTGAATAACTTTTCCACAAGCAGAGGCTAGTAAAACATTTTTAAAGATTAAAGTAGAGCCTATTGCCGAAGGGATATTAATCAATCCGCGGTTAAAAGCATAATCATAAATCGTTAAATTTTCAAATTCAAGACGAATCGGATATGCCGATGATCCATAATCAAATAAATTTTTAAAATTTCGGTTTTTATCAGTTGCCAGATAATAATCCCTCATATAAGTAATGTTTGAGAAAAAAGCCTCTTTAACATTGTCTGCACCGGCAGAACCAAAGACGAATGTACCATAAGTCCCTGAATGCCCACCTACCTGATCAAAGGTGCAATATCTCATATCAATTTTTCCTATTTCTTTGTATTTTCCGTTGCCCTGATGTCTCCAGAAACCGCGTTTAAAATGATTGAATACACAGTTATAGAACTTAATATCTCCAATCGTCCATGAAAATCCACTGTTAAAGAAGTAGCTGGCATCAATGGTTTGATAAAAACGAATGTTTTCAAACTCCAATGAATTCAAAAATGATCCTTCGGTAATATTCCAGTTTCCATTCATTTCAATTTGAGGCATTTCTCCCTCCGTACCTCCTGTAAGTTTAAAACCTTTTGAAATCGCAAATGGCGTAATCTTAAATAATGAACCTGCTTCCAGGAAATATACTGTTCCTTCCGGAATTGTAGCGTCAGTATTGTTTTTTCTCAACAATGCATCTAAATCATCTCCTTTCATAACCAAAATTTGTCCTGGCGATGGTCCTGCCGAACGGAAATTTTCCTGATTGTATGGTCTGTCGTAAACACGTAATTTATTATTGTCATAAACATTTACATTGTAGGCTGTACTTTTTTCCAGACCTTCTATCTTGGCCTGTCCGATGCTTATTTCTGCAGATGTCAGTTTGCGGCCTATAGCCGGAATTTCTTTAGACTGTGCCGGTACAACCGATATACTATCTACAGGGTTAGCCGCATCAACTGTCCAGTTTATAGTTACTTCAGTTTCTGTAATATTTACCTTTTCAACAGTTTTCAATATTTTGGCATAGTCAGGACGTTCTTCTGTTAAAGCATTTGTGTAAGCCCATTGCGAATTAAACTTAGGATCATTACTATTCGCACGAACTCTAATATAAAATTGCGTTTTATAAGGAATATCGTCCATCAAAATTTGAGTATCAGTAATCGTGTACGTTTTGAAAAGACTGGAATAGTAATTGTCTAAATGCAATTCTACTGTATAGGAAACAGCATCATTTACTTTGTACCATACTACTGCAATAGAATTACTTTTAACCACTGGGGCTGTAAGTACAAATTTGGGCTGAAACAAATCTCCAACCTTTGCATAAGCAAATTCGTCTTGCTGACAAGAGTTTAGCATTCCTCCAAGCAAAATCATGCTGAAAAATGATAAAATATAGATTACTCTTTTTGAATTTTTCATATGTGAAATTTTATTGTTTTTAATTGGTAATATGTAATTCGCATTTTCAATTGGTGTTGCGACCACTTTTTGATTATGCTCATTTCATATCTAATTCAATTTAATAGTTAAAACCATAATAATTCTGAATAGCTCCTCGATGGTCCGAAATCACTTTAGCAGGATAAGGACATAAATAACGTAAAGGAGTATTAGGAGACACACTTGAAGCATTGTTGAAATTTATAAAACCTCTAAAACTCCACTTAATTTCGTTCATTGGCTCATAACTTGCAGTCTCGTTATTAAGCGCATACCATTTAGTAGCAAATACATGTTCAGTATAACCTGCCGGTTTTGCCTGCAAAATTTCATCTATTCCTTTTATGTCTAAAACGGTTTTACCTGCATTACCCGGAGATGGAATGTTTTTCCAGTAAATACTTCCAGGAACAAGATCTATACCCGGAACATAAGCTCCATTGGCTACTTTACCCCAGTTTACGAATTTGTTATACTGATTGTAAATTACTTCACTGTATTTATTCCAACGGGCTAAGTCAAATTTACGCTTACTTTCTCCGCCAAGTTCCCAGGCACGTTCATCCATAATTGCCTGAAAAAATAAATCAGGATTTGATTTAGATGCAACATAGCTATCTACTTTTACTGACCAGTCTGCCTGACTGAAAGCTCTGCGGCGCACTCGTTTTAGACATTCCTGAGCATCCTGGCGAGGGCCAAATCGTTCGTTTACAGCTTCTGCATACATCAAAAGTACATCAGCAAATCGCATCCATGAGTAATTGACACCGGTACCTTTTTGACTTGTGCTGCCAAGTGGAGAAGTGTAAAGTTTTGACCATTTTGCAACAGCCAGCCTGGCTATGTCCAAGCGAATAACCTGATTTAGATTTGCATCATACGAATAAGGTCCGCAGGTAATATCACGTCTTAAATCTTTGTTATCAAACGAGTATAGGTATGTTCCTGCCAGACTAACGTTTCCTGAAGCACTTCCGTAAGCATGGTTTCCTTCAACAATCGGAATACCAACAGCATAACCATATTCGCCCGAAACACCTCTTAATAAAGGCAATGAAAATATAACATCATCAGTAGTCGGTGTTACCCAATTATTTTGTCCAATCCAAAAATTAGCATAGCTTAATTTCAGGTCATGCTGTCCTTCATTGATTACTTTTCCTAAATACTGGATGGCAATATCATAATACAATTCATGATTTTCTCCACGAACCATCTGGCCAATATTTGCAGCATCGCTATCCGGGCGCAAAGTCCAGCCTCCACGGGTAAGTGCAAGTAAACCAATCAAACCCTGATTAAAACTTCTTGATGCACGCTCTGTACCATACTGCACTACGCTTGCATATTGCATTAGTGGCTCTACTGATTTTAAATCATCTATTAGAAATTCAAGAATTTTATTTCGGTCTGTAACTCCTACCCTAAAATCTTCATCACCGGTTGATGATTTTGTACGAAACACAACATCTCCCCAAATACGAATCATATCCAGATACACCATCGCACGAATTGTTTTAACCTCTCCATACATCTGTGTGATATTTGAAGGCTCCGTTTTACTGGCATTTTTGTACAGATCTGAACCTTCAATCCCTTCAATAACATCATTGGCATTATTGATAATTTTGTACATGGCATTCCAGGTAGCATTCAGCGTTGTCCAATAAGGTTTCGGCTCAAAACAGGCAATGTCAGAACCGTTAACATTTACTGCATTAGTATTAACCGATGCCATCTCTACATCTGTATTCGGATTAAAAACAAAAGCAAGTCTGTTAGAGTAGGCATCGTCTGTCAGCATAAGTGTATATACTCCTGCAACAGCTGATTTTATTTCACTTTCAGAACTAAAAACTTCATCCTCGGTAAAACCAGTTGCCGGATGTACCTCTAAATAGTCCTCGCAACCTGTCAGACACAGTGCGAAACTAAATAGCATACTTAATAATATCTTTTTATTCATGATTTTAAGATTTAATTTAATTAAAATGATAACTGAGCTCCCAAAGTGTAATTTCTTGTTCTTGGATACGCATTATGATCGATGTTTGGTGTTAATCCTGTTGATAGGTTAACTTCCGGATCATAACCTGAGTAATTTGTCCAGACAAATAAATTAGTACCCGTTGCATACAGACGAACTTTGTTGAAAATTAATTTCTTAGTTATGGTTAAAGGAACTGTATATCCTACAGAAAGTGTATTTAATCGTAAGAAAGAACCTTTTTCGACTGCATAAGACGAAGCAATTGGACGACCGATTGAAGTTGGACTCCACATGGTAGCATTTTTATTAAAATCTGCCAAAAGTTCCGGCGAATAGCGAAGGTCGTTCCCCATATCATCAAAATTTCTCCAGCGATTTTCCAACGACACTTCCATTCCCATATTGTTTTGGTTGTTTTGATACCAGGATGTCATCATCACTTTGTTTGCATTGAAAACATCAAACCCAGTCACAAAATTGAAAAAAGTAGAGAAATCAAAATTTTTCCATACAGCATTCAGTCCAAAACCTCCTGAATATTTAGGGTTGGTATCACCAATAACTTTTCTGTCGTTTGCACCAATTACATACGTATTTGGATCTGATGGATCAACAGGCGTCAGTTTTTTAAATTTAGCATTTCCCGGACGAGGATCCTGAGACAGATTTTTGGAGTTGGCTACACCTTCTTTTAGTTTCCATGTTTTGGTCAATGGATCAAATGAATCGAAATCATCCATGGTATAAAAGCCATCATTAACAAAACCGTAAATCAAACCTTTTGTACCCCCTACATAAGCACGATAATCGTCATCATTTAACAATTGTGTTCCTGCCCATCCCGAACTAAGTATCCATTCATTCTCTCCACTTGAAAGTGCATCAATTTTATTCTTGTTGTATCCAATATTGAAATTTACATCCAGATGAAAATCTTTTTGCTGAACTACGTTGGCATTAATGGCAAATTCAATTCCTTTATTAGATGTCTGTCCCACATTGGTCATAATTTTACTAAAACCTGATGCTCCCGGAATATCAGAAGGCACTAATAAATCTTTAACTGTATTTTGGTAAATTTCTACATTACCGGTAATTCGTTCATTAAAAAAACCAAAATCAACACCAAAATTAGCTGTATAAGTTGTCTCCCATTTTACATCAGGATTGTTTAAATAAGTTACCTTACCATTAGGGTTATAAAAATTATAGTAATAATGACTTTCTTCTCCCCAGCCCACTGATCTGTCTTGTGAAACGCCATAATATTTAGCATACAAATCGCCATCAATACGGTCATTACCAGAAACTCCGTAACTTAAACGTAATTTTAAATTTGAAATAGTTGTGCTTTCCTTCAGGAATTTTTCATTAGACATTCTCCAGGCAAATGCTGCTGCCGGAAACATACCCCAGCGATTATCAGGACCAAACTTAGTCGAACCGTCAGCACGAATCGTAAATGTTGCCAGATATCGGTCATCATAACCATAATTTACACGACCAAAGAAAGATGAAATTTTATTAGGTGAACCTTCTTTTGATTCATTAGCATAACCATCACCCAAGGCAAGATTATCCAACGCTTTTTCAGCTGTTATATTTGCAGGAAAATAACCTGTGTAATAAGTTTTGCTGGCACTTCTCTGATCCTTCATTTCCTGCCCCACCATAACCTGAAAATCGTGAAGTGTGTTAATTTTGAAATTATAATTCAATACATTATTTAATTGTGTACGAGGGTTTTGTGTCATTTTCCAGCCTACTACCGGAAGTCCTCCGTTTTCATTCGCCTTACCCGTTTCCAGACCCCAAAAACGGCCGTCTTCTTCATACTGGTATTCGAAACCGAATGAGCTTCGAAAACTCAAACCTTTCACTATATTCCATGTTAATGCTCCTACTGTATTGAATGTACGTTTTATACGATTACGATAATTTCTTTGAGCTTCCTGCATCGGGTTGAAACGTCTCACTGGCAAATAATCTTCCGGATCAAAATAAGTATCATCTTCCGGCAATGTCATATAATCCTGTAAACCCTGAGTAGGTGCCTCACGTAATGCTCTAAGCAAATTAACCGATTCAGTACCTGCCCCTTCTATGGTTTGATTGATAAAACGGGATTGAAATTCAAAAGTAAATTTATCAGACAATTTGGTATTAAGCGTTAGGTTCATGTTGGTTTGTTTTAAACCGGTTCCTACTAATACCCCTGGCTGATCCTGATTCGTAATAGCGAACTTAAATTTGGTTTTTTCGTTACCGCCATTCATACTAAAGTCAAGGTATTTCGTAATTGGGTTACTGCCAAAAATTTCATCCTGCCAGTCTATTCCTTTGTTACCTTTATAAATATACATTTCATTAGCCTGCCCAAAACGATTATAAAAAGCACTCGGATTTGAAGTTCTTCCTCTTTCGTACTCATATTGCATCATAACATATTCATACGGATCCATTACATCTACACGATTTGCTAATGTTTTAATTTGCATGTAACTGTTTATATTTACCGAAACTTTCCCTGCTTTAGGATTTTTTGTAGTTACCAAAATAACTCCGTTTGCACCACGAGCACCATATATAGCAGTAGAAGCAGCATCTTTTAATACTTCTACAGATTCGATATCTGTTGGCGGAATATCATTTAGAGTCGCAACTTCAAAACCGTCAACCAAAATTAAAGGTGAATTATCCTGTGTAATAGAACCTCCTCCACGAATTCGGATCATGATTTCAGAACCCGGAGAACCATCAGCCGAAGTAATCTGAACCCCCGGCAATTTACCAACCAAGGCTTCCGCTACAGAGCTGGTTGGAACTTTTTCTAATATTGTCCCTTTGATACTGGAAACAGCTCCGGTCAGGTTTCCACGTTTTTGTGTACCGTAACCAATAACCACTACCTCATTCAATTCACTGGTCGATTCCTTCATTTCGATATCAATCCCCGAGGTACGTCCATTTAAAGGTACCGTTGTATCTTCCATACCAATAAACTTAACCACCAAAACAGCTGTTTTAGGGTTGTTTACTTTGATGGAAAATTTTCCGTCAAAATCACTGGTAGTATTTGCTTTTTCATTTTTGACAATAATTGTTGCGCCCGGAATCGATCCCATTTTATCTTTCACAATTCCAGTCACAGTTACTTCCTGAGCATATCCGCTAATCGTAAGGAACAAGACGATTAAAGTGCTCATGATATGTTTTTTTATCATAACTACTATATTTTATTTCGATTTAGATTTGTTTTTTTAAATCTGTTCATCATTGGATTTTATTTATTTCGCCTGTACTTCTCCATTTATGGTTACTACATAATCTTTAATAATTGGAGTATCCGCATCATTTAGGTTAAAATCGATGTTAGTAACCCCATTTCCTAAAATTGGAAAAGAGCCTTCAAATTCTTTTGTTTTTACTACAACTAAATCTGCAGTCATAAACTCTATACGAACAGTAACATTGTTCGCCGCTTCATCAGTCTGGAATACAATAAAATCGTCTAAGTAATTAATTCCACCAGTTGTCGTTTTCTTAGATCTGGAAACGGACATATCTCCTTTTATAAAGGTTTCGTCAGAGACTTTGTATCCGGTACGTTTTACAAAAACAGTTGTTTTAATAACAGAATAACTAGGATCTGCTACGATGTCTTTTGACTTTAATCGTAATGTACCCGTTCTGCTACGGATGTTCAGAGTAAGTTTTTCATCAAATGGTGTTGCGTAAGGAACTGCTGCCGAAAGATTTACTTTTTGATCCGCATTTACTGATTGCGGAACAATAAAATCATTTAGGTTAACTGGTAAAAGGACCATTTCTGCAGGGATATCAGATGCAATAAACTTATAACTACCTTTTTCCAGTGCAAAACGATAAAGTGAACTATAGTTGCCAAAATAATCACCGTTATCTTTATAAATAAAAATAGGCCTTGTTGAAATACCTACATTTATATTCCATGGTGCACCATTCAGCTGAAGCTCGTAATCTTTTACAATCGAAGGTTCGTATTTCATTTCATCACCAGAACAGGAAGTCATCATGAAAAGAAGTACACCTACTCCGAGTATTATTTTTTTTATGTTTTTCATATCATATTATTTAAAATTGAAAATTGTTTACTGTTTCGTAAATGTTTGCCTATTTAAAAATAGGTTCGCCAGTGAATAATAGAATGAAAGAGCCGGTTTGTTTCATAAGCTTGGTTTATTAGTTAGTTAAGAATTAGTTAAAATACTTTAGGTTATAGGGCAAAACTATAGATAGTGAATCGTAATTTGGTGTAAATATTGCTTTTCGAGGAGGGTGAAATCACTATTTTAGCGAGAGTAATTGATGAATTACTAATTAATTAGGATATTTTTTACATTGTGTAAAAAAATACACCAAAATAAAAACAGAGTTATATTTATTTAACTCAAAATTAAGTTTGAAGGATAAATAAGGATTAGAATTTTTAATTATCAGGCTGAGTCAATTCGGCTTTGCTCAGGGTAAACTAAGTCAAAGCCCCGCTCCAATAAGTTAGTACAAAAAAAAAACTTTAGAACTAAACGAGCCTTCGACTTCGCTCAGGGTGACACTTGTGGTAGAAACAAAATATGGGTTTCTGTAAGGCTTCGCTCAGGGTGACATTGGAGTATCCACGAATCTATTTTTGAAATTTTTATTAGCGATGTACGCGACGATATTCAGCCGGAGTATAATTAAATTTAGCCCTAAAACACTTTCCAAAATATTTCAGGTCATTAAACCCAACTTCAAAACAAATTTCCTTAATCAGTAAGTCTTCATTTTTAATAAGCTCGGCTGCTTCATTCAAACGCATATCACGAATAAATACTACTGGCGAAACTCCCGTAATACTTTTAAGTTTATTAAAGAAACTGGCTCTGGACATGCACATTAATCTTCCTAATTCATCAACTGAAAAATCTGATTTTGACATGTTTTCCTTTACCAGTTTAATCACCTGGAACATGAATTTATGATCTTTATTGGAAATTTGCAAAGGCTCCTCTTCTGAAATTTCAGTCATGTTACCTGTTGAATATAAATTTTGAAGACGTAAGCGCTGTTCTAAAACATTCTTAACCCTTGCCCGCAAAAAACTTACATTAAATGGCTTTGTTATATAATCATCAGCACCATATTCCATTCCTTCCAGTTTACTTTCAATAGCTGTTTTTGCACTAAGTAAAATAACCGGAATGTGACTGATTGCAAAATTATTCCGAATTAATTTAAGCATTTCTATACCATCCATGTGCGGCATCATGATATCGCTAATGATAAAATCAGGAGATAATTCTTCCGCTTTTAAGTTTCCTTCTATGCCATTTTCTGCTACATATATTGTGTAATCCTTTTCTAAGACAGAAACGATAAAAGCTCTCAACTCCGGATCATCTTCTACAATTAATCCTATCGGTAATTCTTTTTCGGCTTCTTCAAATGAAATTAAATCCGGCTCACTTTCGAACGTTACATCATTTACTAAATCTGCTTCGTCTTCCTCGAACAAAATATCTACATCATCAGTAAAATGTTTATACCCTTTTAAAAAGCTTATTTGAAAACTGCTCCCTTTGCCGGGCGTGCTTTCAACTGAAATAGCTGCACCATGTTTATCTGCGAGATCTTTCACAATAGAAAGACCAATTCCTGTACTTGGGTTAAATGGATTTTCATTGTAATTTGAAAAACGCACAAACAATCGTTTTTGAAGTATTGGACTAATACCCGGACCATTATCTGTAACCTTTAAAATAACCAGCTTTTCAGATTCCTCTACTTCTACCTGAACGGTATCTCCTTTATGACAATATTTAAAGGCATTTGAAAGCAGATTGACCAAAATTTTATCAAGGCTATCGGGATCAGCCCATACATTTGATTTTGAAGCCCTGTTGTTTACTTTTAGTTCAATATTGCGCTGTATGCTCATTTCGCTAAAATTTTCACCTATTTTTGAAGCAAAATCACCTAAATCTATTTCACTCACCACCAGTTTTCTGTCCTGAATTCTTCTTAAATCTAAAATCTGATTAACCAAATTCAGCAATTTAGTACTGTTTTTTTCAATTATGCGAAGCTGTCCTTTTACAGAATCTTTAATATCATTATCCGTAAGCATCACTTCCAAAGGTGCCGTAATCATAGTAAGAGGAGTTCTGATTTCATGCGAAATATCGGTGAAGAATTTTAATTTCAATTCACTCATTTGCTTTTGCAGCTTTACGTCATTTCGCAGTTTTAAAATAGTTGCAATTGCACGTCGAACGACTAAAAATAAGCCAATAGCCATTAACAAATAACAGAAGTAAGCGAAGTGAGTTCCCCAAATCGAAGGTCGAATCGTGATTTCAATTCGTCTTTCGTTATCTGCCCATAAATTATGACCATTTGTAGAAGATACGATGAGCGTGTATTTTCCTCGATCTAAATTGGTATAATTAATAGACTGTCCTCCTTTAAGGTAATTCCATTGTTTGTCAACGCCTTCAAGTTTATAGCGATACACAATATTCTCGCTTTTAATGTAATCTAAGGCTGAAATTTGAACTCTGAAAAAATTCTGGTCGTGCTGTAGTGTAACTTCTTTAAGTAAATCAGGATTTCCGGGAGTTTCAGGGTTTATTTCGTGCAATTGTTTGTCATTAACCGAAAATCCGGATATTGCCAAATAGGGTTTGAATTGAAAAGGTTTAATGGCTTCAGGCTTGAAATAAAGTGCTCCATCTGAATATCCTACCACAATTTCACCATTTGCAAGCCGGCATCTTGTGGCTTCCGAAAATATTTCGGTACCAATAATCGATTTCAATTCAGGAAATGTTTCGGCACTATTTTTTTTAGGGTCAAAGCGCACCACCTGATTGTCGCTCATAAGCCAGATTTTACCTAATTTGTCTTCTTGTAAGGCCACAACTCCCTCAAGTGGAAAAGCAATATTTTTGTTCCAAATAGGTTTAACTTTTAACTGGTCTTCTTTGTCTAAATCCGCTAAAATTAAGCCTTTTCCATTCGTAGCCAATGCTAATCGGTTATCAGATGTTATCAGGACATCTAAAATATCATTGCCCGAAACCTGCGAAAACTCTTTAAATTTTATATTACCCGGCAATTTATTTTCTGCTGAAAAAGAAAACAATTTATAAGAAGAGATAAAAAACAATTGATGTTCTTTGTTTTCAACTATTGAGCGAACTTTATCAGCATTTTTTATAGGATAGTTTTTTAGTTCGTTTTTATGATTGATAAAATGAAAACCATTATTTGATTGGCGAACCAGATTAATTCCGCCACCCCAGGTAGTTACATATATTTGACCATTTGATGCCTGAAAAACTTTATAAATATTATCAGAGTTAATGCTGTAAATGTCTTTTTCGTCATATTTATAATGGCTTACCTTATATTTAAACGACTGTCCTGTTGGGGTCAGGCAAAACAATCCATTACCACGTGTTCCTATCCATACTCTGCTATTGGTATCCTGCATCATACTGTAAATATCAGCTCCCCATGCGGAATTTCCATTAGACAAAATACCATCAGACCCCAACATTCCAATCTTCTTTTTTTGAGCATCGAATATGGTAATATTTTCAGAACGGCTGGCCACCCAAAGATTGCCATTTTTGTCACTCATCAGGCTTCGAACATTATGTTTTTGACGATTACCTGATGTTTCTAAATTTAATGTGGAAAAATTACGATTGTTAAACGTTATAAGGTCTAAGCCCTGTTTGAATGAGCAAAACCACAGATTGCCCAACTTGTCAAACATAGCGGTATGCATCACATCAGAAACGGTTTCTTTAGATTCCTTGATGCACCGCATTATAGAAGACAATTTGTTTTGTTTTTTATCCCAATAAGCAAATGGTCCTTTATGTGACTGAATCCAGACTGTTCCGTCAGGCGAAGTAATCAGAAAACTTTTCTGGTCTGCTCCAACAACAGGAGGACCACTTGAATCAGCCTGCATGTATTTTAACTTTAGTGTAACGAAATCGAATTGATACACCCCTGAATTTGGCGTTTCAAACCAAAACTGACGTGAATGAGTAACGTCTAAATAATTAATTTTCTCGGCAGGAAAACCGGGTAATGTTTTACTATTGTAAAGATCCAGTTTACCTGTTTTTATGTCATAAAAATAAAATCCTTGTGCACTGGTTATTATGAGCACTTTGCTGTTACCGACCAATTTTATTAAGGTAATATCTTCTTTTATGCCCAGATCAAAATCAAAAAAAGTATTTGTTTTTTTTGTGTAACGTTTAAATTTGCCTTTTTCACCTCCAAACCATACATCCTCTCTTGTTTCCAAAACGGAATTAAACGAATATGATTTTCCTGAATGTCCGGCCATATTTGAAAAGAAATATTCCGGCGTAGTTCCTGATTTATTTAATCTGCAAATTCCGGCTTCTGTTAAAAACCAGCTTGTTCCCAAAGTGTCCTCAAAAACATCTCCAATTATGCCACAATGTTTTGCAGGGTCAAAAGTAATTTTCCGGGTTTGTTTGTTATTTTGAAAAACAATCAGGGAGTTTTTATCTTCGGTGAAGATCCATACTTTTCCTGATGGCATCACTTTAAACTTTTTAAAAGCAATGTCAGGAGATTTAATCGATTTTTTTTCTATTGGTGAATGAAATGTTAACTGATGTGTGTCAAAATAATAAATATCATTTTTTTCAGACTGAATCCAGATTCGTCCGTTTTTATCAAATTTAAATTTGGATACCCGATTCGACATTAAGTCTAACGAAGAATTTTTTTCTACCCTGAAGTTTTGAAAAGTATTTCCGTCATAACGAATCAGACCATTAAATGTTCCCAGCCAAATGAATCCTTTTTCATCTTGCTGAATACCCAGAATACGTGATTGGCTTAACTTTAAATCATTCGAAAAATGAGTCAAAATACCAGATGGCTGAGCCGTACAAAGGATACAGATCAAGTAAAAAAAAATTAAAAGCAGGTTTCTTTTTAACATTTATATTTTTATTAGCTTAAAGCAAAGACAAAAATATCAAAATTCTTTTACCAACCTAAAATACCCTCTGTCAGTAGTCAAATGCCACCCTTAAAATAGTGTTTTGTATCCTTTTTATGTAATTTTAAAAAATTAAAAAAAATGAATACAAGCTTTACAACATCCTTTAAATAGCAATTTATCCCAAAGTTGAAAGATATAAACATTTAATTTTGTAATTATCAAAAGTAATGAGCTATCCATAATCTCATAGATTAAAAAAAATCATTACCTGTAAAAAATCTAACCTAAATATTTTCAAATAAACTCAATGAGAAAAGTATATCGTTTTGTGTTCCTGCTAAACTTTTTGGCATTAAACACTTTTGCACAGGAAAAAGTTGCCTATAAAAATCCAAATTTACCAACAGAACTGCGTGTTAATGATCTTGTATCCAGAATGTCTATAGATGAAAAAATCAGTCAATTGATGGACTCATCACCTGCGATCGAACGTTTAGGTGTGCCGGAATATAATTGGTGGAACGAATCTTTACACGGTGTTGCCCGTGCCGGATATGCAACTGTTTTTCCACAATCTATTTCAATTGCCTCATCCTGGGACCGTCAGTTAATTTTTGATGTTGCCAATGCAATTTCTGATGAAGCACGTGCCAAACATCATGAATATTTAAGAAGAGGACAACACGGAATGTACCAGGGATTAACTTTCTGGTCTCCTAATGTCAATATTTTTCGTGATCCGCGCTGGGGACGCGGACACGAAACTTATGGAGAAGACCCTTTTTTAACCGGTCAATTAGGTCTTAAGTATGTTACCGGTCTTCAGGGAACTGATGAAAAATACTTTAAAGTGATCGCTACTGCTAAACATTACGCCGTTCACTCAGGTCCGGAACCCTCACGTCATCAATTTAATGCCGAAGCCAGTGATATTGATCTTTACGAAACGTATCTTCCTGCTTTTCGCACTTTGGTAAAAGAAGGTCATGTGTACTCAGTAATGGGGGCTTATAACCGTTTTAGAGGTGAATCTGCGAGTGCAAGCCCATTTCTTTTCAATATTCTTAGAAATGACTGGGGTTTTAAGGGCTATATTGTATCTGACTGCGGGGCTGTAACCGATATTTGGAAATACCATAAAATTACCAGTGATGCTGCAACCGCTTCTGCTTTAGCTGTAAAAGAAGGATTAGATTTGGAATGTGGAAGCTGTTATAAATCATTAAAAGAAGCACTGGATCGCAAATTGCTAACTGAGGCCGATATCGATATTACCTTAAAGCGCTTATTTACAGCTCGTTTTAAATTAGGTATGTTCGATCCTGAAGAGATTGTACCTTATGCTCAAATTCCTTATTCGGTAAATAATAATTCGGCTCACGACTGGCTTGCACGTGTCGCTTCTCAAAAAAGTATTGTTCTTTTAAAAAATCATAATAATACCCTTCCGTTTTCAAAAGAAATTAAAACTGTTGCCGTTATAGGGCCAAACGCCAATGATGTACAGTCTTTATGGGGAAATTACAGCGGGATTCCGAGCAATCCTGTAACGGTACTGAAAGGAATTCAAAATAAACTCGAACCTAAAGCAAAAGTTTTATATGCAAAAGGAACCGATTTGGCAAAAGGTGTTCCCGAAATGAAAGTCATCCCTTCTGTTTATCTTCAGAATGAAAACGGGGCACAAGGCCTTACAGCAGAATACTTTGACAATAAGGAATGGGAAGGAAAACCGATTTTTACCCGTATCGATGATAATATTGATTTTCACTGGGATATTAATACGCCCGACCCTCGCATGAAAATGGGTAATTACAGTGTTCGCTGGACAGGTTATATTGTGGCACCAAAAACAGGACTTTACAATATCTCTGAATGGTCAAAACCTTTTATGACTATTGAGATCGAAACTGGAAAAACATCGGGAGGAAAAAACAACCATCATCCCCGAATTCGTCCACAGAAAATAGAATTAGAAGCGGGAAAAAAATATAAAATAGTAGTTAAATACCAAAATTTATACGGAGATGCAATAGCGCAGCTTTTATGGGCTGAACCACAAGAAGACTTATTAAAAGAAGCTGTTCAGGTTGCTAATCAGGCAGATGCTATTGTTTTGGTATTAGGACTAAATGAACGTTTGGAAGGGGAAGAAATGAAAGTTGAAGCAGATGGTTTTGAAGGTGGAGACCGTACCAGTCTTAACCTGCCTGCTAATCAGGAAGAATTGATGAAAACGATGGCAGCGACCGGAAAACCCGTTGTCTTAGTTTTAATAAACGGAAGCGCACTTTCTATAAATTGGGCTAATGACCATATTCCGGCAATTTTAACAGCCGGATATCCGGGTCAACAAGGCGGAAATGCAATTGCCGATGTTCTTTTTGGCGATTACAATCCTGCCGGACGACTGTCGGTTACCTATTATAAATCTGTAGATCAGCTACCGGCTTTTGAAAATTACGACATGAAAGGTCGTACCTATCGTTACTTTGATAAAAAACCTTTATATCCGTTTGGATTTGGTTTGAGTTATACTAAGTTTACATACAGTAATTTGCAAATACCTGCTAATATTAATCCCGAAAAAGATTTCGAAGTATCGGTTGATATAACAAATATTGGTGACCGCGACGGAGACGAAGTAGCAGAATTGTACCTGAAAGATGAAAAAGCCTCAACTCCACGCCCAATATTGCAATTAGAAGGTTTTGAACGCATTAATCTAAAAAAAGGCGAAACAAAAACAGTTCGTTTTACGATTACTCCTAGGCAGTTATCCTTAATAAATAAAAAAGGGCAACGTGTTGTTGAGCCGGGATGGTTCACTGTCTCAGTGGGTGGAAAACAACCAGACGGAACAGCTGATACACAAAATAAACGATTCAATATTACAGCAAAAACAGTTGTATTAGAAAAATAAATCAGCATACCTTATTAGTCCTAAGTAAAAAATAAAACCTTCAGAGTCAAATGATTTTGAAGGTTTTTATTTTTTAATAATAGGATTAAATTTTTTCAACGAATAAAATGAATCCTCTTTTTCTCAAAAATAACAAGACAAATTATTCTATATAATATACTGAAAAACAATATTTAACAAAAAATAAAGGGTTTTCACTCGCATATTTATTAACTTCAATAAAAGTAAAAAAGTAATTTTTTCTATTAAAAAAATAAATTATGCGTGTATCTGTCATTCGAAAAAGTATAAAATTTACCCCAGATTCAAAAAGAGTTGTTGCGAGATATTTTATAAATGGCGACGAACGAACCAAACAAATGGTAACTCGTATCATGATGCTGGATGATAAACAAGTATTGGAAACCTTAGAGCAAACACTTCGTGAATTTGCCAGACGTCATCGAAATATTTCTGCGATATTTTTAAGGCATTGTGAAAAAGTAAGGGATAGTATTGAAGCCTTACAGATTGATTATGAAGCTTTGTCCCTTGATCGAAAAATGCTTATAGGTTCCTATTGCACAATGGAATACGCCATAGAATCGGCTGCAATTTTTAATCCTTCCATTATTGAAGACTTTGATCAGACAGGTCTTGAAGCTGGTGAAAAACGTGTTATTATTTCTTTTCGGGCAACAGGCGAAGGTCATATTTCGTCCATTGTTTTCAGAAGAGGAATTCTGGACAGGGATAACAACCTGCAGGTAATGAAAATTGGGCATAACATTGATAAAGCAGAGATTATTCATAAAACGTTTTTTAATAAAGAACGATTTTTATTGAAATTATCCGAAATGCATACTCAGGACAAATACATTACCCAAATTATGCAGGATTTACCGGAGGAATTTGAGTATGTTGTTTTAAAAAACATGGTCAACGCGGTTTTAAACGATCCATCGATTCGTGAAGAAAGAAGAACCGCTTTAAACGAAATAATCTGGCTGGCAAAATCATTTTATGATATCGAATTTAAACATGATTCGGATATTACTGAGCGTGTTATATTTCCGATATCCGATTCAGAAAGCCGTGGTATTGAGGATGCCCGCTTCGTTCGCTTTACAGATGATGATGGCTCATCCCGTATTATGGCAACTTACACGGCTTATAACGGCCATACTATATTGCCTAAACTTATATCTACCGAAGATTTTTATACTTTTAGAGTAATGCCTTTACATGGTGCCGGGGCACAAAATAAAAATCTGGCTTTATTTCCAAGAAAAATAAAAGGAAAATATGCTATGCTTGCCCGAATCGATGGCGTTAATAATTATATCATGTATTCTGACAGAGTTACACAATGGAACACACCTCTTTTACTTCAGGAGCCCCGATATACTTGGGAGTTTACACAAATAGGAAATTGTGGATCGCCATTGTGGACAGCAGAAGGATGGCTTGTTATTACTCATGGCGTTGGTACAATGAGGCGCTATTGCATAGGTGCTTCTTTGTTCGATCTTGACGACCCCTCTAAAGAAATTGGAAGACTGACAGAACCTTTGCTTTCACCACTTGAAGACGAACGAGAGGGTTATGTTCCTAATGTTGTGTATTCCTGTGGGGCAATTATTCATAACAATAGTCTCATATTGCCCTATGCCGTATCTGATTATTCTTCTACTTACGCTGTAGTTGATATGGTCGAACTGATAGATGCTTTAAAAAAAAGTAAGTAAAATAATGTTTTTATACTAATTTTGAATTAATTGAAGCTCTTAGGTATGAATTTCAGAAGGAAAATACCGAGGTGACGGACTTATGGCTATTCAGAGTGAATATTGATATAATTTTGATAAAAGAATGGGGCTTGTGGGATTTGCCGGTCTGGCAACTATTTATGGTTCTGCTTCTCCAGATTTTAATTGGATATTGTTTCCAGAAGGCCGCTGTAAGCTACCGCTATAAAGCCTTAAAAACTGAAAAATTTAATGTTGGTTTGGATGCTGCTGTAGGAAAAGGCGATTGGGGGATTTATTTTCATATTGGGGAAGCCTTTTAACAAAAACTAATTTTGCACAGAGTTCATTAATTTAAAATACTCAGAGTTAACTGATAAAATAAAGCAAAAAAAGTTTATTTTATCCTTAAATTTATTAAAACACAAAATAAGCACTATTTAATCTGTTTATTTTTATAAATCATGTATTTGTATTGTTTTTAAAAAATATCGTCGCAAAATATAGATATGAAGGCTATTTTTAATAAATATAAATTATTGTTATTTGTTGTTTAATAACAAAAACTAATAGTTTAAAATATTACATTTTAAAACTTATGAATGTTTCATTTAATAAAAAAAACCTCCAAAATCAAAATGACTTAAGAGGTTTGTAAATTTGATGATAACCGAAGTTAAAAAATTACATTATTTTATGTAAGCTTCTAATTTATCCAAAGTATTTAATTCTGTCTCTCTTGCACTTGAAGAGATAATTTTTGTTTCTAAACTTTTTGTTGGTTTAGAGATTAACAGATATTGTGTTCCGTCATCATGATTTTTTATATAATCTTTCGGATTATATAGTATGGCTGCACCAATTTCGACAATTTCTGCAGCAACATCCTCAGGGTGTTTACCCCACACGGCGATATAATTGGCTCCTTTTTTAGTTTGAAAATCCTTAAAATAATTTACTCCTGTAGCAAATTGAACTTTTTCGCCATTTAAACTAACAGCTTCAACTTTTGCCTCTCTTTTTCCTGAAAATACAGTAACACGAACTAAAATATCTACTTTTTTGCCTTTATAAGGAACGCCTCTGGAAATCATTTCCATCCATGAAGAGTTTTCTGTTTTTCCAACACGTGCCAGACGATTTGTAACAGGGTTCAATGAAACTAATTTTTCACCGTCCCAAAGTTTTACTCCTCCTAAACCTACAGTAGAGGCAACTTTATAATAATCAGCTCCCCAACCTTCTTTTTGCTGTTCCGGAGTTGGATACCATTGTGCTTTTTTTAACTCAAGACCCGGTTTTGCTTTAGAATAAACATCAATAGCCACTTTATCACTAAAATAGATTCTTAAAGCCATCCATTCGTTTTCTACAGCTGGTCCGTGATGTCCGATTGTTTTGTATAGATCTCCTGTTTCTGAACCAATATCAGTCAAATAAGTAATTTTATCTGACTTCATATACAAACTTGTGTCTGTATTATTTTGGGCAAAGCAAGTACAGCCAATCAGCAAAGCGGTAATAAATGATAATTTCATAATTTCAATTATTTATAAATTAATTTAATTTCCGTAAAATTAAAATAACCTTTTAAGAATACACCAACATTTTTTATAATTTTAAGAAATTACCATCATGTTCCGAAATCGATAAAGTATATAATTGGTTAATACCGACCCTATTTGTATGATATTCTGAATTCTGAACAATATTAGGATAAATGCTTTGCGCTATACAAGTTATTCATAGGTATATAATTTAAGTTTCTGAATTTCATAATCTCCAACAGCAATACGCAGATGTCTTCCCTGATGTGTTTGGTCTCCGTTAAAATGCCGAGTAGTTTTCCAAACATCATTTTCGAATTTACCCTGATCGGTTTTTAGAATTCCGGCGTTAAGAGCTGTATTTTTTAAGGGTTTAAAAGTGACGACAATTCCGGACCCGGCAATGTAAAATTCATTTGGAGCAATTTCTATGATAATAGCGCTAGCTGTTGGCCAAATTTCATTCTTAGCACCATCTGACCAATTTAAAGTATAATCATGCTTAAATGTAAACTCGAAGTTTCCTAATTTAATTATCTGTAATTGATTTGTTTTATCTAATAAAACTCCATCAATTTTTCCTTCTCCTTTATTCGCTTCGATAACAGGTGTTAATTGTTTAACCAGATTATAAATTTGACCAAGCGGTTCTTTTTTGGCATCAGTAACCGACTCTATTGAGAAAGGCGAAAAACCAATTGCTTCATAATGACCAATAGCATACAATCCTTTAAATGGAGCACTTTCGTCAAAACGATGTTCCGGAATAAACAGTGGATCTCCCTGACGGGTAAATAAATCATTCCAGTGTTTGAACGAAGGATTATAGAAATCCGGAGAAAGAAAATCTATAGATGTTCCGGTAGCTTTCCAGATATCCATTACATGTGGCAATGGACCGGCACTTGGATATTCACCCGGTTTTTTTTCAGGAGCGTTTAAGGCTGCATTTACAAATAACGGAATTCCATAAGTTTCTTTTCCTGCTTTGGCTATTTTGTTGGTAAATTTTGCAAAATACCAAGCCATGAAAATTTCGTCTGTGTGAAGACCTTTTCCAAATATTTGCTCCCAGTTTCCTGAAGTTTTAAAACCGTTCTTTTTCCAGATTTCTAAAAACTCAGGAACCAGTTTTTCTTTGTTTTTCTGTATGTATTTCAACAATTCATCAGGGACCGGCTTACTGAAAGCTTCGTTTGCCAATGCACAATAATCCCGGGCTGTTGGTAACATTCCGATTTCGTTTTCTACCTGAACCATGATTACGGTTTGCTCTTTTTGATTAAAATCTTTAATATGGCTCATTAATTTCTGAAAAGCTTTTAAATCGGCTTCTAAATTATTTTCGCTGAAAGGCGTTAAAATTTCATGACTTTTATTTTTATCATCCTTAACTCTTGGATATTTCTTCTGATTTAATTTAACCCATTCAGGAGCATGACTTGACATACTGTTTTTCCAGGATCCAAACCAAAGAAATACCAGTTTTAGATTTTCTTTCCTTGCTTGAAGAATCAGATCATCAACCAGAGAAAAATCAAATTTGCCTTCCTGCGGCTCTATAAGTTCCCAATACACAGGAGTTAATACCGTATTTAGATTCATATCAGCAAGTTTAGCCCAAATAGGCTCCATGCTTTCCATGCTTGTAGCAGAAGAATTTCCTAATTCTCCTCCCCTAATTATAAATGGTTTATTGTCAACAATTAACTGCGTTTTATTTCCTTTTTTTTGAAGATGCGGAATTTTATCCTGTGCAAATCCAATCTGTAAAAAGGTTAATAACAATGTCGTTACTGTTTTTTTTGAGAATCTGATCATTCTAAATTTTTTAAAAATTAAAAATCGATTTATGCTTTAAAATAATATTTGACGTATCAAAACCAAATAAGTAATCCATAATACAAATCCGTTTACCAGATTTATATTATGGATTAAATTACAATAAAAAGACTTTATTTTTGAAGTTCGCCTGAAAAGTCTTTACTAACATCTTTACCGGCAAGACCATCAGCCACTCCTTTATAGGCATGTTTACGTTTATAGCTGGCATCCCATACATTTGGAGATTCATCAGGTAACCAGTACTCGTGTTCTTGTTCGTTATCCGATACTCCCCAAATGGTTATTCCGTATTGTTGAGCAGCAGGTATGTACTTTTTATAGGAATCAATAACATACTGGTACATGGCTGCCTGATCTGCTAATTGTACACCTGTTGGATTCTTTGTTCCTAAACGTATATCGAGCTCAGAGATTTTTATTAATTTTCCTGAAGCTGCTAATTTTTGAAACATCTGATCAATTTTAGCTTTATCAGTTGTCAAAGAAATATGCATTTGAGTTCCAATTCCATCAACAGTAGCTCCTTGACTTTCAATGTATTTTACATATTCAATTAATCCATCACATTTATCAAGTCTGGATTCTAAATTATAGTCATTTATAAATAATTTATCTGTAGAGTTACCATACTGACGTGCTAATTTAAATGCTTTTACCGCATAATCTTTCCCAAGATATTTTACCCAGTAAAATTCATCATTTGCCATATTAGTAACAACACCGTCACGTAAACTTCCATCTTCTTTTACGGGTTCGTTTACTACATCCCAGGCATGAACATCATTTTTAAAATGCGTCATCATTTTTGAAATCCAGTCAGTCATAGCTGCATCAATCAGTTGTGTTTTTTCTGCATCTGTTTTTTCAATCGTAACAGGCCCGGTTGCACCCGAAGAAGCGTCTGCAGCTTTAATCACAATATCATCAATGTACAAAGTTGCAGCGGTTTCACCAAAATCAAAAATGAATTTTGTACGATCTGCCGTTGTAGGCTTTAATGTTCTGGTAACCTGAGTCCATGAAGTTCCAACTGCAATGCCTGAGTAATAATCGCCCGCATACGAAGCGTTTTGTAACTCAACCTGTAATGTTGCGCTTACAGATGATTTGATCCAAAAAGTACAGGTATATTCTTTATCTTTAGTTAAAGCAGATGCAAAAGTATAAACTTGTTGAGCATCGTAATTTCGTGCTGCCGTTGGGTTTGTTAATACCATAGCATAACCGCCATTATGCCCCTCTCCATTTGCAGAAACAGAACGCGTTGAGCTATTTCCGTAACCAGACCACGGTGATAATGTATTTCCTTCAAAATTACCATTAGAAATTAGATTTGTAATTGCCGGAACAGCATCTAAATCTACCACATTGAGAGTATTTACATCAATCAAATAGGTAACGTTTGGTAAATATCCTAAATCTAAATTGAACTGGAAACTGGTAGCCCCTGCAGCGAAATCACCTGGAGCCAGTTTAATTTTTACCTGCTTCCATGCTGATGTAGTTGAAAATGCTTCTGTCCATGATCCACCAGTAGCAAACCAATCTTTCCAGGGATACATATTCGTTAAACTTGAGTTGAAGGAAACACGCCCCTTACCAGTTACATCCGATTTTATGTAAAAAGAGATTTCATAATTATGATTGCTCACAATTGGAACAGTTGGTGATGTTAATTGCAAATTATGAGCTTGTGATGAAGTCGCACTTGAAATTAATTTTACAGCCTTAGAGGTACTCGTTAATCCGGCGCCATCAACAATTGAAATTCCGGCACCGGGATTATTTCTTAACCACCCACTAAAAGTACCATCTTTTAATCCGGCAATATTTAATGAATTTGCACCACTCGAACCCGGAATAATAGTTGGAGCCAATAATCCGTTTAAGTAACTCGCATTATTATTGGAATGCCATACCAATGTATGCCCATAAATGGACAAACCTGCCTTTTTAGTTTCGGTTACAAATTTATCCATCGTTGTAAAATCAATGCTTCCGTTTGATTTTACCATAGGACCGTGTTTCATTTCGTAACCCGGAACTACTTCGTCAAAATTTGCATTGACAATGTTTCTATAAGTTTCATCTTCTAAATACAAACTAACTCCAATTCCGTTTCCTAAATTAAAAGTAGAATAATTTTTAAGAGGTTCATATCTCGTAATTTTTTCGGCTAATTCTAACGGCAGTTCAGATGATGCAATTTCACCATGTCCCTCAACTTTTTTCCACTCCATCAGATTATCATCGCATGATGTCAGTAACATTAAGGATGAAGTAATTATTGGTATTATATATTTATATTTCATTTGATATTTTTTTTTAGTTAGCAAAATCATCGTAAACTGGTGTGTTTAAGGATACAATTCTCCAATTATCAGTATAAACTTTTACCGTAGTTGGTTTTGAAGCAAATTCAACTTCGCTGTCATTGCCCAGAACATCTTTCATTTTTACATCGGCATTTTCAAACCATATTCCAAAATTTTGATAAGTTGCCGCTTCACGATAAGCTAATACAGCTTCAAAAGTAAAATCAGCTTTAGACCATTGATAAAATTTGTTGAAAGGAATGGTAATTGTTACCCAGCCAGTAGTCTGAAAAGCAACAGATTTTCCGTCAATCAGCCACGGAATATAATTATAAACACCTCCAGCCCAGGTTCCTCCATTAAAATTGTTGATGGTACATATTTTTAAGTAACCAGAATCTTTCCAGGCATCCGGTACATAAATATCAAACTGAAATGCTACTTTGTCAAGAGGCGTATTTGCCGGGATATATGGTGTTAATTGTGTTCTCCAATTGTCTACTCCTGTTCCTGCGGTCCAAACTTCAGTTGCTCTAGGTGCTACTGCCGGAATAGAAGCAATACGATCTGGACGATGTGGTACATATTTTCCATGAGACAGATTTGTTAGTCCAATAGCAGCTGACCCAAGATCTGTTGGTGTAATCATACCCGGAATTGTTGAAGTACTCCAATAGCCCTGGGTTCCGTTTCCGTCAAAATCTAAAATTACTCCTTTTTTAAAATTAAAGTAAGCTGGTGAATAAACGCCTCCATTAGAAGTTTGTACATATAATGAACCTCCGGTATCCGAAACGCCATTTGGCATAGTCACAGTAAAGAATTCTCCATCTTCATCTGAAGTGATACCTGTAGTCACTTCAACATTTCCCGGGAAAATGACTTTGCTTACTTCTGTCAAACCAGTACCTTTAACAGTAATGGTTTCGCCTACATTAGGCAGTGTGTTTGAGATATTTGTAATTACTGGTTTTCCGGCACGAATTTCAAAAGGAAAAACGATTTCATTGTTGTCATTTGCAAAACGAATTGTATTTCTAACTGAAGGATCAGCATCTAAAATAGGGGTATCAGCCGAAACATTCACCAGCAGCGATTTATCAGTTACGAATACTACATTAAAATAAGTAGAATATCCGTTGATGTAAACTCTTTTTAATCCTTTAAACCCAGAACCTTCAATGCGTAATAATTGCCCTAATCTGGCAAAATTAACTTCTCTGTCCTGTACTGATGAATTTACATCTTCCAAAAACACTTTTGTAATGGTTATTGGTCCACCACCTTCATTTGAGTCACTATTCTCGCAAGCAGTAAACAGCATGCTAAAAACCATCATCATTCCAAGAAACGATATAGATGCCCAATGTTTTTTATTTAAAATATACTTTTTCATATTTTGGATTTCTGTTTAATTAAATAAATCAGTTATTTTACTTTCTTTGAATTCATAAGGAACAGGACTCTCACTTAGCAATGGATTCTGAATTACTTCTGATTCCGGATAAGGCATTAAAAAGATTGAAGAATCAATTACTCCGATTGCTCTTGGTGAATTTGTTCTTGTTGCATCAACAGATACTGTATTGGTTGCAGCATTATATGTAATTGGAACAATAGTCTGTCTGGTCTGACCTGTGATGTAATTAATAACTTCTTGCTGTTTATAGTAGGATCTTCTAATTAAATCATACCAGTATTGTCCTTCCATACACAACTCAACTCTGCGCTCGTGTCTAATATCTTCATAAGTAAGAGTAGTTTTTGAGTCAAGACCTGCTCTGGTTCTAAGAGCATTCACTGCTGATAATGCATCTGCATCTGCTGTACTGTTATTATTTCCTAAAATTGCTTCTGCATAATTAAGATATACCTCTCCTAAACGTAGCATATACGTATTTAGAGCAGAGTTTTGTTTTGAAATTTTACTGTTATCTTTTGTTGAACCGACAACACCTTTTTTGACGTTTACAAAAGTATTGGCATGATCTACTGTATAACCTCCATTTGCTATATTGATTTCCGGATAAAAATCTTCATCAGCCATCCAGGTTGCATGACGTCTTGTATCTTTTGTTTCATATTCATACAAAATGTCATTTGAAGCTCTTGTCCAATATCCCCAGGCGTTATCATCACCGGTAATATCGGATCCTAATGCAAAATAGGCCTGTTGTGTATTGTTTACACCATAAGTTCCGTTTGGAACCCATTGCAAAGCAAACATTGATTCAACATTATTATTATTATCAATTTTGAATAAATCTGCATAATTAGGCATTAAAGTGTATGGTCCTTGCGAGATAGCTTTTGAAGCCGCTTTTTTTGCCAATTCTAAATAATCCTGATTTCTGGTTCCTGAATTTGCATTATCGCTTAAACCCGCTACCGATAAATAAAAACGAGACAGCATTCCAAACGCACTATATTTAGTTAGACGTCCTGCCTGACCAGCAGATTCTGGCAGGTATTTTGCAGCGAATTCTAAATCGCGAATAGCAAATTCATAAACGTCTTTTACCGGATTTGTATTAACGACAGGATTTTTAACTAAAGCTGCAGGATCAGTAGAAATTATTACATTCCCCCATAAAGAAGCTAAATACCAATAGGCTGTTCCTCTCATAAATCTGGCTTCAGCGATGTATTTATTTTTAATGTTTTCACTAACGGTGCTGCCTTCAATTCCTATAATAACATTATTAGATTGCTGTACAACATTATACAAAGATCCCCAGGCCGAAACCAACGGACCTGTTAGTCCTGTTTCAGTCAAATCAGCAAAAGGATAAATATAATCTGAATATGGGGCGTACAAATTATATGATCTTCCGTCACCTAAACCGTAGTAGAATTTATCATTAAAATCAAACCATACTTTATTATACAAAGGAGCTGTTGCTGCTTTAAAATCATCTTCGGTTTTATAAAAATTTTCTTTTGTAATTAAATCATTTGGTTCAACTTCAAGAAAATCGCTGCAACTGGTTCCTAAAAAGGACAAAGTCACAAAAAGGAAAATGCGTTTTATATATAAATTTTTCATCTTATTTTATGTTTAGAAATTAACATTTACTCCAAAAGAAGTAATACGTGGTGAAGGATAACGTCCATTGTCAATACCTGAAAAAAGAGCATTATTGTTTAATGATCCAACTTCAGGCTCATATCCTGAATACTTACTAAACGTAAGTACATTTTGCATATTCGAATATACTTTGATACCGGCTACTCCAATTTTTTTAACAAAATCACTTGGCAGATTGTATCCAATCGAAATGTTTCTGATTCTAATAAAAGATCCATCCTCTACAAATCTGTCACTAAAACGGTAATTAGATGTAGAAGCAGCTGATGATGCAGCAATACGCGGCATGTAAGGATTTCCTCCAACTATTTCGACGTTTCTGTAATCATTAGGTCCACTTGGATCTATTAAAGCTAGTTGTGCATAACCCAAAGCGGTACTAAACAAATTAGTGTTTTCTCTTGGGTTCTCTAACCAACGACGTTGGTAGTTTGCGACATCATTTCCGTAAGAACCATCAAGAAAAATATTGATATCGAATCCTTTATAGGTAAACGTATTATTAATTCCGTATGTAAATTTAGGTAATGGATTTCCAATATATTGTAAATCTTTATCATCAATTACTCCGTCTTTATTGGCATCATCAAAAATATAATCTCCAATCCATACCCCGTTTTCTCCAATTTGCATATCTTTTGGTAAAGCGGTTGGCACAATATTTCCGGTTGCATCTTTATAGTAGAAATCCGTTGCTTTTTCAAAACGTCCAATTACTTTATAGCCATAAAACTGACTGATTGGTTTTCCTACTGCAGTACGGGTAACCACCGTAACATCAGAACCTTGCTGAACTTTTCCGTCATAATGACCTGATTCACTGTTTAATTTTAGAACTTTATTTTTATTCATTGAAAAAGTAAGGTTTGATGTCCATTTAAACTCTTTATTTTCAATGTTAATTGTATTCAAAGAAATTTCAAAACCTTTGTTTTCAAGATCCCCAATATTATACCAAGGTGACGTAGTGGCTCCCTGACCAGTAGTTCCTACATAAGCAGGTAAAGCCAATTGGTTAATTAAATCATTGGTTTTTTTAAGATAAACATCTGCAACCAATTCAATACGATTATTAAAAAGACTTAAATCGATTCCCGCATTTGTAGAATAAGTACTTTCCCATTTTAAATCTTTATTTGCTGTATTTGAAGCCAGTAAACCAGTACCCCAATTCGCTGTTGCGCTAGAACCATAAGTTGAAGTATAAGCATAATTTGGAACATTCTGATTACCAACAGCTCCCCATCCTAATCGAAGTTTTAAGTTATTGATTACTTTATTATCTTTTAAGAAACTTTCATTTGAAACTCTCCAGGCAAATGCAGCTGATGGAAACCATCCCCAACGGTTGTCTTCATGAAACTTAGAAGAACCGTCGCGACGAATAGTAGCCGTTAATAAATATTTATCATCAAAAGAATAAAATAGTCTTCCGAAGTAAGAACTTAAAGAACTATCACTACTGTGGTTATCAACTCTGGCAGTAGCCGGATCTCCCATTGACAAATCTGTAGATGTATTGGTTAAATACCCTGAAATATATCCATATAAATTTTCCCAGTGATTTTCCTGTATTTCCTGTCCTAACATTGCATTCAATGAATGTTTACCAAAATCACGTGTATAATTTAACACATTATTCCATATCCAGTTTTTGCTAAAACCTTTCGTTCTTGTACCCTGACGAATCTCGTTTGTAATAGATCCAAATGTATAAGAAGGATCAAAAGTATAAGCATTTGAAAAACCATAATCTAAGGAATATTGGGTTTTAAAAGTTAAACCTTTTGTAAAAGTAATATCAGCAAATGTATTCGCTCTAAGATTAATGTTTTCATTATTATTATCTCTTAAAGAAGCCAATCCAATTGGGTTATTTTGTACAAACTGATCGGTATCTGGCCCATCAAAATTTCCATCGGCATTGCGAACCGCTACGTTTGGCGTCTGTTTTAAAGCTGTTAGTATTAAAGATCCATCGTTAATTGTAGTATTTTGTTTTGAATTACTTAAGGCGAAATTCAAACCTAATTTTAGATAATCTTTAACCTGAGAATCCAGATTACTGGTTAAATTAAGTCTTTTAAAATTTGATCCTAGTGCAATACCTTGCTGATCTAAATACCCAATTGACATATAATAGGTACTTTTTTCTGATCCTCCGGAAGCAGATAAATTATAATTTTGCATTAAGGCTTTGTCAAAAAGTTCATTTTGCCAGTCTGTACCTTTTCCAAGTAAATCAGGACGAATAAAATTTGCATCTCTTTCTACAATTCCTAAATCTGAACGAGTATTTTTAAGAATTGCATATTCCTGAAGATTTAATACATCTAAATGTTTTGGAACTTCCTGCCATCCTACATAACCGTTGAAAGATAAAGCAAGTTCTCCTTTTTTACCTCTTTTAGTTGTAACCATAATTACTCCAGCAGCAGCACGCGAACCATAAATAGCCGTTGCAGAAGCATCTTTTAAAACATCAATAGAAACGATATCAGCAGGATTTATTGATGAAATTGGGTTTGCGTTTACATTTTCGTTCCCGTTTGGGTCTATCACAACTCCATCAATTACATAAATTGGTTGAGTTGCACTATTTATACTGCTAATACCTCTAATTTGAACGGAGGATGCTGCTCCGGGAGCTCCACTATTTTGCTGTACCTGTACCCCCGCAGCACGGCCTTGTAAAACCTGTTCAATAGAAGTAGTAACAGATTGGGTAACTGCTTTGCTTGTTACTGTAGATATTGAACCGGTTAAATCTTTACGTTTCATAGTACCATATCCAACCACTACGACTTCTTTCAGATCATTTAAATTTTCTTCAAGAACTACATTAATTTTATTTTGATTACCAACAGAAACTTCTTTGGTTTTATAACCAATAAAACTAAAACTTAAAACTGCATTCGCAGGAACCGAATTAATAGTAAACGTACCATCAAAATTTGTTACTGTAGTGTTCTTTGTTCCTTTTACAATAACATTTACTCCCGGTATAGGCCCGGTTATGTCTGAAACTGTTCCGGATACATTTGTCTGAGCATTTACCGAAGCAGAAAATACTATCATTAAGATCAGGAACCCTAAATTTTTAAAGTATTTCGATTTGCTTTTAGTAATTAAAAAGTTAGTCATAAATAATTGATTTAATTAGTTAATAGTTTAGTCAGTTAGTTTTATTGCATTAAAAAATAATTATTGTAGCCTTTATAAAAACAAATATATACAAAATACAACAATACACAATCGGTTGTGTTGATTTTTTTTGTGAATTTGAAAAAATATATTTGATAAAAAAGCATAATACATATTTATAATCACAAAAAAGTAAAAAATAACTACAAAACTGATACTTTAATCCCTGAACATTAAATTAAGTCAATGCTTTTACCTCATTTCTTAAAAAAAACATAAAAAAGTTAATTCTCAAAAAGTAATAAATAGTTTCAGTTTTTGCTGTCAAAATAAATCGTAAACGCTTTTAAAACAATATATAAGCCATAAAATCTTACAAAATATAAAGAAGAAAAATATAATTATAACTGCTGTGCGCTAAACAAAGTGAAAGTAAACTGTTTAAAAACAAAAACTCCTTTCGAATAATTCCGAAAGGAGTTTTTTATTTCTTTAAATTAGATTTGTGGGGCAAATAAACTTAAATAAATGAACTATTTACAAATTCATTTTTTTGGCATCTTCAACAAATTGTTTTAACCCAATATCAGTCAAAGGGTGTTTCAATAAACCTTTAATGGCAGACAAAGGGCCGGTCATAACGTCTGAACCAATTTTTGCACAATTTACGATATGCATCGTATGTCTGATAGAAGCTGACAGTATTTGGGTTTCATAACCATAATTATCATAAATCTGTCTGATTTCTTCAATTAAATGCATTCCGTCTGTAGAAACATCATCTAATCTTCCTAAAAAAGGCGAAACATAAGTTGCTCCTGCTTTAGCGGCTAATAATGCCTGACCTGCTGAGAATACAAGCGTAACATTTGTTCTTATTCCTTTTGACGAAAAGTATTTGCAGGCTTTTACACCATCACCAATCATTGGTAGTTTCACCACAATTTGCTCATGCAAAGCAGCCAGTTCCTCTCCTTCTCTAACCATTCCTTCATAATCTGTTGAAATCACTTCGGCAGAAACGTCGCCATCTACAATATTACAAATGTCAAGATAGTGCTTTAAAATATTTTCTTTTCCAGCAATTCCTTCTTTGGCCATTAATGACGGATTTGTAGTAACTCCGTCTAAAACTCCCATAGCCTGGGCTTCCTTAATATCTTCTAAATTTGCGGTGTCTATAAAAAATTTCATTTTTCTAAATTTAAATTTTAATCATCACTCCCTAAATTTCTTACATCAGAAATTTTATAACATTAATTTGTTTTAAAAAAGGCACAAAAAAATTAAGGTCTTTGGAACTAACTTAAACCTCCGACCTTAATTTCTCAAAATAGTTATGTTAAATTGTCTCAAAAAAAGGCATTAATTCGAGACCAAATCGGTTATAGATTTATAACTATCTTTTAATTTAAATATATTGATTTATAATATTTTCAAATAATTCCTGTTTACCACTTTGAAGATTTAATTCTCCATTTTCACTTGCAATAGTATATAGGTCTTTAAGGTTTAATTTTCCATCGGCAAAATCTTTTCCTTTTCCGGAATCGAATGAACTGTATCTTTCTTTTCTTAATTTTTCATAAGGAGAAGAAGTAATGATTTTATCTGCAGTCAATAATGCTCTTGCAAAAGTATCTGCTCCGCCAATATGTGCTAAGAAAACATCTTCTAAGTCTGTAGAATTTCTTCTGATTTTTGCATCAAAATTAACTCCACCACCTTGTAATCCTCCAGCTTTCAAGAATACCAGCATTGCTTCTGTTGTTTCCTGAATATTATTTGGAAACTGGTCTGTATCCCATCCGTTTTGGTAATCACCTCTGTTAGCATCGATACTTCCTAACATTCCTGCTTTTGCTGCCACTTCAATTTCATGTTGAAAAGTATGCTGAGCCAATGTTGCGTGATTTACCTCAATATTGATTTTGAAATCTTTATCTAAACCATATTCTTTTAAAAAACCGATTGCGGTTGCAGAGTCAAAATCATATTGGTGTTTAGATGGCTCCATTGGTTTTGGCTCGATAAAGAAAGTACCTTTAAAACCCTGCGCTCTTGCGTAGTCTCTTGACATGGTTAAAAATTGTGCCATGTGGTCTAATTCTCTTCCCATATCTGTGTTCAACAAAGACATATAACCTTCTCTACCTCCCCAGAATACGTAGTTTTCTCCATTTAAAGCGATTGTAGCATCTAAGGCTAATTTTACTTGTCCTCCGGCTCTTGCCACAACATTAAAATCAGGATTGGTAGCGGCTCCGTTCATGAATCTTGGATTTGAGAAACAGTTTGAAGTTCCCCAAAGCAATTTAATTCCTGATGCTGCTTTTTTCTCTTTTAAGTATTCTGTAATGAATGCTAAACGTTTTTCTGATTCAGCAAAAGTTGCTCCTTCAGCAATCAAATCATAATCGTGGAAACAGAAATAATCAAATCCCATTTTGCTGATAAATTCAAAAGCTGCATCTGCCTTATCCTTTGCCGCTTGGTACGGATCTGAAGACTGGTCCCAAGCAAAATTTTGAGTTCCTGGTCCAAACGGATCACTACCCTGTCCGCAGAATGTATGCCAATACGCAATCGCAAATCTAAAGTGCTCACGCATTGTTTTTCCGGCTACAATCTGATCCGGATTGTAATATTTAAACGCCAATGGGTTATCAGATTCCTTTCCCTCAAATTTAATTTGACCAATACCTTTGTAGTATTCTTTATCGCCTAAAACTATCATTTCTTTTTTTATTTATTTGTTAGTATTAATTCTAATTCTTTTTTCCAGTTTTGATATGCCTTTTCATATTCTTCTTTATTTTTTAAAGGTAAAAAGGTCATTACATGATCGTTGGTTGTGATACCAGAACCAAATTTTTCGAAGTCACCATCCGTTAAACCTACTGCTCTGGCTGCTCCTACGGCTCCGGTTGTATTGTAAATTTCTATTTCATGTCCAATTAATGTGGCTACCGTATTGGAGAAAATTTCTGAACGGAATAAATTATCATTCCCGGCTCTGATTACATTAATTTTAGCATTATCATCTTTTAAACATTCCATTCCGTACACAAATGAAAACGCAATTGCTTCCAAAGATGCTCTGTATAAATGCGCATTGGTATGAATATTAAAATTGAGATTTAAAATATGAGACCCAATGTTTTTATTATTGAACATTCTTTCGGCTCCATTTCCAAACGGAATTACAACCAATCCTTGTGAGCCTACATTTATCTGAGAAGCTTTTTCGTTCATTTCTTCATACGACTCATCTCCGGTATTGTTGCGCATCCATCTGTATTGGATTCCGGCTCCGTTTATATTCAGTAATTTTCCAACTCTCGGATTGGATTCGGAATAATTTACATGAACGAAGTTGTTTACACGAGTACTTTTACCCGAATTGGTTTCGGTAACGGCATAAAAAACGCCTGATGTACCTCCGGTTGCCGCCACTTCTCCCGGACGCAGCACATTCAGTGACAACGCGTTGTTGGGCTGATCTCCGGCTCTGTAAACAATCGGAATTCCGGCAGGAAGCCCTGATTCCAGCGCCCCTTTTTCGGTAACCGTTCCCTGATTTGTAAAATTCTCTACAATATTTGGCGTCAATGATTGATCGATTCCATAATAATCCAAGAGCCAGTCAGCTACTTTATTTTCTTTATAATCCCAAAGCATTCCTTCAGACAGACCGTTTTTAGTAGTCGTTACTTCGCCTGTCAATTTTAAGGAGATATAATCTCCAGGAAGCATGTATTTGTCAATTTTACTGTACACTTCCGGTTCGTTTTCTTTCACCCATTTTAGTTTTGAGGCAGTGAAATTTCCCGGCGAATTCAATAAATGTTCGGCACATTTATCAGCTCCTATTTCTGCATAAGCTTTGTTGCCAATTTCAACCGCACGGCTGTCACACCAGATAATCGAATTGCGCAGTGATTTTCCGTTTTTATCGACAATAACCAATCCGTGCATTTGATACGAAATACCAATACCCTGAATTTTTGAAGCCTCAATGTTAGCTTCTTTAATGGCTCTTTTTGTAGCTGTACAAATGTACTGCCACCACATTTCAGGATCCTGCTCAGCCCAATCCGGCTGTAATGACAAGATTTCCATTTCGTTTTGCGGCTCATTCAGTACGATTACTTTTTTGCCTGTTGCTGCTTCAACCAGGGCAACCTTGACCGAAGAACTTCCAATATCATATCCTATATAATACATAATTTTATAATGATTCTCTTAATATTAAATTTGTTGGTACATAACACTGAACTACTTCATCGTGCGTAATAAAGGCTGCTGCTTTTGTCCCTATTTCCTTAAAATCAGTCGAAATAACTGAAATTCCTTTGTATATAAATTTTTTCATTGGAGTTTCATTGTAAGATAAAAAACCAACATCCTGTCCGGGCTCCAGATCTTTCTCTTTACATTGTTCTAAAAAATCTCCCAAAATCCTGTCACTAATACTGATATAAGCAATTCCTTTTTCAATATTAAACTTTTTAGGATCGGTTATAATTTCATTATTAAAATTAAAATCTGTACAAAATTTCTTGAAATTGTCCAATGTTTCTTTAGGATGATTTGTATAATCCGGGTAAACAAAATGGATGTTTTTATACTTTTTAAACAAATCAACCGCTTCTTTCAATGAATTATAAAATGCTTTTCCAAAATCCTGAAAAACATAATTATTCTCTTTTTTAGAATGGATGTTCCAGTCAATCAAAAGCAGTTTGTCATTCGAAATTGCCGATAAAGTTGATGATACCTCTTTATTATCAAAATTCATTACCACATATTTATAATACTTTCCGACACTATTATTAATTATGGTTTTGAAAACGTCAATATTATAATGATGAAACTGCACATCGGTAATAACATTGTCAGGTAAATTATTTACAAATGAATGATACAAAACCTCTTTATATGCCTTGAAAGTATCTAAAACCAAAAGCACTTTTCTGGTTTCGCCAGAAACATAATATCCTTTATTAGGAACCGAATCAATTGTTTTCTGATCTTTTAAAATCGAATACGCTTTAAAAACAGTATCTCTCGACAACTGATTTTCTTTACAGATAGCATTTACAGACGGAAGCAAATCTCCTTTCTTTAAAATATTTTCTGCAATCGCATTATTTATTCCGTTTACCAATTGCTGATATTTCGGAATATCACTATCGTGATTAATTACAAATACAAACTTTTCCTGCTCTTCGTTTATCATACTGTTCCGTTCTGTTCTGGTATGCTAAATTAAACATTTCTACTTTATAAAAAAATATATTTTAAGCAAAAAATGTTAACTTTTTAAAAGATTAAATGAATATCCTAAAATCTAAAATTATGCCTCTGTTGATTAACCTCTCTGTAATTTTTTAAATTTAATTCATAAAATTCAGCAAACTCTGTTTGAAACATCTTCTAGATATAATGATGCATCACTTAATACTATTCTGTTTTGTTTAAAAAACATTAACGCATCATACGTTTAAAAATATGATTTTAAGCATTAAATTATTTTCATCAAAATAAAATTAAAATACTTGCAACCTTATTGATGGATAAAAAATGAGCTATTCTTCTTTACCATAAGGGTCAATTGTATTGATCGAACCGTCTTCGTTATAAGTAATTTCGGTTACTTTTATTGATCTTAAATGAGTAACCCCTTTTGAAAGACTGGAATCATGATAAAAAAGATACCATTTTCCTTCAATTTCACAGATAGAATGATGCGAAGTCCAGCCAATTACCGGATTTAAAATACGTCCCTGATACGTAAATGGTCCATAAGGATTATCTCCAATTGCATAACAAATGAAATGTGTATCACCTGTAGAATAAGAGAAATAATATTTTCCATTGTATTTATGCATCCACGGGCCTTCAAAAAAGCGCTGCTCGTTATTTCCAGCCAATAATACATCGCCGTTTTTATCCAGAATTTGAATTTCTCTTGGAGATTCATCAAATTGTTTCATATCATCCGTCAACAAAGCAACTATTGGGCCTAAAGCAGGTTCATTTTTATGAGGCTCTTCGTTTTCTTCAGAAAATTTATTGTTTCTGTATTTTTGAAGCTGACCTCCCCAAATTCCACCAAAATAAAGATAAAATTTTCCGTCTTCATCTTCAAAAACTGCAGGATCAATTGTATAGCTGCCTTTAATTGCCTCTGGTTCCGGAATAAAGGGCCCGGTAGGCAAATCACTTATGGCAACACCAATCTGAAAAATGCCGTCAGCACGTTTGGCCGGAAAATACAAATAATACTTTCCGTTTTTGCAGGCAGCATCCGGAGCCCACATTTGTTTCTCTGCCCAAGGAACATCTTTTACATGCAGGGCTACTCCATTATCTGTCACTTCCGATTCTATATTTTCCATAGAAAATACGTGATAATCTTCCATTCCAAAATGATCTCCATTGTCATTAAACGGAATTCCCGCATCAATGTCATGCGATGGATAAATATAAATTTTACCGTTAAATACATGTGCCGAAGGATCAGCAGTATATATATGTTTAACTAAAGGCTGTGATATGGCTGTTTTGTTAATTATTTCAAAATCAATCTGTTCAATGCTATCTTCAGGCATAGTCGTATTTTTGTTTATTTATATAATAATTTATGCTCTTCTTTCTTTTAGGTCTGCCTCAATCTTCACTTCCATTCCTTTATCAATTTCATAGAAAAACAATAATGCTGTTCCAATTAAAAAAGGAATTGCCGGAAAAATGCTGACCAATAATTTGATTCCGTTAATGGTAATGTCTGTTTGTTGTGCAACATTTGCAGTATACTCAAAATACCCCAAAAGCGATGTCGTTAATGCTCCGCCAATGCTCAGTCCTGCTTTAAGTCCTACCATCATTGCCGAAAATATAATCGCAGTAGCACGACGGTTATTTTTCCACTCCGAATAATCTGCAACATCTGCAATCATAGCCCAAAGCAGTGGAATTGTGATCCCGTAGAAAAATCCGTGAAATATTTGAGAAAAAAACATCAAGCCAACTGAAGTTGGAGAAAAGAAATAAAAGGCAATTATGAATAAGGTCGAAATAAAAAGGAATAATCCAAAGACGTTTCTTTTACCGTATTTGTCTGCAAATCTTTTTGATAATGTAATTCCAACTATCATAAAAATAATTCCGCCGGCATTAAACAATCCGAACCCTGCAGAAACAGGATCATCTCCAAAAGTATTTAAACCAATATTTGAAAGAAAATCTAAAATGGGCTGAATAAAAACAGCTAACTCCTCTTTGTTAACGTAGTTTTCAAAATAATACACGTATGAACCACCTTTCATTGCCAGCGTTACAAAAACCAATAAAGTTAAAGTCAGCATAATAATCCATGGTTTGTTTTTAATCAGATCACTTAAATCTTCCTTTACACTTGATTTTTGTTCAGGTTTTGGAACAATACGTTCTTTGGTTGTTAAAAAAGTAATCAGTAACATAATGGTTCCAACTATTGCCAATACAGTCATCACTTTTTCAATACCAATTGCTTTGTCCCCGTTTCCGGCACTTTTAATGATGCCAAGCATAAATACCTGTACAAAAAACTGTGCAAACATTACCGCTACAAAGCGATAGGCCGACATGCTGTTTCGCTCACCCATATCGCCTGTTATAACACCGCTTAAAGCAGAATAAGGTAAATTATTTGCTGCGTACAACAATAACAATAATGAATACGTTATCACCGCATAAATTACTTTTCCCTGATATGAAAATGCAGGCGTTGTAAAGGCCAAAAGTGCAATAATCCCTAAAGGAATCGAAGTCCACAATATCCAGGGACGAAATTTACCCCATTTTGTATGCGTTCTGTCTGCCAATGCACCGATAATAGGATTGAAAATAAATGCTGCAATTAAGCCTACAACCAACATTATTATAGAAGAATGAGTTGGAGATAATCCGTATATATCTGTGTAAAAATAAGCCAGATAAGTCATTAATGTCTGAAAAACTAAATTAGCAGCAAGATCACCAAGGCTATATCCTATTTTTTCTTTAATAGATAATTTTTGAGAGGTTAAATTCATTATTTTATTTGTGTGGTTATGTATTTAGTTAGTTTGGTTAAATAAAATATTTTCTGTAATAATTTAGTTTATACAATTTTATAAATATTTCGATGCTAAAATAATAATAAAAACAATCGGTTGTGTAATAATTTGAAAAAATGACTAAATTCAACAAAAGTTTGCTCTTTTATAAATCAGGAAATTCTGCAAAAATAATTTTACAATGCAATCGGTTGTGTAAACATATAAAATTGTTGTGTATCAAAAAAATTTTCTTCTCTTTTTTTTCTAAAATAATAATAGAATCAATCAAAAATTCTTAAAATGACAGATAAATTAGGTTGCTAACCAAAATTTAGCAAGATAGATTCATTTATTTTTAACAAAAGAATTAAGTAAAACAGAAACATCAGAACTATAGAGTCTTCCTATTGGCAGTTGTTTGTCTTTTACCAGAACTACGTTTGCATTAAAACTAACAATTTTACTTATAGCAACCAAAAAAGAACGATGGATTCTACAAAATAAACCCTCCGGCAGCTTCTCCTCCATTTCTGAAATAGACTGATAGGTTTTATAACTATTTGTTTCAGTATAAATCATTAGATAATTTCCCTGTGATTCAAAATAGTCAATTTCATCCAGAAATAGTTTTACCATTTTTCGTTCGCATTTTACAAAAATAAATGGGCTTTCTAATTCCGTTTTTTTGGTAAGCAGCACTATTTCATTTAGTTCCCGCATTTTACTGTATTTATTTATGGCTTTTGCAAAACGCTCATACGAAATGGGTTTTAAAATATAATCGATCGCATCTAACTCAAAGCCTTCAACTGCATATTCGGTATAGGCGGTTGTAAAAATAATTGCCGTTTCGGGAGGTATATTTCGTGCAAACTCTATTCCTGATTTTCCGGGCAGGTTTATATCCAAAAAAATGAGATCAATTTTTTGTGTTTTCAAAATGTTTTGCGCCCCTGAAACACTGCTGAATCTCCCCTTTAAATCTAAAAAATCAAATTTTGCAATATGAAGCTCTAATAATATAGAAGCCGGTAATTCATCTTCGATTATAATACAATTAGTGGCTGCCATCTTTCATCTTTAGTTTTAAGGAAACAAAAAAACTGGTTGTTTCATTTTTAATAGTTAAAACATGTTCGTCCGGATAGAGTAATTCCAGTCTTCTTTTTACATTTGCAATTCCGATACCGCTGCTGATATTTTCAATTGGAGTATTATTTTCAGCAAGACTGTTTTCAATTTTAACTACAAACCAGTCCTCTTTTATACTGATTGCGATCGTAATCCAGCCCTGATTATTTTCATCCAGACAATATTTATAGCTGTTTTCAATAAACGGAAGAACCAAAAAGGGCTCTATGGAATGATTTTCAATCTCTCCAAAAACACTAAAACTCAATTGAAGCCGATCATCAAAACGCAGTTGCTGAAGCGCAATATAATTTTTAAGATAATCAATTTCATTCTCCAGAGAGATACTTTTATTATTTACATCATAAATCGAAAACCGCAGCAAGTCTGATATTTTTAGCACAATCTCTGCCGAATCATCTGATTTGCTTAGGATTTTAGAGTACAGGCTGTTGAGAACATTAAACAAAAAATGAGGATGAAACTGGTTGCGGAGCGAAGTTAATTCGGCTTGTAATTTCTCTGATAGTATAGTCTGTACCTTATTTTTTTCTTCTGCCAAATGATAAAACAACCGAAAAGCAACCGGAATAGTAACTACAAACTGCAATTTACTCACATTGTATAAAAACACCGGAGCAGACAAAAGCGGTTCAGTCTTCCAGAAAGTTAAATAATAACGAAGAATGATATAATTGTCAATTAACCGCTGTAGAAAAGCAAAAAGCAAAATCATAACGATATAAGCCATAAAAAAGATAACTGTTCTTTTTCTGAATAACAATTTCGGCATTAATAAATCAACCACAATAGTTACAAAACATATTTTAGGCAGTACACTATACCATTCATTACGCCAGGCTACAATAAAATCTTTCTCAGGCAATCCCTGAATCAGACTGAATAGTAAAATATAACCCAGCCAATAGAGCGTATAGAGTTTAATTATCTGAAACCTGTTTTCAGGATTGTATGTCAATAGATTCATTTTTGTGATGTTTTGCCTAAATGTAAAAATAGTGCTTTTGTTTCAAACCAAAATTGCTGTTTACCATGCAAATCATGCTGTTTAAATAAGTTGCTTTTTTGAAGGGTTAAAGAAAAATATCTTTCGCTCATAAAACTAACTTAAAAACAACCAAAGATGAAAAAAACACTCTTTTTTTTCCTGATTTTAATGGGTTTAGCGTTTACCGCAAATGCTAAAAATGATGTCTATCCAACAAACTGGTGGACCGGGATGAAAACCAATTCTGTTCAGTTATTAATCCGCAGCACCGGAAATGCTTTTACATCCGAAAATGTCAGTATTAATTATCCGGGCATTACCATTTTAAAAACACATCCCTTTTCAAACAAAAAGTATCTGGCTGTTGATATTCTAATAGCTCCGGAAACCCTTCCGGGTGAAGTGGTAATTGAAGTCAGTCAGCAAGGCAAAAAGCAAAAAATAAACTGGCCCATTTATAAACGAAGAACAGGAAACGGAACTCAGTATGCGCAGGGCGTGAATTCGGCTGATTTTATTGACCTGATTATGGTGGATCGTTTCAGTAACGGAGATGCAACAAACGATCGTATAAAAGGAATGAGAGATCAATCATTAGATAGAAACCAAATGTATGATCGCCATGGTGGAGATTTACAGGGTGTAATTAACAATCTTGACTATTTGCAGGGATTAGGTGTTACAACTTTATGGTTTACCCCAATCATGGAAAACGATATGGTCAACAGAACCGAGCATGGTTATGCCATTACAGATCATTACAAAATTGATGCGCGTTATGGCGGTGATGAGGCTTATAAAAAATTAAGCAGTAACCTGCATCAGCGTGGTATGAAACTGATTTTTGATGCGGTGTACAATCATTTCGGGCTTTATCATTTTCTGGAGCAGGATGCACCGGATAACGATTGGGTTCATCGCTGGCCGGAATATACCCAGACTAATTACAGAGAGCAGCCTTTATTTGATCCTTATGGTGCAAAATCAGATCAGAAAAAAATGAGCAACGGCTGGTTTGACAAAATAATGCCGGATATCAATCAGGACAATCCTTACATGGCAAATTTTCTGATTCAGAACTGTATCTGGCATGTCGAAACCTTTGGTATCGACGGAATTCGTCTTGACACTTATACCTATAATGATTTAAGTTTTGCCAATCGCTGTAACGAGGCAATCCTGAATGAATTTCCTAAAATCACCATTTTTGGCGAAATTATGGTACACGGAGCTGCGAACCAGGCTTATTTTGAACAGAATACTATCGACACCAGCTTTAAAAGTAATCTGCCATCGGTGGTAGATTTTCAGAGTTTGTATTACGGAATCATTCCTGCCCTCACCCAGCCTTTTGGATGGACAGATGGTGTAAACAAATTGTACTACACACTCAGCAGTGATTTTTTGAGTAAAAATCCGATGCAGAAAGTTTTGCTTTTAGATAATCATGACGAGCCAAGATTTTTCTCTGTTGTTGGTGAAAATGTCGAAAAGCAAAAAATGGGCTTTCAATGGCTTTTAACCTGTCGTGGCATTCCGCAATTGTATTATGGTTCTGAAGTATTAGTCAAAGGATTCAAAGCCCCTGATGGATTAGTGCGTGCTGATTTTCCCGGTGGATGGAGTACCGATACCAAAAATGCTTTTACCGGAAAAGGACTGACAGACGACGAAAAATCTACTCAGGATTTGGTTCGAAAGCTGGCTAATTTCAGAAAAACAGCTTCGGCAATTACCACTGGAAAAATGATGCATTACATTCCGACAGAAGGTTTATATGTGTATTTCAGGTATGATGAAAAGCAGACTATTATGTGTATCATGAATACAAGTAACAGTGATAAAGAAATTGATTTTCAGAAATATGACGAAAGAACAAATGGTTTTAATTCGGCAAAGAATGTAGTAACGGATGAAGTTTTTTCTTCACTAAATAAAACTACAATTCCGGCTATGAAAATGTGGGTTTTAGAACTAAATAAATAATCCGGAAATGTTTTATTTTAAAAAAATATTGCCATTAGTATTTTTCGTTTTCCAATTAAGTTATGGTCAGCAGGCACCAAAACCAAATCGGAAGGTTTATAACACAAAATCAACAGGAACACTCCCTCCGCCGGTCATAGACGGTATTTTAAACGATAAAAGCTGGAATATTGTCGAATGGACAGGCGATTATATAGAAAACCTTCCTGACGAAAATACGGAACCCATTGAACAAACAAAATTTAAAGTAGTATACGATAAAGAGTTTATATATTTTGGTTTTAGATGTTATGATAAAGATCCGAAAGGAATCGTAAAAAGGTTATCCAGACGTGATGGTTTTGAAGGCGACTGGATTGAAATCAACATCAGCAGTCATTATGATCAGCTTACGGCTTTTTCATTTGCTGCATCCGTTGCGGGTGTAAAAAGCGATGGTTTCATTTCTGATAACGGAAAAACCTGGGAGGGAAACTGGAATCCGATCTGGTATCTAAAAACCAATATAGATGATGAAGGCTGGACTGCAGAAATTAAAATTCCGCTGAGCCAGTTAAAATTTAGTGATGCCCCTGAACAAATTTGGGGGCTTCAGTCTACACGCCGGTATTTCAGGACAGAGGAACGTTCTCTTTGGCAGCGAATTCCGCTTGATGCTCCGGGCTGGGTAAGTGAGTTTGGAGAACTGCATGGTTTGAAAGGTTTATCTCCAAAAAGACAAATTGAGATCCAGCCGTTTTTGCTAACTAAATTAGAAACGTATCCAAAAGAAGCAGGAAATCCTTTTAAAACAGGTAATGATTTTCAGGTAAACGGAGGTTTGGATGCAAAAATCGGAATCACCAATGATTTAACCTTAAACCTGACAATAAACCCTGATTTCGGTCAGGTCGAAGCTGATCCCGCTGCTATTGTGTTGGATGGTTTTCAGGTTTTTTATGATGAAAGAAGACCTTTTTTTGTCGAAAACAGGAATATTTTCAACTACACTTTTGCTGATGATCAGGACAATTTATTTTATTCCCGCAGAATTGGAAGAAACCCCAACGGACAGCCTAATCTTCCGGAAGGTGCTTTTATGACTATTCCTGCCAATACTACGATTTTGGGTGCTGCAAAATTTAGCGGAAAAACTAAAAATGGCTGGTCAATAGGAGTTCTTGAAAGCGTAACAGGCAAAGAATATGCGAAAATTCAGGAAAATAATCAGACCCGAGAAGTTTTAGTTGAACCTTTAACCAATTATCTGGTTGGCCGTGTGCAGAAAGATTTTAATCAACGCAACAGTTACATCGGGGGTATTTTTACAGCGACCAATCGAAATTTAGAAACTGATTTTCTGAATTTTATGCATCGATCAGCTTATACAGCGGGCATCGATTTTAGGCACAACTGGAACAACAGAAAGTATTATTTCAAAGGCAATTTCGTTACCAGCAAAATTGAAGGAAGCAAAGAAGCCATTACCGCAACCCAAAGAAACATGACGCATTTATTTCAGAGAACAGATGCAGGGCACTTGCAGGTTGATACTGAAAGAACATCACTAACAGGAACCGGTGGACAACTTGAGATAGGGAAATCAAGTGTAGGCAACTGGCGCTACAGGGGATATTTAGTCTGGAGATCGCCTGAATTAGAGCTTAACGACATTGGCTTTTTAAGACAGGCTGATGAAATTAAGCAGTACGCATTTTTGTCTTATGAAACCTTAAAACCTTTTGGCAGTTTTCGAAAAGTAACCACTTATTTCGACCAGACTTCAAATTTTGATTTTGAGGGAAATTATAACAGAATGCAATATATGCTGGGTTCTGACGCCATGCTTAAAAACAACTGGAACCTCATTGTTTCTGCTATCTATAAACCTGTTAATTATTCCAATTCGATGCTTCAGGGCGGTCCAAGATTTCGCTACTCCGAAGATTTTTTCAAATCGATTACGATTGTGTCAGACAGCAGAAAAAAATTCAGGTACAGGATGGCGATCTATGACAATAAGGCCAAAAACAATTCGTTTTCATACTCTGAAATCAATGTTGGATTGACGTATCAGCCTATCAATGCTTTTACTATTTCTGTAACTCCTGCCCTTTCTTCCAATAAAAATAAATTGCAGTACATTACCCAAACGAGTTTTAATACAGAATCGCGATACATTACTGCCAATTTGGATCAGAATACTTTTAGTGCTTCAATACGCTTAGATTACAATATAAATCCGAATTTCACTATTCAGTATTACGGTCAGCCTTTTATTTCGAAAGGAAAATACAATCAATTTAGTAAAGTGATAAATCCTGTTGCAGCCTATTATAAAAACCGGGTAAGTTTATTCAATCAGAATCAAATTGATTTTAATGAAAGTGAAAGTTATTATGAAGTAGATGAGGATACAAACGGCACAACAGATTATACCATACATAACCCCGACTTTTCATTTGTGCAGTTCCGTTCTAATTTGGTGGCTCGCTGGGAGTACATTCCGGGTTCTGAAATCTTTTTTGTGTGGTCACAGGGGATTACTTCAAACGGAAATCCGAACGGAAATCTGATATCAGAATTGAACTCACAAATTTTAGGAAGGAAACCAATTAATACTTTTTTGATAAAAATGACCTATCGATTTCTGTTTTAATCATTTAAACTAATACTAACAACGAAACATAATAATAATTTAATAGTCAATGTTTTAAATCAATTTTATTACAGTGCCATTTCTGATGAAAATATAAAATTTTTATAAAATTCCAGTGCAGTATTTATTGTACTGAAGAAAGTGTCAGCTGTGCACATCAGGTTTTATTAAACACTTTTAAAGCTAAAGGATTGATTTTTTCAGCTTAATCAGCTTTAATATTATACCCGATAAGGTATAAAAATAAGTATATTTTATTTTTTATACCCGAAAGGGTATAATACAAATAAAAAACGTATATTTATACCCGATAAGGTATAAAATTATGAAATTAAGTGATTTTGTTAAGGAAAAAAGAAGTTCTACAAATCTTACTCAGCCTGAACTGGCAGAAAAAGCTGGGGTTGGGCTCCGTTTTGTTCGGGATTTGGAGCAAGGTAAAGATACTGTACGCTTAGATAAGGTAAATCAGGTTTTACAATTATTTGGTTATCAATTAGGTGCAATTCCAATAAATTATAATATCCCAGATGATAAAGGCTGAAATAAAAATGCATAACAAAACTGCAGGCTGGCTTTCACAAGATGAAAATGGCTATCATTTTTTTTATGATAAAGTTTATCTGGAAAGTAATAGTCCGGAAGCAATAAGTTTGACATTACCTATCCGGAAAGATACTTATACCAGCAAAATTCTATTTCCTTTTTTTGATGGATTGATCCCGGAAGGATGGCTTTTAGACATAGCCGAAAAAAACTGGAAATTGAATCCAAGAGATCGCATGGGGTTGTTATTGTCTTGCTGTAAAGATTGTATTGGCGCTGTTAGTGTTTATCCGGTAAACGAAGAGGAAATATGAAACAGTGCTTATATTGTTATGAAATTCTGAATGAAAATGAAATAGATTTCCACGCTTCATGTAGTAAGAAAATCTTCGGTACAATCCTACCGCCAGAACTTCCCTATTCAGAAACACAAATAGAGGAACTGGCATTACAAATTGTACAAAGTCAGATAGCTGTTACCGGTGTACAGCCAAAATTATCTTTGGATTTAATTTCAAATACAAACAATAATCAGCCTAAAAGATTTACAATTGTTGGTCTTTGGGGAGAATATATCCTCAAACCCCCAACTTCACATTATATACAATTACCCGAAGTCGAAGATTTAACTATGCATTTAGCAGCAGCTGCAAAAATTAAAGTGGTTCCACACAGTTTAATACGACTTAAATCAGGAAAATTGGCTTACATAACCAAAAGAATAGACCGTAGTAAAAAAAACAAGTTACATATGGAAGATATGTGCCAGTTAACTGAAAGGCTTACTGAAAATAAATACCATGGGTCTTACGAACAAATTGCAAAAGCTATATTAAAATATTCTACGAATCCTGGATTAGACGTTGTTAATTTTTTTGAACAAATCGTATTTTCATTCCTTACCGGAAATGCAGATATGCATCTGAAAAACTTTTCTTTAATACATCAGCCAAAAATAGGCCCTGTACTTTCACCTGCCTATGATATGGTTGCTACTTCAATTGTTAATCCTGAAGATGATGAAGAAATGGCTTTAACGCTAAATGCGAAAAAGAAAAAAATAAGAAAAAGCGACTTCATAGCTGCATTTACTAGTTTAAATCTGGAGAAAAAGCAGCAGGAAAATATTTTCAACAAAATGAAGAAGTCGAAAGAAAAGTGGTTTGATTTAATTGATAGAAGTTTCCTCAGTGAAGATTTCAAGAAAAGTTACAAAGAATTAATTCTAATGCGATTCGAAAGAATAGAATTCTAAACTAAAAACGCCTCCAAATTTGGAAGCGTTTTTAGTTTAGAATTTAATTAATGTTTACCATTACCATGTGAATGGTTTTGCTCATTTTTAGAATTCCCTTTACCCTTACCATTTCCATTGTTATGGCCATTTGACTTTTGCTTTCCTTCAGATTTGTAATTTTTCTCCGGTTTTGGGCCTCTGTGTTTTTGAGGTTTATAAGATACTCTGTGTTTTGAATGATAACTATAAGGTTTACTGCCTCTGTAATCTCTTAAAACCACTTTGTATCCAGAATAGAAATCATAATTTCTGTATCTGGCCGGCACCCTTCTTTCACGAATCCATACACCATTATTAAAATAGATATATTGACTTTCTGTTACATCATAATAGATATCAATATCCGGTAAATAATAATATCTGCTGTCATCATAGCCTACTGGTCCCCAATTTGGCGGTGTACCAATATTTACATTAACCGAAACCTGCGAATGTGCCAATGCGCTCATAAAAAGCACGAAAGCTAATGCTAACTTTTTCATCTTTTTTGTTTTTAAAAATTAATTTCATTAGAGATTAATCTAAAGTAGTGCCAAAATTTGAGTTTATAATCTCTATTATACCAAACAGTAAAAAAAACCGACAAAAACCACTTTTCAGACGATATACACAGTTAAATAAAAAAGCGCCTCAAATATGAGGCGCCCTTCGTTTTAACAATTTTAATTTTCGGCGATGATTAAAACTCTATTTCCAGCCACCACCTAAAGCACGATACAAATCAACAACTGCTTGTAATTTTTGTAGATTATCATTGATACCGCTCAATTGAGCAGCCAATAAATTTTGTTCTGATGTCAATACATCAGTATAATTAGTTGCCGAACTGTATTCTAAAAGCTGTTGTGTAAAATCGACTGCTTTCTCTAAGGCTTCAATTTGTTTTTCTCTCGAATCTTCTTTTTCAACTGCCATTTGGTACGAATATAAGGCATTCGAAACTTCCTGACCTGCCGTTAAAAGGCTTTGCTGAAAATTATTATAGGCCTGCAATTGCTGTGATTGCGCATTTGTGAGTCTCATTTTATTAAGCCCCTGATTAAAAATTGGCTGAGTCAAACCTCCAATTACCGAATAAAAAATAGAATTGGTAAAAAAGTCTTTTAATTCTAAATTCGAAAATCCACCGCTCGCAGTAAGCGTTAAACTTGGATAAAAATAAGTTTTAGCCAGATTTGTAGATTCAAATGCCACTCTGAAATTAAATTCGGCCTGGCGAACATCCGGGCGATTTTGTAACAGTTGAGAAGGTAATCCTATTGCAATATTTTCAGGGATAATCTGCGTTCCTAATTCACCTCTTTCAATTGGTCCGGGAGCTTGTCCTAATAAAATATTCAACATATTTTCAGTTTCACGAATACTTTGTTTTAAATCCGGAATCAAAACTTGGGCAGCGTGCTGGTTAGCTTCACTTTGCACTACAGCTGCTCCGGTAACAATTGCACCTTCTTTTAAAGCTTTAATTGTTTCTACATTTTTAATACGGCTTTCTAATGTTTCCTGCGTAATTTTTAATTGTTTGTCATACGCTAATAACAGGAAATAATTATTGGCAATATCTGAAATCAATTGTGTCTGAACCGCTTGTTTTGCAGCATCTGTTGCTAAATATGTAGCCAAAGCAGCTCTTTTAGAACTGCTTAGTTTCCCCCAAATATCTGCTTCCCAGGAGGTACTTAAACCTAATTTATAAGTTGTCGTTAAAGTATTGATGTTGATTCCAGGCGGAAAATTTAGTCCTGCTTCAGATTGTTTGGTGTGAGTTGCGTTTGCATCCAGTTGTAATGTTGGATAGTACGCTAATTTACTCTGACGCAAAGATGCTCTTGCCTGAACAATATTTTCAATTGCATTTTTCAGATTCAGATTCTGATCCAATCCTTTTTGAATCAATGCATTTAGTTTTTCATCTTTAAAAACACTCTGCCACGGCAAATCTGCAATCGTAGTCGAATCGGCAGAAGCCTGATCACGATAGAGTTTATCTGTAGAAAGCGTTGTTGGGCGTTCGTACTTTTTGGTAATCGAGCACGCACTTAAAAGTACGGCTGTTAGCACCAATAGAATATATTTATTTGAACTATGAATCATTTTTTCTAAATTAAATTATTTACTCTTTATGAGTTTCTATAAGGTTAATCTCCTCATCATCTTCATCATCATAACCATCTTTTGCAGGACCGCTTACTTTTTCCTGTAAAGTCTGGAAAATGATAAACAATACCGGAATTACAAATACTCCTAAAATGGTTCCGATTAACATACCTCCTACAGCTCCTGTACCAATTGATTTGTTTCCGACAGCTCCGGCTCCGGTAGCAAACATTAAAGGAACAAGTCCTAAAATAAAGGCAAAAGAGGTCATTAAAATAGGTCGTAAACGGGCTACTGCTCCTGCAATTGCTGCTTCTACAATTGGCAATCCTTTTCGTCGCCTTTCTAAGGCAAATTCAACTATCAAAATACCGTTCTTCGCCAGTAGTCCAATCAACATGATTAAGGAAATCTGCAGGTAAATATTACTGTTTAATTTAAAGATAATCGAGAACAAATAGGCTCCTGCCAATCCAAACGGAATAGAGAATAATACTGCAAAAGGCAAAATATAACTCTCGTATTGAGCACTCAATAAAAAATAAACAAAAACCAGACACAGTATAAAAATGAAAATAGTCTCACTTCCTGATGCTAATTCTTCACGGGTTAATCCTGAAAATTCGTATCCGTATCCTGCAGGAAGATTTTCTGCCGCCACTTCCTGAATGGCTTTAATCGCATCTCCAGAGCTATATCCCGGGTTTGGTGCTCCTGTAATTGAAATCGAAGTAAATAGGTTAAATCTTGAAATCGATTCCGGTCCAAAAACTCTGGTCATAGTTACAAATTCAGTTATTGGAGCCATATTTCCGGAGCTATTTCTAACAAAGATTTTGTTCAATCCTTCAGTATTAGTTCTGAATTCCGGAGAAGCCTGAATCATAACACGGTATTGTTTCCCGAATTTATTGAAATTCGAAGCATACAATCCACCATAATACCCTTGCATGGTTGACAAAATCGAATTGATGGAAACACCTGCATCTTTTGCTTTTGCCAGATTAACATTCATCATGTATTGAGGAAAACCAGGATTGAAAGGTGTTGTTGCATATTGTATCTCAGGACGTTTCGCCAACTTCTCTAAAAAGTCGGTATTCACTTTATAAAACTCTGCTGTTGAATGTCCTCCTTTATCCTGCAATTGAAATTCAAATCCACCACTTTGTCCAAATCCCTGAATTGTAGGCGGAGAAATAAAGAAAATATTGGCTTCGCGAATGCCGCTTGTTTTAGCAAAAAGCTGACCAATAACATCATTAACACTTAAGTCACGTTCATCCCACGGTTTTAATTTTACAATAACCATACTGTAAGCACTTCCTGCTCCTGCTGTAAAATTCTGCCCCACAATACGAAGGGTGTTTTTAACTCCCGGAATAGTCTTCGCAATACTGTCTACTTGTTTAGCTATAATATCAGAACGCTCCATAGAAGCCGATGGCGGTAAACTAATATTAGCAAAAACTGTTCCCTGATCTTCTGAAGGCACGAAAGCTGACGGCGTGGTTTTCATCATATAAAATAAGGCTGCACCGGCAATTAAAATCGAAGCCAGAACAATCCATTTTTTGACAGAAAGAAAACTTACTGAACGTTTGTATCTGTTGGTTACATTATCAAACGCAACGTTAAACGAAGTGTAAAATCTTTGCAAATAACTTTTATGTTTATGATCGTCTGCATGCGGTTTAAGCAAAAGTGCACACAAAGCAGGACTCAAAGTCAAGGCGTTTACAGCCGAAAGTATAATTGCAACCGCTAATGTAATACCAAATTGCTTGTAGAAAACCCCTGTTGATCCCGTAATAAACGTTACCGGAATAAATACGGCTGCCATTACCAGCGTAATCGAAATAATCGCTCCCGAGATTTCATCCATCGCATCAATAGTGGCTTTCTTAGACGATTTATAACCATGATCCAGCTTGGCATGTACGGCCTCGACGACGACAATCGCATCATCGACAACAATACCAATGGCGAGAACCATAGCAAAAAGCGTTAATAAGTTGATCGTAAATCCGAATAAATTCAGGAAGAAAAATGTTCCTATAATCGCCACCGGAACTGCAATTGCCGGAATTAATGTCGATCTGAAATCCTGAAGAAAAATGAATACTACAATGAAAACCAAAATAAAAGCTTCAATTAAAGTGTGAATTACTTTCTCTATAGAAGCATCCAGGTTTTCATTAACATCAACAAGCAATGTATATTTTACGCCTTTAGGGAAACTTTTTGATGCTTCTTCAATTAGTTTTTTAGAATTATTGATTACATCACGAGCATTTGATCCTGGAGTCTGGCTGATTGCCATTGCTGCTGATTCTACCCCGTTTGTTTTAATTGTAGAAGCATAACTCAAAGATCCAAGCTCAACTTTAGCCACATCTTTTAGTCGCAGTATTTGTCCGTTTCCAACCGATTTTATTACGATATCACCAAATTCCTCAGCACTGGTTAAACGTCCTTTATATTTTATTACATATTGAAAAGCCTGATCTCCGTTCTCTCCAAATTTACCCGGTGCCGCTTCGATATTTTGTTCAGCCAAAGCAGCCGAAATATCGCTCGGAATCAGTTTGTATTGTTGCATGATGTCCGGTTTTAGCCAGATTCTCATCGAATAATCTTTGGCCCCAAAAACGTTTACATCCCCAACCCCAACAACACGCTGAATTTGTGGTACAAGATTGATCTTGGCATAGTTTTGAAGAAAAGTCTGATCGTACGCTTTGTCTTCACTGTACAAAGAAAAAATTAATAAGTTACTACTCTGGCTTTTGGTTACGGTAACCCCTGCCTGAGTTACTTCGACAGGAAGTAAACTTGTTGCTCTGGAAACTCTGTTTTGTACGTTTACCGCAGCTAAATCAGGATCTGTTCCTACTTTAAAAAAGATTTTGATTGAAGCATTTCCATCATTAGTCGCTGTAGAAGTCATGTACGTCATGTTCTCTACACCATTAATCTGCTCTTCAAGCGGAATTACGATACTTTTAAGTACAACATCTGCATTTGCACCAGTATAACTTGCTGATACATTTACTGTTGGAGGAGCAATATCAGGATACTGCGCAATGGGAAGCGCAGAAAGTCCTAAAAAACCCAAAATTACGATTATGACCGAGATTACTGTAGAAAGTACTGGTCGTTGTATAAATATTTTAAACATTTGTTTTTATTTTAAATCAGCGTAAACAGATTCAGCGCTTTGACTTTGAGGTTTAATTTGAGTTCCGTCTTTCAATGCAGCAACTCCTTCTAAAACAATTTGATCCCCGGCTTTTAAACCGCTCTCTACTACATAATAATTTCCTGCATTATTGTCTAAAACAGTAATATTGACGCTTTTTGTTTTTCCTGTATTATCTACAACAACTACAAAAAGTTTGTCCTGAAGCTCAAATGTGGCACTTTGAGGTACGATCAAAACATTTTTAACTTCATTCGGAATTCGAACTGTAGTACTGCTTCCACTTCTGATAATTCCTTTTGGATTTGGAAAACGTGCTCTAATGTTTACAGAACCGGTTTCGGTATTAATTAATCCGTTTACTGTTTCAATTCTACCTTTCTGATCATAAGCAGAACCATCTGAAAGCAATAAAGAAACAGCCGGTAAACTTTTTATCTTTTGATTTAATGAAGATCCCGGTGTGTTTTGAGTAAAATTTAGAAGTATTTTTTCATTAATGGCGAAGTAAGCATAAACATTACCAATACTTGAAACTGTTGTTAACGGATCAGTAGTATTTGAGCCTACCAAACTTCCTAAACGAAACGGAATAGATCCCACAACACCGTCAACAGGACTTGTTACAGTTGTATATCCCAAATTAGTTTTGGCATTGACCAAAGCTGCATTTGCCTGAGCTAATGCAGCCAATGCAGATTCATAAGAATATTGTGCCGATTCTAAATCGTATTTACTGATGATTCCTTTTTCTACCAAAGGTTTTACCTTGTTCACAGCCAGTTTTGCAGCACTTACATCGGCCTGTGCACTTTTAATGCTTGCTGCCGCTGTACGAACCTGCTGCTCATACTCAGGAGCACTGATTTTAAACAAAGCCTGTCCTGTTTTTACTACAGCCCCTTCATCAACAAAAATTTTATCGATGTAACCTTCAACTCTTGGACGAATCTCTATATTTTGCTGTCCCTGAATACTAGCGGGAAAATCGCTGTTTAATGTAGCAGATTCTGGCTGCAATACGACCGTCTTATACTCTTTAATTTGTGGAGTACCTCCGGCCTGTGCCGATTTATCATTTTTACCGCAAGATGCGATAAGAAAAGATGCTGCTAAAATGCTTAAAAATGATTGCTTATTCATTGTTAAAAATGTGAAATTATCTATTAAATAAGAAGCAAAAGAAATAAAATAGAACACGCAAAAAATATCCAATAGACGAAGAGCATATTATAATCGACAGAGATATCCTTAGAACCGATGGATTTTTTAAAAAACTAAACAAGTGTTTAATTTTTGAGCTCATCGGCTCTAATATGGTTTTTATGGATTGTAAATCTCTCTCTGGCGATTGGTGCAAAATTGCATTCAAATAATGTGTAATATTGTCAATAAAATATAAATTATAATGTCTACAAACTTATTTAGACCCTATTTATTTACCGGATTACACATTCTAAGCTGGTTGTTATTGGGATTTATCATGTTATTTTATATTCCTATAACCTGGAATGTATTACTGCCATTTGTATTTTGGCTTTGGCAGATAATTATCTTAGTTTTATTGATTATCCTTTTTTATTCAAATGCCAAAATCATAGTTCCAAAAACTATTATAAAAGATAAAACATCGCCGTTTTTGATCTGGGTGTTTCTTACCATTTTTGTAATGCAGCTTATCGCTTATTTTTATACTTCGGAAACAGATCTTCATACTAAAATCAGTGAGGTTTTAGGGTTTAAAAAGTATAGAAACCCTTACTTTGACAATTATGTGCTCATGCTGACTCTATTGGTTTTAGGTATCAGCACAAGCTGGGCAATGCTACAACATTGGCAGAAAGCCGCACAACATAAACAAAAACTGGAACAGGATAAAACAATGGCCGAATTGGCAATGCTAAAAGCACAGATCAATCCACATTTTTTCTTTAACTCGCTAAATAGTATTTATTCTCTTACTTATACTGATATTGAAGATTCGAGAAATGCGCTGCATACGTTAAGCCGAATGATGCGATACCTGCTTTACAGTACAGAAGAAAGAACAACTTTATTGAAAGAAGCCGAATTCATGAAGGATTTTATAGCCTTGATGAAACTTCGTGCCAACAGCAAACTCACTATTACAACTAATATCCCGGAAAAAATACACGATTATCCAATTGTTCCGATGTTATTGTTACCTTTAGTAGAAAATGCTTTTAAACATGGTATTCATGCAACTGATAAAAGTGAAATTTATATTTCGCTTAAACAAAATGGAAACAATCTTGAATTTGAAGTAGAAAACACCTATTTCGAAAAAACTTTTACTACAAATGAGGGCGGTATTGGATTAACGAATACGAAACGCAGACTTCATCTAATTTATCCGAATAAACATTCCTTAATAGCCGGAATAGGTAAAAACGGAAAATACAATGTAAAACTGGAAATAACTTTAGAATAAATGACAGCATTAAAATGTATAGCCGTAGATGATGAGCCACTGGCATTAAAACTGGTACAAACCTTTATCGAACAGACACCTTTTCTTGAATTGAGTGCCAGCTGTGATAATGCGGTTGAAGCGATGAGCATAATTAAAGAAAAACAGCCGGATCTAATCTTTCTGGACATTAATATGCCTAATTTAACCGGTATGGAACTGGCAAGACTGTTACAGGAACAGCCCGGATTAACTCCAAAAATTGTTTTTACAACTGCTTATAATCATTATGCAATTGAAGGTTATAAAGTTAATGCAGTCGATTATCTTTTAAAACCTTTTAGTTATGAAGAGTTTTTACGCGCTGCCAATAAAGTATTGAAAATAACAGAAGAATCTTCAAATCATTTCCAGCCAATCGCATCAGACGATGAGTTTTTTTTCTTAAAGGTAGAATATCAATGGGTTCGTATTTCCTTAAAAGATGTTTTGTATATCGAAAGTCTAAAAGATTACGTAAAAGTACACCTTGTCGATTCTCAAAAAACGGTTCTTTCACTTATATCACTGAAAGCTTTAGAAGAAAAATTACCTTCTGCAAAATTCATGAGAATTCATCGTTCGTTTATAGTTTCTCTTGATAAAATAAATGCCATTACTAAAAATTCAATTTTAATTGGTAAAACAGAAATTACGGTTGGAGAACAATACAAAGAAGCCTTTAAAACCATTGTTGACAGATGGTTAAAATAAAATAGATTATCATGGAAAAAAGATCAAACAAATATTATCTGACTTTAAGTCTTAAGCAATATGCAAATGGCGAAACCGAACCTGCAAAAGAACTTGGAATCGAATTTGAAAATCATGATGAGATTTTTAGCATTATTGAAAAAATGAAAGCTAAAAATTTATTTGACAATGAATCTGAAGCGACACAATTTGCACTCGGATTGAAACTATTTGGAGAAATAAAACTAAAACATCGAAAAAACCCTCTCTTTGATGAAATAAATGAAGTTTTTCCAACCTTTATGAAGAAATTGAAAAGTTTGTAATGCATACAAAATTGTTCATTTTGAGGAACGAGAAATCACACAAAAAAAACGCTTCAAAATGTAGAGTGCACCCAAAAGTTTAGACGAATTTATAATTAAATTTGATAATAATGAGCTCGATATTGTATCGGGCTCATTCCTTTTAGATTTAGTTTTATTCTTTCATTGTTGTAATATTCTATATACTC
>NZ_JAFEVZ010000011.1 GCF_022802975.1 Flavobacterium pectinovorum
GTAATAGCATTTACTGTCGCACTGGTAACTACTGTACATCCCGAAGTATTAGAATCCGTAACTCTAAAACTATACGTCCCAGACGATGCTGCCGTATAAACATTGCTTCCAATCGCTGTAAATGAAGCACCTCCATTTGTCGAAACTTCATAAGTATAACCAGGCATTCCTCCTAAAGCCGTAATAGTAATCTGAGCCTCTGGTGCTGTCGGTGAACAGCTAAGTTCTCTGCTTACTGATGCCGAGGCTGTCAGTTCTGGATAAACCCTAACAGCTGCTGATGGTATAATACAGCCATTTCTATCCTTAACATGAACAGTATAAGTACCAGGACTTACCGTAAAGGTAGAAACTGATGTGAAAGTGCCGGTAACCCCTCCAATACTATAAGTCAATGGTGCCAAGCCTGTGCCAATCGCTGTAATGGTAAAACTACTGCCTGTACCCATACACTGATTGTCTACAGAAGCGCTTACACTTGGTACTGAATCTGTACCTATACTAACATCTACTTTATAAGTACAACCGTTAGCATCCTTAACCCAAATATCCCACTCGGTATTGACTCCGGAATTAGTATCAACTGTGAAAACTGAAGATGCAATATAATCAGATAACACTGGTGCAACCCCGTCATGCTTGTAAGCATAACTATAAGCCGGAGTTCCTCCAGTAGCAGTTACCGTAATTTGTGAATTATCATTATTGCAATTTATATTCGTACCTAAAGCACTTGTAATAGATACAGCTGCTGATGGTTGTGCAAGTGTGATACTATAAGTTACCGGACAATTTGTTTTTCTATCTGTTACTGTAATAGTATAAACTCCTGCAGGTTGTGCAGCAGCAACATTTATAGTGGTTACTGTTTCATTAACATTATTAGCACTCTGAATTATAGTTCCTCCCGCATTTCTAATTACATAATCATAACCTCTGTCTTTTACACCGTTTACTGTAAATTGAATTGTTCCGTTTTCACCAAAACATTTAATTGGTGTTAATACAGAACCACCCGCAACGATATCCGGAACACTTTTTATATTATAATTTAAATCGAAACTACATCCGTTTTTATCTGTAGCCCTAAAAATATAGTCTCCAGGCTTAAGATTTTTAAATTCACCATCTGCTACGATAGCAGAACTATACCCTGAAGGACCTGATATGATTTGATAACGAATAGGTGATATTCCTCCTATTGCCTGAAATTTAACATGAGCTTCATAAGCAGGACACTCTAAACCTGTATCAAATAATACATTAATACCCGTAATAGATGATTTTGGGTTAATCACTACCTGTATTGGTCCAAGTTGACAACCCTTACTATCTTTAATATAAGCAGTTATTGTTCCTGCCGAACTTGTAGAATAAGTATTACTTGAGGTAAAATTAGAACTTCCATTAAAACTATATTGGTAAGTTCCAGAACCTCCTGAAGCTACGACAGTTACAACAGCCGGTACAGTACCTGTACTGCTACAACCTAAATCAGTAGCACCAATTGTTCCGGAAACAGCATCTGGATTTACTATAATAACATCTCTCACAGCAGATTCACAGCCTTTACTGTCAATTACTTTGATATTATAAGTACCCGATGCTAAACCAATAAACTGATTAGTTGACTGAGTAGTATAAGTTGATGCAGAACTTAGTTTAATTGCATAAGTATAAACCGATGTAAATCCATCTGCAGCTGTAACTGTAATGGTACCATCATTTGCATTATTACAAGTAATATCGGTTTTGTTAAATGTTAAACTTGGAATTGTTTTTGGAGAAACTATTATAGTATTACTTGTTGCCGTACAACCTTTACTGTCTGTAACTGTAAATACATAATTTCCTGCCTGAGTAGCCTCATAAGGAAAAGAAGTAACTACATCAGAAGTTCCTCCATTACGGGATACACTATAAGTATAAGGTGTACCATAACCTCCGGATACAGCTGTAGTAATAGAGCCATTAACCAAACATGTTAAATCTTGGGTTAAAGTTGCATTTAATTGTAATTGAGGTTCAATAATAATTCCTGAAATTGTAGCAATACAATTATTAGTATCTGTTACTACAATTGTATGCGTTCCAGGCGCTACATTATTAAATGTATTAGTTGTAATTGGAGTATTATTATCTAATTTATAAGTATATGGTGACAATCCTCCTGTTACAGTTACAACTAAACTAGCAGGATTAGAAGGTGTATAACACCAATCTGTTGCATCAGCTAAAATTGCTGTTGGTCCGGTTGGCCTTGTTATTGTTATAGCTGCAGATGGCGCAGACAAACAATCATTTGCATCTTTTACTATAACTGTATAAGTTCCTTCGCCTATTCCTGTAAAAGTTTTATCTGACTGAAATGCTCTTACAATTCCTGAACTATTACTTAATTGATATTGATAACTTCCTGTACCACCTGTAACTGTTGTAACGGTTATTGATGCATCTGGAGATGGTGCGCAGGTTAAAGCTGTTTTATCAACCTGAACAATAAGTATTGGTTGAGGCTCCTTTATTTCAGATTCAAATGAAAACTGACAAGTTCCTGCAACGTCATTTTTTACAATTACTTTATAAATCCCTGCGTTTAAAGAAACAGTTACTGGTGAAGTAGTTGAAGAATCCCAAGTTGAACCATTATCTGTAGAATAAAAGAAGCCTGTATTTGTATTAAAATTGCTTGCAGTAATAATGATACTTCCTTTATTACCAATACACTTAGCATCCTGAATTCCTGGTGTCGGTACATTAAAAGCACCGTCAGTATCAATAACCACAGGAATTTCTATTTCGTTTCCACAGGCTTTCGGTATCTGATAAACAAGAATATCATCGATAGCTAAGTCGTTACCTTGTTTCTCAGCTAAATTGGACAAAATTTGAAACTCCAAAGATGTATTATCTCCTGGGTTTAATTTAAAAATTTGACCTCCTGCCAAATCAGTTGTTGAATGCCATTTTTCATCTCTTGGAATTAACGGAAAATCTATAGGCGTTCCAACCACAACTCCATTTTTAACCAATCTTACGGTTAACTGAGGAGATGCCAAATTATTAGATGCTTTAAGTAAATTAATCATATACAAAGACACACTCATATCTTGATTTGGCAAAATATCATTAATTGTCTTACTATACAAAACAGCTCCTGCTTGAAGTTCACCAATATTAACGGCTAAAAACCTTCCGTTAGTAACCGTTGGCGTATTATTTAATACTGCTGTATGATCTTTGGGCAAAATCCAATTAAAATCTGGTCCATGATCAGGAAGTAATGCACTCGTAACTACATAATCACCATCATTCATTAACCATGGATGCCAATCTTCTGGGTTAATACGGATACAATCTACAATAGCGTCTTGTTTTTCCCAACAATAAAGTGAATTGATACCCGGTGATTGAGTATCACCACCTCTTCCAAAATCTTCCTGTAATAAATTACTGTATGTAGAAACCTTTTGTATATTATATTTTACAACAACCTTATGATTACCGGCAGGAACATTTTCAAATACATTACTTGTTATTGGTGTATTTGGAACAGCAGGTTCCAACCCGTCTTTTTTCAAATAATATTCATAAGTGTAGGTTGTTCCATTACTTGTAGGCGTATTTACCACAACAGTTGCAGTTGCCGAACCATCGCAATTGTATATAGGATTAATATTATTGTCAATAGACGGATCCTCAGGTTTTGGATCTAAAATAACATTATAAGGAATTTTATAAATACATCCTTTATCATCCTTAACACGCAAATCATAAGGAATAGGTGAAGACACTACATGCTTTTCCGGAGAATTTTGCCAACTTGCTCCACCATTAAAACTATATTGGTAAGGAGAAGTTCCACCTTCAACATTTGTAAATCTTATTAATCCCGTTGGCTGTCCTCCTTCCAATGGTCCACATCCCGCTAATTCAGCAACACCAGCAGAAGCAGTTACAGATGAAGTTGGTCCTGTTATAATAAATTCTTGTGCCGGATCAGAACATTCAAGTGTTTCTGTATAAGGATGATAAGAAACAGGATAAGTTACACTATATCTAACTTTAACATTATACGTCCCTGGTGACAGATTTGTAAAAATAGGGCTAGTTTGGTAAGTTCCTCCATTATTAATACTATACCCCATCGTGTAACCTGTAGTTGGACTTGTCAGGTTAATTCTTATCTCTGCCGGATCATCGTAACAATTTATACTCGTAGGAGCAATAATATTATAAGTTGGTTTAGGAGTTTTAGGAACATTAATTGTTACAATTTTTTCACAATTGCCCTCAACTACTCTGATAGTATAAAGACCTGCAGTTGGAGCATCAATTTCTTTTGAATTCTGAAAAGTAGACGAGCCATTTACAAAATAAGAATAATTTTTCCAATCCGGATCTGTTGTGATCAGGATTTTTCCTGGTCCACAATCAGTTAAAGGTTTTACAATAGATGGTATTGCTTTTATTTCACTTGCAGGGGGATTTATACCAACGTAATAATTTGTAAAAGTACATCCATCCTCTGTTCGCACTGTAAAAGAATATCCTCCTGAATCTAAATTATCAAAAAGATAATCTCCCGCTGATACAGGACCCACTTTTTGAATGGAAGTATTATTTCTGAAAAGTTCGTAGTAATACTGTCCTCTTACTCCAGAAGTATTGACTTTTATACTTCCTTTATCTCCAAAACATATCGGTTGTGTTACAATTGTTTGAACATCTAACTTTCTGTCTACAATATTAACCGAAACTTCAAATATACATGGGTTTGTTACTACTCCTGTTTGTTTAATATATACTGTATAGTTCCCAGCCGAATTTATTGGAGAAAAGACATTACTGCTGGTATATGTTCCGTTTTTACTCAGACTATATACATATCCTGAAGGAAGACCATTTACTGTAATTTTACCTTTTGTATTACAATAAATATCATTGTAAGTTACTGTAGGATTTAATTCGTTTTTATAAACATTGAAATAAAACTGATTAAAACAAGTATTATTTTGATATCTAATTGTTAAACGATATTGTCCTTTTGTATCTGCCCTGTAATCAGGACCTGTGCCTACCGGCAGCCACTTACATAATTCATTTTCATTGGCACATTTGTCATTTGCCACAGCATCACACGTGCTTTCGTCTAGTTTTTCCCAAAATATTGTAGTCGCAGTAGCAGATATACCTGTTTTTATGTCTCTAAAATCACTGGCACCACATAAAAACAAATTAGGCAAAAATTTACCACTATCCGGACATTGTGTAATAGAACCAGCATAAGGAGCCCTTGCATAAGGCAATACCGGATTTTCTAATAATCCATTCGGCAGTGTTACTGTAAATTTTTCTTCTATTGACAAACAAGGAGCGGGTGCAGTATTTTTTACATAATATACACCTTCTTTTACAACTGTTAATGTCTGACCCGTTCCAATTACAGGTGTTCCTGTTGAACTTGTTGACCATGAATAACTGCTGTATCCGTTAGCTGCTTTTATTTGAATACTTGTTCCACATAAAACTTCATTTTTTTCAAATTTACAATCGTCAACATCAACTAAAAAATTTGTAGATTGTGGTATACCAATATTACAACTTGTATAAGAATCTAAACTTTTATCACCAAAAATTCCCGTATTATAAGTACCCGAATAATTTGATAATGCAGTATTCCTAATAATATTAGAACAAACATCACTAATCTCACTACAAGTTTCTACTACTTTAACCTTAAACCTAATAGTATATCTTGGATCACTTACTTCAACAAATTGCCTTGGAACCGTAAATGTAATGGTACGGGTGGCCGCATCATAAGTATGGGTCACTCTGTATGTATTACGACCAATAACAATAGGTGCTGGTAATTCAACTATATCAGTAGGATAAACAAATTTTGTATTAATAGGTAAAATATCTGTTATAGTAAAATTGGTAGCATTATCATTACCCTGATTTTGAAACCCAATTACGTAGTGTAACTCCTTACCTAAAGTAACATCTTTTCCTCCCATATTAATTGGAGGAGTTGGAGGGGTTGTTATAGGTACATTATAATCAAAAACCTCTTTCGTTAAAGTAATTTTTGGCTCAATAATATCAACGGCAAATGTGGACAAAAATGCAGCAAAACCATCCCCGCCTCCTGGTCCGTCATTTGTAAACATTCGAAAAGTTCCCTGAGTTGCCCCATTAGGAATTACAGAATTCGATGGGTTTGGAATCTCTAAATAATCAATATCAAAACCTAGATTATTACGATTGGTTGGATTACGATTGGTGACCTGAGCGTTATCAACCGTGATAGTAGCATTAAAGAAATTTGAATCTGTTTCGGGGCTAAGAGTTGTAGGGTTAAGCGAATTAGTAATAGAAGTAAAAGAACTATTAACTGTAGTTATAGGAACCAAACCATTTTTAAATAATAAACCGTCTCCTTTTTTATCAAAGTCACCATCTAATGCTGCAACACCTATTTTAGCAATAACAGGAAATCCTGCTGGCAAGGTTTGAAATCCGCTAATAGGAATATCTACAGTTAATAATTTATCAGTTCCAGCATCAACATTGGTCATTTGAGCACCGTCAAAAACCGAAATATATTTACTTGAAACCGTTGGACTTTCATAAATAACTACTAACGACCATCCTCCGGCACTTCCTCCTCTTCTAATACCTGTTGTTGCCCTTATATTAGCTACCGTATAAGTTTGGTCAGCATTTGGTAAAGCTTGTAATATACTCGTTACATCTTTAAAACAAACGTAAACGCCATTATTAAAATTGTTGCTGTTATTACCTTTAAAAATTACTTCTTTAGGATCAGTTTTACTAGCTGTTAATGTTTGATATGTACCATTACCTATTTTAAGTTTAACCTGATTCCAATCGGTTTCAGCAGTAGAGCCACAATTAAAGCAGTTACCATCTGTACTTGATCCGTTAGGATACATAGCTGACCAGTATAATCCTGCAAAAACAATCCTTTTACAACTATTATTGATAGCTAAATCTGCACTACTGGAACTAAAGTTACCATTAGTATTATCTACGTTAAGATAAACAGCATCTAAATCATTGTTGTTTTTAGTTCCGTTATAAGGTAGTCTCTCTCCCTTTGGAGTTAAAATTGTATTTCCAATAATCTTAATATCACCTTGTACTTTAAGATACTTATTTCCTTTTCCATCATCGAGTCTGGCAGAAAATTTTGTTCCCACCTGCGCATGACCAATATTAAAAGCAAAAAGCAACAAAAACACAAGAATAGCAGTACTCTTGATTTTTATTGCTTTTAAATTCTTTACTTCTTTTTTGTACAAAAAAAGAAATCTTAAATCGTTAAATTGATTTTCGGCAAATAATACAAAATTTGTAATCATTGCTAAAACCAATCCTGCAGGTTTAAAAGTAGTAGGGTTTTTCATGGTATTTACTTTTTTTGGGGCTTCTTTTTTTATAATCTAAGGGGCATTAGAAGATAAATTTTGGGCGCTTTAAAAATATTTATTTTTTATTAGTCCTTCTTAAATTTTAAAAAGGACTTATTTTTTATTCCTGATTCTATTATTAATTTTCAACTTTTACAATTACCATTCTGTTATTGTAAGGTTTACTTCCTTTTGCTTCTAATGCCTTAGTTGCGCCAGATAAGTCTTCATGTTTTTCGTAATAAATATAATATTTACTTGTCGTCACATTGTAAAAGAAATTAACATCTGAACGTCCAGCGGCAACAGCTTTTCTTAAAAATTCATCTCGTTTTTCAACACTGTTATGCACTGCAATAATTAGATAATAACCACTTTCAGAATTTTTAATATTCTTAATAATTTGCATATTTGACTGGTCTTCACCAAAATCAAAATCGCTTTCTGTTAATGGAGTACTACTTAATTTTGTTGTTTCTTTTATACGTTTAAGAGCTGCAACATCCTGAGCATATCTTCCTTCATCATTTTCATAAGCCGCACGTTTAATTCTACGTTTTTTCTCAATTTCTGTTTCAGTCTTAATACGCTCTAAATTTGTAATTAATGCGATATTATCTTGCTCAGCTTTTAATTGAGCTGCTTTTAATTCATTGATTTTTTCTAAATAAGCTCTATTTAAAGCATCATTTTTATTAGGAACTTTTTTAAGTCTTTCGTTATATAGGTTTGTTAAATTAGTTATAGCGTTCTTTTGAGTTCTGTTTGCATCTGCTATTTGACTTTTTAGAGATTCAATTTGTGCGTTCTCTGCGCTAACACTCTTAAATGGCTTAGGTTCTTTATAAATACCTTTTTCACTCAAATCATTTTCTTCCTTCATATCATTCAGGTCTTTTTGCTTATTCGCAACAGTAGTATTAAACTGGGCAATCAAGTCAGACTGAGTTTTTCCTGAATTTTCAACTAACTGAGTTAAGTTATCAAGCTCTTTTGCACTTTCATCTTTTAAAGCTGCAGCTGCTAATGCTTCTGCATCGGCTTTTGCTTTAGCATCTGCCGCAAGTTTTGCCTGAAGCGCTTCTGCATCGGCTTTTGCTTTAGCATCTGCCGCAAGTTTTGCCTGAAGCGCTTCTGCATCAGCTTTTGCTTTAGCATCTGCTGCAAGTTTTGCCTGAAGCGCTTCTGCATCAGCTTTTGCTTTAGCATCTGCTGCAAGTTTTGCCTGAAGCGCTTCTGCATCAGCTTTTGCTTTGGCATCTGCCGCAAGTTTTGCCTGAAGAGCTTCTGCATCAGCTTTTGCTTTAGCATCTGCCGCAAGTTTTGCCTGAAGAGCTTCTGCATCGGCTTTTGCTTTAGCATCTGCCGCAAGTTTTGCCTGAAGAGCTTCTGCATCGGCTTTTGCTTTAGCATCTGCTGCAAGTTTTATTTTAAGAGCTTCTGCATCGGCTTTTGCTTTGGCTTCTGCCGCAAGTTTTGCCTGAAGCGCTTCTGCATCGGCTTTTGCTTTAGCTTCCTCAGCTAATTTCAATTGTTTTGCTTCCGCTTCTGCTTTCGCTTTATTAGTAGCTTCTGCATCAGCTTTTACTTTAGCATCTGCAAGTAATTTTGCTTGTAAAGCTTCCATATCAGCTTTCGCTTTAGCATCTGCCGCAAGTTTTGCCTGAAGCGCTTCTGCATCGGCTTTTGCTTTAGCATCTGCTGCTAATTTTATTTTAAGAGCTTCTGCGTCGGCTTTTGCTTTGGCATCTGCAACAAGTTTTATCTGTAATGCTTCAGCATCAGCCTTTGCTTTTGCTTCTGCAGCTATTCTTGCTTGTCTTGCTTCTGCATCGGCTTTTACCTTCGCTTCAGCAGCTAATCTTTCTTTTTCTGCAGCTAATTCAGCTGTTCTAGCTTTTGCATCTGCAGCTGCTTTTGCTTTTGCTGCAGCATCTTTTGCAGCTTTTGTTTTAGCTTCTGCAGCAGCTTTTGCTTTAGCTTCTGCAGCTAATCTGGCTTGTAAAGCATCTGAATCGGCTTTTGCTTTGGCATCTGCTGCTATAATAGACTGTAAATCTGCAGCTTCCATTTTTGCTTTAGCTTCCGCTTTACGTTTAGCTTCTTCTGCATCTGCTTTTGCTTTGGCATCCGCTAATAATTTAGTTTTTGTTGCCTCTGCATCAGCATTTACTTTTGCATCTGCCGCCAATTTAATTTTTAATGCTTCTGCATCAGCTTTCGCTTTGGTATCTGCCGCTAATTTTGCTTTTGCAGCTGCCTCAGCGTCTGCTTTAACTTTTTCAGCTGCAGCTAATCTTACCTGTAATGCTTCTGCATCAGCTTTTGCTTTGGCTTCAGCAGCTAATTTTGCTTTTGTTGCTCCATCAACTCTGGTAATTGGAGTAGTTGATTTTTTTGCTATTACTGGTTTTGGTTTAGAAGTGTCTATCAAAGAACCTTCTTCATCATCACCATAATAATAATTGGTATTTTTAAATTTATATGCAATCACAAATTCATGAGAGGAGCCAAGATTGGTAAAATTACCTAACCCTCTTTCGTAATTATATTCTATTGCAATATTAGGTGTTATATTAACACCCAAACCTGCTGAAATTCCATTTAAAGTATTGTAACCAGCTTGTGCCCAAATTCCTTGTGGAATAGTAAGCATAGCGAGTCCCGAAATTATGGTATTGTCCTTTTTAATTTCTGTTTTTACAATACCTGAAAATTTACTTTGATCAAAAAAACCATAGCTGTCAATATAGCCAGTGTACATAGCATGCAATTGAATCGCTTTTTCAGGATCTTCCTTAACCATTCCTGAACCAAAATTATACAGGATTAAATTGTTCATGGATAATCCGAAATCAAGAAAAGCGGTTCCGTAATTGATCCCCGGATTTATTGCAATTAATGTGTTTGAAGGATAATCTCCATTCAAAACACCAGGACTTTCTGAAATGATTTTACCCTTGTCTAAACCGCTTTGGTAAGCGCCAACGTTTAATCCAAAAGTTAAATTACTATCTTCTTGTAATTCGATATTATGAGCAAAATTAAAAACTCCGCCAAAAACAGTCATCAAACCATAATTTTGCTGAAATAAGCCAATTGCGTACCCATCGTTTTCTTTTAAACGCCCAGAATAATTAAAAAGGTAAGTATTAGGCGCATCATCAAATTGTAAGTATTGTCTTTTATTATAAAAACTTACTGTTGGATTTTGCTCTCGAACAAAACTAAATGTCGGGTTAATTAAATATCTATTAAACTTTAATGAATTTCGTATGGGTAATGAAAACGAAACAACTCCATTCTCATTTGTATCCTGAGAATAGAGTAATTGTGATGTACCGTAAAATAAAGTTAAGAATAGTAGGATTTTCTTCATATTATTTTAGCACCGTTATTGATCCTTTTTTTTCACCTGCATCGCCTTTAATGACATAGTAATATACCGGATTTACATTTTTAATATCTAATCCAGACTGTGGCCAGTCACTTTGGTAATTAACAACGTCCAAAACTTTTTCTCCGTTTGAACTAATGATTATTACTTTAGTATTTTCATTTCTGTACACATCAGGAATGTTCCAATATGGGGAATCGCTCAATTTAATTATATTTGGAATTACTGTAGCAAGACCAGGAGGACCATTAACTTTAAAACTAAATTCTTTTGAAGAAATACACCCACCAGCCTGAGAAATTTTTACTCTATAATTTCCTCTAAAAGAAACTAAATAAGTATCACCTGTAGCTCCTGCAATAAGATTACCATTCAAATACCATTCATAAGTTGGACTTGCAGCATCATCTGTTACAGAAACACTTAAAGTTTCACCTTCGTTGATAGTTGTTTCTTCAGCAACATCGATACTTGCATCAAAACTATTGCTAATTAGGTTAATCTTTGCTGATCCTGAGCAACCTCCAAAATTAACATCAACGGTATAAACGCCGGCTTCGTTTGTAGCATAAGTACGGCTTGTTACACCACTAATTACTACACCGTCTTTTTTCCATATATAACTATTTCCGGAGGTTGCTGTTAAAATGGTATTACCCCCATCTGCACAAAAAGGATTTCCTAAACTTGAACTAATTGAAACTGATGCACCTGATCCTGATGAACTTGTAACTGTAACCCGATTAGAACTCCAGTTGTTCTCAGAACACTTACCATAATCAATTTTTGCATAATAACTACCAGGAGTGTTCACTGTTAAACTGGCTGCGCTTTGTCCGGAAACAACAACTTCATCCTTGTACCAGATGTATTTTAAATTGGGATAATTTACCGGTGAAGATTCTTTTACAGCCGGAGTAGGGTTGTCAATTGAAAGTGTCATGCTTCCACCACTGCAAAAAGAAGCGGTAGCAGATTGGTTATTTATAGAAAATAAATCTACATAATTTTTGTAATAAATAGAATAAGAATCATTATTACCAAAGTTTCTTATCCTTTGGCTATTGATACCGTTATTACTTCTTATTCTTAAGCTATATCCGTCAGATCCCTTTAAATCAACTGGTATCGCAAATTTAATTTTTTGCTGCGTTGCAGATATGGTTGTTACCTCTAATGTATTAGCAAAAACCGGAGAAGCTAAAAAATTACCATTCTCATCAGATATTTCAACAGCAAAAGTTACATCAGCAGGAAAACCACTGTATGCAAAACTTGCATAATACTCATTAAAGGGTTTGCCGTTAACAAAATCTCCTGCACAAATATTTACAAAATCAGATTTACTTGCTGAAATTATTGCTTGGGCATTAGACTGATAAACGGTAAAGAAAAATACTCCTAAAAAAAGTAATGATTTTATCAGAGAAAGAGTAGTTTTTTTCATCATATAGTACGAATTCTGGCTAAGTCTATATCTTCAAAAAACAAAATATCTATAAACGTTTCAGAAAAATCATATTTATAATTTTCAATAATATCTTTTGCTAATGCAGAATATGCAGCGATATTTTTTGACTGATTTTTAGAGTTCGTATCTGTATTTATTTTATCAATTCCTACAGCTTCTACAGCAAAGCTATCCTTGGGGATGGATAGCTCTACTATAAACTGTTTAGAATACTCTAAATTAATTACAGGGGTAATTGCGGTTATTTGGTTTAATTTTTTTAACGCTTCAGGACTACCAATTTCAAAATTTGAATTTTTAGATTTTTCAATTTTGCTTTGGGCATATAAACTTAACGTTAAAGGAGAAACCAAAAATATTGTATATATAAAATACTTTTTAATACTTGGGGCCATATTCTGTTTTGATCTTTATTTGGGTCCTGTTTAAGACGTGTACATAAATTGTCTGGGGACTTTATTAATAAAATTTACGCTTTAAAATAAAAATCTAAATCATTTATCTATTACCACTTGAAGCAGTAATTTTTCCTAATTGAAGTCTGAAATCTGGTTTTTTTGCATTAAAAATATCTATAAAAGTTTCTTTGTTGTCGCTTTGAGAATATACGTTAAAGAAAACGCTATTACCATACCAGCTCTCTAAATCTTCATTGTTAGAATTGAATTCAGTAAAGATATTTCCTTTACATAAGTTGAAATACATTTCTTCAAATTTAATTTTCTTAAGATTGGCATCGTTAATTTCTGTTTTACTATCTAATAAAACGGCAGGATTAAAACCTGAAATTACACTACGCTTAATTTCAAGAGAGGCGTTTTCAGCAATATAAACAGCTTCTTTAACTAAACCAGACTGAATGTCAGCATTGATATTCTCACTATCGTTAAGCATTGTTATATTTGATGCTACAACTAAAGTTTGTTTTTTAGTAAAATCTGTTTCACTTTTTTTCTCGTATGAAGCAACTTCTAAACAACGAGAACCGTCTTTATTACTTGATAAATAAGAAGATCTTACTGCAAGAGAATTATGCAAACGGCATTGAACTCCCTGAGTAAATTTATAATCATCATTAATAGATTTATAAGAAACTAATTTGGTTGCATTAAGGTCTCCACCAAAAAATCCAAATGAATCTCCTGCAGAATAACTTACCATAATGTTTTCTAAAATTGTTTTATTTCCAACACCGGCCAAAGTAAGACCGTTGAAAGTACCGGCTCCTTTTACTTTTTTACCAGCGAATTCGATTCTCACAAATCTTAAAACTCCTGAACTTGACGCCACATTATCACCACCGTAAGTAGTACGTGTTGGGTCAAGATCTAAGTTATAAGAACCTACGTTTCCAAACTTATTAATTGGAGCATCACCTAAAACCACAATGCCTCCCCAGTCTCCAGCTTTTTTCTGGCTTCTGTTAGAAGTAAATACGATAGGATCTGTTTCTAAACCGTCTGCAATAATTGATGCACCTTTTGTGACTACCAACGTTCCTTTTGTTTCAAAATCACCAATAATTAATGTTCCCGGTTCAATTGTTAAAACAGCGTTATTAGTTACATAAACATTTCCCTGCAAAACATAAATATTTCTCTTAAGCAATTTTGTGTTTGTTGAAATGTTTCCAGCTAAAATTTGGTTGGCTTCACCGTATTCAACTTTGTTAGGCTTAAATTCGGTCCAGTTGTTCAACCAATTGTTGTAGCCCATAATTCCTTTTTCTTGCTGAGCACTCATACTTGCAACTGTCAAAAAAACGCAGATAATTTGAGTAAATTTTTTCATGATAAGGGGGTATTAGGGTTAATAATAAATTTGGGATGCAATAAATTATAAAAACTCATCTCGTGTTTTCTAAAAAAAATTAGAATACATCGAAAACGAGCTGTTTTTAATAACCCTTTTTAAAATGTCTTAATAAAACTAAATTTCATGTTAAGAAAACATTTTAAAAAAGGTTTTTAAAATATTTAAAATTACATTTCATTCAATTCGTTGAATTCATGTAAAGATTTCAATGTTCCTTCGTAAAATAAAATGGCTGCAATTAAATTTGCTTTATCAGAATAAGGCATCATTTTTCTTTGAAAATCTACAGTAGTATCTAAAAATGTTGTAGTTCCTATTGCTTGGTTTTCTAAAGCTTTTTTATGTTCGTTATCATCCGGAATACCTAAGTCTGCCATAGTAACACCAGGTTTTGTAACCAAAGCAATGTAAGGAAGTGTTTTTACTAAAACTTTAATTCTCTCAATATATAACTCTAATAATTCTCCTTTTTGCATACCACTCAATTCTTTTTGATCGTGATATTTACGAATAAGAGCTGTAGTACTAATGATACTTCGAGGAGCATTTTTAGCCTGGGCAGATATAGCCCCTGTAGTCAATAAAAAAAATACACTTAAAAAAATAATTTTCCCTTTCATAGATTCTTATTAAAAGTTTGTAGTTGATGAAAACAAAAATATGTAAATTAACTTAATTTGCAACTTTAATATTTTTTTTTTTAAAAAAAAGACTTAAAAAAAACTTAAAATCATATTTTTAAGTCCCTAAAAATAAGCCTTTAGCTAATATTTGGATAAATTTTACAAAAATTTGTTTATGTAAGATTTTTATCTAAATTTAAGCAGAAAAAAGATTTTGTTTTTGAAAATAATAACCAAAAAAAACGCTCTTTTATCTACAACTTCAAAAATATATTAACAAAAAATTCTTAATATATCTTCGAAATAACATCAGTGTTAACAAAACTTTGCAGAATAAAAATTAACAATTAAGTTAAAAACAAATTATACCAAAAAAAATAAAATGAATAATTAAAGTTTAATTTATAATATTTTTGACTATCTCATTTTCTTATATCTTTGCTCTATGCAATTTTCACAAATTTTAGGTCAGGATTACATTAAAAGTCACTTAATTAAAAGTGCTTCTTCCGGAAGAATTCCGCACGCACAATTGTTTGTTGGGCCGGAAGGAAGTGGTACATTATTAACCGCTATTGCTTATGCACAATACATTTTGTGCAGTAATACAGGCGACGAAAATTCAAACGGAAATGATTCCTGCAATCTAAAATTTCAGAATATTTCGCATCCTGACTTGCATTTTATTTATCCAACAGTAACTACCGAAGATGTTAAAACCAAACCCAAAAGTTTAGACTTTATTCAGGATTGGAGAACCTTTGTTCAGGAAATGCCTTATGGAGGTTTATTCGACTGGTATAAATTGCTTGGAGTTCAAAATAAACAAGGCGAAATCAGGGTCGAAGATGCTCAGGAAGTTTTAAAATCTCTTGCTTTAAAATCCTATGAAGGTGGTTATAAAATCATGATTATCTGGATGGCCGACAAAATGAATATTGCGGCATCCAATAAACTTTTGAAACTTTTGGAAGAGCCATCTGATAAAACTATTTTTATCCTGATTTCTGAAAATGAAGAAGACATTATACAAACCATACGCTCTCGTTGTCAGGTCATCCATTTTAACGGTTTACCCGAAAAAATAATTACCGATACCTTGATATCACAGGAAAATACAGACCCAAATTTAGCTAAAAAAATTGCGCATCAGGCTCAGGGAAATTTCAACAAAGCACTGTCTTTGTTAAAAGAAGACGATACTGAATATCCTTTTGAACAATGGTTTGTCAACTGGGTTCGTGCTGCATTTAGAGCTAAAGGAAATGCCGCCGCAATACAGGATTTAATTTCCTGGAGCGAAGAAATTGCAGCCCTTGGCCGTGAAAGCCAGAAAAAATTCATTCAGTTTTGTATTGAAATGTTTCGTCAGGCACTTTTGCTAAATTATGAAGCTCAAACTTTGGTTTATATCGAACCAAAAGTTGACAAATTTAAGCTTGAAAATTTTGCTCCTTTTGTAAACGGAAACAACATTCACGATATTTTCAAAGAGCTTTCAGATGCAATGTACCACATTGAGAGAAACGGAAATGCAAAAATAATTTTAACTGATTTATCTATAAAACTGACTCGTTTAATTCATAAAAAATAGTTTTCACATGAATAATGTTGCCTCCATTTTACTTTTAATTTTTTTAGCCATAACCTTTTTGCAGTCAGGCTACGAAAAAATTTTTTACTGGAAAGATAATATCGAATGGCTAAAAGGTCATTTTGCTAAAACTCCATTAAAAAATCAAGTACCTCTCGCTCTGCTTCATCTTTTAATTTTAGAATTAATTTCAGGGGTTTTATGTGTCGTTGGTACAATACAATTATTAACAAACAGTGGTCGTGAATTTGGATTTTACGGTGCTGTTTTTTCGTGTATCTCTTTGTTAATGATGCTTTTCGGACAAAGATTAGCTAAAGATTACGATGGGGCAAGAACTATTGTAATTTATTTTATTCCAGCTGTTATGGCTGTTTATTGGTTGAATTAAACCAATACAATTATTTTAAATTTTATATTAAAAAAATGAATCCTAAACATCCTTCAGAATCTCTGACTATATTGACCGATTTAGTTTTACCGAGTGAAACAAATCCTTTAAATAATCTTTTTGGCGGTGAATTATTAGCCCGTATGGATCGGGCTGCGAGTATTGCAGCAAGAAGGCATTCACGCAGAATCACCGTTACGGCATCTGTAAATCACGTTGCATTTAACAGAGCTATACCCTTGGGAAGTGTTGTAACTGTTGAAGCCAAAGTTTCCAGATCTTTTAAAAGTTCTATGGAAATTTTTATTGATGTATGGGTAGAAGATCGTGAATCCGGACTAAGAACAAAAGCCAACGAAGCAATTTATACTTTTGTTGCTGTTGATGATAGCGGAAGACCTGTTGAAGTACCTGCAATTGTCCCGGAAACCGAACTAGAAATTCAACGTTTTGACGCTGCTTTACGCCGTAAACAACTGAGTTTACTGCTTGCCGGAAAAATAAAACCTTCTGATGCCACAGAATTAAAAGCATTATTTTTATAGTAAAATTTGTGACAATTTGTAACAATTTGAAACAACAAGACTTCAAAAAAAGAACTATTTTTACAAAATTATAAGCCTGATACAAATCTAAATCAATAAGTTATTTACTTTCTGGTTTGTTTTTGAGAATGAAAATTTATAATAATTTAGATGAAAGAAAAAGAAAAAAAAGAGATGAGTTCAGAGAAAGATGCCAAATTAAAAGCGCTACAACTTACGCTTGACAAACTAGATAAAACTTACGGAAAAGGAACCGTAATGAAAATGGGCGACAAAGCCATTGTAGAAGTTGAAACAATTTCTTCTGGTTCTCTTGGTGTTGATTTAGCACTTGGAGTAAACGGATATCCAAAAGGAAGAATAATCGAAATATATGGTCCGGAATCATCCGGAAAGACCACTTTAACTTTGCATGCAATTGCAGAAGCTCAAAAAGCAGGAGGAATTGCTGCTTTCATTGATGCGGAACATGCTTTTGACAGAAATTATGCTGAAAAATTAGGTGTAGACATTGAAAACCTGATTATTTCTCAGCCAGATAACGGGGAACAGGCATTAGAAATTGCAGAAAACCTGATTCGTTCCGGTGCAATTGATATTGTGGTTATTGACTCGGTTGCTGCTTTGACTCCAAAAAGCGAAATTGAAGGCGAAATGGGAGATTCTAAAATGGGTCTGCACGCACGTTTGATGTCTCAGGCTTTGAGAAAACTTACCGGAACCATCAGCAAAACAAATTGTACTGTTTTCTTCATCAACCAGTTAAGAGAGAAAATTGGTGTAATGTTCGGAAATCCAGAAACTACAACCGGTGGTAATGCATTAAAATTTTATGCATCTGTACGTTTGGATATTCGTCGTTCTTCTCAAATTAAAGATGGTGAAAATGTTATCGGAAACAGAACTAAAGTAAAAATTGTAAAAAACAAAGTTGCTCCGCCATTTAAAACTGCTGAATTCGACATTATGTACGGTGAAGGAGTTTCTAAAACCGGAGAAATCTTAGATTTGGCTGTTGAATTTGATATCGTAAAAAAAGCAGGATCATGGTTTAGTTACGGTGATACCAAATTAGGACAAGGCCGTGATGCGGTTAAAACTTTAATTAAAGATAATCCTGAATTAGCTGATGAATTAGAAGTAAAAATTAAAGAACATATAAAAGAATTAGCTAACGCTTAAAAATTTAAGTTATTATAATTTAAACACTTAAACCCGACATTTAAAACTGTCGGGTTTTTTATTAAAAAAGACGCAACCTTTTATAAATTACATCATCTTTTAAATAATATAAAATCTTTGGATAGTATTTGCCATAATACTTTCGGTGCTTTTAGAATAAATTTGGTTGGTTATTTTCAATAAAATCCGTTAGTTTTTGTTTTGGTTACTAGCGGATTTTTATTTTTTTTTACGCAACCTTTTTGATATTCTATCCTCTATAATATTACTCTTAAATCAGTATCTGGTTAAACTCTTTTATCAACCGTTAATATTTTAAATCATGAAAGAAAAAAAAGAAATTCAGTTGCATAAAAGCCGTAAAAAAAGCAAATCAAAAATTAAAAAAATATTACGATTCATTTCGGAAAAAATAATTCACAGATAAATTTTGATTCTAAAATGGGGGTTAGATTCAAAATAAAAACCCGGAAAATTTCTCAATTTTTCCGGGTTTAGTTTTTAATTTATTTATTTGATTCTTTCTTCTTAAATTCAAGCAAACCTTTGTAAATCAATTGTCTTGTAAGATCACGAAGTTCTTTTCTGTTTTCGCCTGATGATCCTTTCGTTTCAATAAAAGGTAAAATTTTTCCTCTCATTTTTCCTGGACTACCGCTTAAAAAAGTATACGAAAAACGCTCTTTATTATCTGCAAAAACGATGGGAACAATTGGAATTTGATGATCGATAGCTAATCTAAAAGCGCCATCTTTAAATTCATCCAATAAAATAGATTCATCATCCGGAACTCCTCCTTCAGGAAAAATACAAATACTAAGCCCCTGATTAAGTCTGTCCTGAGCTCTTTTGAAAACTTCATTTTTACTTTTTGAAGAATTTCTGTCTACTAAAATACAGGTTCTTTTGTAGAAAAATCCAAATAAAGGAATTTTTACCAACTCTTTCTTGCCAACAAAAACAAAAGGATTTCTGATAATTGCCAGCATCAGCATAATATCCGTCATTGAAGTATGGTTAGCTACAATCATGTAACTTTTGCCTTTTTCCAGTTTTTGAAGGCGTTCAATTTTGTAATAAAAACCCATTCCGAAAAGGATGAATTTTGCCCAAATCCGAGCCATTTTAAAAAAATAAGGGTATCCTCTTTCCGATATAATTGAAGCTACTAAAAAAGGCAGCATAATCAATATTGGAATGGCCATTAAAATGTAAAACCAAATGCGCCAAATAATCCAAAAAACAATTTTTAATCCTTTCATGATTTCAAAAGTAAGAAAACAGATGTGAATTTAGATTTACAGACGGTTAGATTTTTAAAATATTTAAGCTTTTCTGAAAATAAAACCTCAAATCTAAGAGAACTTTTAGAAAACTTTCTAATTTTTGCAGAAGAAAAAAACAAACCTTGCAGGCTTTGCGAAAAACTTTGCGAACTTTGCGGTTAAGAAATAAGAAAACTAGAATGGCAAAAATACTTACTGGTGTTCAGAGTACTGGAACTCCTCACTTAGGCAATTTATTAGGAGCAATTATTCCTGCAATCGAATTATCAAACAATCCGGCAAACGAACCTTTTTTGTTTATTGCTGACTTGCATTCGATAACACAAATAAAAGATGGCAAAACATTAAGACAGAATACATTTAGTGTTGCATCGGCCTGGCTTGCTTTTGGTTTAGATATCAACCGTGTTACGTTTTACAGACAATCTGATGTGCCGCAAACAGCTGAATTATCCTGGTACTTAAGTTGTTTTTTCCCTTTTCAAAGATTGACATTAGCCCATTCTTTCAAAGACAAATCCGACAGACTGGATGATGTTAATGCTGGATTATTTTCATACCCAATGTTAATGGCTGCTGATATTTTGTTGTATGACGCACAATTTGTTCCTGTTGGAAAAGACCAATTGCAGCATCTGGAAATCACACGAGATGTGGCTTCTCGTTTCAACCATCAAATGGGAGAAACTTTTGTACTTCCTGAAGCTAAAATTCAGGAAGACAGTATGTTGATTCCGGGAACTAATGGCGGAAAAATGAGTAAATCTGCCAATAATATTATCAATATTTTTTTGGATGACAAAGCGTTACGCAAACAAGTGATGAGTATAGAAACCGACAGTACTCCGCTTGAAGATCCTAAAAACCCGGATACTTGTAATGCTTTTGCAATCTATTCATTATTAGCAACTGAAACTCAAACTGCCGAAATGAGAGCCAATTACCTAGGTGGAAATTATGGTTACGGACATGCTAAACAAGCTTTATTTGAATTGATTACAGAGAAATTTAAAACCGAAAGAGAAAAATACAATTACTACATAAACAACCTCGAAGAGGTAGATGCTTTATTGAAAAAAGGTGCTGAAAAAGCTTCAAAAGTTGCCGATGCTGTTTTGGATAGAGTTCGTGAGAAATTAGGGTTTGAAATAAAATAAATTGCACTATTTTAAAACAAAAAAGACAAAGCTCTTGGTTCATATCAAGAGCTTTGTCTTTTTACCTCTTTAAATTTAGATTTTTACTCCGCAATCGCAGCTTCCAATTGTTCAATTAAAACGGCTTTTTTTAAAGGATAACCGGCTTTTGAAAGCTCATAACTTCCATCTTTTTTAAGAATTATGTAGGTTGGAAAACCACTTCCCTTTGATTTAGACATAATATCTTTTGTTAAATCCTCATTAGCAAGAATGTGGGATCCTTCTATACTTTGAAAAGAAATTGTTTTTTTCCATGTTTCAGAATTATGGCTGTCATGATTGGCTATATACAAAAATTGCAGGTCTTTATCCTTAAAATACTCGTGTAATGCTTGACTATGTTTAGCAATTTCTTTTCGGCAAGGAGCGCACCAAGTGCCCCACATATCGATTAAAACAGTTTTTCCTTTAAAATGATTTATAACTTCTTCAAAGGTTTTTAGTTCTTCTCCTTTTGGTACAAAAACCATCTTATCGGTCAAGATTTTATTGTTGTTTTCAATGATTTTGTTAATCTTGGGTTGAAATTGTTCTATAAAAACACTCGTAGGAAACTGTTTTTTAAAATTCTCAAAAATTTCAGGTACGTTTTTATAGTTTTGATCTTCAATTGAGGATGTAAAAAGCACAGCATAAGCAAATTCTGCCGATTTATTACTATAATATTTTTTAATAATTTTCTCGGTTAATGAGTTAGTCATGTCTTCTCTAAGGAGTTTAGAACCTTCTTCTATTGACGTATTGTACCACTCTTTATAAAAGGATTCCTGGTTTTCACCAGAAGCTTCTTTCCAAAGTTCCTCCTTAGTACGAAGCAAAATATCATGAATAAATACCTGATAAACAGGAGCATTTATTGCTTCATCATTATTTATTTTGATATTAGAAAATAATTCATTGCGATATTGTTTCCAAATACCCAAATTTCGGGCATAAGCATGTTTAATTTTATATTTGTTATTTTGTTCAAAAGAATAAAATGATTGAGGAGCTAAATATTCTAAATTCGCCTGCCAAGTTTTTATAAAATCTTTTGAAGGTTGATTTGCTGTTATGTACTTCTCTAACACGGATTTATTAGCAAGAGTAATACGCTCAATTTCTTTATAAACTCTATCTGGCAAAGTATCACCTTTATACTTTGTCAGATCTACATAACTCAAAATATCAAGGAATTGATTGTTTTCTTTTTGCTTACCCTCTACTTTTATTAATAAATTATTGATATTGATAATAAGATTATCGCCTGGCGTAACAAATAAATTATAAGCAAAAAGTGATTTAGAATCTGGATTAAAATATTGAAAATAAATTATTTCAGACTTTGATAGGTTTAATTCCTGATAAAAGCTTCCTGTTTCATCAACTTTAACATCGATTTTACTTTTACTCCTTTCCTGATCTAAAAAATGTCCGGGCAGTAATAAGCGAATAGATTGGTTTTTAAAAACTTCAAATTTTCCTTTAAGAATGGCTTTTTGTGCAACAGCTGAAATAGAGCATACAAAAAAAAGAAAAATAGCTGTTTTTTTAATAAATAGAAAAGCAAAATTTTGATTTTTTTTCATGACAGAATGGTTTTTTATGAAATTAGATTGGCAAATAAAATTAATAAAATTAGGTTTAGAAACTTGCTTTATATAGCTTCAAACAACTTTCCTGGCAAAGGTCTAATTACTCCTTTTAATTCCATATTCAAAAGAATTCCTGAGATTTTATAAATTGGAAACTCACATTGAAGCGCAATAATATCTAATAATTCTTTACCATTTTTTAGTAGAAAATCATAAATTTTTTGTTCGTCTGATTCCAAATCAACAAATAATTGCTTTTGTACCGCTTTTGACTTGTTTTCGATGTCCCAATTGAGCATATAAATCAAATCGGCAGCAGAGGTTAAAACGTTTGCTTTTTGCGTTTTAATAAGGTCGTTACAACCTTGACTGTATTTGTCGGTTACACGACCGGGAACAGCAAAAACATCACGGTTATAATCGTTAGCAATATTGGCTGTAATTAGTGAACCTCCCCTATCTGCAGATTCTATCACTATCGTTGCTTCACTCATGCCTGCAACAATTCGATTGCGTCTTACAAAATTTTCTTTATCAGGATTCGTAGAACTCCAAAATTCGGTAATAAAACCGCCATTTTCCTCCATTTTTGCCATGTACTTTTTGTGAGTTTTAGGGTAAATTTGATTTAAACCATGAGCCAAAACACCAATGGTTTGCAAATCATTTTCCATCGCCAACTGATGGGCCACAATATCAACTCCATAAGCAAAACCACTCACAATTATAGGATCAAGCGGAGCTAAATCTTCAATCAGTTTTTTGCAGAATTCTGTTCCATAAGACGTTATCTGCCGTGTACCCACAATACTGATTATTCTTTTATTTTCTAAGTTAATATTTCCGGCAGAAAAAATTAAAACCGGTGCATCAATACAATGTTTTAATCGTTCCGGATATTTTTCTTCTTTAAAAAATGAGGTTTGAATATTGTTTACACTGATATATTCGAGTTCCTGATTTGCTTTTTCAAAAACAGTTTTGTCTTTTAAATTCTTAAGTAATGTTGAACCAACACCATCAATAGCCGCAATTTTATTGGATTTTGTTTTGAAAATTTCTTCTGCACTGCCAAAATTTGATAATAATTTTTTAGCCATAATATCTCCAACACCTTCTACCCTGAGTAAGGCTAATAAATAAAATAAATCTTGTTCTGTCATGGCTGATATAATTTTAAAGTGCAAATAATTCTTGAAAAATTACTTTTTCAAAGTTTAGCAAATATATGAATTAGAAGTAAATTCTTTCAAAAATAAAATTTTAAAGATTTAACATTATAAATTGACAAAAGAAGAAATTTACATAAATAACTCAATGCCAATTGTCTATAAAAATCTGTGAATTGTTAATAAAAATTGTGAATAAAATTTTGATAACTATATTGGATGTATAACTTTGTTACTATGAAAATCGAAACTTACATCGCGCAGTTATTGTATCGTTATCAGTGTGTAACGGTTCCAGGATTTGGAGCATTCTTAACCGAAACTCAGTCGGCACAGCTTAATGAAAGCACAAATTCGTTTTTTCCACCTAAAAAAATGGTTTCTTTTAACAGTCAAATCAAAAACAATGATGGTTTACTGGCAAATCATATCGCACATACAGAAAAAACATCTTATGGTTTTGCTGTTAGCGCCATTGCTTTTGAAATTTTAAATTGGACAAAAGCATTAGAAGAGGATGGAATTTTACATTTAAAAAATATTGGTGAAATACGTTTGAATAATGATAACAAATTAGTTTTCAGTCCAAACCAGCAAAATAATTATTTAACTACTTCATTTGGATTAACTCCTTTCGTTTCACCTTTGGTAAAAAGAGAAAATTTTGAAAAGGAAATTCAAAGAATCGAAAAGAAAGAGCCTGTTCAATTATACGCTGACCAAGAAAGAAAATCTTCAAATTCGTATTTAAAATATGCAGCGATATTTGTATTAGGATTAGGAATAACTGGAAGTATAGGCTATCCTTTATACCAGCAACAAATCGCAAATCAAACGCTTATAGTTGAAGGTACTGTTCAGAAAAAAGTACAGAATAAAATTCAGGAAGCTACCTTTTTGATTCAAAATCCTTTACCGGCAGTTACTCTTTCAGTAGATACTTCGAAAACTGAAACAGCTGAAAAAACGATGCCTTATCACATTATTGCAGGCGCTTTTAGAAGTGAACAAAATGCAAAAAAAGCATATAATGAGTTGATAAAGAATGGTTACGAAGCCAGAATGCTACCTGAAAATAAACACGGTTTATTTCCTGTTTTGTACGGAAGTTATGCTACTATGACTGAAGCTGAAAAAGCACAAAGAGAAATTCGAAAAGCTGAAAATCCTGATGCCTGGATTTTAATCGAAAATTTATAAAGCTTAGAGAGAGAAATTCATTTGTTTTATTATTCACTTTAGAACTACAAAGATTATGAAGTTTACCTTTAGACTATTTATTATTATATGCCTTCTTATGACGTCACAATCTTTTTTTTCACAGGAAACCAGCGTTCCTTCAGAAAAAGCGATTCAGGAAGCTAAAACAGCCGAAGAACATCAAAATAAAATAAATAAAGAACAGAAAAAAATTGAGAAGCATCAGCGGGAGGTTAAAAGCGCAGAAAAATCTATTAAGAAAACACAAAAGAAAATAGAAAAACAAAAAGCTTCAAATCAAAAAACTGACAGTCAAATTGCAACCAGCAAAATTTCTGAAGAAGAAATTCAGAAATTAAAAATAAAGTCAACTAAGCAAAAACTTGAAATAGATAAACTGGAGCTCAAACTGTTACAACAGAAAAAAGAATTAGAAGAAATTAGAGCCTCTTTTTAATACAAAAAATCCTATTCGTCTGAATAGGATTTTTTGTTTATCGTGGAACAATTTCAGCATCTTGGGAAAGAATTATTTTTTTGTTTTGGTAAATAGTCAAACCTGCCGGTGCAGTACCATTTTCTCGTAGAGGCGATATATGACATTCGTAAATATATTGCCCTTTTTTAAATTCAAATCGATTATTTCCACCTGTTCCTTCCCGAAACCACTTTCCGTTACTAATCACTAAATCTGGTTCTTCACTCATTTTCTTTTTTAAAGACCAAGAAGCATAGCGGTAATTATTGTTTCCTAAATCATCAATTCTAACTCTGAATTTGCTGGTTTCCAAGATACATTCCGGAACTTTAAACTTAGCAATTGAAGGATGCAATTTCGTCTTTTCTTCAGCAATTATTTTACTTTTAAAATCCTTTTCAAATTTTGACTGGTAATTTATCGAGATTAAGCGGCCGTCAGTATCAATCCATATTGTACCCTGATTGAGCATAATACCACGCCAACCCATTTCAGACCAATCTTTTGCAGGATTTGATTTTATGATTTCATTTCTTAAAGTTGAATCAAAAATTTCGGAATATCTTTTTACAAAATCAGCTTTGTTTTTAATCGCCGGAATTGGATATTCTCTCTTAAAAGGATAGGAAATCATGTTTGCCACAGCTTCCCTATTATCATCTTTTACATTGCTGATAAAAATTTTAATAAACTTTTGGTATTCAGGCTTTAAATCCTGACCGGAAACAAAACTGCTACAAAAAATCAGTACAATCAAAAACACATTTAGCTGCTTCATATAAAATACGTTATTATTCATTTTCTATAAAATACTTAATTTATACTAGCCTTAAACATTTTAAATTCATCCCAGGTAAATTCATCTCCATGTTTTTCTTTTAAACCATTTAAAGATTCCTCCTGATAGAATTGAAAAGCTTCACGCAAAGCCAGGATTTTATCATACGGCAAAACATCAGATATTTCGATTTTCTTAGCCTGAATCAGTTTAACCAAATGCATTTCAATAGTCTGTACAGTAAGTTTACGAAGACGTGCAATATCCTGAACCGAATTTTTCTCAATCCACAAATCGTAAGTTTCTTCTACAGTGGTTTTCTTTACCGTTTTCGGCTCATTTTTATCTAATTTCTTAGATGTATAGCGTACTACGGGTTCATCGAGTTTAAAAATATCAGTATTCGTCATTTTAAATTCCTCGCGGATTTTCGTGATTTTATCCGATTTGTAATTTTTAATCGCTGTAGACGTTAATTTTTCTTTGCAGATGGTTTCTCCACCAACAACAATTTCGATTAATAATTTGGCCTTCATTAAGCGTAAAACAGCCTTGGTTTGCAAATCATCCAGAAATGCTAATTCTTCATAAAACTCTTTTACTTTTTTGAATTTCTGAATTTCGGCCATTTTCTGTAAAAGATCCGTAACCAGTTTATCCATCTGTTTGAAAAAATAATCATAGGCTGCCACAACTCTTTCCTGAACAAAGAATAAATCGACAGTTTCCTTATTAAAAATTTTATTCAGCTGATGAATGAATTTTTGAGAAGGATCTACAAGTCCCTCTATAATTTCCAAACGTTTGTGAGCCCAGACTGCATGTTTCGATTTTTCGGAGTTTGCAGCATTTTCATTATAACTAAACCGATGATTACGCCATTCCTGAGCCAAATCTGTCCAGTTAAAACTGTTTATCAAATAGTTATGAATAAAATTCTTGGTTTCAAAATGAAGTGAATTTTTCAAATCGTCTTCAGTAGCTTTGCTTAATGCGTAATCCATCACATCCTGATCGTTCGAAATACCATTCATTTGTAACGGAGAAAGCAAAATAAGCCCGTTTAAGGACGTTAAACGTGAAAGAGCAACGTATGCTTGTCCTGGTAAAAAAACTTGCGATACATCGAGCGCAGCTTTCTCAAAAGTTAGACCCTGACTTTTATGAACTGTAATTGCCCAGGCCAACTTAAGCGGATAATGCGCAAAAGTGCCTAAAACCTCCTCTTCTATCTCTTTCGTAAGCTCATTTATTTTATATCGGATGTTTTTCCACTCATACTTCTCCACTTCAATTGTTTTATTCTCTTCAGGGAAATGGACAAAAATTTCTTCGGGCGAAAGTGACTTAATAACACCCATTTTTCCATTAAAATACCTTTTATCAAAAGATAAATCATTTTTAACAAACATCACCTGTGCACCGACCTTTAGTTTCAGATTTTCTTCAACCGGAAATATTTTTTCAGGAAAATCTCCAACAATAAAGGGCTGATAAACATATTCATTACCAGCTAAGTCACCAATTGCCTGTTCGTTAATCGAATCGGCTTTTGCATTATGTGTCGTAAGCGTAATGTAGCCGGGATTATTTTTTAAATCAAAATCCGGTTTGACATATTCGTTTAAAATTTGAATATCCTGAGGTGTAATCTGATTATTTCGAAGATTGTTTAAAACCGAGATAAAAGAATCATCTGTTTGGCGATAAATCTTAGATAATTCAATATAAATTGGCGGATTTTGCTGAATTACATGTGAATGAAAAAAGAATTTTCCTTTGTAATAATTCCGCAGCGTTCGCCATTCTTCGTCCCTAATCACCGGTGGTAATTGCAATAAATCACCAATAAAAAGTACCTGAGCTCCACCAAAAGCACGAGAATTTTTACGAACAGTCTGCATCATAAAATCTATTGCGTCCAGCAAATCAGCACGCAACATACTCACTTCATCAATAATCAGTAATTCCATGTTTCTGATTACATTACGCTTAACATTATTCATTTTAAAATGTCTGCGTAAGGTTTCTTTATTTTCGAATTTTACCGTCTCTGTAAACTGAGAGTTATCTTCATGCGAAGGAATAAAAGCTGAAAATGGCAACTGAAACATGGAATGAATTGTAACTCCGCCTGCATTTAATGCAGCAATTCCGGTAGGCGCTACAACAACTGTATTTTTATGCGTAGTCGCAATGATTTCACGCAAAAGTGTAGTCTTTCCTGTTCCTGCTTTACCAGTCAGGAATATCGATTTTTGTGTTTGATTGATGAATTGTAAAGTATAAGCAGCTGCTTCTGAAACGTTTTGCATTGGGCGTATATTGAAGACTAAAAGTATCGCATTTTTATAAAATAAAAAAACCTAAATCTGTTTAGATTTAGGTTTTTCAAATGGTTAGTTATTTTGGCAGTTATTTTTTAGCCTCTTCACCTTCTTTAGCCGGGGCTTTATCCGTTTTTGGTTCGGCTTTGTATTTATCATTCAAAGCTTTAACGATTTCTTTTGTAATGTCATATTTATCTTCAGCATATAAAACTGTTGCAGCATCACCTGTACCGTAGATATATGAATATCCGTTTTTCTTACCGTAATCTTTAATGAATTTTTTCACACCGCTTACAAGAGAATCCATTTCTACACCGCTTTCTTGCTGTAATTGCTGAGCTAACTGTTGTTGTGCGTAACCCAATTGCTGTTCTCTTTTTTGTAATTCAGCACCTCTTTGTTGTGCCCAGGCCTGACCATTTGCCTGTGCCTGACTTTGAAAATTAGCAGCATCTTGTTTGAAACGATTTATCTCAGCTTGCAGTTGTCTTCCTTTTTCTTCTGATTGTGCTTTATATTTTGCTTCAAGGTCTTTTGCTTCAGTGTACTCTTTCATCAAAACCGAAGTATCTACGTAAGCTGTTTTTACTTCCTTTACTTCAGCTGTTTTATCACATGAAACAACTAAAACCGAAAGTGCGATAATTACTAATGCTTTTTTCATTTTCTGAATTTCTATTTTTTTATGTATGAAAGACAAAAATATAAAAAAATAAATAGCATCGACATAAAGTTTAAAAAATGCTGATTTTTTATAATGATTTCTGTTATGGACTAAAATACTACTTTAAAAATTTCATTTTTTTCAAATACCAAAAAACCATCTGAAAACAAAAATATTCATCTAACATTATCATGACTTTAATTATAAATTTAAAATCAAAAAAATTAGGAAAAAATTCCAAAAACAGCAGTGATTTTAAGGTATTAGTTTTCTTTATGGACGAAAAAAAAGCTATAAAATATCACTATTAAAAGTGACTTTTATAGCTTTAATTAGAGCTCATTTTTTAAAAAAGACAACACAAACCCTCATTATACCAGAGAAAGGGTTTTAAATGCGTTTATTTTGTGTTTTAGCTGTTTTTTAGTACATAAATGTGAGATGAATACTCTTTTGTACTTGATGCTTTTAAATTTGATCGTAAACCGATGAAAAATGCACGAATGAAATTCATTTTTCCTGTTTTGTATTTTTCAGAAAGAAGACTCACATAAAACGAATCAAATTTCATTGGAAGTACTTTTTCTAATTTCATATCTACTTTCCCGAAAAGTGATTTTATCGCTTTTTTCGAAAAATGCCAAAAATGAATTGGCACATCAAAAGCTGCCCAAAATTCTCCGTAATGTTTTGCGTCGAACGATTTAAAATTTGGAACCGCAACAATTAATGTTCCAGTTGGTTTTAATAATCGCTTCAATTCCTGAATTTGAAGTTCTAAATTTGGAACGTGTTCTAAAACGTGCCACATTGTAATTACGTCAAAAGAATTATTTTCGAGTTCGCTGATTTCTTCAACAAATGAAATTCCTTTTTGCTTTGCAATATTTTTTGCCCGGTCGCTTGGTTCAACTCCAATTACGTTCCAGCCGTCATTTTTTGCTGTTAACAAAAAATCTCCGGTTCCTGCCCCTATGTCTAAAATTTTTCCTTTTTGAGATTGCTCTGAATTAATCAAATTCAGTTTATTTTTTAAAGCAATACTTTTTACAAAATGATAGGCTTTTTCAAAAACAGAACGTTTGTTATCTGTGTGCGAAATGTAATCTTCGCTTTCGTAATATCTTCCCAAATTTTCTAAATCAGGTTGTGGAGATGTAATCAGCATATCCAGGTTTTCATCATAATACAAATCGAAAATTTCTTTCGAAACAGAATGGTCTTTTACAGTAAGAAAATGTTTTTTGTTTAAAACGTCCATTTTTTAATTAATCGTTATTTAATAGAATTAGGGTTTGAATTTATGTTGAGTTGAACTAAAGTTCATATAAACATTGTTTTATTATTTTTTCAATCAAACCGTAAAAAGATGGACAACTGTCCATCTCTACGATTATACTTTATTCTGAAAATATTCCAACGCCGAACTTTTAAAAAAGTTTCACGTGGAACATTTTACTTTGTTTCAGGTTTTCTTTGTTTCAAGTTTCACGTGAAACAAACAAAAACAAAAACAAAATTCCAGATTCCACAAAAACTTGAAACCTGAAACTTTAAACAAAATTTCTATCTTCCCATATAAATCAAAAGCACGGAAATATCACTTGGAGACACACCGCTAATTCTTGATGCCTGCGAAATAGTAACTGGTCTAATTTTACCTAACTTTTGCTTCGCTTCAATAGACATAGATTTGATTTTATTGTAATCGAAATTATCAGGAATTTTCACTTCTTCTAAACGAGTTAGTTTATCCGCATTGTTTCTTTCTTTTTCGATATAACCAGAATATTTAACCTGAATTTCGGCTTGCTCTAAAATTTCTTTGTCCAAATCATTTTCTTCTACGTATGCTTTTACTTTTTCAAATTTCAGCATATCCTCCAAATCAATTTGCGGGCGAGAGAATACTTTAAACATTTTATCACCTTGTGAAATTGGTGCCGATTCCTTCTCAACTAAAATCGGATTTGTTTCAGCAACTGTCACACTCGTTTCTTTAAAGAAAGCAACCATCTTTTCAGACTCGTTCAATTTCTTTTCCATTCTTCGCAAACGAGCTTCAGAAGCAAGACCAATTTCATGCGACATTGGTGTCAATCTGAAATCGGCATTATCTTGTCGCAACAATGTTCTATATTCTGCCCTTGATGTAAACATACGATAAGGTTCTTCCGTTCCTTTCGTAATTAAGTCGTCAATCAAAACTCCAATATACGCTTCGTCACGTTTTAAAATTAACGGCGCTTTTTCGTGCACTTTTAAATGCGCATTTATTCCGGCCATCAAACCTTGCGAAGCTGCTTCTTCATATCCTGTCGTTCCATTAATTTGTCCGGCAAAATATAAACCTTGAACTAACTTTGTTTCCAAAGTATGTTTCAATTGCGTTGGCGGGAAATAATCGTATTCAATCGCATAACCCGGACGGAAAAATTTCACTTTCTCAAAACCGGCAACAGAACTCAAAGCTTTAAATTGAATATCCTCTGGAAGCGAAGTTGAAAATCCGTTTACATAAACTTCACAAGTATTCCATCCTTCTGGTTCAACAAAAAGCTGGTGACGTTCTTTATCTGCAAAACGATTAATTTTATCTTCAATCGAAGGGCAATATCTCGGACCTAAACTTTTTATTCTTCCGTTGAACATTGGCGAACGATCAAAACCTTCTCTTAAAATATCATGAACTTCCAACGAAGTATATGTCATGTGACAAGATCTTTGATGTATCAACGGAACCGTTAAATCCGAATAAGAAAACTTATCCGGTTTTGCATCTCCTTTTTCTTCGTTCATTTTCGAATAATCCAAAGAACGACCATCAACTCGTGGCGGTGTTCCTGTTTTCATTCTTCCGGCTTCGAAACCAACTTTGATCAAATCTTCAGTAATTCCGGTTGCAGCACTTTCGCCTGCCCTTCCTCCACCGAATTGTTTTTCTCCAATATGAATTAATCCGTTCAAAAAAGTTCCGTTTGTCAACACAACCGATTTGGCTCGAATTTCAACTCCAAGCGAAGTTCTAATTCCTTTTATCTTTCCGTTTTCGATAATCAGACCTTTTACCATTTCTTGGTAAAAATCTAAATTTGGAGTTCCCTCCAACATCATTCTCCATTCTTCTGCAAAACGCATTCGATCACTTTGAACTCTCGGTGACCACATTGCAGGCCCTTTTGATTTGTTCAACATCTTAAACTGAATTGCAGTTCGATCTGAAACAATTCCGGAATAACCTCCAAGCGCATCGATCTCACGAACAATTTGTCCTTTTGCAATTCCTCCCATTGCAGGGTTACAAGACATCTGGGCTATGTTCTGCAAACTCATTGTAACCAACAAAGTTTTGGATCCTAAATTTGCGGCCGCTGCTGCGGCTTCAGATCCTGCATGACCAGCACCAACTACAATAACATCGTATTCTTCTAAAAACATTTTGTTTTATTATTCTCTGCGAACCTTTTAAAGCAGTTCTCAGAATTAACTATATTTTCTTTTTGTTCCACGTGGAACTATTGTTTTGTTTCAAGTTTCAAGTTTCAAAACTAAACTTAAAGGTTCCACGTGGAACATATTTATTTTTTTTTCAAAACAAAACCTAAACACTAGATGTTCCACGTGAAACACTTTTTAAAACCGATTTTAAAACAGAAACGTTTCACGTGGAACATGTATTTGTATTTTTGTTTGGATGTTTAATTACTGTTCCACGTGAAACATCGCAATCTTTTCATCTTCTTTTGAACGCATAAGCTCAGCATCTGCATCACTTTTATCTTTATATCCACAGTAATGTAATATACCATGAGCAAGCACGCGTTTCAATTCTTCTTCAAAAGAAACATTAAAGTCTTTTGCATTATCTTCTACTCTTTCTACAGAAACAAAAATATCTCCGTTTAATTCATTACCAACTGTATAATCAAAACTGATAATATCTGTTAGTGTATCGTGGTTTAAATATTCTACATTTATTTTATGCAGGTATTCATCATCACAAAAAATATAATTTATTTCTCCCTCACTCTTCTTTTCAGAAACAATAACTGCGCTTAACCAATCTGTAAAAGCTTGTTCATTGTCTAAAGTAAATTCGGTTTCGTAATTAAAGTTTATCATTTTGTATTAAAATATTCTTGAACCTTTTGATTAAAATTCGAGCGCAAAGGTAGCGATTGTCTATTTAAAATTTCTACACTATTTAAATAATCAGTTAATGAGCTTGGCAGCGCATTTGAGCGATTCGAAAATTCAGCCTTATTTGTTTCAGATTGACGCTTCGTATCTTGACCTTGTTCCTGAACTGCATTGTTCAATTTTAATAATTCTTGCTGAATATTTAAAATCCTTTGCAGGTTCTCGTTCTTAAATCCTTTATTTAAAATCTGTTTTTCTGAAGCTTTCATTTGTTCAATCGCAGATCTTCCTTGCATGTCTAAACCTTTTTTAGCCAACTCTTTTTGTAAAGCTTCACGAAGTTTAACCTGCTCTTTGTAAATCTCCATTATCTTTTCAGCATCTCCTTCTCCATCTTCACCTTCATTTCCATCCTTGCCTTTTCCTCCTTCTTTACCGCCTTGTCCATTTTTACCCTGACCATTCTTTCCGTTTTTTCCTTGTCCATCTTTTCCTTGTCCGCTTTCTTTTCCTTGTCCTTGACCTTGTTTTCCTTCTCCACTTTTTCCTTGCTGTCCACTTCCCGGTTTATCTCCCGGCTTCATTCCTTCTTTCATTTTATCAGCCAAACCTTTTTGTTTTTGAATAATATCCGGAAGCTGCATACCTTGTCCATTTCCTGGCTTTGGTTTTCCCATACCCGGTTTAGACATTTGCATCTGCATATTATTTAAAAGGTCACTTAAAAAATCGGCTAATTTGTTTGCTGACGATACAGCGTATTGCTGATGTGAAACTCCTTTTGGTATTTGAACATCGGTTAAAACTTCAATCGCTTTGTCCATATTATATTGTACGTTCCCAATTTCCTTCGTTACATCTTCTGCAATTTTTGGATTTCTAAGAGACATTGCAAACAAACTGTCATCGACATGACGGAACTGTTGTTTTAAATTCTGCTGAATTTTGATGTTCTTCGTATACGCAGAAGAACCTAATTTCATCGATTTAAATTGTTTCATTACATCTTCCTGAGACAATGAGAAAGCTAAAAGGTTATCCAGAATCTGACGAAGCATGGCAACATCTTCTTCCAGTTGTTCTTGTTCTCCGCCTTCCATACTTGAACTCATTTGCTCTGCCATAGACTTCATTTTCTTTGAAGCACTTTTTTGTTTTGGCTTAGCCGAAGAAGTATTCTTTTTATTTAATTCTTCTGAAGCTTTATTCAAATCATTCTCTACGTCTTTTTCTTTTGAAGCATCTTTCGGAATATCCAAAGGAGATTTTAAACTATTGTTTTCATCTTTTAAATCTTTAAGATCTTCCTGAATTTTATCAAATGATTTATTTATATCTTCTTGCTTCTCTTTTGTATTTTCAGCATCTTTATTAGAAAGTTGTTCTTGCTTTTCTGCTAACTTATTTAGCTTCTCTGCAACTTGCTCTGCTTTCTTTTCTACATAAAAACGCTTCGTTAATTCAACTAATTGTTCTAAATTACGAGATTGATTTTTGCTGATTTGTTTGAACTTTTCCATCTTATCAAACAACTCTTCGCTGTTTAATTTATCGTTTAGGTTCTTTAACTCATCCATCAATTTCTGATTTTTCTCTAAATCTTTCTCGGCATTATCTAAACGCTTTTGTAAATCTTCGGCCGTTTTATCTTTTTTATCAGTGTTGAATTTATCTAAGTTCTTATTCATTTTTTCAGCAAACTGCTTCATCAATTCGTCTTGCTGTTTCTGACGTTTGATAAAATCATTTACTTTTTGCTGATCTTTAAATTCTAAATTATCTTTTTCTTTACCTGTATTTTTTAGCTTATCCATTTCAGAAAATTGCTTTTCCTGATTCTTTAATGATTTTGACAAACTATTAATATTGGCATTTTGCTGTTGCAATTCTGCATCCTGAATTTCATCTGTAGTAGAAACTCGATCTGAAAATGTAGAAGATTTTGTACTCTTGAATCCGTGCAATGCATCGTTATCAAAAACCTCAAAATAGTATTCATACGATACTCCTTCTTCTACCGCAAGATTACTTGGAAAGTTAAAAACGAACTGATCGAACACTCCTTGCTTTACAGGAATAGTTCCTCGTTTTGCAGTTTGTGGTTTGCCATGTTCGTAATAAACAACTTGTAATTTTGATAAACCGTAGTCATCTCCAAGTCTTCCTAAAACATAATTCTTATCTAACTTTAAACTATCCGGAGCTGGCGAAACAGTAATTGTTGGATGCTGATCTTTGATAACTGACAGCTGATAGTCTAATTTCTCGTAATTTTTAACCTTATTATTCGAAGTAAGAATTTGATATTCTGTATTTTGATTAATATTTTTAGCTAGTTTAAACTCGTTTTCTGCCTTATTAAACTTCAAAATGGAGTTTTCATCTTTCCAAACTACCTCTTGAGTTGACTGGGTTTTCATTTTCCAGGTTACAATTGTTCCCTCAGGTACGATTGCATTTCCGGTTCCCTGAATGGTTTCTGATTTCTTTTTTAGGTAAGATGGAAAATTCAAAACCATTTCGAAGTTGGCAATCGATGGAACTGTAATCACCTTTAATTCATATTCATTTGATGAAACTGAATTCCCTTCAAAAAAAAATTCCATATCCGAAGTTGGTTTTTCAATCTTGAATTCGAACTTCCCAGTTTGAGAAGATTCCATAAAATAGCTTTCATTATCAATATGGATCATTACATTTTCTGGAACAACGTTTCCTTCTGTTTCAATTTTTACAATAAAATCTTTGTTTTGTTCCGTCTGAAGTTTGTCATTTAGAACCACAAATTTGAAAGGAGCCGGAGGCAAAAAAGCAGAATTGAAATGCACTACTCTATTAAAACTCTGCGAAATGATATTGCTGTTTCCAGAAACAAAAAAGACGGCAAACAACAAAACCGGAATCAAAGCCAATGGCAAATACTTTTTATTTGATTTATAATTGATGGCATTTCCAAACGGAATTGGCTGCAATGAATTTGCTTTTTGTTCGATCGAAGCCAACATTAATTCTGAACTTTCTGCAGAATTTTCATTGGAAGAAAGCTGTAAAAAGTTCGTCAGCTTATCACTTACTTCTGTAAAATGATTTCCAATAATAGCCGAAGCCTGATTATAGTCGATTCCCTTTTGAAGTTTGAACAACTTGAAAATTGGAAATAAGATAAAACGAAACAACAGAAAAACTTCTACTGCGATAAATATCCAGAATAAAAGGGTTCTTCCTACTGGTTTCAGCCAAAGAAAATACTCAATAAAAAGTGTAAATAAGAAATATAAAAGTCCAAAACCTATAAAAAGAAGTGCTCCTTTTATCAATTCATTCATGTAATATTTCTTTATAAATCCTTCTAACTTCTGATATATTGCAGATGATGTTTTCAAAATAAAATCTCTTTTAATTATAACCTATAAAAGTACTAATTTTAATTAGATAATGATCAATGAGAAAATTAGTCAATTGTACTACCGACGAGACAATTATCTAATTAAACTCATTTTCTAATTCTCTAATTAGAATCGTATCTTTGCATCAAAATTTAAACAAATGTCAAAGCAAGTTCGCGTGCGTTTTGCACCAAGTCCGACTGGACCATTACATATTGGCGGAGTTCGTACTGCCCTATTTAATTATTTATTTGCAAAAAAACATAACGGTGTTTTTTATCTGAGAATTGAAGATACAGATCAGACTCGTTTTGTTCCAGGTGCTGAAGCTTATATTATGGAAGCGCTGGAATGGTTAGGAATTTCTCCTGAAGAAACGGTTGAAAAAAATGAAAAATTTGGTCCGTACAGACAAAGTGATCGTGCAGCATTATACCAAAAATATGCAGATCAACTGATCAATTCGGGTTGGGCTTATTATGCTTTTGATACTCCGGAAGCTCTTGACGCTTTGAGAAAAGAACAAGAAGCAGAAGGAAAAACATTTATTTACAATCATACTATTCGCGAAAAGTTAGATACCTCTTTAGTAATTTCTGCTGAAGAAGTTGCTAAAAGAATTGCAAATGGAGAACATTATGTAATCCGTTTTAAAACTCCGGTGGATGAAACTTTACATTTAAAAGATATCATTCGTGGTGATGTTAAGTTCGAAACCAGTTTACTTGATGATAAAGTTTTATTTAAAAGTGACGGAATGCCAACGTATCATTTAGCCAATATTGTTGATGATCATTTGATGGAAACTTCACATGTAATTCGTGGTGAAGAATGGTTGCCATCGATGCCTCTTCACGTTTTATTATACAGAGCTTTTGGTTGGGATGCTCCGGAATTTGCACATTTACCTTTGATTTTGAAACCGGTTGGAAACGGAAAATTATCTAAAAGAGATGGTGATAAATTAGGATTTCCTGTGTTTCCACTAGAATGGAAAACCGAAGAAGGAATTTCATCTGGTTACAGAGAGAAAGGATTTTTCCCGGAAGCAGTTGTAAACTTCCTAGCTTTGTTAGGTTGGAATGACGGAACGGATAAAGAATTATATTCTCTTGAAGAATTAGTTGAAGCTTTTGACTTGAATCGAGTTCATAAAGCGGGAGCAAAATTTGATCCGGAGAAAAACAAATGGTTCAATCACCAATATTTAATCAAACAAAATGATGCCGATTTAGCGAAGAGCTTCTCTCCTATTTTGGTTGAAAAAGGCTTCTCGATTCCGCTCGAAATGACAACTCGTATTGTTTCACTTATTAAAGAAAGAGCTCATTTCGTTTCTGAATTTTGGGATTTAACTGATTTCTTTTTTCAGGCTCCAACCTCTTATGATGAAAAAGCAAGCAAAAACTGGAAGGAAGAAACTCCAACTTTAATGCAGGAATTAATTTCTGTTTTAGAAAATATTGAAGATTTTACTTCTGCAAATATCGAAGCAATTGTAAAAGATTGGTTAACGAAAAATGAAATTGGAATGGGTAAAGTGATGCAGCCTTTCCGTCTAAGTTTAGTTGGAGCTTTGAAAGGTCCTCACCTATTTGACATTGTTGAAATCATTGGAAAAGAAGAAACTATTTCGAGAATTCAGAAAGCAATTGCTACCTTATAAAACTAAAAAGTCCCGATTTAATCGGGACTTTTTTTATGTTAATCTTTAAAAAAGGTTACTTTATAATATTGGTTATTATCGGTTTCAAATAACCAAATACCTAGTTTAGAAAAATAAGAAGAAAAATATAAATCATTCTTTGAATTAACACTTTTTATGTAATCTGCAATTTTTGGATAATAATTAATAGCTATAATACTTTCAAAGCTAAATTTTACATCTTTAAACCCTTTAACACCTGTATTTATTCCATAATCATAATTATTCATATTATTTGGATGAGCAAATGTCTCATTAAATTCTATATTTTGTGATTTAATTATTTTTCCAGAAGATTGATCAATAATACTATAATTGAAAAAACTCTTTAAACCACCTATTTTAATATTAAAACAAAGATTGTTATTTAATTGAAATAAGTCAATAAAAACAGAAATCATTACATGTCGACTATTGAAACCAGCATCATCTATTTTATTGATTGATTCCCAAATTTTATTCCCTGATTTATCAAATTTAAAAATATAAAACCCTTTAGGATTTGCCATATCATTCAATTTTCCAAACTCATCTCCATATAATCCATAAATATAAAGATCTCCAGTTTCAGAATCTTTAATATAATTATTAATGGAAAGATCGTCACCAAAATGGAGGAATTTGTTATCATATCCTCCATCTGTAAATTCACCTCCGCCATTTCTTGAATAAAGGAATACATGATTAGCTATTTTTAAATCATAAACTAATTCATCAACTTTTTTTCCATCATTTGAAAATCTTGTTTTATACAAAATAGTATTTGTATAGTCTTTTGAAATAGATTTTCCATCTAAATCAACAGTTTCATCTTTATTAACGACTAAATTAAATCTAAATTTCTCCTTACTTTTGATAAAATTAGGTCCAATAAATTTAATTAAACTAGGTTTTTCTATTTTATACAGTTCTTTTTTTCTTGTAACTATATCTTTAACAGTTAAATAAATATCATCTTTTTCAAAGTCAATATCAAATTCATTTTTTTTATTTTTTAAATAAAATTCATTTTTTGCTGTAAAAAAACCATATCCCCTATAAAAACCAGTCATATCTCTTACCTCAGATTTTTCTAATTCAATATATTTATCGTTAATTAAATATTTAGTTTTTGAATTAAATACTCCCGAAGAAATATCAGTTACTAACAAAGCATCTTTATTTACTGAAAACATAGTTCCAATTACTTTCTTATCAGTAAAAAGAACTTTTTTTGAACCATTAGTATCATAAGTATACATACTATTAATCTCATTAGCTTTAACCAAACCACCCACTTTATTTCCTTTAGATATTACAAATAAATTGCTATCAGAAAGTAAAAAATAACTTAGTGGTTTATTTTTTTTTCATACTTTTCTTCAATAACAGTTTGGGCGGATAAATAAACACAAGAAAACAAGGCAATACTAAGTAGTATTTTTTTCATAAATTTTTTATTTTGTTTTAATTAATGAGTCAAAAATATAACAAATTTTAACAAAAAAAATCGTCTAAAGAAATAAAAATTAAATCTAAAATTTTTCGTAATTTACAAATCCATAAAACTTAAATCAATATCATTATGAGTATTCCATTTATTGTCATTATTGTCTTCGGTTTCTTTATTTTCCTATCCTCTTTCTTTACAGTAAAACAACAATCTTCTGTTGTAATTGAAAGATTTGGTAAATTTTTAAGCGTGAGAAATTCGGGTTTACAACTTAAAATTCCAGTTGTTGACAGAATCGCCGGACGTGTCAATCTTAAAATTCAACAGTTAGATGTTATCATCGAAACTAAAACCAAGGACAACGTTTTTATTAAAATGAAAGTTTCGGTTCAGTTTAAAGTTATTCAGGAAAGTGTTTATGAAGCTTTTTATAAGCTTGAATATCCGCATGATCAAATTACTTCTTATGTATTTGATGTGGTTCGTGCCGAAGTTCCTAAACTAAAACTGGATGACGTTTTTGAAAGAAAAGATGATATTGCAGTTGCCGTAAAACGTGAATTAAACGAAGCAATGTCTACTTACGGATATGATATCATCAATACTTTGGTTACAGATATTGACCCGGACATTCAGGTAAAAAATGCCATGAACAGAATTAACGCTGCCGACAGAGAAAAAACGGCTGCAGAATTTGAAGCTGAAAGTTCAAGAATTAGAATTGTTGCAAAAGCAAAAGCTGAGGCAGAAAGTAAACGTTTACAAGGTCAGGGTATTGCAGATCAGCGTCGTGAAATTGCAAGAGGTTTGGTAGAAAGTGTTGAAGTTTTAAACAAGGTTGGTATTAATTCTCAGGAAGCTTCTGCCCTAATTGTGGTAACGCAGCATTATGATACATTACAAGCAATTGGAGCTGATGCAAATTCTAATTTAATTTTGTTACCAAATTCTCCACAAGCCGGAAGTGATATGTTAAATAATATGGTTGCCTCCTTTTCTGCATCAAACCAGGTTGGCGAAATGATGAAAAAAAACAATAAAAAAGTGGAAAAACCAAAACCAATACAACCTCAATCTGGATATGAAGATGACATTCAACCAGATGTTCAACAATAATTATAAAATAAAAATGAGGCTTAAATGCCTCTTTTTTTATTTATAAACCAACCAATTACATAAGGTAAAATGGATTGCAAAATACTTGTATATGAATTTGAAAAGTAATCTGTGTAAGATGAAATGAATCCGTTTACAATTTTTTGAGGTGTAATTCCTTCTTTTGTTTTCTGAAAACTCAAAACCAATTTTTGATAATTGATTTCTTTTTCCAGTTTCAGAATTTCTAAATCTCTATCAATTTCTGCATAAGAAGAGTATTTTTTCTTTTCCATAAACTTAATCGTTAAAAAATATTTCTGAAAATTTCTCTAAAATTGGACCTTCAACCACTTTTTCTTTTATGAAGAAAAGTAAAATGGTGAACAAAAGATAGATCCCTCCTACTGCCAAAAATCCTAAAGCATTACTTTCTAATAAATCCCCTAAAGCATAAGCTGCCGCAAAAGATCCAAAAATAAGAACCATACTAAAACACAATAAAATCAAAGTAAATTTAAAAATTAAAGTTGTTGATTTCATTATTACTTTAAAACCCCAAAGTTTGTAGTAAGCTAAATGACTATCAATATAAACTTTAGTCTGATCCTGAATTTTTTCGGTATTTTCCTTTAACTCTTCAAAAGCCATAATTAGTCTTTTTAATAAAAAAGCACAAAACTTACTTATAAAAATAAGCAAATTATGTGCTTCACATACAATATTATTTTTGAAGTTTTGCGTTATGCGCTTTTAAATCTGCTAATTTAGATTCTAAAAAAGAGATTACTTCTTCAGTTTTATAACTTACATTCGAAAGTAACTCATCAAATGTTCCATCTAAATTTTTTGTAGCTCCAGCAAATTTTTCACGAAGAACATCAGAAGTAGCTCCTAAGGAATCTTTTAAATTGTTGGCAGTATCTCCCAGATTTTCTTTAATTTTTGCTCTTGTGTTTGAGCCTTTATCAGGAGCTAACAAAATTCCTATCGCTGCACCTACAGCTGCACCGGCTAAAATCGCTGCAATCGTATTTGAATTGTTTGACATAATAGTAGTATTTAAGTGATTAAATAAAGATACTCTTTTTTAAAATATAAATTAGTGATTGAAAGTTATTTACATAAATTTAAATAGATGTAAACCGGTCGTTTACCTTTTGTCTTCGTCTGGAGACCTGTAAAATTTGCCGCTTGTTTTAAACCAATTGTTTTTTCTTTAGGTAAAACTGTTACCATTTTATAATCTGCTATAACTTTATCAAGTATTTTTTGCTTTTGATTTGTCTTTTTATTCGTGATTTTTGAAACAGCATATTTACTGATTTTATGCTTTTCAAAACTTCCATTAATAAGAATAATAAACTAAATCATTTTCATGAAATTTGAAATTTATGAAATGCAACTGAAAAAATATTTCTGAAATATTATCAAAACATAATCCACAATTAAAATTGACCATAAAACCAATTTTCAGAATACATGCTAAAATCAAATCAGATTCCTAAAATGTCATTTTTAAAATTATAAAATTTCAGATTTGACCTTTGTATAAAAATAGCAACTTTATAAACAATTGTATGTTAACAACCCGTTAAACTGATAAAAACAATGTAAAAAATTTAAATAAAGCTCATAAACAAACAATAATTCAATAAATGAGTTATGTGTCCAGTAAATAAAAAAATAGTCTTAAAATTAATTTATTAAGGTCATATTTTAAATAAAAAATCTATTAAAAATTATATTTACATAGAAAAAATAAATAATATTCATATCAATAAAAAAAATAAAAAATAATAGATAAAATTGATAATTAAATTTTAGGTGAAATTTTATCAGATTTTAAAAATAACTAAGTTTATAAACATATTATTGTTAACAACTGTAAATACAGGGTATAATAAACTATAAAATCAAAATAAAGCTTCTAAATTAATTATTTTTTAAAAGATAATAAAACATATAGAAATTATAAAAAACAGCTTTAAATCAATTTTATGAAGGTCATTTTTTAAATAGATTATCTATTATAAATTAAATTTTAATAGATAATATAAATAATAAAAAAAAGCGCTAATAATAGCGCTTTTTAATATATTATATTTATTCTATTCTTAAATCAATTCTGATAAAATTTCAATTTCTCTCTCCGAAGCATTTTTTGGAGGATTTGAATTTAATTTTAAAATTTCTTCTTTAAAAAGATTTCTGAAAGTTTCATTTTCTAAATCACGTAAATTCAAAAGCGTTTTTGAACGAACATAAGTAGATTCACTTCTTAAAGACATTGAGTATAATTTTTGGATTTCTTCTTCTTCAAAATCAGAAGATTTTAAACTAGAATATTTTAAAATAAACTGAGCAAATAACAAAGAACTCTTATTATTGTTAATATTCTTTTTTAATGAATTTTGTAAAAGTGAAAAACTGGATACATTTTTAATGTTCTCTCCTATCCCATTTTCAATAGCAATTCTTTCCGCTTTAGTTTCAACTTTAAAATATTTATTGATGTCTTTTAAAGAATTATTGATGCTGTTTTCTTCTTTTTTACCTTTTTCTTCCCAGGCATCTTTTAGTCCAACAGTTTTGTTAAATACTAATTTTGAAGGAGTTGAATCTTTATCAACAGTAAAATATCCTAAACGCTGAAACTGAAATTTATCTTCATTTTGAGCTGTTTTTAAACTTGGTTCAACAAATCCTTTGATAATCTCTAACGAATTTGGATTGACAAAATCTAAGAAATTTTTGTCTTTGTAACTATCAGGTGCTTCATCTGTAAACAAACGATCGTACAAACGAACTTCTGCTTCAATCGCATGCTGAATTGAAACCCAATGCAAGGTTCCGGATACTTTTCTTTGGCTTGCTTCTGTCCCGCTTCCGCTTAAAGAATCGGTATCATACGCTACATGAATTTCTGTAATATTTCCTTCAGCATCTTTTATAACTGATTCTCCTTTAATGATATATGCATTTTTAAGACGAACTTCTTTTCCTAAAGTCAAACGGAAATATTTTGCCGGAGCTTCTTCTAAAAAGTCTTCTCTTTCAATGTATAATTCACGGGAAAATGGTACTTTTCTAAAACCTGCATTTTCATCTTCCTGATTATTTTCAGCTTCTAACCATTCCTCTTTTCCTTCAGGATAATTTGTAATAACCAGTTTTACCGGATCCAAAACAGCCATTACACGAGGTGCAATTTTGTTCAAATCTTCACGAATACAGAATTCTAAAACCGATACATTGATTAAATTATCACGTTTCGCAATACCAATTGTATTCGCAAAATTACGTAACGAAGCTGCAGTATAACCACGTCTTCTTAAACCGGAAATAGTTGACATTCTTGGATCATCCCAACCCTTAACATGCTTTTCTTTAACAAGTTGCTGTAATTTTCTTTTACTAACAACGGTATGTGATAAATTACGTCTTGCAAATTCTCTTTGCTTAGGACGTATTCTGTTTTCATCAATAATCTGATCTAAAAACCAATCGTATAATTCACGGTGAGGCAAAAATTCAAGTGTACAAAATGAATGGGAAATAGCTTCTAAATAATCACTTTGTCCGTGTGCCCAATCGTACATTGGATAAATTTTCCAAGTATCTCCTGTTCTATGATGATGCTTGTGTAAAATCCTGTAAATGATAGGATCACGCATAAGCATATTCGTAGATTTCATATCAATTTTGGCACGAAGAATATGTGTTCCAGCTTCAAATTCACCGCTTTTCATTCTTTCGAATAAATTAAGATTTTCTTCAACAGAACGATTTCTGTATGGACTGTCTGTCCCTGTAGTTGATGGAGTTCCTTTTTGAATGGCCATTTCTTCAGAAGATTGACTGTCTACATACGCTTTATCTTTTTTGATTAATAAAACAGCCCAATCGTATAATTGTTGGAAATAATCTGAAGCATAACATTCTTCTGCCCAGGTATAACCCAGCCATTCTACATCTTTTTTAATAGCATCAACAAATTCCTGCTCTTCCTTTTCCGGATTGGTATCATCAAAACGTAAATTTACAGGTGACTGATAATCAATTCCTAAACCAAAATTTAATGCAATTGAACTTGCATGGCCAATGTGTAAATAACCGTTTGGTTCCGGTGGAAAACGAAAACGTAATTTAGAATTTGAAAGACCTGATTTAAGATCTTCTTCTATGATTTGTTCAATAAAACTGAGTGATTTATCTTCTGATGCCATTATTTTATAGTAATTTTAGCAAAGATAAAAAAGTTTATAGTTTATAGTTTATGGTTTATAGTTTTCTTTGGAAACTTACTCTAAACTTGAAACTTAAAACTTGAAACTAAATTTAGAAATGGGAATTATTAAACTAAAAAACATTCGTACTTTTTCGTACCACGGATGTTTAATTGAAGAAGGAAAAATAGGATCTGATTACACTGTAGATTTAAAAATTAAAACCAATTTACAGCAATCAGCCGAGACAGATCATCTTTTAGACACTGTTGATTACGTTCATTTGAACAAAATTGTGACGGAAGAAATGGCAATTCGTTCGCATTTATTGGAACATGTAGCCAAAAGAATCAATATTCGTGTACTGGCAGAGATAGAAACTGTAGAAAAAACAACAGTTTGGGTTTCTAAAATAAATCCTCCTATTGGCGGTGATGTTGAATCAGTTACTATAAAAATGACGGAAATCAGAAAATAATTATTTCAGTAAAATCCGGATTTTTTTAAAATAGTTTATTCGAAACTTTTGAATTTTAAAGATTTTAGTTACTTTTGCCATCCGTTCAGGTAATGGCGTCGTGGCCGAGCGGCTAGGCTGGGCTCTGCAAAAGCTCCTACTCCGGTTCGAATCCGGACGATGCCTCAAAACCTCTAAAGCAATTTAGAGGTTTTTTTATGGTTAATTTTCATATTTAACGAATAATCCAACACAATCTTGTCATTTCGACGAAGGAGAAATCTTCACAAGTAACTCCGTAACTATTGTCCAATCTTTGTCGAGCTTCTCACGAAGATTTCTCCTTCGTCGAAATGACAAACTGGAGTCAACTTTGCCAAAATTATAAGTCTTATATCTACTTTATAAACACAAAAAAACCTCTGAAATTCAGAGGCTTAATTTTATAATTTTGAGTTATTAACAAACTACTTTTCTATTCTTTCAAAAGCATTTTTAACCATTTCTTTTTCTTTTGGAAACCAGCCCTGAATCATTAATACAAATCCAAAGACCATTAAAACAATACTGATTCCTTTTTTTATTTTAAGAATATTAGTCGGGGTCATTTTAGATTTTAATTGTTTGGCTAATACTATTTTTAGACAATCAACCAATAAATAAGTAACAATTACAGAAGTAAAAAAAGTCATCATTCTAGGGGTCTGCATCTGTAATTTTGGTCCGACAGAAATAATAACAGCAAGCCAGAAACCAAGAACTCCAATGTTAATAACGTTGAGTAAAAAACCTTTTACAAACAAACTTCCATAGTTTCTTTTGATAATATCACGGTCAATTTCTTCATCGTTGATTTTTTCTTCTTTTTTTAGTTTTACAAACGAAATAATACCATAAGACAGCATAATTATGCCGCCAAAAATAAAAAGTGCCGGTTTATCCTTTAAACTGGAAATTAGTCTGTAACTCCCTAAATAAGCAATTGCTATAAAAAAAATATCACCTAAGACTACTCCAAAATCAAAAACAATTGCTGATCTAAAACCTTTTGTAATACTGGTTTCTAACAAAACAAAAAATACCGGACCTACCATAAAGCTCAGAACAAGTCCCCATGGCAGTCCAGCCAGAATATCATTTATCATCAAATACTATTTTACTTCTTCTATTTTTCCTCCGAAAACTGTTTTTTGGTTAATTTGTTTTGGTTTACCATAAATGTAAATAGAGCCTCCTGCGCTCACTTTTGCTTCCACAAGAGTTGAAGCATTTACATCTGCTTTTCCTCCCGCAGAAACACTTACAGTTGTTTGAGACGTACTTAATTTACTTGCCAGCAAATAACCACCTGCACCTAAACTTGCAACTTGATTTTCTGCTTTACCGGTTAAAGTAATTTCTCCTCCTGAAACAGAACTAACTTTAAGTTTATCAACATCCAAATCTACATTAATTTTACCGCCTTCCTGAGCACTTACCTTAAAACTGGTCGCTTTTATAGCTTCAGAACTTGTAACACTTGCACCCTCATTGACATCAATAAGTTCAATATGTTTGTAATATAAAGTAACTTCTAAATCGTTACCGGACAAAAGTTTTGGAAATGGCATTCTTATTTTTAAAAGACCATTTTTATTAACGGCTTCTAATTCTGATTCCCTTGCTCCTTTTATAACAATTTTATTTTCAGATGACTGAACTAATTTTACATTTAATTTATCGTAAACTTTAACAGTATCAAAATCTCCTAATTCTTTAGTAACCTGTCCAAAAGACATTTGTATAAACAAAATGACAGCGCCTATAATTAACTTTTTCATTTCTTTAATTTTTAAATTTAACAACTTATTAAGCTCTTCGTAAAAAATGAAAATCCAGTTGTTTTTTAACCAAATCAGCATTTTTTACTTTAACGTAAATTTCGTCCCCTAATTGCAATATACTGTCTGAAGTAGCTCCAACCAGCGCATATTGTTTTTCATCGAAAGTATAATAATCATCTTTAATTTCTCTGATTCTTACCATCCCTTCACATTTGTTAGAAACGATTTCAACATAAATTCCCCATTCTGTAACACCGGAAATAACACCAAGAAATTCTTCGTCCTGATGGTCCTGCATGTATTTAACCTGCATGTATTTGATACTGTCACGTTCAGCATTTGTTGCTAAACTTTCCATATTAGAACAATGCAGGCATTTTGTTTCGTAAATTTCTTCATCTACAGATTTTCCTGCATCCAGATAAAATTGCAATAAACGATGTACCATAACATCCGGATAACGACGAATTGGCGATGTAAAATGGCTGTAATAATCAAAAGCTAAACCATAATGACCAATGTTATCTGTTGAATATTTGGCTTTACTCATACTCCTAATGGCCAGCGTATCAATTAAGTTTTGTTCTTTTTTACCGTTAACTTCTTCCATCAAAGCATTCAAAGACTTAGAAATATCTCCTTTGTTACGGAAATCTATTTTATAACCAAATTTAGCAATTACACCTTGCATTGCAATTAATTTGTCTTCATTTGGTTCATCGTGAATCCTGTAAATGAACGTTTTCTTTTGTTTTCCAATGTATTCAGCCACTTTTCTGTTGGCTAAAAGCATGAATTCTTCAATTAAATGATTCGCATCTTTTGATATTTTAAAATACACGCCTTCAGGTTCTCCTTCGGCATCCAAGTTAAATTTTACTTCTACTTTATCAAAAGAAATCGCGCCATTCTGCATTCTTTTCTTTCTTAAAATTTTCGCTAATTCATCGAGTTTTAAAGTAGCATTTACAATTTCATCTGAAACAACATAAGAATCACCTGTGATTGAAATATCAACCGGAATGGTATTGTCTTTTGTTTTTGACGGATTTAATATTTGTTTTCCTTGTTCGTCAAGAACCCACTTTTCTTCATTTGAATTTTTGTTTTTAGTGTGGGTTTCGATGATATATTGTGCCTCTTCATAAGCGAATCTCTGATCCGAATAAATAACTGTCCTACCAAACCATTGATTAATGACTTTTGCGTCTTCTGACACCTCAAAAACAGCTGAAAACGTATATTTTTCTTCCTGTGGACGCAGCGAACAAGCAAAATTAGACAAAACTTCCGGAAGCATTGGCACTACTCTATCTACCAAATAAACCGAAGTGGCACGCTGATAAGCTTCATCATCTAAAATTGTTCCTTCTTCAAGATAATGTGAAACATCGGCAATATGAATACCTATTTCGTAGTTTCCGTTTTCTAACTTTTTGAAAGACAAGGCATCATCAAAATCTTTGGCATCTTTTGGATCGATCGTAAACGTAAGTGTATCACGCATATCACGGCGTTTTGCAATCTCAGATTCCTGAATCGAAGTGTCTATTTTTTGTGCATACACCTCTACTTCTACCGGAAAATCGGATGGCAAACCATATTCTGCTAAGATTGCATGAATTTCAGTATTATGTTCTCCGGGTTTTCCTAAAACTTTAATTACAGATCCAAAAGGACTATCGGCTCTTTTGGGCCAGTCTTCAATATTCACTAAAACAACATCACCATTTTCTGCGTCACCCATTTTGTCTTTCGGAATAAAAATATCCGTGTACATTTTAGGATTTGCAGTCGAAACAAAAGCAAAATTGGGCTGAATGTCAATTACTCCAACGAATTCTGTTTTGTTTCTTTCAACAACTTCAATAACTTCACCTTCAGGTCTTTTACCTTTTCTTCGGTTGTAAACGTAAACTTTAACTTTGTCTTTGTCCAGTGCACGATTCAGATTATTGGTCGGAATAAAAACATCTTCTGCAAATTCTTCACAAATAAAATAAGCTGTTTTACGGCTCGTCATATCAATAGTTCCTTCGTAATAATCCTGACTCTCCGCTTTCACTAAATATTTTCCAGGTTCAGATTCAATAATTTTCTTAGAGCCAGCCATTATCTTTAAGTCTTTTATGATCTGGTTTCTGCTTTTTGTATCGTCAAGTTCAAGCTTTGCTGCTATCTGTTTGTAATTAAATGCTTTATTAGGACTTTGCGATAAAATCTTCAGTATTTTTCCGGAGAAATCCTTGTCATTTTTTATCGGCTTTCTAATTTTCTTACTCATATATCTTTTCTTATAAAGTTTAAAATTACGAATAAGATATCAGATAATAGATTTTAACAAATAATTTATTAAAAATATAACTTTATCACATTCATATAAAAAACGCTTTTTAAAACACTAAATTCAATACTTTTAAAAATTTTTGTCTTAAAATTATAGTTTTGAAATTCATTTTTTTTAAAATAAATTCTCCTTAAAAAAAGGTTTTAAACAAAAAAAGGTTTGCATTGAGCAAACCTTTTTAAATAAAAAATAAAATAAATTTTTATTAATTTATAATCACTTTTTGAGTTGTTTTTTTGTCACTATTAAGTACAGTTATCAAATAAACTCCTTTTTTAAAGCTTTCTGTACTTATCGAAGTTATATTAGCTTCAATCTTTTTAGTAAAAATGGTTTTTCCTAAAATATCTGAAATTTTCAATTGAGTATTTGGACTAATTTCTTCTAATTGAATATTTAAAATATTTGTTGCCGGATTAGGATAAACAGTTAGAGTAACAGCTTTATTGTTTTCGTTTAAACCTAAAGTAGCAGTTGTAATTTTTCTAATTCTGTTATTACTACTATCTGCTACGTACATAATTCCATTATTAATACTAAGTCCCCAAGGATAATAAAAAAGTGCCGCTGTACCCGTACCATCAGCAGAACCTCTTGATGAACCTGCAAAAGTCGTAACAACACCAGTTGTAGTAATTTTTCTTATCTTGTTATTATTCATATCCCCTACGTAAAGATTATTACTGGCATCTATACAAATGCCAAAAGGATAACTAAATCGGGCTGCTGTTCCTGTTCCATTTACAAATCCATTTGCAGAACCTGCAAAAGTCGTCACATCACCTGCCGATGTAATTTTTCTTATTTTATGATTTCCTGTATCTGCTACATAAACATTTCCACTGGCATCAACACAAACTGCTCCAGGTTCAGAAAATTTTGCTGCTGTCCCTGTCCCGTCATCAAAACCATCTGATGAACCAGCCAAAGTTGTTACAACACCTTCAGATGTAATTTTTCTTATTCTGTGATTCTGACTGTCAGCTACATAAAGAGTATTATTAGCATCAATACAAATTCCAGCTAAATTATAAAATCGGGCGGCTGTTCCAGTGCCATCTACATTACCTGAACTCGATGAACCTACAAAAGTGGTTACAACTCCAGCAGGAGTAATTTTTCTAATTTTAGTATTATCAGAGACAAAAATATTATCATTTTTATCAATACAAATTCCATAAACTAAAGAAAATTTAGCAGCAGTACCAGTTGCATCTGTATAACCTGAATTAGTTGAACCTGCAAAAGTAGTTACTACACCAGCGGGAGTAATTTTTCTTATCATATAATTGTCCGAATCTGCTACAAAAATATTTCCATTAGAATCGGTACAAACTCCAACAGGATTTTTAAACTGTGCTGCTGTTCCTGTTCCATCTGCAAAACCTGATGTAGAACCTGCTAAAGTAGTTACATCCTGGGCCTGAATGCTATTGATACAAAATAATACAAATAATAGTAGGTAATTTTTATTCATTTTTAATTCGTTATGTAAGTTAATTTTTAATTATTGACGCCAAATTTAATAATAAAATATTTTTAAAAAATGCTTTTTTATTGATTTATCTGAAATTGTTTCTGATTTAATTGATTCTTAAAATAAATCTAAAAACTACAAATTTATAGTACTTAAAATAGCTAATAACAGATTTCAATAATTGATTTATTAAAATAATAACTTTTGTATCTTTACTAAAAGACCTTTTTATGGAAAGCTTTAAAACCATTGCTGTATTCAATTTTCATCACGAAACAGTAGTACTCAAACACTTATTGGAACAAGAAGAAATTCCGTATTTTTTTGAAAACGAAGTAACACTCTCAGTCATTCCGTTGTACACAGCAGCACTCGGCGGAATCAAACTTAAAGTTCATCCAAACGATTTCGAACAAGTTCAGCAAATTCTGGACAGTCTCAACAATCCGCTTAAAATCGTCTGAAACAAAACTTGAAAAACAAATTCAATTCAAAGTAAAATTCAAATTCAAAAATTTTTTTTCCTTTTCAAATTTTAAAGTTTTCAACATATATTAAATACAACAAAAAAGATTTTTAAAAATTTAAAAAAATTTGTTGGTTATTATAGTGTGTTAATATGTGATATAAATTTATTTTTAAAAGTATTGAAATGAAGTTTCTCTTAGTTATATAGAGTTATCAACATACTTATATTTTGTTAAATGATTAATTTATAAGACTTTTTATATTTTAATTAACAATGGTTGATAACCAAAATTGAATTCATTTTGTAGATAAGTTGATATGTTGATTTCTGTTGAAAATGGTATTTTTAATCTTGATAACTTTTCTAAAAATTCATGAAACTTTTCTTGCATTTTAAATTCCAGTTTTGGATTAGGTTTTTTTTCGACACAACCAAAAAATACTTCTTATTTTCTATCTGAACTTATTAACATTTTGTGTTAATTTAAAGTTAACTGATTATCAGTGTTTTAGTAATCACTATTAACATAACCTTATTTTAATATAATAATGGTATGATTATCAGTATTTTAAATGTTTATTTTATTATATAAAAAATACTATTATATTAATTTCCATATATTTATAAATATTGTAAAATTTAAAATTATTAATAATTTGATGTTTAACATAATATGTAAATAAAACTTTACATTTGCGAAAAAAATTACCTTAATTATAAAAACAATAAACAACTTAAAAATTTTTATATGAAAAAAAAATTACTCCTAAAATTATTTAGTTTATTAGTAATGTTAATTACTACAGTAGCAAGTGCACAAAACTTTATAGTTGATAATTTAAAGTATGTTGTGACTTCAGGATCGGAGGTAATTGTAACCGGATACGTTTCTCAGCCAACAGGAGATTTAATTATTCCCGGTACTGTTACTAATGAAGGTAATACGTATTTGGTTACCAGTATTGGTGGTTCTGCTTTTCAGAGTTGTACCGGCTTAACATCTTTAAGTATTGGTACTTCTATTACCAGTATTGGTGGTTTTGCTTTTTCTTATTGTAGAGGCTTAACGTCTTTGAGTATTCCAAATTCTGTTATAAGTATTGGTGATTATGCTTTTTCTTCTTGTTCTGGCTTAACGTCTTTAAGTATTCCAAATTCAGTTACCAGTATTGGTAATGGTGCTTTTTCTTCTTGTTCCGGCTTAACGTCTTTAAGTATTCCAAATTCAGTTACCAGTATTGGTAATAATGCTTTTTCTACTTGTTCCGGCTTAACATCTTTGAGTATTTCAAATTCTGTTAGCAGTATTGGTAATGGTGTTTTTTCTTCTTGTAGAGGCTTAACGTCTTTAAGTATTCCAAATTCAGTTACCAGTATTGGTAATTCTGCTTTTTCTAATTGTACCCGATTAACGTCTTTAAGTATTCCAAATTCAGTTACCAGTATTGGTGATTCTGCTTTTTCTTCTTGTTCCAGCTTAACGTCTTTAAGTATTCCAAATTCAGTTACCAGTATTGGTAATTCAGCGTTTAGCGAGTGTTCCAGCTTAACGTCTTTAAGTATTCCAAATTCTGTTACCAGTATTGGTACTTCTGCTTTTTATTTTTGTTCCGGCTTAACTTCTTTAAGTATTTCAAATTCTGTTACCAGTATTGGTGATTCTACTTTTTCTAATTGTAGAGGCTTAAAATCTTTAAGTATTCCAAATTCTGTTACCAGTATTGGTACTTCTGCTTTTTTTAATTGTTCCGGCTTAACGTCTTTAAGTATTTCAAATTCTGTTAGCAGTATTGGTGATTCTGCTTTTTCTTCTTGTTCCAGATTAACGTCTTTAAGTATTCCGAATTCTGTTAGCAGTATTGGTGATTCTGCTTTTTCTTCTTGTTCTGGCTTAACGTCCGTAACTATTCCAGATTCTGTTAGCAGTATTGGTGATTCTGCTTTTTCTTATTGTATAGGAATAAAGTCTGTAAATGTGAGCGGGGCAACTCCTTTGCTTATAAATAGTAATGTATTTTATGGGGTTAACTTAAACACAATTGCCTTAAGTGTTTCTTCTCCGGGTATTGTGAGCGATTATCAGAACGCTAATGTTTGGAAAGATTTTGGTTCTGTTACTTTAAATACGCCTTCTTATTTGTCAGGCAAGAGTGTATTGGTATATCCTAATGTAGCTAAGGATTTTATTTCTGTGTCCGGTTTATCACAAACAACAGATTACACTATATTCAACATATCAGGATTAAAAGTAAGTAATGGAAGTGTTTCTGATAATGAAAAAATACAGGTTCAAAACCTCACTAATGGATTGTATATTATACAATTAGAAGGTGGTTCTGCCACTAAATTTATAAAACAATAGTTAGTTAAAAATACCAGTTCTGTAAAAAGCTTGTTGCATTAGGTAACAAGCTTTTTTTATGCTCATTGTATTTAATCTTTTAAAATATTTTGAAGATAAAAAGTGCATAACTGGTCCCGAGTCTTGAAAATCACGTTGAACTTTTTTATAATTAATGTGCTGCTAAGAAATTCTTTAGTTAAATTTGCAGGACACAACTTAATAGTATTTAAAATGAAAATTTCGATAGGAAACGATCACGCAGGACCGGAGTATAAAAAAGCAATTGTTACCATGCTAAAAGCAAAAGGATATGAAGTAACCAATTATGGTACAGATTCTGAAGATTCTGTTGATTATCCGGATTTTGGTCATCCGGTTGCGACTGATGTATCTGAAGGAAAAGCCGATTTTGGAATCGTAATCTGCGGAAGCGGAAACGGAATCGCCATGACAGTTAACAAACATCCAAAAGTAAGAGCCGGTTTGTGCTGGACTAAAGAAATTGCAGTTTTAATACGTTTACACAATGATGCTAACATTATTAGTATTCCTGCACGTTTTACATCAATTCCTCAAGCTGTAGAAATGGTCGAAACTTTTCTGAGTACAGAATTTGAAGGGGGAAGACACCAAAACCGAGTAAATAAAATTGCTTGTCAATAAATAAAATATGGGTCACAACCATAATCATCACGGACATCATCATGAAGTAACAAGTAAAAATTTATCAATTTCAATTATTCTGAATATTGGTATTACTGTTGCGCAAATTATAGGCGGATTTATTTCGGGCAGTCTTTCTTTATTATCAGATGCTCTGCATAATTTTAGTGATGTTATTTCTTTGATTTTGAGTTTTTTGGCACATAAACTGGCTAAAAGAAAGCCCAGTTTTTCCAGTACATTTGGCTATAAAAGAGCCGAACTTCTTGCCGCATTTATTAATGCGGCAACTTTAATTATTGTTGCCTTTTTTTTTATTTACGAAGCAATTTTCAGATTTTCAGAACCAGTTGTTATTGGTTCCAATTTGGTGATTTGGCTTTCTGTTTTAGGCATAGCTTTCAACGGATTTTCGGCAATTATCCTGAAAAAAGATGCCGATCATAACCTGAATATGCGATCGGCTTATTTGCATCTTTTTACAGATATGATGGCTTCTGTTGCAGTTTTGGCAGGCGGAATTTTAATGAAATATTTTCAGTGGTTTTGGGTTGATAGCGTTATCACTCTCGGAATTGCTGTTTATTTGATTTTGATGAGTTTAGATTTATTAAAATCTTCTACAAAAATGATTTTGCTTTTTACTCCGGAAAGTTTAAACATTGAAAAAATTGCTGAAAAAATCCATACCGTTACCGGAAACCATCGTTTGTATCATATTCACCTTTGGCATTTAAATGATAATGAACTTCATTTTGAGGCGCATTTAGATTGCCAGGAAAACATTTCAATTTCAGAATTTAATAAAATTGTTGAAGAAATTGAAGAAGTTTTATTTCATGATTTTCATATTAATCATTGTACAATCCAGCCGGATTTTGGCAAAGACTGCAGTAAGGAATTTATATTTTATGAGTAATAAATTCTTTTTTTAATTAAAAATGTCAAAAAAATCGGGTGCTTTGCACCATTAAAAATAAACAGGAAAGGTCTATTTTTAATTTATCCTGTTTTATATTTTGTGAGTTAATTTAAGATAAACTACCACGATCTGGATCAAAAAAATCCCTGAAAACTTCACAAAAAAAGACGATTTACTCGTTTTATGTCTGAATAATAACATTGCAACTAACAAACCAATAGAACCTCCCAAAAAAGCCATTGAAAAAAGGGTGTTTTCAGGAATTCTTCGTTTATTTTTAATGGCTGAATATTTGTCATATCCCGCTATGACAAAGACAGTAAAATTTATAATTAAAAAATACAGTAATAAAACTTCCATAGGCTTAAAATTAGAACCAAAGATATTATTTTAGCTGTCCGAAAAAAATCAAAAAGTGATTAACAAAACGGATCTCCCTAAACACTTTTAATTAGTTTAGATAATTTCTAATAAACAGTTATAAATATAATAGAGTAAGAATGTTTCTTATTTTTAGCATAAATTAAATTCAATGAAAAAATATATTGTATTGTTTTTATTTTCTTTTCAATTGTATTCACAGGAAAAATCAAAAATAGTTTACAGCAACGAAACGGTGGTAATAAATTCTGGTAAAGCCTTGGAAATTGAAACTTTTGTAAATGAAAGCAGAGCAATTTCAAAAAGCAAAAATACCCAGGAATATTCTATTAGAATTCCATTTGATAGTTTTAGCGAAATTTTAAATATAAAGGGATCTACTTATATTACGAAAACAAATAAAAAAGTAGATTTAAGTTCTTATTCTATTGCGACATTCGATGCAGAATATGAAAACATTTACAAAAGCGACAATAAATTCAAATATTTTGTGATGCCTAAAGTAGAAGACAATTCATTAATTGAATTCTCTTATAAAACCAAGCTCAAACAATCTCGTTTTTTATCCAGTTTTCGATTTCAGAATCCAATAAAAACAGAAACTGCAAAACTTCAAATTCGTTGCAATCCTTCTACCGAGATAGGATACAAGCTTTTTGGAAATTATCAGGACAAAATAGTTTTTAACAAAACTAAAGAAGGAAATTTTGATGTTTATACCTGGGAAGCCCATGATATTCCTGAATTTGAGCGAGAAGAGAATATGCCAAGTTCTTTGCATTTTATGCCGCATATTATTTTTTACATCAAAAGTTATGAAATAGAAGGTAAAAAAGAAGAATTATTAGGAACACCGGAAAAATTATACCAATGGTATTATTCAATCACAAAAGAGATTAATAAAACAGATCAAACGGCTTTGAAAAGTAAAACACTTGAGCTGATAAAAGACAAAAATTCCGATTTAGAAAAAGCAAAAGCTATTTATGAATGGGTGCAGCAAAATGTACATTATGTTGCCTTTGAAGATGGAATGGGTGGTTTTATTCCAAGAGAGGCTTCAGATATTTTTCAAAAATTATACGGAGATTGTAAAGATATGGCGAATCTTTTGAATGAAATGTTTAGATATGCTCAATTGAATTCTAATCTAACCTGGATTGGAACGCGCCAAAAACCATACACATATAAGGATGTTCCAACACCACAAGTAGACAATCATATGATTACGAATGTAGTTATTGACGGTAAAAGTTATTTTATGGATGCTACTGATAAATTTTGTCCGTTTACGTTTCCTTCCGCTTTTATTCAGGGCAAAGAAGCTTTGATAGGAAAATCAGAAAAGGAATTTAAAATAGAAAAAGTTCCGGAAGTTGAATCCGGCAGGAACAAAACCACAATTTTAATGAAATTAAATCTGGAAAATTATAACATCGTTGGAGAGGCAAGTATCAATGTATCAGGTTTAAAAAAGAGTTATTTATTAAATAATCTTTCTAAGTATAATCAAAAAGAAAGTGAAATTTGGAAGGACATTATTACTTCAAATAACCAGAAGATACTTTTGGATATTCAGGAATTACAAAAAAACGATTATAAGGAATTGCCATCAAAAGCCAATTTTAAATTGAAATTAGAAAATGGTATCAAAGATGTCAATGGTAAATTATTATTAAAACCTATATTACTTTTTCCTTTAAAAGAAAACCTGATTGATATTGAAAAAAGAAAACTTTCTATAGAAAATGACCTTGCTTATGTTTATGAAATACAGTATGAGTATCAATTACCAGTGGACTATAAAGTAGAATTTATGCCTGAAAATGCAAAAACTGAAAACGATTTGGGAAGTTTTGATATTCAATACAAAGTACAGAAAAACACCATTACAGTAAATCAAAAGATAGAATCAAAAAAATTACTATTGGATAACAAAGATTTTTTACTTTGGAATTCCTTCATAAAAACATTAACCAAACAATATAATCAATCTATAATTCTTTCAAAATAATGAAAAAAATAGCACTAATTTTTATCTTGTTATTTGCCTTCCAAAGTTATTCTCAAGAGATAAAAAGTTATACTTGGGACGAAAAACCAAACTTTATTGAAATTCCGGCTGAATATAAGGACCAGCCAGCAGTGGTTTTGTTTGACAAACGCTGGATACATACAAGAGTTGGAGCTTATGCTTATGCAACTTTTGGAATGAATCACTTTGCTATTAAAATCAATAAAGCGGAGGAAATTAATAAATACAATAAAATTAAAGCCCAGGACAACGGATATATTCGTGATGTTCGCGATTTTCATGCGCGTATCATAAAACCCAACGGAGAAATAAAAATATTACCACAGGATAAAATTATCGAAACAGAGATAGACAAAGTAAAGTCAATCGTTTTTGAAGGTGTAGAAGCAGGTGATATTTTAGAATATTATTTTATTATAAAAGAGAATCCATCCGCTTATGGAGTAGAAGTTTTCCAGAAAGATATTCCGGTTTTATTAGCTGAATTTACACATACTCAGGATGGCGTAAAATTTGAAATTTTTGCTTCTTCAGAGTTTAATAAAAGTACTTTAAACAGCAAATCAATATCAACAGCGACTAACATTCCACCTTTTAAAGAAGAGTCAAATGCATGTAATATAAAGAATTTAGTGAAGTTAATTTATATGGTTTCGGCTCCACCACTTGACATTTATAAATGGAATTATTTTATGCCGCAATATCTTTCTAAACCGTCTTTTCAATATTTTAAGAAAACTCAGGCGAGAGAGTTTATTGAAAAATTAAATATTGGTACTGAATCAACCGAAGAGAAATTAGTTAAAATCGATGAGTACATTAAAACCAATTTCGATTTTATCAGCAGAGGAGAAACAGCTAAAAAAATAACCAATTTAAATAACGGCAAACAAAAGTTAACTGCTGGAGATATTTTTGACTTATATGGATTTACACTCAAAGAATTAAAAATTCCCTATAAAGTAGTTGCCGGAATGTCGCGCTTCAGTGGAGAGGTGCATACCGAAAAATTTGTTGTACCGCTTTCTCACGAATTTATGTATTACATTCCTGAAACTAAAAAATTTCTCTCTCCGTATGAGAAATATTTGTGTTATGGTTATCCGGTTTATGAGGTTCAGGGTTCAGTAGGAAGAACATATTACCCTGCCCTTAAAGAGAATTATCAGTTAACTTTTCCAATTGCTCCTGCTGATTTTACTGTAAACGAATCGCAAAGTACTGTTTCATTTTCAGATGACCTGACAATGGCAACTATAGAAAAAACACATTCATATACAGGATATGATGGACAATTGAATAGGAATTGGGTAAAATACATTAAAGAAAATGAAGACGAAAAAAAACTTGAGGAATATATCAAGAAAAGAATATTTGGTGATGATTTCGATATAAAAATTACCAATTATAGTTTTGAAAATCAAGAGTTCAAATACAATTATACAAACACTCCTTACAGTGTAAAAGTCAATGCTGAGGCTCGGGAATCCTTAACCGAAAATGCTGGAAATCTGGTTTTGGTAAATCTAGGTAAAATGATAGGCAAACAAGCCAATTTATATCAGGAAACAGATAGAAAATGGGATGTAGACTTAAATTATGCAAAAACGTTCAAACACAAAATAATTTTTAATATTCCGAATGGTTATGAGGTCGAAAGTTTTAAGGATTTGGAAATTGATAAGAAAACAGGTGGAGATGAAACCAAAAATTGTTCTTTCAAATCAACCGTAAAAGTCGAAGGAAATCAATTAATTGTTGAGGTTTTTGAGATTTTCAATTCAATAAATTACCCAAAAGAAATCTATCAGGAATACAGAAATGTAATCAACGCTTCTTCGGATTTTACAAAAGCATCAGTAGTATTGAAACCAAAGAAATAAAGAGCTTTTTTTAATGGTTTTAAAATTAAAATATTTTAAAAATGACTAATATACAATTCATAGCCAAGTCTGTTCAGACAGCGCCCATAAACATTCAAAACACGGTAAAATTATTAGAAGAAGATTGTACCATTCCATTTATTTCGCGTTACCGAAAAGACGCAACCGGAAATCTTGACGAAGTAGTAATTGAGCAGATTGCAAAACTTCAAAAAGAGTATGAAACGCTTATAAAACGTAAAGAAGCGGTTTTGAAATCTATTGAAGAGCAAAAAGCGCTTACGCCGGAATTGAAGAAAAAAATTGAAGATAGTTTTGATTTACAGGAAATAGAAGATTTTTACCTTCCGTACAAAAAGAAGAAAAAAACAAAAGCCGATGTGGCGCGTGAATTTGGATTAGAACCACTGGCAAAAATTATTATAGCTGAAAATGATGTGGATGTCGATTTTATTTCGACGCAATATATCAATGAAAATGTTATTAATGAAGAAGCTGCGATGCAAGGTGCAAGAGATATTGTGGCCGAATGGATCAACGAAAATATTTATGTCCGTAAACAGCTTCGTAGATTGTATCAACGAAAAGCAACCATAGGAACCAAAGTGGTTAAAAAGAAAGCCGAAGAAGAAGGCGCACAAAAATTCAGTCAGTATTTTGATTGGGAAGAACCTTTAACAAAAGCACCTTCGCACCGTTTATTAGCCATGCTTCGTGCAGAAAACGAAGGTTTTGTAAAGATGAAAATTGATGTAGATCTGGACGAAGCTTACGATATTATAGATGAAATTATCATAAAAAAACAAAATAGTACTACGGCTCATTTACAACTGGCGATAGAAGACAGTTACAAACGATTATTGAATCCGGCGATTGGAAACGAAACTTTGCAGGAAGCAAAAGCCAAAGCAGATGCGAACTCAATTCAGGTTTTTGCCAACAATTTAGGACAGTTGTTATTGGCTCCGCCGTTGGGCGAAAAACGTATTCTGGCAATCGATCCGGGATTTAGAAGCGGCTGTAAAGTAGTTTGCCTGGATGAAAAGGGCGATTTGTTATACAACGAAACGATTTATCCTCACGCACCTCAAAATGAAGAAACCATGGCGATCAAGAAAATTCGTTCGATGGTAAACGCCTATCAAATTGATGCCATTTCTATCGGAAACGGAACAGCTTCGCGTGAAACCGAATTTTTCATCAAAAAAATTGCGTTTGATAAACCGCTTCAGGTTTTTATCGTTTCTGAGGCAGGAGCTTCGGTTTATTCGGCTTCAAAAATTGCGAGAGAAGAATTTCCTAATTATGATGTAACGGTTCGTGGATCGGTTTCTATCGGAAGACGACTTTCAGATCCGCTCGCCGAATTGGTGAAAATCGATCCGAAAGCGATTGGAGTAGGGCAGTATCAGCATGATGTGGACCAGACTAAACTAAAAGAGGAACTGGATAATACCGTAATTCGCTGCGTAAACTCGGTTGGAATTAACATCAACACGGCCAGTAAACATTTGCTAAGTTATGTGAGTGGAATAGGAGAGAAGCTGGCGGAGAATATCGTTCAATACCGTTCTGAAAATGGTCCGTTTGAAGACAGAAAGCAGCTAAAAAAAGTACCTCGTTTGGGAGATAAAGCCTATCAGCAAGGCGCTGCGTTTATCAGGATTTCGAATGCTAAAAATCCGCTGGATAATTCGGCGGTGCATCCGGAAGCGTATCCGGTTGTTGAGAAAATGGCAAAAGATTTGAAACTTTCGGTAAATGACTTAATTGCCAACAAAGAGAAAACAGCGCTTATTAAGGCCGAAAATTATATTACACCTGAAATTGGTTTACTAACGCTAAAAGACATCATAAAAGAGCTTGAAAAGCCTGGATTAGATCCAAGAAAGTCAGCTAAGGTTTTTGAATTTGATGCTAATGTAAAATCAATTAAAGATTTAAAAACCGGAATGATTCTTCCCGGAATAGTGAACAACATTACCAATTTTGGCTGTTTTGTAGATATCGGAATCAAAGAAAGCGGATTGGTTCACATTTCGCAGTTAAAAGCCGGTTTTGTGAGCGATGTGAATGAAGTGGTGAAACTGCACCAGCATGTTGATGTGAAGGTTACTGAAGTTGATGAGGATAGAAAGAGGATTCAGTTGACGATGATACTTTAAAAAATACCCAAATTTTAAAATTCTAAATACCAAAACACTTGTAAGCTTTACAAAAAAACTCCCAAATTACAATTAGTTTGGGAGTTTTGTTTTTATAAATGCGGTAATTATATTTTTATGAATTTTTGAGATGTTTCTCCGCTTTCTGCTTTTATTTTTATTAAATATAGACCAGAATTAAATGAGCTTACATCTATTGATGAATTTGCATTTTCTTTGGTATAAATTAACCTTCCCAATAAATCATAAATTTTTACAGAATAATTGGTTTCGTTTAAAGAATTGATATTTAGCGTATTTTTTACTGGATTTGGCCAAAGTAAAAAAGCTTTTTTTTCTATACTGAATTCTTCGTTTGATAAAACTACTTCATTTCCTTTAAGTTTAATCAGGTAAGCGGATCTATTATCGCCTTGATAACTCAAAAATAATCCTCCTACATAGATTTTTCCATCAGGTTCTAAGACTACAGAACGGACATTAGGAGCAGTTGTTTGAAATGATGGTCCAACATTAAAACTTTGATCTTTAGTTCCATCAGAATTATAACGAGCTAAATTATATAAAAAATAACCTCCAACAATTATTTTTTTATCTTTTTGTATAACTATAGAATTTATTCTATTCCCTAATTGAATTACATTACCAAAAGAAGTGTCTCTGCTTCCATCTTCATTTATTCGAAATAAACTACCAGAAGAACCGCCTGGAGAACTAAAAGCAACCACTATTTTTCCGTCTTCTTGTACAGTTAAAGTTTGTACAGCAGACATAACAAATTCAGTTGTTAATTGGAAAGAGTCATCAACACTTCCATCAGTATTTAAGCGTACTAAATATTTTGCATCTTTGCCTTGATATTTAGTAAAATCTCCCCCTACTAATATTTTTCCATCTGGCAATAAAACTATTTCAGAAACTCTAGCATCAAACCCTGTTCCAACTTTAAAAGTTTTATCTATAGATCCGTTAGAATTTAAACGTATTAAATTGCTACAGAGCGTACTTTGATATCTAGAAAAATAACCTCCTACAATTACCTTACCATCAGGTTGAACTTTTATGTTATATACAGTTAAGTAGTTAGGAAATCTATCTCCTGCATACAGTCCGGAACCAGTGTTAAAAGTCGTATCTGGAGTTCCGTTGGCATTCAATCTAATTAAAGCAGGATATTCTTTACCTTGATAAGTTCCAAAAGTACCTCCAATAAGCAATTTCCCGTCAGATTGCGCGGTTACAGTTAAAACCCTGCAATTACTGCCAGAAGTTGCTGAGGTTGTGAATCCTTTTCCAATATCAAAATTTTTGTCCTTAGTTCCATCAGTATTAAATCGAATTAATTTTTTTTGAGAACTTTCCTCGTAACTGGTAAAATCTCCTCCAACAACAATTTTTCCATCAGATTGACGCAAAATACATTCTACTTCTTCATCAAGACCATAACCTAATTTAAGCGAAAGGTCTTTAGTTCCATCTACGTTTAAACGAATTAATCCTTTTTGAGGATTACCTTCAAATTTAATAAATCCTCCACCTGCAATAATTTGTCCATCATTTTGTACAGCAATTGTTTTAACATCAGAAAAATCAAATTTATTCTCAATTTTGAAAGTTTTATCATTGGAACCATTAGAATTTATACGGACCAAATGACTTTGAGAAGATCCTTGATATGAATTAAATTCTCCTCCAACAAGAATTTTTTCGTCACTTTGAAGTTTAATAGTTCTTATGTTGCAAGTGTAAGGATACATATCGTAGGAGAAACTCACTTGCGATGAAAAAAGATTATCTTTTGTTCCATTACTTCTTAAACGTGCTAAATAACCGCCAAAAGTTCCTCCAACAAGTATTTGATCATCCTTTAGAACATTGATAATATTAACAGTATTATTGAATGTATTTCCAACACTAAAAGTTTCATCTTTACTTCCATCTATATTAAGTCGAATTAAACGGTCTTGCTGCTGGGTTTTGTTCTTAAGATATTGTCCACCAATAATTAATTTTCCGTCAGATTGTAAACCAATTGTATTAACAACTATATTCGGGTTTTGGACAATAAAAGAAGTATCTTTACTTCCATCACTGTTTAAGCGGATTAAAAAATCCTGACTTTTGTCCTGATAATAGTTAAATCCACCGCCTAAAACTATTTTCCCATCAGGTTGTACAATCATTGATTTAATACAATTGTCTTCAAAATAATTTTTAAGAAAACCAGTTCCTATATTTAATGAAGTATCTTTACTTCCATCAGGATTTAAACGAATTAGACCACGCTGAAGTTTGCCTTGAAAAACATTAAAATCACCAGCGACTAATATTTTCCCATCATTTTGAAGTAAAATAGATGATACTGAATTATCAAATCCTGTCCCAATGTCAAAGGAATCATCTTTACTTCCGTCAGAATTTAAACGAATCAGACAATTTTGAGACCCATTTTTAAATTTAAAGAAATTGCCTCCAACAAGTATTTTTCCATCGGGCTGTATAACAATGGTTTTAACGCTTCCGCCAAAACCTGTGAGACTACCAAAAACTTGTGAAATATCGGTTGGATTTTGGCTGAATAATGCAAAGAATTTTAAGAAGAAAATTAAAACGAGTAGAGTTTTTTTCATAAAATAAATTTTTTCAAATATATAAAGATTTCCCTGCAAAATTTTTAAAGTAGATTATTAAATAAAAACGTCAATTTACAATGGCAATCTGGATGTGTTTCTTTTTAAAATATATTCTTCCCAATACCATACATTTGTAAGAAATCATTAAACCCCAAATCATGAAAAAAACAATTTTAATTGCAATTGCAGTTCTATTTTCGACTCTTGGTCATGCAAAATTTATTAAAGCCGTTTTGTATATGGAAGACGGAACCAAAAAAACAGGTCTGGCTGAATTGGTCGAAAACGGCGATTCTAAAGTAGTTTTCAAAACAGATGAAAAAGCCAAAAAAGAAAAAATTGCAAGTGCTGAAATCAAAAAAATCGAATTCACAGATGAAGATAAAAATGAATTTTTAGCCGAAAGATTGTATTTAACAGCTGCCAATGCTTTTACAGGAAAGTTTTCAAAATCAAAGGAGAAAAAATGGTTTTATATTATTTATGACAGAGATATAAAAGTAGGCTGTGTAGATTTTGCCGGTACTATGAAATACAATCCTTCAAAAGGTACAACGTCAGGGCAATTCGGAGATACAACTTATTTTTTTGGAAAGAAAAAAAGCGATGAATTGTATTTTGGATATTTAAAATCGAGTGCCGGAATCGCTATTCATACGCAAACAGGTACAAATATCAAAAAAATGTCTAAAGAAGCTTTCGCAGGATGTCCGAAACTGATTGCTGCTATTGAAAAAGAAGATTTTAAAACGAAAACAGCTTTAGAACAGTTAATATCACTTTTTGAAAGGAATAAATGTAAGTAAGTTCAAATAAATGATACAAAAACGCCCAAATTACAACTTAGAGTTTGGGCGTTTTTTATTTTTTAAGGATTATTTCAAAATTACTTTTTTGATTATATTTTGAGTACCATTTGTAATTTTTATCAGATACAATCCGGAAGAATGATTGCCTAAATTAATTTCTGTATTTTCAGATGATGCTTTTTGTTCTGAAATAAGGTTTCCTTGTGGAGAGAAAACTGCAATTAATGAATTCTCAGGAGCCAAAACCGTAAATTTATCAGTACTTGGATTTGGATAAAGTGTAACAGTTAATTCTTCAATATCAAAATCATCATTAGATAAAGTTGTGCTTGGCGGCAAATAAAAATTACCTGTCAGCAAAAACGAATACAATGTTTTTAGTGTATGATTAAAATAACTGTTTGGTTCATTCAGGTTTTTTAAATCATCATAAGAAGCATCCAGATGTACTTGATTTTCTCCTGCCATTGCAGCACAGGCAAATGCATCTACAAAAGTAGCATTATGCCATTGTCCGGTGACAGTACCATTTTGGTTATAACCGTCTTTGATATTTGCTGAACCACCAAGATTTACCCGGACAAAATCAGATGATTTTTTAGCATAGGTTTTCGCATCAGCATTTCCGTACCATACATAATCTACAGCAATTCTCCAGGGCGTTCGGGCTGCGTCATAACTATACAATTTACCCTGATTAGCATAATTGGCTTGCGAAGAATAATTTCCTGAAGCATCACACCAGTCCGAAACCAAACCTCCGACAGCATTATTTACAGTTAAATTATTGTTGATTACGGTATATGATTTTGTTGCAACCTGATTCCAAAAAGCCGAATCATTCGTAAAATTTCCGAAAGCTCTATAGTAAGCAGGTGAGAAGTAAGATGGATTGGTAATCTGGCTTCTGCCAAAAGCATCACCCGGTTTTAGCACAAAAGTATTGGCTTCAATTTCATAATTTTTGATGGCAGTGATTAAAGTTTTAGCATCATTTTTATAATTAATTGTTCCGGTACTTCCCCATTGATAATCGGCAACTATCAATGCAAAAGCGGCATCTAATTCGGCATCAGTAGCTCCGTTTGCTCCGTCAGTTCCTGAGCAGCCGTTAATTCTCCAGTTCATAACACCATTACCATTGACGTTATCTTTGTAGTACAACCAAAGTCCGTCAAAAAGTATTTTATCGGCTGAATAAGCACTTAAAAGCATTCCGTAAGCAATACCTTCAGAAACAGTTTGCCAGGAGTTGTCAAATTTTACCCGATATCTGCCATTGGTGCAGGGTTCTACAAAATTAATTTTCCAGGTATCATAATTGGTTTTGGCATCCTGACTGTTTTTTGAGGTTGCCATTAAGCCATTAGAAAAAACAATATTGGCAGGGAAGGGTTTTGTTGCTTGTGAATAATTTTCGATACATAGAAAAAAACTCACCAAAAGAAATAGGTTTTTCATGTTTACATAAATTTAGGGACACTAAAAGTAAGATTTTTTATATAAACAAAAAAATCCTAAATGAATGTGTCATTTAGGATTATAAATAAGGTTTTATTGTTCTTATTTAGCTTCTTCTTCTTCTTTTTTAGCAGCAGGCTGATCGTCTTTGGCAGCATTTTTAAATTCCTTAATTCCACTTCCTAAACCTTTCATTAATTCCGGAATTTTTTTACCTCCAAAAAGTAAAATCACAATACCTACTATTACAAGGATTTCTGTAAGACCTAATCTTCCCATGATTGTATATTTAATGCCTAAGCAAATTGTTTCTAATTTAAAGCAAAGGTATAGAAATATACCAAGAAGAATAGTTTTTGGGTTAAAATATTTGTTTTTAGCAGCGTTAAATATTTTATAAAATAATGAATTAAGTAGATTTGCCCAAATTTGTCCCGCATCAATAAGTTCATTAATTATTATATTTGCGAGTATAAATAACCGTAAATGTCAGGGAAGAAACGTAATTTCAGAAAAAAATTATTCACTAAAAACCGATTGGTTATTTTGAATGAAGATACATTTGAAGAAATATTTTCGTTCAAACTCAATTTAATGAATGTTTTTGTTGTTCTTTCCTTGGGCGGAATATTCTTAATTCTGATTACCACATTTATAATTGCTTTTACGCCTTTACGCGAATTCATTCCCGGATATTCTTCGTCAGAGTTAAAAAAGAATGCTTTAGAATTGGCTATAAAATCAGATTCATTAACAAAGGCACTCAAGAAAAATGAAGCTTACATTAAATCTATTCAAAAAGTATTGAATGGAGAATTAGAATATTCGAAATTCAATAAAGATTCTATTTTGTCTGAATCTGAAGAAATTCCTGAAACCAATATGAAAGCTTCTGAAAAAGAATTAAAATTAAGAGAAGAGGTGAAAGAAATGGAAAAGAGTGTAAAGATTGAAAAAAATAAAATTGACAAAAAATAATACAGCCAAAAATGTCTATTAAATCTGTAGCAGCAAAATTATTTGCAAGCAAAATATATTATAAAACGTTGTCTTGGGCCAATAATCCAATAGAAACTCAGCAAGAAGTGTTTAAGAGTTTAATTAAAAGTGCAAAAGATACTGAGTTTGGTGTTGATCATCATTTTGATGAGATAAAAACCTTTCAAGACTTTAAAAAAAGAGTGCCAATTCGCGATTATGAAGATTTAAAATCCTATATCGACAAAGTTCGAATGGGCGAAAAAAACATTCTTTGGAAAGGAAAGCCTTTGTATTTTGCCAAAACCTCCGGGACTACTTCAGGAGCAAAATATATTCCGCTTACCAAAGAATCAATGCCGTATCATATTGAAGCTTCCAGAAACGCAATCCTTCACTATATTTATGAAACTGGAAATGCCGATTTTGTTGACGGAAAAATGATTTTCCTGCAGGGAAGTCCAATATTAATTGAAAAATACGGAATTAAATTTGGAAGATTATCCGGAATAGGCGCACATTTTGTACCTAAATATCTTCAAAAAAACCGTATGCCATCCTGGGAAACCAATTGCATTGAAGACTGGGAAACCAAAATTGATGCTATTGTCGAAGAAACTATCGAACAGGATATGACAATAATTTCAGGAATTCCGTCCTGGGTACAAATGTATTTTGAGCGATTACAGAAAAAAAGCGACGGAAAAAAAATAAGTGAATTATTTAAAAACTTTCAGTTGTTTATTTACGGTGGTGTTAATTATGAACCGTATCGTGCCAAGTTTGAAAATATGATTGGCAGAAAAGTGGACAGCATCGAATTGTTTCCGGCTTCGGAAGGTTTTTTTGCTTATCAGGATTCTCAAAAAGCGAAAGGAATGCTTTTATTACTGAATTCAGGAATTTTCTACGAATTCATTAAAGCCGATGAATTTTTTGAACCAAATGCTAAAAGTTATACCATTGGCGAAGTAGAATTGGGTATCAATTATGCTTTAATTATTTCGACAAATGCAGGATTATGGCGCTATAATATTGGTGATACCGTTCAGTTTACCTCTTTAGCTCCGTATCGTGTCATAGTTTCAGGACGTATCAAACATTACATTTCGGCTTTTGGTGAACACGTTATTGCCAACGAAGTCGAAAATGCAATGAAAGAAGCTACCACAGGAACTAAAATTGTAATTAACGAATTTACCGTTGCCCCGCAAATTAATCCTTCAAGCGGATTGCCGTATCATGAATGGTTAATAGAATTTGAAAATGAACCAGACAATATTGAAACTTTTGCCGAAGCAATTGACAACTCGATGCGAAAACAAAATATTTATTATGACGATTTAATCACCGGAAATGTTTTGCAGAAAGTGGTTGTAACCAAAGTTTCTAAAAACGGTTTTCAGGATTACATGAAATCACAAGGAAAATTGGGTGGGCAGAATAAGATTCCGAGATTATCAAATAATAGAGATATTGCGGATAATTTGAAGTAAAAATTGTCTAATAAGTTGATATTAAATAAACTTTAAATTTAAAGCGGTTTTTTGAAAGCATACCAAGAATTGGTATATTTGATAAAAAATTAAATGATCATGGCAAAGAATACATCAATATTGTTAGGAGATTATTTTGATAATTTTATTAATTCGCAAGTTAAAACAGGTCGATTTAATTCGGCAAGTGAAGTGATTAGAGCTGCATTGAGAATGTTTGAAGAAGAACAAACCAAAAGTGAAGAACTAATAAAAGAATTAAAAAAAGGAGAAAAATCAGGATTTGTAAAAGATTTTGATCGTAATTCTTTTTTAAAAAACCTTCATCAAAAGCATACTAAAAATGAATTATAAGATAAGCAACGAAGCATCTTATGATTTAGAAAAAATTTGGCTTTATACTTTTGAAACCTGGTCTATTGAACAAGCAGACAGATATTTAAGTTTAATATTGGATGAAATAGAATACTTATGTTTAAAACCTAATTCAGGTAAAGATTTTAGTCATATCAGAAAAGGTTATTTTAGAACTAAAGTAAAATCGCATCTGATATTTTATAAAATAAACATCAAACAAAACGAATTAGAAATTATTAGAATTTTGCACCAAATGATGGATATTGAAAATCATCTTAAATAGTTTAAGATTTGAAAAGAATTTATCTTTATAATAAAAACGTTTCAAAAGGAAGATTTTCAAAAATAAATAACACATGAAAGAAACCAAACATATATCAAGATCAAGAGCGCAGGAATCATCTGCCGCAATTGAAAGAATGTACATTACGATGCGCCATTTATTTAACCGTGGTTTTTATAAGCCAATGGGAGTTTCTGGCGATGGTTTGCGTGAATCATTATTGGCGTTACGTCCTGAGATTTACGGAAATATTGCCGAAGAAAAAGTAGAACTAAACGGGCTTTTGTACGTTATAGAACGTCTTCCAATTGGAATTGAGCAATGTCGTTTTATCAATTTGACTTCAGATGAAGGCTATTCGAAATCGCATTTTCAGCCAATTGTTCCTCCAAAGAGAAGAAGAAACTGCTACCGGATCGACGAAGAACAAATGAATGTCGAAATCACTCGTGGACGTTCAGACATTTACGATATTCTGACACACTTGACTTTTATTTTCATCGAATCCCATAAAATTAAAAACAGGGTTTTATTGGATGATGGAGGAGAAGTTTCGCGCGATTGGCTTAAATTAGAGCAAGCTGTAACGCAGACGAAAAAACTTTCCCAGGTTGAAAAAGAAAAAGCAATTTCGCATGTAGCCAATATTTTAGCCAGAACATTCGAAGAAGTTTTGGATATTTATGATGCTTTCGGATCTGAAAATGCTCCGGACCGCTTTTTGCATGTTATCTACTGGCTTGGAAAATTAGCTATCGAAGAAATGATCGATAACAATAAGAGAACTATAACTTTTAGCCCAGTTTTGAGGGAACGTTTAGGACATCATATTCACGGTGAAATCTGGGCAACTAATATCAAAGAAGTTTTAAAGGCGAATAATCTTTTAAAAAGACCAATTCATGTAATTAGTGCGAATATGCACAGCGTTATGAATTCTATTTTTGCAACGCCGCTATTAACTTCAAAATATAAAGGTAAAACAGATTTCTTTATTTATGAAGAATTAAGCAGTTCAGGTTCAAAAGAAATAAGAGCTCAGGTTGAAGAATTAGCTTTAAAAAACGGAATGATTTCTTTGCCTGATACATCCGGGACCAATATCGATGTTCAGATTTTCGATACAGCCAACATTGACTGGTCAAAAACAGCTTTTCCAAAAACCAAGCTTGATGAAGAAAAACCAGTCCTGATTGTAATGGATTATGCTTTTGGCGAGCAGGCCTATGAAACAATTGATGAGCTTTTAAAACCATTTAAAAAGGAAACTTTATTAAATGTAAAATCAGTTTCGATAATGGGTAAAGCCGGAATTCTGGAAGGCGGAAAAGGAGATATTATGATTCCGTCTGCGCATATTAATGAAGGAACTGCTGACAATTATTTCTTCGAAAATGAATTAACGGGTGCTATGTTTGAAGGAAATGATATTTCAGTTTACGAAGGTGCGATGGTGACAGTTTTAGGAACCTCGTTACAAAACAGAGAGCTGTTAAAATTCTTTCATGAATCCACCTGGGGAGTAATTGGCCTTGAAATGGAAGGCTCTTATTACCAGAAAGCAATACAATCGGCTTCAAAAATCAGAAAAAGTGTTCCGCATGATATTAAAGTACGCTATGCGTATTATGCTTCAGACAACCCTCTGGAAACCGGAAGCACATTGGCTTCAGGTGGCTTAGGGACAACAGGAGTAAAGCCTACCTATTTAATTACGATTAAAATTCTGGAACAAATTTTAAATAGTTAACCATTATCATTTCTTATGTTATAAAAGATAAATGTTAAATTTATTTTATAAGAATGAAAAAAGTAAATTTGCTCCCGGAAACAAATCAATATGAAAAGAATACTTATTACAGGTGCCGCAGGATTTTTAGGATCACATTTGTGCGATCGGTTTATCAAAGAAGGCTATTATGTTATTGGAATGGATAATCTGATTACAGGAGATCTTAAAAACATTGAACATTTGTTCAAATTAGAGCACTTTGAATTCTATCATCACGATATCACAAAATTTGTACATATCCCGGGTGAATTAGATTATATTTTGCATTTTGCTTCACCGGCAAGTCCAATAGATTATTTAAAAATTCCGATTCAGACTTTAAAAGTAGGATCATTAGGAACACATAATTTATTAGGTTTGGCCCGTGTAAAAAAAGCCAGAATTTTAATTGCTTCAACTTCTGAAGTATATGGAGATCCTTTGGTTCACCCACAAACAGAAGAATATTACGGAAATGTAAACACCATTGGACCACGCGGAGTTTATGATGAAGCCAAACGTTTTCAGGAATCTATCACAATGGCGTACCATACTTTTCATGGTGTTGAAACCAGAATAGTGCGTATTTTTAATACATACGGACCAAGAATGCGTCTTAATGACGGTCGTGTAATTCCGGCTTTTATAGGGCAGGCACTTCGTGGAGAAGATTTAACGATTTTTGGAGACGGAATGCAAACCCGTTCGTTTTGTTATGTAGACGATCAGGTAGAAGGCATTTTCAGATTATTGCATTCAGATTATGTGTATCCGGTAAATATTGGAAATCCGGACGAAATTACAATCAAAGATTTTGCTGAAGAAATTATAAAACTTACCGGAACCAATCAAAAAGTAGTTTATCATCCATTACCCATAAACGATCCTCTGCAACGCCAGCCGGATACTACAAAAGCAAAAGAATTATTAGGCTGGGAGGCAAAAGTAACCCGTGCCGAAGGAATGAAAATCACATACGATTATTTTAAATCGTTGTCAAAAGAAGAACTTTCAAAAGAAGAGCATAAAGATTTTTCAAATTATATAAAATAAATGCGGACAAAAACAGGGAAATATTCAGGCTATATCCGTCCGTTCTCCTATTTAATTGATTTGATTATTATCAATTTTTTTGCGGTTTATATCGCACATTTTCCTGTAGATCAAATTTTATTTTTAGTGGTGCTAAATGTTGGCTGGATTGGTATTGCTTCAGATTTAGGCTTTTACGAAGTATATCGTTATACCAAAGTTATCGCAATTTTAAATTGTGCGTTAAAACAGGCCTGTTTATTCGGTTTTGTAGTTTTTGCCCTGGCTTTCTTTTATGCTAAGGAAATCAGTTTTAGAACGTTGCTGTTTTATTTATGGTTTATATTTATTCTGATTTTATTCATTAAGTTTTCAATTTATTATTTCCTGCAGACGTATAGAGTAGTTTTTGGTGGAAACCATAGAAGAGTTGTGCTGTTAGGTAACAAAGAGAGTATTTTTCCTTTAAAACAATTTTTTACCGAAAACCCGGATTATGGATATGAATTGATTCATGTTTTTGAATTTGAAGAAGTAAAAACGGAGCATATTAATCAAATGCTTGAATTTGTTCTGAATAAAAACATGGATGAAATGTATTGTTCTATTGTTGGTTTATCTCAGGATCAAATGAGTGAAATAATTGATTTTGCCGACAGTAATTTAAAGACATTGAAATTCATTCCAGATGGCAACCAGATGTTTTTTAGAAATTTCTTCTTAGAATACTATGATTACATTCCGGTAATTGCCCTTAGAAGCATTCGACTGGATGAACATTTGCATAAAATAATGAAACGAACTTTTGATGTCATTTTTTCAATCATCATCATCGTCGGTGTTCTTTCATGGGTTCTTCCAATTTTAGGAATTTTAATAAAATTGGAATCAAAAGGACCAGTTTTACTCAAACAAAAACGTAATGGACTTAATAACAAGGAATTCAATTGTTTAAAGTTTCGATCAATGGAAATGAGTAATGAAGCCATAATGAGTCAGGTTTCTAAAAATGATCCAAGGGTTACTAAAATAGGAAAGATTATTCGAAAAACAAGTATTGATGAACTGCCTCAGTTTTTTAATGTTTTGATTGGAGACATGTCTGTAGTTGGGCCAAGACCGCATATAGTAAGTTATAATCAGGAGTACATACTTAAAGTGGATAAATTTATGGTGCGCCATTTTATAAAACCCGGAATTACAGGTTTGGCACAAGTAAAAGGTTTTCGGGGAGAAATCGAATCAGACTATGATATTATAAACCGGGTAAAATATGATATTTTTTATATCGAAAACTGGTCAATTTTATTAGACTTAAAAATTATTGTAATTACGATTTTCCACATTATTAAAGGTGACGAAAAAGCATATTGATGAGTGAATTAGTTTCTATCATAACACCCACATATAACGCCGAAAAATACATTCGGGAAACCTTGCATTCTGTACTGAATCAAAGCTACCAAAACTGGGAAATGATTCTGGCAGATGATGCTTCAACAGATAATACGGTTGTAATAATAGAGGAATTTGCTCAAAATGACAATCGAATAAAACTTTTTAAATTACCGGAAAATCGTGGAAATGGTTTTGCCAGAAACGCAGCTTTGGAAAAAGCTACAGGAAAATATATTGCCTATTTAGACGCCGATGATGTATGGTTTCCTGAGAAATTGGAAAAACAGATTCAGTTTTTAAAAATAAATAATTTGCCCTTCACTTTTAGTTTTTATGATTCTGTTGATGAAGATGGAAATGATTTAAACAGAAGAGTTGAATCACCAGATCCGTTAACATATAAACAACTTTTTTTCTGCAATTACGTAGGCAATTTGACAGCCATTTACAATGCAGATTATTTTGGAAAAATTATTCTCGAAACGTCACAAAAACGTCAGGATTGGAGAATATGGCTTACGATTTTAAAACAAATTAAAACAGCCAGACCAGTTCCGGAATCTTTAGCGTTTTACAGAATTAGGAAGGATTCTGTTTCCTCCTCAAAATTCAAATTAATCAAACACAATTTTGGTGTTTACAGCGAATTCCACGGATATAATTTTGTGTTTTCTGTTTTGCTAATGGTGAGGTTTTTGTTTACTCAATTGATAATTAAATCAAAGTATATTAAGAAATCTTAAGATTTAATTTGTTTCAAGGTCGCAATTTGCGGCCTTGAAACAAATTTAGTATAGAATTGGAGATCACAATTTGTGACCTTAAAGAATTATTTTTTATAGCCAATTTTCACTCTTTCAGAATCATTTTCTTTCTTCTCAGTCAATTCATCTAAATAAGAAAAAACCAATTCTATATTTTTATCATGATTCTCCAACTTCTTTTGAATCTGAAGAATATCAACCTTAATTTCGGTTGTGTCCAAAAGCATTTGTCTCACTTTCGTGAAAATCCTCATAATTTGAATATTGGTTTGAATGGCTTTGTCGCTTTTTAAAATACTTGAGAGCATCAGAATACCATGTTCAGTAAAAGCAAAGGGAGAGATTCTCGTTCCTCCCCAACTTGAGGTCACAATTTGTGACCTCAAGTTATTGAATTCATTTTGAGATAACTGAAACATAAAATCTTCTGGAAATTTTGAAATATTTCGTTTAACAGATTGTTTTAGAACTTTTGTTTCTACTCCATAAAGTGAAGCTAAATCACTATCGAGCATCACTTTTTGACCACGAATAAAATATATTTTATTAGAAATTGTTTCTTCAGTAAGTAAAGATTGATCCTCCATAAGTTTTTAGTTAAAAAAAAATGTAAGATTTTATTTATATTACAAAAAAGATTTGAATTGTTTTAGTTTACCTCGATTGGTTCTTTCTAAAACAGTTTTTCTGGTAAAAGTGAAGTTTAGATGTGGCTCTAAGTACAAATCAATAGCTTGTTTTATTTTCTCGATTTGTTCTGAAACTAATGCTGCATCAGAAACATATTCAATTTCAAAAGTATCTAATTTGGTTTGTTTGATGATGAATTCTTTTACGTTTCCATCGTCTTCAATAATGCTTTTGGTTACATAATAAAAGGTCAAACCTGGCGATTTTTTCCCGCTAGGCAAAATCGCAACATCATTGGTTCTTCCAATAAGCTTTTTCAGAATTGGTTTTTGAAGTGTGCTTTTTTCATCGAGAATTCCAATGTCTCCAATTTCATATCTAATGAATGGATTTGCTTTATTGAAGAGCGAAGTAATGACAATTTTTCCCTCAGTTCCGTTTGGCACAGGATTATTGTTTTCGTCTAAAATTTCGACAAATAATGTTTCCGCATTTACCTGCCATTCTCCCTGCGGATTTTCAAAAGCGATCAAATCCAGTTCAGAAGCACCATATTCACTGATAATTGGAATTCCTAATTGTTTTTCCAGCAGTTTTTTATCCATTTCAAAAAGCATTTCCGAAGTAACAAAACAAGCTTTCAGCGTTGGACAAATTTGATTTAAAATAATATTTTTCTGTTCTAAAAACTTAGCAAATAAAACAATTGAACTTGTATAACCATTTATATAATCGAATTTTTTAGTTTTAAATTTCTGCAGAAATTTTTCCAGAACATCATCTGATAAATCAAAAACCGGAAAACGATAACGATGCGTTAAAAAATCCTTGAAACGTTCTTTTTGATATCCAATAAAATCCATCGGAATTCCATAAAATCGTGCCTGATACGATTTGTTAAAATCAATCCCAAACCATCCAAAACGCATTATATTTGACGCCCAGGTTAAGGCGTGCGAATATTTATCTTTAGCAAAAACAAAAGGAGTTCCACTGGATCCAGACGTTTTGTTGAGGTAAATATTTTTTTTGGAATACCCTTTTGAGAGTCTTTCTTCGAGTGGTTTTTGTAGATTTTGTTTGTTTAAAACAGGAAGATTTTCCCAACTTTCAGCTGTTTTATTTCCGGCTAATTCGCTGTAAAATGAATTGTTTTTGAGGTGAAAATCAACAATTTCCGCTTTTTTGTTTTCAAGAAATGAAGCAAATTCTTTTTCAGAAAAATGAACGATTTTATCCAATTCAGCTTTGGCTTTCTTTATCGGAAAACCGTTTAATTGAAGCGAAAGATCAAAAAGACGAATCATTTTTCAGGATAATTTTTGTCAAAAATAATGTTTAGGAATTACTAATAGGGCTGTACTAACAACTTTTTAAAGATTTAATTATTTTTTACGTACAAAAGCAATTATTTTTGCACCACAACTAAATACAACTACACCATGACAATTTTATTATTGGGATCAGGCGGAAGAGAGCATGCATTTGCATGGAAAATGACTCAGAGTCCACTTTGCGAAAAACTTTTTGTAGTACCTGGAAATGCAGGAACTGCTGCAATTGCTGAAAATGTAGCCATATCTGCGACAGACTTTGAAGCTGTAAAAGCTTTGGTACTTAAAGAAAATATAAGTTTAGTAGTCGTAGGACCTGAAGATCCGTTGGTAAAAGGTATTTACGATTATTTCAAAAATGACGAAAGTTTAAAACATATTCCGGTTATCGGACCATCAAAATTGGGTGCGCAATTAGAAGGAAGCAAAGAATTTGCAAAAGAATTCCTGATGAAACACAATATTCCGACTGCAGCTTACGATAGTTTTACAGCTGAAACGGTTGAAAAAGGATGTGAATTTTTAGAAACTTTACAGCCACCATACGTTTTAAAAGCAGATGGTTTAGCAGCTGGAAAAGGCGTTTTGATTATTCAGGATCTTGAAGAAGCTAAAACAGAATTACGTAACATGTTGGTTCATGCAAAATTTGGAACAGCAAGTGCAAAAGTAGTTATCGAAGAATTCCTGGACGGAATCGAATTAAGCTGTTTCGTTTTAACAGACGGAAAAAACTATAAAATTCTTCCAACGGCAAAAGATTACAAACGTATTGGCGAAGGTGATACAGGTTTAAACACAGGAGGAATGGGAGCAGTTTCTCCGGTTCCTTACGTAGATGCTGTTTTGATGGAAAAAATTGAAACCCGTATCGTAAAACCAACAATCGAAGGTTTCCAAAAAGACGGAATCGAATATAAAGGTTTTGTTTTTATAGGCTTGATTAACGTGAAAAATGAGCCAATAGTTATTGAGTACAACGTAAGAATGGGAGATCCGGAAACGGAAGTTGTAGTGCCAAGACTAAAATCTGATTTAGTAGAATTGTTCTTGTCTGTTGCAGATCAAAAATTAGGAGATTTCAATTTAGAAGTTGATCCAAGAAGCGCTACTACTGTTATGTTGGTTTCTGGAGGATATCCTGAAGATTTCGAAAAAGGAAAAGTAATTTCAGGTTTAGAAAATGTAACTGATTCAATAGTTTTTCACGCAGGAACAAAATTAGATAACGAAAATGTCGTTACTAATGGAGGGCGTGTAATCGCAGTAACATCATACGGAGATAATTTCCAGGAAGCCATAAAAAAATCTTACCAAAACATAGATAAACTAAGCTTTGATAAGATGTATTTTAGAAAAGATATTGGCTTCGATTTAATTTAAAAAAAATTCACAAGCCCTTTTTAATTAAAGGGTTTGTTTTTTTATTTTAAAAATGAATGAGCTGTTGTATCTTGGTTTTCTGTTCCTGCATCATCAAAAATGCGTAATTGTTTAATCCAATATACGATTGCTGCAGCACAGATAATCATGAAAATCCAGTTGATTGTGTTTGCACCAAACCACGTAATCAATTCCAAACGACGTAAAAAGTCAAGAGGAGCAAACAAAATGTTAACGAATAAGTATTGAATTCCTTCGAAAAAAGCTGTCATAATTTATAAAATTATATGTTATTATTGTTTTTAACGCATTGAATCAAAATTCAAAAAGAATCTTTTTCAACTTGTTGGTTTTCCTTTTTAAACAAGTATTATATTTACAGTCACAAAAGTATAAAATATCCTTATGATAACAAGTGTTTTTAAAAAATCTACGCCATTAAATTATTCTTTGGTTGTAATTTTAATACTGGTTTTCTTTTTTCTGTTTCAAATTCAGGAACCATCATGGATGAGTTCTTATTTTTTGGTGTTTCAAAAAATAAGTTTATTGTGCTTTGTTTTGGCTTCTTTTTTTTTGATAAACTTCATTGTTAAAAAGAACGGACTCAGTAAAGACAACGGATACGCAATACTTTTCTATTTATTATTTTTATTATTTTTCCCTACAATATTCAATAACTCAAACGTCATTTATGCTAACTTTTTTCTGTTATTAGCACTTCGCAGGTTAATTTCACTGCAATCTTTAAAAGCCTCTAAAGAGAAAATATTTGATGCTTCTTTTTGGATTTTAGTAGCATCTTTGTTTCAGTTTTGGTGTGTTCTTTTCCTGATTCTGGTTTTTATATCCATTATTTTTCATGTTTCGAGAGATTATAGAAATTGGGTTTTGCCATTTATTGCTCTTTTGGGAGTTGCATTATTATTTTTAACGACATCATTAATGTTCAATTTTGACGCCGTAAAATTTATTCAGGATAGGGCAGTTATCGATTTAAGAATTGATTATTTTAAAAACAATTACGAAAACGGAGCATTTTCAATCTATGTTGCTGTCGTATTATTTTTTGTAGTTTCAATGTTAACAACCTTATCAAACAGACCACAAATCGTTCATACTTCATATAAAAAAGTAGTGGCTTGTTTTTTTATAGCAGTATTTGTTTTCATTCTTTCGCCAAATAAAAGCAACGATTTACTTTTGTTTAGTATTACACCTTTAACTATTATGGCAGCAAGCCACGTAGAGTATGTACAGCAAAAACTAAATAACGAAATCGTTTTTTATGTGCTTATCTGCTGCAGTTTATTTACGTTTTTTTCTCAGTTATAATTTACTTCCGTAGGCAAGATCACCAGCATCGCCAAGTCCCGGCACGATATAGTTTTTCTCGTTTAATTTTTCGTCTAAGGCAGCAATCCATAAATGGCAGTTGTCAGGCAGATTTTTTTCAAGATAAGCAACTCCTTCAGGTGCAGCAATAACAACTGCAATATGTATTTCTTTTGGAGATGCATTCTGAACTAATTTTTCATGAACTGCAACGATAGACTGACCGGTGGCAAGCATTGGATCAAGTAATAAAACCGTTTTATCGTTTAGATTTGAAATCGCCTGATATTCAACCAAAATCTCGAATTCATCATCATTATTAGGATGATGCCTGCAAGCCGAAACAAAGCTGTTTTCGGCATGGTCAAAATAGTTTAAAAAACCGTTATGAAGCGGTAATCCGGCTCTTAAAATGGGGCATAAAACCAAATCAGTTTCGATTTCTGTTGTTTTTTTGATGCCCAGAGGAGTCTGAATTTCGACATTTTTGTAAGGTAAAACCTTGCTCAGTTCATACGCCATAATCTCACCGATTCGTTCTATATTTCTTCGAAAACGCAGACTGTCATTCTGAATATTTACGTTTCTTATTTGTCCTAAAAAATGATTTAGCACACTATTTTTTTCAGAGATATAATGAGTTTTCATAATGAGTTTTTAGAATGATTAACGGTTTTAATACCGCAACGAAAAATTATTGGTTTTTTTCGTACTATAAAAGTATAAAAAGTATCTTTGTATCTCTAAAAAATAAAGACATGTTTTCAAAATTAGCATATTCTGTTTTCGAACAAAGCATCAAAGATTATCATCAATTTGACAGTGTTGATCAACCAATAAACAACCCGTTTCCAAAAGATAAATTCGAGCATTTATTATATTTAAAAAACTGGATTGATACCGTTCAATGGCATTATGAAGACATTATCCGTGATCCGCAAATTGATCCTGTAGCTGCTTTAACTTTAAAAAGAAAAATTGATGCTTCCAATCAGGAGAGAACTGATATGGTAGAGTATATTGATAGTTACTTTTTACAAAAATACAGTCATATAAAAGCAAAAGACGGAGCAAAAATCAACTCTGAAAGTCCGGCTTGGGCATTTGACAGATTATCAATTTTGGCTTTGAAAATTTATCACATGAACGAAGAAGCTACGCGTGCTGAAGCTACTCAGGAACACAGAGATAAATGTCAGGAAAAATTAAACATTCTTTTAGAGCAAAGAACAGATTTATCTACAGCAATTGAAGAATTATTGACAGATATCGAAAATGGAGAGAAATTCATGAAAGTGTACAAGCAAATGAAAATGTACAATGATGATGATTTGAATCCGGTTTTATATCAAAATAAAAAATAATTTGGCCGACTTGTCCACCAAAATTAAACACATAGCCGTCATGAGACTATCCGCAATGGGAGATGTCGCCATGACGGTTCCTGTTTTATGCGCTTTTGTAAAACAATATCCAACGGTAAAACTGACAGTTGTTTCTCGTCCATTTTTCAAACCTTTTTTTGAAGGAATTCCGAATCTTGAATTTTTTGCTTTTGATGAAAAAGAGAAACACAAAGGATTTCCGGGACTTTTGAGATTGTTCAGAGATTTGAAAAAACTTCAAATCGATGCTTTTGCAGATCTTCATAATGTGTTACGATCTAAGGTTGTGAGTTTGCTTTTCGCTTTAAGCGGAAAAAAAAGAGCAACTGTTGATAAAGGTCGTGAAGGAAAAAAAGAATTGACAAGAGCTGAGAATAAGATTTTTAAACAATTACCAACGATGTTCGAAAGGCATGCAAAAGTGTTTAAAGAACTTGGTTTTTCGCTAGATTTATCAAATCCGGAGTTTCCTAAAAAAGCGGTTTTAAGTGCAGAAATAACTAATTTAATTGGCGAAAATTACCAAAAATTAATTGGAATTGCTCCTTTTGCACAATATGATTCAAAAGTATATCCTTTGGATTTAATGCAGGAAGTAATTGCAAAATTAGCAGAAAATAAAGATCAGACGATTTTACTTTTCGGTGGAGGAAAGAAGGAAATTGAAATTTTAGATTCACTTTCAGCCCCTTTTAAAAATGTAATAAATGTAGCCGGAAAAATTAAATTTCAACAGGAATTAAAATTGATTAGCAATCTTGATGTCATGCTTTCTATGGATTCTGGCAATGCACATATTGCCGCAATGCTGGGTATAAAAGTGGTTACGCTTTGGGGCGCAACGCATCCTTATGCCGGATTTTTGCCATTCAATCAAAGTTTAGAAAATGCCTTAACTTCAGATAGAAATCAGTATCCAAAATTGCCAACTTCTGTTTATGGAAATAAAATTGTAGAAGGTTATGAAGATGCTATGAGGACGATTTTGCCATCAGCAGTGATACAAAAAATCCAATCCTTGTTATAAGATTGGATTTTTTGTATAATTTCAAAAATGGGGTTTTGGCCCGGGAGTTTTTCTCAGATCTTTAAAATCATCAATGGTATTGTTTCCAACATTAAAACCAAAAGAATATTTGCGGGTTGTAATTATAGCTTTTCCGTTTAGATAAGCAGGTTTATAAACATCAGGGATGCTTTTTATTATTTGTTCGAGTTCGTTGCAAATTTCAGCATTAGGTGCAAATGCTTTTACATTTATGATTTTACCTTTATCATCTATTTGAAACGAAAAACGGACATTGATGACGCCCTTAAGTTTTGTTTTATTTCGGATAGTTCTTTTAAAATTATTAACGACAAGATTTTTAATGCTTTGATTCATGCAATCATATAATTCCTTTGAATTTTTTGATGTTTGACAATCTTTATCAAAGATTGGAGGTGTATTAACAAAAGGCCTGTCATTAGAAACAATTATGTTCTTATTAAATCTTTCAATTATAATAGGATAACGGTAAGTTTCTAAAATGTTTACAGACTTGATATTTAATTTTTCAAATGGGAATTTTTTAAAAATTTCAACGAATCGGTTGTTAAGATCTAATGTATTAGCATTTGTTTTAATATCAATAGGTTTGCCGTTTTTATCAATATTAAAATATAAAAAAAGACCAGGATGTGTTAGAGGGAAAACGATTTTAGCAAGTTCTTCGGCGCTAATATATTTTTTAAAATGAAGTGCTAATTCAGTATTTGGGTTTAGGAATTCGTCACTTACATTTAAAAGATTTTCTTGATATTGATTCACTTCCTCTTTATATTTTTCATTCTCAGATTCTATTTCAAGAGAAATGGTTTTTTCATAAACAAAGCTCGTTGGATTACCATTACGGGTAGCTGGAATTTTGGCTTTTGGAAAGAGTGCCACAACACGATTTAATTCTTTGGTCAAACTATCTGTTGGAGCTTTACAATTTACCTTTTCAATTTGCCCTTGTTCGTTTATTGAGAATTTTACATGTAAATTTAATGATCCTAATATTTTTGCTTTTTTAATTTCGACAGCTGAAATATTATTTGCTACATGTTCAGAAATTTTGTTCAGAAGGCAGTTGGATAATTTCGTTTTATTTACAGCAGGTTCACATCCTTCAAAAACAGGAAGTTTATCAAAGACAACATTTGTGCTGCAATTAATGACCATTTTATCTCCTTCTGTGGAAAGGATCTGTAGCGTATAAGTGTTCAGTTGATTTTTTTCGGGAATATTTAAATCTTCAATATTATAATTTATAAAGGCTTCACGAATATTTTTGTTTAATTCTGAGTATGGCGAATTGACAATAATATTGGTTACTTTATTTTGCTGGTTAATTTTAAAAGTCAGATAAACGAATTTTTTGTTTTTTATTGTATCGTTGACTTTATAATGGCTAAGTAAATCAGAATGGATCCTTTTTGAAAAATATTTAGAAAGAGTATTGTTTTTATTAGGCTTTGCATAAAATGCAAATTCTTCATATTTATCGATAAATGTTAGATAGTCTGTTTGCGAAAAACTAATACCGCTGTATGTAAAGAATAATAAAAACAAAAAGTATTTCATAAAAAAAGAGAATAGTTAAAGCGTCAAATGTATGAAATCACTTTGTAAATTTTTATTTTAATGAAAAATTATCATAAATAAATTTTCTCATCACGACAACGCTCATAAATATAATTTTTTAGATTCGAAATCGTAGCCTGATAATCTGGTGCATCATAACCAAATCGTTGGTGCTCCATTTGTTCTTTTTCAATTTCATTGCAGCCTTTTATAACCTCTCGGAGCATATCGAGCATGGCAAGTTCTTTATTGTTGATTTTCTGAAATTTAAACTCCACAATTTCGTCCTGGAGTTCATCACAATAATCCAAAAGTTGAGTGACTTCCGGTTCTTCCAAAAGATATTCTTTGTTTTTGAAAATTTCACGAACTGATTTCATAGATAAAATTTTATAAAAATCTTTAAATTCTAAATTCAAATTTTAAAGAGAAAGTAAATCTAATAAAACTGGTCGAAAAAAAATTCCAAATCTCAATGATAATTTTGGGATTTGGAATTTTTAAATATTGAAATTTTTAAAGATTAAACATCATCAAAATCTACATAAATAGTTTCTGAAGTAGGATGCGCCTGACAGCTAAGTACCAAACCTTCGGCAATTTCTTTATCGGTTAGGATTGAGTTTTTTGTCATTTCGGCACTACCTTGGGTTATGCGGCAAAGACAGCTGCTGCAGATTCCGCCCTGACAGGAATAAGGAGCGTCAACACCTTGTTTTAAGGCTGCGTCGAGTATGGTTTGTTTTTGAGACATTTCAAATGAAAATTCTTCATCATCTACCAAAACAGTAATTTTTGTATGCCCTTCCAGCGAAGTTTTGATTTCTTTTTCCTGTGAAGAAGAAGTAAAAAGTTCAAACTTAATAGCAGAATCTTTTACGTTTTTCTCTTTTAAAATTCCGGAAACCGTATTGATCATTTCTTCCGGACCACATAAATAGAATTTATCAAATTCCAGCTCCTTGTGTTTGTTGTTCAGTACAAAATTAACTGCCGATTTATCAATTCTTCCAAACAAAGCATTTTCTGCTTTAGCCTGACTAAATACATAGTGCACAAAAAAACGTCCTACATATTGCAATTGCAAATCGTGAAGTTCCTGATGAAAAATAGTTTCTTCAGGAGTTTTGTTTCCGTAAACCAATACAAATGAACTTTTTGGTTCACTTTTTAAAACTGATTTTATGATTGAAAGTACAGGAGTAATTCCGCTTCCTGCAGCAAAAGCTGCGTAGTTTTTTTGTCTTTCTGAATCCGGTTCAAAAGTAAATTTTCCTTCCGGATGACCTACTTCAAGAACATCTCCGGCTTTTAATTTGGTATTGGCAAATTGCGAGAACAAACCATTTTTAACTGTTTTTACAGCAATTCGTAATTCTCCGCTTTCAGGTCCTGAGCAAATAGAATAAGCGCGGCGAATTTCCTGATTGTCAAGGGTTAGTTTTAAATTTATGTATTGTCCTGCAATAAATTTATAGTCTGGTTTTAGTTCTTCGGGAACATTAAAAAGAATCGAAACAGCATCGGTAGTTTCGCGTTTTACCTCTTTAATTATGAGTTTTAAGAATGAAGGCATGGTATGATATTTTATGCAAAAGTAGCAAACAGCAACTAATTGAAAGGTACTAAAGTATTTTTTTTAACTTTTTTTGTAACGTTTCGCTAAATTTGATCTCTTACTATAAAACTGAAAACCAAAGAACCATGATTAAAAAGTTTATTTATCTCGAATGGAAAGCCTTTACAAGATCGGCATCGTTTGGTGCTAATTTAGCAATGAAAATACTGATAGGTTTTTTAATGGTCTATTTTTCCATCATTTTTATCGGAATGGGAATAGGTGCATTTTATATCCTAAAGAAAATGAATCTCGAACCTTTGATAACAGTCAATAATTTTTTGATCTATTATTTTCTATTTGATTTGGTTGTTCGTTTGTTAATGCAGGCAATTCCGGTATTAAATATCAAGCCATTATTGGTTCTGCCCTTTAAAAAACCAACGATTGTTCATTTTTCATTAGGTAAAACAGCAATATCATTTTTTAACTGGGCACATGCTCTGTTTTTTGTTCCTTTTTCGATTGTACTTATTATTGAAGGCTATGATGTTTTGGGAATTCTTTTTTGGCTGATAGCTGCTTTTTCTGTAGTATATATCAACAATTTTTTGAATATTATTTTTAGTAATATCGATAAATTATTTGTTGTCTTTATCGCAATCGCATTGGCTTTAGGTGCCGCACAATATTATAAATTCTTTGATATTACGTCTTTTACCGGACCTGTTTTTCAGAGATTTTATGATACTAAAGGGTTATTTTTAATTCCGGTTCTGGTATTAATTGGGTTGTATTTTTTTACATTCAAATATTTTAAAAACAATTTATTTTTAGATGCGGGTCTTTCTAAAAAAGAAGATATTGCGACAACAGAAAATCTTACCTGGCTAAACCAATTCGGAACTTTAGGAACATTTCTAAAGAATGATATAAAATTGATAAAAAGAAATAAAAGATCAAAAACGACAATTTTCATGAGTTTTCTCTTTTTATTTTATGGATTTATCTTTTTTGGCAACACACATCAACCGGAAATCATGTACATTTTTGCAGGAATATTTGTTTCAGGTGGATTTTTATTTGTCTTCGGTCAGTTTGTACCAAGCTGGGACAGTTCGTATTATCAACTAATGATGACCCAGAATATTCCGTATCGGGGATACATCACTTCAAAGTGGTGGCTGATTGTAATTGCCACTTTTGTTTCGACCATTTTAGCATCATTTTACCTTTTTTACGGATGGGAAGTTTATCTAACGATTGTGGTTGGGGCAATTTACAATATCGGAGTCAACTCACATTTGGTACTTCTTGGAGGAGCATTTACCAAAACGCCAATTGATTTAAGTAATGCCGGAGGAGCTTTTGGAGACAAAAAAGCATTTAATGTAAGTGCGATGCTGCTGACTTTGCCAAAATTATTATTGCCTTTGGCATTGTATGGTGCCGGACTTTATTTAGGAGATAAAACCCTTGGATTATCCTTAGTTGCCGGTGCAGGAGTTTTTGGTTTCATTTTTAGAAACAAAGTATTTTCTATTATTGAGAAAAGATACAAAATCGAAAAATACAGTACAATTCAAGCTTATAAACAGAAGAACTAACGTAATTAGAAAATGTGCCAATTTGATAATTAGATAATTTTTATCCAATTGAAAAATAAATTAACGATTAACCAAATCAACAATTAAACGTATAAAAAATGATACAAGTAAACCAACTTTCAAAAAAATATAACGGAACAACAGTTTTAAACATAAACAATCTTGAAATTCCAAAAGGACAAAGTTTTGGATTGGTGGGAAATAACGGAGCAGGAAAAACGACCTTTTTTAGTTTATTACTAGATTTGATTCAGCCTTCAACAGGAAATATTACCAATAATACTATTCAGGTAAATACAAGCGAAAACTGGAAATCATTTACAGGTTCATTTTTAGATGAAAGTTTCCTGATCGGTTATTTAACTCCCGAAGAATATTTTTATTTTATCGGAGATTTACGCCATCAGAATAAAGCCGATGTTGATGCTCTATTAGCACAGCACGAAGAGTTTTTTAATGGAGAAATTTTAAAGAACAAAAAATACCTGCGAGATCTATCAAAAGGAAACCAGAAGAAAGTTGGAATCATTGCCACACTTATTGGTAATCCTGAAGTGATTATTTTAGACGAGCCATTTGCCAATTTAGATCCGACCACGGTAAGCCGGTTAAAAAAAATCATTAAAGAATTGGCCGAAAATCCAAATGTTACCGTTCTCGTATCCAGCCATGATTTACAGCATACAGTTGAGGTTTGCGATAGAATTGTAGCCTTGAATAAAGGAGAAGTTGTAAAAGATATTCAAACTTCAAAAGAGACGTTGCAGGAACTGGAATCGTTTTTTGCGGTTTAAATTTCTATATTTCAAAAAGAAGCGTATTTTTACCAGTCATTATACTAAAAATTCATTTTAGAAGTTAATTGTTTTAAACTCTTTTCTATTGAAAAAGAATACGCTGAAATATAGTTTTCCATTTATTTTTTTATTTTTTTTGATAGCCTGTTCTACCAAAAGAGATACTTTTTTGGCTAGAAATTCACATGCTTTAAGTACAAAATATAACATTTTGTACAATGGCGGAATTGCTTTAGACAAAGGATTAGCCACTATAAAAGGCAATAATCAGGATAATTTTTGGAAGATGCTGCCAATTGAAAAAATGCAGATCGATGACAATATTTCTGACAAGGAGAAAACTAAAAACCCTGACTTTGAACTTGCAGAAACCAAAGCAACAAAAGCAATTCAGAAGCATTCGATGAATATTGGCAGCAGGGAGAAAAACACTCAAATTGACGAAGCCTATTTAATGCTTGGAAAGGCACGTTATTATGATCAGCGTTTTATTCCGGCGCTCGAAGCATTCAATTATATTTTATACAAATACCCCAATAGCAGTAATATTTATACCGCTAAAATTTGGCGTGAAAAAACCAACATGCGTTTAGGAAACGACGCAATTGTGATAAAAAACATCAAGCTTTTATTAAAAAAGACAGATCTGGATAAACAAACATTTTCTGATGCAAATGCACTATTGGCCGAAGCTTTTTTAAATTTAGAAGAGAAAGACAGTGCCGTTACAAAACTAAAGATTGCTGAAAAATTTTCAAAAATAAACGAAGATAAAGCACGTTATCGTTTTATTTTGGGTCAGATGTATCAGGAAGCAGGCAAAAAAGACAGTGCGGCTTATTTTTATGATGCTGTAATCGACATGAATCGTAAAGCCGATCGAAAATACATGATGCAGGCTTATGCGAAAAAAGCGCAAATGTATGATTATGAAAATGGCAATGACACACTATTTATAGAAACCTATAATAAATTAGTGAACGATCGCGAAAACAGACCTTATTATGATGTGCTTTTTTATGAAATGGGAGTTTTCTTCGATAAAAAGAAAAATCAGGAAGACGCACTATTTTTTTACAATCAATCCTTAAAAAGAAAATCTCAGGATTCTTATTTAATTGCATCAGCTTACAGAAATATTGGTAATATGTATTTTAAAAATACAGATTATACGATGGCGGCTAAATATTATGACAGTACACTAGTAAAATTAGATCCAAAAACAAGAGAGTTCGCTTTTATCGAAAAAAACCGAAAAAATTTAGACAATGTTATCAAATACGAAGGAATTGCAAAACGCAATGACAGTATTATTAAGGTTAAGAATTTACCGGAAATTGAAAGAAAAACGTATTTTGAAAATTATATTGCAGAATTAAAAAAGAAAGACGAAGCGAAACGAATCATAGAAGAAAAAGAGAAAGAACGATTAGCAAATATTGAGCAAAACACAAATTCAAACAGTGCACCAGAAGCTGTAAATCCTCAGGCAGCAGGAAATAATTCACCAGTTGGTATGCCTGGAGCTTTCAATCCGCCAACCGGAAATGATGTGGCAAGTGTTTTCTATTTCTACAACCCATCAACAGTTGCTTACGGAAAAGTACAGTTCAAGAAAATGTGGGGTAACAGAGCATTAACAGGAAACTGGAGACTATCTTCTTCAAAAGCGAATACCAACACCGCTTTGACAGATTCTATAAGCATGAAGCAGGATTCTTTAAATGCCTTAAAGGAATTAATTGTTATCGAAAAATATACAACAGAGTTTTACGAAAAACAGCTCCCAACAACTCAGATTGCTATGGATAGTATTGGTAAAGAGCGAAACTTTGCCTACTATCAGTTAGGATTAATTTATAAGGAAAAATTTAAGGAATACGAGTTAGCCAGCGGTAAATTTGAACAATTGCTTCTTAATAATCCGGAAGAAAAATGGATCTTGCCATCGATGTATAATTTGTATAAAATATATCAAATTACGAATCCTGCCAGAGCCGAAAGAATAAAATCTGATATTATTGGCAATTATCCAAATTCGAGATATGCTCAAATTTTAAATAATACAAATCCTGAAAACGGCACAAATTTATCGCCCGAAAAGGAATATGAAAAATGGTATAAATTATTTCAGGAAGAACAGTTCGATGTTGTACTGGACAATATTGATAATTTAATAAATCAATATTCAGGAGATGAGATTGTCTCTAAATTTGAGTTGTTAAAAGCCAATACGTTAGGAAAAGTCAATGGTTTGGCTGCCTATAAAAAAAGTATGGAAGAAGTTGCGGATAATTACCCAAATAGTGAAGAAGGTAAAACTGCACGTGAACTTTTAGAAAAGCAAATTCCAACCCTGGAAAAACTTGATTTTACGAAAGTTGATGGAAAAAGCTGGAAAATTTTATATTTAGTTGGCAAAAACGATACTAAAACAGCTAAAAAAATTGAAGAGGCGATTAAAGTTTTTTTATTAATTGAAAATTTTGAAAGATTAACTACTTCTCTTGATAAGTACAACAGAACAGAAAGTTTTTTTGCAATTCACGGTATGAAATCTGAAGCTTATGCCAGAGATGTTGCAGGAGTTTTGAGAGATGATGAAAAATATAAAATTTCACATCCTTTTATTATTATATCAAGTGAAAATTATAAAATAGTTCAGATGAAGAAAAATCTTCAGACTTATTTAGCGCCAAAAACTCCATAATCATGTTTGAAAAAGCAAAAAAAAGCGGCACAGAGCTTTTAGGAAAAACCAACCGAATTGTTGAAGGAACTTCTATTATAGGAGATATTGTTTCTAAAGCTGATTTCAGACTGGATGGAGAATTGATAGGAAATTTTACTTCACAGGGAAAATTAGTCATTGGACCATCAGGTGTTATAAAAGGAGAAATTATTTGTCATAATGCAGATATTGAAGGAGAATTTCAGGGAAAACTAAAAGTTTTAGAAGTCCTTAATATAAAAGCAACAGCGCACATTCATGGAGAAGTGGCTGTTGGAAAATTGTCTATTGAACCCGGAGCCGAATTTACTGCAACTTGTACCATGCTTACAAATACGAAAGAAGTAATTTTAAAAGATGGAAAAGGAGCCGAACAAAAACCAAAGGAATAAATGGATAGCTCTCATTAATATTCCGATTCAAATGGGTGTTATTATTTTTTTGTTTTCATACTTGGGAACCTGGTTAGATGAAAATCATCCAAGCCCAAAAGTCTACTATAATAAGATATTAGTGATGGTTGGTGTTGGCCTTGCTTTGTATAATGTTATCCGTCAGGTAAACGAAATCAATAAGACAAAGTAAATTTACTTTTAAAAGGACTTTAAATAAATGTTGCATCTTTGCATAAAATTATTTCAAAATGCTTTTAAAAAATTACAAGCCCATTTTACATTTATTCTTTTTTGCTTTAGTATCCTATATTCTGCATAAAGCTGTTTTTATATTTTTTGATATCCCAAATCAAAACTTTCATTATAGTTTAGAATGGTTGTATTTGATTTTTTTCTTATTCAGCACAATGTTTTTTATTGTACTATTAAAGTTTACAACTAAAAATTTTGACAGTATCGGAATGATGTTCATGTTGGGGACTTTGATTCAAATGTTTTTTTGTTATTTAGTTTTGAGACCGATTTTAAATGATAAAATTCACAACGTGTCTGTTGAAAAAACTAATTTTTTTATAACATTTATTTTGTTTTTGTTATTTGAGACGCTTATAACTGTCCGATTATTAAATGAAAAGCGTTAAAATAAGGATTCTGTAAAACAAGGTTCAAAAATAATTTTTCATATCCTTTTGAATATTAATAAAAAATGTACCTTTGCACCAAATTTTAGAAACGTAAAAAAATAAGATTTTCAACAGATATGGTGATTTCAAACAAACCACTCAGATTTATCCTTGTAGCTTTAGTAGCTTGTCTTCCAATGTTAAGCTTTGCTAATGCAGAAAATGAAGCAGCTCACACTCAAACTGAAACAGCTCATGAAGCAGTTGCAGCAGGTCATCATGCAGAGCCAACAGATGTAAAATCTAAAATTAAGGCTTTTATTGGTCACCACGTTTTAGACTCTCATGATTTTACTTTGACTCAGGATGATGAGACAGGAAAATATTATGGTTTTCCATTACCGGTTATTATTTGGGATAATGGATTGCATATTTTTTCTTCAGCAAAATTTAACCATGGTCATACTGTAGCTGAATCAAAAGGAAATTATTATGCGATTAATCATCATGATGGTAAAATTTACAGAACAGATGCTTCTGGAGAAATTACTGAAGATGAAAAATCAGGTCACCCAACAAATGTTCGTCCATTAGATTTTTCTATTACTAAAACTGTAGTTTCTATTTTTGCAGCAGCATTATTAATGTTCTGGTTGTTTTCAAGTTTAGCAAAATCTTATGCTAAAAACGGAGGAATAGCTTCTGGTGCAGGAAGAATTTTTGAACCATTAGTAGTTTACATTCGTGACGAAGTTGCAATTCCAAATATTGGTGAGAAACATTACAGGAAATATATGAGTTATTTATTGACTATCTTTTTCTTTGTATTGTTTTTAAATATTTTCGGATTAACTCCACTAGGGATTAATGCTACAGGTAATTTAACCATTACGTTCTCTTTAGCGATCCTTACTTTCTTAATCACAAATCTTACAGCAAATAAAAATTATTGGGGACACATTTTCTGGATGCCGGGTGTGCCAAAACCAATGAGAATTATTTTAGCACCAATTGAATTGTTGGGGGTTTTCATCAAACCATTTTCATTAATGATTCGTTTGTATGCTAACATCTTTGCAGGTCACATAGTTTTAATGAGTATCATCGGATTAATGTTTATCTTTAAAAGCTGGATTGGAAGCAGTTTGTCTTTTGGATTGTCATTTGTACTTTCAATACTTGAAATTTTAGTTGCCTTTTTACAAGCCTATATTTTTACCATGCTGTCTGCACTTTATTTTGGTTCAGCAGTAGAAGAGCACCATCACGAAGAAGAAGCTCACCACTAAGTCGAAAGTTAAATGTCTAATGTTTGAAGGTTTATTAATAATGACTTTCAACTTTAAGACTTTGCAACTTTAGACTATTTAAGAAGAATGTTTAATTTTTAATATATTTATTATGGAAATTCCAAATATCGTTGGAGCAGGATTAATCGTAATCGGAGCAGCATTAGGAATTGGTAGAATTGGTGGTTCAGCAATGGACGCAATCGCTCGCCAACCAGAAGCTTCTGGAAAAATCCAAACAGCTATGCTTATCGCTGCTGCACTTATTGAAGGTATTGGTTTCGCTGCGTTATTCGCTGCTTAATTAAAACACAAAAAACAATAGTTGCAACGGTTGGTTGTAACTATTGTTTTAAAATTAAAACATTAAATTGCTTAGTGCAATTAAAAGGCATAATTTAAAATTTATAATCATATATAATGGATAAGTTAATATATCAGTTTGAGTTCGGTTTATTTTTCTGGCAAATATTAATATTTGTTGGATTAATTCTTTTGTTGAAAAAATTCGCTTGGAAACCAATTCTTGATGCAGTAAATGATAGAGAACAAGGTATTAAAGATGCATTACTTTCTGCTGAAAATGCAAGACAGGAAATGCAAAACTTACAGGCTGATAATCAAAGAATTTTAAACGAAGCTCGTGCAGAACGTGATGCAATGTTAAAAGAAGCTCGTGAAATGAAAGAGCAAATGATTGCTGATTCTAAAAACGAAGCACAAGCACAAGGTCAAAAAATGATCGAGCAGGCAAAAGCTGCTATCGAAAGTGAAAAAAATGCTGCTATGGCTGAATTGAAATCACAAGTTTCAACTTTATCATTGAGCATCGCTGAAAAATTATTGAAAGAAGAATTATCTAACAAAGAATCTCAAACTAAATTAGTGGAGAAAATGTTAGGTGACGTAAAGCTAAACTAAGATCATGGCAAGTACAAGAGCAGCAATTCGTTATGCAAAAGCAATTCTGGACTTAGCAAACTCTAAAGGTGTTGCCGAAGTTGTTAATAACGATATGAAATTAATCGCTTCTACAATTGATAAAAATTCAGAATTGAGTGACTTTATTCAAAACCCAACTACAAGGGTTGAAGTTAAAGAAAGTGCTCTTTTGGAAGTTTTTGCAAATGTAAATGGTGTAACCAAAGGTTTGTTTCATTTATTATTCGAAAACAAAAGATTTGAAATTTTAGAAGCAATTGCTGTAGAATACAGCAAAGTATTTGATGAAGGCAACGGAATAGAAGTAGCAAAAGTTACGACAGCAATCCCAATGGATGCTGCTTTAGAAGCTAAAGTTTTAGCTAAAATTGCAACTTTGTCAGATAAAAAAATAACAATAGAAAATATAGTAGATCCATCAATCATTGGAGGGTTTATTTTAAGAATAGGTGATCAACAATACAATGCTTCTGTTGCAAACAGATTGCAAGTATTAAAAAGAGAGTTAAGTAATTAGTTTTATTACACATAAAAGTGTCTAAATTATAAATTAAGATGGCGGAAATCAAACCTGCTGAAATTTCAGCAATATTAAGAAAGCAAGTAGAAGGTTTTGAATCTGGTGCTACGCTAGAGGAAGTAGGAACGGTACTTCAAGTTGGAGACGGTATTGCTCGTATTTACGGGCTGTCTAATGTACAATATGGTGAGTTAGTTGAATTCGATAACGGACTTGAAGCTATTGTATTAAACCTTGAAGAAGACAATGTAGGTGTGGTACTTTTAGGACCATCTACAGGTATCAAAGAAGGATCAACAGCAAAAAGAACACAACGTATCGCTTCTCTTAAAGTAGGTGAGCAAATGGTAGGACGTGTAGTAAACACTCTTGGTTTTCCAATTGATGGAAAAGGACCAATTGGTGGAGACTTATACGAAATGCCTCTAGAAAGAAAAGCTCCTGGAGTTATTTTCCGTCAGCCGGTAACTGAACCATTACAAACAGGAGTAAAAGCAGTAGATGCTATGATCCCGGTTGGTCGTGGACAACGTGAGCTTGTTATTGGTGACCGTCAGACAGGTAAATCAACTGTTTGTATCGATACCATCTTAAATCAAAAAGAATTTTATGATGCAGGGAAACCTGTATTCTGTATATATGTTGCAATTGGACAAAAAGCTTCAACTGTAGCAGGAATCGCTAAAATGTTAGAAGAAAAAGGGGCAATGGCTTATACAGTTATTGTTGCTGCAAACGCTTCTGATCCAGCTCCAATGCAAGTTTATGCTCCATTCGCTGGTGCTGCAATTGGAGAGTACTTTAGAGATTCTGGTCGTCCAGCTCTTATCGTTTATGATGATTTATCTAAACAAGCTGTTGCTTACCGTGAGGTTTCTCTTTTATTAAGAAGACCACCGGGACGTGAGGCTTATCCTGGAGACGTTTTTTACTTACACTCTCGTTTATTAGAAAGAGCTTGTAAAGTAATTGCTGATGATGGAATTGCTAAAAACATGAATGATTTACCGGATTCTATCAAGTCTATCGTAAAAGGTGGCGGTTCATTGACTGCTTTACCAATTATTGAAACTCAGGCTGGTGACGTTTCTGCCTATATCCCAACAAACGTAATTTCTATTACAGATGGTCAGATTTTCCTTGATGGAGATTTGTTCAACTCTGGAGTTCGTCCTGCAATTAACGTAGGTATCTCTGTATCTCGTGTTGGAGGTAATGCTCAGATTAAATCAATGAAAAAAGTTTCCGGAACTTTAAAATTAGATCAGGCTCAATTCCGTGAATTAGAAGCTTTTGCTAAATTTGGTTCTGACTTAGATTCTGTTACTTTAAACGTAATTGAAAAAGGAAAAAGAAACGTTGAGATCCTGAAACAAGGATTAAACGATCCTTATACAGTTGAAAATCAAGTTGCTATTATCTACGCTGGTTCTAAAAACTTATTAAGAAAAGTTCCTGTAAATAAAGTAAAAGAATTCGAAGCTGATTTCTTAGCTTACTTAAACAGCAAACATAAAGATACGCTTAACGCGTTGAAAGCTGGCAAGTTAGACGATAACATTACAGATGTTATTGAAAAAGCAGCAAAAGAAATTTCAGCAAAATATAACTAATTAGATAGTAAGTCAATTAGATAATTAGATAATGTCTCATGACTTTCTAATTATCTAATTTTCAAATTGTCACATTTTCTCATTAACAAATGGCAAATTTAAAGGAAATCCGTAATAGAATTACTTCCGTTTCATCGACGATGCAAATTACATCGGCAATGAAAATGGTTTCTGCTGCAAAGCTTAAGAAAGCACAAGATGCAATCACTGCAATGCGACCTTATGCCGAGAAATTAACGGAATTACTGCAAAATCTTTCTGCTACACTTGAGGGTGAAGTTGGTGGAGATTATACAACGCAGCGTGAAGTAAAAAAAGTATTACTTGTTGCTATAACTTCAAACAGAGGTTTATGTGGTGCATTTAATTCAAATGTAATTAAAGAAATCAAAAACCGTACAGAACTTTATGCTGGAAAACAGGTTGATGTTTTTCCTATAGGTAAAAAAGGAAATGATGTTTTAGCTAAAACTCATAAAGTTCATGGTCACCATAATGCAATTTTTGATCATTTAACTTTTGAAAATGTTGCTCATATTGCAGATAATTTGACTGAAAAATTCTTATCTGGAGAATACGATAGAATTGAATTGGTTTACAATCAGTTTAAAAATGCAGCTACTCAAATTGTTCAGGTTGAACAGTTTTTACCTTTAGCTCCAATTAAATCTGATAAACCAGTTTCTGCCGGAGATTACATTTTTGAACCTTCAAAGGAAGAAATCGTGTTGACTTTGATTCCTAAATCGTTAAAAACACAATTGTATAAAGGTATTCGTGATTCATTTGCTTCAGAACATGGAGCGCGTATGACAGCTATGCACAAAGCTACTGATAACGCTACTGAATTAAGAAACCAATTAAAATTAACTTATAACAAAGCACGTCAGGCTGCAATTACTAATGAAATCCTTGAGATTGTTGGTGGAGCTGAAGCTTTGAACGGATAATTTTAAAGCAAAAATACAAAAAGAGCCAGCATTAATTGCTGGCTCTTTTTTGTATTTAAGAATTCCCCATTATTCTTAAATTTAGATTTTAAAATGGTGATTCTGGAGAATTCTTTCCCCAAGAATCAGTACCATTTTAAAGATTTTTTTAGTGGATTAACCCACTTTGCTTTGTTTTTACGGGAACAAACTAGCTTTATCAATCCCAATGCTCACTTTTTTAAGGGTTATATTCAGCTCTAACAATCCCTGTGCTTTGTCTTTTATGGGAACAAACTAGCTTTATCAATCCCAATGCTCACTTTTTTAAGGGTTATATTCAGCTCTAACAATCCCTGTGCTTTGTTTTTATGGGAACAAACTAGCTTTATAAACCCAATGCTCTGTTTTTTTAAGGGTTACCTGTCAGCTCTAATCAATCCCGTGCTTTGTTTTAGGGTACAAATAGCTAAATTATCCCGGCTCTGTTTTTTATAGGTCACATATCAGCTGTATCAATCCTATTTGCTTTGTTTTTTTAAGGGGACAAAATTAGCTTTATTAACCCCAATGCTTTGTTTTTTTTTAAAGGGTTACATATCAGCTGTATCAATCCCTATATTCATTACAATTTTTTGATAAAAAAGATTTACTTTTTTAGTATTACAAATATTTGATTATATTATTAAAGTCACAATACCCACATTTAGTGATTTTTGACTTTTATTTTAATTAAGATTTATTATAAATTTATAAAATTGTGTTTTTAGTAATGTTTCTTAATTGTAATTTAATTGTTATTATACTGATAAAGCATTGACAAACAGACTATAAAGCAAAAAGCCAACAAAAATGCTGGCTCTTGAATATCGTATATTTTTAAAATTTGATGATGACTTATAAAATGGTGATTTTCAATTTCCCCAAAAAATTGAAAATCAATACCATTTTATAAAATTATTAAACAGATTATTAAACCTGTACTGCTTTGTCTTTTATGGGAACAAACTAGCTTTATTAGTCCCAGTGCTCTGTTTTTTTAAGGGTTACATTTCAGCAGAATCAATCCCTTTGCTTTGTCTTTTATGGGAACAAACTAGCTTTATTGGTCCCAGTGCTCTGTTTTTTTAAGGGTTACATTTCAGCAGAATCAATCCCTTTGCTTTGTCTTTTATGGGAACATACTAGCTTTATTAGTCCCAGTGCTCTGTTTTTTTAAGGGTTACATTTCAGCAGAATCAATCCCTTAAGTTTTGTCTTTATGTAGAGACAAATTAGCTTTCTAAAGCTTTGTCACAAAATTAAAAAGAGAGTGTTGAAAAGAGATTATATAATTTTGGGCACTTTTTATATATTTCACATATAAGAGCCTGCTTAAAATTTATTTGTTGGCTTTCTTATAATGATTTTCGGCTACAACTTCGTTAAATTTTTATACAATAGTGCTGCTATTCTATAAAAATTTGCCTCATTTCGATCAAAAATCCTTTAATAATAAATCTCAAAAATAAATTTTAAACAGGCTCTAAGTAATTTTTTAAATCTCTTATTCAACATTTTTACTACAATTTGAGTTGTTGTCTGACTTATTTCATTTTTTTTCATTTTTAAAAATAACAGAAATCTAAAATTGATATAAAGTTTTTTTATTGAACCTCCAAAACCATATAATAAACCAAAGAATTGGTTATTTTTGTTTTTACAAACTTTATTATTTTTATTTTGGGATTATATAAAAATCTATTTAAACAAACAGCCATTTACGGATTAGCAACTGTATTGCCTAGAATGCTAAGTTTTTTATTGGTCAGGTTATATACGGGTATTTTGCCAACTGCTGAATATGGTGAAGTTTCGATTGTTTTATCCTGGATGGTTTTCTTTAACGTAATACTTTCTTACGGAATGGAAACTGCTTTTTTTAGATTTTACAGTGCCGAAGATGATAAAAAAAATGTAATTGCAACTGCAACGATATCAGTATTTTGGACTTCAATTGGATTTTTATTTGCGGCTTTAATTTTTAGAAATACATTGGCTAACTGGGCCGAAGTCGATACGCAATATGTTACCTATTCAGTTTGGATATTAGTTTTGGACGCATTGGTTTTAGTGCCATTTTCTAAACTCAGAGCGAACCAGAGACCTATGGTTTACGCAGCTATTAAAATTGGAAATGTCATTATAAATCTTTTGCTGAATATATTTTTCTTACTGTATTTGCCTAAACTGGCAACTGACAATCCGAATTCTGTATGGGATAATTTATATGTTGAGAATTTTCAGATTGCCTATATCTTCATTGCAAATCTTCTGGCAAGTTTAGCTACATTTATTGTGCTTTCGCCAAATTATCTTTCATTGGGAAGAAAATTTGATCCTGTGCTTTGGAAAAAAATGATGAAATATGGTTTGCCAATTCTTGTTGCCGGAATTGCATTTGCTGTTAACGAACATTTTGATAAAATTTTATTGGGTTATTTATTACCTGAAAATTTAGCAAAGTCAGAAGTTGGAGCTTATTCTGCCTGTTACAAATTAGGATTGTTTATGGTTTTGTTTGCTACAGCTTTCAGACTCGGAATAGAACCTTTCTTTTTCAGTCATGCAAAAAATGAAAATGCGCCACAAACCTATGCCGTTATCACTAAATATTTTGTGATTTTAGGATCACTGATTTTATTGGGAGTTATTGTTTTTGCGGATATTTTAAAATTACTGCTGCTGGATAACAAATCTTATTGGGAGGCCATGAAAGTTGTTCCGTTAATTATTTTGGCCAATTTCTTTTTAGGAATTTATAACAATTTATCTGTCTGGTATAAATTGACGGATAAAACAAAAATAGGAGCTTACATTTCTATCGTTGGTGCTGTGGTAACATTGCTTTTAAATTATTTATTAATTCCAAAATACAGTTATTACGGATCAGCAATTGCAACGATTTCAGCTTATGGAAGCATGATGCTTATTTCGTATGTTTTAGGAAATAAATATTATCCGATACCTTATGATATGAATAAAATTGGAGCTTATTTAGGGATTTCAATCGTATTTTCAGCTATTTCTTTTTATTGGTTTAGAGAAAATTATTTTGTTGGAATTCCGTTACTTTTAGGATTCATTTATTTTGTTTATCATAACGAAAAAGACACTATCAAAGGAATTATGAATAGAAAGTAATGCCTTATTTAACTTTTAAAATAAAAAATGAAAATACAAATTATCAATAAATCACAGCACGATTTACCAAACTACGAAACAATTGCTTCGGCAGGAATGGATTTACGAGCCAATTTAACGGAATCAATAACCTTAAAACCATTAGAGAGAACGATCGTAAAAACAGGTCTTTTTATTGAACTGCCAATTGGTTACGAAGCACAGGTTAGACCCAGAAGCGGCCTGGCGGCTAAAAAAGGTATAACCGTTTTGAATTCTCCAGGGACAGTAGATGCTGATTACAGAGGAGAAATAGGTGTAATTTTAGTAAATTTATCCAACGAAGATTTTGTAATCGAAAATGGTGAGCGAATTGCACAATTGATTATTGCTAAACACGAAAGAGCAGAATGGATTGAAGTTGAGGAATTGTCAGAAACTTCAAGAGGCGAAGGCGGTTTCGGAAGCACAGGAGTAAAATAGAAATTTAATAATTTAAGAATTGAAAAATTAAAAGAATAGCAAATCTTTCAATTTTTCAATTTTTTTAATCTTTTTCAATACAAAAATGAAAATAATCGTTCCAATGGCAGGTCGCGGATCGAGACTACGACCTCATACTTTAACTGTTCCAAAACCATTAATTCCGGTTGCAGGAAAATCTATCGTTCATCGTTTGGTCGAAGATATTGCCAAGATTCTAAAAGAACCAATAGAAGAAGTTGCCTTTATTTTAGGTGATGAAGCTTTTTTTGGAGCTGATTTGGTTGAGAGTTTACAAGAACTGGGAGCAAGTTTAGGAGCAAAAGCATCTATTTATCGTCAGGATTTACCATTAGGAACAGGACACGCTATTATGTGTGCCAAGGATTCTTTGTCAGGACCGGCCGTAATTGCTTATGCTGATACTTTAATCAGGGCGGATTTTGAACTGGATCCGGCTGCTGATGCCGTAATCTGGGTAAAACAAGTAGATCAGCCGGAAGCATTTGGTGTAGTAAAATTAAACCCGAATAATGAAATCATTGAACTGGTAGAAAAACCAAAAGAATTTGTTAGTGATTTAGCGGTTATCGGAATTTACTATTTTAAAGAAGTTGGAGATTTGAAAAAAGAACTTCAGAGTGTTTTGGATAATAATATTCAGAATGGTGGAGAATATCAAATCAACGATGGAATTAAAGCTATGATGGCAAACGGAAAAGTTTTTAAAACCGGAAGCGTTGACGAATGGATGGATTGTGGGAACAAAGATGTAACGGTTGAAACGAATTCTAGAATGTTAGGTTTTTTGCATAATGATGGAGAACATTTAGTGGATTATAATGTGATTTTAGAAAATTCAACCATTATTCCGCCTTGTTATATTGGAGAAAATGTAGTCTTGAAAAATGCAACAGTGGGACCAAATGTTTCCTTAGGAAAAGGAACACGTGTAGAAAACAGTACCATAAAAAATAGTTTGGTTCAGACAAATTCGCATATAAAAAATGCTGATTTAGATAATGCCATGATTGGAAATCACGTTAGTTATGACGGAAAATTTACCAGTATCAGTATTGGAGATTATTCGGTTTTAGAATAATACAGTAATTTGAAGTGAAATTATGTAAATGATGAAAAAAGGAGTTTTAGTATTTTTATTTTTTGTTTTGCTTAGCAATTCAGCTTTGGTTTCAGCACAGACTGAACCGGAAGATATTGCTATGGCTACCGATGAATATCAGGACTCTTTTTATGAATCATTAAAACAAAAAGGAATTGAAAATTATGATAAAGCAATTGTATCCTTAGAAAAATGTATCAAATTAAAACCAAATGATGCAGTTGCTTATTTTGAATTGGGTAAAAATTATTTAAAGTTAAAAGAATATCAAAGCGCTCATAATGCATTTGAAAAAGCCACACAACTAGACGCCAAAAATAAATGGTATTGGTTAGGAATTTATGATGTGAGTTATGAAACTAAAAATTATCCTTTAGCAATTGAAACCATTCAGAAAATTATTCCGTTTGACGAAGAATATAAAGATGATTTGATTTCGTTGTACATGATTACCAATCAGTTCGAAAAAGCACTTTTGACGATTAATGAAATGAATGATAAGTTCGGAAAATCAGAAGATCGCGAAAGATACAAACAGCAGATTTTATCTCAGGGAAAATATCAAAATACCGAAATTGACAATTTGATTAATCAGATTAAACAAAATCCGAAAGAAGAATCTAATTATGTTAACCTGATTTTGTTATATTCAAAAACAGCAGAAACAGATAAAGCTTTGGAAGTTGCAAAACAACTGGCTAAAGAAATTCCAGCATCAGAATGGGCTCAGGTAAGTTTGTTTAAAGGGTATTTAGACCAAAATCAGGCAGATAAGGCGATAAAAGCAATGAATTTTATTTTATCGAGTTCAAAGATTGATTCGAAAATCAAACACAGAACACTAAATGAATTTTTGATTTATGTGAATAAAAATCCACAATATGCATCGGATTTGGAAAAAGCGATTGGTTATTTTGACAACGATCCCAATGTAGCTGTTGCTAAAGAAATTGGAAAATTTTACCACAACAAAGGTCAATTTGAGAATGCCATTAAATATTATGAGAAAGATTTAAGCGCCAATTCAGATACAGATCTTGAAACCAATTTACTATTGCTTGAAGCATACACAAAGGCAAAACAATTTGAGCCAATGACCAAAAGAGCGATGACAATGATTGAGGTTTACCCAAGTCAGCCGCAATTTTATTATTATGCAGGCTTAGGAAATAATCAATTGAAACAATTTAAAAATGCAAAAACCGTTTTAGAAATGGGACTCGATTATGTTGTGGATGATAAAAAGCTGGAAGCAGATTTTAATATTCAACTTGGAGAGGCTTATAATGGATTAGGAGATGTGAAGAAAAAAGAGGAATACTTTTTGAAAGCAAATGAGTTATTAAAACAAAAAAAGTAAAGATTACATTCAAATGAAAAAATATATAGCAATACTATTTCTAACAATTTCTATGGTTTCCTGTAAAACGAAAGCTGTTGCGATACAAAATAGTAATACAGAAACGCCGGTAAAAGTTGATAATAAAACGGTAGAAAAGCATTATGAGAATAAATTAGATTTTTCTACATTATATATCAAAGCAGGTGCAAAATATGTTGATGAAAAGCAAAGTCAGAATGTAACGGCTGAAATTAAAATTGAAAAAGACAAGCAAATTTTAGTAAGCATACGTTTCCTTGGAATCACAATGGCAAAGGCTTTAATTACAACAAATACAGTAAGTTACTACGAAAAAATAAAAGGGACTTATTATGAAGGTGATTTTACAAGTTTAAGCAAATGGCTTGGAACCGAACTGGATTACAGTAAAGTGCAAAATCTATTGGTAGGAGAAGCTTTGGACGATTTAAGAAAAGGAAAATATACACAGACAATTGTAGAAAATCTTATTCGTTTAGAAGATGAAAAGGACACAAACCTGAAAAAAACATTCTTTTTAGAACCTGAAAAATATTTGCTGCAAAAAGAACAAATTTCACAAGCTGCAGAAAACATAATGTTAGAAATTAAATATTTTGATAATAAGGTTTTTAATCAGGGGACACTTCCAACAGCTATTGAAATTAATGCTATTCAGCCGAAAGGGAAAACGGATATTAATTTAAATTATACGACTATTTCGTTCAATGAAGAACTTTCTTTTCCATATAGTGTTCCAAGTGGCTATAAAAAAATTATAATTAAGTAAATTTGCAAAAAGATATCAGAAAAATGCCAAAATTTCTCCTAAGCCTAATTTTTATATGTGCCACAACTTTTGTGTGGGCACAGGACTCACAACAAGAAAAACTGGAAGAGCGAAAAGCTCAGATTCAGCAGCAAATTAGGGACAATGAAAAAATGCTTCAGTCGGTTCGAAAAAAGGAGAAGTCTGCTGTGAATGAATATTTAATTCAGACCAATAAAATAAAACTGAAAGAAAAACTGATTAATACCACCGCTAAGCAAGAAAGACTTTTGAGCAATGATATGTATATCAATCAGTTAAAGGTTAATAAGCTTAAAAGAGAATTGGCTGTATTAAAAGAAGATTATTCTAAAATGATCCTTAAATCATACAAAAGCCGTTCTGAACAAAGCAGGGCAATGTTTATTTTATCTTCTGAAAGTTTTTTACAGGCTTACAAAAGAGCGCAATATTTAAAACAATATACCAATTTCAGAAAAAATCAAGGTTTAGAAATTCAATCTAAAACCGCTGAGTTGGTTGATTATAATGCCAGACTGGACGGACAAAGACAAGTAAAGAAAAAAATCATTGTCGAGAATCAAAAGGAAAAGCAAAGTCTGGAAGTTGAAAAGAAAGAACAGCAAAAGCTGGTTAACTCTATTAAAAAAGACAAAAATAAAATTATTGCTGACACTAAAGCAAAACAAAAAGAATCAAAAGCTATTGATGCTAAAATTAAGCAATTGATCCGGGCTGCTATTGCTGAAGCCAATAGAAAAGCAGAAGAAGAAAGACGTAAACGAATAGCAGAAGGAAAAGCTACTGAAAGCAGTGAACCGGCACCGGCTAAAAGTTATTCATCAGATAGAATTGCTTTAACGCCAGAAAATAAAATATTAGCAGCTGATTTTAAAGCTAATAGAGGGAAATTGCCGTGGCCGGTAGAAAAAGGATTCATATCTCTAGGGTACGGAGATCAGCCTCATCCACTATATCCGTCACTGACCGTTCATAATTCCGGAGTAGAGATTACTACCGAACAGGGAGCAACAGCGCGCGCCGTATTTGCAGGAGTTGTATCAGGCATAATGGTTACATCTCCAGTAACCAGAGCCGTAATGATACAGCACGGAGATTATTTTACTGTTTATCACAATTTAAGTTCGGTATCAGTAGAGAAAGGAGATAAGATAAATATCAAACAAAGTATTGGAAAGGTAAGAACTAGCGGAGATACAGGTAAAACAGTAATTAAATTCCTGATTCTTCAAAATTTAACTAATATGAATCCGGAAGGATGGCTGCAAAACAGATAAAAAAATGGGGGCTTAATTAAGCTCCCATTTTTTTATTCACATAAATTTGAGATTTGAAATTGCCATTGATTTTTGATATTGAAATTATCATTGCTGCTGTTGTAACTGATCCATATAATTTAATTGTTCCTGAACTTTTGATGAAACCTCTTGTAATTGTACATCGTTAATTTCTTCAAATTGTCTGCCATCTTCATATCCTATAGAAACACAAACCGACAGGGTTTGTTTTGCTAAACCTTTAAATGTTCCTTTTATTGGTGTACAGTCACTAAAATTTCTTCCTACTGAAAGGCGTACATGATTGTCCATTGTCCAAATGTTATTGGTAGGATCTAAACCTAACCAGCCCTGAGTTGGCGTATAAATTTCAATCCATGCATGAGTTGCTCCTTCGCCGCGAAGACCACTTTCGTTTGGACAAATATAGCCGCTAACATAGCGTGATGGAATACCAACCGTGCGTAAAAGATGCAATAAAATATGAGCAAAATCCTGACAGACCCCTTTTTTAAGGGTTAAAATTTCGTCAACCGTAGTTTCAATATTGGTAATTCCTTTGGTATAGGTAAAATTTTCAAAAACATAGGTGTTGCATTGTTGGGCAATTTCAATTATTGATTTGTTTTCAATATTTATTTCTTTCAGGATGTTTTCTATCTCTGTTTGTTTTTCGATTTTATCAATATAACACAAACGTAATAATAAAATACTTTTTTCTTTTTCGATTTGAATGTCTTTCACGTAAGTGGAATCTATTTCAGGAATTTTAAGCGAATGATTTACCCGAACCAACATTCGGGATTCGATAGTCATTTCGGTATGACTGTCTAAAACATTAAAATTACCTACCCGGTTTCCGTAATAATCCTGAGAAACGTCAACATTTGGCGCATGCGTAATTAAAAGCTGATATTGCAATACTTCCTGATTTTCAAAATGATGGGGAAATAAGCGTATTTCGTTAATACTTTCTTTTATAGGATAATTGTATTGGTATTTTGTGAGGTGAACTATTTTAAAAAGCGCCATATAATTAGGTATAAGAAAAGAATAATTTTGAAAAATCGGTTGAAAATTGAACTAACTGGTTTTTGGTATTTCGCAAAACATCTTCTAATTCCTGATTGGTTAAATGTTGATAATCTGTAAATTCAATATAACTTTTTAAACGGCCAAACTGATTCATTAATGTTCGGGCCTCGCTTAAATTGGTGTCTTTAAATAAACAATCTAAGTAAGTATTAATAAAATCCAGGGTGTAGATTACAGAATGCGCAAAATCCATATTAAAAATTACCTGATGGACCACTTTTCGATTATGCGAAATGTTGCTGTAACTTTTTAGATATAATTCATAACCGGAAAGAGATAATAATAAACGTCGCCAATACATTAAATCTTCTTCGCCTTCGAGATTGTAATTGATAGGTGCAAAATACGCCTGAGTCATCGATATGGTTTGCAGGCATCTTTCAATATGTTTGCCAATACTCGAAAAACACCAGCCTAAACCTCGTGGCATTGTAACCTGAAGAATTCCGTTATAAAGCAGTAAATCTTTGTTGAGTTTGGTAATTACATTTAAGGCATCTGAGGTCTCTAACTTTTTGGGCAAATCCGGTGAATTCACAAAATGATACATCGAATTAATGTGCTCCCATAATTCTTTGGTAATTTTATCCTGAGAACCTCTGGCATTTTCGCGTGCTTTTACCACTAAATTTTTTACCGAATTTTCATTTTGATTGTCACAAATAATGTATTTTAAAACATAAGGAGTGTCATATTGTATCGAATGAATTTTGGCATTTGAGAGACTTGTATAATATTCTAAAAGGGGTTTATAACCCTGCGAATCATTAATTTCTTTATCAAATGATAAAATATAAGAAGTGTTAAGGGTAAGCAACATTCCGTCGGTTCTTTCCATATATCGGTTAAGCCAAAACATTCCATCTGCAACTCTACTAAGCATATCTTTTATTTTTGAATGGTTATAATTTATTTAATAATCCAGGTGTCTTTACTTCCGCCCCCCTGAGAAGAATTTACTACCAATGAACCTTCGGTTAAGGCAACACGAGTCAATCCGCCGGGAACAATCTGAACCCCTTTTGGTCCGCATAAAGCATAAGGTCTTAAATCAACATGACGCAATTTAAGCTGTCCGCCAATCAGACACGGAACCGTACTAAGCTGAATAATAGGCTGGGCAATAAAATTTCGGGGATTATTGGTAATGGCAATTTTAGCTTCATCAATTTCTTCCTGTGAGGCTTTGTTGCCCATAATCATTCCGTAGCCGCCACTTTGGTTGGTTTCTTTGATAACCATATTTTCCATGTTGGCAAAAACATGCTCGCGTTCATCTAAATTTTCCATTCGATATGTCGGAACATTTTTCAGAATTGGTTCTTCGTTCATATAATATTTAATCATATCCGGGACATAAGCATAAACGGCTTTGTCATCGGCAACACCATTTCCAACAGCATTAACCAAGGCTACATTTCCCTGACGATAAGCGCTGATTAATCCCGGAACACCGAGCGCACTGTCTGGTTTAAAAACCAAAGGATCGAGATATTCATCATCCAGACGTCTGTAAATGACATCAACTTGTTGTAATCCCGAAGTAGTTTTCATGTACACTTTACTATTGTTAACGACCAGATCACGTCCTTCTACTAATGGGATTCCCATTTGACGTGCGAGATAGGTATGTTCGTAATAGGCCGAATTATAAACGCCCGGTGTCAGTAAAACTACATTTGGATTTGATACATTTCTTGGGGATAATGAAACCAAAATACTGTGAAAAATCATCGGATAATTGCTTACCATACTCACATGATTTGATGAAAGCATATCCGGAAAAATTCGTTTGGTAATTTCACGGTTTTCCAGCATATAACTCACTCCGCTCGGGCAGCGTAAATTGTCTTCCAGTACATAAAATTCTCCTTTTGCTCCCCTGATCAAATCGATTCCGGCAATGTGCACATGGATATTATGAGGTACTTTTATACCCTGAACTTCCTGAATGTAATGCGGGCATGAAGCAATTAATCCTGCCGGGATAATTCCGTCTTTTACAATATTTTGCTCGTTATAAATGTCTTCCAAAAATAAATTTAATGCCAATAAACGCTGCTTGATTCCCGATTCTACTTCCAGCCAGTCTTCCTGTGTGATGATTCTCGGAATAATGTCAAAAGGAAAAATCCGTTCAATTCCGTTATCATCATCACTGTAAACCGTAAAAGTGATGCCTTGATTCATAAATAAATCCGAAGCCTGTTTTTGTTTATTGGTCAGTGTTTTGTGATTTAGGCTCTGCAAGGTTTCAAATACCTGACGATAAGAATCTCTTACACCTTTATTCGAAAACATTTCATCCCAGCCACTGTGATTTAAACTTGGTGTTAATTTCGCCATACTTGAATTATTAAATAAATACTGTTTTAAGTATTTTTGTAAAAATTATTTACTTTTTTAATCCAAATTACAACTTTTAAAGATGATTAATTGTGTTTTTTATGTGAATTTTATAATTTATAGCGGATTCTTTTTTTGAGGTTTTAATTTTGAAAATCTTCTTTTTAAAGGCTGTGTTTTTTTGAGATTTGATATTCTTAAAAAACCATTTCAGAGGATTTGAGTACTTTTTAAACAGAAATAAAAGATTTTAATATTAGAATTAAATAGTAGAAATTTGATGAAAGCGTTATTAATAGTGTAAAAATCATTTGATTGTTGAATATGAAATTGCAACGATTGAATTTAAAAATAGTATTTTTGCACTATGGAAACAAACAGACAGAAAAAAATAGGCGGTGTCATCCAAAAAGATTTGGTTGATATTTTGCAGGGTGAAGTGAGAAAAAACGGAATTAATAATTTAGTAATTTCGGTATCCAAAGTAAGTGTTACTACAGATTTATCTGTGGCGACAGTATATTTAAGCATTTTTCCGCAAGAGAAAGCAAAAGAAACTTTAGAAGGAATAAAATCGAATTCAACTTTAATAAAACATGATTTATCTCAGCGTGTACGTTTGCAATTGCGTCGTGTACCCAATTTGGTGTTTTTTATCGATGACTCTTTAGATTATATCGAAAAAATTGATAACGCCTTATCAAACAGAGAAAACCCAATTGAAAACCGTGATCTTTTAGAAAAAAGAAGAAAATCGTAAATTGAATTTCCCTCTTTACATAGCCAAACGTTATCTTTTTAGCATCAGTAAAAATAACGCAATCAATATCATCAATTTAATTGCCAGTCTCGGAATTATTGTTGGTACCATGGCTTTGTTTGTGGTTTTATCCGTTTTTAGCGGATTGAAAGTTTTCAGTCTTTCATTCACGAATGAAATTGATCCCGATTTAAAATTTACCAGCACCTACGGAAAGTCATTTTTGATTACACCTGCTCAGGAAAATCAAATTAAAAATATAGAAGGAGTTGCTTCATATACCAAAATTATCGAAGAGCGTGTTTTGTTTTTGTTTAAAGACAAACAGCAGGTTACCTATTTAAAAGGTGTTGACAGCCTTTATCCTGTTGTCAACAATATCAAAAAAAAACTTTTTAACGGTCAATGGCTCAAGCCGGATTCTTATCAGGTAGTTATTGGTTACGGAATTTCACAGGATTTTTCGATGGGAATTCTGGACTTCGAAAATCCGTTGCAGGTATTTGCACCAAAACCCGGAAAAGGTGCAATCGAAAATCCCGAAGAAGCGTTTAATAAAACAGATGTTCTTCCTGTTGGAATTTATTCGATAAGTGAAGAACTCGATTCTAAATATGTATTTGCTGATTTAGGCTTGACGCAGGAATTATTGATGTACAAGCCGAATCAGATTTCCGGTATCGAATTGAAACTGAAACCAAATGCTGATGAGAAAGCGATACGTTCTCAACTCCAGATGATTTTCAAAAATAAAATTACGCTAAAAAACAGAGCCCAGCTTAATGAGTCCTTATACAAAATGCTCAACACAGAAAATATTGTTGTCTACCTGATTTTTACGCTGGTTATAATTGTAGCACTTTTTAATTTGGTTGGAGCTTTAATTATGATGATTTTAGAAAAGAAAGGAAACTTAAAAACCCTTTTTAATCTAGGTACTGAAATCAATCATCTGCGAAAAATATTTTTATTGCAGGGAACATTATTAAGCGTATTTGGAGGAATAATCGGTCTCATTCTGGGTATGATTTTAGTATTCCTGCAACAGCAATACGAACTGATTATGATTACGCCAACTTTGGCCTATCCTGTTGTTTTCTCATTCGAAAATGTACTTATCGTTATGACCACAATTGTTATTCTTGGGTTTGTGGCTTCCTTAATTGCCAGCAGCCGTGTAAGTAAAAAGCTGTTGGATTAGTATTTCTTCCTAAAAAATATTACTTATATTTACCGCCTCAAAAATTCTACAGCATATGATTGTTTCTGCCTAATCCTATTTTATTTTTAGAATAATTAGGATACTTACGTTTTTACTTTTCAGTTCAGATTAATACATCTGGATCAATTTTATCATTTATCCTAAAATATCATGACAGAAACAATTATAAAGAAAAGTCTATTTTCTAAAATTTTTACCACATTAAAACAAGCGCTGAAAGGCGACGAATCATTTGATTACACATCCGGAAGCATTAAAAAAGCAGTAATCCTGTTAGCCATTCCAATGGTTTTGGAAATGATGATGGAGTCGGTTTTTGCATTAGTCGATTTGTATTTCGTAGGGCATTTGGAACATAGCAGTTTTGCGATTCAGACTGTTGGTTTAACCGAATCAGTTTTGACAATTATATATTCTCTTGCTATTGGAATGAGCATGGCAGCGACAGCAGTTGTGGCCAGACGTATTGGAGAGAAAGATCCGGTTGCTGCTGCAAAAGCCGGAATGCAGGCGATTATTATTGCTTTTGCACTTAATAGTGTATTGAGCATTTTTGGAATTATGTATGCAAAAGACATTCTTATACTTATGGGATCGTCTGTAGAATCGGCCGAACACGGTTTCAGATTTACCCAAATCATGATTGGTTCCAGTTTATGCATTATGCTTTTGTTCCTGATAAACGGAATTTTTCGTGGTGCGGGAAATGCAGCTATTGCTATGAAAAGCCTTTGGATTGCCAATATCTGCAACATTATTTTATGTCCGATTTTAATTAACGGTTTCGGACCAATTCCGGCTTTTGGATTGGTTGGAGCTGCATTAGCCACAACATGCGGAAGAAGTATTGGAGTTCTGTATCAGATCTATCATTTATTTTTTGGGAATGGAATTTTAAAAATCAAGATCTCCTATTTCGCTCCGGATTTTACACAAATAAAAGCTTTGGTAAAAATTGCAGCTCCGGGAATTTTACAATTTGTAATCGCATCCTGCAGTTGGATTTTCCTGGCAAAATTGGTAGCTACAACCGGAGGAGATCATGGGTCGGCAGGTTATCAGACCGCACTTCGGATTATGATGTTTTTTATCCTTCCTGCCTGGGGATTGAGTAATGCAGCGGCAACTTTAGTCGGACAGAATTTAGGAGCCAAACAAATCGAACGTGCTGAAAAATCGGTTTTTACAACAGCAAAATACAACGTGATTTTCATGGCTTCAATTATGATTATTACATTAGTTTTTGGCAACTATATTATCTCTTTTTTTACGAATGATCAAATGGTCAAAACAATTGCTGCTGAAGCATTGCGTACCATGAGCATCGGATTTATTTTTTACGGAATCGGAATGGTTTTGATTAATACCTTCAACGGGGCAGGAGATACCTGGACACCAACCGGAATTAATTTCTTCGGATTCTGGCTGTTCCAGATTCCGCTTGCTTATGTATTGGCAAAACATTTTAATATGGGACCAACCGGAGTTTTTATTGCCATTCCGGTTGCAGAAACTGCCATAACGTTGGCTGGAATTTTCTTTTATAAAAGAGGAAAGTGGAAACGTATTGAGGTTTAAAATGTTTATTTTGTGCAATATTTCTTAAATATTTTCGTTGGATTTAAATAACCAAAAAGATATTTTTATGAAAACCAGAATTAAAATTTCAGTAGTTTTAAGCATTGTATTATTTGGACTATTTGCTTTTACATCAATAGAAAAAAAGATAATTGTTATTGATGCTGCTCATGGCGGATCTGATTTTGGAGCAACGTTGGCAGGATCACAGGAAAAAATAATTGTTGAAACAATTGCTAAAAAGATTAAAAGTCAGAATAAGAATGAAAATCTGGAAATTGTTCTGCTTCGGGAAGGTGATAATTTTATGGAATTAGATGAAAGAGTTTCAATTATCAATAAATTAAATCCGAATTTAGTGATTTCATTGCATATTAACGCTTCTAAGGATTTTAGTAAAAATGGAGTTGAAGCTTACATTTCTTCAGATGCTAAATTTTATAATCAGTCAAAAAAAAGTGCTGAAACTGTATTGGAAAAAATAACTGCTGAAAATTTATCCAAAGGGAAAGTTGCCGAAGCTAATTTCTTTATTTTAAAAAAGTCCGATTGTCCTGCAATGACTCTGGAATTGGGATATCTTAGCAATGAAAAAGACAGAAAATATATTACCAGCGAAAAGGGACAAAATGAAATTGCTGAAAAAATATTAGAAGCCATTAAATAAAAGATATTCTTTAAAAGAAAAAGACCTTCAAATTTTCAAATGAAGGTCTTTTTTTATTTTAAACAAACTCATATCCGGCATAAACCTGTTCAATTTCTTTCATAATGGCGAATAAATTTTCAGGTTCGTCTGTGGTAACTAATTTTTGTTTGAATTCTTTAAACGAATGAATTCCTTTGAAATAATTGGTATAATGACGGCGCATTTCTACAATTCCAAGACGTTCGCCTTTCCAGTCCATTGACCATTGCAAATGGTTTCTGGCAGCTTCAACACGATCAATAACCGTTGGAGCAGGCAAGTGTTCTCCGGTTTTAAAGAAATGTTTGATTTCATTAAAAATCCAAGGATAACCAATTGCAGCACGGCCAATCATGATGCCGTCAATTCCGTATTCATTTTTATATTGTAATGCTTTTTCGGGACTGTCGATATCACCGTTTCCAAAAATAGGCATTGTAATTCTTGGGTTGTTTTTTACACGTGCAATATGTGACCAGTCAGAGTGGCCTTTGTACATTTGGGCACGGGTTCTGGCGTGAATTGTTAAAGCCTGAACACCAATATCCTGAAGTCTTTCTGCCACTTCATCAATATTGATGGAGCTATCATCCCAGCCCAAACGTGTTTTTACCGTAACAGGCAAATCAGTACTTCTGATCACGGCTTTCGTTAAACGAACCATTAAATCAACATCTTTCAAAACTCCGGCTCCTGCACCTTTACAAACTACTTTTTTTACCGGACATCCAAAATTAATATCAACCAAATCCGGTTTTACCGTAGAAACAATTTTAGACGAAAGTGCCATCGCTTCTTCATCACCACCAAAAATCTGAATTCCAACAGGACGTTCGTAATCAAAAATATCCAGTTTCATGCGGCTTTTTATAGCATCACGAATCAATCCTTCCGATGAAATAAATTCAGAATACATCATGTCAGCGCCGTGTGTTTTGCATAATCTGCGAAACGGCGGATCACTAACATCTTCCATCGGTGCGAGTAATAAAGGAAATTCGGGTAATTCTATGTTGCCAATCTTGACCATCTTCAATATTTTTTGCAAAATTACAACATTTAGTTCAATTAAAAAGATTCTGAGTTTCTAAGATGTTAAGGTTCTGAGTTTTTATACTTGTTTAATTTTAAAAAGAAAAACTCAGAAGCTTAGAATCTCAGTATCTTAGCAACTTAGAATGAAGTTCTATAATCAAAAAATCGAATGGGTTTTCGGCTCATTGGGTTAAAAACTAAAGGGTTTAAAGTTTCTTTTGAGGCGAATTCTATTTTTGGCGTCACTCTCAGTTTGGCTCTGAAGTGGTCTTTGATTTCCTGAAGAAATTCCGGAGTTTGATTTTTAACAGCAATTTTTATCAGGATTTCATCGGTACCTAAATCGTTGGTTGAAATTTCAATTAAATGATTTTCGATGTTATCAAAACTGCTCAAAACATCATTCATCGCTGGTGGATAAAGTGTCGTTCCTTTATATTTTATCATTTGCTTTTTACGGCCGACAACTGGTCCGACACGAGACGTGTTTCTCCCGCAGGCGCAAGGTTCTTCGTGTAACTGTACAATATCTCCGGTTTTAAAACGCAATAATGGCATGGCTTCAATTCCTAAAGTTGTAAAAGTCAGTTCGCCGGTTTCGCCATTTTTAACCGGGATATTGTTTTCATCCAGAACTTCAACAATAATCAATTCCGGATGATGATGCCCGCCCTGACCGTGTTCACATTCTGTAAAAGCAGTGCTCATTTCGGTGGAAGCATAAGTCGAAAATAACTTAATATTCCATTTATCCGTAATTTTTTTCGATAGAATATTCATTGAAAAATCCTGTTCTCTCAAAGATTCTCCGATGCAAATAGCTCCTTTTATGCTCGAATTATTATAATCTATTCCGTGAATTTCCGCATATTCAATTAATTTCAAAAGGAAAGAAGGAACGGTAATCAAATAACTCGGATTGTATTTTAAAATCGAATCCCACTGCATTTCCGGAATTCCGGCTCCAATGCGGATAACACCGACTTTCAATTTTCTCAGACCCAAAAAATAAGCCAGACCGGCCATAAATTTTCTGTCAATTGTAGTCATTAATTGTACAACATCGCCCTCTGCAATTCCTGCACAGGCAAATGAAATGGCTTCATTATAAGCCAATCGGTCTAAATCAGAATCGGTTAAACCAAAAGTTACCGGATCGCCTAAAGTTCCTGATGTAGAGGCATAATCGATAATTTTATACTGTGGTACACACAAAAAATCATCGTTATATTGCTGTAAATCTTCTTTTGTAGTTACTGGTAAAAATTGTAAATCTTCGAGTGTTTTCACTTTTGAAATATCAATATTTTGTCCGGCGAAAAGTCTTTTATAAAATGGAGAATTCTCGCTGATATAAGCTAAAAGGTCAGCTAATTTTTGTTCCTGAAAAATTTTAATTTCCTCTAAAGAATTTTTTTCTATCGCTGGAATCATTGTAATTTTCTTTTGAGTTTTTTTAAATATTTTTCAATTTCTGCTTTTTCAGGAGCGGTAGTAATTTCTTTGGTCAGTGCTTTTTTAAAATGAATCTGAGCCTGCAGAAATTCTTTTGTTTGGTAAAAGTACAATCCTGTTTTATAATACACAACCCAATAATCCGGGTTCAAGGATTGATAATTCTGAATGAATTCTGCTGAAATTATTTCCTTTTTTTTCAGATACAAATCCATTTGATGATCTTCAGCTTTAAACTTTTTATAGTTTTGAAAAGCTTCCGTTTTTATAAAAGGATCTTTGGCAATATTTAAATTTTCCTGTTCGAATGAAATTTCGACATTCGACTTTTTGCCATTAAAAACAGAATCTAAATTGTAACAGACAAATTCCCCTAATTGATACGGATTTGCCGAAACCCAGACTAATTTTTCTTTTGGTTTAAAAATAATTCCGTGATGCGCCATTAACTGATTCAGCGATTTTTCATTTCCAAACCCTAAAGGAATATTATTTAACCCCTCTTTGTTTCTGAGAATTTCAGAAGCAATCTGCGGATTGATCTTTTTATTTTCGGATAAAAGTTCCTGCATTCTTTCAAATCGGTATTCAGAATGACTGTTTACAATTTGTTCCTGATTTCGTTTATCATTTTTAAAAGCATCTCCCTGAAAATGATTGGAGCAAATTAACTGACTGGTATTTGGCATATCATAAACATCCATTTTTTTTGGAGAAACTTCAATCAAAACCGCTTTATTGTCCTGAGCGCTTCCTACCATTATAGATTCTGAAACAAATACTTTTCTTTTTTTGGCAATGGCGATCGCTTCCTCAATATTTTGAGCGTGTTGTAAAATTTCACGGGTCAGAATCGAAATAGGTGTTTTGGCAATCAGCGGTATTTTAGATTTCGAAGCATTTATAGTTACTGTCAAACCCTGCTGATTCATTCCGGAAACGGCGCCAATCATTCCGGGCCAGGAAACCATCATAAAATTGTGTCCTTTTTCAGGTTGTACAAAAGCAATGATTTTATTTTCTGCGAAAGCGTCATTCACATAAAAATCAAAATTGCGTCCGAGAATTAAATTTCCGTCCTCAGATTTTTCATTCCATGCAGCAAAAGACGAACATCCAACCAATGCCAAATCCTGTAAAGCGTGCCCAATGTCGTGCGCCGCATGCAGGTACAAACCACGCTGATATTGAGGTGCGATGTTGTCAAATTCATGCGAAGTATATTGTGAAATTCCGTAAATTTCTGTCTGATATTCTTCAGGAACATTCAGATATAATTTTCGGTTGAACCAGCTCAAAAAATGGCGTAACATTTTCTGCTGAAATTTTGAAGGGACAAGATCTGTTATTTTAGAGAAAAAAATGCGTTGCTGTTTTTGCAAAAGTGAATCTGACAATGCTCCGGTTGTAAGTCCAATTTCCAACGGATCGCCTTCGACATATAATTCCCAAAGACCCTGTTTGTTTTTTGAAAGTGAATTATTCCCTGAAATAAAAGAGCTGTCAGAAAGTTTTGTTATAACAGGTTTTACAGCATTATAATTTGAAATGTCAGGCAGATGTTTTTTTGATTTTGAAGTACCACAGGAAGCCAACATTCCTAAAAAACCGATAAGAAAAAGATGTGTAATTCGGTTTTTCATAATTCAATTTATTCAGTCTGGTTAATTTTGTTAATCAAATATTCTTTCCCAACAATTTCAGAACAAGTTACAACCGCTCCAATTGTAACGCCCAGAACACCGTGCATGCTGATGCTTTGGCCAGTGAGATACAAATTTTCTAATTTGGTTTTTGACGGAATCAACGTTTTCATCGGATTGTTGGAATCTTTAACGTAACCATACATATTGCCTTTATCACCGCCAATATAATCACGGTACGAGAGTGGGCTTGAAGTATGAACAGACTGAATACAGTCTCTGATTCCTGGAAATTTTATTTCGATTTCATCTAAAAATTTTGCTGTTTTTCTGGCTTTGAATTCTTCATAACTTTCACCACGGTCATTTTTTTCGACAGTTGTATTAAATGTATTTGTCCAGGGCAGAACATCGTTAAATTTCATGTACGTAATAAAAGTCATTCCGTCTGCCCAGATTTCATTTTCTTGTGAAGCATTCATAGAAGCCATATACATTTTTGGCCAGGAATTTTCATCGTATTCATGTGCTGTCCATACTTCGCTGCTATTCTTAAAATGATAGTAATTATGGTTGATGTATTTGAAAGTCTCCGGCTTAAAAACCAGATACAGACTAAAAGCTGAAAGAACGCCTTCCAGATTTTGTATCCGGCTGAAAAAAGGTTTTCTGAAATTTTCTTCACCGGCCATTTTCAAAGTCGTTTTCGGTTCAATATTCGAAATAAAAAGCTTTCCGGAAACCTGTGTTCCGTCTTTTATTTTAACCGAATTTACTTTGTGATTTTCGACTTCGAAATTGATGACTTCTTTATGTTTGTAGAATTCGCCGCTGTATTTTTTAAGCTGTTTCAACAGCTGTTTGGTAATCTGGCTTCCACCGTTGATACAGCGCCATGAACTTTCTATATACGAATTTACAATTAGCGCATGAACATAAAATGGAGACTTATCCGGAAGACCTGCGTATAGAAAATTCGAACCTGCCAGAACGGCTTTTAGTTTTTCATTTTGGGTAAATGAATCAATCGTTTTTTTAGCATTCAGCGTTAAAATCTCATCGTCATATTTCCCTTCCCATTCTAAATTATAGAGCGGAAAAGAATCGCAGACTGCTTTTAAATTTTGACAGTATTTTTCAATATTTGCTTTTTCTTCGGGAAAGTATTTTTCTAACTGGCGAACAAAATTATCATAGCCCTGCGCATGCGGGTACTCGTTATTATCGTCTTCAAAAGAAATAATATCAAAAGCATTTTCGTCTAATTGTTTCAGGTTTAGTTTATTAATAATTCCAAGATATTTAAAATACTGATACAGGTTCTGACCTTCGCCTAAACCTCCGATGTAATGAATTCCGGTATCAAAAATCGTTTTATCACGAACAAAAGTCTGCAAATTTCCACCGTACTGATTGTTCTTTTCGAGCACGCAAACGCTGTAGCCTTCTTTGGCCAGAATAATAGCAGAAACCAATCCGCCCAAACCGCTGCCTACAATTACTATGTCGTATTGCTCTTTCATTTTAATTTTTCTTTAAAATGATGATGTTATTTTCTTCTAAAACACAATCAAAACCAAAGCTGATAACTGTGTTTTTAAAAAGAGAACAACCAACTAAAATTATAGAAGAAGCCGTAGTGATTTTCGAAAAATCGTTAAAGTTTTCATCCGAAATTAATACAACATCATATTGATTTTCAGCTGTTGATTCTAATTGGTCCGGATACGATACTTTTCTTTTTTTAGCGATGTAATTGGTTTTGGCAACGGCTCTTTTTTCTTCATCAAAAATGTACGAATGAATTTTTCGCTGTGGCTCCTGCAAAGTCAGTAAAACGTCTAATTGCCCGTAATCATTACCTAAATGTAATATTTTGGCTTTCGCCGAAATGTGTCCGTTTAAGTGATAATAGGTTTTAAGGTGCGTTTTTAGATTTTGTTTTACACTTTTTATGATTTCAATTTCCTTATAATCGTAACTATGAATCAGCATTTTTTTGAAATAATCCGGACCTTCGATTTCCTGACGGATTTTGCTGAATTCAGTTTTGAAGAAGCTGCTGATTTGTTTGGTTCTTTCGGCATAATTTTTTCCAAAAGAATCATTTTCAGGAGTTATTCTTTCTAAAACAGAAACCGTAATACTGCCATCGTAAATTATAAAATCGCCTTTTGGCAAGACTTCCGAAACACCATGAATTAGAATTGGAAGAATGTCTAAATTCAATTCTTCCGCAAGATAGAAAGCACCTTTGTGAAAACGCTTAATCTGATTGCTTTCAGAACGCGTTCCTTCAGGAAAAATGATTATCGAATACCCTTCTTTTGCTTTTTGGCGCAAATGCTCAACGCCGTTTTCAAGTCCTTTTGAAACAGGATAAAAACCAGCTTTTTTAACAATTGGGCCAAAAAACAGGGAGTTGTACACCCAATCATTTACTAAATAAATAACTTTTGGATTTAGCATTCCTATTGTCAGAGTGTCTAAAAATGATGCATGATTGGCTATAATTATGGCAGGTTTTTCGAAATTTTCATTAAAGTTATTGATTACTTTTTTCTCAACAAACGGATTGGAATACAAAACTGATTTCATAAATTTTGAAATCACAAAACGGAATCCGCTCATTTTGGATTTTTCCTTTATTGGAAGAATCGGCATAATAAGCAAACAATATAGCGACATTAAAACACCGCCAAGTCCGTAGTAGAAAAAGGAAAATGTACCGTTTATAAAACTGCGTAATCCAAAAGGTGCATTTCCGTTTTTTGAACGGTTTGATATAAACAGTTTGAAAAGAATCGGGTAGAAGATGAAGGTGATAATCAATGCGGCAAAAACACCTATTAAAGAAACCGAAGAAATAGAAGTCAGCGCAGGATGCTTCGCAAAGATCATGGCGCCGATTCCTAAAATTGTCGTGATTACAGCTAAAATTATGGATGTTCTGTAAATCGCAATTTCATTTTTTCCGGTAGTATATTCTTTTTGAAGTGCGCTTGTCATGAAAATACTGAAATCAACTCCATGACCAAAAATCAACGTGCAGACAATCATGCTGAAAATATTCATCTGAATGCCAAAAATGCCCATAATCCCTGCTGTAACAATTCCGGTTAAAGCAATCGGAATACAGCTGACAATTACCAATTCGATTCTTCTGAAAAAGAAAAACAGAATTAAAATAACGGCTACAAAGGAGTAATTGACAAGTGAATTAAAATCGGTTTTCAAAGTGCTGAAAAAGGTTTCATTCATTTGCTGACGGTCGATTGCAATCAGATTTTCTTTGGCGGAAGCCGATTTCACAAAAGTATCCCGCTGTTCCGGTGAAACTTTTACCAAAGTTGAAATCGTGTAAAAATCATTTTTTTCGGTTACAAATTCTTTCAGCTGCAACGCCTGAATTTTTAAATAATCATTAGCAGAAATGGGTTTGAAATCAAAATTTAAATGATCGAAAAAAAGATTGTATGTGGTTGGCTTAAACCCAAGTTTGGAACCTTCGGCAATTAATTGTGATTGTAAAAGCTGTTTTTTATCGGCATTCCAAAACGAATTCCATTTTTTAATTTTTTGAAGCTGCTTCTTCTGCGAAAGCATAATTCCGCCCACAGAACTGAAATTCAATATTTTATTTTGTTGTTTTGCTGCAGATAAATCGGCAAAAAGCTGACTGTTGTGCTGCAAAACTTCTTCCATACTTTTTCCGTAGGAAGCCACATAAATGGTTTTTGAAGTCAGGCTCGTGCTTTCTTCCAGTTGTTTTTCGGCAGCTTTGATTTCCTTCGGAACAAAATTTAACTGCGACAAATCGTTATTGAAACCAACATCATTATAGGTAAAAAAGCAGACAATGGTAATCAAAACACAAAATCCGATTAAGAATTTATTGTTGTGAAAGGAGAAATGGGCCAGTTTATCGATCACATTTTTCTTATGCTCAAAATTATTTTCTTTTGGTTTGTATAAATGAGGGACAATCAAAAGTGAGAAAAATGCGGATGCCATAACAATTACGGCAGCGAAAATTCCGAGGTCATTCAGTGCATCAGATTTTACAAAAAGCAGACATAAAAAAGCAACGGCTGTAGTCGAACTGCTCATAATCACCGGCATCGTAATGTCTTTATACAGTGTTTTGATATCGCTGTTATGTTTGTAATGTGTGAGAATGTGCAGTGAATAATCAATTGTGATTCCTAATAAAATAGATCCGATTCCGAGTGAAATGGCTGAAATCTGTTCTTTTACGAAATATAAAAAGGCAACGGCAAATAACCCGCCAAATACTGTCGGGATAAAAATAATCAGCGGGATTAATATTTTTCGGTAGAATAAAATTAAAATCAGCATTAACGTAATCATCGCAATTGTTGTCGTTAGGACAATATCGCTTTTGATTTGTGTGGCATTGGCAACGGCAATCAACGCCGATCCAAAATAACTGACAGAAGTTTTTCCTTTAAACTGCTGATTTAAATTTTCCTGAATCGATTTTAGTTTTTCGACAAAAAGAGTGTTTTTTTCGGTTTCGCTCGATGAAATATCTGAGGTAATAAAAAGCAGTAATTTTTTTTTGTCTTTGGTCATCACAAAACCATTGTCCAGCGTAAAATCATCACCAATATTTAATTGCTGTAATTTTTTTAAAGCGATAAACGAAATCCCAAGCGGATCCTGAAGTATAAAATCTTTTGTTACAAATCCCGAAGGCGAAATAATGGATTTATAATTTCCCTGAACAGTTGCTGCAATACTGTCTTTCTGCAGTTTGTTCTGAATCGTTTTATAATCTTTGTCTTCTAGAAAAAGCGGCAGATTATTGTAAACAAAATCAATTGTTTCCTGAATATTTTCTTCGTCAATTTTCCCCTGAATTCCGGTAATGTAGGGTTTACAGGATTGAGAAACACTGTCTGAAAAAGCAGTTGCCATTTCTTTTAAATCTTCTTCAGAACCATCTTTTTCGAGTTTGAAAATAACAGTAGTCTTATCTGCGAAATTTAATTGTTTTAAGACTTTTGCCGTAACATCAGCTTTGTCGTTGGTAGGAATTAATTTGGTTATGTCTTCTTCAAATTTGATTTGAGAAGCAAAAAACCCGAAAATAAAAAGCATCAGTACTGCCAAAAAAACCGAAAGTGATTTTCTTCGGTTTACAAATAAATGAATGGCATATAAGTATTGATGCATTGTTTTTTTATTTTTTTTACCACAGATTTAAAGGATTAAAATAATTTCTTACCTGTGTCTGTTTGCCACGAATTACACTAATTTTTGCGAATTAATTTGTGTTAATTCTTTAAATCTGTGGCAAAACTTTTTAAATATTTGTTTTGTTTTTGGAACTAAAAGCAGTCAAAAGTAAATAACTCACAAAACCAACTGTTAGCGCAGAAACGGATGCTAAAATAAGACTTCCTACGATATATTGTGCAGCATTTTTTTGAATATCGTCGAGTGTAACTGAACTATCCAAAATTAAAGGTACGTCGCCGGAAACAAAAATGCTTCCTACCTGAAGTGAAGCATAAATAATAAAAGGAATGAAAGGGGGAAAACTCACATTTGAAGTCAGATAAGCAATGACTTTGTTGAGTCTGAATAAGGCTGCGAAAGTAAAAAGCAAAATGGTCTGAAAACCCCAAAAAGGAGAAAGCCCGATAAAAATACCAAGCGCAATTGCAGCAGCTTTTTTAAAATTAGAATCCTTGCTTTCTAAAATATCTTCAAGAAAGAATTTCTTTATACCTTTTTTTTTTGCTCTTCTGAAAAAATCTCTCGGTTTAATGTAAAGCAAAGCATTAGTTACCAAAACGGTATTTAAAATACTGATTCGGGTAAAATCACGAAACGGACGAAAATGCGAAACACGCTCTGCAGGATCGTACAAAACCTGAATCGGAATATTTTTTACCACAATTCCTTTCCACGCAGCGCGGACAATAACTTCAATTTCAAACTCAAATTTATTGGTGTAAAATTGTTTCGGAAGCAACTGCAACGGATATAATCTGAAACCGGATTGTGTATCTTCAAGTTTGATTCCGGTTTCGAACTTAAACCAGAAATTCGAAAATTTATTTCCAAAACTGCTTTTTTTCGGCACATTTTCCTGTGTCATATTTCGGCTTCCAATCAGCAGTGAATTGGGTTCTTCCTGAATGGCGGAAATGAAACCCGGAATGTCAGATGCGAAATGCTGTCCGTCAGAATCGATTGTGATGGCATATTCGAATTTCATTTCGATTGCTTTTCGAAATCCGTTTCTGAGGGCTCGTCCTTTTCCTAAATTTTTAGGATGATGAATCTGTGTAAGCTGCGGATATTGTTTTAAAATGTCGAAAGTTTCATCAGTCGAACCATCATTAACGACAATAATATTTGGAGTGAAATCTAAAACAGAATCCAGTACTTTTTTTAGCGTTTTCCGGTTATTGTATGTTGGGACAATAACGCAGAAAGAAATAGAATCAGGCAGATCATGCTGCGATAAAATAGGTTTCATTTGGAGTTTTGCTTTCGCTTACTTCACAAATTGTCTCTCTTTATCAGAGAAACTTTTAGACTGTAAAATAAAGTTTTTTAGGTATTCTTTTAAGGCAGCGTTTTGCGCGGCATAATGTTCAGTCAGGAATTTTTTGTCTTCCTTGATATTTTTTTTGTAGCCGGTAATTCCGGGAACATTTTCCTGAATGCTCAATCGGATCAATCGGATTTCAATGTTATTTGGTTCGCTTTTTATAGTCGATTCAAGCAATTTTGCTCCTTCTTTGAAACGTTCCATTTTTTCGCCCAGTTTTTTTTCAAACTTCGAATCCAATAAAATTGATGCGGCTTTGTAGGCCACAAAAATTTTATCATCATTTGCAGAAACACCCGCCAGTTTCTCTGAAAATTCTTTGGCATTATTTTCAGATTTTGTAACATCAGCATACATTTTTCTAATAGCAGCCAAATCCGGATTGCCTGCAAAATTGATCCATAAAAGTAATGTTAACAGCAGTTTCATAATTATATCTTTTTATACACATTGCTCAGTTTCAAAGCAACGGTGTCATTAAAATAAGTAGTGTTTTTTACTTTAGTCAAATTATCTTCAGTTGTTGCGATATCAAGTTCCAGACGCAATTCCGGAGTATTTTCAGGGTTTATGAGCGCCATAAACTTTACATTTGAAAGTGTCTGAATCATCAAAGTCTGCTGTGTGATTTTCTCCGTCAACTCTTTAATAATCTGGATCATGCAAACACCCGGCATAATGGGATTTCCCGGAAAATGACCTTTGAAAACTTCATGTTTTTCATTGATCAAAATCGTAATAGTATATTTAGAATCTGATATTTTTTCTTCTGAAAGAATTTTGTAAAAGTCTTTTAAAACCATATATTTTATAATTTATTTTCCTCCAAAAGAATAAGAAAGCCCAAGTTGAAAATTGACATTTGTATTATAATTTCCAAATAAATAATGATCGTTTCGTTCATTATAATAGTAATCACTGTCTAATATATCCAAAGCTCCTTTTTTAAATCGGGCTTCAAAGGTCAAGCCTGATGGCAGACGATATGCAATACCGGTAATAAAGGCTAAATCATTATATGTTTCTCTTTTGGCTAGATTATTATTTACCAGAACATCCAAAGCCGGTCCAAATTGTATTTGAATTCCGGGTCCAAATGTAAATTTATTGATAACAGCAAAAGATAAATAGCCTAATTGTAAATCACGATACTCGACTCTTTCTACATTCGATTCATAATAATTTCTTGCCACATTATCAGATCCTTGCCTGATATAACTTATTTCTGGCTGCAATGCGTAACGTTTCGTTAAATTAATTTCTCCAAAACCACCAACATAAAAGTCGGTTTTATAGCTGGCATGCATTTCTGAAATAGTTGAAAATGAAAAACCACCTCTTAAACCCGGCTTAAAAGTAACCTGACCCTGTGTTTGTTGCAACACAAAAAAAGTTATAACTACAAGTAATAAACTAGGATACCTCAATTTATTTAACATCAAAAGTATAACTAATACCTAGCTGAAAAACCGTGTTTAAGAAAACATCGTCATAACTATAGTCATCGTTATCAATGCCATCGTATCCGTAAATATCAATTAAACCTTGTTTAAATCGTGCTTCAAAAGTTAATCCGTTAGGTAAAGAATATCCAACACCTCCAATAATAGAAAGGTCGGTTCCAACAGGATTATAATAATTGTATTCAGGAAAACTGTCATCTGTTTTAATATCCAATGAAGGCCCGCCTAATATATGAAATCCTCCTCCGCCAAAATGAAATTTAGCAACAGCACCAATTGATATGTAATTTAAATCGTAATTTGCGGTACGCGATCCGGGTCCGTCAATTTCAAATTCACGAACTTTTGCACCTTGTCTGGTATAGGTAAGTTCAGGCTGAAGTGTGAAATATTTATTGAATTTTATCGCTACAAAACCTCCGGCATAAAAATCTGATTTAGGGTCACTGTCAAAATTGGTTATGTTTGAAACGTTTAAACCGCCTCGAATTCCAGGACTCACTTTTACCTGTGCTTGTGATGTTGCAAGGCCAATAATTAAAACAAATGCAATTAAGGTTACTTTTTTCATGTATATCTGATTTTAGTTAATTGATTTTTACTCTGATTTAAAATAATTTAGCTCAATTTTTAATTTGATGTTTTGATGTAAAATGACGACTTTTTTAGCAAAAATATCGTTTTCTAAAGTAAAAGTAATTGTTAATTTATTTTTTGTTTTAGAAGAACGTAAGATTTTTTCTAATTTTTGATCTTTTTTTGATAAAAAAAGATAGTTGTCATGTTTACCGTCTGCCGATTTATAAATGTTATATTCTTCGTTTTCGAATTGTTCCTGAATCAAATATTTATTTTTAAGAAGCAGTCGAAAATCTTCTTTCAGAGTATTGATCAGGATTTTTCGATCGAGTTCTGAAACTATTGAATTGACTTTAAAACTGGTTTCAGAAATTTCAAAATCCATTAATTTATTGCCGAATTCCGTAGTAAAAACAACTCGGTGTATAGTATCATTTATTTTTTTTGCGATGAAAATTCCCGACAATTCATTTCCGTAAACGCTTATGTTGGTTTTATACACATAATCGGTTTTTGAATCAGAAAAGTAAGGTACTTCAATCGAGGTTTTGTCTAATTTTTTGGGCGTATAATTTTTAGTGACCGAGCCACAGGAAATTAAAACAATTGCGAGCAAGCAATTAATTAGAAAAAACTGAATCGTCGATTTTTGCATTGATCACTTTATTTTTAAGTACAATTCGGGTATAATCTTCAGATGATTCTAATAATTTTACCTGAACAACAGTTGCTTCTTCCTTATCGAAAGTCAGTTCGATTTGTTTGATATATTTTTTCAGCGTGGCATCTTTCGGGATAAACTTCGCGAGATTTTGACCTTTTAATTTAAAATAGGAAATTGTGAATGCTGCGTCATCAAACATATTTCCGCTTACGCTTCCAATAATTAATTTATTGATTCTTGCAAAGATTTTACTGTTTCCAATATCAACGGCACTTTTCTTTCCTTCGTCATTAATCAGGATTTTTCCGTTTTTGAAGACTATAGTGTAATTGTATGGTTTTTTATATTGCCAGGACAATAGTGCAGGTTCTTTAAAAAACATTTTTCCTGAAGTTTCAATGTCTTTCGATAAAAAATCCAAATGTTTGTACTGAACAAAATCTGTACTTAAAGTTTTGATTTTTTTGGCGACAACATTTACTTCTTCTTTAAATTGTGCGATTTCAGCAGCAGTCATTTTTTGTTCCTGGGCCGATAAACTGAAACCGCTGAGAATTAGAAATAAGAATAAATATATTTTAGTTTGCATAAGCTTTAAGATTCAAAAGTTCTTCAATCGAAACCACTTCATAATTATTTTGCTGTAAAAATTGCAAAAACTGTTCCAATACCAAAACAGAGTGCGGAGCAGTATCGTGCAAAAGTACAATTCCGCCGGGAGAAACCCGCTTTTTAATTCGGTTCAAAATCAATTCCACATTTTTTGTTCCTCCGTCAAGCGAACGAATATTCCACCCGATAACTTTATGTTTTGTAAATTTTAAAGCTCTTCCTATAGATGGTGTTGTAACTCCATAAGGCGGACGGAAAAAGTTGATTTTTTTTGAAGTGAATTTCTCCAGCAATTTATCTGTTTTTTGGATTTCTTCTGTTATTGTTGCAGCATTATAAAAATCAAAAAAGGTAGAATGTGAATAGGAATGATTTCCAACCAAATGACCTTCTTCAATAATTTGCTGAATGATTTCAGGATGCTTTTCAATGTTTTTTCCGATGCAGAAAAAAGTTGCTTTGGCATTGTATTTTTTCAGAAGAGCTAAAACTTCCAAAGTATAAATGCCCGGACCATCATCAAATGTCAGCGCAATTTTTTTCTCTGTTTCCGATGGATTATTGCAGAACGCTTTTACGTGATAATTAGAAGAAATTCGTGCAGAACCAAAAGCATTTATTCCGATCCAAATTAAAATTATGGCAGCAAACCAAAGAAAATGAATTGCGACATAAAGATTCAGAAGAAGCAATACAAGTAATAAAAAGATAAAAAACAGCGATATGTTTTTATGCGTTATCATTTTGAAAGTAACGTAAAACTATGATTTTTTCCGTTTAATTGATTGTACAATAAAATGGTTTTATAAGCTGGTTTTACAACCGAATTCACTTTTATAATTTCCGGGATTTCTTGTGTTTTCAAAATTTTAGAAGCCATCCAAAAAGCAAAAGCCGAAGCCGTGTCATATTCTCCGCTCAAATGTTTGTAATATAAAACAGGCGTTTGGTCGAAAGCATTTTCAGCAAGAGTTGCATAATAATTTTCGAAAGAAACATTTCCGTCAAAGCCTAAAACCAAAGCGTCGATATCTGAAATTTCTAAATTATTCGATTTTAGAAACGATTTAATTTCGGCTTCAATTTCATTTTCTTTCAGTGTATTTACGATTGCAACATCCAGAAGTTCAGCGTATGTATTTTCTTTTCTTTCGTTTTCCAAAACAAAAAAGCTGGCACCTTCTCCATAAACAGCTCCGCTTGTTTTAGAATTTAAAATAGTATAAGGTGCTGTATTATCTGCTTTAATTCGGCCGTTTAATTTGAAAAGGGCAGTGGTATAATCACCGTTTTCATCAACTCCGCCTACTAAAATTGAATTGGCTTCGTCTTCTTCAATCTGCATTTTAGCATCCAAAAGTGCCGATTCAAAAGAAACGGCTCCGTTTACGTACGTAAAATTATACCCTTTGCATTGCTGTAAAAGTGCAATTTGCGCACCAACTGTATTGTGTGTAGATTGAATGAACGAAGTTGGCGTCAGGAACTCTTCTTTATTATCTAAAATGCTTTTCAGGAACTTTTCAGAATCTTCGATACATCCTAAACCGGTTCCGGTAATAATGGCATCGAGATTTTCAACATTAGCATCTTTCATAGCTAAGGCCGAAGCCACGATTCCGTTTTTTACACCTTTTGCCATGCGTCGACTGGCAGCTGGCGAAATGTATTCTTTGTAAGCAGGCGCAACAATAGCCAGTACATTTTGGTCGTGATTTACAACAGCTTCTTCTAAAAAAACAGTATCAAATGTTTTTTGAGTCGAAATACAGCCTACTCCATTTATATATGTTTTTTTCATCTAAAGATTTTTTTAGGGTATATGTAAAAAAGTTTTTTAACCACAAATTACTCAAATTTTCGCGAATTAATTTGTGTGAATTTGAGTAATTTGCGGTTAAAATTTAAGTTTTCTGGCATTCCAAGCTTAATGTCTGCCGACTGACTTACTGGCTTCAAGTCACAAGTATTTTAGTTTTTATTGAATAATGAAGATTTCATTCGTTTTTAGAAAATATAAGAGTTGAACAATTTCCTCCAAATCCAAAAGAGTTGGATAAAACGTGTTCGATAGTTGCATTTTTTAAGGAAGTCTGCGGTTTTAAATCGAATTCTTCCATTGGGGTTTCGAAATTCAAATTCGGATAAACTACATTATTCTGAATCGCCAAAACAGAATAAACCGCTTCAATTGCAGCAGCCGCCGCTAAAGTGTGTCCTGTAAATGGTTTTGTAGAACTGAAATCCGGAACTTTTTCATTTTCATAAATTCGAAGCAAAGCTCTTCCTTCTGATAAATCGTTGTTTGGTGTTGCTGTTCCGTGTACGTTGATGTAGTCAATTTGAGAAGGTTTTAAACCCGAAACTTCAAATGCTTTTTTCATTGCCAGATAAGCGCCGTCTCCATTTTCTGAAGAAGCGGTTTGGTGAAAAGCGTCATTTGCATTTCCGTAACCCGAAACTCTTGCCAGGACTTTTTTATTTTGTCTGGCAACAATTTCATCCGATTCTAAGACTAAAAAAGCCGCAGCTTCTCCCAGGTTTAATCCTTTTCTATTATTGTCAAAAGGTTTGTTATAATCGTCAGATAAAATCATCAAAGTCTTAAATCCGTTGATGGTGAATTTAGCCAAAGCATCGGCTCCGCCTACAATTACGCGGTCTAATTTTCCGGTTTTGATTAATCTGGCGCCCAGCATAATGGAGTTTGCAGCAGAAGAACAAGCTGTACTGATTGTTGTAACCATTCCTTTTAAACCCAATTCCTCCGCAATTTTTTCGGCAACATCGCCGCCATCGTGACAGGTAATATATTTAACCAATTCAGGTTTTTCGAAATAATCGTAATAATGTCTTTCGGTCATATCCATTCCACCCACACTCGTAGCCGAAATAAGTCCGGTTCTGAATTCGTTTATCGATGTAATGCCGGCATTTTCGACTGCTTCTTTGGCTGCCAGAGTGCCAATCATAGCGGTTCTCGAAAAATTATTGTTTTCAGAAAGCTGCAATTCGGCAACCAGTTCATCATTAGTTTTTTTGATTTCACCAACTTTAATGACATCGGCATGAATGGTCGGAATATTGGAGATACGGGAAATTCCGATTTTATTTTCGATCAGGGAAATATAATTTTCTTCGACTGAATTTCCAATCGAAGAAATAATTCCCATTCCCGTTATTGCGACACCTTTCATCTAATTTTAGAATTTAGATTTATGATTTTAGATTATTAAACACATAGAAACATAGGTTTTTTTAAATTCAAAATAGGCGTTTCACTTTCTTGAAATTCACATAGCTATGTGAATTGATGTAAAATGAAATGCCTTTTACGGTTTGTTTGGCTATGTTTCTATGCGTTAAATTAATTTAGTATGATTTACTTTGTTCTGTTTGCGCTGATATACGCCGCCATAGTTTCGATTGATTGGAAAATTGATTTTCCTTCTTTTGGGTCAACCAGTTTAATTCCGTAATCTTTATCCAAAATCACGATTAATTCAAGCGCATCAATCGAGTCTAAGCCTAAACCGTCTCCAAACAAAGCATCGTTATCAGCAATGTCTTCAACAGCGATATCTTCTAAATTTAAAGTCGTTATAATTTTATTTTTTAATTCTTCTTTTAATTCTTCCATGATTATTTATGGTATAATGTATTGATATTTTCGTTCGTATATTTTTCGTTTTCTGCTGTACTTATGATGCAAAGAAACGCTTTGTAATTGTCATTAAAATATTCTGTCCAGCCGCAAAGAACTGTATCGGCCTTATTTGTATTCAGTAAAATGTTAGAATAATTCGATAAAAATTCGCCGTTAAAGGCATCAAATATAAAGAAAGAATTCTCACTTTTCAGCTGATGACGGATACTTATTTCGCCCAGACAAATATTAGGCAGCGTATAAACAAAAACCGCCGGACTCGGATAATAGTTTTCTTTGTCTGAAATCGATTCCTGGTATTTTACATCGGTATCCAGACTCGACGATTTATTGGCCAAAACCAAAGCGATATTATTTTCATCTTCAGTTGAGGTTATCGGACTCAAAAGCAGTTCTGATCCTAAAAATGCCAGTTTGCTCAAAGCATCCATTTTAAAAAACTTTGGATATTGAATTTCAAAATTACGATAGGCTTGTTTAGAGAAATTTGCAAAATCGGTTGGTTCAGTTTTGAATACAGAAGTTCCGTTGAGAACAATTTCGTTGTTTTCGATTTTGATGTAGGATTGTATGTTGGGTTTGTTTTGAGTCATTTTTACTTTATATAATCTTCTGCTTCATAAGCATCAATAGGAAAATCTTTTTCAGTAATTGATTTGTAAAAGAAAGTTCCGACACTTATTTTTAAGTCAATATAAATTTTATTTAAATCTTCAATATTGTCATTTTCCCAAAGGATATCATGAAAAATATATCCGACATTTCCTGTTTTTGTATTTAAAACAATTGGGTCGCCATTAAGACCAGAGCCAATAATTAATAAATTATGCTTGTAAATTTCTTTGTTTTCTTCTTCCAGATTTTCTATTCTGATTCTATTTACACAATTGAAATAAACATTTCCGAATTCAATTTCTTCCTTAAAAGAAAACGTTTTGAAAAACTCTATTACTTCAGAATATAAATTAATGCTCTCTAAAAACTCAATTGTTTTATCTGTTACTTTAATTACGTCATTATCAAAATCAAAATTCTGAATTTTTAAAGCTTTTTTAAAAAGAGATTCGTCTAAATTCATTTGTTTAAAAATTGAACTTGTAAATTTTCCTTACAAGTTGATTTTTTTGAACTGTTCGCAATTTCCGAACAGTTTAATAATTTGTGAAAATTTGTGTAATTAGTGTTTTACTTTTTCAAAAACCACAGCCGTATTACAGCCTCCAAATCCAGAAGCCGTTTTCAGGAAATATTCAATTTTCTTTTCTTCGTTTTTCTCAATAATATTTACAGCTTCACTTACCCCAATTTTATCAAAACCTTTTGATTCAAAAAGCATATTTCGATTCGCAGATTCAATTGCGATTACCGTTTCCAACAATCCCGAAGCGCCTAATGTATGACCGTAAAAACCTTTTAAACTATTTACGGGAACATTTTGTAAACCTAAACGATTTAAGGCAATGGCTTCCATTTCGTCATTAAATGGAGTTGCAGTTCCGTGCGCTGAAATATAATCTAATTTATGGGCTTCAATATGAGCTTCTTTCAAAGCATTCTGAATACTTCTAAACAACCCTTCGCCTGTTCTTGACGGACCGGAAATATGATTCGCATCGTTTATCGAACTGTCGCCGATTACTTTGATTTTGGCGTTTTTGGCTTCTGCCGAAACTAAAACTGCTGCGGTTGCTTCGCCTAAACTTACTCCGGTTCTGTTTTTAGAATACGGTTTACAAGGCAGATCACTCATCGCCTGAAAAGCATTAAAACCGGACAAAACAAATTGGGATACTTCATCGCCTGCTACTACAAAGATGTGATCATAAAGCTCTGACTGAATCATTCTTTTGGCAATTGAAATTGCTAGAATTCCGGAAACACAAGCATTTGAAACTACAATCGGCTGATTTTGAAACCCGAAGAAAGCGGCAACATTTTTTGCCAAAACATCTAAATGTGCATTATTAAAACTTTCTTCAGAATTGTCTTTTAAAGCCGTCACATTTCCTTTTGTTGTAGAAAGTATAAAAGCGGTTTTTGAATTTAATTCAACTCCTGCGTTTTTGATAATCGGCTCTAAAGCCAGAATCATCATTTTTTCTAAACGGGAATATTTGGTGTCAGTACTGATTTTTTCAAAAGCGCTGTTTATTTTTTCATCAGAAATAATGGAAGCATAAAATGGATTTGGCATCAAAGAAATATCGTTATGAAGCTGAATTCCCGAATCACCGCGCAAAATCGCTTCAATGTTGGATTCGACATCAAAACCTAAAGGCGTGATACAATTCGTTTGTGTGATGTATATTTCTTTTAACATTTTTTGATTCTCATTTTCTCCTGCAAGGTTTTTAAAACCTTGTAGGTATGTTATTTTAAGCTTTGTCTGCAGAAAGGTTTCACGCAGATTTTACAGATTTAAGCAGATTTGCACAGATTATTTATTTAATACCTACAAGGTTTTGGAAACCTTGCAGGAAATGGATTCGGATTAATTTTATTTTTTATTCGTGAAATTCGTGTTTTACTTCAATAACCCAACCTTCCTTTTCCATTCCTCATAAAAAGGAGGATTGGTCAGCATTAAATTGCCTGCTGCATCTAAAAAAACCTGAACCGTTTCACCAGTGCAGGCAACTTCGCCCTGAGCATCGATAATTTTAAAACGGTAAATCATTTTCGCGGCAGGTGTATCCACAACCGTTGTTTCAATGGTTACCACATCGCCATAACGCAAAGACAATTTATGTTCGCATTTTGATTTTACAATTGGCGTTGTGTAACCAGTTGCTGCAATATCCAGATAAGTAAGTCCGTGCTGGCGTCCGAAAGCTTCACGTCCATCTTCGAAATACGTAATATAGTTGCCGTGCCAAACAATTCCAAGCGGATCAGTTTCGTTAAAACGAATTCTGATTTCGTGCGAAACGGTTAAGTCTGAGGCTTCGTTATACTGTTCTTTTCTTTTTGTCATAAAATAAGGCAATAGAAGTTGTGATTATAAAGAACAAAAATAACAAACTTATTTTTGGAATAATTTCGACAAAAGAAACGTTACGCAACAAAACATCATAAAAGGCTTCTAATCCCCAGTTCATCGGAGAGGATTTTGCAATGAGTTGCATGATTTTTGGCATCGCAAAAACAGGAACCCAAATACCGCCAATTGCAGCCAGAATGATAACGCTCGTTGCACCAAACGGAGCCGATTGTTCCTGCGTACTTGCCACGGTTCCTAATAAAATTCCGAATCCAATTGCAGCAAAACCAGAAAATAAAGCGACAACACTCATTAAAAATAAATGCCCTTCGATATTTAATGCAGGTAAACCAATATGAGGAAACAGGAAAATCGCAACGGCAACCATCATATAAAACTGTATCATACAGATTACAGAATACGTTATGGTTTTGCCAATAATGACAACCAGATTCGAAACCGGATTGGTTAATAAGCGAACAAAAGTTCCTTGTGATTTTTCTTTTACAATATTGATCGAAAGCGGAATCACGATAAAAAATATGGCAAAAAGCGTCCAGGCCGGAACGTTGTGCTGAACCGAATTTGGCAACACTTCTTTATTGTTTATTTTCGGAATAATTTCTTTGAACGTGATAAAACTCTGTTGTTCAAATTGGGTGTTTTCTTCACCAAACTGGTTTTGAAAAGTCGTATAAATTGATTTGGTTTCAATCTGCGAAATCATTTTGTCAATCGAACTCATCACCGAGTTTTTGAAACTCAACTGAACCGCCGGATCAAAGTATAATTTCACCTCTTTTTGCTGAATTACTTTTGGTTTCTCCCGTTTTGCAATACTGTCCGAGAAACCCATTTTGTTCACAATATTTTCGACATTCTGATCAATTTTAGCTTGTAAATCGGCACTTAAGTTTTTAGGAATTATTATCGCCAACTGAAATTTTCCTTTGTTGACATTTTCTCTGGCAATTTCTTCGGTAATAGGTTTGTTGTCAATTTGAGTGACAATGCTGAATAAATTATTCTTTTGCAGATTATCAAAAACCGTTTTCGAAACAGAACTTTTATCATAATCAACCAATAAAATCGGAATTTTAGTATCGCTTACGGTTTTAAAAGTACTGTCCTGAATAATCGTAACCGTGATAACCAAAACCAACGGCATGATAAACAAAATGATTAATCCGCCTAAATCCCTCTTCAATAAAAGAAATTCTTTCACTATCGACATCCAGATTTTATATAACATCCCTCAGGTCTTTACCGGTTAATGAAATAAAAACGTCTTCGAGATTTCGGGCATTTTCCGTAGCATCGATTAAGGTTTTCGGAGTTCCTTTTGCATAAATTCTCCCTTGGTCTAAAATAGCAATCGTATCACAGAAATCTTCGGCTTCTGCCAAATGATGCGAGGTATAAATAATCGTAGTTCCGTTTTGGTTTAAAATTTTTAAATAGTCTATGATGGCATTTTTAGACTGAACATCAACGCCAACAGTGGGTTCATCTAAAAACAAAACTTTTGGATTATGGAGAATTCCCGCAATTAAATTCACACGGCGTTTCATTCCGCCAGAAAAAGTATGAATTTGTTTATCGGCAAATTTTAGTAAACCCAAAAGATCTAAAGTTTCGATTACTTTATCTTTTAAATCAGCACCTTTCAAGCCGTACATACTTCCAAAATAATGCAGGTTTTCTCTCGCCGTCAATGTTGGATATAAAGCATATTCCTGAGGCACAACGCCAATAATTTTTTTGATTTTTGAAGAATGATTGGAATAACTTAAACCATCAATTGTAAAATGCCCCAAAGTTGGTTTTACTAAACCGCAGAGCATTGAAATTAAGGTTGTTTTTCCGGCTCCGTTTGGTCCGAGCAAACCAAAAATTTGTCCTTCATTTATATCCAATGAAACTTTGTTCAAAGAAAACATTTCTGCTTCTTTGTATTTTTTAGAAAGGGATTCTATTTTTATAATGGTTTTCAAGATATATCAAGTAATTTATATAATGCCATATTTTAGACGAAGAACCAAAATTTAATATGATGTTTTTAAATTATTTTATAAGTATTTAGACTTTTAACTTTACGACTTTAAAACTTTTGACTCACTTAACTGATGGCTTTTTTTAGTTTTTTGAAAAAGATTTCTTCCCGACTCGCAATGTCCAGAAGTTCATCGGCAATGGAGTTGTAGGCATCTTCTTTTGCACTTCGGTTTTTATAAATTCGGGAAGCTTCAACGGCAAAATCGCGCCATGAATCTCCAATTTGTGTCATTTCTTTCGAAAGAGTCTTCAATTCTTCATTACCTAAAATAACAGAAGCTTCCTGTAAAAAAGCGGCATAAATAAATCGGAAACCGCCGCCTCCGGTACCAATTTCTTCCTGCATGCGGACCATTTGAGCCAGATAATGATTGGCCTTTTTGACACCGTGTTTTGCCGGCCATTTTCTAATTTGGCGGGAAACCATTTTGATGCCACGCACACCTACAATAGGCATTGGCGCAAGCATGGTTCGGCAGGTATCTTTTATTCCTTTGATGATCGCACTTTTAAAATCAACTTCATTCGGAACCTGAATTGGGTAATACATTTGGCCTCTTGGCGCAAAAGCACCTTTTGCAAAACGTACTTTATCCAGTTCGTCGTGCGTCAGAGTGGTAACGGTTTCCATTACCGGATCGCTGATTAAATAATCGGTTTCAGTTTTTCCGTAAACGACTAAATTGTGTGCGTTGAAATGAAAACGATATTCATCAGGAAAATAACTTAAATGATACACGCCAACCTGTAATCCGGTCGGAATGTTATTTTTTAAATTTTCTTCTAAAGCTTTATTCGCATTGGCGACAGAAGAAAATTTTTGTCTTTTTATTTTTAAATTTAACCGATTGGCGACTTTATTAAAAATCTGTCCCGGTAAAGTTCTGTAACTGATTGCCGGTGCATGATTGACTTTTAAAAAAGGCAGATACACAAATAAAAGTCCCGAACCAATTCCAAAAACCATTGGCTCGCTGATGTTGAGTCCGCTGTTTTTTAAGAGGTTCGAAGCTACTCCATTTTCGCAATGAGCAGATTGATGATGTGTAAAAGTAACTTGCATTAATCTGTTTTAAAATTTTTTAATTCGGTAATTGAAATCTCAAAAGCGTCGGCATATTTTTGTAAAATTTTGTCGTTTAATTTGGCAAAAACAGACGGTTTAAAATGTCTTTTTACGCGCCATTTCCACATATCAACATAACCGGAAAGAATAGAAAGATCCATTTTATTCAATTCCATAAAATAACAAATCGGACTCAATTCTCCGTTCAGTACTTTTAGTTTTGCTTCTTCTGCACGTTCTTTTATATCGTCAATGGCATTAGAAAGTGCAATCGCTTTTGGCTCCCAGCCTGTACTCAAAGCGGTTGTATAATTGCCGTTTTCATCAGTAGCGTAAACCAGTTCTCTGAGGTTCTTTTTGCTTAAATTTCCATCGTGCTGTGGTACATTTTCTTTTTCCATGACGGTTAAATTTTAAGATGCATTACTTCTTCCAGTAAAGGTGCTAATCCGTCTTTGGTTATGTTATCATTGTTCCAAAAACTCATCACGCAGCTTACATAGTTATCTCTTACTTTTTCTGCAACATAATAAACGGTTAAAGTTTTTCCGCCAGACATTCCGGCCAATAATGATTTCATTCCTGTAAAATCAAAAACTATTTTTTTTGCAGTAGTTTCGGTTCCTTCAAATACAACAGTTGTTTGTTCTTCTGAAATAACTTTAATACCACCTTTACTTTTTGTAATAGTAAATTGATTGTCAACAGCAGTTTTGGCACTTTCAATATTTTTATGAACAGACCAATTCATTTCGCCGTTATAAGGACACTGAACAGTATTAACGTTTGTCCAGGAACAATTATTTCCCAGCCTAATTTTTCTTCCTGCAAAACCGATTGAGTCAATTGTCATTGATTCAAAAACCTCTTCAGGAATTTCGTTTTTTATGATTCGGTTTATGTATTGTTTTTCAAAATCTGCTTCGGGTTTATTAAAGTAGCCAAACCAAATAATCGTAATGGTTTTATTGTTGTCTTCTACAAAATAATAAGAATTTGTCTGAACTAAATTGTCAGTAATTTTTTTTGTTTTAACAACGTGTAAATTGTTATTTGAAAGAGATTCATCTTTGGTTTTTAAATCGCTGTCTTTTATATCGAATTTTTTATAAATCTTTTTTAGTGACTTTTCAGAAAAATCATAATTATAGGTTTGACTTGAAAAATCAATACCATCAATATTATAATAAGTCGCACTTTGAGTGTTTATTGCTTTTAAGCGTTGTGAGAAATCATCATTTTGACAATAGACAAAAGCAGATAAAAAAAGCAGTAGCAAAGAAGTTGTTTTTTTCATTTTTTTATTGATTATCTTATTCTAATGCCAAAATCGTTTTTTGAATAAACAAATTAATTTCGCATTCTAAAAGTATTTTGTCTTCGAGTAAGCTTTGACAGCTCATTGTGCACAATGTATAATCGTCTCCTGTAAATTTGGAAACCAAAGTTGATTTCGTTGTTATTGTATCGCCAGTTTTTGGCAGTGCATTAATTTTTAGATTTTTTATAGCGCTGATGAAACCTATAACATTTACGTTTTCATGTTCTGTTCCGTCATCCTCAAAAAAATATTTTTTCCCAACGATAGCCGAACAGGTTTGTGCGGTATTTTCAATCAGACCTGCTTCAGTAAAAACACCATTATCAACAAAAATATTATCTGTTTTAATCAAAAAGGAAGTTTTTACAAAGTTGGCATCGATATCTAAAATCAAATCAACCATCAGCATTGGAGCACGATGAGGCAAATAATTTTGGATGTCAATTCCGATTTTCATCTTTTATTTGGCTAAAACAGTTTTCATTTGTCCCTTTGCAATTTCTTCATTATTTAAAAAAGTCACAATATCAACTAAAGTTACTCCGGCAAATTCCTGTAAAACAGTAACATTTGACTGAATGGTATCGTTGATTTGAGGCAGTTTTTTAATTTCAATATCTTTAATAGAGCCGATGTAACCCGTTGGTGCGGTTTCATTTTTCAAAAAAAACTGATAACCGGTATGCAAAGCCACAGACTGGGCCATGTGTTCGATTAAACCCGCTTCTAAAAAAGTATTTTCTTCTAAAAATATATTGTTATGTTCAATTTTAAAACCCGAAACCAATGAAGTTTCAGAGTACGAAAACAGGCTGTTTACCATTACAAAAGGAAACTTTTGCGGAATCAGGTTTTCGACTGCTTCTTTTTCTAAAAGTACAATAGTTTTCATTAGCAAACGGTTAGATAAGCATACGCAAATGAAAATCTTCCACTTTCCGGAACCGACAATAAAATGCGGTCGCCTTTTTTTAATTTTCCGGAGTTCATCAATTCTTCAACAGCTACATAAATTGAAGCAGAACCGATGTTGCCTACCGTTAAAAGGTTCATAAACCATTTTTCATCGGTAATTACAATTCCTTTTTCGCTTAAGCCTTTTTTTAATCCATCTACAAAAAAGTTAGACGAAACGTGTGGCAGGAAATAATCGATTTGATCTGCTGTAATGTTATTTTTAGACATTGCCTCACTCATGCTCTGAACGCCTTTTGGTAAAATAAATTCGTCAAGCAGTTTTACATCCTGTTTCACAGCGAATATTGATTCGTTCAGCCATTGTTCCGGAGTAAAATCGCTCCATGGTTTTATTTCGCCGTTTTCTAATTTGTCTCCGCCGGCATACATACAGGTTTCTAATTCGAAAGCATACGAATACGATTCCATCCATTCGATTTTTAGTGAAATTTCACCGTTTGGTTTATTTTCCAATAAAAAAGCTCCGGCTCCGTCTGATAACATCCAGCGTAAAAAATCTTTTTTGAAAGCGATAATAGGCTGTTCTTCCAGATTTTTTAAGTTGATGATTTCGTTGTTATATTTTTGGGCAGAAAGCCAGGTCGAAACTTTTTCAGAACCGGTACAGATGGCGTTTTTAGAATTTCCGGCTTTTATAGAAAGAAAACCATATTTCAGGGCATTCATTCCTGAGCAGCAAATTCCCATTGAAGAATTTAACTCAACCGATTTGTTTTTCAATAATCCGTGAACCATTGCGGCATGTGAAGGCGCAATTATATCCGGGGATGAGGTTCCGCAGGACAATACTTCTAAATCCTGATCTGTAAAGTTTTTATCAAACAGTTGCACAATAGCATTTTTTGCCAGTTCAGCATTGGTGTGTGTACTTTTGCCGTTTTTATCTACGGCGTAATATCGGGTTGTAATTTTATTATTGCGTAAAATAATGCGTCTTGCTTTTGAGGCAGTATCATTTATCAATCCTAAATAAGTTTCCATTTCATCATTTGAAACGGGATCATTTGGCAAATACTTTGCGGCTTTGGTTATATATACGTCAAACATAATATAATTTTCCTCTTCTAAACTCCTTGATAATATTGAGTTTCTTTTTTTATGGTTTTTAACTTAAAAGGATAGGTAATAAGATGCAATATATACACTATTGGCGAGATTAACCATATAGCTAAGAATAAATAAATATAAAATATTTTGAGAAGCTGTGCTCTTTTTTTTGGATTTTTATAAATGAAATTAGACCATTTATTAAAAATTTTATTTGCCGTTTTATCAACCGTGACCAGATAAGGACTAATTCGAACAGCATCAGCGGCTACTAACTTGGGTTGTAAATCATTTAATGTATTCTGATTGAACTGCGAAAGAATGATATCTCCAAATTTCGTTGATTCCCGGATATCTTTTTCAGAAACGCCGGGTAACGGAAAAAAGCCCAGATACTTCTTTTTGACTCCAGAAAACAGCCATTCGACAATAGTTAAAACGCTAATTAAGTTTCCGACACGATCGACCAAAGCGATATTTCCAACCAATTGAGCGTTGGCTTCTTTTAGTAAAACCTTAATTTTTTCCTGAGCCATGAACCACATATTGCGGGAACCGTTGATGGTAACTATGGGTGTATTGTTCAGGATTTTTTTTCCTTCGGCACTTTTTAAAAAAGAATTGATCGGAATGGAGGGTGATAAATACCAAACCTGATAGTGAAACAAAACTAAATCAAATTTTGTATTCAGGATTTCTTCTGAAACTGGTTTTAAGTCAGTTGGAATTTGTAGAAAAGATTCGGGGAAAGCATCAAAAAAGGAAGCTTTGTTCCAGGGAAAAGGGAAAGGTTTTTCTAATTGAATTTCATGAAAAGTTACTTTTATTTCTTCAGAATTTAAGAAGGGTTCTGCAATATTTTGCGCAATCGATTTTAATTGTCCGGACTGAGAATAAAAAATAACGAGAACATTTTTCATTTTGGTTTGCTTAGGTTGCAAACAAAAATAAGTAAATTTTATTTAAACGGATTTTCTTGTTAGAAGGATTTGTAAAAGAAGATTCTGTTTTATGGTCTAATGTAATTTTTTTATTCTTCAGGTAGAAATTCAGAAATCTGATTATGTATATCGGGAATTTTGTTTTTCATTACATCCCAAACAATTGTATAATTGACACCCATATAATCATGAATTAATCGGTCTCTCATTCCGGCCATATTTTTCCATTGAATTGTATTTCATCTTTCTTTGATTTCAACCGGAATTTTCTTTGTTGCTTCTCCAATAATTTCTAAACTTCTAACTACAGCTCGTTTCAGAGTTTAATCTTCTATGAAATTTTCGAATAGCAAGTTTTTACTAATAGCCATAATGTACGAGCATTCATCTTGGATATGTCTCAGATATTCTTTCGGATCTTTAGACATATTGAACTTCATTTAAGATTTTAGGTCCAATATAAGGACTTAATCCATTTTTAGTAACAACTTCTACTTTTTCGTTTTTGAAGATTTTTTCGAATAAATCATAGACGGCCATATAGTTGTCAAAATTTTCTTTCTCAGGTTCAAAATCTATCAGTAAATCAATATCACTTTCGCTTGATTGTTCATTGCGAAGGTATGAACCAAATAAACCAACATTTCGAATGCCAAATTCAGAAAATTTTTGCTTATTAGATTTTAGCGTTTTTAATATGTTTTCTTTTGTTGTCATTTGAAACTTTTCTCAAATATACAAAACTTTGTCTTTTTAAATTTGTGAAAAAAACTACGTCTTTGAATCATTCCAAAAATCGAAATAATTGAACCACTGCAAAGGATATTTCTGAAGAATGCTTTCTACGCTTTGTACATATTCTTTCAATAATCCTTTTTCATCACGATGTTTGACGGTGGCTTCCCTGGCGTACAAATGATAATGAAGATTTGGCTCTTTCATTACATAAACAAAAACTACGGGAACTTTTAAACGGGAAGCAATCAAAAATGGGCCAGCCGGAAAATTGGCTTCTTTTCCCAGAATATTTTCAGAAAGTGATTTGGTACCTTCAAAATAGCGATCGCCGGTAAAACAAACCAATTCATTATTGGCCAAAGCGGCATTAATCTCAAAAATATGAGACAAATCGTCTTTGATGATAATAAATTTTACCGAATGTTTCTGAGCAACACTTTCAAGATAATTTTTGATAGCCGAATGTTCTAAATCGGTACTAACTAAATTAATTTGAAAATTAAGATCTATATCAGCCAAAAAATGTTCGGCAATTTGAAAATTTCCAATGTGAGCGCTGATTAAAACGCCGCCTTTTTTTTCTTTTAAAAGATTTTTAAGGATTTCGATTCCGTCAAATTCGTAGGTAAATCTATTTCGCATTCCTGCCGAAATAGAAACTTTGTCAATAATGGTCTGTCCAAAAGTATAGTAACTTTTGAAAACCATTTTTTTAGATTTAAATCTTGAATATTGCAGTCTTTCTTTAAAATAATAAAAGATAGCTTTATTGCTTTTCTTTAGAAACAAAAAGTAATAAGAAGCGACAAAATAAAGCAAAAAATAAGCAGATTTGACACCCGCTTTCTGAATCAAAAAAACGAATATTCTATAGCCTAAAACTGTTCCTTTTGATTTGCCATCCCATTGACTCATTAAGCAGTTTTAGCTTTTAATTTTGACTCGATAAGGTCATAAAAGTTCTGAAAAGTAGCGATTCCGACAAAATCAACTTCAACCAGTTTTACACCAAAGTTAGATTCGATAGAAACGACTAAGTCAACGTAATCCAAACTGTCCAGCCCAAGTGTATCTTTTAAATTAGCATCCGGTTCAATTTCGTCATTGTCAACTTCAAATTCATCAACCAAAAAACCATTAATTCGTGCTATAATCTCTTCTTTATTCATTTTCCAATTTAAACTTTTTAACCACCAACGCAGAGTTGGTTCCTCCGAACCCGAAGGAATTGGACAAAAATATATCAAATTTTTTGTTTAATGTACTTTTGACCAAATTTAATTTAGCGGCATCTTCATCCGGATTTTCCAAATTGATGTTTGGCGCAATAAAATCGTGCTGCATCATTAGAATCGAGTAGATTATTTCGCTGGCTCCGGCCATCCAGCATTCGTGCCCGGTCATTGATTTTGTAGAACTTACATACGGATTTTTCTCACCAAAAACTTCAAAGATAGCTTTGGCTTCGTTTGAGTCTCCAACCGGAGTTGAGGTAGCGTGTGCATTTATATATTCAATATCTGATGCTTTTAAGTTTGCTTCTTCAAGTGCTCTTTTCATTGCGGTAGCAGGTCCTTCGACATTTGGAGTTGAAATATGACCTCCGTTTGATGAAAATCCGTAACCGGAAACTTCGGCAATAATGTTGGCACCGCGTGCAAGGGCAGACTCGTAACTTTCTAAAATTAAAGTCGCACCACCGCCACTCGGAATTAATCCATCACGATCCGCGTCAAAAGGTCTTGAGGCTTTTTCAGGATCATTTTCTCTGTTGGAAAAAACGCCTAAACCGTCAAAACTGCTCATGGCGTATTTATTGATTTCCTGTGCGCCTCCGGTAATAATAATATCCTGGAAACCGCTTTTGATTAAAAAATAAGCCAGTCCAATAGAATGCGAACCACTTGCGCAGGCTGCACTTACGGTTAAGTTGATTCCTCTCAGTTTAAATATTGTAGATAAATTCATCGTAACCGTTGAATTCATCGATTTAAAAATCGCTCCCGAACCAATTAATGCCGTATCTTTTTTCTCGCGAACGATATCTGTAGCATCAATAATGGCTTTAGAAACACTGTCATTTCCGTACATGATTCCAACTTCGCGATTTTCAAAAAAAGCGTCGTCAATATTGGCATTTTTCAATGCTTCGATAGTCGCCATATAAGCATATTCGGTTTCTTCACCAATGCTCATACGCTGTCTTCGGTTCAGTAAATTTTTTAAATCAGCTTTTGGAACCATTCCGGTCAAAGCTGATTGAAAACCAAATTCTTTTCGTTCAGCATCAAACTGAATCCCGGATTTTCCTTTGTATAATGATTCTTTTACTTCGTCTAATGAAGTACCAATGCAGGAATAAATTCCCATTCCAGTAATTACAACTCTCCTGTTCATCTTCTTTTTTAAAGTAATTTTTTATCCGTAAAGTATTTTTTTAAACACATAGATACATAGTTTTTGTAAACTCAAAAAGGCGTTTCACTTATTTTAAATAAACATAGTTCTCTATGTGAAAGAAATGTATTTCTCTTTTGTATTCTTTTTATGCATAGAAATCTATGTTTCTATGTGTTTAAAATATTTTAAGAATATATTCCTCCGTTTATATTGATAATTTCTCCTGTAATGTAGCTTGATTTTTTTGAAATCAAAAAGCTTACCAAATCTGCGACTTCCTCGGCTTCGCCAAAACGATTTACAGGAATTAGTTTTAATAATTCTTTTTCGTCTAACTGACTTGTCATATCTGTTCTGATAAAACCCGGTGCAACAGCATTTACCGTTATATTGCGTTTTGCCACTTCCTGCGCCAAAGCTTTTGTAGCCGCAACAATGGCGCCTTTTGCAGCAGAATAATTGGTTTGTCCGGCTGTTCCTTTTACTCCGGAAACCGAAACCATATTGACGATTCGGCCATATTTATTGCGTAACATTTTCTGAATGAAAAACTGTGTCACATTAAAAAAACCATTCAGGCTTGTATTTACTACGCCGTTCCAGTCTTCGGGCGTCATCCACATAAAAAGCCCGTCTTTTGTAATTCCGGCATTGTTTACAATGGCTTCAACAAGCGCTTCGGGATTTGCTTCCTGCCACTTTGTTAAAACAGATTGTACTTCTTCAAAATTAGAAACATCAAAACCTAAAATTTCTCCTGTTGCACCTAATTTTTGTATTTCCTGAAGTGTCTCTTCGGCAGCAGTTTTGTTTGAATGATAATTAATCAGAATATGATAACTGGATTCAACAGCCAATTTTTTACAAACTGCACTGCCAATTCCTCTTGAACCGCCCGTTACTAATACACATTTCATTTTAAAAGATAGTTTTTATTATTTTTGAAAAGGTTCAGCATTCTGATACCATTCATTTAAAATTTGGCCATCAGGTTTAAGAAAACCCCATTTTCCACTCAGTTTTACTCTGGCCAATCCATCAATGAATCCTTTTTCCTGATGCATAAACATTCCGAATAGGGCTATTGAAATTTCATATTTTGTTGGAATAATTAACTTTCCGGTTTCATTTATAAATCCCCAGCCATACTCTTTTACTGCCGCAAGACCATCTTCGCTAAAAGATTCTGCATCAGTGTAAGCGGGCGCAACAACATATTTGCCTGTTAAGTTGATATAACCCCATTTGTCATTTGAGCAAACGGGAGCTAAATTTTTAGAAAAAGGTTTTGTTTTGCTAAATCTAGGCTGAATTATCCATTGTCCCTGTAGGTTTACAAATCCCCATTTTCCGTTTTTTTTGGCGGCAACTAAATCTTGTGTTCCAATTTCTCCCATTTCAGAAGCGCCTTCAACAGCAATAAATTGCCCGTTATGTACGATTCCGTATGTTTTTTTATCTTTTGCCCAGGTAGTGTTGTTAATATAATTTCCAACTTCGTCATATATAACCGCTACTACTTCTTTTCCTGTTGGGTCAATAATTCCCCATTGGTCATTTTTTGCCGCTCTTGCAAAACCATTTTGAAAAGCTCTTATAACATCATATTTTGGGGCAAGAACGATTTCAAATTTGTTATTGATAAGTCCAACTTTTCCGGCTTGTCTAAAAAATGCAACCCCATTATTAAAATCAAATAATTTGTCTGATTGCGGAGCGCCTTTTAAGATTTCACCTTTTTTATTAATGTAAAACCAGCTGGTGTTTTTTTGTATGATACAAATTCCGCTGTCAAAGTATTTTGCATTGTCAAAAGTTGCAGGAATTACCAGAGTTCCTGTGTTGTCTATAAAACCCCATTTTCCGTTTTCTTTAACCGCAGCCAATCCATCAGAAAAATTTTTGGCAGCATCAAATTTTGGTTCAATAGCAAAAGCTCCTTCTTTTGTGATGAAACCAAATTTTCCTTTTTTTCGAACTAAAGCCAGTTCCTGACTGCTAACAAATTGAATAAAAAACAGCAATAATAAAATAAATGGTCTTTTCATTAGGTATGGTTAATATTATAGTGTGAAATAAAATTTTAACTGTTAATCAAATAATCTTTTACTTTTTGAACAAACGGATACATGACCTGATCTTCCTTAAATGTTGGAATTATTTTTCGAATATCATCATACCATTTTTTAGAAACCGATGAAATTTTCTCTTTTTGATCTAAATAATCAATCGCCTGAACAATTGTAATTAATTCGATAGCTAAAACTTCAAAAGCATTTTCGATAACTTTTGAGGTAATCACCGCTGCATTTGTTCCCATGCTTACAATGTCCTGATTGTCGTTGTTGTTTGGGATACTGTGAACATACATTGGGTTTGACAGCATCTGGTTTTCGGCTGTGGTTGAGGTTGCGGTAAACTGAACGCCCTGCATTCCGAAATTAAATCCTAAGGTTCCTAAATTTACAAACGGAGGCAATAACTCGTTAATTTTTGAATTCAGTAAATAATTCAGTTGACGTTCTGCCAGCATGGTTAATTTGGTAATCACGATTTTCAGTTTATCCATTTCAAGCGAAATATAATCTCCGTGAAAGTTTCCTCCGTGATAAACGTGCTGGTTTTTTACGTCTATAATCGGGTTGTCGTTTGCCGAGTTGAATTCGTCCTCTAAAATTGAAGCTACATTGTTTATCGTTTCTAAAACCGGACCTAAAATTTGAGGCACGCAACGAAGTGAATAATATTCCTGAACTTTTTCCTTGAAGATTTCTTCGGTATTTTCGCCGGAATATAAATGGTCTTCTCTTTTACGGATCAATGTGCTGTCAGAAAGATTTTGACGCATTCTCAAAGCCACTTCCTGTTGCCCTTTATGACGTTTGGTTTGGTTTAATTCTGCAGAAAAATGATCGTCATACGCCTGAACCAATTCGTTGATTGCACAAGAAGCTTTTAAGGACCAGTCTAATAATTTGTTGGCATGATGCACATTTACAACACCAATTCCGGTCATTACTGATGTTCCGTTAATCAAAGCCAGACCTTCTCTGATTTCTACCTGAATGGGCTGTAGGCCTTCGATTTCAAAAACTTCCGAAGTTGGTCTTCTTTCACCTTTATAAAAAACTTCGCCTTCGCCAATTAAAACTAATGCTAAGTGTGATAATTGTACTAAATCGCCGCTTGCGCCAACACCGCCGTGTTCAAAAATTAAAGGCGTAATATCTCTGTTGATTAATTCAGCCATTAAATGAATTACTGAAGGGTGAACACCTGAGTTTCCTAATGACAATGAGTTTAAACGCGCTAAAATGGCTGCTTTCACACAAGCAGGATTCAAAGGTTTTCCTGTTCCCGATGAATGGCTTCGGATTAAATTATATTGTAACTGAATTTGGTCAGACTCTTTAATTCGATATTGAGCCATAGGACCAAAGCCTGTATTTACACCATATATTATTTTGTTTCCTGAAAATTCTTTTAAGAAATTAAAGCTTTCACTGATGCGATTTAGTACCAAATCGCTAATGATAACTTTCTGGTTTCCAAATATAATAGCCTCAAATTCGGCTAAACTTAAATATTCATTAATTGTGTTCATTAAACAAGTTTTGATTGCGCTAATTTAATTTTATTTATCAAAATAAATGTAGTTATTTTGATGAAGGCAAATGTAAGTTAATAAATCAGAACATTTTTATTATGACAAAGGAGTTTGTAGACGTTTTAATCATTGGAGCAGGGCCATCAGGATGTGTTTCGGCATCTTATCTTCATAAGAATGGTGTAAAGATAAAAGTGGTTGAAAAAACAAAGTTTCCAAGATTGGTGGTTGGTGAAAGCCTTATTCCGAGGGTTATGGATCATTTTGCTGAAGCAGAATTGTTTGAGAGCCTTGATGCGATGAATTTCGAAAAAAAACTGGGTGCCCGTTTTATAAGAGGAGAAGAAATTTGTGTTTTTGATTTCAGTCAGAAATTTGGCGAAGGCTGGGACTGGACCTGGCAGGTGCCTAGAGCTGATTTTGACAATACAATGGCACAGGAAGTTATTAGAAAAGGAATTGATCTGGAATTTGAAACTGAGGTTCTGGAAGTTTCTTTTGAAGGGAAAAATTCTAAAACGATTGTAAAAGACAAACACGGAAATTTAAAAGAAATCAACGCCAAATTCATTATTGATTCCAGCGGATACGGACGTGTTTTACCAAGGCTTTTAGATTTGGATACGCCTTCAAAACTAGATCCGCATTCCTCCATATTTACGCATGTAAAAGATATCAACAGACCGGAAGGTGAGGAGGGAACACAGATTTCGTTTGATATTCTGGAAACCGAAGTCTGGTTATGGGTAATTCCGTTTTCGAATGGAAATACGAGTTTAGGAGTTGTTGGGCCAACCCATTTTATCAATTCACTTTCTGAAAATAAAGACAATGCAGAGGCTTTAAGAAATGCCATTCAGAAATCAGATTATTATATTAAAAGATTTAAAGGGACTGAGTTTTTATTTGAACCTGTAAAACTGGAAAATTATTCAAGAGCCGTAAAAAAAATGTACGGAGATGGTTTTGCCCTGACAGGAAACAGTTCCGAATTTTTGGATCCGGTATTTTCATCGGGAGTTGCTTTTGCGACAGAATCCGGAATGCTGGCAGCGAAATTATACCTGAAAGAATCACAGGGAATTTCTGTTAATTGGGAAGTTGAATTTACGCAATATATGAAACGCGGTATTGCTGTTTTTGCTACTTATGTACAGGAATGGTACACCGGAAATCTTCAGACGCTGTTTTTTCATCAGCCGGAAAATCCTGAGGTGAAGGAAAAAATATGTGCAGTTTTAGCCGGTTATGTCTGGAACGAAGAAAATCCGTTTGTAAAAAAACACGATCATGTAATTAAAAACATGGCTTATTTATTGAACATGCAAAAAGAAACAGGAGATAATTAAGAAAGCTAAAGAAATATTTAAAAGGAACCTGTTAGTTAGAATTATTAAAAACGTCAGTTCGAGTGTTTTTTGTGCAGAGAAACGGAACAAAAAAAGTATCGAGAACCGTTTTTAATACTAATTTTTCTGTTTTCGATCAATTTTTTATCGAAAATCACTACCATTAACGTTTTTATTAAAAAATAGTTCTCGATACAAATTTTCTGAAAAAGCTATTGCATTTTCAGAAAATTCACTCGAACTGACGAGACGTTGTAAGTCATTTTATATTGCTTTTTGTAAAAAAATTATTCCTCGAACTGACGAAAAATTATCATCAAAAACTAATTACACCCAATGGGTTAAAAGGAGAATGATTCAAAAGATTATTCTCCTTTTTTAGTTTAAATCTTATCTGGAAATTCTGTTTTAAGAGTTTGTCCGCAGTGTTAAATTTAACTTTGATTCTTAAAATGCATAACGCACTATTGCGTAATTTTGCAGGATGTATGCTTTAGTCGATTGTAATAATTTTTATGCTTCGTGCGAACGTGTTTTCCAGCCGGAATTCAACGGAAAACCGGTTGCAATATTATCCAATAATGACGGCTGTGTGATTTCGCGAAGTAATGAAGCCAAAGCAGTTGGAGTTCCTATGGGTGCGCCGGCATTTAAGATTAGGGAATTGGTAAGGGAAAAAAATGTCAAATTGTTTTCGTCTAATTATCCTTTGTACGGAGATTTGAGCAATCGGGTAATGGCAATTTTAGGACAGTTTACCCCAAATGTAGAGATTTACAGTATAGACGAAGCTTTTCTGAATTTTGATGGTTTGAATGTTTTGGATTATCATGATTATGGTCTGCAAATAAAATCCCGCATTCAAAAATGGGTTGGGCTTCCGGTTTGCATTGGCTTTGCCGAAACGAAAGCATTATCAAAAGTAGCCAATAAAATTGCCAAGGAATTTCAAGAAAGAACTAAGGGGATCTATGTTATTGATACTGATGAAAAACGAATCAAAGCCTTAAAATGGACAAAAATTGAAGATGTTTGGGGTATTGGTTACCGAACGAAAAAGAAGGCCAAACTTCGTAATATCCATACAGCCCTTGATTTTATTGATCCTAAACACGAAGCCTGGATTAAGAAAGAAATGGGCGTTATTGGTCTTCGTTTAAAGTGTGAACTCGAAGGCAAATCGGTTTTGGATTTAGAGCCTTTGCCGGAACAAAAAAAGAGTATTGCAACTACCCGAAGTTTCCCAAAACAAATTTCTGATTTTGATTTACTCCGCGAACGTATTGTTACTTTTGCGGCTGTTTGTGCCGAAAAATTGCGTAAACAAAATTCCTGCTGCCATACCATTATTGTCATGTTGGTAGTCGATAAACATTTGGTAAAATCATCCAAATATTATTTTAATATGGCGGTAACGCTGCCGTATGCAAGCAATTCAACTTTAACCATTTCGAATACGGCTGTTGAAATGCTGAAGAAACTGCACAAAGGAAATGAAGGGATCCGGTTTAAAAAAGCGGGTGTTGTGGTAACTGAATTAATGGATGAAGATAAAAAACAATTTCAGTTGTTTGAAGAAGAAAATCCAAAACATCTGGCTTTAATGAAAGTGATCGATCAGCTGAACACTAAAATAGGAAACCGGAAAGTAAAACTGGCTTCGCAAAATCTTAAATTGACCTGGGATATGAACCAGAATCATTTGTCTCCTAAATATACAACCGATTTTAGTAAACTTCTGGAAATAAAATGTCTGTAAAAAAAGAACAAAAACTGACCTTCTTTCAGCCTGATTTCGAAAGTGAAATCAGGATTCCTTATATAAATGAAGGCGTTTCGGCTGGTTTTCCATCGCCGGCTGCTGATTTTATGGAAACGAGTATCGACCTGAACAAAGAACTAAGCGAAAACCCGCTGGCTACTTTTTATATCAGGGTTAAAGGCAATTCGATGATCGATGCCGGTATCAATGACAAAGATGTTTTAGTAGTTGACCGAAGCCTGGAACCGCAAAACAATAAAATAGCGATTTGTTTTATTGACGGTGAATTTACCGTAAAACGCATTCAGGTCGAAAAAGACTGTTTGTACCTCATGCCCGAAAACCCTAATTACAGCCCCATAAAAGTTACTGAAGAAAATCAGCTTGTTATTTGGGGGATGGTGACTTATGTGATTAAAAAGGTGTGAAAATAAGATGCCAACCGTTGAAGTTGGAGAAATTAAAGGTATTCTATAAAACCAAAAAACACTCCATAATGAAGTGGTTTTATTTGTTTTAACCGCATTGAAAACGCTACCTTTTGTTTTTTAATTTAAGTTGATACTCTTCATAGGCGAGCACCAGAGGAGAGTTGTATACTCACCGATAACCCTTGAAACCAATACAATTATCAAGACATTCACGGAAAAAGTCAGGAGACTTTTATCCTATTTTATGGCTTTCAAGAGCTTTTAAAAATTCGCAAAGTCATGAGACTTAGCGGAGCGGGGGCAAGTTAAACTAATTCAGGAACTCGAACCCGATGAAAAAAATATGGTCTTTAAAATGGTCGATACCTTTTTAACCCAAAAGAAATTTAAAGACTTCTTTGCTAAAAATGTAGCGACTTTATAGAAACAATAAACCCGAGCAATTGCTCGGGTTTATTGTTTCTATGATGGATCAAACCATTCTTTTCGTTTGGCGACTTCAATCATATGATTAATTGTAATAGGTTTCTTTTTGGGATATTTCTTTTTAATTCTTTCCGAAAAGATGTTTATTAATAGAGTATCTAAAAAAGTTAACTTATAAAAATACTTATTTATGTCAAAAGAAGAATAACCTGACTCTATGTCGAATTCCTTTAAAAATTCTTCGAATATCATTACAGCATCTTCTCGGTCTAAATTTATGGTATTAATAACTGTATCTAATGAATTTTGCTCATCTTTAAAGATCCATCTATTAAAAAAATCAACAACTCTACTTTCTAATGATTTCATAAAAATTAATTATTTATTAATCCACTAGCTCCTGCAGCAGCCCTCGTACCTCCAAATATTGCTGCATTTCTACCCATAAATGATGACCAATACCGTGTAGTACCCACTCCAAAAGGATAAACTGACATATAAGGCAGTTTTGTTACAGCACCTCCAAATAAGTTTATTTGTTTACCCCCTAAAATAGATTTATAAAAAACTGATGATTTTAGAGTGGTCTTTGAAGCTCCCGCTCCGCAAAGTCTCCATTCAAAAATCTAAACACGCTCCGCAAATGTCTCCGACTTTGCGCTATTCTAAACAAATATATTTAAAAAACGTAGACATCTCAAAGTCTCTGACTTTAAAACAAAACTTCTTAATATAAAATTCTATCAAAACGTAAACGGAAAAAAGTCGGAGACTTTTGAGACGTATTGTGCTCAAATATAATGCAAAAAAATTGCGCAAAGTCAGAGACATTTGCGCAGCTTTTCAGAAGAACACTTCGGGGAGCGGGGAGATTATTTCTTTTTCTTATCCTCTAATTTTTTTTCGATGATGGAGATAATTTTATCTGTAGTGGCTTCTTTGTCAAAGTATTTTAAAAAAGCTTCATATCCGGGATCTGCGTTTTGATAAACTGAATTTGGATCGCGTAAAATATAGTTTTTGTCTTCTGTGATTTCTATATCACCCATGCCGGTTAAAACCCAGTTTATGTTTAAATTAGGATAAACCTGCATAATTTTTTTCAAAATATTCATTCCCAATGCTCTCGAATTCATTAAAATTGGATGCAAAGAGGTGTATAATATATCATTTTCTATACAGAACTGTCTAAGGTTAACTTCCTTGCTTTCAATGTAGTAGCGTAATCTTTCGCCTTCTGTTTGCATTTTTTTAAATTTTTGCATCAAAAATGATGTAATGTATTAATAAATAATATATATTTGAAGTAGTTACTTCGTAGTAAATACGTAGTAAAAATACAATAATTATATGATTCAAATAAAACTTATCTATGATTACAGCCGGACAAAGGAATAAAATGAAGAAAGTCTTTAAAAAAGGCTACTCAAAAGAAGTTCAAAAACTTTTAGAAGAGAAAGGAATATGGAATAAAAAAGGGTTTCCGTTCAGCAATTCTTACATTACTCATGTTTTTAATGGCAGAAATACCAACAATGATATTGAAGAAGTTATAATTGAATTGTATCAAAAAAGATTACATGAGGAAACAACGATTACATTGCGCAGAAAAGAGATTTTCAGCAAAAAAATATAGTGTATTATGAGGTTTCAGAAATAGCAAATGATAAATTCCGGCCAAACTTAAGCAGCAAAGAAACGATTGTAATGCATTTTAGAAAAAAGGAAGTATAAAATCTAATAATCAAAGTTATAAACCAAAAAAATATCCGGTAATTATGACAATAATAAAAAATGAAAGTTTAGGAAATATTGGGTACTTTTCAGATGAAAAAGGCGCATTGACGAATTTTATTTTCGAAATTTTATCTGTTGAATACAGCGATAATCTGTATGGATATTTCAGAATAAAATTAACAAATGATAATTTAAAATTTGTAATTATAGATAATCTCAGCATCTGCGGAAAATTTTCTGACAGCTTTCCTGATCGGGTCTTAGAGGAAGGTTTTTATTTGTGCCATCCGGATTTAAACCATGAACTTGTACTGGATATCTTCAGTTATGAATTTGATTTGTATAAAGGCAGATTCATTAATCAGCAAAGTATCTCACAGTAATAAAACTGTTATAACAGTATTGATAATTTTGTTTGAAGATAAATTTTGATTGTACTTATTAGATTAATTATTCCTTGTACTTCAAAAAATAGCCCCGGTTGATAAACCCGGCATCCCGATATTCCAGATGCAACTTCTCACAAAGAATTGCATTTTTTTAAGCAGAAAAAAATCATACTAAACAAATGATCTGGACTTTTGAAATATTTTACACACCTGTCCGGACTATGCTTTTCAACAGTTTTTGAAGTCATAGAATCATCTACTAAAGAAATAAACTGTATGAAAACAGATTTAGTCGAAAATACTTATTTTTACCTATGGTTATTTAAATTTTGCAACTCAAAATTACGATGTTTTTTAAGAAGCCATTAATTTGGCTCCTTTTTTATCGGACAACAATGATTAATAATAAACATATTGCTGTTATTAAAATGTATAATAATGAGTAAATTAACTTTTTTGCTGTTAACAGGATTAATTCCTGTCATTGCTTTTAGTCAAAATATTACAAAAATATGGGAATCAGATTCTCTATTTTTGAAACCGGAATCAGCTCTTTATGATTCTTCGAAAAAGATTGTTTATATCTCTAATATAAATGGTGAATACCTCGCAAAAGATGGAAATGGATTTATTTCGAAAATTAAAATAAATGGAGCAATAGAGGTTCTGAAGTGGATTGATGGATTGGATAATCCACAAGGTATGGGGTTGTACAAGAATACGTTGTATGTAGCAGACATTAACAGGGTTCTTGAAATTGATACCAATACCTCTGAAATAAAAAAAATCTACAAAGTTGATTCTGCTAAATTTTTTAATGATATTGCATCGGATACCAACGGAGATATTTACATATCGGATTGTTTTGCGAATAAGATTTATAAAATAGCTGATGGGGAAATAAAAGTGTGGCTTGAATCTGATTTTCTTTCCATGCCAAATGGATTATTGTGCACAAAAGATGCTGTTTTAGTGCTGAATATGAAAAATCAAACTGCTTTTTCGGTAAATAAATTCACTAAAAAAGCTCATGAAATTTTTAATGGAATTGATAATTTAGACGGTATTACCAGTGATGGTAAAAGTGGATTTATAGTATCCGGAGCATGGCAGGGTCAGCTGTTTCATATTGATTCTAAGGGTAATAAAAAACTCATTATTGATTTAGGTAAAGAAAAAATCATAACAGCAGACATTGAATATATCGAAAAGCAAAACTTATTGATAGTGCCTACTTTAAATAAAACGGTAATTGGGTATCAGTTACAAATGTTTTAATTCGCAGACTACCTGATAAGGTCTTTTTTTTATAAGTTAAAGTTGGTGCTTGTTACAAATGAGCATCAGTTGCGATTGCAAAACCTCGCTATCGTTGTGCAGGCATACCCCCGCTCCGCAAAGTCTCCATTCAAAAATCTAAACACGCTACGCAAATGTCTTCGACTTTGCCTATTCTAAACAAATATATTTAAAAAACGTAGACATCTCAAAGTCTCTGACTTTAAAACAAAACGTCTTAATATAAGATTCTATCAAAACGTAAACGGAAAAAAGTCGGAGACTTTTGAGACGTATTGTGCTCAAATATGATGCAAAAAAATTGCGCAAAGTCAGAGACATTTGCGCAGCTTTTCAGAAGAACACTTCGGGAAGCGAGTGATTTTGTAGACGTTAAATGTGATTAAAAACATCTTGTATTGCTTGTCCTGCAAGGTTTTTTTAACCTTGTAGGTATTAATACTAATGATCGAATACCTACAAGGTCTCGAAAAAGACCTTGCAGGAATATTAATCAATATCATTGATTTGTAAATAATTTTGTATTGGATTAATCGAACTCAGGTTTGAAGGTAAAGTTTTCGATTACACGCATAGATTAACGGCTTCTTTACTTCAAAAAAAAAAGTCTGAAACTAATTTGTTTAGTTTCAGACTTTTTGAATTTAGGAAAAAAATATTTTACCAGAACTTAGCGTACAATGCAGCTATAATCAATAATGTGATTACAATTAGTACAGTAGTTTGTGGTTTTAATTTGAACATTTGAGTATCTAATTCGAATGCTTTTGGATTTACTTTTGGTCCTGCAAAACTGATGGCAATCATAAGAAGCATAGTAAATACAAATGACAATCCCATACAGATATGGAACGGGATTTCATATACCGGAATTCCATCTACAATTTTTCCTGTAGGCCAGGCGGTGTATAATAAGGTTTCATTTCCGAATAAAGCAGGAGCAAATTCATTGAATAAAACAGATAATAAGAAACCTGCAATTACCCCTACAATAGCAGCTGTACCTGTAGTTCTTTTCCAGAACATACCAAGGAAGAACATGGCAAATACACCAGGGCTAATGAATCCTGTATATTTTTGGATGTAGGTAAAACCACCAACACCACCAATTCCAAGGATATCATTCCATGTGAATAAAACAGCTAAAAGCATCGATGCGAAAACAGCATAACGACCAATGTTTACCTGATGTCTGTCGCTGGCGTTTTTTTGGATGTATTTTTTGTGAACGTCTAATGTATAAATAGTAGAGATACTGTTTACTTTACCTGCTAACGAAGCTACGATAGCTGCTGTTAAAGCGGCTACAGATAATCCTTTTAAGCCAGTTGGAAGAAACGTTAACATTGCTGAATAAGCACCGTCTTTTCCGCCAATTAATTGTGGTAAACCGCCATTTTGATATAAAACATAAGCTGCGATACCTGGCAACATTACGATAAGCGGCATTAATAATTTTAAGAATCCTGCAAATAAAATACCATTACGGGCAGTTTGCAAGTCAGCACCCAAAGCTCTTTGTGTGATGTACTGGTTACATCCCCAATAGTTAAGATTGATAATCCAGATACCTGCTAAATAAGACATTAATCCCGGGAAAGTCAAATATTTGTCAATTTCAAGTTGAGAAGAACTGGCAGTAGGTCTGTCAATAATCATTTTAAAATGTTCCGGAGCTTTTTCCATTAATAAGTTTAAACCGGCAAGGGCATCCTTTCCAAATCCAAAATGTTCTGCTACAACAGTCAGGGCAATATAAGTTGTAACCAAACCTCCAATAATTAAAACAGCTACCTGAATAACGTCTGTATAAGCTACCACTTTCATACCTCCTAAAGAGATGATTAAAGCAAAAACAGCTAAACCAATCATAATAGCATGAAGGTATTCTCCTCCTGCTAATCCGTTAATGGCAACTGCTCCTAAATACAGGATAGAAGTAAGGTTTACAAAAACATACAAAAACAACCAGAAAACCGCCATGATTAAGGCAGTAGATTCGTTATAACGTGTTTTTAAGAATTGTGGCATGGTGTAAATCTTATTTTTAAGATACACCGGAATAAACCAAACTGCAACAATAATTAAGGCAACAGCAGCCAGCCATTCGTAGGCAGCAACAGCAATTCCCAGGAAGAAGCCCTCACCACTCATTCCGATAAATTGTTCTGCTGAAATGTTTGAAGCAATTAAGGAAGCTCCAATTGCCCACCATGTTAGTGTTCCTTCGGCAAGGAAATAGGCTTTAGCATCGTGTTCGTTTTTTTCGCGTTTGCGATAGATGATGTATCCGTAAATGGATACAACGAGAAAATAGATAATAAATACTGCATAATCTGCAAAAGCAAGTTTTGAGCTCATTTGTTAGTAATATTTTAAATTAATATAAGTGATTTTTGATAGTTTTAAAGTTTGTTTTTAATGATAATGTCAAAAATAGTTGCGAAACTAAGTTATTTATTCTTTTAATTCGTAAAAAATACGATATGCATTTTAATTTTGCTATTTTTTTAGCAAATTGAAAATCAAAAATAAAGTAAAAATAGTTACCGACAATACAAATAAATGTGTTCTTTACATTTGTAACAAAAAGATATAATTTCTATATTTTTATTGTCTAATTTTTTGTTCCCATTTCCAGGCACTTGCAATAGCGTCATCAAGGCTTAGTTGCGTTTTCCATCCCAGTACATTATTTGCTTTATCCGTATTGGCATAGGCTTCTGTAACATCACCTTCTCTTCTGTCAACAATTTTATATGGTAATTTTTGTCCGCTTGCTTTCTCAAAAGCAGTAATTACCTCTAGTACAGAACTTCCGGTTCCGGTTCCTAAATTGAAAATTTCTAATTTGTCTGTGTTTTTTTTGCTGATTAATCTCTGTAAGGCAATTACGTGTGCTTTTGCCAGATCGACAACATGTATATAATCACGAACACAGGTTCCGTCTACAGTTTGATAATCATTTCCGTAAACTGACAATTCTTTTCGTAAACCAGCACCGGTTTGGGTAATAAACGGCACTAAATTTTGAGGAACTCCAAGTGGTAATTCGCCAATTTCGTTTGATGGATGTGCCCCAACCGGATTAAAATAACGTAATAAAATGGCATTCAGATTGCTTATTTTAGTCACATCAGTAATAATTTCTTCGCCAATTTGTTTGGTGTTTCCATAAGGTGACATCGCCGGCTGGATAGGAGTAGATTCTGCAATAGGCATTACTTCGGCCTGACCGTAAACGGTACAGGAAGAGCTGAATATAAAACTTGCTTCCGGTTTTTGCTGTAATTCCTGAAGGATGTACACCAGGGAGCTTATGTTGTTTTCATAATACAATAAAGGATTCTGAACACTTTCGCCTACAGCTTTTGAAGCAGCAAAATGAATCACTCCTGAAACATCAGCATATTTTTTAAAGAAATCCTGAACGGCAGTTTTATCTCTTAAATCGATTTGTTCAAAAAGTGGTTTTTTACCTGTAATTCTTTCGATACCATCCAAAACTTCAATAGAAGAATTAGAAAGATTATCAATTACGATTACTTCAAAATTTTCGTTTTGTAATTCTACAACGGTGTGTGAGCCAATAAAACCTAACCCGCCAGTAACGACTATTTTCATCTTTATTTCTTTTTATAATGTATATCCGATTGCTCTCTTAAAACGGCAGCACTTTTTTCAGGTGTAATATCACGTTGCGATTCGCCTAACATTTCGTAACCTACCATGAATTTTTTTACAGTAGCAGAACGCAACAATGGCGGATAAAAATGCATGTGAAATTGCCATTCTTCATGCGTTTGTCCGTCTGTTGGGGCCTGATGAATTCCTGAAGAATAAGGGAATGAGGTATTGAAAAGGTTGTCGTATTTTGTAGTCAGCTGTTTCAAAATAACGGCATACGATGTAACTTCTTCAGCAGTAAAATCAGTTATTTTGGTAATATGTCTTTTGCTGATAATCATGGTTTCGTATGGCCAGATCGCCCAAAAAGGAACCAATGCTGCAAAATGCTCGTTTTCGATTACAATACGTTCTTCTTTCAACAATTCAGCTTTAAGATAATCCTGTAACAGGTTGCTGTTGTTTTTGTTAAAATACGTTTTTAGGTTGTTTTGTGTTTTTTCGACCTGGGTTGGCAATGATGACTGCGCCCAGATTTGCCCATGCGGATGCGGATTGCTGCATCCCATAACGCTCCCTTTATTTTCAAAAATCTGAACATGGTTGATGTAGTCAATTTTGCCTAAATCTGTATATTCTTTTTGCCACGTACGAATAATATTTTCGATGCCGTCAACTTCCATTTCGGGTAAAGTAAGATCGTGTCTTGGTGAAAAGCAAACGACTCTCGAAATTCCTCTCTCGGGCTGTGTTTTAAAAAAAGTTTGTTTAATATCGTCTTCGTACATGATTTCATCCTGCTTCATGGCGGCAAAATCATTTTCAAAAACAAATGAATTTTTATAATCAGGGTTATTTACGCCATTGGCGCGAACATTTCCCGGACATAAATAACAGGTTGAATCGTATTTAGGTAATTTTTCTGTAGAAATAGTTTCGTTTTGACCTTGCCATGGGCGTTTGGCACGATGCGGCGAAACTAAAACCCATTCATTTAGTAATGGATTGTATCGTCTGTGCGGGTCTTCGTTAATATCAAAATTTCTCATTCTCAATTTGTCATGGTATAAAGTGATGTTCCGTTTGAGATCTTCACATCATAAATTTTTAAATCAATTCCAAATGTATCAAAATAAAGGTTGGTAAACACTTCTTTTATTCTGTTTTCGTGACCTTTTTTGATTAAAGTTATGGCACAGCCTCCAAAACCGCCACCCATTAATCGGGAACCAATTACGGCTTCCTCTTTTTTGGCCTGTTCTACTATAAAATCCAGTTCGGCGCAGCTTACCTCATAATCTTTTGATAATCCGTCGTGTGTGTCAAAAAGCAGTTGTCCTAAAAGTTCAATATTTCCGTTATCCAAAGCTTCACAAGCCTGAGAAACACGAAGAATTTCTTTTACGACAAAGTGAACTCTTTTAAAAACAACTTCGGTCATTTTATCCTGAAGGCTCAAAACCTGTTCTTCGGTACAATCCCTGAACGTTTTAATTTCCGGAAAATGATTTTTGATGATCGAAAGTCCTTCTTCGCACTCTAATCTTCTGTTGTTGTATTCAGATGTAAATAGGGAGTGTTTTACATTACTGTCAAATAAAACCAGCGAATAATCTTTGAAATCTGCATTGTGATATTCAAATTTCAAGGTGTTGCAGTCTAATTTTATTACTTTGTTTTCAAGTCCGTGTACGCTTGAAAACTGATCCATAATGCCACAATTAATACCTACCCAGTGTTCTGCTTTTTGTCCCATCAGAGCAATATCCACTTTCTCCATTTTTAAATCGAAAAGTTCTTTTATTCCGAAAATCATTCCGCATTCTAAAGCCGCCGATGATGATAATCCTGAACCAACCGGAATATTACTGCTAAAAACACAATTGAAACCTTCGAAAGAAAAACCATTATCCTGCAATTGTTTGATAACACCCAAAATATAATTTGTCCAGACTACATCGCTTAACTGAATTTGCTGAGTCAGGTCAGCTTCAAATTCTTCATTTAAATCGATGGCAATAATTTTTGATGTTTTCGAATTGCTTTTTTCAAAAGCAAAACAGATTATTTTGTCAATTGCTGCCGGTAAAACATAACCATCGTTATAATCGATATGTTCGCCAATAATATTGATTCTCCCTGGAGAAAGTACAATTTTTTGAGGAGTTGTTCCGAATGATTTCTCAAAAAAAGCAGTGGTGTTTTGTATTAAAATCTCGTTCATTATTTTGTAATTGTTTTGTATCGTAATTTATCTGATTTGCTTTAAACGTTACTTTATTTTTTAATTATCACTTCATTGCGGGTTATTCTTTAAAAGCATCCAGTGCAGGAGACGGTTTTCCGTTATCGAGCCAGGCACTTAGCTGATAATGACTCCAGTTTTTTGCGCCCTGAGGTTCCCAGTAAATAACGCCTAAACCTTTATTGTCAGGAACATTTTTTACAGCTTTTATTACTGCTGTCAGCATATCCCGTGTGTTTTCAACCAGTGTATAATCGCCGCCCACTTCTACCACCATGACCTCTTTGTTGTAACGAGCAGCCATGTCTTTTAAATTATTTTCTAAATCGGCAATGTTTTCTTTATAATCGGTTTTTATCCAAAAAGGATAATAGGAAAGACCAATTACGTCATATTTTACATTCAGTTCCGTTGCTTTATCAAAAAACCATCTGAATTTTTCACTTTTGTTTCCTTCGTCTAAATGAACGATAACCTTAATTTTTGAATCTATGGCTTTTGTAGCATCATATCCTTGATTAAGCAATTGTGCGAGTTGGGCAAAGTTGTCTGTGCTTCCGTCGGGCCAAAGCATTCCACCCGGAATTTCATTGCCCACCTGAACCCACTCCGGCGTAACTCCGGCTTTTTTCAGCAAGGTTAAAACATCATAGGTATGCTTGTAAACATCGTTTAGTAACTCAGGAAAGGAATGATTTGTCCAGGCAGCCGGTTTTTTTTGTTTTCCGGGATCTGCCCAGGTATCGCTGTAGTGAAAATCAATCATGATGCGCATACCTAATTTTTGAGCACGAACTGCCATAACAACTGTTTCCTCTGGACTGCAATGTCCGCTTGCTTTATCATCAGAAGGATTTACCCATACACGCAAACGAATGGTATTGATTCCTCTGTCTTTTAATAATTGCAGGCAGTCTTTTTCAGAGCCGTCTGCATCATAAAATTTATAACCTGTTGCCTCCATTTGTGGTAACCAGCCCACATCGGCCCCTTTTGAAAAAGAGCCTTTTTTACTTACCATTTTTGACTTACATGAAGTAAATAGAATGGCAATAGCAAGCAAAAAAGGGACTATTTTAAAATATTTTTTCATGTTTTACTATCTGGCGAAAGCCTGCATTACAGATAAAGCATTGTTGTCAAAACTATATAAAGCCTGATTCTCATAAGTTGAACCGAATGCAGATTCTTTTCCTCTAAAAGCAACCCATTCGCCACCCCAGTAAGCAAATCCCTGTCCATGTGTTGACGCTGCAACCGAAGCTCTAACTGCCAGAACAAAAGCTTTTTGTCCTGCCGGAGTTGCCGGATATCCGGGAACTAATTGATCACTTGATCCTAAATTGTTGTTTGTAAAATCATTATACAACAATGTAAAAGGGTAAGATGTTTCTGCAATCACAACTTTTTTACCATATTTTTCTCCAAGGGCATTAATTGTAGCTGTTATTTGACTCAAATTTTTCCCGTGATGCATAGGGTAGTATGATAATCCTATATAATCATAATCAATACTATTCATTTTGTTGAAAAACCAATCCGTTTTACCACCATCTATATCTGCATAATGAATCATGATTTTTGCATTTGATGATTTTGCACGAACTGCCTGGCTTGCAGCTGTCAATAAAGCAATGCATTGTTGCTCATTGTTCATTAAATGTCCTGTTGGAAAAAGTAATCCGCTGTTGATTTCGTTTCCTATCTGAATAATATCAGGATTGATTTCCCTGATGATTTCTTCTGTATAGGCAGTTACAGCTTTTTTCAAGTCCTCAAAAGATAATTTTTCCCATTCTTTTGGGGTTACCTGTTTTTCCGGATCTGCCCAGCTATCTGAATAATGAACCGTTAGCCAAACTCTAAGGCCTGCTCTTCTTGACTTTTCTGCCAGTGCTTTTACTTCAGCCATACCTGAACGGCCATTTACCGGATTTTTCCATAAACGGATTCGCACGATATTACAACCTGCATTTTTAAGGGTTGTAAGCATATCTTCAGCTTTGCCATTATTGTAGAATTTAGTTCCAATAGATTCCATTTCAGGAAGGTATGAAATGTCGGATCCTCTGATAAAAGTATCATCTGCAGGTGGTTGGGCAACAGTTGTATCTTTGTTGTCGTCGCCTGAACAAGAAAATTGAATTGCTGCTATTACAAGCAACCCAAGAAATTTTATATGTTTTTTCATGTATCTAAGTTTTTATCGATCATGTGTGTTGTAACCTTTGTATTGGTTTGCTTTTACAGACTTTTTTAAGGTTTATCTTTATAATGATTGAAATTTATAAGTTGTTTTTTGAATGTATTCTTCTCCTTTTTTCAAAATTGAATTTGGGAAATGTTTGTGATTTGGAGCATCCGGGAAATTTTGTGTTTCAAAACAAATTCCACTTACCGAATGATAATGGGTGTTTTCTTTTCCTTTCAGGATATTAAAACAATTTCCTCCAACATACACATGCACGCTTGGCTGATCGGTGTAAACGTTCATCTCTAAATTGTTTTTAGCACTGAATAATTTGGCAGCCACAGCATTTTTTGATTCGATTACAAATGAATTGTCTATAACAGATGGACAATTTTTGAATGTTCTGAAATCAAATTTAGTATGAGTCAGGTTTGTAAATTTTCCGGTAGGAATACCTTCTTCGTTAGTTTCTAAAGTTTCATCAGCATTGACAAACATAACCTGGTCTAAAACATCAGAGTCGTGGCCATTAAGGTTAAAATAACTGTGATGCGTAAGATTTATAATGGTGTCATGAGTAGAGGTTGCTTTATATTCTAATTTTAATTCGTTTTTTTCGGTTAAAGTGTACGTTAAAACGACCTGTAATGTTCCCGGGAAATTTTCTTCGGCATCTTCACTTAAAAGCGATAAGGCAATCGAAGGATTTTCATCAGTTGTGATATGGGCAACCTTCCAGACTTTTTCTCCAAAACCAATAACACCGCCATGTAAAGTATTGCTGTTGTTATTTTGGTTTAACTGAAAAGTTTTATCATTTAACTGAAAAGAACCTTTATGAATCCTTCCGGCATAGCGTCCAACGGTTGTTCCAAAATAAGGAGCGCTTGGTAAATGATATGATTTTAGATAAGAATCGAGATCATCAAAACCCAGAACAACATCTACCAACTTTTCGTTTACAGGAATCTTTAGACTTTTTACAGTTGCTCCGTATGTAATGATCTCAGCCTGCATTCCATTTTTATTTTTTAAAAGATAAGAATGTACCGCAATATCATTTGGTGTTGTACCAAAGAATTGTAAAGCCGATTCATTTTGAGTTTCTGTAAATGATGATGTTTTCATTAGATTATATTAAATCAGGTGGTCAAAAATATAAATGTTTCCGAAATAAAACATACCAGTACCTACCAGTTTTATTGATTGAATTTTTTTAAAAGAATAAGAAGCCTCAAATAGGGTTGAGGCTTCTTAAATCAGTATCAATTAAGGAATAGCTATTAACGTGTAACGGTTATCGATATCATTAAACCATATATTGTATTTACCAGCTTTAACCTGAATATCAGCTCCTGCACTGTCGCCAATCCAATTAGTATCGGCAAGGAATTTAAATTTACCGTCTGTTGTAAAAGTATAAGTGATTTTCCAAATATGTGGATTAAAAGTTGACTTGGTCATAGCAACACTGGTTCCCCAATTGTCTAATGGTGCAGCATCTCCAATTATACCTACTGTTGTGTAATTTGGCAGGGTTCCGCTAAACGGCGCAATTTTATAAGTTAAATCTTTAGTATTGATTTCGAATGAATAATAACCTGGAGCTGTTGTTGGAAAAGCACTAGGATCAGCATCACTTTCAGTAGCTCTGTATTGTACTTTATCTCCGTTAGAACCATAAGCAGGAGCCCAGAAACCAATTTGCTCGACTAATTTAAAACCACCTGAGTTTAAGTATCCTGTATAATAGTGTTTTGCATTGTCTGCAGGGTCTCTAAAAATTGGCATAAGATTGTTTGAAATATTCCATCCATCTGCAGTTCCATCACCTATTAAATATAAGTCAATTGCAGGGGTAACACCTTCGTATGGAGTAACAAGAATGGTAATTATGTCTGAGAATTTTGGCTCAGAACCTGTTGTTCCTATTGTCGATTTAATTCTTAGGTCAATACTCCCTTCAACACCGGGTTCTAATCCAAGTTCTAATGCCTTTGCATTAAGTTCAGCTACGGTAATTGTGGCGTGAGTAGCAGCGGCAGATGTTATATCTACAGGGGCTGAAAATTCAGTATCTGTTGTTGCAAATTGTACGGTGTAAGTAATAGTTGTTGGTGCTCCGTAGTTTACTTTTTCCCAGGTTACGGTTAAGGCAGTGTTGTTTGGAGTGTCTTTATTTAGAATAGTAGAAGAACCTGCTTCTGGCGTGACGATGGAGAAAGCAGCTTCCTGAGGTTCTGCAATCATTAAATTTTCTTCGTTTTCACAAGACCACAATCCTGTAAGCATTGCCACTGCAATAAAAATTTTATATATATTTTTCATTTTCTTATCGTTTATGTTGTTAAACAGCTTTTTTTAGTAACCGGTATTTTGAGTTAAGTTTTTATTAGCTCCCAATGAACCTTCAGGAATTGGAAAAACATTTCTATAAGCCGGAATCGAAATTCCTTTGGCTGTATTTCCTTTCCATGCCCAGTTGTAAGATCCTCCTGTATATTTTCCAAAACGGATCAAATCTTGTCTTCGGTGTGCTTCCCAGTGCAATTCACGTGCTCTTTCATCGATTAAAAAGTCAAGGGTCAGTTCGCTTAAAAGGATGTTTCCAATAGTAGAATTGTTATTGGCTCTTTTTCTTAAATCGTTTACATACGCAAGTGCCTGTGAGGTTGTTCCGTTTCCTCCTCTTAAAGTTGCTTCTGCATACATTAGATAAACATCGGCTAATCTGAATAATGGAAAATCAGTATCTGCGTATGTAGAGCTCGACCCGTTTACTCCTGCAGAAGTTTTATTAGAGAATTTAGATAAAATATATCCTTGCGTTTTTACACCAATATCTGCAATATCGATAGTTCTTTGTTTTGCGGCATCTCCCGCTACACCTTTTCCAACCGTATTTCTGTCATCCTGGCTAAATTTTGTACCATCAAATTTTTGAGCAAATTCTTTTCTGATACGAAGTGCTCCTGTCCAGCCTCCAATTCCAAAATCGGCAGCATTATTTTCCCAGGCTCCAATTTGTCCATTGGTTAAAACTGTTGTCGCTCCCCAGTTTTGAGATACAGTTCCATCAGACTGAATTCCGAAAATAATTTCTTCAGACGTATTGTTGTCTGCCATAAAGTTTTCCAGATATTTTGGTTTTAAGGTATAACCGCTGGCAATGATTTCATTACACATTGTTATACAGTCATTAAAACGGTTGGTTTGTGTGTAAACCTGAGCATTCAAATATATTTTTGCCAGAATCATACGCGCCATAGACTGGTCTAATCTTCCGTAAATATTTGTTCTTGCCGGTTTTAAATTTGGCAAAACAGCTTTTAATTCGCTTTCGATAAAATCAAATAATTGCTTTCTGTCATATTGAGGACCTCTAAAATTGATAGGATCATTTTCAGTGTACATAGGTGCTTTTCCAAACAAATCCATCATGTTGTAATATGCATAAGCTCTTAAAACACGAATTTCGTTTCGGTAAAGTTCAATATCAGCCAAAGCAGCTGCATCTGTAATTTTTCTGGCACTTAATTTTTCAGGTGTACTCTGACGTAAAAATTCATTAGCATAGGAAACCGATACCATCGTTCTACTGAACATTCCTAAAATGACCGGGTTCGAAGCTGTCCAGATAGTACGCTGCAATTCGGCAGTTCCTCCATCATTTTCATAGCTCCAGACCAATTCGTCTGTTGTTAGTTCCTGCATGTACAGCAAACATCTTGTAAACTGGCTTGTTCCAGCATCTACACCTTCTAATGAAGAATTATTAGGTCCTATAACACCGGTTAAAGTCAAGTTTCCGTAAACTCCCGCAGCGGCATTTTTATATCCCTCCGGAGTAGCAAACAAAACATCTGCCGAAAGTACGTCATCGTCTTCAGAGACTACATTTAAATCATCCGTGCAAGAATGAAAAACAGTAGTCAGGGCTAAAATGGTTATTACTATATATTTTTTCATTGTATTAAAATTTAAGGTTAAGACCAAACAAGAAAGAGCGTTGTCTTGGGTAAATGGTTTTATCTACACCGTTGTTTGTAATTTCAGGATCTAAACCACTGTATTTTGTAATTACAAAAACGTTCTGAACTCCTGTTGATATTCTTAATGAAGCTTTGTCGTTTAACCAGTTTTCAAAAGTGTATCCTAAAGTAATGTTATCCATTTTTAAGAACGAAGCGTTTTCAATATAAATATCTGATAAAGAAACATTTGAAGCGGTCTGGAAATTCGTATTTACAATAGATGAAGGTATGTTGCTTAAAACACCACCATTTTCCATAGAATCATATTGGGCTCTTGAAGCATCTATTGCATTAAAAATTCGGTTCCCGACACTTGCTCTTAAATTGAAAGAGAAATCAAACTTTTTGTAATTCATATTTGATGCAAATCCTAAAGTAAAGTCAGGATCCGGATTGTTATAAATATACTTGTCAGCATCATTTTTTACACCGTCTCCGTTCAAATCAGCAAAAGCACCATCGATTGGCTTTCCTTCGGTATCGTATAATTGTTTGTAAACGTAGAAAGAATAAGGTGTAAACCCTTCTCTGAAAATTTGTCCCGGTGTTCCGGTTCCGGCGATGTTGTCTCCTAAGAAGATATCAGATCCAATGGCTAATTCTGTAATTCTGCGCTCAAATTTGGCAGCATTAAAGTTCATATTCCAATTGAAATCTTTGGTTTTAACAGCATTGGCATTAAGGGTAAACTCGATTCCTTTTGTAGTAAAGCTACCAATGTTTTGATATACTCTGTTGGAATAATTACTTCCGTCAGAGGTAGCCACATTGGCTAATAAATCTTTAGAATCTTTATAATAAGCATCCAAACTTGCAGTAAGACGATTATCTAAAAATCCGAAATCAACACCTGCGTTGTAGGTAGTGGTTTCTTCCCATTTTAAATCATTGGTTAATTTAGAAGGAAGTGCTATAGGAGTTGGAGTTGTTCCAAAATAATATTGAGAGTTTCCGCCTCCCAATTCATATTTCTGAAGGTAACTGTTTGGTTCTGGAATATCCTGCTGACCTGTAATACCATAACTTAATCTTAATTTTAAGTCAGATATTGTGTTGTTGTCTTTCAGGAAATCTTCTTTGATTTTCCATGCAAAAGCGACAGAAGGGAAATTTCCCCAACGGTTATCATCTGCAAATCTTGAAGAACCATCTCTTCTGTAAGATAAAGTCAGTAAATATTTGTCTCTGAAATTTAAATTTGTTCTGGCAAAAAATCCTATCAAAAAAGTGTCTGTATCTGTAGTTGGTTCAGGAAATGTTGAAGGCAGATCCGGATTTAAAATATTACCGGTTTCAAATTTTGAACTTTCAAATTTTTGATACGAATAACCTCCTGTTAACTCAAAAACTAAAGAATTAAAAGTTTTATTATACACTAAATAAGTGTCCAGTAATTTATTTTGTCTTCTTGCTCTGGTATATTCATCAGTACCATAAGGAACATTCTCGTTTGATGGTGCAGAACCTGCATTAGCGCCAACCAATCTGGTTCTTTCTCCTTTCGATTCATCAAATCCTACATTAGCAACGGCTCTTAATTCAGGCAAAAAGTGAAATTTGTAATCTACTTCAAAATTTCCAAAAAATCGGTCACTTGTTCCAATGTCGTTAGTATTTAATAACTGAGAAACCGGATTTCTGGCGGCATTTGGATCTAATGGATAATTTCCGTTAGCATCAACAGTTCCGGTAAGGTGTTCAAAATAACCATCGTACGGAGCTCCTTCAACTTTTATAGGCTGAGTTGGGTCAAATCCGATAGCAGCTCCTTCAACACCATCTGTAAATCTGTTTTTTTCGTAAGCATAATTGGCAGACATTCTTACTTTTAAATGATTTTCCAGAAAAGAAGGATTCATAACTAAACCAACGGTGTTTCTTTTAAAACCATTTGTTAAACGCAAACCTTGCTGATCTGTGTTTCCTAAAGTTAAGCTGGTCGGAAGAATGTTGAATAAACTTCCTCTGACAGCTAAACTCTGATCAAGTGATCCTGTGTTTCTGTAAATGGCTTTTTGCCAATCGGTATTGGCAGTTCCCAATTTATTCAGGTCGCCAGGTCTTCTATCAGCAATAATACTTCTAAATTCATCTGCACTAAAAACATCAACGGTTTTAATTAGTCTTCCTGCAGCATATTGTACGTTGTAATCAACAGATAAGGTTTTGCTTCCTTTTTTAGTTGTAATAATAATCACACCATTTGAGGCACGAGAACCATAAATAGCAGTAGCCGATGCATCTTTTAAAACGGTCATCGATTCTACGGTAGCCGGATTTAAAGAAGCCAGAAATGAAGCAGAACCGGTGTTGGTTGTGTTGTCAAGCGGTAATCCGTCAATAACAATTAAAGGATTGTTGCTGGCGAAAAGCGAACTACCTCCTCTAATTCTTATCTCAGACAAAGAGCCGGGAGCTCCTGAAGAATTAATTGTTAAACCGGCCACTCTTCCGTTCAGAAGGTTTTCAGTCGTAATATTGTTTCCTTTGTTAAAATCTTTTGTAGTAAGCGCTGTTACGGCACCGGTTGCATCTTTCTTTTTTATAGAACCGTATCCAACCTGAACGACAACTTCTTTAAGTAAATTAGTGTCTTCCAGAAGATAAACAGTTAAGGTTTTCTGCGTTCCAATGGTTACTGTCTGTGTAGCGTAACCCGTGTAAGAGAAAGTAATTTGATTTTCTGATTTTACTCCTGAAAATTCAAATTTTCCGTCAAAATCGGTTGAGGCATTTAAATTTCCTCCTGATACTTTTATGTTTACTCCCGGTATGGGCTGTCCAGAACTTTTGTCCAGAACAACTCCTTTAATTGTGTTCTGAGCGAAAACACAAAACGGAAGCAAAAGCAATAAAAGTAAAACTCTGTTGTGAATTTTTTTCATACTTTTTTAAGTGGTTTTTGTTTGAGTTGGTTTTTGTAATTTTCTGTCATTAACAATCAATAATAAAACGTTTTATTAAAAATAAATATCTCATTTTAACAATATCAAAAATGAGATTTATGTTTTATTTCCACCTATTTTTTATTAATAACAGAATTCAAAATTATATTTATTTTAAAGTTTAACATACCAGTACCTACCAGTTTTTGTATATTGCGCCCAAAAATATTTTTTTATGAATATTATTTCAATTCAAAATAATCATGGTTTACCAAAGTATAAGCAGATAATTCTTTCAATTGAAAAGGCTATCGAAGAAGAAAAATTGGTAAAAGGAGACAGGCTCCCTTCTGTAAACAAGGTTTGTCTGGCTTTTTCATTATCTCGGGATACAGTATTACAAGCCTATGACGAACTCAAAAAAAGAGGGATAATTTATGCAATTCCCGGTAAGGGATATTATGTTAAAAGTGTTGAAACCTCAATTAAACAGAAGGTTTTTTTACTTTTTGATGAGTTAAATATTTTTAAGGAAGACATCTATAATTCGTTTTTAAAAAATATAGGAAAAAACGTTCAGGTAGATATTTTTTTTCATCACTTTAATGTTCCGGTATTCAAAAAACTGATAAATGACAGTAATGGAAATTATACCAAATATATTATTATGCCAACCAACTTAATCGATATAGCTGATACCATAAAAACCCTACCAGTAAATGAAGTAATTATCTTAGATCAGACCAATGCTGACTTAAAATCGTATCCTGCTATTTATCAAAACCATCAAAAAGATATTTTTGAAGGACTTTACAAAGGAAGATCCAGATTAAGTAAATACAATAAACTGATCTTAATTTTTCCGGGGTTCAGAGAGCCGTTAGGAATGAAAACCGGGTTCGAAAATTTTTGTACAGAGCATCATTTTGATTACGAAATTATTACACAATTTACCGATCACGAAATCGAAATTGGGGATTTGTATGTTATTCCGAATGACAGGGATTTGGTAGGAGTAATTGAAGAAGCCAGAAATCACAATTTGAAACTAGGAACCGATTTTGGAATTATTTCTTATAATGAAACTCCCTTGAAAAAAGTGGTTGCACATGGAATTACTACTATTTCAACACATTTTGAAGCCATGGGGAAAATTCTGGCTGAGATGGTTCTTAAAGGAAAAAATGAACAGATCGAAAATAAATCTTCACTGATTATGCGCCATTCGCTTTAAGAATCAAGGGGTTTTAATTTCCCTGATTTTTCGAAATTAAAAGAACGTTCTTTTAATCAAAATTTTGTTTTTACTTATGATTCCTTTAGTTTTGAAAAAAAAACAATGAACGTATTTGATGTAGCCATAATTGGAAGCGGTCCGGCCGGAGCTTCTGCAGCTTTTGAATTATCGAAAAGCGGAATTACGACTGTCATAATTGAGAAAGAAATATTGCCAAGATATAAAACGTGTGGTGGAGGTTTGGTTCACAGAGGAAGAAATAATATTCCTTTTGATATTTCATCTGTCGTTGAAAAAGAATTTTACGAAGTCGATACTTATTTTTCAAACACCAACATCAAACTTACGACAAAAAGAGACCAGCCCATCATTAGCATGATTATGCGTGATGCTTTTGATAATCTGATTGTAGAAAAAGCAAAAGAAAATGGTGTCACTCTTTTGCAGAATCATAAAGTTACTGATATTACTTTTGGAGATATTCAGACTCTTCATACTTCTGAGGGCGATATACAGGCAAAATTTATCATTGCCGGAGATGGTGCTTTGAGTCCCATTGCTAAAATGGCCGGATGGAAAGAAACCCGAACAGTCATTCCGGCTTTAGAATACGAAATAGAAGTCCCCTTAGCTGATTTTGAAAGATTGTCAAAAAATGTACGTTTCGATGTAGATGCCATTCCGTATGGTTATGGCTGGTGCTTTCCTAAAAAAAATCATTTGTCTGTAGGGGTTTGTATTTTGACCAAAGCGAACCAGAAGATTGATTTGAAAAAATATTATGCAGCCTATTTAAAAACGTTGGGAATTACAGAAATTGTAAAAGAAGACGCCCACGGATTTGTCATTCCGGTTTCTCCAAGAACAGATACTTTTGTCAAAAAAAATGTTTTTTTAATTGGAGACTCAGCAGGATTTGCAGACCCGGTACTTGCCGAAGGTATTTCAAATGCCATATTAAGCGGAGTTTTAGCAGCCCAGTCTATTATCGAAGGTAAACTTGATCCGGTACGGTCTTCAGAATTGTATCATGAAAAAATAGAAAACAGTATTTTACCCGAAATAAAATCCGGAGTTACTCTGGCTAAAATTTTCTACAGCAAAAAGATACTACGCAACTTCATCGCCAAAAACTACGGACCTGTTTTGGCCAATGCCATGACTGATATTTTTATGGGAGCCAGAACCTATCCTAAAGATTATAAAAAGGCTATACGTGAAAAAATTAAAGGGGCTATTTTTTAATTTAAATAGTCAGTTTTATTAGTCTCAAAAATAGTTTAAAACTATGTGCTTTAGTATATTTCGCTTTCAGGTTCAAAAAAAAAAATTATACCACAAATTGTACAAATTGACACAAATAATTCGTGAAAATTTGTGCAATTTGTGGTTAAAATTAAACTTTTAATCTTGCAGGCTTTCAGTCTGCCAAACCAAATCTATGGACTTTCAATCCATAGTGGTTTAGTTTAGGGATTCTGTTTTATAAGTCCATTAAAAATCAAATAAAAAACCCTGAAAGTTAGCATCTTTCAGGGTTTCGTTTTTAAAGTATCCGCAGGCTAAAAAGCTACATCTGCAGGTTGTTTTTATAAATTCAGGACAAAATCGTTTAATAATTTTTCCTCATATTTTTCTTTGTTGAAAGTATACAGATAAGATCCTTTTCTGGAAGATTGCATGTCTTTTTCGTCCAGTTTATTTAAAATTTCCAATGAATTAATTTTACTGATAAAGTTACGTTTGTCGAGTTCTTTGCTCAAAATAGCTTCATATAATTCAAGGAGTTGGCGCATGGTAAATTTTTCCGGCAATAACTCAAACCCAATTGGTTTTATCGAAGTTCTGTAACGCAACCTTTTGATAGCATGCTTAACCATCTGATTGTGGTCAAAAATAAGATTTGGCGCATCGACAATACTAAACCATTCTGCATGATAATTTTTAATCAGTTCCTCATTATGGTTTTCAATATTAATTAGTGCATAATAGGATACAGAAATAGTCCTGTCAACAGGGTCACGGTCTATTTCACTGTAGGCATGCAGTTGTTCCATATAGATATCGTGTAACCCGGTATAGGTATTCAAAATACGAATGGCGGCGTTGTCCAATATTTCATCACGTTTTAAGAATCCTCCTATTAAGGACCATTTTCCTTTTTCTGGCTCAAAGTCCCTTTTAATCAAAAGTATTTTTAGTCCCTGATGGTCGAATCCAAAAATGATACAATCTACTGCTAATAAAACCTTATCCGCAGAGCTATAGCTGTTTATCATGTGTTATAATTTGAGGGTAAATATATAAACTTCCTAATAGGTTTCATAATTTTATTAATGTGCTTATTACACTTATTTATTAAGTTGAATTAAAAGTAATAATTAATTCAAGTTGCTAGTTTGGATATCATAAAAAAACAAAGCAGAGGTTTAGTAAATTTGTTTTGCGAACCAATAAACCTCACCAATGCTTTGTAAAGACAAAATTATATCAATTTTTTGTTT
>NZ_JAFEVZ010000012.1 GCF_022802975.1 Flavobacterium pectinovorum
TAAAATCGGGAGCAAAACATCATTTATAACTTAAGGAATTGATGTCATCCTGAACGAAGTCGAAGGCTTTTGAACACGAAAGGGCTTCGACTAAGTTTACTAAGCGAAGACGAATGGACTCAGCCAGATGCCTTTTCACTTATTGAGGATATATAAACTTATACCAAATAACTATTTGAGAGAGTTCTAAAGATTCTTCCTTACAACATATCCTTTTTGTCTCTGAAACTAAATTATACTGCATAAAAAATATAAATCGAAATTCAATACCAATAAAAAAGCTGCCAAAAATTTTTACAATTTTTGACAGCTTCCAAAAAAAAAAAAAAAATATCAATCTTTATCTCCAGAAAGAGTATGTTGTAGTAATTGATTAACTTTCTTAGAATCCGTAAACCAAAGCTAAAAGCACTTGTGAAGCAGATTTAGTAGGAGCTAAATCAGAATCGAAGAATACTTTGTCTGAATTAGAATCAAGTCTAAACTCAGGAATAATAGTCAATCCGTTTATCTTGTAATTCCCTGATAAAGTAAAAGCCGTAACTTTATTATCTCCAGAACCTTCTTTAAATTTAAAATATTCACCACGTAAGCCTAAAGAAAAAGCATCACTGATTGCATAAGATGGATATAAAGCTGCTCCTGAATAACCAACATCACCTTCGTTTGAGAAATCAGCAGCGTTTAAACCTAATTTGAATTTTTCAGTTAATTGGAATGACGCAGTCAAATCAACAATAGTACCGCTTACAGAGCCATCCAGGAAGTTCAAATAAGCACTTGTTTTATCACCTACATAAGATAATTGACCTCCAACAGCATTTAAACCTTTTTGAAAATCAGCCTGATAGACATTCCAAGAGTCATTAAACACACCTACCATTGCGCCAAATTTTTCAGTTATGGCATAATTTGCTTTAACACCTGCATTTTGGAATGGTCCGTATGAAAACAAATAAGAAGTAGAGTAGTGAAAATTAGCAACAGGAGAGATTACCTCATATCCTATAAATGTTCCCATATAACCTGCTGTTAAAGTAAGTTTATCAGTAACCCCATAACTAGCATACAAATTCTGGATATGGAATGAATCACCAGAAGTACTTGCAATAGGATCACCATTTACATCATATACTACGCCTGGATCATTTAGAAGTGATTGTCTTTGTCCTCTTGGCCCAAAAGACAACTCTCCTACAAATGAAATGTTTTTAATTTTTTTCTTCAATGCAATATCTAACATTCCTAAAGAAACTGAATTCTGATCTGTTGCGAAACTTGTTGGGATATTAGGAACTTTAGCAAAATCATATTTGTAATATATGTCCCCAGAACCTGTAATTTCTAAAGGAGTGGTTTCTGGTGCATCATCTTGTGCAAATGTAAAACTTGTTGTTAAGGCTAATGATAAAATACATAATACTTTTTTCATGTGTAAATTGTTTTTAGTTATTAATTGATTCTGGTTAGTTAAATTTTTATCTCTACTTATATATACGATTTCACTTTTTAAACTTCAAATCCCATCTAAATCATCATCATTTTCTTCAGCGAATTTATTAACTTTTGTATGAGTAGAAGAATCGAAATCTACTTTTTTGATATTTTGAAAGCAGAATTACGGATTACAAAAATTAAATTAAAAAAAATCGTTATTTCATATTTATAGCGATTGGTTTTTAAAAATACAATAACGACTTTACATAGATAAATATTAAAAAAATAGGGTGTTATAAAAAATAAAACAGTAAAAACTGTCATTTTAAACCATTATTTACAAACAAAAAACATAATACCCCTTAAAAAACAGGGGTCTTTTATTTTTAAAAACTTTTTTTTCATTTAAAACATTTCCATCAAATAATAAACCCCTAAATAAAAATCAATCAAAATTCCTACAAAAAATACACATGCAAAAACCACACAAAACAAAAAAAGCCTGTTCAAAATGAACAGGCTTTACACAAACAAAACAAACAGAACTCACTCTTTGTTATTATATTTTCTTAAAAGTTCACGAACTTTAATTCCTGACTCTTTCAAATCCTTTTCTTTCCAGTTGCCTTCTGATTTAGCTGATTTTTGTAAAATAGAACAGGTTTCATCCTTATCAGACACCGACCAGGTAATCCAGCTTAATTTTCGAGCTTCCATCCAATCGATATACTCCTGCCAGGCTTTTATATTTAGAGGTCCATCACCGGAAGCTTCCATCCCAGCAGATTCTGAAATAAAAATAGGTAAACCGCTTTCTATAGCCTTATCTGTTCTGTCTCTTAATGCTTTGCCATGTGTAGCCGCATAAAAATGCATCGTGTACATCAAATTATCAGATCCTTTTACAGGATCTGCAGCAGGAAGATGAACATCCTGATCCCAGTGAGGAGACCCTATCAAAATGATATTATTAGGATCGTTTTCCCTAATAACCTTAATTACTTCTTCAGCATACGCTTTGACGTCCTGCCATGTTTCATCATCCGGCTCATTAAATATCTCATATAGTACATTGGGGTATTTTCCATACTTTTTAGACATCTCAGCAAAAAAAACCTTTGCTTCCTTTAGATTCACATTATGACTATGCCAATCGATGATTACATATATATCCGACTTTATCGCACCTTTTATAACCGCTTCAATTTTATCTTTAGAAAACTTCGGATCCTTTATATACGACCTCTCTCCAAATTCTACCCCCATAGCCGCACGAACGATGTTGCAATTAAAATCTTTTCTGAGCCAGTTAACTGCTTTTTTATTGTAAAATCTTGGCCACAAACTATGCCAGCCAAAACTCATGCCGCGTAACACTACCGGATTATTATTTTTATCTACCAATTGAGTCCCCTGAACACTCAACTGCCCATGTTTTTTTACAAATTGAGCATTGACCAAACAAGATATTAACAACAAAAGAATAATTAAAAAATTATGAATTGATTTCATGACAGTTGTTTTTTAAGGAATTAATCTCAACGTAATTACATCATGAGGATTCAAATCTGCTGTAAAGTTCTTTTTTGTATTACCCGCTTCTTTGTTTTTCCAAAGATCTTTCAATTTAAAAACCGTTTTATTAAAATCAGCTTCATAACCAAAATCTGCATCTTTAATCGCATGCTTTTTCCAATCGAAATTAACTTTTTTGACAACCTCACTTCTGTTTAAAAAAGTGACCGCCCAATTTCCGTCAGATAATGGTTTTACCCAAACTTCCAATCCGTCCTCTGTCTGATATTTAAAGCCCTGAACACCTAGTTTATCCTGATTTACCGCAATTAACTCTTTGTTAGTTAAAATTGCTAATGTTTCTTTAGACATTTTTCTGTAATCATTTCCACTAAATAAAGGCGATGCCAGCATACACCATAAACTAAAATGTGCTTTATCTTCGGTATCATTCATTTCGTTTCCAACTTCCATCATATCAAAATCATTCCAGTGATCGGGTCCTGAATATTTACGGATATCTTTTCGCATATCAGCAATTTTCATAAATCCCCAGGACGACCAATTTTCAGGATGTTTAAATTCACAATCAAAGCATGGATAAATATCGCCGGAAATTCGCCAAAGATTCCCAACCGGTTTTCCCCACTCCCATGGTTGATTATCGCCCCATTCACAAAGACTAAAAACAATTGGTCTTCCGGCAGTTTTTAAGGCGTTACTCATTGTAGTATAGGCCTCAGGAGCAGTAATTCCTTTGGTGTTACACCAGTCGTATTTTAGAAAGTCTATTTCCAGCTTAGCATAAAAACGAGCGTCCTGATATTCATAGCCACGTGTACCCGGATATCCGGCGCAAGTTTGTGTTCCGGCACAATTATACAAGCCAAATTTCAAACCTTTGCTGTGTACATAATCTACTACAGCTTTCATCCCGTTAGGAAATTTAACCGGATCAGGCACCAAATCTCCGTTTACATCTCGTTCTTTAGCCATCCAGCCATCATCTAATACAATATAGTTGTAACCAGCCGCTGCCAGTCCTGAAGAAACCATAATATCGGCCGTTTCTTTAACCAGTTTTTCATCAATATTAGTTGCAAAAGTATTCCATGAATTCCAACCCATTGGTGGCGTCATGGCCAAACCTTCAAATTTACCTCCCGTTTGATTGTGCGTATTTCCCTGAGCAAAACCTAATGTTAAAACACATAAGCTTAATACTAAAATTACTTTTTTCATTCTTTTCATTCTTTCAATTTTTAAACTACTTTATAAAAAATGTTCCCTAATTTTTCAACCAGGGAACATTTTAGACTAACTCAAATTAAACAAATCATATTTTATAAAAATCCGATATCATCGAAATAAAGAATACTACCAGGGGTTAGTGAGATTCCCGAAAATTCCTGAATAAGTATTTCATCAAAATTTCCTCCAGCTATAAGTTCAGGATGCAAATTAGAAATAGGAATTGAAATATTATTCCATTGACCTGCCACCAAAGTAACTGTTGTACCTTTAGCAGAGTTATATAAATCTCCACTATTTATATTAACAAAAATCTTAGTACTTTCAGTAGAAAAAATAGACATTTTAAAGAATTGATAATTCCCAGTATTTAGAATTATATTAGACTTCATCGTAATTCCTTCCCAACTTCCTATTACTTTTTTGATTGAATAGGTTCCTCTGCTAACTTTTTCGGTACTTTGCCAGGTAACCTGACCTCCCCAGCCACCGCCGGTCCCCTTCAATGAGTCTTCGTATAGTAAATACTTAAGACCTATACCACTTGATGCAGATACACCAAAATCTGTCTCTACAACAATAAGAGCATAGGAATCAAAATTAGCCGGAACTGTTGCTTTTATTTCTGTTCTGGACACTACGTTAATTGCAGCTGCAGTAGATCCGAACTTTACACTCTTCACTTTTACAAAATTCTGCCCTGTAATAGTAATAACATCTCCGGGAGAAGCTAATACTTGTGACAAACTAGTAATTATAGGAGCCGGAGGAGTTAACTCAATTACATTATCTAAAACATTTACAAAACCATTTGCACCGTAATAATCTAATCCTGGTGCTGCTTTATCAGATCCGTTTACCTTCAAGACACCATTGGTTACATTAATGCCTAATAAATACAAATCAGGGTTCACAGCATTTGCCATAGTTGCATACTCCCCTGATTCTAAATAATCAGCTTCAACACCCGTAAGTTTAGCAACTCTTTTTTTTACGCCTTTAACAACATGGCTTAAAACAAGCTCTTTTAAATTTTCTACAGAAACCAGAGTTATATCCGGGTATCCCAAATCATTTACATAACCGTTAGCTACCAAATAAGCATCTAAAGCTACATCATTAGGAACAAAATAGGTATAATCATCCGATGTATTCAAGGTCGATTCCAAGCCAGCTAATCCTATTGCTTTTGTAAACGTCGTCAGATTACTATTTGCCTTAAGCAATCCGTAAGCTGTATTATAATTTTGTTCTGCTCCTCCAATACTTTCAATATCATTATCACAAGCAGAAACTGCAAAAGTCAAAAAGACACATACAGCGATCAGTTTTACTTTATTATATATATTTTTCATAAATTCTCTTTTAGTTTTTTAATAATGGATTCTAATGAACAAACTCAACTTAACCATTGAAATTTATTTTATGAATCCGTCACAATTATTTTAATACTAACCCGATATCATCGAGTAAAATAGTATTTCCTTTAAAACCGCCAAATTCCTGAAATCCTACTTTTTCTAAAACTGCAGGATTACCTAAGTCACTAAAAGGAACTTCTATATAAGTCCAAGAATCAGATTTAAATTCAACTACCTTAATATTTTTTTCAGTTTCTCCATTAATAAAAAGTTTTACTTTTCCTGCTTTCAAACCTTTAGCAGAGAATCTTATAGCTTTAAATTTATCTGTGTCTGTAAAATTCCATGATGCAAGAGCAATAACATAACCGTCCCATTCACCTGCTTTCCATTCAATACACTTAGATCCTTGGCTAAAATCTTTGGTATAAGCTAAATCAAAAGTATTGGTACCGTCCCATTTTTCATCCCAACCCCAAATATTAGTAGGAGCATCGTCATAAAGAGCACTTCCAAATGCCTGATTGGCAACAGTTGTTCCTGAAACATTCGTAATAGACAGATATTTGTATTTGATATCATTTGGAACTTTTACTTTTATTTCTGTCAATGACGACTCAATAGGCTCAACTTGTGTAGTTCCAAAATTCACCACAGGACGTAAAAAATATTCTCCCGTAATCGTGATTATATCTCCAGGGCTTGGGTTAATTGGAAATCCTTTAATATTAGGATTTGGAGGTCTTACTGCTATTGTATAAGTCAAAGTACCGCTACTGGTAACGATTTTCATTTCGTCCATTTCATTGTAGTATGGTGTTTTTTGATCTACCAAAATAACAATTACATTATCTGTTACAAATGTTGGATTAAAATAAGACTCTAATCCATTAAATGAAATTGATTTTAATGTAGAAAAACCAGATCCTCTAATGATATAATAATTTCCTGCGTTAATAACATCAGTAGGAACATCAACTTGTCTATCGCCTTCAATCAAAGGATCATCAACAACAGATTTACTAACTCCGGTTACTTCAAGTTTTCCGGAAGAATCTCCGGAAGCTCCAGAATCATTTGAACAGGAGGCGAACAGTAAAATTGAAATTGAAGCCAAAAAAGTCAACTTCAACAACATTCTATTTTTTATATTTTTCATAGTGATTTACTTTTAAAAATTAGTTAAAACTGTAAGGAATTGGTGCCTCTTTCAATTTTGGATTTTTTCTAACTTCTATATCTGGTTTTGGATAAATAAAATCAGTTGGAGTTGGCGTATAATGCGTTACTCCCTGAGAGTCAAAACCTCTGTCTTGCTGAGAGATTATATCGATTGCTTCCTGACGAGGTAATCTTCCTAAATCAAACCAAAACTCTCCTTCAAAAGCAAACTCTACCCTACGTTCCTTAAACAATGCCGTTTTTGTTAAAGGAACATTAGTATCTAAAGCACCTAAACCTGCTCTAAGTCTTACTTTATTATATGATTCTTTTGCTGCAGCATTAGTAGTTTCATTTGCACCGGCCATAATTGCCTCAGCATGAATCAACAGAAGATCTGCATAACGCATAATATAATTGCAATTATTCATTCCTCCCCATGAATCCGCCGGCCCTGTTTCGCTAGTAACTTGTCCTACCACATATTTCTTAACCGCAGCACCTGTATTACCCAAAACATCCGGGTATTTAGCCTGATCCATCACAAAACCTACTACACCATCTGCTTTTAAATTTGGGTAAGAATCGCCGTAAATCATAAAAGATTCTTTTCTTCTTACATCTCCAATTTCAAAAGCATCCTGAACATCATTTGTTGGTACATAAGTAGCTCCGTAAGATGCGTTATCATTCAAAATATCCAAACCATATTGAATATTAGAAAAATTTCCTCCTCCGTAATTATTTATAGCACCAGACCATTGCCATGAAAAAATAGACTCGTGATTATTGTTTTTGCTTGTTAAAAACAAATCAGCAAAATTTGGCAACAAATCAAACTCACCAGAATTAATTACTTTTTCAGCCATTAATTTAGAATCCGGATATTTTTTTTCATACAAATACACTTTTGCCAAAAAGGCCTCGGCAGTACCCTGAGTTACAAAAACGTTTTCACCTCCCGGAGTTCTTGATCTGATTTTTGATTTAAGATTTGCAGCAGCATACTTTAAATCGTTTTCAATAAACGTATAGACATCTTCTATTCTATTGGTGTTTACTAAAGGATCTTTTGCTAAGGCTAAATTATCTTCAATAATAGGCACCGGTCCATACAAACGAACCAAATAAAAATACGCTATGGCTCTAAAAAAATGTGCCTCTGCAAGAGTGTTTTTAATGACAGCCTTACTCACATTTGCTGTAGCATTTTTTTCGATATTGTTAATTAAATTGTTTGACTGTGCTACAATGGCAAAACAAGCTCTCCAAGGATCCAACAAAATAGGACTGTCTGAAGTTAATTTAAACTGAATCAACTCAGGTCCATCTGCATAAGCAATACAGTTCCCAGAAGACAACTCAGACAATGCGTAGAAGTTTTTGGTATAATAAGGAGCCCACATTGCCCCATACATTCCATAAGTAGTTCTTGTTACTTGCTCATCAGTACTATAAAATTCGGCACTGCTGTAACTATCTTCAGACGGGCGATCTAAGAAATCTTCGCTACAAGAGGTAGTTACCAAACCTAAAGTTAAAAATAAAACTAAGGCTTTTATATTGATATATTTTTTCATAAGAATAGTTATTAAAATTCTAAGTTCAATCCAAAAGTAAAACTACGGTTGGTAGGATAACGACCTGAATCAATTCCTGACAACAGAGCATCTTGATTGTACGAACCTACCTCTGGGTCATATCCTGTATATTTTGTAAATGTGTAAAGATTTTGAACACCCAAATAAAATCTTAATTTACTAATATTTACTTTTGAAATCACATCTGAAGGTAAATTATAACCTAAAGTCACTTGCTGAATTCTTAAGTACGATCCATCTTCTACATAACGGTCAGAAATTGCGATATTCGGATGCCCATCTGCACCATCTGGTCTTGGGTATTTTGCATCAATATTCTGCGGAGTCCAAAAATCTACAGCTTCAGCCAATTGATTTTCATACAAACGTTGGTTTTTAGTACCGGCACGTCTGGTTAAATTCATTACTTTATTCCCGTAAGAACCTTGTAAAAACACTCCTAAATCAATATTTTTATATTTAAAAGTATTATTAAAACCATAAGTAAATTTTGGCTGTGGATTCCCTATATAAGTCAAATCTTTATCATCAATCAGACCGTCTTTGTTTTGATCTACATACTCAACATCTCCTAACTGACTTTTTACCCCTTTGTTACCCGTAAAAGGAATAGGTGCATTTGCTAATTGCTCATTAGTTCTAATAATACCAACTGTCTCATATCCGTAGAATTGACCAACCGGCTGACCTACTATTGTTTTGGTAACCGCTTTTGTAGTATAATCGTTAAGCAATACATCTTTTGTTAAATCAAAATTATCCTGTAAGCTTAATAATTTATTTTTATTAGTAGCAAAAATTACTTTTGAATTCCATGAAAAATCTTTTCCAAACTTTTCATTATAATCTAAAGTCATCTCAAACCCCTGATTTCTCAAACTTCCTAAATTTACACTTGGCGCACCTAAACCACCCTGATAAGCATCTGTACCCGTAACATAATAAGGCAACGGCAAGACAAATAAAAATCCTGCGGATTGTTTTCTGTACAATTCAAATGTTGCCTGAAGTTTTGAGTTAAAAAGTGTAAAATCTAAACCTAAGTTGGTTTGCTCAGCTGTTTCCCATGATAAAATAGGATTTGCAATATTATTAACAGTAAAGTAATTACCCAATGCTGATTTTAATGCACGAACTGTACTCATATAACCTGCTCCGCCAATATTTTGGTTTCCAGTCTCACCATACCCCAACCTAAGTTTGATATTATCGATATAGTCTTTAGTCCCTTCCATGAAACTTTCGTTTGAAAGTTTCCAATAACCAGAAATCGAAGGAAAGTATCCCCATTTTTCATTTGGTCCAAAATTAGAACTACCATCGGCTCTCATTGTCGCCTGCAAACCATATCGATTTGCATAATCGTAATTAAAAGATCCGAAGAAAGAAGTTAAAGCAGAGCTTCCTTTGTATTCTGAAGCTGTAAGTGTATCAGGATCACCCAGACTAATAGAATGAACATCATTACTTAACAAATCAGAAACTGTTTGTGAATTTCCAAACCAATGACTTTCATTAGCTTCCTGACCAAGTAAAAGATTAAAATGATGAGAACCAGCATCGACCTTGTAGGTTAAAACATTTTTAATATTAATACCATACCAATTGTTAGCTCTCTCTGTCAACTGATTCGTTTCTCTAACAGCAGCCCCCCATACATAAGTAGGCTGAAATCCTTCAAAATTATCAATATTAGTAGATCCGCCTACATCAAATCGGTATTCAAGTCCTTTTGCAATTCTAAAATTAGCATATAAATTACCTAAGAAATTCTTTTTTACTAATTTATTCGTATTCAGCAAAGCTGATGCTACCGGATTAATCCAAACCCCTATTGATCCATCTGCCGGCGGACCAGCATAATTTCCGTTAGTATCTCTTACTGCAACATCCGGAGTAGATAAAATAGAAGTACTAATAATACCATTACTTGCACCATTAATTGTAATATCCTCATTTGTTATACCCGCTCCAATAGAAACTCCAACAGACAACCAGTCTTTTATTTTAGAATCTACGTTAGTTTTAAAATTATACCTTCTGAAACCTGAACCGATAACAATACCTTCCTGATTAACATAACCACCAGAAATATAGTAACTAGTACCATCTTTCGCTCCAGAAAATGAAACCTGATGGTTACTCATTATTGCTGTTTTATAAATCTCATCCTGCCAATTGGTACCTTTACCTAAAACAGACGGAACTGCAAATTCATCTCTGGGATCTACACCATATACAGCAGCCAAAGCATTTTGCTGTGTTGCGTATTGACTCAGACTCATGGTTTCCAATAAACGAGTTACATTTTGAACAGAGAAATAAGAGTCATAAGTAATTTTACCTGTCCCTTTTTTTCCTCGTTTTGTAGTAATAATTACAACTCCATTTGATGCTCTGGATCCATAGATAGCAGTAGCAGAAGCATCTTTCAAAATATCCAGTGTTTCAATATCACTAGGATTTAAAAATGCAATAGGACTCGAAGTAACATTCCCGGTATTTGCTCCCAAATAACCTGATACAATAGAACCTCCGGTATTCGTATTAGCAGCATCTCCAGAAATTGGAATACCGTCTACAATATACAATGGTTCATTAGTCCCTGAAATAGAAGTAGTTCCTCGTATTTTAATCGAGACACTACCCCCCGGCTGACCAGAATTATTTGTTACCTGAACCCCAGCCGCACGTCCTTGCAATAACTGATCTACAGACACTTGAGGAGAATCTGCGATATCCTTTGCTCCAACCGTAGAAACTGCTCCTATCAAATCTTTTTTCTTAACACTTCGATATCCTACATTGACCAATACCTCACGCAAATCCTCAGAACTTAGTTTCAAAACAACATTAATTGTTCCTCCATTTTTAACATTAATGGTTTGAGTAACATATCCGATAAAAGACACCGAAATAGATGAGTTTGCCGGCACATCGATAGAATACTTACCATCAAAATCTGTTGTAATTGCTTTTTTAGCACCTACAATAGCAATGTTTGCTCCCGGTATTGATAATCCCTTATCGTCAGAAATTACCCCTGTTACCTTAACCTGAGCTGTAATAAAATTACTCGTCAGTAACAAAAATAATATCAATGGAATCGCTCTGTGGCCAGCATTCCAATGAATAAAATTAGTCATTAGTTTTTTCATAATAAATGTTTGGTTAGTTTAAGTTTAATACTTTATAAAACAGTAAAACAAAGTGTTCAATTTTTAGATGTTTTATTTTAACAAATCTATAACAGAAGTTCACATGAAATTAATAGTATTATATCATTTGATGATAATATTTTTGCTTTGGTAATTCAAAAAAACATATAGTGAAATTAAAATATACTTTTTTTAAATTATTCGCAATTTTAGCCCCCGAAAACCCAATGCCTAATAAATATTAATTAACGAATTGCTAAAAATTAAAACGTTTTCGTTAAAAATAATATTTATTCATGAAAAAAAAGTATCATTATAAAATACGCTTTAATCCGGAAAAATCTTCCCTATACTGACTAGGCGTACAGTTTTTAATAGCTTTAAAACTACGATTAAAATTTGCTATATTATTAAAACCGGATTTGAAAGCTACCTCTGAAACACTCATATCTTTTTCAACCAGCCAACGAGCTGCATACCCAATTCGGATATCATTAATATAATTTACAAAAGTTTTTCCGGTACGTTTTTTTATAAATCGATTAAATGAAATTATAGACATACTCGCAATATTAGCCGCATCTTCTAAAGTGATTTTATCAGCAAAATGTTTTTGCACATATTCATATACCAGCTTCATTTTATCATAGTCATCAAAAGTATCATAATCTACAGTATAAGTCGAAAGCAATCTTTGATTTCTGGAATTTGCCAAATCATACAATAACGAAGTGATTTCTAAAAAATAATCCATACCATCTAATTTAGAGAGCTTTATCAATCTTGGAGTTAATTCTTCAGCCACTTTTTTCGAAAACAAAATACCATGAATAGACCTGTTAAACATATCCCGAATCGGATTCATAATACGTCTTGAAAGCAAAGATTCATGAAACAAATCGTTATGAAATTGTATTGTAATTTCATGGACTTTTTTACTGGTACACTTATTTAATTCCCAACCATGATATAAATTAGGTCCTATTAAAACCAACTCGACATTATCAATTTCTTCAATATTATCTCCAACTACACGCTTCACTCCTTTTCCGTTTAAAATAAAATTAATTTCAAACTCTGGATGATAATGCACCGGAAAATCAAAACTGTCTTTAACCCTGTCGAAGACTAAAAAACTATCACCACTAGACAGAGGCGCAATTTCTCTGTAAAAATTTTTAGCTGTGCTCATGTTATTATATAGTTTTTAAAAAACGTAAAACAATAAATTCATTTGCAATAATATGATATATAATTGATAAAATAATACTAATTACACAACAAACATCCATTTATCTTTGAAAAATATAATTATCATCTTTTAAAAAAGACTACCTATAATAAACAGTAATCGTTTTTAATCAACTATCTTTTTATAGTTTTGATAATATAATAGTTAAAAAATTAGTTTCGGATTTTATAAAAACTATATCTATTTTTAAAAATCCATTTTTATATTTTTTAGCTTTAGTGCTTAAACATATTTAAAAACAATTATGCAAAAAACATTCATAATCCTTATTATAGCTGCATTTATGGGGGTGGCATACTCTGTAAAAGCCAAAACTACTGATACAAATTTGTCACTTTCGGATAAAAAAGCAACAAAAGAAACTGTTACTCTTTATAAGAAACTACAGCAATTAACCCAAAAAGGATATCTTTTCGGGCATCAGGATGATCTGGCTTATGGTGTAAACTGGAAATACGAACCGCTTCGCAGTGATATAAAAGATGTCGTTGGAGATTATCCTGCAGTCTATGGATGGGATATAGCGGGCCTGGAAAAGGACGATGTTAACAATATTGACGGAGTGCCTTTTGATAAAATGAAACAATACATTAAAGAAGCAAATGAAAGAGGCGGAATTTCGACAATCAGCTGGCATTTTGACAATCCGGCAACCGGAAAAAATGCCTGGGACAATACTCCTAATTCTTTAAAAACCATATTACCGGGTGAAAAAAATCATGAAAAATTCATTTCCTGGCTTGACAAAGCTGCTAATTTCTTTTTGTCTTTAAAAGATAAAAAAGGAAAAAACATTCCGATTCTTTTCAGGCCATACCACGAATTAACAGGAGGATGGTTCTGGTGGGGGAAAGGAAATTGTACCCCTGAAGAATTTAAAGCTGTATGGAAATTCACCTTCGAATACCTGCAGAAAAAAGGGGTTCATAATTTAATCTATGTTTACAACACCAGTAGTTTCGGCTCAAAAGAAGATTTCCTAACAAACTATCCAGGCGATGATTATGCCGATATTTTAAGTTTTGATTCGTATCAAAATAACGAAGACAAAAGTGGCGAAAAGTTTATTACTGAAGTACAGAGTCAACTTAAAATCATAAGCGAAATTGGCCTTGCAAAAAATAAATTAATTGCCGTTGCCGAAGCTGGATACGAAGCTATCCCTGATGCCAAATGGTGGACAGGAACTTTCTCTAAAGCTATTGGCGATTATAAAATTTCGTATGCTTTACTCTGGAGAAATCATGGCTGGCAGGAAAAAGAGCAAAAAATGCATTATTACGCACCTTATTCGGGTCAGGTAAGCGAAAAAGATTTTGTCGAATTTTACAATCTTGATAAAACTCTGTTTGAAAAAGACATTCAAAAAGCATTAAAAAAATAACTAACAAACCAAACTACAACCTTAAAAAAAAACTAAATGCACGACAAAATCAGTTTAAAAGAAAAAATAGGTTACGGACTTGGAGATGCTGCCTCTTCTATGTTCTGGAAAATCTTCAGTATGTATCTTCTGTTTTTTTATACCGATGTTTTCGGATTGGCACCTGCCGTAGTAGGAACCATGTTTCTGATTACCCGAATCTGGGATTCCTGTTTTGATCCGATTGTTGGAATTATAGCTGACCGAACAAAATCCAAGTGGGGAAAATTCAGACCTTATTTATTATGGGTCGCCATACCGTTTGCCGTTATTGGGGTCTTAACTTTTTACACTCCTGATTTTGATGAAAAAGGAAAAATAATTTATGCCTACGTAACGTACTCGTTAATGATGATGATTTATTCCTTAATCAACGTCCCGTATGCTTCGCTTTTAGGAGTAATGTCTTCTGACCGAAAAGACAGAAACACTTTATCTTCTTACAGAATGGTCTTTGCCTTTGGAGGAAGTCTTTTAGCGCTTTGGTTAATTGAACCACTGGTTAATTATTTCGGAGGAAACCTTAATTCAAAAACCGGCTGGCTGGCCACTATTGCTGTATTCGGAGTTATAACAACAGTATTTTTCTGGGCTTGTTTTTTCTGGACAAAAGAAAGAATAAAACCAATTGAAGGAGAACAAACAAACTTAAAAGAAGATTTAAAAGATTTACTAAAAAACAGACCCTGGTGGATTTTATTAGGAGCCGGAATTGGAGCTTTGGTATTCAATTCAATCAGAGACGGAGCGGCTGTTTATTACTTTAAATATTACGTAAGCAGCAGTGTCAATTTTGATTTTTCCCTTTTCGGAACAGATTTTCACATGACACCAACCTCTATTTATTTAGTATTAGGGCAAGCGGCTAATATTATCGGAGTTATCGCAGCAACACCGCTGGCCAATAAGTTTGGAAAAAAGAAAACCTTCTTTGGCGCTATGGCTTTAGCAGCAATCCTGAGTTTGGTTTTTTACTTATTCGGAAAAGAAGATGTTTTTCTCATCATGAGTTTTCAGGTATTAATCAGTATTTGCGCCGGGTGCATCTTCCCCCTTATCTGGTCAATGTATGCTGATAGTGCCGATTATTCTGAGTGGAAACAAGGACGCAGAGCAACCGGTTTAGTTTTCTCAGCATCGTCAATGTCTCAAAAATTTGGATGGACAATTGGAGGTGCCGGAGCAGGATGGCTTTTGGGCTACTACGGTTTTCAGGCAAATGTAGAACAAACGGCCACAGCTCAAAACGGAATTCAGTTAATGTTAAGCATACTTCCGGCAATCGCTGCAGCAATATCAGTAGCTTTTATCGCATTCTATCCTTTGTCTGAGGAGAAATTACAGATCATTGAACAGGATTTAAACGAAAAGAGAGATCACACAAATTAAAAACAGAGATTTAGAAATCAATTTATATGACAACAGTAACGACAGCTGAATTTCAAGATAGAAAAACAGCATTAGAAAAAGAACATCAAACGCTCATTGAACAAAAAAATGAGCCTCAAAATACAATTGGAAACGGTATTTATAAACGTTATAAAAATCCGGTGGTAACAGCAGCTCACGTACCTTTGAACTGGCGTTTTGACTTAAACGAAAAAACAAATCCGTTTTTACAGGAACGTATTGGCATGAATGCTGCTTTTAATGCCGGCGCCATCAAATGGAATGGTAAATATCTATTGGCCGTTCGTGTTGAAGGAATTGACCGAAAATCATTTTTCGCTATTGCCGAAAGTCCAAACGGTATAGACAATTTTAAGTTTTGGGAAAAACCATGCGTGATTCCGCAAACTGAAGAACCCGATACCAATGTGTATGATATGCGTTTAATTAGCCATGAAGACGGCTGGGTTTACGGCATTTTTTGTACCGAAAGAAAAGATCCGAAAGCTCCAAAAGGAGATACAAGTTCTGCAGTAGCCAATGCGGGAATCGTGCGTTCTAAAGATTTAGTAAACTGGGAAAGACTTCCTGATTTAATTTCGAATACAGGCCAGCAGCGCAATGTGGTTTTGCACCCGGAATTTGTAAACGGAAAATACGCTTTATACACACGTCCGCAGGATGGTTTTATTGATGTTGGAGCCGGTGGAGGAATTGGTCTGGGCTATGTTGATGATATGACAAATCCGGTTGTAAAAGAAGAGAAAATTATCTTCGGAAAACAGTATCACACCATTTACGAATTGAAAAATGGTCTTGGCCCTGCTCCTATTAAAACAGAAAAAGGCTGGCTGCATCTGGCACATGGTGTTCGTAACACTGCCGCAGGCTTGCGCTATACATTATATATGTTTATGACCGATTTAAATGATATTACCAAAGTTACACATGTTCCGGCAGGTCATTTTATGGGGCCTGAAGGTATTGAAAGAGTTGGTGATGTATCGAATGTATTATTTTCTAACGGATGGATTGAAGATACTGACGGAACTATCTATGTTTATTACGCTTCATCAGACACCAGAATGCATGTTGCCGTTTCGTCAATAGCAAAATTAGTCGATTATGTTACGAATACTCCTGCTGATACTTTTATTTCTGCGGGTTCAGTAGAAACAATTATCAGCCAAATCGAAAAAAACAACGCAATATAATTCATCGTGTCATCAAACCTAAAGCAACTTAAAACCGAATTACACGAAGAACTTAATAGTATCCTTAACTATTGGGAAAACAATACTATTGATCATAAAAACGGAGGTTTTGTCGGGCAAATTGATTACAAAAATGAAACTATAGCTAATGCAGAAAAAGGTGCTGTTTTAAATGCCCGAATTCTTTGGACATTTTCTGCCAGTTATCCGGTTACCCAAAATGAAAATCATAAAAAAATTGCCGAAAGAGCTTTTGAATACCTTTCGGCTCATTTTTACGACACAAAATTTGGCGGTTTATTTTGGAGTATCAATGCTGATACTACGCCAAAAGATACTAAAAATCAAATATATGCCTTAGCTTTTGCTATTTATGGCTTATCCGAATTTTACGCAATTTCTCAAAACAAAAAAGCTTTAGAATTAGCCCTTTCTTTATACCACCAAATTGAGAAGCACAGCTTTGATGAAGTAAACAATGGCTATCTTGAAGCTTTTACCAGAGATTGGCAGCCTATTGATGATTTACGCTTAAGCGAAAAAGATGCCAACGAAAAGAAAACCATGAATACGCATTTGCATATCGTAGAAGGTTATGCAAATTTGTACAAAGTATGGAAAAATGAACAGCTAAAAGAGATTATAGAAAATTTACTGCTTACCATCGAAAAACATTTTATCAATACCGAAACCGGACATTTACATTTGTTTTTTGATGAAAACTGGAACGAAAATACAGACGTTATATCTTACGGTCACGACATTGAAGCAGCTTGGTTATTACTGCAATGTGCCGAAATCATTGAGAACAAAGAGATTATCGAAAGGTTTCAAAAATACGCTGTTCAAATTGCCGATGCAACCACGGAGGGAATCGATACAGATGGTGGTTTATGGTACGAATTAGAGATAAAAAACAATCATCTAATCAAAGAAAAACACTGGTGGCCACAATCTGAATTGCAAATTGGATTTTATGCCGCTTATCAGCTAACAGGCGATCAAAAATACCTGGATGTAGTATCTAAAAACTGGGAGTTCACTAAAAAACACCTTATCGATCACGAAAACGGAGAATGGTTTTGGGGGATTTATCACGATTATACAGTAATGAAAAAAGACAAAGCCGGTTTTTGGAAATGTCCTTATCACAACGGAAGAGCCTGTTTAGAACTTATCAATAGAATTCCGTAAAAAAAACAATAACGCTAACAACCCTGCCTATGAAACCACTTTTTATCTTTAGTTTTTTTTTAATTTCTATATCAAACTTTGCACAAACCAATTTGATAAAAAATGGTAGTTTCGAATCTGAAACACTTAACTGGCGTGGCGATGCAGCTACTATTTCTCCTTATGATAAAAAAGCAGGTAAAAACAGTGCTGTTATCAATCAGTTTGTGGGTGCCGAATGGAAATCTATCGATCAAATTATAGATATTCCCAAAAAAACGTATGCAATCGCATTTGGCGGCTGGGTCAAAGCCGATCAGATAGAAGGCGGTAAAGAAGCTTATAATGCAGGATTGATAATTGCCGAATTTAATACCGGAACCGAAAAGAAAATATCTTCTGAAAATATTGCACAGGTAAAAGGAACAGTGCCCTGGACCAATTATTCAAAAACGATTTTAGTTCCTGATAAAGCACAAAAAATCAGGATAATGCTGGCATTGGCACAGATAAATGGTTCTGTTTTTTTTGATGATATAAAAGCCATTGCGCTTTCAGAAGAAGAGTATTTCAAACTGAATCCTATAACGACTATTTCCGAAGGGCAGAAAGCAATAGCTGCTTCAAAACAATTTTCTAACGGAAACTTTGAAGAAAATCTCAATGCATGGAATGGAAACGGAATACTTTCTACAACAGACAAAAAAGAGGGAAATGCAGCTGTAGAAATTACTTCAAAGACAGCCGAATGGAAGGCAATTGACCAAATAGCTGATATCAACGAAGGAAACAAAACCATCGAAATTTCTGGCTGGTTAAAAGCAAAAGACATTCAACAAGGCAAAGACCCGTGGAATAACGGCATGTTTATTATTGAATTTAAAAAAGACCAAACTACCAAAGCTGCCGAAGATCAGGTAATAGGAACGGTTACCGGAACTACTGACTGGACGCCTTTTAAAAAATCTTTTCAAATTCCGGAAGGTGCAAAACAATACCGAATTATGGTTGCCATGAGTGTTTGCACCGGAACTTTATTAGCTGATAACATTGAAGTTAAGCTGTCAAAATAAACATATATGAAAAATACATTTTTAAAAACAGCTTTTTTAGGTTGTTTATTCATCACCATGATTGGTTGTTCATCTGATAGCGAATCCAAAGACGAGGAAACTGATCCGCCGGTTTTAGGTACAGATGGCTTAACAACACAAAATGTGACAAACTATATCGTTGATAAAAAAGCGACCAAAGAAACTCTAGCTCTGTTTTATAATCTTAAAAAATTAGGAAAAACAAAAGTTGCTATTGGTCAGCAGGATGCTTTTAACAGTTTTTATCAGGATGCGGGAGGCGATTCTGATATTAAAAAAAACACAGGGTATGACCCGGCACTTTTAGGATCGGATTTTATGTTTATTACCGATAAAAGCAACAATAATCAAAGTAATAACTGGTTTTATCAACAAGAACAAAAAATTATCAATGATACAAAAGCCGCTTATGCAAAAGGCATGATTAATACGTTTAGCTGGCATTTGAGAGAACCTTACAATGAAGATAGTTTTTATACTTCTGATATGACAACAGAACAAAAAACTACGGCTTTTAAAAGTATTTTGCCTGGCGGTGCAAATCACGCATGGTACAAAAAGAAACTGGATAAAGTGGCGAGCGTATTTTTAAATTTAAAAGGTTCAAAAGGCGAATTGATTCCAATAATCTTCAGGCCTTTTCATGAATTTGACGGCAGCTGGTTTTGGTGGGGCGCAAATTTTTGTACTCCTGACGAATATAAAACAGCTTACAAATTTACGGTTGAATATTTAAGAGATACCAAAGGCGTTCATAATATCTTGTATGCTTTTTCACCTGACAGAACCTACTCAACCTCAACCGATTATTTAAGCCGCTATCCGGGTGATGGGTATGTAGATGTTTTAGGAATGGACAATTACGGGGATTTTGACAATCAGGGCACAATGGGAGCAAATACAGCTAATTCTAAATTAAAAATCATATCCGATTTGGCTAAAACCAAAGTAAAAATTACCGCTTTAACAGAAACTGGATATAGGGTTACAAGTTCAAAAACACCAATTACAGATTGGTTTTCTAATTATTTATATAATGCTTTAACATCAAATAGTATCGAAATAAGTTATGTGATGTTCTGGAATAATGACAAAGATGGTTATTATGTTCCAAATGCTTCGGTTTCGAATGCAGCTGATTTTAAAACATTTAGCCTAAAACCAAAATCGGCAGTATTAAATTCATTGCCGAAAATGTATGAACTGCCGAAGTAAATGTCATTGCGAGGAACGAAGCAATCACACTAACAATAGGCAAATTGCTAATAAAAAAACATTCTAGATGAGATTGCTTCGTTCCTCGCAATGACTTATGAAAACCTAAAGCCCTAGCCCTGATAGAAGTGAAAATCCTTTTGTGCCGGGGTTCGGCACAAAAGATTGTAACGGATAGCAGGATTAGCTTCTAAAAAAATAAATATGAAAAACAGACTTTTAAAAACCCTTGGATTAGCTTTACTTTTTTCTGCAATGGCGTGTCAGGCACAGGAAAGAATTACGGTAAAAGGAACGCAATTTTATAAAGGTGACAAACCTTACGCCTACATTGGTACGAATTATTGGTACGGAAGCTTACTGGCTTCGAAAAAAGTAGGTGATCGAAAAAGACTGCTTCGCGAGCTTGATTTCATGCAAAAAAACGGAATCGACAACCTGCGAATATTAGTGGGTGCTGATGGTGGAAAATATGATTTTACCGTTCGTCCGGCGTTACAATACGAACAGGGAAAATACGATGAAGATTTGCTTGACGGCCTGGATTTCCTGATGAATGAAATGAGAAAACGCAAAATGTATGCAGTTTTGTATTTGACCAACAACTGGGAATGGTCTGGCGGAATGTCGCAATATCTGGAATGGAACGGCAAAGGCGCAATTCCGGTTCCAAATATCGCTCCCAATACATGGCCTCAGTTTATGTCGTACACAGAACAATTTCACAGCTGTGATCCATGCATGAAAGCCTTAGAGGATCATGTGAGATTTATTATGGAAAGGACCAATAAATACTCGAAAAAGAAATATACCGAAGATAACACGATTATGGCCTGGCAGGTTGGTAATGAACCCAGACTTTTTACGGTTGAAAATGAAGCAAAATTTACGCTTTGGCTGAACAATATTGTCAATTTAATGGATAGTTTAGATAAAAACCATCTGATTTCAACCGGCTCTGAAGGTTTAAACAGTTCGAATGATATTATAGATATTTTTGAAAGAACTCACAAAAATCCGAATATCGATTATCTGACGATGCACATCTGGCCTAAAAACTGGAACTGGTTTAAAGCCGATAATGCCGAAGCTACAATTCCTGCCACTATTGCTAATGCTGGAAAATATATTGATGCCCATGTTAAAGTTGCTAATAATTTGCAAAGACCAATTATCATAGAAGAGTTTGGATTGCCAAGGGAAAATGAAAACCTAAATGCAGGAGCATCTTCCATTTACCGCGATCAGTTTTATAGCTATATTTTTGGAAAGGTTGCAGAAAGTGTTGCCAATAAAGGTCCGTTGCAGGCAGCCAATTTCTGGGGATTTGGCGGCGAAGGAAAAGCTGTCAATGAAACCGGGAAATGGAATCCGGGAGAACCTTTGACAACTGATCCTCCGCAGGAACCTCAGGGATTAAACTCGGTTTTTAACGGAGACAGATCAACTTTGGAAATTGTGAAAAAATACAATTTGGAGTTGAAATAATTTTTCACCATATAAGTTATGTAAGTTCATTTAATAGTATTTCCTTAAATTGAATATTCATAATTCGTGATTAAAAACATCTTTTTGTCATTCCGTAGGAATCTCAAAGCATACTCAATCAAAAACTGAGATTTCTAAAGAATAACAAAAGCTTAGCTATATTGACATTTACAATTACAATGAATAAAGAATCACAAATAATTTAAATGAACTTACATAACTTATATGGTTTAAAAACATGAAAAAACTATTTCCTGCCTTACTAATTTTACTTTTTAATATCTGTTTTTCGCAACAGGTACAGGATTTTACTTTAGCTTCTCCAAACGGAAAAATAAAAATCAGTATTGTAATTAACGACAAAATAACCTGGTCGGTTTCGCACGAAAAAGATGTGATTTTAGCTCCATCATCAATTTCATTGACGTTGGAGCAAAATGAAGTTTTAGGAAAAAATCCTTCCCTTTTGAATTCAAAAAGAGAAAAAGTAAGCCAAACTTTTGAATCTCCATTTTACAAAAAGAGTACTATAAAAAACCAGTACAATCTTTTGGTGCTGAATTTCAAAAATGATTTCAGTATCGAATATCGTGCTTTTGATGATGGTGTGGCTTACAGATTCATTACCAAAAAGAAAAAAGACATTACCGTAAAAGCAGAAGAAGTAAGTTTAAATTTCGATCAGGATTACAACACTTTAATGCCATACGTTCGTGATTTAAGAAATCCGAAAGATCCTTATATTTCTTCGTTTGAAGCCCATTACGAAAACAAAAAAATCAGTGAGTTTGCTAAAGATACTTTGGCGTACTTACCTTTTTTAATTGATTTAAAAAAACATAAAAAAGCCGTTTTCTTAGAAGCTAATCTGGAAGATTATCCGGGATTGTTTGTAACGAATAACGAATCTAAATCTGGTTTTGAAGCACGTTTTTCTAAATATCCGTTGCAGGAAACCAATGGTGGGTTTAACAATATTAATCGACTGATTACAGAGCGGGCTGATTATTTGGTTAAAACTAAAGGAACCCGAACTTTTCCGTGGAGAGCGATTGTGGTCTCTGAAAATGATGCGGAATTAGCCAATAATGACATGGTTCAGAAATTATCCGAGCCTTCAAAAATTAAAGACCTCTCGTGGATCAAACCCGGAAAAGTAGCCTGGGACTGGTGGAATGACTGGAATATTTACAACATCGATTTTAAAGCCGGAATCAACACGCAGACCTATAAATATTACATTGATTTTGCCTCAAAAAACAAAGTCGAATATGTGGTTTTGGATGAAGGCTGGAGTCTTGAGGATGATATCATGAAGCACAATCCGAATGTTGATCTGGAAGCTTTAATCGCTTACGGAAAAGAACGAAACGTTGGAATTATTTTATGGAGCTCCTGGATGGCTTTGACGAAAAACACAGCCGGAATTTTTAAGAATTATGCTGATTTAGGGATCAAAGGTTTTAAAGTTGATTTTCTGGATCGTGATGATGCTAAAATGGTCAATTCGGTGTATGACATTGCACAAAAAGCTGCAGATTATAAATTGCTTTTAGACTTTCACGGCATGTACAAACCAACTGGGATTCAGCGTACTTTTCCGAACATCTTAAATTTTGAAGGTGTAAAAGGATTAGAAAACAATAAATGGACACCAAATGACGATGTTCCTCTATATGACTGTACCATTCCGTTTATCCGCATGATGGCTGGACCAATGGATTATACGCCAGGGGCTATGCGAAACGCTACAAAAAGCGAATTCAGACCAAGCCATTCCACTCCAATGAGTCAGGGAACCAGAAGTCATCAACTGGCACTTTACACTATTTTTGAAGCGCCTTTGCAAATGATGGCCGACAGTCCAACAGCCTATATAAAAGAACAGGAAAGCACTGATTTTATTGCTAAGATTCCAACTGTTTTTGATGAAACTGTAGCGTTAGATGGCGAAGTTGGAAAATTTGTTTCAATTGCCCGTAAAAAAGCCAACATTTGGTATTTAGGAGCCATCACAAACTGGGATTCCAGAGAAATTACAATAGATTTTTCATTCCTTGAAAAAGGCAAAAAATTCGAGGCTGAAATTTTCTCTGACGGATTGAATGCTGATAAAGCGGCTAATGATTATAAAAGAGAAGTTATTACTGTTGATTCAACTACCAAATCAAAATACAGATTGGCAAGCGGTGGTGGAATCGCGATGATTATAAAATAAAAAATGGGACAAATTGTCCCATTTTTTTATCTACACAAATAAAAGACACACTACTGTGCACTCTACATTTTACATTTTACAAAATACATTTCACGATAATATCTTCTCAATCGCATTCAGTTCATCTGCTGTAAATTCCAGATTCTGCAGACACTCAATATTATTATTTAACTGTTTTACGGAACTTGCTCCAATCAAAACCGATGTAATTCGTTTGTCTTTTTGCAGCCATGCCAGTGCCATTTGTGCCAAAGATTGGTTACGGTTTTGAGCAATTTCATTCAGTTGAATTAATTTCTGAATTCTTTCAACTGTAACCTCCTCTTCTTTTAAATGTCCGTTTGGATTATGAGCTCGGGAATTTTCCGGAATTCCGTTTAAGTATTTATCCGTCAAAAGTCCTTGTGCCAAAGGCGAAAACGCAATACAGCCTACTCCTTTTTCTTCCAGAACATCCAATAAACCTTCTTCAACCCAGCGCACCAACATCGAATATTTAGCCTGATGAATCAAACAAGGCGTCCCTAATTGTTTTAAAACGTCAACAGCCACTCTGGTCTGCTCAGCCGAATAATTACTGATTCCAACGTATAAGGCTTTTCCACTTCTAACGGCATAATCAAGTGCCATCATGGTTTCTTCAATGGGAGTTTCAGGATCCGGACGATGTGAATAAAAAATATCCACATAATCAACTTTCATTCTTTTTAAACTCTGGTCTAAACTGGATAATAGATATTTTCGGGATCCCCAATCGCCATAAGGTCCGTCCCACATGGTGTAGCCAGCTTTGGTTGAAATGATAATTTCATCACGAAGATTCCCCTGAAAATTATGCCACAGAATTTTTCCAAAATTCGTTTCTGCAGAACCCGGAACCGGCCCGTAATTGTTCGCCAGATCAAAATGGGTAATTCCTTTGTCAAAAGCTTCCACAGCTATACTTTCAGCATTTTCAAAATTATCCACCGATCCGAAATTATGCCATAATCCTAAAGAAATTTCAGGTAATAACAACCCGCTTTTTCCACACCTGTTATATTTCATTGTTTTAGTTTAATAGTTGAAAGTTAAATAGGTTTTAAAGATAAAAACAAACCTATTATTTTAAAACCAAATAGACCTTAATTTTTGTAAATTTGTTAAAATAATAAATTCATGGAAAATAACTGGCAAAATTTAATTTCGATAAATCCTGATATTCGATTTGGTAAACCAATTATTACCGGAGCAAGAATTTGTGTTTCGGATATTCTTTCATGGCTGGCAAATGGAATGTCTTTTGACGACATTATTGAAGATTTCCCCGAATTAAAAAAAGAACATATCCTTGCAGCTTTAGCTTTTGCTACTAACAGAGAAAACATTACAAAAATAATTGCTGCATAATGAAATTACTCTTGGATGCCAATATTTCATGGAGAATTATAAAACTTATTGAAAATGATTTCCTAATTCTTTTCATTCTAAAAACATTAAAGTAAATCAACCTGCAAAAGATATTGAAATTTGGGAATTCGCCAGACAAAACAATTACACCATACTTACTCACGACGATGATTTTGAAAAACTATTACTCTTAAAAGGAGTTCCTCCAAAAGTTATAATTTTAAAGACTTTCAATCAAAACACCTAACAAATTGCAGAACTTTTGATTTCAAAAAAGAAATTATTGAATCATTCGTTTCAAATAATGATTTAATGATTTTAGAAATCTACTAATCTTTTGTTTTTCATACAAAAAACTCTCGCAGATTTTGCAGATTTAGGAGATAAATAAATCTGCCTGATCTGCAAAATCTGCGAGAGAAAATCTTCTTTTTACTTAATTTTAAAACTATTCCTTTATCTCAAATCCACTCTCTAAACCTGAATCAGAACTTCCTCCAACCTTAAGTTTAAAAGTTCCAGGTTCAACCAAGTAATTTCCGTTATTATCATAAAAACCAAGTTCAGCATCTGTCAAAGTAAAGTTTACTGTTTTAGTTTCTCCTTTCTTCAAACTTACCAATTCAAAACCTTTCAATTCCTCAACCGGTCTGGCAATGCTGGCAAAATCATCGTGAATATACAGCTGAACGACTTCCTTTCCGTCATAATTACCTGAATTGGTAACCTCAACACTCACCTGAACCGGTTCTCCTTTTGCGAAAGCAGTCTTATTTACTTTCAGATTTTTATAATCGAATTTCGTATAACTCAATCCGAAACCAAAAGGAAACTGAGGCGTTTTTTCTACATCGGAAAAATGCGACCAGAACACATTTTTATCTACATTTACAGGTCTTCCTGTACTGTAATTGTTGTAATAAATTGGAACCTGCCCTACGTTTCTCGGGAAAGAAATTGGCAATTTCCCGCTCGGGTTATAATCTCCGTATAAAACCTGTGCTACAGCATTTCCTGTCTGTGTACCTAAATGCCACGCTTCAACAATCGTCGGAATATGTTCTGCCGCCCACGGAATAGTCAACGGACGTCCATTATTTAAAACCAAAACGATGTTTGGATTCACTTTGTAAATTTCTTCCAGTAATTCCTGCTGCAGCCCCGGCAAATCGAGGTTTGTTCTGCTGCGTCCTTCACCACTCTGAAAACCATGTTCACCTAAAACCATGATCACAACATCAGCATTTTTAGCTGCAGTTTTGGCTGCTTCAAATCCACTTTTGTCTGTTGTATTAAAAACCACCTCATCCAGGAAAGTCGCTTTTCCAACAATTAAATCGGCACCTTTTTCAAAAACCAGCTGATTCTCTTTGTATTGCTGCATTCCTTCTAAAACCGAAACCGCAGTATTATCTTCCGCAGCAATTCTCCAGCTTCCTAACGGGCTGTTTTTATCATTTGCCAAAGCGCCGATCAAAGCAATTTTTTGTCCGGACTTCTTTAGCGGAAGCAGATTTTTATCATTCTTCAGTAAGACAATTGACTTTTTCGCCATATCCAAAACACCATCGTTATTCACTTTATTTCCGATAGTTGCTTTTTCACGTTTTTCATCACAATATTTGTATGGATCGTCAAATAATCCCAATTCAAATTTCACGCGCAAAATCCTTCTCACGGCATCGTCAACCAAAGCTTCTTTTACTTTTCCGTCCTTAACTAATTTTGCCAGTTCATTAACATACAAATGTGATTCCATATCCATATCCGATCCCGCTGTAACTGCTTTCAATGTAGCATCCGCTCCGTCTTTGGCATAACCATGCGGAATCATTTCACGAACTGAAGCCCAGTCTGAAACCACAAAACCATCAAACTTCCATTTTCCTTTCAAAATATCTCTTTGCAGAAAAACGTTCCCTGTTGCCGGAATTCCGTTTACCAGATTAAACGAGTTCATAAACGTTCTCACACCCGCTTTTGTCGCCGCTTCAAAAGGAAGCAAAACGGTATTAAACAATTTCGAATTGCTGATATCAACCAAATTATAGTCACGTCCCGATTCTACATATCCATACGCCGCAAAGTGTTTGGCACAGGCTGCAATTGTATTTATTTTAGCCAAATCAGCAGTTGTTTCTCCCTGAAATCCTTTTACTCTGGCAACCGCAATTTTGCTTCCTAAATACGGGTCTTCTCCTGCACCTTCCATCACACGTCCCCAACGGGCATCATTTGTAATATCTACATTCGGGCCAAACGTCCAGTTAATCCCCGATGCCGAAGCTTCATCTGCCGCAATGGCTGCCGATTTTTTAATTGCTTCCAAATCCCAGCTGGCCGCTTCAGCCAACGGAATCGGGCTTAACGTTTTGTAACCGTGAATGACATCAAAACCAATAATCAGCGGAATTCCCAATCGGGTTTCTTCCACAGCAATTTTCTGTACGGCACGAACCTCCTTCACACCCCGAACTGTAAGCATACTCCCAACCCATCCTTTTCGCAGATGTTCGTATTTCAATTCGGCATTACCACCTTTTGGAGCAGGGCCGGTCACATCCCAAAATCCGTTATATTGGTTCATTTGCCCCACTTTTTCTTCCAAAGTCATTAATGGTAAAAGCAGGTCAATTCGTTGTTCGATCGTTTTATTTTTATCCAGATGCGGTTTCTTCTGTGCATTCATATTTCCAGCAGTAAACAGGGCAAAAAACCCAATAATTAATGTTTTTTTATTTTTCATGATAGTTAGTTTCATATTTTGGGCGTGTCCCTACGGGTCGGGCTATCCGTTTCAAGTCCTCGCCCTTCCTCCGTCAGGCTGTGGGCTTTCCTCTACTATCCCTCACGCAACGGGTAAACGAGAATTCTTTCGGATTTTTTGATAAACTTTGTATTTCACTTTGCGGGACTTCGACTTCGCTCAGTCTGACAAAAAAAATGTAAAAATCTAATCTCTAAAATCTTTACTCTTTATTCTTGCTTCTTTACTCCCTCACTCCGAAATAAAACAGGAAGCCGGTAAATTAGCCTTATTAAACAAATCGGACTGAATTGTATTCCCCCAGGCAAATCTCACTTTTGCAGGATTTGGTACTTTTTTACTCGTTACAATTACCTGATTATTTTTTATCGAAGCTTCTGCAGGATAAAAATTCCCATCAGTACCAGACACTTCAAACTGTTTGGTCACTTTGTTTTTAAAATACAATCCGTCAGCATAATCAAAAGAAACAATTGCTTTGTTTTTATCCATTTTAATGTCTTTAAAAAGCGGCCCGCTTGCCAGATTAGAATTGGTTTTATAAGTATTAACCAATGCTAAATTTGCTAAACGAATCCCAACTGATTTTTTATCTTTCGGGTGGATATCAATCGTATCTGAAACATCACTGATAACTACCATTCCAGTATTATTGATTTCCTTTAAAAGTTTTCGCTGGGAGTTACGAAGGGTAACATTTGAGAAGTTGTTACTGCCTGTTTTAAAAGGAGCGATTTGTACATAATAAAACGGAAAATCGTCCTGCCAGCCTTTTCGCCATGACGTAATCAAGGCTGATAATGTTTTATCGTAAACTTCTGAACCCACATTGGATTCTCCCTGATACCAAAGCGTCCCTGCAATTTTAAACCCGACAAAAGGGTAAATCATGGCATTGTAAGCACGGCCCGGCTGTCTTGGTCCGTATTCCTGTTCGTTTAGTTTTTTTGCATTTTCTAATAAAAGAGCATCGTTCTGAACAACTTCTTCGGGCATCCAGATTTCTGCGGGAGTTCCGCCCCAGTTGGAAGAAATTAACCCAATAGGAACATTTTTTAAATCTTCTCTTAAACGTTTGGCAAAAAAGTAACCAACCGCACTAAAGTATTTCATGGTTTCCGGAGTCGATTCGACCCAGTTGCCCAATAAATTATTCTGGGGTGTAGTCGCAGTTAATTTTGGAACAGTAAAAAAACGGATATTAGGATTAGCGGCATTTTTAGCTTCTTCCTCCCCATTATCGATTCCCCAGCTTACAGACATTTCCATATTCGACTGACCCGAACAAACCCAGACTTCTCCAATTAAAATATTCTTCAATACAACTTCATTATAACCTTTTATCGAAATCGTATAAGGTCCTCCAGCTTCAGGCGTTTTGATTTTCAGTTCCCATTGCGCCTGGTTGTTTGTCGTAACTTTATATTCCTGATTGTTCCAGCTGGAAACGAGTTTGATTTCCTCTTTTGGATTTCCCCAGCCCCAAATTTTTACTTCGGAGTTGCGCTGCAATACCATATTATCGCCAAAAATATTCGGAAGGGAAACGTTTGCCATCATAATGCCGGAAATCAGTAAGAAAACAAACTTAAATATATTATTTTTCATTTAGCAGTTTTTTTAAAAATGGTCCATATTCAGCAGCCATGATTTTATGCTCTTCAATATTTGGATGACCGGAACAGCCACTTGGTGCCATAGGTTTAAATTTGAAAATCAAAATTGGTTTGTGTGATTTATCTGCATCAAATTCGGCTTTTATTTTCTTCAGGCAATTTTCAAAAATTAGGGCTTTTTCTCCATTTACCATTGGGCTGTTTGTCAAAACCAATTGTGCCTTTGGGTTGTGTTTATACAACATCTTTATAAAACTGATGTAATTCGAAACATATTTTTCTGGACTAAAAGGCAAACGTTCTTTTGTCCCGTCACCATTAGAAAAATCATTGGTTCCTAAGGCAATGCTGATAATTTCAGGCTGAAAAGCAAAATCGTATTTAGGTTTTGAAGTGTCTTTTGTCAAATACAAATTTTCATAAACAGCAGGCATAATTGGTGCATCAGAACCTTCTTCATTCCAGTTACGGTAAATCCCGATTCCGGAAACTGAACTTAATAAATAATTCACATCAATAGTTCTGGAAAGAATTGGCCCGTAAGCAAAATAACCGTTATGATGATCAAAATATTCGCCTTCATCACACGGAATTGTAGATGGATCATTGGCTGCCCCACAGGTAATCGAATCGCCTATAAATTCGATTTTCTTTTTCTTTTTCTTTTTCGCTGTAATCGTAGTCAATTTAGCGGTAGTTCCCAGAAAAAGTACGTTACCCATTGTCGCTTCTGTGGCTTTGTAAACCTTTAGATTATGTACTTTTTTATTCGAAGTAACCTTTACCGGAAAAGATTGCGGAGCGCCTTTTTGAACGGTGTATTTCCCAAGGTATTTCCCGTCAAGTTCCAGAACAATATAATTTTGATGTTCCCAGGAATCAATACTTTGCAAGGAAACCGCACATTCATTTCCTGTAAAATTAAATGATACCGAAGAAGCCGTTCCAATTAAAACAACTTTATTGTCCTGCAACACGTCAACCCTTCCCTCATATACAAAAGTTCCTGCCTTATCTTGTGAAATCGAGACAACCGAAATCAATAAAAACAAAATTAAAAGTGGTATTTTTTTGATAAACATAATTTATTCGTTAAAATATAAATATATTTCACAAATATATCCGAATTACAGTTTACAGAAAGATACTAAAATGTCAAAAAGCAATAAAAAAACACCAAAAGACATTTCTCTAATTCTGCTCTTTTTTGATATTCTAAGCAAACGCCTTACTTTTATAAACTAATATTTTTTACGCGCCTCTCTAAATGAAAAATACTGTTCCTGTCCTGCTTCTTCTGCTTACTGTTTTATTTTCTTCTTTCACTTTTAACAACAACAACAAAACACAATCTGATTCGGTAAAAAAAATTCAGACCACAACAATTGAGCGGGATTCTATTATTTTGTACGCAAAACAATATTTGGGCACACCGTATTTGTATGCGGGCAGCAATCCTAATAAAGGATTTGACTGTTCGGGGTTTGTGCATTTTGTTTTCAAAAATTTTGGTCTAACCTTACCAAGAAGTTCAGGTGGTTATAAAAATTCAGGTAAGGCTTTGAAAGCTGAGGAATTTAAAGTGGGAGATGTCTTGGTGTTTTATGGTAACAAAGACAGAAATATTATAGGGCATGTTGGCATCATCTGCAAAGCTAACGGAATGCAGTCTAAATTTATACATGCCTCCTCCGGAAAAGCTCAAAAAGTTACGATCACGGGACTTGATGAGGAGCATTATACCAAACGATTTTATAAATGTGTTGATGTTTTGTCTCTTAAATAAAAAACTGATTCTTCGCTTAAATTAGTGGAATTCCGTAATAAAGAGGTTGCTCTTTTTGTCATTTCGACCGGAGGGAGAAATCACACTCGTATATCGATAAAGATTGGAGACATACTTTACGGAGTTTCTTGTGTGATTTCTCCCTCCGGTCGAAATGACAAAACAACTAAATAAATTAATGAGAATCATTTATTCAATTCCTATAATTTAGGCGAAGAACCAAAAAAGCTTAATATTGAATAAGTTTATTAATTGTGGTATTTACTCAAAAGCACCACAAATTGTAATTTATAAAAGTTTATTCTTCCGTCAATAATTTTATCAGGCTTTCGTCTCTCTGGTAAATATCTTTATAGAAATTCAGTTGTCCTTCGCGGTCTACCCAGGCAGTAAAATAACCAATATAAACCGGAACTTTTTTCTTTAAGGTGTACCAGCTTTCTTTTCCGGCATGCATGGCTTTGTTAATTTTTTCCGGAGTCCATTTCGGATCTACTTTCAATAATTCGATCGCCAGTTCACGTGGTTTTGCTACACGTACACAGCCGTGGCTAAAAGCCCTGCTTTCTCTTTCGAACAAACTTTTTGCAGGTGTATCATGCAGATAGATATTACTGGAATTTGGGAACAAAAACTTAACCAGTCCAAGAGAGTTGTTTTTTCCCGGAAGCTGTCTGACCGCTCCATTATTCCATTCCAGGTTTTTCTTTGCCAGGTAGTTTTTGTCTTTTGCCATTCCGGGCTTAATTTCACTTTTGATAATACTTGGTGGAACATTCCAATACGGACTAAAAACAATATTATTCATCATGCCGCTAAAAACAACCGTTTTGGTCATGGCTTTACCCACAACAACCGGTGATGTAAAAGCAATTTTACCCTCTTCAATTACGTAAAGTTTAAACTCCGGAATATTAACTTCGATGTATTTTTTGCCTTTTTCCAATTCAGGATCAATCCAGCGGCAACGCTCCATATTCGCAATAATCGTTTTGATTCGGTCTGAAACCGGAATATTCAAATCATTAATATGTTCTGATAAAATAGTATTCTTTGGTGCATAACCATGACGCAATTCGTAATTTTTGACTGCCTTCATCAAAACTGTATCACAAACAGCACTTTTATTATCTTCTTTAATATCATCGGTTACAAAAAGCCTTTCTCTGATTTGCGCAATTATTACTGAAGAATCTCCTAATTTCAGGCCTTTATAATCTTCCCCTGCTTCAATTGTTTTCCATCCACCCTTTTTTTCAATCTCTCTATATTGATGAAGTGCATCACGAAGTTTGTAATACTGGCTGAACATTTTACTCTTCTTATCATCACTTATAGTTGCTTTTTCAAAAATAGAATCGGTCAAAACCTGATAATTGAGTTTTTTTCGCGGAAGCAGCCATTCTAATGAAATCGATGTTTTTTCATCAAAACCTCTGTAAACTTTTTCAGCATAATAGAAATACAAATTGGTAATCATTAAATCGGTATTCACTTTTGAAAGTTTGTTTACCGAATTGTTTTCAAAAATCGAATTGATTTCTTTGTACGGAAAATTGGCTTTCAAACCTTCGTTCTCTAATCCTTTATATTTATTATACAAAGTATTTCCGAACTCCACAACTCCTTTATTATCAAGCCATAATTGTGTAGATTTCTTTTTGCTGTATAAAGAAAAAACCTCATCCTGAAAACTTTTCAGTTTTGGATAAGCCTCATAAAATCCGGCAATCGCCAGACTGTCTATTGAAAGTTTAAGCTCCGGTATTACAACCTTCTTTTCCTTTTGGATTTCTTCTTTTTTATCTCCTTTTGAGTTACATGAAACCACAATAGAAAGAAGCATAATAACAGCAAAGCGGTACCAAATTTTCATAATGATTTTTTTAATAAAAATAGAAAAGTTTTAGTAAAAACAAATTCATTCTAAAAATAATATTTTGGCAAAAAAAACTCCGGACACATGATATGTCCGGAGTTTTCCCCCTTTATATAATCAACTTTATTTTAGATAACTGTTCCTTTCAAAGTAAGGATTTTAGGAGTTGTTTCTCCACTCGTTGTAACGGTAACTGTTTTGGTAAAAGCCCCTTTGTTTGCTGCATTATACGTTGCCGTAACTTTTGCAGATTTCCCTGGAAGAATTGGTTCTTTGGTATAATCTGTTGCAGTACACCCGCATGAACCTTGTACATTTGTAATTACTACAGCCGTTTTTCCGGTATTTTTAAATTCAAAAACAATAGCTTTTGGTGTTCCCTGAGGAATCTGACCAACATCAACACTTTCTGTTTTCCAAACAATAGTTCCGTCCGGTGCTGTTATTGCTGATTTTGAAATCAATGCTTTTACAGGCACAATTGCTGAGAATGACATTAATCCTAAAGCTAAGATTATCATCAAAATTCTAATAATTTTCATAATCTGTTTATTTAAATTGGTGAATGGTTTAATTTTGTATTTCAAAAGTACTTTACAAAAAAACAATTTGCTGTTAACCGGTTTCAAATGTTTGTTAATGACCTGTTAACTGAGCTATTTAATTTAAAATTTGATTAATATTACACTTTCTAAAAGCTGATTTCCTTGAAAATAAACAGACTCAACAGCATCATAATCTTAGGATTAATAGCCATAATTGGTATATTAATCGCCCAGTTGCTGTGGACAAAAGAAGCATTTACATTAGAACAAAAAAAGCTAAGCCAGAAAACACATATTGCCCTGCTTGAAGTTGCAAAAAAATTGTATGAAGGCACCAATCACGAATTGCCGGCACAAAATCCGGTACAAAAAATTGCCAATGATTATTACATCGTAAATATTGACAACGATTTTGAACCTGATATTCTGGAGTTTTATCTGAAAACTGAGTTTAAAAAAATGAATATCACGACAGATTTTGAATACGCTATGTACAATTGTCAAAGCGACGAAATGGTGTATGGAAATTATATTTCCTTATCGGATAAAGGAAAAGCAAAACAATCTGTACATTTTCCGAAGCATAAAAATCTGATTTATTATTTTGCCGTTCGTTTTCCACATGAAACCACTTATTTATTCAGTTCTATGCGCTTTTGGTTTGTACTGTCTATCGTTTTAATTTTTATTTTACTGATTTATGTCTATTCGATTTTGACACTTTTACAGCAAAAAAAATATTCTGAGTTACAGCGTGATTTCATCAATAATATGACGCATGAATTTAAAACGCCTTTGTCTTCTATTTTAATTGCTTCAAAATATTTAGCGGAGCAAAACCCTATCAAAGAGGATAAAAAACTTCATACCTACACCAACATTATTATCAATCAGGGACAAAAATTAAATCATCATATTGAGAAAATTCTAAATATTGCCAAATCTGATTACACCACTTTAGAATTAAAAAAAGAATCATTTTTAATTATTCCCGTTATTGAAGAAACAATTGAAAACATTGCATTGAAATATCCTGAAGCCAGCATCAAAATAGATTCTCTTTCAAAAGATTACCTGCTTGAAACAGATGTTTTTCATTTTGCTAACCTGATTTATAATTTACTGGATAATGCTGTAAAATACTGCGATACAAAACCCGAAATCACTATCAGAATAACTACCGAAAATGCTGTTTTAAAATTAGAATTTATTGATAACGGAATTGGAATTGCTTCAAAAAACTTATCTTTCATTTTTGATAAATTTTACCGTATTCAGAACGAAAAAAGCAATGAAGTCAATGGTTTTGGATTGGGACTTTACTACGTAAAAAAGATTTGCAACTTACAAAACTGGAAAATTTCAGCTGTAAACAACTTAACAAAAGGCATTACCATAACATTATCTATTCCTTATAAAAAATGATAAAAAGCAAAATCCTTTATACCGAAGATGATGAAACTCTGGCATTTTTGACAAAAGATAATCTGGAGCAGAACAACTATGAAGTTATTCATTGTGCCGATGGAAAATCAGGTTTAAATTCCTTTAAAGATCAGCATTTTGATATTTGCATTTTTGATATTATGATGCCGAAAATGGATGGTTTTGAACTGGCAGAAGAAATTCGAAAAATAGACACTGATATCCCAATTATTTTTCTTTCGGCTAAAACCTTAAAAGAAGACCGAATCAAAGGATTACGCCTCGGTGCCGATGATTATCTGGTAAAACCTTTTAGTATTGAAGAATTGATGCTAAAGATTGAAGTTTTTCTAAAGCGTTCACAAAAAAACAGCAAAGTCGAAAAATCGATTTACGAAATTGGTAAATATCAATTTGATACCAAAAATTTTATTCTTTTTAATACAGATGAAAAAATTGGTCTTACACAGCGTGAAGCCGAATTACTGAAACTATTTCTGGACAACAAAAATTCAGTTTTAAAAAGAGAGCAAATTTTAACCGCACTTTGGGGAACCGACGATTATTTTATGGGTCGAAGTCTTGATGTTTTTATTTCGCGACTTCGTAAAATTTTAGCAAATGAAAAAGGTATTTCTATTGAAAACCTGCATGGAATTGGGTTTAGGTTTGTGATGTAATTTACAGATTATGATTATAAAAAATTTCGTATTTTTAATATTAAACTTTTAGATATGAAACTGCATCATTTGCGAAATGCGACTTTAGTCATTGAAACAGAAAAGCATGTCCTTTTAATTGATCCCATGTTAGGTAAAAGAAAAACTATCGCTCCTTTTACCCTTTTTCGTTATCCGCCAAAAAGAAATCCGCTGACGGCGCTTCCAAAAAACAGCAGGGAAATTTTGAGTAAAGTTACCCATTGCCTGATAACACATTTACACCCCGATCATCTTGATAAAGCGGGTGAAGTTTTTCTAAAAAGAAAATCAATTCCGGTTATCTGCAGCATAAAAGACGAAAAAGAGATAACGCAACGCAGTTTAACGGTAATTCAGACCCTTGATTACTGGAAACCACAAAATTTTCTGGACGGAAAAATAACAGGAATTCCTGCCGTTCACGGATATGGTTTTATAGCTAAATTGATGGGCAATGTAATGGGATTTTTTATAGAACTTCTGAATGAAAAAACGATTTACATCAGCTCTGATACTATTTTCACAAAAGATACAGAGAAAGTTCTGACCGAACTGAAACCTGACATCGCAATTGTTGCCTGTGGTACTGCACGATTAGATTTTGGACAGCCGTTATTAATGAGAATGAATGACATTCTGAAATTTGCTGCACTGGCACCCTGGAAAGTTTTTGCCAATCATTTAGAAGCTTTAAATCATTGTCCGACAACAAGAGAAGAATTAAAAAAAGCACTGGCTGAAAATAATCTTTTATCCAAAACTGCTATTCCTAATGATGGTGAATGTGTGGAATATTAATTACAAAACCAGCAAACCAAATTCCCGCAACGTATTGACTGGTTTTGAATACCAAAACAATTCAAAATCTTCTAATGTGGTTTCGAAATCAGTTTTTACTTCCTGAAAAGTATAATTTTTACTGTTTGAAACTGTGATTTTCTTTAGGATTTCGACCAGCCAATCGCCTTCGTCTTTACTCGTTTGAATAGCGAAACTTTCTTTTTTATCATGAAAAGTCAGTGCCATCATTTCCCAGCTGCTTCCTTTTTTTGATTTTGTAAAGGTTTCCGCCGAAGGTTTTCCACCTAACCAGACCACTTTTGCATTTGGTTTGGTATTGAAATCGTTTTGTTCTTCTAAAGCATTAAAAATAAAATCAGAATGAATTTTTGTCTTCGGAATTTTAAAATCGAACCAATCCTGCAATTCGTAATCAAAACAGATCCCGTGCATGAAATTAAAAAGTGATTTCTTTAGCCCGAAACTGAATTTATCATGATTGATTCCTGTTGAATCAGTATAATCAATATCGTTATTGGCAAAAGTTCCGATGGTTTCTGTTTTTTTTGTCACGCCAAATTGTTCCGGATACAATCCAACCGGGCTATGAGCTGTAAGCGCAAACTGATGCCAAAATCCGGATTGCAAAACTCCGGCTTCAAACAATTGACGTACCATTTCGAGACTGTCAACGGTTTCCTGAATCGTTTGTGTTGGATATCCGTACATTAAATAGGCATGCACCATGATTCCTGCTTCGGTAAAATTTCGGGTTACTTTTGCAACCTGTTCTACCGTTACACCTTTGTCGATCAATTTTAATAATCGGTCAGAAGCTACTTCCAAACCTCCTGAAACGGCAATACAGCCGGAAGCTTTTAGCAATAAGCACAAATCTTTTGAAAAGCTTTTTTCGAATCGAATATTTGTCCACCAGGTTACGGCTAATTTTCGTCTTAAGATTTCAAGTGCCAGCGCTCGCATCAATGCCGGTGGTGCAGCTTCGTCTACAAAGTGAAATCCGTTTTGTCCCGTTTTTTCAATTAATTCTTCTATCCGGTCACAAAGTAAATTGGCCGCAACAGGTTCGTAAACTTTTATATAATCCAATGAAATATCGCAAAACGTACATTTTCCCCAATAACAGCCATGAGCCATAGTGAGTTTGTTCCAACGCCCGTCACTCCACATTCGGTGCATCGGATTTACGATTTCGATAACCGATATGTATTTATCCAGAGGCAGATCTGAATAATCCGGAGTTCCTACTTGTGATTGTTTGTAATCGTGTTTTAAAGAGTTGTTTTTATAGACAACTTCTCCATTTTCCAAAAGAAAAGTTCGTTTATAATGCTTCTCGTCCCTCGAATCCGCTCGGGATGACAAATTATCAACAAGTTCTTCTATCGGAACTTCGCCATCATCCAAAGTAATAAAATCAAAGAATTCAAAAACACGTTTATCAGAAAGCGAACGCAATTCGGTATTAGGGAAACCTCCTCCCATTGAAATTTTTATTTCGGGATGATTTTGTTTTACCCATTGCGCGCATCGAAAAGCACTGTATAAATTCCCCGGAAAGGGAACTGAAATTAAAAACAACGTTGGTTTTACAGCTTCTATTTTTTCTTTCAAAAGTGAAATTAAAATCGAATCAATATAAGTCGGTTCCTGTTGTAAGGCTTCGTACAATTCATCAAAAGAATTGGCACTTCGACCCAAACGTTCTGCATACCGGCTAAAACCAAAATTTTCATCGACACATTCGACAATGAAATCCGAAATATCTTCGAGATATAAAGTCGCCAGATGTTTTGCCTTGTCCTGAGTACCCATAGTCCCAAAAGCCCAGTCGAGTTCTTCCAGCTGTGCAAAACGAGAAGCTTCGGGCAGAAAATCTTCCTGACAAATCTGTAAGGCCAAAGTTGGGTTTTTCCCCTGCAAAAACTGAATTACAGAATCAATTGTTTTAATGTATTCGTCCTGTAATGCGAAAATACGTTTGGAGTTGTCTGAGATTTCTACATTAGAAACTTCAAACCTGAAACCTGACCCGAGGCTGGAAGCCGAATTGGCGGAGCAAACCTGAAACAAATCAACCAATCCTTTTTTCGAAAACAACTCCAAAATCACGTCAATACCCAAATCAGCCTGAACCGATTCGATATTTTTGGTATTCAGAAAACCTTTTATATATGCGGTTGCCGGATACGGTGTATTCAGTTGGGTAAATGGCGGGGTGATTACAAAAAGTTTTGGTTTCAAAAGGATTTATTTTTCTGCAAAAATACGGGATATTTATAATCTTTTCAGGAAAAGATTTACTACTCATTTAAAACCAGAAAAGGATGCCGTAACTGACATCCTTTCTTATTTACTTATTCTTCTTTTTCGTTTTGGCTGACTTGTCTTTTTTCGAATCTCCGTTCAGTTTTTTGTTCAGCCTTTTTTCAGTTTCTTCAATCGTATAATCGTAACAAGTATTGATTGTGGTAAGTTTTGCTTTTTTAATCACTTTCAATGCTTTTTTAAATTCCTGCTGACGCTCAAAAAGTATTACTTTCTTCAAAAGAATCTCAGTTTTATTGACTCCTTTGACTGTCAATGCAAAATCAATCAGTTTCATTGCATCTTCGTAATCTTCATTTAAAATTAAAGTATGAATGTAAAAAGGATATACCTCTAAAGCATAAATATTAATTGAAAGTGCTTTTTGAAAATACTCTTTAGCTTCTTCATATTTGAATAACTGATCTGAAAAAACCTGTCCGTATAAACACAACGCCATAGTATTTTTATCATCATAAGACAAAGCATAATCCAACGATTCGATGGTTCCTTCCAACCAATATGGATAATTGTCTAATGCCTGAAAAAGATATTTATCTACTGTTTTCATAATTTTTTCTATTTGGAAATGCAAAATTCTATCATTAGTCCCGGTCGAAATAATCTTCCCGTTTTAACCGTTGCCGTTCCTGTTTGTAATTTTTAACTTGTTTTTGTTTCTTAAAATCGGATCCCTCAAAAATCCGAATCGGATTCCCGCGCTGAATCTGCAATTGGTTCATCCACTGTGCCTGAAATTCGGCTTTGAATTGTTTTACGGTTTCGTCCTTAAATTTCTGCAGCAATCTTTCGGTTGCCAGTTTTTTATTCTGGTGCTGAGATCTTGAATCCATTGCCACTACACTAGTTCCTGTTGGCACATGAGTCGCCCGTACTGCTGAACTTACTTTGTTTATGTGTTGTCCTCCTGCACCGGAACTACGCATCGCCTGATACTGAATATCTTTTTCATCAATTTCAGTTGTTGCCGTTTTATCAACTTCAAAAATTCCGATAAACCAATTTTTACGTTTGTGAAATTTTCTAAACTGACTCTGCCCAATCCACTGAATGGTTCCGATCCATGAGTTTAAAAACGTATTCAGATTATCACTTTCGAGTAAAATTGTAGCTGTTTCGACAGTTCCGTTTTCGACTCCTTTTTCCCTCTGAAGCAAAGTCGTTTTTATTTTATTGTCATTTGCTTCTTCAAGGAAAGTTTTCAGTACCTGAGCCACAACCCAGGTACATTCAGCCGGACCGCGCCCTGATGTTATTTGAATTATTTTTTCCATAATTATCGGTCCATTCTAACGATTTTTGGTGTAAATGTTCCTAACACATCCACCAGTTCCGTTTGGTTAGCCATTACTTTATTAATGTCTTTATACGCCATTGGCGCTTCATCTATATTACCCCCAATTAAAGTCACATCATTTGCTTTCAGGACTTTTTTAATCTCGCTTTGGGTAAATGATTCCTTGCATTTTTTACGAGAAAACAATCGCCCTGCACCATGAGACGCTGAATTTAAACTCTCTGCATTTCCTTTTCCCTGAACAATAAATCCGGGAGCAGTCATCGAACCCGGAATAATGCCCAGTTCACCAGCATTTGCAGGAGTTGCTCCTTTTCGATGCACGATTGCTTCTTTTCCATTTACGATTTCTTTCCATGCAAAATTGTGATGGTTTTCAATGGTTACAACTACTCGTTTTCCAATTGCTTTTGCGATTCGGCGGTGAATATCATCATGACAGGCTTTTGCATAATCACCTGCTAAATTCATAGCCAGCCAGTATTCCTGACCGTCATGAGTATTCAGATCGAGCCATGCTAAATGCTGAACATTTTTAGGCAGCGGACATTGTTTGGTTGCCAGATAGGTGTAATGTTTTGCGATATTAGCACCCAATCCCCGGGAGCCGCTATGCGAAAGCACTGCAAAATATTCTCCAACTCCAATCTTCCATTCGTTGAGCGGATTAGTAATTTTTGCAATTCCGAATTCAACAAAGTGATTTCCTCCTCCAGATGTTCCCAATTGCTTATATGCTTTATTTAAAAGGTTTTTCAAAAGCGGAATATCCTGAAATTCGCTTCGACTAAACACTTCGTGATCTGCCCGAATGGTGTGGGTTTCATACATTCCAAACTTGGTATTGTCTTTTAAAATAGCTTCCAGCTGATGTTCCTTTCCTTTAAAGAAAGAAGCCGGAATATCAAAAATTGACAAACTCATTCTACAGCCGATATCTACTCCAACTCCATACGGAATCACGGCATTATCTGTTGCCAAAACTCCGCCAATTGGCAGTCCGTAGCCTGAATGCGCATCGGGCATTAAAGCTCCGGCTATTGAAACTGGTAATTTTAAGGCATCATACAATTGATATTTCGCCTGTTCATCAATCTCATTTTCTCCGAATATAGAGAAAGGCGCTCTCGTATTATTAAGCTGATGCATTCTGACCTGTACCGGATTTACTAATCCTTCCGCAACTTTTCCCCAGGTTCCATGTCCGGCAAATTTTTCCGGAAACAGCAAAACTTCTTTGGCTTCGGTTAATATACTTTCTTTTTTTTCTCGTTTTCTGTACCGGTTGATTTGCCCCAAGGCAATATTGATACTATTATTTTTTGGAAAACCTATTTTAATCAGGTCTTTTCCGGATAATTTATTTCCCATTTGTTTTTTACTATTGAAATTTTTCCAAAATCAATATGACCTGTTTTTCTTCGCAAAATGAAATGCTTTATCTTAAAACATTTAAGGCAATAAGAATATGCGCAAAACATCATGCAAAATCTGAGCAAATAGATTTTGATAAACATTTTATCTGAAACAGATAAATTCAGTTCTGATATTCGGGAATTTTTGAAGTGTCTAGAATAAAAAAAAGCCCGAAAGTTATTTTCCTTCGGGCTTGTTCATATCTCTAAAATTGATTTGCTATGATTGAGAAAAGCCACGAAGACACATGCCAACAGAATCTGATCCTGATGCGATGTTTTGAGAGGTAAGGTTTAATACAAACATTGTCTTCGTTTATTAATAGTTAATTACTTATTTTCTGATGCAAATTTTGTGAATTATTTTTTTAATAAACAAATTAAATCATAAAATTTTCTTAAAAACATCCTCAAAATACTCAAATACAAATACTTAATACGTAAATAAAATTTCATAAAACATAAATTAATCAACTATTTTAAGATTTTTTCAAAAAAAAAAGAGGTAACGAATGACTCGTTACCTCCCTATAAATTAGTTTTTAGGAATATTAAAACTGATGTACTTTTTTAGAAATTACTAAAAAGGAAACTAAAGAAATAATCGCTGCAATGGTCAGATAAAAACCAACATAATTCAAACCATACGTACTTGCCAGCCAAATTGCAATCATGGGTGCAAATGCTGCTCCTAAAATTCCAGCCAGATTAAACGTTAAGGATGCACCTGAATAGCGAACAGTGGTAGGAAACAACTCTGATAAAAATGTTCCCAGAGGTCCGTACGTAAAGCCCATCAATGACATTCCGATACAAACAAAAGCGGTTACCAGAAACGGACTTCCTGAATTAAGGAATAATGAAAAGAAAAAACCAAAAATAGCAATCGCAATTGTAGTGTAAATTAATATTTTACGGCGACCAATTTTATCGGCAACCAAAGCTGAAATCGGAATAAAAAGGGCGAAAAACAATACCGAAAACAATTGAATCAACAAAGCATCTCTTTTTACATAACCTAAATCTGAAGTAACCCAGCTTAGGGTAAATACAGTCATTAAATAAAATACCAGGAAGGTTGTTACAGCTCCTAATGTTCCAAAAATCAATTGATTTTTATACGATTTTACCAAAGTTAAAAACGGGACTTTTACTTCTTCGTGTGCATTTTTTGAATTTTCAAATGAAGGAGTTTCTGTAATTTTGGTTCGGATATAAAAACCAACTATAACCAATAGCGAACTGGCGATAAAAGGAATTCTCCAGCCGTAATTCATAAAATCTTCATTACTCATTGAATCCGTCAATACTAAAAATGTTCCTCCTGAAAGCAGCAATCCAATTGGCGCTCCCAATTGCGGGAACATTCCGTACCATGCACGTTTATGTGGTGGTGCGTTTTCAATGGCCAATAAAACGGCTCCTCCCCATTCTCCTCCTAAACCAACACCTTGCCCGAATCGGCAGAGCATCAATAATAAAGGAGCGGCAACACCAATACTGGCATAACCGGGTAAAAATCCTATGGTCACTGTCGAGATTCCCATAGTCAATAAGGCAGCAACTAAGGTAAATTTACGTCCTATTTTATCTCCGTAATGTCCAAAAAAAGCAGAACCCAACGGACGGGATAAAAAGGCAATTGAAAAAGTGGCTAATGATTCTAAAGTTGCCATGGTAGCATCTGAACCGGGAAAAAATAATTGAGGAAAAACCAATACGGCTGCATTGGCATAAATATAAAAATCAAAAAATTCAATTGTGGTGCCAATAAGGCTTCCAAACAGAACATGCTTTAAGGAGTTCTTTTGATTGGGATTATTTTTCATGTGAAAACTGATATAACTTTTTTTTGCCTACAAAAATAGAGTTTCATTGTTAATAATTCATGTTTAACAGAATTAGTTTCAGGACACTTCTGTTTTTTTAACAAATTTCATGTGTTTTATATTTTTTCAAAAAACAACTTCTGAACTTATATTTAAAAACCTGATTAATAACGTCTTTAAAACAAATTCAAAAAATCAAATCATAAGCAATCGTTAAAACCATTTTTAACTGCATATTTTCATTAAATTTACAGCTGTCAAAAATAAATTCAAAATTATGCCAACCGACTGTATCAGCTATCAAAAATCAGGGTATTTCTCTAAATTGATGCAAGACTATTTAGATCAGAAACCAGAATTAAAACCGCTGTACAATCACTTTCCAACACTAGAAAATTTCGAAAAACAAATCGTTGAAAAGCAATCAAATTTTGATAATGCAAACCGAATTCCGTTAGTAAATACGTTAAAAAAACAATATCAAAATATCGAAATCTCAGATTCGACTAAACAAAATATTGAGCTTTTAGCGCTCGAAAATACATTTACAATTACCACAGGACATCAGCTAAATTTATTCAGCGGTCCATTATATTTTCTTTATAAAATTATTTCAACTATTAATCTTACCAAAGAATTAAAGTCGAAATACCCATCTAATAATTTTATTCCGATTTACTGGATGGCAACTGAAGATCATGACTTTGAAGAGATCAATTATTTCAATTTCAAAGGAAAAAAATTCCGTTGGAACAAAGAAAGTACAGGACCTGTTGGGAGACTTTCAACTGAAGGTTTAGCCGAATTTTTGGAAATTTATGCTTTGGAATTAGGATCAAGCACCAATGCCAATACTCTGAAAAAACTGTTTGAAGATGCTTATCTGAGACATGATAATCTTGCTGATGCAACACGTTTTTTAGCCAATAATTTATTTGCTAATTATGGCTTAATTATTTTAGACGCTGATAATGCAGATTTAAAACGTGCTTTTATTCCTTTTGTAAAAGAAGAATTAGAAAAGCAGACTTCTTTTAAAACGGTTCAAAAAACCATTGAACAGCTTCAGGATTACAGCGTTCAGGTAAATCCACGTGAAATCAATTTGTTTTATATCGAAGATAATCTGCGAGAAAGAATCATTTTTGAAAAAGATTTATATTACGTAAACAATACCCGAATTTCATTTTCCAAAGACGAAATTCTGAAATTACTGGAAAGCAATCCTGAAAAATTCAGCCCAAACGTAATCATGCGTCCGCTTTATCAGGAGATTATTTTACCAAATCTGTGTTATATTGGCGGAGGCGGAGAAATCGCGTACTGGCTGGAATTAAAAGCTTTTTTTGATGCAGTAAATATTTCTTTTCCAATGCTTTTAGTTCGAAATTCCGTTCTTTTAGCAACTGAAAAACAAGCAAAAAAAGCTGATAATTTAAATTTAAGCTGGGCTGATTTGTTTACTAAACCTGCTGATTTAGTGAATACAATCACACATAAATTATCTGCGTTTCCAATTGATCTATCCGTTCAAAAAGAAACATTAGAAAAACAATTTAAATATCTTTACGAATTAGCGGATCAAACGGATAAATCATTTTCGGGAGCTGTAAAAGCACAGGAAGCCAAACAGAAAAAAGGTTTGGAAAATCTGGAAAAACGTTTACTGAAAGCTCAAAAAAGAAAATTAGATGACGAATTACAACGCGTAACCGATTTACAATTTGAGTTATTCCCAAATAAGAGTTTACAGGAACGTCAGGCTAATTTTTCTGAATTTTATTTAGAGAAAGGAGAACTACTGATTCCGCTTTTAATTCAGAAACTAAAACCATTAGAACACAATTTCGATATCATAACAATATAAACAGAGCATATATTACTGAATTACTCATCAAAAAAAGATTAATTTGCAGCAAAAATAATTTTGTAATAATCTTGAGAAACAAATAACCACCTCTCTTCTCAAAATTATTATTCCCTAAACCAAATAGCGATTTTTAAAATTATTAATTAACCAATTTACCCAAAACCAATGGTAAAAGAACGCTTAATTTCGCTAGATGTCTTTCGTGGACTCACTATTTTGTTAATGACAATTGTCAACAATCCCGGAGATTGGGGCAATGTTTATCCGCCATTATTGCACGCCAGCTGGCACGGCTGTACGCCAACCGATTTAGTTTTTCCTTTTTTTATTTTTATTATGGGAGTGGCTGTTCCGCTTGCAATGCCTGATAAATTTTATGACGCCACAACATTCAGTAAAATCTTAGTTCGTTCACTGCGAATGCTGTGTTTGGGGATTTTCTTCAACTTTTTCGAAAAAATCCAATTGTTTGGCCTTGAAGGAATTCCACTTCTTATTGGACGATTAGTCATAACTATCGCAGTAGGTTATGCATTAATGGGAAGTTTTAGTTCTAAAATCAAAAATATTTTAGCTTTTTCCATTCTCTTTATTTATCTGTTTTTGGCTTACAGTGGTATCGAAGCCTATCATGATGTTCGCCTTCCGGGAGTTTTACAACGGATTGCCATTGTATATTTCGTGGTATCGCTTTTATATTTAAAAACAACTCAAAAAACACAAATTATAACCGGAGCAATTTTATTATTAGGGTATTGGGCCTTAATGACACTAATTCCCGTTCCCGGAATTGGAGCCGCTAATCTTGAAAAAGGAACCAATCTGGCATCATGGTTTGATAGTATTTTGCTAAAAGGTCATATGTACAGCGGTACTGTCACATGGGATCCTGAAGGAATTTTAAGTACAATTCCATCAATTGTAAATGGAATTATAGGATTATTAATTGGACAATTTTTACAAAGTGATAGTTCTAAAATTAAAAAAGCACTAAAAATGGGCAGGATTGGCGCTGTGCTTATCATTTTAGGATTAATTTGGGATTTGGTTTTTCCAATTAACAAATCGCTTTGGACAAGCAGTTATGTTTTATTTACAACAGGATTAGCAACTGTCTTTTTTACAATATTATATTACCTGATTGATATTGCAGATTACAAAAAAGGATTTAAACCATTCTTAATCTGGGGAGTCAACCCAATGATTGTTTTCTTCTGCTCTCAGATTATTCCGCAGGCTTTGGTCATGATTCAGTTCCGGAATCCCAAAAACCCCGAACAGCAGACCAATCTTTTAGACTTTTTATATCACTTCTGGATTGCACCGTTTTTCAGTAATCCAATGACAGCTTCATTAGCCGGAGCGTTGATTTATGTTGGAATCTGGACCTTTATTCTATGGATTTTCTACAGAAACAAATTAATATTCAAGGTTTAAAATTTTCACCATATAAGTAATATAAGTTTATTTTAGAAGCATGGCTTAATTGTAATTGATATTCCGCACAGGTATTTAAATGAACTTATATTACTTATATGGTTTAAAAAAAAGTTTTTCTTGGTTAAAACGTCATTCTTCTGTACTTTAATTATGAATTTATTAAAATCAATTCGTAAAAAAGTTCTATTTTTGCACCAAATTTAAAAAACACAAAAAATGGCTACAAATAGAACTTTTACAATGATTAAGCCGGATGCTGTAGCAAACGGACATATCGGGAATATCCTGGCAATGATTACAAACGGAGGTTTCAAAATCGTTTCATTAAAATTAACGCAATTAACTGTAGCTGATGCAAAAGCATTTTACGCAGTTCACGCAGAAAGACCTTTCTACGGAGAATTGGTAGAATTCATGTCTCGCGGACCAATCGTTGCTGCAATTTTAGAAAAAGACAACGCTGTAGAAGATTTCAGAACTTTAATTGGAGCTACAAATCCTTCTGAAGCTGCTGAAGGAACTATCCGCAAAGCATACGCAACTTCTATTGGAGAAAATGCAGTTCACGGATCAGACAGTGATGAAAATGCTGCTATCGAAAGTGCATTCCACTTTGCCGGAAGAGAACAATTTTAATTTAGACATCTTAGATTGTTAGATTTTTAGACTAACTTAGATTTCTTGATAAACAACAAAACCCACTTCAAATGAAGTGGGTTTTGTTGTTTAATTATTTTATCTTTTTTTTATAAATCTAAAATCTAACAATCTAAGCCAGTCTAAAAATCTAAGATGTCTAAGCAAGTCTATCGTAAAACCACATCCTTCACAACCTCACGCCCTAATTCCTCATTAATCATTTTCACGATTTTAGACTTTCCATGGCTTAATTCTTCACGCAAAACAGCAGATCCCAGTTCAACATACAGTGTACTTCCTTTCAAAATTACATTTTTAGTATACGTATTCACACCACTCCCCATCAATTCCTTCCAGGCATCCCGAACATCAATCTGGTCCATTCCGGGCTGTAATTTATTTACCTGGATAATCTGTTGCAAAACAGCCCCAATCGTACTTTCGTTATTTAGTCTTTTTGCCATCGTTTAATAAATTTACTGGTCCTGATTTTTTATAATGATATTCCTTATTCTGATCGTTTTTTACCACAAAAGCCTCATCCGAAATCGAAATCAATTCCTCGCTCCATTTCGCATAATCCGTTTTATAGTCTAAAAAAGTTCCTTTATCTGTAAACCGAACCGAAACATTTTCAAAAGTATCTGTCGTTAAAAAAGTTCCATCTAGCTGTGCCATCACCTTTGTTCGGGTACCTTTAGTTCCTTTAATCTCAAAATAATCAAAATTCTCATTCATTCCGTAAGCCTTCTCCTCACCTTTATCAAAAACTACTTTTTCAATTTCCCAGTAGCCATTCAGTTTTGCAATATCTGCCGGTTTAATTTCCTGTTTGCAGCTTACAAACAAAAGCGATAAAACCAAAATCATAAAAGTGTTTTTCATATTGTATTATTTAATAAGAAGCTGTTTCCTGCTGTCCGCTGTATCTTTTATGGCAAACCCTGCCATAAAAGGTAATTGCGAGAGCAATTCGACCATCAAGGCTAGGGCTTCGGTATTCAAAAGAAATTTTATTAGACTACAAAGATAATCTTATAAGATGAAAAAGAAATTAAAATCAGCAAAACCAATTAAACTATTTTACATATTTTTGGTCAAACCCCAAACCAAAAACATAAACCATGACCAAAACAATTTGTAAAATACTGATGCTGTTAATATGTATTGGTTGCAGTAAAGAAGACAACACTTCTGACACAGCTCAGCCACAAAGCATGTATTTTCCGCCTCTGACCGGAAATACCTGGGAGACAACATCAATTACAGACCTGAAATGGAATCAGAATGCTGTTCAGCCGCTTTTAGACTATTTAGAACTCAAAAACTCCAGATCATTTATCATATTGGTTAATGGCCGAATCGTTTTAGAAAACTACTTCAACGACCATTCAGCAACCAAAAACTGGTATTGGGCAAGTGCCGGAAAAACACTAACAGCTACCGTTACTGGAATTGCCCAACAGGAAGAGTTACTCAACATCAATAATAAAGTCTCTCAATATCTTGGCAACAACTGGACAAGCGAAACACTTCCGAAAGAGAATTTAATTACCTGCAAACATCTGTTAACAATGACATCAGGTCTTGATGACAGCACAGATGATGTTGAACCTGCAAATCTAATCTACAAAGCCGATGCGGGAACACGCTGGGCGTATCATAATGTTTATGTAAAACTGCAGGATGTTGTAGAGACTGCAAGCAAACAAAACTGGTCAGACTATTTCAACACAAAATTGAGGGATAAAATCGGTATGAATGGCACTTGGATCCAACTAGGCGTAAACAGCGTTTACACAAGTACCACAAGAAGCATGGCACGATTTGGCTTGCTAATGCTAAACAAAGGAAAATGGGAGAACAACACTATTTTGAATGAAACTTATTTCAATGAAGCTACTACTACATCTCAAAACATTAATTTAGGATATGGCTATTTATGGTGGCTAAACGGAAAAGCGAATTATCATCTTCCACAATCACAGCTTACTTTTCAGGGAAGCATAATCCCAACAGCACCAAACGATATGTTTATGGCTCTGGGAAAAAACGATCAAAAAATATATGTAATTCCGAGTAAGAAAATGGTAGTCATCAGAATGGGAGATGCTGCCGATGCTGAAAATCTTGCCTTGTCTGATTTTGACAAGGTTTTATGGGAGAAAATTAATGCTTTGTATCAATAAGTACGAAAATCAGCATTTTAAATTAATTGCCATCCTTTACTTTTTAAAAAGCTTTTACATTCCCTGCAGAAGCTTTTTTCCTGATCAAAAGGATTGCCTCCTTCAGCATCCCGCATTAAACAAGTTTTAATTTTACAATGAGGTAAACCTGCTGTATGACCCAATTCATGCAAAACCAATTTATAAAATTGTTCGTTTTTATTTTTTACTGACAATCTGAAATCAGAAACGACACAGGCTTTTCCGGGCTTATACCCTAAACCCATTACACCCCAGTCTTTAATTCCGTTTTTGGTTGTACTGACATCAGCATTTGCTAATCCTACAATTACAGAATCTACACCAATATTATTTTTAAGATTTTTAATAATACTGTCAGCACGGTATCGGTTTCTGGGTTTGTAAAATGAATTTTCAGGAAAAGAAATATTTTGCCTTAAAACCACATTCGAATTGATAGCCTTGATTTGCTTAAAAACTTTTTCAGCCTGATTTAGCTTAAAGTTTCCTAAAGGCTGAATAACAATTACTTTTTGTCGTTGTGTATGAAATTCTTTATCATCGCTATCATTTTTCTTGTTTGTGCAGGAAAGCAGACTAAACAGCAAAATCAAGGTATAATATTTCATAAAATCAAATAGAGAAAATGATTATAAACTATCGTTTGGTACGGATCCTTTTCAACATTCCTGCAAAAAAGAAAACGAGCCCCAATACCAATAGAATATAATAAAAAGACAAACTTTTATCTTTTGAAACATTTGCAAAAACAAAAGACAGAACACTTGCAAAATAAAATGCAACAGGAGGTATATTTTTCATTTTATACTTAAAAAATTATTTAAAGAAGCTATCTACGAATTCGTATTTATTAAAGACTTGCAAATCTTCAATTCCTTCTCCGACACCAATATATTTTACCGGAATTTGAAACTGGTCTGAAATACCAATTACAACTCCGCCTTTTGCCGTTCCGTCTAATTTTGTAACAGCAAGAGAAGTTACTTCAGTTGCAGCCGTAAATTGTTTAGCCTGTTCAAAAGCATTTTGACCTGTAGAACCATCCAGAACCAAAAGCACATCGTGAGGCGCATCAGCAACAACCTTCTGCATTACACGTTTTACTTTTGTCAATTCGTTCATTAAATTGATTTTATTATGTAAACGGCCTGCTGTATCAATAATTACCACATCAGCATTTTGAGCTACGGCAGACTGCAAAGTATCAAAGGCTACAGAAGCAGGATCGCTCCCCATATTTTGTCTCACAATTGGCACATCAACACGGTCAGCCCAAACTTGCAATTGATCGATTGCAGCAGCACGAAAGGTATCTGCAGCTCCTAAAACTACTTTATGTCCTGCTTTTTTAAACTGATAGGCTAACTTACCAATTGTAGTTGTTTTACCTACTCCGTTTACTCCCACAACCATTAAAACATACGGTTTTTTGTCTTTCGGAATTTCAAACTCTGTTGCTTCACCTGTATTAGTTTCAGACAATAAAGCTCCAATTTCATCACGAAGTATTTGGTTTAATTCCGCTGTTCCCAAATATTTATCTTCGGCAACACGTTTCTCGATTCTTTCAATGATTTTCAAAGTGGTATTTACTCCAACATCAGAAGCAACCAAAATTTCTTCCAGATTGTCTAAAACGTCGTCGTCTACTTTAGATTTTCCGGCAACAGCTTTGCTTAACTTTGAAAAAAAAGTTGTTTTTGTTTTTTCAAGACCTTTATCTAAAGTCTCTTTTTTATCAGTAGAAAATAATTTTTTAAAAAAACTCATTTTGTGTAGGTTATTTAGATTGTTTTAGATTTTTAGATTTTAAATTATCTGAAATCCAAATACTTAAAGAAAGTAAATTGTTTTTAATTAGCCCCGATTGCAGCGGAAATCCTTTTATTCTGGGGTTCAGAATAAAAGATTATAGCGAAAAGCGGGAATCCATTATTAAAAAAAGCCAATTTGTGATGCTTCTTTAAATTTTAAACAAATATAAAAATAAAAAAGCTACTTTCGGAGTGAAAGTAGCTTTTCTATATAATGTAATTGTAATTATTTCTTTTTCAAGAATTCATCAACTTCCTCAGGAGCCATAATAGATTCTACGAATGTATATGCACCAGTTTTAGGAGATTTTACCATTTTGATGGCTTTTGACAATCTCTTAGAAGCTGTTTGTAACGATGCTACGGTTTTCTTTGCCATGATTCAAATGTTATTGAAATTAATAAAAAAACAAATGACTGGATTTGAAATTTTATTAAACCTCTAATTATTACTTAATTTCTTTGTGAACAGTTACTCTTTTTAAGATTGGATTAAATTTTTTAATCTCTAATCTGTCTGGAGTATTTTTTTTGTTCTTTGTTGTGATGTATCTTGAAGTCCCTGCAACACCTGTAGTTTTGTGCTCAGTACATTCTAAAATTACCTGGATTCTATTACCTTTCTTTGCCATCTTGCTATATATTTATTTAGGAAAAGATTATTTGATAAATCCTTCTGACTGTGCTTTTTTCAAAACAGCAGAAATTCCATTTTTATTAATTGTTTTTATCGTAGATGCTGCTACTCTAAGAGTAATCCATCTATCTTCTTCTGGAAGATAAAAACGCTTTTTAACTAAGTTTACAGAAAACTTTCTCTTAGTTTTGTTCATAGCGTGAGAAACGTTATTTCCTACCATCGCTCTTTTACCTGTAAGGTCACAAACTCTTGACATTATACTTATCTTTTATCGTTATTCAAAATCAGGGTGCAAAGAAAAGAAAAATAAACCATTGTAGCAAAAAATTATCGCACAATTTTTAAAATTTCTTTCTGTAATATTTCCAAACTCTTAATAGTCGCTCTATCTATCACTTTTTCACGTGGTTGTCCAAAGTTAAATTCTTCAACAATTACTTCGTTTGGTGTCGCCAAAGCAATAAAAACAGTGCCAATTTCAGCATCTGAGTCTCCTTTTGACGGCCCGGCGTTCCCGGTTGTCGCAATTGCATAGTCTGTTTTCAGCATCTCTTTAACACTCAAAGCCATAGCCAATGCTACCTGAGCACTTACTACAGAATATTGATCTATTAAATCTTGCGAAACACCTAAAACGTTCACTTTAGCCTCGGTTGCATACGAAACAACACTTCCTTTAAAATAACCCGACGAACCAGGAACAGCTGACAAAAGAGAAGCAATTCTTCCTCCAGTACAGCTTTCTGCAGTTGAAATGGTTTTATTTTCTTTAGAAAGAAGTTTCCCAATTACAGTTTCGAGTGTTTCATTTTCATCATATCCTACTATTATGTCATGAATTATAGCATCTAATGACTCAACATTATCCTCAATTGCCTTTTCCAGTTCTTCTTTATCAGTTCCTCTCGCAGTTAAGCGCAAACGTACCCGGCCAGGATTTGGCAGATAGGCTAATTTTATAAAATCCGGTAAATTATTCTCCCAATTTTCGATACGTTCTGCAACTAAACTCTCGCCTTGTCCGTAAGTCAAAATGGTTTTATGAATGATATAGGGACGCTTATATTCGTGCACTATTTTTGGAATTATTTCTTCCTCGACCAGATATTTCATTTCATAGGGAACTCCGGGAAGCGAAATAAAAACAGTATTTTCTTTTTTCATCCACATGCCCGGCGCAGTTCCAACCTGATTATGCAAAATCGTACAAGTTGAAGGTACCAGAGCCTGATCTTTATTCATTTGAGTGATTGGTCTTTTATAAAAACCCTCAATTAACTGCGTTACATGCTCCAGAACTTCCGGATTTACAACCAATTCATCATCAAAGTAATCGCAAAATGTTTTTTTGGTTACATCATCTTTTGTAGGCCCTAATCCTCCGGTTACAATTACAACATCAACTTTATTCTGCAATTCCGTAAAGGTATTCAGAATTTGTTTTTTATCGTCACTGATCGAAATCATTTCACTGATTTCAACTCCAATTTTATCCAGTGATTTGGCAATAAAAGCCGAATTTGTATCTACAATCTGACCAATTAAGATCTCATCTCCAATTGTTATAATAGTTGCTTTCATTCTGATAGAAGATTTCACTTAAAAAAACCGTAAGTCATTGTTTTGAAAGTATGTTATTGTTGCGACGATTTGCGTGAGGGGTAGAAACGGCATCCTTTTGTGACAAGAAAAATTCCTGATTAAAAGATGCTTTTCAGGAACAAAAGATATAGTGGATAACCCGACCCAATTTTTGACCCTTTTTAAATTGGGTCAAAAATTGGGTCACGCCCTAATTAAGATCAAAATCCTTTTTTATCTCTTTAATGGCATCATTCACCTGTTTTTTTATACTTTTAAAAGTTTCGATAATTTCTTTCTTTTTACCTTCAGCCTTTGTCCAGGCTTCTACTTGCAAAATTTCTTCAAAAGCAACATTCAGCCCCATCAAATCAAGAGTAGGCTTTATCTTATGCGCATAAGAATAAGCATGCTTATGATCTTTTTTCTTGATCCCCTCTTTAATTTGCTTTAAATCTTCCGGAACCTCAGTAACAAACAACCTCAGAATCTCATTTACAAACTCCGAATCATTGTCTGAAAGTGCATATACTTTAGATAAATTGTATTTTAATGCCATTATTTTACTTGTATTCTAAATAATTTCTTACCTTCTAAAAAGCCTTCTAAAACATCATTAGGCTTAACTGCCGCAACTCCCGCAGGCGTTCCTGTAAAAATAACATCACCTATTTTTAATGTAAAATACTGTGATACATACGAAATAAGCTCATCTATTTTCCAAAGCATAAGGCTCGTATTGCCTTTTTGAACTGTTTTAGCATTATTTGTCAGTTCAAAAGTAATATTTTCAACGGAACTAAAAAGTGTCTTTGGCAAAAAATCCCCTATAACAGCTGATCCATCAAAAGCTTTAGCTTTTTCCCAAGGCAATCCTTTTTCCTTTAACTTTGTCTGTAGATCACGAGCAGTAAAATCAATCCCTACACTTATTTCATCATAATATTTATACGCAAATTTAGGCTCAATATATTTACCTACTTTATTAATTTTTACAACAACCTCAATTTCATGATGAATATCCTTTGAAAATTCGGGAATCACAAACGGATGTTGTTTTAATAAGACCGCCGAATCAGGTTTCATAAAAACAACAGGCTCTGTAGGCCTTTCGTTTTTTAATTCTTCAATATGATTGGTATAATTTCTACCTATACAGATTATTTTCATATCTATTGTTACTGGTTATTAGTTGCTGGTTGTCAGTTAAAAATTTTCAACTAAAAACTATTAACTTACTTGGTATTTAACTTTCTTAATTTAATTGCCGTTAAAACTTTTTTGGTATATAATGGAAAATCTGCATTTTGAATCCAGCTAAAATACCCAGGTTCAGACTCTAAAACTTTTTCAACTTTTGCTCCTTTGTGTTTTCCAAAAGTAAAAATTTCCTCGTTGTCTTTATCGAAAGCAATCATTCCGGCAAAATCAGCAATTTTTTTGCGTGTTGTAAACTCTGACAACACTTTAATATCGTTTTCTAATTCAGGATAACGGTCTAACTGCGCTTTTAAAATTTCATAAGTTGCCATTGTATCTGCTTCAGCAGAATGAGCATTTTCAAGACTTTTACCACAATAAAATTTTAATGCAGCGCTTAAGGTACGCTCTTCCATTTTATGAAAAATAGTCTGAACATCCACAGATACCTTATTTTTCATATCAAAATCAACACCTGCCCGAAGCAATTCTTCGGCCAATAAAGGTATATCAAAACGATCAGAATTAAAACCTCCCAAATCGCTGTCTTTAATCATATTATGCACTTGAGGCGCCAATTCATTAAATGTTGGCTCATTCGCCACTTTTTCATCCGTGATGCCGTGAACCTCTGTAGTTTGTGGTGGAATTGGAATTGTTGGATTCACTAACCAGGTTTTACTTTCTTTATTTCCGTTTGGAAAAACTTTAAATATCGAAATTTCTACGATTCTGTCTTTCCCGATATCAATTCCAGTAGTTTCTAAATCGAAAAAGCAGATTGGTCTGCTGAGTTTGAGTTCCATTTTTTTATTTTTGAATGTTACAAATGTAATTTTTAAAGCCGAATTATCACTAATTTATTTGCCGTAAACAACTGTTAAAATTATTATTTTTTTAAAGTTATCATTTATAAAAACAAAAAACCGACAAAATTTAAAATTCTGTCGGTTTTAATATTCTTAATGTTTTTTTTTAGAAATCCCTATCAATATCAAAAGCCTCTAAATACTCCGCTACACGTTTCACAAAACTACCTCCCAAGGCACCATCTACAACTCTGTGATCATAAGAATGTGACAAAAACATCTTCTGACGAATTCCGATAAAGTCACCATCCGGAGTTTCAATAACCGCCGGTACTTTGCGAATTGCTCCCAAAGCCAGAATTCCAACTTGTGGCTGATTGATAATTGGAGTCCCGAAAACACTTCCAAAAGTCCCTACGTTTGTTACCGTATAAGTTCCTCCCTGCGTATCATCCGGCTTTAATTTTCCGGTTTTGGCACGATTTCCTAAATCGTTAACTGCTTTTGCCATCCCTACAAGGTTTAACTGATCCGCATTTTTAATGACAGGAACAATTAAATTTCCGTTAGGCAACGCTGCAGCCATTCCTAAATTTATGTTTTTTCTTTTAATAATATAATCTCCATCAACCGAAATATTAATTCCGGGAAAATCTTTTATGGCTTTTGCAACAGCTTCCATAAAAATTGGAGTATAAGTAAGTTTTTCTCCTTCTCTTTTCTCAAAAGCAACTTTAACTTTATCTCTCCATTTTACGATGTTTGTTACATCAACTTCTATAAACGACTGTACATGAGCCGAAGTCTGCACAGAAGCTACCATATAACCAGAAATCAGCTTACGCATCCTGTCCATCTCAACAATTTCGTCTTCTCCGTTTACAGAAACCGGAACTGCCTGTGTGCTTTTCTGAACCGCAGGCTCTGTCGGTTTTTGAGAAAACACTACTTTTTCCTCTTTAACTTCAGATTTACGGCTGTCAATATATTTTAAAATATCATCTTTTGTAACACGCCCTTCTTTTCCTGAACCAGAGATATTTTCTAATTCAGAAAGAGAAATCCCTTCTTCTTTAGCAATATTTTTCACTAACGGAGAAAAGAATTTATCTGAACCCGAAAAATCCTGAGGACTCGAAACAATTTCTCTGGCAACTTCGATTGTTTTTTCAATTTCAGTTACCTCGACAGGAACCACAGTTTCTTGAACCGATTTTACTTCTGATACACTATCTCCTTCTGTTTCAATAATCGCTATAACTTGCCCAACCTGAACCAAATCATCTTTGCCAAATAATTGTTCGATCAAAATTCCCGATACTTCGCTTGGCACTTCACTGTCAACTTTGTCTGTTGCAATTTCAAGTACTGCTTCATCAGCTTCAATTTTGTCGCCCACTTGTTTCAACCAGTTTGTAATGGTTGCTTCAGCTACACTTTCTCCCATTTTTGGAAGTCTCAATTCAAATCTTGCCATATTATTAACCTAAAAGGTGATTTTGATTTTCAGATTGCGAAATTAATGAATATTTTAAATATAAATTACATAAAACGTAATTTTTACTCAATTTTTATCATTTCGCCCCGTTCATTTTTAGAATTACTCCCAATAATAAAATTGGCCTTTTTGGGTAAAATTTTAAAAGTAACACTCTTATGTCTAAGAGTTTCTAAGATTTCGATACATTTTTTAAAAGAAACGTACTGATTATCCAAAATAATTTCAACTCTTTTACCCCTTGAAACGAGGGACGAATTTACCATTTTTTCCTTTTTGAAATCCAAAAAATCGACTTTATTTTTTAAAACTGAAGACAATTGACTGCGCAAATTTTCATTTGAAGAAACGAAAACATAGCTTTCCGGCAATGGATTAGACCTATGCTTTCCCTGAAACATTTTTACAAACGAAAAAAGAAAAATTCCAACTTTGATAAAAACCGAAAAAAACAATGATTTCTTAAAATGTTTTTGATAAAAAAACTCCATTGCTTCCTGAAATCTTCTCATATATTTTTCATCTTTTACCGTACTTTCCCCTTTATAATGTATCACAGACGTTTCATGAAAATAGTAATTATTTCTTTGCTTTTGTAAAACAGAATAAGACAAATCAATATCATCAGCGTACATAAAACAATCCTCATCAAAACCACCGACTTCCAAATACAATTTACGTTGCATTAACATAAAAGCCCCTACTAAAATATCAACCTTTCCGGTTTGATTTTCAGAAAGATGCTGTGCATAATACTGATTAAAAAACCTTTGATTTGGAAATATTTTGTATAATCCAAAAATCTTTGTAAAAGCCACCCAGGGTGTTGGGGTTCCACGTTTACTTTCAGGCAGAAAATTCCCTGTTCCGTCAATTAATTTACAGCCGATAATCCCGAGGTTTTCTTTTTCTTCGGCAAAAGCCAGAACTTTCACAAATGTATCTTCGGCAACTACTGTGTCCGGATTAAGAATACAAATATATTTTCCTTTAGCCTGTGCCACACCAATATTATTTCCTTTAGGAAATCCTGAATTTTCTTTATTTTCAATTAGCGTCACATCGGGAAACCTGTTTTTCATCATCAAACAACTATCATCATCCGAATTATTATCGACCACAATGATTTCTGCATCAATTGCAGAAAGTGCTTCCTGAACACTCAATACGCACTGTTCCAGAAAATAGCGCACCTTATAATTAAGAATAATAACCGATAATTGCATAAAATAATGAAGTTGAAATATTGAGGGAAGTTAAAAAATTTCGACCAGACCTAATAATTTCTCGGTAATATTTCAAAAACCAGAAATTTTAGAATAATACTATAAAATCTGAATTTTTAATTAATCTTTGGTTTCAAACACAGCTTCTTTATATCTATTTCTTTATTTTTGCGACTATGTTATCATTCTTAAAACAAAAACCTTATTTAAAGGACCTCTTATCAGGCAACTATATTGATATCCACTCGCATTTATTGCCTGGGATTGACGATGGTGCAAAAACAATATCTGATACTGCCAGATTAATAAAATCACTGGAAAAAATTGGAGTTTCACAATTCATAACTACCCCTCATATCAGTCATTATATATGGGATAATTCACCTCAGATTATTCAGGACAATCATGCTGAAACGAGTAAACTATTAACTGAAAGTAATATTACAAAACCTTTTCTGGCAGCAGCAGAATACTTTATGGACGATTGGTTTGAACGGCATTTTAAAAATGAAAAGCTTCTTACTTTAAAAGATAATTACGTATTGGTAGAAATGTCCTACATGAATGCCCCAATACAATTATATAAAATTTTATTCGATCTGCAGGTGGCCGGATACATCCCTGTTTTAGCACATCCGGAGCGTTATCTGTTTTATCACAAAAACTTTACTGAATACGAAAGATTAAAAAAAGCCGGCTGCTTGTTTCAATTAAATTTATTAGCTGTTACAGGTTATTATGGTGAGGAGGTTACAAAAGTTTCGGAACAGTTACTAAAAAACGGAATGTATGATTTTTCAGGAACTGACGTACACCATAGCAACCACATAGGAGCATTTGAACAAAGAATAAAAATAAATTCAGTGGACAGATTAAAAGAAATCATATCCAACAATCAGTTTTTTAAATTCTAACGCTTAGAGCCTGTTTAAATTTTATTTATTGGCTTTCTTGTAATGATTTTCAAAAATAAATTTCAAACAGGCTCTTAGTTTTTTCTTCAAAATATCTCATAAAAAAGGTCCAAATAAACATTGGACCTTTCTTTTTTTTTTAACTAATTTATAAATCTAGCTTATATCTTTTTTAAATTTCTTAAACCAGGATTTTTTCTCTGTTCTAACACCATAACCATAACCATAGCCATAACCTTTCGTCGAATCGGTATCATTAAGAACCAAACACATATTTGGCAATTTCTTTTCCCTGTAAAAAGTATTAGCAATTGACAACATTCTTTTTTCCAAAACATTGGCACGCATTACATACACAAAAGTATCTGCATTTTTTGCTACCAGTAATGTATCAGCGACTAAACTCACAGGCGCAGTATCCACAATAATATAATCGTATTCTTTTTTTAATGTTTGAAAAAGGGTATCAACATTTCTTCCCATTAACAACTCCGCAGGATTTGGAGGAATTACCCCTGAAGGCAATATGTAGAAATTTTCATACTCATTATGTTTTATAATATATTTGCTAACATCAGTATCATTTGAAGATAAATAATTTGTTAATCCAACATTTGGCATTGCAAAATAATCCATAAACTTCGGATTTCTAATATCCATACCTACCAATAAAACTTTTCTTCCTGATAAAGCAAATGTAGCAGCAAGATTTACCGATACCAAAGTTTTACCTTCGGCAGGAAAAGTCGAGGTAACAAAAATGGTTTTCGCCAGACCTTCCGAAACATTTGTCAGCATAAATTCAAGATTCGTTCTGACAATCCTAATCGCTTCAGCTGAACTTGTCCTGCTATCTGTTTTAATCAATTCATTAGCGTCATCCGAAGTTGGAATATCACCAATAAAAGGGATTTGTGTTTTACCTTCCAGATCCAGTCTGCTTTTGATTTTGGTATCCAGTAAATCATAACCGTATACAATTCCAAAAGGAATCAAAAGACCTATTAGGAATCCGGCGATGTAAATAATATTTTTCTTTGGACTTTCCGGAATTTTATTTGCTTTAGCTGCATCTATAACCCTTGCATTTGGCTCTGTAGCAGCTAAAGAAATGGCCGTTTCTTCCCGTTTTTGCAGCAAATACAGATACAATTCTTCTTTTACTTTTTGCTGTCTTGCAATTACCCTGAACTGACGTTCCTGTACCGGAATTTTACCAATTTTGCTATTCAGTAAACTTTCCTGACTTTTTAAATCCCGATTTTGAATCTGCAAATTCGACTGCATTCTTCTTAAACTTGTCGCTACATTCGCTTTCAAAGATGTAATTTGCTGATCTAATTTTATTACTGAAGGATTTTCAGTTGTCGCTGATTTTAAAATTCGGTTACGATCTAAAACCAGTTTATTATAAGACGTTATTAAACCTCCTGCATCCCCATTATCTGTTATAATATTGGTTGGGAGTAAATCTGAATTTGTGCTTTTTTTTATAAAATCCAATAAAGAAGAAACAACATTCAATTGAATTTCAGTTTCAATTCCTTTCTTATCATATTCATTCGATCCTTCTATAAAAAGCTTTGCTTCAGACTCTATATCTGTTAATTGATTTGCTTTTTTAAAACTTTCTACATCCTGCTCCACACCGTCTAATTCCTGTGTAATCAATGCCAACCGTTCAGAAATAAATTTAGAGGTATTTTCAGAAATAAAATTTTTATCTTCCGCTGCATCTTTATTATAGATCTGAATCATATTATCCAGAAAATCCTCAGCCTTTTTTTTCACAGGATCTGTTATCGACACATTAACCACACTGCTTGTCTTACTTAAGGGCTCAACTTTTAATTTTTTTCTAAAATCCTCCGTAACATTATCCAACGGACTAATTACGATCCGGATCGGCTTCTTTTTTTCGAAATTGTTTTGTCCATAAAAAGCTGTCTTTCCTATAACCAACACACCCAATGAAGTAGGAATTTTTTCACCAAATTCAAACTGTTTTTTAGCCGATAAAATAATTTTTTCATGATTGGTTTCATCTAAAACAGCATTCTCCAAGGAAAACTTATCTTTAGACAAAATGTCCAGTTTTAGAATTACATTAGCCTCATCAAACACTTCTGTTTTATTAATAAAATATACATGAATAGGAGCTTTACCATAAATATCCCTATCTACTACATTTCCTTCAACCAACAAACTTATATTTAAATTCAGTCTTTTTAAAGTAGATTCTACTAAAGTTCTTGACCTTAAAATTTCAATCTCATTATCGACATTATTTACAGAACCTACACCCAAACCTAAATCTGAAAAGGCAGATAATTCAGAAAGCATACCTCCTTTTTTTTCATCCTTTACCAATATGGAAGTACTGGCTTTATAACTTGGTGTAGTATATCTTAAATATAAAAAAGCCAAAACCAAACAAAGGAAAACACTTAGAACAAACCATTTCCAGTGAACCAAATATTTATCCAGTTGTTCACGAAGATTTACTTCATTTATTTCATCTTCTACAACCTCATTATAAAAATCTTGCATTTCTTTTTTGTTTATTCAGTATTATTTAAAAAGCAGAACAGAAAGTGACACTAGAATAGAAATCGCCGATACGATAACTGAAGTATTAGGCCCTACTGCCGCTGCATTGACTTTAGTATTATTAGGTTCAACATAAACCACATCATTTTGAGCTAAATAATAAAAAGGAGAATTGATAAAATCAGCCTTGGTAATATCTACTCTATTATATGATTTAACACCGTTAATTTCACGTATAACTAAAATATTATTTCTTCTACCATAAATTGTCAAATCTTTTGCCATACTTAGCGCCTCAATCAAAGTAACTCTTTCAGAAGTAATCGGATAAGTCCCGGGTAAAGCTACCTCCCCATGTAAGGAGATTTTAAAATTGGTTATTCTGAGATTAATAATTGGATTTTTAATATAAACCTCTATTTTACTTTTTAATTTCTGCAATACTTCCGTTCTGGTTAGGCCTCCTACCTGCAATTTGCCCAAAACAGGAAATTCGATATTACCACTTCTATCTACCAAGTATGTCTGAGTAGTTAGCTGACCTGTTGCTAAATCAGGCTTACCTGTATTTGAAACTGCAATTGTCATTAAGTTAAAAGGAATAGTAATTTCTGGATCTTCAGCCGACACAATTATCATTAATAAATCATCAGGCTGAATTTTTACTTCATAGGAAGTTGCATTTTGTGATGCACTTATCCCATCAATATTTTGATAGTAAACAATATCTTTTTTTGATGCACAGGAAAAAAACAAAAACAACAGAGCAAAGTACATACTTGTTTTTGCAAAATTTAAAAAATTGAAATTCATTAGGATCTTGGATTTATGTGACAAATATAAGTTTTTTTTGATTAACTCATTTTTGACTTAATTCATTAACTGCGTTATTTAATTATAAATTAGATTTACTGCACAATTCCATAACTAAAGAGCTTGTTAATCAGTTCTTATTTATTAACAAATATAAACCAACCTTTTTGAACAGCTAATCCATATTTAATAAGCATTCTCTTCTCCTTTAAAAATATTGAGAACCGTTTTTATGATTATTTTTATATCTAATAAAATACTCCAGTTTTCTATATACCAAATATCATACTCTACTCTATTCTGCATATCAATTAATTCTCTTGTTTCACCACGATACCCATTAACCTGAGCCCATCCGGTAATACCTGGTTTTGTATATTGACGCACCAAATAATTTCCAATTAAATCTGTATATTGTTTCGTATGATTGACCATGTGTGGTCGTGGCCCTACTACAGACATATCGCCTAAAAAAACATTAAAAAACTGTGGCAATTCATCAATACTAGTTTTACGCATAATGGCTCCAAACTTAGTAATACGTGCATCACCTTTCCCTGCTTGTAGTTTATCCGCTAATTTATTAACCCTCATGCTTCTAAACTTCCAGCAAAAAAACGACTCATTATCACGACCAGAACGTTCTTGTCTAAAAAAAACAGGTCCCGGAGATTCTATCTTAATTATAATCATGATTATGGGAAATAACCATGGAAAAATTAACAATATAACTCCAAGAGAAAAAACAATATCAAATGCTTTTTTTGATAATCTGTTAACCGTGTATTCTAATGGCTCTGTCCGAAACATTAGTACAGGTGTATTTTCGTAAAATGAAATTTCAACCTTACTTGATTTAGTGTACAATTGAAAATCCGGAATAAACTTAATGCGAACCATGTGGTGTTCACAAATTTTTATCAATTTACTTATTACATCCACATTATCAATATGCAACGCTACATACATTTCATCTATTTCATGGGTAATTATATATTTTTCCACATCTTCAAACCCTCCTAATACCGGTGATGAAATAAAAGCAAAAGGATCTACTTTTTCATCAAAAAAACCTAAAAAACGATACCCATAGGTCAAATCTTTAGATAATGTTTTACGAATTCTTTCACCTGCATCATTTGCTCCTATTATTATAACATTTTTAAAATTATATCCTTTTGCCCGAATATATTTTAAAAGTTCCATTGATAAAAATCGTGAAAGCATTAATAAGGCAAAGAAAAAAGCATAAAAATAAAGTAATCGAAGCCTTGAAATCTGGGAGTATTTTAAAAAAAGCACAAAAAAGGCAATTACGGCAATATGAAGAATGAATTTTTTGGTGGTCCGTTTTAAAATAGATTCCAAAGGTTCGATTCTTACAATTCGATAGGAGTCATTACGCAATAACAAAGCGATCCATATCAAATTGGAAAGAAAAGAAACTGTCTGAACTTCTTTAATAAATAGTTTATCTAAATTTCCAAATCGTATCCAGGCTGACAATACAATCGCAAAATTTAAAAGTATTACATCCCAGACTACGAACAAAAGTTTAAAGTAGCGGGAAAAACGATGTCGTGATAAAGCATCTAAAATCTTCATAGACTTGAAAAAATTTTTTTATTAATCATTATTGACACTTTTTATTTTTTTACATATTGCATTAATGCCAGCATTTTTTTTTGAAAAACGGCTCTAATTCCTGATAACTTGTGAAATTTATATATATTGTAATCTTCACACAACACTTCAAAAGCTCTTTTATAATTAGTGCTTAAACCTCCCATTCTCATTTTTACAATATAGGTATTGAGATAAGTAACTTTTATTTTGTGTTTATATAAATAACGCAGCAGAAATTCTGTATCAGAAGCAATTTTAAAATCTAAATTATAATTCCCATATTTACCAATAACCGTTTTTTTGATATAAACTGTAGGATGCAATGGAAGCCAGCCCGCTTTTAATCTTTTGTAATCATACTCGCCACCTATTCTATTACGTACAATTTTTTGTTCTTCGTCATTTGTTACATAAATTCCATTTCCGTAAATAGCATCTACATCTGAACTATTTTGAAAAGCTTCGACAATTTTGGAAATAACATCTTTATCATAAAAAACATCATCAGAATGCATCAAACCTACTATATCTCCTGTAGCCAGACTTAAACCTTTGTTAATTGCATCATACATTCCCTTATCTGATTCTGATACATATTTTGAGATTTTCTCCGAATATAGCTTTATAATGTCCTGCGTCCCATCTGAAGAATTGCCATCAATTACTATGTATTCAATATTAGGATAATTTTGACTCAAAACACTTTTTATCGATTGCTCGATAGTTGCTTTACGATTGTAACAAACTGTTATAACAGAAACCTTCATAAATTACGATTAAATGTACATTATTATTTAAACTTGGTAATCATTTTATATTCAATAGAATTTAATTAAGCACCAATAAGTGAATTGTAAGATCATATAAGTTACCAACGCTTTTATCAAGAATGTTTTTTCTACGAAATAAAAAACATTTTTCTGTAAAATATTTGCTTGAAAAAACTGTTTCCAAAGTATAATTCTTTTACTAAAAGAATAACTATTTGAGAAACTTTCAATATTATTATTTTCCTAATCTAAAATCTTTGCTTCTCAGTTCACATATAACAAACTCTTTGTAAGTTTTTAACTGAAAAGCTTTTATTTCATTTAACAGAAATTCTATAAATCTTTCATTTACCTGTATGTAAACATAGGCATTAGACAACAGACAGAAATAAACATAAGAATATTTAAAACAATTTCAAAACAACTTTATATTATCCAATAAATCTTTTTAAGCTTATATTCCTTTGACAAAATCATAAATCAGCATGCTTGGTAAATACTTATCCTCAAAAAAAGTTATAGTAAATTATAGAAAATAGATAAAAAAACAAATCTGTATTTTTTTTATTTAAAATTATTCTTTAATTATCCATTCTACTGTTTTTTTAGTCCCTTCTTTCCTTGAAAAAGGAAGATTAGGAGCTATTTTCTGAGTATCGTCCAAATTATAAACATTATCAGTTGTCATATTCTTTAGCCTAAAACTAGTCATAGGGAATTTAATCTTTATAACCTTAAGAATATCCCCTACATAACCTAATACTTTAAAAAATGAATAAGGAACATTTGGTATTTTAATATTTCGTTCTGTAGCAATTTCATTTGACCAAAGAGTAATATCATAAGGTTCATAATCGCCCAAATAAAATACTTTCTTATTAATATTTGTAGCATCAGCATAAAGAATACTTTTAAGTTGATAAATAAAATTATCTATATAACCATAAGTTTTTTTACATGCTTTTGAACCCATGTGAAAATATTTTTTAGACAAGACAATCTTAAAAAAAAGATTATATGGTTCTCCAAAATAAGGTCCCCAAATAGATGTAGGTCTAATTATAGTCCACTCATAAGACGGATTTTTCTCTTTTATAATTTTTTCCGTCATTACCTTACTTTCCCCATAAACAGTATGAGGCTTATAATCCTCATAATTCTCAGGAGTATATCCTGGCTGACAAACATACATAGAAGAAGCAAATATAACCCTCTTTAGAGAGGGTAGCTTATCTAAAACTTTAAGCAAATTTTCTACCCCTTGAATATTTGCATTATAATCTGTTAATGTTTTACCATTAAGGTCTGTCCTCGCTCCCAAGTGAATGACATAATCAGGATTAAACCCAAGTATTGCCTTTTCCATGATATTATAATCCAAAAGGCTAACATTTTTAAATATCTTGTTATGGCTTTCAATCTTAGGCCCGGTAATGTCTAAACTAAGTACTTCCTTACCCTCATTTAAAAATGTTTCAATAAGATTTGTCCCTATAAAACCTGATCCTCCCGTAATTAAAATTTTAATTTTACCCATAATTATATTAATCCTTTTATATCCTATCCTTAATTGGTTCAGCTGGTGTACCCACACACACTTTATTTTCAGGGACATTTTTTAAAACTGAACTTCTTGCCGCTATTATGGAACCTTTTCCTATAGTTACTCCAGGCGCAACATAAACATCATTTGTAATCCAGCATTCGTCTTCAATTACAACCGGGCTTGCAAAAATATCAAACGTAGTCTTTTTATAATCATGCCCTCCTGTATTAATATATACTTTATGTGCCAAGGCAACGTGATTACCTATAGTTATTTTTCCAAGGCTGTATAGAACATTATCTTCACCTATCCAACAATAGTCACCTATTTCCACATTCCAGGGATACGTAACCTTAACTGTAGACCTTAATAAAACCCCTTTACCAATCTTCGCCCCGAACAACCTAAGCAAAAACCTTCTCCAGCCATACAATACTTGTGGCGACCAAGCAAATAATGTTGCTTGTACAATCCACCATAGCTGCACTACTACCTTAGATTTCCCCCTAAATGTAGACGGAACAGTAAACGCTTTAAGATCCTGATAAATCATATTTCTTTTATTTTAGTACAACACAAGATGGGGCTTCACCTTTCTTGCAGTCTTTGATCCATTGATAAACTTCGTTCATTTTACCAGCTACAATATCCCATGTGAAATTATTTTTCACAAGATTATAACCGTTTTGCCCCATTAGTATCCTTACATCTTCGGGTAACGAAAAAAGCTCATTAAGCCCATTAAGTATACTATCGGGGTTTGCTTCAATTTTTATTGCTGCATTGGCATCATATCCTTCAGGCAGGTTACAGTCTTTTGTAAGCAGTGTAGGTAAATTATATGACCATGCTTCTAAAACAGCCATTGGCATACCTTCGCTAAATGACGGCAGAATAAATGCCTGAGTATTCCTGAATGTTAAATCTTTTTCTTTTCCAGCTACCACCCCAGTAAAAAAGACATCATTATGCAGACCGGCTTCTTCTAACATCCTGTTAAGCTTATCCTGAAAATCCTGAGCACCTTCGCCAGCAATTATAAGCTTCCATTCCTTCTTTTGGTCGGTAAGCATTGCCCATGCCTTTATGAGATTCTCAAGTCCTTTTTTGGGATGCACCCTACTTAAGAAAAGCACACTTTTACGGTCGTCTTGTTGCCAAGGTAAAACAGCATCATTAACAACATTACCTTCATCATTAGGTAAATCGACTCCATTAGGTATAATCGCTACGGGATTAACATATCCTGCTTTGCGTATTGCTACGTACTCTGCCTGTCCCAATGCGTGTAAACAGTCTGCTCCTTTAATATGGGCATCCTCATACAAAAAACGACCTAAATCTTTTTTCAACTTACGCACGCTAAGTATCCATGGATCCAGCATACCATGGGTGGTTAACAGATATGGTATATTATTTTTTTTACAATATTTACGAGTAATATGAGACGTATATAACCAAATACCATGCTTGTGCACTAATTCAGGTTTTAAAGCCTCCAGTTTTTTACTTAAATCAAAAGTTAAACCAACTCCAGCAGGACCTTTAATGGTATAAGTTTCCAGTTTAAGCGGATCGTATAAATACCTGTCTTTATCAGTATATTCATCTTCAAATCCCATTAAAACAGGTACTGTTTTATTTTTTCGTAAAAGAGCTTTCCCTAACCCTATAACGCAATGCAACAAACCACCAGCATTTCGTGAACTTGATGAACTTACCATAACTATTTGCATATAATCTCCCTTTAGTATTAAATCAACTAGTAAAAGCCTACCCTATTTTTATAACCTTTATACAAATGGTATAGGTAAACTTTTTTTTTATAAAAAAATTTATTATTTTATTTAAATACTTTATCTATTAGAAAGAGACCCTAAAAGAAAACTTCCTCATTATACTATTTTAATTTCGCCAGCCTTATCAAGAAAAATCTGTTGACCTAGGTGGGACGATTATTTCAGGAGTAAAACCCGGCTACGCTTTGCTATTTAAGCCTTAAAACAGAATATAATTTTTCTATTTTTATAACAACCCACATAAACAATATAAAATAAAACAAGCGAACTCCAAAACCCGTATACCATGCAGGTAAAGTAGCTGTGAGCCCAGCAATGGTAACTAAAAATACATTTCTCCATTTAGATTCCGGGGTTGCATTCATTTTGTATTGTATAAGTCCTATAGCGTAACCTAACACTATCATACCTAACACAACACCGAGCAAACCAAAATCATAATAAAACTCACCCATTGGCGTAGGGGCAAACCCTCCAATGGTTTCAGATTCAAAACCGTAAAGCTTATACGAAAGTATCCTCCCAAGCTCCATTGGTTTCCAAGTAAATGTTGCCCTTGGCAAAAAATTAACAAAAGGGTAAATTATCTGATTTGGCTGGTAAACAGGCTCAATATTGTTATAAATGAAAATGACGTTTCCTGTACTATCAAAAGTAGCAGACCCAAAAACATTTTCTTTTGCATCATTCAAAACATCAAATGAAAATGAAGAGTAATCATTTCTATTAAAACGGATAAGCACTCCTGCGATCAAACCAAAACTTAGCATAAAATAAATATACTTTTTAAGGCTATACAATTTCAAAGGCTTAGTTATACTCAAATATTTATAAAATAATATTGTAATACCAAGCTCCAGTATTCCTAAAGATCCCCCTGTGGCTACAGACATGATAAATAACAACAGCATAGCTGAATACACTACAAATTTTGAAGGAGCATTTTCATCCTTCGAAAAATAATATGGCAAGTTTAATGATTTAAACCATGTAAAAAATCTGGTTAAGACAAATATCAATGTCATGTTTTCAGCCCCACCTTTTTCATGATAACCTGCAAGAAAAAAGGCCGTTATTCCACCACCAAGGGCAACTGAATAAGCAACAAACGTAAGATATAAACCTAAAGCTATATAATATGTTGTTTTACTAATATTAAAATTTTCAATAAAAGAGAATCCGGTAACCTTAACATTTTTTGACATTAAAATACCTATCTGTAGCAATATCGTTGAAATAATAATAACAGAATAGCTTATCCATAATTCTTCCGTTGTATATTTTTTTATATAAGACATCCGGATTAGTCCCAAACTATTGTAAACAAACCACCAAAAAAATAAATAAACGAAAATGAAATTTAGCTTAACATTTTTTCTCCAATAATAAATCAGGATTGACAGATTAATTATTACAAAAATGTTAAATAAAACCACAATAGATTCACCGCTTTCAACAAGATATTCATATCCTATGATATTAAAGAGAATCCCGAGAAAAATAAAAATAAATGCCTCCATTTAAAAAATATACTAAATGATGTGTTTTACAATTTTAGCCAGAACTCCTGAAACAACCACATTGGGCTCAAAAACACTTTTTTGCTACAATGGCACCGACATCAACTATCACATTATCGACAATGCAACATCGCCTGTAACTATAGCTCCCTACTCCGCACCTACATTATCTCCTACAACAGGACTCTTATTATCTTTCCGTTCCCAGTTAATTATTCTCAACTTTTGCCATAGCATTAACCACAATATTACCATAATAATATATTAAGCAAACCTTCATCGAAAACATTTTTAGGTATTGTTAATTCCTAACGTTCTCCAAAGGTTTTTTCTTTCTTCTGCAATAAGCCTTAAATAGCATATTCCCTCAGCATTGTAGTACTCTTCTTTACGTAGAAGTTTTACATATCTACAAACAATATATCATGTTCATTGGAAAGAACTTTTCAACCATTCCACTTTAGAAACCGTAAATAAAATTGTTCCTTATCTTTTTGAATATTTTCCCTAGTGTTAATACCTCTTATTTATTTTTTCGCCTAACTGAAGTATATGCCTTTTTAATCTGAACATAAAAAGGTGAAATTACAGAAAGTATAGATAATTTATCCGTAAGCCTTAACTCTTTATTACTAAGAATCTCAAAAAGGTTACTTGTTAGCTCCTTTTTAAGAGATACAAACTCATCTTTAAAACCAGTATTGTCCTGGCTGTTAAAAAATACTACACACAAATTTTTAATCATCCTGTAGTAATAGGCGTCAACCGTTTTTGTCAGTTCAACTTTATCATGAAGTAAAGCTTTTGCATGCTTAATGTTTTTTACAATTACCAAACTCCTGGCAGAAAACTTTTGCTTAGTAATGCTTTGCTCGCGTTGCCTGTAGTGGTATAACGGACTGGCGACATGAGTACACCTGTTTATCTCAAGAAAAACATCAAACATAATAGCCATATCCTCATGTATTTCGCCTTTTGGAAATTTATATTTATCGAATAATCTCCGCTCATACATTTTATCCCAACTGGCAATATCCATTGTATCCCCTTTCAGCATGTGCTTTATGGCTTCTGTTTCTGTATATTCGGTTTCTTTATCTAATGTATATTTCGTATAGTTATAACTTTCGTATTGATAAATACGGCCACAACATGCTATTTCTGCCCTATTTTGAACACAACCATTATACAGTTTTTCGATAAAGTCAGGTTCTACCCAATCGTCAGAATCTATAAAAGAAACATATTTTGCAGTTGCTAATTCCAAACCCGCATTACGTGCATCAGAAAGCCCTCCGTTTACTTTATGTATAACTTTTATCCTACTGTCTATTAAAGCATATTCATCACAAATAGAACCACTATTATCAGTAGCACCATCATCAACCAAAATGATTTCTATATCTTTTAACGTTTGGTTGATTACACTGTCCACACACTTTCTCAAGTATACTTCTACGTTATAAATGGGAATTACGACAGAAACAAGCACTTTCATTTTTAAAATTATTTAAAAAATTTATTAATAAAACCCACAAAAAACTAACACGATTTATTTAATTGAAATTTCGTTACCTAAATGTTTTTCTTCAATTTTCTTCTAAATTAAATTTCACTATTTAGTGCTTCCTGTAAATAGTTTTTTGACAACTCTCTTAATTTGGTAAGCCGCTCTGATAATTCTTCACTATTCCACTCAACTTCTATCTCATTAAAAGGAGTATCTACCTTTACAGCTCTGTTACTTATTCCCAGTTTAGTTAATAAACTCATCTGTCTACTATCCTTTCCGGGTTCTTTATTAATTACCGAATATAAAGGAGTACTAAAATTTGCAGCAAACGCTGTACCATGGAATGATGAAGTAATAACCAGTTTCGCACTCTTGAATAAACTAACAAAAAGTTCCGGGCTTACTGGATCAGGTCGCTCAACTAGACCAATTAATTCTTCAGGGAGTTTAGCTTGCTGGTCAAGATATATAACGCGATAACCTGTTTTTTCTTTATAATATTTAATTAGTTCGTAAATATAAGGTGTACATTTAACAGCATAATCTAAAACATATGCAAAAATATAATTTTCCCCTTCATACAGCTTATTCTCTCTCTCACACATTTTCTCCCAGTCTTGAGATGTAAGAAGGAAAGTTGGGTCAAGAGCAGTTATTGACTCTTTGCCCGTTAGAGTCTTTACAATATTTTCGCCGCTAGTTTCCCTAACAGAAATCCTGTTATAGCTACTTAGCAGTTGCGTATATGTGTCTTCATATTTTTTATCTATTTCATCTGATGAAAAACTTGAAGAATATGCAATCTTTTTTGCTGAAGCAGGCGCAAAAGACAATAAAAAAGAAGTATCCCCTTTCACAAAGCGGGTATTCCAAACCTGGTCGCTTCCAGTTATATAAATATCATAAATTGGTGGTTTTTGCTGTAATTCTTCTTTTGAATTATACGTTTTTGATAATTTATAATTCTTTTTCCAAAACTTTTTAATCTCCAGATTGTCACGATATGTAGCAGATAAAAATTCATTTGGAATAATTAATTTCAAAAATGAATACCAACGAGGTTTATTTTCACTAAACTGTTTATGGTATTTATTAGGGTATATATAATCTATTATTTCGCAATCGTAGCCAAAGTCTGAAACTATTTTCTGTAAAGCATATGCTTGTAAAGCTGAGCCAAAGTTCTCAACTTTATGCATTGTAATTATACCTACTGTCTTCATATTTTACTATTAAGTTATATCTTATCTAAATTAATTTGTTAATTTATTTATTAACAAATGGCTTCTTTTTCATCTTTCTAAGAAGAGAGAAAATTTTTGAAACAATTTTTGGGCTAATACAGTACATCCATATTCGTATTTTTAGTCCAAATGCAACATCTGCTTTTATCAAACTTAAAGCATCCTTTCTAATTGCAGACAAGTAAGTTTTATATTCTATTTGGTAAACCTTTCTCGATTCGGTTGATAATATTGTACTTAAAGCTACAAAAGTAGTAAGGTACCTATGAAGTTCGAGTGACTCCTTAAATTGAGAAGTATGAACCATCGATTTTTTCTCTATGTCATCTAAGGCAGCTAAAGCATTAGCAAACTTAGGAACATTTAACACAGTTGTTGCACTATTAAGATTATCTTTCCTGTAGTAGTAAACTTTCCTGTTTCCAACACCTACCCCCTTTGATAATTGTGCAGCAACTACAATAAAGTTTAATCCTTCACCCATATAAAATTCACTTAAAAAAGAAAGTTTATTTTTAACGAGAAAATCCCTGTAAAACATTTTATTCCAGCAACCTATTTCAACGTAGCCCGGATATAACAGCAAAGCAGCTGCTTCATCAGGTGTATAAATTTCTATTTTATCCTTTTCTATTTGTTGTAGATTGCCTGGAAACTTGAAGCAGTCCTTTGACATTACAAAGTCTGCATTTGTCTTTTCAACTATGCCTAACATATATTCAACATAATCAGGATCTAAATAATCATCTCCGTCAACAAATACAATATATTCACCAATAGATTTTTCAATTCCCAGATTACGCGCAATACTAACACCTTGATTTTCTTTATGAATAACTTTTATTCTATCATCTTTTTTCGAGAAATCATCAGCAATATGCCCCGAATTATCCGGTGAGCCATCATCTACCAATATGAGTTCAATATTTCTATATGACTGTCCAATAATTGAATCAATACATTTCGCAATATACTTTTCAACATTGTACATAGGAACTACAATAGAAATTAAAGGAGTATAATCAGTGCCTTTCATTTTATATTACTTTTTTTCTTTACCTGGCAGCAATCTCTGTATTAAAGCTACTATTTGATTTTTTTCCACGCTATCTAATCCAATAAAATAAAACACCACCGGAAACAGAATAAAACTGATTGCTAAAGTTAGAACAATACGAATATCCGAATGAATCCAATTTGTAGCTAAATAAACTATTGCACAAGTAATACAAATCGGTATAACCATTTTTATTACTGATTTCAAATATTCACTAATCTGTACTCCTGATTGTTTCTTTAAAATAACTATCTTCAAAAATCCCGTAATAATTTCAACCGCCACAATAACAACAAAAACGAAACTTGTTGGCATCCCTCCATATTTCAGTGATAAATAACAAATTGGCAGAGTAAGTAGCGCAACACTTCCTATAGTTATCTGAAAATTTTTTATATTACCCATGGCCTGAATAGCCGGAGTTATACCTACTGTTAGTTGATTAATTAGCGTAGCAATTAAAAATAACGAACAAAATACATCTGTATGTTCTGGTACATTTTTCAACCAAAATTTTAACACCACTGACATTTGAAAAATAAGCGGAATTGCAAAAAACGCTACTAAAAAGAAGCCTAGTTTAGTTGCCCACATAGCAGTTCGCAACATACGCTCTCGATTATTCATTCCTTCACTTTTCATAATTTGCGGGTTAAGTGCCTGCAATAAAGTGAATGAAAGCCCCCTTACTTGACCATTTACTTGGTTTGCTATACCATAAGCAGCATTAACTATTATACCAAAGAACACATTCAATAAAACATTAATCCCCTGTGTATTTAGAACATAACATATATTCGCAAACAAATTCCACCCCGCAAAACTTCCTAATTCCTTCATCAGGATTTTATCTACTGCAAAGCTTCTTATGCTACATTCATTATATTTTTTTAAGCAAAAAATAGCATAAAGCAGGAAAGACACAATCGTAACCCCCGCCATTAGAAATCCATAAAAAAACAATCTATCTTCCTCTGCAAACCAGGTTAATGAAAAGGCTACCACTAATTTTAAAAATGATTCTATAACCATTACAACCGCTAGCCACAACATATTTTCGTGAGCATTGAGCAAAGCTGTGAATGGAACAGTAACAACTGTAAAGAACATAGACCCAGCAAGAAAATAATATATTGACTTCGCCGTAGAAACACGGTCTACAGGTATATTTAAAAAACCATCAAAAAAAAATGGTGAAAGGGCCAGTAGCACTGCTACAATTACAAATCCAATTATTATATGTAAAATCCAGCTATTTGCAAAAACTTTCACTTGCATATCTAAGTCCCCTGTACCCTGATGAAATGAAAGATATCGCTGTGTTGAGGTTGTCATTGCTGCATTCAAAAACGTAAACATTACAATAACACCTGTAATCAAGTTAAAAAGCCCAAAATCTGCAGTCCCTAATGCATTCAACACTAAACGCACAGAGTAGAATGAAATACCCATCGAAATAAGCATCCTAGCATATAACACACCTGTATTTAATGCAACCCGTATACTTGTACTTTTTTGTTGTTCTTTTTCTATCATAATACATTACATGATTTTATTGAGTTACATTACTCAAATCAAGAATCCCCCTATATCGAAATGTAATAAGTAGAACATTTCGATAATTAATTTGTTTTACTCAAGAAATAACAATTTTTACATCACTTTTCGCAATCACAATTCTGTTTGTATGGTTTCATCCCATATTGGTTATAAGGAGTTTACGTCTTCACTCTTCTTGATAATTGCGTGGATTAATACAATTTCAAATCACTCTCTACCATTTCTTTTACCAAAGCAGCCAAATCGTACTGAGGTTTCCAGCCTAATTTGGTTTTAGATTTTGTAGGATCACCTATTAAAAGATCTACTTCTGTAGGACGATAATATTCAGGATCTACACGCACTACTACTTTACCTATTTCTAACTGATATAAAGGATTATTACAAGCTGCAATTTTAGCAACTTCACTTTCATTTTCTCCTTCAAAAGTTAATTCTACTCCTATTTCCGCAAAAGACATGATAACAAAATCCCTGATATAAGTCGTTACACCAGTCGCTATTACATAATCCTCCGCAACATCTTGCTGTAAAATTCTCCACATCGCTTCAACATAATCCTTGGCATGTCCCCAGTCTCTTTGAGAGTTTAAATTACCTAAATAAAGACATTCTTGTTTTCCTTTTGCAATTGCGGCTGTTGCCATCGTAATTTTACGAGTAACAAAAGTTTCACCACGTCTTGGAGACTCATGATTAAATAAAATACCATTACAAGCAAACATATCATAAGCTTCTCTGTAATTTTTTGTTATCCAAAAGCCATAAATTTTAGCAGCACCATAAGGAGAACGTGGGTAAAAAGGTGAGTTTTCATCATAAAACCCTTTTTCGTTTTTATTTTCTGCCAAACCTCCATAAAGTTCTGAAGTCGACGCTTGATAAACTCTCGTCTTTTTGGTTAAGCCCAATATTCTTACCGCTTCTAAAATTCGCAAGGTTCCTAAACCATCCACATTTGCCACATATTCGGGAGAATCAAACGATACTTTTACATGAGACATTGCCCCTAAATTGTAAATCTCATCAGGCTGTACTTCCTGAATTATTCTAATAATATTAGTTGAATCAGTCAAATCTCCATAATGCAGCTTAAAATTCACATGTACTTCATGCTGATCCTGATAAATATGATCAATTCGTTGTGTATTAAAAGAAGATGCACGTCTTTTAACACCGTGTACCTGATATCCTTTTTCTAATAATAATTCTGCCAAATATGATCCGTCCTGACCTGTGATTCCTGTTATAAGGGCTACTTTTTGTGTACTCATATATTGTTTGTTAGTTTACTTTATTTCATGTTTCAAGTAAAAATGCAACATTGGTGATGTCTAACTTTTACGATTAACCTGAAACTACATTTTTACTTGTTTGAAAGCTTCTTTATTTTCCAAAAACCAATCATAAGTTTTTTGAATTCCTTCATGAAGTTCGATTTTGTGTTTCCAGCCTAAATCATGCATTTTAGTCACATCCATTAATTTTCTTGGAGTACCATCCGGTTTCGTTGAATCCCAAATAATTTCTCCCTGATGTCCTGTAATTTTCTGTATCGTTTCTGCCAGATGTTTAATGGTTAAATCTTCACCTGTACCTACGTTATACAAATAATCGGGCAATTTGTTTTCTAAAGCAAAAACAACTGCCTTAGCCATATCATCGACAAATAAAAACTCACGCATTGGTGTTCCGCTTCCCCAAAGTGTCACCGGTGCATGATTGTTTTCTTTAGCTTCGTGAAATTTTCTTATCATCGCCGGTAAAACATGTGATGTATTTAAATCAAAATTATCATGCGTGCCATATAAATTGGTAGGCATTAAACTCACATAGTCTTTTCCAAATTGATTCCTTATAGCCTGACACGTTTTTACACCTGTAATTTTGGCAATTGCATACCATTCATTAGTTGGCTCCAAAGTATCTGTTAAAAGATAATCCTCTTTTAAAGGCTGTGGTGCTAATTTTGGATAAATACATGAACTCCCCAGAAAAATGAACTTCTCGACATTATTCTGCAAAGCCGAATCAATCAGATTATTCTGAATCTGCATGTTCTCCATAATAAACTGATAGGGATAATCATTATTTGCTAAAATTCCTCCCACACGGGCAGCAGCATCAATAATAACTTCCGGCTTTTCTTCGGCTATAAAATCAAGAACAGCTTTTTGATTTCGAAGATCAAGTTCTTTGCTGGATTTGCCTATCAAATTTGTAAAACCTTTCTCAGAAAGAGTTCTCCAAATAGCACTTCCAACCATTCCTTTATGCCCTGCAATGTAAATTTTTGTATTATTTTTCATTTTACTTAAATTACCTTTAATGCTTCTTTTTCTGCTACCACTTTACGTAATCCACTACTTGAAAAACGATGGTCGCGAGTATTAAAATACAATTCGATTCCTTTAGATTCGCAATATTCACGTCCTGTAAAGTTTTTTTCACGGTATTCATCTCCTAAAATTCTAACATCAATTTTAAAAGCTCTTAAAATATCCTCTAAATCCTGTTCTGTTGCATAAGGAACAATTTCATCAACAAACTTACAGCCTTTTAATTGAATATAGCGCTCCACTACAGTTTGAGTAGGTCTGTTCTTTTCAGGACGATCCAATGTAGGATCTGTCTGTAATGCACAGATTAAATAATCACACTGTCGTTTTGCTTCTTCCAGCATGGTAATGTGACCTGCATGAAGTAAATCAAAAGCACTAAAAGTAATTCCTATTTTCATTATTATTCTATTAGAAAAATGCTATTCATTATTCTTTTTGGATTAATAAGCTGAATCAGCATGGAAACGATTTTGTCCTAAAGCCACTATAAAACCAAAAGTAAGCCCCAGATTACTACCCGTTAAGTCTTTTCCAACTAAATCTCCGTTATAATATATTTTTTGTGACAATGTAGATTTATAGGTTAAATCTGCAAAAAAAGAAACTTTTTCATTTATAGCAAGATACGGTTTTACACCTAACATTATACCACCTATTTTATCACGATTGAAATATTGACTGGACATCACTCCTGCTGCTAATCCGCCATGCACCAATAACCCATATTGCCCTCCTGTACTTCTTGATAATTCAATAAGATTACCTAAATTATAACAAAGTTCTAAACCAGCCATTAACTGATCACTTTTTTGAATTCCGCGATTAAACTGATCGAAACTTAAAGATCCCAAAACACCAACATTTTCACTAAACATATAACGCAATGAACCCTGACCATGAACCAACGATAAAGGTCTGCCTTCTCCAGAAGGTGAGGTAAGAGACAAAGGAATTGCCATTCCTACTCCTGCTTCCAAAAAAAGTTTATCGTATCTTAATCGATATTGCGCTTGTAAAACAGAAGTAATTAATAATAAGCCAAAAAACATGTTTCTCATAAATAGGTAATTTTGGGAGTTGTTATATATTATAAATAAATTAAAAATTATTTTTTTTAACACACAAACATGTGTACATTTTATATGTTTTATTTTATGTTAAGGTTATTTGTAAAAATTAACAATCAGTGCAATTTTTAATAACAGTATTTTTCTCTACAAATTCACTTAATCAATTGCGTTTAAACATAGCTTCGCTTCTCTAACTCCCATTTTAACGAAAATTAGAATTAAATAAATTTTATGCAAATGTATTGACTATTTTTATATTATATAACTAAAAACATCAAAGAACAATGAATAAAACCCATACAAAAATACATTAATCTCATTATCAATCACATATACTCAGGTATAAATTATAGTCATTTTTTCAATTTTAATGAAAAAACAATTTTAACATAATTTAGAAGTGTAAAAAAAACAGTAATCGTTTTTTTAATGTTAATTTTCTGATGTCTTGAAAATGTTTTTCAAACTTAATTTCCTATTAATTTTATAAATTGCAACTAAATTCCCTAAACATAACTTTTAAAATTTTGGTTTATTGTATTTTTCAATCATGAAAGAATATTTATTTTTTTTACTTTTTTTCAGTATTACAACTTACAGCCAAATTTCAGGATGTACTGATCCGTTTTCGAAAAACTACAATTCGAATGCAACTGTAAACGATGGGAGCTGTTTATACAAAACAATCAGCTTAAAGCCAGTTTATTCAAAACCTATAAATGACTCTATCAAAGAAACATCAGGACTCATTTCTTTTAACCATTTATTATGGACACACAATGACGATCATGATAATACCATCTATGGATTAGATACTTTAGGAAAAATCAAAAAAAAAATAACACTAAAAAACATTACAAATCATGATTGGGAAGAAATATCTCAAGACAGTTCTCATCTCTACATTGGTGATTTTGGAAATAATTATGCCGGAAACAGAACTGATTTAAAAATCTTAAAAATCGAAAAAAAATCATTTTTAGAAGAAATCCCTTTTATTGAAACAATTTCTTTTACTTATTCAGATCAGGTCGATTTTTCTCCTAAAAAACCAAACACTACCAATTTTGACTGTGAAGCATTTATTGTTACCAAAGACAGTATTTACCTGTTTACAAAACAATGGAAATTATCAAAAACCAATATCTATACTTTAGCTAACAAACCTGGAAATCATATTGCACAATTAAAAGAAACATTAGACACAAACGGCTTAGTGACAGGTGCCGCTTACTTAGAATCAAAAAAAACAATTGCTCTTTGTGGCTATTCAAAAAAAGGAAAACCTTTCCTGTATCTTTTATACGATTTTAAAAATCATGATTTTCTATCAGGAAACAAACGAAAAATTAACCTTAAGCTTTCTTTCCATCAAATAGAAGGAATCACAACCGAAGATGGCCTGCATTACTATTTGACCAACGAAGCTTTAATTAGAAAACCTATTTTGAATATTCGCCAGCAAATACATTATTTCGATCTAAGTCAAATATTAAATTCCTATCTCCATAATTAATTCGTAAATCGCAATATAATAGCTTACTTTTGCAAAAAGTTGTGTTTTTATAAATATGCATAACTTATTAATTTATAACTCATATTTTACAAAGTGAATTACTTATCTGTAGAAAACATATCGAAGTCATTTGGCGAAAGAACACTTTTTGACAATATATCCTTCGGAATCAATAAAGATCAAAAAATAGCTTTTATTGCTAAAAACGGTTCCGGAAAAACCACCATTATGAGCATCATTAATGGCCTGGACGAACCTGACACCGGGCAAGTCGTTTTGAGAAAAGGGATTCGAATGGCATTTCTTTCACAAGACAACAATTTACAGGACGAGTTAACCATCGAAGAAAGTATTTTTGCTTCTGATAATGAAACTTTGAAAATAATTGAAGCCTACGAAAAAGCGCTGGAAAATCCGGAGGACGAAGAAGCCTATCAAAAAGCTTTTGACGGCATGGATCAACACAACGCCTGGGATTTCGAAACCCAATACAAACAAATCCTATTCAAATTAAAGCTGGAAGATTTTAAACTTAAGGTAAAAAATCTTTCGGGAGGTCAAAAGAAACGTCTTTCTTTAGCCATTATATTAATCAACCGTCCAGATTTATTGATTCTGGATGAACCTACCAACCACTTAGATCTTGAAATGATCGAATGGCTTGAAAGTTATTTTGCCAAAGAAAACATTACGCTCTTCATGGTAACACACGATCGTTTCTTTCTGGAACGTGTTTGTAACGAAATCATTGAACTTGATAACGGAAAATTATACCAATACAAAGGAAATTACTCTTATTATTTAGAGAAAAAAGAAGAGAGAATTACCTCTGAAAATGCAAGTGTTGACAAAGCCAAAAACTTATTTGTAAAAGAATTAGAATGGATGCGCCGCCAGCCAAAAGCGAGAACTACCAAATCTAAATCGCGTCAGGATGATTTTTATGTAATTAAGGAAAAAGCCCAAAGCCGACGCAAGGAAAACAAAGTCGAACTTGAAATTAATATGGAAAGAATGGGAAGCAAAATTATTGAGCTTCATAAACTTTCTAAAAAATTCAAGGACAAAGTTATTCTGGATAATTTTAGTTTTGATTTTCAGCGTGGCGAAAGAATCGGGATTATTGGTAAAAACGGAACCGGAAAATCAACTTTTTTAAATCTGCTTACGGGAACGATCCCGCCAGACAGCGGACGCGTTGTAAAAGGTGACACCATAAAAGTTGGTTATTACACACAATCCGGAATCAATCCGAAACCGGGACAGCGTGTTATCGATATCATTAAAGAATATGGCGAATATATTCCGCTTGCAAAAGGCAGAATAATTTCGGCTTCGCAATTGTTAGAACGCTTTCTTTTTGACGCTAAAAAACAATACGATTATGTCGAAAAGTTAAGCGGTGGCGAACTAAAACGTTTGTATTTATGTACGGTTCTAATTCAGAATCCGAACTTTTTAATTCTGGATGAGCCAACAAACGATTTGGATATTGTGACTCTGAATGTTTTGGAAAGTTTTCTTTTGGATTATCCGGGATGCTTATTAGTTGTTTCGCACGATCGTTACTTTATGGATAAAATCGTGGATCACTTATTTATTTTTAGAGGACAGGGCGAAATTGAAAACTTCCCAGGAAATTATTCTGATTTTAGAGCGTATGAAGACAGTGCCGATGTAGCCCAGAAAGAAGAAAACAAAGCCGAAAAGAAAGATTGGAAACAGAATAACCCAACGGGAAATTTAACTTTTAACGAGCAAAAAGAGTATCAAAAACTGGAAAGAGAAATAAAAGATTTGGAAATTGACAAAACTAAAATCGAACAATTATTCTCTGATGGAAAAGTCGCTGATACCGATATCGAGAAAAAAGCAAATGAACTTCAAAACATCATAAAGAAAATCGATGCAAAAGAAGAACGCTGGTTTGAGCTTTCTGCTAAAATTGAAGGATAGATTTGTTTCACAGCCATTCACAAAGAAATCCCCGAGCTACACAAAGTTTTTTTTTTGTGATTATTTGAGTTTTCTTTGCGAATCTGAATAAAAAATATAATTTTAACCTGTTGGGTGTAATTATTTTTCTGTTCTCGATACAAATTCGAACTGACGAGACGTTGTAACGTCATTTTATATTGCTTTTTTGTAAAAAAATTATTCCTCGAACTGACGAAAAATTATCATCAAAAACGAATTACACCCAACAGGTTAATTTTATAATATATTCAATAAATAAAAAATCCAATAATGAAAAAACTACTAACCGCACTATTGACCTTAACATTATTTATTTCCTGTTCTAGCTCTGATTACGAACCAACAAATATCCCTCCTAAGGATTACAGTGCTGAAAATGAAACAGAAATCACAGATTATCTGTCCAAAAATAATTTAACAGCACAAAAAACAAGTACGGGCTTACATTATATTATTACAGAAGAAGGAACTGGTAAACAACCTACATTACAATCAAATGTGACTTTTACCTACAAAGGCTCTCTAACTGACGGAACTGTTTTTGACCGCAGTACTTCTGAAGTAACATTTCCTTTAAGCCGATTAATATTGGGCTGGCAGCAAGGCTTACCTCATTTTAAAGAAGGCGGAAGCGGTATTTTATTTATCCCTGCACATTTGGGTTATGGCAGCGTTGATCTTCAGAATATTCCCGGCGGTTCTGTTTTAATTTTTGAAATTAAACTGATTACAGTAAATTAATTTATCTGAAAACGGAATATTACAAAATGCTGTTTCAAATAAAATCTTATCTAACATTTCTTTGGTATTCTAAAAACGAACATGCGGTTCATTCGCCGTTTGTTTTTAGTTTATTAACGAAATGTTTTTACGATAAAAAATCAAAACCCGAATATTCGACTCTAAACAACTATCGAAATTCGCTTTTAGAAAATAAAAAATTTATTGAAGTAACTGATTTTGGAGCGGGTTCGAGAGTTTTTAAATCAAACAGACGACAGATTTCTAAAATTGCAAAAACTGCCGGAATTTCAAAAAAACGAGCCGAATTATTATTTAGAGTTTCCAATTATTTTCAGCCAAAAAACATTCTTGAAATCGGAACTTCATTAGGCCTGGCCTCCTCAGCACTTGCTTTAGGAAATCCTACAGCAAAAATCATCACCTTAGAAGGATGTCCGGAAACAGCAAATCAATGTCAAATTCAATTTCAAAAATTCAATTTCAAAAATATTGAAAATGTAATTTCAGAATTTGAACTGTATCTGAACAACCTGAAACCTGAAACTTTAAACTTTGACCTTATTTATTTCGACGGAAATCATTCAAAAAAAGCAACTTTAGCTTATTTTGAGCGTTTATTACCAACAATAAATAATGATTCTGTATGGATTTTTGATGATATTCATTGGTCAGAAGATATGGAAAAAACCTGGGGAATAATTAAATCCCATCCAAAAGTAAAAGTTACAATAGATACTTTTCAATGGGGTTTTGTATTTTTTAGATACGAACAGCCAAAAGAACATTTTGTAATCCGGATATAAAAAAATGACAACCATTACTGATTGTCATTTTCAAAACTAAATAAACCTAAATAACCTATTTTTTAGCTTCTTTGTTTTCTTCAGATTTAGCACCTATTCTATTTACAGTGTACATTGGTGCAAATTTGATTTTCAAACCAGCAATTTTTCTGTTATCTTCTGATGATAGTCCTTCTTTTTCTACCGTATTTTTACGACTATCAAGTGCTTCATACATCAATTTAATTTCATCCCAGTCTTCGCGGGAATAACTGTCTTTATTATTTTCTACAGTATGTACAAATTGTTGGTAGACACTATGAATATTTTGGGCATTTACCCAGGCAAAACTCATATCGTCACCAATTTTCCCCTCGCCAAACAGTGTATTACGCAATTGTTGTTTTGGACTTACAGGCGGAGCAAGAACAGCTGCAATACTATTTTTAAATTCTTCATATTTAACTTTACTTGTATTTATTCTTTCGGTTTCGGCTGCATTATCCTTAAGATCTGCAAGAGCCAACTTTGCATTTTCAGCTCTTCTGCCATATTCAGCCTCAACAGCTGCCCAATCTGCTTTTAAGTCGTCTGCCGCGACATTTTTAACTGAATCCACATAAGTGACATAGGAATCAATTGTTTTTTTTGCTTGTTCTTGTTTTTCGTCTTTACATGATGTAAATCCCAATGCAATTAACACAATCCCTGATAAAATTTGTATGTTTTTCATAATCTTGATTTTAAATTAATAGATATTCAAATGTACTTAATCCTCAACCCGATACATTACATTATTATCATGTTTTAAAAATTAAAAACATTTTAAAAATATAAAACATGCAGAATAATGATAATTATGTAAATTTCAAGAAAAAAGATATACCATTTTTCTGTTTCAAATGCAAACCCTAATTGATCCTTGATTTATAAAAAGCCTTTGTAACAAAATCCGATTCTTAACTACTTATACTTTTTATTGAAAAGTGTTTTGTACTTTTAAATCCAAAATTGTAACACGAAATGGCAAATCCATTAATTAAAATAACTGACATAAAACGAAATTTTGTTTTAGGTAATGAAATTGTTTATGTTTTAAAAGGAATAAATTTAGAAATTAACAAAGGGGAATATGTCGCTTTAATGGGGCCATCCGGATCCGGAAAATCAACTTTAATGAATTTATTAGGCTGTTTAGACACTCCTACTTCCGGGCATTATGTTTTAAACGGAAAAGATGTCAGCCAAATGAAGGATGATGAATTGGCCGGAATTCGCAATACTGAAATTGGTTTTGTGTTTCAAACTTTTAACCTTCTTCCAAGAACCACAGCTTTAGACAATGTAGCCTTGCCAATGATTTATGCCGGACATCCTAAATCAGAACGAATCGTTCGTGCAACTGAAGTTTTAAAACAAGTAAATCTTGCTGACAGAATGGACCACCAGCCTAATCAGCTTTCCGGAGGACAACGCCAGCGTGTTGCCATTGCACGTGCTTTGGTCAACAAACCATCAATTATTTTGGCAGATGAACCTACAGGAAACTTAGATAGTAAAACTTCTGTAGAAATCATGAAGCTTTTCGGAGATATTCATGCGCAAGGAAACACTGTTATTCTAGTTACTCACGAAGAAGATATCGCTGCTTATGCACATAGAGTTATTCGTTTAAGAGACGGATTAATTGAAAGTGACACAACGAAATAGTTTAATCGTTTATTTGGTTAATTGTTTAATCGGAATGAAACGTTTAATTGGTTATTGGGTTAATCGGAAACAGAAAAACTTAGACACTTAGCACCTCAGAACCTTAGCATCTTAAAAAAATGAAAGTATATACCAAAACAGGAGATAAAGGGACAACGGCTCTTTTTGGAGGCATGCGCGTTTCTAAAGATCACATACGAATTGACAGTTATGGAACTGTTGATGAACTGAATTCATATATAGGTCTCATCCGCGATCAGGAAATTGATTCGCATTATAAAACTATTTTAATCGAAATTCAGGATCGTCTTTTTACTGTTGGTGCCATTTTGGCAACGCCACAAGAAAAAGAAGTTTTAAAAAACGGCGAACTTCGATTAAAAAAACTCGGAATAATTGATACTGATATCAAATTATTAGAAAATGAAATAGATAAAATGGAAGAAAGTCTTCCGCAAATGACTCATTTTGTTTTACCGGGTGGTCACCCAACTGTGTCACATTGTCATATTGCTCGTTGTATTTGTCGTCGTGCAGAGCGTCTGACAGTACATTTAAGCCATAACGAACACGTTCCTGAAATCGCAATTATGTATTTAAACCGACTTTCTGACTACCTTTTTGTCTTGGCACGGAAGTTGTCGTCTGACTTAAAAGCGGAGGAAGTGAAATGGATTCCGAGGAAATAAATTTTCTAGAAATTCCATTTTTTTTTAAATCCCAAATTCCAAAGAAAAATTAAACTCTTTCGAGTTTTAAATAATAAAAAACGTTCCAATTTTGGAATTTAGAATTTAAAAAATTGGCTTTTTACTCCTTTTTTTGGAATTTGGAATTTAAAAAATTGGAATTTAAAGAGAACGTTCTTAAATTTTATTAAAATAAATCAAAATTTACTTGTCTTTTTCAGTAAAAAATTTATTTTTGCACAAACTAAACAGATAACAGATGTATTGGACATTAGAATTAGCATCTTATTTAAGTGATGCGCCATGGCCTGCTAACAAAGATGAACTTATTGACTACGCTATTAGAGCTGGTGCTCCATTAGAAGTAGTAGAAAACCTTCAGTCTATCGAAGATGAAGGCGAGATATATGAATCAATGGAAGAAATTTGGCCTGATTATCCAACAGACGAAGATTATCTTTGGAATGAGGATGAATATTAAAAAATAAACCAAAGGAAAAAGTCTCATCACAGAGACTTTTTTTTTGGTTCAAATACATATATATAATAAAGAAATACAAATAAATCATGAGTTTCATAAACAGTATTATTAAAGTCTTTGTGGGTGATAAATCACAGAAAGATGTCAAAGCTTTACAACCTTATTTAAACAAAATTAAAACATTCGAAACCAGCCTAATGAGTTTGTCTAACGACGAATTAAGAGGCAGAACCGTATATTTTAAAGACAGAATAAAAGAAGCCAGAGCTGATAAAGATGCTAAAATTGCTTCGCTTAAAGCAGAAGTAGAAAACATTGAAGACATCGACAAAAGAGAAGATCTTTATGATGCTATTGACGCTCTTGAAAAAGAAGCATACGAAATTTCAGAAAAAACTTTATTGGAAATTCTTCCGGAAGCATTTTCTGTAGTAAAAGAAACGGCACGCCGTTTCAAAGAAAACTCTCATATCGAAGTTACGGCAACCCCAAGAGACCGAGAATTTTCAGCAACTAAACCGTATATTACTATTGATGGCGAAAAATCTATCTGGGCTAACAAATGGAATGCTGCCGGAAAAGACATCACCTGGGATATGATTCACTACGATGTTCAGTTAATTGGAGGAATGGTTTTGCATGAAGGAAAAGTTGCCGAAATGCAAACAGGTGAAGGTAAAACATTAGTAGCAACTCTTCCACTTTACCTAAACGCTTTGACAGGAAACGGAGTTCACTTAGTAACGGTGAATGACTACCTTGCTAAGCGTGATAGCACATGGAAAGCACCTTTATTCGAATTTCACGGTTTAACTGTTGATTGTATCGATAATCACCAGCCAAGTACCGAACAAAGAAAAAAAGCATACGATGCTGATATCACTTACGGAACCAATAACGAATTTGGTTTTGACTACTTAAGAGATAACATGGCACATTCGCCAAGCGATTTAGTTCAAAGAAAACACAATTATGCTATTGTCGATGAGGTCGATTCTGTATTAATTGACGATGCAAGAACCCCTTTGATTATTTCAGGACCGGTTCCGCAAGGGGATCGTCATGAATTTAATGAGTTGAAACCAAAAATCGAAAACTTAGTAGCGCAGCAACGTCAGTTAGCAAATGGTTTCTTAGCTGAAGCTAAAAAATTAATTAAAGAAGGAAATACTAAAGAAGGAGGCTTCTTATTGCTAAGAGCTTACAGAAGTTTACCTAAAAACAAAGCATTAATTAAATTTTTGAGTGAAGAAGGAATCAAACAATTGCTTCAAAAAACTGAAAATCAATACATGCAGGACAACAATCGCGAAATGCATAAAGTGGATGAAGCTTTGTATTTTGTAATTGAAGAAAAAAACAATCAGGTTGAATTGACGGACAACGGTATCCAATACCTTTCTGGAGATACAGATGCTGATTTTTTCGTACTTCCGGACATTGGAACTGAAATCGCTGCTATCGAAAAACAAAAACTGGATAAAGACGGTGAAGCGGAAGCTAAAGAAAGATTATTCCAGGATTTCGGAGTAAAAAGCGAACGTATTCACACTTTAACTCAGCTTTTAAAAGCGTATGCTCTTTTTGAAAAAGATGTAGAATACGTGATCATGGACAACAAAATTATGATTGTCGATGAGCAAACAGGTCGTATCATGGATGGTCGTCGTTATTCTGACGGTTTACACCAGGCGATCGAAGCTAAAGAAAACGTAAAAATCGAAGCTGCAACTCAAACTTTTGCAACCGTTACATTACAGAATTATTTCAGAATGTACAGCAAACTAGGAGGTATGACCGGTACGGCTGTAACAGAAGCCGGAGAATTATGGCAGATTTATAAATTAGACGTTGTTGAAATTCCAACAAACCGTGGAATTGCAAGACAAGACAAAGAAGATTATATCTACAAAACAACCCGTGAGAAATTCAACGCTGTTATTGAAGATGTAACGCAACTTTCACAAGCAGGAAGACCAGTTTTGATTGGTACAACTTCTGTTGAAATTTCAGAATTATTAAGCCGAATGTTGAAAATGAGAGGTGTAACTCACAACGTTTTGAATGCTAAAATGCACAAACAAGAAGCACAAATTGTTGAAGAAGCAGGTAAAGCCGGAGTAGTAACTATCGCAACAAACATGGCTGGTCGTGGTACCGATATTAAATTAACTCCAGAAGTAAAAGCTGCCGGAGGTTTAGCCATCGTGGGTACAGAACGTCATGATTCCCGTCGTGTTGACAGACAGTTACGTGGTCGTGCAGGACGTCAGGGAGATCCGGGAAGTTCTCAGTTTTATGTTTCGCTTGAAGATAACCTAATGCGTTTATTTGGTTCTGAAAGAGTAGCCAAAGTAATGGACAGAATGGGATTACAGGAAGGTGAAGTTATTCAGCACTCAATGATGACTAAATCTATTGAGCGTGCTCAGAAAAAAGTAGAAGAAAACAACTTTGGTGTTCGTAAACGTTTATTAGAATATGATGACGTAATGAATTCTCAGCGAGAAGTAGTTTACAAACGCCGCCGTCATGCTTTATTTGGTGAGCGTTTGAAACTGGATATCGCGAATATGCTTTATGATACCTGCGAATTAATCGTAAGCAGCAATAAAGTAGCGAACGATTTCAAAACTTTCGAATTTGATTTGATTCGTTATTTCGGAATCACTTCTCCAATTTCTGAAGCTGATTTTACAAAATTATCTGACATCGAAGTTACAGGAAAAGTTTACAAAGAAGCTTTGGCTTTTTACACTGAAAAAACAGAAAGAAGCGCCAGAGAAGCTTTTCCAATCATCAAAGGAGTTTACGAAGAGCCTAACAATCATTTTGAAAGAATCGTAGTTCCATTTACAGACGGAATCAAAACTTTGAATGTGGTTACTGATTTAAAAACAGCTTATGACAGCGAAGGTGCTCAGTTAATTGCTGATTTCGAGAAAAACATCACACTTTCTATTGTTGATGAAGCATGGAAAAAACATTTACGTAAAATGGACGAATTGAAACAATCAGTTCAATTAGCCGTTCACGAACAAAAAGATCCGTTGCTTATCTACAAATTAGAAGCCTTTAACTTGTTTAGAGGAATGCTGGACAACGTAAACAAAGAAGTTATTTCATTCTTATTTAAAGGTGACTTACCGGCTCAAAACGTTCCTGAAATTCACGAAGCTAGAGAAGTTCGTCAAAAAGAAAATTTACAATTAAGCAAAGACGAAATTCCAAATAGTGAAAACATTAACCGTGAAGCCGGAGAAACACAACAACGCCAGGTTACAGAAACCATTGTAAGAGATATGCCAAAAATCAATCGTAATGATACCGTAACGGTTCAGGAAGTTGCAACTGGCAAAACTGAAGAAATGAAATTCAAAAAAGCTGAAACGCTTTTAGCTTCAGGAGCTTGGGTTTTGGTTAAATAATATCTTTTTAGTATCCAGTCGCAGTTTTCTGACTAATACTTAAATTACATATCAACCCCGACAGGTTTTAAAAACCTGTCGGGGTTGTCTATTTAAAAAAGTTTCCAGTTTCCGTACTGCGACTAAAAACTGAGACTAAAAAAGACTTTTTTATACAAAATGACAAAAATCATTCTTTCAAATAATATTTAAACTGTATTTTTGCTTCCGAAAACAACGAAACACATTTTGAAACGACTTTTCGTCATATTTCTTTCCTGCATGCTATTAGTTCCTTCTTTTGGCAGTTTCTTTGTTTATACCTCTTTCAAATTAAATCAGGAAGAGATCTCAAAAACCATCTGTGTACAGCGAAAAATGGTTTTTAACAGTTGTAACGGTCGTTGTGAACTTCAAAAAAGTCTCAAGAAATATGCCGACAACGAAAAAAAGATGCAAAACAACCTGAAAGAAAAAGTCGAAGTTGTTTACATTCAAAATTCACCTACAGCTAATTTCAAATTAGTTACACCTATCGTATCAGCAGCAAAACTTTTTGCTTCTGGTGATGCAAAACCGATTTCGGTTTCCAATAGTACTTTTCACCCTCCATCCTATTTTATATAAGTTTTAGTACACTTTTCAATTCAAAACTGAAAAGATTTTTCTTGTCTCGATGTCAGGAAAATAACATGCTACTTTTAAAATTTATATAATTTAAAATGAAAAAAATATACTTTACCCTATTCATCATAGGGCAATGTGTCTTTGCACAAAACAAAACTGAGCAGGACACAGTAAAATCTCAGGAGTTAGAAAATGTTTTTATAACTGCCAATCGTACCGCAACTTTACGCAAAGAAACTCCGGTTGCCATTAGCAAATTAACTGCTAAAACCATTAACGAAACCAAGGCAACAGCAGTTTACGAAATCATAAACAAAACACCCGGAGTTCTAATGGTCAATTTAGGAAACGAACAGCACTCCATGTCGATTCGTCAGCCTATGACAACCAATGCTTACTATTTATATCTGGAAGACGGACTGCCGATTCGCCCCATGGGAATCTTCAATCACAATGCTTTATTAGAGATCAATCAATTTAATCTGCAAAGTATTGAAGTTGTAAAAGGTCCGGTTTCATCTTTATACGGACCAGAAGCTGTGGGCGGAACTATCAATTTAATTTCGATAAAACCACCTGTTGACCCTGAGTTTAAATTTGGAATTCAGGCTGATAACTATGGCTACAGAAGAATTCAGGCGGCCGGTGGTGCAATAATTGGAAAAATTGGTTTTCACATTGCCGGAATATCCAGTTTACAGGAAAACGGCTGGATGACCTATTCTGATTACAATAAAGACAATCTGAATGCGAGAATAGATTACAACATTTCACCTTCTACCCGATTGATCAGCAATACCATGTACGGAAAATATTATTCTGACATGAGCGGAAGCGTCAACGAAGAAGCCTTTAACAACAGAACCTATAAAAGCACAACCGATTTTACTTATAGAAAATCAGACGCTTTGAGAACACGTTTAACTCTTGAACATGACTGGAACAGTAATTCAAGCAGTTACATTACAGGATATCTGCGTGATAATAAATTAGGACAAAATCCTTCCTACGGAATAAAATGGAGCCCGACAGTAAATCCTACAACCGCAAAAGGCGAAGTAAATTCGAATAACTTTAAAAGTTACGGAGCGATTGGTCAGCATACTCAAAAATTCGAATTCTTAAATACTAAGCTGGTTGCCGGAGCACTATATGATTATTCTCCAGTAACCTACTGGTCTTATGTAATCGATTTGAAAGCGAATCTAAATCCGGGAGAAGCAGGAAAACAAACCGTAGATTCTTATGAAATTATTGCAGAACGTCCGGACTCAAAATTAGCAGATTATGCTGCTGATATTTTCAATACAGCCGGTTACGCACAATTGAGTTTTAATCCGATTGAAAAACTAGTCATTACTTTAGGCGGTCGTTATGACAACATGAAAATAGATTATGAAAATTCCCTGGACAATTCTACCGGAAATAAAGTTTATGACAAAATGACTTTTAAAGCCGGAGCCAATTACAATCCGTTTGAATTTGCAGGCTTTTACGGTAACTATTCGCAGGGTTTTGCACCTCCGGGAATTACTTCGATTTTCAGAGCTAAACCGGGAACTGGAGGTTCAACAGGGATTCCTGCCGAGTTTTATTATAATTTAAAACCAGCAGATTTCGATAATTTTGAAATTGGCGGATGGCTTTCCTTCTTTCAAAATAAATTAAATTTTGACTATGCCTTCTATTACATGGAAGGAGAAAATGAATTATTAAGTATCAAACTGGCAGATAACTCAACAGATTATCGTTCTGCGGGAGAAACACGTCATAAAGGAATTGAGTTTGGTGCTTCCTACCGACCTTCAAAACAATTGAACATACGTCTTGGAGGAACTTACGCACAACATACCTATATCGATTTTAAACTTTCAGACAAGCCATCAGATCCGATACAGAATTTAAACGGAAAAGAAATGCCGGCTGCACCAAGATGGTCTGGAAATTCAGAGGTAAGTTATTATCCAAACTGGCTTCCTAATTTAAGAACTTCTGTCGAGTGGCAGCTAGTAGGCAGTTATTATCAGGATCAGATTAATACTGTAAAATATGGTGGTTATAATTTATTCAATGCCAGAATTGGTTACCATTGGAAAAGCATTGAAGTTTACGGAAATGTAATGAATCTAACCGATAAATTATATGCGTATAATGTTTCGAGAACGAATATCGCAAACGCCCAGCCAACCTACACTGCAGCAGCGCCCAGAACTTTTGTTTTCGGAATACAATATAATTTATCATTAAAAAAATAAGTATCAGGAGCTAATCCCGCTCTACGCTATATCTTTTGTGGCGAACCCCGCCACAAAAGGATATCGCTTCGATCGGGGCTAAAAAACGGAACAAATGAGCAAAGAAATAACAGCCAAAAAATCCAAGAAGAAGGATTCTAAATTCATTAAAAAAATCAAACAGCACATGTACAAATGGCATCGTGTGATTGGTTTATTTACCATTATTCCGGTAATTTTCTGGACATTATCAGGTTTGATGCACCCGTTTATGACGCATTTTTTCAAACCTGAAATTGCCCATGACAAGCTGGAACAACAGATTATTGATAAAAATCAGCTGCATTTTTCAATTCAGGAAGTACTGAAACAAAACTTTATTAATGATTTTAAAAATTTCAGAATCGTTCAATTCAATAATGCCACTTATTATCAGGTAAAAATGATTCCCGGTGACTTACTGTACTTTGATACATCAAATGCAAAAAAGCTGGAAAACGGAGATCAGAAATATGCTGAGTGGCTTTCGAGATATTTTTTGGACGATCAAAAAAGCACTGTTAAAAAGAGTGAAATTGTAACCGAATTTACTTCGCAGTACAAATACATAAACCGTTATTTACCGGTTTACAAACTGAGTTTCGACCGTCCTGATACCATGGAAGTTTATGTAGAAACTTCTTCTGGAAAACTGGCAACTTTTAATCCGGCTTCCAGACAATGGTTTATTTGGTTTTTCGATACTTTTCATAACTGGTCATTTGTAGATGCCATTTCAAACAATAGTATCCGGATTATTACTATGATTTTCCTGTTATCGATTATTGGATTTTCTGCCCTGAGCGGTATCTTAATTTACGGCTTACTGTGGAAACAATTCAAAAAAACTGATAGTGTACAACCAAAAAAAGGACTTCGAAAATACCATCGCCAAATTGGGATCTGGGTTTCGCTTTTTACCTTGACATTTGCTTTTAGCGGTGCCTATCATGCCACTACGAAATGGGCTCCATACACTTTATCACAAATGGTTTACGAACCTACTTTTGCAACCAAAGAAATTCAGGTAGCGAATAATAACCTGAATTTAGACTGGAGCCGTTTTCAAAATGCAAGTATCATTACTTTAAATGACACTATTTATTTCCGTTGTCAATTATTAGAAAAAGAAAAGTTCAAAAAACCAAAAGGCGATTCAGGTTCAAAATGGAGCAAAAAAGACGATAAGAAATCAGAAGTCGTTTATATCAATGCAACCACAAATAAAATCGTTCCAGACATTGATCTTCAATACGCTGAATTTCTTGCCTATTATTTTACAGACGGCGCTCCAAAAGCATCCTGCTGTGAGATGATTGAAACTTCTGAGGACGATTCTCAACCCTCATTTGGAAATATAAAATTATTAGAATCAAAAGTTTTAAACGATTTTGAAAGCAGGGAATATGGATTTGTAAACAAAAGACTGCCGGTTGTAAAACTGGCTTATGATACGCCTCAAAAAACAACTTATTTTATTGAAACGGCAACTTCAAGATTAGCTGCTGTCATCAATAATTCAGATAAAATTGAAGGGTATTCTTTTGCCATTCTTCACAAATTTTTATTCATGGACTGGGCAGGAAAAAACATTCGGGACCTGACCATGGTTTTGGCCGCATTGACTATTTTGATTGTTAGTGTTTTGGGATTTGTTTTGTTTTTGAAGAAGAAATCCTAAATGATAACCTGCAAGGTTTCAAAAACCTTGCAGGTTTAATTTTTCACCTACTTTCTTTTAGAAATACCTACAAGGTTTTGAAAACCTTGCAGGAAATTCAAAAAACATATTATCCTGGATTTTCTTCATAATAACGAGCTTCAATCCGTTTAATATCTTTAATTGAATTTCTCGCCCATGCCAGGCGTTTTTCCAGAATTTCTTCTTCAGACAATTGCCAGTTAATATCTGAATTTCGTAATCTGTTGGTTAAATTCTGAATGATGATAGCAGCCGAAACCGAAATATTCAGACTTTCTGTAAAACCAACCATCGGAATCTTAAGAAAACCATCTGCTTTTTCCAGAATTTCTTCAGATAAACCGTCTCTTTCGGTTCCAAAGAATAATGCACTTGGTTTTGTAATATCAAAATCCTCCAGCAAACAATCATTTTCATGAGGCGTTGTCGCAATAATTTGATAACCCTGATTTTTTAAAGTCGAAATGCAATTGGTAACCGAATCAAATTGATTGATATCAACCCATTTTTGAGCTCCCATGGCAATTTCCTTATCGATCTTTTTTCCGTAACGCTGTTCGATTACATTCAGTTCCTGAATTCCAAAAACCTCACAGCTTCTCATTACGGCACTCGTATTGTGCATCTGAAAAACATCTTCTACAGCGATGGTAAAATGTTTGGTGCGATTACTTAAAACATTCAAAAACCTTTCTTTGCGGTTATCTGTTAGTATATTTTCAAGGAAAGCGAGGTAATCTAAATCAATCATTATTTATATTTTTTTTACTAAGTATCATTTTAATTACATCATAAAGTACAAAAGTATTCCAATCGTCTTTATACGAATACCCTCTGTTAATAGTACCAGGATCTTCTTTAGAATAAATGGAGAAATAAGAATTATACTTTCTAAATCTTAAATCCTCCCAAGGAATAAGCACTTTTTCCTGTATGATTAATTTCGAAACAGCAATTATAACTCCTTCAGGATTAATTACGGTTTTTCCAATATAAAAAGATTCGCCAGTTTCAAATTTTTTCAAAAAATCAGCTGCTTGTTTACTAAAATATAATACCCAAAGCGAATTAATTATTTCGACATACAACTTATGTTTTTGCTCTTTCTTTATACCGAAATAAGAATTAAATTTAATTTTTAAAACTTCATTATTATAGTTTCTAATATAAAATTGATATTCTCTTCCAAAAACAAAACAATAGTGAAACCAATTAATTCCACAACGAAAATCTTTAATTTCTGAAGCTTTAAAAGATGAAGAACCATTACTGGCTAAATCTTTGTCCTCAAACTGAATAAATTCAGAATGAAGATGCAAAGGTCTTTGATAATTATCAAAAAAACTTCTTTTTATTATTACTTTTAATTCCCCTTTCAAATTTAACTTCTTTAATGTTGGCTAAAATAAGTATTTCGTAAAAAACAATATTCTTTAGCATCAGAAAAAAATAATTAAATTCGTAAAAAATCAGATCATGCAAAATATAGAAATCAGGAGAATAGGACTTACTGAAATTGAAGATTTAAAGCAAATAAGCAGTAAAACTTTTACAGAAACTTTTGCCGGATATAACTCAGAAGAAAATATGAAAACCTATTTAGATCAGAAGTTTGCAATTGAAAAACTATCACAAGAAATTTCAAATTTGAATTCGCGATTTTATTTTGCAAAAAACAATGATACGATTTTGGGATACTTAAAAATAAATTTTGCCGAATCACAAACCGAACTTAAAGACAAAAATGCTTTAGAAATAGAACGCATTTATGTTTTGAAGGAATTTCACGGACTAAAAGTGGGACAGCTTTTATACAACGAAGCTTTAAAAACTGCAACAGAGTCAGATCTAAATTATATTTGGCTGGGAGTTTGGGAAGAAAACCATAAAGCTTTAAACTTTTATAAAAAGAATGGTTTCGTCGAATTTGACAAACATATTTTTATTTTAGGAAATGACAAACAAACTGATTTATTGATGAAATTAACTCTGAAGTAATAAAATGAAAAAAAAATTAGTGGTGTTAACCGGAGCCGGAATAAGTGCCGAAAGCGGCATCAAAACATTTCGCGACAGCGACGGTTTATGGGAAGGCCATGATGTTATGGAAGTAGCCACTCCGGAAGGCTGGCGAAAAAATCAGGAATTAGTTTTAGATTTTTACAACAAAAGACGCCAGCAGCTTAAAGAAGTTGAACCTAATTTAGGACACAAAATTTTAGCCGAATTAGAAAAAGATTTTGATGTTTACATCATTACCCAAAATGTTGATGATTTACACGAAAGGGCCGGAAGTACTAAAGTTTTGCACCTACATGGAGAATTACTAAAAGTGAGAAGTACCCAAAATCGGGATTTGATTTTAGACTGGACTGAGGATTTAATAACCGGAGATCTTGATGAGAACGGATACCAACTGCGACCACATATTGTTTGGTTTGGTGAAGATGTTCCTGCACTCGAAGAAGCTATTGAAATTACAGAAACTGCGGATTATTTTGCCGTAATAGGAACTTCTTTGCAAGTATATCCGGCTGCAGGATTGATTTCCTACACCGATTATAAAATTCCTGTTTTCTACATTGACCCGAAACCAATTTCAATTCCGAATATTAGAAATAAAGTGGAAGTTATTGCAAAAGTTGCATCTGAAGGTGTGGCTGAATTACGTGAGCGATTAAAATCAATTTAAAATACAATTACGTCAAATAAAAAACTACAGAAAATGAAAATCGATTTGACAACTGACGAAAATATAATTGACCAATGCGGATTACTAATGAGTGAATCAGAACCTTGGCTAACACTTAAAAGGGATTTAAAAAGTTGCAAAGATGCAATGCGTGGCGAAAATAAAGAAGTTTATATCGTAACAGAAAATTTAGAATTAGTTGGCTTTGCAGTTTTACAAATGACAGGAACTTTTAGAGGATATATTCAATCCATAATAATAAAACCAAGCCACCGAGACAGAGGAATTGGTTCAGAACTTCTAGCATTTTGCGAAGAGAGAATCTTTCAAATATCGCCAAATGTTTTTATGTGTGTGTCTACATTCAACACAAACGCTGCAAGATTATATTATAAAATGGGTTATGAAAAAGTGGGGGAATTGAAAGATTTTATAGTTAAAGGGAAATCGGAAATTTTGCTTCGTAAAACAATCGGGGCAATATCCGAATTCAATCAAAAATAATATTTGTAGCTTGTTAACAAATATTATTTTGGTTAAAGCGAATGATTTAAATAAAAAAAAATACAACTCACAACTCACAACTCACAACTTATAACTATTTTTGCACCTTTCGAAAAACAACATAACGATGACTACTCTAAACGAATTGAATGCTATATCGCCAATTGACGGAAGATATAGAAGTAAAACCCAAAATTTAGCACCTTTCTTCTCTGAAGAAGCTTTAATAAAATATCGCGTTTTAGTTGAAGTGGAATATTTTATTGCTTTGTGCGAAATTCCTTTGCCACAGCTAAAAGACGTAGATTCAAATTTATTTGAAAGTTTACGAAACATCTATAAAAATTTCTCTACTGAAGATGCGCTTTGGATTAAAGAAACTGAAAAAGTAACCAACCACGACGTAAAAGCGGTTGAATATTTTATCAAAGATGCTTTTGAAAAATTAGGGTTATCGCAATACAAAGAGTTTATTCACTTCGGATTAACATCTCAGGATATTAACAATACTGCTATTCCGCTTTCTACAAAAGAAGCTTTTGAGCAGGTTTACATGCCATCATTAATTTCTTTAATTTCTAAATTGAAAGAATTAAGCGTTGAATGGAAGGATATTCCAATGCTGGCACGTACGCACGGACAGCCTGCCTCTCCTACACGTTTAGGAAAAGAGATTTTGGTTTTTGTGGAGCGTTTAGAAGAGCAGATGCGTTTGTTGTTCAATGTTCCGTTTGCAGGTAAATTTGGCGGGGCAACAGGAAATTTCAATGCACATCATGTAGCCTACCCACAAATTGACTGGAAACAATTCGGAACTAAGTTTGTTGAAACCGGTTTAGGCTTACAGCATTCGTTCCCTACAACACAAATTGAGCATTACGATCATTTTGCTGCCTTTTTTGACGGTTTAAAAAGAATCAACAATATCATTATCGATTTAGACCGTGATATCTGGACGTATGTTTCAATGGATTATTTCAAGCAAAAAATCAAAGCGGGTGAAATTGGTTCATCGGCAATGCCACATAAGGTAAACCCAATTGACTTTGAAAACTCAGAAGGGAACTTAGGAATTGCTAATGCTATTTTTGAACATTTGGCTGCTAAATTACCAATCTCAAGATTACAGCGTGATTTAACAGACAGTACTGTTTTAAGAAATATTGGAGTTCCTGTAGGACATACCATTATTGCTTTTGAAGCGACTTTGAAAGGCCTGAACAAATTACTTTTGAATGAAGCTAAGTTTGCTGAAGATTTAGAGAAAAACTGGGCAGTAGTGGCAGAAGCAATTCAGACTATTTTACGTCGTGAAGCATATCCAAATCCGTATGAAGCTTTGAAAGGTCTAACCAGAACTAATGAAGCGATTAATAAAAATGCCATTCATAATTTTATTGCAACTTTAGAAGTTTCTGATTCTATAAAAGAAGAATTAATGCAGATAACTCCGAGCAATTACACAGGAATTTAAAGAAAACCTAAAATATTTTGTCAAAAAAAGCTATCTTTATCGGGATAGCTTTTTTTATTAAATCTGATTGGAAAACTAGCCCAGACTGAAATGAAAAGCCTTTTGCTCGAAAAACTATATTTTTTGAGTAAAAGCTTGAAATGGAAAGCTGGAAATAGCTCCTGAAACTAAAATACCTCTTTTATATGATTGCCTTAAGCGCCGCTGCCGAAACTACACACCATTTACAACCTTTAATAAGCGACTTGGGATTAATCCTGATGACTGCCGGAATTGCTGTACTTATTTTTAAAAAAATGAAACAACCTCTGGTTTTGGGATACTTGATTGCAGGTTTTTTAGCCGGAAACCATTTTGATTTTTTCCCTTCGATAACCGATATAAAAAGTGTTGAAGTCTGGGCAGAAATTGGGGTTATCTTTTTACTTTTTAGTTTAGGACTCGAATTTAGTTTTAAGAAACTAATGAAGGTTGGGGGAACTTCATCTATAACCGCCATAACTCAAATTCTATTCATGGTTGTCATTGGATATTTTGTAGGACAATGGATGGGCTGGGGAAAAATGGACAGTATTTTTCTTGGGGCAACACTCTCAATCTCTTCGACGACCATTATTATCAGAGCATTTGACGAATTGGGCGTAAAAGGAAAAAAATTCGTCGGAATTGTATTTGGTGCACTTATAGTGGAAGATATTGTAGCAATTTTAATGCTTGTATTACTATCAACAATTGCAGTAAGTGATCAGGTTTCGGGAAGTGAATTATTGCAATCTGTTTTAAAATTAGTATTCTTTTTAATCATTTGGTTTTTGGGCGGAATCTTTATTATCCCAACAATCCTGAAGAAAGCCAAACATCTTCTTAGTGATGAAATGTTATTGATAATTTCACTGGCACTTTGTTTGATGATGGTCATGTTTGCTGCTAATGTTGGTTTTTCTCCAGCCTTAGGTGCTTTTATAATGGGTTCTATTATTGCTGAGACTACTCAGGCAGAAAAAATAGAGCATTTGATTCAGCCTGTAAAAGATTTATTTGGTGCTGTCTTTTTTGTATCTGTAGGTATGTTAATCAATCCGGAAACTCTGATAACTTATGCATTACCGGTAGCGCTCATTACGCTGCTGACCATATTTGGAAAAGCATTAAGTTCTTCCTTTGGAGCTCTGCTATCAGGACAGCCTTTAAAACAATCTGTTCAGACAGGAATGAGTCTGGCTCAAATTGGAGAGTTTTCTTTTATCATTGCCACATTAGGTATGACCCTAAAAGTTACAAGCGACTTTCTCTATCCTATTATTGTAGCCGTTTCTGCAATTACAACCTTTACAACACCTTTTTTAATTAAATATTCGGAACCTTTTGCACTCTATTTGGAACAAAAAATGCCTAAAAAATGGGTTAAAAATATTAACCGATATAGTGTAAATGCCCAGGCAATTAAGTCTGTAAGTACCTGGCAGATTGTACTGCGTTCATCAGTGACTCAAATTATACTCCATACCATTATCATTACAGCCATTATTTTGCTGTCAGCTAAATTTGTAGCGCCTTCTGTAGCCGATACACGGTTTGGAAATACATTAGCTGCTCTTTTAACCTTGGTTGTAATTGCTCCTTTTTTATGGGCTCTTTCACTGCGTCGTGTCAAAGTTGATGAGGTAGAAATATTATGGGAAGAACGCAAATATCGCGGGGCACTTTTAATGCTTATCTTAATCAGAATGAGTTTGGGATTATTTTTTGTTGGATTTTTACTAAACATTTTCTTTTCGCCAACAGTTGCTTTTGTTGCCTTGATTATTGCTATCGCTGCGTATCAAATATTCCCTAAAAAATTAAACGAGCAATATCATAAAATAGAAAATCACTTTTTGAAGAATCTAAACGATCGTGAAAACAAAAAGATCGACAGAAGATATGCCAATTTAATGCCCTGGGACGGCCACATGTCTATTTTTGATATTGGAAAAGAATCGAACCTTGCCGGAAAAACATTAGAAGAATTACGCATTAGAGAATCAATGGGAATTAATATTGCGTACATCAGACGCGGGGAAATTACAATTTCAATCCCAGCTAAAACAGAACGTTTATTCCCGGGTGACGAAATTTCAGTAATTGGTACCGATGCTCAAATTACTGAGTTTTCTAATTATTTAAACCAGAATGAAATTGAAGCACCTAAAAATGTAGAAGAATCTGAAGTCGTACTGCGCCAGTTGGAAATTTCTAATGAAGACTTTATGGAAAAAAGCATTGGTCAGTTTAGAGGAAAAACAGGCGGAATGGTTGTAGGAATTGAAAGAAACGGTAATCGAATTTTAAATCCCGAATCCAGTTTAATTTTACAACAAAATGATATTATCTGGGTAGTTGGGGATAAGAAAAAGATGAATGTGTTGCTAAGAGGCTAAGTTTCTAAGTTTTTTTTTAAAAGTATATATCTCAATGTCATTAAGTTAAGAAATTTTCAGTCGTCACTTCGAGTAATTTTTAATAATAATGCAATAGCTTTATGATTAAAAATTGTATCGAGAAGCTTTTTAATACTAAGGTTCTCGATACATTTTGTTTTAAAAAAAGCTATCGCATTTTTTAAACAAAACACTCGAACTGACGATAATGTCCCTTAACTTAATGACATTGGGATATATCTTAGAAACTTCAAAAAATATAAAAAAATTAAAGGCGCTAAGATTCTAAGTTTACAAGAGTTTAATCTCTCAAAAAAACTTAAAATCTTAGCGCCTTAATATCTTAGCAACTTAAAATCTTACTTATTTGGCTGTGGTGTCAAACGCAAATAAGGCTTAATTGGTGTGTATCCTTTTGGAAATTTTGCAGGAATATCACTATCCGGAATTGCCGGAGCAATTACCACGTCTTCTCCATCTTTCCAGTTTGCCGGAGTTGCAACACTATAATTAGCCGTTAATTGCAAACTATCAATAACACGAAGCAATTCGTCAAAATTTCTTCCTGTTGAAGCCGGATAGGTTAAAGTCAATTTGATTTTTTTATCAGCTCCAATTACAAAAACAGAACGCACTGTAAATTTATCACTCGCATTTGGGTGCAGCATATCGTATAAATTCGCTACTTTTTTATCCTCATCAGCAATAATTGGAAAATTAACTTCTGTATTTTGTGTTTCGTTAATATCTTTAATCCACTCTTTGTGTGAATCCAAACCATCGACACTTAATGCAATAACCTTTGTATTTCTCTTGGTAAATTCAGGAACGTAATTTGCTACTGTTCCTAGTTCAGTTGTACAAACCGGAGTAAAATCTGCCGGATGCGAAAATAAAACGCCCCATGAATCTCCCAGCCATTCATGAAAATTTATTGTTCCCTGTGTGGTTTCGGCCTGAAAATCCGGAGCTATATCGCCTAATCGTAATGTTGACATAATTATATTTTTTTAGTTCCCCTAAAATTAACTAAAAAATGCATTCAGAAAACAATCAAAATTTAAAAATTAGTTAAAATTCTATTTTTCCTATATAATTAATTCATAATTAAATAAAATTCACAATAAAGTACCATATGGCAAGGGTTAGAAAGGAAATCGGAATTCCAAAACCAACCATCATACTGCTTAATTTGGGTTTTAAACCATAAGTTGAAGCTAAAATTGCACCCGTAATCATCGGTGCCATAGCCGTTTCCATTATCGTAATTTTTATAGGCTCAGAATGCTGGTTGAAAACAAAAACGTACAAAACTAAAATTACAAACGGCACCAGGATAAGTTTAAAAAAAAGCCCAAGCCGTAAAAATTTCCAGTGTTGGCTTTTTCGGTCAAAACTCAATTGTAATCCTACGGACAATAAAGCAATCGGTGTTACAAAACTTCCTGTTTTTAATAAAACAGATTGAATATTTGAATCTAAATCATAGTCATAGACATTCATTAAACAGGCCAGAACAAACATTAGAAACGGAGGAAATAAGAGTATTTTCCTAATGATACTCAATGTATCCGGGCTTCCTTTAGAATAAAAGGCAGCTACAAAAACCCCTAATGTTGAAACCACCACAAATGTTCCCGGCTGATCAACCAAAACGGCAGTTTCTAAACCTTTTTCCCCAAATAAAGCTTCAATTATTGGGTAACCCAAAAATGATGAATTGCTTAATCCTGCAGTTAATACCAGGCAGCCAATCAACTTATTGGACCATCCTAATTTTTTTCCTAAAAGATGAAAAAATACAAATGCCAGAATAAATGTAATCCAGCCCGCTCCTATTGGAAACAACAATTCGTTGCTCCATTTTATTTTCGGAATATGATATAAGGTGATGGCAGGAAGGCATAAATAAATGACAATTTTATTTACAATCTTATAAGTATTAGGCGGAAAACCTTTCACTCTTTGCAAAAGCAATCCTAAAAATAAAAAGAAGAATATTAAAATAAAGTTGTTCATATCTAAGGTTCGTCACAAAAATAGTAAAATCTGATTTGTGATTAGTGAAAAGAAAAATGTAATTTGTTAAATGTGAAATACAAAAAAAATGTACAATTGTTGAGGTTGATTTAGTTTTGCAAAAGAAAAAAGAATCAAACCTTTCAGAAAATACCCCAACAATAGTGAATCAAAAAAATAACCATAAATCGCATTTCACATTTAACAAATTACATTTCACATTTCAAAAAAAATGCATTACATTTGTAACATATTTTATTACAGTATGCTATCAGGTAAATTTGCCATTTCGGTTCACATTCTTACTTTACTCACTAAATTCCCAAATGATTATTTGTCATCAGAGTTTATTGCAGGAAGTATGAACCTCAACCCTGTTTTGGTCCGAAAAGAAATAGCAAACCTAAAAGCGCATCATATTGTAGAAAGCAAAGAAGGCAAAAACGGAGGCACAAAATTATCTAAAGCCGCTTCTAATATTACTTTAAAAGAAATATTTGAAATGACTTTTGAGAACATTGGTTTAGGTTATGCCAAAAATCAGCCGAATCCGGATTGCCCTGTTGGGAAAAAAATCAATCAGAATCTCGAAGCATTGTATGTAGAAATGAATCAGAAAGTCTGTCAGCAATTAGAAAACATTTCTCTTGAAGATTTTTCGACCCAATTTTAAAACTATTTTTTTAAACAAAACTGTAACTTTTTTTATTACTAAATAAATTTATATAATTATGAAAATCGCACTTATTGGAGCTACAGGCTTCGTTGGAACAGCTATTTTAAATGAATTAGCAGACAGAAAACATGAAATTTCAGCTATTGCCAGAAATCCGAAAGACACCACAAATGCAAAATGGGTTGCTGCAGATGTTTATGATGTTGACTCATTGGCAGAAACTTTAAAAGGTCATGATGTTGTAGTAAATGCCTTTAATCCGGGTTGGACAAATCCAAATATTTATGATGATTCTATTAGAGGATCAAAAGCAATCCAGGCTGCTGTAAAACAATCTGGCGTAAAACGTTTCATTACAATTGGAGGTGCCGGCAGTTTATTCGTTGCTCCTGGATTACAAGCTATTGATACTCCTGATTTTCCGAAAGAAATTTTTGATGGTGCAAATGCAGCGAGACATTATTTAGAAATTATAAAAGAAGAAAAAGAACTGGACTGGGCCTTTTTTAGTCCGGCTTTTGAAATGCATCAGGGAACTAAAACCGGAAGAACCGGAAAATATCGTTTAGGTTTAGAAAACCCAGTTTTTAATGACGAACAAAGAAGCATTTTATCTGTAGAAGATTTAGCGGTTGTGATTGCTGATGAAATCGAAACTCCAAAACACCATCAGGTAAGATTTACTGCAGCATATTAATGAAACACAGATTTCACAAATTAGCACGAATTTAAAAGTGAGATAATTAATTCGTGTTTTAACAAAAAACAGTTTCCAAGGCAATTTTCTGCTTTTGAAACTGTTTTTGTTTTCAGTACTTTTACCATTCTAAAAAATGTGTTTTGTCAAGTTCAAATAAACAGGCCGGCAGTTTAAACGAAAAGGCTGGAATTTCATCTCCCGAAATCACCAACGCATCGGCTATCAGCCAAATTAAAAACAAACGCAGACAACAGCCATCTGCTGACGAATTGATTTCAGGAATACTTTCCGGCAACCGAACAGCTCTAAGCCGTGCTATCACTTTAATCGAAAGCACAAATCCAGAACATACTGAAAAAGCAAATGAAGTTATTAAAGGATGTCTGCCTCAAGCCAATAAATCCATCCGAATAGGAATTACAGGAGTTCCCGGAGTTGGAAAAAGCACTTTTATTGAGGCTTTTGGAACTTTCCTGACGCAATTAGGAAAAAAAGTTGCTGTACTTGCCGTTGATCCCAGCAGTTCACTTTCTCACGGCAGTATTTTAGGGGATAAAACCAGAATGGAAGAATTGGTAAAAGATGAAAACGCTTTTATCAGACCGAGTGCATCCGGCGAAACTTTAGGAGGTGTAGCAAGAAAAACACGTGAATCGATTATTCTTTGTGAAGCTGCAGGTTTTGATACTATTATTATTGAAACGGTTGGTGTTGGTCAAAGCGAAACAGCCGTTCACAGTATGGTTGACTTTTTTCTTTTATTAAAAATTTCAGGTGCCGGTGATGAACTTCAGGGAATCAAACGCGGTATTATGGAAATGGCTGATGCAATTGTAATCAACAAAGCTGACGGAGACAATATCAAAAAAGCAAACATGGCAAAAGTTGAATTTAATAGAGCCTTGCATTTATTTCCTTCCAAAAAAACAGCCTGGCAGCCAAAAGTTACAACTTGCAGTGCCATTACAAAAGAGGGTATTTCAGAAGTATGGGAAACAATTTCTGAATATTTTGAATTAACCGAACAAACCGGGTATTTTGGCGAAAAGCGAAAAGAACAGAATCAATTTTGGATGATGGAAACCATCAATGAACAGTTGAAATCAAATTTTTACAATCAGCCTGAAATTATTTCGCAGTTAGAGCAAATTAAAAAAGCGGTGCAAAATAATGAAATATCACCATTTGCAGCCGCTCAGTTATTATTGGACAAGTATAAAAAAATGTAACCCTTTCTATTTTTAGTACAGAAAATTTTATTCTTTCAACGGATATTCCCTATTGAGTTTTTAGCTGTTTCATGTCTGGTTTTCAAACGTCTTTTATCTAATGCAACACCAGCTTGTGTCTGCGTTTCTAATTTACTTTTCAACTCTGAAGCCGAATTAGATTTAATTGTTTTTTCTTTTACACTTTTACTGTCCTGAGCATTTACATTTGTTAAGCAGCATAATACGAATGCTGTTGTAAAAATTGCTGTTTTAAAATTTTTCATGTTGATTGAGTTTTAATATTTATAACAGATAAACCAACTTTGTTTTTTGTTACCCCTTTTGGCAAAAAAAAATCCTTTAAAAACAAAAAAAGCTGCAAAAAGTAAATAATACCTTTTGCAGCCTACACTATTAAGAATTTTTAACGAATATTGCCAACTGAATTTTTAGCCGTATCGTGTTTGGTTTTCAAAACACCTTTTTCTATTGTAAAAGCCATTCTGACCTGAGTTTTCAAAGTATCTTTCAGACCTGAAGTTGCTTTTTCGACAACAACAAAACTCAATTCATATTCGCCATCTGCCAGGTCAAACACCGTTTCATTTTGGTTATCCTGAATCTTCAAAATTTTATTTTCAGAACCGCCTGCTGCCTTTCCGGTACGAGCATAAGAAGCAGCTGCCGCTCCTCCTCCAGCTCCGGCTAAATTGCCAACGCTGGAAACCGCAGCCGAAACAATAGATCCGCCTGGCATGGCACCGCCCAGTAAAGAAGCTCCCTGTGAAACAGCGTTACCCGCCGCATGCAAACCCTGATTGACTTTTTCGCCAAATGTAGCAGATTCACTTTTGCTCAGTTCCTTTATACTTTTATTTACTGTATTCACTCTGTATCCTTCAGTAGAAGAAAATAAAACGATACATCCGCCTTCTACTAATGTTACATTTATTTTACCTGAATTTACTTTCTCTCCAAAAGTTGCTCCCTGAGTCTGTTTGCCAACCGTAACATTCATCGAAATCCTGTTTGGCATTCCGTTGTTTATACCGTTTATACTGCTTTTTTGTGCAGATACATCCAAAGTACTTTCTGAAACCGAACCGGAATTTATCGCTTGTTCTTTAACAACTTTACCTTCCTGTGCTTTTACATTTGCAAAACAGCATATTAGGAATGCTGTTGTAAAAGTGATTGTTTTAAGATTTTTCATATCGATTTAGTTTTAATCATTTATAAACAGATAAACAAAACTCATTTTTTGTTACCTCATTTTACTTGTAGGACAAACGAATTATAAGAAACTAAAAATCAAACCATTAAAGTTACGACAATTTCATATAAATTAACCCGTTGGGTAAAATTAAAATAATTGTCAGGCTGAGCGGAGTCGAAGCCCTTTAGCGCTTAAAAGCCTTCGACTCCGCTCAGGATGACATTAATTGCTTAAGTTATATAAAGATGTTTTTACTGCCGATTTATACTTTTTTAATGAAATCAATCAATTCCACCCAACGGGTTAAATTATGATTCTGTTATTGTTTAAAATTCAGACACTAAAACAAAAAAGCTGCTAAAGAAGAAATTCATCTTTAGCAGCTTTTCATTATCAAAATGAGTTACAAATTATTTTTTTGTATCTCTCAGCTTATATTTATTTTCCTTATACAAATTACCCGCAGTTATAACATGTGCCAAAGCATCTTTTGCTAATTCTTCGTTTAATTTTACAGGAATCAAAGTAGTGTCATTTTTGATTTCAAATTGTAGCGGTTTCAAATTTGGCTGCATAATTACAACCTGATTTTCGACCCTGAATGCATTGATATCATTAAATTGCATAATAGATCTTCCTTGCGTTTTTGGATCTAATTTATTCAAATTTCGTCCTACCATTGGCGTTTCAAACGAAAGTCCCAAATAACTCAATAAGGTTGGCGGTATATCAATCTGACTCGCTAATTTACTGTACGAAACTCCTTTTGGTACTCCCGGTCCCATGATTAAAGCAGGAATATGAAACTTATTGATTGGCACTAAGTTCTTTCCGTATGTTCTTGTATTGTGATCGGCAATAACGATAAAAATAGTGTTTTTGAAATAGGCTTCTTTTTTAGCCATTTCGAAGAACTTTCCAATCGAAAAATCGGCATATTTCATCGCATTGTTAACCGTTGCCGGCTTCTTGTCATAAGGTTTGATTCTTCCGGCAGGATATTCAAATGGTTCATGATTGGATGTTGAAAACATCAAAGAAAAGAAAGGTTTATCTCCTTTTGATTTAAAATAATTGTTGGCTTTGGTAACTAAATCTTCATCAGAATATCCCCAGGTTCCCTTAAAAGCATATTTATTTCCGTCTGACTCAAAATCGGTTTGGTCTACGATATCTGTAAAACCATTTCCGTTGAAAAACGAAGCCATATTATCAAAATTGGCCATTCCTCCGTAAATGAAACTGGTATCATATCCTTTGTGCTTTAAGGCATCGGCAAGTGTAAAAAATCCTTGTTGGGAATTTCCTAACTTCACTACACTTTCTGACGGAGAAGGTAAAAACCCGGTAACAACCGCTTCAATTCCGCGAACGCTTCGGGTTCCTGTGCAATATAAATTGGTAAACAACAAACCTTCTTTCGACAATTTATCAAACTCCGGCGTTAAAGGTTTACCGCCAAGGATTCCAACATATTCTGCTCCTAAACTTTCCTGAAGAAATATAACCAGATTATAAGGTTTCTTCAAAACAGAATCCGGCTGCTGCACATGCAGAAACGGAATCTCAGCATCAGTAAAATCATTCGGACCTGTAATCATGTATTTCTTTACACGGGCAATAGCTTCTGCTTCATCCATTTTACCATACATCTTGGTGTTTCCTTCGTTTTTAATCGAATAAGCGGCAAAAGCAACGGTGTAAAAAGAATTTAAACCTAAAGTATTCGTTAATTGATCTGTAGAAAAAACAGCATTACTCGCATTAATTGGACGTTTAGAAGTCAGACTTGAACGAGCACCAAAAAACAATAAAAACGCCACTAACGGAAAAACCATTAATTTGAATTTATATTCTGTACTTATTGTGTGAAAATACTTTTTCCCTTTTTTAAAAGCCAAATAAATAACCACTCCTAAAATAAGGAAAGTAACTATAATCGAAGTCAGGTAACTTTTTAAAAGCATTCCGACAACTTCCTTTGGATAAATAAGGTAATCAAGGAAAATCTTATTCGGACGGGTGTCGTATTGTTTTACAAAATCCGGTGAAGCCAATTCTACAAAAAGAATCAAAAACAGGAATATAAAACTATAAATTACCAAAAATGAATTGGTAAACTTCAGCCATTTATTAGGAAAAAAAGTAATTAAAACAGCTGGAAGAAACGATAGATAACACAGTAATATCAGATCCATTCGAAGACCGATTGGAAAAATATACCAGAAATTGGGTGTTTCGACTACTCTGTCTTTAAAAATAAAAAATAAAAATATTCTACTTAAAGTAGTGATTAGCAATCCGATTAAAATAAAATTTAAAACGGGTTTTAAAAAACGTAAATTTTTCATTGGAAAATTTTGGAATGGTACATGGGTACAGACGCACGGCCGTGCGTCTCTATTCTTCGTAACGATTTATTTCTCTGTCGTAAAACTCATTTGCCTTTTCAATTAAACCTTCCATTTCTGCATTTAATTCGGCTTCATCTAGATCTTCGGCTTCTTCCAGAAACTCAACCTCATCATCTTTTAAATTGATAATGAATCGAGGGTAATCAAGGTGAATGATGAAAATATCATCCGGAAAATCAGTATTATCTCCAAGTAAAAATTTAGGTAATTCCATGTTCAGTGTATTTTTTATGGCTCAAATTTAGGTATTTGAAACTTAATTATTGATTAATTTTTTGGTTAAGTAATGAAAACGAAGGTAGAGAAATAAAGCCGCAGCGGTCAATCCTGCCAAAAGCCCAATCCACACCCCTTCCGCTTTTAATGCTGTGTATTCTCCTAAATAATACGAAATTGGAAAACCAATTATCCAATATGCTACAAAGGTAATGTACATGGGGATTTTTACGTCCTGTAAACCTCGCAAGGCACCTAAGACTACAACCTGAATTCCGTCAGAGATTTGAAAAACAGCAGCAATAAGCAATAGTTTTGAAGCGATTTCAATTACTTCTGTATTGTCTGAGATTTGTATTGTATTTTCCATATTTAGAAAGATATATGGCAGAAATTGATGAAAGACTACAAATAAAACTGCAAAAACAGTTTCTATGATGATGGCCAATAAAAAAATGGAACGCGCCACAACTATTAATTTTTTATAATCCTGCAATCCTCTTTGATTACTTACCCTAATCATAGAAGTAACACTTAGTCCCATAGCAAACATAAAAGTCATCGAAGCCAGACTCAAAGCTATTTGATTGGCTGCCTGACTCGTTTTTCCGATATTTCCGCAAAGCCAGATCGATGCCGTAAACAATACCACTTCAAAAAGCATTTGCATGGCCGAAGGAAAACCAATACTTATTATTTTTTTTATGGTTTCTTTTTTGATTTCGTCAAAACTGAAATTATTAAAAAAACGTTTTAAATCATTTCTTCTTGACAACATAATATGCATGAACATTACCAAAAATATCCTTGAAATTACAGTTCCTAAAGCCGCACCAATGATTCCCATTTTAGGAAAAAACCATATTCCATAAATCAACATATAATTAATTCCTACGTGCAACACATTTGCCATAATCATAGCATACATCGAATATTTAGTCAGTGACAATCCGTCTGCAAATTGTTTGTATCCCTGGTACATAATTAGCGGAATCAATGAAAAAGCAACCCAATCAAGATACGGTTTTGCAAGTGTTATTACCTCTTCCGGCTGTTGCAGCATTTCCATTATTGGCTTTGCCAAAACGATGACTCCAAAGAGAAACAATCCTAAAATGGTACACAAAAACAATCCATGATGAAAGGCAGAACGAATTTTACTATCATTTTTCTCAGCATCGCCTTCGGCTACAATTGGAGTAATAGCCGTAGAAAACCCAATTCCCAGCGACATTGCAATAAAAATCATGCTATTTCCCAAAGAAACAGCTGCCAGTTCGGTACTTCCTAATTTACCGACCATTATATTATCGACTATACCTATTAATGTATGACCAACCATTCCTAAAATAACAGGATAGGCCAGTCTTAAATTGTATGAAAACTCTTTTGTGTACTGCTTTAAATTCACTTTTATTCTTTTTAGTCGGCAAAGATAATCAGTTGCTTTGGATTCTTTATAAATATTGAACTTTAATAGATTTCTTTAATAAAAAGAAATAAAATACTTACATCATTTTAACATCTTAATCAAATCTTAAACATAAAACGAATTCGAAATGTTTTTTATTTTTAAGCTACAATTCCAGTAAAAACAACGGATTACAGCTTTTTCCAAACAGTTAGAATTTTAACAATATTCACATTATGTAACGAATCTCAAAAATTATATAACGGTATAGCAACACCTCAAAACTAATTTTACAGCATAGTAATTAAAAAAATACAAGCATGAAAAATTTACAAAACCTCCGAATTCTATTTTTTGCAGCAATTGCAATGATGTACACGACAACTTCAACTGCACAGCAGAATGATGAAATACAAAATTATGATCAAAAATTTAAATTAGGTTTTGGTGTGAGCGGCGGACTTCCGACTGACGGAGATGACTACGATTGGGCACTTGGCGGCGATGTAAGACTTCAATATGATTTATCAAAAAGAACCTCTCTAACCTTAACAACAGGTTTTACCAATTTATTTGTTGGCAATGACATTCCTGATTTAGGTTTTATTCCTGCAAAAGCCGGTTTTAAAGCATTTGTTTGGGAAGACCAATTTTATGTTATGGGAGAAGTGGGTGCCGGTTTTGCTGTAACAAACGGATATAATGAAACCTCGCTTTTATGGGCACCAAGTATTGGATACGCTACAAAACACTTAGACATTAGCGTACGATATGAAGATTATGACAAATTCAACACCAACCAGATAGCGCTTCGTCTAGCATACGGTTTTGAATTGTAAAAGCTAAATTCAAGTTTATTTTTATTTTTTTGGTAAAACCCGATGGATTGTCACAAATCTGTCGGGTTTAGTTTTTTACATTTTATATCAGAAAGAGCATTAAAACAACACCAATTTGTAATTATCCCATTTTCTAATTATCTAATTTTCTAATTCCCTCCCAGCTCCTTTTTATACATTTCAATATTCGCTTTAATTTTATCGTCGAGTTCCGGTTCTTTAATATCCGTATGTTTTTGCATTTCTTCCCAAATAATTTTAGCGACGATATAACGGGCCATTTCTTTATCATCTGCAGGAATTACGTACCAGGGTGCATAATCTGTCGAAGTTTTATTAATGGCTTCTTCATAATATTTTTGGTATTCATCCCAATGCTCACGCTCTTTTAGATCTCCCGGCGAAAATTTCCAATTATGTTTTCCTTCTTCCAGGCGACGCAACAAACGCTCTCTTTGCTCCTCTTTACTTAAGTGCAGAAAAAACTTCATTACGATAGTTCCGTTTTCAGCAATATGTTTTTCAAAATTATTGATTTGTTTTATTCTTTTTTTCCAGAACTTCGGTGTAATATCTTCAACCGAATTGATTCCGGGTAAATTCTCTCCCAAAACATACTCAGGATGCACACGCGTTACCAAAACATTCTCGTAATGCGTTCGGTTAAAAATCGCAAACTTCCCTTTTTCCGGCAAAGCAATATAATGCCTCCACAAATAATCATGCTCCAACTCGGTCGAATTAGGTGTTTTAAAGCTGTGAACCACAACTCCACGCGGATTAAATTCCTTAAAAACTTCCCGAATCAAACTGTCTTTTCCGGACGTATCCATTCCTTGCAGGCAAATCAAAACGCCATATTTATTGTGCGAATACATTACATCCTGCAAATCACTCAGTTTCTCCTGAACTTTATCCAGTTTCTCCTCTTTTTCTTCATCATCAGCTTTCACTTTCAACAAAGTCGGAATCTTTGACAACTTTATTTTATCTGTAACTTTAAAATCATTCGAATCTATTGATTTCATATCATTTTCATTTTTTATATTATAAATATACTATTTTTACGAAGCATATTCCTGCTATTCATTACAATACTTTTTCAATAAATTGTTTTTCCTAAGCCATAACAAAGCTTCCGCTGGTCGCTTTGTTCTGTCAGGAAAAATTCAATTTCTTCTCAAAGTATTTTCATTGCTATCAGGGCTAGGCATTGGTTTTTAAAACAACATTCATGGAAAAATTCACATTAGAAATACTATTTCAAATCATCGGAATCGGTTCGGCATCAGGATTATTTTTCAATAACGATTCCCTTTATATCATTGGCGACAACAGCGGGTTCTTATACGAATACAACATGCAGAATCAGCAATTAGCCCATCATCCTTTAATTGATAATCCAACGCAAAATATTCCGAAAAACATAAAACCCGATTTTGAATCATTAACCAGCCACAACGATACGCTTTATGTTTTTGGTTCCGGATCAACCGAAAACCGAAACAAAATGATTGAATTCGATCTGAAATCAAAAACCGTTTTACAAAAAAACAATCTGGTTGATCTGTACGCCCTGATGCAAAATTTCGGCGAAATAAAACCGGAAGATTTCAATCTCGAAGGCGCTATTTTCGATGGCGAAAACTGGTATTTATTCAATCGTGGCAACGGAATTTCGAACAAAAACACCATTTTCACCATCCACGCCAAAAATCTTGGAGAAGAATTTGCCCTGATTTCTGTCAATTACAAACTGCCAAAAATAAAAGGCGTTCGTTCCAGTTTTACCGATGCCGTTTTGGTCGAAGACAAAATTTATTTCCTTTCCACCGCCGAAGATACCAAATCAACCTACGATGATGGAGAAATCTTAGGAAGTTTCATTGGCCGCATCGACCTTAAAACCATGAAAATCGATTTTACTCAAAAAATAACGGCAACCAATAAATTTGAAGGTTTAACTCTTTACAAAAAAGAAAATAATAAAATCGAGTTTCTGCTTTGTGAGGACAACGATACTGATTTATTAGAAACTAAGATTTATAAATTGACATTGCCGGTTAAGTAGAAATTTGTGGTTCTTTCGAAAGAGCTTTTACACAAAGATTCGCAAAGATTTCACAGAGAGGTACAAAGACTTTCAAAAATTTATTTTGTGAATCTTTGCGGTAAAATTATAACACAAAGGTTCACAAAATATTTCCACAGAGAAACACAAAAATAATTGCATTTTAGACACACTGCTGTGCACCTCTACGAAGAACCTTTTTAAAAAATCTAAACTTTTTTCATACTCGTCCCAACCTTTTTATCTTTTTCGCTCTCTTTATAATTAAAGACCAAAATTGTGATAAACGAAACGCTAATTTCTAACTGCAAAAAAATGAACCGTGATGCACAGCGTCAGGTTTATGAGCACATGGCTCCAAAATTGTATCGTGTTTGCAAACGATACCTTAAGAAGGAGGAAGAAATCGAAGAAGCCCTGGCCGACGCTTTCTATACCATCTTTACAAAACTCGACCAGCTCAAAGAAGAAAAAGCCTTTGAAGCCTGGGCCAGAAAAATTACCGTTAATCACTGTTTGGCAACTATAAAAAAGAGCACCAATTTTAACATGTATCTGGATGATGTAAAAGTGCTTTCACAGCCGTTTACAGATGAGATCAATACATTAGAAGAAGAAGATTTACTCAATTTATTAAACCATATTCCCGAAGGCTGTAAAACGGTTTTCAACCTTTTTGTCATTGAAGGTTTCGGTCACAAAGAAATTGCAGCAATGCTTAACATTTCTGAAGGCACTTCAAAATCACAGCTCAATGCGGCAAAAACCAAATTAAAGGAATTAGTAAATAAATTGTATTATCAAAAAGCAAAATAGTCATGGACAATCAGGATAAAATATTCGATAAATTTGCAGCAGCCGCTCAAAACTCAGAACTCAAAGATTTTCCGGGAATGGAAAAAGTCTGGTCACGCGTTGAAAATAAATTAGACAAAAAACAAGACAAAAAAGCTATTTCACTATGGAAGAAAATTGCTGTTGCAGCTTCACTTCTATTACTAATTTCTTTGGGTTCTCAGTTTTTAAAATCAGATAAAAATACTGTAATTCAAACACCAAAGGCGGTTGTAAATGAAATTAAAAAAGAGACTCTTCACAATCAAATAAAAAACAACGCTGTTGTTGAAAATGATTCTAAGATCATTTCGAAAACGAAAGCCATCCGAATTTTAGACAATCAAATCAAGAAACAGCAACATGTAGTTGTTAATGAAACAAAAGGTTATTTAAACGAAGTTGTTGTAACATCTTCTAATGAAGTTTATTTGCTGGCTCCAGCAGTAAAGGCTAAAACCGAAGATTCAAAAGATGAAGATTTTACAGAAACAGACAAGGAAAACCAAAGTTTTGATTATTCAAAAACAATAGAAAGAGAATCTGCCAAAGTTGCCTTTGCTGACAAACAAGAACTAAAAACTAAAAAAGCTGCTCCTTTGGTTGTCCTTAACGGAAATGCAATTTCTCACAGCAATGACGCAAAAAGAGATAAAATGATGCAGGATGAACTTCCTAATTTAAATCCCGAAAATGTAGAATCGCTGGTTGTTTTAGATGAACCTTTATACATTATTGACGGTGTTTATTACTCTGAAAATGATTTATTTGGAACACCTCCAACAAGTCCTTACGCTCCTTTAAACAAACAGGAAATCAAAACCATAACCATTCTGCAGGATTTGGAAGCAACTTCAAAATACGGCGAAAGAGGTAAAAAAGGAGTTGTGATTATTACGACTAAAACTGGTAAACCTGCTTCAAAAAACTAGCTAAAAAACACTTTTTTAATTTAAAATTCACTTACATGAAAAACGTAAAACTTATTTCATTAGCCCTTTCTATGCTTATATCTTTCGTATTAAAAGCGCAGGAACAAACACCGGATAAACAAAACAGTTCTGTTGAAACTGCAGCAATACCTCCCAAAACTTTCACTAAATCAAAAGACACAATTTCTGTTGCAAAGGTTGCTTTAAATCCTGTTCAGCCTGTTACTACTAATCAAATCAGAATCTGCGCACCTTCCCGATCTGTTTTAAAAGAACCTTTGTATGTTTTGGACGGAGTTATCATAAACTCGAAACAGTTTTCTAAACTAAATCCGAATGCTATTAAAGAAATAAAAATTCTAAAAGATCCTAATGGGACTTCACTTTATGGATGTCGGGCTATAAACGGAGTTGTTATTATTACTACTAAAGAAAAGGAATAATAAATTTGTTTCAATAAGTTCAACAGAACATTTTTAATACAGATCTAATATTGATTCATTAACAAAATTATTTTTACATTTGAATCACTTTGAAGAAATCAAAACTAAAATATTCAAAAGTATATTATCAATCAAATTTCAAGCAAAATTTCATGAACCCAATTTTAAGCCAAAATCTTTTTTTAGTCAAAGAACATATCGGAATGTTTAAAGCTTCAAACTATTACGATATTTATAATCCGGAAAGCAATCAGATTATTATGAACTGTCGCGAGAACAATCTTGGTTTTTTTACAAAAATACTTCGTTTTACAGATTACAAAAGAGCAACACCTTTTAATGTTGAAATCACTACAGCAAGCGGCGAAAAATTAATTTCAGTAAAACGTGGCATTGCAATCTTTCGATCTACTGTAGAAATATTTGATGAGAAAGACAGGCTGATTGGAACTTTCAAACAGAAATTCTTTTCTATTGGAGGAAAGTTCGAAATTTTGGACAAAAATGAAAAGCCTGTCGCAACACTTCAGGGAAAATGGACGGGCTGGGATTTTAAATTTACACATGAAAATAAACAGCTTGCACAAGTAAATAAAAAATGGGCAGGATTAGGTAAAGAATTTTTTACCAGTGCAGATAATTATATTTTGCAAATTGAAGAGACAGTTCCAGCTGATTCTACACTCAGACAATTAATCCTGGCAGCCGTAATGTGTATTGACATGGTTTTAAAGGAATAAAAATAAGCTGTTAAACTTACATTAAGAAAACATAAAAAAGCATCATTTTCGTACGCAAAAACTGTATTTTTGTGTAACACGAATGATGCTTTCTGCATTTCTAAACAATAAAATCATGACAGACTTAAAAAATAAAAATGCCCTGATTACAGGAGCCGGAAAAGGTATTGGAAAAGCGATTGCCATTGCTTTAGCCAAAGAAGGCGTAAATGTAATTTTGGTTTCCAGAACACAATTAGATGTTGAACAATTAGCCGTTAAAATTGAAAATTTCGGGGTTAAATCATTAGCATTAACCGCAGATGTTTCAGACATTAATTCGGTAAATACTGCAGTAGAAAAAGCTTTGGCAGAATTTAAAACTATTGACATTTTAATCAACAATGCCGGAATAGCTTCGTTTGGAAAATTTCTGGAATTAGAACCTACCGAATGGGAAAAAATTATTCAGGTAAACCTAATGGGAACGTATTATACAACCCGCGCCGTTTTACCAAACATGATTGAAAGACAAACCGGTGATATCATCAATATTTCTTCTACAGCCGGATTAAACGGAAATGCCTTAACGAGTGCTTACAGCGCTTCTAAATTTGCTGTTTTGGGATTAACAGATTCCTTAATGCAGGAATTGAGAAAACATAATATTCGTGTTACGGCTTTGACTCCAAGTACGGTAGCAACTGATATGGCAAAAGAATTAAACTTAACTGACGGTAATCCTGAAAAAGTAATGCAATCTGAGGACATTGCCGAATTAATTATTGCGCAGCTCAAACTAAATCGCAGGGTGTTTATAAAAAACAGCAGTATTTGGTCTACTAATCCTTAAAAACATTAAATCTCAAAAATTAAATTCCAAATACCAAACTGTTTAAAAATTGGAATTTGGAATTTTAGCATTGAAATTTTTAAATTAATTATGATGGAACAATATTTAAGACAATTGGTTTCAATTGCATTTACTGATAAAAAAGAAATCTTTACCGGATTTCTGATTGATTATTCAGATGACTGGATTTTACTTAAAAACAATCCTATCGATTTTATACTTGATGGTTTTGTTATTTTAAAAAATAAAAACATCGAAGCTATCGAAAGAGATGAAGAACTCGCATTTAACGAAAAGGTAATCCGCCTGAAAGGTTTAAAAACGAATGCCGAAGATATTATTCCGATTAGGGATTTGAGTACGATTCTGAATTATATCAAAAACAAATATGGTATTTTTCAGATTGTAAAGAAATCACCAAAATCAGTTTATTTAGGCAAACTTATTGAAGTAAACGAAGAAATACTAACCATTGATTTTCTGGACATCAGAGGTTTTTTTGGAGGCGAACTGAGCTTTAATCCTGAAAAAATAAGGGTAATCGAATTTGATTCGGATTATATCAATTCATTGAAATTGGTTTCGGAAGAAAACGAGAAATAAGATTTATAAGCACAAAAAAAGTCCTTAGATTAAGGACTTTTTCATTTTTGTCATTTCGACGAAGGAGAAATCACACGTGGGATTCGACAAAGATTGAAGCCAAGCTTTATGGAACTTCTTGTGCGATTTCTCCTTCGTCGAAATGACAATATTGTGAATTATGCTTCAGTTAACTTATTTAAAAACTCTAATCGAACGCTCCCGTCTTCATCAATTTTAGTCAAATTAATCTGTTGCAAAGTATTAACCAATTCGGGATTCCACGGTGTTTTTACTTTTACATAATTTTCTGTAAAACCATGAATGTAACCTTCTTTATTTTCACCTTCAAATAAAACGGTTCTGTTAGAGCCTAACTGGCTTTCATAAAAAGCACGGCGTTTTTTAACGGATAGCCCACGCAGCATTTTACTTCGTTTCGCCCTTACATTTGCAGGAACAATACCCGGCATTTCAGCAGCTTCTGTATTATCTCTTTCAGAATACGTAAATACGTGTAAATAAGAAATATCCATTTCGTTCAGAAAATGGTAAGTTTCTAAAAAGTGTTCATCTGTTTCACCCGGAAAACCAACAATAACATCAACTCCAATACAGGCGTGCGGCATAACTTCACGAATCTTATTAACTCTTTCTGTATATACTTCACGCAAGTAACGGCGTTTCATTAGCTTTAAAATATCATTGCTTCCGGATTGCAGCGGAATATGAAAATGCGGCACAAAAGTGCGGCTTTTAGAAACGAATTCAATGGTTTCGTTTTTTAGTAAATTAGGTTCGATAGATGAAATTCGCAAACGCTCGATACCCTCTACTTTATCCAAAGCCTGAACTAAGTCTAAAAAAGTATGTTCGTGTTTTTTATTTCCAAATTCACCTTTTCCGTAATCCCCAATATTTACTCCGGTCAAAACAATTTCTTTAATGTCCTGAGCCGAGATTTCTTTTGCATTTTGTAATACATTCTCTAAAGCATCACTTCTTGAAATTCCACGGGCTAACGGGATCGTACAATACGTACATTTATAATCACAACCGTCCTGAACTTTCAAGAAAGCACGGGTTCTGTCACCAATAGAATAGCTTCCAACATAAAAATCGGCTTCGGCAATTTCGCATGAGTGAACCTCACCCATGTCGTTTTTGCTCAAATCGTGAATATAATCTGTGATTTTGAATTTTTCTGTGGCACCTAAAACTAAATCAACACCATCAACTGCTGCCAGTTCTTCAGGTTTTAATTGCGCATAACAACCAACAGCGGCTACAAAAGCCTTTTCATTAAGTTTCATTGCCTTTTTTACAACCTGCTTAAATTGTTTATCAGCATTTTCAGTTACAGAACAAGTATTTATAACATAAATGTCTGCTACTTCTTCAAAATCAACTCTGTCAAAACCTTCGTCATTAAAGTTTCTGGCAATTGTTGATGTTTCCGAAAAGTTCAGTTTGCATCCAAGCGTATAAAAAGCAACTTTTTTTCTATTTTCCATAGGAATACACTACATTTTAAGTAGTAAGATATTATATTTACATCTTCAAGTGAAGAGTTTGCAAATTTACACACAAATTTCTTTAAAATAAAATCAATAAAACATTATAAACCAATACATTGAATCGCAGCTATATTTATTTTCACTTAAAACAAAGTAATTGAATAAAAATAGAACGATACTAATGCAGGTAGTTTTTTCATCACGGTTAAAATTAAAAATTTCAAAAAATGACAGAAAAAATCGACAAAAAGCAAATAAATCCGACTAAATACATAAAACAAATCGCAAAATTAAAATTTTCTTACATTTTTCTTTGCTGCAATTAATATTAAAGCTAAATTCACACATCGAAATTTGATAAAAAAAATCAAATCTTTATATTAAGATTATTCGATTTGCAACGTTTTAAAATTTTCAAAATATTGAGACAATGGGAAAGCCGAAAACCAATTTAGAGTAGGCAAATTTTAAAATTAAAAAAATATATGAAAGCATTTTTCCCCACAATCTGCTTAATTTTCTTAACAATTTTCAGCACACAGGCTCAAACAAATGCTGCTGCAAATTCAAATTCGTTTCCAACAATCAGCACACTAACTACGTGGGCAAGTTTTAATTCTCAACAAAAATTTGACATTGCTATTCGTGCTGTCGGATTTAAATTTGAAGTTAAAGAACCGGGTGAAGGATCTACTGCTTATACATACATTCGAAAAATAGTAGTTAATGAAGTAAATTATACCGACAGAATAGTTTATAGAATTACGAATACCAATTCTGCAAGTATTATTTCGTTGGTTACCGCCTCTACAGATTTGGTAAGTTTATATACTCCTCAATTAGCTACTTTTAAAAACAACAACTGTAAAACCGAAATGTCAAAAGACAAAAACACAACCTGCAGCTGTTATGAAAGTGATAATTTTGCAATCGATCTTTGCGATGAGCGTGTAAAATTAACAATGGGAGACGGAAATAAATATTTCGTTTCTGTAGCTAAAAAATAATTGATACAATTATTCTAAAAATATAAGCTTATAAATAGCTAAAATCCCAAATTTTAATATTAAAATTTGGGATTTTTTATTTCATACCAGACTTCTGTTTCTTCTTCATATTCGAATGAATTAACATATTGCAAACCTAGCTTTTCGAGAATTTTTCTTGAATTTTCATTTCCTGCATCGGCGTAAGCATATATTGCATCCACTTTTATAATATTGAAAGCGTGATTTATAAAAGCTTTTCCTGATTCAGTTGCATATCCTTTTCCCCAATGTTTTTCTATGAAACGATACCCAATTTCATAAAAATCTTTATGATTATTAATTTCATTAGTTATGAATTTAATTCCTGACCATCCAATAAATTCACCTGTTTCTTTTAGAACTACTGCCCAGCGGCCTGTACCAAAATCTTTGTATTGTTGCTGAATAAGTCGGATATGTTCATGGGTTTCATCAATATGTGTTAAAGGTTTTTTACCCACAAAAATATGCACGTTTGGATTAGAATCCATTTCAAACATTTTTTCTGCATCAGATTCAAGTAATTCCCTCAAAAGCAAACGCTCCGTTTCAATTGGATCTTTCATCAAAAAATAATTTAGTTTAAAATATAGCGCTGCACAACCTCCGCAACACCATCATCATTATTTGATGCTACAATTACATTTGCTCTGTCACGCAATTCTGGCGTTACATTATCAACCCAAACACCTAAACCTGCATATTCAATCATGGTTAAATCGTTTCCTGCATTCCCTACAGCAATAATTTCACTTTGATGAATATTTAATTTCTCTGCTAAGATTTTTATACTTGCCGCTTTATCAATTCCGTATTGGGCAGCTTCAAGGAAGAAAGGCTTAGACATCGCAACACTCAAATGAGGCATTGCAGCTTTCAAATCTTGTTCTACTTCTTTTAAATAAGAAGGATCTTCCAGCAAAATACATTTTACAGCTGGTTTAGTAACTACAGCTTTAAAGTCGGAAACTTTATTGTGTGGTAATCCTGTAATTTCTTTTTCGATTTCGATATACTCAGAATCAGTTTCACTCACAATTTCTCCATCAAGATAAGTAATGATATGCGTTTTCATTTTTACGCTGTAATCATATAAATCATGAATTTGTTGCGTTGTTAAACATTGCTCAAATAATACGATATCATCTTTTACCGTACTAATTACAGCACCATTGAACGAAATAATATAAGAATCATTTAAGTCTAATTCTAATTCTTTAGCATAAGCAGTCATGGCAGATGTAGGCCTACCCGAAGCCAAAACCACATAAACTCCTTTTGCCTGAGCTTCAAGAAGTACTTTTTTATTTAATTCCGAAATTTTATGATCGTCTGTCAACAAGGTGTCATCCATGTCGAGCACTAACATTTTATATTGCATTTTTTTGGTTCTTATTTGTTAGCCCTTAATCTTTATAAGTAATAGATAATAAGTCTGAAAACTTTTTTAAATACTCATCCTAAATTCTTCAATTACCGGATTTGCCTTTGCAAAATCAGTTTCCTGAATAAAAATTTCAACAGCCAGATCAGTTCCTCCAAAACCTCCTAAACGAGCCGACTGAATATTATCTTTTTTTACTGTTTCTATTCCTGCTCTCTCTAATCTTTCCTGCAGAGCAATGGCTAATACTTCACTTCCTGAAAACGCCTTCATTAATCCCATGACATTTATTTTTTATTATTATTTTATTCTTTATTGTAAAATTATTTTTAACTGATTTTGAAAATCATCGTTTTCATTTACACCAATATGTCCCTGATTTTGCAGTGGATAAAAATTGGCGTTTGATTTTAAAAGTTTTTTTAACCGAACAGAATTATCAAAAGAAATTAATTGATCGTCTGTTCCGTGAAAAATATAAACCGGTGCTTTTACTTTTGGCAAATACATGAAAGTATCTAAACGAAACTTCTTCATAAAATTAGGAAAAAAAGGAACTTTCCTGCTTGATAATTCAGTAAAACTAAAATAAGGAGATTGTAAAATTAAGGCTTTTGGGTTGTTTTCAGAAGCTAAAATTGTGGCCAGCCCTGAACCAATGGAATAACCTGCAATGGTAATTTTGTCTTCTGAATATCTTTGCTTCATTGTTTTATAAACTGTCGCGACATCCTTATTTAACTGTTCTTCGTTTTCTATTTCACCTTCGCTTTTTCCGAAACTTCGGTAATCCAAAATAAAAATATCATATCCTAATGAAGTGTAAATTTTAGAAATACTTCCCCAGGTTTCAAGTGTTCCTGCATTTCCATGAAGATAAAACACCAAACCTTTGGAATGTTCTGCCTTAAATAAAAGTCCGTGAAGATTTACACCATCAAAGGACTTAATATTACATTCTTCAAATTTACTATGATATTCAAACTGATAGTTTTTTGGAAGAGACGAGCTTTGAAAAATCATTCCAGTTTGATTAAAATATACATAAGAAACAGTGATTACATAAACAACAACGAAAAATACTAAAAGTACGATCGTTAAAAATTTAAGTGTCTTTATCATTTCCATGTAATTTCTAAAACTGATTATTCCTCTTCTATATCATCCTCTTCTTCGTCCAATTCCTCTTCACCTTCTTCATCCATATCAAACAAATAAGGTTCTAAAAGCATTTTATCAGCAAGAATTTCGATACGCTCTGTTAAATTTTCAGTAAAAATCAAACGCTGTGTCTTCGCAATACTGTTTGAAATACGCATGATCTTAGTTTCGTGACGCAATTTCAAAATTGGATCTGCATCATCCAGAATAAACATTTTCAAACGATTAACATTATAACCTGCTGTAGTAAACATATCGCTCAGTTTATTTGGGGTTCCGATTAAAACATCAATTCCGGTAGAAATGTAGTTTTTATCGTAATCCATATCGCCTTTGTCATGGACTCCGTAAACTTCAAGATTGGTATATTTTCCGTACTTTTCAAAAAGTTCTTCCATTGCCAAAACCTTTTCTTTGTCTTCAACAATGATAAGGGCACGCGGTGATTCTTCTGTTTTTCCAGCCAATTGCTGGATCACATTTAATACGATCGCAGTAGTTTTTCCGCTTCCTTTTCGAGAAACAACGATGGCATCTGCTCCACTTTTTATCGTCGAAAAAGTTTCCATCTGCAAAACATTTGCTTCCGTTAAACCATTTTCAATTAAGCCGTCCTGTAACTTTTCGTTTATTTTTTTTAGTTTCATTTTTTTAATGCTTTAAGCTTTAAGCTATATGCTCTAAGCAAAAATTATTTATAATTTTAATTGCCTAAAGCCTAAAGCTTAAAGCCTATTGTGCAAAGCACTTATTTGCTTGCAAACATTTTCACGTCATTTTCAGAGATTTCGTTTCCTCCCAAAATAATCAATCTTTCAACCACATTACGAAGTTCACGAATATTTCCTGTCCAGTCGTATTCCTGCAATAATTTTATGGCTTGCGCCGAAAATACTTTCACCGCGTTTCCTTGTTCCGAAGCAATTTTCTCTGTGAAATGATGAATCAAAGCCGGAATATCATCACGTCTTTCGTTTAATGGCGGAACTTTAATCAAAATTACAGCCAGACGATGGTATAAATCTTCACGGAAACGACCTTCGGCAATTTCTGTTTTTAAATCTTTATTGGTTGCAGCCACAACACGAACATCCACTTTAATATCTTTTTCGGCTCCAACTCTTGTAATCATATTTTCCTGCAACGCACGCAAAACTTTGGCCTGTGCCGAAAGACTCATGTCACCAATTTCGTCTAAGAAAATTGTTCCTTTGTCTGCTGCTTCAAACTTCCCTGCACGATCTTTCACCGCCGATGTAAAAGCTCCTTTTACGTGCCCAAACAATTCGCTTTCAATTAATTCACTCGGAATCGCTGCGCAGTTTACTTCAATTAAAGGAAAATTGGCACGCTCACTTTTTTCGTGTAACTGATGTGCCACTAATTCCTTTCCGGTTCCGTTTGGTCCCGTAATCAAAACTCTGGCTTCGGTGGGAGCTACTTTGTCAATCATCACTTTTATATGATTGACAGACTCACTCTCCCCTACCATTTCGTAGTTCTTGCTCACTTTTTTCTTTAGAATTTTATTCTCAACTACCAGTTGTTTTTTATCTAAAGCATTTCGAACCGTATTCAGTAAACGATTTAAATCCGGCGGTTTTGAGATATAGTCAAAAGCTCCCAAACGCATCGTATGAATTGCCGTTTCCATATCACCATGACCGGAAATCATGACCATCGGAATCTCTGGTTTGATTTTTTTCACTTCTTCTAAAACCTCAACACCGTCCATTTTTGGCATTTTGATATCACACAAAACCAAATCGTAATCGTTGTTTTTTATTTTTTCCAGACCTGCTGCGCCATCTTCGGCTTCATCAACTTTATAAGAATCATTTTCCTCTGATAAAATCTTCACCAAAACTCTTCTGATCGCTGCTTCGTCTTCTATAATTAGTATTTTACTCATTCTTTTTAAGTTTCTGAGATTCTAAGTTGCTAAGCTTCTAAGTTTTTCTTTGATAGCTAAAAAACTTAGCATCTTAAAATCTTAGCCACTTAGCAGCTTAAAAAAAATTAATATTTAAGCCACTTATACAATTCCTTCCAAGTTGGTTTTTTTCCGTACATTAAAATACCTACGCGGTAAATTTTTGCAGCAAACCAAACTACAAAGAAAAATGTAGCAAACAATAATGATACCGAAATTGCAATTTGCCACCAAGGCACACCAAACGGAATACGCATTAACATTACTATCGGCGATGTAAGCGGAATCATTGAAAACACCACCGCAATAGTCCCGTGCGGATCATTCACAACAGTAAAAAAACCTATATAAACGCTTAAAATCAGCGGCATTATAATTGGCAAAAGAAATTGCTGCGAATCAGTTTGGTTATCAACTGCAGCACCAATTGCGGCATAAAATGAACTGTATAAAAAGTATCCTCCAATAAAATAAATTACAAAACCAATTATAATACTGGCGATTGGCAGATTCCATAATTCAGCTATATACATTTGTGCTGAACCTGAAAGCTCGTGTTGTGCAGATTGCATTAACTCAGGAGAAATTCTAGCCGTTGGACCAACATTTACTCCAAAAAATGCCGACGCCGCAAACATCAATCCCAAACCAATTATTGCCCAAATCATAAATTGCAGAATTCCTGCAAGCGACGTTCCAACAATTTTACCAATCATTAACTGAAATGGTTTTACTGATGAAATAATAATTTCGATGATACGGTTTGTTTTTTCTTCAATGACACTACGCATTACCATGTTTCCGTAAATGATAATAAACATCATAATTAAGTAACCAAATGCGCCTCCAATTCCAATTTTGATCTCATTTAAACCTTTTATACTTTCCTCTCCCGAAGCTTTAACCAAATGAATATTGACATTTGACTGTGCTTTTTGAATTGCCAGAGTATCCAATTTAGCTTCTTCCAGATTTAGTTTTGTAATTTTTGTTCCAATGATATCCTGTGTGTTTTCTATAAAAGAAATACTTGGACTGCTATTCGAAATAAATTCAATTTTACCTTCTAAATCTTTAAGCTTATTTGTTTTTGGAATCACAATTAATCCGCTGAAATTTTCTTTTGTAATACTGTCCTTTAAAGCATTTACACCAATTTCAGATAAATTATAGTATTTAAATTCAGCTCCTTTTTTATTTTCTCTTAAAAAATCGACAGCAAATAAACCAGTTTCATCATGAATGGCAATGCGTTTGGTATCTGCTTTCATCGAACTCAAATAACCAATAAATCCGGCAATTGCCACAAACAAAAGCGGACTCAAAAAAGTCATGACAACAAAAGATTTATTGCGGACTTTGGCAATAAATTCTCTTTTTATAATCAACAAAATGATGCTCATAAAATATTTTTAATTTTCAAATTTTAAATCCCAAATTCCAACTCTCATTTCAAATTTGGAATTTAATTATTGGAATTTAATTATTGGAATTTAATTTTGTGTTTTCTGTAACTGTCTGAATAAAAATATCATTTACACTCGGAATCTTTTCTACGAAATGAGTTACTTGTCCACGCTGTGTCAATATATGCAATAATTCGTTTGGCGTTGCATTTCCAATTTGGATTTCTAATTTCAAATCATCGTTTAAGGATTTAAAATTTGCCGTCGAAACCGTAAATTTTTGTGTTATATCATACATCAGGCCTTCAACGTTGTTTGTCAGGATTCCAACCTCAAAACTGTTGGTTTTAAACTGACGTTTCACATCGCTGACCTTTCCTTCTATCAATTTATTCGATTTATGAATTAGAGCAATATGATCGCACAGTTCTTCTACACTTTCCATTCGGTGTGTCGAAAATATAATGGTAGCTCCTTGTTCTTTCAGTGCCAAAATTTCATCTTTGATAATATTCGCATTCACCGGATCAAAACCGGAAAAAGGCTCGTCAAAAATCAATAATTTGGGTTTATGCAACACACAAACTACAAACTGAATTTTTTGTGCCATTCCCTTTGAAAGTTCCTGAATTTTTTTGTTCCACCAACCCTGAATTCCCAAACGCTCAAACCAATATTCTAACTGTGCTTTGGCTTCAGCTTTAGAAAGCCCTTTCATTTGCGCCAGGTACAGGCATTGTTCACCCACTTTCATAGAAGTGTACAAACCTCTTTCTTCTGGCAAATAACCGATGGTCTGCACATGTTTTGGCTGTAACTTTTCGCCATCTAAAATTACTTCTCCAGTGTCCGGAAGTGTAATTTGATTGATGATTCGGATAAGAGAAGTTTTTCCGGCTCCATTTGGGCCTAATAGTCCATAAATGCTGCCTTTTGGTACATTCAATGAAACTTCGTTAAGCGCTACATAATCGCCATATTGTTTTACGACTTTATGCACTTCGAGTAAGTTGCTCATGCTGTTCTTAAGATTTTCTGCTTTGCTTTTACCATTCTGGCGTAAGCGACTGTAAAAGTAAATAATTAGAAGCTAATCTTCGTCGTATTATGCAAAAAACCCATTCTAATTTTATGTTAGAATGGGTTTTATATTTATTTAAACATTTCTAAAAAGCTTAGATTACGAAAACATATCTTTTACTTTTTCAAAAAATGATTTCTCTGATTTTTCAGGACTTGGAACAAAATGTTCATCATTTAAAGCATTCTCAAAGAATTGCTTTTGCTCTTTGTTTAATGTTTTAGGAGTCCAAACGTTTACATGAACTAATAAATCTCCGTTTCCATAACCGTTTATACTAGGAATACCTTTTCCTTTTAATCTTAGTATTTTTCCTGACTGAATTCCTTCTTCCAGTTTAATACGAACTTTTCCGTTGATGGCTTCAATATCTTTAGAAACTCCTAAAACTGCTTCAGGAAAACTGATATATAAATCAAAATGAATATTTTCGCCTTCACGCTTCAAAAATTCATGTTCTAATTCTTCAATGGCAACAATTAAATCACCAGGAATACTATTTCCCGGAGCATCATTCCCTTTGTTAGAAACCTTCAACTGCATTCCGTCTACAACTCCGGCAGGAATTTTTATCGATACTGTTTCGTCTTCTACTACCATTCCCTGAGCATCTGCCTCAGAAGGTTTTCTATCTAAAATTTGACCGGAACCTCCACATGCAGGACAAGTAGATGCAGATTGCATTCTTCCTAAAATGGTATTGGTTACACGCATTACCTGTCCCTGACCATTACAAGTAGAACAAGTTTTATACGTTACACCTTTTGCCTGAACTTTACGTTTTACTTTTACTTTTTTCTCAACTCCATTTGCAATTTCTTCTAAAGTCAATTTCACTTTAATTCGAAGATTGCTTCCTTTAGCACGACGAGGACCGCCTCCGCCTCCGCCGAAACCGCCAAATCCACCACCAAAAATATCACCAAACTGACTGAAAATGTCATCCATATTCATACCGCCATGACCACCGCCAAATCCGCCGGAACCATCAAATGCCTGGTGTCCATACTGATCGTATTTTGCTTTTTTCTGTGGATCGCTTAAAACTTCATAAGCTTCTGCCGCAAGTTTAAAGTTTTCTTCTGCCTCTTTGTCACCTGGATTTTTATCCGGGTGATATTTTAGTGCACTTTTTCGATAAGCTTTTTTAATTTCGGCAGCATCAGCACCTTTTGAAATGCCTAATATTTCGTAAAAATCTTTTTTCATAATTTAGGTTAAATTCCAAATCATAAATTCCAAATTTCAATTTTAAAAAAAAACTGATTTTCAGAATCTTATTTGCATTTTTTTAGTTTCCGATAACTACTTTAGGAAAACGAATAATTTTATCTCCTAATTTGTATCCTTTTTCAATAACATCAACAATTTTTCCTTTTAATTCATCAGACGGAGCCGGAATTTGGGTAATTGCTTCAGCAAAGTCAGCATTAAAAGCATCACCTGCTCTTACTTCAACCTGCTCTAAACCTTTTGAAACTAAAGTGCTTTTTAGTTTCTCATGAATCAACTCAACTCCTTTTTTCAAATTTTCATCATCAGATTTGTTGATTTCTACATTCGCTCTGTCAAAATCATCCAGAACAGGAAGCATGGCTAACAAAACTTCCTGGTTTGCTGTTTTAAACAAATCCATACGCTCTTTTGAAGTTCTTTTTTTATAATTTTCAAATTCGGCAAATAATCTCAAAAACTTATCTTTTTCTTTTGCCAAGTCTTGAGCCAATTGCTCTTCAACACTTAATTCTTCAACAATTAACTGCTCTCCGTTTGCATTGTTTTCTAACGTTACATCATCTAATTCCTGATCGAATTCTGTATTTTCAGTAGTCATATTATTTGTATTTTTAAAAATATTCTTAAACTTCATTTTCAATTTCTTTCTGTTGGATTGCAAAAGTACTGCCAAATCTTTTCAAAATGTCAAATTGTCACTTTTATTACACAATGAACTTATAACTTAAAATTTCTTAAAGAAAAATTTAGTATAATTTTAAGACTATTACGTTTTCGTTTGTTATATATTTGAGCCTGTAAACCAAATCAGTATTACCTATCAAAGTTTGAATTTAAGGGTTAGCCTCGGCTTATATAAATTATTAATTCAAGTTTACCTTATATTAAAAAAAGCTTCGCCTAATTGACGAAGCTTTTTTTTATGTTTTTTTGCACGGGCGGAGGGATTCGAACCCCCATCAACGGTTTTGGAGACCGCTATTCTACCCTTGAACTACGCCCGTAACTTAAGGTCGGCAAATTAAAAGTTTTTTTTCTTCTCTACCAACTATTTTATCCAGAGATTTGAAAAGAAAATCCTTTAAACATTAGCAATCTGAGACAAAAACCTCCATTCCAAACAGTTAACTTAATAAAGTTTTTTCAATTCCTCAAAATCAATTCGCTTATCACTAAAAAATTTTATTTCACGCAGATTTTAAAAAAGATTTAGGCAGATTTTAGCAGATTATTTTATATAAAAATCTAATTAAATCTGCTAAAATCTGCCTAATCTACGTGAAACAAAAAAACCTTTTAAATCTGTATAATCTGTGGCAAAAAACTTTAACATCAAATTATGCTAACAAAGCCTTTTTCAATCCTTCAAAATCAACGGTAATTTGTTCTCCTGTCACTAAATTTTTAAGCGCATAACAATTCGAAGCAATTTCCTGATCTCCAGCAATTACCGCAAACGGAATCAAACGTTTGTCTGCATATTGAAACTGTTTTCCCACTTTTACATTATCAGGATACAATTCAACTTTTATATTTTCCTTTCTTAATTTCTGAATGGCTTTTGAAGCATATAAAGCTTCTTTATCTCCGTAATTAATAAACAACGCTTTTGAAGTCGCAGCAACAGTTTCCGGAAACAATTGCAATTCTTCTAAAACCAAATAAATTCGATCCAATCCAAAAGAGATCCCAACACCGCTCATATTTTTCAAACCAAAAATACCCGTCAAATCGTCGTATCTTCCGCCACCGCCAATAGAACCCATTGCAACTGTTTTGGGTGCCGCAACTTCAAAAATAGCTCCGGTATAGTAATTTAAACCACGAGCCAAAGTCACATCCAAATCTAACGTTGCTGTTGAAAGACCTAAATCGGCAACATTGTCACATATAAATTTAAGCTCTTCAACACCTTTCATTCCTTCTTCAGAAGAAACTAATAATTCTGAAAGCTGCTTAATTTTATCTGCAAAAGTTCCTGAAAAGCTAAAAAGTGGCTGTACTTTTACCAAAGCGTCTTCAGCAATACCTTTTTCGATCATTTCTTTCTTTACGCCGTCTTCTCCAATTTTATCTAATTTATCAAGCGCAACCGTAAAATCAATTAATTTATCCGAAGCACCGATTACTTCAGCAATTCCGGATAAAATTTTTCTGTTATTGATTTTAATCGTAACACCTTCTAAACCCAAAGATGTAAAAACGGTATCGTATAATTGAACCAATTCTACTTCCTGCCATAAGGATTTTGAACCCACTACATCGGCATCACATTGAAAAAATTCTCTAAAACGGCCTTTTTGCGGATTATCAGCTCTCCAAACGGGTTGAATTTGGTATCTTTTAAAAGGAAATTCAATTTCGCTTTGGTGCTGTACAACGTATCTTGCAAACGGAACTGTCAAATCGTAACGCAAGGCTTTCTCAGAAATTTTTCCTGTAAATTTATTCAGCTCTATTCTTTGCTCTAAACTTATTTTTTCAGCAGAATTGATTTGCAATTCTTCAATTGATTCCGGTAATTCAATTTTACTTTTATTGTAGAAAAAATTACCCGAATTCAATATTTTAAAAATCAAACGATCGCCTTCTTCTCCATATTTTCCCATCAAGGTATCTGAATTTTCAAACGAAGGTGTTTCGATTGGCTGAAAACCAAATTTTTCGAAATTAGCTTTTATGGTCTGAATAATATATTGACGTTTTGACACTTCGGCTGGCGAAAAATCTCTGGTTCCTTTTGGTATACTTGGTTTTGAAGCCATTATTTATGATTTTAGATTTTAGATTTTAGATTTTAGATCTCAAAGAAATCTAAAATCTAAAACCTTTAAAATTAATTTATTTCTAGATTTTCTTTTTGATAGTTGATTTTTTTAGACTTTCGACTTTATGACTTTATGACTTTCCAACTTTCGACTTAATTAAGGCTGCAAATATCTTACTTTTTAAAATAAATAATAGCGGTTCGAAAACAAACTTGTAACAAAAACCGTATTTTCGTGACAAATAGGTCATGATGCTAAAATTATTTAAAGAAAATATCCGAATTGCTTTTGGTTCTATCAAAACACAATTATTGCGAACCATTCTTACTGTATTAATTATCGCCATCGGAATCACCGCTTTAGTAGGGATTTTAACGGTTGTAACAGCTCTGGAGAATAAAATTTCGACCAATTTTGCATCAATGGGAGCCAATACTTTCAATATCAACCAATACGAAAACAACGTTAAAAATCGTGGCGGTAACGAAAGAGAAATCGTTAACCCTATTATTTCTTACCCTGAAGCAATTGCTTTCAAAAACAAATACAAATACCCTTTTACAGAAACTTCACTTTCGTTTACCGCAACTTCAAAAGCCGAAGTCAAATATTTAGATCAAAAAACAGATCCGGAAATCACTATTGTTGGCGTTGACGAGCATTTTATAGGCAATTCCGGTTTAGAAATTAATTTTGGAAGAAGCTTTAATCAGTTTGACATAGACAACAACACCTATTCCTGCGTTGTAGGTTCTGATTTTGAAAAAGGTTTATTGAAAGACGTCAATCCAATTGACAAAATTATTTCAATCAGAGGCGCACGGTTTAAGGTAATTGGTGTTTTAAAAGAAAAAGGTTCTACTTTCGGAAACAGTCAGGATTTACGGGTTTTAATTCCTATTCAGGTGGCGCGTTCTTTATTTACTGCACCAAACATCAATTATACCATGAGTGTAATGGTTGCAAAAAAGGAACTTCTGGACGAAGCGGTTGACAATGCGATAAGTACCATGCGAAGAGTCCGAAAACTAAGCCCTGTTCGGGAAAATAATTTTGGAGTGGGCCGAAGTGACGATTTGATCAACAGAATTCTCGGAATCACTAAATATTTAGGATACGCATCCTGGATAATAAGCATCATCACTATTTTAGGATCTTCGATCGCTTTAATGAATATTATGATTGTTTCGGTTACAGAACGTACACGCGAAATTGGCGTTAGAAAGGCATTAGGAGCCAAAAGAACAACCGTCGCCACACAATTCTTCATCGAAACCTTATTAATTGGACAAATTGGCGGTGTAATCGGAATAATTTTAGGCCTCTTAGTCGGATTTGCTTTTGCAACCGCAATGGGATTTCCTTTTGTAATTCCATGGATGGCAATTTTCGCAGCCTTCGCAACAAGCTTTATGGTTGCCATTGTCTCCGGTTTATATCCGGCGATTAAAGCTTCAAAACTAGATCCGATTGAAGCGCTGCGTTATGAATAGTTTTATTTGAAGCAGAATTCACTCATTTCAAAAGACCAATTGTCCCGCTATCCGTTACAAACTTTTGCGCCGAACCCCGGCACAAAAGCTTTTCCTCTTCTATCGGGGCTAAATTAGAGGTATTGTTTCTCAGAGAACTCTACAGGAAATCATTCTGTCATTATCATAAATATCTTTTCGAAGTTCAACATTTTCAAAATTCATTGCCTCCAGCAAATCAGTCATTTCCTGCCCCAGATACTGGTTGATTTCAAAATACAATTGTCCGTTTTCTAAAAGATTTTTTTGAGCCAATGCAGCAATTTTTCTATAAAAAACCAACGCATCGTTATCATCTACAAAAAGTGCCAAATGCGGTTCGTAATCCAAAACATTCTTTTTAATTTCGAGCTTTTCTAAATTGCGAACATAAGGCGGATTCGAAACAATAAGATCAAAATTAGATTTCAGAATCTCTAATTCTAAAACATCCTTAAGTATAAAAGTTATCTTGACATTATTACAAATCGCATTTTTTTTGGCTGTTTCAATAGCTTTCTTCGAAACATCCATAGCATAAACATCAGCATTTGGAAGATTCTTTGCCAGTGAAATTGCAATACAGCCACTTCCGGTTCCAATATCCAGAATTTTCAGCTTTTTAGTCTTATCTGTAATCTTATTTTCATTAATAATCCACTCGACCAGTTCTTCGGTTTCAGGTCTCGGAATCAAAACATTTTCATTTACTTCAAAATCTAAACCATAAAAATTCGTTTTCCCCAGTAAATACTGAATCGGAACTTCTTTTTTTAATTCTTTCAACAAAGAATCCCAAACTTCAAAATCAGTATCTGTAAATGACAATTCATGATTCAGTGCCAAATCAATTTGCCTAAGTTTATGCTTATTTTCTAATATCAAGTAAAAAAAACTCTCTGCTTCGTATGCATCATACAAAGAAGAAAGTTCCTTTATAAATTGAGTTCTGTATTGTTTGATTTTCATTTTCTGTTTGGGGCATTTTTTAACTAATCAATCACATTCTATAAATAAGTATTACAAAATTCAATTTGTTACAATTTAAGTTCACAATTCTTTCAGCATCCAGACTGGACAGGACGTGTGCCCGGTAGAGCCCATAGGAGCATCTAAATACTCAAATCCTGCCTTTTTATATAATTTTTGAGCAGCATGCATAAAAGGCATTGTTTCGATATAACATTTTTCGAAGCCAAAACTTCTTGCCTGCTCCAAACATTTATCCATCATTTCAGTACCAATTCCTAAACCTCTGGTTTCAGGCAAAAAATACATTTTCTGCAATTCGCAAATCTTTGGATCACCATTTTCTAAAGGCGCAATTCCGCAACAGCCAACAATCTCACCTTCATTATCAACCACAAAATAAACCGATTTTGGCTTATTATATTCTTCAAACATTAAATCTAAATATGGATCTTCGTAAGCTGTTCCTGTTTTCGGAATCTCCATTTCATCAAAAACCGATCGTATTAATTGAGCAACTGCCTGATTGTCTTCTTTTTTAATTTCTCTGATGATCCAATTTTTCATTTCTGCATTCATTCTATATTCACAAAAATAAACATACTTTTCGTATTGTTCCTTAACTACGGTGTTAACATTCGACTGAAAACTCAAAAAATGACTACTTTTGCACTGTGAATATACATGAGAAATACATAAGACGCTGCATTGAACTAGCCCAAAACGGCTTCGGAACTACGTATCCAAATCCGATGGTAGGAAGTGTGATTGTTTACGAAGGCAGTATTATTGGTGAAGGATGGCACAAAAAAGCCGGAGAACCTCACGCTGAAGTCAATGCTGTCCGTTCTGTAAAAGACAAATCGCTACTTAAAAAAGCTACTATTTATGTCAGTTTAGAACCCTGCAGCCATTTTGGAAAAACACCGCCTTGCTGTGATTTGATTATTACAAACGAAATACCGAATGTAGTGGTAGGAACTGTAGATCCCAACGAAAAAGTCGCAGGAAACGGCATTAAAAAACTGATAGCTGCCGGAGCAAATGTTACCGTTGGAGTACTTGAAAAAGAATGCAACGAACTCAATAAACGTTTTTTTACTTTTCATCAAAAAAAACGACCTTATATTATATTAAAATGGGCCGAAACACAGAACGGTTTTCTGGCTCCTGAAAAACAAACAGATCAAAAACGCCAGCCAATCTGGATTACCAATCAATATTCCAGACAACTGGTTCATAAATGGAGAAGCGAAGAGCAGGCAATTTTAGTGGGAACTCAAACCGTAATTGATGATAACCCTAAATTAAACATCAGGGACTGGTCAGGAAATAATCCGGTAAGAGTAGTTTTAGACCAAAACAACCGAATCCCAAAAGACAGCTTTATTTTTGATAACAGTATCAAAACCATTGTTTTTACCAAATCTGAAACAAACCTTTCAGCAGAAAACACTACCTTTGAAGTAATTAATTTTAATCAAAATACTATACCGCAAATTTTGACTGTTTTGTATCAAAATCAAATTCAGTCGATTATTATAGAAGGCGGTTCAAAAACTTTACAAACTTTCATTGACCAGAATATTTGGGATGAAGCCCGTATTTTTACAGGAAAAACCACTTTTAACAAAGGAACAAAAGCCCCGGTTATTCAAAAGAAAAACGCAAGCAAAACCTACATTCAAAACGACGAATTAATATACGTTAGAAATCATGATTGATACTATAATTTTTGACTTTGGCGATATTTTTATCAATTTAGACAAACAAGCCACCATTTCAGGATTACAAAAATTAGGCATGACGGAATGGAATGCCGAATTTGACCGACTGAATCTTTTATTCGAGACCGGAGATATTTCGCATGAAGATTTTATAAGCGGTTTTCAAAAAGAACTTCCAAACGCTTCAACAGAAGAAATTCTGGAAGCATGGAATGCTATTTTGGCAGATTTCCCACTTTATCGATTAGAATTTCTTCAAATGCTTTCTAAAAAATACCGTTTATTTTTATTAAGCAATACTGATTCAATTCATATTGAAACTTTCGAAAATAAAAGCGGGATTTCATTTTACAGCGATTTTTACCAATGCTTTGAAAAAGTTTATTTTTCATTTGAAATCGGAATGCGAAAACCAAACGCTAATGCTTTTCAATACTTAATCAACAAGCATGAACTGTCCCCAAAACGAACATTGTTTGTAGATGACAAAAAAGAAAACACCGATTCAGCAGCTTCTTTGGGCTTTCATGTCTGGAACCTACAAGTTGGACAGGAAGATGTTGTCGATTTATTTGATAAAAAAATATTGTAGTCACTTTATTATTTTTGCCACAGATTTATAGATTAAAATGTTTTTTTGTTTCTCGCAGATGCTGCAGATCAATCAGATTTGTTTTAGAACTCATTTATAATATCTGCAGAATCTGCGGGAGAAAAAGCGCAACCCTAAATTTAAAAAAGAAGAAACAAAAATCGATGTAATCTTTTTATTCCAAACTACAGGGAATGACAAAAAAATAGTAAGCATAATTAAGAATTTTACTTTGGAATATCCAGATACGTATCAAACCATTACTTTTGAATCAGAAGAAATCCTTTTTAAAGAAAAAGGCAGCAAGTTCTTTGGCTATGCTTTCCCGATAGAAAATGAAGACGAAGTAAAACCAATCATCGAAAACTTAAAAAAACAGCATCCGCATGCGGTTCATTATTGCTATGCTTATCAATTAGGTACTGCCCCAAAAATTTCCTATAGAGCAAATGATGACGGAGAACCCAGCAATACCGCCGGAGTACCAATTTACGGACAAATACAATCTTTTGGATTAACCGATATTCTTGTTGTCGTAGTTCGAATTTTTGGCGGAATAAAATTAGGTGTAGGCGGATTAATAGCTGCTTATAAAACTACCGCTCAAATGACACTTGAAGTTTGCCAAATTGTCGAAAAAACGATCGACGTACATTTTTTAATCTCTTTTGATTATAAAAACATGAACAAAGTGATGCGGGTAATTAAGGAAAAAAAGCTGAAAATAACTTCTCAGGAAATGGAAATCAACGAAGATTCCGGACTACCAATTGGCAAAATAATGACCAAAACACGAAAAAAAAATGCCGAATCAGTATTCGACATTTTTGATTTAATGTTTGAAATCGATATCAAAATTATATAATTTGATATAAAAACACACCTCATTTTAACAATTATATCAGTGTTTTAAATAATTCTAAAATATAATCCGGAGGGGCTGTTGGACGACCTGATTTTAACGAAATAAATACTAAAATAAACACCGCTGTTGTTAATAACTCATTCGCTTCATTATAGATCGCACAGTCAAATTCGATCTTGACAGAAGACTGACTTTTGAAAGTGGTATGAATTGTTAAAAGGTCATCATAACGCGCCGATTTTTTATAATTTATCTGCATTGAAACTATTGGCAACCCAATTCCGCTTTCCTCCATGCTTTTATACGAAATCCCTTTATTTCTAAGCCATTCCACGCGTCCTATTTCAAAATAAGGCACATAATTTCCATGATATACAACTCCCATTTGGTCTGTTTCAGAGTAACGAACACGCACTTGCGTTTGATGATTTTTCATTGTTTAAAGATTAGATAAGTTAAGTTGCCTTACAATATTTTTTTATAAAATTAGACATCAAAATATTTTTTTTTACAGAAATTTGTTCACATATTTGTTATCCCGAAATACGGAATAAAATTGCTCCCTTTTATTAGGAGAATCTTTATCAATAATAAAAAAATTTATTTGAATCTATGACTAAAACTGCTCAATCGGTATGGGAAAACTGTTTGTCCTTTATAAAAGACAATATTCAAGATCAAGCATACAAAACTTGGTTTGAACCAATCAAATCAGTTGAGCTAACCGATAACGCATTATATATTCAAGTACCAAGTAAATTTTTCTACGAATGGCTCGAAGAGCATTACGTAAAACTATTGAAAGTTGCGCTTACCAAAGAACTGGGAAAAAACGCAAAGTTACTCTATAAAATTAAAATGGAGAACACTTATGGCAACAAACAGCCGTTTACCGAGCAGCTGCCAAGTGCCAACAGAGTACCAATGAAACCGCAAGAGGTTGATGCTCCGTTTAAAAACTTAAATCCTGAACTTAAAAATCCGTTTGTAATTCCCGGAATTAGAAACCTAAAAATTGAATCGCAGTTAAATGCAAACTACAGTTTTGACAATTTCTTAGAAGGAGATTCAAACCGTTTAGCCCGTTCTGCCGGTATGGCCGTTGCCAACAAACCAGGAGGAACATCCTTTAATCCGTTATTGATTTTTGGAGGAGTTGGTTTAGGAAAAACACACTTAGCACACGCTATTGGTGTTGAAGTAAAAGATAAATATCCTGAAAAAACGGTTCTATATATTTCTGCCGAAATTTTCACACAGCAATATATCGATTCTGTAAAAAAGAATAATCGTAATGATTTCATTCACTTTTACCAGTTAATCGATGTTTTAATCATTGATGACGTTCAGTTTTTATCCGGAAAATCAGGAACTCAGGACGTTTTCTTCCATATTTTCAATTATCTGCACCAAAACGGAAAACAGGTAATCCTAACTTCGGATAAAGCACCTGTTGACATGCAGGATATCGAGCAGCGTTTATTATCTCGTTTTAAATGGGGATTATCTGCCGAATTACACCAACCGGATTATGAAACCAGAATTTCTATCTTAAAAAACATTTTGTACCGTGATGGTGTTGAAATGCCGGAAGATATTATTGAATATGTTGCCCGTAACATTAAATCTAATGTTCGTGAACTTGAAGGCGCAATTATTTCATTAATCGCTCAGTCTTCTTTCAATAAAAAAGAAGTAACAATCGAGTTAGCAAAAAGCGTTGTAGAGAAATTTGTTAAAAATGTAAAGAGAGAAATTTCTATCGATTATATTCAAAAAATTGTGTCTGATTATTTTCAGTTGGATATTGAAACCCTTCAATCAAAAACCAGAAAAAGACATGTGGTTCAGGCGAGACAATTGGCCATGTTTTTTGCTAAAAAATTCACAAAAGCTTCTTTGGCAAACATAGGCTCACAAATTGGAGATCGCGATCATGCTACTGTATTACATGCTTGTAAAACAGTTGACAACTTAGTTTCTACAGACAAACAATTCAAAAAATTTGTCGAAGACATCAACAAAAAACTAACGCTATAAACGCGCATCATGCCAATAAAAATCTTAATGGTTTGTTTGGGAAATATTTGCAGGTCACCTTTAGCCGAAGGAATTTTAGCATCCAAATTACCAAAAGACAATTTTATAGTTGATTCAGCCGGAACCGGATCCTGGCACATTGGTCACGCTCCGGACAAACGTTCAATTGCTGTAGCTCAAAAAAATGGTTTATGTATTGACAACCAAAAAGGAAGACAATTCAAAACTTCTGATTTTGATGAGTTCGATTACATCTATGTTATGGACAGTTCGAATTTACGCGACGTCCTTCATCTTGCCAAAACTACAGAACATAAAAATAAAGTTCGTCTTATTCTAAACGAATTATTCCCAGACGAAAATGTAGATGTTCCAGATCCTTATTACGGAGTCGCTAACGGATTTGATAATGTTTATCAAATGCTGGACGAAGTCTCTGAAATTATTGCCCAAAAACTTATCGAAAAACATTCATAACTAATTTGTATTTCAATTATGCCTAAATTATAATTGAAATACATTTTTTGTTTTAATTTATAAAATATCATAAAATGAAACTTCTCGGAAAACTATACTTAATTCCAACCACAATGGGCGAAAGCGATCCGATGGATGTTTTACCACAAACCGTAAGACGAACAATAGAACTTATTGACCACTATATTGTTGAGAATGACAAAACAGCCAGAAAATCTATAAAAGCAGTTTTACCAGAGAAAAAACAATCGGAATTAGTTCTTTTTACCTTAAACAAACGTACCGAACCAAGCGAGCATTTAGATTTCATAAAACCTTTATTAGAAGGAAAAAACATGGGATTAATGAGCGAGGCCGGATGTCCTGGCGTTGCCGATCCAGGTGCTGTGATTGTAAAACTGGCACATGAAAAAGGAATTCAGGTTATTCCTTTAGTTGGCCCTTCTTCTATTTTATTGGCTATGATGGCTTCAGGAATGAACGGTCAAAGTTTTACTTTTAATGGTTATTTACCAATCGATAAAGACGAGAAAAAATCGGCATTGAGACATTTTGAGAAATTATCTCACGATAAAAACCAATCGCAGATTTTCATTGAAACTCCCTATAGAAACAATAAATTAGTTGAGGATATTTTACAAATTGTAAATCCTTCAACGCATTTATGTATTGCCACTGATATTACGTTGCCAACAGAATTCATTAAAACGATGAAAATTTCTGATTGGAAAAAATTAAAAGTAGATTTACATAACAGACCTACGATTTTTATTATTCATAAAATGTAAGTTTACTTATAAATCTCGTTGTCATGAAAAAGTTTTTAATCCTGATTTTAATTTGTTTTGCACAAAATATATCTTCTCAACACAAAGAAGTTAAGAAGTCCCCGGATGATTTAAGAGACAACTTAAAAAATTACAAAGAGGAAGAAATTATTCTTGATGAAAATCATATCTATAATACTGCCGGACTAGAAATTCTGCCGAGTTTTCCTGGAGGAACATTTAAGTTTCATCAATTTATTAGTAAAAAATATAAAAAACCAAACAAGCAACCATCTCTACAAGGAAAGATATTTGCCACTTTTATTATTGAAAAGGATGGAACTTTAAATGATATAAAAATTGTCTACGACATTGGTTTTGGTACAGGAGATGAACTTTTACGTGTTTTAAAATTGTCTCCTAAATGGAAACCTGGAAAACAAAATAACAAAGAAGTTAGAACTTTATATTCACTTGTATTTTATTTACCAAAATAAGACTATAATTATCGCCTTTTTCTTTAATCTAATTATGAGTAAACTCCCAAACGTAACTACTAGCATCTTTACGGTAATGTCTAAAATGGCTGCCGAATATAATGCAATTAATCTTTCGCAGGGATTTCCAAATTCCCCTGTTGATGAAATACTGACGGATATTGTAGCGCGATTAGCAAAAGAAAATGTACATCAATATACACCAATGGCTGGTTATCCGCCATTAATGAATAAGATTGCAAAATTAGTTCTGAGTTCCTATAACAGAATTATAAATCCTGAAACAGAACTTTTAATTACAGCCGGTGCGACTCAGGGAATTTTTACTACGATTCTAGCCTTAGTTAAAGAAAACGATGAAGTTATTATTCTGGATCCAAGTTATGATTCTTATGAATCTCCGGTTTTACTTTGCAAAGCCAAACCAGTGCGGGTGGCACTAAATGATGATTACACTCCAAATTGGGAAACAATAGAAAAAGCCTGTTCTGCAAAAAGCAGCATGATGATCATCAACAATCCGCATAATCCAACAGGAAAAATTCTAACCGAATCGGATTTTGTTCAGCTACAAAATCTTCTTGAAAAATATCCTGACATTGTAGTTTTATCAGACGAAGTTTATGAATACATTACTTTCGAAGAAAAACATATTTCGGCACATACCAAAAGTTTCCTTTTAGACCGCTGTATAATGGTTTCTTCTTTCGGGAAATCATTTCATATTACAGGCTGGAAAATTGGATACACCATTGCTCCTGAACATCTGATGAAAGAAATCAAAAAAGTCCATCAGTTTTTGGTTTTTAGCGTTAACAGCATTTCACAGTTTGCCATAAGCGAATATTTAGATGTTGTCGATGTTAATTTACTTGGAAAATTCTATCAGGAAAAAAGAGATTATTTTCAAAAACTCCTTCAAAACAGCCGGTTTGAATTAAAACCCTGTGAAGGCACTTATTTTCAGGTTGCTTCCTATGCTTCAATTTCCAATGATGATGATATTACTTTTTGTAAAAAACTAATCACAGATCATGGTGTTGCTGCCATTCCAATTTCAACCTTCTATTCTGACCATAAAGATCAAAAATTAATACGTTTTTGTTTCGCCAAAGACAACTTCACACTCGAGTCAGCAGCAAAAAAAATATGCGTAATATAAAGTTTTTCAAAAATTTATAACATTATTATGCATGCATCCTATTTAAATTAATTAATTTTGTAAAAATAAAAAGTATGAGCTATACAGATAAAATGTTACGTGACGATGCTTTAAAAGGTAAAGTCATTGTGGTTACAGGCGGTGGAAGCGGTTTAGGAAAAGCGATGACCAAATATTTTTTAGAATTAGGAGCTCAGGTAGCGATTACTTCAAGAGATTTAGAAAAGCTTAAAACGACTGCAGCAGAACTGGAAACTGAAACCGGTGGAAAGTGTTTACCGCTTCAATGCGATGTTCGTCATTATGAAGAGGTTGAAAACATGCTTCAGGAAGTTTTAAAAACTTTTGGAAAAGTAGATGTTCTTTTGAACAATGCAGCCGGAAATTTCATTTCTCCAACTGAACGTTTATCAGCAAATGCATTTGACACTGTTATAGATATTGTACTTAAAGGATCCAAAAACTGTACACTTGCTTTTGGAAAACACTGGATTGATTCCAAACAAACATCGGCTACGATTTTAAATATCGTAACAACTTATGCCTGGACAGGATCGGCTTATGTAGTACCGAGTGCTACGGCAAAAGCAGGAGTTTTGGCTATGACCAGAAGTTTGGCTGTAGAATGGGCAAAATACGGGATCCGTTCTAATGCGATTGCTCCGGGACCTTTCCCAACTAAAGGTGCCTGGGACAGATTGTTACCGGGAGATTTGGCAGAGAAATTTGACATGGCCAAAAAAGTGCCATTGAAACGTGTTGGCGATCATCAGGAACTGGCCAATTTAGCAGCTTATTTAGTATCTGATTTTTCAGCTTATGTAAACGGAGACGTTATTACAATTGATGGAGGCGAATGGCTAAAAGGTGCAGGACAATTCAATTTACTGGAAGCAATCCCTGAAGAACTATGGGACCAGCTTGAAATGATGATAAAAGCAAAAAAGAATAAATAATTACAAGTGCTTACTAAATTCAGAATATTTTATCAAATCTATACTGATTGCACGAAATCCCGAAGGTTTACTTTCGGGATTTTTTATGTTTTTTACCATATAAGCAATATAAATTCAGTGAAGTAACATTTTGTTTAAACATTTTCCAGCTTAAATTTACTTATATTACTTATATGGTTAAATTATATTAAATGTTTCGCTATTCAGTTAAATTATTATTTTTGCTAAACAAATTTATAACATCAAATTATGCTCATTATTGGAATTGCAGGAGGAACAGGAAGTGGAAAAACAACGGTAGTACACCAAATCATGAACGAATTACCAGATACAGAAGTAGGTGTAATTTCTCAGGATTCATATTACAAAGAAACCCACAATTTGTCGTTTGATGAAAGAGCCCTGATTAATTTTGATCATCCAAGATCTATTGATTTTGAATTATTAGAAAAACATCTTAAAGCTTTAAAAGCAGGCGAAACGATTGATCAGCCGGTATATTCTTTTATTCAACACAACAGGACTGATGACACTGTTTCAACACATCCCCGAAAAGTAATGATTGTTGAAGGCATCCTGATTTTAACAAATCCCGAATTACGAGAGCTTTTTGATATTAAAATTTACGTTCACGCCGATTCTGACGAAAGATTAGTTCGCCGTCTAAAACGTGATATTTCAGAACGCGGACGTGATATTGATGAGGTTTTGACACGTTATCAAAACACCTTAAAACCTATGCATGAGCAATTTATAGAACCATCAAAAGCATTTGCCGACATTATAATTCCAAACGACAAATACAATACCGTAGCAATAGATGTAGTGCGCGCCGTAATTAATCAGAGAATTTCATAATTTTTATTGTAAATTTATTCCAAAAATAAGGAGCTGTTTGCTTTGCCAGTTCGCTTCGCTCGTGTCCCGCTCTAGCCTTTATCTTTTTATGGCAGAAAAAGTCATAAAAAGGATACCGGATCCATCGGGGCTAAAAAATAAAACTGAAATGAAAAATCCGTACAAAAATAAATCCTGGTTCAAATTCCTAAGCAATAAATATGTTTGGGTTTTGCTGTTTTTTATAGTATGGATGCTATTTTTAGATAATTATTCGTATTTCGACCACCGTTTTTTAAACAATCAGATTAACGAACTGGAAGACAATAAAACCTATTATCAGGAAGAAATAAAGAAAGATCAGGAACAGATCAAACAACTTAAAAATCCTGAACAAATAGAAAAATATGCCCGCGAAAAGTACTTCATGAAAAAAGACAGCGAAGACATATACATTATCAAATTTGAAGGAGATACAATTCAGGAAAAGAATAATTAGAAAAACATCCAATGGCTACTACCCTATTCGACGATTTTAGTCCGATTTCATCCAAACAATGGAAACAAAAAATTCAGTTTGAATTGGATGGAGCCGATTACAACAAAACCGTAATCTGGAATTCTCCCGAAGATATTCAGGTAAAACCATTTTACCATTATGATGAAGATTTCAACACTGCTTCTGTAAAAACACAGGTTTCCAATTTTAAAATCTGTCAAAACATATTTGTTTACGATGTAGATAAATCGATTCAAAAAGCTATAGATACACTTGAAAGAGGAGCTGAAAGTTTACGTTTTACGATTGAAAACGAAAAAACTGATATTCAAAAATTATTAGAAAATCTTCCTTTAGAAAACCGAATCGTTTACTTTAATTTGAATTTTATTTCAATCGATTTCGTAAAAAAACTGAATACTATTTCAATTCAAAAAAAAGCTGTTTTTTATTGCAATTTAGACCCAATTGGCCATTTAGCCAGAGAAGGAAACTGGTTTGCAACATCTGATAAAAATAATTTTGAAACACTCGAAAAAATTTCAAAAGCAACTACTAATCTTGGTTTACTAAGCGTTGATTTAGGATTGTACCAAAATGCCGGAGCTAATATAACCCAGCAAATTGCATACAGTCTGACACATGCAAACGAGTATCTGAATCGCTTTTCGGACTTGACAAAACCAATTGTATTTCAGGTAGCTGTAGGAACAAATTATTTCTTTGAAATTGCAAAACTTCGTGCCTTGCGAATGCTTTTCAACTTAATTGCAGCCGAATACAATCCCGATTTAGAATGTCATTTATTGGTTACACCAACCAAACGCAATAAAACCCTATACGATTACAATGTTAACATGCTTCGTACGACTACAGAATGTATGTCGGCAATTTTAGGAGGTGCTGATGCTGTTGCCAATTTACCTTACGATTCCCTGTACCATAAAGACAATGAATTTGGCGACCGGATTGCAAGAAATCAATTATTGATTTTAAAACATGAAAGTTATTTTGACAAAGTGGATAATCCTGCTGATGGAAGTTATTATATTGAAAGTTTAACCATTCAACTAGCCGAAAAAAGTCTTGCTTTATTTAAAGATATTGAAGCCAATGGAGGTTTTTTAAAACTTTTGAATGATGGAACCATCAAAAAGAAAATTCAGGAAAGTGCCAATAAAGAACAGGAATTATTTGATACTCAAAAAGAAGTTTTATTAGGCACGAATAAATATCCAAACCCGGAAGACAAAATGAAACACGATTTAGAATTGTTTCCTTTTGTAAAAATAAAGCCTAGAAAAACATTAATTACTCCAATTATAGAAAAAAGATTAGCCGAAAAACTGGAACAAGAACGTTTAGAATTTGAGTAAGACTAATTTGAAACAGTTATATTTGATAAAAACTAAATAATTATGGAAGCAATAAGACGAATAATCTCAGTAAAAAACCATTCTGTAACTGTTATTTTACCTGATGATTTCACTGCAAATGAAGTAGAAGTAATTATTTTACCTGTTCAAAATGACGAATACAAAATCCCTCAATGGCAAATTGATCAGGTTAGGGAAAGAACTGAGAACTATTTAAAAAACCCTAATAATGTTACTGACATTGACGATTTTTTAAAAGAAATTGAAAATGAATTATAAAATAGTAATCCTTGAAGAAGCTAAAATAGATTATAAAAAATCATTGTTATGGTATCGAAACATACACCCAAAATTAGCAATCAGATTTAATGATTCCTTTAAAAAAAGCTTAGCTATCATCAAGACAGATCCATTTTTATTTCAAATAAAATATGACAATATAAGAATCATATTTTTCAAAACTTTTCCATACGCCATACATTATTCGATTTACGAAAATTGCATCGTAATAAAATCCATTTTTCACACATCAAGGAATAGTGAATTGAATCATTTTTAAATGCCTTAACAATTGAGAAAAGACCTTAAACACATAAAGTTAGAAGTTAAAAATGAAACGTTAGACGAACTGACGCATAACCCTGAACCTATAACTCAAAAATTTACCACAGCAGAAGGAATCGAAATCAAAAAAAACTATTCTGAAAAAGATATTGAAGAATTGGATTTTTTAGATTTTGGGGCAGGTTTTGCACCAAACTTGAGAGGTCCTTACGCAACTATGTATGTTAGAAAACCGTGGACCATTCGTCAATATGCGGGATTTTCAACTGCCGAAGAAAGTAATGCTTTTTACAGACGAAATTTAGCCGCCGGACAAAAAGGATTATCCATTGCTTTTGATTTACCAACACATCGGGGCTACGACTCAGATCATGAAAGAGTTGTGGGAGATGTAGGAAAAGCGGGAGTTGCCATTGATTCTGTTGAAGACATGAAAATCCTTTTTGATCAGATTCCATTGGATGAAATGTCGGTATCCATGACTATGAATGGCGCTGTTTTACCCATCATGGCTTTTTATATCGTTGCTGCAGAAGAACAGGGAGTTACAACCGAAAAACTTTCAGGAACCATACAAAATGATATTTTAAAGGAGTTTATGGTTCGTAATACCTACATATATCCGCCAACCCCTTCGATGAAAATTATTGCTGATATTTTTGAATTTACCAGCAAAAAAATGCCAAAATTCAATTCTATCTCAATTTCAGGGTATCACATGCAGGAAGCGGGTGCCACCGCTCATATCGAACTGGCTTATACGCTGGCAGATGGTTTAGAGTACATCCGAACCGGATTATCGACAGGAATGACCATTGATGAATTCGCTCCAAGACTTTCATTTTTCTGGGCTATTGGCATGAATCATTTTATGGAGATTGCCAAAATGAGGGCCGGAAGAATGATTTGGGCAAAATTGGTAAAACAATTTAATCCAAAAAGCGATAAATCATTAATTTTAAGAACACACTGCCAGACAAGCGGCTGGAGTTTAACAGAGCAGGATCCTTTTAATAATGTGACACGAACTTGTATCGAAGCTTCCGCAGCTGTCTTTGGAGGAACACAATCATTACACACCAATGCGCTGGATGAAGCAATTGCCTTACCAACAGACTTTTCTGCAAGAATCGCGCGTAACACTCAGATTTTTTTACAGGAAGAAACCAAAATAACCAAAACGGTCGATCCATGGGCAGGAAGTTATTATATCGAAAGCCTTACCAATGAAATGGTAGAGAAAACCTGGAAACTTATTGAAGAAGTAGAAGAATTGGGCGGAATGACGAAAGCCATTGAAACCGGAATTCCAAAACTTAGAATTGAGGAAGCTGCTGCAAAAAAACAAGCAAGAATAGACAGCGGACAAGATATTATCGTAGGTGTAAATAAATTTAGATTAGAAAAAGAAGACCCTTTGCACATTTTAGATATAGACAACCAAATGGTTCGCAAACAGCAAATTGATCGTCTTTCAACAATAAAAACAACCAGAAATACTGAAAAAGTAAACCAATCACTCGAAAAATTAATTCATTGTGCTAAAACCGGTCAGGGAAATTTACTGGAAATAGCTCTTGAAGCTGCGAGAAACAGAGCAACTTTAGGCGAAATCAGTGATGCTCTCGAAAGTGTTTTTGGAAGGTTCAAAGCACAAATAAAATCAATTAGTGGCGTGTATAGTGCAGCAATTAAAAACGACGAGAATTTTGAAAAAGCAAAGCAGCTAGCTGACGTTTTTGCAAAACAAGAAGGAAGACGACCAAGAATCATGATTGCCAAAATGGGACAAGACGGGCATGACAGGGGCGCAAAAGTAGTAGCAACAGGTTACGCTGATGTAGGTTTTGATGTGGATATCGGCCCACTGTTTCAAACTCCGGTTGAAGCTGCCAAACAAGCTGTTGAAAATGATGTACATATCTTAGGTATTTCTTCATTAGCCGCAGGTCACAAAACATTAGTTCCGCAAGTCATCGAAGAACTAAAAAAGCATGGTCGTGAAGACATTATGGTTATTGTTGGAGGTGTAATTCCGGCTCAAGATTATCAGTTTTTATTTGATTCCGGAGCAATTGCCGTTTTTGGGCCTGGTACAAAAATTAGTGAAGCAGCAATCAAAATCTTAGAAATACTAATTGATTAAAGAGAATTAAATGCATAAAAAATCCCGAAATCATATCGGGATTTTTTATGCATTTAATTCTTAATCGTTAATTGTAGCATTACTGTCTGCTTCAATATAAGAAAGATCATAACCGCCAAAGGCTTTCATGTAACTTCTTAAAGATGTTCCATAAGCATCTCTAAAATGTCTGTTCCCTTTGTTTTTAAAAAAGTTTTTTACAGAACCAGCTCCACCTAAATGTGCTGCTGCTAAAATTCCTGATTCGGTAATTTCAACTCCGTTGATAACTTTCCCTTCATACTTTTCAATCTCATTACGTAAAATCCATTTATTTTTAGATAATAACGCAATAAAAGCTTTTTCCTGTAAAGCCGGATTTTTTAAAAAGGCTTTTTGATTGTTAACACCGACAGATCTTAAAGTTTTAGATCCGAATTGGTATTTTCCCATGTATCCGATAGAATTTACTTTTCGGTATTTTCCCTGAGATTCTTTAAAAGCTACTGCTTCTTTGAAACCAATAAAACGATTTCCTGTAAATGGAACATTTAACTTGTGTAAGGCAGGATAATCATCCTCTTCTTGTGATGGAAAAATGTATTCTGATCCATCTGTTTTTTCTGTTAAAAACCAGGACTTGGTCTCCCGATTAAAGGGTTTAAAACCCAAACTTAAAAATGTAATAATAACGACTAAACCCGCATAAAAATACCATTTCTTTATCATAAATTGTTTTTCTTCAAAACGCTGTCACCTTTTTGAAATTTCTACGACGCAAAGGTAATAAATTCAAAACAATACTGATAATCAAGTATTTATGGTTTTTAAAAATAAATCAAATACCCTTTAAGCCCTTTATTGGCGGTATATTCAAGCGTTGGAGCCGGAATTTTAATTGTATTAAAAACGGAAAAAATAGTTTTCAAAAAATGTGATTTTGTGTTAATTTTAGCTAAATCGACATCAAAAGAAAGATAAATCTGACGAAAATTTTCTGGATTTCGACCAAAATCAAGAATTTCTGTTTTATTATTTCCGGATAACATTCCATCGCCTCCATATCCAAAAGCAAGATTTAACCACTTCGGAATTTTTGTTTCCTTAGCAAAAGAATGCAGGTTTACAGATAGCCAATAAGTCTGCCCATTATAATCTTTTAAAATCTGTTCATTTAGAGAACTTCCTAATTTATCAGGATTTTGTTTTGCGTAATGAGTAGTATGAAAGGAAAATTTAGGTGTAATTCGCTGTTCATTCCAAAGTAATTCCTGAGAAACATATAAAGCAGTTCCGGCTGCATTAGCAATTAAATCACCAGAAGATGCACCCCATTCTGCAGAATATCCATCTAAAACTTCAACAGCAGTAAGAAAGGCGAACCCTACACCTGCACCGTAAATTAATTGATTTTTTTTACTCGCACCACTCCAGTTCAGGGCTTCAGCACCAAATCTTCCTAAATGATAAGCCGAATAAAGATGCCCAATTTTATCCATTTGGAGCCATTCGTCATTATCATTTATAAAATGAAAATTAGATTTTGGATAATCGGCATACCAAATCTGATTCAAACCAATTAAAGTAACTGAGGCCAGAGCAGCCTCAGTTATAATAACTGTATTTTGTCTTTTTTTATTTAAAGTATCTGAAGGCTTTAAAAAATTCTCAGTTTTATTCTGTGCTTCGATTAATTGAAAACTCAGAAATAAAACCGATAATAAAAGGGAAAATTTAAAATTCAAAACTATCTTGTTACTCCCTGACCGGCAATCCAGTCTGAATATTTTTTTGCATTAATTGTGTGCTGTTCATAACTTGACGCAAATTCATGATAACCAAAACGATCTATACTGGCACAGAAATAAATATAATCATGTTTTTCAGGATTTAAAACCGCTTCAACAGCCGTAATATCAGGCATTGCAATTGGTCCCGGAGGGAGTCCGATATTTACATAAGTATTATAAGGGGATCTCATAATTAAATCATTATAAAAAACTCTTTTAATAACCTGATCGAAATTATTGTCACGTAATTTCAAAGCGTAAATCACAGTTGGATCTGCTTGCAAGGGCATTTCTAAACGTAATCTGTTTAAATAAACCCCGGCGATACGAGGTCTTTCATCTTTTTTAACGGATTCTTTATGTACAATAGAAGCTAAAATTGTTGCCTGAACTGGTGTTAAACCTTGTTTTTTAGCTTTTTCGATTCTTTCAGCTGTCCAAAAATTGTGGCATTCCTTAATCATTTTATCACGGAATTTCACTGCAGAAGTATTCCAGTACACTTCATAAGTATTCGGAATAAACATGGCAAAAACATTCTCTTCATTAAAACCATTTTCTTTTAAGAAAGTAGAATCTTTAATTGCTTTCAAAAGTGATAAACTATCAGCTTCTATTTGAGAACCTATTCTTCCGGCAAAATTCTCTAAGCGTTCCTGATTATTAAAAGCCAGTTTAACCGGAACATTAGAACGCATTGCACGAACTAAATCAATATTGTTCATGTCTTTTTTCAATAAAAAACGACCTGATTTTACATTTTCAGGATAGCTGCGTTTACTGGCTACCATTTCAAAATTGTCGAAATTCTTAATATAAGGTTCTAATATTTTTTTAACATCTGTATAGGTAGCATCTGTAGGAACATATACGTAAAGTTCTTTTTCTTCAAATTTTGTATTGGCGCTGAAAATTCTGCTAATTAAAATAAATCCGTAAATCATTAAAACTGAAATAACGGCTACGGCAACTATCGTGATAATCTTTTTTAAGTTCAAAGTTTAAAATTTAAATTTGTTTGTTAATTAACTGAAAAATTGCTTCGTCCTGATAGTGTCCATTTAGCAAGATCCAATCTTTTTTAATTCCTGTTTGCTCAAAGCCAAATTTAGTAAAAAGAGCTATACTTGCTCCATTTCTTACACTAATATTTGCATACAATTGATGCAGATTCAAATTGTAAAAAGAGTACTTAATTAATAACTCTAAAGCCTCAGAACCAATATTTTGATTTCTGTTTTCCTTATTTTGAATTACAATACCAACTCCAGCCCTGTTATTTTTGGGATCAAAATCAAATAAATCAATCAGACCAATCGCCGGAAAATCTTCATCCTGACAAATTGCCAAACGCAATTGTTTGGCTTCATAAATGTCCTGTTGGGCATTTTCAAGGTATTGACGAACCAAAAAACGGCTATAGGGTGTTTGCGTATTGCTGACTTCCCAAATATTCTGGTCATTTTCCATAGCATATACAAACTCTAAATCATTAGGTTCTAATGCTCGTAGATAGATAGTTTTGCCTTTGAGAGTTATCATTACAACTTCAGTTTTCTGGAAAATTAAATCTCTATAGTTCCTTTAAAAACAAATTTTGCAGGACCAATTAAAAAAACATTCGTAAAATGTTCTCCTAACTTATCAAAAGAAACGGCTAGTTTTCCACCTTCGACATTTATATCAATGGAAGTTTTATCTGTCTGACCTGTTGCATTCATAGCGATTGCAACTGCTGTAGCACCAGTTCCGCAAGCTAAAGTTTCATCTTCAACTCCTCTTTCGTAAGTTCGAAGTGAAAATTCAGAATCATTTATTTTTTTTACAAAATTAATATTGCTTCCCTTTTGTCCGTACAATTCTCCGTAACGAATTGCTGCTCCGTTTTCTTTTACATTATAGTGTTCCAAATCATCTACAATTTGTACATGATGAGGAGAACCGGTGTTTAAAAAAGTATAGGAATCTTTCTTTTGAACTTCATCAACATCAATCATCTGCAATGAAACAATTGAATCGTTATTTACTGTTGCATGATGCAAACCATCTGTAGCAATAAAAGTGGTTTTATTTTCGATAACACCTAATTGATTAGCAAACGCCACTAGACAACGGCCTCCGTTACCACACATTGAACTTTCGTTTCCATCTGAATTGTAATAAACCATTCTGAAATCAGTTTCAGCATCATTTTCAAGTAAAATAAGTCCGTCAGCACCAATTCCGAAACGTCTGTCACATAAACGTTCCACAAGTTTTATATCTTCTTTTGGAAAGAAACCTGAACGGTTATCAATCATTACAAAATCGTTTCCGGTGCCCTGATATTTATAAAATTCTATTTGCATTTCTGTTGGATTATAAAGTACAAAAGTACGAACTATTAATTAACCATTTATTGTATTTTATGAAATCATCTTGCACTAAATGACTTTGAAAAATTTAATGTTAAAATTTTAGTATTATTTACTCCAATATCACAATTTTAAAATTATAAAACAAATCATCTCATTTAAACCCTATAATTTTAGACTCAATATGTTAAATAGCATCATTTTTAACACACTATTAATTAATAAAATGTTAATCACTGTTAAAGAGCGTTAAACCATTTTTCAAAATAATTTTTTCCTTTAATTTTACGTTAGTAACTTAAACATAAATCCTAATTATGAAAAGATTTTCAAGCTTATTTTTAGTGTCATTATTGAGTGGTGCTACTACTCTTGGTGCTTACAAATTATTATTTGACGGCAGCAGTTCTTTATTGGGAAGAGAAAATTCTGTTGTTACTCTTGCCCCGAATTCATTTGGCAGAAACGTTGGTCTGGCTGCCGAAACAGTAGATTTTACTGAAGCTGCTGATAAAACAATTCATACTGTTGTTCACGTTAAAAATGTTTCCCGCAGAACAGTTAGTAATCCTATGATGGAATTTTTCTATGGCTACGGTGGAGGACAACAGCAAGAACAGGTTGGAACAGGTTCCGGAGTTATAATTTCTGAAGACGGTTATATTGTAACCAACAATCACGTTATTAAAGACGCAACCGAAATTGAAATTACATTAAATAATAAAAAATCATATAAAGCAAAACTAATTGGAACAGATTCCAAAATGGATATTGCTTTATTGAAAATTGATGCCAACGAAAAATTGCCTTACACTGCTTTTGCAAATTCTGACAGCGTAAAAGTTGGAGAATGGGTTTTAGCCGTTGGAAATCCTTATAATTTAACTTCAACTGTTACAGCCGGGATTGTTTCGGCGAAAGCCAGAAATTTAGACACCAGCGGAATCCAGTCTTTTATTCAGACCGATGCCGCCGTAAACCCTGGAAATAGTGGCGGAGCATTAGTTAATACCCGTGGAGAATTAATTGGGATTAACACTATGATTTCTTCCATGACCGGATCATATGTAGGGTATTCTTTTGCTGTTCCATCAAACAATGCCCGTAAAATTGTTGAAGATATTATGGAATTCGGAAATGTACAAAGAGGAATTTTGGGTGTTGAAGGTGGCGAATTAAATAGCAATGCTTCCAAAGAATTAGGTATTTCTGAAACACAGGGCTTTTATATCAATAAGGTTACCCCTAAATCCGGAGCTCAAAAAGCGGGTCTTACAAAAGGTGACATCATTGTAAAATTAGACAATCAGAATATCTCGACTTTTGCCGATCTTTCAGGATACATCAACACCAAAAGACCAAATGATGTGGTACAGGTGACTTACATGAGAGAAGGAAAATCAAAAGTGGTTCCCGTAACATTAAGCAAAAATGAGTTTTTTAGTACCGAGTTTAAAGGAATCGAATTAGAAAATATTGATGCTGTTGACAAAAAGAAATTCAAAATTGATTATGGAGTAAAAATTAAAAACATAACCAATGAGAATTTGATGCAATATCAAAATGAATTGCAGGGGAATATTATTTTAAGCATAGACAACATAAAAGCAACAAATGTTGAAACTGTTTCAAAACTTCTAAACAAAAAAGATGAAGGTCAAAGTATCCGAATTGAAATGATTAATAAAAACGGAGAAATCTTTAGAATTATCATTTAAAAAATAATCACATATAAGTTTCCAACTGAAACTAAAATTACCGAAAGCCATCTTAAAAAAATTAAGATGGCTTTTTTGTTTTCAAAAATAAATCACAAAATAGCTTACGAAATCGATTGAAATAAGTAGTTTTGCGCAAAAATTTTAAAATAGTGAGCATTTTATTTTTTTAATTCAGTCAATTATGAGTAACAAAACATTGTACCAAAAAGAAGTATCCCTACAAGTCGACCGAAGAAGAGCCGGAGTCGAATTAATTAAAGTCATCAGTGATCTATGGTATGACAAATCCATCGAAATGGTTTTATTTAAGAATCAATTACTGGATAAAAATGTCAGTGACATTATCAATTTGCATCAATATGCAGGAGAATTTGTCGGCAAGCCAATCAGCATTTTTGATTCTGTTGAAATTGCAAAGGTCATCTTATCATTAGATTTTCCACCTGCTAAATTAGATCTTGGAAAACTAACTTATGAATATCAGCTGGAAGAAGAAAAATATCCGGATGCAAGATATTTTGTAATGGATAAACTTAAAAAAGCCAAATCATCTAAAGAAATTCAGCCTAAAGATGTCGTTCTATATGGCTTTGGTAGAATTGGACGTTTATTGGCAAGAGAACTAATGTCAAAAACCGGAAAAGGAAACCAGTTGCGCCTGAGAGCAATTGTAACCCGGGATAAAATAGATGCAGTGCTTTTAGAGAAAAGAGCTTCTTTATTGAGACACGATTCAATTCATGGAAATTTCCAGGGTTCAGTGACAGCAGACTCCAAAAACAATACTTTGATTATTAACGGAACTACAGTAAACATAATCAATGCAAATTCGCCTGAAGAAATAGATTATACACAATACGGAATTAATGACGCACTGGTTATTGACAACAGCGGTGCTTTTACATCTGAAGAAGCTTTAAAAAAACATTTAATTTCAAAAGGAGTCAGTAAAGTATTATTGACAGCACCCGGAAAAGGGGTTCCAAATATTGTATATGGCGTAAACCATAATGAATACAATCCGGATGAGACAGCTATTTTTTCGGCAGCATCATGTACTACAAATGCAATAACTCCAATTTTAAAGGTTGTTGAAGATAGTTTAGGAATTGCAAAAGGCCATCTGGAAACGATTCACGCCTATACAAACGATCAGAATCTGGTTGACAATATGCACAAAAAATACCGTCGCGGAAGAGCTGCTGCCTTAAACATGGTTATTACAGAAACAGGAGCAGGAAATGCAGTTTCAAAAGCAATTCCGTCACTTGAAGGAAAACTAACTTCAAATGCTATTAGAGTTCCGGTTCCAAACGGATCTTTGGTAATAGTAAACTTAGAAGTTAAAAAAGCAACCTCAATAATTGCTGTAAATAAAATAATGAAGAAATATGCCTTAGAAGGCGAATTGGTAGAACAAATTAAATATTCATTAAATAACGAACTCGTTTCATCTGACATTGTTGGAACTTCTGCACCTGCAATTTATGACAGTAATGCAACTATCGTTTCTAAAGACGGAAAAAACATCATACTTTACATTTGGTATGACAATGAATATGGTTATAGTCATCAGGTTATTCGTTTAGCAAAGTATATTGCCAAAGTTAGAAGATTCACTTACTATTAATATAAAAACCAAAACCAACCATTTTTTAAAACCATCAGGATTCTTCTGGTGGTTTTTTATTTTAAATAGGAAGTACGGTTGTGCTCTTTACTTCAGAAATCACAAACACAGTATTAATTAGAGAAACTTCAGGCAAAACCGATAATTTCTTTTGATGAAAATGATGATAACTTTCCATATCCGGAATGATAATTTTCAACATATAATCAAAATTTCCAGAAACATAATTGCATTCTACAACTTCAGGCATATTTAAAATCGACTGGTTAAAACCTTCAGATGTATCATAGGTCTGTTTTGTTAAAGTTACCTGACAATAAACAGTTAGATTGTTCCCTAATTTCTTCTTATTTAAAATGGAAACATATTTCTCTATAACACCTTCTTTTTCAAGACGTTTAACCCTATCATGAACAGGTGTTAATGACAAATTTATTTTGTTTGCGATGTCTTTCAGTGTGTAATGAGCATTTTCCTGTAAAAGACGTAAGATTTTTTTATCAATTTCATCTAAAGCCATAACGAAAACGTTTTCTATAGTTAATCAAAATCAGTCATTTTTTCTTTTTAAGGAAATAAAAAGGAATCCAAAAAGAATAATTTTCTGTAAAAATACAACATAAAATAATATTTTCTTATTTAAACCCTAATTATCAATAATATATTCTCTATTAATACATTTGTAACATAACTCTATAAAAAAAACAAAATACATAACATTATGATAATAGGTGTTCCAAAAGAAATTAAGAATAATGAAAACCGTGTGGCTTTAACTCCTGCAGGAGTTTCTGAAATGAAAAAACACGGACATACAGTTTACGTTCAGTCTACTGCCGGTTTAGGAAGTGGTTTTGCTGATGAAGAATATACCCAAGCTGGTGCTTTAGTTTTACCAACAATTGAAGACGTTTATGCAATTGCAGAAATGATTATCAAAGTAAAAGAACCAATTGCTTCTGAGTATCCTTTAATTAAAAAAGATCAATTGCTTTTTACTTACTTCCATTTTGCTTCTTCAGAAGAACTAACTCACGCAATGTTAGAAAAAGGTGCTGTTTGTTTAGCTTATGAAACTGTAGAAAAAACAGACCGTAGTTTACCATTATTAGTTCCAATGTCTGAAGTAGCAGGTCGTATGGCGATTCAGCAAGGAGCAAAATATCTTGAAAAACCATTAAAAGGAAGAGGAATTCTTTTAGGCGGCGTACCTGGTGTTCCTCCTGCAAAAGTTTTAGTTTTAGGTGGAGGAATTGTAGGAACTCAGGCTGCAAAAATGGCTGCTGGTTTAGGTGCTCAGGTAACCATTATGGATTTAAGTTTGCCACGTTTACGTCAATTAGACGATATTATGCCGGCAAACGTAAACACAGAAATGTCTAACCATTACAACATTACCAGAGCAATTAAAGATGCAGACTTAATTGTTGGAGCAGTTTTAATTCCGGGAGCAAAAGCACCGCACTTAATTACCCGTGACATGCTAAAATTAATGCGTCCTGGAACGGTTGTCGTTGACGTTGCTGTAGATCAGGGAGGTTGCATCGAAACCTGTACTCCAACAACTCACGAAAATCCAACTTTCATTATTGATGATATTGTTCACTACTGCGTAGCAAATATGCCTGGAGCTGTTCCTTATACATCTACTTTAGCTTTAACGAATGCTACTTTGCCTTACGCTGTACAATTAGCAAATAAAGGCTGGGAAAAAGCTTGTAATGAAAACGAAGAATTGAAAAAAGGTTTAAACATTGCTAACGGAAAAATCCTTTACAAAGGAGTTGCCGAAGCATGGAATCTTCCTTTCAATGAAGAATTAGTATTAACCAACGCATAGTTATACTAAAATAATATTTATAATTCACAGCAAAAAGGCTTTTCAGTAATTGAAAAGCCTTTTTTATATAAAAAACCTGCCTCAAAAGACAGGTTTAAATTTATAATCCTAAAATATTACTTTTCATCCAATACTTCCTGCATTACTTTAGCTTCTGTTCCATTTGGGAAAGTAACTTTTATTTTTTGAGCAATGGTTGGTGCAATTTCAGTAATCGCCTTTTTATCATAAGATTCGCCTTTTTTAATATGCCAGCCATAAAAAATTGCCGGCACATGAGTATCATAAGTATAAGCCGTTCCGTGTGAAGTACCAGTTGGCAAATATTCAATAACACCTGGTTTACCAATTACAACCATATCACCATCCTGCGTTACATCATATCCTTTTGCCACGAAATTCAAATAATAATCATTTCCTGAATTAGCCAAAATTTCTTCTTCTGTATATGCTTTTTTTACCTGAGGCAAAGAAATTAAAAAATCTTTAAATTCTTGTTTCACTTTCGCTAAGTCTAAACCTTTGTCTTTAATAATTTGTTTATTGAAAAAGATATTAAAATTAGAATAATTCAAAAGTAAATCTACTCCAAATGTTTTAATTGAGAAATCCTGTAAACTCTTTCTAAAATCTTTTGATGGATAATTATCAACATCATATTTGCGGTCTTTCAAATAAATAACATTTTCCGCTCCTGCATGATCAGCTGTTAAAAAAAGTAAATAATTATTTTTTCCAACTGTTTTATCCAGATAAGCTAAAAAATCAGCTATAGTTTGGTCTAATCGCAAATAAGTATCCTGAAGCTCCATAGACCGTGGCCCTAATAAATGTCCAACATAATCTGTAGAAGAAAAACTTACCGTCAGGAAATCCGTAATATTATCTTTCCCCAACTCTTCTTTTTCAATTGCTTTTTTTGCAAAATCCGCTAATAAATCATTTCCATAAGGAGTAGCTCTCAAAATTCCGGCATCATTTTTCTCATACATTGTTTTCAGATCATACGGAAAAACAGGAGCAGAACTGCCATATAATTTCCCTTCATAAGGATTATTATCCGGAAGACTTTCATTGTAAGTTGAAGCAGGCTTATATAAATCCCAACCCTTATTTATGTATTTCAGATAATTTTTCTCATTATTGAATTCTGACACCCATTCTGGCAATTTTTCTCCATAAAAAGTACTGGAAATAAAAGAACCTGTTTTACTGTACCAAAAAGCCCAATTCGCAAAATGCCCGGCTGGCAAAATCGCACCACGATCTTTAAGACTCATTCCTATAACTTTTCCCTGAAAATTAGTAGCCATTCTAACTTCGTCAGTAATGGTTGTACTTTGCAGGTTTTTTGGAGACATTTCTCCTTCATCTGCAGTTCCGTCTCCAACAGTCTTTACTGAAGCATCATCTGTACAATACATTTGCTTTCCAAGAGTTCTGCTAAACCATTCATTTCCTACAATTCCATGTGTTGCAGGTGTAGTCCCCGTATATATTGATGCATGTCCCGGAGCCGTATAAGTGGGCACATAATTATAATGCATATTCTGAAAGGTATATCCATTATTCATTAATCTTTTAAATCCATTTGCAGAAAAATCATCCGAAAATCGATATAAATACTCCATTTTCATCTGATCAACTACAATTCCAACAACCAGCTTAGGACGTTGCTGAGCAATTAAGTTTGAGATAACAAACAGCATCAACAATACAATACTTTTTTTCATAGTTAACTTATAAATATTTAAAACAAAAATACAGATTCGAATCCAAAAAGGCTAACCGAGCTTATATTTAAAAACAGAATTGACTTTAATTTAACAAAAGTATAAAAACACTTATGGCGTTTCCCTCTGGGCCGGGCTGTGCGCTGTATCTTTTGCGATAGAACTTTTTAGAATAATAGAAAAAACGAATCCCGCAAAAGGATGCCGCTTCCATCCCTAACGCAATTTTGGGTAACTAGACGTATTTGATCTTTAAATTATACTCTCATATTCAAAAGGCATATAATTTCACAAAGGAATTGCGTACTATTTTTGAAAAACAACCAATAAGATTATTGGTTTTGCAAAACTGGCTAAATATCCCAAAAAAGATTAATAAAAAAAGCGTAATTACCATTTGTAATTACGCTTTTTGTTTAGTACTCAGAGCGGGACTTGAACCCGCACGAACATTGCTGTTCACTGGATTTTAAGTCCAGCGTGTCTACCAATTTCACCATCCGAGCATTGCATAGTGGTACCTCCAGGGATCGAACCAGGGACACATGGATTTTCAGTCCATTGCTCTACCATCTGAGCTAAGGTACCTCACTTTAAACAAAAAATCCTTCCCGATAAATATCAGGAAGGATTCTTAAAAGAAAGGCGACGACATACTCTCCCACAATAATGCAGTACCATCTGCGCAGGCGGGCTTAACTACTCTGTTCGGAATGGGAAGAGGTGAGCCCCGCCGCAATAACCACCTTAAGGTTGTTAGTCTAAAGTCATAAGTCTTAAAGTTTAAAAGTCTTTTGACTTTTGACTTTAATCTTTCGACTAAAAGACTGCTCTTGCGTCGAGCAAATATCTTAACATACTGAGATAAAGAAAGTTTTTATATTTTAGAAAGTTTCTTCTCCCGACCGTAGTCGGGAGAAAAGGGTGTACATAAGCTTACGGATTATTAGTAC
>NZ_JAFEVZ010000013.1 GCF_022802975.1 Flavobacterium pectinovorum
ACTAGTTAAAGGTCGATGTTTTTTTAAAACTTCTTCTACACAGAGAAGCTTAAACTCATATGAATATTTGACTTTTCGTTCCATAAAAATGCCCCCAAATAGTGTCTAACTTTTTGGGGGCAGTTCAATGAATTGAGGCGTTTTTTTGTATAAATGAAGAGCCAAATAAATTAAGCTTTTGCTTTTCTTTTTACTGTACAGCCAATTTCTTTAGTCTGTGTAATAGTTGGTTTTTGATTGTTTTTTAATGATGCTATAACATCTTCAGCATATTTAATTTTTTCTGTTTTAGTTCCTTCCGGATCATTATCGATTGCACCAACATATTCTACTACATTACCTTTAGCTGTTTTCGATACGATAAAAATATGTGGTGTACGTTTTGCTCCAAATTGATCGGTAACTTTTTGCCCTGCATCAAATAAATACGGGAAAGGATATTTTTTTTGTTTTGCTAAATCCTGCATTTTAGTAAAAGTATCATCTGGCTGGGCTTCAGGATCGTTTGGGTTAATTGCAATTACAGGATACCCCTGTGGTCTGAATTTATTGTCTAAATCAATTATTCTTTGCTCATAAGCAACCGCATACGGACAGGTATTACAAGTAAAAACAACGATAAATCCTTTTGCTTTTGGGTAGCTTGCAAATGAAACCTCTTTTCCATCTACATTTTTTAATTTAAATTCCGGTGCAGCATCTCCGGCTTTAAGAGTTGCTGTTTGCGCCTGAGAAAAAAAGGCAGAAAATGCCAGTACTAATAAAAGAATTATTTTCTTCATGATTTAATAGTTTACAGATTTTTATATTCAGTTAATAATTGTTCATAAGTAAATTCGCTTTCGACAAATTTTCGTTTGTCGCCTTTGATAAAAATGGTTGCCGGGATGCTGCCCGACCACGAAGGATCAATTCGGTCAATATATTCCTGCGGACTGCTTTCATTCAATAATAAAACTTCATTTTTAAGGTTTTTTCTCTTGACAAATGGCTCCACAGCCGAACTCAATTTGGATTTAAAATCGACACTAATCAATAACACGACTAATTTCTCCGATTTGTATTCTGCACCCAGCTTTTCAAAATGTGGCAGTTCCTTAATGCATGGCGCACACCAGGTTGCCCAAAAATTGACAACATAAGTACTGTCTTTTCCTGTCTTTATTCTTTCATTCAGTTGGTCAATATTAATTAGTTTTATATTCTGGCAGTATGCCGTAACTGAAAAAGTCAGAAAGAAAAAAATAACTATTTTAAAAACGTACAACCTCATAGATTTCAAATTTTCATTTTTTGTCTTACAAATATAAATTAATGAAGCTTTGACTACTGTTAATAAAAGTTAAATACGAAAAATTCTTCCGGTATTTTTAATCTTTTCATTACAACTACTTTATCATATTTTTCTTAAATTTAACTCCCAAATAAAAGAATTTGTCATTCGCAAATTTCTCATTAATTGTTTTATCATTCCTAAATTAAAAAAAATGAAAAACTTTACATTCTCCACAGCTTTAGTAATCTGTTTATTAATTGCACCGTCTGTAATTTCTAAAAATATTTTTTCAGATAAAAACACAATTACTTTAGAATACACGTATGGAATTCCTGTTATTAACGATGGTATATTAGCAGCATTTTTTAAAAAATATTCCAGTTTAAAAAAGTATCAAAGCGAAGTTACAGCACTTTATAAAGACAAGGCATATCAGTCAATTTGGTACGAATCTAATGAAATAAACGAACTAGGATATTTATTATATCATAAATTGAATATGATTGATGATGAAGGTGTTGAAATCAGCCTGCCTTATAAAACCAAAATCGATGAAATTTTTGATGAAAGCCCTGAAGAAAAAATTTCTGAAACTGATACAGAACTGCTTTTGAGCAGCATGTATATTATTTATGCCAAAAGTGTTTATGAAGGGCTTGATGCAAAAACAGTTAACAATCTGGAATGGTTTTTACCAAAGAAAAAAATTGCTTATGCAACTTTACTGGATTCCTTAATCGTTAATCCTAAACTGCTTAATAATAACAATCAGGTCCTTTTTAGTCAATACTACAAACTTCATGAGGTTTTAAAAAAATATAGAGCAATCGAAAAAAATAATACCTGGACACCTATCACAATAGATTCTCCTTTCAAAGAATTAAGACCTGATGACACTTCTAACACTGTGGCACAAATACGGCAAAGACTTGCTGTTGTTGGCGATTTGGCAAGAGACTCTAAAAGCAATGTTTATGATGAAGAATTAATGACAGGAGTATTAAAATATAAAAAAAGATATGGGCTGACACTTAATTACAAAATCACCAAAGATCACATCGATCAGATGAACGAACCGGTAAGTGACCGCATAAAAACTCTTATGCTCAATATGGAACGCTGCCGATGGATTCCGCCTTCATTAGAAAAAGGTCATGAGTATGTAATGGTAAATATTCCTTCGTTTATGCTATATTATATCAGAGACGGTAATTTTGAAATTGAATCGAATGTATTTATTGGTACTCCGCTGACCAAAACAGTTATTTTTAGCGGACAGATAGATAAAATCGTATTCAGCCCTTATTGGTATGTTCCAGCCAGTATTATACAAAACGAACTGAAACTAAAAATGGCAGAAGACAAAAATTATTTGGCCGATCATAATATGGAATGGAATAATGGCAAGGTCAGACAAAAACCGGGTCCTAAAAACTCTCTGGGACTCGTAAAATTTATGTTTCCTAATCCAAATGATATTTATTTGCATGATTCCCCCGCCAAGAGCCTTTTTACATTTGAAAAACGCATATTTAGCCATGGATGCATCAACGTGATGAAAGCAAAAGAACTGGCAATTTCTATGCTGAAAGAATATAATGACTGGCCTATAGAAAAAATTAATAATGCTATGAGCGGTGAAAAAGAAATCACTTGCAGACTTACTACAAAAGTTCCTATATACATAGGATATTTTACTGCATGGGTAGACAGAGAAGGTCAAATCAATTTTTTTCCTGATGTATATGACAGAGATACTCATCTGAATAATGTTTTATTTCCGGAAGACAAATCTTTCAAAACAGAACTTATGAAATAAAAAAAGTTAACTATTTGATAACATTTAAGTTACTGTAAATTTATATTTGTTTGCTTATTTTGAATAAAACAAATAGTTATGAAATTCTTTAGCTTACATTTTTTGGATTCATTTAAAGAATGGCTTTTTTTAAGAGCTATGCACTCATCATTCATTCATTAATTTTCATAATAAGGAAAATATATTTGAATGAATAAATTAGAGAAGTCATTTTTAAATAAGGACCAATTTGGAGAAGATTTTCTTTGGGGGGTATCTACTGCTGCTTTTCAAATAGAAGGAGCGCATGATGCTGATGGAAAAGGACCTTCGATATGGGATGTTTTTACCAGTCAAAAAGGTAAAATAAAAAATAGTCATCATGCTATAAATGCATGCAATTTTTACAATTGCTACAAAGATGATATTCATCTAATTAGAGAACTGAATATTCCTAATTTCAGGTTTTCTATCAGTTGGTCACGAATTATGCCTACAGGGCTTCACCCAGTCAATCAGGCTGGTATAGATTACTATAATAAAATAATCGATTTTTTACTGGAATGCAATATTGAACCATGGGTGACACTTTACCACTGGGATTTGCCTCATGCTCTTGAAGTAAATGGCGGATGGACAAACAGAGAATGTGCCACATGGTTTTCAGATTATGCAGAAGTATGTGCACAGCATTTTGGAGATCGTATAAAAAACTGGATGGTTATAAATGAGCCTTCTGTTTTTACAGGTGCAGGATATTTTCTTGGAATTCATGCTCCGGGAAAAAAAGGCATAACCAATTATTTAAAAGCTATACATCACGTAACATTAGCAACTGCAGCCGGTGCAAAAAAACTAAGACAATACATCCCTGATGCAAATATCGGCACTACTTTTTCCTGTACTCATATCGAACCATTTTCAGATAAACCGGGAGATATCCAGGCAGCTAAGCGTGTCGACACCTTATTAAACAGAACTTTTATAGAACCAATTTTAGGCTTAGGTTATCCTCAGAATGACCTTCCTGTACTTAAAAAACTTACTAATTATATTCAGGGCGATGATTTAGACAATTTAGCATTTGACTTTGATTTCATAGGCCTGCAGTGTTATACACGTGAAATTGTAAAAAACTCATTATTAACTCCGTATATTGGGGCCGAATTAGTAAGTGCCGAAAAAAGAAATGTTATATCTACTGATATGGGCTGGGAGATTTATCCTCCTGCCCTATACTATATCCTTCAAAAATTTAATTCTTATAATGGAATTAAAAAGATTATAATTACCGAAAACGGTGCTGCATTTCCTGATACCGTAATAAACGGAAAAGTATATGATATTAAGCGAACACATTATATACAAGACCATTTAGAGCAATTATTTAAAGCAAAACAAGAGGGCTGCAAAGTTGACGGTTATTTTGTATGGAGCCTTACCGATAATTTTGAATGGGCAGAAGGTTACAATGCAAGGTTTGGATTAGTACATGTTGATTTTGAAACTCAAAAAAGAACCATCAAACAATCGGGAATCTGGTTTCGGGATTTTTTAGAACCAAACAAAAAAAACATATAGATTACCTTTTAAATTATACAAAAAAATCAGCATAATTCATCTTTAAATTAGTATTCAATCTCTAAATTAAGAATGGATGTAACAACAAAAATCTCTGGTAGATAAAATTTAAATCATTCAATATTAAATTCGTATATAAAATAACCCTTGGGTATAATTAGATTTTAATAATTACACCCAAGGGTTATAAACAAATATTTTATATCAAAAATCTATAAACTATTTTTTTACAGCATCAGGAGGAAAACCTGCTAATATTTTTTTTATAGCGCTATTGATAAATTCTTCAGGATTTTTAAGTTTACTATCTATTTCAGCATTACCCAATCCTTGCCAAACCAATTTACCGGTTTTAGCAGATACTATGTCAATTATTAAGGAACCATCCAGGTAATCATCGGTATTCAATGTTACGGTATTGTTGTTTAATAACATTGAGCCACTGCCCCAATATCTATATGGACGGTGCATAGTTCCATAATCGTAGTAACTGTTAGCAGTAACCGAAGTTTTATTTTTTAAGATCGAAACCGCATTTACTTTTAAATCAGGATTAGTAGTCGATTCTGTAAAACCTTTAGCGATCATCTCGGCACGTATTGCTTTAGTGATACGATCAGCATTTAATTCGTTTACCTGACCTTCCTGAGCCTTTAAATCATAAACTGTAAAAGTCTTAAATTCACTAAAATTAACTGCATAGTCATAATCTCTCGTTACATTAACTGTTGGCGAACAGCTAAAAAACAAACCCAATAAGAACATTGGAATTATGCGGACATTTTTACTTTTAATATTCATTTATGTTATTTGTTAAATTAACGATTAAATTTAGTTCAATGTGAATTTGTTAAAATTACAATAAATTTTTAATGAATAAAAAGTAAGATTCAAAAATTACATAAAAGCTGCATTTCTTTATTAGAAATGCAGCTTTTATAATATAGTAATCTGTATTTTTAGTTCTTCAAAGATGCCATATCAATTACAAAACGATATTTGATATCCCCTTTTAATAATCTTTCATAAGCATCATTAACATCGTTCACGCCAATTAATTCAATATCGGCAATAATATTGTGTTCAGCACAAAAATCAAGCATTTCCTGCGTTTCTGCAATACCCCCAATCATAGATCCGGCAAAACTTCTTCTTCCTAATATAAGGCTGAAAGATGTTACAGGAAGCGGTTCCATTGGAGCGCCCACTAAAACCAGATTTCCGTCAACTTTTAATAAATTTAGATAAGAATCTATACTATGTTCTGCCGATACACAATCTAAAATAAAATGCAGACTTCGGGCATGCTGTGCCATTTGTTCCGGATCTGAAGATAAAACTACTTCATCAGCTCCTAAACGTTTAGCATCTTCGGTTTTAGACAATGAAGTGGTAAAAACTACTACATGAGCTCCCATAGCTTTTGCTAATTTTATCCCCATGTGTCCTAAACCACCTATCCCTACAATACCAACTTTTTGACCAGGACCAACTTTCCAGTGTTTTAAAGGAGAATAAGTTGTAATTCCGGCGCAAAGCAATGGAGCAACTCCGGCAAGATCAAGTTTATCTGAAATATGCAATACGTAATTTTCATCCACAACAATACTTTCTGAATAGCCTCCAAAAGTTTGTCCTCCTAAATGTGCGTCAGGAGAATTAAAAGTCAAAATGCTTCCTTCATCACAAAATTGTTCCAAATCGCTTTTACAATGCTCACATTCTCTGCATGAATCAACCATACAACCTACTCCTGCAAGTTCTCCAACTTTAAAATTCTTAACATGATCTCCTACTTTTACAATTCGTCCCACAATTTCGTGACCCGGAACTATCGGATAAATTGTTCCATGCCATTCGTTTCTCGCCGAATGAAGATCTGAATGACAGATGCCGCAATATAAAATTTCAATTTCTACATCGTGTGCCTGTACTGTACGGCGTTTGATATCTAGTGTTTGTAACGGAGCTTCGGCAGCTTCTGTACCAAAGGCTTTTATGTTTTTTGTTTCCATATTGTTTTTTATTTGTTTCAGGTTTCAAGTTTCAGGTTTCAAGTTTCAGGTTTCAGGTTTCAAGTTTCAGGTTTCAAGTTTCAGGTTTCAAGTTTCAGGTTTTAAAAAACTTAGTGGCTGCTTAACAGAAAATATTCTCCGTCAGTTACTTTTTCTAACCAGATTCCATAGCCTTTATCTACTTCGGTGATAATGGCAACGTAGGAGAATTTATCAAAAGGAGTTGCTCCATACCAATGCTCTACTCCTGGTAAAATTGTCACAACTTCATCTTTTTGAAGCTTTCGAACGGCGCTTCCTCTTTCCTGATAATATCCAATTCCTTCTTTCGCAATGAGCATGTGCAGACCTGCGTTGCTATGCCAATTACTTCTTGCACAAGGCTCAAAAGTAACTTCCTTAATAACAGTGTTTTCCGGATGAATGTCACTAGTTTGTTTTTTATAGAAAACGTCACCCGTCATATAAGTATTCGGGACTTTTCCTTCTTCGATAACGGCTGCATAATTTGTTGACATAAATTTAGTTATTTTTTTGAGATTAACTTTATTTGAAACTACTTTACAACAGCCAACAATATCATAATCAATAAACTAAATTTAAGAAAGCCAGAAGTTGCTTTGTGAAGTATTATTTAGTCTGTTAAAAACTGAAAAGGATTAATACTGTAATTTCAGAGGCAAAATTAGAATAACAATGCTTCTTAAAAATAACAATATTCAAACAAAAAATTATGAAATTGAAACAATTTACATTCTGAGCGACTTTGGAACTGTTCCAGTAAGTCTTTTAAAGTAATTATTAAAATAACTCGGATAGTCAAATCCAAGCGAATAACCAATATCAGCAATACTCCAGTCTGTATGCTGTAATAAAGCTTTGGCTTCGTTGATAATTCTTTCGGTAATATGTGCAGTTGTCGGTTTTCCTGTAACTTCTTTTACCGAACGGTTTAAATGATTTACATGAACGGCAAGGCTTTGCGCATAATCCTGCGGTGTTTTTAAAGCCAACGGTTCGTTTTTGGTTTCTATCGGAAATTGTCTTTCTAATAATTCTAAAAATAAAGAAGTAATTCTCGAAGAGGCATTTTTATGTTTAAAAAAGTTTTCTGATGGCTGCATTTTCATTGATTCATGAATAATCAGGTTGATGTAATTACGCATTAAATCATCTTTAAAAACATAATCAGTTTCTTGTTCTTCGATCATTTTTTGAAAGAGCGAATCGATAAAAACCTTTTGTTCAGGTGTTAATGTAAAAATTGGAGTTCCGCCTATTTTAAACAAAGGCGATTCATGAAGTGTTTCTGAGCGGTCTTTTACTTTTAAAAATTCTTCGGTAAAAACGCAGGCATAACCTTCATATTCAGGAGAAACTATTTCCCATGAATACGGAATAATCGGATTACCAAAAAACAAAATGGTACCGTCAGTTTCTATTCCGCGATCAGCATAATGTATAAGACTTTTACTTGTATTGATACATATTTTATAAAAGTCCCTTCTGTTATAAGTTGGTATCTTGCTTACGTCACCGCCAACTTCGTAAACTTTAAAACCTTTTAGTTTTAAATCCGAAGTATTAAAATCACAATTTTGATTTTCCTGAATTTCTGCCTGATTACTCATTCTGCAAAGTTATGAAAATCAAACAAAACAATTTTACTCGTTTCAGGTTTCTTTTGTTTCAGGTTTGAAGTTATCGAAATTTCAAAAATCTGAAACTTTAAATTACTTTTTCAAAATTAAAGTTCCTGCATTTAAACCATTGGCTGTAGCCGATAAAACTAGTTCAGCAGCATTTTCCTCTTTTTGAATGATAATCTGAGCGTATCCGTTAAAGAGTTTTCTTTTCCAGACTTCAGCCGGTGTAATCACCTGAATGATTCCCGGATCTGTATTCATTACGTCCCAATCTCTTATTTTTTGTAAAGGCGGTGCAATAATCTGAATGGTATTTGTTCCCTGCTTTAAAAAATTACTATTCAAAACATACTTTTGATCATCCTCTGTACTGGCAGTAATTTTATTTCCGTTTACAAAAACAACTGCATCTGTTCCTATTTTTTTGTAAAAGAAATTAACGGTATTTGTACTTAAATTGTTGCTTAATTCAAATTTACCACGATACACGTATGACGGAGCCTGATTTTTATAATCCCGGTCTTTAAAGGCTTCTTTCCAATTGTTATCATCAGAAGATATCTGATTTGTAGTATTAGCCGAAGCTAATTTCTTTTCTTCAAAATTCGTAATTGGTACAAGCTCAATATTATCTATGAACTGGTCTTTTTCTAAAGAAGTCGGATTCCCGTTTCCAACACCCAAAATCTTTCCTCCTTTTACAGCAAATGTAATTTCATGGTTGGAGGTTGGAACATGTAATCCCTTTTTGTCTGTGGTTTCAACAGTTACGACCACAACATTTGCATTAGGCTGATTTTCTTTATCTGCAGAAAGCTTTATATTTTGAGGAATCTCAGTAGTTTTTTGAACTTCAGAAAGCAGTTTTTTACCATTTTTATACCCAATGGCTTCAAGAGTTCCTGCTGCATATTTTACTTTCCATTCTAAATGGCTGTTTTGTACCATTTTCTTTTTACCAAGACTTTTTTTGTTCAGAAAAAGTTCGACTTCATCACAGTTTGAATGTACCCAGACATCAATTTCTTTATTTTCCATTCCAACCCAGTTCCAGTGTGGCATGATATGTAAAACGGATTTATTTCCCCACCATGATTTTAAATAATAAACATTGTCTTTTGGGAAACCGCAAACATCCATCATTCCAAAATAAGACGTAACCGACGGCCAGCCATAAGGTGTAGGTTCTCCCCTGTAATCAAAACCGGTCCAGATAAACATTCCGGCTAAATAAGGTCTTTCAGCATAAAATTTCCAGCCTTCTTCGATGCTGTAAAATGTTGGACGTGGTTTTTTGTCATAAGCACTTTTATAATGTTTGGCTTCATCATCAAAATAAATACCGCGTGTTGCAAACGTAGAACCTTCTTCTGTGCCCATTCCCGGTTGTTGTTTGAATTGATTTCGGTGTGCATCAATATCTCCGTTACCCAAATAATTATAGCCCATAACTTCGACTACAGAAGATATTCCGCTTTTAAAACCGCTGCTTATTCCAACCGTAACAGGTCTTGTAGCATCAATACTTTTTGTAAATCCCTGCATCACATTGGTAATGCGTTCACCTACAATTCCGCCTTCAATATTCCACTCTTCATTTCCAACCGACCAACAAAAAATACTCGGATGATTGCGGTCACGCTCTATCATTCGTTTTAAATCATTTAGGTGATAATCGTTAATTCCCATCAAACGGGTTTCATCAATAACCAGCATTCCGAGTTTATCACAGGCGTCAAGCAATTCAGGTGTTGGCGGATGATGTGAACAGCGATAGGCATTCGATCCCATTTCCTTTAACTTTTTGATTCGGTAATATTGTAATTCATCCGGCAAGGCTGTTCCAATTCCGGCATGATCCTGATGATTATTCGTTCCTTTTAATTTTACCGGTTTTCCGTTAAGAAAAAAACCTTTCTCAGCATCAAACTTAATTGTACGAATTCCGAAAGAAGTTTCATAGCGGTCAATTAATTTTCCTTCCTGCTTAATTTCAGTTATTAAACGATATAAATTGGGGTTTTCAATATCCCACAATAATGGATTATTGACTTGTAGTTTTGAACTGTAATTCGATGTTTTATAAAAATCCGGAGCAGTTTTAGTTTCAGAAATAATTGCAATTTGCTTGCCCGAAGTGTCTAAAATACTTTGGAGAATTTCAATTTGACCTTTATAATTCCCTTTATTTTCAACATAAACTTCAGTGGTAACTTCAGCAATGTTTTCTTTTATTTCGGAAGTAACATAAGTTCCGTTTGCTACAACGTGAATTGGGTTTGTTTTTTGCAGATACACATGTCTGTAAATTCCGGCTCCTTCATAAAACCAACCTTCTTCCATCGAAGCATCTGCACGCACTACAATTGTATTTTCTCCGCCGTAATTTACATAAGCGGTAACATCATATTCAAATCCATTATAACCACTTTCTTCGGTTCCAAGAAAATAACCGTTAAAGAAGACTTTAGAATTTCTAAAAACGCCATCAAATTTTAAAGAAATGATTCGACCTTGATCGCTTTCAGGAATATTGATTTTTTTTCGGTACCAGCCGATGCTTTTTTCAGGGAAATTTTTTCCGGCAGTTTTAAATCCGTGGCTATAACTCGCTTTTTCGCTAAACGATTGCTCAACCGCCCAATCATGCGGAAGATCTAATTTTCTCCACGCACGGTCATCAAAATTTTGCGCAGCAGGACCATCACCAAATCCGGTTTTGGTTAAATACGAAAAATAGCCTGTCGCATGATTAAAATCTTTCTGGGTATCGTACAAATGACCGAAAGAAAAACGCCAGTCCTTATCAATTAAAATTAAATCTCGTTCAGCCTGCTTTTGTGCCGAAGCTAAAAGAGATATTAAAAAAATAATACAGAGAAAAAATCGATTAAGAGCAATAGATTTCATAAATAATTCCGGTTAATTTGATGGTTATGTAAAGTTTATAAATATACCTTTTTAAAAGCACCGGAATTAATAGTATTTTATCAAAGTTTAATGAATTTTAGTTATTAAAAACTGAATTACAAATTTCACCTTTTAGTCATTTTTAATGGTAATTTTAAGAAGCTGATCCCGCTATCCGTTTCAATCTTTTATGGCGAACCCCGCCACAAAAGGATTTTCACTTCTATCGGGGCTAGGGCAATTATTTTCAAAAGATTTTTTATTCAGTATAGTTTGTCAATTTCGACGTAAGAAGAAATCAGATCCAGAGAGCAACGTACTTTGTGGTTACGTTATGTGATTTCTCCTTCGTCGAAATGACAAGATTGCGCATTTCCCAACAGTTCAAAATCTAATTTAATAAATACTATCACCCTGAGCGGAGTCGAAGGCTTATTTAGAAAGGGCTTCGACTCCGCTCAGCCTGACACCTGTTTTCAATTATAATTAATTAGTTCTCTTATTTCCTAACCAGCATAACATCGTCAACCTGACAAGAAGCATTTGCTTCTCCATCAAACAGAAAACCAATCTCAACTTTGCCAGCCTTAATAGCTATGTTTTTTATGATTATGGTTTTCCATAAGGCATTTTCTTCCTTTATATTGTATGCATTTTTTTTACCATTACTTAAAGCATACATTTCTAAGTTAGTAAAACCTTTGGTATTCCTAACTTTGGCTATAAGCGTATATAAACCCTCTTCGAGTTTTACATAAGGAGACGAAGTAATAGTTTGAAACGTTTTTCTTTTAAAATTAATCTTATCGGTAATATTTAAACTTTTTTCGCCAATCACAATCTTTCTGTCATTTTCAGTATTAAAATAATTGATTACCGGAGAAGTTATAGTATCCAAGCTAATTTTATTTCCTTCAATAACCTCATTAGTCCAGCCTGTTAATTCAATTTGTACAGGTTTAACAGGACTTGGAATATGTCTGCGATCGGCTTCAAAACTTCCGTTTTTAACGTAATTATTATCTTTGGCGACTTTCCATTCGCCTGTTTTAGCATTAATATTCCATGAACTAAGCGAATTAAAATAAGGTGTTTTTCCATCAAAAGACATTGGACACCATTGATTGTATCCTAAGCCGTTACCTGCAAAATCTGCCCATCGGTCTCCGCAATATAGTATGGTTTCCTGCTTACTTCCTTTTACAGAAAAGAAAAAACCGGTTTGTGAAACATGGGCAAAATCATCTGAAGCCCCCTTCATAACCAACATATCATTGACTGGAAGATAGGGCCCTCTGATATCATCGGCAACTAAATAATAGGCAAACGAAGCATCCCAGCCATAGATATTGGATGCAAACATGTAGTATTTATTTTGGTACTTGAACATGCAGTTTCCTTCACGACTCTCGCCTTTAAAAATCTGAGTACAGTCTAAAAGGTTTACTTTACCTTCTTTAATACCAATTTCTGAAACATATATTTTATTCCTTCCTTTTCCGTAAGAATAAATTAAATACGATTTTCCGTTATCTTCATCGGTAAATACCGTCTGATCGCCGGTATTGCTTGTTCCGATCATTTTTTCCATGTTGATTTTCTGATGCCAGATAAATTGCCCTGTTGGAGTATCTGAAAGCATAATCAATACTTCACTATCATGCTGTACAAACATGGCATACTTATTCAGTTCTTTTATGTACGCTACTCCTAAACGGCCAACCCAGGTTTTACCTGATTTATTTACATCCTCTTTGGTTACAACATCTCCTTCAAACGTCCAGTTTACCAAATCAGTTGAACTGTAACAGGTAACCGATTTAAAAGTGGCATTGGGCAAAGTAATATAGGGAGCATTTCTGTAGATATTCGCTTCTTCATACTGAACACCGTACCAGTAATATTTTTGTACTCCGCCAACCGGCTTTGAAAATTTAAAAATACCTCCCCCCTGACTGTTTAATGGCTGTCCGTCTTTTGTATTCCAAAAAACATCATTTTTGATATTGTCTTTTTGTGCATTAACATTCATAATGATGCTTAAAGCCAAAATAGTCATCAATAAAACAGAGGGTGTTTTTTTAATTTTCATGTTTTTATCTTTTAATTAGAATCTTATACATATAAATAAGTCATATAAGTTCATCTATTTTTAAATGTACTTATATGACTTATATTCTAAAATCTACATCAAATGAAGATTTTTTACTTTAACAAAAAGTTTATCGTTATCCAATTATTCAATTGAAAATAAACAAATTAAAGCGATCTGATAATCCCTTCTTCAAGTCCTCTTAATTCGGCTAAACCTCTTAATCTTCCAATAGCAGAATATCCCGGATTGTTTACTTTTCCTAAATCATCCAACATTTGGTGTCCGTGATCAGGTCTGAACGGAATGGACAGATTATTGTTTTTTTGAATTAGCAATAATTCTTTTACTACTGCATACATATCCACATTTCCGTCTAAGTGATCTGCTTCGAAAAAATTTCCTTCTTCATCCCTGCGTACATTTCGCAAATGAATAAAATGTATTTTATCGCCTAAAGCTTTTGTTATTTCCGGTAAATCATTCTTTTCTGATGCTCCAAGAGAACCTGTACAAAAACAAATTCCGTTTGACTTATAAGGCGCTTTTGAAAGAATAAAATCATAATCTTCCATTGAGTTTACAATACGCGGTAATCCTAAGATATCAAAAGGAGGGTCATCCGGATGAATGGCCAGTTTTACTCCAACTTCATCAGCAACAGGACAAATTTCATTTAAAAAGTAACTTAAGTTTTCTCTTAAAGTCGCTCTGTCAATGTTTTTATAAGGTTTTAACTTGGCCTGCATATCGGCAACAGTCATCTTTTTTTCTCCCGGAATTCCAAACATCACCACATCAGACAATGCTTGTAATTGCTCTTCGCTTAGCGAATTAAAGCGTTCTTTTGCCTTTGCAGCGATATTTTCAGGGAAACTGTTTGCTGCATTTTCTCTCTTTAAAATATAAATATCAAAAATGGCCAGATCCACCCAATTGAAATACAAAGCTTCAGAACCGTCCGGCATTTTGTAATCTAACTGTGTTCTTGTCCAGTCATTAACCGGCATGAAATTATAGGTAATAATTTTGATTCCACAAGCCGCAACGTTACGAATGCTCTCTTTGTATTTATCGATATAAAGCTGATAATCTCCTGTTTTTGTTTTAATATCTTCGTGAACCGTAATGCTTTCCACAACATCCCATGTCAGTCCGTATGCTTCAACTTCGGCTTTTCTTTTATTTATTTCTTCAACCGTCCATACATCTCCGTGAGGAACGTGGTGAAGGGCTGTTACAATTCCGGTAGCACCGGTTTGTTTGATATGCTGTAAACTTACCGGATCATTTGGTCCGAACCATCTCCAGGTTTGTATCATTCTGTTCATACTTTTCTTTTCTTAAAATTATACACCACTAAAGATTGTAAAACCACCATCTATAGTTACTTTTGAACCTGTTGCGAATTTTGAAGCATCACTAAGCAACCAGATCAAAGCTCCAATTAATTCATCAGGATTTCCAAAACGTTTGTAAGGGGTATTGGCAATGATTAAATTTCCTCTTTCAGTCAAACTTCCATCAGGATTCGTTAATAAAGTACGGTTTTGTTCTGTTAGGAAAAATCCCGGTACAATAGAGTTCATTCTGATTTTATCTCCATATCGTTTTGCCAGTTCAACCGAAAACCATTTTGTGTACGAATCAATAGCTGATTTCGCCAGACTGTATCCTAGAACTTTTGTGATAGCCTGTTCTGTTGCTACCGATGAAATATTTACGATGCTTCCAATGCTTTCATTGTTTTTAATAACCTCTCCAAAAACCTGCGTTGGCAAAAGTGTTCCGAATAAATTCAGATTCATCACTTTTTGTAAAGCATCCATATTCAGTTTAAAAATATCCTGATCGGACTGAATTACAGCCTCCGGCATATTTCCTCCTGCTGCGTTTACCAAACCATCAATTTTTCCGTATTTTGAAAGTACCAAATCACGAGCTTTAATTAAATCACTTTCAATCGTTACATCTGCAATTAAAGCGATAGCCTCGCCTCCGTTTTTGATAATCAATTCCGCTCTTTCGTTGGCTACTTTTTCATTTCTTCCTAAAACACCAACAATACCGCCTGCAGCAGCGATACCGTTAACAAAAGCTTCACCTAAAACTCCGGTAGCTCCTGTAACAATTATTACTTTTCCTTCTAATGTAAAATCTGTTTTCAATTTTTTAGTTTTTAGTTTTTTTAATCCAGTAAAAATACAATTAATCCTCTAGCACCATGCGCTCCCAACACTAAAGATTGTTCAATATCTGCTGTTTTTGAAGGACCTGCAATAAAAGTCCCAAAACCGTATTCCAGATTTCCAATTCTTTTGTAAGCCTGATGCATCATTGGCAATATGTCATTTTTATTGACAATAATCGCTAAATATTGTGCAATGAAAGGGGCCACACGCTGTCCTAATATATCATCCGTTACCCAGATTGCGCTGTTTTCGGCAACGCCAAAATGACCTTTTACTATTGCTAATTCCACATTCTGAAGCGTATGCGGATCGTCATTTTTCCAGTCCAGAGCAGCCACTTCAGCAAGTTCCGGAATGGTTGTGATTATTCTTTTTTCCAGTGCGTAATTATTTTTTAAGAAATCTATAATTTCATTATAATCAGCAACTTCAACACTTTCTCCTCCAATGTTTTTCAAAACCGTTTTATAGGTTTCCAAAACATTCGGGTTTTCTGATCCTAAAACCTCTAAATCAGGCAAATCAGTCACAAAATCAGGCTGATTTTGTTTTATTTTTTTTAATATTTCAGCTTTACTGCTCATTGTCCTTCGCTTTAGATTCACGTGAATTTTTCTTGTACCATTCTCTAAAAGATTCTTCAGGAACAGCCGGCATTTCACGCTGATCATACCATTTATTCATTTTATTATTTACTGCTGCAGGAACATTTTTCATCATAAATCTTCCTGATTTTCCTGCCAGATTAAATATCGTTGGATTTGCCAAAACCGTTGCCATCGTTTTCATCGCTACTGTTTTTGCAGCTGGCGTATGTCCTTCTTTTACCAATACCTGACGCCATTTGTATAGCTGATCGTGAATATCAATTTTTACAGGACAAACATTGGTACAGGAACCGCAAAGTGTACTGGCAAAAGGCAGATCGGCATTTTTGCTCATGTCCAGATTTGGAGCCAGAATAGAACCAATTGGCCCTGCAACTGCATTGTGATAACTGTGCCCGCCGCTTCGTCTGTAAACCGGACATGTATTCATGCACGCTCCACAACGGATACATTTTAATGAGTTTCTGAAATCTTCTCTTCCTAATTGTGTGCTTCTTCCGTTATCCACGATAACGATATGCATTTCCTGTCCGTCTCTTGGTTTTTTAAAATGGCTTGAGAAAGTGGTAATCGGCTGTCCGGTTGCACTTCTGGCCAATAATCTAAGGAAAACACCAAGATGTTTGCGCTGTGGAATCAATTTTTCGAATCCCATACAAGCAATGTGTACATCTGCAAGATGCGCACCCATATCTGCATTTCCTTCATTCGTACATACAACGAATTCTCCGGTTTCTGCTACGGCAAAATTTACTCCGGTTAAAGCAACTTTACGAGTTAAAAAGGTATCTCTTAAAGTCTGACGTGCTGATTCTGTTAAATATTGCGGATTGAAATTTCCCTTTTCTGTCCCCAGATGTTCATGAAAAGTTTCACTTACATCTTCTTTTTTAAGGTGAATAGCCGGTAAAACAATATGACTTGGCGGTTCTTTACGAAGCTGAACAATGAATTCTCCTAAGTCAGAATCGATAACTTCAATACCTTTTTCTGCCAGATAATCGTTTAAATGGCATTCTTCGGTAAGCATTGATTTTGACTTTACCATTTGCTTCACATCGTGCTTCGCCATTATAGCATGTACAATCTCATTATGCTCTTTTGCATCGGCTGCCCAGTGAACAGTGATTCCGTTTTTTTGAGCATTTTCTTCAAATTCAATCAAATAATCATGAATATTTGAGAGTACATTATGTTTAATTTGTGAAGCTGTTTCCCTAAGCAATTCCCAATCCGGAATCTGGTGCGCGGCCTTATCACGTTTTTCACGAACAAACCAAAGTGTTTCATCATGCCAGTTTACCCGTTCAACATCTTTGTTAAAACGAGTTGCGACTTCGCTATGTGGTATTGTTTTTTTTGAAGACATTTTTATTAGTTTAAAATAACCCGGTCTGGATCAGTTTAGAATCAATTTTTATTTACAAAATTCGAAACATTTTCATGAATGTTCTGGTTTTCCTGAACAACATCAGCAGCAACATTTTTCAGAAATATATTTTCTACCGGAAGTTCTTTCTGACCTGAAATTTTCGAAATAAATTTCACATCTGTAGCTTTTACATTCTCCAGATATACATTTTTTATTGGCGTAAGTCTGCGTTCAATTGTAGGAACCAAAGTTCTCCATTGGTACAAAACATCTGTATCTATACCAAGGATTCCTGCATCAATTTTACCAGAAACAATATTACTCATGTAAATATTGTTTACAAATCCGCCTCTTCGTTCGTTAGTTTTTATGTAAAGAAGATGATTCAGTTTTGCTCCATCAACAACCGAACAATTATCAATAAATACATTTTCTATTCCGCCTGACAATTCACTTCCGATAGCCACTAACTGGTGGCCGTTTTTTACAGTACAATTACGAATAACAATGTTTTTTGAAGGAGTATTTAATAACCATGCATTTTTTCCACAGCCTGATTTTATTGCAATGGCATCATCTCCCTGATCAAAAACACAATTTTCAATTAATACGTTTTGACTCATTTCAGGATCAACTCCGTCATTATTATGTCCGTGTGCATATACTTTTAAATTTCTAAGTACAACATCTTTGGATAAAAAAGGATGAATCGTCCAGAAAGGGCTGTTTGTAATCGAAATGCCATCCATCAAAATATTTTCGCAACGGTTAAACTGAATGAAATGTGGACGAAAGCGGGCAGTATCATTTGCCATTTGTCTTTCTTTCATTGGTTTATTGTACGAAGCCAGATTATACAATTTTTTCAGGCTCTCCATGTGTGATTTTGGACGCGTGAACCATTGTTTCCAGATATCCATTTTAGCTTTCAGTTCACCTTCACCTGTAATGGCAATGTTTTTACATTTGTAAGCATAAATTAATGGCGAATAATTAAAGCATTCGTATCCTTCCCAAGTTGAGTTAACGGCTGGTAAATAATCATTTGGATCTTCAGAAAAAAGTAAAACGGCTCCTTTTTTTAAATGAAGGTTCACATTGCTCTTAAAGTGAACTTTTTTTGTCAGCCATTCGCCTTCCGGGATGACAACAATTCCTCCACCTGCTTTATTTGCTTTGGCAATCGCCTTATTTATGGCTTCAGAAGTTTTGTCTTTATTTCCCTGAACAGCTCCAAAATCAACAATTGAAAATTCTTTACATTTACTAAAATCCGGAATTTTTATAGCCGGCATTTCAAAAGGCGCTTTTACCACTACTTCTTTTAACGTTACCAAAGACGGATCTCTTTTAAACGATAAAAAAATAAGCGAAAGTAATAATGCAAAACTGAGCGTTAATTTTTTCATGAATAAGTTATTTTTAACACATAGAAACATAGATTTTTATAACTTAAAAAAGGCGTTACACTTTGCTAAAAAAAACATAGCTATGTGTAAATGATTTGTCATTTATTTTAATCTTAATTTAAAAAAAAATAAAACTATGTTTCTATGTGTTTAAATTTTTTGGCACAATTTATTAAACTATTCTATTCCTGAATTTAATATCTCAGCAATATGAATGGTTTTTATAGGACTTTTTTGCCTATTCAGAATTCCTTCCAAATGCATCAGGCAAGACATGTCGCCACCTGTAATATAATCAACATCATGCTTTTCATGATCTTTGATTCGGTCCTGACCCATTTTTACAGAAACTGCTTCTTCAGTGACACAAAATGTACCTCCAAAACCACAGCATTCGTCTTTTCTGCTTAAAGAAACCAATTCCAAACCCTTTATTTTACTTAATAATTGTCCGGGTTTAGAGAAAAACGGAGCATTCAATTCGGTCATCTGCGAAAGTTTAAGTCCACGTTGTCCGTGACAGCTTTGGTGCATTCCTACTTTATGCGGAAAATTTCCTTCAATATGGTCTACCTTAAGTACATCAGTAATAAATTCTGTTAATTCAAAAACTTTTTTGCGCATTTCTGCCGCCAGTTCTTCCTGTTTTTCATCATGTAGATGATCCTTAACATGTAAAACACAACTTCCTGAAGGACAAACGATATAATCAAATTCTGAAAAATTAGCTATAAAGTTAGCATCACAGCCTTTGGTTAAATGTGCATAACCGCTGTTTGCCATAGGCTGTCCGCAACATGTCTGTTTCATCGGAAAACGGACATCGCATCCCAATTTTAGTAATAGCTCATAGGTTGCAATTCCTACTTTAGGATAAAATTGGTCGACGTAGCACGGTATAAAAAGTCCAATTTTCATATTCTGGATAATTATTTTTAAACACATAAAAATCTATTTTCTATGTGCTAAATATTTTTTCACGCAGATTTTAAAAAGATTTAAGCAGATGTGAGCAGATTGTTTTAAAATTAATTTGCTGTAATTTTCTAAATCAGTGTGAAACAAAAATCTATATTTTTCTGCGGTAATCTTTTTTACGCAGTTTATTTTAAAATTATATCTGCTTGATCTGCAAAATCTGCGAGAAACAAAAATCTATACTTCTCAATATTAAATCTCTCGCAGATTTTGCAGATTTAAGAGATTTTTTTTCTCTAATCCTTTAATTTGTTGCAATATTTTTTTAATGCTTGTAAAACTTCAAATCAATTAAATCATTCTGTATCGGTTTAGGATTCCAGTTTTGGTGTATTGCTAATGCTGCACCTAAAGCACTTGCCTGTGCCATCGAGGCTGCATAAACTTCTACATCCGGGAAAGCTTCGGCCAGTAAATTCATGAAAATGGAGTTTTTACTAAAACCTCCATCTACAAAAATTTTCTTTACAGGACTGTTATGAATCACTAAATTAGTTGAAAAAACCTGTTGTTCAACGAGATCCAGCATTAACTGATGATACGCGATTTCATAGGTTTTAAAAACAGACAGGTCTCTTTTTTGAAAAGGACATTCCTTAAGAATATCAAAATCGTATTTTTTCGGATAAACGATTTGAAAATTTACCGCTCTTAAATTTGATACAATCTTTTTGTCAAAATAAACCTCTTTAAATGTATCAAATGGTACATTAAAATGTTCTGCCAGTCTTTTTGCCTGCACTTCATGTTCGTTTCCTGAAAATAAACGGGCTGCCTTTACAGGTTTTTCGGTGTATTGCATGTAACACAGACAGTCATTTTTAAGTTCTTCAAACGTTAAGGGCTTATTGTTAAAAGGGTTCAGGGAAATACTCCAGGTTCCGGTTGACAATAAAACGAAAGGCTCGGTAAAGTTTATCGTATAAGGAATAATTGCCGATGAACTATCATGCAAACCAATTCCGACAGCTAAATCATTTTCTTTTTTAATGACATCTCTTCCGGGATGAATCGGTGGCAGTTTTTCTTTTATACCCTCATTTTTAAGCCATTTGTGATACTTCATCTTTTTAAAATTCCAAAGATTTGTATGACACCCAATGCTTGTAATATCGGTATAGGCTTCACCCGTTAAAAGAAAACTTAGATATTGCGGTAAGTGAAGGCAATATTTCACTTTTTCAAATAATTCCGGTCTTTCTTCTTTTAACCTGTAAATCTGCATTCCGGAATTCAGGCTTCCTAAAACAGGAGAAGCTGTTTTTACTGCAAAAACTTCTTCTCCTTTGTATTTTTTGTAAAAACCATTTTTCAGTTCTTCCGGATAATCTTTTAAATAATTGTATAAAGGAGTCAACGAGTTGCCTTCTTTATCAATATAAACAAAACTAGCTCCGTAAGTACTGAAATTAATCGCTTTCAGAACATAGTTGTTCAGTTCTTTTATTTCTGACAATCGTTCGAGAATCCACTCTTTTAGTACATCAATATTTTCGCAGGGAAAACCGTCTTCATCAACGGTTTCGTCCAGATTTACTGATTTTTCCCAAACGATTTTATAATTTTCATCAAATAAAAATACCTTTTTGTTGGTTTTACCAATATCAAAAATTGCAACTACATTCATCTGATATTTTTTATAAGCCTGTAGCTACGGTTTTTAATCCTCTTTCACCAATTAGATTTCCTCTAACGTCAAGACTGCGGTACAGTTCAACCGGATTTAACGCTGCTCCTGAACGCAAACGAGCTTCAGCAACCAATGCACGAACGTCTGTACGGAAAGCATTTTGAAGAATTTCCTGTGCTTTTACCACATCGTTCTCTTCCTGAGCAATTTCTAATGCTTTTCTGTCAACTGAAAGTGCCTGAGCATAAGCAATCATAATTGCTTCAACAGACTGCAATAAATCTTCTAATGGATCTTTTACGTTGTGTGAAGCATCAATCATCCATCCTAAATCTTTAGCATGATTCATTCCTCTTGCATCCATACCTTCAACCAATTCATTGAAAATCAAGAATAACTGGTAAGGCTTTAAAGCTCCTGCAGTCAAATCATCATCACCGTATTTTGAATCATTAAAGTGAAAACCTCCTAATTTATTATCCATCAACAAAATAGAAACAATTTGTTCAATATTTGCATTTGGTAAATGGTGTCCTAAGTCAACAAGTGTTTTTGCTTTATCACCTAATTTCTGAACGTATGAATAAGACTGTCCCCAATCTGCTACAGTAGTAGAATAAAAATTTGGTTCAGCGCATTTGTATTCTAAGAACAATTTCCAGTTTGAAGGCAATGCATCGTAGATTTCTTCTAAACTTTCTAATGTATTTTGGTAAGCGCGACGGAAGTTCAATTGTCCAGGGAAGTTAGAACCATCTGCCAACCAAACCGTAAGCGAGTCAGATCCTAATTCGATTCCGTGTTTGATAACTTCAATATTATGAGCAATCGCCTGTTTACGAACTGCTTTGTTTACGTTTTGTAAAGAACCGTATTTATAAGTATGTTCCGCATTTGCCTGATCCTGAAAAGTGTTTGAGTTCATAGCATCAAACTTTAATCTGTGTTGTCCTGCAAGCGTTTTGATCGCATTATAATCAGTTGGGATATCCCATGGAATATGCAAAGAAATAGCTCCCGAAGCATTATTTAATTTATGAAGCAAACCTACATCTTCAATTTTTTCTTCTAATGAACGAGGTTCTCCTCCACCTGCAAAACGTCCGAATCTTGTTCCTCCTGTTCCTAAGGCCCATGATGGAATTGCGATTTGAAAATCGATCAATTTTTGAATGACAGCTTCACTTTCTGCAATTTCTGAAGCTGTAAAAACTAATTTATTCTGATGTTTTTTTAATAAATCATCATTATGAGATGCGACAGTATTTGATTGAATTAACATACTTATTTATTTTTAAATAGGGTTTACAATATAAGGCTATTTCTATAAACCAAACCCTTGTTATACGTTACTTTTTTGTATTTTTTTGTTTGTTTTTAATGTGTTTAGGAAATTTATTTATAAAATACGATTGTCATAAAAAATCTAACGTCCGACCGAAATCGAACGTTAGAAAACAAAAACCACTTTGTTAAATAAACTTAAAAAAAACTAAACAACTTATCGGTAAAAGCCCATTGTTACTCCGCCGTCTACATTCAGGGCATTTCCTGTTGATTTGTTCAACAGACCTCCTACGAATGCGAAACATGCGTTTGCAATATCATCAGGCAATATAATTTCATTTAATAAGGTACGTTTCGCGTAGTAAGCAGGCAATTCTGCAACGGTAATTCCGTATGCTTTTGCACGTCCTTCAGCCCAACCGCCAGACCAGATATTAGAATCTGATATAACAGCATCAGGGTTCACTGTGTTTACACGGATTTTATCAGCACCCAACTCAGCAGCCATCAAACGTGTTAAATGTGCCTGAGCTGCTTTTGCAGAACCGTATCCAGGATTATTTGGACCCGCTACAACCGCATTTTTAGAAACGATGTTTACGATATCTCCACCAAAACCTTGTTTGCGCATTACTTCAATTCCGGCTTTAGAAACAATAAATTGTCCTTTCACCAAAATATCATATAATCTGTCCCACTCTTCAAGAGTGTGTTCTGCAATTGATTTTGAAATACTGATACCGGCGTTATTGATGATAATGTCAGCTCCTCCAAATGCTAAACAAGCAGCATCCAAAGCTTTTTCTGTACTTACTTCGTCAGTAACATTTAATAAAGTACTTGAAACAGCATCTTTACCAAATAATTTGATAAATTCTGCTTTTGCACCTTCTAAACGCTCTTCATTAATATCATTGATTACTACGCAAGCTCCCTCTTCAGCAAATCTTTTAGCGATAGCTTTACCAATTCCACCGGCAGAACCAGTTACTAAAGCAACTCTTCCTGAAAGTGCTTTTGGTTTTGGCATACGCTGTAATTTTGCTTCTTCCAACAACCAGTATTCGATATCAAAAGCTTCCTGATGTGGCAATGAAGTATATTCAGAAACAGCTTCTGCACCTTTCATTACATTTACTGCATTCACATAATATTCAGATGCCAAACGAGCCATCGTTTTATCTTTGGCAAACGTAAACATACCAACTCCAGGATATAAAATCACCACAGGGTTTGGGTCACGCATTGCTGGCGAATTAGACTTTTTACAAGCATTGTAATAGTCTTTGTACATCGCTCTGTACGCTTCAAAAGCAGGAGTTAATTTTGCTTTAATCGCATTTACATCTGATAAATCTTCGTTTGGATCTAATTCTAAAACCAAAGGACTGATTTTCGTACGTAAAAAGTGATCCGGGCAAGAAGTTCCTAACGGAGCTAATTTTGATAAATCATTAGAGTTAATGAATTCCAACACTCTTGCATCATCTGTATAATGACCAATCATCTGACGCTCTGAAGAACAGAAACCTCTTAAAATTGGAGCTACTTTTGCTGCTTTTAATTTACGATCCGCTTCCGGAAGGCTATCGATTTTCTTACCTCCAAAAACCGGACGTTTTTTTCCGTAGTTGCTTTCTAAATAGTCAGCACACTTTTCGATTACTTCAAGTGTGTTGATATAACTTTCATAAGCAGTATCTCCCCATGTAAATAAACCATGAGAACCTAACATAATACCACGTAATTTTTTTCCTTTTTTCTCTGCTTCTTCAAGACAGCTTCTTAATTGAAGCCCTAAATCGAAACCTGGACGCTGCCATCCTACCCAACCGATTTCTCCGTCGAATAATTCTTCTGTAATTTTTGCTCCGTCTTTTGCTGCAGCAATTGCAATAGCAGCATCCGGGTGCAGGTGATCAATATGTTTAAACGGTAAGAAACCGTGTAATGGTGTATCAATAGAAGGTGCTTTTGAAGCTAAATCAAAAATACAGTGGTTAAACAATTCAACCATTTCGTCTTCAAATTCAATTCCTCTGTACACATTTTCAAGATTGCGTAATCTGTCTAAATATAAAGCAGCACAACCTGATTTTGTCAATGTTCCGATATCTCCACCAGAACCTTTAATCCACATTACCTCAGAGCTAGCGCCTGTCAATGGATCTTTATCTGTAATTTTAACTGAAGTATTTCCTCCTCCATAATTGGTAAGTCTTAAATCTGCTCCTAATAAATTAGAGCGATAGATAAAAAGAGCTACTTCATCTCCTGCTAGTGCTGCAGCTTTAGCATCGTCCCAAAGATAGCTTACATGCTGAAAAGTCATATTGTTTGTGTTTATATTTGACATTTTAATATATTAAGTGATTATTATAAAGAGTTCCCAATTCCGACTACCACAATCGATAACATGATGAGTCCGATGCCCAATAAAAAGGTATTGAACGTTTTTTTAGTTACACCTTTCCATTCTTTCAGGTAGAATCCCCAGAAGTTGGCGGTAAGTATGATAGTTGACATGTGTAAAATCCATGAGCTGGCTCCGTTTCCTAATTTACTTTCACCCATTCCGTAGAAGAAAAACTGAAGAAACCACATGGTGCCTGCAATAGCTGAAAAAAGTACATTTTTTGAAATCGGTGTTTTAGTATCTGTATAATTACTAAAAGTCTTGTTTTTGAAATTAAGATAGATACACCATAAAAAGTTGGTTGTTAATCCACCCCAAAGGATAACTATATAAGTAACATTATTTTGGAATAAGAATTCTCCCTGATTTGGATTCAATGTTTTCCACGCCTCGTTAGCCACATCAGCCATTGGTTTTCCTGCTTCAATTCCGAAGTTAAAAAACGAACTTAGAATACCGGATACAATAGCGATAATTAAACCTTTTACTAAACTGAAATCTTTGTCTTTGTCTTCGTGACCTGTTGCAAAATCTTTTTCTTTCAGCATCCCAGCCTTTCCTAAAATAGCAATACCTATAATACATATAAGTACACCACCCAAAACCATTTGTCCGCCTGTATTTGCAAACATGTCACTAATAGACTCTTTACCTTCTGTTGGACTGAAATTGTAATAGATTGGTGGAATCAAAGCTCCAAAAGCGGAACAAAATCCTAAAGTGATTGAATTTCCTAATGACATTCCCAAATAACGAACACCCAATCCGTAAGTCAATCCTCCTATTCCCCAGATTAATCCCATAGTATAAGCTAACACTTTTATATCTGGAGCAGCATTAGCGATAATATCTGTAAAATTCGGAATTGTTAAATAAGCTGCAATTGGCGGAACAATTAACCATGAGAAAAAACCTCCTACTAACCAGTAGCTTTCCCAGGCCCAGTCTTTAACTTTTTTAAAAGGCATATAAAAACTGCCTGACGAAAATCCTCCTATGGAGTGAAAAATAATTCCGAGTAATGATTCCATTTAATTCTTTTTGTGGTTTAAGTTGATAGTTATTGGTTTGGTAAAATAAGAGAATGTAAAAAAGAAAACTATCCTGTACTGTCCTTTCCTTAATTTATATTTATTTTAAATCATAAATTATTGCAATAAGAATCGAATTATTGTGATTTTTTAAATTTAAAATTCATATTTTAGCAAACGCATGCGTAATCAATATTTTTTAATCCTTTTTAAAGAAAATTATTACATATAATGCAATTTATAATACCTTCTCAATACAATTGAGAAAGACTTTACTATACCAACCATGATTAAATTAATTAAAATAGATGAAGATTCAAGAGTACCTAAGTACAAGCAAATTGTAGATTCAATTCTGCAAAATATTGCCAATGGTAACCTGAAAATAAATCAAAAGATTCCGTCCATAAATAACTTTAGCGAAGAGTTTTATATGTCAAGGGATACTGTTGAAAAAGCTTATAATATTTTAAAAGAACGTAAAATTATTTCTTCCATAAGAGGAAAAGGATACTATATTACCAGAACAAAATTAGAATCGAAAGTGAATATTTTGTTTCTTTTTAATAAACTGAGTGCGTATAAAATGAAAACTTACAGCTCATTTATTAATACATTAGGAGCAAATGCGCATGTAGATTTGCACATATATCATTGCGATGAAACCTTATTTTTAAATCTGCTGGATAAATTTGAAGGTGCGTACGACTATTATGTAATCACGACACACTTTAAAACAGACGAATTAAAACATTTGAGTTTTACCGATGAAGTAGCAAAAGCCATCCAGAGAATACCACAGGACAAGCTGGTAATTATGGATAACATAAAAATTGGATTAGGAAGCGAGGTTATCAAAATATATCAGGATTTTGAAAATGATATTTACAATGCCTTAAAAGAAGGACTTACAAAAATCAACAAATACAAGAGGTTAATTTTAATATATCCGGAAAAAGCTGTTTATCCTTATCCAAGGAGAATTTTGCATGGTTTCAGGAAATTTTGTGTAGAACACGAGATTAATTTTGAAATTTTAAGTGAAGTTTACGATGATATGATCCTTAAAAAAGGAGATTTATTTATCACTATAGAAGAATCTGACCTGGTTAATTTAGTCAAACAAATCAGGGACGAAGAATATGTATTAGGAAGCGACATCGGTATTATATCCTACAATGATACTCCGCTAAAAGACTTGTTAGGTATAACTGTTATGTCTACTGATTTTAATGAAATGGGAGAAATTGCAGCAAGAATGATTTTAAACAAAGAAAAAGGAGAAGTAAAAGTGCCTTTCAATTTTATTGACAGAAACTCGATTTAACAGCACTACTATATAAAGGTCTTTAATGTTAATTTTTAAAACTTATTTCTTTTATTTAGAATTAATATAAATAATATTTTATCTTTGTCACCAACTTCTGGCCTAATACCACTTTAGGATCATAATTTGTAATCCTTTACCAGAGATAAAATATAAATGAATAGTAACACCAGCTTTGAATCCGAAACATTTGAATCTTTTAAAAAGGGAAAGGAAGCTGCGTTTACCTATTTTTATGATAAATATTTCTGCCGGATTACATCCTTTGGCATTCAGTTTATTTATGATAAGGATGAAGCCGAGAATCTTGCTCAGGAAGCTTTTATCAATTTATGGCAAAACAGAGAAAATATTGATTCTCTAAACGGAATACAATCCTTTTTATATACTTACGCCAAATCGAAATGTCTTAACTTCATCAGACACAATAAAGTTAAAGACAAATTCAAAAACGACCTATTAAATCATAAAGAAAGAGAACTCGACATCGAAGTCTTAAATTCGATTCAGTTTGACACTTTAGAATTGACCGAATTAGAACGTATCATTAACGAATCTATAAACGATTTACCTCCCAAAACCCGTGAAGTTTTTATCAAAAAACGTTTTGAGAATAAAAAAAATGCAGAAATTGCAGCAGAAATGCAGGTTACTCTAAAAGCCGTTGAAGCCCACATGACAAAGGCTTTGAAGATTTTAAAAACAAAATTATCCGATTATTTATTTCTGATTTTTATCTTTATTTGTAATAATTAAAAATTAAACATAGGGTTTTTCATTTCTGAAGTGTACTTACTATAACACGACGTTTAAAACATCAGTTATGGCATCAGAAATAATTTATAAGTACCTGTCTAATGAAGCCTCAGAAAAGGAAATTCAAACTCTTTTTGAATGGATTGATGCTTCTGAAGAAAACAAAAAACAGTTTATCTCTATAAAGAAGACGTGGGCTCTTTCAGCTTTAACAGAAAATATTTCTACCAATACTACTCCGGTAATTAAAATTAAACCAAAAAATAAAGCCGCTAAATATTTAAAATATGCTGCCGTATTTTTAACACTGCTTGGCTTAGGAAGAATCGCTTTTAACTTTAGTCAAAAAACAAAATCATCAAAAGAAATTGTTCTTGAATTAGGAGACGGACGAACAGAATTTATCACCAAAACTAATCAAAGCAATTTAGTAAACGATAAAGGCGAATTGATTGCCAGAAAACTACCCGGTCAGATTGTTTATTTTGGAAAAGCAAAAGATGATGAAGTTATATACAACTCACTTAAAGTTCCTTATGGTAAAACATTTAAACTTACACTTTCAGACGGAACGGTTGTAAGTTTAAATTCCGGAACCACTTTTCGATATCCTGAGCAGTTTGGTATTAACGGAAAAAGAACTGTTTTTTTAACCGGAGAAGCCTTTTTTGAAGTCGCCAAAGACAAAGAACATCCTTTTATAGTAAACGCAAATCAGGCAGCTATAGAAGTTTTGGGAACTAAATTTAACGTAAGTGCTTATCCTGAAACCCCTACAGTCAATAGTGTTTTAGTTGAAGGAAGTATTCAGATGTATGAAGCCGAAAACATATCGAATGCTGTTTTGCTGAAACCAAACCAAATGGCTACATGGCAAAACAATTCAAAAAAAATCACGACAAAATCTGTAGATCCTGATTTTTACTCAGCCTGGACAAAAGGCGAACTTACTTTTAAAGACACTCCATTTTCAACCATTGTTAAAATAATTCAGCGAACTTACGATGTTGAAATTATCAATGAGAATTCGGATTTAGCCAGACAGCATTTTACCGGAACAATTAAAATTAGTGAATCGAGCGTTGAAAACATTTTAGAACTTCTAAAACGTGACACTCCATTTGAATACACTATTAAGCAAAGTACCATTACCATTACCAACATCCAGTAACCACCTAAAAACATGAAACTTACTGTAAAATTTTCAAGAAAAATAATATTTTTCTTAGCCATTGTATTATCCGGTTTAAAAGGTTTTTCACAAAACAAATCGATTACATTAAATATAAATAATGAGCCAATCAGTTTGATTATCAAGTCTATTGAAGAACAAAGTGATTTTAGGATTATCTACAATGCAAAAAAAGTAAATACGGATCAAAAGGCCAGTATCAATGTTAAGAACGCTTCCTTAGAAACTGTTTTAAAACAATTATTTAAAGGCAAAAACATTTCGTTTTACATTCAGAAAAAACAGGTTTTATTAACGAGCTCTGCTCCTGCTCCGACAGATAGTTCAGAAGAAACAGAAAGAACAATCAAAGGAGTTGTTCTGAATGCTAAAGATAAATCACCCCTTCCGGGAGCGACTGTAATGGTAAAAGGAACCGGAAGAGGTGCCATAACCGATTCTGACGGAAGATTTATTTATCTGTTGAAAGAAAAAGACATTGATAATGTTGTACTTCAGGTTACGCTTCTGGGAATGGTAACTCAGGAGCAGGAAGTCGGTAATAAAAACACTTTTACTTTTTATATGGAAGAAGCTGTAGATGAGCTGAATCCGGTTATTATTACATCTTCTTATGGGACAAAAAAGTTAAAAGAGGAAATTGTAGGGAGTATTTCAACGATAACTTCAAAAGACATCCCAGTACAGCAGGCGTCTGAAAGTATTGATAAAATGCTGGAAGGACAGGTTGCAGGAGTTTTGATTGAAAACACTTCTGGTGTGGGCGGGCCTGTAAAAATTAATATTCGCGGAGAGGGAACTATAAAGCCTATAGGAACTAATGTTACAGGAACTTCAACTCAGCCACTTATTATAGTTGATGGTGTTATTATGGCTGAAGAAACACATATAGATAGCTCATTCTTTAATGGCCAAGGCAATTTTTCTGAATCTTTATCAAACCCTTTAGCTCAAATTTCTCCTGATAATATTGAAAGCTTTACAGTCCTTAAAGATGCCGCAGCCGTTGGTATTTATGGTGCTGATGGAGCTAATGGGGTGATCTTGATTACAACAAAAAAAGGAAAAGTCGGGGAAGCTAAATTTACCTTTTCAAACCAATTGGGAGTTTCTACAGCTATTAATCAAATAAAATATTTAAATGGAGAACAATATAATGAAGTTAGAAACGAATATCTAAAAAACACTTCTCAGTCACATATTAATATTCCCTACAATGGTATAAATACTGACTGGTTTGACTTATTGAACAATTCCGGAATTTACAATAAATATAACTTTAGTGTTTCAGGAGCTAGTTCTAAGTTTTCTTATCGAACCAATATTACTTATTTAGATATTGAGGAACCGCAATTAGGTAATAAAACAAAACAATTCAACGGAGGAATAAATTTAGGTTACAGAGCATCAAAATGGGATGTAAACTTATCCTTAAATCCTAGTTACATTAAAAAAAATGCTCCTAATATTTATTATACGCATGCTTATATCCCAACATTATCTCCTTTTAACCAGGATGGATCTTACACTATTACTGGAGTAACCGGAGTAACCGGAGGCAATCCGTTAGCCGCTATTGAACAAAATAAAAACCAAACAGATACTTATGGTCTTTTAGGAAGCATAAACTTAGGATATGAATTGAATAAGTCTATAAAGTTTTTGACTCTTTTTGGAATCGACTATAAAGACAAAAATCAGGATCGTTATTTTTCAGGAGAAAATGAAAGTGGAAGAACCAGCGGAAGTTTTCTTTTAGATGGCATAAGTTATTCTGATTGGGGAAGACGAGCTATCAATAAAAGAAACTCAACTAAATGGAACTGGCAGGGACAAATGTTATTTGATAAACAAATCAATAAAGACCATACAATAGATGGCGTATTAGGATTTGAACTTTCAGAAGAAAACGGAAAATTTCGTTATGCATCTGCCACAGGGTTTACAAATCCAAATATTATCAACGCTGTTCAAGATGCCATACAGGATGATGACCCTTTAACAGCTGTTGATGAAACAAATGCAAACCAAACTTATCGAAATGAGATTAGTTCCAGTTCAAGAGTCTCCTTGTTTTCACAAATTAATTATAATTATAAAAAGAAATATTATTTCTTAGGAAATTTTAGACGTGATCAAAGTTCTGTTTTTGGTGATGATACCAACGTTGCTTTAAATAGCGGAGCAGGCTTAGCCTGGATAAGCAGTAATGAAGACTTTTTAAAATCAAGTTCCTGGATTGATTTATTAAAATTAAAAGTTAGTTACGGTTCAACAGGTAATTCAAGAATTGGTTCTTATCGCTCAAAAGGTTTGTATAACATTTCTCAAAATGGTTATAATGGACAAGATTATGCAACCGTAGCTGCTGCCCCAAATGGCAGGCTTAGCTGGGAAAAAAATGTAAAATTTAATGCTGGCATTGATTTTAACATATTTAAAGCTATTGAATTATCGCTGGAATATTATTACGATGATTTGTCTGATTTAATTGTTGCCAGAGATATTCCTTCTGAAAATGGGTATGGAACATTGGAATTAAATGCAGCCAGCATGTATAACAAAGGTTTTGAATTCACAACCAGAATTAAATGGTTTCAAAAAGGCAAATTTAAATGGACAACCTCTTTTAACATTTCTACAATTGAAAATAAAGTAACTGAGTTAATAGGCTTGGGAAGTGAATATTCAATATCAAACAGAGCACTTGCACAAAAAATTGGATATAGTACTACTACCATTTGGGGAATAAACTGGATTGGGATCGATCCGGCAACCGGCAGGGATCTTATCCGAAAAAATGGACAGGTTTATGATTCCAGAACTTATAGAAGTTTATTTACTGTTGCAGATTGGGAACCAATTGGAGATACACAACCAAAAGCTTTTGGAGGTTTCGGCAACAGGTTTTCATTAAACGACAATATTACATTATCTATAAATGGTGCTTTTCAGTGGGGTGGTGACAAACTTGTTTCTGACGAAATTATTGCAAAATACAGCACGACATCAAACCGTAATATGACTGTAAATGCTTATGATTATTGGAGAAAACAGGGCGATAATGTAACACAGCCTTCTCCGGGTGATAATCCTATAATGCCCAATTTGAGTAAGTATGTTTATGACGCCACTTACATCAAAATCAGTAACATTAACCTGAGTTATAATGTACCTGTAAAAAATACTTTTCTGGATAGTTTAACTGTTTTTGGAGATGTATCCAATGTCCTTTATTGGTATAAAGAGAAAAGCCCTTCAGGAATGAATGGGATTCGGGAACTTAATTATACTTATCCTCAGGCGAGAACTATTTCGTTAGGAATTAATACTAAATTTTAAAGAGATGAACTATTATAAAAATATAAAACAATTTAAGTTTCTGACACTTTTGGCAATGTTGTTTTTGTTTCAAAGCTGCAGTGATTTTTTAGAACAGGAACCAGGTACACAAACGTCTATAGATGAACAGCTGGAAACAAAAAAAGGGGTTTTGCAAGCTTTGAATGGTATGTATGGTGATATCAGGGATATTGTAAATGGTCAGGCCTACTTAGTTTATTCTGATATTCAGGGTGGAAATTTAAAACTAACACCTTCTCTTATTGGTAATCAAAAAGGAGGATTTCGTATTCACTCAGATATTACAAATTTCTATTCTTTTGATGATTCTGCAGATAAATCTAACTTTTCTGCTTTTTATGGCTATGCATACGAAGCTATAAATGAAGCTAACCTGATTTTAGAATTTACAGATGCTTTAACAGACGCAACAGAATCCGAAAAAAATCAGATTAAAGCCGAAGCTTTAACAGCAAGAGCTTATGTGCATTTTTTATTAAACCAATTGTACAGTCAGAATTACAGTTACACAAACGATGCATCACACCCGGGAATTGTTTACAACACGAAGTCAGTAAAAAACGGGCTGCAATACCCATCAAGAGAAACGGCTGCAAATACTTACAATTATATCATAAATGATATAAAAAAAGCATTAGACCTTTATTCAAATAGTACACTTCTAAACGGGCCTGCTTATTCTTATTTTAATAAAACAAATGCAAAAGCTTTATTATCCAGAGTTTATTTATCAAAAAATGACTGGAACAATGCTTACGAAACTGCAAATGATGTTATTACAAATTCTGGGATAAATTTAATAAGTTCGGACAATCTCATTGCTCAATGGGCACAACCGGATCTCCCTGTTTCTGAAATTTTACTCGAATTTTCAATATCAAGAACTACGGAGGGTGTAGCGAGTAATTCGTTATCTGCCTATTTTGGATATACATCTTCAACCGCTTATAGTGATTATGTTGCTTCAGAAGATTTGATAAATCTATACGAAACATCTGATATTCGAAAACAGCTATTTTTGGTTGAGCCATTACAAACCCTCGTTAATTTACAATTAGTAGACAGAAATTATTATTTCACTAAAAAATTTCAGGGAAATCCCGGGTATGTTGCTTTTAGAATGAGTGAGCAATATTTAATTCGTGCCGAAGCGGCTTTAAAACTGAACAATACCGTTCAGGCAAAAACGGATATCAATACGATAAGAGAAAGAGCAAATGCAAGCCTCCTGACTGATTCTGAAAATTTAGAAGATGCCATATTTTTAGAAAGACGAAAAGAACTTTGTTTTGAGGGACATTTATTTTTTGATACAACCCGAAACCATAAGAACATTTCAAGAAACGATGGCTGCCAGTCTCTCAATTGCAGTATGAATTACCCATCACTCAAATTTGTATTGCCTATACCACGCAACAATACTAACATTAACGCAAATCTGAAACAAAATGAATCGTATTAGTAAAATTATATCTGTATTAAGTATTATTATAATATTGTTTCAATCCTGTTCAAAGGATGATTACAAATTAGATTCTAAAAGCGTTGATCCGTTTGTGCGTTTCAATTTCTTAATCACTTCTGCAGGTGTACCTCTGGAATATCCCAAGATAAATACAGGTTTACTTCCGGTAAGTTCATTTGAAAACAAATCGGTCAAAACCTTAAAAGTGCCCGTTACTTTAACTTCTACTACTTTAAAATCACCGGTAACGGTTAGTTTTAGTTCAGTAACTTCAGGTGATGCAAACAGTTACAGTATGAACCCGGAAAGCGAATTAATTTTTGAAGGAAACAAACTAACGGATACTATTTTTGTTTCTTTTGATAAAAGATGGAAGGATCAGCAGACTATTACCATGAAATTAGAAAACGCTTCTGACCCTTTGGTACATATTGGAAATTTAAATACTCAGGCACCACACAATATTTTTACCGTTACGTTAGGAGAAGCAGCTACAAGCTATACATTTCCGGAGAATCAATTCACTATTAAAGGCCTGGCCGGTGAAAAAATCGATTTTAAAGTAAATTTCCCTAATGGATTTATTCCTTCTGAAATTGAAAATCTTGAAATATTCAGTTTTTTAAATGGATTTGATTATTCTTTAACTCACGATGACTATGGAGATAACAGAAGTTTTATTACCTATCATTTGACACTTTTAGAAAATTTGAGTAATGAAGATGTGCGCTATCAGACAAAAATCACATTAAAAAGCACTCCTAATTATATTGCAAACGGAAATACTATTTTAACAATTGAGAAACCCGAAAAATCAACACGGGATGTTTTGGCCAATCCGGCTTCTAAGTTCTATAATTTAGCCAATTCAAATTATCAAACCTATGGTGTAAACTGGTTTGAAAGGAGCGATGCTTGTGTGTGGCAGGCCTTTAATGTCTTTACATTCCCGGTTGTAGTCACAAAAGACAATCAAAATGCAATTTTATACAGTGATAAAGGAACCGCAAATACTAATGACGATGTGTATCATGATGCTTTCAAAATTGGTTTTAATGTTGTTGCCGGAAGTTCTACAGTAAATTCATTTAACTTAAAAAGATGGTTTCCTAACGCCAGTACAGCTGCTGCCATTTCTCCTGGTTTTAACATAAAATCTGCATTAGAGTTTTTTCCCGAAAACGGAAACAGTAAAACCAATGGTATTGTACTTGTGATTCCACAGGATATTACAATTGGAACATCAGGAACAAATGCAAAGAGTTACAGCATCGCTATCGAAGGGGAAGGAACTTACAAAGAAATAAGTCCTGATTTATTTGAAATTTCATTTGAATTGAAATTAACCAATACAGCATTATTTGGAGGAACAGTGACTTCTAAATACAAAATTTATAATAAAAACAGCTTCCCAACTGTAGTACCGTTAGATGAACCTTGTCGAAAAGCAATTATTGACCTATAAAATGATGAAAGCAAAAAAATTGATACTCCCTCTTTTATTACTGTTGAGTTTAACAGCATACAAAAGCATAGAAGAACCTGATTATATTGATATTCCGGAATTGCGAAAGCTATATTCCAGCGGAGATGCCTCAAAATGGCCTGCTGCAGAATTGCATGAAAGCATAGACAAATCTAAATTTCAGGATATCGGGGTACTTCCTGCTGTTCCTTACCCTGCTTATAATCCGTATTCTAAGGAGAAAGAAAGTCTGGGTAAAGTACTATTTTTTGATCCAAGATTGTCCCTGAGCGGACAAATTGCCTGCGCTTCCTGCCACAATCCGGAATTGGGATGGACAGACAATCTAACGCGTTCTTTTGGTCATGACCGCCAGACGGGAAAACGAAATTCGATGACCATTTTAAACTCAGCTTATGCCACTTCCCTCTTTTGGGACGGTCGTGCGAAGAGTTTAGAAGATCAGGCACAATTTCCGGTGAGTGATCCTTTAGAAATGAATGAAAAACTAACGATTGCAGTAAGCAAAATTGGAAAAATAAAAGGGTACAATCCACTTTTTGAAGCTGCTTTTGGAGACAAAAAAGTCACTCTTGAACGAATTCAGTATGCCATTGCTACATTCGAGAGATCAATTAATAGTCCGAAAAGTAAATTTGATCATTTTGTTAGCGGTAAATCAGATGCTTATACCGATCAGCAAGTAAAAGGATTGCATTTGTTCAGAACGAAAGCACAATGTATCAACTGCCATAACACACCTTATTTCAGTGATAACCAGTTTCATAATGACGGACAGGTTTTATTTGGAACAAAAAATGAAGATTTCGGACGCTACAACGTAACAAAGGATGTTAAAGATATCGGCAAATTCAGAACGCCTACACTTCGTGAAGTGGTTAATACAAGACCATGGATGCATCACGGACATTTTCCAACTTTACTGGACGTAGTAGAGCTTTACAATTTAGGCAACCCTTCTCCTGTTCAGAAAAAATACCTGGGAACCCCACGTGATTCTTTAATCCCGAAAGTAGATCCAATGCTTAAAAAGTTAAACTTAAGCAAAGAAGAAATGAGTGACTTATTGGCTTTTATTGAAACTTTAAGTACGCCAACGAGAAGGATTATGGCTCCGGATCTTCCAAAATAATTTTAGTAAAATTTAAACAAATAGACATTATGGATCAATTAATCAACCAATTTGAAACAGGCTTATTTCTATATCAACTTTTTGTTTTATTACATCTGATACTTACACCTATTGCAATATTCTATATTATAAAAAACCAGCATAGATTTAAACAGCCTTATATCTTAGTTTTTTTTGTAATTACATTTCCTTTTATAGTCTCAATACCCGTATTAATTGCACTTAAGATCAAAAAAACAGAAGTCTAATAATTTTATTAAAAATTTCAATTCTTTATAAATACATTAATTTAATAACAGTAAAATATGAAAAACAAATACCTTTTTTTATTATTAATTTCTGCCTTGTCGTTTGGGCAAATAAGTCTGGTGAAAGATATAAATAATGGAACAGGAAACTCTTCGCCAGAAAATTTAATAGTCTTTAATAATAAAATATATTTTGGAGCCGATGATGCTACTGGAACAAATAGCCCTGGTGCTGTAGATTTAGGAAAAGAGTTATGGGTAACCGATGGTACAGCAACTGGAACCACCTTTGTAAAAGATTTAAGACCCGGTAGTAACAATTCAACTCCAACAGGCTTTTTTAGCTACAATTCAAATTTATATTTTTCAGCGAATGCGGGTTCAGGAAATATTTTATTTAAAACCGATGGTACAGAATCCGGAACGATAGCCACAGGTAATTCTTTTATATTTAACCCTATAGAATTCAATGGTTTAATATACTATGTAAATACTGTAGATTCTAATAGATTGTATGAATTTAACGGAACCACAACTGTAAAGGTAGCTAATGTAGGCACAGGTGCCGAAAGTGTTACAGGAGGAATATTTATGCCTTTTAATAACAAAATCTTTTGCTATATGAGTTATACCACTGATGCTTTAGGTTTGAAGTTATATGCTTATGACCCAGCAAATGATACCTTTACGCTTGTAAAGAACATCACAGATTATGGAAATAATGCCGGCATTAGCAACTTTACCGTAGTGGGTAGCGAATTATATTTTGAAGCCGGAGCTGGTATTTTATGGAAAACAGATGGAACTACTGCAGGCACTGTAGCTGTAACCGCTGCAGCATCACTTACTGGTGCTACAAGTTTATTTAATTGGAATGGTAAATTATATTTTGAAGCTGATAACGGCACTTCTGGCGATCAACTTTGGGTTTACGACCCCGCAGCCAATACTATCACAAATTTAAGCAATATAACTGGCGACCACAATCCTTCGGATTATACTGTTTTAAATAATTATTTATACTATTCAGGTCAAAATGGTACTTTGAAATATTTATACAGAACAAATGGTACAATCATTGAACGAGTTGATGATACTATTTTTGATATTGATAATATTGCTGTTTTAAACGGAAAGTTATTTTTTGAAGGTGATAATGGTACAACTGGAAATGAACTTTTTACTTACACGCCATCAGTACTTTCAATTGATGATAACAATGTATTAAAATCAGTAGCCGTTTATCCAAACCCTTCAGATGGAAATTTATTCATTAATAATGCTGATAATGAAACCATACAATACGAAGTGTTTGATGTGCTAGGAAAGAAACAAACTTCAGGTAAAACAAATGATAATTCACTTCATTTAAATTTAAAAACTGGTTTGTATATCTTAAAACTTACTAAAAACAGTCAAACTTCTGCAACTAAAATAATAATCAAATAGTTTTATTATTGGAAATCTGATTTCCAAAATTAAAACGAGGTTTGTTTTTTGCCCCAATAAAAACACAAATCTAAAAAGTCCGTTTCATGTATTTGAAACGGACTTTTTTATTACTTTTTGATAAAATTATTATCCAGTTGGTGCAATAGTTTTTGATGATAATTTTCGTCAGTTCGAGTGATCCCGATTTTTCATCGGAATTGTATCGAGAACAGAATATTATTCTTAAAAACGGTTCTCGATACAAATTTTCTGAAAAAGCTATTGCATTTTCAGAAAATTCACTCGAACTGACGAGAGGTTGCAACGTCATCTTATATTGCTTTTTTGTAAAAAAAATTAAACCTCGAACTGACGTTTTTAATAAATAAACCCAACGAATTAAATGATTACCTCTTAGAAACCAAAACAATATTAGGTTTTGGAGCCGGCTGCATCCCGCTTCCAAAATAAAATCCGGTATGAGGTGGCTGATTATACCCTACATTTTGCCAGGCAATACTCAAACGGTACTGAGGATCATGCATCAAAGTATATTGTCTCACATCGGTTGGAATTGTAGTCGAATAAATTCGTAACTCTTTATTGTCTTCGCTTCTTAAAATCAGTTCTTCCCGCCAGTCTCCCAAAATATCCGCAGCAAGAGCCGGAGTCGATTTTGTTCCGTTATTTGACACGGCTCCAACAGCAGTAAACAATCTGCCTTTACCATATTTGTCTATATAATTTGAATTCAGTAATTCTCTTGAAGTATCTCCATCCCAATAAATAAGGAAATTAATTGATTTTGGCGCATCCCCTATTTTATTTCCTTTCATATCATATAAAAACGGAGAGCCTGACCACCAGCATTGTGCACCTTTTCTGGTTGGATCGATATTATCTGCCACTCCCCTGCCAACATCTTCGTTTAGGGAATCGGTAAACAAAACTTTTCCGTCTGCTGCTGAAAAAACGGCTACACCCGGACCGGTTGTTTTATTTTCAATTTCATGGATTCCAAATGCTTCTAAGCCTGGAACATCCAAATCCAGATCAGAAACGTGCAGCGCATCTCCGTGCCTGAAGCCTGTTGTGTATAATCCTTTGCCATCATCATCAACACACATCGATCCATAAATGATTTCGTCTTTTCCGTCATTATCAACATCAGCCACAGTTAATCCATGATTTCCCATTCCGGAATACGGATTTTCAGCATTTTTACTATCAAAGACCCATCTTGAAGTCAGTTTTTTATTTTTAAAATCGAAGGCTGCCAAAACAGTTCTTCCGTAATAACCACGACACATTACCACGCTTGGGTGAATGCCATCCAGATAAGCAACACAGGCTGTAAAACGGTCAATTCTGTTTCCTTTGGTATCATTTCCTCCGCTACCTCCATGTCCGCCCCAGCCAGCCAAATCACCTCGCTCGGGAATATAATCTGTGGTTGTAACCAGTTTACCGGTTTTTCCATCAAAAACGGAAAGATATTCAGGTCCTTTTAAAATCTTTCCATAAGTTCCCGAATTAGGGTCTCTGTCAACCCAGTCTTTTGAAGCATCTCCAACCACATTTCCCTCACTGTCCGTAGTTCCATCAGCTGTTTTGCAAACCAGTTCTGCAATTCCGTCACCATCCAGATCATAGACCATAAACTGTGTATAATGCGCACCTTCACGAATGTTTTTACCCAAACTAATCTGCCATAAAAATTTACCCTCTAAAGTATACGCCTGAAAAATAGGTGGGTCAGTAATACCGGTATGTGAATTGTCATGGCCTTTCCCGGTCATGTGAACTACCAAATCGTATTTTCCGTCTCCGTCTAAATCTCCGGTTGAAAGATCATTTGGCACATAACCTTCAATCGGTTTTATAGCAATTGACAAATAATCTTTATCCGGACTTGAAGCCGGAATCGTAAAGCTTCCTTTGGCTTCTGTTTCTTTTTCTTTTAATACCGTTTTTACAAACCATGTATTTTCTTCGTTCGGATTTGCTTTAGAATCAACAAAATTCGTAGCCCCGGTTACAGGCTTTTCGTTTAATTTTACTGCTTGTTTTGTACCGCTCTTTCGATACAAATTAAACCCCAGATCATCAGCATCAGTTCCTAAAACACGCCAACTGATAAAAAACTGGCCTTTGTTTTTTATGGCAATGACGCCACGGTCTAAGCTTTCCATCTGTCTTTGCGCAAGTAAAATTGAACCTGACAAAAAGAGTAATAGTAATAAAATTTTATTTTTCATGATTGGTTTGAGTTGGTACAGTTTTATGCATACTTAGACTGATTTTATCAAGAATGGTTTATTTTGAAATACTATTAATCTATAGTTTTCCTGTCATTTCGACGAAAGGAGAAATCACACTAGAAATTCCACAAAGAAATGGTCAATCTTTGTCGAGTTACGTGTATGATTTCTCCTTTCGTCGAAATGACAAACTGGGCTAAAAACCCAGACTTAGTATCTCACAACCTTAGCAACTTAGCACCTTTTTAAATAATTAAAACATCTTCTTAAATCCTTCGCTTTTCACTTTCCATGTCCCGTCTTTAGGAAACCCAGGATTCTCGATTGTATTTCCTTCCCAGCCGGCACACATCATCGCAACAGCTGTCAATAAACCACCATTACCAGGAAGATAAAGCGTTAATCTTGGCGATTGGTAATTGTGACCGTTTTTTAAATACGTATTGGTTACTACATTCATAAAAAGGGCATCAATCGCTTTTTCAGGCATTTGCAAACGGGCAGCCGACATCGCTGTCATCGGGAAATCCCATCCCCAGGTTTTGTTCCATGACCAGGTATCCCAAACCAAGTCAAACGTATTTTTCATGATTTTTTTATCCAGAAGAGACGTTTCCGGAAGCATTCCGAAAGTTCCTAATACCGATGGATGATCTGTTTTAAATTCTGGATTGGTGTACGAATCTGTAGCGCTTTCTGTTGCCAGATACACCTCTTTTGCAATTGGCAAAGGCGATAATTTAGCCAAAACAGTTTCCCATCTTTCAGGCACTTTTTGGTTTAATTTTTTCTTCCAGCTGATAGCCGTTTTCAAAGCCCAATTCCAATACGCCAATTCATACGTTGGGTTAAAAGTTTCGATTGCCTTGAAACGTTCCTGCGCCGGAATTACGCCTGGTCCTAAAACATAACGATCATTTTTAGCGTCATAATTTGCAAAAGAAGCCATGAAATCTGCTGTCGCAAAAACACGTTCACTGTATAAATTTAAAGTTGCTGTTGTTGGTTTCGCTTGGTAAATCAAATCGGCATACGTGATAAAATGTGGCTGCTGCCAAATCAGGAATGCCCCAACTGATGATGGACTTTCATTACCGTCGTAATCTGTCATTTTTTGCCATCTTGCCCCTTCAAAACCTTGTCTTTTGGCGATATTTTTAGCCTTTTCAAAAACTTTCTGATACCACGGAAGGCTTTTTTCCAGTAATTCCGGTCTGTCCCAAAGTGCAAAATGTACACCGTGCCACCAATGCATTTCTAAGTGCGGTTTTCCGTACCAGCTGTTGTAGGTTAAACCGGTTTCTTGTGGCGGAACTTTCCCTGTACACTGCAATTTGGTCAGGTATTGCGAAAGAATCACACGACGCTCCAATTCCTGCGCACGTTTATCGGTACTTCCTGAAAAATCTACTGCCGCACCGCTTTCCCAAAAACGTTTCCATTCTTTTATACTGCTGCTTTCAATAGCTGCGAAAGAAGCAACTGCAGATTTATTTTTATCTGTTTGAACGAACGAACAACTTAACTCGATTGTATTGCTTTTTGAAGGTTCTACAACAAAATAGTGCTTTGCTTTTTCTTTAATTGATGCAGTGCCTTTCCATTTCAAATTAATATCATACGAAATACTGTCCATTATGTGTGTAATGGTAGCTTCAGATTTATTTTTGATTTTCAGATTGCTTTTATAATCTTGTTTTCCTCCCCATTTTTTCCCCATATCTGTACCCTCAATCGCAACCTTTGAAATAGCTACATCCTGTTTTTCTTCCCATTTCGTACCCATATCTCCCCATAGTCCTGTTGGAAAAGGGATTCGGACACGAATTTTCAAACGCCCTTGTAGAATTAAATCCGATTCTACTTTAAAGCCTAAAGCATCTTTTGTCTGATCGCAAGCCGTTATCACTTTTACAGGAGTTCCTTCTACTTCAAAATAACTCTCAATTTTTCCTGTCCATAAATCCAGCTTTTGATTGATGGCTTTAATATCTTCCGGCTTAACCAAACTGCCATCTTTCCTTGTGATTTCAAAACCTATATTTCCCAATTGCAATAAATGGGGGTTCTGACGAAACCATTCGACTGCTTCTTTTTTTCGTGCAGGTTCTTTAATTTGTGTTGAATATGAAATCTTGCGGCCATACTGATCTACATCTTTTAAAGTCTCAGAAAACTTATAATTCTCTGTGTTTTTATAGCTGTCCCAACCCCATTCTGATTGTGTTCCGAGCGGTATTCCATTTTGATATTTTTCCGGAAAACTTTGCAGACCCGTAGCATCAACCGTAAAGGCAAAAGTGCCATTACCAACGGTTAAAGAAGCTAAAGTATCTATTGCGGTAATTTGAACATTATGCCTTGTTACCAATGCTTTCCTGTCTATTTTTTGCTGGGCAATAATTCCAACAGAAAATAATAAAAAACAAATAATAGAATATTTTTTCATGATTTTTAATTTAAAATAATTTGTATATGTAACTGTATTTATGATCTTATTAATTAGCTTTTTACTTACTTTATTAGTTCAGCTAATTTCTTGTTTAGCTGTTCTCCCCGAATATTCCTGGCAACAATTTTTCCGGTTTTATCAATAAGAAAATTTTCAGGAACAGCATAGACACCATATATCAGTGCTGTTTTACTTTCCCAAACCTTAAAATCGCAAAAATTTGTCCACGCCAGTCCGTCTTTTTCGATTGCTGAGAGCCATTTTTCTTTTTCTTTGTCTAAGGATACTGCTACTATTTCAAACCCATTTGGTTTATATTTTTCGTAGGTTTTTACCAAATGAGGATTTTCTTGTCTGCAAGGACCACACCAGGAAGCCCAAAATTCTAAAAGTGTCACTTTTCCAAGTAGTTTTGATAATTCTTTTGGATTTCCATTTTTATCATTCATTACAAAATCTGAATATTGATCTCCAATTTTGACATCTCGATTCAATGTAATATAGTTTAAGATTCTTTTTCCATATTCTGTTTTTTTTATGTCTTTGGAAAATCGTTCGTAACACACTTTTGAGAAATCCTTCCCCCAGTCTGCAGAAAAGACAGAAAGGATAAAGGCGCTTACAATACTATTTGGATTATTTTCTACGAATTTTTTCTCAAGCTCATTTCTTTCTTCAAAAGACAATCCGCTTGCATTTTTGTAAAGCTGTTGAGACAAATCTTCGGATTGGGAACCTGTTACTTTGGCACTTTTAAAATCACTTTCGGATGCATCAAAAATCATTTTATTGTTTTCAATCCAAATATCCCTCCATTGCGAAAACTCTTTATTGTACACCAAAACCCTTACCGGAAATTTGGATATTTTCGTTCTGAATACAAATTGGTTATGAGTAACAACAGCCGAGTCAATAATTTTTTCAGATAAGTTATCTTTTAAATAAAGTACTTTTCCGTTTTCGAAATTATTTGTTTTTCCCGTTAAGGAAAAGGCAGATTCTTCTTTTTCAGTAAAAGAAAGCATAGCAATTACAACCAGTCCAAATAGTATTTTCTTCATATTCTTTTGTTTTCTTTTATCAATAGTTTTTCATGACTTCTGAGTAATAATTTAATTACTTTCTCACCAAAAATTGAAAGTTTTCAGACCCAAACAAGCCATTACCGCTTACTCCTTCAATATTTCCTGTGAACTGGCTATTAATATCTGAACAGAAGAAGGTTACGTTAGCTTCTCCTTGTTTATTGGTAATAACATCCGGTTTCCAAAACAAAGTATTACGATAATCCGGAGTTGAATCGGTAATAGTTACATCATCATAAACGGATTCATAAAACACTTTCTTGCCATAATATCCCTCAACCATAGCAATGTTGAACATTTCCAGAAGTTGTTCTTCTGTTAATTCAGGATAACGGTAAGTAATTTTTTTCATAGAGGTATAAGTATAAGGACTACATTCACCATCAGACCATTTGAATCCTTCATATTGTTCATACTTATCTCCTTCAACAGGTCTCTTTTTTTCGCCACCATGACAATCCCAAACCGGACAATTTAGAACTCCATGACACACAAAATCATTTGTAAAATACTGTGCTCTGGCCAGACTATCCAGTTTTCCGATATACTTATCACGAAATACTTTATTCTTTTTTGTGGTAATTAAAACTTCATTTAGTTTATTTATTTCTTCACGACCTTTGAATGGAGAATTTTCTTGGGCAAACACTTTTTCAATCTCTGGTAAAGCATAAATCATCGTTTTATTTTTACGATATTTATTTATTTCATCAAACGAAAAATCCTTTACTTTCATAATATATTTTGGTTCAGATGAAGTCATCAACTTTAGGTACGTATAACCATTTTCTCCTTTTTTTAAATGACCCGGTGTAATCGTAAAATCTCCGGCTGTATCTGTCATTACAAAATCATTACCTCTGGAATCATCTGCCGCAAATATTACGAGCCCTTTTTGTCCTATAACTGCTGTTGTTTTCTTATCTGGTTTTTCTAACTGAACTTTACCTTTCAGATCATCAAAAACTATAGGTGTTTGACTATTTAATTCTCTTAAATTATTTTCATTCCACACATAATTTCTCCATCCCTGAGTAAGCATTAATAAATCTAGTGCCTGTTTGCGATCTTTATTTTGCACATCAAAATAATAAGCCGGATTATAAATATTTCCTTTTAATTGTGCAGAAAGCAAAAAATGACTTTGAATGTTCTTGGCATCCTGTTTATTTTGGTACAAACCATCATAGACACTTACTCCTAAATGAGCCACTACCGCCTGATCGTTTTGATCTGTTACTTTTATTTTTAGATTTACATGTTCTCTGTTAGTGTAACTGTTTTTGTTTAGTTCTGTTTTAATTTTTAATTTTTGATCCTGATTGACATATACCAACCGTTCTGCTATTGGCAATAAATCTTTGTTAAAAAGCGTCACTTCTGCGATTCCCTGCGGTACGTCTTTTAAAGGAATTTTGATTACCAATTCTTTATTTAATACCCCAACGGCAATGCTATAAACGATTCCTCTCATTTGTAATCTCAGGTATATTTTTTCTTCCTGTAAAGCATCACTTTGTGAGATTTTAAAGACCAATGTTTCTTTAGTATTATTCATTAAACGGATTGTCTTGCCATTTAAATCAATCTCTCCAACTGAAAAATCTTGCACATAAGCAGGTTCATTCAATCGGATGTGATATTTTTTATTACTGTCTGGAGTAAAAATAACCGATCCCATACCCGCATGGTTGCTTTTAAAATTTTGCAAAGGATTATTATTTTCAAACAAAATCCCTGAAACATCCACAGGTAAACCTTTTGAATTTACAGCTTTAAATGCCAGCGTACTCTGAATTCCTGAAATAAGTTTTCCTCCTTCTGGAAAAACAGAAAAATGAACGATACTGTCTTTTTCAGCAGGAATTACAACTGTTTTTTGATTGATTGTTTTTACAACTTTTATCTTTTTTAAAGCATAAAATTCTTTAGATTCTTTAACAAAAGAATGCGAACTGTAGCCTGCCAGTGTATAATTTCCTTCAGCTAACGAACTTTCTAAAAAAAGATGTCCATTGACAAAGCCATTTTCAATTTCATACTTTTTCTCCCAAACTACTTTTTCTGTCTTATCTTCAGTTAGCTGTACAAATAATGTTTTACTGCGTCCGGAATCTATAAAATTTTGCCCATCTAAAACATAGCCTTTAAACCAGACATCTTCTTCCGTTTCATAAATATTTTTGCTGGTTTGTATATAAACTAAATCAGTACTAATATTCTGGGTTAGTTTTTGAAATTTTTCCGCTAATTGGTCGGTAATCAAAGTTTTATTTTGTGAATAAGAGGGTAAATGGCATAGCATGCACAATAGCAGAAATGCGCCTGAAAAGTTAAAAAAACAGTTCTTTTTTGTACCCATTCATTTAATTTTTTGTTTGAACCTACTCTTTAAGTTTATCCAAAACTGCTGATTTAATGCCCTATCTAACTAAGGTCGCACTCATGAGCCCAATAATTACATCATTTGCAATTGCTTTGATTGTAAGACTTTTTAAGGTTTTATTTTTGTTTAAAGGTAAATCCAGAATCGTTCCTGCTCCACCATCAACACCAAAACTGGAATATCCTTTTATAGTGGTAAAATCGTTGAAGGTTCTCGAAATTTCACCCGATTTCAAATAAACTCTTGGCGGTTTTGGGGCATCTGTTGTAAACGCCAGTCCGTCAACAAAATAATCCTGTTCAATCGGCCACCAGTTTTCAGGGTTTTTCAGTTGTAAAATTTCTGAAGTTCCGTCTGTGTAATTTACGGCTATTTCTCCATTTACAATACGGCTTTGCATTGGATTAGTCGTTCCGGCTACCATAAAATAAATGTGTGATGCTTTTCCGCTCAATGGAACACTGATGGTTTTAGGAAAATTATCCCATTGAGATGTAAAAATAATATTTTTCGAATTGATTTCAGAAGGTGTTTTAAATGTAATACCTTCTGGACTAATAATTTCTCCATTTAATTTGGCTTTTTCACGCAATCCTGAATCGTCCAGTTTTACGGAAACATTTGGATAACACCAATTCCCGATTCCGTTTTTTGGTAGCTGTAACGTGACTGTCTGCGGCCTCGGAGATAAATATTCATTATTGAAAACATCCGTTACTTTCGAATTAAAAAAGAAAGAAAGTGCAACTGTTTCCTGTGTTTTTGAATTGTTTAATGGAATATCCCAATTAGTAAAAGTTACTTCTTTTATGGTATTTGAACCTGCGTTAACCGAGAATTTATTGGTTCCAGGAACTAATTTTTCAAACGGAATAACAAGACTTTCTTTCTGATTTGTATCTAAAGAAATCTTTTGCTGATTGTCTTTTGCGGAAGCATCAAAAGCGATATTTCCTTCAATTTTGTTATCCGAATTATTTTTCAGAGTAATCTCTACACTATTATTTTTTAACTGAACAATTTCTGATTCAATCTTAGGTTTTAAATCTACTTCAACAGGCTGCCACCAGGTTACATCTCCTTGTTTTAACTGAACGAAAAAGGTTTTAGACTTGTTGCCATACACAATTGCCTGATACGATTTATTGGTTTTTGAAACCTCACTCAAAATAGATTGCGGGTCATAAACTGAAATTATTTCTGCTTTAGTGGTTGTTATGCTAAAAGATTCTCCAGCAGTTAATGAAGCAACAGGTTTGATATCTTCTAAAACATCTCCTTTCCAGTTAATTTTCACATCATAAGAAACATTATAAGGTACTTCAATCGCAATTTTTGGATCTCCGATACTTTCCTGAATATTTTTCCAGCTAACCGTTTTTCCATTAACTGTTATATCCTGAATTCCGTCAAAAGGTGCATTTACAACCAGTTTCAGATTCATTTTGGCTGGAAACTGATTTTTTATAAGATACGAATCTGTTTTATTTTCTCTTTTAAAATCAATTGAAATATCCGGAATATCTAAAGCTGCGTGGTCCCATTTTGCAGGAAATCCCGGCTGAATCGTTAAAACCTCCGCCAAAGCATCAGGCTGGATACCGAAAAGCCCTTCTACCAAAGTTCTCGAAGCCATTCCAATCGGGTCTGCAAAATCGCGGTACAATTCGCCTCTTATGGCATCCTGATACAAAAGCTGTTCAAAACCACCCGGAGAAGCGCCCAAATACATACTTTCGATCAAAACACTTTCCCACATCTTAAATGCTTTTTCAGATTGTCCGCCCTGCCAGAAAGCCAAAGCAGTATGCAACTGCTCTGCCAACGCCACATTATTAATAGACCATGTATAAGGCTGCCAATTGGTGGTGCTTATCGTATAGAGATCGGTTTTATCAAGTCCTTCTGCCGAAATCGGGATATGCGGAATCTGCTTGTCCACATAGCTCAGCATCTGATAACTCTCAAACGGATTGGACAATTCGGAATCAATAGTGTGATAAATACTCCAGACACCTGGAACATCATGCAATAATCTGTTTCCCATTGCGTCTTTATATTCTGCAAAAATGCCTTTTTTCGGAATCCAAAGCTGGTCTTTCGAAGCTTTTAGGATTTTATCTGCTTCTTTAACGAAAGGATTTTCATCCAGCTGAATTTTTTTAGCGACTTCAGCCACCGTTTTATTTGCATAAAAATTATAAGCCGAAGAATGAATCACACCGCCACCGCTGTACTGCAACGCATCACTTGCCCAGATTGTCGCATAGGCATCGTAAAGTCCGTCATTATCGGGATCGAAATTTCGTTTTTCCCAGTTTAAATGCTTTTGAATCGTAGGCCACATTTCTTTCATGAACGAAGTATCTCCCGTCCACTTAAAATGTCGTAACATCTGATCAAAGAAAACCAGATTCATATCATAATGATGCGCAATTGTATTATTATCCGGCTTACGGCTAATGTAGCCACTACTGAACATTGAGGTTCCTAAGACTTCTTTTTGACGGGCAAAATTTCGGACCGTATCCAAAACAACAGGACCGCTTTCAGGAGCCGTAACCTGTGATTTGCTGTAACTTGTAAAATGAGTTTTCGCACGATCATGCCAGCCTAAAGGATCAGCCGTATAAGCCCCACGCCATGCATTCAGATGCATTCTCCACGCGATTGCACCATGAAGATACGCCGGGCTTTCCCAAATTCCGTCAGCTGCAATGGCAAGTGCTGAGCCCAATGTGTTAATATAAGGGTCAGGAGTTGTTACTTTAACTCTATTGGCTAAAATATGCGTTTCCTGAACCGATTTATCATACAATTGCGATAATCCTTTTTGAGAAACATCCGTTTTTAAATCCTCGCTTGAAAACAGCCAAAACATTTCGCTTTTTGAAATGGCATTTTTTCCTGTAACAAGCGTCAGATTTTCAGGATTAGAACTGTATAATTCCGAAGGTGTTTTTTGTTGTTTTGGATTGGCTAACTTTACATTATAACCCGGAAAATAGCCTGTTAGTTTTTTGTTGTTACCTGTTTTCTCTTTATTGCTTTCAGAACCGTACTCCAACAAGAAAGACTGCTTTTTAATGGTATATTTATTATTGGTACAATATTCAGGCTGTAAATAAAACACCGATTCAGGATCGGCACCAATATCGCCGTCACGACTGAATTTTTTCCCCGTTGCACCGCCGTATGCCCAGACTAAATTTACTTTTTTGGGTACATTTTCGCCTGATACTTTTAAAATAAAGCCTTCTTTTTCTTTAAGTGCAACAACTTTTACAATCAATTTTCCGTTATCTAAAATAGGGTCCTGAATTTCGTATTGCATCGTACCCAATACATATTTTGTGTCAATTTTTGAAGCTTCGGTAATCCATTTGCTGTCTTTGTCATTTATTAAACCCAATTTAAAATTCCCTCCCATTCCCGGCATGTACATCGCAAATTCAGGTAAGTCTCCGGTTTCAACCCTAAAACCTGTATTCGAGCCATAAAGTGCCCTGTTGAATTTTCTGGTACCGTTTTTTAAAACAAAACTATTCCCTTCAGGAGCATAATGAATTTTACGCACAGCTTGTTTTTCCTGTCCTATAGTTAGCAAAGGGCAAAGCAATAATAAGCCAATAAGGTTCGGAATGGTATTGTTTTTGGTTTTCATAAAATTTAATAATTCAGAGGCACATAATCATTATCAAACACCTAATGATTTTGATAATTTAAACGCAATTTCTCTGTTTTTTTACGGTATTGCATCCTGTACCTACCTGATTTTTTCAATATCATAATTTATATTCTTTCACTTTTTTAACATCATAGTACAGGATACTATATAAATAAGTAACCGTTAGTTTTGAAAATACAATAATTTAAATAGAAAAACTTTGATAAACATTAAAACTTCTCTTTGCACTATTTTTTGTTTTGTTTTACAGCTAAATCTGTTTGCTTTGAACAATAATTCTTCGGATAAGAAACTACCACAGAAAGCTGCCGAAAATAAACTGTTTAATTTTGGCAATGCCATAAAAAATAAAAAAGGAATATCCATAAATACTGCTTTGACTTATAATACAACAACAGGTTATGGTTTTGATATTAATTCGGCTTCGAATGCAACGATCAATTCAAATACCTTTTCTGCTGTTAAACCAACTTACTTTTCTGTAAAACTTCCGGAAGGAAATTATCAAATTGAAGTTGTAATGGGAAGTACTGAAAAACAGACAAATATTACCATAAAAGCAGAATCTCGAAGATTGATGCTGGATCAGCTTTCCATTAAAAAAGGCAAACCGGTAACCAAAATTTTTAATGTAAATGTCAGAACTCCAAAAATTGATGACACTCAAAATGTTTCATTAAAAGACAGGGAAAAAGATATTTTTAACTGGGACGACAAACTCACACTGGAATTTTTAGGAGACGTTTCAATTCAAAGCATAAAAATTACTCCAAAAGATAATTTAACTGTAGTTTATCTTGCCGGAGACTCAACCGTTACCGATCAGGATGTTGAGCCTTGGGCTTCGTGGGGACAGTTTATAACCAATTATTTTGACAATACTGTTGTGGTTGCTAATTATGCCGTTTCGGGTTCTGCACTGAGTTCCTTTAAAGGAGGAAATCGTTTAAAAAAGATTCTTTCCTTAATTAAAAAAGGAGATTATTTATTTGTGGAATTTGGACATAATGACGAAAAAATAAAGGGCGAAGGAAATGGCGCCTGGGATTCTTATTCTACGCTGTTAGCCGAATTTGTTCAGTCTGCCAAAGACAAAGGAGCAATTCCGATCCTAGTAACACCTACACAAAGACGCGCTTTTAACGAAAACGGAACTTTAAAGGAAACACACGGTGATTTTCCTGCCGCCATGAGAACTGTTGCACAAAAAAACAATATTGCCCTTATTGATGTTACCAAAATGACAACCGAATTGTACGAAACCTGGGGCGATGAACCTTCCAGAAAAGCTTTTGTACAATATCCATTAAATACTTTTCCGGGTCAGGTAAAAGTTTTGGAAGACAACACTCATTTTAATAGTTTTGGGGCAAACGAAATTGCGCTATGTGTACTTAAAGGAATTCGTGAACTCGATATTCCGTTAAAAAAGCAAATTCAAAAAGAGGTTCCAAATTACAATCCTAAAAAACCAAATTATATTTCGAATTGGACACTTCCGATGAGTGACCGATTTGAAATTACTAAACCAGATGGCAATTAAACCATTATAGAAATACCTATTTTATGTTATTAAAAAACACTATTCAAAACTTTACAATTGCTGTCTTTGCCTTATTTTCTTATCAAAATAGCACAGCACAGCAAACTGATAAAGTTTACCTTTCCGGAAAAGATTTTGAACATCCTGTAAAATGGGATTTTTATTGTACCGGAGGCAACAACAGCAAAACCTGGTCTAAGATAAATGTTCCTTCTCAATGGGAATTAGAAGGTTTTGGCGAATATACGTATGGAAGATGGTACAAAGAACTGAACCAGAAAGAACCAAGCAAGGAAGAAGGTTTGTATAAATTTGAATTTAATGTCCCAGCTGATTATAAAGACAAAGAGGTTCAGATTGTGTTTGGCGGAGCCATGACAGACACCGAGGTAAAAGTCAACGGAAAACTGGCCGGAGCCATTCATCAGGGAGGTTTTTATGAGTTTAAATATGATATTTCATCTTTATTGAAATTCGGTTCTAAAAACACTTTAGAAGTTCATGTCTGGAAACATTCTGCCAATAAATCAGTTAACGCAGCCGAAAGAAGAGCAGACTGGTGGCTTTTTGGAGGAATTTATCGTCCGGTATGGCTGGAGGTTTCTCCTAAAACCCATATTGAACATATTGCTGTAAATCCTAAAATGGACGGCTCGATTACTGTAGATTTAAATCTTAAAAATATTTCTAAAAATGCTGTTTTAGAAGCTACATTGAAAGGTTTAAACGGAGAAAAATTCGAAACTTTTACTTTTCCTGTAAAAGCAAAAAGTACTGCGGCATCAATCGCTGCTCAATGGAAAAACATCAAACCATGGAATCCGGAAAGTCCTAATTTATATGATCTGGAACTGGTTTTAAAACAAAACGGAAACATCATTCATAAATACGACAAACGAATTGGTTTCAGGACTTTAGAATTCAAAAAACAAGATGGAATTTATGTAAATGGTACCAAAATCGTGATGAAAGGGATTAACCGTCACTCATTCTGGCCGGAAGGCGGAAGAAGCACCAGCAAACGTATTAGTGAACTGGATGGAAAACTGCTAAAAGACATGAACATGAATGCGGTTCGCGGGCATTATCCGCCAGATGAGCACTTTCTGGAAGTTTGTGATTCCTTAGGGCTTTTTGTCTTAAACGAATTAGCCGGATGGCAAAACTCTTATGATACCGAAACCGGAACTAAATTGGTTACCGAAATGGTTGTTCGCGATGTCAATCACCCATCTGTAATTATCTGGGACAATGGTAATGAAGGCGGGTGGAATTACAATGTAGATAAAGTTTTTGAAGATCATGATCCGCAAAAAAGAATCGTAGTGCATCCATGGGCCGATTTTAATGGCTGGGACACGCACCACTACCCGACTTATTTAACCGGAATGCATCGTTTTAATAATGGTGAAAATGTATTTTTTCCAACCGAATTCATGCATGGAACTTATGATAACGGACACGGAGCTGCCCTTGAGGATTTCTGGACACGTTACAAACAAAGTCCGTTGTTTGCAGGAGGTTTCATGTGGGCGATGCTGGACGAAGCCGTATTTCGTTCTGATTGGACCGGAGATGCAAAATTTGACTCAAAAGGTTCATTGGCAGCCGATGGAATTTTAGGCCCGCACCGTGAAAAAGAAGGAAGTTATTATACCGTAAAAGAAGTCTGGGCTCCTGTTCAGTTTCAGCCAAAACAGGTTACTGCAAATTTTGATGGTTCTTTCTTAATTACAAACGACTATCTTTTCAGTAATCTGAATTCCTGCAGAATGGAATTTAAAGTACTAAAATCTGATAATGATGTTTTGTACACGAATGGAACTTTGGCAGTAATCAGTTCAGGTAAGATTGAAATTCCGAGCATTGATCCGGGGGAAACGCGTAAAATTAAATTTGCTGTTCCGAATAATTTTGCTGAAGGTGACATTTTATCAATCTCAGCTTACGATCAGTTTAATAAAGAAATTTATACCTGGACTTGGCCTATCCATAAAGCAAAATATTATGCGGAGAAATTCTTAGTAATTCAAAATACAAAAGCAAAAGCTTCAGCAACAAAAAATGGTAATGAAATTTCTCTAAAAGGAAACGATGTAACGGTAACTCTTGATGCTTTGACAGGAGAAATTTCTTCTGTTAAAAACGGTACATCCACTATTCCGTTAACAAATGGTCCACGTCCAATTGGAATGAAAGCTAAACTAAAAGAAGTTCAGGTTTCGCAGGAAGGTGACAAAGCCATCTGTAAAGTATTGTATGCGGGAGGTATATCTTCTATCAAATGGATTATGGAACCGGATGGCCGATTTAAAATGGAATTGATTGCGTTGAAAAATTCAGAAAATAATGGAGGCTTTGATGGCGCTGCTTTTGAAGATAAAATAAACTCATGGGGGATTACTTTTAGTTTTCCCGAAAAAGGAGTAACCGGTATCAAATGGTTTGGAAAAGGCCCTTACCATGTATGGAAAAACAGATTAAAAGGAACTACTTTCGGTATCTGGGAGAAAGATTATAACACTACCATAACCGGAGAAAGTTTTGAGAATCTGATCTATCCTGAATTCAAAGGATATCATGCCAATTTATTAGGAGCAAACTTAAAAGCAGGAACTTCATCGTTTAAGGTTTTTAGTGAATCTGACAATTTGTTTTTAAGATTATTCACACCTGATTTGCCTAAAAATGGTTTCGCAGGAAGTTATCCACAGCCTGCGTTTCCGGAAGGAGATATTTCGTTTATGTATGAAATTCCAGCAATGAGAGATTTTAAACCTTTAGAACATCAGGGGCCAGAAAGCCAGCCAACCAATATTCGTATTAAAAGCGGTGATGACGGAATCAAAATGAATTTATGGTTTGATTTTAGAAAGTAAGATTTTGTTTCAGGTTTGGGTTTGTTTCAGGTTTATTATCAAACAACCTTAACACAAAGCATGTCATTTCGACGAAGGAGAAATCACACCAGAAACTCCGTCCTTAAAGTTGTCAATCTTTGTCGAATTGCGAGTGTGATTTCTCCTTCGTCGAAATGACAAAATTGAGAAAAAAGGGCTTCGACTAAGTTTATTCTGAGCGGAGTCGAAGGCTTTAAAGCAAAAAACGTTATTTGAAACAAAATCGCAAGATCATTTTACAATACACATTTCACATTTTACAACCAACAATATGAAATCAATTAAAATACTTTCTGTCTTATGTCTGACAGTATTATTTTTCAATTTTACGCCAAAACAAAACAATAAACCCACTGTTTACACCGTAGGCGACTCAACCGTAAAAAACGGTCGTGGTGACGGATCCGGCGGACTTTGGGGCTGGGGAGATTATATCGGACAGTTTTTGGATACTACGAAAGTTAAAATAGAAAATCATGCTTTGGGCGGTACCAGCAGCAGGACTTTTCAGGATAAAGGTTTGTGGACAGCGGTTCTGAACAAACTAAAAAAAGGCGATTACGTGCTGATTCAGTTTGGACATAACGATGATGGTCCATTAAATGACACGCTTCGTGCCAGAGGAACCATCAAAGGGATCGGAAACGAAACGCAGGAAATCGACAACATGCTGACCAAAAAGCATGAAACGGTGCACACTTACGGCTGGTACATTCAGAAAGTAGTTCAGGAAGCAAAATCAAAAGGTGCCATTCCGATTATTTGTTCTCCTATTCCACGAAACGACTGGAAGGGAGGAAAAGTACCCCGCAACGACAAATCATACGGATTATGGGCTAAACAAATTGCAGAAAAAGAAAAAGTAACTTTTATCAATCTGAATGATAAAATGGCTGTCGAAATGGAAAAGCTGGGCGAACAAAAAGTGACCGGAACTTATTTCTACAAAAAAGACCATACACATCCATCTGCAAAAGGGGCTGTATTAGCCGCTTCATTAATTACCAATGAACTTAAAACAAGTAAAAACTCTTTAAAAAATTACATTTTAAAAAACCCGAAAATTGTATTTCCGGCCAAGAAAAAAGTCTTTCTAATTGGTGATTCAACGATGGCAAACAATAAGAATGAGAATGCTGTAGGCTGGGGTGTTGCATTTCCGCAATATTGTGACACGACCCGAATTGAAGTAATCAATAAAGCCCGTGGAGGAAGAAGTACCAGAACATTTGAAAAAGAAGGTTTGTGGACTGAGGTAAAAAACCAATTGAAACCAGGCGATTATGTAATGATTCAGTTTGGTCACAATGATGCCGGAGCTGTTGATAAAGAAAAATTCAGAGGCTCTTTAAAAGGTAACGGTGATGAAACTCAGGTTGTCGTTCGTGACAGTTTAACCGAAACTGTACATACTTTTGGGTGGTACATGCAGAAATTCGTTAGAGAAACCAAAGAAAAAGGTGCTATTCCGATTGTTTTGAGCCAGACGCCAAGAAACGAATGGCCGAATGATAAAGTAGAACGCAGAACCGATACTTATGGAAACTGGTCGAAAATTGCCGCCGAAAGAGAAAAAGCGTTTTATATTGACCTGAACGAAATTGTAGCTCTGAAATATGAAGCTTTAGGCAAAGAAAAAGTAAAACCGTTTTTCCCGAAAGATCACACACACACAGGAACTGAAGGTGCTGCTTTTAATGCGCTGACAGTAGCTGAAAGTCTAAAAAAAATAAAAGACTGCGGATTGAGGGAGTATATTGAAATTTCGAAGTAAGTTGTATGGTATCTGTAAAATGTTAGATGTAAAATGTTTTATGAAATTTAAGAATAGTAAATTACGTGAACAGGGAATTTGCAGTTTTTCACTTTTCACTTTTCACTTTTCACTTTTAATACAAAAAAACCTCGTTTAATTTAAACGAGGTTTTTTGCTTCTCTATAAGAATATTATTTTTTTGATTCTTCGATAGAAACTTTTCTGAACTCTTTTAAAAGTTTTTCAATCTCTAAAGATGATTTACGTGCTCTTGCTCCAGCTGCTTTAACACCTTTTTCAGATAATGATTCAGATTCTGTTTTGAATACTTCTAATTCAGCGTTGATTTTTACTAATAGATCTTTCATGCTTATATATGTTAAATTAAGTGGCAAAAATAAAAGTTTGCTCTATAGATAACGTAAGTTTAGTGTTAAAATTATCACAGTTTTTCTGCATTCAGTTACTATTCTTTTTTTTACACTTTTTATTCCTAAAAACCAGTTAATTAGAAAAACAAAAACTTTGTAATTTATAAATATCAATACAACAGAAACGCTCAAAACTACTTAATTTTCTCATAATTCACCTTTTTAGCATCTTTTTTAAATTGATTTTCCAAAGCGATCTCCATTTTTTCGGCTACAGATTTCTCTTCCAGTATCAAATTTTTCTTCTCCCCAAGATCTTTTTCAATATTATAAAGTTCTAAATCTGCAGGAGCATTAGCATGTCTGGTCCTGATTATTTTCCATGGCTTTCTGATTAAAGATTCCTGCAAATGGCCTCTGACATAAATTTCCTTATTGGTAATGGTTTTGTTTTCAGAAACTGTTGTCCATACATTTTTTCCTTCAATGCTTTTCGGCATATCATTATCTCCAGCTAATGACAAAATAGTTGGTAATAAATCTATAACCGAAATGTAGTTATCATTTCTATACTTCTTTAAACGATCTTTCCAGTAAAATATACAGGGAACTCTGATAGCGCCTTCATAATTTGATGTTTTCCAATCCCTGAGCGGCGTATTATCTCCCAAAGTAGTATTGGATGGATGAATACCGTTATATTCATTTTTAGAATCCCAATCCTGCATAGCGCCATTATCGCTCATAAAGATTATCAAAGTGTTTTTATCCAGCTTTTCCTGTTTTAACTTCTCAAGTAATATCCCTATACTGTTGTCCATATGACTCATAGCTGCGGCAAAATCCCTGCGGGAACTGTCTTTTATGGAATTCATATAAGGATCCTTCCATTTTTGCTCTTCCTGCAAAGGAAAATGTGGGGCACTGTAAGCTACCTCCAAAAAGAAGTTTCTCTTTGGATCTCTTTTTTCTGAAATCCATTTGACAGCTTCATTGGTAAGCAGGTCTGTTACATGACCTTTCTCTTCAATAAATTCACCATTTCTATACCAGCTCTTATCTCCGTTTTTATACAAATGCGTATATTGGTCTAATTGTCCGTGCAAAAAACCATACGAATAATCAAATCCGTATGCTTTCGGCCCACTGCTTGTCTGCAAACCCAGATGCCATTTGCCTATGAGCGCTGTCTGATAGTTATTCTTATATAATAATTTCGGTAATGTCGGAATTGAATCAGGAAGTTTCAATTGACTTTTGTCGCTAATTGGCGCAACTATTCCCATACGGCTCGCCGGTTTTCCGGTAAACAAACTTGCTCTTGAAGGAGAACAGGTTGGATTGGCATAAAACCGATACAGTTCTACCCCGTTTTTAGCTAAAAAATCAATATTTGGCGTTTTGATTACCGAACCGTGGTACCCGACATCATTCCATCCGGCATCATCAGCTATTATCAAAATGACATTCGGCTTTTCAGTTAAATTATTTTTACTTTTTTGGCTATATGAAACTGAAAAACAAAAAGATAACAGTACTAAAAGTTGTTTATTTGTATTCATAATTTTTAAAATTTGATTCAACTTAGATTTAAAACCCATAGTGAAATTATTCTTTGACAACGATTTCATAAAAAACGGTTCTCAATACTTTTTTTGTTCCGTTCCACTACACAAAAAACACTCGAACTGACGTTTTGAATGATTAAACTAATTGGGTTTAGATTTTAGTATTTACTGTGATATAATCCAGTACAATTCCTGTTTGATTCACGCTAATTGCAATCGTATGTTGTCCTTTATTTGCATTTGAAACAGGCAGTTTTACAATGGCACTATTGCGCAATACATTTTCTTTCCAGGTTTTATCCCTGTCTTTTGTATTGATCGAAAAGAACTGCGTTTTATTTCCATCAATCTGCACTTCGATTTGATGATCAAAGTTATTGGCATGCGTAGGCAAAAAGTGAATTTCTATTTCATAATTACCCACATTTTCAATTTCAAAATCATAAGAAACTGACGGTTTTTCAGTTTTAAAATACTTTTGTTTTAACGGAAATAAAGTAATAGCATTATTACTATACCCTAAACCGTTAATGTTTTTCCATTGGTATTCTTTAGATTCTTTTTTAGAAATAAACTGATTTGCACTTATGAATTTTATCGTTTTTGAAGTTTCTTTAACTGATGCTTCTTTTGAAAATTCGGCTTTTTTAATAGAATCGAAAACCGGCAGATTTCTCGGGCGCATCGACATCATGTGATTCCATTTGCCACTGCTCAGTTTCTCATTATAAAAATCAGTCAGTTCTTTTATTTTGTTGTATGATTCATTAGATAGTGTTTCGTATTTTTTTTTCTCATTTTCATCTGATGCCCTGCAAGCCAGATTCCAGTATAAAAATTTATGGTTCATATAAGCAGCTGATTTAATCGGATAAGTTACCAATTGAAAATAAGCATCTAGTCTTTCATCAGGAACAAGTTGGCCAGTATCTACTGAAACAGCAGAGTTCCAAACATCTACTTCTTTAACCAAATTATTGTAAGCTTTTATTCTTTTCTGACATTCTTCTTCAGTAAAATCGGATAGTTTTATTTGCGTAGTAGGTTCAGTCTGACTCCATCCCATGTATTCCGGCTTTCTTAGAAATGCCAATCGGTAATATTCTTCAAATACAGGACTTAAGTACTCTGCAATTTGAGGGGAAAACTCTCTGGTAAGCCAATCTTTCAAATACCCATTGATTCCATCCGATTTTATGCTGTTAATATCCCACGCCAAATCCAGAAAAAGTTCCGTATCGTATTCAGCAGGTTTAATGTCACCCACATTTACAATCCACATTTTTTTAGCTCCATTTTCATACGCTTTCGTCATTTCGTACCAAATCAAACCTGGCTGTGTTGTACTTAGCCAAAGATAATCATGCGGTCTTCCCCAATAACTAATGTGATAATAAACTCCGCTTCCTCCAGCTCTTTTTTGTTCTTCTTCATTACTCAGACGACGAATATACCCGTAATTATCATCCGGCCAGACAAGCGTAATATCGTCCGGAACTTTTAGTCCGTTGTCATATAATTCTAATACTTCTTTGTACGGAACAAAAGCCTGTGGAATATCTTTTAACGGCTTTTTAAAAGTGTTCGAAAGCATCTCACGCTGATTTAGAATGATTTTTTCGACCATTTCAATTGATTCTTTCAAATCTTTGGCTCCTTCCATTTTACTGTCATGAACACCACGCATACCTAAGGTCATAATGGTTTCGTTTTGAGCCGACTTTAACTCATCCAATCGATCCTGCCAATATTTATCAACCTGCGTTTTATTAGTGAAATAATTATAATCGCCATGGATTTTTGGTTTCCATTCGTCAACATTATTCCGGAGCATTGGTTCAGCATGTGATGAACCAATAACCATATGGTATTTTTGAGCCATTTCCTTATTCCCCGGAAGGGTAAAAAAACCTTTTGTAGAGGGATGCATAGCTGGCCAGATCGTGTTGGCTTTTAAACGTAATAATAACTGAAATATCTTCTCGTAGGTTTTGGGTCCGATGTTTCCAACTTCCGCTTCGAATGTTTTTTCTGCCCAGGGCTCTAATCCCCAGTCTTCATCATTTAAAAAGATTCCTCTATATTGTACCGATGGTGATGAAATGATGCCTTTTTGAGGAAGCTCTAATGTTAGTTTTTCTTTTTTTATCGGATGAACATCTGCCCACCATTTCCATGGAGAAATTCCCAGACGCTCTGTAATTTCGAAAATGGCATAAACTGTTCCTCTTACATCGCTTCCAACTACCACAAGATTTTCCTTCTCTTTTTTAATGGAAAATTTCTCCCACTGACCAGACAAATCTTTTGATTTTGATTTAAAAAGATCTGATGAAGCCTGTCCAATATAAATTCCTTTTTTCGAAATAGTTTGGGTTGGAACAATTTCGGGTCTTTTTCCGGTTATCTCTTTTACATCATCTGCCAATTCGTTTACAGCCCAAATAACTAATTCGTCTGTATTTTTATCGATATAAATTGTACTTAACTGATTGGAATCTGTAATTGAAAAATTAACTGCGTTTTTATCCTGACTGTAAATGTTGTTACTCAAAAAAATAAGCAACAACAGCAACCTTGCAAGTATATTTTTGTTCATATTTAAGTTTATTTATCTAAAAACAAAAGTTCAAAGTTTACAACTCATTACGTTTCAACTTTGAACTTCTGTATCTTTAAGATTATTAGAAAAAATTACTCCACCAACTGCTTGTTTAAAAGCACATTTTTTAAGGTAATTCCGTCTACAATACTTTTATCAACAGCTGTTTTTGTTGCTTCAATATTCAGGTTCTCAAAAGTAAAATTAGATAAACGAACATTCGGGTCCTTTTCTACATTAAAAAACGTATCCGATTTCATTTCGATATTTTTTAAAGTCACATGATCGCCATAAGATAACGGAACATCAGGACGGCCTTTTAAATCAAAAAACTGTTTCCATGCCAATACAACAAGAGTATTTTTTGCCTGTCCTTTAATATCTTCTACTCTAATGTACTCGTATCTTTGAGGTGTATCCGGTCTCATTTTTAACCAAAGCATTCTCGTAGCACCATCGATTTGGCAATTACGCATAATTACATTTCTGTTGTGAATAGATTCACTTCCGTTTGTTAATGCCGAATGACAGAAACCAAATCGGCAATCTTCAATGATGATATTAGCATTTGGTCCATTATTTTTATCCTGATCTGCATAAGGCCCTTTACCGCCTTTTAATGCAATTGCATCATCATTTACAGACAAATAACATCCTTTCACTAATACATTCGTACAGATATCAACATCAATTGCATCTGTACTTGGAGCCTTAACTTCTAAATGCGGAGAAAAGATGTATAAATCTAATAGTTTTACATTATTACATTTATAAAAGTGATTTGTCCAGAAACCTGAATTGATCAGTTTAACATCCTGAAATTGCACATTATTGGAGTTCCATACAAAAACCAATCTTGGTCTTGAAACCTCTAAATTGGTACATTTTGGGTTGATCTTGCGTCTTGCCCAGAAAGCTTCATAATATTTATAACCATTTCCGTTGATGGTTCCTTTTCCTGAAATCGAAAAATTATCCACACCATACGCGTTGACCAAAGCCGGAAAATAATCCAGGTTCTGACCTTCCATTCTTGAGGCCATAATTGGGTAATTGGCAATATCATCAGAACCTTTTAAAGTTCCTCCTTCAGCAACATATAAACTTGTTTTAGGCTTAAAGAACAAAGCACCACTCAGGAAAACCCCTTTTGGAATGACAATTACCCCTCCACCGCTTTTGGCTGCTTTATCAATTACCTTTTGAATCGCAACGGTCTGGATCTTGGTACTGTCTTTAGTAACTCCAAAATCTGTAATGGTATATTGTTTTCCTAAATCTTTCAATTGAAGTTTAGTGTAATCTTTAAACCATGGTGTAATGGCGCTTCCATCAGGAAATGTATCGTTTTTATAATTTTGAGAAAATGCAGACTGGGAAATTCCCAAAATGCAGATTGCAAGTGTCAATAATCTTTTCATTGTATCTTTTTTGGTTTTTAAATTTTATGAGGTTTTATTTTAATTTGACTGATAGAAATATAATATCCTGTGCTTCTTAGCTTTTTAATATTAACTCATTGGGTGTAATTAGTTTTTGATGATAATTTTTCGTCAGTTCAAGTGATCCCGATTTTTCATCGGGATTGTATCGAGAACAGAAAAATTAGTATTAAAAACGGTTCTCGATACTTTTTTTGTTCCGTTTCTCTACACAAAAAACACTCGAACTGACGTTTTTAATAATTACAACCAACGGGTTTATAATATTAATATTTTATTGCGTCTGACGATAACCTTAAACAGTATCTTTTCTTAAATATTTAAAAATAAAATAATTATTTCTGCCCATTTTTACGATTCCAATTCTTAATTAATCAAATTTATTCTATTCTTATTTTTTGTGTATCCTGTACTATCGGTTTTAATTGTTAAATAAAAACACAGGATGCTGCAGGATAACAATTCTTGCCTAACCGGTTATTTTTACTTTATCCTAAACTAAAACCATGACAAAGAAACACAGCTACATCTGTCTGTTACTGACTGCTCATATAGAAATCAGAGTCTGGATAAACGACAAAGAAATCAGACTGTAAAACAATTGTTCATTTCCTTACTGAAATACATGAATTCTGATGCTTTCAATCCAAAAGAAAAATTGAGCTTTGATGAGTAAACGATATTTTCGTAAGCCCTTCAAAAGAACAATTTAAAACGTTTACCAAAGACAGTCCGGATGAATTGAAACCTAATTCCAATCAGAATAAAGTAAAATAATTTTATAATTGAATTAATAAAAAATCTCAATTTAAACTTTTAATAGTTACACTTAAATCACTTATATACAAACAAAAAGCGTTTATAGAAATAATTCCTATAAACGCTTTTTGATATTGAAAAATTATAGAGTTTTACTGATTGGAAACAAACTTTTGATTATTTAACTTTTCTTTTCAATCATTCATAATAATTAAAATTCAAAACTTTTAACCTACTTCAACAGATTATTTTTCCCTTCAACTTTCAACTGTATAGCACTGTCGTTTATTTGAAACTGATTGTCTTTTAAAAGTAAAATCACTTCGGCACCAGCCAATAAAACAGGGCCATAACCATGAGCGGCAAAAACATTTATCGGACGATAATAGTAAAACGCAGGATCAAAACCCATTCCGGTTCCTACACACGTTCCTTCCACCTGACCTTTATCATTTACTTTTGAAGCAACAGCATTCCAACCCAATAAAACAGCAGGACCATAGGTCATTTTATCTACATAACCTCTATTAATAGCTCTGGCTATTGAATAGGTATAAATTGCTGTAGCAGAAGTTTCAAGATACGAATCATTTTTATCCAGTAACTGGTGCCAAAAACCAGTTCCGTGCTGGTATTGTACCAATCCTGCGATGTGCTTTTGAAGTTGTGATAACACCTGTGGATATCCCGGATGATTCTTAGGTAAAACTTCAAGTAATTCAACCATAGTCATTATAGCCCAGCCATTTGCTCTTGCCCAATGAAACTGAGGATGTACTTCCATAGACTCTACCCAGCCGTGCATGTAAATTCCTTTCTGGTCGTTAAACATTCTTTTAGAAAACTGATTGACCTGTTTTACGGCATCATCAAAATATGTAACATCTCCTGTATAACTTCCCATTTGTGCCAAAGCCGGTACACTCATAAACATATCATCTAACCAAAGCGTGTTGTCCTGAGGTCGGTTTCTCGCTAAAGTTCCGTCTTTTAATCGAAATTGTTCCTTACTGATGAAATGAATATAATTATTAACCAAAGGGTCAATATTAGCTTTCAAACCGTCTTTTTTGGCTTTGATAAAGGCTGCACAAAGCGCTCCTGCAAAATCTAAGGCTTCCGGATGAAGCGTTTTAAGCATGTCTTTATCTTTGATGTTTTTTTCCTGAATATTTTCTGCAACATCGGCGATTAACTTTATTCTTTTATTCGAATAATCTGCAAAATATTTTTCGCCTGTAGCTTGAGAAGCCAAAAGCATTCCCGCATAGGTAACACCCCATTCGTAACTGGTCAGCCTAAAAGCTCCTGATTCAAAAATTATGTCTTCCTTGTTTTTCTTATAATCTGTAATTTCAGCTTTTGTTGTGGCATTGACGATTTTAGAAGCCGAATTTTTATCTAAAAAATTATAAACTCTGTCCAAAACCACTTTTATGTTTTCTTTTTGCGGAATAACATAAGGCGCTGGATAATCTGGCTGCATTAAATGCAATGGGGTTGTAGCATCATTGGTCTGGGCATTTACAAAACTGTAGACTCCAAAAACAAATAAAGTTATAATTTTGGTTGGTATATATTTCATGGTTTTAGATCGTAAAGGCTTTATTATTTGCTTACTTTGATCTCTATTTTAGCAGAAAGCTGTCTTGCCAAAGTAGTTACATAATTACTGAAATAGGCAGCATCTTTGAAATTTTGATCAGCACTTAACTCCCATCCTGCAATTGGATAATAACTAATTGGGTGATTGTTTTTTGTATTCACTTTTATCAAATAGGAATTGGTTAATTTACCTGTTTTTGGAGCTTCAACATATCCTATATAATTCGCTTTTGAAACAATAACAGCTGTTCCCAAAATCCATTGACGCTCATAAGTCAGTTTATCGTGCTGAATAAAACAAACATAATCTCCGGAATCGATTACCTGTAACGGATTTTGATTATTGATATTCGAAAGCGCGATAACTAATGTTTCATTACCTTTCAACCCGCTTAAAGAAACGGTATTTTTGTATCCGTACATCCCAGGCCAGATAGAAGCGGTTTCCTGTACCTGATATTTGTTTCCTGAAGCCTGCCAGTTTTGATATTTATAACTCAAAACCGAATTTACAGGACCTTCGCTTACAATTTTAAAAGTCGTTTTCTCAACGTTATTTATCGTATCATTGATTAGAATACCAAGCCTGTTGATTTCATTCCCGACAATTAATCCGTAACCGCCTAATCCGGCTGAAGTACCAACAGGAAAAATATCCCTGCCCCAATCGTGCATCTGATGGTAATTATCTTCTACAGCTCCCGTACTGCTGATTCCAACATTTTCAGGTGTGATTCCGGGAGTCTTCTTTCCAAAAACATCTTTACAATTTCTTCCATCAAGATAATGTCTGAAACCTACTTTATCATTTTCCCAGGTTGGGCCGTCAGTCTGGTATTTTTGATAGCCTAATTTTTTATATACCTGATTGGCCAATAAAACCTCTTCGGTTGCAGGCTGTACAGGTAAATTTTCAGCTTCACGTTTGCCAAATCTGGCGCTGGTTTTTACCGTATATTTAGGATCTGTTTTGGACCATTTCAGTTCAACTGTTTTCTTTTCTTTTGCAGAAAAATAGGCAACAAAAAACAACTCATCCCATTTTCCGTCTCCATCCAGATCATTAACCTGTGCCGGAATCGTATCTGAATTTTGTAAAACTATCGGAAAAGATTTTTCAGCCCCCTTTGCCTTAAGCGTACTTCTTTTAATTGAAATTGCTTTTTGAGGTAATTCTAAATCAGCATTGTTGGTTAAAACAATTTTAATCGATTGAGATTTTTGCGCTTTACAACTTATAAAAACCATAGCTGATAAAGCTATTGAAAGACAGAGTTTCGATTTCATTATTCTTAATTTATTATTTTTTACTATTTATTTTACGACAATATTCCAGATTTTTGATAATCCTGATTTTCCTTTAAACCTCAGTTCGATTATTAGACCAATAAAAAAGTATATTAATAGCCTCCTGCTTTAGCTGGAGATTTATTGAGTTTTAGAAAGACAATCTGGCTTTAGCCAAAAATCAACACTCTTTTTATTTGGCTAAAGCCTTTTTAACTAAACTATAAGTTCTCCAGCTGAAGCTGGAGGCTATTTAATAATAATCGAACTCAGGTTTTAAGATCAATAAATTCAATACTTCCGAATCAATTTTAATCTTACGGTACCTTTCAAATATATTTATTAAAAACAATTATACTATCCTGTCCCATAGGGTTCAAAAGAAAAGATACATCTAAAATCTAAACATAAAAACCTGCCGCAGCTGCGCAAAAAAAGCACGCAGATAGGGCAGGTCTTTACAAATTAAAAAGAAATTAATCTGTAAGCTTTAACATTATTTGGATTCTAAAGCAATTTTACCCCCTTTTAATCCTTTTCCTGTTACTGATAATTCTATCTTACCTGCCTCTTCTGTTGATTGCACTAAAACAACTAATTTACCGCTAAATAGCTTCATTGTTGGTAAATGAAATTGTTCTAATGAAGTAGCGTCACCGTTACAGGCTGCACGATAGGTACCTTTACCCGAAACACTAAATTTTAGTTGTTCCGTAGCTGTTGGGCAAAGATTTCCGTTTTTATCTACAACTGAAACCGTTACAAAAGATAAATCTTCTCCATTAGCATCAAGGCTTGTTCTGTCTGCTTCCAGTTTTATTTGGTATGGTTTTTCGGCTGTGTGAATTTCTTCTTCTGCTGCTGCTTTTCCCTCTTTATCAAAAGCAACCACTTTTATTGTTCCCGGTTCATATTTTACATCCATCCACATCAAACGGTATCTGCTTTGCGGTGTTGCGTTGTTTTTTTTCTGGATCCCCATACTTTTTCCGTTCACAAAAAGTTCTGCGCTGTCATAATTGGTATAGACAAAAACAGGTGTTGCCTGACCTTCTCTTCCTTTCCAATTCCAGTGAGGCAAAATATGCAACGTCTTGTCGTTTTTATTCCAACGGCTTCTGTACAAATAAAATCGGTCTTTTGGCAAACCTGCTAAATCACTCATTCCAAAGTAAGAACTTCTCGAAGGCCATTTTTCGTCATAAGGCGTTGGCTCTCCTAAATAATCAAAACCTGTCCATACAAATTCGCCAATTACCCACGGCTTATCGTCCTGCAAAATAAAATCATCTTCGGGTAAATTAGACCAGCTGCAGTATTCTAAATCATAAGATGAACTCTGAAAATCATCATATTGCTTTGAAATTGCTTTTTCAACAGGAAACTTATAAATACCTCTTGAGCTCACTGTTGATGCTGTTTCTGATCCTAAAATAAATCCCTGAGGAAATTTTTCAAAAGCCTCTTCGTACAAATGCACACGATAATTTAGTCCCGGAATATCCATAATAGCACCAAAACCGGATTCCATTGTGGCTTTCACCTGATCCATTCCTACCGTAACCGGTCGGGTCGGATCTTCTCTGTGAAAAATTTCCTGAAGCCATTTGGCTCTTTTTACCCCTTCAGCCCCCCATTGATCCGGAACTTCATTACCAGAACTCCACATTACGATCGAAGGATGATTACGTGTAGCATGAACCAAATTAATAATATCTTTTTCTGCATCAGCCTGAAAAAAACGATTGTATCCATTCTCTACTTTAGGTTTCGCCCATTCGTCGAACGTTTCGGCTAAAAACATAAAACCCATTTCATCACATAATTCAAGCTGCTCCAGTGACGGCATATTGTGTGAACTACGCACCGCATCACATCCCAAATCTTTTAAAATAGCTAATTGTCTGCGTAAAGCTGCTTTATTGATTGCTGTTCCGATAGGTCCCAAATCATGATGCAGACACACTCCTTTAAATTTTCGAATTTCACCATTTAAGCTAAATCCTTTATTCGGTTCGTATTTGATAGTACGGATTCCAAATCGGGTGCTGGTTTCGTCTTTAAGAATATCCCCAGAATATAGCTGGGTAACAGCCGTATAAAGATAAGGCGTTTCCGGGCTCCATAATTTCGGATTTTTTACGGCAATATTTTCTTCAAATTCATTTCCGAAAATAGCATCCGATTTATTCTCAGCTACCTGATTTCCGTTGGCATCTTTTATTTTAATTACAATTTTAAGATTATCGCCTGTAACTTTTGTTTTAATATTTACTTTGGCTAAATCTTTGGTCACAACAGGCGTTGTAATAAACGTCCCCCATTGATCTACGCTCTCTTTGTCTTTTACAATTAATTTTACTTTTCTGTATATACCTGCTCCCGGATACCATCTGGATGAAAGTCCTAAATTAGAAACATGAACGGCCAGACTGTTTTTCTTTGTTCGTGAAACAAAATCAGTTACATCAAGATAAAAATAATTGTAGCCGTAATTCCACTCTCCTGCTTTTTTACCATTAACGAATACTTTTGGTTCGCTCATCACCCCTTCAAAAAGAAGCAGTACTTTTTTGTTTTTATCCAAATTTGGAACTGAAAATTCGTTTCGGTACCAGGCTTCTCCAATATATGGTAAAGCTCCGGTTCTGCCGGTTTTTTCACTGGCTGCTTTTTCATTATTTTGAACAATGGCGATAGTTTGTTTATCGACTTCTTTATCAAAAGGACCATAAATAGCCCAGTCATGAGGAACGGTTACTGATTGCCATTTGGCATCATTAAAATTACTTTCAAAAGCTTTGTCATTTTGGCCTTTGGCGAATTTCCATCCTTTGTTTAATTCAGTAACGGTTCTTTGTTGCGCATTAGCCGAAAAACCAATTACTAAAAAAGAAAGAATTAAAAGAGCGTTTTTTTTAAATTGCATTGGTGGTTTTTTTTTGAATAATTACAAAAATAATTAATCTAAGTGGAAAACCTCCTTCAACCCTACCGCTATTGGTGAATTATCAGGGTTTGTCTCCATAATATCGCCCATATAAGCCCACCATTTTTTTACAATTGGATGATTGGGCAGCAATTCAAAATCAAAATCATCGCTTATTTTTTGAACCGCAAAAAGAATTAATGTTTCTTCATCCAGAAAAATACTGTAATCCTGTATTCCGGTTTCAGAAAGTAAACCTGCCAACTCAGGCCAGATCTCATCATGCCGCTTTTTGTATTCAATTTCAAATCCCGGTTTTAATTTCATTTTAAAAGCATTTCTTACCATATTTTTTTAAATTTTAAAGGATATTTTTTCTAAAGATATTTAGATTATTTTGAAAATAAACGAAGAAGCAGTTTCAAATTTTCCGCCTTGTGAAGCAGTAAATAAATAAGTTGCTTTTCCGTTTTGAAATAATAACTGAGGACGTTCTGCACGACCATACCGGTTGAGATGTTTTGGTGCTTCGGGCTGATTGATGTATTTATTTAACGGCTGATAGGAAATTAAAGGATCAGACCAGTGAATTCCGTCATCTGAGTCCATATAAAGCCCGTAATCCTGCCCAAAAACCCCTAAATCCCTTGCCAGCATTTTGAACTTTTTATCTTCATACCACACAAAAGCATCTTCGCATTGTTTATTATCTCCTAATTTTGAAAAATCAACAACCGGATTGCCTTCATATTTCAGGTAAGGGCCATAAAGCGATTTAGCAACTGCCAATCCATATTTTCTGTTTCCTTTAATTGGAAATTTTGGATGCACATAATTTTCTGTATCCAATGATTTATAGTACAGCCAGTATTCACCGTTTGGATGTTTTAAAAAAGAAGGGTTTGTAGTCAACAGATCATCCCAGGAACCTTCATTTCCCGGAAGCAATAAGGGTACATCCGGTCTTTTCCAAGGTCCGTAAAGAGAATCTGAAGTAGCTAATCCAATACGTTTGGTATTCATTTTGCCATTAGAATTTCCCATAAAAAACAACGCATATTTTCCATCAACCAAATGAATACTCGGATTATGACAGGTTGTAGCATCCCAAAAACCTTCACCACGGGGAGCCAAAACAGTACTCACATACGTATAAGGCCCTTCCGGTTTATCGGCAACAGCATGAGCAATTTCTGACCCATTGATCCACCCACTCATTGATTTAGATTTTTTCCAACGCGAAAAAAAGACATGAATTTTACCATCAGGTCCTTCAATGGGACTGTTGCACCATACATAATAATCTTCAAATTCAAGTGCGCGGCCTACCGGCTTAAGTTTTTTTTCAAAATCAGAAAGTTTCGGATCAGACTGAAAACTATTACTTTTGAGTGGAAACGGAAGACAAAGCCCAAAAAGAGCCAGGGAGTTACTAATTATGAATTTTCTTCTGTTCATTTTATTTTTCGATAAAAATCAAATTTTAAATATTTTAAGACTAGCCAATTAATGTTTTAGATTAATATAAACCTGTTTGTCTCTATCGCAGAATAGCTCTCCATTATTATATTCTAATTCGGCTACCTGTATGGAACTTCTTCTGGTTTCAAAATTATCAACTCCTTTATTTTCAGGTATTCTTCCCGGATGGGTAAAATAAAAAATATACGCCTTGCCATTATTTACGATAACATCGGCATGTCCTCCAATTACTTTATCATCTTCCCCCGTTCCCGGAATTTGAAGAATATTTTTCTCCTGACGTTTCCAATTTATAAAATCATCAGAAGAAAAAACAGCCAAACCTTTCCATGGATCTGTAATCATCCAGTTTTTTCCTTTCCAGCTAAAAATTTTAGGCCCTTCTCCTCTGTCTTTTACTACTTTTTTTCCGCTGTCTTTCCAATGATACAAATCTTCACTGTCTGCATAATAAATAGATTTCCCATCATTTTCATTGTTGTAATACATTCGCCAGTTTCCATCAGGCAATTGAAATACAGAAGCGTCAATGCAACGCTCTGAAGCCAGTTTTAATTGCGATTCAAATTTCCAGTCTATTAAATTTTTGCTGGTCAGATGCACAATATATCTCGGATGATACCAATCTTCAAAAATACCCGGAACAATGGTCAGGTACATGTGGTATTTATTTTTATGCTTAATCACTTCCGGAGCCCAGTAAGTCACATCTTTAACCGTATAATTGATATTGCAATTGGTTTTATACTTCCAATAAGCCCCATCTTCTGATTCGGCAATGCCAATAGGAGTTCCATGCACCCAGCTTACTCCGTTTCCGTCAATATTCGCTCTTCGATTGGTATAAAACATCAGCCATTTTTTATCTTTTTTACTCCATACAATAGTCGGATCGGCAGCTCCGTCAAAAACAGTATCCCTAAATAAGGGTTTATCTGCCTTTTCATTTTTTACTTGCTGAGCAAAAGCAGAAAGACAAAATATGAAGTATATGAAAATTATTTTTGGCAAGTTTATTAAGGAGAATTTCATGGAATCTAATAAGTGATAATTTCAAATATATTTATTTATTGTTCGAATACCGTCCTGTGCTATACTGCACTTTTTAAAGCATAAAAAGAGTGATTAGTACTTAGTCATTAGTGATTAGCTTTTCTTTTAGCTATCTTCACTAATCACTCTTCACTAATCACTTACAATATTATTATTTCTCAATCAGAATTTTAAGTGTTTTAGTTCCTTCTTCACTAATTACTTTTAGAAGATACACCCCCTGATTGTGGTTAGGAATACTAAATGCTGCATTTTGATCATTTCCGGTAAGTTCAATATTTTTTTGTACTATAATCTGTCCGGTAATATCTGAAATTACAACAGTAGCTTTAGTTGATTTATAACCGTTAAAACGAATATTGAATTGTCCCGAAGAAGGATTTGGATACACCAGCACTTCTGCAGATACAGAAGCCGTTTTTTTAATCCCTAAATTCGAAATGTCTTTTATAACAATATTAGATGCAGGAACCGGAGCCATATCATATCCTAAAAAATAACTTGGATGAGGAGGCTGATTGTAAGCTGAATTTTGCCAGGCAATTGCTGTACGGTATTGAGGGTCATGCATCAAAGTAGGGATTCGGTAATCAGAAGCGATATTGGTCGTAAAAAGAATCAGGGCAGTATTGTCAGTACGACGCAGTATAATTTCCTCTCTCCAGTCTCCCAAAATATCTCCGGTAAGTGCCGGATTCTTTTTGGTATCATTATTATGCGAAACCGGAGCTGCCTGATAAATAGTAAACAAGCGGTTTAGTGATTTTGTAACCGGATTCCATTTATCCATAATGGTACCATCAAGCAATTCACGTCCTAAATCACCATCCCACCATACAGCACCATTTACAGCCTGGCTTCCGTTCGTTGGTCTGCTGGTACCAATTTGTCCATCCTGTACATTATACAAATTACCTGAAGAACTCCACATTTCATAACCTCTGTGGTTTGGATCAATATCTGCCGCCAAAGCACGACCGACATCCCCGGTAGTTACCGCTCCAAAAATCATTTTACCTGTTTTGGCATCGTTAAGCCTGATTCCGTATGGACTGTATTGCCCTTCTGATTCCAAACATTGCCAGATTTCCTGACCGGGACGATCCGGATCCATATCCGACATGTGAAGCGCATCTCCATGTCCCTGTCCATATGTCCAAAGACGTTTTCCATCATCATTAATCGCACTTGAGCCATTTATAATTTCGTCTTTTCCGTCACCATCCACATCACCAATCGTCATCTGATGATTCCCCTGACTTGAAAAAGCATTATTAGCAGGGTCACTCGCATCTTTACTGTCAAAAATCCAACGAAGTGTTAATTGTCCATCGCGCCAGTCATAAGCAGCACGCATTAATTTGTCATAATATCCACGACCGACAATCAGACTCGGACAGGCACCATCTAAATACGCTACAGCAGAAACAAAACGATCCTGACGGTTTCCGTAAGTATCTCCCCAATCTGCTGTATTTGCTCTTGCCGGCTGATAAGCAACCGTTGCCATTGCAGCTCCTGTTAAACCATTAAAAACAGTCAGAAATTCAGGTCCAGCCTGTACCCATCCTCCTGAATTTCGATGATCTATAGTTGCATTACCAATGACCACTCCTTGACCATCAATAGTTCCGTCGGCAGTTTTTAAAATTATTTCTGCTTTTCCGTCTCCATCAAAATCATACACCATAAATTGATTAAAGTGTGGACCTGCATTTACGTTTTTACCTAAATTGATTCGCCACAGTAAAGTACCATTCAATTTGTAACAATCAAAAATTTGTTCTCCCGAAAAACCTCCTCCGTTATGATTTAATGAAGTAGGATCCCATTTTAAGAAAATTTCATATTCACCATCTCCATCAACATCTCCAACACTTGCATCATTTGCTGTATAAGTGTAAGCTGTTCCATCCGGGATATTTCCTCCCTGCGGAATTTGCAACGGAATCGACAATTGATTATTAGCCCAAACCGAAACAGGAGCCGATGCAGCGCCTTCAGTACCACCAATAACTGGTTTTATGGTATAAGATCCATTGGTCAGAATAGTATCGATATAGTTTGTAGAAGTTGTTATAGGTGCCGAATTAATTTTTACATTATCCCTGTACACATTAAAAGCGATATTTGAAGGATCATTACCTAACAATCTCCAACTGATAAAAACTTCATTGGTCGATTTACGCAAAGCTACTACACCACGATTCAAAAATTCTACCTGTTTAGGTGTGTTCACTACAGCATCGGGTAATGCTAAGGTATTAAACCTAATATTTTCTCCATAGGTAGTGCCGCCATTTATAGCATAGGCTCTAGCATAATACAACGTAGCAGGTGTAAGTCCCGGAATATTTACAGAAAAACTGCCTGTTCCTGTGGTACTCGCCATAACTTTTGTATTGGCTACCGTTGGATTATTACTAGTGCTGTAAACAATTCCTCTTTCTGTAATCGCAGTCCCTCCATCAGAAGTAATATCTCCTCCTGTTTCTACAGTAGTAGCTGTAATATTGGTAACCGTATTTGTGGTAAGTGTTGCCGGAGGAGGAGCTGGAACATAAGTTCTAACAATAGGCGTTACAATACCTCCTGTATTGGCTTTTGTATAAACTACAAACGGGTATTGGCTTCCTGCAGCAATGGTTAAACTTGCCGCCGGTTCATCAATTCCTCTAATAACAGTTGGATCTTTCATTTCTGTCCAGGCAGTTGCGCCGGCAGCTTGTTTAAATACACGAGCCGCATTCGGCGGGCTACTACTCGTTATATTATCAATAAAAGAACAATATAAATTACCGGAAACATCCTTAATTAAACTTAAACTTGGAGAATCTCTTGTGCCTAATCGTGTAACAGCACTCCATGCAGGAGTTACAGCATTTTTACTGTACTCGATTGCTGTGGCCCGGTTATTTCCCGCAGGACCGGGCGTACTTGGTGTAGCATCAAAATATACAATTACTAAATTATTTGTAGAATTAAGAGCCATACTCGTATGACGAACACCACCGGTAACAGGAGAAGCAGAAGCTTCAGACCAAATTCCTCCGGTACATTTATACAATTTCATTATACCTGTACTGGTCGTTGCGGTCTCTAAATTACAAAATGCCAGCCAGGGTACATCTGCCTCATCCAGTACTAAACTTACCCCAATAGCAATTGAAGCAGCATTTACTGAAACACCTCCTACAGCTACCCAGGAAGTTCCATCAAATTTTTTGACAGTAGGAGTTAATGAAGCACCTTCTCCAAAAGCAATGTATGGATTGTTATCAGAATCAAAAGCTAATGAACAGCGTGGTGTTGAACCATATTGTGAAACACTACTGTTAACAGAACCAGACGAAACATAGAGATTGCCAGTCTCATTGTTTAATGGTTCCCATGCATCTGTAATTGCATTGTAAATTTTCACTGCAAGTTTATTACCATTTGCAGCATCCACGTAAGTCACATAAAATTGGTTGGTTTTATCCAGTAAGATTCTTGAAAAATTAAGATTAGCGCCAATATCGTTCCCTACTTGTTCCCAATTTCCGGTAACGGGATTTCTTTTTTTAACTTTGACAACGGGTCCAGTTCCTTCTCTGAACACTACATAAGGAACGTCATTTAAAACAGCAATAGATGTGTACGATGATGCTACAGCTGATACCTGTGATTCATTTCCTAAAATATTCCAGTTTTGTGCAAATGACTCATGAGCATTAAAAAAACTAAAAAATGTAATAAAAAGAATTTGAAGGAATCGCTTCCGAAAATGAATTGGTTTAAATTCATAAAGTACTTGTTTTTTCATAAAGGGTTGGTTAAAAGTTAGTGGTATTAAAATTATCTGGATAATTATTTAATACCGTCCTGCCCTACCCTGCTAATTTTCTGAAAATTAGATTTTTACAACTTAAAAACACTTAAATAAAAACACAAACTATTAGAAATCAATAGATTAACAAAATACAAATCATTATTAAAAAATACATACCTGTTTTGTTATAAAAACTAATATTATACTTTTTTATTCACAATATTTTATCAAATAATCAAAACGTATTAATTATAATTTAATTCTGAAAAACAAAAATCCCTGCCCATTTCTTAAACTCAGAAATAAACAGGGAACAATATAAACTAAACTAAAAACTTCGTTATTATCCTTTTCAATTACCAGTTATCTGTACGAAAAGGAGATGCCGGTAAATTTTCGGCATTAAATAAATTGGGTTCCGGTACTGCTTTCCAGGCAAAACGAACTGCTACGGGATTTTTTACTTTTTCAGAAGAAACTACAATTGTCTTACCATCTATTTTTGCAACAGCAGGATAAAAGATTTTATCTTCACCGGCAATTTCAAATTCCTTTAAATTTTCAGTTGTTTTCCTGAACCCCGAATCAGTATAATCAAAAAACAACTGAATTTTATCTTTTTTAATTTTCAGATGATTGTAAATTGGTCCCGAATAAACCAGTTTATCTTCCTTATATGTTTTCGCTAAAGCAATTAACGACAGCCTGTGTCCTACAGTCTGCTTGTCAATTGGATGAATATTGTTAGTATCTCCAACATCTGTAGTGACTGCCATTCCGCTATTAGCTATTTTTTTTAAGGACAATAATTGTGATTCCCTGATTTCCGGAGTCTGCCCTTTATGGGGTGTGATCTGTACATAATAAAAAGGAAAATCGCCTTGTTTCCAGTCGTCTCTCCAGTTTTTTACCATAGCAGGAAACAAAGTCTGATATAACTTCGCTTTACCCGAATTACTTTCTCCCTGATACCAGATTACACCTTTCATGGTATAATTAATTAAAGGATGCAGCATGGCATTATACAATACATACGATGTTTTATTGGCTTCTTTTTTAGGCTTTTTAAGTTCCGTTTTTGAACTTTTATTAGCCAGTTGTTCATTTTTTAAATTTAAATAATAGGCTTCTAATTTTTCCTGATATGTTTTTTCGTTTTTAGCATCTTCTTCCAGAATGGTTAAGAAATCCGGATTTTCTTCCAGCACGGTCTGAGAAGTCCAGGCCTCTGCTTTTGTTCCGCCCCATGAAGTAGAAATTAAACCAATTGGAATTTTTAATTTCTGATACAAATCTCTACCATAAAAATAGGCTACAGCAGAAAACGTTTTTATTGTTTCAGGAGAGCATGCTGCCCATCTTCCGGTAACATCATCAAGCGGTTTTGGAGAAGCATTAGTTAAAACTGTAAACAATCTGATATGAGGATAATTGGCTTTTACAATTTCTTCCTCATAGTTTTTAACTCCGGTTTTCCATGTACCTTCTTCTTTTCCAACCGGAAAATACATATTTGACTGCCCTGAACAAATCCAGACCTCGCCAATAAGAACATTATTAAGTACAATTTTGTTAGAAGCGTTAATCGTTATCGAATAACCTTTTTCGCTTCCTTGCGGAGTATCAACAGCTACTTTCCAGTCTCCTGCTGAATTTGTAACAACTTCTATTGAATTATTTTGCCAGCCTAACTGAATATTAATCTTTTCATTTGGCGATGCCCAACCCCATAAATTGACTTTTGCATTTTGTTGCAAAACCATATTATCACTAACCAAAGCCGGCAGTTTAACCTGAGCTTTTATGGAAAATGATGCATTAAAAAAAATTAAAAATAAAAGTAGATTTTTCATGTAAATCATTAAGTATTAAATTGAAACTGGAATTTTAAAGATAGACGACCAAAATCTTTTTCCTATCCTGTGCTTACCTGTTTTTAAAAAAGATATCAAAACAAAAAAAGGGCAATAACGATGTTACGCCCTTAAAATTAAAACCACTTAATTTTTTTATCAATTACCATTAAAACTCCAAACTATTTTTGAAATTTAATATTCAAATTTACTCATTAAACAATTGATAACAATCCTGTTGCACCCTGCTTATCAATAAAAAAATCAATAATCTAAGATTTTGATTTTGTCTCATTTAAATAAAAAAAACCGCCTCAAATTTGAGACGGTTAAAAAAAAACAATTTATAGAAAGGGGCAAAATTATTTCATTAATCGTAACCTAGATTTTGATCGTAAAGTCCGGGAACTGCCAGCATTTCCTGCAATGGAATAGGGTAAAGCAACATATTAGCATCAATAGTTCTAATTTTGTTACCAGTATCTTCTGCGGCTTTCCATGCATTCATTATAGTTATAGCATTCCCTGATCTGATCAAATCAAACCATCTTGTTCCTTCAGAAAAGAATTCTTTTCTTCTTTCGTCAAATAATTGATCTAAAGTAATACCAGAAGCATTTGCCGGCACACCAGCTCTGGTTCTGACCTGATTTACAATTCCGTCAACATCTGCCTGGGTACCGCCTCCCCCATGAAGTGTACATTCAGCCATCAGCATCAATACATCTGTATAGCGAATTACCATAAAATCTACACCCCAGTCTTCACGACCACCTGTTCCGTATCTGGCTGCATCAATATATTTTTTGAAAACCGGAAGTGTATAACTTCCTTTGTATGTTCCGGATGCCACTGTATAACTTGTTGCAATTCCAACTGTTTTTCTATTATCATTAGCAGCAAACATATTTAAAAATCCTGTTGAAATTGGTCTTGGCTCCAGCGATCCCTGATTTGATGTTATACCTATTGATGCAAAATAAGGCTCGTAACCAACTTCAATCATAAAATTCCCTCCAATAGAACTTGCTAAACTTTGTGTATAAGGAATCGTAAGAACATTTTCTTTATTAGTAATTCCTTCTACTTTAAATATAGCAGCATAATCAGCACCAAAAGTGTACAAACCACTTGTTTTAACATCATTTAATTGCTGATATGCTTTATCCCATTCGTTTAAACCAAGCATAGCACCATCAATACCGTAAGTTGGACTTGAACGCGTCATGTAAACCAAACCCAGTAAAGCTTTTGCTCCATATTTAGTAACACGACCAACATAAGTTGCATCTGTAGTTGGAGCCGGAAGATCTGTAATTGCTGCTTGTAAATCTGAAATAACCAGATTATAAACATCTACAACAGGACTTCTTCCTATTTTTGCAGATTCCTGAGCCGTCATTGTTCTTTCGATCAACGGAACCCTTCCAAACCATCTTAATAAATCAAAATAACAAAATGCTCTTAAAAAACGAGCTTCGGCAATCATTGTTGCTTTATCTGCAGGATTTGTAAAAATCTGATCGCCTTTTTCAGCAATTTTTTCTAATAACTGATTCGCTTTGTAAATGGCATTATAATTACTTACATAAGCTTCTTTTACATAGGTATTAGCACTAATAGAAGTATAAAAACTATTAATTCCTTCCCAATCTCTCGAAGCTGTTGTTAATGCTAGTAAATTATCTGATCTGGTTTCGCTTAAATTTAGTACGCGGTTTGCATAGCCATACGTACCTGTACCATGAAATGCAACCGAATATACTGCGTTTCTTGCCTGTACAAAATCTCCGGGTGTAGCATAAAAGTTCTCCTCAGTTCCTTGTGACAAAGGAATTTGCGTCAGTTCATCCGTACAGGAAACTGTTCCCAATAAAAGCAAATTTGCTGCTAATAAATAAATATATTTTTTCATTTTAATTAAAATTAACGTTAAGACCTAAAACGATTGATTTTGCTAAAGGCGCACCTCCATAATCTACAGGAACAGCAAAATCATTATTTGAACTTCCAGAGGTATTTACCGCTTCAGGATTAAAGCCTCCTTTGTATTTATTCCAGTAAAACCAGTTTTCACCCGTTATATAAAGCCTCATATTATCAATTCTTTTTAAGCTTTTAATAGCATCTTTCAAATTGTATCCAAGAGAAATACTTCTTATACTAACATAATCTGACTTATACATCCAATCAGAATTTGCCTGAAAACCGAAAGAAGTTTTCCAGTTCCCTCTTACAGCAGGATCAACATTTAATGAATTTTCTACAGAACCCATTCCGGTACGGTTAATTGCTCTTCCTGTTAACCCGTAAACTGTTCCTCCATTTTGACCTTGCAACAATACATTTAAATCCAAATTTTTATATTTAAAAGTATTCGTAATACCCCAGGTGTATTTTGGAGTAGGATTTCCTAAATCAACACGATCTTCTGCATTGATTTTTTTATCACCATTCTGATCAATGTATCTTGGATCTCCCAAAACTAATTTATTTCCTCCAATTGTAGTTCCACCTGCATCAATATCAGCCTGAGTTACTACACCATTTTGCTGCAAACCAAAAATCGTGTACATTGGTTTTCCTATTTCTAATTTTACAAACGGAACCCCTGCTGCAAATTCACTGCTAATTTCAATTTTAGTCTGATCCGGTCCTAATGCCAACACCTTATTTTCGTTATGACTTAAATTTGCAGATGTTTTCCATTCAAAATTATTAGTTTTAATGTTTACCGTATTCAATTCAAATTCCCATCCCTGATTTTGCACCGCTCCTACGTTGGTAAGATAACTCGTAAAACCTGATGCCGCAGGTACCGGAAGCCTAAGCAATAATTCGGTATTCTTTTTTCTGTACATATCGAATGTTGCTGAGATTCTGTTTTTTAGGATTGAAAAATCCAATCCGAAATCAATACTTTTAGATTGTTCCCAATGCAATGATGGATTTCCAATAGAATTTACTCCCTGCCCTATTCCTACAGCTCCATTAATTGAATAATTATAAGATCCTAATGTTGAAAAAGGGGAATAACTACCTATATTATTACTACCATTAGTTCCTGTGCTTGCTCTTAATTTTAATTCGCTTAACCAATCAACATTTTCTAAAAATGATTCCTGCTTAACTCTCCATCCTAATGATAGAGAATAAAATGTCCCCCATCTTTTCTCACTTCCAAACTTAGACGAACCGTCTCTTCTTACACTTGCAGAAAGCATATATTTTTCTTTATAATCATATTGAAATCTACTGAAATAAGATAATAAAGTGTTTTTTTCTGCATTAGTAGACCCCAAAGAACCTGTTGGAAGTGTTTCTATCGTTGAACTATTATAAAGTCCTCCGGAAGAAAGATTTGATCGCGTAATTTTATAAGAACTAAATGACTGACCCAAAAGAACATTAAAACTATGGTCGCCTACTGATTTATTATACGTTAAAGTATTTTCGTTTACGAAATTTAATCTTCTGTAGGTGTTATAGGCTCCTCTAATACTAGCCAAAACATCATTTGGTGTATAACTTTCAAATGCATTATCTGAATTATCAAAGTTAATTGTACTTTTTAATGTATAAGCCTTTGCAAATTTATAATCAGCATAAGTAGAAACAATATTTCTGTACATAGAGTTTTTACCTGTTTTGGCCAATGCATTAAGCATATTGGTTGTGCTGCTTCCCCACGCATATCGGGTTGTATATTTTTCACCAGCAGCATTTGCAGCACTTTCAAAAACTGGAGTTGCTGTAAGTGCTTTAAATAAGGTATTGTCTTTTCCTTCAACACCCGGATCATTTCTTTCTGAATAAGATGGAGAAAAGTTAATTCCTACTTTAAAACTATCTGATAATTTAAAGTCAATATTAGCTCTTGCAGAAAACAAGGTATAATCTGTACCAACAATATAACCTGTGTTTTTTTGATAATTAGCAGAAACATAATAGTTAACAGCATCAGTTGCCCCCGAAGCAGATAATTGATAATTACTGAACTCTCCTGTACGGAAAACTTTATCCTGCCAATCGATATAATCTAATCCCGGATGTCCTGGCATATCCCATCTTTCATCATATAAATATGTAAAATATCTGTTATTAGTTGTAACAAGCGGCGCTGATGGATTTACTGCATTGTAAGCAGCAATACGCTCTGCATTTGTCTGACTTGCAGAGGCACCGGCAATGCCAGAACCCACCCATTGACTATCAATCATGGTTTTTGCTCTTTTAATCCAACCTTCTGCCGATAACATATCCACTCTGCTGGCCTCTTTATTTATACCGCCATAAGTATTAAAAGTATATTTCGTTTTTCCTTTTGTACCTTTTTTGGTTGTAATTAAAACAACACCATTAGCTGCTCTGGAACCATAAATAGATGCTGCCGCCGCATCTTTTAAAACCTCTATAGAAGCAATGTCATTTGGATTCATATTATCTAAAGGGCTTCCACTCGAAAAACCTCCATTAACATTTGTTCCTTCTGTAGAAATAGGAAAACCATCAACAACATACAAAGGTTCGTTTCCTGCAGTAATAGAACCCGCTCCACGAATTTCAATACTAAAAGGCTGACCCGGCATACCTGTTGTTTGTTTAACACGAACACCTGCTACCTGACCTATTAACCCCTGATCTACTCTTGAAATTGGTCTTTCTGTAAAATTTTCTGTTTTAATTCCTGATATCGCACCAGTAGTTAATTTCTTTTTTTGTGTTCCATAACCAATAACTACAACTTCATTTAAATTAGCGCTTTCAGCATCTAAGGAAATATCATAAGTAGCAGCCCCACTTACTTTTTGCTCTTTTGAAACAAAACCAACGAAAGAAAAAACCAAAGTCTCTCCGGCAGAAACCGATATTTTATATCTTCCGTCAAAATCAGTACTTGTTCCTCTGTTCGTTCCTTTTACTAATACGTTTACTCCCGGAATAGAGAGTTTAGCCGGATCAGTAACCACCCCTGTTACCTCTTTATTTTGCGCATAACCAGATGCATGCAATAATGCAAACATGGCCAAAAACAGCAAAAGACTAAATTTGTTTTTCATAAAAAATATTTTTGGTTAATTAAATTAGTTCAATCAAATTTATTCAGAAGTACTTTCGACAGCATCCTGTAGTATCCTGTTAACTTTCAGTGTATTATACTTTTTTATTCAACAAAAAGAAGACAACTTACTGATTTGCAACAGCAACACTACAGGTTTTTAACAATACGAAATACAAAATTTAACTTATTTATTTTTCATATATTCCTAATTTTTCAAACAAAAAAACAACAAATAAAAAAAAATGCACTTCATTATTTATTTATTAATTTATTATCAATAAACAGTCAACAGGATGCAACAGGATAGCAAATTCATAAAAGCTTTTTATTTTTACTTGATTAGTATGCACCAAACACTGTTCTAATTTTATTATTCTTTCAAACGCTGAACACAGACATCATAATGAAACTTACGAAAACCTCACTTTCCTTCTTATTTATCTTTAGTTTTATCATTAATTCGTTTTCCCAACAGTCAAATTCATCACCCTGGCCGGAATCAACTAATATAAATCAGCCCTGGGCTCGCTGGTGGTGGATGGGAAGCGCCGTAGATAAACCAAACTTAAAAAAGAGTCTTGTCGATTTTCAGAAAGCCGGAATTGGCGGTGTAGAAATTACTCCTATATATGGTGTAAAAGGTGAAGAAAGCAATTTTATTGATTATCTGTCTCCAAAATGGATGGAAATGCTTGATTATACGATTCATGTTTCAGACAGTCTTCACATGCAGGTTGACATGGTTTTGGGAACCGGATGGCCTTACGGCGGTTCTCATGTTACCCTGCCTCATGCAGCCACAAAACTGATTGTCGAAAAATACCCGCTAAAAAAGAACGAAACAATAGACCGCTCAATTAAACTGGAAAATACTAAAGAAAAAACTCCTGCAGAACTTTTATACGTAGTAGCATACGGCAGCGATGGAAGCTATGTAAACCTAACAGATCAATTAAAAAACAAAAATTCAAAACTAAATGATAAAGGTATTGAAGGAGCTACAGTAACCTTGCCCAACACATTAGAACCGAACAAACTAAAATGGAAAGCAAAAAAAACAGATTATACTATCTATGCTGTTTTTAGCGGTAAAACCGGACAGCAGGTAAAAAGGTCTGCTCCCGGTGGAAAAGGCTATACTTTAGACCATTATTCAGAAGAAGCACTAAATGCTTACGTGGTTCCTTTTAATAATGCTTTAAAAGGGCGCGAAGGAAAAATCAGGGCTGTTTTTAATGATAGTTATGAAGTGTACGGAACTGATTTTACTCCAAATTTTTTCGAAGAATTCCAAAACCGAAGAGGTTATGATCTAAAAAAACAACTCCCTCTGATATTGAACGAAACCGATGATGAAATTTCTAACCGAATAAGAAGTGATTACAGACAAACGATAGGAGATTTATTATTGAATAAATTTGATACCCCATGGACACAATGGGCGCATTCAAAAAACTTTAAAACCAAGCTTCAGGCACACGGATCACCCGGAAATCTAATTGATTTATACGCTTCTGCTGATATCCCTGAATGCGAAACTTTCGGGTCTATGCCTTTTGATATCCCTGGTTTCAGACGTGATAAAGAAGACATTCGTGAAGGTGATGCTGATCCTGTAATGCTTAAATTCTCTTCGTCAGCTGCCCATATTTCAGGAAAAAACCTGGTTTCATCAGAAACTTTTACGTGGTTAAGAGAACATTTTAAAACTGCATTGTCACAATGTAAACCAGAAGCTGAAGATTTAATGCTAAACGGAGTGAATCATATTTTTCTTCATGGTTCGACATATTCGCCCGAAAGAGCAGTTTGGCCGGGTTGGAAATTTTATGCGTCTGTAAATTTTAACGCTACCAATAGCATTTGGGAAGATGCTCCTGCCCTGTTCTCTTATATCTCAAACTGCCAGTCGATGCTGCAGCAGGGAAAAGCTGATAATGAAATATTGCTTTACTGGCCTATTTTTGACAATTGGAACAAATACAAAAAAGGAAGTTTATTTGTCGAATACAAAATACATTCTTTAGATGAATGGCTGCATGGAACTCCTTTCTACAACACCACAAAAGAGTTAATGAAAAAAGGGTACGGTGTTGATTTTATCTCTGATAATTTTATTGCCGAAGCCAAAGTAATAGACGGAAAAATCAATCTTCCGGGCGGTACTTTTAAATCTTTAATTGTTCCTTCCTGTCAAAAAATACCTCTCGCTACTTTGCAAAAACTGATCGAGTTAAAAAAAGCCGGTGGTGAAATTATTTTTGAAGGACTACCGGAATCTGTTCCCGGTTTTAATGATTACAAAAATCAGGAAGCAAAACTTCAGTCTGTTTTAGCTGAAAACAAAGAGTATGTAAAGCCTGTTTCGAATATTTTTGAGACTTTAGAAAATGCTCAGATATATCCTGAAGTACTCGTTAATACAGGATTAAAATTCATTCGAAGAAATGTTGACGGCGAAAAAATATATTATCTGGTAAACCATACTCCAAAAACGATTGAAGGATTTATTCCATTAGAAATTGGCAATAAAGAAGTCGTGATTTTTGATCCTTTAAACAGTAATTATGGAAATGCAGCTGTTCAAAAAACAACCAAAAATACTTTGGTCAAAATAAAAATTGAACCGGGACAATCCTATTTTTTGAAAACTGAAAATACAGCTTCGCAAAAAAAATGGAATTACTATGAACCAGCCGCTGATGCCGTTACATTAAAAGGAAACTGGAAAATTACATTTGACAAAGGCGGTCCAAAATTACCTCCAAGTGCAACAATTTCAAATTTAGAATCATGGACAAAATTAGGTCCTGATGCAGAAGCGTTTTCAGGATCTGCAACGTACACTTTAGATTTTGATAACCCAAATGCTAAAGCTGAATCATGGAGTTTAAATCTGGGCGATGTTCGTGAAAGCGCAAAAGTCTGGCTTAATGATCAATTTATTGGTACTGCATGGTCTGTTCCTTATAAATTAAACATCGGAAAATTGAAACCGGGAAAAAACACCTTGAAAATTCAGGTAACAAACCTTTCTGCAAACCGAATTCGTGATAAAGAACTAAAAGGCGAAGAGTGGAAGATTTTCTACGAAATCAACATGGTTGATAAAGATTACAAAAAATTCGACGCCACAAAATGGTCGCCAATGCCATCAGGATTATTAGGACCTGTTACGATTACAGCTTTAAAACAACAAAATTAATTTCTCAATTATAATAAAATGAAAAAGTTACTTTTAGTTTTCGCTATATGCTTTTTATATACGAATACCACAAATGCACAACAGCCATTTGATAAAAAATTAGTGCTGAAACAAATGATTTTGGCAAATGATTATTTCATGCAAAAATGGCCGGAAACAGGTAAAACAATCATCACAAACAAAGAGCGCCCAAGCAATATCTGGACACGTGGTGTTTATTATGAAGGATTAATGGCTTTGCATGAAATTTTCCCAAAAGAAGCTTACTACAAATACGCTTACGACTGGTCAGAATTTCATAAATGGGGGTTTAACAGCGGAAACGTTACCCGAAATGCAGATAATTATTGTGCGGCTCAAACCTATATCGATTTGTATAATTTAGAACCGGATGCTAAAAAACTAAAAAATACCAAAGCCAATATCAACATGCTGCTGAATACGCCTCAACTTGACGATTGGTCATGGATTGATGCCATTCAGATGGGAATGCCGGTTTTTGCTAAACTGGGAGTACTTGAAAAAGACAATCGTTATTTCGAGAAAATGTATCAAATGTATATGTATTCAAGAAACAAACATGGAGACAACGGACTTTTTAATCCAAAAGATGGTTTATGGTGGCGTGATGCCGATTTTGATCCTCCATACAAAGAACCAAATGGAGAAGATTGCTACTGGAGCCGTGGAAACGGATGGGTAATTGGTGCTTTGGCTAAAGTTTTGACCATAATTCCTAAAAATGCGCCTCATAGAGAACAATATGTAAAAGATTTAAAAGCGATGGCAGCTGCATTGGTTCCTATTCAAAGAGCAGACGGATTCTGGAATGTAAGTTTGCATGATCCTACGAATTTTGGAGAAAAAGAAACTTCAGGAACCGCTTTGTTCGTTTACGGAATGGCTTACGGAATCAACAGCGGAATCTTAAAGAAAGAAACGTATTTGCCTGTAATCGAAAAGGCATGGAACGCCATGACCAAAGACGCTTTGCATGATACCGGATTCTTAGGGTTTTTACAGTCAACAGGAAAAGAACCTAAAGATGGTCAACCGTTATCATACGATAAAATCCCGGATTTTGAAGATTACGGATTAGGTTGTTTTTTATTGGCCGGATCAGAAATTTATAAAATGAAATAATTTGGGCGTGCCCCTCCCGAAAAGGTCGGGTCGGGCTGTACGTTCCCGCTTCCCGATGAAAAATCGGGAGAGCTCCACTTCCATCCCTCACGCAACTAACCAAGAACCACCATGAAAAAAATACTCTTTTGTCTTGTTTTGATATTCTTTAATTCAAGTCTTTTTTCACAAGAATTTAAAAGAGAAAAATACAATTTCAATTCCGATTGGAAATTACAAACAGGAGATTCCCAAAATGCGGAATCTCCTGTTTTTGATGATACCGCATGGAGAAAAGTTACGCTGCCTCATGCCTATAATCAGGAAGAGGCTTTTGAAAAAGATATTGACCATCATACAACAGGTATTGTCTGGTATCGTAAAAAATTTAAATTACCAAAAGGCATCAAGGACAAAAAAATCTTCCTGGAATTTGAAGGTATTCGTCAGGGCGGTGTTATTTATATCAACGGACAAAAAGTAGGGCTTCATGAAAATGGTGTAATGGGCTTTGGCTTTGATATTTCTGAAATTGTAAAATCTTTCCCTGAAGAAAACACAATTGCCTTAAGAATTGACAATGACTGGAAATACAGAGAAATAGCGACCAATTCTACCTATCAATGGAATAACATGAATTTCAATGCTAATTATGGCGGAATCCCAAAAAACGTTTTCCTTCATATTACAGGCAAATTATATCAGACACTTCCACTCTATTCTAATCTAAAAACTACTGGAGTTTACATTTATCCTTCTGATATAAACATTCAGGAACAAAGTGCCATTATTCATGCAGAAACTGAGGTTCGAAATGAATTTGAAACAGCAAAAAAAGTAGAATACAATGTAGTTATTGAAGACATTCAAGGCAAAACAATTGCTTCTTTTACAGGAGAAAAAACAAGCCTTCTTCCAAATGAAACTAAAATTATAAAATCCAGCAAACTCATTAACAATTTACACTTTTGGAGCTGGGGTTACGGCTATTTGTACACAGTAAAAACCATTTTAAAAGTCGATGGAAAAATCGTTGACGAAGTTTCAACCAAAACAGGTTTTCGTAAAACAGCATTCAAAAATGGTGAAATTTGGCTAAACGACAGAGTGATTCAGATCAAAGGTTATGCGCAAAGAACCAGCAACGAATGGCCGGCTATCGGTATGTCTGTTCCGCCCTGGCTGAGTGATTTTAGCAATAAATTAATTATTGAAGGCAACGGAAATTTAGTACGCTGGATGCACGTTACACCCTGGAAACAAGATGTAGAATCCTGTGACAGAATGGGATTACTACAGGCAATGCCTGCCGGAGATGCTGAAAAAGATGCTAAAGGCGAACAATGGAACCAGCGTACTAACCTGATGCGCGATGCTATTATTTACAACCGAAATAACCCGAGTATTATTTTTTACGAAAGCGGTAATGAGTCTATCAGCGAAGAACACATGAAAGAAATGAAAGCCATTCGAAATCTTTATGATCCGAATGGCGGACGTGCTATTGGCTCCCGTGAAATGCTGGACAGCAAAGAAGCAGAATATGGCGGTGAAATGCTTTACATCAATAAAAGCGCAAGAATACCTTTATGGGCAACCGAATATTCAAGAGATGAAGGCCTGCGTAAATATTGGGATGAATTCTCTCCTCCCTTTCATAAGGAAGGCGATGGTCCTTTATATCGTGATAAACCTGCCGAAGATTACAACCATAATCAGGACCGTCATGCTATCGAAAATATAATTCGCTGGTATGATTATTACAGAGAAAGACCGGGTACAGGAAAAAGAGTAAATTCGGGCGGTGTTAATATTATTTTCTCGGATTCTAATACCCACCACAGAGGCGAATCGAATTACAGAACCAGTGGCGAGGTAGATGCCATGCGTATCCCAAAAGACGGATTTTGGGCACATCAGGTGATGTGGGATGGTTGGGTTGATATCGAAAAACATCGTACTCACATTATGGGACACTGGAACTACGCCGATAAAGTGGTCAAAAATATTTATGTAGTTTCCACTGCTAATAAAGTGGAACTTTTTATCAACGGAATCTCACAGGGGTTTGGAAAACAAAGCAACCAGTTTCTCTTTACTTTTGAAAATATTGCATTTAAAGAAGGCACTATAAAAGCGATTGGCTACGATGAAAAAGGAGCTATTTTAAGTGAAGACTCTAAAATGACTGTTGGAAATCCCACAGCAATCAGACTAAAATTAATTACGCAAAAGCTGGGACTTCTAGCAGATGGCGCAGATACAGCTTTGATTGATGTTGAAGTTGTTGACAAAAATGGAAATCGCTGCCCAATCAGCAATGACCTGATTACTTTTTCTGTTGATGGTCCTGCGACTTGGTTAGGCGGAATTGCTCAAGGGCCTAACAATTATATTCTTTCTAAAGCGCTTCCGGTTGAAAATGGTGTTAACAGAGTGATGCTGCAGTCCATGATGATAAACAGAAAGATAAAAATTTCAGCTGTAGCCAAAGGATTAAAATCAGCTGAATTGACTTTTGAAAGCAAAGTCTTTAAAACTCAAAATGGACTTTCCACAGCAATTCCAGGTGTTAATTTAGCGTCGAATTTAGAAAGAGGCCCTACTCCAAAAACGCCATCTTACACAATAAAAAGAAATCCTGTAGTTATTGTAAGTGCTTCGTCGCTTTCAAATAATAATGATACTTTTAAAAGCTACGATGATAACGAACTAACAGAATGGAAAAATGATGGAAATGTAAAAAGCGGTTCAATAACCTATACATTCTCAAAACCTTCAACAGTGAACGAATGTGTAATAAAATTAACCGGATGGAGGTCTAAAATTTATCCAATTCGTATTTTAGCAGACGGAAAAGAAGTTTTCAAAGGCAATACAACTCAGAGTCTGGGTTATATTACGATTCCTGTAGAGCCGGTTTTAACTGAAAAAATCACAATTGAACTCATTGGATCAAACACTGAAAAAGATGGATTCTCTAAAATTGTTGAAGTGGAAGCAAACAAAGATTTAGATTTATTTAAAGACCCAACAGCTGTAGATGCAAAGGGACAATTACGCATTGTTGAAATAGAATTTTATGAAAAAATCAAATAATTTAAACCGAATTAAAGCAATTTTAATTAGTATTTCTTTAGGAATAAGTCTTTCAGCTTCCTCTCAAAAAAAAGAAATTCCATTGTGGGATAAAGTTCCGGATGCTATTGAGAATACAGAATATACAGAGAAAATAGTTACTAATAAGGAGGGTATTGCTGTTGATGTCCGCAAAGTAACCACGCCTACCCTTACAGCTTATTTTGCAGATCAGGAAAAATCAAACGGAACAGCTGTTATAATATGTCCTGGAGGCGCTTACGGAATACTGGCCATTGACAAAGAAGGTTATAAAGTTGCCGAATGGTTTAACAGTTTAGGAATAAATGCTTTTGTTTTAAAATACAGACTGCCGAACGATTTGATTATGAAAGACAAAACAGTTGCGCCTCTGCAGGATGCTCAGGAAGCCGTTCGCCTACTTCGAAGAAATGCAGTTAAATGGAACCTAAATCCTAACAAAATTGGTTTTATGGGATTTTCTGCCGGAGGTCATCTGGCTTCAACTTTAGCTACGCATTATAACGATAAGGTTTACACTCCTTCTGATACAACAAGTGCAAAACCTAATTTTTCAATTTTAATTTATCCTGTAATATCCATGCAGGAAGGTGTTACGCACCAAGGTTCAAAAGATAATTTGTTAGGCAAAAATGCCCAGGGCGAAATCGTTGAAAAATATTCGAACGAAAAACAAATAACTACTGAGACACCAAAAACATTTTTAGTGCATGCTACTGATGACAAGGCTGTTCCTGTAGAAAATAGCATCAATTATTATTTAGGTCTTAAAAAAGAAAAAGTCCTTGCAGAAATGCATTTGTATGAAAACGGAGGTCACGGATTTGGCCTGGGCGTAAAAGGCACCAACTCCTACTGGCCGGAAGCCTGTAAAAAATGGCTCGCTGTTAACGATTACATCTTAAAATCTGATGGTTATGTGTTCACTTATTTTAAAGGGAATGGTGAAGACGGTTTGCATCTGGCTTACAGCGAAGATGGTTATAAATGGAATACTTTAAAAAACGATACTTCTTTTTTAACTCCTGAAGTTGGAAAAGATAAGCTTATGAGAGACCCGTGTGTCATAAAAGGCGGAGACGGCTTATATCACATGGTCTGGACGGTAAGCTGGACAGATAAAGGAATTGGTTATGCCTCTTCAAAAGATTTGATTCACTGGTCAAAACAGCAATTTATTCCGGTTATGGCTCATGAAGAAAAAACCAGAAATACCTGGGCTCCTGAAATTACGTATGATGAAAAATCTAAAACCTACATGATTTACTGGGCTTCTACAATTGACGGAAAGTTTCCGGAAACCAAATCAGAAGAAGAAAAAGGATACAATCACAGGATTTACTATACCATAACTAAGGATTTTAAAAAATTCTCTAAAACCAAATTGCTTTACGAACCTGGTTTTAATGTCATTGATGCTTCTATTGTAAAAACAAATGAAGGCTACACAATGTATTTAAAAGATGAAACAAAAGTCCCGGTTCAGAAGAATTTAAAAATTGCCACAAGTAAAAAACTCGAAGGTCAGTACACAAAAGCAAGTGAACCTATCACTGGAAATTATTGGGCAGAAGGCCCTACTGCTATCCAAATAAATAATGAATGGATTGTTTACTTTGATAAATACACTCAAAAGAAATATGGTGCTGTTAAACAAACCTCCAAAGGCTGGGAAGATATTTCAGAACAGGTTAGTTTTCCTAAAGGAACCAGACACGGAACTGTAATTAAAGTTTCTGCAGCTGAAATTAAAGCTTTAAAAGAAATAAAATAAAATCTGTATAGATGATAAAAAAACAGCGAACTTAAATTTCAAAGTTCGCTGTTTTTTTTATTATTCTCCAACAATATGAAGCTCATTAAATTCCTTGTCTACAATTAGGAAATGATTCAATTCAAAATCAATTGCGTTAAATTCAATCTTTTCATTATCAATTTCAATTTCAGTCACTTTAAAAGGCAATCCAATTAAGTTGATTTTGTACTTGCTGTAAGCTGTATCATATTTTCCTTCTTTATGTAGCTGAATAATAAGTTCTTTTTCTTTTCCGATGGTTCTGAAAGATAAAAAGCTATAACGTCCTTTTTTATAATCGTAGCCATCCTGTGCATCTTCATAAACTTCTGATTTTTCCTTACCAATTTTAAAGTAACAATCCAGAACTAATTCATCAAATTCCAATTCCCCAACATATTGCTGTACAGGATATTTTGGAATAATAGATCCCGCTTTTACGAAAACCGGAATTTCATCAAATTTAGTATCAACCCAAACTTCACGACCTCCAATCGCAAATTCATTCGTCCAGTAGTTATACCACTCACCTCTTGGAATATACATACGTCTTCCTACAGCATTAGGCTCCAGAATTGGGCAAACTAATATATGATTCCCAAAGATAAATTCGTCATTGCGATAATGCGTCTGAGTATCATCCTGATCGTAATATACCAACGGTTTCAGCATCGGAATCCCCTCTTCAATATACTGCCAGAACATCGTATATAAGTAAGGTAACAATTGGTAGCGAAGATTCACAAATTTTCGGGTAATATTGACTACTTCTTCATCAAAGGCCCAAGGCTCCTGATTTCCGTGATCTCCTGAAGAATGTGTTCTGCAAAAAGGATGAAAAACACCTAACTGAATCCAGCGTGCGTATAATTCACCTGTTGGCTGTTCGGCAAATCCTCCAATATCAGAACCCGTGAATCCCATTCCGGAGATAGACATTCTCTGAACCTGAATATTAGCAATCCACAAGTGTTCCCAGGTTGCTACGTTATCACCTGTCCACGAAGATGTATAGCGCTGTGCACCCGAATAAGCAGATCTTGTAATGACAAAAGGGCGCTTTGGATACGCAAATCGTTTCACTCCATGATAAGTTGCTCTTGCCATTTGAGTACCGTAGATGTTATGCGCTTTTCTGTGACTGCATGGATTTCCGTCATAAACATGTCGAACATCCATTGGAAAAGTTTTATTTGGAACCTCCATAACGGCAGGCTCGTTCATATCATTCCACACTCCTTTTACTCCAATATCAGAAATTAATTCTTTAAATAACCCTGCCCACCATTCTCTTACTACAGGATTGGTATAATCCGGAAAATTACATTCGCCTGGCCAGACTTTCCCTTTCATATAAGGTCCGTCTGCTCTTTTACAGAAATAGTCTTTTTCCAGACCTTCTTTATAAACCCAGTAATTTTTATCTATTTTAATTCCGGGGTCAATGATTACTATCGTTTTAAAACCATCTTCGGCTAATTCAGCAACCATTTTTTTTGGATCCGGAAAATAATCTTTATTCCATGTAAAACATCGAAAACCATCCATATAATCGATGTCCAGATATATTGCATCACAAGGAATTTTAAGTTCCCTGAATTTTGAAGTGATTTCTTTTACTTTACTCTCCGGATAGTAACTCCATTTACATTGATGGTATCCTAAAACCCAAAGTGGCGGCAATTCCGGCTTACCGGTCAAATCGGTGTAAGTCGTAACAACATCCTGCATTTGCGGGCCGTAAACGAAATAATAATTCATTTCGCCACCTTCACTCCAGAAACTGGTTACGTTTCTTCTTTCCTGGCAAAAATCAAAAAAAGTTCGAAATGTATTATCAAAGAAAATACCGTAAGATTGTTTGTTATGCAGGCCAATATAAAAAGGAACTACTTTATACAAAGGTTCCTGATCTTTATGATAAGCGTATTGATCCGTAGCAAAATTTTCTACTCTTTTGCCTTTTAAATTCATTTGTGTGGCTTTGTCTCCAAGACCGTAAAAACATTCACCATCTTTTGATGATTTACTCATTTTTACGATATTTCCGCCATATTCATAACTCTCTTCCCAATGAAAACCAAGTTCGTCTTCGAGAATTAAAAAATCATTCAAATCATAAATCGACAAACGAAGATCTGCCTTTTTAATTTTACATTTTACTTTACTAGTCCTGATTTCAAAATGATTTTCTTCTTCTGTAACATTCAGAACATTATAACCATGCAGCTGACTTTTATCAATTGCATACGAAAAATCATTACTAAAATAGCCTTTTGTAGTAAACCTAAACCGAATTAAACTATCCCTAAGAATAGTGACTTTTAAAATTACATTGTTATCTGTATTGAAAGAAATGGAATCGCCTTCATGCTCATACGAAACGACTTTTGATGGAAATAAATTTCCTTTGTATTCTAGTGCGGTATTTGTAATCATATGACTAATGGATTAATTTTAATTTTGCTGCCTTTAGTTTCAAACTTACAAAAAAACTTAGTAATCCCCTATGAATAAACGGTTTATTAACGAAAACGTTTTTTCTGCCTGAGTGATAATTTACACCTCAAAAAAACATCAATTCATTAATTTACACCCTTAAAAATAACAAAATCACAGTCTTATGAATAAGAAGATTTTTTATACGAAAGAATAAACCGTAACACTTAATGGAGGCAAAATTAATTCAACCGAAAAATCTCTCCCATCATAAGAAAAGGATTCAACTTCTAATACTCCTGAATTTGTAACCCCGCTTCCGCCGTAAAGTTTAGAATCACTGTTAAAAATTTCTTTCAGGTTAGCTTCTTTAGGAACTCCAATTCTGTAATTATCCCTGACAACCTGAGTAAGATTGCAGACAATGACTAAATTTTCATCAGGATTATTTCCCTTTCGAATATAGGATAAAACAGCATTTTGATGATCGGAATAATTAATCCATTCAAAGCCATCTCCGCTGAATTGTTTTTCATACAAAGCCGGACTTGATTTATACAATTGATTTAAATCTCTAATTACATCTTTGATACCTGAATGATAATCATATTTCAACAGATGCCAATCCAGGCTGTTTTCAAAATTCCACTCGGCTGTTTGTCCAAATTCAGATCCCATAAACAATAATTTGGTTCCGGGATGTGTAAACATATAACCGTAAAGCAGTCTAAGATTGGCAAATTTCTGCCATTCATCACCCGGCATTTTATACACAATAGATTGTTTTCCGTAAACCACTTCATCATGCGAAAAAGGCAGCATAAAATTTTCGGTAAAAGCATAAGTCATCGAAAAAGTCAAATCATTTTGATGGTATTTTCTGTAAACCGTATCTTTTTGAAAGTATTTTAAAGTATCGTGCATCCAGCCCATCATCCATTTCATTCCGAAACCTAAACCTCCTGTGAATGTTGGTCTGGAAACCATTGGAAAAGAAGTACTTTCTTCTGCAATGGTTTGAACCCCATTAAAATTAGCATAAATAACTTCATTAAATTCTTTAAGAAAACTTATGGTTTCAAGATTTTCTCTTCCACCATAAATATTAGGTTCCCACTCCCCTTCATTTCTGGAATAATCTAAATATAACATCGAAGCTACAGCATCAACTCTTAAACCATCAACATGATAATTTTGAAGCCAAAAAACGGCGTTGCTAATTAAAAAAGCACGAACTTCATTGCGTCCGTAGTTAAAAACAAGACTTTTCCAGTCCGGATGATAACCTTTTCTACGATCCGGATGTTCATATAAATGCGAACCGTCAAAAAATCCTAGACCGTGCGCATCATCTGGAAAATGTGACGGAACCCAATCCAGAATTACACCAATACCAGCCTGATGCAATTTATCTACCAAAACCATAAAATCCTGTGGTTTGCCAAAGCGGGAGGTTGGCGCAAAATACCCTACCAGCTGATATCCCCATGAAGGATCATAAGGATACTCCATGACCGGCATAAATTCTACGTGTGTAAAACCGGTTTCTTTAACATAAGCCACCAAATCATCCGCCAGTTCCAGATAGGTTAAAAACTTATTATCATTTCCGCGTTTCCACGAACCTAAATGTACTTCATAAACTGAATAAGGTTTATCCAAAGCATTGTGCTCAGGACGTGACTGCATCCATTTTTCATCTTTCCAGTTATAATCCAAATCCCAGACCACAGAAGCCGTATGAGGTGGTTTTTCGCAGTATAAAGAAAACGGATCTGCTTTTTCTGTTACAATTCCATCAATATTTGACTCAATTTTATATTTATAAAGTGCTCCTTTATCTAAATTTGGAATAAAACCTTCCCAAATTCCGGAAGAATCCCAACGCACCTGAAGCAAATGCTCACCTTGTGTCCAATAATTAAAATCGCCAACCACTGAAACAGATTGTGCAGTTGGTGCCCAAACGGCAAAATAAACACCTTTTACTCCATTAACTTCTACTAAATGCGCACCTAGTTTTTCGTATAATTTGAAGTGTTTCCCTGCCTTGAATAAATCGATATCAAAATCAGTAAATAGAGAATAGGTAATAACGTTGGACATATATTGGGGTTCTTAGTGATTAGTAACCAGTACTTAGTGAATAGTAACTAGTCCTTAGTATTTAGTAATCAGTGTTTTTTATTTTTATTGATAATTAATTAATAATCCTAGTCATAGTCGTTAGTACAAAGAATACTCTTTACGAATCACTAAGGACTAATTACTCGGGACTAAAAAACTAATCTATCCTGAAATTATCCGGAAGAATTGCTCCTTTTTTAATGACCACAATTCCGTCCTTAATACTATATAATTCATTAGTAAAATTTTCTAAATGCTTTCCTCCGTTAATATGAACGTTATTTCCAATACGTACATTTTTATCAACTAAAACATTTTTAATGAAACAATTTTCACCAATTCCAATATGTATTTTGTTGTTTATTGTATCCCGATTCATTTCATCAAGATCCTGATAAAAATCATTACCCATTACATACGAGTGCTTAATCACGGTTCCTTCACCAATTCTGGAACGTATACCTATTACCGAATTTTTAATTTCATTCGCGTTGATGATACAACCTTCTGAAATTAAAGACTGATTGATATTTGAATTTCTAAATTTTGAAGGCGGCAATAACCTCGGACGTGTAAAGATTTTGTTTTCATCATCAAATAAATTAAATTCCGGTATATCAGCAGTCAAACCAATATTTGCCTCGAAAAAGGAATCAATATTTCCAATGTCTGTCCAGTATCCTTCGTATTGGTAGCTTAAAATTTTATGTTTTCCAACGGCTTGGGGAATAATTTCTTTTCCAAAATCCTTTGTATCCGGATTAGCCATCAAATCTTCCAATAATTGACGATTAAAGATATAAATCCCCATTGAAGCCAGATATTTTTTGCCTTTTTCCTGCATTTGTTCACTTACTTCAGACTCCCATTGCGGTAAAAGCGAAGCATCCGGTTTTTCAATAAAAGCTTCAATACAACTTTCATGATTGGTTTTCAGGATTCCAAATTCAGGGGCGTCTTTTGCATTTACGGGCAAAGTCGCAATCGAAATTGCAGCATCAGCCTTGATGTGAGCTTCCAGCATTTCGTTAAAATCCATTTGATATAACTGATCTCCGGAAAGTATTAAAGCATATTCAAAATCGTGTTTTAAAAAATGCGACATACACTGGCGAACAGCATCGGCAGTTCCCTGAAACCAGGTTGGATTGTCAGGAGTTTGTTCGGCAGCTAGAATATCAACAAATGACTGGCTGAAAATACTAAAATTAAAAGTGTTTTTGATATGCGCATTTAAAGAAGCCGAATTAAATTGTGTCAAAACAAATATTTTAAAGATATCTGAATTAATACAATTTGAAATAGGAATATCTACTAATCTGTATTTTCCACCAATTGGAACAGCCGGTTTTGACCTTGTTTCGGTTAACGGATACAAACGTGATCCCTGACCACCTCCTAAAATAATGGCAACAACTCCTTTTTTGTTAACTTTCATGTTTCTGAATTATTTGGTTATATGTTTCGATATATTCTTGGCAAACTCTTTCCCAGGAATGATCCGTTGACATTCCTTTTATTATTATTTTATTAAACCTGGTTTTATCATTATAAAGATTTACGGCACGATTGATTGAATAACAAACATCTCCAACCGAAGCCTGATCGTGACAAATTCCGTTTCCATCATCTCCAAAATCAATTACGGTATCCCGCAAACCGCCGGTTCTTCTCACAATAGGAATTGTTCCGTAGCGCAAAGCATACATCTGATTTAATCCGCAAGGTTCTACTCTTGACGGCATTAAAATAAAATCGGAACCTGCATAAATCAAATGTGCCAGTTCTTCATTATACCCAATAAAAACATTATAGTTTCCTTTGTAATCATTACTTAATTGTAACAATTGAGCTTCGATATCAGGATTTCCGGATCCTAAAATCAATAGGTTTATATCCTTAAAATTTTCAGACAAGGCCAATGCTGAAGCCAGAGGTAAAAGATCACCTCCTTTTTCATCAAATAATCTTCCAATAAAACTAAACAGCGGTTTTGAAGCATCTAAATCAAACCGTTCGCAAAGCTTTTCTTTGTTTTTTTGTTTACCTGTTTCAAAATCATCAATACTAAAATGTTCTTCCAGCATTTTATCTTTTAAAGGATTCCAGACTTCAATGTCTATTCCGTTTAAAATTCCCTTCGATTTACTTCGTACCGAATTAAATAAAGATTCCAGTCCATTAGCCGAAACATTAATTTCATCCAGATAACTTGGTGAAACAGTCGTAACCGCATGGGCACATTTGACAGCCACAGCTAATGAATTGAGAGAATTATTCCATTCTAAAAAGCCGGCGTGTTTTAAATCAAATTCAGGTATATAATGCATTTTATCAAACCCAAACCATCCTTGATACAAACCGTTATGAATGGTTATTACGGTTCTCACTTCGCTTAACACTTCATATTTATAGCTAAATTGAAGCATAAACGGAATCAGTCCTGTGTGATGATCGTGGCAGTTTATAACATCAGGAACCGTATTTCTGGCCTTAATCCAGTCTAAAACCGCAATCTGAAAAGATAAAAACCGTTCGATATCATCATCATAGCCATAGATATTTGGCCTGTCAAATAGTTCTTTAATTTCTATCAGGTATAACTCGTAACCTAATTTATCTGTACGCTCTTTTAATACACTATACGGAAATTGAAAACTGCCTAATTCGACTGTTCCCCAGTGTACACATACAAAATCATTTTCATTTTTAAATTTAGTATCATAAGAAGGAACAACTACCCGCACCTCATGACCTGCGTTTTGTTGGTATTTTGGTAATGCCCCAACAACATCGGCTAATCCGCCAACTTTGGCCATTGGGTAACATTCTGCACTAATATGAAATATTTCCATTAAAAGACTGCTGTTTTTATAAATTGGTGCTCAATTAAATTAATACGTAAATTGGTATTATTCTGTAATTTTATGTTTTTTTAAATTTAGGAAAAAACTAAGTAAAATTCAGCTGCTAAATAAAAATTATCATTATGCCAAAAAAATCAGTAAATCCTGTAAAATCCTTAAAAATCCCGCTATTTATTCTTGTTTCCAGCAAATTATGTGCTTTTTTTTCTCCTAAGCTTGCTACCATTTATGCAGCTAAACTTTTTACAACACCTATAAAACATAAAGTTCCGAAAAGAGAACTGGAAATGGATGCAGGAAGCGCACAAAAAGTAATTCATATTCCGTCAATCAATAAAAACATTACAGTTTATGAATATATTAAAAGCGAAAAAAAAGTTTTACTGGTTCATGGCTGGTCAGGAAGAGGTACACAATTGTTTAAAATTGCAGATGCTTTGTTAGAAAAAGGATACGCTGTAGTGAGTTTTGATGCTCCTGCGCACGGAAAATCAAAAGGAAATTCTACTATAATGTCTGAATTCATTGAATCAATCTTGGAAATTGAAAATTTGTACGGAACGTTCGATATAGCCATAGGTCATTCGCTTGGAGGAATGTCAGTTTTAAATTCAGTTAAGAGCGGTTTAAACGTAAAAAAAGCTGTAGTAATTGGTAGTGGTGATATTGTACAGGATATTTTAGATGATTTTATTTTAAAATTGGGTTTAAAAACCGAAATTAGTATTCGTTTACGTGATTATTTCGAAAACAAATATCAGGTCAAAATGGATGATTTTTCGGCATACAAAGCGGCTGCAGAATTAGAAATTCCTGTTTTGGTTATCCATGATAAAGACGATCCTGAAGTTCCTGTAAAAGCCGGAATCCATATTCATGAACATTTAAAGAAAGGCAGTTTGTTTTTAACCGAAGGTTTGGGACACCGCAAAGTTTTAGGAAACCAAAGCGTAATTAAAAAGATTACAGAATTCATAAACAAAAATGATTAATTGAAATTGACATGGATTTATTTGGCGAAACAAAGAACCGGGAAAACGACTTAAAACCCATTTTAAATAAATACAAAGGAAAAAAGCATCCTTTGCATTATGAAAACACCTATCAATTATTGGTAATGGTGATTTTATCAGCTCAGGATTCTGATGCCAATATCAACTCTATTGCTCCTGCCTTGTTTGCTGAGTTCCCTACTTTACAAAGTTTATCGAAAACAGACAGAGAAAGTTTTATTCCTTATGTCAGCAAGGTTCGGAATCATGCAACCAAAACAGAATGGCTTCTGGAAATTGCAAAAACAATTAAAAATGATGACAATATTCCATTAACCATGAACGGATTGACAGCTTTAAAAGGACTGGGAAGAAAATCTGCGAATGTTATCCTGAGAGAAACACACCAGCCCGCAGAAGGAATTATTACCGATTTGCATGTAATAAGAGTGGCTCCCAGAATTGGAATTGCACAGGAAAGTAAAGACGGTAACAAAATAGAAAAGCAATTAATGGAAGCTTTGCCAAAAAAAATCTGGTCAGAAATTGGCATGGCCATTTCTTTTTTAGGTAGAGAAACCTGCAGGCCAAAACCCAAATGCGAAGAATGTCTTTTGAAAGATTACTGTGAATACTTTTTAAGTTCTTTAAACTGAAAAATTATCCTTTAAATATAATTTGAATCTATGAATATTACATGTAAAAATTGCGGACAGATTTTTAAAGGGCATTACTGTAACAATTGCGGACAAACTGCCGAAACCCATAAAATTAACTCCCATTTTTTATGGCACGATATTCAACACGGATTATTACATTTTGATAAGGGAATCTTATACTCTTTCAAACAGTTATTTACACGCCCGGGACATTCTGTTCGTGAATTCATTGAAGGAAAACGTGTAAAACATTTTAAACCTTTTTCTCTGGTTGTTGTACTGGCAACACTATATGGTTTTTTATTTCACTCTTTTCATGTTGATTTATTTGGTGATTCCTCAGAAATAGATTTAAGTGGTTTCAACGAATGGTCCGTGACACATTTTTCATGGATTACTATTGCTACCATTCCAATTTTTACATTAGGAACTTACATTTGTTTTAGAAAACAGGGCTATAACTTTATTGAATATTTTGTTTTAAATTCATTCAAAGCTTCTCAAAAACTTTTTGCTCATCTTGCCACTTTCCCTTTACTTTATTATTTTAACGGAACATCGCATTACAAAACCATAACATTCATCATTTACCTGATTGATATTATTTTAATTTTTTGGACAAACATTCAGTTTTTTAATAAAATTTCCAAAAGTAAAGCACTGCTTTTGTCCATTCTTAGTCATATCATTTTCTTAATCCTTTTTACAATCATACTGGTTGCAAGCTTCATGACTACCGGAAAAATTCCATCATAACCTATGGATTTAAAAAATATATCTTTTTTTTCTTTTTTATTACTTATTTAATCGTAATATTGCAATATTTAAATAAAAAATAAAATGGGGGCTACAAAAACAGATCATTTTACTGAGAGACAAAATCAGATTGCCAAAATTGCAAAAGCATTAGGACATCCTGCCAGAATTGCCATTATTGAATATCTGCTTAAAGTAAACACTTGCATTTGCGGTGATATTGTAAACGAACTTCCTCTCGCCCAGCCTACCGTATCACAACATTTAAAAGAATTAAAAAACGCAGGCATTATTAAAGGAAATATTGAAGGAACTGCAATTTGCTACTGTATCGACGAAAAAGTTGTAGGCATTTTAAATGATTATTTTTCTAAAATTATCCTAACTGTTACCAATCAAAAATGTTGCTAAACATTTTTTTTATAATCAATCGTAATATTGCAATAAAATAATAAAATATAAAACCATGAAACTTTCAGAAATTAAAATCATACTTGAAACAGTAGAGACAGTAAATTTTCAGTTACCCAACGGGAATTTTGTACCGGAATACTTTCATGTTACTGAAGTAGGCTTAATCACTAAAAACTTTATTGATTGCGGAGGAACGGTTCGCAAAGAAACCTTAGTAAATTTTCAGCTTTGGAATGCCAATGATTTTGAGCATCGTTTAAAACCACAGAAACTAATTGATATTATTGAACTTTCTGAAAAAGTTTTAGGAATTGAAGATTTTGAAATTGAAGTCGAATATCAGGATACTACAATTGGAAAATATGATTTAGACTTTAACGGAAAGGATTTCCTGTTGCTGAACAAACAAACTGCTTGTCTGGCTCAGGACCAATGTGGAATTCCGACAGAAAAACCAAAACTTAAATTATCTCAATTACATACAGACAATTCTAACTCATGTACTCCAGGCGGAAGCTGTTGCTAAACTTTAACTTAAATAAAAATGTTAAATAAAAACACATTATTTACTGAAATAAAATATTTTACAGAAAAAATAAACTTTAAAAGTATCACTACAGAACGTAAAATAATTTTACAACCGCTTATTGATTTTATTCAACTTAAAGTAGAAAATCAAGAAGAAATCCAATTAAATTTAATTTGCACACACAACTCCAGAAGAAGTCATTTGTCACAAATCTGGGCACAAACAGCAGCATATTATTACGGTATAAAAAATGTTTTTTGTTATTCTGGCGGAACAGAAGCTACTGCTATGTTCCCGAAAGTTGCTGAAACTTTACAAAATACAGGATTTAAAATTCAGAAACTTTCTGATGGAAACAATCCGGTTTATGCAATAAAATTTGCTCAAAATCAATTACCAATTATCGCTTTTTCTAAAACCTATGACGATGCTTTTAATCCGGAAAGCAATTTTGCAGCGATTATGACTTGTTCTAATGCAGATGAAGGCTGTCCGTTTATTGCAGGAGCCGAAAAACGAATTCCGATTACATTTGAAGATCCAAAAGCTTTTGATAATACCCCGCAGCAAGCAGAAAAATATAAGGAACGCAGTCTTCAAATTGCTACTGAACTATTTTATGTTTTCTCTCAAATAAAAAAATAAAATGACTGTAAATCATTGCGCTCCGGCTGAAAGAAAAAGACTGGGTTTTCTGGACAGATTTCTAACCTTATGGATTTTTATCGCCATGATAATTGGCGTCTCTATAGGATATTTTATTCCGTCAAGCGGAAATTTCATCAATTCCTTTTCCAGCGGAACCACCAATATTCCTTTAGCAATTGGACTTATACTTATGATGTATCCACCGTTGGCAAAAGTGAAATACGAGAAGATGGGAGACGTATTTAAAAATACAAAAGTTTTAGGTGCCTCTTTATTTTTAAACTGGATTGTCGGACCAATTCTAATGTTTGTACTGGCTCTTTTGTTTTTAAAAGGATACCCTGAATATATGATTGGATTAATCCTAATTGGTCTCGCCCGCTGTATTGCTATGGTAGTGGTATGGAACGATCTTGCCGATGGAAACCGTGAATATGCCGCAGGATTAATTGCTTTGAACAGTATTTTTCAGGTTTTACTATATAGCGTTTATGCCTATCTTTTTATCACAATTCTGCCACCCTATTTTGGTTACACAGGCTTTAATGTGAATATAAGTATTATACAAATTGCTGAAAGCGTGGGTATTTATTTAGGAATTCCGTTTGCACTTGGCATCATAAGCCGATATGGTTTCATAAAATTTAAAGGAGAAGAATGGTTTCAGAATAAATATATTCCGTTAGTTTCTCCTGTAACTCTGATTGCTTTGCTTTTTACAATTGTAATTATGTTTAGTTTAAAAGGAGAATTAATTGTACAGATTCCGATGGATGTTGTTCGAATTGCGATTCCTTTAGTGATTTATTTTGTTGTTATGTTTGTTATCAGCTTTTTTACCGGAAAGTATTTTGGTGCTGATTATTCGAAAAGTACTGCAATAGCTTTTACAGCCACGGGAAACAACTTTGAACTGGCGATTGCTGTTGCAATAGGTGTTTTCGGAATCAACAGCGGACAGGCTTTTGCAGGTGTTATTGGACCTTTGGTCGAAGTTCCTGCTTTGATTGCCCTTGTAAATGCAGCCTTTTGGTTTAGGAAAAAATATTTTTCATAGAACGAAGCTTAATTTTTTTCTGATAGCGCAGTGAGGCTATTTCTTTGCTAATTTCAACAACTCTAATTTGTTGTTTAAATCATCTCCTCTCAAATCAATATCAATAATTTTTCCATCTGGATCAATTAAATATGTTGTAGGCCATGAATTAACATTGTAGCCTTTATTAATTGTTAATGGATTTTTTTCATCAATATTTTGCCAGGTTACATTTTGATTATTAATGAAGTTTTTAATATCCATTTTTCCTCTAACATCAACTATTCCAATAATTTCAATATCGTTTTGACTGAATTTGTCAAAAACCTCTTTTATTTTTGGGAATTCTTTTATACAAGGAGCGCATGTAGTACTCCAGAAATCAAGAAATACATATTTCCCCTTATATTTTTCTAAAGAAATTTTACTTTGATCAAGAATGTTTATACCGCTTATATTTGGAGCCATCATCCCTACTTGATTTGCTGTTGGGGTTGCTTTATTGTCTAAATCGTTGTGGCTTATTGTCAATTTTATTTTACTAAGATTTTGTGTTATTGGAGAATATTGAATGTAATTGTCATTTATTTTCAAATATTGAGAAGGATTAATAATGTTATTTTTATCAAGTCTGTCAAAGTATGGTTGGTCTTTAGCTAAATAAATAGATTGATTACGATTATTAGATTCCGAAATTATTAAGTAAGAATCATTTCCTAATTGGACTTTTCCATATCGGTATTGAGGAAATTTGAACATTAAAGAAAAATCTTTGCCCCTAAGATTTTGCTCAACTGTTATAAGTTGTTTGTCTTTCTGAATTGATTTACCATCAAAATATTCTATGTCAACATTGACAGCATTGTCGAGGATATCATCTTGTTTGTTTAAATTAGAAAGTAATTTTTTTGGTATATCATCTGAATAGTCATCATTATTATTTGAATCAACTATATATACAATTGATTTGTTAGAAGTATAACCTGCTACAATTGAAATTGTATTTTTTACTTTTTTATCACTTAAATGAATGGTGTCTTTAAGGTTCATTTTATTCTTTTCAGCTTCCTTTATAAAGAAATCTTTACTGTAAATACCTTGTTTATAATTTTGATAACAAAACTGAAAGTCATTTAAAATGAAAAGATATTCTTTTAGATTTGTCAATGAGTCAGGTATGTTTTTCATTTTAGGATAGCCCTTTAGTTCTTCTTCGCTAATCATGTCTCTGGAAGCTATTCCTGAACTACTTATTCCTGCAGGTCCAATTCCTTGTATAACCTTATCAAGTACTACTACTTTAGATGTTGTTTGTATTGAGTTGGTTTTATTTTTTTTATCAATAAAAGCTTGATTGTTTTTTATTTCTTGAGAATAATTATTAATTCCAATCAAGCTACACAGTAATAATAAGGTGCTGTTTCTCATTGTTATTGTTATTTTTAGTTTTATCATACAAATGATATAAAAATATCAGATATTGTTTTTTCTCAAATATATTAAAATATTCTTACAAAAAATGTTTTAAAGAACAAACGTAATTTCATAGCCGTGATGGAAGCGGCATCCTTTTTATTTTTCCTTTAAAAATAAAAAGATACAGCGGACAGCGGGAATAGCTTCTTATTAAAAAATTCAACATTAACATTTCATTTAATTACTGTTCAAAGATTTAATTAGTATTTTTGAAGCTATTTCAAAAATACGATTCACGCTATGCGAAAAACTCAGCTATTTTTATTTTTTTTTGTCACTATTCAAATTTCTTTTGCCCAACAGCCACAAAAACCTAATGCTGTTGAGATTTATAATCAAATTCAAAAACTAAATTTTTTGGGATCTGTCCTATATCTTGCAGCGCATCCTGATGATGAAAATACCCGTTTAATTTCTTATTTATCCAATGAGGTAAATGCCAGAACAGCCTATTTATCATTAACCCGAGGCGATGGCGGACAAAATTTAATTGGCCCACAGTTACGTGAATTACTTGGGGTTATCAGAACTCAGGAGTTAATTGAAGCCCGAAAAATAGATGGAGGAGAACAGTTTTTTTCGCGTGCGAATGATTTTGGTTTTTCTAAAAATCCTGATGAAACTTTAAAAATCTGGGATAAAGATAAAGTCCTTGCCGATGTGGTCTGGACTATCCGAAAATTTCAGCCGGATGTAATTATCAATCGTTTCGACCATCGTTCACCCGGAACTACACATGGGCATCATACTTCATCAGCGATGCTGAGTGTGGAAAGTTTTAATTTGACAAACGATTCAAAAATATATCCTGAACAATTAGAATTTGTAACGCCTTGGCAGGTAAAACGTCAATTTTTTAATCCTTCATGGTGGTTTTATGGAAGTCAGGAAAAATTTGATGCAGCCGACAAATCAAAGTTTACTACACTGCAGACAGGTGTTTATTATGCCGGAACCGGAAAATCAAATCAGGAAATTGCCGCCTTAAGCCGCAGTTGTCATCAATCGCAAGGATTTGGGAGCACCGGAGCCCGCGGAAATGAAACTGAATATCTGGAACTAATTAATGGCGAAAAACCAAAAAACCGTAATGATTTATTCGACGGAATCGATACCTCATGGAATCGTGTAGAAAATGGAAAACCAATTGGCGAACTGATTTCAAAAATTATAGCAGATTATAATTTCACCAATCCATCTGCCAGTATTCCAGATTTGGTAAAAGCGTATTCGATGATTCAGGAATTAGAAGATACTCATTGGAAAACTTTAAAATCGGATGCTATAAAAAACATCATTGCGGCCAGTGCAGGTTTATATCTGGAAGCTGTTGCTGAGGAACAGGAAGCTACCCCCGGAAGCACTATCAAACTAAACATTGAAGCCATTAACAGATGTTCAATTGAAATGCAGTTGACAGGCTTAACTTCGTTTCCTGACAACACCACCACGATTAAAAATAATTTTATCTTAAAAAACAATAACGACCAACGATTAAAACTTGAAATCCAGCTGCCAGATACAATAGAATATACTCAGCCCTATTGGCTGAAAGAAAAAGCCAGCGTAGGAATGTACACGGTTTCTAATCAGGAAATCATTGGAGTTCCGGATATTATCAGAGAAGTAAAAGTTGTTTTTAACATTAAAATTGATGGCGTTGAAATTCCGTTTGAGCGAACTGTTGTTTATAAGTATAACGATGGAGTAAAAGGCGAAATGTATAATTTCCTGGATATTGTACCCGAAGTTACTACTTCGATTCTTGAAAAAGTCTTGATTTTTAAGGATACGAAAAGTAAAATGATTCCTGTAAAAGTTCGTGCAGGTAAAAACGAAATAAAAGGAAATTTACAACTGGAACTTCCAAAAAGCTGGATAGTTTCTCCAAAACAAATTCCGTTTACTCTGGATAAAAAAGGTATGGAACAAACTTTCTATTTTGAAGTGATACCTCCTTCAAACCCTGAAGAAGCTATTGCAAAAAGTGTCGTTATAACCGAAAAAAAAAGTTTTGATAAAGACCAGACTATTCTTGATTTTAACCATATTACAAAACAATTAGTTTTAAAATCAGCCGAGTCAAAATGTATCCGAATTGATTTAAAAACTACCGGAGATGCAATTGGCTACATTATGGGTGCCGGTGACGAAGTTCCCGAAAGTCTGTCTCAAATGGGATACAAAGTTACTATTTTAAACCCCGAGGAAATTACACCTGAAAGGTTAGAATCTTTTAATGTAGTAATGACCGGAATTCGCGCTTACAATACTGTAAATGCTCTTGCTAACAAGCAAGCAATTCTTTTTGATTTTATAAAAAACGGCAAAACCATGATTGTACAATACAATACAAATGGCAAGTTAATTACAGATAAAATTGCTCCTTACCCACTTAAACTTTCAAATGATCGCGTTACTGAGGAAAATGCAAAAATCACTTTTTTAGCACCAAATCATCCTGTTTTAAATACTCCAAACAAAATCAGTACAAAAGATTTTGAAGGCTGGACACAGGAACAAGGTTTATATTATCCTAATCAGTTTGATCCTGCCTTTACACCTATTATTTCTTCACATGATAAAGGTGAATCTCCTAAAAATGGTGCTTTATTAGTCGCTCCTTATGGAAAAGGATTCTATATTTACACAGGTTTAAGCTTTTTTAGAGAACTCCCGGAAGGCGTTCCCGGTGCTTACAGATTACTTTCGAATATTATTTCGCTGAAACAACCAATAGAAGCTCCTAAACAGGAATTAAAGAACTAAAGTAAATGGAAGCCAAAAAACAAAAAAAATGGAAAAAAAGCTACACTTATGTATTAGTAGCTAATGCGGTTTATATCGTTATTTTTTTCTTAATCATGCAATTATATTCATAAATTATGCAATTATTTGATTGGGTCGTACTAATTGTTACTCTTCTGTTTATTGTAGGATACGGATCCTGGAAAACCAAGGGAAGTAAAAATGTTGAAGACTTTATTCTAGGAAATAACGAAACTCCCTGGTACACAGTAGGTCTTTCAGTTATGGCTACACAAGCCAGTGCCATTACTTTTTTATCGACACCCGGACAGGCTTACCATGACGGAATGGGTTTTGTGCAATTTTATTTTGGATTGCCTATTGCAATGATTGTCATTTGCGTAACCTTTATCCCGTTATACCACAAAACCAAGGTTTTTACTGCTTATGAATTTCTTGAAAAACGATTTGATGTAAAGACACGTTCATTGGCCGCCATTCTCTTTTTGGTTCAAAGAGGATTAGGAACCGGATTAACCATTTATGCTCCAGCCATTATCTTATCGGCTTTGTTAGGCTGGAATTTAACTTTGATGAACATTATTATTGGCTTGCTGGTTATAATTTACACTTTTTCGGGAGGAACAAAAGCTGTGAACGTCACCCAAAAACAGCAAATGTTCGTGATTATGTCAGGAATGTTTATCACTTTTTTTCTGATTCTACACTATTTGCCACAAGACATGACTTTTTCAAGTGCTATGCACATCGCTGGTGCCAATGATAAGATGAATATTGTAGATTTCTCTTTTGATCCTGAAGAAAAATATACTTTTTGGAGCGGAATTACAGGTGGTTTTTTCCTGATGCTTGCCTATTTTGGAACAGATCAGTCTCAGGTAGGCCGTTATTTATCGGGAAAATCCGTTAAGGAAAGCCAAATGGGACTAATCATGAACGGATTACTAAAAGTACCAATGCAGTTTTTTATATTACTTACAGGCGTAATGGTTTTTGTTTTTTTTCAATTCAATCCTGTTCCGTTAAACTTTAATCCGAATAATAAAATTGTCATTGAAAAATCACAATATAAAGAGGAATACCATGCTTTAGAGCTAAAACTGAATAAACTTTCTGAAGACAAAAAAGTAATCAATCTTTTATATATTGAACAATTGAATCAGGATTATGACAACCCTATTCTTCGAAAAGAATTAGTAACCTTATCCAATAAAGAAAAAGATTTACGCGACCGTGCAAAAGAAATTATTTCGAAAGCTGACAGCAATAGCGAAACCAATGATAAGGATTATGTGTTTTTTCATTTCATTTTACATTATTTGCCAAAAGGGCTCATTGGATTATTACTGGCTGTAATTATTTCGGCAGCAATGTCATCAACGGCTTCCGGATTAAATGCACTGGCATCGACAACTGCAATTGACATTTATAAACGAAATCTCAAAGAAGAAAAATCTGAAAAGCATTATCTCAATGCTACCAAATTTTTCACCCTTTTTTGGGGAATTGTTGCCATCCTTTTTGCCTGTGTTGGAACTTTATTTGAAAATTTAATTCAATTGGTAAATATTATTGGCTCTATTTTTTACGGTACCGTTTTGGGGATCTTTCTTGTAGGCTTTTATCTGAAGCGCGTTCAGGCAAAACCAATGTTTTACAGTGCGATTATTAGCCAGATAACCATTTTTATCATTTATTATTTTATGATTGCAATTTATCCAAGCGGTCAGGAAAAACTTGGTTATTTATGGTTAAATTTTATTGGAGCAATCCTAACTATTTTATTATCATTGTTTATGCAAATTGCTTTTTTCAGAAGAAATAATCTCGAAGCAAATGAACTATAGCACTTTATAAAAAACTTATTTATGCTGAACTTTAATTTTACTCCTTTTCCGGTTATAGAAACAGAACATTTGATTTTAAGACGAATTACAAATGATGATGTAAATGAAGTTTATAAATTACGATCTAATCCGGAAACAATGAAATATATCCCGAGACCTTTAGTTAAAACTACTGAAGATGCACTCGAACATATTGCAACTATTGAAGAAAAAATTGTTTCCAATACCGGAATAAATTGGGGTATTACTTTAAAAGGTAGCCCAAAAATATTAGGTCTTATTGGATATTACAGAATGCAGCCTGAAAATTATCGTGCTGAAATTGGCTACATGCTACTTCCGGAATTTCATGGAAAAGGAATTATTACTGAAGCCGTAAAACGATTAATTACTTATGGTTTTAATGATTTGAAACTACATTCTATTGAAGCCGTAATTGATCCTGAAAATTTTGCTTCTGAAAAAGTTTTACAAAAATGTGGATTTGTGAAAGAAGCCCATTTGAAAGAATCTGAATTTTACGAAGGGAAGTTTTTTGATAAAGTAATTTATTCTTTATTGAATCTGTAATCCCTTTATTTTTTTCATTATGCCAATTGTCTGTTGGCTTCTTTATGAGGCTAAAACAATAACTTACTGCATGTTAAATTAATTTTCAGGAAATTTAGAAAGTGATTTTAGATACAAATTTTCTACTTTTTTTCTGGCCCAATCCGTTTTTCTTAAAAAAGTCAAACTTGATTTTACGCTAGGATTTTCAGTAAAACATTTTATCTGAATTAATTCACCTAAAGTATCAAAACCATAGTAATCAACTAACTTTTCTACTATTTTTTGAAGTGTAATTCCGTGTAAGGGATCTTTTGATTTTTGGTTTTCCATACTGCAAATTTATATCATTTCTGTAAAAACAATTGCTCTTTCATATATTTGTTGCTAAATTTGTCTTCCTATGTTAAAAACAGTCAATATACTTAATAAAAGAGCCAGGTTTGATTATGAAATAATCGACACCTATACTGCCGGAATTGTTTTGGCAGGAACTGAAATAAAATCTATCCGATTAGGGAAAGCAAATATTACTGAAAGTTTTTGTGAGTTTAGTAATAATGAACTTTTTGCCATTAATACCTATATTGAAGAATACAGTTTTGGAAACCAATTTAATCATAAATCAAGAAGTGAAAGAAAATTACTTCTGAATCGTAAAGAATTAAAAAACCTTCAGAAAAGTGTTCAGGCAAAGGGATTGACTATAGTGCCGTTAAAATTGTTCACGAACGAAAAAGGTCTTGCTAAACTTCAAATTGGTCTTTGTAAAGGAAAGAAAAATTATGACAAACGTGAATCTCTGAAAGAACAGGATACAAAACGCGACTTAGACCGCATAAAAAAAGCATTTAATTAATTTTAGAGCCTGTTTAAAATTTAAACAGAATCTTAGTCGTAGATAAATATTTTTTTCTATCAAAAATCCTTTTAATATAAAGTTCAAAAAAATTAAAACAGACACTCAACCACATCGCTTTTTCATATTTTATAATTAAATTTACTACAATAACATAATTCATAAAAACATAAAAAATATCTGATTTAATCTGTTTTTTTTATGTTTATAGGCTACTGAAGCAATACAGCAATTATAAGCAGTTAAAGAGACTTCGGTAAACATCATACAGGAAAATTTCAAAAAGCAATATTTATAGTATTGCTTTTTTTATCTAAAACATAATGACAAAAAATGTCAAGACAATTAATTTCCTTCGAAATGAAATCACTTCTTAAAAATGGCAGAGAACAAAAAGGCTTAAAAACTCGTGAAGTTGCACAAATATTGGGCATTGATCAGGCTTTAATCAGTAAATTTGAAAGTGGTCTTCGAAAACCCACAAAAGAACAAGTTTCTAAATTAGCAGAACTTTTAGAAATTGATTATGAAACTTTAATCACCGCCTGGCTAAAAGAAAAAATTTTATATGAAATTGAAAACGAAGAATTTGCTTTAAAAGCCCTTGTAGCAGCTCAGGAAGAACTCAAATATCAAAAGTCAGTTTTCAAAATAAAACTATCCGGTGCATTAGATAAAATCCTAAAAGAAATTGATATTTTAAAAACTAAATATGAGGTAATTTCTCAAAACAATTTTTATGAAATTTTGAAAGAATCTGAATTAGATTATACTTTTGAAAGCAATCGGATGGATGGAAATACCATGACGCTCAGGGAAACTGAAATGGTAATTAAAGAAGGTTTAACGATTTCGGGCAAAAGTATGAGGGAGCATCTGGAAGCTGTTAATCATCAGGAAGCGATTCGGTTTATAAAAGATTTACAAAAAAACAACTCATTTAATGAACGGAATCTTTTATCGATACATAATTTAATTTTACGAGGTATAAATCCCGAAAGCGGAAGCTATAGAAAAACAAAAGACACAAACGATCAAAACCATAATATAGTTTCTGAGCCATCATTAATTGCTAAAGAAGTAGAAGATTATTTCATCTGGTATGAAATCAATAAAAACAAACTCCATCCTATAATTTTAGCAGCAGAAATGCATTTTCGTCTTTTAAAAATACACCCATTTATTGATGGAAACGGAAAAACTGCCCGACTGGTGATGAATATGATTTTATTACAAAATGGATATTCAATCGCAAACATAAAAAGCGATAGTGAAAATAAAAAACAATATCACCAATTAGTCGAAAATACTGATTCGGAAGGTTTTATGTTTTTAATTGCTCAGTCAGAAAAAGAGAGCTTAGAAAAATATATAGAAACAATAAAATAGATTAATTTTCAAGAATTAAAAAGGCTTTTCCAAGGTTTTCAATAATATCAGACGCAATAAAAGATTGATAACCGGTTTGTGGCAATGCAATATCTGCCGTCAGTCCATGAAGAAAAACACCTAATTATGCTGCATGACAAGGTTCATAATGCTGCGCCAGTAAACTTGTAATGATTCCGGTTAGTACATCCCCGCTTCCAGCTGTTGCTAAAGCAGCATTGCCTGTCGTATTTTGGTAAACTGAAGTTTGATTAATTATAAAAGTTGGAGCGCCTTTCATTACGACAATTACTTTATAATGCTCTGAAAAAGCGATTGCTTTTTGAAATTTTTCAGATTCTGAATTCCATTTGCCTATCAAACGCTCGAGCTCTTTTGGATGCGGTGTCAAAATTGTTTTTTCAGGAACTAATTCCAGCCACGATTGATTTTCTGACAAGATATTTAAAGCATCGGCATCGAGAACTAAAGGCACTTTATTGATTCTCAAAAATTCAAATAATGCCTTTTGAGTAGCCAGCTCCTGCCCTATTCCCGGTCCTATTCCGATTGCTTGCGGAATTAAAGGCAGATTAATATGTGCTATAAAATTTGTATTTTCATCAGTAACAACCATAACTTCGGGAATGGCTATTTGTAGAATTTGATAACCACATTTTGGTACAAAAGCCGTTACGAGTCCGCAGCCAGATTTTATACAGGCTTTTGATGCTAAAACTGCTGCTCCTATTTTGCCGTAACTTCCGGCAATAATCGCAGCATGCCCCTGAAGTCCTTTGTGCGTCAATGGATTTGCAGGTTTGTAGAATTTTAAAATTTCTTCTTTGGTGATTAGATACGAAGACTTCATCTAAATGTTTTTATATACTAAAATTACATAAAAAATCGAAAAACCGAATCATTTCTTAAAAGCGATCTGCCTTAGCCCTGATTACTTCACAATGTCTTTATTTCTAATTGGAGTTCAGTGAACTTCATTTGCAGCGTTATCCTTTTACTTTTTTCTTTAAAAAGCAAAAGATATAGCGGATAGCAGGAAATAGCTCCTAATTATTGCGAAATTTATAATTTAGGCTATTCAAATTCGATATTTTTTGAATAAATTTGTAGCTCAATTTTATAAAACAATACAATGAAAAATACTGCGCTTACGCACATACATGAAGGTTTAGGAGCAAAAATGCTTCCTTTTGCAGGTTATAATATGCCAATTACGTACGAAGGTGTGAATGCTGAGCACGAAACAGTTCGTAATGGTGTGGGCGTTTTTGACGTTTCGCATATGGGTGAATTTTTGTTAACAGGTCCGAATGCTTTGGCTTTGATTCAGAAAGTAACTTCAAATGATGCTTCGACTTTGACAATTGGAAAAGCACAATATTCTTGTCTTCCTAATAATGAAGGCGGAATCGTAGATGATTTGATTGTTTATAAAATGAAAGAAGAACAATATTTGTTAGTCGTTAATGCTTCGAATATTGAGAAGGACTGGAACTGGATTTCGTCGCACAATGATTTGGGCGTTGAGATGAAAAACCTTTCTGATGATTATTCTTTATTGGCCATTCAGGGGCCAAAAGCGGTTGAAGCTATGCAATCCTTGTCTACGATAGATTTGTCTGCAATTGGATATTACCATTTTGAAGTGGCTGATTTTGCCGGAATCGAACATGTAATAATCTCTGCTACTGGCTACACCGGTTCTGGCGGATTTGAAATTTATTGCAAAAACAGTGAAGCAGAACAGGTTTGGAATAAAGTTTTTGAAGCAGGAGCGGCATACGGAATTAAACCAATTGGTTTGGCTGCCCGTGATACTTTACGTTTAGAAATGGGATTTTGTTTGTACGGAAACGATATTAACGATACAACCTCTCCGTTAGAAGCCGGCTTGGGATGGATAATCAAATTCAGTAAAGAATTTACAAACTCCGAAAGTCTGAAAAAACAAAAAGAAGTAGGTGTTTCTAAAAAACTAGTAGCTTTTGAGATGCAGGAACGCGCTGTACCAAGGCATGATTACGAAATAGTAGATGCTTCAGGAACAGTAATTGGTGTTGTTACATCAGGAACTATGTCGCCTTCTATGGGTAAAGGAATTGGTCTAGGATACGTTACAGCAAATAATAGTGCTGTTGACAGCGATATTTTTATCCGAATCAGAAAAAATGATGTTGCGGCAAAGGTCGTAAAACTGCCTTTTTACAAAAAATAAGTTCAAAACAAAAATATTTAAAAAAATGCATTACTTAATTGTAATGCATTTTTTTTATCTGAATATATCGTTTAGATGTAAGAATATTTTAAAAAATGTAACATTTAATGGAAAATTAAGCGTAAATTTAGTGTAAGATTCCAGAAGTATGAAAAAAGTAGTATTGGCATTTCTGTTAATGACGAACATTCTATTTTCTCAAAATAGTGATAAGACGTGCGAAATACTTACCAAAATAAATACACTTATTCAAAATGAACACATTAGACCAAAACCTGTAGACGATAGTTTATCTGTGTACGTTTTTGACAATCTAATGAATGAATTAGATCCTTCAAGAAATATCTTTTTCAAATCAGAATATGATGAAATGTCTAAACGCTATCGTTTAAATTTAGACGATTTAATATTAAAAGGTGATTGTGGTTTTCTATCTGATATATCAGCTAAATATACAAATGGTCTTTTACGAACTAAAGCCGTTTTAGAGAAAATTCAAGCCGGACCAATTGATTATAGTAAAAAAGATACTATTCGGTTTTATAAAAAAGCATTTACATTTTATCTCAAAAAAGAAGATCTTGAAAAAGTCTGGCTTAAAAAACTGCGCTATCAAATTCTGGATGATATCGCTGAAACAAGTGACAATCTTGACTCTCTTAAATTAAACTTCAAATCGATTGAATTACAATCAAGAGTCATTATTTTATCAAATGAAATCTGCAGAATCAATACGTTATTAGAACGAAAAGACACACAACAGGAAAACCTTTATAACTTTTTTTGTACTTATTTTGATCCTCACACAGCCTACTTTAGTGATGATTCGAAATCCAGTTTTGTAGCATCGCTATCAAAAGAACATTTTTCATTAGGTGTAAGTTTAAAATTAAATGAGAAAAATGAAATCATTATAGAGGGATTAGATCCAAATGGTCCAGCTTTTCAAACGGGACAAATTAAAAAAGGCGACCAAATTGTTTCAATTTCAAATCAAAAAGAGACTTTACAAGTTTCATGCGCTTCGTTAGAATCTGTTTCAACTATGATTTTATCGGAGTCTAATAAAAAAATAACACTTACTTTAAAACGAAATTCAGGCAAAAATTTTGAGGTTTATATCGAAAAGCAAATCATGAAAGATGAGGACAATTCGGTCTACAGTTTCATTATAGGCAAGGACAGTAAAATTGGCTACATAAAAATTCCAAGTTTTTATGCTGATCTCGACGAAAATAACCGCAAAGGCTGTGCCGATGATGTTGCCAGAGAAGTTATAAAACTTGAAAGAGACAACATAAAAGGCCTTGTAATCGATCTGATTAATAACGGAGGCGGCTCTATGGAAGAAGCTATCAGGTTGTCAGGAATGTTTGTTGATTACGGTCCACTTTCTATAGTGATCGATAATAAACAAGGCCAATCCATAATTAATGATCCCTATAAAGGTTTGATTTACAAAGGGCCACTTGTTATTTTAGTAAATAGCAATACCGCTTCTGCCAGTGAATTTTTTGCATCAATTTTACAAGATTACAACCGAGCTTTATTATTAGGCAGTAATACATTAGGAAAGGCTACCATGCAAACTATTGTTCCTCTTGATGAAAATACAACTACCGATTTTTTAAAAATAAGTATCAATAAATTTTATAGGGTTACAGGCAAAAGCCATCAAAATATAGGTGTTACACCAGATGTGGTGCTTCCGGAATTTTATGAGAATGTTTACCAAAAAGAAAGCAATTTTCCAACAGCTATAAAAAACGACAGCATTGTTTCTTTATTAAAATATAAGCCGTATGTCAAGAGAACTCTAATTGACAAAATTGCAAAAAACAGTTCTGCAAGATTGACTGACAATTACTATTTCAAACAGATTAAAGAAATCAATTCAAAAATTGACGGAATGATTAATGTTCCAAAGTCTGAAGTTCCAATGACATTAAGTGCCATTTTTGAACAAAAAATCAATCGAAACAAACTCTGGAAAGAAATTAATACGTTTAGTGATGAAAACAATCCGTTAGACGTTTACAATTCAACCGTAAATCAATTTTTATTGGGAGTTTATCCTGCGGAGAAAACAATAAACCAATATCAAATTGATAATCTCAAAACCAATCCTTACCTAAACGAAGCCGTAAATATTATTAATGAATTTAATGCTTCCAGGTAAATTTCAGATTATCTAAACCTGAACCTATAACTGAATCACATTAGTTTATTTTCAAGCAGAAACATTAGACATTTATTGTCTATATAATAAAGCTTTCCGTTTCAAATAAAGTTCACGAAACTCATTGTAACGAGGTAATTGAGGCTAAAACGAATCATTTTATTCTTTTACAATCATTCGAAAAAATAACCTAATTTGGTTAAAGCTATTTTCTTTACGCTAAAACATAATTTGAAAAAGAATAGGCTTTGATTTTGGAAAAATAAGGAATAACCGTATTTTTGCATCACAAAACTAAAAATTAGAAATGGGAAGAGCGTTCGAATTTAGAAAAGGAAGAAAAATGAAACGTTGGTCAGCAATGGCCAAAACATTTACCAGAATTGGTAAAGATATCGTTATGGCTGTTAAAGAAGGCGGACCAAACCCAGACGCCAATTCGAGATTAAGAGCTGTAATTCAAAATGCAAAAGCAGCCAACATGCCTAAAGACAATGTTGAGCGCGCTATAAAAAACGCAAGTAATAAAGACACTGCCAACTATAAAGAAATTTTGTTTGAAGGATATGCTCCTCATGGAATTGCAATTTTAATTGAAACAGCATCTGATAATAATAACAGAACGGTTGCCAATATTCGTAGTTATTTCAATAAATGTAACGGAACAATGGGAACTCAGGGATCTGTTGAATTCATGTTTGATCATACCTGTAATTTCAGAATTGCAAACAATGGTCTTGATGCTGAAGAATTAGAATTAGAATTAATTGATTTTGGTGCCGAAGAAGTTTTTGAAGACGAAGACGGGATTTTAATCTATGCTCCTTTTGGAAGCTTTGGAGCTTTACAAAAAGAACTTGAAAACAGAGGTCTGGAAATTTTATCTTCAGGTTTTGAGCGTATTCCACAAATCACGAAAGAACTTACTGAAGCCCAAATTGCTGATGTTGAAAAATTGATCGAAAAAATCGAAGAAGATGATGACGTAATGAACGTTTATCACACAATGAAAGAAGAATAATATTTTTCTTTTTTAGAAATAATCAAAAGCTCTGAAAATTCAGGGCTTTTTTTGTTTAAAAATGTTAAATAAAAATAGAACTTATGAAGTTTCAGATTAACTATTATATTTGTAATTATCAAAAGTAATTTAACTTAAAAAAAAAATGAAAAATTCTAAATACACAAAAATTGCGGTAATCGCTTTGGTAATTTTATTCGTTATCATTAGCGTTATTAGCTAAATAAAGAAGAATCTTTACGATTCATTTTGCAAATAAAACTAACGTTGTGCCTTCCGGAATCTGTTTTCTGAAGGCTTTTTTTTTAAATACGAATATTACTAAAGCCTTAGCCCGGTTATTTTATTTTCCTTTTATTTTTACAAGAGTTATGTAAACTTCCTTCTAAATGAAAGTATTTTTTGAGATTTTTTTTCTCAGAGTAACTAATGTAAGCTTACTCTAGAATTCAGAAAAAAGTTGGAAAAAAAATATTGTTATGGGATAGCGGGAATAGCATCTTAAAATAATCCAAAATCTTCATCTGTAAATCGCAAAACCTAACTACCTTTGCACTGTCAAAAAATCATATTATGAACATACAACATATTCCACAAATTAAGCATACTGAAAGCGGGAATTTCTTTTTATTGGCTGGGCCTTGTGCTATTGAAGGAGAAGAAATGGCGCTCAGAATTGCCGAAAAATTAGTTGGTATTACCGACAAACTTCAGATTCCTTATGTATTTAAAGGATCCTTTAAAAAAGCCAATCGTTCCAGAATTGACAGTTTCTCCGGAATTGGTGACGAAAAAGCATTAAAAATTTTACGAAAAGTTTCTGAAACTTTTCATGTTCCAACTGTAACAGACATCCATACTAATGAAGATGCTGATATGGCTGCGCAATATGTTGATGTTTTACAAATTCCTGCCTTTTTAGTACGACAAACTGATTTGGTTGTGGCTGCCGCCAATACAGGAAAAACTGTAAACTTAAAAAAAGGGCAATTTATGAGTCCGGAAAGCATGAAACATGCTGTACAAAAAGTATTAGACTGTAATAATGAAAATGTTATGGTTACAGATCGCGGTACTATGTTTGGTTATCAAGACATGATTGTTGACTATCGAGGAATTCCTACCATGCAGCAATATGCTTCAACAGTTTTGGATGTTACGCACTCTTTGCAGCAACCAAACCAAACTGCCGGTGTTACAGGAGGAAGACCTGATATGATTGAAACCGTTGCCAAAGCGGGTATTGCTGTAGGCGTTGACGGTATTTTTATCGAAACTCATTTTGACCCTGCTAATGCCAAAAGTGATGGAGCCAATATGCTACATTTAGACTATTTTGAAGGTTTAATGACCAAATTGGTAGCTATCAGAAAAACAGTTAATTCATTCTAATTTTTACAATTCAATCATTGAAAAATAAATTTTTATTCTTGCCTTTCTTTTTAATGTGTTTTGCTGTGAACACATTTGCTCAGGATGAAATTGCAATACAAGATAAATATACAGCACACAATAAAGGAAAGTTTTTTGTATCATGGGGCGGCAACAGAGAAAGCTACTCAAAGTCTGATGTAACCTTCAGAGGAAAAGATTATGAATTCACTGTTCACAATATGAGTGCACATGATAAACCAAAAGGCTGGCATGTTGATTATGTTAACCCGGCCCGAATGACTATTCCGCAAACGAATCTGAGACTGGGTTATTTTTTTAGCGATCATTACAGTGTAACGATTGGTGTTGACCACATGAAATATGTCATGACGCAGAATCAAATCGCGAATGTTACAGGAGAAATTAATTTGCCTCTAACTGATGCCGGTTCTGTACACAATGGCGTTTACAATAATGAACCAGTACCTTTTGAGGACGGAACTTTTCTTATGTACGAGCATACTGACGGTCTGAACTATGTAAACACAGAAGTTTCAAGATTTGATGATATTTCAAAATGGTTTAGTCTTCCAAACACAGATAAAGTTCAGATTAATTTAACTGAAGGACTTGGTGCAGGGCTTTTGTATCCTAAAACCAATACAACTCTTTTAGGAAAAGAACGACATGATGATTTTCATGTTTCCGGTTACGGAATTTCGGCAAAAGCAGGAATTAATATTACTTTTTTCAAGCATTTTTATATTCAGGGAGAACTTAAAGGCGGTTACATTAACATGCAGGATATCAAAACTACCGCAAGTAATGATGATAGCGCTTTTCAGGATTTTTTCTTCTTTCAGAGAATTATTGCTTTTGGAGGAATTTTCAGAATTTAAAAAATCATACCACAATAAAAAAAGCAGAATTCAATATTAATTTGGATTCTGCTTTTTTATTGAATTATTCCGAATACATATTTAACAAATTTGTTACCGTATTCCAATTTCTTATGGTTGCTGTGACATTAAGTTTCTTCTCAATATATTTCTGGTCAAATCTCGTCTTTCCGGCTCCAACAGCATATTTAATAAAAATTCTGTTACCATCAATACTTGCTTCATCCGGTTTAAACTGACTGATTTTTAAATCATTAATATTTTCTTTTTTCAAAGCAATTGAAACAAAAGCTACGTAGAGTTTTTTGGTATCAAAATCTTTTTCTTTTAGAAAAGGATTGTTTTTAAAACACAATTCCAGGCCTTCTTTTGTAATAACAATCGTAGGAACTTCATGCCCGAAAACTTTAAAGATTTCCTGTTTAATCATAAACCCTACTTTTGAAGCACTTTCTTCTTCTGTATCAATAAAAACATTTCCGGATTGTAGATAGGTTCTCACGTTTTGAAAACCAATATTTTCTAACATTGTTTTCAAAGTTTCCATTTTCATCATGTTATGACCTGAAACGTTGATTCCTCGTAAAAGTGCTAAGTGGGTTGTCATTATTTTTTCTCTAATTAATTAACAGACTATAAATGTAATTCTAAAAATGCAAAATAGTTTGAAATTAATTACATTCTCTTTCAAATATTAATGAAATATTATCCAAATCATACGATGGTTCATAAGTATAACTTGTAGTATTTAATAGCTTAAAAACATTGTCAGAAAATCCGTAATCACATACCTTTATATTTGAATAATTATTTTTCGAAAACGCTGTAAATAAAGCTCCACTTATAAAAAACTTACCTTTTAATAAATTTTCTGAAGTATCATAACCTGAAAATATATATTCTCTTTTACCTATAACTTCATTGTCAGGAAATGAATACTTAATTTGCTCTACTTTTATTAAATTGCCAGCAGATAGTAAAAATTTCCTATATACTCTGCCATTTAACATTTCCATAATTTCGTTACCATTGTACTCATAAGTGTACAATATTGGTTCAGATTTAAAGGGATAAAAATTAGTTGTTTTTCTATTTATTAATCGGTCATCATCAATTACAAATTCTTTAGTATAAGGCGAAGTAAAATTATGAGAATACTGCACCTTAATAATGTCATTTTCATAAGTAATTAAATCTTCTGCTTCATTTGACATCCTCCAATTAGTCAGATTATTTGAAGTTGGAATTGAAACAAAACTACCTTTTACTTTGCTAATTCTATTTTGGTTATCATATTCGAAATTAATTTTACCTGTGAAATTTGGATCAAACACAGTATTTGATAATACAATATCATCGTAAGTTAAAATAAGTGTTTTCACACTTACAACTTTACAGGTTTTAATAGCTTCATTTTTATCATTTGAACATGAAAACAAAACTGTAGTTAAACAAACTAGTAGAAAAATTTTATTCATCTTATTTTTTATTTTATTTCAAAAATAGGTAATTAAGTACAAAATTTGACAACAATAAGCCCTTTTAAATTTCCTAATTAAAATCTATCTTCGCTTTTGAATTAAATCCTATCATGAAAAACCAAATTCTAAAATCAACAATCTAAACTCTTAAATCCAAAATGTCCAACAATCTCCTCGAAACCCCTATCGAATACCTAAAAGGTGTTGGCCCAAGTCGTGGCCAGCTGCTTCGTAAGGAATTGGGCATCCATAAATACGGAGATTTGGTTAATTTTTTCCCAAACCGATATATTGACAGAACTCGTTATTACAAAATAAACGAATTACAAAATACGGGTTCCGAAGTTCAGATTATTGGTAAAATCATTAATATAAAAACAGTTGAATTTGCTAAAAATAAAAAACGACTAGTTGCCACTTTCGTGGATGATACCGGGCAAATAGACCTGAACTGGTTTCAGGGACACAAATGGATTCGGGAGAGTTTAAAACTCAATGAAGTATGTGTCATTTTTGGAAAATGTTCTTTATACGGAAGCCAGTTTAGTATGGCACACCCTGAGATTGAACTTTTAAGTGATCATGAAAAAAGTCTTCGATCTGCCATGCAGCCAGTTTATCCTTCAACAGAAACGCTCACAAATCGCGGAATTTCAAATCGGACAATAAATAAATTGATGGAACAGCTTTTCATCGAAACGCAAGCTTTATTTACGGAAACTTTTCCTTCTTACTTAGTTGAAGAATTAAAGTTAATTTCAAAAAAAGCGGCATTATTCAATATCCATTTTCCCAAAAGTGCCGATGCTTTGGCAAAAGCTCAATTTCGATTAAAATTTGAAGAATTATTCTTTATTCAACTGCAATTAATAACCAAAAACCTGATTCGGAAACATAAAATAAAAGGACATCCTTTTACAAAAGTGGGCGAATTCTTTAATGAATTTTATCAAAATCATTTGCCTTTTGAGCTCACTAATGCACAAAAAAGAGTGGTTAAAGAAATCCGATCCGATATGGGAAGTAACGCCCAGATGAACCGATTATTACAAGGAGATGTAGGATCAGGAAAAACAATTGTGGCTTTTTTGAGCATGCTTTTGGCAATCGATAATGGCTTTCAGGCTTGCTTGATGGCGCCTACTGAAATTTTAGCCAATCAACATTTTATTGGTTTATCAGAATTAGCTAACACACTAAATATCAATATAAAAATACTAACTGGCTCAACAAAAACTGCAGCTAGAAAAATTATTCATGAAGAACTTGAAAATGGTACTTTACAAATTCTAATTGGAACTCATGCCTTGTTAGAAGACAAAGTAAAATTTCAAAATTTAGGATTAGCCGTAATTGATGAACAACATCGTTTTGGTGTTGAACAACGCTCAAAATTGTGGAAGAAAAATGAAATTCCGCCACACGTTTTGGTGATGACCGCCACTCCTATCCCAAGAACTTTAGCAATGAGTTTATATGGTGATCTGGATATTTCTGTAATTGACGAATTGCCTCCCGGCAGGAAACCAATTCAGACCGTTCACAGATTTGACAGTAATCGACTAAAAGTCTGGAAATTTCTACGCGATGAAATTGCAAAAGGAAGACAAATTTACATTGTTTATCCGTTGATTCAGGAATCAGAGAAAATGGATTTTAAAGATTTAATGGATGGCTACGAAAGTATTTCCCGTGATTTTCCATTACCTCAATATTCAATTTCCATCTTACACGGAAAGATGAAACCTACGGATAAAGATGCTGAAATGAAACGTTTTTCTGAAGGAAAAACCAATATCATGGTTGCAACAACCGTAATTGAAGTTGGTGTAAATGTTCCAAATGCCAGTGTGATGATTATTGAAAGTGCGGAACGTTTTGGCTTATCGCAGCTGCACCAATTGCGGGGCCGAGTTGGACGTGGAGCCGAACAGAGTTATTGCATTTTGATGACAAGCCACAAACTGAGTTCAGACAGTAAAACCCGAATGGAAACAATGGTTCAGACCAATGATGGTTTCGAAATTGCAGAAGTTGACCTTAAACTTCGAGGACCGGGAGATTTAATGGGAACGCAACAAAGCGGTGTATTAAATCTGCAAATTGCAGATATTGTTCGGGATCGTGATATCTTGGCTTTAGCCAGAAACTATGCAATGAAAATCTTAAAGGAAGATCCTCCTTTACAAAAACCTGAACATGCCATTTTAAAAACCATTTTCATCGAACTAACCAAGAAAAAAAGTATCTGGAATTATATTAGTTAGCAATTCATATTAAAATCCGTTTTTAAAACCTTCACATTACTCTTATTTCTAAAAAAACACTTAAAAAATAAAGGTTAATCATTATTTTTAAACAACATCTGCTTTCGATTCTTACCTTTGCAAAAAAATTATCTATGTCAAATATATATTTAGGGTATCATTTTTCAATTGAACCCAAAGAACTGGGATCAGAAATATTAATTGCCGAATTAGGTGAAAAAGCTTTCGAAAGTTTTACAGAAACTGAAAAAGGAATTTCTGCTTTTGTGAAGAAAGATTTATGGGATGAAAATATCTTAGATGACATTTATATTTTACAATCAGACGAATTTACAATCGAATATACTATTGAGGAAATCGATCAGGTAAACTGGAATGAGGAGTGGGAAAAGAATTTTGAAGCTATTGATGTTGATGGAAAATGCCATGTACGCGCTCCTTTTCATCCAAAAACTAACGCTGAATTTGACATCCTAATCGAACCCAAAATGAGTTTTGGAACAGGTCATCACGAAACAACACACATGATGATTCAGCATTTACTTGAAATGGATGTTGAAGGTTTAAAAACGTTGGATATGGGTTGTGGAACTGCAATTTTAGCTATTTTGGCTGAAATGAAAGGCGCTCAGCCTATTGATGCAATTGATATTGACAACTGGTGTTATTTGAATTCTATTGAAAATGCAGAGCGCAATAATTGCAAACATATTACCGTTTACGAAGGAGATGCAACCTTATTATCTGAAAAAAAATACGATTTAATTATAGCAAATATTAATCGTAATATTTTATTAAACGACATGCAAAGCTATGTTGATTGTTTAAATCCAAAAGGAACATTACTTTTAAGTGGCTTTTATGAAGAAGACATTCCGTTTATCGATGCTTCCTGTACAGAAAAAGGATTAACTTATGTTAAAAAGTTTCAAAGAAACAACTGGGTCTCATTAAAATACGTAAATTAGATATTAGTAATTACAACAGTACAAAAAACTAAAAAAATGAGTACTAAAGAAAAAGTAAGAGAAAGAGTTCGTGAAAAAGAAGCTATAGGTTTCAATAACGAAATTATTGTTTATAATGATGATGTAAACACTTTTGATCATGTAATTGATACTTTAATGCGTGTTTGCAGCCATACAGCCGAACAAGCAGAACAATGTTCCTTAATTGTACATTATAACGGAAAATGCACCGTAAAAACAGGACCTATTGATAAATTAAAACCACAATGTACACAACTTCTGGAAGCTGGACTTAGTGCCGAAATTGTTTAATTTTAAATAATATTAAAAAAAACATTCTACCTGATTCAAATACAGAATAAGGCAGAATGTTTTTTTATTTATAACGATATGGCACAATATCTGATTGTAATTGATATCTTCAATTAAATTTAAAACAACAGAAATTAAACTTGTTTTCTTATTTTTAAAAACCCAAAATTAGTTTTAATTCATAAATCTCTCGTGAAAAAATCTTTTACATTTGTATCAAAAATAATATCAAGTCCATGAAAAAAATAACCTTTCTTATTGTTTTATTAATTGCAGCAACTTCGTGTGTAAGTACTAAATCGACATTAAAAAATGTTGATGATAATGCTCCAGACTTAGTTTTAAGCAAAAACAATACGTTTATCATTAAAGAATTCAGTAAGGACAAAAAATATGGTTACAATCCAGATTATCCAATTAATATTTTCTACAGGAATACAAAAGATGAAACACTAAATGAAACTCGTTTTTTAAATGCTTTAGCAGGTCCAAATGGAGAAAAAATCACATACACAAGATTAGAAACCTGCTGTCCTTTTCCAACAAAACGAAGTGACATGGGAGCCGGCTTCCTTAATGTTTATGAATTGAAGTGGGAAGGACAGAAAAAACCGGCAACACTCTACCTTAATATTTACGAAAAAGGTATTTTGATGGTTCCAATGGGATTGACTTTGAAACAAGAAAAATAAATCAACAAAAAAAGCGTCTTAAGAATTTACCTTAAGACGCTTTTTTTATACTCATTTACAAAATCAGGAAATTCTTTCATTCATAATATCTTCAACAACTTCAGGGTTTAATAATGTCGAAGTATCTCCAAAATTAGAAAAATCTCCTTCAGCTATTTTACGCAAAATTCTTCGCATAATTTTACCTGAACGTGTTTTTGGTAATCCTGATACAAACTGAATTTTATCCAATTTAGCAATTGGACCAATATGATCCGCAATATATTGATTGATTTCCTTCGCTAAGTTTTCTTTATTTCTAACTTCACCGGTTTCTTTTAAGATAACATAACCATATAATGCATTCCCTTTTATTTCATGAGGAAAACCTACAATTGCAGATTCTGCAACAGCCGGATGCTCATTTATCGCATCCTCAATAGGTGCTGTTCCTAAATTATGTCCTGAAACAATTACAACATCATCTACCCTACCTGTAATTCTGTAATATCCAACTTCATCTCTTAATGCTCCATCTCCTGTAAAGTATTTACCTGGGAAAGCAGAGAAATATGTCTTTTTATAACGCTCATGATCTCCCCATATAGTTCTGGCAATTCCAGGCCACGGAAATTTAATACACAAACTACCAACTACTTGATTTCCTTCAATTTCGTTACGTTTTTCATCCATTAAAACAGGTTGAATTCCAGGTAATGGTAAAGTTGCGTAGGTAGGTTTCGTTGGAGTAACAAAAGCAATTGGCGAAATCATAATCCCACCTGTTTCTGTTTGCCACCAGGTATCCACAACCGGGCATCTTTTATCTCCAACATGGTCATTGAACCAGTGCCAAGCTTCTTCATTAATTGGTTCCCCAACAGAACCAATCACTTTAAGTGATTTTAAAGGATATTTCTGAATATAATTTAAGCTTTCTTTAGCTAAAGAACGAATGGCTGTTGGAGCAGTATAAAATTGTGTAATTTTATGTTTTTCGATAATTTCCCAGAAACGGCTAAAATCAGGGTAAGATGGAACTCCTTCAAAAATTACAGTGGTTCCTCCATTTAATAATGGTCCGTATAAAATGTATGAATGTCCGGTAATCCAACCTATATCTGCAGTACACCAAAAAATATCATTTTCTTCATGACTGAAAACATTTTTAAAAGTATAAGCTGTATAAACCATATATCCGGCTGTAGTATGCACCATGCCTTTTGGTTTCCCTGTTGATCCTGAAGTGTACAAGATAAACAAAGGATCTTCAGCATCCATAATTTCTGCTACGTTATAATCAAGAGCAACATCTAATAAAGGCTGTAACCAAATGTCACGGCCTTCTTGCATTTTAATTTCAGTTTCAGTTCTTTTCACAACCAAAACTTTAGAAACTGACGGACAGCTTTCTAAAGCTTCATCAACTATTCCTTTAAGATCAATTGTTTTATTTCCTCTATAACCTCCATCAGAAGTGATAACCATTTTACATTCACAATCATTAATTCTTGCAGAAACTGCCGAAGCTGAAAATCCTGCAAAAATAACCGAATGTATCGCACCAATTCTGGCACAAGCCAAAACTGTTACGGCAAGTTCCGGAATCATAGGTAAATAAATACAAACTCTGTCTCCTTTTGAAACTCCTTGCTCACGCAAAACGTTTGCCATCTTAGAAACTCTTTCGTATAATTCATTATACGTAATATGTATTGCATCTTCTGAAGGATTGTTCGGTTCAAAAATAATTGCCGTTTTTTCTCCTCTTTTACTTAAATGCCTGTCAATACAATTCTTTGTAATATTAACTTTAGCTTCAGTAAACCATTTTACTTCGGCTTCAGCCATGTTAAAATCAACAACTTTTTCCCATTGCTGGTACCATGTAAAATTTTCCTCAGCTATTTTTCCCCAAAATTTTCTTGGCTCTCTTATTGACTTATTGTAATGTTTAAAATATTGTTCTAAATTTTCAATTTTATAATAACTCATAGTTGTTGTAATTTTTTTATAAATGTATTAAATAACAATCTATTCTTAAAATTATTTAATTCATAAATTTCATTAAAAAAAAGCACATCTTTAAAAAAACAAACGTTTTTAATGTATTTTATACAAATTATTGAATTTTAATCCAATATTAGCAATACAAAAAAGGCATGATATTTTAAATACCATGCCTTTTTAAATCTAACAATTTCAATAACAATTAATTTTAATCCTGCCTGCTTTTGTCATTTATTCTGAAAATAGCAGCAACATATTAATCATAACAGAAATCTCTACAAGTATATTTATAACTAAACACACCCCTGATAATTTAGGGATTACTTCACTTAACCTTACAATCTAAAGTTAAGTGAATGTAATATGCGCTATATCTGTTATTATCTTAATAAGTGCTTACTAATTCAAAATATTACATAAAACTAAGATACAGTGCAAAATCCCAACACACTTATATGTGTGTAATTCCTAATTTATATTATCCAATCTTTTTCATTGCTGTCATAGACTCTCTTAACCAAGCACCTACTTCTTCGATAGGATGTTGACGAATCTCTTTATTCACCGCAATTAAAATAGCATTATCCACTCCGTTTGAAGTTGAAAATGGTTTTCCAATGATATTCGTTTCAACTTTTTTCATGAATTCAGTCAACAAAGGCTTACAAGCATGGTCGAATAAATAACATCCGTACTCAGCTGTATCCGAAATAACACGATTCATTTCGAATAATTTTTTTCTTGCAATTGTATTAGCAATTAATGGTAATTCGTGCAGTGACTCATAATAAGCAGATTCTTCAATAATTCCTGCTTCAGTCATTGTTTCAAAAGCCAATTCAACACCAGCTTTTACCATTGCAATCATTAATACTCCATTGTCAAAATATTCCTGTTCTGATATTGGAGCTTCTTGAGGAGCAGTTTTTTCAAAATTAGTTTCTCCTGTAGCTGCTCTCCATGTCAATAAGTTTTTATCGTCATTTGCCCAGTCAATCATCATAGTTCTAGAGAATTCTCCAGAAATGATATCGTCCTGATGTTTTTGGAATAACGGACGCATGATATCTTTCAATTCTTCTGCAAGCTCGTAAGCTTCAATTTTAGCAGGATTTGAAAGACGATCCATCATATTAGTGATACCTCCGTGCTTCAATGCTTCTGTAATAGTTTCCCATCCGTATTGAATTAATTTTGAAGCATAAGCAGCATCGATTCCTTTTTCAACCATTTTATCAAAACATAAAATAGAACCGGTCTGCAATAATCCGCAAAGGATAGTTTGCTCACCCATTAAATCTGATTTTACTTCAGCCACGAAAGATGATTTCAAAACCCCTGCTCTGTGTCCTCCTGTCGCAACCGCATAAGCTTTTGCCTGATCTAAACCTAAACTATTTGGATCATTTTCAGGATGAACCGCGATAAGTGTTGGTACACCAAAACCTCTTTTATATTCTTCACGTACTTCAGAACCCGGGCATTTAGGAGCACACATAATTACTGTGATATCTTTACGAATCTGCATACCTTCCTCAACGATATTAAATCCGTGAGAATATGCTAAAGTCGAACCATTTTTCATTAATGGCATAATGGCAGTAACCACAGCTGTATGTTGCTTATCCGGAGTTAAGTTACAAACTAAATCAGCAGTTGGAATTAATTCTTCATAAGTACCTACTTTAAAACCATTTTCAGTAGCATTTTTAAAAGAAGCTCTTTTTTCAGCAATTGCATCTGCACGCAAAGCGTAAGAAATATCTAAACCTGAATCTCTCATATTTAAACCTTGGTTTAAACCTTGTGCACCGCAACCTACGATTACGACTTTTTTTCCTGCTAATGCATCTATTCCGTTTGCAAATTCTGATTGATCCATAAATTCGCAAACCCCTAATTGTTCTAATTGTAATCTAAGTGGTAATGTGTTGAAATAATTGGCCATTTTTTTAATATTTATAAGTATGATGTTTAATTTTGAATGATTGTAACTATTTTAATTCGTTTAATAATAATGATGAAATTTCCATTTTTTCTTTCGATACAGAAATTCTTCCTGAACGAACGAATTGCATAATACCGTACGGTTTAAATTTCTCATATAATTCTTCTATTTCAGAACGTCTGCCTGATTTTGAAATAACAAAAAAATCACGAGAGACGGTTACTATTGTAGCCTGACTTTCTTTGATTATATTCTGAATTTGTTTTTCATCAAACAATAAGCTTGAAGCTATTTTAAATAACGCATTTTCCAGATAAATAGTTTCTTCATCTGTGTGATAAAATGCTTTTATTACTTCAATTTGTTTTTCAATTTGTCCAACGATATTTTTAACCCATTTCTCCGTTGTTTCAACTACAATAATAAACCTTGAAACATTCTCTATTTCTGATTCTGAAACGTTTAAACTTAATATATTAATGTGACGCTTTAAGAATATTCCTGATATTCTATTTAATAAGCCTACGTTATTTTCCGAGTATACCGATATGGTAAATGTTTTTTCTTCCATGTTATTTTTTAGTTTTTTTTGTTTCAGGCTTCAAGTTTTATGTTAACGAGAACCTGAAACTTGAAACCTGAAACTTGAAACTTTTTTTTAGCTCAATCTCATATCAGAAACCGAAGCTCCTGTCGGAATCATTGGGAATACGTTATTTTCTTTTTCAACCATAACTTCTAAAAAATAAGAATCTTTTGAAGCCAGCATTTCAGCAACTGCTTCATCTAATTCTTCTCTCTTAGTTACCTTTCTTGATTTAATATAATACCCTTCTGCAATCGCACAAAAATTTGGATTAACCATAACTGTAGAAGCATATCTATAATCAAAAAACAATTCCTGCCATTGGCGAACCATTCCAAGAAATTCATTGTTTAGAACAACAATTTTTACAGGGACTTTTGTCTGGTGAATTGTACCTAATTCCTGAATATTCATTTGAAAACCTCCATCACCAATAATAGCAACAACTTCACGATCCGGTTTTCCCATTTTGGCACCAATAGCTGCCGGTAAAGCAAATCCCATTGTTCCTAAGCCACCAGAAGTAACATTACTTTTAGTAGAATTGAATTTAGCATAACGACAAGCAAACATTTGATGCTGTCCTACATCCGAAACCATTATCGCATCTCCTTTTGAGTGTTTGTTAATCATTTCGATAGTTTCTCCCATCGAAATTCCTTTTCCGTTAGTAGGAACTAACTCCTCATCTATAACTGCATCTAATTCAATTTTATATTTCTCTTTGAATTCATTGTGCCAGGAATCATGTGATTTTTTATCAATTAACGGAATCAAAGCGGTTAATGCTTCTTTAAGATCAGCCAAAACTGCTACTTCGGTTTTTACATTTTTATCGATCTCTGCAGGATCAATTTCAATATGAATCACTTTGGCTTGTTTAGCATAAGTGGCTAAATTTCCAGTAACGCGATCATCAAAACGCATTCCTAAAGCAATTAAAACATCACATTCGTTTGTTAAAAGATTTGGCCCGTAATTACCGTGCATCCCCACCATCCCTACATTTAAAGGATGATCAGTTGGCAATGCAGAAAGTCCCAAAATAGTCCATGCAGCGGGAATTCCCGATTTTTCAACTAATCTTTTTAGCTGTTCTTCTGCTTCACTTAATATAATTCCCTGACCAAAAACAATAAATGGTTTTTTGGCATTATTAATTAAATCCGCAGCTTCTTGTACTTTTTTAAGATCTAATACAGGTTTTGGATGATAACTTCTAATTCCTGTGCATTTTTCATAACTAAAATCCATCTCATCAAACTGAGCATTCTTAGTAATATCAATCAAAACTGGACCTGGACGGCCTGATCTGGCGATATAAAAAGCTTTTGCTAAAATTTCCGGAATTTCATGCGCTTCCGTAATCTGATAATTCCATTTAGTTACCGGAGTTGAAATTCCGATAATATCAGTTTCCTGAAAAGCATCCGACCCAAGCAAATGTTTTCCAACCTGACCAGTAATACAAACCATTGGTGTAGAGTCAATTTGAGCATCTGCAATACCAGTTACTAAATTTGTTGCTCCTGGTCCGGAAGTAGCAATCGCCACCCCTACTTTTCCAGTTGCTCTGGCAAAACCCTGTGCTGCATGAGCCGCACCTTGTTCGTGGCGTACCAAAACATGGTGTAATTGATCCTGAAACTTATATAATTCGTCATAAACCGGCATGATTGCACCTCCCGGGTAACCATAAACCAAGTCTACTCCTTCAGCTAATAAACATCTAATAACGGCTTCTGCCCCTGATATTTTCATAGTATATTTTTTTTCAAAAAATCAATGACAATAACAAAATCAATTTGAATAGTAAACTGATTCTTTTATATTTTCATTGGTATTGCAATTGATTTTTGATATTGTTATTAATTATTTGTCAGTAACACATCCCTCTGAGGCACTGGAGACCGAACGCATATATTTAAGCAAAACTCCTTGTTTAATTCCATTTTCAGGTTTCTTCCAATTAGCTTTTCGTTTTGCTAATTCTTCATCTGAAACCTTCACATCTATAGTATTATTTACAGCATCAATTGTAATAACATCTCCATTTTCTATTAAAGCAATTCCTCCTCCTTCGTAAGCTTCCGGAGTTACGTGACCTACTACGAAACCATGTGAACCACCAGAGAAACGTCCATCAGTAATCAGAGCTACACTACTTCCTAAACCGGCACCCATAATAGCTGATGTTGGTTTTAGCATTTCAGACATTCCAGGACCACCTTTTGGACCGCAATAACGAATAATTACTACATTTCCTGACTTAACCTCACCAGCCTGAATTCCTCTTATTACATCTTTTTCACCTTCAAAAACTACAGCCGTACCTTCAAAAAACTCCCCTTCTTTACCGCTAATTTTAGCCACACATCCTTCAGTAGCAATGTTTCCGTATAAAATTTGAATATTTCCCGTAGCTTTTAATGCTTTTTCGATTTCAAAAACTACTTGCTGACCATCATGTAAGTCAGGAACTGAATCTAAATTTTCAGCTATTGTTTTTCCTGTTACAGTTAAACAATCACCATGTAAAAAACCTTCTTTCAGTAAATATTTCATTACTCCCGGAACACCTCCAACATTATGTAAATCTTCCATTAGGTATTTCCCACTTGGCTTCAAGTCTGCTAATAATGGTGTTTTATCACTAATATCCTGAAAATCTTTCAATGTCAATTCAATACCCACAGAATGTGCCATTGCGATTAAGTGCATAACCGCATTTGTAGAACCTCCCAAAACTGCTACCATCGTAATTGCATTTTCAAATGCTTTACGAGTCATAATATCTCTGGGCTTAATATCTTTTTCTAATAATATTCTGATTGCTTTACCGGCATCAACACATTCTTGTTTCTTTTCCGGACTCAAAGCAGGATTAGAGGAACTGTAAGGTAAACTCATTCCTAATGCTTCAATCGCAGATGACATAGTGTTAGCGGTGTACATACCACCACAAGCACCAGCACCAGGACAAGCATTTTGAATTACTCCTTTGAAATCTTCCGGTGTAATCGTATTTTTAATTTTTTTACCTAAAGCTTCAAAAGCCGAAACAATATTTAAATCTTCACCTTTCCATTTTCCCGGATGAATTGATCCTCCGTAAACCATAATAGAAGGACGATTTACTCTACCCATAGCCATCAAAGCTCCCGGCATATTTTTATCACAACCCGGAACAGCAATCATACCATCATACCATTGTGCCCCCATAACAGTTTCAATAGAATCGGCAATAACATCACGGGAAACCAAAGAAAAACGCATCCCATCATTTCCATTAGAAATACCGTCACTTACACCAATAGTATTAAAAATCAAACCGACCAAATCAGCATTCCAGACCCCTGCCTTAATATCTTTAGCCAGATCATTTAAGTGCATGTTACACGGATTTCCGTCATAACCCATACTCACAATTCCTACCTGCGCTTTTTTAAGATCTTCTTCTGTCAAACCAATTCCGTAGAACATTGCCTGTGAAGCTGGTTGAGTTTCGTCTTGCGTGATTGTTTTGCTGTACTTGTTTAATTCCATTATGTATTATTTGTAATTAATTTTATTCCTAAAAAAAACCTCCCAACTATGTGGGAGGTTATAATATATTTTTTTCAATTATATTTATACCATTCCCGCTTCAGATGCGCTAACCACACTGACAACAATAATAAAAGTAATAATAATTGAGATTTGCATTTCCTTATTTTTTTGGTGTCACAAAAGTACAAAAACTAATAGGACTAAAAAAATAAAATCTCAACATTTTAAACACTTCTTGTTATTTAATTCAATTTTTATCAAAAAAGATTAAACAATCGTAGATTGCCCTATATGAACGTTATCATTATTAAAATACAGTAAATCATCTTTACTGAAAATAAAATTCGAAACAAACTCTCCCACTTCGTTAGTACCAAATTTAGAATCCGGTTTCAAATCCATGGTAACCACTTTAAATTCAATTGCTTTTTCAATTGCTTTATAGATCACATTTGCTTCTTTAGACAATCCAAAATGCTCTAATAACATTGCTGCTGATAAAATAGAAGCTATTGGATTTGCTATATTTTTTCCTTTTGCCTGAGGATAGGATCCATGAATTGGTTCAAAAAGTGCATTTTTTTCTCCTAACGATGCCGAAGCTAATAAACCGATAGAACCTGTAATTACACTTGCCTCATCTGACAAAATATCTCCGAATAAATTTTCTGTTAAAATCACATCAAATTGTTTCGGATTTAAAATTAATTGCATTGCCGCATTATCAACAAATAAAAAATCTAAAAGAACATCCGGATAGCTTTCTCCAACTTTCTGAACCACTTTTCTCCACAACCTTGAAGTTTCTAAAACATTTGCTTTATCAACCATCGTAAGTTTTTTGCGTCTGTTTTGCGCAGATTTAAAAGCCAAATGTGTAATTCTTGTAATTTCCTCTTCTGAATATTCACACAAATCAGATGCATGTGTCCCTTCTTCATTTAAAGTTTTTGCTCCAAAATATGCCCCCCCGGTTAATTCTCTAAAAATAGTAAAATCAGCACCTTCTATAATTTCTCTTTTTAAAGGAGAAGCATCAATCAATGATCTATAAGGCTTAATTGGACGAATATTAGCAAATAAACCTAACTCTTTACGCAATTTCAACAATCCCTGCTCCGGACGAACTTTTGCATTTGGATTATTATCGTATTTTGGATCACCAATCGCTCCAAACAAAACTGCATCCGTATTTAAACACAGATTTAGCGTTTGCTCAGGAAGTGGTTTTCCGGTTTTATCAATAGCAATTGCCCCCATTAGAGCTTCTTCAAAAACAAATTCATGATTATACACTTCACCAATCGCATACAAGGCTTTTTTGGCTTGTGCGATTACCTCCGGTCCAATTCCGTCTCCTGGTAAAACTGCTATTTTCAAATTCATAATGTCTCGTCCTTTATGTATTTAAAACCTCTTTTTATCTCAATTAATTTCTTATTAAATCTCCCTGAATTTTAGAGGCTTCAATAATTTGATGAATATCTTCATCTAAAACCTCTTTCTTAATATCTGCAAATTTCAGAAACTCAACATAAACAATATCTAATTGTGTTTTTGTCAATTCGTAACCAACTTTCTTTGCACGATATGCTAAAGCCGCTCTACCACTTCTTGCTGTTAAAATAATCGAAGATTCATTAACACCAACATCAAGCGGATCCATTATTTCGTAAGTTGCTCTGTTTTTAATTACACCATCCTGATGAATTCCTGAACTGTGAGCAAATGCGTTTGCTCCCACAATAGCTTTGTTTGGCTGTACTATCATTCCCATACTTTCAGAAACTAAACGACTCATTTCGTTTAACTCCCTTGTATTGATATTAGTATCTAAATTCAAGTACGGATGCTGTTTAAAAATCATTACTACTTCTTCAAGTGCAGTATTTCCTGCTCTTTCACCAATACCATTAATAGTACACTCAATTTGTCTTGCCCCATTTATAGCTCCTGCAATTGAGTTTGCAGTTGCCATCCCTAAATCATTATGACAATGGCATGAAAGAATTACATTCTCAATACCTTTTACATTTTCTTTTAAGTATTTTATTTTTGCCCCGTATTCTTCAGGCAAGCAATATCCGGTTGTATCAGGAATATTCAATACTGTTGCACCTGACTTAATTACTTCTTCACAAACTTTTGCAAGAAAAGCGTTATCTGTTCTACCAGCATCTTCTGCGTAAAACTCAACATCTTCTACATACGATTTTGCGTGTGCTACTGCATATTTTGCTCTGGCAATAATGTCTTCTGGAGTAGTATTTAATTTATGGAGTATATGAGATTGTGAAGTTCCGATTCCGGTATGGATTCTAGGTTTTTTAGCATGCTTTAAAGCAGCTGCAGCAACATCTATGTCATTTTTTACGGCTCTTGTTAAGCCACAGACAGTTGCATTTTCAACAATTTTACAAATCTCAGAGACCGATAAAAAATCGCCGGGACTTGACACAGGAAAACCTGCTTCGATGATATCAACGCCCATTTTGTCTAGTCTCTCTGCAATAACCAATTTCTGATTAGTATCTAACTTACATCCTGGAACTTGTTCACCATCACGCAAAGTGGTGTCAAAAATTTGAACTTTCTCTCTATTCATATTCATTTATTTAATGTAATTTCACATCTTGAAACAAATATATATTGTACTTCATCAGTATGAAATTCGTTTTAATGAAATTATACTGTTCATAACGCAATTTATAACACTTTAAATTATTAAAAATCAATAAGTTACATTATTATATTTTACAATGGCTAACCATCAAAAAGATTTCTTATTTGTACTAATCAAGTCACTTTCTAAATCTGAAAAAAGACAGTTTAAAATTTTTGCAAGCCGTTTAGAAACAAGTTCGAATACTAAATTCATTGAGTTATTTAATATTTTGGATAAGTCTGAAACTTATGATGAAAAACTTATTCTAAAAAGCGGAATCATCAAAAAAGTTCAGTTATCTAATTTAAAATCATACTTATACAAGCAAATTTTAGTTAGTATCCGTTTGAATATTCCCAGCCAGAATATTCGTTATCAGTTGCGTGAACAAATTGATTTTGCTGTAATTCTATACAATAAAGGATTATACAAACAGAGTTTGAAAATTTTAGATAAAACCAAAATATTAGCACTTGAAAATGACGAAAAACTAATGGCTTATGAGATTGTCGAATTCGAGAAATTAATCGAATCACAATACATCACACGAAGCATTCAGGGACGTGCTGACGAATTGGTAATTCAGGCCAAAGAATTAAATTACCGCAATACAATTTCCAGTAAGCTATCCAATCTGTCTCTTCAGCTATATGGAATCATGCTAAAAACCGGCTATGTAAAAAATGACGAGGAGTACAAATACATTGATGATTATTTCAACAAGCATATTTCAAAATTAGACGAAAGTAAATTTGGTTTCCGTGAAAAATATTGGTTTTATAACGCAAATCTATGGCGTAGTTTCCTTGTTCAGGATTTTCTGTCAAGTTACAAATACGCTTATAAATGGGTTCGATTGTTTTATGATCATCCAAATATGATTTATCAAAACCCAGTATTTTTTCTAAAGGGAAATCATTACTTTTTAGAATCGCTTTACATGTTGAAATATAAATCGAATTTCAAAAAATACTTAACGCTTTTAGAAGAAACCATTCAGGATCCTAAATTTCCGGTTAATGATAATATTGCATCGCTATCATTTTTATACCTATATAATAACAAACTAAATTTTCATATTCTTGAGGGAACTTTTGCCGAAAGTGAATATTTGATTCCGGAGATTTTAGAGAAAATTAAAATTCATAGCGAACACCTTGATGAACATCACGAAATGTTGTTTTTCTACAAAATTGCCTCTATTTATTTTGGAAACGAAAAATACAACGAGTCGATTTATTATCTGGACAAAATTATCAACAACAAAAACTTAACGATGCGGGAAGATTTAATGTGTTTTGCAAGGCTTTTATCCTTGATCGCACATTATGAGTTAGGAAAAGATTATTACCTTGAAAATCATCTTAAAAACACGTATAAATTTTTACTCAAGATGAATGATTTACATGAAGTTCAAAAAGAAATTATAAAATTCATGAGAAACCTAAATAATTTTTATCCAGCCGATATCAAAAAAGAATTCATTAAGATGCGTGAACGTTTTATTGAATTAGAAAAAAACACTTATGAAAAAAGAGCTTTCCTGTATCTGGATATCATTTCATGGCTGGAAAGCAAAATAGAAAATCGAAAAATTGCAGATATCATAAAAGAAAAAGCAAAATTAAGTAGCCGTTAAAATAAAAGAGCTTCCAGATTGGAAGCTCTTTTATTTTAATTATCTTTTTAATGCAAAATGTGCTCTAAATACTTTTTTTACAGATTGCTCTATATATTCTACTGTAAACCAATAATCGGATGCCGGCATAACTGACCCATTATAAGTTCCGTCCCATCCATCTTCTAAAGAACTTATTTGTTTTAATAACTTTCCGTAGCGATCGAATATAAAAATTTTGGAATCGGGCTGATCTTTTAATCCAATTAAATTCCAATATTCGTTATAACCATCTCCATTGGGAGTAAAAAATTTAGGGTAACCAATAATATAAACCTCAGCACTTAAATCAGTACATCCATTAATATCCCTAACTGTTACAATGTGTGGACCTGGTTTTACATTATGAATTTCATTTGAACTCTCAAAAGGACCATTATCCAATTGGTATTCATAAGTTGCACTTCCGCCCGTTACTGTAATTGTAATTACTGAATCATCTGCAAACGCTAGTGTTTGGCTTGTTTTTAATTCTAGCCCCGGGAAAGATGCATCTACATTTGCCGTGACAGGATGAGAAACACAACCTGTACTATTATTAATTGCTATTACAGCATATTCTCCTTCTTGAGTAGCCTCATAAGTATTTGATACTGCACCACTGATTTTATTAGAATTTAAATACCATACAAAATCATAATTTGTTTTACTCAATCCTGTATCTAAAATATAGGATTTAAATGCTTTACCTGTTTTTTGATCCACACATATAATACCATTTTTTAATATTGGTTCTGGTAATGGGTTCACTAAAACCTCAATAGAAATTGACTTCCCAATACATCCGTTAAGTGTTGGAGTAATAGTATAAGTAACGCTTCCCTGATTATTTCCTGAAGTCTCCAGTATTTGATTAATAACATCTCCACTACCATCTGATGCTCCCGAAACTCCGTTTACAACAACTGTCCATTGAAAAGTTGTACCTGCCAAACTAGGAGATAAACTAATATTAGGCGATTCACCACTACATATAACCCCTGGCGGAGTTCCAAACACCTCAGGTAAAGGATTTACTTTTACAATCACATCCAAAGGAATTCCCGAACAACCATTTTTATAAGGGGTTATTGTATATGTAACTGTCCCTTGCGTACTTCCTGTTGCAAATAATTGCTGATTTATAATATTACCTGTACCTGAACTGGCACCGGATGCACCATTTTGTACTACAGTCCAATTAAAAGTTACCCCTACAATATTTTCTGCAATTAAATTCACATTGGTTGTTTCTCCTGAACAAATTGTATTTTGATCAGGGTTTGCTTTAACTATTGGCTTAGGCTCTACAATAAAATTGATTGCAATAGGCAAACCCTCACAGCCATTAGTTATTGGAGTAACCATATAAACGACTTGCCCCGGGTTATTACCATTACAGGTCAATGTTTGCACAATTGTATTTCCATTTCCTGCACTGGCTCCTGTAACATTTGTCTGTACTACATTCCAGACAAATGTTGTTCCCGGCAGATTACTAGACAATAATATCGAAGTTGTATCTCCAGAACAAATGGAAGCACTTGAAATATTTGAAATTGCTATTGGTGTTGGTGTAACATTTATTGTAACATCAACAGGATCTCCAACACATCCGTCAATAGTAGGGAAAACTTTATAGACAACAGCACCCATTGCATCCGAAGTCGTTTTTAGCAATTGGCTAATCGAATTGCCTGAACCTGCTACTGCTCCGGTAACTCCTGTTTGAGAAACAGTCCAGGAAAAATTTGTTCCGGCTGTAGAACTAGTCAATAAAATATTTGTTTGCTGATTAGAACAAATAGTTTCTGTTGATGGCGTTGAAACAACAATTGGAATTTCATTCACTTTTACCAAAACATTTCCGGTTTGTATCTGAAAGCAGTTAGTTGCAGTATTTCTTACACTTACCAAATCATAACTTGTAGTTGTTGTTAGATTTCCTGTTACTAAAGAAGCTGTCCCATTAGAATTTAAAAGAATTGTTTGGTTAGCCCCTGAATTTATTTTATAAGTTACTTCTGCTTCTGGCGTTCCTGTAAAATTAACTGTTGTTCCAATTCCTGCACAAACTGTTGTTGTTCCTGAAATACTTGCTGTAGGCAATGAATTTACAGTTACTGTAGCTGTCCCTGCCTGAGCTTGCGAACAGGTTGTTACAGGATTTTGTACACTTACCAAATTATAAATAGTATTTGTCGTTAAATTTCCTGTTGCTAAAATAGCCGTTCCTGCGGCATCCAGATTTATTGTTTGATTTGTACCACTATTGATAGTATAAGTTACTATTGTATTTGGAGTCCCTGAAAAAGTAATATTTGCCCCAGTTCCAGAACAAACTGAAGTACTTCCCGAAATACTTGCTACAGGCAATGAATTTACAGTTACTGTAGCTGTCCCTGCCTGAGCTTGCGAACAGGTCGTTACAGGATTTTGTACACTTACCAAATTATAAATAGTATTTGTCGTTAAATTTCCTGTTGCTAAAATAGCCGTTCCTGCGGCATCCAGATTTATTGTTTGATTTGTACCACTATTGATAGTATAAGTTACTATTGCATTTGGAGTCCCTGAAAAAGTAATATTTGACCCAGTTCCAGAACAAACTGAAGTACTTCCCGAAATACTTGCTGTAGGCAATGAATTTATAGTTACTGTAGCTGTCCCTGTCTGAGCTTGCGAACAGGTCGTTGCAGGATTTTGTACACTTACCAAATTATAAATAGTATTTGTCGTTAAATTTCCTGTTGCTAAAATAGCCATACCTGCGGCATCCAGATTTATTGTTTGATTTGTACCACTATTGATAGTATAAGTTACTATTGTATTTGGAGTCCCTGAAAAAGTAATATTCGTCCCTGTACCTGAACAAACTGAAGTACTTCCAGAAATACTTGCTGTAGGCAATGAATTTACAGTTACTGTAGCTGTCCCTGCCTGAGCTTGCGAACAGGTCGTTACAGGATTTTGTACACTTACCAAATTATAAATAGTATTTGTCGTTAAATTTCCTGTTGCTAAAATAGCCGTCCCTGCGGCATCCAGATTTATTGTTTGATTTGTACCACTATTGATAGTATAAGTTACTATTGCATTTGGAGTCCCTGAAAAAGTAATATTTGCCCCAGTTCCAGAACAAACTGAAGTACTTCCCGAAATACTTGCTGTAGGCAATGAATTTATAGTTACTGTAACTGTCCCTGTCTGAGCTTGCGAACAGGTTGTTACAGGATTTTGTACACTTACCAAATTATAAATAGTATTTACGGTTAAATTTCCTGTTGCTAAAATAGCCGTTCCGGCTGCATCCAGATTTATTGTTTGATTTACACCACTATTGATAGTATAAGTTACTATTGTATTTGGAGTCCCTGAAAAAGTAATATTAGTCCCAGTGCCTGAACAAATAGAAGTAGTTCCCGAAATACTTGCAATTGGCAATGGATTGATACTAATTTTAAATGTGCTAGCTGGTCCTGTACAGGTCCCATCTGAAGCTGTAACTGAAATAACAGCAGTCTGAATTACCCCTGTTGTATTTATAGCAGTAAAGGATGGAATGTTTCCTGTTCCATTTGCAGCAATTCCAATAGAAGTATTGTTACTTGCCCAATTAAAAACTGCTCCTGTAGGAGTACTTGTAAAACTTGGAACTACTACTAACTCATTGGCGCAAACTGAAGTTATATCGGCCATTGAGTCAACTATTGGAAGTGGACAATTTGAGGAAGAGCAATTTCCACTACCTGACGTAATACAGGTATTACCTACAGAAGTAACAGTTATCGCAACATTTTGTCCAGGTATTAAATTATTAATTGTTAATGTCGTTCCTGTAGTTGTTCCTGAAACTGGAGTAGCTGCATCGATACTATAATTATAGGTATAACCCGTTGCTCCAGAAATGTTATTCCAATTAAATGTAACACTTGACGTTGTTGATGTACCACAATTAATAGATAATACAGGCCGTGAATTGATATTTATCGTTGCTACACTAGAACTATTGCTACATGGTGAAGTTCCGTTTAAAGTATAAGTAAAAGTACTCGTTGTTGCTCCAATTGCAGGTATAAAAGTACCTAAAGTCGCATTAAATGTCCCTCCAGTCCCTGTACTTCTCGTCCAGATTCCTCCCGTTTGCTCACCAGCTATTAAACTGAATAAATTGATTGAGGATGTACTGCTTTCACAAGCCGTTGTACTTCCTGAAGATCCTGCCACAGGCTGTGGATTGATATTTATCGTTGCAACACTAGAACTATTACCACATGGCAAGGTTCCATTTAAAGTATAAGTAAAAGTACTCGTTGTTGCTCCCACAGCTGGTGTAAAAGTTCCCAAAGCTGCATTAAACGCACCTCCTGTACCTGAAGATCTTGTCCAAATTCCACCTAATTGCTCACCGGTTATTAAACTAAATAAATCTATAGATGTTGCACTATTTTCACAAACAGTTGTATTTCCTGAAGATCCTGCCACAGGCTGAGGATTAATATTTACCGTTGCTATACTAGAACTATTACTACATGGTAAAGTTCCGTTTAAAGTATAAGTAAAAGTACTCGTTGTTGCTCCCACAGCTGGTGTAAAAGTTCCCAAAGCTGCGTTAAACGTACCTCCAGTACCCGAAGATCTTGTCCAAATTCCACCCGATTGCTCACCGGTTATTAAACTGAATAAATCTATAGCTGTTGCACTATTTTCACAAACAGTAGTATTTCCCGAAGATCCTGCTACAGGCTGTGAATTGATATTTACCGTTGCTATACTAGAACTATTACTGCATGGAGCAGTTCCGTTTAAAGTATAAGTAAAACTGCTTGTTATTGCTCCAACTGCAGGGGTAAATGTTCCTAAAGCAGCATTAAATGTTCCGCCAGTTCCTGTGGTTCTTGTCCAAATTCCACCCGATTGCTCACCGGTTATTAAACTGAATAAATCTATAGGAGTAGCACTGCTTTCACAAGCTATAGTACTTCCAGAAGATCCTGCTACAGGTTGAGGATTAATATTCACAGTCGCAACACTTGAACTATTACTACATGGAGCAGTTCCGTTTAAAGTATAAGTAAAAGTACTCGTTATTGCTCCCACAGCTGGCGTAAAAATTCCCAAAGCAGTATTAAATGTTCCTCCAGTTCCTGTAGTTCTTGTCCATGTCCCACCAGTTTGCTCACCTGTTATTAAACTAAATAAATCTATAGATGTTGCGCTATTTTCACAAAGAGTAGTATTTCCTGAAGATCCTGCATTTGGTTGTGCATTAATTGTAATAGTCGCTGTTGAGGAACCTGCTAATTGACAAGTTGCAGGATTTGCTGTTACAGTATATGTCACGGTATATGTTCCGGCTGTTGAAGCAGTCAAATCTATTACTCCGGTACTTGCATTTATACTTAATCCCGAAGTTGAGCTATACGTTCCTCCTGTCACAAATCCTGTTACACCAATTGGCGAAGGATTTATGCCATTTTTACAAACTGGTGATGTATATGAAAATCCAATAACAGGTGCAGACCCACCAATTGTTACGGTTGTGGATGTCGTTAAAGAACAGGTTTTAGAAGATGTGGTACTAAAAGACAAATCATCAATTGCAAAATCGTTCCCTCCTCCTGAAATATTAGTGTCTATGATTTTTATAGTTGCCAAAGAAGAAACTGTAGAATTCCATGTACCTGTTATATTCGTCCAATTACAGGTTGTTGTTGCCGGAGTTCCTGCAGTAACAACATTAGTAGCCGAAACAGAACTCAATGTAATTGGAGCTCCATTAATAAGTACCTGAAAAGTAGCAACACTACCATCGCCAATGTTTTGCACCCAAAAAGAAAAATTATAACTCTTCGATGTTTCTACAGGTACCGTTTGTGACCAAATTACACTATTTGCAATAGTAGCTCCATCAGCTACTAACATTTTTCCTGTTCCTGTTGTTTTATCACCGCAAGTTGTAAACTTATTATACCAGGTAGAAGGATTTGAAACAATTCCGTATGCAAATTGTGTACCCGCTGTATTAGATAAGGAATAACCATAATCAGAATAAAATCCTGATGTTCCGTTTTCAAAACCAGGGTTTCCTATTAAATTTCCAACTGAAGGCGGAACTGTTGTTGAATTTACCGTATAAGTTGTGGTTACAATTGGGTTTACGGTAACACTATTACTTGTACCCGAAATTGGACCACCTGGCGAAGCTGACCAGCTATAAGCAGAACCTCCATTGGCAGCGGTTAACGTAACCGCAGCTCCAGATAACAAACAACCTGTCGGGGATGCACTTAAAGTAATATCCAACGGAGCTGCCAATGTCACTGGTGTAGAAACTGTACTCGCAGGCGAATTCGAATCTGTTATAGATACAGAATAATTTCCACCTGCTAAATTTTGAAAAATACCAGTAGTATTTGTAGCTGAGGAAGATCCTGACAATGTAAAAGTAAATGGGCCAACACCTCCATTTGGATAAGCAACAATTACCCCATCATTTCCAGTTGGACAAGATGGATTAGTTACAGATGTAGAAACTGTTAGAGGTGCAGGTGGTGCATATAAAGATATATCATCTATAGCAAAATCATTCCCACCTCCTCCTGCACTATTTGTCGAAAGCTCAAAATGGATATAAGCAGTTCCTGTTCCGGCAACGTTTATCGTATATGAAACTTTATTCCAACCGGCTGGCATTGCACCAACATCTGAATTACCTTCTTTAAGTATTTTAGTACACGGGCATTGATTTGATAATGTTAAATCAATTTTAGGAGCTGGATTTGCTGCATTGCTTACATTGTTAACATTCTTTATCCAATAGGTAAAAGTGTAATTTAACCCTCTTTGAATCGGTAAGTTTGTGTATTTGTAAAATATGTCATTATTCTGCCCATCAACAACCATCATATTTCCAGTACCAGAATGGTCTGTACTGTTCATGAAATTTGCCGTATTTATTGGGCGAGGATTTGTTGTAATGGCATATTGCCCGGGAACACTGTTTCCTGTTGGTGCGGAAATGAGAGAATAATTACTAGAATATCCTCCCGAGGATTCAAAACCTCCATTCGAAATCAGGTTTTGCGATTTACAAGTAATGGAGGTAAGAATGCTAGCAAAAATAAATGTTAAAACTCTCTTTTTTTTTGGGGCAAAAAAGGGTAACAAACGGTAATAAAACATAAATTAGATAGGTTTAATTAGTTTTAAATCTCAATTTATAAATTATAAACAAAAATATGTACTACGTTTTTTTTAAGTTAACTTTTGATGATATACATAATTTATCATAATCATAAATGAATATTTAATAATTTTAGGTGCTAAATTTATATAAATTTTAACACAAAAAACATTTGTAAATTTGCATCTGTTTACGATAACGTAATAGTGTTGACAACTTTGTATAATTATCTGATTTACTGCTATAATTAGGCGAATAATTACAACCAAAAAGCACCTACATATTTAATTTGAAACTTATTTTTTCACGCTTTTCTATAGTGATTTTAACACCGAAAACTTTCTCCAGTTAACAAAAATGATTTTGGCTTGGTGTGTGAAACAAATAATTTCAAAAAAAACTTTTTTCTTTTATACGGATAAACTTCTGAAGAAAGAAAGAAAGAAAGAAAGAAAGAAAGAAAGAAAGAAAGAAAGAAAGAAAGAAAGAAAGAAAGAAATCTGAAGATCCTTTCAGCAGATAAAACAAGCAGCTTTTTTTTAGAGAAAATCTTAACTTATGTCCAACAAAGTAATAACAAAACCTTAACAGCAAAAGATAGATATATATCGGACATTTGTAATGTAATAAACTGGTTATTTATTATTTTGGTTTTGGTTAGTTAAATGATGCCGGCGTCTTCAAGATGCCGGCATTCTTTTTTATATGAGTTTTGTTTCAGATTTTCTCCGTTTCTTGTTGAATGTACCGCACTTTGAACATAATTTTACAACAAAGTTCACTACATTTTTTTCCACAAATTGTACTAATTAGCACTAATTCTAACAAACCTTATATTACTAAAAACAATCTCATTACATATAAAAAAAAACCTTGAAAAACCTGACCGTTAAAAAATACAACACTAATTAACTTGAAACCGAAAACAAAGAAAAACATTAAACTAATTTTTAAGTCTTTCATGAAGTAATTTAAAATACAAAAAAGCCTTTAACAACCTGCTTCCGTGCCAGGAAAACATTTCGCCGTCTACAAAAATTGTTTTGGCATGATGTGTAAATCTTCCTATTTCAAAAGCGTCTTCTTCCTTGAAAGGATAAGGTTCTGAAGAAAGAAAAACCAGATCCGGATCGCCTTCCAACCGCATTTTTTTAAGTTCAATTTCAGGATAACGACCTTTCTCTTCGTAGATATTTTTAAAATTGTTTAATTTCAGCAATTCATTAATGTAAGTATCATTTCCAACTACCATATATGGATTTTTCCAAATAAAATAAGCCGCTTTCTTACTCTCAATATCCTGAACGTAATTTTTAAAATCGTTTAAAGCAAAAGTTATCTTATCATTCCATTTTTGAGCTTCAGTTCTGCAATTAAAAAGTTTTCCAAAGTCTGAAATCATCTGAAAATTATCTTCAACATAAACAATATTCGTAACCCAAACCGGACAAATTACAGTTAACTGCGCTACAATTTCAGGTGTATTTTCTTCTTTATTACAAATAATAATATCGGGCTGCAATAATTTTATCTTTTCGAAATGAATCTTTTTAGTTCCGCCAACAATTTTCTTTGTAGATTTTAAATGATATGGATGTACACAAAACTTCGTAATTCCTATAATTTTATCTTCCAAGCCTAAATCATACAACAATTCAGTTTGAGACGGTACTAACGAAATAATACGTTTTGGAGCTGTTTCAAAAGAATGTAAATTACCTAATTGATCTACTAATTGTTTCATTGATTTAGATTGTGATTTTTAACCGTAAAGTTCGCTAAGATTTACGCTAAGAACACAAAGTTATTTTCTTTGCGAAACTTGCGAAACCTTAGCGAACTTTGCGGTTAATCTATTTATAAAGTTGGTTAAAACTTAGAATTAATTATTTCCTCCATTTCCTGCTGTACTTTTAAAGCCTCTTCCCTTGCCTTTTCTGCAAAATCGGTTCCGTTTGAAGCATAAATAATAGCTCTGGCAGAATTTACCAATAAACCAACTTTATCATTCATTCCGTATTTGCAAACTTCAGACAAGCTTCCACCCTGCGCACCGATTCCCGGAACCAGTAAAAAACTGTCCGGAACAATTTTTCTGATTTCTGCAAAATATTCGGCTTTGGTAGCGCCAACCACATACATTAAATTATGACTGTTTTTCCATGACTTAGAAGTTTCTAAAACTTGTTTATACAATTCTTTAGCTCCGCTCAATTCGGCTTCGCCTCGTGCTCCATTTGTTGTTAAGGTTTGAAAATCGAAAGCTCCTTCGTTTGAAGTTAAGGCTAACATTATTGTATGTTTATTTTCAAAAGCCAGAAAAGGCTCAACTGAGTCTTTTCCCATGTACGGTGCAACGGTAACACTGTCAAAATTTAAATCTTCAAAAAAAGCTTTGGCATACATGCTTGAAGTATTTCCGATGTCGCCACGTTTTGCATCAGCAATCGTAAAAATTTCAGGAAACTTTTCATTAATATAATTGATTGTTTTTTGCAGTGATATCCATCCCTTTATACCATACGCTTCAAAAAAAGCAGTATTAGGTTTATAGCCTACAGTAAGATCATGTGTCGCATCAATTATAGCTTTATTAAATTCGAAAATTGGATCTTCGGTTTCTAATAAATGCTGGGGAATTTTTGTTAAATCCGGATCCAGTCCAACACATAAAAATGATTTTTTCTGAAATATTTGTTCGTGTAGTTGTTGTGTAGTCATTCGTGATTTTTTAGTTCTTCCAATTCAAAGAAATGATTCATTTTAGAAAGTATGCAAAAATAAATAAAGACACTCAATTAAGAATAACTTTTGGTATTTATATTCTAAAGAACACTTAAAACTTTTTTATTTTCCGAAAATAACAATTCAAAGTAAAATCAAATTATTCAATAAAAAAATGTGAATTATACAACAGTTTATAAAATTGATGTAACACAAAACCGATATACAATTTGCAATTTTACATTATAAAATTCTTCAACATAAAATCATGAATTTCAAAGAAATAAGAAAACTGGAATGAATTGAAAGGAAAGTTGAATCAAAAAATGCCACTCTGACGATGACGATTTGATGTTTGCTAAAGAATCTAAATTGCAAAGAAAACTTTAGCAAAAATTAGGTAAACAAAAGAAGAAGTGCATCAAATTTTGTCAGAATTGCATAATCCTTTCAAAATATACCAGTGTACCGCCTAACCTAAATTAGGCGGTATTTTTTTAATTTTTAAATTTAAGTTTAACGTTAGACAATTCCTAAAGTCCCTAATTAACACAAAAAACAAATAAATTAGTTATCTTTAACCATATCTTTACAAAATGAAATTATTTATAAAATTTGACATCAATACAATTTGTACACTTTTTCTAAAAGAAAAACTGGATGAGCAAAATTTAAATTTTGCTACTTTAGGTTTTGGAGAAATTGAACTTGAAGACAATCTAAGTACAGAGTCATTAGATGAACTTAAAAACAGTTTAAGTCCTTTTGGTTTTGAAGTAGTTGAAAATCAAAAAAGTGTTTTGGTTCAAAAAATAAAAGATGCCATAATAGAACTGGTTTACACTGATGATAACAATAACTTTAAAAGTTCAGCTTATCTTGCAGACAAATTAAATCATAGCTATGGTTATTTATCAAATGTGTTTTCTGAAGTGACCTATTCCTCTATTGAAAATTTTATAATCATTCAAAAAATTGAAAGAGCAAAACAGTTAATGATTGTGAATGAAATGAGTTTAACCGAAATTGCTTTTTTACTAAATTATTCCAGTGTCGCACACTTGAGTACTCAGTTTAAAAACACAACAGGAATAACACCTTCAGCCTTTTTGAGAATTATTAAAAAACGAAGAGAAAATTTAAAATAAAAACCAAATACCTATAATCAATGCAAAAAAACGCATTACACATTTTACTTGCTGACGATGACGAAGACGACAGACTTTTTTTTAAAGATGCTTTTGAAGAAGTAAAAGTACAAACCAAAGTCGAATTTGTTTTCGATGGCTTACAGCTAATGGAGCATCTTATGAATCCGGACACTAAATTACCTGATATTTTATTTCTGGATTTGAACATGCCTAAAAAAACGGGTAAAGAATGTTTAATAGAAATAAAAAAAACAGAGCATCTTAAAAACCTTATAATTGCAATTTATTCAACATCCTCTTCTGATGAGGATATTGAAGATACTTTTGTTGAAGGTGCCAATATTTATATAAAAAAACCGAGTGATTTTAATGCTCTTAAAAAAATTATTAATGAAGTAATAACGCTAAACTGGCACTATCACACTTCAGGACTTAACAGAGACAATTTCTTATTGAGCCTTAAATAAAATATTACAATCTAATGAAATGGATGCCTAAGTTTAATTCCTCAAATTCTTTGAGAGTTATTTTTATAATAGCTATTTTCATTTTACTTTTTCTTTCATCAATAGCTTATAAACATAATCGTGATCTAAACGAATCCAGCAAACTGGTAATACACACCTATGAAATTAACGTACAGCTTGAACAGTTAATTTCTGCCATAAAGGATGCTGAAACTGGTCAGCGGGGATATATTATTACCCGCAATCCTAAATTCCTGACTCCATATATTTATTCAAGAGATAAAGTAAACAGATCGTTTATTACGCTTAAAAAATTAACTTCAGACAATCCGAAGCAAAAACAAAATCTTGAAAATCTGTTTTCTTTGGTTGTTCAGGAGTTCAAAACTTTCGAAAACTGTCTAAAATACAGCAATCCCAAAACTTACGATAAAAGAAAACTGGACAATTATATGTTCAGCGGTCGTATTTTGATGGAAAATATTCGTTTTCAGGTTGAAAAAATGAAAGATATTGAGAAGAAATTTTTAGAGAAAAGACTCCGCAAATATGATGAAGAGATTTCTTTAGGCCCTATATTTTCAATTTCTCTGTTTTTAACCGCACTCACTTTTATTCTGTTAGCTTACAGACAAATCAGCAGAGATCTTATTCGATTAAAAAGTTACAACAAAAAACTATTAATTTCGAGCGGATTGATGTCTGAGTCTGAAAAAATAGGACAATTCAGTACCTGGCAATGGGATTTAGATACTAATAAAATTGACTATTCAGATAATCAGTTTCGAATTTTAGGCTATTCTCCAAATTCTTTTGTTCCCAATAAAGACACTTTTCTCGATTTTGTACATCCGGAAGATAAAGATGCTGTTGCAAATTCTATGGAAGGGATTATCAACAATAATGAGCTGCCATTTACTTATTATAAAATTATCAAACAGAATAATGAAATCAGGCATTTTAAATCTACAGGAAAATTACTTGTCGACCAGAACGGCAGTAATATTTTGTTAGGAATAAATTTTGACATCACTGATGAGCATTTATTAAACATTGAGCTTAAGGAACGTAATAGTCAACTGGAAAAAAGTAACAAAGAACTCGCTTCCTTTAACCATGTTGCTAGCCATGATTTACAAGAACCGCTTCGTAAAATTCAAACTTTTATTTCGAGAATTTCTGAAACCGACAGAGCTGCAATTTCTGACAACGCCAAAGAATATCTTATCAAAATTGAAACATCTGCCAAAAGAATGCGCGTTTTAATTGATGACTTATTATTGTTTTCAAAAACCAATACAACCAAAAAAGAATTTATTAAATCTGACCTGAATGAATTATTAGAAAATTCCAAATCAGAACTGGCTGTAATACTTGATGAAAAAAAGGGAACTATTAAAGTAAGTAAACTTCCAAAACTTCATGTAATTCCGTATCAGATTGAGCAACTTTTTATCAATTTGATTGGTAATTCATTAAAATACAGTCAGCCGGAAATAGCTCCTCAGATTGTTATTCGCTGTGAAAAGATTTTATCTAATGAAATTCCGGAATTGATAGACCAGCCATTTAAAAAATTCTACAAAATTACTTTTACTGATAACGGAATGGGATTTGATCCTCAGTTCAAAGACAATATTTTTGTATTGTTTCAGCGTCTGCATTCTAAAACCGATTATCCCGGTACCGGAATTGGTTTAGCCATCTGTAAAAAGATTGTAGAAAATCACAAAGGCTACATTACTGCCGACAGTAAACCCAACGAAGGCTCGGTGTTCACAATATTTCTGCCTGAATAAATTTCTCAGTAATACTTTTAAAAACGTTATATAAATCCTGCTATGGGAATTATATAACGTTTCTTTTTTATGCTGTAAAGCAATCCTTACCATTCGTTTGCATCTTTGTAATGTAGATAATGAATAACAAATTAACAAGATGCTCTCATCAAAAACATCATTTTTAAAAATACTTTTTACAGGAGTTACATTGGTATCAATTAACGCTTGTGAAAGAAATGACAAAATTGAAAAAGAAGACATCCAAAACGTTCTTATAACAAACAATAATGAAGAAACAGAAGTTTATTTTTTTACTGCTTTAGCAAATTCAACCCAGGCTATTATTGCTAAAAGTCAATTGGCGCAATACAAAAGTTTAGAACAAAATACGAGAAAAATGAGTTCTAAAATCGAAAACAACCAAGTGATGCTATTGCAGGAAATAAATAAGATTACACTAAAAAAACTTATTGTCATTACCGATATAAATATCCCTACGAATGACGATTTGTATAAATTAATTGATACTTCATATGTAAGTTTTGATAAAGTCTATATTAATTCTATGACCAAATTATTATACGAACAAATTCAATTATTAGAATCAATTTCTAAAAAAACAAATGATAGTACTGTTTCAAAATTAGCATTTCATTATTTACCAATACAATACAAACTTTTGCTTGAAACTGAAAAATTAAATGAATTAAATACAATTAAGAATACTACAATTATTAACTAAAACTTTAAATTATGAAAATGCCATCAAATATTTTATGCACCTTAACCTTTTTTTTAACAGCTTCATTTGGAATGCTGCATGCTCAGGACAACAATGTTAATACCGAATTTGGTATAAAAGGCGGAGTAAACATGTCAAACTTTTACAACGAAGATGCAGACGATAAAAATATGTTATTCGGTTTTAATGCAGGTCTTTACGCTACACTTCCAATATCAGATTTTGTAGCAATCCAGCCGGAACTATTATTCACTACCAGAGGATCTGAATTAGAATATAATGGACTTGTTTCAGGCAGTACAAAATTCAAATTAAATTATATTGAACTTCCTCTGTTAGTAAGAGTCAATCTAACTAAAAACTTCAATATACATGCCGGTGGTTATGCCTCTTATTTGGTGAGTTCTAAAATAACAGGAGAAGGAGATATTGATTTTGAACAAGAATTTGATACCGATAATTTCAACAAATTTGATGCCGGTATTGCAGCTGGTGTGGGATTAGATTTTAACCCGATAAGTGTTGGATTACGATACAACTACGGATTAACAACTTTTATTAAAGACGGTGATAATTCTTCTGATTTAAAAAACACCAACTTTTCTTTATATCTATCATATAAACTAAACTAACTCTTTAATTATTAACCCTAAACAATCTAAATCATGTCAAATTTATTATACACCATCGCAGTAATTTTAGTCATTCTTTGGGCCTTAGGATTTTTTGTCTATAGCGCAGGAAGTATTATACATATTTTATTGGTAATTGCCATTGTAGCCATCTTGTTAAGACTTATTAAAGGTCGCGAAATTTAAAATCAAATATTATTAAAATAATTTATATCAATCTTTTAAATCAAACATTATGAAAACTAGCAGCACAATTTTAGGAATTTTAGGAGCCGCAGCGGCAGGAGCATTTTTAGGAGTATTATTTGCACCGGACAAAGGGTCTGAAACCAGAAAAAAAATCAAAGATAAATCGAAAGATTACGGAGATAACCTTAAAGGAAAAGTAGATGGTATTTTAAGCTCATTAAATTCTAATGGCAAAGATATTATCGAAGAAGGAAAAGCAAAATTCAATCAGGTAAAAGAAGACTTCAACGCTATCAAAGATGAAGCAAAGACTGTAAAAACGAACTACTAAAAAGTGAATTTTTCAATCATAAAACACCCAAAATCATGGAAACTAATGCAACAACAAACGACAACCTGAATATGTACGACAAAGCAGAAAACTATACCAAAACAAGTTTAGAATTAATTAAACTTAAAACGGTATCAGCAGCTGCAGATGTTTTATCAACATTAACATCACGGATAGCGGTTGGCGCTGTTGTTGCATTTTTTACTTTGTTTCTCAATATTGGACTTAGCTTATGGATTGGAAAAGAACTTGGCGAATACTATTATGGCTTTTTTGCAATAGCACTCTTTTATTTAATTGTTGCTATTGTACTACACAAAACACAGCACAAGTTGATTAAAACACCTATTGGAAACATGATCGTTTCCAGTATTCTGAAAGACTCAAAAAACTGATTTTACAATTGATAAAGAAAAAGACTGTTATGGAAACTATTTATACTATTGATGCATTAAATCAGAGAATTCAGCTTTTAGAAAATCGACAAAACAGGGAATGGTGCGACATCAAAGACGAAGTCGATGAAATCAAAGAGAATTTAAAACCGCTGAATCTCATTCGGAACACGGTTCAGGAAGTCAATGAAACTGTAGGTTTTAAGAGTGATCTTGCCCAATCAGCTGTAAGCATCGGAATAGGTTACCTCGCTAAAAAACTGGTAATCGGAAAAACCGATTCAACGTTTAAGAACATTCTCGGATCAATATTACAGCTTGCCGTGACCACTTTAATCACAAAGCCAACAGACCATGATCCTTCTTCAGTGAAGGAATAAAATCAAGAAGATTCACTTAAAGAGTAACTGTATAACTAAAAACAACTTATTATGGAAAAGATAAACGAAATAATAATCAAAAATGGTGTTTACATTTACTCCAATTTCTATAAATGTTTTGAATACACAAGAGTATTTCTAGGTATCTAACTGTTTATACGTTCAGCTACAACAAACGGTTAAATGGTTAATACATCACTATATTTTAAGGTTCTGAGTTACTAAGGCACTAAGATTCTGAGTACAAAAAATTAGAATTCGAAAATAAGCCTTATCTCAACCAAAAAGAGACTGTCTCACTAATGTGAAACAGTCTCTTTTCTTTTATACCAAATAGAACTGTAATTTTTTTTTTGAGTCCAATTTTATAAACAAAAAAACGACCGTTCCATAAAAAACAGTCGTTTAAATATTTTAAAACTTAGAACCTTAGTATCTCAGAAACTTAATAGATTTCTGAAGCTTCTTTCAATTTCTCCATATTATTCACCAACTGAAGCTCAGCTACAATTTTCTGAATATCACCATTCATGATGTTTCCTAAGTCGTAAAGTGTCAAACCAACTCTGTGATCCGTCACACGGCCTTGCGCATAGTTATACGTACGAATCTTAGCCGAACGGTCACCGGAACTTACCTGAGACGTACGTTTTGTAGCATCTTCAGCTTCCTTTTTGGCCAATTCCTGCTCGTATAAACGCGAACGTAAAACGTTTAGTGCTTTATCTTTGTTTTTATGCTGTGATTTCTGATCCTGACATTGCGCCACCAATCCGGTTGGAATGTGCGTTAAACGTACCGCCGATTTCGTCGTATTTACAGATTGTCCTCCAGGTCCTGACGAACAAAAGAAATCTACACGAACATCATTCATATCAATTTGAACATCAAACTCCTCTGCTTCCGGCAAAACCATAACAGTTGCAGCCGATGTATGCACACGCCCTTGTGTTTCTGTCTGAGGAACACGCTGTACACGGTGAACACCTGCTTCAAACTTCAAAGTACCATACACATCTTCTCCGGAAACCTCAAAAATAACCTCTTTAAAACCTCCAGAAGTTCCTTCGTTCATATCTACCACTGAAGTTCTCCAACCCATGCTTTCGCAATATTTAGTGTACATTCTGAACAAATCTCCTGCAAAAATACTGGCTTCGTCCCCACCCGTTCCGGCACGAATCTCGACCATTACGTTTTTCGCATCTTCAGGGTCTTTCGGAATCAACATAAATTTGATTTCCTCCTCTAGTTGAGGCAGGCGTTCTTTTGCTTCATCCAGCTGCATTTTGGCCATTTCGACCATATCTGCATCGCTTCCGTCAGCAATAATTTCGTTTGCTTCATCAATATTGGCCAAAACAAGAATGTATTCTTCTCTTTTTTCAACCAACGCCTTAATGCTTTTATATTCCTGATTAAGCTGTACATAACGTTTTTGATCCGCAATTACATCCGGCTGAATAATCAAATCCGAAATCTCATCAAAACGCTGCTTTACATATTGAAGTCTGTCTAACATTTTCTAATTCCTTTTATTGGACTGCAAAATTACAAAATTTTTGTGGAAAATTCTATCATTAACTTTTTGTGTTTTTTAAGAGTAAAATTTGGTGGAATTAGGATTATTTTTAGGAGCTGTTTCCTGCTATCCGCTATATCTTTTTAGGCAGAATATTTACGGTTTAATAAGATCTTTTTCGTTAGCCTAAAAAGGATACCGCTGCTATCAGGGCTAGGTCTTTTGGGTTTTATAAAAATGGTATTGTAAAAGAATATTTTAGAATTTTATATGATGAATTTTCGTTATAAATAAATTATATTTGAAAAATAATTTGAACCAAAACATGCGCATAACATACCCATTTGGAATTAAATGAGGTAATTTTATGCGTATATAAACGAGTTATGAGCAAGCAAAAAAGAACTTTATGACAAAAAAGAAAACTACTGAAAAAGGTCTTCCCTTAAATATCATTCTTGCAATTTTATTTATTTTATTTTTAATAATTGGTTCAATCGTACACTCTTGTTCTAAATCAAATACTCAAGATGTTAATAAATACGAAGAAAAAAATATTGAAACATCCGCAGAAGAAAATATTGACGCTAAAACAGAAGATAATAACTATTCAGTAACTACATATTATGTGAAGCAACAAACATATGCAGGAACATGTGAAGAATGTTTTGATGAAATTTTTGATTATTGCAAAGTTGATGATAGAAAAGCTCTTCAAACAATGGAATATGAAGGAAAAATGAAAATACTTCATGAAGGACAAAAAGTATATTTACTTGATGCAGGCTTAACTTATGCAATTGTAAGAGAAGAAGGATCGACGGAAAAACTTTGGGTCGTTAATGAACATATCGAAAAACACTAACAATCTTGCCAGCTCATAACAGCTACTACAACGGATTTGGGCAATTGGCTTAATGGGAAGTTGGTTTTGTATTTGGGATGATTTGGCAAATCCGAAAAATGGGCTTAATTTAATCCCAAACCCGCTGTAGTGCCAAGACGTTATAGCCAATGCAAAGGAAGAAGACAGAAGAAAAATACCCAAATTAATTGTAATGAAATTTGAATTAAAGTTTACAACAGATTACGGACAGTTCTACATAAATGACAAAAATGCAACTGGAAATACTGGTTCCGAAAATTTTTGGGCTGACCAAGCTTTCGCCGACAAACTTGCTGTTGAAGATGGAGTTTTAGGAGTTGCAATTGCAAATGATGAAGGAAAAGTAGAATGTGAGTTTGAAATTTTGGATTCAAAAAGTTTAATTAATGATTTTAGTGGATTTGACCACATTGTAGAAGCAAGTATAAAAATTCATTCCAAAATTTTACAAATATTAGACTGTCCACATTCTGAAATTGAAATCGAAACCGAAATTGAAAATGGCGAATATAGAGTACGGGTTTATTCTATAAATTTAGACTCTGCTTACGATGAAATCCCAAACGATTCTTATAAAATAGAAATGTGGAAAGAAGCTTATTCGGAACGAATTGTTTTGAAAAGACATTTGGGCTAATAAGCACTGGCTATAATCGAGTAGACGGCTCCGTCTCAAATAGAACGGAGTGCGCCTCTCACACCACCGAGCGTACGGGTCACGTACTCGGCGGTTCGCAAAGTGATGGGTTAAGTTCGATGTAAACATCCATTAAAGA
>NZ_JAFEVZ010000014.1 GCF_022802975.1 Flavobacterium pectinovorum
ACTTAAAACCTTAAGGTGGTTATTGCGGCGGGGCTCACCTCTTCCCATTCCGAACAGAGTAGTTAAGCCCGCCTGCGCAGATGGTACTGCATTATTGTGGGAGAGTATGTCGTCGCCTTTCTTTTAAAACCCTGTTTCAATAGAAACAGGGTTTTTTGTTTTACAAAATGTTGTGATTTTAGATTCTAAAATGTAATTAAAACAAAATTGAATGTTTACTTTTGTTATAAATTTCAAACTTTATATTAATGAAAAGTTATATAATCATTTTTTTATCCTTTTTTATAGTTTTTACTGCAAACTCACAAGGACTTCTTAGTAAGTCACAGAAAGTGTTTACGTATCAGGATTCTTTAAGAGGAAGTGTAACAAAAGAAAGAGGGTGGTGGGATTTAAAGTATTATCATTTAGATGTAAAAGTAAACCCGTCAGATAAGACTATTTCAGGTTCAAACACAATTCGGTATACAGTTTTAAGCGAGTATAATAAAATGCAGATTGATTTGCAGGAACCGATGCAAATTTACAAAGTAGTCCAAGATGGAAAAGAATTGAAATTTGAAAGAGATGGAAATGCTTTTTTTATTCAGTTGATTGAAAAACAGAAAGTAGGTGAAGTTAAAGAAATTATTGTTTTATTTGGTGGAAAGCCAAAAGAAGCTGTAAATCCTCCTTGGGATGGTGGAATTACATGGAAGAAAGATAAAAACGGGAAAGATTTTATAGCTTCCTCATGTCAGGGATTGGGAGCGAGTGTTTGGTGGCCATGTAAAGATCATATGTATGATGAAGTCGATAATATGTTAATTAGTGTAAATGTTCCTGGGAATTTGACTGATGTTTCAAATGGAAGATTACAAAGTGTTAAAAAAGAAAAAGATGGGACAAAGACATTTAATTGGTATGTTTCAAATCCTATTAATAATTATGGTGTAAATATAAATATCGGTGATTATGTGAATTTTTCTGAAAAGTATAAAGGAGAAAAAGGGAATTTAGATTGTAATTATTATGTTTTAAGAGACAATTTAGCATTAGCTAAGGAACAATTTAAAGATGCGCCAAAAATGTTGAAAGCTTTCGAAAACTGGTTTGGACCTTATCCTTTTTATGAAGATAGTTATAAATTGGTTGAAGCTCCTTATTTAGGGATGGAACATCAAAGTAGCGTCACTTATGGGAATCAGTACAAAAACGGATATTTAGGACATGATTTGAGTGGAACTGGTTGGGGATTAAAATTCGATTTTATTATAATACACGAATCCGGACATGAATGGTTTGCAAATAATATCACCTATAAAGATATTGCAGATATGTGGATTCACGAGAGTTTCACTAATTACTCTGAAAGTCTTTTTCTTGAATATTATTATGGAAAAGATGCAGCTGCAGAATATATAATTGGTTGCAGAAAAAATATTGAAAACGATATTCCAATTATAGGGCATTATGATGTGAATGATGAAGGATCTGGAGATATGTATTCAAAAGGAGGAAGTATGTTGCACATGATTCGCCAAATAATTAATGATGATGGAAAATGGAGGTCTATTTTAAGAGGTCTGAACAGTACTTTTTATCATCAGACAGTTACATCTAAACAGATAGAAGATTATATTAATACTCAGTCTGGTATTAATTTCAACAGGGTATTTGCACAATATCTGACAACAACAAAAATTCCGGTTTTAGAGTATATTTTTAAAGAAGGATCTTTTGGGTATCATTGGTCTAATTGTGTGGCTAAGTTTGATATGCCTGTAAAAGTAAATTTAAACGGAATTGAAACGTGGCTAAAACCAACTACAGAATGGAAATCTGAAAAAACTGTTGGAGACCAAAGAACAATTGAAGTGAGTAAAGATTTTTATGTAAACAGTTCTAATATTACAGAATAGTTTTTCAATAGTAAAAAATGAGCCCGATAAAAGTTAAATTTTATCGGGCTTTTTTTTAATGATTTAGTTATAATTAGATAGCTGTTACAATAGCTAAAAAGTCATCTGCTTTTAATGCTGCACCTCCAATTAATCCTCCATCTACATCTGGTTTAGAAAAAATTTCTTTAGCATTTTCAGGTTTTACTGAACCACCGTATAAGATTGAAACTTCATCTGCAATATCATTTCCAAAAGCTTTACGGATAGTTTCTCTAATAAATTCGTGCATTTCCTGAGCTTGTTCCGGAGAGGCTGTTTCTCCAGTTCCAATTGCCCAAACCGGTTCATAAGCTAAAACTACATTTGACCATGATTCTTTTGAGATATGGAATAATCCATCACGTAATTGATTTTCAACAATATTAAAATGATTACCAGATTGACGGTCTTTTAGTTCTTCTCCAAAACAAAAAATAACTGTCATTTCATGTTTTAAAGCTGTGTCGACCTTATTTGCAATTAAGGCATCTGTTTCGTTAAAAATTGCTCTGCGCTCTGAATGTCCTAAGATTACAGTATTTACTCCAACACTTTTTAACATATCAGCAGAAATTTCTCCGGTAAAAGCTCCGCCTTCTGCCTGGTGAACATTTTGAGCTGATACTCCAATAGTTGTATTTTTTAATTTGGAAACAGCAGCTGCCAAATTTACAAATGTAGGTGCAACAATTACCTGAGCATTAGTTCTTGCAGGTATTTTTGTAATTAATTCATTTAATAATTCTTCGGTTTGTTCAGCATTTTTATGCATTTTCCAGTTTCCTGCAACAATTTGTTTTCTCATTTTGGATAGTGTATTAATTTTTTTAGATTTTTAGAAGGATTGTAATTTAGATTTTATTTAAGACTTTTTAATGTCTCACTTATTTTATCAAAATCAGTTTCAATAGCACGGTATAAAACTATTTTACCGGTTTTGTTTATGATTATGTATCTTGGAATCCAATCTAAATCAATTGCTTTTCCAAAAACACCTTTCATTCCATCATTCATCATGTAATGATCGCCTTTTAATTCGTGTTTTTCAATTCCGATTTTCCATTTATCAGCAGTTTTATCAGCCGAAAGAAATAAATAAGAAACATCAGGATTGTTCGCTTGTAGCTCTTTTACTTTTGGCATTGCTTTTACACAGTCACCACACCAGGAAGCCCAAACTTCAATTACTAAAGTTTTCCCTTTATATTTATTTAATATTTCTTTAAATGTTACTTGTTTTTCATCTGTGGATAATAATTTTTCAGATAAAGCTTCTTTTGAAAAACTGCTCTTTTGAGCGTTTGTACATGAGAATGTAGCAAAAGCAATAAGTAATATAACTAATTGTTTCATTTTTATATGTTTTGAACAAAGTTAAACAAACAAATTGAAACAGAAATACAGAATATAAAAATTCAGGAAACAGTCAATTTTACATTCAAAAAGAGAAAAATTATTTATAAAAGAAAAATTGAAATCGTAATAGTTCTGTCCTTAATTTTATTTTTTTGATGATTCTTTAAAATTGAGATTACAAAAACACATTTATTTGTTTTTTATTTTAATAATTTAACAAACAAAACGTCATAAGGATATTAAAAAAGGTTTATGGTATTTTAAAATGTTAATTTTTAAAGTATTTGCGTATATCGAAGACACTATAAAAGTTACAACTTTTACGAATAGAGTAAATGTCTTCAAAAATGACTATATTTGCATGTAATTTAAACTTAGAGTATGACGAGGATAATTACACTTTTCTGTTTCTTGCTAACACAATTAAATTTTTCGCAATCGGCTGAAAATTATTTAGAGAAAAACAGAAATAATGAAGCTGTCTTAACAGCTTTTTTTCAACAAATGCCAAAAGGAGGCGATTTACACCATCATTTTTCGGGATCCATTTATGCAGAACCTCTTTTGGAAAGAGTTATTTCAGAAGATTTTTATCTGAATTTAGAAACGATGGAAGTTTCCAAAATAAAACCTGCAAAAGGAGATTGGGAGACTTTTTCGTCGTTGAAAAATACAGGAAAACTGGCTTTTTATAAGCAGCAGATAATGCAAACCTGGTCAGCTAAAGACTTTAATGGTGTGACTGTTCCTTCTGATGATTTGTTTTTTGATTCTTTTCAAAAGTTTTCTCCTGCAATCGAAGGTCATTTTGCAGAAGGCTTGACAGAACTTAAGAACCGTGCACTTTCTGAAAATGTCAGTTATATTGAAACACAATTGTCTACGATTCCATGTGATATGAAGGTAGATGATTTGTCAGATTTTAATTCAAAACTTCGTCAGGCAGCCAATCAAAAAGATGCAAAGGTTGTTTTAAAACTTTTGGATGATTTGTATAAATCGATTCAACAAAAAGATGCTCAAAAGTATGCAACTGATTTTAATGCAAACTTTATAGCTAAACTTCATCATGACTTAAAAATGGATGATGAACGCTTTACCATGCGTTATCAGAATTTTGTATTGCGTTTTATGGAGCCTGTTGATTTGTTTAAAAATCTGGTTATTGCATTTATTTCTGCAAACGAAAGCAAACTTGTTGCCGGCGTAAACATTGTTTCTCCTGAAGATGGTGAAACTTCAATGAAAGATTATTGGCTGCACATGGTGATGTTTAAATACTGCCATTCGAAATTTGCTGATGTAAAATATACGCTTCATGCAGGTGAATTGACTTTAGGACTGGTACAACCGGAAGATTTAACGTGGCATATCAATTCGGCTATTTATACTGCTGGAGCCAATAGAATTGGTCATGGCGTTGATATTGCTTACGAAGCTAATTCGTATGATTTATTACGTTATATGTCAAAAAATAATATTCCGATTGAGATTAATTTAGTGAGTAACGAATTTATTTTGAAAGTAAAAGAAGGCAGACATCCTTTTACACTATATAAAGAGTTTAATGTACCAATTGTAATCAGTACGGATGATGCAGGAATATTAAGGACTAATATGACAGAACAATATGTTTTATTGGCAAAAAGATACCCTGATGTTTCGTATGCAACAATAAAACAATACGTTTACAACAGTATCAATTACAGTTTTATTCAGGATGCATCAGTAAAAAAGCAATTGTTGAAAGATTTGGATGCCAGATTTAAAACCTTTGAAAACCAATTTTCTAAAAAGTAACAACAAATGAAATGGATTACTCGGGAACGACCTAAAATTGACCGTTTAGCCTGTCCCTGGCTAATTCAAAAGTTTGTAGATGCTGATGCGGAATTTATTTATGTTCCTTTTGACAGCGTTATTGAAGAGTCAAAAAAACTAAATGCTATTCCGTTTGATATTCCCGGAGTCGAATACACGCATTATGAAGATCAGTGTACTTTTGATTATATAGTTAAAAAACACAAAATAGATGATCCTGCTATTATTGTAATTTCCAAAATAGTTCGTGGAGCCGACACAGACAGACATGATATTGCTAACGAATCGGCAGGGCTTTGGGCGATTTCGGCAGGATTGGCACATAATATTACGGATGATGCTAAACTTTTAGAAATAGGAATGGTTGTTTATGATGCTTTATATAGCTGGGCTTCTCATTTATATCATCAAAAGCACCTTCAAAATAGTCCTTTTGAAAGTTTGTTGCATGAAGTGTATGTCAAATTTTTAAAAACGAATAAAACAGGGGAAAAGAAAGTTCCGGGCTGGGTAAATGAATTAAAAGAAATGATTCAGGACCAGATTGATACCCAGTTTACATTTGACCTAAAAAAAATATCAACCGATTTAGAGCTCAACCCTTCTTATTTATCAAGAGAGTTTTCTAAATATTTTGAAGATCTGAATTTTGGTGATTACATTAGGAAAATCCGAATTGAAAAAGCCATCAATCTCATTCAGAATTCAAATTATACATTAACCGAAATCTCTTATTTGACAGGGTTTTCAGATCAAAGTCATTTTACCAGAATTTTCAAACTTCATACAGGTGAAAATCCTTCATCATTCAGAAAAAAAATAACAAAAAGTAATTCAGATACAAAAGGTAAATAGTATCCTATTTGTTGCTTTTTAAGCTCCGTAGCTTTGTTTAAATTAATTAAACAAACAAAAATGACACGGATTACAAAAATTATTTTTCTTTTTTTATTATTTTTTAAAACAGCTTATTCTCAAACTACTTATCCAAAAATTAATGGCTATGTGGGCATTATGCATCCAATTGTTACTTTCAGTGAAGATGAAACAACAACGAACTTTGATGGTCATTATGTTGTAGCTTTTCCAGTGGGAATCAATTTATGGAAAACTTCTAAAGTAGGATTTTCTTTCGAAATTGTGCCAACAATCAAAGACGAAGACGGAGTAAGTAAATCAAGTAATTTAACTTTTCATCCTGGAGTTTTGGTTCCATTAGGAAATGGATTTTCTTTTGCCGGAAGAGCTGCTTTTGAAACTTCAGGCAGGTATGGTTTTACTCCGGTTTTCAATAAAACACTCATTAAAAGTGAAAATTGCAGTTACTATGCTGCTTTGCCTTTGCCTGCCCGATTTGGTAATGATAAACCGGCCACGTTTACTGTAGGATTTCAATTAGGTGTTTTATTTTAAAGAAAATTGACATGACAGAAAAACCAACTTATACTTTACGACAGCTTGTTTACTATTTCTTGAAACTGGGAACAACCGGATTTGGAGGCCCTGTTGCTTTAGTAGGCTACATGCATGAAGATTTAGTAGAAAAACGTAAATGGATTTCTGAAGAAAATTATAAAGAAGGTCTGGTACTCGCACAACTGGCTCCCGGACCTCTAGCAGCACAACTTGGTATTTATTTAGGGTTTATACATTATCGAATTTTAGGTGCTACACTGGCTGGATTAGCATTTATAATTCCGTCCTTTATTATTGTTGTCCTGCTTAGTATTACCTATACAATTTACGGCGGACTGTCATGGCTACAAGCTATATTTTATGGGGTTGGTGCTGCAGTAATTGGGATTATTGTAATGAGTTCTTATAAACTTACACAAAAGTCTATTGGAAAATTTACATTAGAATCGCTAAAAAATAATTGGCTTTTATGGGTAATATTCGGGAGTTCTTTGACTATAACATTGATAACAAAACGAGAGCATATTTTATTATTTATTTGTGCAGGCTTAATATATATGTTTTATAAATCTCCTCAAAAATTTTGGAGAACGAAAAAAACATACTCTTTGTTTATGCTGCAAATTTTATTTTTTAATGATGAGCAGACAATTTTACAAAAAATAGCAATTTTCTTTATCAAAGCAGGAGCATTTGTTTTTGGAAGCGGTTTAGCAATAATCCCTTTTTTATATGCAGGTGTTGTTACAGAAAATCACTGGTTAACTGAACAGCAATTTCTTGATGCCGTTGCCATAGCGATGATAACTCCTGGTCCGGTGGTAATTACAGTTGCTTTTATAGGATATATTGTTGCCGGATTTTCAGGTGCCTGCGTGTCTTCATTAGCGACATTTCTGCCGTGTTATTTATTCACGGTTATTCCGGCTCCTTACTTTCATAAAATCGCAAAAAATGAATCTATAAAAACTTTTGTTACAGGTATTACAGCAGCGGTTATTGGTGCATTAGTTGGAGCTGTGATTATAATTGCTTCAAAAAGCATTATTGACTTATGGACAGCATTAATTGTAATTCTTACTATTTTTGGCTTACTATTTATAAAAAAAATATCTGAGCCGATTATTATTTTAATCGCAGCATTTTTAGGCATACTAATAAAATTAATGCTATAGACTCCGAATCATTTTTATCTTTGCTGTTCAGAAATTAATTTAATATGAATATCAAACTTATCGCAATTGGCAAAACGGATAATAAATCATTACAAACTTTAATCGATGATTATACCAAACGTTTGTCGTTTTATATCAAATTTGATTTAGAAATTATTCCGGATATTAAAAACGTAAAGAATTTATCTGAAAGCCAGCAAAAAGAGAAGGAAGGGGAGTTGATCTTATCTAAATTAACGCCAACTGATCAGTTGATTTTATTGGATGAAAACGGAAAAAACTTCTCAAGTGTTGGTTTTTCTGAAGAATTACAAAAAAAGATGAATTCAGGAATTAAAACTTTAGTTTTTGTAATTGGCGGACCTTATGGTTTTTCAGAAACGGTTTATAGTAAAGGACAAGGAAAAATTTCGCTTTCATTGATGACTTTTTCACATCAGATGGTACGTTTATTTTTTATAGAACAATTGTATCGTGGTTTTACAATTTTAAGAAATGAGCCTTATCATCATCAATAAAAGAATTTAAATCAAATAAATTATTGATTATTTATTAATGAAGATTCAGTGATGTTTATAAGAAAAAATAAATAAATTAGCCCTCAAAACCATAATCATGACAAACCTGCCAAAAGGAAGTAAAAAATTATTAAATGCCTGGGCTTTTTACGATTGGGCAAATTCAGTTTACACCCTTACAATCGCATCAGCTGTATTTCCTATTTTTTATGAAGCCTTATTTTCTGAGCGAGGACATTATATAGAAGTTTTTGGATTGGAATTGAAAAATTCAGCCCTGATTAGTTTTGTAACCGCATTTGCTTTTGTATTTGTAGCCTTTTTTTCGCCCTTATTATCCGGTATTGCGGATTATGTTGGGAATAAAAAAGCGTTCATGAAATTCTTTTGCTATGTTGGAGCTTTATCCTGCATGGGACTGTATTGGTTTAACCTTGAAAATATTTATATCGGATTATTGTTTTACTTTCTGGGGCTTATTGGTTATTGGGGGAGTTTGGTTTTCTATAATTCCTATTTGCCGGATATTGCGTTTCCTGAACAGCAGGATAAAATTAGTGCCAAAGGATATTCCTTAGGATATATCGGAAGTGTAATTTTGTTGATTATCAATCTGGCAATGATTATGAAACCAAAAGTTTTTGGAATCACAGGAACAGATGGTGAAGCAGCCATGAAAGCGATGCGATATTCCTTCGTAATGGTAGGGGTTTGGTGGATTTTGTTTAGCCAGTACAGCTATTATTTTTTACCGAAAGGAAGTAAAGAAACCAATCAAAAGTTATCGAAAGATGTTGTATTTAATGGTTTTAAAGAACTAAAGAAAGTTTGGGCAATATTACAGAATAATATTCCTTTGAAGAGATACTTAGGTGGCTTTTTCGTTTCAAGTATGGCAGTTCAGACCGTGATGCTTGTCGCTACTTATTTTGGAGCTCAGGAAATTGAGTGGGCATCTAAAGAAGAAAGCACAACTGGTTTGATTATTTGTATTTTGATTATACAGTTAGTAGCTGTAATTGGAGCTGTTTTAACTTCAAGAGCTTCGGAGAAATTTGGTAACATTCCAACTTTAATCGTCATCAATACCATTTGGGCAGTCTTTTGTGCTCTTGCCTTTTTCATTACTTTACCAATACATTTTTATGTTATGGCTACAGTAGCCGGATTTGTAATGGGTGGAATTCAGGCCTTATCACGCTCAACGTATTCAAAATTATTACCCGAAACAGAAGATACAGCATCATTTTTTAGCTTTTATGATGTTGCCGAAAAAATAGGAATCGTAATAGGAATGTGTCTTTACGGAATTATCGATCAGATTACAGGAAGTCCCCGTTTGGCAATTGTATTCTTAGGATTGTTTTTTGTGACTGCAATTTTTCTTTTAAAAAGAGTACATAAAAAATAATTAGTAAAATAATATTTCAGTCTAAACGCAATTGTCATACATTTGATTCTTGCGTTTTTATTTTAAATTAAACAATAAATCTTTAATGACGAGCGAGTATTTCCTTGATAAAGAATATAATAATGTCATTTACGATACCGATGGGGCTAATTTTAAGGAATTTGAATCTTGTGTTTTTAATAATTGTAATTTTTCTGCCTGCACTTTTTTAGCCGTTACATTTATTGACTGCGTTTTTAATGACTGCACTTTTTCTGAAGCAAAAATCAATTATGTGGCTTTTAGAACAGCAACTTTTAATCGCTGTGAAATCAAAGATGTAAATTTTGCCATGTGTGACAAACTCATTTTCGAAATTCATTTTAATGATTGTATTCTGGATTTCTCAAAATTTTATACTTTAAAAATAAAAGGAACAACGTTTACAAATTGCAGTTTAGTTGCTGTTGATTTTATGGCTACAGATCTTACAAGTGTGGTTTTTGATAATTGTGATTTGTATCGGTCTGAATTCAATAAAGCAATTGCCAACAAAACCGATTTTAAAACCAGTTATAACTATACCATTGATCCGTCCAAAACGAAACTAAAAAAAGCTGTTTTTTCTTTGAATGAAGTAAAAGGTTTATTATTTAAACATGATGTAATTGTGAGTTGATTACAATTTTTTCTCCATCACATAATCTTCCATTAAGTTCCCATTTCCAATATCAATATTGACTTCATCAATGATTTCAAAACCTATTTTTTTATAAAAACTTAAGGCTGAATTGAATCGGTTTACATTTAATAATAAGCTGGTAGAATGATTTTCTAAAGCCAGTTTTTGAATCTCTTCAATTGCTTTTTTGCCAATACCTTTTCCTTGTGTTTCCGGCAAAAGATAAATTTTGTGAATTTTGGTTACCGCTTGATTTTTGTAATGATGTTCAATTCCGATAAATCCGATTATGGATTCCTCATCCAAAATTAAATAAAATAATTGCTCTTTTTTCTCCATTTGACTGCTTAGGGCTTCATCTGAATAAATTAAATCCAGCATATACTCTAATTGTTCTTTGGACAGAATGTTGCCATACGTAATTGGCCAGGTTATGTAGGTTATTTTCTGAATGGTTTTGATGTCTTCTGCTGTTGCTTCTGAAATTGTAATCATGTTTAATTTGAAAAATTGTATTTTGAAATATTAATTATTTTGTAAAAATTTGATTTTCCTGCTCACTGACTCTTATAAATGTTGTTCGCTTAGTCAATTCTTTCAGTCTGGAGGCTCCCACATACGTACAAGTACTTCGTAATCCTCCTAAAATGTCCAAAATTGTATTGATAACATTGCCTTTAAACGGAACCTGAACTGTTTTTCCTTCACTGGCTCTATACTCAGCGACTCCGCCAGCGTGTTTGTCCATTGCGGTAGCAGAACTCATTCCGTAAAATTGTTTGAATTTCTCGCCATTAATTTCAATCAATTCGCCACCGCTTTCAGTGTGTCCTGCCAGCATTCCGCCAAGCATTACAAAATCTGAACCTGCACCAAAAGCTTTGGCAACATCACCCGGAGTTGTACAGCCTCCATCGCTAATAATATGTCCGCCTAAGCCATGTGCGGCATCAGCACATTCAATGATAGCCGAAAGCTGCGGATATCCCACACCGGTTTTTACTCGGGTAGTACAAACGGAACCTGGGCCAATTCCAACTTTTACAATATCAGCTCCGGCTAATAATAATTCTTCTGTCATTTCACCGGTTACTACATTTCCGGCAATAATAACTTTATCAGGATATTGTTTTCGCATCTGTTTTAAAAACTGTACAAAATGTTCTGAATATCCATTAGCAACATCAATACAAATAAACATCAATAACGGATTTGCTTTGATAACTTCAGCAATTTTTAAAGCATCTTCTTTTCCTGTTCCGGTGCTGATGGCAATGTAATTATAAAAATCAGAGGAAACAGTTTTTAAAAAATCATTCCATTCCTGAAGTGAATAATGTTTGTGGATAGCAGTAAACAGCTTTTCTTTGGCTAAAACTGTTGCCATTTCAAATGTGCCCACCGTATCCATATTAGCAGCCATAATCGGAATTCCTGTCCATAAAGTTGTACTGTGTAAAAATTTAAAATTTCTTTCTAAAGAGACTTCAGATCTGCTTTTTAAAGTAGATCTTTTAGGTCTGATCATCACATCTTTAAAGCCTAATTTAAGTTCGGTTTCTATTCTCATGATTTTCTAAATTTTTGTTACTCTCAAATATATTAATTTTGAAAATGACTGAGTTTATAAGACTAATAAAACTAATCCTTTAGTTATTAACATTAAAAAAAAAATATATCTTATTAAGAATCTGGTATAGTATTTTATTTTTTGTTTTAAATTGTTTATAATTAGTGTGTTATTTTTTTATTTGGATGTTTTTAAGAAATGAATTTCTTTTTGTTTTTTAAACCAAAAACACAAAACAGTTTATAGTTAATTACTTATATTTGTTGACTTAAAAAATTACCAGAATAGTGAATCATATCAATAAGTTAAAAATATTCAATGACCCCATTTATGGCTTTATTTCTATTCCGAATGAGCTTATTTATGATTTAATTCAGCATCCGTATTTTCAGCGTTTGCGACGTATTTCACAAATGGGATTGTCGTATTTGGTTTATCCGGGGGCTAACCATACACGTTTTCATCATGCTTTAGGCTGTATGCATTTAATGCAAAAAGCAATAGAAACACTTCGTTTTAAAGGGGTTGCTATTTCAAATGATGAAGAATGTGCTTTATTAATAGCTATTTTACTGCACGATATTGGGCATGGGCCTTTTTCGCATGCTATGGAAAAAAGTATTGTAGAAGATGTAAATCATGAAGCTATTTCATTGTTGTTCATGAATCAGTTAAATGAAGAATTTGACGGAAAATTAAGTTTAGCAATTCAGGTTTTTAAAGGAGAATATCACAGAAAATTTATGCTGCAATTGATTTCGAGTCAATTAGATATGGATCGAATGGATTATTTGAAGCGTGATAGTTTTTACACAGGAGTTGCAGAAGGGAATGTAAATTCTGAACGATTGATTCAGATGATGAATGTTGAAAACGATGTTTTAGTTATAGAAGAAAAAGGAATTTACTCGGTAGAAAAATTTCTCTTGTCAAGAAGATTAATGTATTGGCAGGCCTATTTGCATAAGACAAGTCTTGTGGCAGAATTGATTTTGATGAAAGTGCTTAAAAGAGCAAAAGAATTAACATTGAAAGGAATTAAATTACCTTGTAGTGAACCTCTTTCTTATTTTATGCAAAATAAAATTTCACTCGAAAATTTCGATGCCGAAAAATTAGATTTGTTTTCTCAGTTAGACGATTTTGATATCATAAGTGCCCTGAAAGCATGGCAAAAAAACAGTGATTTTATATTGTCGACTTTGAGCAAGATGATCATCAACAGAGATTTACTGAAAATAAAAATGAGTGCCGAAAAAATCCCGATGGAAGAATCTCAGGCAATGAAAGAAGAATTTGCTCAAGAACATAATATTTCTCAGTTGGAAGCAGGATATTTTATTTTTAGAGGAAAAATCAAAAATCAGGCTTACAGTAAAGAAGCAGAACCAATAAGGATTTTGAAAAAAGATAAAACAATTGAAGATGTTGTTGAAGCATCTGACCAATTGAATTTGAAATCGTTATCTAAATTGGTGACAAAATATTACATCTGTTTTCCAAAACAACTTATCTAAAATTAACATTTAAAACCTATTTTTTATATTTTTGTCGGGATGAAATTTACAGCAGAACAAATAGCAGGAATTTTAGAGGGAGTAGTTGTTGGGAATCCCAATGCCGAGGTTTTTCGACTGTCTAAAATTGAAGAAGGAGAGGAGGGATCACTTACTTTTCTGGCAAATCCAAAATATATCAATCATATTTATACCACAAAAGCTTCAGTAACAATTGTTAATGATTCTTTTGTGCCGGAATCTGAAATCGAAACTACTTTGATAAAGGTTGAAGATGCCTATGTATCTTTTTCAAAACTTTTAGAATTTTACAACCAGGTAAAACTAAATAAAAACGGAATCGAACCACAAACTTTTATATCTGAAGGAACTAAATATGGTGAGAACTTATATTTGGGAAGTTTTAGTTACATTGGTCAAAATGTGGTTTTGGGAGATAATGTAAAAATATATCCAAACAGTTTTATTGGCGATAATGTTGTTATTGGTGATAATGTACATGTTTTTGCAGGCGCTAAAATTTATTCTGAAACTATAATTGGTAATAATTGTACCATTCATTCAGGGACTATTATTGGTGCTGATGGTTTTGGCTTTGCTCCAAACGAAGATGGAGAGTATAATAAAGTGCCACAAATTGGAAATGTTATTATAGAAGATAATGTAGATATTGGTGCCAATACTACAATAGACAGAGCTACACTTGGTTCTACAATTATTAGAAAAGGAGTAAAATTAGACAATCAAATTCAAATTGCTCATAACGTAGAAATTGGTAAAAATACCGTGATTGCTGCTCAAACAGGAGTTGCCGGTTCTACAAAAATTGGCGAAAATTGTATGATTGGCGGACAAGTTGGTATTGCAGGCCATTTAACAATTGGTAATAATGTTAGACTTCAGGCTCAATCGGGTGTTGCAAGAAATATTAAAAATGACGAAATTTTGCAGGGTACTCCATCTTTGGCATACACTGATTTTAATAAATCCTATGTTCATTTTAAGAATTTACCTAAAATTGTTGCCGAATTAGAAGAATTAAAAAAACAAATAATAAACCCAAAAAATGGAAATAATGGTTAAACAGAAAACCATCAAGAATGAAATTTCACTAACAGGAGTCGGATTGCATACTGGAAAAGAAGTTACAATGACTTTTAAACCAGCTCCTATTAATAATGGTTTCACTTTTGTTAGAATTGACTTGCAAGGCCAACCGGTAATTGAGGCTGATGCTAATTATGTAGTTAACACACAAAGAGGTACTAACTTAGAAAAATTAGGTGTAAAAATTCAAACTCCGGAACACGTTTTAGCAGCATTAGTTGGTTGCGATCTGGATAACGTTATTATAGAATTAAATGCTTCAGAACTTCCTATTATGGATGGTTCTTCAAAATATTTTGTAGAGGCTATTGAAAAAGCCGGAATCGAAGAGCAAGATGCAAAACGTAATGTTTATGTTGTAAAAGAGGTAATTTCATTTACAGATGAAACTACCGGAAGTGAGATTTTGGTTATGCCAAGTGATGATTATCAGGTTACCACAATGGTAGATTTTGGAACTAAAGTCTTAGGTACTCAAAATGCAACTTTAAAAAGCATTGCTGATTTTAAAGATGAAATTTCAAATTCAAGAACTTTCAGTTTTTTACATGAATTAGAGTCTTTATTAGAAAATGGATTGATAAAAGGTGGTGATTTAAATAATGCAATTGTTTATGTAGATAAAGAGATTTCTGAGTCTACAATGGAAAACCTTAAAAAGGCTTTCGGGAAGGATGAAATTTCGGTTAAGCCAAATGGAGTTCTTGATAATTTAACTTTGCATTATCCAAACGAAGCCGCAAGACATAAACTTCTTGATGTTATTGGCGATTTGTCTTTAATAGGTGTTAGAATACAAGGAAAGATTATTGCAAATAAACCTGGGCATTATGTGAATACACAATTTGCCAAAAAACTAGCAAAAATTATAAAAATAGAGCAAAGAAACCATATTCCTGTTTATGATTTAAACCAGGAACCATTGATGGACATTCATAAAATTATGGCTGTTTTACCTCACAGACCTCCATTTTTGCTCATTGACAGAATTATTGAAATGTCATCAAGCCATGTGGTTGGATTGAAAAATGTTACCATGAACGAAAATTTCTTCGTTGGACATTTTCCTGATGCTCCGGTAATGCCGGGTGTATTAATTGTTGAAGCAATGGCACAAACAGGCGGAATTTTGGTTCTAAGTACAGTTCCGGATCCTGAGAACTATTTGACTTATTTCATGAAAATAGATAATGTTAAATTTAAACATAAAGTATTGCCGGGGGATACTTTAATATTTAAGTGTGATTTAATTTCTCCTATCAGAAGAGGAATTTGTCACATGCAGGCAAATGCTTACGCTAACGGAAAATTAGTAGCCGAAGCAGAATTAATGGCGCAAATTGCAAGAAAACAGTAATTAATCAAAATTATTGTTTACGTTTGTTGCCCAAATTAGACTATTTTAAAATTAAAATATAAAAATACAGATGAATCAACCATTAGCTTATGTTCATCCTGGCGCTAAAATCGCTAAAAATGTTGTAATTGAGCCTTTTACGACAATTCACAATAATGTTGTTATTGGTGATGGTACCTGGATAGGTTCAAATGTAACTATCATGGAAGGAGCACGAATTGGTAAAAATTGTAATATTTTTCCGGGTGCTGTAATTTCAGCAGTTCCTCAGGATTTAAAATTTGGTGGAGAAGATTCTTTGGCTATCATTGGTGATAATTGTACTATAAGAGAATGTGTAACTATTAACAGAGGTACAATTGCTTCGGGACAGACAGTTATAGGTAATAATTGTTTAATAATGGCAACGGCACACATTGCTCATGATTGTCATGTAGGTAATAATGCTATCATTGTTAACGGAGTTCTTTTAGGAGGTCACGTTACGATTGGTAATTATGCTATTATTGGAGGATTATCTGCTGTTCATCAATTTATTAGTGTTGGAGATCATGCCATGATTTCAGGAGGATCATTATTAAGAAAAGATGTTCCACCATATACTAAAGCTGCAAAAGAACCATTATCTTATGTAGGTATAAATTCGGTAGGACTTAGAAGAAGAGGTTTTACGACTGAAAAAATCAGAGAAATTCAGGATATTTATAGAATTTTATACCAAAAAAATTATAATACAACACAAGCTTTGAGTATTATTGAAGGAGAAATGGAAGCTACACCGGAGAGAGATGAAATTTTAGATTTTATTCGAAATTCATCAAGAGGTGTAATGAAAGGGTATTCAGGAAACTATTAAAAAGGTTTAATGTTTATTTGTTTAATCGTTTATTCGAAGCGAAAACAAATCAACGGTTAAACGATTAAACAAATAATAAAACAAATAAATTACAATGGCATCTACATCAGATATTAGAAACGGATTGTGTATTAAATACAATCACGATATTTATAAAATTATTGAATTTCTTCACGTTAAGCCAGGAAAAGGACCGGCTTTCGTAAGAACAAAATTAAAAAGTTTAACTACAGGAAAAGTATTGGATAATACCTTTTCTGCAGGACACAAAATTGAAGATGTTCGTGTAGAAACACATACGTTTCAATTTTTATATGCTGAAGGAGATGAATTTCATTTCATGAATGCTGAAACTTTTGAGCAGATTTCTTTGAATAAAAATATTTTAGATGCTCCGGGACTATTGAAAGAAGGAACAAATGTAATGGTTCAGATTAATACTGAAACTGATTTGCCTTTATCTGTTGATATGCCAACATCTGTAGTTCTTGAAATTACTTATGCAGAGCCTGGGGTAAAAGGAAATACAGCTACAAATGCTACAAAATCTGCTACGGTAGAAACGGGAGCAACAGTAAACGTTCCTTTGTTCATTAACGAAGGAGATAAAATTAAAATTGATACAGCTTCAGGTTCTTACATGGAGCGTGTAAAAGAGTAATTTTTAATTAGATAATTTGTTAATGTGTCAATTAGATAATTGTAAAAAGATATTTTCCAATTGACACATTTCTAATTGACACATTTTCTGATTGACAAATTTTCTAATTAAATTATATGAAATTTCCAAAAGTTCACTCTTTAGAAGAAATTGCGAATTTGCTTAATTGCGAATTTATTGGTGACAAAGACTTTGATGTTTTAGGCATGAACGAAATTCATGTAGTTGAACCAGGTGATATTGTTTTTGTTGACCATCCCAAATATTATGACAAAGCTTTACAGTCAGCTGCTACTATTGTTTTAATTAATAAAAAAGTAGATTGTCCTGAAGGTAAAGCTCTTTTAATTTCTGATGATCCTTTCAGAGATTTCAATACTTTAACCAAACATTTTAGGCCTTTTCAATTTGCAAATGTTGCTATTGCTCCGTCTGCAAAAATAGGAGAAGGAACTGTTATTCAGCCAAATTCTTTTGTTGGAAATCACGTTACTATTGGTAAAAACTGCCTGATACATTCTAATGTTTCAATATACGATCATACAGTAATCGGAGATAATGTGATTATTCATGCCGGAACTATTTTAGGGGCAGACGCATTTTATTACAAAAAACGTCCGGATGGTTTTGATCAGTTAATTTCCGGTGGAAGAGTGGTTGTTGAAAACAATGTAGGTATTGGAGCACTTTGCACTATTGACAAAGGTGTAACAGGCGATACAACAATTGGAGAAGGAACAAAACTGGATAATCAGGTTCATGTTGGTCATGATACTGTTATCGGGAAAAAATGTTTAATTGCTTCACAGACCGGTATCGCTGGCTGTGTTATTATTGAAGATGAAGTAACGCTTTGGGGACAAGTTGGAACAACAAGTGGCATCACAATAGGAGCGAAAGCTGTTATTATGGGACAGACAGGTGTTACTAAATCGGTTGAAGGCGGAAAATCTTATTTTGGTACTCCAATCGAAGAATCAAGAGAAAAGTTGAAACAATTAGCTAATATCAAAAAGATTCCTGAAATTTTAAATAAATTGAAGTAATAATATGTCTATAAAAGAATTTGTCCAGAAATTTTATAAGTCGGATGCCTTAATTGACAGCGAAATCATGAAGACTTATTTGCATCCTGATGTAAAGTTAGATTGGCACAGTACTAAAGGATTAATCGAGATGGATTATAATTCGATGTTAGGTATGGCGAATGAGCTAAGCCGTGCGTATGTACGGTCAAAAGTCAGAATGAGTCACATTATTGCAGAAGATGATTTAGTTTCAGTACGTTATTCTCATTTCGTAAAAACGATTGAAAACCCAAGAGAAGAGATGTTGTTGGCACATTTTTCTACAATTTGGCAGATAAAAGATGATAAATTGTATAGAGGTTATCAAATGAGTCAATTTTCGTGATATTTTTTGCCAATAAAAAAGGTAAAAATAAGTTACAAAACCTTACTTTTGCATCACAATTTTAAAAACTACATAAAATATATATCATGAGTGTTTTAGTTAATAAAGATTCCAAAATAATTGTTCAAGGATTTACAGGAAGCGAAGGAACTTTCCATGCTTCTCAAATGATTGAGTACGGTACTAATGTTGTTGGTGGTGTTACTCCTGGAAAAGGGGGAACCAGCCATTTAGATCGTCCGGTTTTTAACACAGTAAAAGACGCTGTAGATCAGGCTGGAGCTGATACTTCTATCATTTTTGTTCCACCAGCTTTTGCTGCTGATGCAATTATGGAAGCTGCTGATGCCGGAATTAAAGTAATTATTGCAATTACAGAAGGAATCCCTGTAGCAGACATGATTAAGGCTAATAACTATGTTAAAGAAAGAAATTCAAGATTAATCGGACCAAACTGTCCTGGTATCATTACACCGGGTGAGGCTAAAGTTGGTATTATGCCAGGTTTTGTTTTCAAAAAAGGAACAGTTGGTATCGTTTCTAAATCTGGAACTTTAACTTATGAAGCTGCTGATCAGGTTGTAAAACAAGGTTTGGGAATTACTACTGCTATTGGTATTGGTGGAGATCCAATTATTGGAACTACAACTAAAGAAGCGGTAGAATTATTAATGAACGATCCTGAAACTGAAATTATCATCATGATTGGTGAAATTGGAGGTCAATTAGAAGCTGATGCTGCTAAATGGGTTAAAGCAGATGGTAACCGTAAACCAGTTGTTGGTTTTATCGCCGGAGAAACTGCTCCAGCTGGTAGAACAATGGGGCACGCAGGTGCTATTGTTGGTGGTTCTGATGATACAGCAGCTGCTAAAAAACAAATTATGAGAGACAACGGAATTCACGTTGTTGATTCACCAGCTGAAATTGGTAAAAAAGTAAAAGAAGTATTGGGATAATCTCCAATATTTAAAATAATAAATTCCAAAAAAGTCTCAATATTTTGTTGAGACTTTTTTACATTTAAAAGTACTGAGGTATAAAATAGAAAAAAACTTAGCAGCTTAGTACCTCAGTATCTTAGAAGCTAAAAGAAGAAATATGAGTAAAGAATTAAAAAAGTTTAAAGTAAGCAGCAGTTTTACTTTCACAATTGAAGATAGTTTAGAACAAGTTTGCAATGCTCCGGAAGGGAGTGCCGGAATTTTTATTGTGTATGCAGTTGAGGGTGATGCAAAAGAATTAATTATGGTAGCTTCTACCGGAACTGTTCAGAATGACGGAACTTTAAAGAGTAAAAATGGCGGTTTGTATGACAAAATCGTAAACGGACACCAATTTGCCAAAACAGGAAGAAAATATTCATGGCCTGCACAAATGAAACTGGAAAATATCTCTGAGCTTGAAGTGGTTTGGTATGAAACTTTTAATGCAGAAGCTAAAGCTATTCCAACTGCGGTTGAAGGACAGGTTTTGCAGAATTTTCTTGACGAAAATGGTAAATTGCCTAGATGGAATGTAGCATTTTAATTGAGATCTGAAATATTACTAAAAAAAGCTTTACTTCGGTAAGGCTTTTTTAGTATTACAAATTTTATAAAACGCCCAAATAATCTATATTTGTACTTCAAAAAATAAAAACGAATACCTCAATATGAAATTACTAGAAGGAAAAGTAGCCATCATTACGGGCGCAAGCCGTGGAATTGGTAAAGGAATTGCAGAAGTTTTTGCTAAACACGGTGCCAATGTGGCCTTTACATACAGTTCATCTGTTGAATCAGCTCAGGCTTTGGAAGCAGAATTAAACGGTTTAGGAGTAAAAGTAAAAGGATACCAGTCGAATGCAGCAGATTTTAATGAAGCGCAGACTTTTGTGGATGCTGTTTTAGCAGATTTTGGAACAGTTGATATTTTGATTAACAATGCCGGTATTACAAAAGATAACCTGTTGATGCGTATGTCTGAAGCTGATTTTGATCAGGTTATAGACGTGAATCTGAAATCGGTTTTTAATATGACAAAGGCGATTCAGAAGACTTTTTTAAAACAACGTTCAGGCTCTATTGTTAATATTAGTTCTGTAGTTGGGGTTTCCGGAAATGCTGGACAAACAAACTATGCAGCTTCAAAAGCGGGTGCAATTGGTTTTACAAAATCGGTAGCTTTAGAGTTAGGTTCTCGTAATATTCGCTGCAACGCAATCGCTCCGGGATTCATTGAAACAGAAATGACGGCAAAATTACCTGAAGATGTAGTAAAAGGATGGAGAGACGGAATTCCGTTAAAACGTGGCGGAACTACTGAAGATGTTGCCAATGCATGTCTTTACCTGGCTTCAGATTTGAGCGCTTATGTTACCGGACAGGTACTTAATGTTTGCGGAGGAATGCTTACTTAATAAGTTGATTGTTGATGGTTTGTTGTTATTGTTCAGAACCAAAAACTATAAACTAACAACTATAAACTAAATAAATATATGACTACAAACACAATTCTATTATTACTGCTTTCTTTAGTAATAGCTGGTGGATTGTCGTATTTTCAATATCTTTATAAAGCCAAAAACCATTCGAATGTGAATGTGTTTTTGGCTTTTTTGCGTTTTTTGGCCATCTTCGGATTATTGGTTTTACTGATTAATCCTGTTATGACTAAGAATTCGTTGGAAATTACTAAAACGCCTTTGGCAATTGCGGTTGATAATTCGAGTTCTATAACGGCTTTAAAATCTGATAAAAAAGCGATTGAATTATATAAAGCTTTGGTTTCGAATGCAGCTATCCAGGAGAAATTCGAAATCCAGTCCTATCAGTTTGATGCCGATTTTAAGCCTTCGGACAAATTTGATTTCAAAGGAAAACAGACCAATCTTGATGAAGTCGCAAAGAATTTAAAAAGTATCAACAAAAACCTGATCTTTCCAACGGTTATCATTACAGATGGAAATCAGACTACAGGAAACGATTATGTATATCGTTTTGATCCTGTTAATAAAGTTTATCCTTTGGTTGTGGGAGATACAACCACTTTTTTTGATTTAAAAATCAATCACTTAAACGTCAATAAATACGCTTTTCATAAAAATAAATTTCCGGTTGAAGTGTTTCTGCAATATGCCGGTACAAAAGCTGTAAATGCCAATTTTACAATCTCACAGGGAAATTCAGTAGTAGCCAGAGAGAAAGTTTCTTTTTCTCCTTCGAAAAAAACAGCTTCTCTAAACATATTGTTGCCAGCTGATAAAGTTGGACTGCAAATTTTCAGGGCTAATATTTCTTCTAATGTAAAAGAGAAAAACAGCTACAATAATATCAAGAACTTTGCAGTTCAAATAATCGATCAAAAATCAACGATTGCAATTGTTTCCACCATGAATCATCCGGATATCGGAGCTTTGAAACGTTCCATTGAAACGAACGCACAACGCAAAGTGATTCTGGCAAAACCAAATGAACTCGATAAATTAAACGATGTCTCGGTTTTGGTTTTGTATCAGCCAAATGGGGCTTTTAAACCTATTTTTGATAATAATAAATTAGCCGGAACGAATAGTTTTATCATTACAGGAAACAACACCGACTTTAATTTTCTCAACCAAAAACAAAATAATCTGGTTTTTAAAATGAGCGGTCAAAGAGAAGATTTTTTAACCGAATTTCAGTCTCAGTTTAATTTGTTTGCGATAGAAAATATTGGTTTTGAAAACTTTCCGCCATTGCAAAATCTATTTGGAAGTATAACGACCAGCGGAAATGTATCGGTTTTGCTTTCGTCTAAAATCAGAAACGTTTCTACCAATGCGCCTTTATTGGCTTTCGCTGAAAATCAAAACAAACGTACCGCTTTTCTGTTAGGAGAAAATAGCTGGAAATGGCGTCTGCAAAGTCATATCGACAATCAGTCGTTTGAAAAATATGATGTTTTTATAGATAAGATCATTCAGTATTTGGCAACATCAACTTCAAAAAAATCGTTGGTAGTAGAACACGAAAGTTTTTATAATTCGGGAGAAGCCATTGTAATCAATGCACAATACTTCAATAAAAATTATGAGTTTGACGAAAAAGCAAGATTAACTATCACGGTTACTAATACCGAAACGAAGCAAAGTAAAAACTATGATTTGCTAAAAGGAAACAATTCCTTCTCAGCTAATCTGGACGGATTAACAGCCGGAAAATACAATTTTACGGTAAAAGAATTAAATTCAAATACGTCTTATTCCAGCCATTTTGAGATTTTGGATTTTGATATTGAAAAGCAATTTGTAAACCCTGATGTTCAAAAACTCAAACAACTAGCGTTACAAACCAATGGAAAAGCCTTTTTCGAAAACCAGGCAGATGATTTGATTCAGACGCTTTTAGAAAACAAAGAGTACAAATCGATAGGGAAGAATATTTCAACTAAAACTCCTTTAATTGACTGGGTTTGGTTATTGGTTTTAATTGCTTTTTTATTGACTACGGAATGGTTTGTCAGGAAGTATAATGGGATGCTTTAAGTAGATTTAAATTAAAATTTTGTTCAAAATGAAAAGGGAATTAGTTTTAATTATTTTGTTTTTTGTAGTTAATGTTGCTTTTGGACAGACGATTGAGAGTAAACAAAATGATTCTTTAAAACAAAAAAATGTAAATTTATTTAGAGAAATATACTGGAATAATTTGCCTAAAGCAAAAGGTTGGATTAATGATTATGAAAGAGTTTTTTCTGAAGCTGAAGAAAGAAAATTGGATAGTGTTGTTAGCAGGTTTGAAAGAGAAACTTCTGTAGAAATTGTAATTGTAACAATTGATACTATTAAAATCGCAAAAGAAACATTCGATAATCTGTCTCTTCATATTGCAAAAAAATGGGCGATTGGAAAGAAAGGCAAAGACAATGGGATTTTAATTGCACTTTCAAAAGGATATAAAAGAATTAGAATTCAGAATGGTAATGGAATAACAAAAATAATTTCTGATGAGCAAACAAAGGAGATAATTGAACAGGATTTTATACCTGAATTCAAAAAAGGAAATTATTATAAAGGTGTTTTAGACGGAATTAATAAGCTTATTGAAGTTTTAAAGTTAAAGATTCAATGAATTCAATGAATTTAATTAGTGATAATTTGTGAAATTTGTGTTTCACTTTCAATAATAATATAATGGACTTCAGGCTAAAAGTTTTCTACACCGTTGCACTCCGTCTTAATTTTACTAAAGCGGCAACAGAATTGTATATTACCCAGCCGGCTGTTTCAAAACACATTCAAGAGCTCGAAGAAACGTATAAAACGAAACTTTTTGAACGTAACGGTTCTAAAATTGCTTTGACATCTGCCGGAAAAATCCTTTTAGAGCATACCAAAAGCATCTTCGAAATTTATCGTGAAATTGACTTTGAGATGAGTTCGTTTCGTAACGAACGCCAGGGATTGCTACGATTAGGTTCAAGTACTACTATTTCACAATATATTATTTCGCCCGTCCTGGCACGATTCCACCAAAAGCAGCAGGATATAAAAGTCAATTTACTCAACGGAAATACAGAACAGATCGAGAATGCCTTAATCAACAAGGAAATCGAAATCGGAATTGTAGAAGGTCAGTCTAAAAACCAGTCCATTAAATATATTCCGTTTATAAAAGACGAATTGGTTTTGGTCTGCAATACTCAAAATCCTTTGGTAAAACAAAATGAAATTTCGCTTGAAGATTTAAAAACCATGAAATTCATTACCCGTGAGCGTGGTTCAGGAACACTTGAGGTTATAGAATACGCTTTAAAACAAGTTGGGGTAAAATTATCCGATCTGCAAATCGAAATGCAGTTAGGGAATACAGAAAGCATCAAATCGTATCTGCTCAATTCAGATTGTTTTGCTTTTATGTCAATACACGCAGTAGGCAAGGAGCTTAAAAATAACGAACTGATAGTTTTGGATGTAGAAAATTTAACAATCGAAAGATACTTTTACATCATTACATTACTCGGGAAATCAGATGCTCTATCTGAACTGTTTATTCAAAATATCGCATCTTACTATAACCTGAAGTTATAGTCGATTGTATTTTACGATTGGCAGATTCTATATAAACAGCCGACCTTTGTAAGGTAAAATATCAATTACCTTATTTTGAAAACAAAACAGCATACCGTATCCCATTTAGTAGAAGTTAATCTTTTTCTTCAACAGCTTATTTTTGGAGCAGTAATCATTTTGTGTCTGTTTTCAATAATTTCTCCACCAATTGCTTTGCTGTTGGGTGTTCTGATTGTAAATGTTTTTGGGAATCCGTTTTTAGCATTCAATCACAAAGCCATCACGTTTTTATTACAGTTTTCTGTAGTAGGTTTGGGTTTCGGAATGAATGCTTCATCAGCGATTTCAGCAGGTAAAGAAGGTTTTTTGCTGACTGTCCTGTCAATTTTCAGTACGTTAATTTTTGGAACACTTTTAGGGAAATGGCTTAAAACGGAGAAAAAAACATCGCATTTAATTTCGTGTGGAACTGCAATCTGTGGCGGAAGTGCCATTGCCGCTATTTCACCGACAATTAAATCAAACGAAAATCAGACATCAATTGCTTTGGGGGTGATTTTTATTCTGAATTCAGTTGCCTTATTTGTGTTTCCTTTTATTGGGCATCAGCTTGATTTATCTCAAAAAGATTTTGGTTTATGGTGTGCCATTGCCATTCATGACACCAGTTCTGTAGTAGGTGCGGCAAATAAATATGGTGCCGAAGCCTTGCAGATTGCCACAACTGTAAAACTGGCCAGAGCCTTATGGATTATTCCGATTTCGATTCTAACAGCGATAATTTTTAAAAATAAAAACTCAAAAATTAAGGTTCCGTATTTTATAGGATTGTTTGTTTTGGCAATGCTATTAAATTCTTACGTGCCTCAAATAGCTGTTTTCACCCCAAATATTGTTGGAATTGCCAAAATCGGTTTAACAATAACGTTGTTTTTGATCGGAGCAACTCTAAATAGTAATGCTTTAAAATCGGTAGGAGTAAAACCTTTATTGCAGGGCGTGTTTCTTTGGGTGTTTATTGCAGGTTTAGGTTTATTGTCGATTCTTTATTTGAAATAATTAAATTAAGCGTTTACCAGTCATGTGGTAATTGGAATTTACAAAGAAACTTTTAATTGAACTTATATTACTTATATGGTTTAAAAATTCACAAAAGTTAAATTAACACAATATTAATTAGTATTCTTTTGAGTTATCCTTAAATGAAATAAATTTGCAGTTCAAATAAAACTTCAAATGAAAAACTTTAAAATGAAACCAAAACTAATCGCTTTTTTTGCAATCGGAATTGGATTTTTGACCTTATCATGGGGAATCGTGGGCCACGAACGCATCAATAAAGCTGCTGTAATGGCGCTGCCGCAACAACTTCAGGTATTTTTTTACAATCATATCGATTTTATTACACAGGAAGCTTCTGTTCCGGATATTCGCAAATATGCCTTAAAGTACAAAGATGAAAACCCAAGGCATTATATCGATTTAGAAAACTTTAAAACACCAATTGACAGTCTGCCTAAAACATTAGAAGAAGCAACTAAAAAATACGATGTAAAATTCTTAAATGATAACGGAATTTTACCTTGGTATATTGAAGACATGATGGCAAAATTAACCAAAGCTTTCAAAGAAAAAAACAGAGCTGAAATTTTGTTTCTGGCTGCAGATTTAGGTCATTATATCGGAGATGCACACATGCCTTTGCACACTTCAGCCAACCATGACGGACAATTGAGCGATCAAAAAGGAATTCACTCACTTTGGGAAAGCAGATTACCTGAGTTATTCGTTAAAAACTACAAACTAAATGTTCCCGAAGCGCAGTATTACGAAGATGTTCACAAAGCAACCTGGGACATGATCAAAGACACACACAGTCTGGTTCAGCCGTTATTAGCCGTCGACAAAAAACTAAGAACTTCAACTCCCGAAAATCAGGTTTTTGTTGTCGATGCTGAAGGGAAAATTGTAAAGAGCAAATACAATTCGGCTAAATTCTCAGACGAATATGCTGCCAAACTACACACCGAATTAAACGGAATGGTTGAAAGCCAGATGAAAAAAGCCATTACAGCTACAGCAAGTTTTTGGTACACTGCCTGGGTAAATGCAGGAAAACCGGATTTAAGCGATTTAGATTCAAAGGAACTTACAAAACGTAACAGCAAAGCCTTAAAACAAGATTTGAAATTATTCCAGAAAGGAAATCTTTTCGGAATGCAGAATCAAAACGATTAAGAATTTTATCATAATTCAATAAAAAAAGCCTGTGAAGTTCTATTTCACAGGCTTTTTCGCTTTTAATTAAGACTCGGAGATCCCGGAATCTTAATATTTCGTTTATGCTTCTTTACAATCAATAAATAAAAAGTAATACCGCCCAAAACAATCAGCAAAGCAATTTCCAGCTGTCCAAGCGTATTGTTTCCACTATGCATCGCATTGGCACTGGCGAGTTTAGCTTTACCTTCCTTTACCTGAATTTCAGAAAGCTGATTCAGTGTGCTTAAAGCCTTGTCGCACAGAGACACAATATGTTTCCAGTTTTTATTTTGCACGTCTTTATTAATTGCAGTACAGGAAGCCAGAAAACTGTCAAAATGAATTTTTTCCTTCGGAGTCAGCACCGTTTTAAAATACAAATCATCAATCGTATGGATTATTTTCAGCGCATTTTTAATTTCGTCATTTTTCGTGATATCATTTAAATGCTCTTTCTGCGCTTCGGCTTTTATATAATGAAGTTCATTGGCATACTGAAAAATATAGTAAGCCACAACCAGCCTGTCGTTATAAATAGCGTTGATGTTTTCGTTGACATTTTTAGAATTTTGCAGTGTATTAAAGTTACTGAGTACAATAATCAGCATCACAATCAGTAGAATAAAAGCGGCTTTAGCCTTATTGCTGTATTTTTTTAAAACGTCTTTCATTCGATAGATTTTATAAAGCTCCTTTCTCAAAGATACATAAATATAAGGTTTAGATTGTTGTAATTTAGAATGTTAAGCAGTAATTTTTCAAGGAGCTGTTTCCTGCTGTCCGCTATATCTTTACTGCCGAACCCCGGCAGTAAAGGATGTCGCTTCCATCAGGGCTAGGACTTTAGGTTTCATAAGATGATTAACGAAAAACATTTATCTTTGAAAAAAATAATCATAAAAGCCTAAAAATTAATCTTAATTACAAACAGTAGCAATGCATATTTTAATAGTAGAAGATGAGGCAGGAATTGTTCAGTTTTTACAACAAGGACTGCAGGAAGAAGGATATCAAATCACAACTGCCTGTGATGGTTTAAAAGGTTTTGAATTAACGCAAAACCATCATTTTGACCTGATTTTGCTAGATTGGATGCTGCCTAAAATAAACGGTATAGATCTTTGTAAAGCCATCAGAATTAAAAATAAAACTACTCCCATTATTTTTTTAACAGCAAAAGATACAGTTCAGGAAACGATAGAAGGTTTAAAAGCCGGAGCCAATGATTATATCAAAAAGCCATTTAGTTTTGAAGAACTGGCAGAGCGTATTAAAGTTCATTTCAGATACCAAAATGATACAGAAACACTGACATTAGGAACCATTAAAATTGATTTGTCAAAATATGTTGTTTTAAAAAACGATGAAGAAATTGCACTCACTCAAAGGGAATTGGAACTGTTGGCTTATTTGATAAAAAATAAAGGAAAAGTCTGTACCCGAAACCAGATTTTAAAAGATGTCTGGGATATCAATTTTGAATATGATACCGGCGTTATTGATGTTTTTATTAATGCGATCAGAAAAAAACTGAATCTGAAAATAGAAGAAGATTATATAAAAACAATCCGCGGTGTTGGGTACATTGCAAACGATTAAAAAATGACACAGCTTTCCTTCAGAAACAGAATTGCCTTAAATTATATCATTACAACCGGTTTGTTGATTCTGGTCGTTTTTTCGACTATTTATTCCACCGTAAAATTTACTGTTTATAAGCATCTTGATGAAAATTTAATGATCGAAATTGAGGATCATCTCAAAGAAATTAAAGTTGAGAATAATGTAGTAATTTTGATGGATGCCGAAGAATGGGAAGAACGCGAGCATAATTCTATAGATGTAAATCCAATTTTTGTTCAGTTTTTGGACGTAAATAAAAAATTAATCGAAAAATCACCTAATCTAAAGAATGAAGTTCTTGTATTTCATGAGAATGTTGTATATTTTAAGACGTTTGATACAAAATTATTGAACAGTACAGTTAGACAAATTCAGGTTCCGCTTCATATAAAATCAAAGAAAATAGGTTATTTGATAATTGCAATGCCGCTGACCGATTCGGCAAAAGTTTTACATAATCTTTTTGAAACTTTATTAATTGCATTTCCGGTAATTTTAGTAATATTGTTCTTTATTGCGCGTTTTTTTGCAGGCCGAAGCATTAAACCGATTAATGCAATTACTGATATTTCAGGAATGATTACAAGGGATAATCTAAAAATGAGGATCCCTTTGCCTAAACAAAGAGACGAATTACACACACTTTCAGAAACCATAAATAGTTTACTCAATCGAATCGAAGATGCGGTGGAGCGTGAAAAACAATTTACATCCGATGCTTCTCATGAATTAAGGACACCTCTGACAGTGATTAAAGGAACGTTGGAAGTACTCATTAGAAAACCTCGTGATAATAAAGAATACGAAGAAAAAATAAATTATTGTATCAATGAAGTAGATCATTTAAACAGGCTAGTCGATCAGCTTCTTTTGCTGGCTCGTTTCGAAAATCAAAAACAAAATATTTTATCGGAATCTGTTTATCTCAATGCTTTGATTTTGGATGTCATCACTTTAAATTCAGATAAAATAAAGAAGAAGTCAATCAATATGAAATTTGATGCCAAAGAAGATTATTACATCAATTCAGATAATTATCTGGTAGTAACCATTCTCAGGAACATCGTTTCAAATGCTATAAAATATACAAATGAAGATGGCGAAGTATCTGTTTCTTTGTCTAAAAACGGAGGTAAAATAATTTGTAAAATTTCAGATAACGGAATCGGAATAGCCAAAGAAGATTTAGAAACTATTTTCAATCCTTTTTTTAGGTCAAATTCAGCCGTACATCCAGAAATTAAAGGAACAGGACTAGGATTGTCTATCGTAAAACGCTTTACAGAATTGCTTGAAATTAAGTTTCAGATAGAAAGTAAAATTAATACAGGAACCACAGTGGTTTTAGAATTTAATGAACAAAGAAAAAAAAAGATTAAATAAATGTCAGGCTGAGTCCATTCGACTTCGCTCAGGATAAACTTAGTCGAAGCCCTTTTCTATTTTATACTGAGTCAGGCAGAATGAAATAATGTGTATTGAAAACCATAAAGAATCTTTTTTTTAACAATAAACTATTGTTAAGTTAAAATAAAAATTGCTTTTTTATGAAATATACCCGTATATTTGCAACCGAATCAAAGAATAAAAACAACCAACAATGTTTATAAACCAATTACATCATCATCATTTTCATAATTGCTCTCAGGCGATGTGTTAATGTATGGATGTAAATCATCATATTTTAAAACCCGTTTGAGTACATCAAACGGGTTTTTTATTACCTATTCTTTGTACTCAAACTATTAATTAAACAAAAAAAGAAAAATGAGTACTTTAAAAATTGCAATTCAAAAATCAGGTCGTTTAAACGAAGACAGCATTCAGATCTTAAAAGACTGTGGTATTTCAATCAACAACGGAATCGACCAGTTAAAAGCAGAAGCTTCCAACTTTCCTCTTGAAGTTTTATATTTAAGAAATTCTGATATTCCTCAATATTTAATTGATGGAGTGGTAGATCTAGCAATTGTTGGTGACAATCTTTTAGTAGAAAAAGGAAAAGGTATCGAAGTGGTTCAGAAATTAGGGTTTTCAAAATGTAAAGTTTCTGTGGCGGTTCCTAAAACTTTTGAATACAATTCGGTTCAGGATTTGGCAGGTTTGAGGGTTGCAACTTCGTATCCAAATACGGTTAACGAATATTTTGGTTCATTCGGATTAACAGTAGATATTCACCAGATTTCAGGATCGGTAGAGATTGCGCCTAATATTGGCCTTGCCGATGCGATTGTAGATATTGTTTCAAGCGGAAGTACTTTGTTTAAAAATAATTTGAAAGAAGTAGAAGTAATTCTGAAAAGTGAAGCGGTTTTAGCTGTTTCACCAAAAGTTTCTCCCGAAATTCAAAAGCACATTGATACTTTAAAATTTAGAATACAATCTGTTTTAAGAGCTAGAAATTCAAAATATATTTTGATGAACGTGCCAAACGAAAAGATTGATGAAATTGGTAAAATCTTACCGGTTTTACGAAGCCTTACCGTTTTACCATTGGCTCAGGAAGGATGGAGCAGCGTACATTCCGTAATCGATAAAGATACTTTTTGGGACGTAATCGATCAGTTAAAAGAAGCCGGAGCCGAAGGAATTTTGGTTTGCCCAATTGAAAAAATGGTACTCTAACAAAAGAAATTCCAAATTTTGCGAACCTTGCGGTTTTTAAGACAAAGAATATAAAAGAACCTTGCGCTCTTTGCGGTAAAAAACACAACGATGAATAAAATAAATAACCCAAAACCAAACACCTGGTCAGAAATATTAAAAAGACCAACCAAAACTATCGATGATATCGAAGTTACGGTGAAAGAAATTTTTAAGGAAGTACAGAAAAAAGGAGATGAAGCCGTTGCAAAATACACTTCTATTTTCGATGGAATTGCTTTAGATAATTATGAAGTTTCACAAGCAGAAATTGAAGAAGCGATTAATTTAGTTTCAGCCGAATTGAAAGAAGCAATCCAGCTGGCTAAAAACAATATTTATAAATTTCACACAGCACAAAAAACAGAAAGAATTTCAGTTGAAACGATTGAAGGCGTAAACTGCTGGCAGGAAAAAAGACCGATTCAAAAAATTGGTTTGTATATTCCCGGGGGAACAGCTCCATTGTTTTCAACAGTTCTAATGCTGGCTGTCCCTGCTGAAATCGCAGGAACTAAAGAAATTGTTTTGTGTTCACCTCCTGATAAAACCGGAAAAATCAATCCTGCAATTTTGTATGCTGCCAATTTATGCGGGGTAACTAAAATATTAAAAGTAGGCGGAATCCAGGCTATTGCAGGAATGACGTTTGGAACTGAATCAATTCCGAAAGTGTATAAAATTTTCGGTCCCGGAAACCAGTTTGTAACCGTGGCAAAACAGTTGGCAACACAATTTGGTGTAGCGATTGATATGCCTGCAGGACCATCAGAATTATTGGTAGTGGCAGATGATACCGCCGTTCCTGCCTTTGTAGCTTCAGATTTATTATCTCAGGCTGAGCATGGAACAGACAGTCAGGTAATTTTGGTTTCTACTTCTAAAAAACTGATTGATGCTGTTGAAAAAGAAATAGAAATTCAGCTTGAAGCACTTCCACGAAAAGAAATCGCCAAAAAAGCAATTGCCAATTCTAAATTAATTTTCGTTGAAAATGACAAAATTGCGTTAGAATTAATCAATGAATACGGCCCGGAACATTTTATTATCTGTTCAGAATATGATGATTTTTATTGTAACGGAATTGTAAACGCAGGTTCTGTTTTTATTGGCAATTACACTCCTGAAAGTGCAGGAGATTACGCTTCAGGAACCAATCATACGTTGCCGACAAACGGTTACTCCAAAAATTACAGTGGTGTAAATCTGGATAGTTTTATGAAATCAATGACTTTTCAGAAAATTTCTGAAAAAGGAATTCAGAATATCGGAAAAGCGATTGAAGTTATGGCTGAAGCCGAAGGATTACAGGCACATAAGAACGCTGTGACACTTCGATTAAATGCAATAGATAAATAAGAAGCAAGAGCAAAGAAGCAAGATTTGGTAATTAGCCGATTTAGGCAGTCTTTCCTCTTGATTCTTTCTTCTTCTAACCAAAAAAGAAAACAATGAGTACCTTCGATATAAATACAATAACACGTGAAAACGTAAAATCTTTAAAACCATATTCGTCTGCACGTGATGAATTTGAAGATTTTGATACAGCCGAAATGATTTTTCTGGATGCGAATGAAAATCCGTTTCAAAATGGTGTAAACCGTTACCCGGATCCACAGCAGAACTCGGTTAAAGCAATTTTAGCCAAGAATAATAAGGTAAAACAAAGCCAGATTTTATTAGGAAACGGAAGTGATGAAGTTCTGGATTTGCTTTTCAGGGCTTTTTGCGAACCGAAAGCAGACAATATTATTTCATTGCCGCCAACTTACGGAATGTACAGCGTTCTGGCGAATATTAATGCCGTTGAAAACAGAGAAGTTTTACTTTCGACAGATTTTCAGCCACAGGTAGAGAAAATTTTGGAAGCAGTTGATGATAATACAAAAATTATCTTTTTATGCTCGCCAAACAATCCAACCGGAAATTCATTTTCGGATGAAAGTGTGGTGAAACTCCTTCAGAACTTTAATGGGTTGGTGGTAATTGATGAAGCCTACATTGATTTTTCTGATAAAGAAAGCTGGCTGATTGAAATTGATGAGTATCCAAATTTGGTAATCACTCAGACACTTTCAAAAGCGTATGGTCTTGCAGGAATTCGTTTGGGAGTTTGTTATGCTTCTGAAGCCGTGATTTCAATTTTAAACAAAATCAAACCTCCGTACAATGTAAACGAACTGACGCAGCAAAGAGCGATTGAACGTTTGAAAGATGGTGATAAAATAAAACAGGAAATAGCTGCTATCATCGAACAGAGAGAAGAACTGCTTAAAGTTTTGGCAGAGGTTGCTTTTGTTGAAAAAGTATATCCTACAGAAGCTAATTTTGTGTTGGTAAAAGTGGACGATGCTAATAAAAGATACGATCAGTTGATTGAAAAAGGAATTGTTATCAGAAACAGAACCACACAGCCTTTATGCGAAAACTGTCTTCGTTTTACGATTGGTATTCCTGAAGAAAATGCTGTTTTGATTAAGGAATTGAAATCGTTATAGAAAAATTAACCTCAAGGTTCACAGGGAATTACGAAAATAATAGGGGTTTTTAAAATGAATTTTCACGCAGATCTGGCAGATTAAAGCAGATTTAATTTTTAAATAATCTGCGTTTATCTGCTCAAATCTTTTTAAAATATGCGTGAAATATAATTATATAAATTTAAAATTAAATTAAAAAATATCTCTAAAAAACCGTTTTGCGTGAGGGATAGAGGCGGTATCCTTTTGTGAAGAGAAACGAAACAAAAGATATAGCCGAAAGCCCGACCCGGAGGGACACGCCCAAAATAGAATTAAAATATGAAAAAAGTACTTTTTATCGATCGTGACGGAACGATTGTTTTAGAACCGGAAGGATATCAATTAGACAGTTTAGATAAACTGGAGTTTTATCCGAAAGCTTTTCAGTATCTGGCTAAAATTGCCAATGAACTGGATTACGAACTGGCAATGGTAACCAATCAGGATGGATTGGGAACGGATAGTTTTCCGGAAGATACGTTTTGGCCAACACAGAATTTCATCCTGAGAGCTTTTGAAAACGAAGGTGTTTTGTTTGACGATATTTTTGTAGACAGATCGTTTCCGGAAGATAATGCACCAACACGCAAACCAAGAACCGGAATGCTGACGAAATATATTGATAATCCAAACTACGATCTGGCAAATTCTTTTGTATTAGGAGATCGTCTGACAGATGTTGAACTGGCTAAGAACTTAGGAGCAAAGGCGATTTTCATGAATTTGACAGACGGAGCAGGAAGTGCCGAAATTGCATCAAAACGTGAAGAATTAGATGAAACGATTATCCTTCAGACAACGGACTGGAAAAGAATTTATGAGTTTTTGAAATTAGAATCACGTTCTGCTTCGATTACCCGTAAAACGCATGAAACGGATATTTTTATCAATTTAAATTTAGACGGAACAGGAAAAAGTAAAATCGATACCGGAATTGCATTTTTCGATCACATGTTAGACCAGATTTCACGTCACGGTCAAATGGATTTGGAAATTCTTGTAAAAGGCGATTTAGAGGTTGATGAACACCATACGATTGAAGATACAGCTATTGCGCTTGGAGAAGTTTTTGCAAAAGCATTAGGAAATAAATTAGGTATTGAGCGTTACGGTTTCTGCTTGCCAATGGACGATTGTTTAGCTCAGGTTGCTATTGATTTTGGAGGAAGAAACTGGCTGATTTGGGAAACCGAATTCAAACGCGAAATGGTAGGTAAAATGCCAACAGAAATGTTTTTTCACTTCTTTAAATCATTCTCAGACGGAGCAAAAGCGAACATCAACATAAAAGCCGAAGGTGATAATGAACACCATAAAATTGAAGCGATTTTTAAAGCTTTTGCTAAAGCGATAAAAGTGGCCGTAAAAAGAGATACCGAGAAAATGATTTTGCCTTCGACGAAGGGAATGTTGTAAGAAATTTTGTTTCAGGTTTAAAGTTTCAAGTTGTGTGTAGCAACCTGAAACTTTAAACCTGAAACCTGAAACAAAAAATGAAATGGACGCTAAAAAATTTGCCAAAGAATGGATTGATTCCTGGAATTCTCATGACTTAGACGATATTATGCAGCATTATTCGGAAGAAATTGAAATTACAACACCAATGTTAAAATTGGCTGTAGGAATAGAAAGTGGCTCAATTCAGGGAAAAGAAGAGGTAAGGGCATACTGGGAAAAAGCGTTAACCAAAATTCCTGATTTGCATTTTGAATTGATAGAAGTTACATCAGGTATTGATTCGGTTGCACTTTATTATAAATCGGTTATGAATAAAATGGCAGTTGAAGTTATGTTTTTTAATGAAAACGGATTGGTAAATAAAATGATTGCTCATTATACAGATCTTTAGAAAAATTGTTTCAGGTTTAAAGTTTCAGGTTTCACGTTTTGTTGAGCAACCTGAAACTTTAAACTTGAAACCTGAAACAAAAATTAAATGAAAATAGTAATTATAAATTACGGAGCAGGAAATATTCAAAGCATTATGTTTGCTATTGAAAGACTGGGTTTTAAAGCTGTTTTGAGTAATAATAAGGAAGAAATTCAGGCAGCAGATAAAGTGATTTTCCCGGGTGTGGGGGAAGCAAGTTATGCTATGGGAAAACTGAAGGAAAGCGGTTTGGATACTTTGATTCCAACCCTGAAACAGCCTGTTTTTGGAATCTGTCTTGGAATGCAGTTAATGTGTAATAAAACAGAGGAAGGAAACACCAAAGGTTTAGGAATTTTTGATGTCGATGTCATCAAATTCTCAAACAAGGTAAAAGTACCACAAATGGGCTGGAATCAGATTTATGATTTAAAAACCGATTTGTTTAGCGGAATTTCAGAAAATGAATTTATGTATCTGGTGCATAGTTTTTATGCTCCAAATTGTGCTGAAGCCATCGCTACAACGAATTATGATGTAGAATATGCATCGGCTTTACACAAAGATAATTTTTACGGAACTCAGTTTCACCCGGAGAAAAGCGGGGATGTGGGAGAGAAAATTTTGGCGAACTTTTTGAAAATTTAATCAATATCAATTTCAAAAATCAATATCAATCAAAATAACAATTTTTGAAAATCAAAAAAGACTTTATGACTTTTGACTTTCAAACTTTAAGACTTAAATAAATGAGAATAATACCAGCCATAGATATCATTGACAGAAAATGCGTTCGTTTGTCCAAAGGTGATTATGATACTAAAATAATTTACAATGAGAATCCGCTTGAAGTGGCGAAATCATTTGAAGCACACGGAATCGAATATCTGCATTTAGTAGATCTTGACGGAGCAAAATCGAGCAAAATTGTGAATTATAAAATATTGGAACAAATTGCAACACAAACCGGTTTAAAAATTGATTTTGGAGGAGGATTAAAATCAGATGATGATTTGAGAATTGCGTTTGAAAGCGGTGCAAACCAAATTACCGGAGGAAGTATTGCCGTAAAAAACAGAGCCATTTTCGAAAAATGGATTTCAGAATATGGTTCGGATAAAATCATTTTGGGAGCCGATGCCAAAGACGAGAAAATTGCAGTTTCAGGCTGGCTTGAAGATTCGGATGAAGAATTGATTCCGTTTATTCAGGAGTATCAAACCAAAGGAATTCAGTATGTGATTTGTACCGATATTGCCAAAGACGGAATGCTGGAAGGACCAAGTTTTGATTTGTATAAAAAAATCATTAATCAATGTACTGTCACTTCGAGCGGAGTCGAGAAGTTAGCTGAAGCTAAAGGCGTAAAACTTATTGCTTCCGGAGGAATTTCAACTTTCGACGAGTTACCAAAATTGGCTGAATTAGGCTGTGAAGGAACGATTATCGGAAAAGCAATTTACGAGGGCAGAATCACTTTGAAACAACTAGAGAATTTCATAATTAGAAAATAAAGCAATTGAGATAATGTGTCAATTAGAAAATTAGTCAATTATTTAGCGTATAGTTAAAATTGTCTAATTATCTCATTTTCAAATTATCTCATTGTGTAAATTGACACATTAAAGAGATGTTAGCAAAAAGAATCATACCCTGCTTAGATATAAAAAACGGAAGAACCGTAAAAGGCGTTAACTTTGTTGACTTGCGTGATGCGGGTGATCCTGTGGAACTGGCTGAAATATATTCGGCTGAAGGTGCGGATGAATTGGTTTTTCTGGATATTTCGGCTACGGAAGAAAGACGTAAAACTTTGGTCAACATGGTACGAAGTGTTGCGGAGAAAATCAATATTCCGTTTACCGTTGGTGGCGGAATTTCATCTGTAGAAGATGTTGAAATCCTTTTGAATAATGGAGCTGATAAAGTTTCGATTAATTCATCAGCAGTAAAAAATCCACAGCTGATTAATGATCTGGCTCAGAAATTTGGAAGCCAGTGCGTGGTGGTAGCCATTGATGCCAAACAAATAGACGGACAATGGATCGTACATTTGGTAGGCGGAAAAGTACCAACGGAATTGAATTTATTTGATTGGGCTGTTGAAGTGGCTGAACGCGGAGCGGGAGAAATTTTATTCACTTCGATGGATAATGACGGAACCAAAAATGGTTTTGCAAATGAAGCTTTGGCAAAATTATCAGCGTTGATTAACATTCCGATAATTGCTTCGGGAGGAGCAGGAAATATTCAGCATTTCGTTGATTCTTTTAAAGTAGGAAAAGCAGATGCAGCTTTGGCAGCCAGTGTTTTTCACTTTAAAGAAATCGAAATTAAAGCGTTGAAACAGGAACTTAGGAAAAATGATATTGAAGTTAGACTTTAGAATAGAGTCAAGGAGAAAGAAGCAAGATTTAATCAATAAAAATAACAATATAGAAGTCCGAATTTAGTTTTAACTTTAAGACTTTCGACTTTACAACTTTAGACTAATATGGAAATAGATATCAAAAGCGCCCACGGATTAATTCCGGCCATTATTCAGGATGCAGAAACTAAAAACGTTCTGATGCTGGGGTATATGAATGAAGAATCGCTTCAAAAAACAATAGAAACGCAAAAAGTGACTTTTTTCAGCCGATCCAAACAAAGGCTTTGGACAAAAGGGGAGGAGAGCGGTAACTTCTTGAATCTCGTAAGTATCAAAAATGACTGCGATGGTGACACACTTTTGATTCAGGCAAAACCTGTTGGGCCAACGTGTCACACAGGTGCGGATACCTGCTGGCAGGAACCAAATGATGCTAATTATGGTTTTATTTCCCAGTTAGAAAATACAATCAAAACCCGTAGAGAGAATGCTGATTCTGAGAAAAGTTATGTGGCATCCTTATTCGAAAAAGGAATCAATAAAATTGCTCAAAAAGTAGGGGAAGAAGCTGTAGAAGTAGTTATTGAAGCAAAAGACGATAATGACGATTTATTCCTGAGCGAAAGTGCCGATTTGCTTTTTCATTATCTGATTTTATTGCAGGCAAAAGGATATCAGTTAAATGATGTAATTGATGTTTTGAAGAAGCGTCAGAAGTAGTTTTTGATAGTAACTTACAAATAAAATCGCATTGTACATTTGAGGTATAATGCGATTTTTTGTATTATATTTGAAAATACCTTCTATTGTTTAAATAATCTCTATATGAAACTTTTTGTCTGTTTATTGTTATTTATAGCTCCAACATTTAATTTGAATTATAAAAAAATGACGATACCATATAGTATTGTCATTTCAAAAGCGGATTTAATTGTAGACGGTACTGTTTCCAAAGTTTTTAAAAATAGCTACGAATTCACAATAAGCCAAATTGTGAAAGGGAAATCAGGTTCAAAAATTAATGTTTCCATTTGGAAAGAATGGATGTGTGATCCAAGAATTGGTGAATTAAAAACAGGACAGAGATTAATTTTATTTTTAGAAAAGACTCCTTCTGGCAATTATAACCCAATTAATGAAAGTACTGGAGAATTATATGTTGATAAGGATAACTTTACTAATATATTTATAGCTAAAGATTTCTCTAATGCCACAGTTTTAAAGAAGGGAGTTACAATGTATCTGGAAACATATACTTATCAACAGAATTTAAATGGGAGTTTTTTTTATTCTCAAAAATCTATATTTGAAATATGTAAGATGAAAGAAAATAATAAGTTTTTTAAGTTTTTAGTTGATTATGAATTAGCATATTCTAAAGTTAATTATAATCCAGTTTATCAATTTAACGATTAAAAACTATTCCGCTGGGGATTAATTTAAAGTTAAAGCCCCTAAAATTTCTTCATACATAAAAGGACCTCCGGGATATTTGGCGGTGTAATCCAGATTCATCCAGACCTGTCCGCGTTCATCGATATGGTAATGAATTATTTTTCCCTTACTTTCTTTGACAAAAAGGACATTTTTAATCAGGTAATTGACTTTTTCCAGATCGATTAAAGAGCCAATTAATATTTCCGGGTAAATATGTCCTTTGGTGTGAATTAATCTTGGTGTTCCGCCAATAGAACGAACTGCTGCAGCCATTAGAATCGAATGGTCATCACAATCTCCCGAAAAATATTCTAATGATTCGCTGGCTGTAGCAATATAATCGCCTTCTTTTGGATCATTGACGTAGTTCCATCGCTCATTTATTTCTTTAAAAACAGCAAAACACTGAATAATTGTTCTGTAATTTGAATATCCTTTTATATTTTTAAAATGTTTTGTGGTAGACATGATCGCAAAATTCCGAACCTTTGGATCCTGATATTCTATGGCATTGATGATTTTTGTTTTATTGGGAAAAGGAAGCAATTTTGCTACAATAATATCCTGTGGAAACGGATTATCAGACATCGTATAAATCATCGAATTATAATCTTCGGATATTTCGTTGAAACCATAATTTCCAATCACGCTTCCGTAGAATAAAACCAATAAATAAAGCGCGATACAAATTATGATGATGGTTCGCAACAACATCAGCAGAAAATAAATTGCCGCAAACACAAACAAAAAGATAAAAATACGGTCTAAATTAAAAGACCATTTTAAGTCGATGAGATTTTGGTGCAATATGATAAAAACCGGAATAGTAATCAAAAGACTTAATACCATAATAATAATCCTATCCCAGGGAGATTTCACCTGTAATTTGGATTTTAATTGCGGAAAGTCAATTTTTGGAAATTTTATCATAGCATTAAAAAGCAGTGTTTTTTACATCGCTTTTACGGTTTCAACAAAAGTACTTTTTTTATCAATAATTCCCAGATCAAATAATTGATTTTGAATCTTAATAAAGGCTTTTTCGGTTAAATTTTTCTGAGACCATTGTGTCAGTTTGAGCCATTCCTGAATATCTTCCAGTTTTTGATTGAAAATATCAGCTAATGTCTTGTCAATATCCGGAATCTGAGTAAAATCGTGTGTTGTACTGTTAATGATTTCAAGGATTTTCTCAACGATTTTAGGATTTTTTTTCAAAAATTCGTCACGGACAGCAATCACAAACGACGGCCATGGAGTAGGACAGTCGCCCACACGTCTGAAAATTCCCTGATCAACAAGAGGTTTGGTCATAAAACGTTCCCACATAAAATAATCTGCAGTTTCGTTTGTGAGAGCCTCAACAGCGCCGTCTATGGTATTGATGATTTCAAATTGTAAATTATCAGTTTTCCAGCCTTGTTCATGTGCATTTACATACGCCATTAATTGAGATCCTGAACCTAATCGTGAAATAGCCACTTTTTTATTTTCGAGGTCTTTTATAGTATGAAAATCAGATTTAGCTGCCACATGAATTCCCCAGATTAAAGGAGACTGAACATAAATCTGAACAATTTTACTGGGATTTCCTGCAACAATATCTTTAATGATGCCCTCAGTCAAAATAACTGCTATGTCAGTTTCTCCATCACGGAGCATCTGACACATTTTACCCGTGCCTTCGGGAATATTTTTCCATTGTAAATTGATGTTTTCTGCTTCAAATTCGCCATTTTCAATGCATAGCTGCCATGGCAAATTGAAGTGTTCAGGAACACCTGCAATTTTTACTGTTTTCATTTGGTTTTAAGTTTTAGTTAAGTTGTTTGGGTATGTTTTTTTGACTGTTTAGATTTTAAAAAATTATCTCATTATCAAATTGACACCTTCTCTAATTCTTCAATAAATCGGTTCTGTGTTTATCTGAAAGGCATGGTTCAGCAAATTCTATAATATCCTGCGACTCATATTTGCTTAGAAGGGTTTTTACAACAGAATAATCTACTTTTTTTGTAACCTCAAGAGCAAATAAGGTATCATTTAAACCTTCTGATGAACAATTAAGTGATTTTAATTCTTCCCGGATTATTTCCTTATCAAAACCTTTTTCTAAAATCACAACCTGAAGTATAGAATTTCCAAAACTTTCAATCGTTTTTCTATAAACCAGACGTTCTTCATCTTCATCAAATTCGGCGTAGAAAATATCATCAGTAGCAATTAATGGACCAAAAAACGGAATATTATCTAATTTGAAAAGGCCTTTTTCTAAATCAATAATTTCAGCCCACATCGTTTCTGAAACGGTTTCTTCTAATAAATCACTATAATACTTAAATAATATTTTTATGTGTGTTTCTGACATTTTCTAATTTAGTTTTGTGCTTTTAAAGGTGATATTACGATACGATATCCATCTGGATCCTGAAACATTTGTCCATTTTCATCCCAGTACGGATTTATAGCCGGGATGATTGCGATATTGTTGTCTTTAACCTTTTTTATTATAGAATCATATTCTAAAATTGTTTTTGGATAAAGAACAATAATATCATCTTCATCAAACACATGATTGGCTTTTTTTAGGGATTGTGTGAATTCAAAATGCCAGTCTAATTCCGGTTTTCCAATAAAAACACCATCGTAATTATTATGATTTTGAAAACCGCCGAGGCGTTCAAAACCTAAAATATTGATGTAAAAATTTTCAATTATTTGTAAATTGTTTGTGTGTCGCGCGACTCTTAATATCATAGTTCAAAACAATTATCTAATTTTCAAATTGGCTAATTCTCTAAATTAATTGCCAGCCAGTTTATTCAACGTATAAGAAATCAATTCATCAACGGCTTTATAAGGATCTTCACTAAAAGTTCCTGAAGCACGATTGGCAATAATGGCGTTTAAAGATAGCGCATTATGTCCTAAAAGTGCCGAAAGTCCGTAAATAGCAGCTGTTTCCATTTCCAGGTTGGTAATTCGGTTATCATTGAAATTAAAGTTATCCATTTTGTTGTTTAATTCCTCATCCTGAATATTCAAACGCAATACACGTCCTTGCGGTCCGTAGAAACCTCCGGCTGTAGCAGTAATTCCTTTAAATATTTTATCAGATTCAATTAGCTTTTCTAATGTTTCTGAACAGGCAATGGCGTAAGGTCTTCCTTTTCGAATGTCCCAGTTGGTATGCATTATAAAAGCATCTTCGATAGCATCTTCGGAAACTTCATCAATCAAATAAGAGCGAAGCATGTTATCTAAACCTAATCCAAATTTAGACATCACAAAACTGTCTACCGGAATATCTTTTTGCAAAGAACCCGAAGTTCCGATTCTGATGATGTTTAAAGAAGTTAATTCCTTTTTTGGCAGACGGGTTTCTAAATCGATATTAACCAAAGCATCCAGTTCATTTAAAACAATATCAATATTATCAGGACCAATTCCGGTTGACATAACCGTAATTCGTTTGCCTTTGTAGATTCCGGTTTGGGTTTTAAACTCTCTTTTTTGAGTTGAATATTCAATTGAATCAAAAAACTGAGTAATTTTCTCTACTCTGTTTTGATCTCCCACAAAAATTATATCGTGCGCTATATGTTCAGGACGAAGGTTTAAGTGATAAACACTTCCGTCCGGGTTGAGTATTAATTCTGATGCCTGTATCATTTTTTTAAGTTGCTAAGGTTCTGAGTTGCTAAGGTTTTTTGTTTCAAGTTCCAAGTTTCAGGTTTCAGGTTAAGTTGAGGACTTGAAACTTTAAACATGAAACTATTTTACCCCCCAACTCTTTTTGTTTTAAAGCCTTTTTCTTTTAGAATTGCCATAATTTTATCACGATAATCACCTTGAATAATAATTGAATCATCTTTAAAAGTACCGCCGACACTCAATTTTGTCTTAATCTCTTTGGCCAGGATTTTAAAATCTTCATCAGATCCTTCGTAGCCTTCAATTATCGTAGTTGCTTTTCCTTTTCGTTTTTCGAATTTGCAGATCATTGGTTCTTTTTGAACGTAAAGAACGTGTTCCTGCTCCTGAATTTCTTCCGGTTCGTTTGATTCAATGTGATCCGGAAATAAATTTTTTAATTGATCTTTAAAATCCATAATGTATTAAAATCCAAATTTATAGTTTGTAAAAATTAAATTCCAAATTCCAAAACTATTAAAATTGGAATTTGGAATTTAAAAATTGAGATTTATAAAGTTTTATTTTTTGATTAAACCTAATTCTACTAAACGTTCGTGCAAAAACTCGCCTGCAGAAATATCTTCATATTTTTTTGGGTTTTCTGCATCAATACAGTTTTCTAAACAATCCAGACGCATATCGCTTACAGGATGCATGAAAAACGGAACAGAATAACGCGAAGTTCCCCATAGTTCTCTTGGCGGATTTACAACCTGATGTATAGTAGATTTTAATTTGTTATTGGTATGTCTGGATAACATATCTCCAACGTTAATTACTAATTCATCATCTGCCGCGATAGCATCAATCCATTCGCCGTCATGATTTTGAACCTGTAGCCCTTTTCCCTGAGCACCCATTAATAAGGTAATGAGATTGATATCGCCGTGTGCAGCTGCACGAATGGCATTTTCAGGTTCAGAAGTAATTGGTGGGTAATGAATTGGTCTTAAAATGGAGTTTCCTTCTTTTCCGTATTCATCAAAATAAAACTCATCAAGTCCAAGGTGTAAAGCCAAAGCTCTTAAAACGTAAATTCCGGTTTTTTCCAGCATTTGGTAAGCATCTTTACCCACTTCATTAAAGCGGGGTAATTCTTTAACCTCTACATTGTCAGGGTATTCAGATGCCCATTTGGAATCTTTGTCAACGTACTGGCCAAAATGCCAGAATTCTTTCAAATCTCCCTCTTTGCGTCCTTTAGCATGTTCTTTTCCAAAAGAAACATACCCTCTTTGTCCGCCAATTCCGGGAATTTCATAATTGTGTTTGGTTTCTACTGGCAAGGCGAAAAATTTTCGAATTTCGCCATAAAGTTCGTCTACCAGTTTGTCATCCAAAAAATGACCTTTTAGGGCTACGAAGCCAATGTTTTCAAATGCACTGCCGATTTCATTTACAAATTTTTGTTTACGTTTCGGGTCGTCCGAAAGGAAATCACGTAAGTCTACACTAGGAATGTTTTGCATACTTTACATTTTTATTTAAGAAAAAAAGGTTTTAAGCCTTTTCATAACAAAGGTAGAGAATATTTTAGTTTTGAATTTTAAAAAAATGTATAAAATTGGATTTTTCCTGCAATAATTTAACATCAGAGAGTAAAGATTAATTTTGATAAAACTTTAATTTTTGACCTTTTTTACTTTAAAAACATGTTAATAATTTTAAAAAAGACAGGTTTTTGAATTGAAAACGCTATTTTTATAAAAAAGAACATTATGAAAATAGGACTAATCGGATTTGGAAAAACAGGAAAAGCAGTAGCTACAGTTTTATTGCAAAACAAAAATTTCTCTCTTAAATGGGTCGTGAAAAGAAGCCGTACTTTAGAGAATCGCATTACTGCAGAATACCTGGGAATTGATTCTGAGGAAACCGGAAAAATATATTCCAGTGAAACCACTCCCATTGCAGCACTTTTAGACAATCAGCCAGTTGATATGATAATTGACTTTTCATCCGGTTCCGGTATTTACACTTATGGAGAAGCAGCAAGTAAGAGAAAAATCAAAATAATTTCTGCAATCTCACATTATACAAAAAAAGAAAAAGATTTTCTGGAATCACTTTCTAAATTGACAACGGTATTTTGGAGTCCAAATATAACTTTAGGTGTGAATTATTTACTTTTCGCTTCCAAATTTCTAAAGAAAATAGCACCATGGGTGGATATTGAAATTATTGAAGAACACTTTAAAGGGAAAGACGGAGTTTCAGGTACTGCCCTAAAAATAGCGGAAGCACTTGATGTGGAAAAAGAAGATATAAATTCTGTCAGGGCTGGCGGAATTGTAGGTAAGCACGAAGTTGTTTTTGGATTTCCTTTTCAGACGGTAAGGCTTGTACATGAAAGTATTTCCAGAGAAGCTTTTGGCAGCGGAGTTGTATTTGTAGCCGAAAATTTGAAAGATAAGGAAGCCGGATTGTATAATTTTGAAGATATACTGTCTCCATATTTTGTAGGTTAAATGATTTTTTATTCTAAACAGACTCTGAAAAAAACACTTTTCATATTTTATGTTCTCTATTTTACCTGAACTAATCTTTGTTTGTGAAAGTAATTTAACTCTTGGTATTTGAATTGTTATATTTTAATATATTTGAAATACCAAAACACAACCTAATATGATCTTTTACAGACAAGACCTCACGAATAACCAATTATTAGATTTATATAAAAAAATACTGAAACCTCGTTTGATTGAAGAAAAGATGCTCATCCTGATTCGGCAGGGAAAAGTATCCAAATGGTTTTCAGGAATAGGTCAGGAGGCTATTGCGGTTGGCGTTACAGCTGTTTTGGATGATTCGGAATATGTGTTGCCAATGCATAGAAATCTGGGTGTTTTTACTTCAAGGAACATTCCGCTGCATCGATTGTTTTCGCAATGGCAGGGAAAAGCAAATGGTTTTACAAAAGGCAGGGACCGAAGTTTTCATTTTGGAACCCAGGAATATAAAATTATCGGAATGATTTCGCATCTCGGTCCGCAGTTAGGAATTGCTGATGGAATCGCCTTAGCCAATAAACTTCAAAACAATAAAAAAGTAACAGCCGTTTTTACCGGTGAAGGAGCAACAAGTGAAGGTGATTTTCATGAAGCTTTAAATATTGCAGCCGTTTGGAAACTGCCTGTAATGTTCATTATTGAAAATAACGGCTACGGACTCTCAACTCCTACAAATGAGCAGTATCTGTGTGAAAATCTAGCCGATAAAGGTATTGGTTATGGAATTGAAAGTCATATTATTGACGGAAATAATATTCTGGAAGTGTATAATAAACTGTCGAAGCTGAAAGAACAGATACAGGAAAATCCGCATCCTGTTTTATTAGAATTTAAAACTTTCAGGATGAGAGGCCATGAAGAGGCGAGCGGTACAAAATATGTTCCGCAGGAGTTAATGAATGAATGGGCAGCAAAAGATCCTGTTGAGAATTATAGAAAATTTTTGACTGAAACAGGCGTTTTGACAGCCGAATTTGATGAACAGCTTCATAAAGAAATCAAACAGGAAATTGATGAGAATTTAGCAATAGCAAATGCAGAACCTGAAATTGTTCCAACTTTTGAAGGAGAATTAAACGATGTTTATAAACCTTATGAATATGAAGAAATTAGTCATTCATCAGAATTTAAAAATATTCGTTTTATAGATGCCATCAGAAATAGTCTGGAACTCTCCATGAAACGACATGAAAATCTGGTTATTATGGGGCAGGATATAGCAGAGTATGGCGGAGCTTTTAAAATCACAGATGGTTTTGTCGAGTTTTTTGGAAAAGCCAGAGTTCGAAATACGCCTATTTGCGAAAGTGCTGTTGTTTCAACCGCAATGGGATTGTCAATTAACGGATATAAGGCGATTGTAGAAATGCAATTTGCCGATTTTGTTTCAACCGGTTTTAATCCAATTGTAAATTTATTAGCAAAATCACATTATCGCTGGGGCGAAAAAGCCGATGTTGTTGTTAGAATGCCTTGTGGAGGCGGAACTCAGGCAGGACCGTTTCATTCGCAAACAAATGAAGCCTGGTTTACCAAAACTCCAGGGTTAAAAGTGGTTTATCCGGCTTTTCCGTATGATGCCAAAGGTTTATTAAATGCTTCAATAAACGACCCTAATCCGGTGTTGTTTTTTGAGCATAAGTTGTTGTACAGAAGTATTTATCAGGATGTTCCAGATGATTATTATACGATTCCGTTAGGAAAAGCAGCGGTATTAAAAGAGGGAAAAAAGATCACTATTATTGCTTTTGGTGCTACGGTGCATTGGGCATTGGAGACATTAGAGAAAAATCCGGATATTGAGGCTGATTTAATCGATTTAAGAACATTACAGCCATTAGATACAGAAACTATTTTTGCTTCAGTAAAGAAAACCGGAAAAGTGATTGTTTATCAGGAAGATACTTTGTTTGGAGGTATTGCCAGCGATATTTCGGCTTTGATTATGGAACAATGTTTCGAATATCTGGATGGTCCTGTAAAAAGAGTAGCCAGTTTAGAGTCACCGATTCCGTTTACAAAAGCTTTGGAAGATCAGTTTTTACCAAAAAACCGATTCGAAAAAGAACTGATTGATTTGCTTGCTTATTAAAAAAACAAAAATAAATGATTAAAATTTAATGAATGTCACCCTGAGTCCATTCCGCTTCGCTCAGGATAAACTTAGTCAAAGGCTTTTTGTCCGGAAAGGGCTTCGACTCCGCCCAGCCTGACACTTTTTTAGTTTAATCAAATAGACTTAAAACCAAATATTATTTAAAATAAAAATTAAAATATGAAAAAACTGTTTGTTACAATTTTAACACTTGCCGTGCTTTTTTCCTGTAATAAAAGTACAAAGTCTGGTGATGACAATACTTTAGATGAAAAATTTGATAAATATAAAGAAGGTTTTGTTACAGCTTTATGGCAAATTAATCCGGGATGGGCTTCAGCTGTTGGTTATCATAAACTGGATAGTGTTTTGGTAGTTCCGGATGCTGCAACTGATAAAGCACAGCTTGATTTTGCAAAAGTGCAATTAGATTCTTTAAAACAATATGATATTGAAAATTTATCGAATAATAACAAGACAGATTATTATATGATAAAAAATCAGTTAGAATCTGCCATTTTTAGTATCAAAGAATTGAAATCGTCGCAATGGGATCCGTCTGGATATAATGTGTGTGGTTCTTTTGCTGAAATTTTAAATGGAAAATACGATTCATTAGAAGTTCGTCTGCGCTCTTTTAATGTGAAAATGAATAGTATTCCGGCTTATTATGAAGCTGCTAAAAAGAATATTAAGAACCCAACCATTGAACATACACAACTAGCGATTGATCAAAATTTAGGAGGTTCATCAGTTTTTGAAACCGATTTAAATGATGCTCTTGCTAAAAGTAAGCTGACTTCGACAGAGAAAAAAGAAATTCAGAATAAGGCAAAAGTTTCAGTAAAAGCAATTAAAGATTATGCAGAATGGCTAAAAAATCTACCAAATAAAACACCTCGTTCTTTTAGATTAGGAGCTGATTTATATGCTAAAAAATTCAATTTTGATATTCAGTCCCGTTACTCTACAGATGAGATTTACAAAATCGCCGTTGATCATAAAAAAGACCTGCATGATAAAATGTTTGTTCTTGCTGATAAACTTTGGACAAAATATAGAGGAAACGAGGCAAAGCCAACAAATAAACTGGATTTAATCAAACAGGTTATCGATCAGATTTCATTAAAACATACCACTCCGGAGAAATTTCAGTCTGAAATAGAAAAGCAGATTCCTGAACTTATAGCCTATGTAAAAGCGAAAGACTTATTATACATTGATCCGTCAAAACCATTGATTGTGCGTAAAGAGCCTGCTTATATGGCAGGAGTTGCGGGAGCTTCAATTTCGGCTCCCGGTCCTTATGACAAAAACGGAAATACATATTATAATGTAGGAAGCTTATCAGGCTGGACGGCTGAAAACTCAGAAAGTTATTTGAGAGAATACAATGATTATATTTTACAGATCTTAAATATCCACGAAGCAATTCCCGGGCATTACACGCAACTTGTTTATAGTAATCAGTCTCCAAGTATTATCAAATCTATCCTTGGAAATGGTGCAATGATTGAAGGCTGGGCCGTTTATACAGAAAAAATGATGCTGGAGAGCGGTTATAAAAATTCTGACGAAATGTGGCTGATGTATTATAAATGGAATTTGAGAACAACTTGTAATACTATTTTGGATATCAGTGTTCATACTAAAAATATGTCTAGAGAAGTGGCTTTGGATTTACTTATCAAAGAAGCTTTTCAACAGCAGGCGGAGGCAGAAGGGAAATGGAAGCGTGTAACTCTTTCACAGGTACAATTATGTTCTTATTTTACAGGTTATACCGAAATTTACAATTTAAGGGAAGAGCTTAAAAAGAAAGAAGGAGAGAATTTTAACCTGAAAAAATTTCATGAGAAATTTCTAAGTTTTGGTAGTGCTCCTGTAAAGTACATCAGGGAATTGATGCTGTCTGGAAAATAAATTTTAAGCTTACGGATTATAATAAATGGGTTTGATAATTTTATCAGACCCTTTTTGATTTTCAGCTTTTGTTGTTTACTATTTTTTTTGCTAACGAAATGGTTCAATTATTAGATTTTTTACTTTCAATAAAATCAGCAATTCGAAAACTATTTGTCATCAATAAATAACCCATTATGATTTTAAGGAAATTGAATATCATCCATCCGGATTCAGGATAATCTTTGAAAAGAAATTCTTGTTGAAAAAAGACGAAAATTTGTCTAAAAAAAGAAGGAATACTTTCAACGAATATAATACCTCCCACTAATATAACAGCAATAGAAATAATTTTATTTCCATTGGAATTTAATTCTATAGTTTCATTTTCAAGACCTTTATCAAGTTTTAATTTTTCAATAATCCAAAATGTTTTATAAATGCAAAATTTGAATGCAAAAAAGTAAATAAACAGGACTATTAAAAGAATGAAAATTAAAGTAAAAAAGCTTTCATTATTTCCACTTTCATATTCTGAATAGATTGAATATAACCATTGGGGTATTGTCGTTAAAGCTCCCAATATTAATAATAGTCCTAAAATTTTAATTAGGATTGCCCAAAAAGTTTTTATTGACATTTTTAATTATTTAGTTTCAATTTCAAACAACTGAACCTGACTTTTCAATCTGTCAATTAATAAATTCATCATTCGTTTATTTAAGTCGGAAGAATTTTGAATATAAGTTTCGTATTCTTCAACGGTAAAAAGCGCCATGACAATTCCTTTTAAAGAATTTCTGAACTTGATATCTTTTTGAATCGAATTTTCGATGGTCTGAAGTTTCTTTTCAACAGTATAAGAATAAAAATCAGCTTTGTTTTTATTTACATAGTTGATAAAAACAGCAACGAATAAATCGTTCTGAAGTTTTAAAATTGGTCTAATCGTTTGATTTTGAAATATTTCATCAGATGATGATTGAGCGCTTACGGTTCCTAAAGTTTCGCCTCTGAATTCTTTTAAAAAAGTGTCTCTGTCGCTCATGGTTTTTCTTTTAAAATTAAGGAAAAAATCCCATAGTAAAACCCTATTTTTGTTTTTATAAAATAAAAAATATGAGATTCCATACCAGAAAATGGGTTAAACCCGAAGATTTAAATCCGAACGGAACTTTATTCGGCGGTCAGTTATTAGCCTGGATTGACGAAGAGCTGGCTTTATATTCGATTGTGCAATTAGAAAATTCGAGAGTTGTAACGAAACACATGTCGGAAATTAATTTTAAAAGTTCTGCCAGACAAGGTGATATTGTAGAAATTGGAATCGATGTTGTGAAATTTGGAACAACTTCTTTGGTTCTTAAATGTGCCGTAAGAAATATGATGACCCGTGAAATCATCATTACAATTGATCATACTACAATGGTAAATTTGGGCGAAGACGGAAAACCAAAACCACACGGAAAAACTCAAATTGAATTTGTAAAAGATCGTTTGTAAAAATTTCACCATATAAGTGATATAAGTTCATGTAACTTTGCACAAAGCTTTTATTTGCTTAAATCATTACATGGTAAAAAAACTTTAGAAAATGCTCAAAAAAATTATAACGTTTTCTGTATTATTTACTTTTTTAATGTCTTGTAATTCTAAAGAAAAAAAGGATAAATACAATCAGGTTGTTTATCAGGCTATAAATGATAAAGATACAGCCGTTTTAGCCATTAAAATAAGCGATAAACGTTTTTATGGGCGTTATGAAAGATCGTATTACAGAAATGGTAAAGATTCAGGTGATGTAAGGGGAGATATAAAAGGAGATACCCTTAGAGGTGATTTTCATTATATAACAAGTGGTGGAGGCTGGAAAAGGATTCCAATTGCTTTATTAAAGAAAGAAAATAAACTGTTTTTAGGAAATGGCGTAATAGGAACTTATATGAACCTCCCTTGTTTTTTGCCGGGAACGCTTAATTATAAGGATTCTGAATTTATTTTTAAAGAAGTAAAAAAATAGTTTCAGGTTTCGTTTCTTAACCTGAAACCTGAAACTTGAAACCTGAAACTTTGAAACCTGAAACAACCAAATAATTACTCACTAAAACGCCCGATAGCTGATGGTAATTCGAATATTTCCAAATCAAAATAGCCTACCGAAGCCATAACGTGGTCAAAAATATCGGCCATAATATATTCGTAATTCGCCCAGCGCTTATCGCTCGAAAAAACATAAATTTCCAGCGGAACCCCATGTTCTGTTGACTGTAATTGACGGCACATAATGTGCATTTCTTTGTTTAATCCCGGGTAGTTTATTAAATATTGAATGATGTATTTTCTAAACAAACCTAAATTAGTCATGTTTCGGCCGTTTAATGCAAGTGTTTTATCAATTCCGCGTAAATCATTGTATTTTTCGATTTCTGCTTGTCTGGTCTCGATGTAAGAGCTAATCAATTGTACTTTTTTCATCTGATGTAAATCTTCATCATTCAAAAAGCGGATACTGCTGCTTTTAATTAAAACGTGTCTTTTGATTCGTCTTCCAGAAGACTTTTGCATGCCTCGCCAGTTCTGAAACGAGTCTGAACTTAAGGCATAGGTTGGAATTGTGGTAATCGTATTATCAAAGTTTCGAACTTTTACCGTGGTCAGATTAATTTCGATAACATCACCGTCGGCTCCAAATTTATCCATCGTAATCCAGTCGCCAATACGTACCATATCGTTAATTGCAACCTGAACGCTCGAAACAAATCCTAAAATAGTATCACGAAAAATCAGGATAATAATCGCCGAAAGTGTTCCTAAAATGGTTAAGAGTTCCCCTTTTTTGATTCCAAATAATGTCGAAATAATAAGGGCAACGCCAAAAATCCAGAGCACAATCATGATTACCTGAACAAAACTGTCGATTGGCTTGTCGCTATATTCAGGTTTTTGTTTTAAATAATCCCGTAAAGCATTAAAAATAGTTCTGATAATCCATAAACTAATCAAAACAATATAAACGCCTACAATTTTTCCAAAAACAGCTTCCCAATACTCATATTTATCCAAAATGATAGGGACTGCTTTGTAAATAAAGAAAAACGGAATTAAATATGCTGTGTATTTTGTGGTTTTATTGTGAATTAAATAATCGTCAAATTTGGTCTTGGTACGCTGGGCAAAAATGGCGGTCAGCGTTACCAGAACAAACTTGGCTGCGTAATAAATTGCATAAGCAAAAGCCACCATGATGGCAATGTTGAAGATCAGGCTGATGTACGAGGCAAAGTTGCGGCTCATTCCCCAATCCCTGAAAAGTGGATATAAAAAGTTAAATATTTTATCCAAAAGCTTATGCATTATTTTCTAAATATTTTTTCTCAATGTAGAAAGTTCCAAACGGAATAAGAGAAGCGATCAAAATGATTCCGAAGGTTTTTAAATCCCAATTTTGAGATTTTTTCAGTAAAAAAGCCAATATAATGTAACCAATAAATAATATTCCGTGGCTCATTCCCAATGGCTTCAATAAGGTATGGTAAAGTTCGGGATTATTAGTTTTGATAAAAAGCATATTGGCAAATAATACTAAATAAGAAATCCCTTCTAAAATGGCAGTAACCTTAAAAATCTTGAGCATGTATCTGTTTTTTTGAATTAATACCGGCAAAATTAAGTATTATCCCTGATTATTGGAGTATGTATAATAAAAGTAATTTACTTTTGTAATCTTAAACTTTGAGTATGAGCAAGCGTGATTTAAAAAAATATTTATCCGAATTAAATAAAGAACAGCTCGAAGAACAAATTATTGAGCTATACGAGAAATTTAGTCCTGTAAAAGTCTTTTACGACTTTGTTTTTAACCCGAAAGAAGATAAACTTTTGCAGGAAAGCAAGATTAAAATCTCACAGGAATATTTCCCCATTAAAAAGCCCGGTGCAAAATGGCATCCGAAAGCAAAAATGCGCCGTTCTGTAGCTCAAAAAATCATCAAACATTTTATTGTTTTGGGAGTTGATTCTTTTATAATTGCAGATTTAATGTTTTATAATATCGAAATTGCACAAGCTTATTCATCAGGAAATTTTATAAAGCAGGAATTGTTTTATAAAAGCATGCTTAATTCTTTTGAACAGTCAGTAAATTTTGTGATTTCTAATGGGATTTTAAGTGAATTTAAGGCGAGAATTATCACAATAGAAAAAGAAACTATTCAACAAAAATGGAAAAATAAATATGATTTTGAAGCAATTGTAGACAAAATCGACTTTTAAATGCTTTTATTATAAAAAAATCTTGTTTAAAAAAAACATTTATTTTAGGTTAAATTAGGATGAATAACTGTTTTTTAGGTGTACTTTTGCAAAAATTCAAAAAATCACAATGTCTCAAAACACTTTAGAAATAGAAAGAGAAGAGAAAAAAGAACTTTATGCGTATCAAAAAGGCGATATTGACGCTATTTTTGATCGTTTAGACAATGCTCCTTCAAAACATCATTTATTATATCAATTGCCTACAGGTGGTGGAAAAACAGTGATATTTTCTGAAATTGTTCGTCGTTATTTAGCCAATAATGATAAAAAAGTAGTAGTTCTGACACATCGTATCGAGCTTTGTAAGCAAACTTCTAAAATGCTGAAAGGCTTTGGTGTTTCCAATAAAATCATCAACAGTAAAGTAAAAGAACTGCCGGATCAAAATGAGTATTCATGCTTTGTAGCGATGGTTGAGACTTTAAAAAACCGTATCAATGATGAGAAATTACATCTTGATAACATAGGTTTGGTGATTATTGATGAAGCGCATTACAATTCATTTAGAAAATTATTAAACTCATTCAAAAATGCTTTTATTCTTGGAGTAACGGCAACACCTTTGAGTTCAAATATAAAATTACCAATGCACCAGAGCTATAATGAACTTATTGTAGGTGACACCATTGGTTCCTTAATCGATAAAGGATTTCTTGCAAAGGCTACAACTTACAGTTATGATGTAGGTTTGACTTCTTTAAAAGTAGGTATCAACGGAGATTATACCGTAAAGTCTTCTGACGATTTGTACACGAATACAATCATGCAGGAAAAATTACTACATGCATACACTGAGCGTTCTTTGGGTAAAAAAACCCTGATTTTTAATAATGGTATCCATACTTCGTTATACGTATATGAAACCTTTAGAGAGGCCGGTTATGATATCAGACACCTTGATAATACAAGCAGTTCAGAAGAACGTAAAGATATTTTGGCATGGTTCAAAAAAACACCGGATGCTATTTTAACATCTGTCGGAATTTTGACGACTGGTTTTGATGAGCCTACGGTTGAAACGATTATCCTGAACAGAGCCACAAAATCATTGACATTGTATTACCAGATGATTGGTCGTGGATCCCGAAAGTTACCTGGTAAAGATGAATTTACAGTGATCGATTTAGGTAACAATGCAGCACGTTTTGGTTTATGGAGCGAGCCGGTAAACTGGCAGCATATCTTTAAATCGCCTGAATTTTATTTGGAGAATTTACGTGATGATACCGAAATCGAAATGTTTTTCAAATACAGTATGCCACCTGAATTGCGTGCAAAATTTAGTAAAACTGCCGAGGTTACGTTTGATGTTGATGAAGAACACAAATTAGCGATTAAGCAAAATTTACGTTCAAAAATTGTATTGGATAAATCATTAGAACAACATGCAGCAATGTGTGTTGATAATACAGAAACGCTGCAGGAAGCAAAAGCTTTAGGTAAAGAACTGGATGATGATATCGAATGCCGAATCAAGCGTTATGCAAAATGCCTGAGCCAGTGCAGTAAAAACTACCGCGAATGGCTGGTTGATGATTACAAGAAAAATATGACGTTATTGATAGGTAAAAAGTATCGTGAAAAAATAATGAACGAGCCGGATTGATAAAAAAATGTTTCAGGTTTAATGTTTCAGGTTGGCAAAGTTAAGCTGAGAAAAGTGGAAACATATTAAACTTTGGCATTGAAATTGATTTTTGACATTGCATTGCTATTTTATTTTTGCTATTGAATTTTGATATTGAAAGAGATGAATTTGAAAAGAATATTTGTTTTGTTTTTAATTGGTTCTTTTTATAATGTTTTTGCGCAAAAAGACGGGTATTGGGACAAGGAGCGTGCTACTACAAAAGAAATTATAGTTTCTGCCGGTGACAGAATAACAGTTAAAACGGAGGATTTACCTGTTGGTACAACCGAAATTGTTTACAGGGTAACACTTTTAGACGAAAATCAGCAAATGACAAATAGCCTGGTTTCTGTGCTAAAAGCAATTCCGGATCCTTACGGGATAGGACAGGGTTCTGCTGGAGCAGTCTTTCTAATGTCAAAAATTTCAGGCGATGATAAATGTACCTATGCACTTTTTACTTCAGATGCAAATGCCAAAAAATACATTGATAACGGAAAAGTAAATGACGCCTGTTATGCCCAGACAGAACCTGTAAGCAAAGATGCTAAACGCTTATCGCTTGATAAATCTTCTTGCTTAAATGCAAACACCACTACAATTTGGTTTGGCTTCGAAAGTAAAAACTGGTTATTGAAACAAAAAATAGTGTTAGAAGTTGTACCCTGGGTTGACACGAAATTAAACCGTGGCTGGAATCAGGATAATAAAAACGAAATTGTCAGCTTGTGCAAAACCTCTACAATGGCACAAAAAATGGCAAATTCAGACGATTTTTGCGTTTGTATCCTGGATAAAATCATGAAGCAACACCGTTATGGTGAGTTTCAAAAATTGCTTGCGATAGAAAAAACTAAGGTTTACAAGGATTTTGGGAACGCCTGTTATAATGACGCTTCTATTTCTAAAAACGTTTACAATGATTTGCGCACGCAGGCAAATACTTTGATAAAACTGAAAAAATACAACGAAGCGATTCCTAAATTAAATACAATCATAACAGCAGGAAAAGCAACCGCTTTGGATTACAGTTCCATTGGTTACAGTTATATTTTGACCAAACAATATGAAAAAGCCATAAAGTTTTTAAAAGAAGGTGAAAAACTGGATGATACTGAATTATTAGTGAAATTGAATCTGGCGCATGCCTATTTAGTTAGTGATGATTATAGCCAGGCAAAACCGATTTATAAAAAATACCAGTCTCAAAACGTAACAGACAGTCTGAGCTGGATAGATAAAACCAAACAGGACTTTGCTATTTTTCAAAAAGCAGGATTGCCTTCATCAGACTTTCAGAGAGTTTTGAAACTGTACAATTAAAAAAACATTTTCACCATGTAAGTGATATAAGTTTATTTAACTGTAAGCTGAGTTCATAGTTGTCATTGAAATGTAATTAGAATTAATTGTCAGGCTGAGCGGAGTAGAAGCCCTCTCTGTATTATAATCCAAAAGTCAAACTTAATTTTCTTATATCACTTATATGGTTTAAAAATCATTATACGGTTTAAAAAATCACCACGTATGAAAGCTACTTACCAAAAATACATGCTCGAATTCAAACGTCCTTCGGGAACGTCTCGCGGCATTATGACCAAAAAAGAAACCTGGTTTATAATCCTTGAAGAAAACGGTAAAAAAGGAATAGGCGAGTGTGGAATTCTTAGAGGACTGAGTGCTGACGACAGAGATGATTATGAGGCCAAATTAAACTGGGTTTGCCAAAATATTCATTTAGGTGAAACTGTTCTTTGGGATAAATTACTTGAATTTCCTTCCATTCAATTCGGAATTGAAATGGCTTTTTTGTCTTTGAAAAGTGAAAATCCATATCTGTTATTTCCTTCAGATTTTACGAATAATTCAAAATCAATTATTATAAACGGTTTGGTCTGGATGGGAGAAGAAGCTTTCATGAAAGAGCAGATCGAAGAAAAGTTACAACAGGGATTTACTTGTATAAAACTCAAGATCGGAGCCATAGATTTTGAAAAAGAACTCGAATTATTACGTTTTATACGTACTCATTTTACTGCTGAACAGATAGAAATCAGGGTAGATGCGAACGGTGCTTTTGCTTTAAATGAAGCTTTAGATAAATTAAATCAATTATCTGGTTTTAAATTACATAGTATTGAACAGCCTATCCAGAAAAACAACACTGACAGTATGGCAGAGCTGTGTAAAACAACACCTTTTCCTATTGCTTTGGATGAAGAACTGATTGGTGTCTTTTCATTCGAAGAAAAAGAAGCTCTTTTACAAAAAATCAAGCCACAATATATCATTTTGAAGCCAAGTTTTGTCGGTGGTTTCAGAGGGACTCAGGAGTGGATTGCATTAGCAGAAAAATATAATATAGGCTGGTGGATTACCTCAGCACTGGAAAGCAACATTGGTTTAAATGCAATTGCACAATGGACATTTTTGCTAAATTCTAATATGCCTCAGGGATTAGGGACCGGAGCACTTTACACGAATAATATTGATTGCCCGCTGGAAGTTTTGAATGGACAATTGTGGTACAATAATGCTAAAGACTGGGACTCCGCATTTTTAGAAAAAGCCTGATAAAATCACTTTTTTGTCTTCTTAAAATCCTAACAAACGAATCTGGGTTTAGCGCTAAATTAAGTAACTTGCATAAAATTTAATTAGCAAAACTAATGATTGAGATTGAAAGAAAGTTTCTCGTAAAATCGGATGAATTCAAAGCACAGGCTTTTGCTCAGAACAAGATTGCTCAGGGCTATTTAAGTTCGCTTCCTGAACGAACAGTACGTATCAGAATCAAAGGCGAAAAAGGATTCATCACGATAAAAGGAATTGGTCATCACGGCGGAATGTCGCGTTTTGAATGGGAGAATGAAATTCCGCTTGGCGAAGCACAGGAATTGCTTAAATTATGTGAGAAGGGAAAGATTGAAAAAACACGTTTTGAAATTCAATCCGGCAAACATGTTTTTGAAGTGGATGAATTTTACGGAGAAAATGAAGGTTTGGTTATGGCAGAAATTGAACTGGAATCTGAAACAGAACCTTTTGAAAAACCGGATTGGCTGGGTGATGAGGTAACCAATGATGAGCGCTACTACAATGCTTATTTAAGCAAAAATCCTTTTAAAGACTGGGAAAAATAACAATTTTTATGACACATTCATACGATCTCATTATTGTGGGAGGCGGTCCAATCGGGCTTGCATGCGCAATTGAAGCTCAAAAGAAAAACCTGAATTATCTGATTATCGAAAAAGGGGCAATTGTAAACAGTATTTTCAATTATCCTTTGTATATGACTTTTTTTTCTACGGCTGAAAGGCTTGAAATTGGTAATATTCCTTTTAACTGTTTAGCCCCAAAACCGGGTCGTCAGGAGGCTTTGGAATATTATCGTAATATCCATAGATATTTTAATTTCAATATTAATTTATTCGAAAAGGTCATTGAAGTTCAGAAACAGGAAAATCAGCTTTTTAAAATCACAACTGATAAAAGCCTTTATGAGGCCAAAAATGTAATCATTGCAACAGGGTTTTATGATATTCCGATAGAAATGAACGTAAAAGGCGAGGAACTGCCAAAAGTTCGTCATTATTACAAAGAAGCACATGAATATGCTTTTAGGGATATTCTGGTTGTGGGAGCCAATAATTCCTCTGTAGATGCTGCTCTGGAATGCTGGAGAAAAGGAGCGAATGTAACGATGGTAATTCGTAAAACTGAAATCAATAATCGGGTAAAATACTGGGTAAAACCGGATATTGAAAACCGAATTGCGGAAGGAAGCATAAAAGCGTATTTTGAATCGAATATTACTGAAATTCGGGAAGATGAAGTAGAAATTGAAACTCCGGATGGCAAAGTAACTATTAAAAATGATTTTGTTTTGGCTTTAACAGGATACAAACCTGATTTGTCTTTCCTTGAAAAAATGGGTATCCAGTTATCCGACGATGAATTAAAAATACCAGCTTACAATGCTGAAACGATGGAAACAAATGTTTCAGGCTTGTTTTTAGCAGGTGTAGTTTGTGGCGGCATGCAGACTCACAAATGGTTTATTGAAAACTCGCGTATTCATGCCAGTATGATTGTGGATTATATTACTTCGAAATAGATTTTAATATCATTACGATAAGCGATTTTAGCCGTCACTTCGAGTGATTTTAAAGATTAATGCAATAGCTTTAATGTTTAAAATTGTATCGAGAAGCCTTAAGGACATAAGGTTCTCGATACTTCGTTATAATTTTCTATCGCAAATTATAACTCAACTCGAACTGACGAATTTATAGCTTAATAATATTGAGCTCGATGTTATGTTTAAAATCTTTAAGAACTACAAGAAAGCATAGAACATCCTACTTTTGACCTCGCCCAGTCTGGTCGTTTTGCAAACCATTTTTCGTATTCAGGCTGCTCATCATAAGGTTTTTTAAGTAATTCATATAATTCTGTAATTAGCGAATAATCTTCTTTATCAGCAGCATCAATCGCTAATTGCGCCATATAATTTCGCAATACATATTTAGGATTGACTGAATTTTGAAGTGTAATTCTTTCGTCATCTGAAGTGTTTTTCTGATTCAAACGTTCCAGATAATCGGTAAACCACAATAGCCAGTTGTCTTTAATGGTGTTTTTGATTTCTTCCGGTTTGTAAAAAGCATCTTCAATAGCTTGTAGCGCTTTTTCGGCTGAATCGTTTTTTCTGATTTTATTCAGATTGCGATAAAAAATAGTCATATCCGTTTCAGATAATTGCAAATTTGACTCCAGATAGGCAATAAATTCATCATCGTTATCCGCTTGTGAAATGATGCCTAATTTCCCTAAAATCATTTTTTTATAATCGGAATTAAAATCAATTATAAACGATTCTAATATTTTTTCCAAAGGCTCTGCTTCATTGATTAACGGATAAAGAGCATTTGCCAGTTGAAACAAATTCCACTGTGCAATCTGGGGCTGATTCCCGAAGCGGTATCTTCTGTTTTGACTGTCAGTAGTATTAGGCGTCCAGTTTGGATCGTAATTTTCCAGCCAGCCATAAGGTCCATAATCAATTGTAATTCCGTGAATCGACATATTATCGGTATTCATTACGCCATGAACAAAACCTACACGCTGCCAATGCAAAATCATTTCTCTGGTTGTATCGGCTACGGTTTTAAAAAACTGTAAATATTGTTCTTTTGGCTCACCTTTAATTTCAGGGAAATAATGTTTGATATTGAATTCAACGAATTGTTTCAGGTTTTTAAGTTCGTTTCGGGCAGCAAGCATTTCAAAACTTCCAAACCGGATAAAAGAAGGCGCAACACGGCATACAATAGCGCCTTTTTCGTATGCAGGATTTCCATTGTATAAAATATCACGTAATACTTTATCTCCGGATAACATCAGCGAAAGCGATCTTGTAGTAGGAACTCCTAAATAATACATTGCTTCGGCACATAAATATTCACGAATGGAAGAACGCAAAACGGCTAGTCCATCTGCTGTTCTGGAGTATGGTGTTTTCCCGGCGCCTTTTAATTGTAAAGTATAAAACTGATTGTCATGTTCTGTTTCGGTTAAATTGATCGCACGTCCATCACCTAATTGTCCTGCCCAGTTGCCAAATTGATGCCCCGCATAACACATCGCATACGGACGTGTCTGCGGCAGAATTTCTTTTCCGGAAAAAATATTTAAAAATTCTTCAGTTTGAATTTCATTTGCTGAGATTCCAACCTGTTCCGTTACTTCTTCCGAAGCGTGGATTAATTTAGGATTAGATGGTTTTGTTGGATTTACATAGGAAAAAAGTGCATTTGAAACCTGACGAATTTCATTGGTTTCGTTAGGATCTGCAGGCAATTCTGTGGTAAAACGATTGTGTATTTTTAAATTTTTCATTTAAGAATTTATTCAATTAATTTATCAGCATACATTTTTTTTAATTTGTACACTTTCGGGTCAATTACCATTCGGCAATAACCCGCTTCGGGATTATCATTATAATAGTTTTGATGATCTTTTTCGGCTTCGTAAAATACCTGAAAAGGTTTTAGCTGTGTTACAATTGGACTGGCAAAAACCGGTTTTAACTCTTCAAAAACCTTTTCAGCTGTTTCTTTTTGAATATTATCATGATATAAAATAATAGAACGGTATTGAGTACCACTGTCTGCACCTTGTCGGTTTAGGGTAGTAGGATCATGGCTGGTCATAAAAATGGTAATCAGGTCATGATAAGACAGTATATCAGGATTAAAGACAACTTGTATCACCTCAGCGTGACCAGTACGTCCTGTACATACTTCTCTGTAAGCAGGATTTTTTATCTGTCCGTCTGAATAGCCTGATTTTATGGTTTCGACGCCTTTTAGACGTTGAATAACAGCTTCGATGCACCAGAAACAGCCGCCACCGAAAGTTGCAATTGCTTGATTTTTCATATTTTAAGTTTTTGGCTTCTAAAATTGGGGTGAAATAATAGTTTTATCAAATTTAAAACTATTTATACAGATTCTAATCAGTACAAACGTTAATTGAATTATAAAATAAGATGTATCGTACAGCGGAGAAACTAGATAAACTTTATCTCTATAGCAGGAAATTTTTAAGATTTTATTTTCCAGTTAGTCTACTTGTTATATAGGTAATGTTGTTAAATTGATTGTAAACTTGTTATTTTTGTAATTATAATGCTGTGTAAGTTGAAATTTGAACTTTATTTTTGATAAATTAACAATTTTAAAAAAAAGAGATATATTTGTGTGCAAAATAAAAAAAGCACAAATGGATACTAAAGTTAAAAACACCTCATTAGAAGCATATTTTGAGCGTTTTCGGGAAAATATAGTTGGTATTAATCAGGAGTTTGATTCACCTTACGGAAAAAAACAAATTATTTATACTGATTGGACAGCCAGCGGAAGATTGTATCGACCAATTGAAGAAAAGCTTTTAAACCAATTTGGTCCTTTTGTTGCTAATACTCATACGGAAACAACTGTTTCTGGTACTGCCATGACTAAGGCATATCATCATGCGCGTCACATTATCAAGCGTCATACAAACGCCAGTTCCGATGATGTTTTAATTACGGATGGTACCGGAATGACAGGCGTAATTAATAAATTTCAACGTATTTTAGGATTGAAAGTTCCTGAAAATCTGAAAGCGTTTACCACTATTCCGGCGGAGAAAAAACCGATTGTTTTTATTTCGCACATGGAGCATCATTCGAATCAGACTTCATGGCTTGAAACGATTGCTGATGTTGAAATTATTCCGTGTTCTGAAACCGAAAAAGGGCTTTTTAGTCTGGAAAATTTAAAAGAATTATTAGAAAAATATAAAGACAGAACCATAAAAATAGCTTCGATTACGGCATGTTCAAACGTAACCGGATTGAAAACTCCTTTTCATGAAGCAGCAAAATTAATGCATCAGTACAATGGTGTTTGTTTTGTAGACTTTGCCTGTTCAGGACCTTATGTGCAAATTGATATGCATCCTGAAGATCCGCAGGCATATTTGGATGCGATTTTCTTTTCACCGCATAAATTTTTAGGAGGTCCCGGAACTTCAGGAGTGTTGATTTTTAATAAAAAGTTGTACCATAATATGATTCCGGATTGTCCGGGCGGAGGAACGGTGAGCTGGACAAATCCGTGGGGTGAGCATAAATATATTGATAATATTGAAGATAGGGAAGATGGTGGAACTCCTGGCTTTTTACAAGTAATAAAAACGGCTCTTGCTATCGAACTGAAAGAAGAAATGGGGATTGAGAACATTCTGAATCGAGAGCATGAAATTGTAGATTTTGTTTTTCAACAACTAAATCCGGCATCAAACATTAATATTCTGGCTGGGCATCATCAGGAACGTTTAGGAGTGATTTCGTTTTTTATAGATGATCTGCATTTTAATTTGGGCGTAAAGTTGCTGAATGACAGATTTGGCATTCAGACCAGAGGCGGGTGCAGCTGTGCCGGGACTTACGGACATTTTTTACTGCATGTTGATCAGGAGACTTCAAGTAAACTGGTTGATGAAATTACAATTGGTGATTTGATCAAAAAACCGGGCTGGATCAGGATGTCAATTCATCCAACGACTACGAATGAAGAAATTGCCTTTGTTTGTGAAAGTATTAAAGAACTTGCTGAAAATCACGAAAGCTGGAAACTGGATTATACTTATGATAAAAATACGAATGAGTTTGTGCATAAAAATGCTAATTCGTTTGAAGATGAATTGGTGGCTGGCTGGTTTAGGCCTTAAGTCTGAAAAATAAAAATTTATACAAACCCGACAAATCTGAAAATTGTTGGGTTTTTTGTTTTAAACGATATTCGTCTATATTTGATGTCATATGTTGATTAATTAAAAGCATAAAGATTTCAATGAAATTCGAACTAAATTTTGATAAGGATATTTACAACCAGCAGATGGATTTGCTATTTGATTTGGCATGGGAAAGAAAAATTAAATATTATAAAAATTCACAATATTTAGGTTTTTTACTGATTATTCTTGGCGCTGCTTTAATTTATAATCGACCAAATATATTTGGAATAGGTTATATTTTTATTTTTTGTGGTTTAACTAATCTAATTCCCTTTGTTTATTATTATTTCAAAATAAAATCAACATATAGAAAGTTTAATGCTGCAAAAAAATCAGAAATTGAAACAAATAAAGATGTAAAAGATTTTAGCTGGGAATTTACGGAAGAAGCCTTTATAATAACTGTTGGAAATCAATTGAAAATTTTGTTATGGGAAGAATTTACAATTTATTTAATAAAAGATGATAACGTAATATTGATTACGAAAGATTATCAACCCTATATATTAGGAGAAATTGAAGTTGGTCAGGAAAATTTTAAAATGATAATTTCGTTTGTACAGAATAAAATTAGGGTGAAATGATTTAATTAATTCGAATAAAATCTTTATTTGCATTTTAAAGAGTTAGCCTCATATGCTTTAAAGTCTTATGGTTTGTTTTCAAAGGGGATATGAATTCTTAAAAACTTCTAACCTAGCCCCGATAGAAGTGAAAATCCTTTTGTGCCGGGGTTCGGCGCAAAAGATTGTAACGTATAGAGGTACTTATGGTCTTGAAAAACCTAAAAATCGCTGCTTCTGACCCATTAACTGATAATCATTTCTGTTTTAGTTGGCTGTTACAAATAAATGTATTAATTTTGCAGTCCTTTTGGCAAAGAAGAGTTTCCATTAGGTATCAACCATTTATGTAAAACAACTTCTGTTTTTTCTACTGCTTTATGAAACTCGAGGAAAACAGAATACAAATTTTTTATCAGCATGTCTGAACAATTAAAATCACAAGAAGAGTTTTTAGCAAATTTTAACTGGCATAACTTCCAAGAAGGAATCGACGCAGTAGATGAGAAAAACTTATTAGAGTTTGAAGAACTAGTATCAAAAACTTTCATCGCTACAGATCAGGAAGAAGTAGTTGAAGGTGTTGTTGTTAGAATTACAGATAGAGACGTTATCGTTGATATCAATGCTAAATCTGAAGGTGTTATTTCTTTAAATGAATTCCGTTACAACCCAGCTTTAAAAGTAGGTGACAAAGTAGAAGTATTAATCGACATCCGTGAGGACAAAACAGGTCAGTTAGTATTATCTCACAGAAAAGCACGTACTATCAAATCTTGGGATAGAGTTATTGCAGCTAATGAAACTGGAGAAATCGTTAACGGTTTTGTTAAATGTAGAACTAAAGGAGGTATGATCGTTGACGTATTCGGTATCGAGGCGTTCTTACCAGGATCTCAAATTGATGTTAAGCCAATTAGAGACTACGATGTATATGTAAACAAAATGATGGAATTCAAAGTGGTAAAAATTAACCACGAATTCAAAAACGTTGTTGTATCTCACAAAGCGCTTATCGAGGCTGATATTGAAGTACAGAAAAAAGAAATCATCGGTCAATTACAAAAAGGACAAGTATTAGAAGGTGTTGTTAAAAACATTACTTCTTATGGTGTGTTCATTGACTTAGGTGGTGTTGACGGATTAATTCACATTACTGACCTTTCTTGGAGTAGAATCAACCACCCAAGTGAAGTTCTTGAATTAGACCAAAAATTAAACGTTGTAATCCTTGATTTCGATGATGAGAAAACAAGAATTCAATTAGGATTGAAACAATTAAACGCTCACCCATGGGATGCTTTAGATGCTAATTTAACTATTGGTGATAAGGTAAAAGGTAAAGTAGTTGTAATCGCTGATTACGGTGCATTTATCGAAGTTGCTGAAGGTGTTGAAGGTTTAATCCACGTTTCTGAAATGTCATGGTCAACTCACTTACGTTCTGCACAAGATTTCGTAAAAGTTGGAGATGTTGTTGAGGCTGTTATCTTAACTTTAGATAGAGATGACCGTAAAATGTCATTAGGTATCAAACAATTGACTCAAGATCCATGGACTGATATTACTTCTAAATACCCAGTAGGTTCTAAACATACAGGTATCGTTAGAAACTTTACAAACTTTGGTATTTTCGTAGAATTAGAAGAAGGAATTGATGGATTAATCTACATTTCTGACCTTTCTTGGACTAAGAAAATCAAACACCCATCAGAATTTGTAAATGTTGGTGAGAAACTTGATGTAGTTGTATTAGAATTAGATGTTGACGGACGTAAATTATCTTTAGGTCACAAACAAACTACTGCTAATCCTTGGGATCAATACGAAGATTCTTTCGCTGTAGGAACTATCCACAATGGTGAAATTTCTGAAATCGTTGACAAAGGAGCTACTGTAGAATTCGGAGATGATATCGTTGCTTTCATTCCTACTCGTCACCTTGAAAAAGAAGACGGAAAGAAATTGAAAAAAGGTGATACTGCTGATTTCAAAGTAATCGAATTCAACAAAGAATTCAAAAGAGTAGTTGCTTCTCACACTGCTATCTTCCGTGAAGAAGAAGAGAAAAACGTGAAAGCTGCAACTGAAAATACTTCATCTAACTCTACTACTAATGCACCAGCTGCAACTTTAGGAGATAATAATGATGTATTAGCTGCATTAAAAGCTAAAATGGAAAAAACTGAGAAAAAATAATTTTTAGATTTTTTATAAATAGAAAGTCCCACAGCGATGTGGGACTTTTTTTATGTCTTTTGGTTTCAGGTTTTCTTTGTTTTAGGTTATGTTCAAATATAGCCCTCGGTTTCAACCGTAGGAATCTGGATTGGGATACGTGTTGCATGTATTGCAAACCATTGACTATGTTTATTATGCAGTTGTAGAGGCGCACCGCAGTGCGTCTAATTTTATTGGAATTTGGAATTTAATTTTTGGAATTTTAAGGAGTTATTCCTGCTGTCCGCTATATCTTTTCCTGGCTAAAGAAGCCAGAAAAAGGATGCTTCCATCAGGGCTAGGGTACTTTTTTTCAAAAGAATGAGTAAGTATAATATTGTCAGAAATGATAAAATGTAAGGCAATTTATTTCGAAGCCAATAATTTAGTCTCTTCAGGACTAAAATCATTTGCAATTACATAAGTATCAATTTTAGTAATTGCCATTTCATCCAGAATATCAACCAAGTTTCCATAATTAGATTTTTTACTTGGTTTTATAATTACAATTATGCTTCTGTCAGGATCTCCTGTGTATTCTTGAATTTGCTTAATTTTGGTTACAAGTTCTTTTCGGATACCTTCTTTATCATATTTTAAACTTTTTGGACTTTCTAAGTGATTATTTAATAAACCTAGATACGATATTATTTTATTGTCGTCATCTAATAATATGGTATAGATTCGGCCAGCATTAATACATCCACTCGGTCCACAATCTATATCATTACTTGGAAGACCTAGTTCAATTCCTTTCGGTTTAACCAATTCTCTTGTTACCATAAAAAATATAATCAGTAGAAAAGAAATGCTCACCATAGCAGTCAGATCAACTCTGGTATTTAACTTTTTGCTTCTGACTTTTTTAGGCAGGTTTTCCATAACAAATCATTTTAATTCTAAATTAATAATAAAATTGATGAAGATTATAAAAATAATCAAAAATATTTTTACAATTTATGAGCGTAGTCTTATGTTTTGCAATCTTTTAGCGATATAACTTATTGGTCTATCGCATCAGGATAAAGGGGGGGTATTTAGTTTACAGTGTTATTTATGATTCGAAATATTATAAAAAGAGTTATTTATAATATAAAAGAGCTCAAACTAGGTTAAGTTTGAGCTCTTTAAATTTATTAAAACAGGATTATTTTTTAATAATCTTTTGTAAGTGTTCTTTACCGTCTTTAAAATGGATTTTAACAAAATAAAGACCAGATGCTAAATTACTTACATTGATAGTATTGTTGTTTACGTTTCCTGATTGAACTGTTGTTCCGCTGTTAGATAGAATTCGATAATCTAAAGCAACTTCATCAGATTTTATTTGTAGTAAATCACTAACCGGATTTGGGTATAATACTATAGATGTAGTACTAGGAGCTATTTCATCCTGGATTCCGAATTTTGCAGTACTTACTCCCCAGGTATATGAATATCCGTTGGTTTTGTTTAGTAAATCAGCTGTTTGATTTGCAGTTCCGGAAGCTCCGTTGTTAAAAATCAAATTTATTGATGTAGGCCCAACTATCGTATATTTATAAAAACCATTTGCGTCAGCTGTCATAGCCATACCTGGCCAAGTGGTATTGGCAATACTTCCGGCTGGAACAGCATTCCAATAATGTACTTTTGGTACTCCCGTCCATGTTGTAGGAGGTTTGAAATAAACAGTTAAAGTTGGTACGGCAACAAAATTATAAACTTCAGTTTTTATTGAAGATAGAGTTCCCGCAGTATTTTTAACAAATGCTTTTACTGTGGTGTTGGCTGTTATAGAAATTGTTTTTGTTCCAATAGCAGATGCTGAGGCCGTAGTTGGAGTTGTACCGTCTAAGGTATAATAAATTGTTGATGTATTTACATTGGCATTCAATATGGTGTTTACCGTTGTTCCTGTAGAAAATGTCCCTCCAACTTGTGAAATTGTCAAATCAGGAGCAACTACAGGACATCTGTTTACAGGTTCAGCACCCAACCAAGCCGAATCATAATATTTAATTCCGGCAGTAGTTGTTAAATCAGCGGTTTTTAAAGTACCATCATTAAAAATAAGATTTGAAGTACTAACTGTCGATGGGAAAGTATAGCTGTACCAATCTCCACAATCCTGTGTCATGGCTACTCCCGGCCAGATCACTGTCGGTGCGGTTCCTGTAGTTCCCCAATAATACACTTTTATTGTGGAAGCCCAAGTTGATGGTTTTTTGAAATAAACTGTAAAGGTTGTTGGAGTAACAAAATTATAAACTTCAGTTTTTATTGAAGATAGAGTACCCGCAGTATTTTTAACAAATGCTTTTACTGTGGTGTTGGCTGTAATCGAAAGTGTTTTTGTTCCAACAGCAGATGCAGAAGCAGTAGTTGGAGTTGTTCCGTCTAAGGTATAATAGATTGTTGATGTATTTGCATTGGCAGTCAATATGGTGTTTACCGTTGTTCCAGTAGAAAATGTCCCTCCGACTTGTGAAATTGTCAAATCAGGAGTAACTACAGGGCATCTGTTTACAGGTTCAGTACTCAACCAGGCCGAATCATAATATTTAATTCCGGCAGTTGCTGTTAAGTCAGCGGTTTTTAAAGTACCATCATTAAAAATAAGATTTGAAGCACTAACTGTCGATGGAAAAGTATAGCTGTACCAATCTCCACAATCCTGTGTCATGGCTACTCCCGGCCAGGTCACTGCCGGAGCGGTTCCTGAAGTCCCCCAATAATACACTTTTATTGAAGAAGCCCATGTTGATGGTTTTTTGAAATAAACTGTAAAGGTTGGTGTAGCAGCAAAAGTGTAGTTTTCGGTATATATAGTCGAACTAACATTAGCAGTATTTTTGACAAATGCTTTTACTGTGGTGTTGGCTGTAATTGAAAGTGTTTTTGTTCCAATGGCTGAAGGTGAGGCTGTGGTTGGAGTTGTTCCGTCTAATGTATAATAAATAGTAGAGGAAGTATTATTGGCTGTCAATACTACATTGACTGTTGTTCCTGTAGAAAATGTTCCTCCAGCTTGTGAATTTGTCAAGCTTGGCACATCTACAACTGCTCCTTTGTCCCAAATAGCAAAATTGGTACCGGATAATTTTAAAGTCCAACCCGTTCCGGATGGAGTCCAATTATCAGAACCTAATTTCAGGGCTACTTTATTATCAATGATTGCAGCATATAAGTTATTTGTAGCGGCAACTATATTTAAGGAAGAAGTACTGCTTAATCCATTATCTTTCCTGATTTTAATCATTGAATCAATTTCATTTTTGATTCCCCAATTAAAATAATGTGGCCACCAAACCATAGGTGTGCCCGGGTGTGTTAATATATAAGCATATCCTTTTAATACCTGATCGCCAGGGAAAATCCATAAGTCTTGTCCGTAAGGTTTTGGCCCTGTATCATGATTATCTAACATCGTTACAGCATTTGAAGGCCAAACGCCTATTAATCCGGATGCTTTTCCGGAACCGTCTTTTAAATAACTCAGGTTATTATCTCTAAAAGCATTTTGTAAAGCACTTTTCGTTGAGAAATCAAAAGCTGTTGAAGATGCTGTTGAAGTTCCTGCTTTCGTATAATCCATCCATTTTACGATTCTGTTTCTATCACCTTCCAGTAATTCACCTACCGAAAAATACGGATTTGTTGCGTCATTATATTCTTTGATGTATTTGCCGTCATATCCATGTACAAAATCATAACGCCATCCATCAAAACCAATATCATTTTTCAGCCAATTCATCCAGGTTTTGATACCATCTCTAACCGCTGCATTAGAATGATCTAAATCTCTTGCTGCCGAAAATGTACCTGATTCTCCTGCAGATTTTAAGCCTGCTGCAACAGGATCGTAATCAGGGTTTCCTGTACCTTTTTGTCCACTGGCGCTTATATTGGAGTTGTTGCAGATAGACCATGTTTCAGTAGGAGTATTCCAGGAAGGTGTTGAAAAATCATACCAGCCTAATGTTCCTCCCCGGTGATTGATTACGATATCAGCAATTACTTTAATATTTTTTGAATGTAAATCGCTAATTAAAGATATCAATTGTGCCTGAGTGCCTTGAGCATTATTTAAATCGTACCATACGGTAGGAATATATCCCATTCCTCCGGTTGATTTACTTGGTGGAGGCATCCAAATTGCATCAAATCCGGCGGCTTGTAAAGTCGAAGAGTTGTTCTTGATTACTTCGTACCATTTAGTGGCAGATGCATCTGTAGTCCAATGAAATCCTTGGAGCATTACTTCTTTTCCTGTTGCTTTTGTTTGTGAAAAAGCAAATGACTGCAGGAGAAAAAACAAGAATAATAAAAAATAATTTTTCAATTTCATAAGGTTAGTTTTTAATTTAGGGCGGTTAATATTTTATGAAATTAGTAATTAATGGTGTCTTTTTTTATGTATTGTTTTTTTATTTTTTAAAATAATATGAATAATTAAAACTTTAACGTTGTAGTTTGTGTAATTGTTAATAAAAAAAACAACAATGAAGTAACTTTTTAGCTGTCAATGAATTAAAGTGTGTTAATCTGGGAGTAATAAAAAAAAGGCTCAAAACCAGATTAAGTTTTTGAGCCTTTCATTTTAAAGTGTAATTTTTTTTAAACTTCAAATACTACTTTTTTGTAAGTGATCTATTTCATGTAGTTTAAAAATATTTTGGTTCTTCGCCTAAAACAGTGGATTTTAAAAAAGACAATTTCTTAGTGAAATACAAAAAAATCTGCTAAATCTGCGGGAAGTAATTTAAAATTTATCCCGCAGATTTAGCAGATTCCGTAGCTGCCGAAAATAGATTTTCCATTGTTTATGGCGAAGAACCTAATTAATTGAAAATCCATTTATTCAATTCCACTAATTTTGGCGAAGAACCAATATATCTAAGTTTTTCAATTACAGTTTTAGTCTATATAGTAAAAACAATAATTTTTTAAACTTATATTTTCTTAACATATTGTGTAATAATTACAATTTGCTGACCATCAACTTTTCCTTCAATATATTCTGCGTTTTCATGGTCTAAACGGATATTACGAACAGCGGTACCTTGTTTAGCCACCATGCTTGATCCTTTTACTTTCAAATCTTTAATTAAAACGACAGAATCTCCGTGTTGTAAAACTACGCCATTACTGTCACGATGAATCAGTTTATTTTCGTCATCTTCACCTTCTCCGGTTGCTTGTGCCCATGCAAGAATATCTTCATCTAAGTACATCATATCCAGTAATTCCTGAGGCCAGCCGGCAGCACGCATACGGCTTAACATTCTCCAGGCAACAACCTGAACCGGAATGTTTTCATTCCACATGCTGTCATTTAGGCATCTCCAGTGATTTAAATCGACTTTGTCCGGATTTTCAATTTGGTCAATACAAGTGCTACAGGTTAATACAGCTTCATCAATACCACCTTTTTGAGTTGGTAATACCTGATATACTTTTAAGTTTTCTTCAGCGTCGCAAAGTTCACATTTAGATCCGCTGCGTTTATTTAATTCTCTTTCGATGCTCATTGTTTGATTTTTATTTGAAACGCCGAAATTACTTATAATTTGAATGGGTTACAAATTTATTGGAAGGCAGTTTATTTTAAATAATAATCTTATATTTTTTTAATCCAACTTACAATACGGTCTAATGTCTGATTGTCTATTTGATATAGATTGTTGTATTCTTTTGTCTTTTTCCAATTATCTGTGCCTTTTCTTAAAAAATGATTTTGTCCTTGTAAAATTTCGGTACTTATGTTTTTATTATTTATTTCAGTCAAGAGGCTAATAGTTTTTTCACTATCAAAAAAACTATCATTAGTACCTGAAATAAATAACAATGGAATATTTAGATTCTCAAACACAGTTTTAGCACTGGTTTTTATCTTTGGATTGCTTTTAGATAAAAATTGAAGATGATTAAACCTGCCATATTTTTCTACAGGCGTTGACATAAGCACAATAAAATCCATATTGAGACTTTTTTGATAGACATCAATTGTAGCAATTCCGCCGAGGCTATGACCTAAAACTCCAATTTGTTTTTTCGCAAGAGTATCCGTTTTTTTGATGTTATCCAACGCATAATATAAATCCTGAATAATCTGATCTACACTAAAATTAACAGTTCCGCCTGATTTGCCAACACCACGGTCATCGAATCGATAAACAGCAATGCTGTTTTTTAAAAGTTCTTCTGCGAGTACATAGTGAGAGTTGCGTGTGTCTTTTCCGCTTCCGGGAACTATAATGACTATTTTTGAATATTCAATTTTTGGAAATATTAAAGTGCCACTTAAAGTTATATTGTCTTCCAAATCAACAAAATTGATTTCACGGAAGTTATAATTTTCAGGATGTTCTATTTCTTTTTCAAAATCGTAACTTTTTTGTCCATATAAAGTACTTGCCGGAATGAGTGAAATAATTAAGATAATTATTTTGGTAATGAAATAAACTCGATTATTTTTCATTTTTGTTTTTTTACTCTCACCGCATCCGGAACCAGCATTTCATATTCACCTCCGTGGCGTAATACATCACGAACAATACTTGAACTGATAAATGAAGTGCCAGCCGCAGTTAATAAAAACACGGTTTCAATTTTAGAAAGTTTTCTGTTGGTGTGGGCAATTGCTTTTTCGAATTCGAAATCGGCAGGATTACGCAAACCTCTTAAAATAAAATTAGCTTTAAGTTTTTTTGCCAGATCAATAGTTAAACCTTCGTAAGTGATAACAGAAACTTTGGGTTCATCCTTAAAAGTTTCTTCGATAAAACGTTTTCTTTCTTCGAGGGAAAACATATATTTTTTTTCAGCATTGACTCCAATAGCTATTATGATTTCATCAAATAAAGGAATCCCCCTTTTGATAATGTCTTCGTGTCCAAGTGTAATGGGATCAAATGATCCGGGAAATATAGCTTTTTTCATTTTTTTTGAGGTGCTAAGGTTCTGAGGTGCTAAGGTACTAAGTTTTTTTTGAGGTTCAGAAACTCAAAGAAACAAAGGTTTAGAGTCTTATTTTGTTATTGGAATTTGGTATTCAGATTTTAAAAGTTGTATGGGATATTTAGAACGCTTGATTTTAATAATTTCGTCTTTTTTATAAAGCTCTAACAATTCTTTTTTTGAATACGTAGCTTTTCGGTTTGTATAATTTTCTGATTTATCTAAAGCATCAATTTCATAAGGCAAATAAGCATTAAAATCATTATGAGTTGTATAAACGCTGTCTTTTGTGACTTTGTCAATTTTCATATTAGAATAATAACCATCAGAAAATTTTAGATTATAAACATCTCCAACAATTGGGGTTTTTATTAGAATGCTGGTTTCGTCTTTTTTATCAAAATAATTCTTAATTGTAAAAATAAGGAATAATGCCAGAATAAAAGAACCGGTAAACATCCAAATTGAATTGCCTGTTTTTTCAGTTCTCAATTTTAATTGAATGCTTTCCGATAAATCTTCGTAGTTAAATGTTTCTTTACAATGACTGCATTTTATAAAAACAAGTTTACCTACAGGAAATAACGGAATTAGAGTCAGGTGTGTATATCTTCTGTAGATGCTAAAATGCAGAGTATTCTCTTCGTTACATTTTGGGCATTTTTCATTAAAAATTTCCCCGTTTTTTATATTTGAGTCCCGGGTTCCAATAAGAAAGAGCATATTGTTTGAGTTTGTGAGGTATGAAGGTTAGACTTGAAAGGACTTCGACTTCACTCGGTCAGACAAGCTTTATAAATTAATAAATAAGGTGCTAAAATCTTAGAATCTTAGCACCTCAGTATCTTAGCATCTTTAAGCCAGAGCTAGCTCAATTGCATTTGTAAATAAATCTTCAAGTGTTATTCCGGCTGCTTTGGCTTGCTGTGGAATCAGACTTTCTGTTGTTAATCCCGGAATGGTGTTCATTTCCAGCATGTGCGGTTCGTTGTTTACGATAATGAATTCGCTTCTTGAGAATCCTTTCATTTTCAATACTTGGTATGCACGTTTTGCAGTTTCACCAATTTTTTGTGTCAGTTCATCTGAAATTCTCGCAGGCGTGATTTCCTGTGATTTTCCTTCGTATTTCGCTTCGTAATCGAAGAAATCATTGTCTGATACGATTTCGGTAATTGGTAACACGATGATTTCGCCTTTATAATTGATAACCCCAACAGAAACTTCAGTTCCGTCAAGGAAGCTTTCGATGATGATTTCGTTGTCTTCTTTGTAGGCCACTTCAATGGCAATTGGCAATTCGGCTTCGTTTTTTACTTTTGAGATTCCGAAACTAGAACCCGCTTTGTTTGGTTTTACGAAACAAGGCAAACCTACTTTTTTAACGATTTCGGCTGTATTGATTTCGTCTCCTTTATTTAGGTAATAAGAGATTGCGGTCTTGATTCCGTATGGTTTTAAAACAGATAATAAATCACGTTTGTTGAATGTTACGGCTGCCTGATAATAATCGCAGGAAGTTTGCGGAATTCCTAACAATTCGAAATATGCCTGCATGAGTCCGTCTTCGCCCGGAGAACCGTGAATAGCATTAAAAACACAGTCAAATTTGATTTTCTCACCGTTTACGGTTACAGAGAAATCGTTTCTGTCAATTGGAAATTCAGCATCGTTTTCGTCTACATACACCCATTTTTCTTTGAAAATATGAATTCGGAATCCGTTGTATTTTGTTTTGTCAAGGTATTGTTTTACTACGTTTCCACTGATTAGAGAGATTTTATATTCGCTTGAATATCCGCCCATGATAATGGCTATGTTTTTCATTTTATATTTTTGTTTAAAGTTTAATTTTGTTTAAGGTTTCAGGTTTTCGTTGCTTCAACATTCGGTAGAAGTCGGTGTCAGTTTCGCAATTATTTAGTTAATTTACTCTCTCATTTTTATATTGTTTGTCATTTCGACGGAGGAGAAATCACACTAGAAACTCCGCAAAGTATGGTTCCAATCTTTGTCGAATCCCGAGTGTGATTTCTCCTTTCGTCGAAATGACAAAAAAAGAAAGAATGCTCTTATGAAACCTAAAAGCCCTAGCCCTGATGGCAGCGGCATCCTTTTGTGCCGGGGTTCGGCATAAAAGATACAGCGGACAGCAGGAAAGAGCTCCTTAAAATTGAAATTCCAAATTTTAAAATTCCAAATTCCAATAATCTTTGTTTTCAACATTAATAACATCGTGTTACTTTCTTGCTTAAAACAAAATTATCATTTTTTTTGAAACGAAATAGCTTTATCTTTGCGTTCATCTAAAAATAAATTTATGAGTTTACGTAAGTATTTAACGAGCCGTGTGTTTTTTTTGCAAGTGTTGGGTGCAGCTGCTATTATTGCAGTTATAGGCTATTTGTTTATGCATTGGCTGACGTTTACAACGGATCATGGACATGAAATTGCGGTTCCGAATTTAGCTAAACTGACTGAAGAGCAGGTTGAAGAAAAGCTGGACGAACTGGATTTGGATTATGTGCTTTTGGATAGTGTTGATTATAGAAGTGAGTTTCCAAAATTTAGTGTTGTAGAGCAGGATCCGCTGCCTGGGACGATGGTAAAAGTAGGAAGAAAGATATATATTAAAATTAATGCATCGGGATTTTCGTCTGTACGAATTCCGGATTTAATCGAAAAAACGTATCGTGAGGCGGTTCCGACACTGAAAGCTTTAGGACTTCAGGAAGGAACGATTACCTATATCCCAAACCTTGGAAAAGATATGGTTCTGGAACTCCGCTATAAAGGCAGAAACCTGAAAGCAGGAGACCGTGTACTGAAAGCATCTAAAATCGATTTGGTTTTAGGTGACGGAAAAGCAAGTTATGTAGATGAAAGCGAGGCTGTTGACAGTACTGCTGCGCCAATTGAAGAAAACCCAACTGATGAACAATAATAGTGAAGAAAATTTAGATCTGGAAGACGAATTATTCGAGCATTACAGATTTGAAGTCCCAAAAGGTCAGGCGTTTTTGCGTATTGACAAATATTTAATGAATTTGATTCAGAATGCCACGCGTAATAAAATTCAGAACGCTGCAAACGACGGAAACATTTTTGTGAATGATATTCCGGTAAAATCAAATTACAAAGTAAAACCTTTAGATGTGATAACCGTGATGTTGTCGCATCCGCCGTTTGAAAATCATATTCTGCCGGAAGATCTTCCAATTAATATTGTGTATGAAGATGAGGCCTTTTTGTTAATCAATAAAGAACCCGGAATGGTTGTGCATCCCGGTCACGGAAACTATACCGGAACTTTAGTTAATGCTTTGGCGCATCATTTTGATAATCTGCCAATGAACAGCAGTGAACGACCTGGTTTGGTGCACCGAATCGATAAGGATACGTCCGGACTTTTGGTGGTTGCCAAAACAGAAGCTGCCATGACACATTTGGCTAAGCAATTTGAAGCTAAAACTACCGAACGTGAATATATTGCCCTTGTGTGGGGGAATGTTGCTGCAGAAGCTGGAACGATTGAAGGAAACCTTGCCCGACATTTGAAAGACCGTATGCAGATGGCAGTTTTCGCAGATCCTGAAATTGGAAAGCCTGCGATAACACATTATAAAGTTCTGGAGCGTTTTGGTTATGTAACTTTGATTTCATGCAAACTGGAAACAGGAAGAACACACCAGATTCGTGCACACATGAAACACATCGGGCATCCGCTTTTTAATGACGAGCGTTACGGAGGTCATTTGATTCTAAAGGGAACGACTTTTACAAAATACAAACAGTTTATCGAAAATTGTTTTAAAGCCTTACCACGTCAGGCACTGCATGCAAAAACACTAGGATTCATTCATCCGAATACGGGTGAACTGATGCGTTTTGATACCGAATTGCCTCAGGATTTTCAGGATTGTATTGAAAAATGGCGTAATTATGTGAAATCGCATAATACTGAAGATGAAGAGGAATAATTTGATAATGAGATAATTTGTCAATTAGATAATTACTTTTTAAAAATGAAAAGCTCCTTAAAATGGAGCTTTTTCGTTTCATGAAAAGAAACTGAAATCTAAAAAGTCTAAAATCTAAGAAGTCTAACATTCTAAATTACTAAGTTTGTATTTCAGAAAATAATTATGAAAAACAATTTCAATCTCAGAACGGTAAATGTTACGCGTTACATTACGCCTTTGCGCGAGGGAGGTTCTTTGCCTGCTTTGGCGGAAGCCGATGACGATTTTAAATATGTCCTGAAATTTAAAGGTGCCGGTCATGGCGTAAAAGCTTTGATTGCCGAATTGGTAGGCGGACAGGTTGCGAAAGCCTTAAAATTACAGCTTCCTGAATTGGTTTTTGCCAATCTCGATGAAGCTTTTGGAAGAACCGAAGCCGATGAAGAGATTCAGGATTTGCTTCAGGGAAGTCAGGGATTAAATCTGGCGCTTCATTTTCTGTCGGGTGCGATTACTTTTGATCCTGTTGTTACGACTGTCGATGCCAAATTAGCTTCGCAGATTGTCTGGCTGGATGCTTATATCACGAATGTTGACCGAACTTTTAAAAACACCAATATGCTGATCTGGCACAAGGAATTATGGCTGATCGATCATGGCGCTTGCTTGTATTTTCATCATTCCTGGAACAACTGGGAGCAGCATGCCAAAAGTCCGTTTGCGTTGATAAAAGATCATGTTTTACTGCCTCAGGCTTCACTTTTAAAAGAAGTTGATGCCGAATTTAAAGCGATTTTAACTCCTGAAATTTTAGAAGAAATTGTCAATACGATTCCGCTGGACTGGCTTCAATGGGAAGACACAGACGAAACATCGGAAGGCTTACGAAATGTGTATTTGCAGTTTTTAAAGACAAGATTAGCCAATTCCGAAATATTTGTAAATCAGGCTCAAAATGCAAGATAATCACTTATACGAATATGCTGTGATTCGGGTTGTACCAAGGGTAGAGCGCGAAGAATTCCTGAATATCGGAATCATTTTGTTTTGCAAAAAAGCCAAATTTATAAAGGTTCTTTTTCACTTAAATAAAGAAAAAATACAAGCCCTTTCTGCTGATTTTGATATCGAACAGTTAGAATGTAATTTAACTTCATTAGAAAAAATTACCAACGGTGCCAAAGATGGCGGTCCAATTGCTGAGTTTGATATTCCGGAGCGTTTTAGATGGCTAACGGCTATTAGAAGTTCGGCTATACAAACCTCAAGACCACATCCGGGGTTGTGTGTAGATTTGGAGAAAACGATTCAGAGATTGTTTCAGGAACTTGTTCTTTAAAACCATATAAGTTATATAAGATAATTTAAGTTTTATTTTAATGAAATCTCGCAAAGACGCAAAATTTTTCACGCAGATTCTGCGGATTTAAGCAGATTATAAACAGATAATCTGCGTGCATCTGCTTAAATCTTTTTTAAATCTGCGTGAAAAAATTTTACGAGATAAAAAAGAAATCCTTTGTGAAGCTCAGTAACTCTTAGTGAATCTTTGTAGTTACTTTGTTTTAAATAAATAAAAACGTAGTGACCTTTTGCGTAACTCTTAGCGGTAAAACCAGATTTCTATTTATCTCAAATCAATAAAAAATCCGAATACAATTAAGAGTAGACTTGAAATTGGTCCGGAAACAATTGTCATTAAAGCAGTTTGTCCATCTCCGTGGCATGCCACATTTACACCAAGCATAATTATGTATATCACTGTGTTTAATAAAATGTATAAGGTAAAATTTAATGACATGAATTTTTGCCGAATTGTTTTTTCATTCAGTAAAAAAGAATCCAATTTTCTAAAAAATAAAAAGCTAGTTAGTAAGATAAAAAGAATAGAAAACCAAAGTACAATTGTATAGCTTATTTCGCAGTTATGGGTTATTTTTTCTATTCCCAAAGCTAAGAGTACACATGGAAAAATACTGAAAATTGGAAATATAGGAATCAAAGTCCATAAAGCATTTGTAAAAGCATATTTTGTAAATCTGAAATTCATTTTATATTATTCATTTAATTAGAATTTACTATTCAATTTTACCAAAAATAAATACTTAATAAGAAAACTTTACCCCAAGAAATCTTTCAACTCGTTGTTAGTGTGCAATGTCATTAAGTTAATCGGTTTATCCTTCACTTCGAGTGATTTATACATTAATGTGATAGCTTTTAATGCATAAAATTGTATCGAGAAGTCTTAAAACACTTTGGTTCTCGATATTTCATAATAATTTTCTATCGCAAATTATTACGCAACTCAAACTGACAAATCCTTAACTTAATGACATTGCGTTCGCAGAAGATTTGATCTAATTCATTCATTAATGTTAATTTCGCCGTTTCAGGATATGTTTATTTATAGTGCTGATAAAACTTATTATTAAAAATCGCATTCGGGTCATATTTCATTTTAAGTTCAAAAAAGGCATCGGCCTGCGGATATACTTTTCTCATTTTCTCCCTGTCAATATGTAAACGATACGGAAGATAAAAAGTTCCTTTATTATTGATGGTAATGTCAACCAAATCATTGGTTAGGACCTTCATTTGTTTTTCCTGTTCTGCTGTTTTTTTCTGGTTGAATAAAAAGACAAAACCAAACACATTTTCCTTGGCATAATTCATATAACTGTCTTTGTCCTGATAGATACCACGAATCGTAATGTTAATCAAATCAATGTCAGACTTTTCTAATATAGGTTTCATGTCTTTAATGAATTGATTGAAGTTTCGCTCCGGAATAAAATATTCCTGTAAAATGTCTGTCGAATTCGGATCTTTGTTTTCAATCAGCGAAACATGATCGTTTAGTAGCTCATTTCTGGAGAAGGTTTCATTTTTTAAAACTTTCGTCATTCCCGATTCTAAATCCCAGCGGAGTCTTTTACCATATTCACTGTTTACAGTTCCTCTAAAAACCAAACGTTTGGTTTCAGAAGCTTTCTCGTGTAAGTTTTGTAAAGGCAATGGTTTTTCATCCACTCTTTCAAAAAAGTTTAATGTTGCATCTTCTAAAAAGTGTTTCTCAGAAATTCTTAATCTTCCAAAAACCAATTCGACATTTGGATTTTGAGAAACATATTTTTTATAATTTGCCACATAATTTTCTGCACTTAATTTGACATATTTATAGCGTAAAGCCGTATTGTTTACAACCTTAAGTTTCACATCCAAAATAATTCCGAAAAGGCCATAACCGCCAATAACCGATTTAAATAATTCCTGATTTTCGGTTCTGCTGCAATTCATGATTTTGCCTTCATAATTCATCAAAGTAAAAGAAATAACACTCGACGAAACAGGAGGTGAGTCCTTCTGCCAGCCGTGACCGTTAACGCTCATAGATCCGCCGATGGAGAACGAACTAAAAGCCTGCATTACGGCAATTGATTTGCCGCGTTTGTCCAAATATTCAATAGCATCCTGCCATAATGCACCTGAACCAATCGTCAGAATGTTAGTATTAGAATCTAATTCAATATGTTTGTACGGGAGCATATTAACCTCGATTCCGTCAGGATAAATGCTATGCCCGCCCATACTGTGTTGTGCTCCGGCAACGGCTATTTTAAGTTTTTTTTCCTGAGCATATTTTAAAATGCTTTGAAGTTGTTTTATGATCTCAGTTTTATCTTCAGGAACCTTTAATATAGTATCAACCTTCGTTAAATTAAGCTGACTTGCATCATTTGTATAACCATTCGGAATTTCATTTGTAAGCTCTGCTTCGTTCCATTTGGTCATTAATACATGGAGTACAGGAACAGATATAAAGACTACAGTTATAAAAAGAAGGGTAAGATAAAATTGTTTTTTCTTCATGTATTGATTGTGATGGCAGACTGTAAATATAGAAGATTTATGTTCAAAAAATAAATACATCGATATAAATATTCGTACAAAAGCCATAAACCATAAGAACGAAATCTTACAATTTTGTGGCTTGAAATTTTTATAATAGCGATTTCTTATCGTTGCTAGTGCGAGCGTCTCGCTCGTACCTGTTCCAATTGGTTTTGAATTTCTTTGTGCTCACGAGCGGGACGCTCGCGCTAGCGGGGGAAGTTGCTGAATCGGAAATAACTTTTTTTTAAAAATATATTAAATTTTGAAGAGACCTTTTGTGGAGGTCTCTTTTTTGTTCTATTGCTAGCGCAAGCGTCTCGCTCGTGCACGTTCCAATTGGTTTTGAATTTCTTTGCGTTCACGAGCGGGACGCTCGCGCTAGCAGGGGAAACATAAGCCGTATAAGAGAGCTTAAAGATATGAAACAGGAAGCACTGGCACAGGCTTTGGGAATAAGTCAGCAGGCAGTTTCTGCTATTGAAAACAGCGAAACTGTAGACGAACAAAAACTAATTGAAGTAGCTAAAGCTCTTGAAGTTTCTGTTGAAGCAATTAAAAACTTTTCGGAAGAAGCGGTTTTAAATATTATTGGTAATACTTATCATGATAATGGTATTGTAAATGCCGGACTTAATTATAATTGTACTTTTAATCCTTTAGATAAAGTTGTTGAACTTTACGAACGTTTGGTGCAAGCTGAAAAAGAGAAAATTGAGTATTTGGAGAAATTATTGAACGGGAAATAAACGTTTTTTGAACATATATTTAATTCTGGAAAGAGGTCTTGATAAGATCTCTTTTTTTATTCTGGTTTCGCTTATAAAAATTGTAATTGATTTTTAAATTTTTCCAACAGTAAAAAATATCTTTTTTCTTTCTTATTTTTATAATTAGTTTAAAATCAAAAATCTATTAATGTCTATTTTTAAATCATGAAAAGACCACAAATATTATCTTTAAACTTAACTGAAAAAGCAAATCAATTACTGGTAGAAAAAGGATATGATGTTTATAAAGGTAGTCTAGGAAAGCTTATTGATACTCAAAATAAAAAGCAAGAAGGCAAGTATTGCTTAAATAACTTTGATTTACCTCCAAATTTTCATGAATATGATATTGTTATTGTTGACTTATCAAATGAGGAAATAATTTCTTATTCAAAAGAAGAGAATATTCGTTCAGAGAACAAAAGCAACAATAATATGTATATGCTTTGTCAATATCCTCAAACAATTTTTGACCCTCGAGGACTAGCTATAAAAAAAATGTCTAATGAAATAATTGAATTAATTAAAAAGGATTCAATGTTAATTGTTTTTCAAGAGAAAGCTTTTGAAAATCAATATCATGTGGTTGAAGAAAATGGAGATAGGCCGATTTCTAAAAGTAAGTTTTCTGTTGGTAACTATGAATTTATGCCGGTGTTTCCTTTTATAAAAAATAAACATGGTATTATTACTAAGGTTGTTCCTGAAGGGACAGAATTTGCTAAATTGTTAAGTAAATATAATTCTGATTTCTCTTATGAAAATATTTATAGTCATCCAACAATGTGGGATGGTGATGAGAGGGTTTTGAATCCTAACTTTTATCCGCTTTTAAGAAATACTAATGATGAAATAATATCATTCGTAAATTTTAAAGAAAAGTCAAGTTTGTATTTGTTTCCTAAAATGTCTGATTATTCAAATTTTTTAATTGAATTTATTCAAAATATTGCTCCTGAATATCAACCTGCGTTATTTCCAGATTCAACACTTAAAAAATGGACAAATGATACAGAATATGCTTTGCCGAATCATCTAAAGTTGTTAGAAGAAAAAGAAATAATCTTAGAAGAATTTAAAAAAAGGCATAAAGCGAAAGAATCGGAAATTGCAAAAAATATGATTGAATATGATTTTTTGCATGGTATTTTGACAGAAAGCGGAGATAATTTAGTTCATGCAGTTATTAAATTTTTGGAATGGCTTGGTTTTATAAATGTTGTTGATATGGATACGCAAGTCACTACAATAAAAGAAGAAGATATACAGATTGAAACTAGTAAAGGATTGTTGGTTATAGAAGTTAAAGGGATTGGAGGAACCTCAAAAGATTCGGAGTGTAGTCAAATTTCAAAAATTAAATATAGAAGAGCAAAACAAAGAGATGCTTTTGACGTCTTTGGTCTTTATATTGTAAATCATCAAAGATATCTACCTCCATTGAAAAGAGAAAACCCACCTTTTAACAATGAACAAATTGCTCACGCCATAAGTGATGAAAGAGGATTGTTAACGACTTGGGATTTATTTAATTTGTTTTATGATGTTGAAAAAGAAGTTATAACTAAAGAAGAAGCTAGAGAGAGATTTTATAATTATGGGTTGATTTCATTTACGCCTCAAAATCTTAAATTAATATCAAAAATTGAAGAGGTATATCTTAAAGGCTTGGTGTTTATATTGAAATTAGATAAAATAACTTTGAAAATAGGGGATATTTTATTTATTGAAAAAAATGGGAGATTTGAAAAATTAACGATTGTTGAATTAAAATTGAATGACAAAAGTGTTGATGAAGTATATGAAGGAGAAGTAGGTGTAAAGGGGGATATTTTTGTAAATAAAATGTCTAACGTTTATATTAAATTTTAATTTATTAAAACATTAAAGGCTTTAAAACAAGCCTTCAATGTTTTAGATATTAGTTAATTTATATCATTTTTTTAATGAGATTTTCAGAAAAAATTACCCCAAGAAAGCCTTCAACTCTTCATAAGTCCCAATCTTCACACTAACTTTCTCCTCATTAATAACACTCTCAATTTGAGCAGGAATAGGAAGTGTAATTCCTAAAGCAGGTTCAACAACATCTAAGAATTTAATAGGATGCGCCGTTTCTAAGAAAATACCAATGGCGTTAGGATATTTTTCAAGCTCTTTTTTCAAACCTAAATAACCAACAGCGCCGTGAGGTTCTGCGATGTAACCATCTGTGTTATAAATTTTCTTTAGAGCTTCAAGTGTTTCTTCATCAGTATAACTATAAGAAGAAAAGTCTTTTTCAAAAGCCTTCAAGTCATTATTGTACAATTCCTGAATCCTGATAAAGTTGCTTGGGTTTCCAACGTCCATTGCGTTAGAGATGGTGGCTTTAGAAGGTTTCGGATCGTATTTTCCGTTTTCTAAGAATCTTGGTACGGTATCGTTTACGTTTGTAGACGCTACAAAATGTTCAATTGGCAGACCTAATTTCTTTGCCATAATTCCGGCGCAGATATTTCCGAAGTTTCCGCTTGGGCAAGAGAAAACTAATGGTTTGTTTTGGTTTTTCAACGCTTTGTAAGCAAAGAAGAAATAAAACATTTGCGGTAACCAGCGCGAAATATTAATCGAATTCGCTGAGGTCAGGTTTTTATGCGCTAAAGTTTCATCTAAAAACGCTTTTTTCACCATATCCTGACAATCGTCAAAAACGCCGTCAACTTCAAGTGCTTTAATGTTCTGCCCTAAAGTAGTCAATTGTTTTTCCTGAATATCGCTCACTTTTCCTGACGGATATAAAATAACAACATCAACCCCGTCAACGCCTAAAAATCCACTGGCAACGGCTCCGCCTGTATCTCCTGAAGTCGCTACTAAAACGGTGTTTTTAGCGTCTTTTTTGTCTTTGTTGAAATAGCCAAGACAGCGTGACATAAATCGCGCTCCAACGTCTTTAAACGCCATTGTCGGCCCGTGGAATAATTCTAACGAATAGATTCCGTTTTCAACTTTCACCACCGGAAAATCAAAAACTAAAGTATCAGCAATGATTTCTTTTAGTTTTTCTGCCGGGATTTCATCACCAACGAATTGTTTGATCGCTTCAAAAGCAATTTCTTCGTGGCTTAAACTTTCGATTGTATCAAAAAATGAAGGATCTAAAGCGGTAATATTTTCAGGGAAATATAATCCTTTATCACTCGCTAATCCTTGTATTACAGCTTCCTGAAAAGAAACTTTTGGGGCATTATGGTTTAAACTGTAGTATTTCATTGTGTTGTTTTTATTTAACCGCAAAGAGCGCAAGGAATTGGGTTCTTTTGAAAACGCAGAGAACGCAAAGCTTTGTGGTGATATTTTTTATTTCAATAAATTATGTTTTCAATTATGTGTTAGTTCTGTCAGGCTGAGCGGAGTCGAAGCCCCGCAACGTATAGACATAATGTAAATCCTCAAAGTTTGTCATTTCGAGGAACGAGAAATCACACTCGAAACTCCGTATAGAAATTCGCCAATCTTTGTCGACAAACTAGTGTGATTTGCTTCGCCTATTCGCTATCGCTCGGGTCTCCTTTTAGTCGAAATGACAAACTAGACGTGCTATGATTTGTGTCTCACTTTGCGTGGGCTTCGACTCCGATCAGCCTGACAAACGCCTCGTATAACTCTTAATACTTAATTCTTTGTACTTAATACATTTCGCAATTCACATCTCACATTTTACAAAATCCTTACACCATCCGGATTAATCTTCGATACATGAATTTCATACGGCAAATTCATCTTTTCGTAAACCTCGCTCATGGCTTTGGCGATTTGATCTGCGGTTTCTTTCCCTCGGCTTAAAGCAAAAATCGACGGACCTGAACCTGAAATTCCGGAACCTAAAGCACCGTTTTCGTAAGCAGTTTGTTTGATTAAATCAAATCCCGGAATCAAAACACTTCGTAAAGGCTCTACGATTTCGTCATGAAGCGATCTTCCAATCAATTCGTAATCTTTGGTGTAAAGACCTGCAACCAATCCGCCCACATTTCCCCATTGCATAATGGCACTTTTTAGGGAAACGTTTTGTTTTAAAACCGAACGTGCGTCGGAAGTTTTCAATTCAATCTGTGGGTGAACCACCGTTGCGTATAATTCTTCAGGACTGTCAATTCTGATAATATCAAGCGGAGCGTAGCTTCTTACCAAAGTAAATCCGCCTAAAAGGGCAGGGGCAACGTTGTCAGCATGCGCGTTTCCGCTGGCTAATTTTTCGCCCTGCATGGCAAACTGAACCAAATCTTTACGGGAATAAGGTCTTCCTAATAATTCATTAATTCCGAAAACCGCTCCGGCAGAACTTGCAGCACTGCTTCCAATTCCGCTTCCGGCTTTGATATTTTTATAAATTTCGATTTCAAATCCAAAATCCAGTTCGTCCAAAGTTGCTAACATTGCCAAAGCAGCAACACCCGAAACGTTTTTCTCGGTTTCAAGAGGCAAATCGGCACCCACAATTTTAGTAATCCGAACACCTTTCTGATCTGATTTTCGAACAATCATTTCATCGCCCGCATTGTCTAAGCAAAGTCCAAGCACATCGAATCCGCATGAGAGGTTGGCAATTGTAGCGGGACAGAATAATTTTATTTCCATTTTTTAAAAGGTTCTGAGTTGCTAAGATGCTAAGGTTCTAAGTTTTTCTTTGCAACTGTTTATTTTTTGTTTCTAATGAACTAAGGTTCTAAATGAAAGATTTAAGGAAAAAGCCTCAGAATCTTAGCAACTTAGAACCTTAGCACCTTTATATATTACCTATTCGAATGACATCCGCAAAAATCCCTGAAGCAGTTACGGCTGCACCGGCACCTGCTCCTTTGATCAATAAAGGCTGGTCTACGTAACGATCTGTGTAGAAAAGCACGATATTGTCTTTTCCTTCCAAATTATAGAAAGGATGATCTTTTGGAATGAACAGAAGACCTACGCTTGCTTTTCCGTTTTCGAACTGTGCTACGTATTTTAGTCTTGAATCTTTAGCTAAAGCTTCTTTGTAAATGTTTTCAAAATGCTGAGAATGTTTGATTAACGATGCAAAGAAATCTTCGTTGTTTGTTGTTGCTAAGCATTCAGCTGGTAAAAACGATTCATTTGCAATAGCGTCAATATCCATTTCGTAACCGCTTTCGCGAATTAGAATCAGGATTTTACGCGCTACGTCGATTCCGCTTAAGTCGATTTTAGGATCCGGTTCTGTGAATCCCTGAACCCCGGCTTCTTTCACAACATCATGAAAAGAATTATTCTCATCAAAATTATTGAAAATAAAGTTTAGACTTCCGGATAACACGGCCTGAATTTTATGCACTTTATCACCTGAAGCGATTAAGTTTTTAACTGTATCGATAATCGGCAATCCCGCACCCACATTCGTTTCAAATAAAAACGGAGCGTTATACTGGCGAGATAAGCTTTTTAGTTTTTTATAGTTGTCGTAAGCAGATGAACAGGCAATTTTGTTACAAGTTACAACCGCAATACTTTCTTTTAGGAACTTTTCATACATTTCAGAAACGCTTGCATTTGCCGTAATGTCTACGAAAATGCTGTTTCTTAAATTCAGTTCTTTTGCACGGGCGATGAATTCTGTAGGAATTGCAGTTTCTCCTTTATCCAAAGTCGACTGCCAGTCTTTTAGAGAAATTCCGTCTTCATCAAAAAACATTTTTCTGGAGTTTGACAGAGCAATCACACGAACATTGATTTTTAGAACGTCTTTTAAGAATTTCTTCTGGCTGTGAATCTGCTCGATGAATTTCTCACCCACATTTCCAACACCCATTACGAATAAATTCAGCTGTTTGGTGTTTTCTTCAAAGAAGTTTTCGTGTAAAGTATTTAAAGCTTTCTTAACATCTCTTTCGTTGATTACTGCTGAAATATTTCTTTCAGAAGCTCCCTGAGCAATAGCACGGATATTTACGTTATTTTTTCCTAAAGTGCTGAACATTCTTCCACTCAGACCCTGATGGTTTTTCATGTTTTCGCCTACCAAAGCAATAATGCAAAGGTCTTTTTCTACAATACAAGGATCGATTTTGTTTTGTAAAATCTCCACTTCAAAAGCTTTATTGATGGCTTCTTCAGCATTTTCAGCATCCGAATTTAAGATTCCAATACAGATGGAGTGCTCAGAAGAGGCCTGAGTAATAAAAATAACATTGATTTTTTCGTGGGACAAAACCTCAAATAAACGTTTTGATGAGCCTGAAACTCCAATCATTCCCGGACCTTCAAGTGTCAGTAACGAAATATGATCAATATGGCTGATTCCTCTTACAGCTGCTCCATTTGAAGGCGCCTGATTTGTGATTAAAGTACCTTCAGCTTCCGGTTCAAATGTATTTTTGATTAAAATTGGAATGTTTTTTCTTAAAACTGGCTGAATTGTTGGCGGATATAAAACTTTTGCTCCAAAATGCGACAATTCCATAGCTTCCTGATACGAAATTGCAGCAATTGGCTGTGCCTGTTTTACAATTTTAGGGTTTGCAGTAAACATTCCGTTTACATCTGTCCAGATTTCAAGTTGTTCAGCATTCATTGCTCCTGCAATGATAGCGGCAGTGTAGTCTGAACCGCCACGGCCTAAAGTTGATGTGATGCCATCAAGAGTCTGGGCAATAAAGCCAGGCAAAATATTAATGTTCGATTGGTTTTCTGCGAAATATTCCTGAATCAAAACGTTTGAAATTTCAAAGTTTACAACCGCTTTGCTAAAGTCATTATTCGTTTTAATTAACTCACGACTGTCTTTATAAACAGCATCTTTATTAATTTGCTGATAAGCCTGAGCAATAATATAGGAAGAAAGCAATTCGCCAAAACTCAAAATAGTATCTGCAGTTCTTGGAGATAATTCACCCAAAAGGAAACAGCCGTCCAGTAAAGTTTCTAAATGATTGATGATTCTTTTTACGTGGCTCAACAGGCTACTTTGTTCGCTAACCGGAATAAGTTCTTTTAAGGTTTCAAGGTGTTTTTTCTCGATTTCAGCAACGATATCTCTAAAACTTTCGTCATTTTCTGCTGCTTTTGCCGCCGCAAGATGTAATAAATCGGTTACTTTGCTTAATGCAGAAACAACAACAACGAGTTTGTCTTTTTCAGCGTTTTGTTTAATAATTTCGAGAACGAGTTTTATATTTTGTGCATTGGCAACCGAAGTTCCGCCAAATTTTAATACTTTCATTTTGATGTTTTTTTCTTTTATGCAAATATTTTTATGTATCCAAAGTCTTTCTTCTTTCAGGAAAAAAGTATAGATAAACAGGATTATATGTAAAAATGTATACCCCTAAGGGGTTGTAGTTGTTGTAGTAGAAATAATGGTAGCAGCAATTGCAACTTCTGATTGAGTTGTCATTGTAGATTGATATTTTGTGCTGTTACGTTTCATTTTTGATTTTTCAAAAGTACAGTTTTTTATAAAAGTTAAAAAGCTAAATTGTTTTTTTGCGAATATTTTAATAAAACAAATGATAAAAAATCAATATTGAGTATTTGTTAAAATTACACGCTCTAAGTTGGGTTTTTGATATATTTAAGATTAAAATTCATTTGATCTAAGAATTTGTTTTTAACTGGATTTGCACTAAAAGCGGTATTTGTATTTCTAAGTTAGGATTGTGAAATAAATAATTTTAAAAATTACTTGATTAGAAATTTTAATTATTGTGATAAATTGTTGCTTTTTAATGTTGATTTGTTGAATTTTGACGTTTTAATTTGAAACCATCATGAGGGAAATCCATTATATAAGTACTGAAACTTTAACTTTACAAACGTTACAAGAGATTTTAGGGAACGATAAAGCATTAGAATTATCTGAAGAAGCAAAAGTAAATGTTCAGAAATGTCGTGATTATCTGGATAAAAAAATGGCTTCCCATTCTGAGCCTATTTATGGTATTAATACAGGATTTGGATCACTTTGTAATGTGAAAATTTCGAATGAAAATTTATCTAAACTACAAGAAAATCTGGTAAAATCTCATGCTTGCGGAACAGGAGAAGAAGTGCCGGCTGAGATTGTAAAATTGATGCTGTTGCTTAAAATCCAGTCTTTGAGCTATGGTCATTCCGGAATTCAGTTACAGACTTTAAATCGTTTGGTTGATTTTTATAATAATGATGTTTTACCTGTTATATATACTCAGGGTTCTCTTGGTGCTTCCGGAGATTTAGCGCCATTAGCGCATTTGTCTCTGCCTTTGTTAGGAGAAGGAGAGGTGTTTTTTGAAGGTAGAAGAATGGCTTCAGCAGAAGTTTTAAAACATTTTAACTGGGAACCGATTATTTTACAGTCAAAAGAAGGTTTGGCATTGTTAAACGGTACGCAGTTTATGGCTGCTTATGGGGTATATATTTTGATAAAAGCGTATAAATATTCTTATTTGGCTGATTTGATCGGAACAATTTCATTAGAAGCTTTTGATGGAAGAATTGAGCCTTTTAATGAGCTGATACATTTTATACGTCCTCACAAAGGTCAGATTGTGACGGCTCAGCGTATAAATGAGTTTTTAGATGGTAGCGAAATTATCGCTCAGGAAAAAAAACACGTTCAGGATCCGTATTCTTTCCGTTGTATGCCTCAGGTTCACGGTGCTTCAAAAGATGCAATTGATTATGTTCGAAAAGTATTCAAAACAGAAATTAACTCGGTTACTGATAATCCAAATATATTTATTGAATCCGACCAGATTATTTCAGGTGGAAATTTCCACGGACAGCCATTAGCTTTAGCGTTGGATTTTATGGCAATTGCTTTGGCCGAATTAGGAAGTATTTCTGAAAGAAGAACGTATCAGTTAATTTCAGGTTTGCGAAATCTTCCGGCATTTTTGGTGGATAACCCGGGACTGAATTCAGGATTTATGATTCCGCAATACACAGCGGCAAGTATTGCCAGTCAGAATAAACAATTGGCAACACCATCAAGTGTAGATAGTATTGTTTCGAGCAACGGGCAGGAAGATCATGTAAGTATGGGGGCAAACGGGGCAACAAAGGCCTTAAAGGTTATGGATAATTTAGAGCGTATTTTGGCAATTGAATTATTGAATGCTTCGCAGGCAATTGCATACAGAGCGCCTTTGAAATCAAGTGATTTTATTGAAATGTTTTTAAGCAGTTATAGAGAAATAGTGCCTTTGGTGAAAGAAGACAGAATTTTGCATTATGATATTGAGAAAACCGTTTCATTCTTAAATAGTTTCCAAATAGAAAACGATTTGTTAACAATGGCTTAACATAGAAAAATAATATTGAAGTAATTTTGCACTATCAAAAATATAAAAATGTCTATAAACAGTATTTTCCAATTTTTAGTGCCGAAAGACAAGAAATTCTTTCCACTTTTTGAAGAAGCTTCAAGCAATTTAATTGAATTAGCTTCTAACTTACACGAAGCTGTAAACCTTCCATTAAAAGAAAGAGAAGTTCTTTTTCAAAAAATTGATGAATTAGAGCAAAAAGGAGAAGACATTACTCGCCAGACCAATCTTGAGTTGAGCAGAAACTTCATTACTCCGTTTGACAGAGAGGATATTCATACTTTAATTACTTCTATTGACAACGTTGCAGATTATCTACACGGTGCAGCAAGCAGAATGAAATTATATCAGGTAGATAAAATTACCAAATCTATCAGAAAAATGACTGAAATCAATCTTGAGGCTTGTCAAAACATTGACAGTGCAGTAAAAGAGTTGAGAAATTTAAAGAATTTCAAGGTCATTAAAGATGCTTGTGCCAGAATTAATAAATTGGAAAACAAGTCTGATAATGTTTACAATAAAGCCGTTTTTGAAATTTTTGAAAACGAAACAGATGCTAAGAATATCATCAAATACAAAGAGGTGTTATCAGTCTTAGAATCAGCGACAGATAAATGTAAGAGTGTGGCGAACATACTGGAATCTATTTCTGTAAAACATTCTTAAATTCAATTTATTTCATTCTGAAGTTATAATTTTATGACTATACTTATAATTATTATAGTATTAGCTTTAATTTTTGATTACATCAATGGTTTTCATGATGCGGCAAATGCTATTGCTACTGTTGTTGCGACAAAGGTACTGACGCCTTTTCAGGCCGTTCTTTGGGCAGCATTTTTTAACTTTCTGGCTTATTGGGTTTTTGGGTTTGGTGTTGCCGATACTGTTGCTAAAACAGCGCACACTATGGAAATTAACCTCGTAGTAATTTTAGCCGGTGTTATTGCAGCAATCTGTTGGAATTTATTGACCTGGTGGTTAGGAATTCCTTCAAGTTCATCGCATACTTTGATTGGAGGTTTCGCAGGAGCGGCTATTGCCCATGCGATTGCAGTTCACGGTTTTTCAGGTTATGTAGGTGAAGATGGAACAACACATTACTGGTATGAAATTGTAAGCTGGTACAAAGCAGGAAAAGATGGTGGAATGCCTTCGGGGGTACTTATTATTATTGCTTTTATTGTGTTAGCGCCTTTATTAGGAGCATTAGCTTCTTATTTAATATCAATTTGGTTATTGAATGCCTCACGAAAAAGCGTTTGGCCTAAAGTATTTACTGTAGGTTTGATGATTGCAACGGTTTGGTTTGTTTACAATCAAATGGTTCCTTTTTCAGAGATTGAAAAACCACGATTTGAATCACATTTTTGGAGTGTAATTTTTGAGAAAGAAAATATTAAATGGTGTTTAGTAGCTTTTATTATACTAACTGTTAGTGTTTTTTGCTTGATATTTAGTAGTTTAAGTTTACATCAGGCTGATGGAGCTTTGAAAAAAATGCAATTACTTTCTTCAGCGGCATTCAGTTTAGGACATGGAGGGAATGATTCTCAAAAAGTAATGGGTATTATTGCGGCTGCTGTGGCAGTTTATATCAATACAAGCGGCGTTGATTTTAATTCGTTGCCTACAGGCTGGTGGGGATTAGATGTTATTTTACCACAAGAGGACGGAAGTTCACATATGCCACCCTGGATTCCTTTAGCATGTTATTCTGCAATTGCTGCGGGAACTTTGAGTGGAGGCTGGAAAATTGTAAAAACAATGGGTTCTAAAATTACAAAAGTAAGTTCGTTTGAAGGCGTTGCCGCTGAAACTGCCGGTGCTTTGACACTTTACTTTACAGAACATTTAAAAATTCCGGTAAGTACAACACATACGATTACAGGGTCTATCATCGGGGTTGGATTAACAAAACGTGTATCTGCTGTAAGATGGGGTGTAACTGTAAGTCTAATCTGGGCTTGGGTATTAACGATACCTATTTCGGCTCTTTTAGCAGGATTGATTTACTTCGTATTGAGTGTTTTTATCTAAATGAGTAAAATGATTTTTGTGAAATGTGAGATGTAAATCACGTTTTAAGATATATAGAAAAAGCTGGTTTCTTAATTGAAATCAGCTTTTTGTTTTTTTGTATGGATTATAAAAGGATTATTTTTTCCAGTTTAGTTGTAAGGCATAACAGGTTTTTTCTCCTTTTGTAATGCTGAAAGTAGTAGCTGAGTGATCTTCAATGTCACTTTCGTGGATTATTACAGTGTCTTTTAAGGATAGTTCCTTCATGAAATTCATTTCAAAGCTTTTTACTTCCTGTTTCAGAATTCGTTTTGGATTAACATGGTCCAGACACCATTCGAGATATTTTACGTTATTTACATGGTTTACAATATCCAGATCCGATAAATAAACTGTTTTTTCAAAAACCGCTTCTTTTTCGTGATTGATATTGATTTTTGATAAGCCTTCTGTTGTGGCTCTTTTGTCGGGAAATAACTCAAAATGCTCATAAGGTAATGCCAAAGCTTCCGGACGGCGTAATTGTGTGTTAAAAACTGCCCAATAGGTTTCGCAGCCCACAATCTTTTTTCCGTTGACATGCATTTCCAGCGCACGTACAGAACGTGAATTTTCAAGGCTGTTAATCCAGGTGGTTATGGTTACAATATCTCCGGATTTTGGCAAATCTGTAATTTCAACACGCATTCGGCTTAAAACCCATGCCTGATGAAACGCCTGCATATCATAAAAACTGATACCGCCAACTTCAGAATGTGCCGCCGCTGTCAATTGTAAAATATTACAGAGATCTGTATATTTTAAAGAACCGTTTGGCGTACATTGTGTGAAATTGATTTCCCAGTCTTTGCTTAGAATGGATGTGAAGTTTGGTGATATTGGCATTTAATTTAGACTTCTTAGATTATTAGAATTTTAGATCTTTTTGAAAGTAGAATAAAGAGTAAAGAAAAAAGATTTTATTTTACAATTTCGTTAATATAATGTATAATTTCTTTTCTCTCTGTAGCATAATCAAACCATTTGGTCTGTTCGTTTCGTTTGAACCACGTTAACTGCCTTTTCGAAAATCGTCTCGTATTTTTTTTGATTTCCTCAATGGCAAATGGCAACGTGAATTCTCCGTCAAAATAACTGAATAATTCTCTATAACCGACCGTTTGAAGCGCATTTAACGCTTTATTAGGATATAATGCTTTTGCTTCTTCAAATAAACCTTCGTTCATCATAATATCCACACGCTGGTTGATTCGGTTATAAATTATTTCTCTGTCGGCTTCTAAACCAATTAAGATGGGAGAGAAGTTTCTGTTGTTTTTCTTTTGATTAAGAAACGATGAATACGGTTTTCCTGTTCCGATGCAGACTTCTGTAAATCGCATCATTCGCTGTGGATTTTGTAAAGTCTGAGGGTTTTCTAAATTAATTTTCTGAAAGTATTCCGGGTCTAAAGTTTTTAATTGTTCCTGAAGATATTCGATTCCGATTTTTTCATAGTTTGAATTGACTTCTAAACGTACTTCGGGATTGATTTCGGGAAATTCGTCAAAACCTTTTAATACAGCATCGACATACAATCCGGAACCTCCTATCAGAATCACGAAATCATTATTTTGAAATAATTCTTCGATTTTTGCTAAAGCTTCTTTTTCGTAATCACCAACGGTATAGTTTTCGAAAATCGATTTGTTCTGAATAAAATGATGCGTTGCGGATTGTAATTCTTCCTGATTTGGAACGGCTGTACCGATGGTCATTTCTTTAAAAAACTGACGACTATCGCAGGATATTATTTCGCAATTAAAATGTTTTGCCAATGCAATGCTTAAAGCTGTTTTGCCTATGGCTGTTGGTCCGACAATGGTAATTAGGTGTTTCATATATTTTTTAGCCCGGATGGAAATGGAAACCCCGGACTTATATTTGTTAGTTTTTTTGGCGTAAAAGAAGCGACTTTAGAAGCTGCTTTTATGACTTAAAAAACAACAAAGATAAGGAGGAGTTGCAATGTACAGCCGGAATAGCTTCATAAATTAATGATGTAATTCGGTTCCGCACTCGTGACAGAATTTAGCATTGTCAAAATGAAGCTGTGAACCGCAGATCTGACAGGTGGTTTTTGTAGAAACGGTATTGTTTCGGAGACTTTTTTTAGCAAATTCGGCTGTTACGATTCCGGTTGGAACGGCTATGATTCCGTAACCCAAAATCATGACCAGCGCCGCTATAAACTGTCCTAATGGAGTTTGAGGAGAAATATCTCCGTAACCCACGGTTGTCAGTGTTACAATTGTCCAGTAGATCCCCATTGGGATACTCGTAAATCCGGAATCTTTTCCTTCGACAAGATACATTATGGTACCAATTATTACTGTGCTGATAAGGACAAAATAGATAAAAACCAGAATCTTTTCCTTGCTGGCGTCAATCGCTTCTTTCAACTGAAATGACTGATGTGAAATTTGAGGGAGCTGGAGAATTTTGAATAATCGTAGGAAGCGCAGAGCTCTTACGATTGATAAAATGCTTGCACCGGGGAAAAATATCGATAAGTACATGGGTAAAACGGCGAGTAAATCGATGATTCCGTAAAAACTGAAAATATATTTTATAGGTTTTTGAATGGAAATAATCCTTAAGGCATATTCAATTGTAAAAAATGCGGTGATTATCCATTCGCATATCCATAACTGATAATGATATTTGGAACTGATGCCCTGAACAGTGTCGAGCATTATCAATAAAACGCTTAATAAAATCAAACCTAAAAGAACCAAATCGAACATTCGGCCTAAAATGGTATTGGTGCCATAAAGAACGATTTTGACTTTTTCCCTGAAGATTTCGTATTGTGATTTTTTGTTTTTCATATCCTTAAAGATAATGAAAGTTTTGTTTTACTAAAAATGAAGTGTTTTTAATGATTTGCTTTTTCGGATGTAATTCTGAATGATGTTTTTTACGTCACGATTGTGCTGCATCGGAATCAGGATTTTCTTCAGGATTTCGATATTGGTAATCTGATAATTTAAATCATAATAGGCATAGCCTTTGTAGATGCCGTTTTCGATTAAAATAGCACTTCTTTCGCTTACGTTTCGGCCTCTGTCGAGCAAAATCATACTTTTGTTTTCGAAACTGTTTTCAGAAATAAACTGCTGTACCCTTAAATTGTAAATTTCAGGCGTTACTTCGCCAAGACAAGCCCCGTCGCATTCTTTGATTTTGTACTGAAAACACTCTTTTTTGGTCTGATATAAACCATTTAATTTTTGGCACAAATGATACTTTGCCGTGAATTTGAAAAGTGCATTTTTGCCTTCCTGTAAAGTAGCAAACGAAGTGATTTCTTTTTTGCGCCCGTCTGCTTTTTCAAGTTTTAGGTTGATGTAACCATTAGTGTCTTTCTCTGCATATAAGGCATATTGAAAAATCGTTTTGCGTTGTGAACGGTTATATCTTGGGCGGTTTATTTTAATTTCTTCACTTTCTTTTAATAGTGCAATCAACTCGCTTCCGGTTTCTTCATAGGTGATGGTAAAAACTTCTGCCTGTATTTTTTTGCTTTTGGTCGTAATTCCTGTAAAATGCTGATTGACTCTTTTTTTGATGTTCTGGCTTTTGCCAATGTAAATTAAAGTTCCTCCTTCGTTATGAATGTAATAAACTCCGGTTTTAGAAGGCATTTGACTTACAATATCCTGAAGTTTTGGAGAAATTCCCTTTTCAATTTCGAATTTTACAAAATCTTTGACGATGGTTTTTTCCAGGTCTTTTTCGAGTAATATTTTGAATAACTTGGTTGTGGCAATAGCATCTCCGCTTGCACGATGTCTGTCGGCTATTGGAATCCCGAGTGAACGGACTAATTTTCCTAAACTGTAAGAAGGCTGTTCCGGAATTAATCTTTTGGCAAGTTCGACGGTACAAAGTGTTTTAGATTCGAAGTTATAACCTAAACGTCTGAATTCGGTACGCAGGATTCTATAGTCAAAAGAGGCATTGTGTGCTACAATAATACAATCAGAAGTGATTTCGATAATTCGTTTGGCAACTTCAAAAAACTTAGGAGCAGACTCCAGCATAGCATTGTTGATTCCGGTTAATTTAGCCACAAAAGGCTGAATCGGAATCTCGGGATTGACAAGGCTGATGAATTGATCAACGACTTCGTGTCCATCAAATTTATAGATGGCGATTTCGGTAATTCCTTCTTCATTGAATTGTCCTCCGGTGGTTTCTATGTCTAGTATTGCGTACATTTTCAAATGTCAAAAATCAATGGCAATATCAAAAATCAATATCAATTGCAATGTCAAAAATCAATGTCTTAAAATTGAAATTCTTTATTGAAATTGTCATTGCCATTGTTATTGTTATTGAAAAAATTACTTTTTATTTATTATCATTTTTGATGAAATTGCAATAAGTTGTTCTACTTCTGTTAGAAGTTTATTTCTTTTGTCGTTATCACCTTCTTTTATATAATCTAATATTTTTAAAGAATTTCTGGATTCTTTTAACTCTTTTACAACTAAGGAAACTTTAAAAATAAAATCTTTATCTGTTATGGTTCCCTGGGCTTCTCCAAAATTTAAAGAAGCACTTCCGGATGATCTGATTAACTGGTTTTTATAATATTCATTTTCAAATAGTTTTTCAAGCTGTCTCGTAAAGAAAATACATTCTCCGGCAAAACGAACTAGTCTATCTTCAAAATTGAATATTTTTTCCATTTAAAATTTAAAATTGCATTGCCATTGACTTTTGATATTGCCATTGTCATTGATTTTTGATATTGCCATTGTCATTGATTTTTGATATTGCAATTGATATTGAAAAATCATCTTCCTCCAAAAATACTGCTTCCAATCCTGACCATTGTGCTTCCGCATTCAATGGCAAGTTGGTAATCGCCGGACATTCCCATTGAAATCGTTGAAAAATGCGCTGCTGTAGAAATACATTGCTGTGTATCCCGGCATTGTGCATCTTTGTTTTGAAGCGAATCAAAAATTGATTTTAAATGCAGAAATTCTTTTTTGATTTGATTTTGGTTTTCTGTAAAAGTTGCCATTCCCATCAATCCTAAGATACGAATATTTTTCATTTCTTTAAATTCAGAAGAAGACAATAAGGCGGTCAGTTCTTTTTTGTCCAGACCAAATTTTGTTTCTTCTTCGGCAATATATATCTGAAGCAGGCAATCAATAACCCGATTGTTTTTTAACGCCTGTTTGTTGATTTCCTGTAATAATTTCAAACTGTCAACCCCATGAATCAAACTGACAAACGGCGCCATAAATTTCACCTTATTTGACTGAACATGACCAATCATGTGCCATTGAATGTCTTTTGGCATTTGTTCATATTTATCTGCCATTTCCTGAATTTTGTTTTCTCCAAAAATGCGCTGGCCGGCTTCGTAAGCCTGCATCAAATCTGAAACAGGTTTGGTTTTAGAAACAGCAACCAGGGTTACGTGCTCAGGTAAACTTTCTTTGATTGTATTTAAATTTGATGCTATTGACATGATAATTCTTTTTTATGAAAGAATAAACTGCTTCGAGATCTTCTCAGCCTTTTTACTTTCGCTGTAATCATAAAAACCTTCTCCGGATTTTACACCCAGTTTCCCGGCTCTAACCATATTCACTAATAATGGGCAAGGAGCGTATTTCGGGTTTTTAAATCCGTCGTACATAACATTTAAAATGGCAAGACAAACGTCAAGACCAATAAAATCAGCTAATTGAAGTGGTCCCATTGGATGTCCCATTCCTAATTTCATTACAGTATCGATTTCATAAACTCCGGCTACTTTGTTGTATAACGTTTCAATTGCCTCGTTTAGCATAGGCATTAAAATTCTATTGGCTACAAAACCCGGATAATCGTTTACTTCAACCGGAACTTTACCCAGTTTTTCAGATAAATTCATGATGATTTTGGTGACTTCATCGCTGGTATTGTACCCGCGAATGATTTCGACCAGTTTCATAATCGGTACCGGATTCATAAAATGCATTCCGATAACACGTTCCGGATGTGCAACGACAGCACCGATTTGCGTGATTGAAATAGAAGAAGTGTTCGTTGCTAGAATTGTATTATGGGAACAATATTCGTTTAACTGTTTGAAAATATTCAGTTTCAACTCTACATTTTCTGTTGCTGCTTCGACTACCAAATCAACTCCAACAACGCCGTCTTTTAGATCTGTATAGGTAATGATATTGGTAATAGTTCTGGCAACATCTTCCTGTGAAATGGTACCTTTAGCTAACATTCGTTCCAGATTAGCAGCAATAGTTGCTATTCCTTTATCTAATGATTTTTCAGAAACATCAATTAGTTTTACGGTAAAACCGCTTTGCGCAAAAGTATGAGCAATTCCGTTACCCATTGTTCCTGCACCAATTACAGCTATCGTTTTCATTTATATATTAGGATTAAAATTGAAGTATTTATCTAAATCATCTTTAATTATTTCATATTCATTGTCATTGATATAGTCATTGGTATAAAGCCAAATATATCTTTCATATTGAATGTTATAAGGTAATACAGGGTCAACTAAAAAATATTTTTTTCTGTAAAACTGTGTTTGTTTCTGATAAATGGCTTCAATAAAATGATCGACTTCCAAAGCATTTTTTTTAGTATAAATGAAATACAAATGTTTGGTTGCCTCTAAATGTACTTCGTCATGTCCCTCAGAAATATTTTTTATCATTATCACAAAAGGAGTAATTAGGCATAGGTATAAAACGGGCAATGATAATGGCGGAGCATTATTGGTTACAATTATTAGACTTAAAGCTAATAAGACATTTAGAAAAATCGAAAGATATAAACCGATTGCGAATTTGTCGTCTCTGTTTTTTTGGGTGTATTTTGATTTTTTTATGTCTTCTAATGGAATATTATAACTTAATTTATGCTTTGCAGTATTTAAATTTACAAAAAGAACTTCGTCTAATATCTCAAAAGATTGTTTAGAATATTTAAATTTGATTTCTAGTTTATTGTTCATTTTATTTTTTAAAACAATCAATAATCTGATAGGCAACTCTTAGTGCATCTGTAGCCTGTTCAAGCGTTACAACCGGAATTGTGTCGTTATTGATGGCATCTGCAAATGAATTTAATTCGTCTAAAATGGCGTTGTTTTGTTCAACATCCGGATTTGTAAAATAAATTTGTTTTTTTACACCTTCAGCATTTTGAAGAATCATGTCAAAATCTCCCGGAACTTCAGGAGCATCTTTCATACGAACCACTTCGCATTTTTTCTCCAGAAAATCAACCGAAATGTAGGCGTCTTTTTGAAAAAAACGAGTTTTACGCATGTTTTTCATCGAAATTCGGCTGGCAGTTAAATTAGCAACACAGCCATTTTCGAATTCAATTCGGGCATTGGCAATATCTGGGGTTTCACTGATTACTGAAACTCCGCTGGCATTGATATTTTTAACTTTTGAATTAACCACGCTTAAAATCGCATCAATATCATGAATCATTAAATCCAAAACTACAGGCACATCAGTTCCGCGAGGATTGAACTCAGCCAAACGATGTGTTTCGATGAACATCGGATTTTCGATCATGTTTTTGGTGGCAATAAACGCAGGGTTAAAGCGTTCTACGTGACCAACCTGACCTTTTACGCTGTATTCATTAGCCAAAGCGATAATTTCTTCGGCTTCTTCAACAGTGTTGGCAATAGGTTTTTCTATGAAAATATGTTTTCCTGATTTGATGGCTACTTTGGCGCATTTGTAGTGCGAAAGGGTTGGGGTTACAATATCGATTACATCCACGGCGTGGATTAATTTTGCAATTGTGTTGAAGTTTTTATAGCCGAACTCTTTTGAAATTCTTTCGGCATTTTCCTGATTTTCGTCGTAAAATCCAACTAATTCGTATTGGTCAGATTGTTGTAATAAGCGTAAATGTATTTTACCTAAGTGACCAGCACCTAAAACTCCTACTTTTAACATGAGAAATGTATTTTAAACAAAAATAGAATTTATTTGTTGAAAGTGAAAGTTTAGTTAAGACAAAGTAAAAATATTTTGTAATAGTTTTAAAGACTTAATTTCTCTTTAAAGTTATTGGTTTGTCTTCGGGATATTTCGACTTTGATCTCTTTTGGAAGATGCACTAAGAGATTACCGCTAAACCAAGGATCTATTTTGGCAATATATTCTACATTTATAATCTGATTTCGATTGGCTCTGAAAAAAAAATCTTCGGGTAATTTTTCTTCGATCTGATTTAACGATTTATTGATTATGGCTTTTTGATCCTGAAAAAATATCTTGGTGTAATTGCCGTCAACTTCAAATAAAAAGATATCGAAAATTTTTACGAGCCAGCATTTTTCGCCGTCACGAATAAAAATTTGATTGCTTAAAGTTAGTTTTTTACTGTTTTTTTCTTCTTTTTCGATTAAATTCTGACTAACTTTTTCAATTGCCTGAGCAAATCTTTTTGGATTTATTGGTTTTAATAAATAATCCAAAGCATTATACTCAAAAGATTTAATAGCGTATTCGTCAAAAGCAGTTGTGAAAACTGTAATGGGTATTTTGTCGAGCATTTCCAACAATTCAAAACCATCTTTTTCAGGCATGTTGATGTCTAAAAAAAGCAAATCGGGCTGTGTTTCCTGTATTAATTTAAAACCTGAGTCTACATTTTCTGCTTCTCCTATAATTTCAATTTCAGGATGATTTTTGATTAATTCTTTTAATTCGTTTCTCGCCAAACGAGAATCTTCAACAATGACCGCTTTTATTTTTTTCATACCTAATATATTGGAATAATTATTTTGGCAACTACTTCATTTTCTATTTCCTGCAATTTAAAACTGGCTTGTTCTCCATAAATTAAATGCAGTCTTTTTTCGATGTTTTTAATTCCTAATTCAGTAGAATCTTTTTCGATAGTGAGTATTCCTGTATTCGAAACTAAAATAATCAGATTATTGTTTTCTTTTTTGGTTTTTAATGCAATTTGCCCACCATCTTTTAATTTAGCAATTCCATGTTTGACAGCATTTTCTATCAACATTTGAATTATCATTGGCGGAATTTGTAGTTTTAATGTATCTTTTTCAATTTCAGAAATAAAATGTAAGCGTTCTTCGAGTTGAATTTTCGAAATTTCGATAAAGTTTTCTACCATTTCAATTTCTTCTTCCAAAGCAATTTTAGTTACATCGTTTTTTGTTAGCGAATAACGAAGCATTTCAGACAATCTTGTTATCATTTCTCTGGATTTCTCTGGATTTTCTAAAATTAATCCTCGAATATTATTCAGGCTATTAAACATAAAATGAGGATTGATCTGGCCTTTTAAAGCATTCAGTTGTGAATCTTTTAAGGTGTTTTCAATTTCCATTCGGTCCATCTTGTTGTTCCTGATCTGCGACGTTGTTTGGTAAATGGTGTAAACAACTATCCAAAGAAAGAAAACAGATGCCATTATAAAAATAAAGATTACGTGTGCTTTTGCTGATTGCGATGGATGATCTAAAACCTCAGGTCTGTGATATATATAATGAAGCATTAAATAATTGTAAGCGATCAATGCTACATAATGAAGAATTGCAGACGTAAAAATTAAAATGAGCATTTTAATGATTTCCCAAAACTTAAAGTCATCCAGTTTAATATATCGGTCATAAACATATTTTAAAGCCATTGAAACCGCTGTAAGCAAACAGATACCAAAAAAGTAATCTAATAACAGATGCCATTTTTTATATCCTAAAAAGTTTAACTCCGGAACGATAATTTGAGGAATAATGAGTACTCCTAAATAGATAGTCCAAATAATGATTTGCACTAAAATGAAAACGTAATTCTTTTTTTGAAACATTGCTTTATTTATTTAGGATCCAAAGGGATTAATAACCAAGATTTTGAATATTATTTAACCCGTTGTCTGTAATTATTAAAAAACGTCAGTTCGAGTGTTTTTTGTGCAGAGAAACGGAACAAAACTTCTCGATACGCTCCGCACTCGAAGTGACGTGTATCGAGAACCGTTTTTAATGATAATTTTTCTGTTCTCGATACAATCCCGATGAAAAATCGGGATCACTCGAACTGACGAAAAATTATTATCAAAAACTAATTATACCTAACAGGTTATTTTAATATAAATTTAGAAAAACCATTTTGCTATGAAAATAGTCAAAGCTATAACTAATTTGATCATAATTTTAAGTTTAAAAAACTTTGGCAATTTTTAAATTGCCAAAGTTACATTTTTACTTATTACTTTTTAATTTGAAAATCAGGATGTCCAACTTGCCATAGAGCAAAGCTTAAAACATCTGCAACCTCTTCATAAGATTTTAATTTTGAGGCTCCTCCAAAATGACCTGCTTCATAATCTACTTTAAAAAGAGTTGGTTTTTTAGAAGTGTTTACTTCTAGCAATCGAGCAGCAAATTTTGCAGGTGACCAAACAATGATTCTTGGGTCATTAAATCCGGCAGTTGTTAAGGTTGCAGGATATTTTACACCTTCTTTTAGTTGTAAATACGAGTCCATTTCGATAAGAGCTTTTGCTTCATTTTCAATCTTCATAGTTCCAAATTCAGGTGTGTTTGCCGGTCCGTTTGGAGCATTTTCTCCTCTTACTGTATTCATGCTTCCAACTCCCGGAATGGCTACTGCATATAAATCAGGTCTTTCTGTGATGGCTCTTCCTACGAAAATTCCTCCTGCGCTTCGGCTATATATTGCGGTTTTTGTTGGGTTTGTGTACCCTTCATTAATCATATATTCGGTACAGGCTATAACGTCTTTCCATGTATTTTGTTTTTTACTTTTTTGTCCTTCCAAATGCCATTTTTCGCCTAATTCTCCACCTCCTCTTACGTGAGCTACAGCAAGTATGCCTCCTCTTTCTACCCATAAAAGTAAACTTGGATTAAAACTTGGTGCTATTGACATTCCGTAAGCACCATAACCGTAGAATAAAACGGGTGTGTTTTTATCTTTTGGAGTTCCTTTTTTATAGATTATCGATAATGGAACTTCAACACCATCATACGATTTTACCATTAATTCCTCAATTTCAAAGTTTTCAAATTCTGGATAATCTATAATTGTAGAAAGTTGTTCTCTTGTAAAAATATTTTTTTTAACATCATATCTATAGCGTTCTCCTTTGGTTGTCCAACCCGTGGTGGTAACCCAAAGATCTGAAAATTTATTCCCTCGTGCACTTAGAGATATAGTAGCTGATTTTTTTGGGGTTTTAATTTCTTGATGTTTTTTTCCTTCAAAATCAGTAAAATGTAATTTGCTTTCTATTCCGTTTTTTGTTCTTGTATAGAAAATTCCGTCTTTGGTAATCGTAATCGGATTTAAGTTAGCTTCTTTGTCTTCTGGAATCACAAGTGTTGCTGTAGCAAGATTTGGGTTGGTAATACTTGTTTTTAAAACTTTAGATTTTGGAGCATTTAGAGTGGTATGAAGATAAATATCCTTCGCACTAAAAGCAAAACTTTTGATTTCATCTTTTCTGTCAGTCAATAATTTCCAGCTAATTTTTGTTTTATTCAAATCAGCGCCTTTGGCAATAAAAACTTTTTGGTTTGGATTTACAGAGTATGGTGAAAAGAAAAGCATATCACTATCAACATCGTATCCAACAATTGGAATTTCTTCATCGGCAATATTAAGCTCTGGATAATTAGCTTTAGCAAAAATCAATTTGTCTGTAGCAATTTCGGTTCCTACAACGTGTAATTTTGTAATAATATTCATTTGTGCTTTAGCATCGTGAATATCGGTTGTTGGAGATTGTATGTACAAAAAGGATTTGTCGTCTTTTAACCAATTAGCATTTCCAAATCTTAGTTTGTCAATTCTTTCAGATAAAATTTTATTGTCGCTTACATTTATTAGTAGCATTTTGCTCATTTCGCCACCATTTTTAGCAACGTTTACAGCAATTAGTTTTCCACTTTTGTTAGGAGAAAAAGAGCTTATGACATAAGTATCTTTTCCTTCTCCTTTCAGCTTTTCCGGATCAAAAATTAACGATTCAACACCTTTTAGGCCGTTTCTTTTGTACAATTTTGCAACTTGATCTTTTGGAGTCGTTTTTTGATAAAAATAGGTTCCGTTGTCCATAATTTGCAATCCGTTGATAGCTTCGGTTTGTCTGTTATCAATAGAAACTAATTCGTCAATAATTTTTTGTTTTCCCGGAATTGAATTTAGAATAGTATTGGTATAATCGGCCTGAGCCTTCATCCAGGAAAGAGTTTGTTCGTTTTTTAAATCTTCGAGATTTCGGTATCGATCTTCAATTTTTATTCCGAAATAAGTGTCGGTAACAGGAACAGATGGTGCTTTTTCTTGCTTGTTTTGTGCAAAAGAATTTCCTGTAAAAGCGATACCGATACTAAGAAAAGCTATTTTTTTGAATGTATTTGTTTTCATAAATGACTGTTTTTTTGATTGATGATTAATTTTAATTAAAAAATGACAACTGTGATGAATTTATAAAGTGCAAATCCTATGATAAATCCTACTACAAATGATTTTGCAATTTTATAAGCGTTTATTTCTTTTTTAGTTTCCATGCTGATTGATTTTTTTGAGATGATTGATTTGAATTAATTATAGGATTACTGTAATGAATTTGTAAAGTGCAAATCCGATTATAACTCCTATTGTGAATGATTTAACAATTTTAAAAATGTTGATTGTTTTGCTGGTTTCCATGATGAATGTTTTTTTAGATTATTTTGATTGATGATTTGATTGATGATTTGATTGATGATTTGATTGATGATTTGATTGGTGATTTGATTGGTGATTTTTTACAAGTGAATTAAAAAACTAATGAGATTAGTAGCAAGTCCAATAGCGAAACCAATCGTTAATGGTTTTAAAATTTCGGTAGCGGTTGTGATTTTTGAAGTGTTCATTTTTAAAATATTGTTTTTTAGTTATTATTTCCTTTTTGATGATTCAAAAGTAGGAACACATTAGATTAATTTTTTTTAAAAAATGATGAACGGTCAATATAAGTATATGAATGGTAAATGAATTACATTTTTATTAATTTGAAGGAAGTTTCTGAGTTGAAAACATTCTTTAGGAAAGTATTTAAAATTGATTTACTTTCTTATTTTTGCGAAAATAAAACCTACCCATTTTGAAAGATACTGCCAAACATCAAGGACTTCGCAATCAATTAGTAAGCACTTTAGAACAAAAAGGGATTACTGACAGAGCAGTTTTAGAAGTGATAAAAAAGATCCCAAGACACCTTTTTTTAAATTCAAGTTTTGAAGATTACGCTTATCAGGATAAGGCTTTTCCTATAGGAGCGGGGCAAACTATTTCGCAGCCTTATACTGTTGCTTTTCAATCGCAGCTGCTGGAAGTAAAAAAAGATCATAAAATTCTCGAAATCGGTACAGGGTCAGGCTATCAGACTGCTGTTTTGTTTATGCTGGGGGCAAAAGTGTATAGTGTCGAAAGACAGAAAGAGCTGTTTAAAACGACTTCTAATTTATTTCCAAAATTGAATATCAGACCCAAACATCTGTCGTTTGGAGATGGTTATAAAGGTCTTCCGAATTATGCTCCGTTTGACAGTATTATTGTTACGGCAGGAGCTCCGTTTATTCCGCAGCCTTTGATGGCACAGTTAAAAATAGGAGGAAGACTGGTTATTCCGCTTGGAGAAGATGTTCAGATTATGACCTTATTAATTCGAAAAAACGAAACACAATTTGAAAAACATGAATTTGGAGAGTTTCGTTTTGTTCCTTTATTAGAAGATAAAAACTAAAAAAATGCCCCATAAATATTAAATTTATTTTGGGGCATTTTTTATGATTTAATTAGTTAGATATAACTGAAATCAGGTCTCAGGCTGAGTCCATTCGTCTTCGCTCAGGATAAACTTAGTCGAAGTCCTTTCATGGTAAAAAGCCTTCGACTTCGCTCAGGATGACATTTCGTTTCTAAGTAGGATAAAGCTACTTATTTAATTCTCCCAACCGATCCCGTAGCTGAAGGCAAAAGCTCAAAAATTGAAGTAGGAGCCAGACCGGATTCTATTCTGTGAGAAACATACAAAATGGCTACGTTTGTTTCCTGCCTGATGGTATTAATTAACTGAATCACTAAATCTACATTTTCATCGTCAAGACCTTCAACAGGTTCGTCCAGAATTAATAAAGGCGGGTGTTTTAAAACGGCACGAACAATTAGCGCTACTCTTTGCTGTCCGATTGAAAGATCTATGAAACGTTTCTTTTTTAGATGACTCATTTCAATTACTTCCAGCCATTGTGCGACGATTTGTTTTTGCAAAGTAGTTGGCTCAATATACAATCCGATCGAGTCAAAGAAGCCTGACAGAATCATTTGTTCCAGTGTATGGCTTTTCTGAAATAAATCCATCATAGCAGTCGTATAAATGCCGATTTGCTTTTTGATTTCCCAAACGCTTTCGCCGCTTCCTTTTTTTCTTCCGAATAAAAATAAATTCTGACCGTAGCCTTTCGGGTTATCCCCCGTAATTAAGGATAAAATAGTGCTTTTACCTGAACCGTTCGGGCCAATTAACTGCCAGAATTCGCCTTGTTTGATGGTCCATGAAATGTTGTTCAGAATTTTTCTGTCTTCATAACTTACAGAAACATTATCCATTTTTATTAATTCACTTTCGTGAAAAGTACCCGGTTCATGAGCCTTTGGAATTGCAGCTGTATTTAAGGTTTTAAAATGGCTTTCGTTTTTTGAAATAGGGTATAAAGTAAATGAATTGTCTTTGATTTGGACTTTATTCAATACAAAATCCATTAAATCAACCGTACGATTTACAAGCTGAATAATAGATATTGTATCCGTAAGTTTCTCTAAAGAAAGAGCCAAGGCCAAACGTGAAGCCTGATCTAAATGATCGAAAGGATTATCAAAAATAATAAAATCCGGATTTTGACTGATACAGTATTTTAAGAACTCTTTTTTGCGTTCGCCGGAAGAAAAGGTTCGCAATTGCCTGTGTGACTCAGGAGAAGCTTCAACAGATTCGTATTGATATTCTCTTTCTATAAATTTTTCAATTGAAATATCTGAAAATAAAATTCCTTTTTGGGTGTTAAAAACGGCTAATTCTTCTTTTGCTTCGCCGGAAAGCAAGGTGTCGATGAACTTTTTTTTATTTACCTGATTGGTTAAAAGAATGTCCCAATGTTGTTTTTGATGCATTATGTATTTCTTGAAAGGATATTATTGTTTGGTTGCCATTGGCAGATTATTTCGCGACCATTCGCTCCAGGAGCCCACATAAAGTTGTGGAATCGGAATCCCGGCATAATCCATAGCTAACAGTGTGTGGCAGGCTGTAACCCCTGAACCGCAATGAATGATTACATTCTCGGGTTTTACATTTCCTAAAATTTGAGTATATTTTTTAGCCAGTTTTTCGGCAGAAATATAAAAACCGTTTTCATCTAAATTTTCGCTAAACGGAACATTAACTGCACCCGGAATATGACCTGCAATTAAATCAAGTGGTTCTGTAAGGCCGTCAAACCGGTTTTTATCTCTTACGTCAATGACTATATTTTCAGGATTGTTTCGGGCTTGATCTACTTCTTTACTATTTGCTAAAGGGAGCTGCCAGTCTGTAACAGGATATTTTTCAGCAATATCAAAACTTTCAGTTTCAGAACTTACAGGAAAACCGGTTTTTATGGCTGTCTGAAAACCGCCATTTAAAACCTGTACTTTTTCATGACCAACTGCTTTTAGCATCCACCAAAATCTTGATGCAGCGTTCGAACCGTTTTTGTCATCATAAATAATAACATGATTTTTTGGGGTAATGCCTAGTTTAGACAGCACTTCAGAAAATTTTTCTAATGAAGGCAAAGGGTGTCTTCCACCGTTTGCAGGGTTGCAGTCCGGAGTAGCTAAATCGCGGTTTAAATCGACATAGCGTGCATCTTTTAAATGTTCATTTTTATAATTTTGTTCGACATTGAGTCCGGCTCTGGCATCAACTAAAATAACTTCAGCTGAATTTTTTAGCTGAAGCAATTCTTCGGAACTGATTATTGGCGACCAATTTTGCGACATCTGAATTTGTTCTAAAGATTAACCCGGAATTTTTTCGATTACAATTTCAGCACCTGATTTGTCAAAATAGGTACAGGTCATTTCAATAATGTCAACACGCCATTTCGCGATTCCGCATTGTCCGGAATGATTGCAAAATGTAATATAATTGGTCTGACCATCCTGATGTGCTAACAGAAATTCTATAAAACGCTCTTTGTTGGCTGTATCTTCGACTTTTATTTCAGGATATTTTTCCTCTGAAATAACAGAATAATTATTGACGCCATAATATTCAACATGCCCGTCATTTACAAAGGTATCGTAGCCTTTTACACCTAAAATGATTAAATCCTGTATATAATTTGGAAAATCTGCACCGCTTTTGACTTTGGCATGCGCTTCTTTTATTTGTTCGATTGTAAACATAAAATTTGATTTAAGGTTCTACTTTTATTGCTTCAAAAATACGATTAATGATTTTATAAATAGATCAAAAGATTCGATATGTGGCAAATGTTCTGTTTTTGTAATTTCTATGAGTTTGGCATTCAGAATGGCTTTTTGTCTTTTTTTTACCTAGTTTGGCATAATTTTTCATTGTTCTTCTGATTTATTGAGAGACAAACGGTTTTTCCTAAAATAGTTCTATGTCTGGTTGATGATTAGCAGTGTTGGTCTTTCAGAATTTTTAAATTCGTATAAAACAGGCTGTGTAAATAATGTTGCTTTTAGGGATGAGGCTGATTTTGATCTGTTTTTATCGTAACCACTCTTTGTGGATAGGGAATGTCGATTTCAGTTTCATCAAAACGTTTTTTGATACTCTGTAATAGATCGCAGTACATAACAAAACCATCTGTGGAATTTTTTGCCCATGCCCACGCTTTTAAAGTTACACTTGAATCTGCCAAAGCCACAACTCTTGCGATAACCAGAGGTTCTTTTTGTTTTTTACTTTCAGAAGTTCTGGTATCAACAAAAAGCGGATGTTTTGCAACTTCTTCTTTCATAATTTCTAATGCTTTTTCGACGTCAGACTCATAACCAATTCCGATTTCAATTATTTTGCAGCATTTGGTATCATGCATATTAGTGTTTACAATAATTTGATTACTGATTACTGAATTTGGAATAATAATTCGGTTATTTTCAGCATCTTTTAAAACCACTTGTCTCAGGTTTATATCTTCAACGGTACCAACGAAATCATTGATTGTAATTTTATCATTGATTCTAAACGGCTTAAAAATTACCAGAAAAATTCCGCTGACAATATTACTCAAAGCTTGTTGAGATGCAAGACCTGCGACTAAAGAAATAACTCCGGCTCCGGCCAAAAAGGAGTGACCTATAATTTTGAATTCGGGAATTTGAATTAAGGCAAAAGCGAATCCCAGAATATAAATTATGGTAATAATTAAATGTTTAAGAAATTTAAAACCGGTTGCATCATATTCTTTATTATTGAGTTTGCGATATAATAAATAACGAAGGGCTTTGTCTGCAACAGCACCTAAAATAAATGTTGTTATAGCAATAATGGCAATAAAAAAAACAATTCTGAAATCTTTTGAGAAGTCGATCATAAGTTTTGATTCTGATGAAAAATTCTAAAGTTGAAGAGCTAATTTACGAAGTTTTGCTTTTGTGGAGGTTAATAATAACAATAGTTGTGTAAAAAAGAATTGAAAAATATTCAAGTATATAATCAAAACCGTTTATAAGGTTTTATTGCAAGCAGGATGGAACAGGACGGTGCCTCAAAAGCTTATAGTTAAATTGGTTACGACTATTTAACCAATTTAACCAAATTATGACCAAAAAAATTACTTTAACATTTAAGCATGCGCTTAAAGTTTTTATGATTTGCGGGTTAATCACTTTCTACAGTGATTTAAATGCCCAGACATTAGCATTTCCGGAAGCTACCGGTTTTGGACGATTTACCACAGGAGCGAGAGGAGCTGCAAATCCTCAGATTTATTTAGTAACCAATTTAAATGACAGTGGACCGGGATCCTTTCGTGATGCGGTTAGTCAGCAAGGAAGATTTGTAATATTTAAAGTAGGAGGTATCATAAATTTATCCTCAGCCATTGCAGTCGCAGCCAACACTACAATTGCCGGACATACAGCTCCCGGTGAAGGGGTAGTGATTCTTGGTAAAGTATCCTTTTCCGGATCCAGTAACACGATAGGACGCTATCTTCGTGTTCGTTATGGGGATAACACTCAAGGTCAAGATGCATCAGGTATATCAAATGGTGCAAATATTATTTTGGATCACATGACTTTTACCTGGGGGACAGATGAAGTATTTTCTATCAATTGGGACAATAAAGGGATTAGTCCTGATAATATAACTCTTCAGAATTGTATTATAGGTCATGGTCTGCACCGTCACAACCACTCTGCCGGGGGATTAATGCAGCCGTCAAATGGAGGTAAGATAAGTTTAATTGGAAATTTATATATCGGTAATAAAACACGAAACAATAAAATAAAAGGGATTAATGAGTTTGTAAACAATGTGGTTTACAATTGGGGTAATTATGGAAATACTTACGGACATACTGAATCTGGAGATGCCTACATTATGGGTGGAGATTCTGCAGGAGGCTCAGATGTTAACATTATCAATAATTATTTTATAGGAGGACCAAATACAAGTGCTACAGTTTCGTCACCTTTTAATCGCGGGAACGATAATTTCTCTTTATATGGTGCGGGCAATTATTTTGATAATAATAAAGATGGTGTGTTAAACGGGACACTAGTTCCTTACGACTTAACAGGGTACCCTACCGGAGATGTCGCAACTCTTTTGCCAACACCTTATGATTATCCAATGAAAACCCCAACGTTGACAGCTCAGGATGCTTATGATAAAATCGTGGCAAGCGTGGGAGCTTCATATCCAAGACGTGATCAGGTTGATAATTTGATGATTTCTGACTTGATATCAAAAGGAACAGTAGCTACTTATATGTATGACAGAGCCAGTTTTGCAAAACAATTTAGTTTTATCAATAATGGTGCAGGACATGTTTATGGTGCTCCTGCTTCTTTGGATACTGATAACGATGGTATGCCGGATGCATGGGAAGACGCCAACGGATTAGATAAAAATACTGCTGATGCGTTATTGGTAAGCACAACAAATGCCCCTTACCTGAATATCGAAGTTTATATTAACGGATTAATAAATACAACTCCAACCGATTTTGTTATTCCGCCATCAAACGTGAATTTTACTAATGTGGTTTCTACTGAAGTTCCGCCATCGAGTTCTTTGACTGTTAACTGGATTGACGGTGCGACTAATGAGGATAATTATATCGTAGAACGTTCAGATAACGGTACTGATTTTAATGTAATCGCTACCCTTGGAGCAAATGCGACAAGTTATAATGACACTGGTTTGGTTCCAAATACGCAATATTATTATCGAGTTAAAGCAAAAAACAGCACAGAATCATCAGTATATGAAACAGCATCTGTAACTACACCGCCAATTCCGTCAGCTCCAGTTAAAGCATCTGCACCTAATCCGGCTACAGGACTTACTAACATTCAGTTAACAAGTGGGAATTTAACGCTGAAATGGAGTGGAAGTACAAACACAACAACTTATGCTGTTTATTTTGGTACTGATCCTTTAAATTTAGCAAAATTGGGCGATGTAGCTTATGTTGCTGCTCCAGTATATCAACTCACAGGATTAAGTCCGGCAATAACGTACTATTGGAGAATTGATGCTTCTAATGCTAAAGGAACAATAACAGGCGATGTATGGAATTTCCGTGCGCTGACACCGGAACTTGTTGGTCATTGGCCGTTTAAGGAAACAGCTGGAGATGGTCAGCAAATTGAAGATATTTCAGGATATGCAAACAATGGACAATTAGATGCGGCTTTCGACAATAGTAATGTCAGAGTAGCCGGAAAAGAGAACAAAGCCATAGATTTTACAACATTAACGCCTAATAAACTCATGGTAAGCGTTCCTAATCAGGATAATATTTTATTTGATAAAAATTCTTTTACTGTTTCATTTTGGATGAAAGCTGATGCCAGTTTAATACCGACAGGTTCGACATTGAGCTCCTATATATTATGCAAAGGGTCGATGACAAAAAATACGACGACAGGCGCAACAGGAAGAAGATTTAATGTAGAAATTAAAAGTAATCAATTGCGTTTTGCGATAGATGATGATAAAACAAAAACCGAACTTGCATCATCATTAGCAGCGACCAGTTATTTTACAGGAAATTGGGTGAATGTGATTATCATGAGAGATGTTACGGCATCTAAATTAAGAATATATACGAATGGGGTTTTTACCAATGAAAAGGCTGATGCAACAGGAACAGCTGTGGGTATTGGAGAGCCAACAGATTTAGTGATTGGAAATATCGGGGCTCTTGAGCTGTTTGCCAATACTACTCCGGCACCTTACAAAGGTTTATTTGACGAACTTAAAATATTTAATTATGCATTAAATGCAACAGAGATAACACAGTTGTACAATCAGGCATTATTAAATAATGATAAATTTACCCAAAATAAAGTTAGTGGTACTGTATATCCTAATCCAGTAAAAGAACAGATTTTTATCAGTATTCCAAATTATAAAGAATCATACGTTACAGCAACATTAAGCGATGTAACAGGGAAAATTATTGTTAAGGAAAAAATTTCATCTGACGGAAATGGAGTTTTTAAATTAAACATTGCAAATAAAAAAGTATCAGGACTTTATATCTTAAATGTTTCCGGAGAAAATTTAAACAGCAATTATAAAATTGTAGCAGAATAATACAAGCCAAGTTTACCGAAAAAAAACCGTTACATTGATTTGTAACGGTTTTTGTATTTATGGTGAATAAGATTTTATTTAAAGCCCTACGAAGTCATCGCTTTTTGGGAAAATACTCAGTGCTTCAACAGCAATCTCAGGCGTTGGAGAAGCCAGTTTGCGCAGTTTGGTATCCATCCAGGCACCATCTACTGTAATGGTGGCACAAAGTGTATCATCTTCTCTTCTAAATTCGTGAATGATAGACCAGCGCGAAGCATCTGCTTTCATTTTGGAGGTTTTGGTGTGAATGAAAATTTTATCCGAAAGTTTTAATTCTTTTCTAAAAACACATTCTTCCCTAAACAAAACCGGTCCAAAACCCTGTGTTTGCATTACTCTTAAAGTCAGACCAAGTTCTTCAAGAATTTCGATACGATGCTGTGCACCAAAATCATAATAAGCGCTGTGACGAACATGAAAATTTGGATCGAGATCTGACCAGCGAAAAGATATTTCTTTAATAAATGAAGCCATTTTGTAATTGTAATTTAAATAATTTTAAAAGCCGAAATTACGAATAAAAACAGGAGGAAAATAAAAATGTATATATAGCTTTTATAAGCTTTCTTTTTTTAGAAGATAAGGTATAAACTTTGTTTTTATATGAATTTTTCCAACTATTTCATCCCAAAAATTAACGTTTCCAATCCAGAAATTAGAATTTGTGTTACAATCGTTACCGTTTGGATGAATATCATTGAATTCATACTCAATTAATTTAAGTTGGTCAGATATTTTTTTTGTACTGTATTTAACTGGTAAAATAATTCCATCTATTTCTTCATTGTGTTTTATATTTATTAAAGTTATTTCTGCAGAATAAAGATTGCCTATTTTTGTTAAAAAATCAATAAAATTGGTTTGTTTTTCGTTTCTTTGAGAAAGAAAACAAATTTTATTTGCTTTCTTTAATTTTTGATTCACTTTATTAAAACGTTTTTTCATTCTTTTATTAAATGTTTTATTATCATATTTAATTTCTGGATAGTGAACAGAAGTGATATTGTTTTTAACATCTGTAAACCAGTTTGGTTTTTGTTTATGTTCTGAAAAATTAATAAAAAAATCATTAAATTTTGATTGATATAAATTGACGACAGTTTCTAAAGAGTAAACCATCATCCAATCTAAGGGATTTGCATATATTCTTAATTTATGTTTTCTTAAATAGTATGCGGGACGACAGGAATTACCTAGGCTGAAAATTATATCAAACTCATATTCTTTTTGTTTTCTGCCTTCTTGTTTTATTTTATAATTTTTGTAATTTCTTATTAAAACGAAAAGTCTGTTTGGTAAAAACATTTTGAATATTTTTTTCATTGCGATTGTAGTCTTTTTATTGTGAAATGTATTTTGGTGAAAATTATTTTCTTTAGTAAGAAAAAAACAAAACAGTCTTTCTTGAATTATGTGACCAGTTTGTGATTAGACGTAATTATGCTAAATTTTTTTGTGGGTTTCAAATTAAGAATCTTTTTCAAAACAACAACATTTACCATTATTCAATTCATTAATAAAACTCTAAATAGAAATGTTAATAACTTGAAAGATAAACACCATATAAATGTATTATGAGTATTGTTAATACTTAAATATAATATATTTTTTTGTTTTCATGATTTTGTCTAAAATGATTTTTTTAGGTTTATATTCAGTTTATAAACTTTCCTGATTATCCCATTCGTATTCTATTTTGTTTAGTTTTAGATAATATGGAATTAATAATAAAAGTTCCAGTCTAATATCAAAATGAGAGTTTTCTGTTATAAATGGAATTGCGAACATAGAAATTACACAAATTACAATTCCCAAAATAGCATCGATTTTGGCAATTGATACTGCATTATCCTTTTCAAACCAAAGTGAATAAGCCGTAAATCCTTTAAGTGTTATAATTGCAATGATAAAAATTCCGGTTACGGAGTAAGCCGTGTTGCTTGAAAATCCATAAATAGATAAATTGACATTTTCAGTAAAAGCGCTTCCAATAATCGCTCCAATACCGCAAACTCCTAAAATCATAAAGATCCAACAGAAGGTTTTGATCCACCATGGCAAAAGTTTTCTTCTGATAATTAATGGCTTTTCGAATTCGTTAAATTGATTTTCTAATGATTGATTCATGATGTTTTTGATTTGGTTCGTTAGAATTTTACAAATACCATTCTGCTAATGATACTTAATAATTGTCAGGTTTCGTTTCCTTGATTATTATTGGTTATTTTTAAGAAGTGATTCGATATTAATTAAAAAATTCAAATAGGCACCAAGATTCTTAGCTTTATAATTATCTGACCTGTTAGGATTTGTTATGTTTCGATCGCCAAGTAATTCTAAGCTAAAATGTTTAGCGAAATTTACCCCAACACCTAATAAAATTCCATAGTTTGTCTTTTTAAAGAATTCATCATCTAAATTGTTGAACCGGTCAGATTCAACATTTAACAGTTGTGTACCTCTTAATCCACCTAAGATGTAAAAACCTTTATTATATTCTTTACTAACATCATATTTTATCAGTAAATGAAGTTGTAATGTTTTCGATTCGGTATTTTTAAAGTTAAAATCAGGATTAGAATAAAAAATGTAATCTCCGTTGTCTGTATTTGAATATAACAGATAGGATTTAGCCCCGAAGCGATTACTCATTTGATGTTCAAAAAAACCTCCAATATTGTATTTACTGTAAGAACCACTGTTGCCTACGTTGCTAATTTGTACATCGTATGCATTGGCTCCTAATAAAAGACCATAACTGTTTTTTTGTGAAAAGGTATTAATCGTACTGAATAATAAGAATAGGATAAAAGTAATTTTCTTCATTTTATATTTAAAATTTTGGTGTTAAGATTACGAATATAGATGTTTTTAGCATTTAACATAAAAATAAAAAGAATAAAGTGTTTTAGCCATGAATGAGAGCGTTATATTTTGTTGCCGGGATTTGGTAGTAAAGATATAGTAGACAGTAGGAAGTAGCTTCTGATAATGACACATAAAGCACTGATGCGTCACTTCTGTCAGGTTTTTAAAATGCCATGTTGTCAGATTTTTTTTGGCACGCAGACATGAAAACTGACAATTTACTTTGGTTTTTTATATTGGCACAAAGATTGACTTATGCCACATGAGTTTAAAATTAAATCAAAAATTAAATATATAAAAAATGGGTAAAATAATCGGAATTGACTTAGGTACGACGAACTCTTGTGTTTCTGTAATGGAAGGTAACGAAGCAGTTGTTATCCCTAACGCAGAAGGAAAAAGAACTACACCATCTATCATCGCTTTTGTTGAAGGTGGAGAGATTAAAGTAGGTGATCCTGCAAAAAGACAAGCAGTAACGAATCCTACAAAAACGATTGCTTCTATTAAACGTTTTATGGGACAAGGTTTTGGTGAAGTTTCGGCTGAAGCAAAAAGAGTTTCATACCAAATTGTAAAAGGTGACAACAATACACCACGTGTGGATATTGATGGTCGTTTATACACAGCACAGGAGTTGTCTGCAATGACACTTCAAAAAATGAAAAAAACTGCTGAAGACTATTTAGGTCAAACAGTAAGTGAAGCGGTTATTACTGTTCCTGCTTACTTTAATGATGCGCAACGTCAGGCTACTAAAGAAGCTGGTGAAATTGCTGGTCTTAAAGTGATGCGTATCATCAACGAGCCAACTGCTGCTGCATTAGCTTACGGATTAGATAAAAAAGGAACGGATCAAAAAATTGCTGTTTACGATTTAGGTGGAGGTACTTTTGATATCTCTGTTCTTGAATTAGGAGATGGTGTATTTGAAGTATTGTCTACTAATGGTGATACTCACTTAGGTGGAGATGATTTTGACCACCAAATTATTGACTGGTTGGCTGACGAATTCAAAGCTGAAGAAGGTATTGATTTACGTTTAGATCCAATGTCATTGCAACGTTTGAAAGAAGCTGCTGAGAAAGCAAAAATTGAATTGTCTTCTTCTGCTGAAACTGAAATCAACTTGCCATACGTTACGGCTACTGCTTCAGGACCAAAACACTTAGTAAAAAAATTATCTCGTTCTAAATTCGAACAATTAACTGACGATTTAGTAAAGCGTTCTATGGCACCAGTTGCAAGAGCGTTGAAAGATGCAGGTTTATCTGTTTCTGATATTGACGAAGTTATCTTAGTTGGAGGTTCTACAAGAATGCCAAGAATTGCTGACGAAGTAGAAAAATTCTTCGGTAAAAAAGCATCTAAAGGAGTTAACCCTGATGAGGTTGTGGCTATTGGAGCAGCTATTCAAGGTGGAGTTTTATCTGGAGATGTAAAAGATGTATTGTTATTAGACGTTACTCCTTTATCTTTAGGTATCGAAACTATGGGTGGTGTTATGACAGTTTTAATCGAAGCTAACACAACTATCCCAACTAAAAAATCTCAGGTATTCTCTACTGCTGCTGATTCTCAGCCATCTGTTGAATTACACGTTCTTCAAGGTGCAAGAGCAATGGCTGCTGATAACAAAACTATCGGTCGTTTCCACTTAGATGGTATTCCACCAGCACCAAGAGGAGTTCCTCAAATTGAAGTAGCTTTTGATATTGATGCAAATGGTATCATTAAAGTAACTGCTACTGACAAAGGAACTGGTAAATCTCACGATATCCGTATCGAAGCTTCTTCTGGATTGACTTCTGAAGAAATCGAAAAAATGAAACAAGATGCTGAAGCTAACGCAGAATCAGATAAAGTTTTAAGAGCTAAAGCTGAAAAAATTAACGAAGCAGACAGTACTATTTTCCAAACTGAAAGTCAATTGAAAGAATTGGGAGATAAATTGACAGATGAGCAAAAAACAGCTATCGAATATGCTTTAACTGAATTAAGATTTGCTCACCAGTCTCAGGATCTTGATGCAATCCAAAAAGGATTAGACAATGTTAATGCAGCCTGGAAAACAGCTACAGAAGCAATGTACGCTCAAGGCGGAGAAGGACAGCAAGCTGCTCCACAACAAGAGCAATCTGGAGACAATGTTGAAGACGTTGAATTCGAAGAAGTGAAATAATTTACTCGTAGAGACGCACTGCTGTGCATCTTTACAATTGAATATGAAAACCGGGTCAGAAATGACTCGGTTTTTTTTATATAATGTATTAATGATAAGGTTAAACCCGACAGGTTTTTAAAACCTGTCGGGTTTGTTATGCGTTATAAATTTAAAAACTCTTCTAACGAAGCAAAATTTTCTCTTTCATTATGCGAAGTTTTTAAATTTTCAATATTTTCAAATAAAGAAATTATTTTTTCACGTTTTAGTTTAGTTGTTTTTTCAGAAACACAAGTTAAATAAGAACTCCATTGATATTCTATTGGATGCTCACAAAATCCATGATTCACTGGATTAAAGTGAATGTATTTTATAACCGAACGTAAATAAAATTCATTGTCTATTAATTTTCTTTTAAAAGGTCTTTCAAATAGAGTACCATGTCTGTTATAGCCTTTGTTAATTGCTTTTGTGTAAGCGTTAAATAAATTTCCAAAAGATTGATGTGCGGGAATTATTTTTTTAATTTCAAATTCTTTTTGGCTCTTTAAGATTTCTTCAAAAGTTTTAATTCTCACTAATAAATGGAAATGATTTTTTAATAAACACCAGGCAAATGTTTCTGCAATTGGATCGATATGTTTATTGTATAGCATTAGAAAATACTCATGATTTCTGTTTTCTTTAAATAAGTTTTCGCTGTTAATTCCACGGTTGTAAATATGATAATATTTTCCTGATTCCAGATTTTCAATTTTTTGCATATAGATATTTTTGGATAGAATTCGGACAGGTTTTAAAAAATCTGTCGGGATTAATAAAAGTAGTTAATTTATTACAAATTTCATTTTGTCATTGAAAATATTTCCTGTCAAACTGATAATTGTCATTTCCTTTTCGGATTCTTTTTCGTAATATTACTATTGTAAAATTTTTTGAATGAGAAAGATCAAATACAAGAAAGGGCGTAAACTGCAGCATACTAGTTTAGAGTATACTGGGGTTCATAAAGATCATGAAACAGAGATGCAGCTTTTTGTATATAACGACGCAGATGTTATCGAATATGAAAAATTTACCGTTTTAGCCTTAAATTCCTGCTTTGATTATACTAAAAATAACTGGCTGAACATTCACGGGCTAAACGATATTGGACTCATTAAAACAATTGGAGATCATTTTAAGGTAGATGATTTTTTACTCGCCGATATTTTAAACACAACCAAAAGAACCAAACTGGAGGAACAACCGGATATTTTATTTTTTAATATCAAATCGCTTTTGCCTTCAGAATACTCAGACGGTCTTAAGGTAGAACAGCTCAGTTTTATTTTGAAAGACGGAATCCTGATTTCTTTTCAGGAAAAAAGAAGCGATTTCTTTACCCACATACGGGAGCGTCTGCGTACACACGCCGGAATCGTAAGAACTAAAAAGGTTGATTATCTGCTTTATTTATTGCTGGATGCTGTGATGGAAAACTTTTATATAACAATTGAAGATGAGGAAGATAATATTGAGGAATTAATTGATTTAACTAAAAAAGGAGCTGATCCGGTTATTCTGGAAAAGATTGAAAACCATCGTGATAATTTTAATTTTTTAAAACGTTCGATTATTCCGCTGCGGGATTCCTTGTATTATTTAAAAACAATAAAAGATGATGACACAAATGAGTTGATTCAAAAAGAAACGTTTAATTTTTTCATAAGATTGCATCAAAAAAGTTTAGAGCTTTTAGAACAAATTGATTCGGATATGAGTTCATTGGAAAGTGCGTCGAACTTTTATTTCTCGGAACAAAGCCGGAAGATGAACGAAATCATGAAAACACTAACGATTATTTCGGCCATATTTATTCCGCTTACTTTTATTGTTGGTGTTTACGGAATGAATTTTGACTATATGCCGGAGCTTAGGGAAAAAAACGGTTATTTTATTGTTATGGGAACCATGTTTTTATTGGTAATAGCCCTAATTGTCTATTTCAAAAAAAGACGTTGGTTTTAACGTTTGTTAGAGTTGTTAAAAAAAATGAATTCTGTAAATTTATTATTTAGAATAAATATAAATAATTATTATTATGAGTAAAGCGATATATATAGCCACAAGCGATCATAACAGTGGAAAATCAATTGTTACGCTTGGTTTAATGAGTATTTTGATTGGAAAAACAGCTAAGGTTGGCTATTTTAGACCTATTGTAGAGGATTTTGTCGATGGCGAATTAGACAATCATATCGAAACGGTTCTTTCGTATTTTAACCTTGATATTAAGTTTGATGACGCTTACGCCATCACCAAGAGTAAATTAATCAAGAAGAAAAACAAAGGAAAAATAGGCGAGGTTTTAGATTTAATTATTGAAAAATATAAAAAACTCGAAGAGCGTTTTGATTTTGTTTTGGTTGAAGGAACAAGTTTTACCGGCGAGGGAACTTCAATCGAATTAGACCTGAATGTTTTAATTGCCAAAAACCTCGGAATTCCAACCATAATCATAGGTTCTGGAGTGGGTAAAACACTTGAAGAATTGGTAGACAGTTTGTATTTGGTTTATGATTCTTTCAAAGTTAAAGAAGTCGAAGTTTTATCGGTTTTTGCTAATAAAGTACAGCCAGAAAACATAGAATTGGTGACCAAAGGTTTGCAGAAAAGTTTGCCTGAAAATGTACTGATCAATACAATTCCGATTATTTCGACATTAAATAATCCGACAATGCAGGAAATTGTCAATGAATTGAATGCGAAAATTTTATTTGGAGAAACTTATTTGAATAACGAAATTGGGCATTTTAGTGTTGGAGCCATGCAATTGCATAATTATCTGGTTCATTTGCATGATAATGCTTTGGTAATTACACCCGGCGATCGTTCAGATATTATTCTGGGTGCTTTACAAGCTAACGAATCAGTAAATTATCCAACAGTTTCGGGAATTATCCTTACGGGAAATATCCTTCCGGAAGAAAGTATTTTAAAATTAATAGAAGGACTTTCGGCTATTGTTCCGATTATTGCGGTTGATGGCGGAACATATCATATTACAAACAGAATTGGTGCCATAAAATCTAAAATTTACGCTAATAACACCCATAAAATTGAAACTTCTATTAATACTTTCGAAAAATATGTTGAAGTAGAAGCTTTGTCAGAAAGGTTAATCACTTTTGAAGCAGAAGGTATGACGCCAAAAATGTTTCAGTATAACATGGTAAAACGTGCTAAACAACATCGTAAACACATTGTTTTACCGGAAGGAAATGATGAAAGAATTATTATTGCCGCTTCAAGATTATTAGCTATGGATGTGGTTGATATTTCGATTATTGGAGATAAAAAACAAATTGAAAATAAAGTTTCAGAACTCGGAATTTTGTTTGATTTTTCTAAAATAAACATCATAAATCCAATAGAGTCTGAGTTTTATGAAGATTATGCTAATACCTATTATGAACTTCGAAAAGCAAAAAATGTGAGCATTACCACGGCAAGGGATTTAATGGAAGACGTGTCGTATTTTGGGACGATGATGGTGTATAAAGGTCATGCAGACGGAATGGTTTCCGGAGCCGCACACACGACTCAGCATACGATTTTGCCTGCACTGCAATTCATTAAAACCAAACCCAATTCATCGGTAGTTTCCTCTGTATTTTTTATGTGTCTCGAAGATCGTGTTTCTGTTTTTGGAGATTGTGCGATTAATCCAAATCCTACGGCAGAACAATTGGCGGAAATTGCGATTTCATCGGCAGATTCAAGTTCGGCTTTCGGAATTGAGCCAAAAATTGCGATGCTTTCGTATTCGTCAGGGGCTTCAGGAAAGGGAGATGAAGTTGATAAGGTTCGTACAGCAACTGAAATCGTAAAACAAAAACGTCCCGATTTAAAAATTGAAGGTCCAATTCAGTATGATGCCGCAGTTGACAGAGCCGTTGGGAAAAGTAAAATGCCGGATTCTGAAGTCGCAGGACAGGCGAGTGTGCTTATTTTTCCCGATTTGAATACCGGAAACAATACCTACAAAGCGGTTCAGAGAGAAACAGGAGCTCTGGCAATCGGACCAATGTTACAAGGTTTAAACAAACCTGTAAACGATTTAAGCCGTGGCTGTACCGTTGATGATATTATCAACACTGTGGTAATTACGGCTATTCAGGCACAGGGATTGTAAATTAATTAAATAGAATTAAGAATTAAATGAAATACATACGCAGCCAAAAAACACTTCTAATTTTAATGTTTTTTATAAAATATGGACTATCAATAAATGCGCAAAATGTCTCTGCTAATATTGGACTAGATACTTTAAGTACAGATAGAAATCAAATTATTAACCTTTGGAAGAATTATTTAAAATCAAATCCTGATGAATTAACAAACAATCCAAATTGGCTAGAAAGTGATAAATTAAAGTATAAAAGTTATGATTTGCTTAAAAGTGAAGGCTTTTTAAATCCCTCTCTTTATTATTTTCAATTGGATAACAAGATTTTATCTATATCAAGACATGAAGAAGATTATATTATAAAATCTATGTTTTTTGATAGAGAGAGTTTAGATGTCTATGCTATAACAAATATAGTTGCGACAAAATTTAAGAGCCAATATTATTTGACTAATTATCAACCTACCCTTGTTAAGGACTGGAAAACAAAAGTTGTTGGGAATATTACATATCATTATTTTCCAAATTATAGTTTTAATGAGCTAAAAGCTAAAGAAGCTAATGAGTATCTGTTAAAAATTTGTTCTGTCTTTAGTTTAAAACCTGAAAAAATAAATTATTTTATTTGTGCTGATTGCGAAAATGTTTTTAAAATAAAAGGATTTGATTATGTTTTATCAATGGGAAATATAAAAGAGTGTGGGTTTTATGACAAGTACAATAATATAATATATGCAACAGCTCTTTCAGGTGAAAATAATCAACATGAAATTACACACATTATAAACAATTATTTTCCAAATGCCAATGAGTTATTATTAGCAGGGATATCAGCCTATTATGGAGGAGAAAATGCGTATAGTGCAAAATCATTGATTTACAGTATAAAAATAGTTGATGAGTATTTGAAAAAACATTCTGAAATTGATTTAAATAAACCAAATGATTTTTGGCAATTAGGTCAGGAGACTAATCCACAATATGTAATTGGTGCTTTACTTTGTGATATGGCAATCGAAAGAGGAGGAATCGAAATGCTAAAGTCCTTTTTTAATAACAGTAAAACGGATGAAGATATGCTGCTTTTTATTGAAAATAATTTGAATGTAAAAAGAGGAGAATTAGATACAGTTTTAAGGAAAAAGATTCATGAGATTTCTAAGAGCAATAAGTTTGATAATGCAAGAATCAAATAGAAAGTACAAATAACAGCCCAAAAATAATCTATTAGAAATTCTTTCCGGAGAGACTTTGGAAAGATAAAAATATAAAAAATGAAAATATTAATAATAAATTCAGGGAGTTCATCAATAAAATATCAATTAATGGTTATGCCGGAAAACGAAGTGATTTGTACCGGTATGATTGACCGAATTGGTTTGGAAACTTCCAATGTAACTTTTAAAACATCGTCTAATTCAGTTGAAGAATCACTTCCAATTCCAACTCATAAAATAGGTTTGCAAAAAGTTGCCAATATGCTTTTAGATCCTGAAAAAGGAGTTATTAAATCGACTGCCGAAATTGATGCTGTAGGGCATCGTGTGGTGCATGGCGGAAGCGAATTTAGCGATACGGTTAAAATCAACGAAAAAGTAAAAGCAAAAATCAAACAGCTTTTTGAATTGGCGCCATTGCACAATCCGGCAAATCTGGAAGGTATTAATGTGGCCGGGGAGATTTTTAACTCGGCTGAGCAAATTGCTGTTTTTGATACGGCTTTTCATCAGACTATGCCTGAAGTGGCTTATAAATATGCAATTCCGAATTATCTTTTAACAGAGAATAAAGTTCGTGTTTACGGTTTTCACGGAACAAGTCATAAATATGTTTCAGAAAAAGCAATTAAGTTTTTAGAAAACAGTTCAAAAATAATTACCATTCATTTAGGAAACGGATGTAGTATGGCAGCTGTAAAAGACGGAAAATGTATTGATACCACGATGGGTTTTTCACCATCTAATGGTTTGATAATGGGAACCCGTGCCGGAGATATCGATCAGTCTGTTATCTTTTATATGATTAAAAATTTAGATTACACTCCTGATGAAGTGAATGCTGTTTTGTTGAAACAAAGCGGTATGCTTGGACTTACCGGCTATAGCGATCTTAGGGATATTGAAGCACAAGCTGAGAAAGGAAATAAAGATTGTCAATTGGCTTTATTAATGAATGCTTACAGAATAAAAAAAACAATTGGTTCTTATACCGCAGTTTTAAATGGTTTGGATGCTATTGTTTTCACTGCCGGAATAGGAGAAAATTCATCATACATGCGTCAATTGATTTGTACTGATATGGATTATTTTGGGATTGAATTAGATAAAGAAAAAAATCAAATCCGATCTAAAGAGGTCAGAGAGATTAGTCAGTCAAATTCAAAAGCAACAGTTTTGGTTGTTCCGACTGATGAAGAATTTGAAATTGCCAATCAGGTATATCATTTATTACAAAATAGTTAATTTAAACCCGTAGGATGAAATTGATTAAAAAGATTGATTTGATTATAAAAAGTATAAAAATTGGAAGTGAAACATCATTTATAACTTAAGGAATTGATGTCATCCTGAGCGGAGTCGAAGGCTTTTGAACACGAAAGGACTTCGACTAAGTTTATCCTGAGCGAAGACGAATGGACTCAGCCTGACACTCATTTTTAATTTCACTCATTGGGTTTAATTATTTATAACGTCAGTTCGATTTTTATGACAATACAAAATAGTTTATTTTATGAAAAAAGCCTTAACCGATTCTAAATGTTATACTTGGTTAGAGTATTTGTCCAATGATATCGGAGCTCGTTTGTGAGGTTCTTAAAATGACCAATTGGCAGTTATTAATTATACCAAGTTTATCCAAAATATTTGTTTACATAAGTTTTAATACTTAGAAGCATTGTATTGTTTATAATTGTAGGTTTTTGCACTTCAATAATTAATTCAAGTTGCTAGTTAATTGATTTATTTAATTGTAGCCCAAATACAAATAAAGTTAGCTTTATTAGAAAACCTTGAATTGTAACTGCGTGTATTGTTCTTGGAAACATTTTCTTGATG
>NZ_JAFEVZ010000015.1 GCF_022802975.1 Flavobacterium pectinovorum
AAACAAAAAATTGATATAATTTTGTCTTTACAAAGCATTGGTGAGGTTTATTGGTTCGCAAAACAAATTTACTAAACCTCTGCTTTGTTTTTTTATGATATCCAAACTAGCAACTTGAATTAATTACTATTATTGGAGCCCTTTTTTTCAAACAAATACCTGATTTACCAGCAATAATTGGATTGAGTTTAATTATTATTGGAGTTGTCGTTATAAATGTTTTTTCTAAAACTACGGCACATTAATTTTTAAAACCTAAAAAATGAATTTCAAAAAAGCAACAATTTCAGATTTAGCCGAAATGCAAAAATTATATATTGAAACCATTCAGTCAGTTTGCAAAAACGATTATAATCCGGAACAAATTGAAGCCTGGATTTATGGCGTAAAAAATACAGATCGCTGGATAGATGTTATCAATACACAATTTGTTTTATTAGCCATAATCGAAAAGCAAATTACAGGATTTGGAACCTTGAAAGACACAAATTATATTGATTTTTTCTACATTCATAAAAATTTTCAAAGACAGGGAATCGCCGATAAAATTCTGAACGCATTAGAGGTTGAAGCCAGAAATCATGGCTCAAAAACTTTAACTTCAGATATAAGCATAACCGCAAAACCTTTTTTTGAAAAGAATGGTTTTATTGTAAAAACGGAACAAAAAAATATTCGTCTCAATACAGAACTTATTAATTACAAAATGGAAAAGAAATTACAATAGCCTTCTTTAATTTAAAAAAATGGATTTATTCAATCTCGAAATAGACGAAAACACAAACTTACTCCCTAGTGACGGAACCGTAAATTATTACGGGAGATTATTCTCAAGAGAAGAATCAAATCATTATTTAGACATTTTTCTAAATACTATTGAATGGAAAAATGACGAAGCCATTATTTTTGGAAAAATGATTTTAACTAAACGAAAAGTAGCCTGGTACGGAGATCAGGAATTCGAATATACCTATTCAAACACTACCAAAAAAGCACTTCCGTGGACAAAAGAATTACTGGAATTAAAAACGTTTATTGAAGAAAAAACGGGAGAAACTTTCAATTCCTGTCTTCTGAATTTATATCACACCGGTGAAGAAGGAATGGCCTGGCACAGTGATGCCGAAAAAGATTTAAAGAAAAATGGCGCCATTGGCTCAGTAAGTTTTGGTGCCGAACGTAAGTTTGCTTTCAAACATAAAGAAACCAAAGAAACGGTTTCCTTGATTTTAGAACATGGCAGTTTATTGATTATGAAAGATGAAACACAAACGCATTGGCTGCATCGTTTACCTCCAACTAAAACAATTTCAAAACCTCGTGTCAATTTAACTTTTAGAACTATTGAAAAATAAAAAACCTAACAATTTCAAGAAACGGTTAGGTTCTGTTTATTTTATAAATATTCTAAAGTTCTTTCTAAAGCCATCCCACGAGAACCTTTAATCAATAAAGTACTATCATTTACGAATTTATTCACTTTCAGATATTCTGAAAAACCTTCAAAGGTTTCAAAAAAATGAAGATTTTCATTAGAAATTCGATTTTCATAAAACGATTTTCCAATCAAATAACAAACAGATTTATTCTGATGTTTCAAAGAATCTACAATAATTTTATGCTCTTGCTGACTTTCGCTTCCAAGTTCAAACATGTCTCCTAAAATCATTACTTTATTTGAATTATCTAACTGTAAAAAATTAGTAATTGCAACAGCCATACTACTCGGATTAGCATTATAAGCATCCAGAATAATTTCAAATGATTCTTTTTTTAATAACTGAGATCGGTTATTGGTCGGAATATAATTTTCAATTGCCCTTTTAATATCATTATCACCAACTTTAAAATAGCTACCGATGGCAACGGCAGCATTAATATTGTTAGCATTATAAAGTCCGATTAAATTAGATTTTACAAAAAAGTCATTGTAATTAATTACTACAAACGGATTTGCTTCTATCTTACCGACGTTAATATCTGCAAGACTATTATGCAAACCAAATGTGAAGGATTTGATTTTTTTTGATTTTTCAACCTGAATAGCATCATCCAAATTAACAAAGGCTATTTTATCATTTTCAAGTAAGTACTTATACATCTCACTTTTTCCTTCAATTACACCCTCAACACCTCCAAAACCTTCTAAATGAGCTTTTCCAAAATTGGTAATATAACCATAATCAGGTTGTGCTATCTCACATAAAAACTCAATTTCTTTTTTATGATTTGCTCCCATTTCTACAATTCCAATTTCGGTTTCATTGGTAAAAGACAGTAATGTTAACGGAACTCCAATATGGTTATTTAAGTTTCCAACAGTTGCTTTTGTCTTGTATTTTTGTGCCAAAACAACGTTTATAAGTTCTTTTGTTGTTGTTTTTCCATTGCTTCCCGTTAAGGCAACAATAGGAATTTTTAAGTATTGTCTATGAAATTTTGCTAACTCCTGTAATGTTTCTAAACTGTTTTGTACCAAAATTGTTCTTTCATCAATCAGATAAGACGGATTATCAATTACCACAAATAAAGCGCCTCTTTCTAAAGCCTCCTGAGCAAAAGTATTAGCATCAAAATTTTCTCCTTTAATAGCAAAAAACATGGAATCTTTTTCAATCTTACGTGTATCAATTGAAAGCGATTTACATTTTAAAAACAAATCATGAATTTCTTTAATATTCATTTTATAAGCATTTATTTAGATTATAAAAATAGAAAAAAAACAATAAAAAAATTCCAAATCCCTTACTGAACTCAGTTTTGGAATTTGGAATTTTTTTATTGGAATTTCTAAAATTTAATTCCTTGGTGATTTTCTTCTTTCAGTTTTAGCACCTACTCTAGACATTGCACATCTAAATCCGATGTAGTCAGTAGCCATATCCTGAGGAAAATATCTTCTTTGTGCAGGATCTAACCAGTAAGCTCTGTCTCTCCAGGAACCTCCTTTATAAACTCTTGCATTATCGTTTATTAAAGTTGTTCTTTTGCTTGAACTGTCATATTTTCTCACCATATTACCTAAACTATCTGTAGTAACATTATGAACTGGTGAGTTATACATTGATTCTTTTTTAGCATCATCAGCAGATTCTGAATCTCCAAAATCATAATATCTTGAAGATTGTTTATCTCCATCTCTATAATTTACGTTATCACTTTTGCTGAAATTTTGTCTCAAGTATGTTTCATTTTCATCAACCGGAACCTGAGCAATTTCTCCCGGTAAATTTGTAGCAACTACTTTACCGTTACTTAAAGTGGTATATTTAATATTATCTTTTGTGATAATTTCTAACTTACCATCTTTTCCAATTTTGTTTTTAGCGTATTGATTTCCTCTGTAGTAGTTAAAATCATTTGCTTCGTTATCAATTATTGGTCTGTAAACGTCAGCAACCCATTCTGCTACGTTACCCGCCATATCGTATAATCCAAAATCGTTAGCCGGATAACTTTTTACATTATTTGTAATATCGGCACCATCATCTGACCAACCTGCGATTCCACCGTAGTCACCATTTCCTTGCTTAAAGTTAGCCAATTGATCGCCTCTGTTTTTACGTTTTGCAGAACGAGTATAATCTCCAGACCAAGGGTATTTCTTTTGTCCTTTATAGATATTATATTCTCTTTGTCCTACATCTGCTGCTGCAGCATATTCCCACTCAGCTTCTGTAGGAAGTCTGTACTCCGGCAAAATAACACCTGAAGAACGTTGTGCATAAACATTTTTTTGTTCTTCTACTTCACCACCTTTTACTTTTCTAGGTCTTCTTCCGTTAGGGCTTTTCTTTAAAACGATCTCTTCATTACCTCCGTAAGAAGTAGATGGAGACGCAAGATAAGCTTCTGTGTTAAACAGACTTTCAGCACTAACATCTTGTGTTTTAGCACCTCTTTTAATATATCTTTCTTTCTCTAAAACAGCTTCGTTAACACGGTCAGTTCTCCATTTACTAAATTCAACTGCCTGAATCCAGTTAACACCAACTACCGGATAGTTAGCATAAGCGGGATGTCTTAAATAATTATTTGTCATCGTTTCGTTGTAACCTAAACGATTTCTCCATACCAAGGTATCCGGCGATGCCCCGGCATAAATATTTTTATAACTTTCTTCTGTAGGTGGGAAAACTTTTTTCAACCATTCCAGGTATTCTAAATACATACCATTGGTAACTTCCGTTTCATCCATGTAAAACGACTGAACGTGTTGTTGAGTTGGTGTGTTATTCCAATCGTGCATAACATCATCCTGTACTTTACCCATCGTAAATGTACCTCCTTCAACGAAAACTAAACCAGGACCGGCCTGTTGTTTTTTTCCTGCATTTCTGGCAGCCGTTCCATTCTGACTATCAACATCCCAACCTGTTGCTCTTGAAGCGCGGCTAGAACTTGATTTTTTGCTACAACTAGCCGTGCCTAACATCAATACTATTGACATCATTACTTGCAAGGCTACAATTTTGTTTACTTTCATACTCATTCTTAGGTGATAAATTTAGGTGCTGCAATATAATAATTAACATTTAATTAGCAACATGTGTTCTAATAATTTTATTTAGCTGTTTTTTTACCAGAAAATAACCTATAGTTTCGAACGCAAAAATATACTTTTTATTATAACTATAACATTAAATACTATATTTTTACTTACTAAAATATTTTAAAATTAATTTCGTTTTCTTTAACTATGAAACAAGCCATCCTTTTATATCTTTTTTTAGTTCCATTTTTCTTATTTTCCCAGAAAAATGGGACACTGACAATAGATTGGCAAAATAAAAAAGAAATGAATTTTGGTCAGTTCAAAACAAATATACCCTACTTTTCAGGCGATAATTTCCGATATGACATTACTAAAAAAACCATAACATTATTATTCAGCCCGAATTATTCGGATTTTTCCAGCAATAGCAACGTTCAAATTACCAACATTATTTACGAAGCTGTTTCTGCTAGTGATTTGGGAGATTTATCATTAGTAAATATTCTGGCAAAACCAAACGAAACTCTAGAAATAGCCACTTCAAGAGACCAAAAGCAAGGCTTCATTTCTTTATCACCAATCGTATCCGAAGGAAATAGCTTTAAAAGAATCAAATCTTTTTCTTATTCGATAAACAGCAACACTTCAAAAAACAACAACTCAGCCTCCACTTTAAAATCTAACAGTATTTCAAATTCGGTTTTATCCTCCGGAGACTGGTATCGCTTTTATGTTGAAAAATCAGGTGTTTATAGAATTTCAAGATCTTTTTTACAAAGCCTTGGCTTTGATGTAAGTAAAAGCGATCCTAAAAAAATAAAAATTTACGGAAACGGAGGAAGAATGCTTCCTTTATCCAACAACATCTATTACCCGGAAGATTTAACTGAAAATGCTATTCAGATTATTGGAGAAAATGACGGCAGCTTTAACAATGAGGACTACATTCTTTTTTACGCAGAAGGAATCAATAACTGGAACACGGAAAGCAAAACCAACATTAACTTATACGCTACCAGATCCTATTATTACATTACCACTCAGGGAGGTGACGGAAAAAGGATTTCTAACATGCCCCAACCTACAGGAAACAGCACTTTAGAATTAACCACTTTCGACGACCATCAATTTCATGAAACCGACTTGACCAATATTGCACATTTGGGACGTCAATGGTTTGGAGAATCGTTTGACATCAATCAGGAGCAAGAGTTTGAATTTAATTTTCCAAATCTTGAGTCAGCGACTCCAATAAAAATAGAAACTGTTGCGGCTTCAGCATCACTTACCAGCACTTCATTTACCGTTTCTGCTAACGGACAGAATATTGGAAATATTTCTTTTAGCCAGCTTAGTTCCGATTCTGATATAAAATTCAACACAGGCAATTTACCTGCTAATACAAGCTTTACCGGATCTGAAAATGTAAAAATAAAACTCACCTATAACAATAATGGAGTACCCGGATCTAAAGGATATTTGGATTACATTAATTTAACAGCAAAAAGAAAACTCAAAGGCACGGGGAAACAATTTCAATTTCAGTACGACCTCGCCGGTTCTACCTCAGGAATTGTAAACTACACCATCTCGAGCGCTTCCCAAATTTCACAAATTTGGGACATTACTGACCTATATAATGTATCTAAAATCGAAAACAGCAATTTAGATAATTTTAATTTTAAAGCTTCATTAGGTGAAATTCGAAAATACATAGCAATTGCCCCGGCAGATTATTACACACCTTTAAAAGAGAATCAGTCAAAAATTACAAATCAAAACTTAAAAGGGACTCTTTTCAAAAACAACCAAAATAACTTTCAGGATATTGATTATCTAATTATCACTCCAAGGATTTTACTTTCACAGGCTGAAAAACTGGCTAACTTTCATAAAACTTATTCCAATTTAAATGTAAAAGTTGTTACTCTTGAAAACATCTATCAGGAGTTTTCGTCAGGAAAGCAAGACATTGCTGCAATCAGAAACTGTATTCGATATGTTTACAAAAATGCCTCTACATCTGACAAGAGAATAAAATACCTGAATCTCTTTGGCGATGCCTCATTTGATTACAAAAACCGCATTTCCAACAATACTAACATTGTACCTATATACCATTCTTTAACCAGCAACACAATCGGCGAATCTTCTTTTGCTTCTGACGATTTTTACGGATTAATGGATGACAACGAAGGAAATGTTATGTCTTTTTTTGGAGGAATCGATATTGCCACAGGGAGGATGTTAATATCCGACAATGCACAGGCCGAAGAAATGGTCAATAAAGTTTTAGAATATCATAACACTAAATCTTACGGAAACTGGCGAAACAATTTTGTTTTAATCAGTGATGATTCCGACAAAGCTTCGGATGCCACATTACAGTCTCGTCAAAACACATTGGCAGACAAAATCGCCACTGAAAAGCCTTTTTTAAATATCGACAAAATCTTCATGGATTCTTATACACAAGAAGCATCTGCAGGAGGCTCAAGATACCCTAAGGCAAGGGCAGATTTTTTTGATGCGTTCGAAAAAGGCGCTTTAGTCTTTAATTACTTAGGCCACGGAGGAGAAGATGGCTTATCCAGCGAAAGATTATGGGAAAAATCAGATGGTCAAAACTTAAGCAATCAGTACAAATATCCTTTATTTATAACTATCACTTGTGAATTCTCCCGTTTTGACGACCCAACTCACCCTACAGCCGGAGAATATACTTTTTGGAATCCAAAAGGAGGTGCAATAGCAATGCTAACCACCGTTCGTTCAATCGGACAATACAATGCCGAAAATTTCAATGACATCTTAATGAAAAACCTTTTGTCTTTTGGATCTAATCAATATACAACAATCGCTGAAGCGCTTCGAATTTCAAAGAACGAAAATCCAAGCTCTTCCAGCAATGTTGTTTTTTACTTAGGAGATCCCGCAATAAAGCTAGCTATCCCCAAACCCCGAATCAACTTAACAAAAGTAAACGACCTGCCTGTTTCAGGAGTAATTGAAGATTTTAAATCTTTAGCAAAAATTAAAATATCCGGAGAAATTACCGACGAAAACAACAACCTGCTTAATAATTATAATGGCGAACTTTCGACTGCTATTTTTGACAAACTAATTACAAGCACAACACTTAATAATGATGGTTTTAGTCCGGCAATGCAATTCAAAACATTAGGCGAAACTATTTTTAGAGGAAATGCTTCCGTAACTAACGGTCAGTTTGAATTTAGTTTTATAGTTCCAAGAGACATTCGAATCCCTGTTAACAATGGCAGAATTAGTTTTTATTCCAAAAAAAATGAAGCTTTAGAAAACCAATCGGGATATAATGATGTAATAAAAATTGGAGGAATTAATGAAAATGCACCTCAGGACAATATTAGTCCAAAAGTGCAGTTATATATGAACGATGAAACTTTTGTGTCTGGAGGAATTACAAATGACTCCCCTTTTCTTTTGGCGCTTCTTGAAGACGAAAACGGAATCAACACAGCAAGCGGAATCGGTCATGATATTATTGCTATTTTAGATGGAGATGTTAGCAATCCTTATGTTTTGAATGATTATTATCAGACAAAACTGGATGATTACACGAATGGAAATCTACGTTTTCCGTTACGTAATTTAAGTCCGGGAATGCACACCATAAGTTTCACCGCCTGGGATGTTTACAATAATCCGGTAACAAGTGAGATTCAATTTATGGTTGTTAGCGATGAATCGCTCACATTGACACACGTTCTTAATTATCCAAATCCGTTTTCTACTTACACCCAGTTTTGGTTTTCTCACAACAAACCTTACGAACCTTTAGATGTTCAGGTGCAGGTAATGACGATAACAGGAAAAGTTGTCTGGACAAAAAACCAGCTTATCACAACTGAAGGTTTTTTATCAAGAGACATTACCTGGGATGGCAAGGATGATTTTGGAGACAGGATAGGAAAAGGTGTTTATATTTACAAACTCACTGTCAAATCCAATTTAACAAACAAAAAAGCAGAAAAGTATGAAAAACTTGTTATTCTATAATATATATTTGCACCATTAACAGATGAACTAACACTTTACTTAATATAAATGAAAAAAATATCGCTCTTACTATTTTATTTTATTATATCGTTTGCGAAAGCACAAGACAGACCAATCACTACAGGGGTACCTTTTTTACAAGTTGCCGCTGATGCCAGAGCTGCCGGACTTGGAGACCAGGGAGTTGCTACATCTGCAGACGTATTTTCTCAACAATGGAATCCTGCCAAATATGCTTTTTCAATTGACAAACAAGGATTTTCTGTCAGCTATACTCCTTATTTAACAGATTTAGTAAATGATATTTCGCTAAGCCAGGTAACCTATTACAACAAAATTAATGAACGAAGTGCTTTTGCCGGAAGCGTACGTTATTTTAGTATTGGTGATATCGAGTTAAGAAATGATGCGACTGACCCTGCCAACACTGTTAAACCTTCAGAATATGCAATCGACGGATCATACTCATTGAAATTAAGTGAAATGTTCTCTATGGCAGTAGCCGCAAGATTTATCAGTTCAAATTTAGGAATTACAACGGAAGGACAAAGTTTATCTGCAGCAAGATCATTTGCATTTGATGTTGCGGGATTTTATCAGTCTGAAGAATTTGCCTACAGAGATTTTAACGGAAGATGGAGAGCCGGTTTTAATTTTCAGAATCTTGGGCCAAAAATTAATTATGATTTAAGCGGAATAACGGACGGATCAGGATCAAACTTTCTTCCGGCTAACTTAAGAATAGGTGGTGGCTTTGATTTCATATTAGACGATTACAATAAAGTAGCAGTAGGTCTTGAATTTACAAAGCTACTTGTTCCTACCCAACAAATCCCTGTACCTGTTGATTTGAATAATGATGGAGACACCACAGATGCAGGAGAAACTAATGGCGTCCAGGAAGCTAACAACGAATATAATTCCATAGGCTGGGTACCTGGAATTTTTAAATCTTTTGGAGATGCTCCAGGCGGCTTCAGCGAAGAATTAAAAGAAATCACCTACAGTCTTTCAGGAGAATACACCTATCAGGATTCGTTTTCGATGCGTGCAGGATATTATCATCAAAGTCCTGAAAAAGGGGCGGTTCAATTTTTCTCTTTAGGAGCCGGATTTAAATACAATGTCGTAAAAGTGGATGTTTCGTACTTATTCTCTGCATCAAAAGTTAAAAATCCGTTAGAAAACACACTTCGTTTCTCATTAACCTTTAATTTTGGTGAGAAATACGAAGAGTATTAATCTGATAACAAATAAAAATATATCAAATCCAAATTTCTAGAAATAGAAATTTGGATTTTTTTTCCCTTACAAATAATGAAAGAAATAAGCGTAACATCATCATTTCTGGTTTTCGATACTTTAGAAGAACTACCAAACGACATTCAGAATTTAATGAATCAGGCCGTCGAAATTCGTAAAAAAGCGTATGCACCCTACTCACAATTTAGAGTTGGTGCCGCTTTACTATTAGACAACGGGAAAATTGTTTTAGGATCGAATCAGGAAAATGCGGCTTATCCCTCAGGATTGTGCGCAGAACGTGTAGCCATCTTTCATGCAGGAAGTATTTATCCGGAAGCTAAGATTTTAAAAATGGCCATTACAGCAGCATCAGATTTGAACCAGACTCAGGCTCCTATTCCGCCTTGCGGTTCCTGCAGACAATCAATCGCAGAATATGAAATCAAACAAGACACCCCCATTGAAATCTATTTTATGGGAGAAATTGGCGCAATTTATCAGTCGGCATCCCTTAAAAACCTCCTTCCTTTCATGTTTGATAAAAAGTTCTTGTAAAAAAAGCCAAAAAGTAGCTTTTAAATTTTAGTTCTTAAATGTAATGTCTTATTTTTGCATCCCGACCCTTCGGGCGCAAATTTGTGGGAGGAAACTATTTTTGCGTTATAGGTGATAATTGATAACACAAAAAAACAACTTTAGCAAAAGAAAGAATTCAGATGAAAGAAGTTACAAAAGAGGTTTACTTAAAGTGGTATGAAGACATGCTGCTTTGGAGAAAGTTTGAAGACAAACTTGCAGCATTATACATTCAACAAAAAGTCAGAGGATTTCTTCACCTCTACAATGGTCAGGAGGCAGTATTAGCGGGAGCTTTACATGCAATGGATTTGACTAAAGATAAAATGATTACTGCATACAGAAATCACGTACAGCCAATAGGTATGGGAGTTGATCCTAGACGTGTAATGGCTGAACTTTTAGGAAAAGCAACAGGAACATCAAAAGGTATGGGTGGTTCTATGCACATTTTCTCAAAAGAGCACCGTTTTTACGGAGGTCACGGAATCGTAGGAGGACAAATTCCTGTAGGAGCCGGATTAGCTTTTGCTGATAAATATTTTGAAACTGGTGGTGTAACCATGACTTATTTTGGTGATGGAGCAGCAAGACAAGGTTCATTACACGAAGCTTTCAACATGGCAATGTTATGGAAATTACCGGTTGTATTTATCGTTGAAAACAATGGTTATGCAATGGGAACTTCTGTTGAAAGAACTGCAAACCATACTGACATCTGGAAACTTGGTTTAGGATACGAAATGCCTTGCGGACCAGTTGACGGAATGAATCCTGTAAAAGTTGCCGAAGCAATGACTGAAGCAATCGAAAGAGCACGTCGTGGAGACGGACCAACTTTCCTTGAAATGAAAACGTACCGTTACAGAGGACACTCTATGTCTGATGCACAACTATACCGTTCAAAAGAAGAAATCGAAGAATACAAAAAAATTGACCCTATTACTCAGGTTTTAGATGTAATTATGGATCAAAAATATGCTACAGAAGAAGAAATTGAAGTAATTGACCAAAGAGTAAAAGACCTGGTTGAAGAATGTGTGAAATTCGCCGAAGAATCTCCATATCCGGACTTGCAACAATTATACGATGTAGTATACGCACAAGAAGACTATCCATTTACACCTCATAAACTATAATATATTATGGCGATTAAAGTAACAATGCCTCGTTTGAGCGATACTATGACGGAAGGAACGGTAGCGACTTGGTTAAAAAAAGTAGGCGACAAAGTCAGCGAAGGAGATATCTTAGCTGAAATTGAAACAGACAAAGCAACAATGGAGTTCGAATCTTTTAACGAAGGAACTCTTTTACATATTGGAATTCAGGCTGGAGAAACTGCTCCGGTTGATTCATTATTAGCAATTATTGGAAATGAAGGCGAAGACATTTCGGCTCTTTTAGCCGGTGGCGATGCCCCTGCCGCTCCAAAAGCTGAAGCCGCTCCTGCTGCCGAAGCAAAAACAGAAACTGCTGCTCCTGCAAAAGCTGCAACTGAATTACCAAAAGGTGTTATAGTGGTGACTATGCCTCGTTTGAGCGACACCATGACAGAAGGAACTGTAGCTACCTGGTTGAAAAAAGTAGGTGATACTGTTGCTGAAGGAGATATCTTAGCAGAAATTGAGACGGACAAAGCGACTATGGAGTTTGAGTCTTTCAATGCCGGAACATTATTATACATCGGAATTCAGGAAGGAAACACCGCTCCAGTTGATAGTTTATTAGCCATCATCGGACCAGCTGGAACTGACATTTCAGGAATTGCTGACGGTTTTACTGCCGGAGGTACTACAACTGCAAGCGCTCCTGCTGCTGCAGAAGAAACAAAAGCTGCACCTGTAGCCGAAAAAGCATCTGAAGCAGTTGCTGAAACTTCTAACGGAAGAATTTTAGCTTCTCCATTAGCTAAGAAAATTGCTTCCGACAAAGGAATTCAATTGTCACAAGTTAAAGGATCTGGAGAAAATGGACGTATCGTAAAAAGCGATATTGAAAACTTTACTCCATCTGCACAGCCTGCTGCTAAAGCAACTTCTGATGCAAAACCACAAGAATCAGCTGCACCAAAAGTATTTGTTCCTGCCGGAGAAGTTTACACAGAAGAGATCAAAAACTCTCAAATGCGTAAAATCATTGCAAAACGTCTTGCTGAATCATTATTTACTGCTCCTCACTATAACTTAGTAATTGAAGTAAGCATGGACGAAGCGATGGGCGCAAGAGCAACAATCAATACGGTTCCGGATACAAAAGTATCTTTTAACGATATGGTAATTAAAGCTTGTGCTTTAGCCTTGAAAAAACATCCAAAAATTAACTCTCAGTGGAAAGAAGATGCTATCATCATCAACCACCACGTAAATATTGGTGTTGCTGTAGCAGTTGAAGACGGATTAGTAGTTCCTGTATTGAAATTTACTGACGCTATGAGTTTATCTCAAATTGGTGCTTCAGTAAGAGATCTTGCCGGAAGAGCTAAAAACAAAAAATTAGGACCTCAGGAAATGGAAGGAAGCACATTTACAGTTTCTAACCTTGGAATGTTTGGTATCACTGAATTTAATTCAATTATCAACCAGCCAAACTCTGCCATCCTTTCTGTAGGTGCAATTGTTGAGAAACCAGTAGTTAAAAACGGTCAGATTGTAGTTGGAAACACCATGATGTTATCATTAGCTTGTGACCACAGAACAATTGACGGTGCAACTGGCGCTCAATTTTTACAAACATTAAAACAATACATCGAAAGCCCGGTTACAATGTTGGCATAAAACAATGTCAGCCTGAGCAAAGTAGAAGGTTATTATAATTTTAAAATCCCGTTTTGAAAAATTCAAAACGGGATTTTTTTTTCTCAACCTGAACTGAATTATTATTATCTCCAACGGCTGAAACCATTGGTTATAGTTTATAACATTGGATTATTATTTTCAAACGATGCTAAAAAAACAAAATGCTCCTATTTAGCCCCGATTGCTACGCCAGTTCGCTTCGCTCGTATGAAGTGAAAATCCTTATGGCCCGGAGTTCGGGACATAAGATTATAACCGAAAGCGGGACGATACTTGCTGAAAAATCCTAACCTTTCTGCTCCAAAAAATAATAATCGTATTCAGGTTTCTCAAATTTTCACAGGGAAAATTATCCAAGAATTACTTCAAAAAAACACTTACTGATTTAATTTCGGAAAGAATCATCATTGAAGCTAAAAGAGAATTATATATGACCAACAAAACGGTAAAAGAAATCGCTTATGAATTAGGCTATGATGACGAACATTATTTTAGTAGATTTTTTAAAACCAATGCTGATGTTTCTCCTCAAATTTATCGAGAAACATTAGGATTTGGAAAAATGGAAGCTTAATTTTTATTCTTCGCCTCTATCCATTTTGCCATGTATTTAGTACTTTTTAAAGTATGATGCTGAAGCAGACTCCCCATAAAATTTTGTAAACGATGGCTTTCTGAATCTTTCAAAAGTGAATCAACTACAGCTATTAATTCCACAGAATATTTTTCCTTTTGATAACATTCATTAACAATGGTAATTCCATTTTTTTGAGATTGTCCCCAAAGCTTTTTATCCTGATATAACAAAATAGCATGTTTAGCAAATTCATCAACATCATCTGCAATAAAGCCATTCCAAGATAAATTTGCATGCATCGCTTCAGAGCCAATTGTTGAAGTTACACTTGGCGTACCACATTGCATGGCTTCTAACAATTTACCTTTTAAACCAGCACCAAAACGAATCGGAGCTAAAACAACCCTGGCTTTTTTAACAATTTCATTAGCATCATTAGCTCTTCCCATTATAAAAAAACCATTTTTGGGTTGATGCAATTGTAATACTTTTTGCGAAGGATAAGCGCCATACACTTCTAAAACAGCTTCAGGGAATTGTTTTTTAATTAGAGGCCAAATCGATTCTTTTAAATATTGAACCGTATTCCAATTGGGTTCATGAAGAAAATTCCCGATGAAAACAAAATGCTGACGATCTTCAAAAGAAGGCAATTTCAGCAAATCTTCTTCTGACATTTCTTCAACTAAAAAAGGCAAATATTGCAATAAATTCGGATCAATTTTAAAAATATCTTTTAAAACCTTCATTTCAAATTCAGAAATAATATAACTCAAATCACATCTTAAAATACTGGCAATTTCACGTTTTGCTACTTCTTCAGATAACAAATCATTCCATTTAAACATCCTGTTTTCTTTGAATGCTTTTTGACGTGCAGTCCTTAAGCAATGCAAATCTTCTGTATCTAATAATCGAATCGCTTTCGGACAATGCTCTGCCACTCGCCAGCCAAATTGTTCTTCAATCATAAAACGATCAAACAAAACTACGTCCGGATTGAGTTCAATTATAAAATCATCAAAACTCGAATTATTCAGTTCAATCGATTTTTTCTCAACACCAAATTCAGACAAATCAACCATAAAATCGCTATCTAAAGCCGGACTTGCAAATGTAATTTCAAATCCATTTGCTGTAAAAATCGAAATCAACTGCATCATTCTTCCACCCGCTGCGGAAGAATTGGGTTCAGGCCAGACAAAGCCAATAATTAATAGTTTTTTTATCTGTTTCATTTTTAATATTTTCTAGTTGCAAAATAATGCTTTTTTAGGCGCATTTACTGATTTTAGGTTATAAAAAAGACTAATTTTGCAGCATACAATTTTGATAAAAATTATGTTAGGATTAAAATTAGCCACAGACCCGCGTTGGGTAAATATCGTCGAATCGAATATCGAAGAAATTTTGACAGATCATGCCTGGTGCGAGCAAAAAGCAGCTTCAAACGCAATCAGCTTAGTTACTTACAACTCTGAATTAGAGGAATTAGTAACCGAAATGTTAGTGATTGCCAGGGAAGAACTGGAACATTTGCAAATGGTTCACGATTTAATCAAAAAAAGAGGCCTGACTTTGGGGCGCGAAAGAAAAGATCATTATGTAAATGAGCTTTTTAAGTTCATGAAAAAAGACGGAAGCCGAAAAGATGCACTTTGTGATCGTTTATTATTTTCGGCCATGATTGAAGCCAGAAGCTGTGAACGTTTTAAAGTTCTTTCTGAGAATATTAAAGATGAAGAATTGGCTAAATTTTACCGTGACCTGATGATTTCTGAAGCCGGTCATTATACTACTTTTTTAGGATTCGCCAGAAAATATCAGGACAATATCGATATTGATAAACGCTGGAAGGAATGGATTGAATACGAAGGTTCAATTATTACCAATTATGGAAAAAGCGAAACCGTACACGGTTAATTTGTCTATTTTTTATCATTATTAAATACTTAAATTTAACAAAACAGTTATGTCAAAAAACAAATCTAAATCGATTTTATTGAAAATTGCAAAATACTCCGGAATAACCTTTGTTGTTATTTTAGGTCTATTGTTTTTGACACCTATTGTTTTTGCTGATAAAATTAAGGAGCAGATTAAAAAAACGGCTAATGAAAAATTAAGCGCAGAACTGAATTACTCTGATGTATCCTTGTCATTTTTTCATCATTTTCCTTCTTTAACTTTAACATTAAACGATTTAAGCCTTAACGGCTCTGCACCCTATAAAAGCGAAAAATTCATTACCGCTAAAGAGGTTTCTTTTGGAATAAATGTGGCCAGCTTAGTTTTTAGCAAATCCGTAAAAATTGATCAGATATATTTATCCGATTCATTTATTAATGTAAAAGTAAACCCAAAAGGAGAAGCAAATTATAATATTTATAAATCATCTTCACAGGCCGAAACGACAAAAGATAGCAGCGAAACAGCTCTAAAACTGGAGCGAATTGAGATTTTGAACAGTAAAATAATTTATAACGATCAATCTACCAAAGTACATTTTGATGCGCTTGGATTTAATTATTTAGGAAAAGGAGATCTAAACAAAGCTGTTTTTGATTTATACTCGAAAGCTAACATCGAAAAACTGAATATTGTTTACGAAGGCGAACCTTATTTAATGAACAAAAAGATTGACGCTGATTTAATTACTAAGGTAAACGTAAACTCATTGTCTTTTTTCTTTCAACAAAATAATTTAAAAATCAATCAGCTTTTGGTCGATTTTAAAGGGAAATTTGATTTTTTGAAAGACGGTTACAAAATGGATTTTGTTATAAAATCTGACAATAGTAACCTGCACGATGTCTTTACAGCTTTCCCTCCAAAATATATTACGTGGCTTTCTAAAACGGAATTAAAAGGAAATACTAATTTACTTTTTACTCTAAAAGGAGATTATATTGCCTCACAAAATATAGCGCCAGACCTTAATCTGGATGTAAAAATAGACAACGGATTTGTAAATTATGACAAAAATGCTTTTCCGGTTTCAAATTTGAACCTGGACATTAAAACAAAAGTTCCTTCTTTAAATCCGGATCTTGTAATTGTTGATGCAAAAAATTTATCCTTAAACATTAACAAAGATTATTTAAAATCTAAATTTTACGTAAAAGGTGTCAATACTCCGGAAATCAATGGTGAATTTAAAGCAAAAATTGATCTTGGAAAACTAACTAAAGCTTTAGGAATTCCTGACATTGAACTAAAAGGAACTCTTACCGGAGATATAAAAACCAACGGAAAATTTGATCAAAAAAACAGACTTTTCCCTGCTACAAAAGGCTTTGTCGATTTAAATAACGGATATGTAAAAACCAAATATTACCCAAATCCGATTACGAATATTATTGTGAAATCTAATATAAGCAATCAAAAAGGGACTTTTGACGATTTAAAAGTAAAACTAAAACCTGCTCAATTCACTTTTGAAGGAAAACCGGTTTTTGTATCGGCTGATTTGAACAATTTTGATGATTTAACTTATGACGTGAAAGCCAAAGGAGAACTTGACGTTAAAAAAATATATAAGGTTTTCTCTCAAAAAGGACTTGATTTGGATGGTTTCATAAAAGCTGACCTGGCTTTAAAAGGAAAACAAAGTGATGCCACAAAAGGAAATTACAGCAAACTTCACAACAAAGGAACACTTGAACTAAGGAACATCGGAATTGCATCAGAATATCTTCCTCAAAAATTCATTATTAAAGAAGGTATTTTTAAAATCAATCAGGATAAGATGTCTTTCAATAACTTTTTGGCAGCTTATGGCCAATCTGATTTTAAGATGAATGGTTATCTGCAAAATGTTTTTAATTACGCAACTACTAATACCGGAATTCTAAAAGGTTCCTTTACTGTTTATGCACGATATATTAACGTAGATGAGTTTATGTCAACTACAGACAACAGCACACCTGTTACAAAAAGCTCTGCTCAACAAACTGAAACAAAATCAGGCACAACCACTCAGACAGGAGTTATCATAATTCCGACCAATTTGAATCTGCAATTAATGGCAAATGCACAAAAGGTATATTTTGACAAGCTTAACCTTCAAAATGCAAAAGGAAATTTAAGTATGAAAAATGGCAAACTGACCATGCAAAATACAGGATTCAATTTAATTGGCTGCAATGTGAATATGAATGGTAATTATCAAGCCACGACACCCCAAAAGGCTAATTTTGATTACAGTATAAAAGCTTCAGATTTTAGCATAAAAAGAGCTTATAACGAAATTGAAGTTTTCAGAAAAATGGCCAGTGCCGCCGAAAAAGCTCAGGGAATTGTTTCTTTAGATTACAAACTAAAAGGGCGCTTAAACGAAAATATGGAGCCGGTTTACCCTTCTTTAACCGGTGGTGGAACACTTTCTGTTAAAGATGTAAAAGTAAGAGGTTTGAAAATGTTTAACGCAGTGAGTAAAGAAACAAGCTCTGAATCGATGAAAAATCCTGATGTTTCTAAAGTTGATATTAAAACTACAATCAAAAACAACATCATGACTGTAGAACGTTTTAAATTTAAGTTTGCGGGCTTCAGGCCACGAATCGAAGGAACAACAAGTTTAGACGGAAAACTTAATTTAAAAATGCGTTTGGGATTACCTCCGTTAGGTATATTTGGAATTCCACTGACTGTTACCGGAACTCAAAATAATCCAAAAGTAAAAGTGGGCCGCAATACGGAAGATCTTGAGGAAACAGAAGATACTGAGCAATAGAATCTAAAACCTGCTTTTTTGAGCAGGTTTTTCTTTTTATTAAATTATATTTATAGTTTTGGTTTTGAATAACAAACAGACAGACAACCATGAATCAGTCAAAAAGGGGAGAATTTTATGGTCAGACTAACAAAACGATTTCTCTTGAAGGAATAACGCTCACAGATACTGTATATACCCTCCCTAAAGTCGACTGGCACTATCATGAGCATGCTTATTTTACATTTATCCTGCAGGGAAATGTAATTGAAGGAAATAAAAAAGAAGTTTATAATTGCTCACCAGGAAGTTTGCTGTTTCACAACTGGCAGGAATCTCATTATAACATCAAACCAGATGGTTTTACCAGAGGTTTTCATCTTGAAATTGAAAAAAAATGGTTTGATGATTTGACAATAAACAGCAATAATTTGCAAGGAAGTACCTCGATCCTGAATCCGGACATCAAACTTTTGATGTATAAAATATTCCGGGCAACTAAAATCGATGATATCCAATCTGATCTTTCCACACAAACTTTATTGATCGAAATACTGTCAAAACTAAATGGTGATTCTCAATCCGTTTTACATAAAAATCCGAAATGGGTTTTAATGATTGACGAAATTCTCCATGATCAATTCACAGAAACTATAACGCTCGATTATTTATCAAAAATACTAAACATACATCCTATTCATCTTTCACGGGATTTTTCAAAATATTTTCATTGCAATTTGGGTGAATATATCCGGAAATTAAAAGTAGAGAAAGCATTGTCTTTAATTGGTTTGCAGAATAAATCTTTGACTGAAATAGCTTATGAGTGTGGCTTTTCTGACCAAAGTCACCTTACACGATCATTTAAAGACGTTAACGGTTTAAATCCTTCTGAACATAAAAAATTGCTTTTCAAAAAATAAGTAAAATGTTAATTCTGTACAATTTTTTGAATTTGTTGCGCCGTAGTTTTACATTTTAACACTTATAAAAATCATATGATAAAACAAATCTTTTTATTATCAATACTATTTTTCAATAACATTGTTTCGGCACAAAATAATAATCTGATAAAAACCGATGAAATAACGACTGAATTACATAAGCGTAATATTGGCCAAATTACCTTTATGAATGGAAATATTCCTTTAGATCAATATACCGAATCTGATTTTCTCAAATCATTCGAATTAAAACGCAAATCAGACTTGAACATCAGAGTTTTTATGGATAATTCTGTCGCGAATTATTTACATCAATTAAACCCTAATTTACCTGCAGAAAAGCTTTTACAAACAGGGAACCTCCAATTTTCATTTTATATTGACAACAAGTTTATTTATAAAGAAAATATTAATTCCGGATGCAATTTCGGATCAGGAGGCAACAAAAATACTTCAACGACATTTAGGGTTCCACTTACCAGCTCAAAAGGAGAAGACTGGTGGGCAATATACATGTGGGACAGATTTAAAGATAATGGCGGAGAAAAAGCTTTGACTGAAGGTACGCATAAACTAAAAATAGAAATTCGGCCTTATCTTAAAAAAGGTATTACTACCGAAATTAAAACGGGAGATCTAATAGCAAAAGGTGAAATCCAGCTTGTTATAAAAAAACCAAAATTAACAGCAAAACAAATTGAAGTTCAGCCCATATTACCAAACAGCGATTGGGAAGTCTCGAATTTTCCTTTTGACAAAAAAAAGATCGAAAAGCTTAATAATGATATTGCAAATTATAGTTTGAAAGAGATAACAAGTGTAGTTGTTGTTTATAATAAAAAGCTTTTAATTGAAGAGTATTTTAATGATGCAAACAGAAATACTTTACATGACACCCGTTCAGCAGGAAAATCTTTTGCATCAACATTAATGGGAATTGCCATAAAGGATGGACATATTAAAAATGAAAATCAAACTTTAAACAAATTCTACGAGTTAAATAAATTTGCAAATTACGGAACAAAAAAAGATAGTGTAAAAATAAAAGACTTGCTAACCATGAGCTCTGCATTTGAAGGTTCTGATATAGATGGAGATTCGCCAGGAAACGAAGAAAACATGTATCCTACAGATAACTGGGTAAAATTCGCTCTAGACTTACCTATATAAATCTAAAACCAATGGCAGCAAATGGGATTACTTTACAGCCGGAACAGTTTTATTAGGCGATATTATAAACAAATCTGTTCCTAATGGATTAGAAAAATATGCTAATGAAAAACTTTTCAAACCATTAAACATCACTAATTACCAATGGCAATTTACTCCGCAAAAAGTGCCTAATACCGCAGGAAGCCTGCAAATGACATCGCTTGATTATGCAAAATATGCTCAATTGTACAAAAACAAAGGTCTTTGGAATGGCAAACAAATTCTTTCTCCAGACTGGGTTGAAAAAACTTTAACTCATCAAATTCAAATTCCCGAAAGAGAGAATCAATTCTATGGTTATTTGTTTTGGAATAAGACTTTTACTTTTGAAGGTAAAGACTACGAAACGTATTATTGCGCTGGTAATGGAGGAAATGAGTTTATAATCTTCAACGATTATCCTATTGTAATTATTATCACTTCAAAAGCTTACAACAAACCTTATGGACACGCTCAGGCTGATAAAATTGTACTTGATTATGTACTGCCTTCTATAATAAAAGAATAAAATTTACTTTTTTATTTATTCAAGCCGATAATTTCAATTTATAGAAAACAAAAAACCCGATCTTTTCAGATCGGGTTTTCTATAATAATTTATCTAATGATTATGCTTCGAATGGAAGGATAGATACATAAGATTTGTTATCTCTTTTCTTTTGGAACTTAACAACTCCATCAACTTTAGCATGTAAAGTGTGATCTTTACTAATGTAAACGTTTTCACCTGGATTGTGTTTTGAACCTCTTTGTCTAACGATGATGTTCCCAGCAATAGCAGCCTGTCCACCAAAAATCTTAACGCCTAGACGTTTTGATTCTGATTCTCTACCATTCTTCGAACTACCGACACCTTTCTTGTGAGCCATGACGTATGAGTTTAAATATTGTTATTATTCTTCTTTAGCTTCTTTTTTTGCTTTTGGAGCTGCTGCTTTTTTTGCTTTTGGAGCTGCTTCAGCTTCAGTAGCCGGAGCTTCTTCTGCTACAACTGCTTTTTTAGCTGCTGCTTTTTTAGTTCCGCCTGCTGCAGTAATACCTTCAATTACAATTTGTGTAAGATATTGTCTGTGACCATTTCTCTTTTTGTATCCTTTTCTTCTTTTCTTTTTGAAAACGATAACTTTATCACCTTTTAAGTGTTGTAACACTTTAGCTTCTACTGAAGCACCTTCTATAGCTGGGGCGCCTAAAGTTACATTTCCGTTATCGTCTAATAAAAGAACTTTGTCAAAAGAAACTTTTGAACCTTCTTCGTTAGCCAAACGGTGAACATAAACCTTTAAGTCTTTGCTTACTTTAAATTGTTGCCCTGCTATCTCTACGATTGCATACATACCAAATTGATTTATTGATTTTTAAGGATGCAAATATACAATTAAAAATTTAGTATGCAATCTCTTATTTCAAAAATATTTTCCCTGCTTTAAAGTCTGCTTTTCAAGGCGTTTGATTCCATTTTCAAAAGAATTTAAAAGTAAAAGATTGTTAAAATATAATCAAAACAAGCACCAGTTTTTAAATAACAACTAAAAAAAGGTATTTTTGATGTAACATAAATCAACTCTTGAATACCTACTCTTAGGTAAATATAAATTATTAATCTTTATGAAAAATTCAATAATGATGTTAAGTGCTGCACTTATGCTTGGCGGAGTAGCTAATGCCCAAAAAGTAGCTTTTGAAGAATACAATTTAGACAATGGCATGCATGTTATTCTGCACAATGATCCTTCTGCCCCTGTTGTTATTACCTCTGTAATGTATCACGTAGGTTCAAAAGACGAACGCCCTGACCGAACGGGTTTTGCACATTTCTTCGAACATTTATTATTTGAAGGAACCGAAAACATAAAACGCGGCGAATGGATGAAAATCGTTACCGCAAATGGCGGCGTTAACAATGCCAACACTTCTGACGACAGAACGTATTATTATGAAGTTTTTCCATCAAACAGTTTAGAACTGGGATTATGGATGGAATCTGAAAGACTGATGCACCCAATTATTAATAAAATAGGTGTTGAAACTCAAAATGAGGTTGTCAAAGAAGAAAAAAGAATGCGCTACGACAATCAGCCTTATGGAAACATTTTACCTGAGGTTAAAAAATACATGTTCAAAAATCACCCGTACCGATGGACGACTATTGGTTCGATGAAAGATCTTGACGCTGCCACTCTTGAAGAATTTCAGGCTTTCAACAAAAAATTCTACACCCCAAATAATGCCGTTTTAGTTGTTGCCGGAGATTTCGACAAAGCCAAAACCAAAGAATGGATTCAGAAATACTTTGGACCAATTCCGAAAGGAGAAGTTTTGAAAAAACAAACTTTTACCGAAGAGCCAATTACTCAGACGATCCACGCCACTTACGAAGATCCGAACATTCAGATTCCGATGGTAGTTGCCACTTACAGAACGCCTTCGATGAAAACCAGAGATGCAAGGGTTTTAGACTTAATATCTTCTTATTTAAGTGACGGGAAAAGCTCTAAACTGTACAAAAAAATAGTCGACGACAAAAAAATGGCCCTTCAAATTGGCGCCGTAGGTTTCAGCCAGGAAGATTACGGAATGTACATTTTGTATGGTCTGCCAATGGGCAAATACACCACAGCTGACATTTTAAAAGAAATGGACGAAGAAATTGTAAAAATCCAAACCGATTTAATTTCCGAGAAAGACTATCAAAAATTACAAAATAAATTCGATAATAATTTTGTCAATGCAAATGCAAGCGTTGAAGGAATTGCAGAAAATCTAGCCTCTTATTATTTACTTTATGGAGACGTGAATCTTATTAATACCGAAATCGACATCTACCACTCTATCACCCGAGAAGAAATCAGAGAAGTCGCTAAAAAGTATTTAAATCCTAATCAGCGTTTAATTTTAGATTATGTTCCTTCAAAAAAAGTTCAAAACTAAGAATATCGAATCATGAAAAAAATACATACAGTTTTAATCCTTTTATTCCTTACCGGAATTATGCAAGCACAAGATCGACCACAACCAAAACCAGGAAAATCACCAGTTGTCAACATCAAAAAACCACATACTTTTGTTTTGGCAAACGGCATGAAAGTTTTGGTAGTTGAAAATCATAAATTACCAAGAGTAAGCTTTAATCTTACATTAGACAACGCTCCTTTTACCGAAGGAAATAAAAAAGGCGTTGACGAGCTAACCAGCAGTCTGATTGGAAACGGAACCAAAAAAACTACAAAGGAAGCATTCAATGAAGAAATTGACTTTTACGGAGCAAATATCAATTTTACTTCTCAGGGAGCTTCTGCAAGTGCTCTTTCCAAATATTCCGGACGAGTTTTGGAACTTTTGGCAGAAGGTGCTTTACAGCCAAATTTCACTCAGGCCGAATTCGATAAAGAAAAAGCAAAAATGCTGGAAGGCCTTAAAGCCGACGAAAAAAGTGTTCCCGCTATTGCCAGTAGAATTGTAGATGTTTTGGCTTTTGGAAAAAATCATCCTTCGGGCGAATTTGTTTCTGAAGAAACCCTGCAAAATGTTACTCTTGCTGATGTCCAAACTAATTACAACACTTATTTCGTTCCTGAAAACGCCTATTTAGTTATAGTGGGTGATATTAAATTTAAAGAAACAAAAGCTGCTGTAGAAAAACTTTTTAACGGATGGAAAAAACAAGCTGCTCCAAAAAACACCTATCCAAATCCTGAGAACGTTTCTAAACTTGAAATTGATTTCGTAGATGTTCCAAATGCAGTTCAGTCTGAAATTTCATTAGTAAATACTGTAAGTTTAAAAATGAGCGATCCTGATTTTTTTCCTGCCGTAATTGCAAATCAAATTTTAGGAGGTGATTTTAACAGTTATCTGAACATGAATTTACGTGAAAAGCACGCCTGGACGTACGGTGCAAGTTCAAATATTGGAAGCGGAAAATATGTAACCAAATTCAAAGCTTCATCGGCTGTTCGAAATGCCGTTACAGACAGTGCCGTGGTTGAATTTATAAAGGAAATTAAAAGAATCCGAACTGAAAAAGTTTCTGAAGATGTCCTGAAAAACGTAAAAGCAGGCTACATCGGGCGTTTTGTAATGCAGGTTGAAAAACCTCAATCAGTTGCGCGCTACGCATTAAATACCGAAACAGAAAAACTACCGGCTGATTTCTACGAAAAATACATTCAGACCATTAGCAACGTTACCATTGAAGATATTTATCGCGTGTCGAACAAGTATTTCCCAATCGACAACATGAGAATTGTAATTGTCGGTAAAGGGTCTGAAGTGCTTCCGGGTTTAGAAAAACTCGGAATTCCGATTTCTTATTTTGACAAGTATGGAAACTCAATTACCAAACCTGTTTCTAAAAAAGAAGCTCCTGCCGGAGTAACAGCAAAAGTTGTTTTTGATAATTACATTAAAGCAATTGGAGGAGAAAAGGCCGTTTCATCCGTAAAAACATTATTCATGAACGGAACAACTACCATTCCGCAGGCACCCGCTCCTCTAACTTTTATTTCAAAATTAGATTCTAAAGGAAAAATGATTGTTTCTCTTTCTATGGGAAGCATGGCTTTAATGAAACAGGTTGTAAATGAAAAAGGAGCCTATATTGAACAGCAAGGGCAGCGCAAAAATTTAGAAGGCTCAGATTTAGCCGAGATGAAAGCTAATGCTGCTCCTTTTGAAGAATTGCAACTAAGCAAAAGAACCGATTTAACCGTAAGCGGAATTGAGCAGATAAACGGTAATGATGCTTACTCCATAAAAGATGGTAAAACAATCTATTTTTATGATGTAAAATCAGGTTTAAAAGTAGCCGAAACCAAAGTAAAAGAACAAAGCGGACAATCAACCACACAAACCACTTATTTTAATGATTACAAAGAAGTAAAAGGTGTAAAAGTTCCTTTTAATTTAATACAAAATGTAGGTTTTGAATTAGATATTAAAATGTCTGATATTAAAATAAATGAAGGAGTTACTGAAAAAGATTTTCTTTAAGATTCTGAGTTGCTAAGTTACTGAGATTCTAAGATTTTTTTTTAACCAGAAAGGCTGTCGTAACTGACAGCCTTTCTGGTTTTATTGATATTCTTTTTGTCAGGTTGAGCGGAGTCGAAGCCCTTTCCAATTGGGACGCCCTTCGACTTCGCTCAGGGTCACTCTACAACAACATTTCACATCTCACAAAAACCATTTCACAACCAAAAGTTACTTTTTAGCCGACAAATAAACCCCAATCAAAATAACAAAAGCTCCAAAAAACTGAATTGGAGTCAGCATTTCATTATCCAGCAATCCCCAGAAAAAAGCCACTATCGGAATCAAATAAGTTACAGAAGTTGCAAATACCGGCGAAGACATTTGTATTAATTTAAAAAACAAAATATTTGCGATTCCCGTACCTAAAATCCCCAAAATCATTACAAACAAAACAGAGTACTGTGTCGTCTCCAGATGTAGTTTTTGTGTAAAATCGGTTGTACTTAAAATAATTAAAGCCGGTAAAAATAAAACTGCAAAATTCCCTGTTGTAATGCTCACTGAATTCAAATCGGATAAATATTTTTTGATCAGATTAACATTAATAGCATAACACAGTGTTGCAATTACAACCAAAATCAGGTAATAATAATTTTGCCCGGTATTACTCGATGCGCCATTCAAAACCAACAACAAACAGCCTACTAATCCGATAAAAACACCTAAAACCTGACGTTTTTGAAACTGAATCCCAAAAAATATAATTCCTAAAACTAATGTATTTAAAGGTGTAAGCGAATTTAAAATAGCCACAATCGAGCTATCAACCTGTGTTTCGGCAATCGCAAAAAAGAACGCCGGAATAAATGTCCCGAAGAATGAAGTCAGGGCAACAAATTTCCATTGACGCAGGGAAATTTTCTTTAAACTCGAAAATCCAACAATAAGCAAAAACAAAGCAGCAAAAATAATTCGGAGCGAACCCACCTGAATAGCCGTTAACCCTACCAACCCTCTTTTGATTAAAATAAATGAACTTCCCCAAATTAGCGAAAGCAGCAATAAATAAAACCACTTTAATTGTTTTGCGTCCATAAATCGTATTTTACTGCAAATTTGTAATAATTTTAGGAACTGACCTTCTGATTTTTATTAATTTTGCAACAAACATATTGACAAACTAAAATTATATATAAATGAAACTTACAAAAATAATAGCATCGTTAGCTATTGCTGGTTTGGTACTGGTAAGCTGTAAAAAAGAAGAAGACAAAAGTCTGGCAGTCGCAAGAGGTGAAAAAACAGAAACACCAAAAGAACACCAACCAATCGCTGCAGAAAATGTACAGACAGCCAGTTTTACAATCGAAGGAATGACTTGTGCCATGGGATGCGCTAAAACTATTGAAGAAGAATTAGCAAACCTTGACGGTGTTGAAAAAGCAGCTGTTGATTTTGACAAAAAAACAGCAACCGTAACTTTTGATAAAACAATTCAAAATCCGGAGTCTTTGACAAAAGTTGTTCAGAAAACCGGAGACGGAAAAACATATAAAGTTTTGAATTTTAAATCGTAATTAAGACGATTATCTAATTCTGATAATAAACAATTTTAGACAGTATTAAACTCAGGTTTACTACTGTCTTTTTTTCTGAATTATATTTCAATTACATTTTAACTGCATAATCCTCTTGAGAATAGCGGTAAAAAAATCATCAATTTACACTACATATAAAAAGAATGAATCTTAAGTTTAGTCACATAGATATTTTAGTAAATGACCTTGAATCAGCCTGTAATTATTACGCAAAAACACTTGGCGCTGAGATTTCAAAAAAATTTACATGGAAAAGAGATGAACTTCATGTCACATATGCTGTTGTAAAAATTGGTCAGGAACGATTTATGCTTGTAAAGCCTTTTTCAGGAAATTTAAAAAATCTTTTAGACACCAAAGGAGAAGGAACGATATATCGCCACTGCTATTCTACTCCTGACATTGAAGCTGCATTTGATGAATTGATATCCAACGGAGTTCAGCCAGAGGACGAAAACGGAAAGCCTTTATCACGGGAAAGTCTCAATTCTCCGAGTGGAGTCAGAATTATTTGGCTTCCAAAACGTTTTGGTGAATTTTCAATTGAAATACTTGAAGAGACGGGACTTCAAGAATTTATGACAGAAGCATTTTCAGCACAATAAACATTGCTAGCCATTTTAAACAAACAAAAGGCGCTCACATGAACGCCTTTGTTTTTTATTTTATTTCCATTTTAATGTCTCCATAAGTCTCTGCATATCATTTTTGATATAACTCGCTGCCGGCATAATCGAGTCAAAATTAGGTTTGCTATAAAAATAAACCGATCCCGTGATGAAATGTTTCGTACTATCCGTTACATAAAATTGTGAGTTGGTTGCCGCATTTCCGTTTACCTGATAAAACATTCCGTACACTTTTTTTTCAGGATTTAAATAAGGCTGCTCTAATATATCATCAGCTTTAATCACATGCTCGTAAGTTAGTTTTTGAGCATCTTTCAGCAGTTTTTCTATATTATTATTTACGGGTTTGTATGTCAGATAAATGGTCGCTTTCATCTTTGGATACGTAATCGCAAAACCACATTCCTTTTCACCCTTAATTGATGCCGCTTCATTCATTTGAAAAGAAAACGGACATGTATTTTCAAAATTCACATATTTAGCTACCGGATAATCCAAACGCAAAAAACCGGCCGGTTTTGGCAATACATCGTCTTTACAGCTTATAACAGTCAGGCTCAGTAAAATTACCGCTATCCAAATTGTTTTTTTTAACATCTTATTCTATGGTTACTTTTATTTGTTTAACACGTTTTTTATCAACTGCTTCTATGGTGAAGATACAATTCTCAAACGCTACTTTTTGGTCTTTTTTAGGAAAATTGCCCAGAATTTCAAGTATAAATCCGGCCAGTGTTTCTGCTTCTCCTTTACGAACCTCAAAAACATCCTCATCAACATCAACAATTCTGTAAAAATCCTTCAGATTGATTTTTCCTTCAAAAAGGAAATTCTTTTCATCAATTTGAGAAAAGTTCAAATGTTCGTCATCAAACTCATCACTAATATCTCCTACTATTTCCTCAATTACATCTTCTAAAGAAACCAAACCTGATGTTCCGCCGTATTCATCCACTACAATCGCCAAATGACTTTTCAGACCTTGAAAGTCCTTCAACAGGTTGTCTAATTTTTTATTCTCAGGAACAAAAAAAGCTTCTCTTATTAAAGTTGTCCAGTCAAATTCGACCTTGTCAATATGAGGCAATAAATCTTTAACAAACAAAACGCCTTCAATCTGGTCAATATTATCGCGATATATTGGAATCCTTGAAAATCCTTTCTCAATTATCTTTGGATAAATGGCTTCAAAAGATTCTGATATTTCTAATGCAAAAACATCAATCCTCGGACTCATTACCTGTTTGGTATCTGTATTTCCAAAAGAGACTATTCCTTCCAGTATTTTTTGCTCTTCAGTCGATGTTCCTTCTGAATCGGTAAGTTCCAAAGCCTGCGAAAGCTGATCGACCGAAAAATTTGTTTTCTGTTTTCCTAATTTATTATGCAAATATAACGTAACGGAACGCATTGGCAAGCTTATCGGAGAAAGTAATTTATTTAAAAAAGCAACCGGATAAACTACTCGTTTGGCAAATTTTATGTTGTTACGGCTAGCATAAACCTTGGGAAGAACTTCTCCAAAAAGCAAAATCAAAAAAGTAACCACAATTACTTCTAAGATAAATTTCAATAACGCCGAGCTAACCTCCTCAAAGATATTTTTGCCAATAAATGAAAACAGAACAACTACCCCAATATTTAAAAAATTATTGGCAACTAATAATGTAGCTAAGAGTTTTTTGGGTTTTTCTAAAAGGTTCGAAATTATTTTTCCTTTCGGATTGTTTTCCTGTAACGTATCCTCAATATCTTTTTGAGTCAGGGAAAAAAAAGCAACTTCAGCACCAGAAACGATGGCTGATAAAAAAAGTAAAATAAATATTCCGGCAAAACCAATAATTAAATCAGTATCTGCTGATGCAAAAAATAAACTGGGCTCCGGGTCCAAATTAAATAAAATTAGTTAAACAATTAAAAGGGCAAATCATTGATAGGCAATCCTTCATTAGGATTTTCAAAGTTAGTGTTTTTTGGTGATTCAGATGCCTGATGATGCTTGTGTTCTGTTTCTTTTTTGGTTGTCAAAAAGGTAAACTCGGTCACCTGAATCTCGGTAGTATATTTTGTAGTTCCGTCTTCAGCCTGCCACTGTCGTGATTTTATACGGCCTTCAACATATATTTTATCTCCTTTTGACAAATATTTTTCACAGATTTCGGCAGCTTTATTGCGTACAACCAAATTATGCCATTCTGTGGAAGTAATTTTTTCGTTTGTAGTTTTATTAATATACACCTCATTTGTAGCAAGTTGAAAACGTCCAATGCAGTTTCCCCCATCAAAATAATGCATTTTAACATCATCGCCCAAATGGCCAATCAACATCACTTTATTTAATGTTCCGTTCATGATATATCATTTGTGTGTATCAAAGATACATTTTTTTTAACGACTTAATTCTTCCTTTTCAATAAAATTATAAATAGCAATCGGAAACGGAAATGTTTTTAAATCACTATAATTCACACCATTAACAATCAATTCATTAATTTTTATTTTCCAGAATTGAATATGTAAATGCTGATGGGAAAGTTTGTGAATTACTGTTGCATGAGAACATTCCTCAATACCTTTAATAGTATAAGAAGACAAAACACCCTGCCCGATTGTCTTTGAAATAAAATCAAAATCAACAATTTCGTCGGTTTCCAATAAAGGAAATTCATATAAATTGTGCCAAATACCTTTTGCTGTACGCTTTTGAATTAAAGTATTTCCTAAAACATCTTCTAAAATCAGGTAATTAAAAAACCTATTAGTTACTTTTAACTTCTTAGCTTTTACAGGCAGCACATCAACTTTCTTTTTTTGCAGAGCCAGACAGCTTTCATTAAACACACAAACAGAACAATTTGGATTTTTTGGCACACATTGCAAAGCTCCAAATTCCATAATCGCCTGATTGAAAATTGCGGGGTCATCTTTTGGCATCAATTCATAAGCAAGAGCGGTAAATTCTTTTTTAGTCGCAGGCAAAGCGATATCAGATTCGATATCAAAATAACGCGAAAGAACTCTAAATACATTTCCATCAACAACCGGAACCGTTTCATGGTAAGAAAAAGAAGCAATTGCAGCAGCTGTATATTCGCCAACACCTTTTAACTTTAACAGCTCCTTATAGGTAGCCGGAAAAACACCGTTTAAATCATTTGCTATGTACTGAGCAGTTTTATGAAGGTTTCGTGCCCGGGAATAATATCCTAATCCCTGCCAAAGTTTCAAAACCTTTTCTTCATCGGCATTAGCCAAATCAAACACTGTAGGAAATTCCTCTGTAAAAGAAAAAAAATAAGGCATTCCCTGCGCTACTCTGGTTTGCTGCAGCATAATTTCTGAGAGCCAAATATGGTAAGGATTGACAGTATTTCGCCAAGGCAAATCACGTTTGTTTTGTAAATACCATTTTATCAATAGGTTATGAAATTTCATTGCAAAATACTTAGAATGCAAAAGTAAATGTTTATGTAATTAAAATTTAACGAATTAGCTTGATTAATTATTTTTTTAATTCCTATATTTGCAAACTCAAAAAAATAGTACATCATTTATAAAGTAAAAATAGGAAAGAAAATGACGAAAGCAGATATCGTAGCAAAAATTTCAGAGAAACTAGGTCTTGAAAAAGGAGATGTTCAGGCAACAGTAGAAACTTTTATGGAAGAAGTTAAAACTTCTTTAGAAACTGGAGACAATGTTTACTTAAGAGGTTTTGGTAGTTTTATTGTAAAAACTAGAGCTGAAAAGACAGGAAGAAACATTTCTAAAAATACCACAATCAAAATTCCTGCACACAATATTCCTGCTTTTAAACCTGCAAAAGTTTTTGTAGAAGGAGTTAAAACAAATAACGAAGCAAAATAATACTATTAATTAATCATAAAATCGACACGATATGCCAAGTGGTAAAAAAAGAAAGAGACATAAGGTAGCTACTCACAAAAGAAAAAAAAGAGCGAGAGCTAACCGTCACAAAAAGAAAAAGTAGTTTTAAACTACTTTTTTCTTTTTTAAACCGTTCATTGAAATTTGGGAAATTTCAAAAATTCCAAAAAATAAAATCCAAAATCCAACGATTAAGAAATCAAAATTGAATCAAATTGGAATTTGGAATTTAAATATTGAGATTTAACTTTCCCTCCCGGGTTCAATACCTGTTAAAAATATTGTTTAATCCATCCTTGCTTGAAAAGTTGATGGTTGGTAGTTGATCGTTGATGGATTTTCCAATAACCGACAACCAACAACCGACAACCAATAAGTTCGGATAAAAATTTACAAATGAATAAAGAATTAATTATTCGATCAAGTTCAGATTTCGTAGATTTTGCCTTATTAAAAGATGGAAAACTAATTGAATTACATAAGGAAGAAGAAAAAAGCAACTTTCAGGTTGGCGATATTTTTATTGCCAAAATAAGAAAACCGGTTGCCGGACTTAATGCTGCTTTTGTAAATGTAGGCTTCGAAAAAGATGCTTTTTTACATTATCACGATTTAGGACCAAACTTAGCTTCCCAACTGAAATTCATAAAACTTGTAAGCGCAGGTAAATTAAAAGATTTCTCCCTAAAGACCTTTCAGTTTGAAAAAGAGATTGACAAAGATGGCATCATTACTGATATTTTAAGTGCCAATCAATCTGTCTTAGTACAAGTTGTAAAAGAACCTATATCTACCAAAGGTCCAAGAATAAGCGCTGAGCTTTCATTGGCAGGAAGATTTATTGTTCTCGTTCCGTTTTCTGACCGAGTTTCTATTTCACAAAAAATAGAAGACAAAAAAGAAAAGGATCGTCTAAAAAAACTTGTATTATCGATCAAACCTAAAGGATTTGGTGTTATTGTTCGCACAGTAGCCGAAGGCAAAAATACAGCCGAATTAGAAAAAGATTTGCAGAACCTGCTTGGCAGATGGACTGCAATGTGTAAAAAATTACCAACTGCTCATCATCCATCAAAAGTATTAGGAGAGCTTAACAGAGCTTCTTCAATATTAAGAGATGTTTTTAACGATACCTTTAGTGGTATCCAGATAGATGATGAAGAGTTGTACCATCAAACGAAGGATTATTTGCAAGAGATTGCACCTTCAAAACAATCAATTGTGAAGTTTTATCAATCAAACGACACTCCGATTTTTGAGAAATACAATATAGAGAGACAAATCAAAACTTCATTTGGAAGAACGGTTTCAATGAGCAAAGGCGCTTATCTTATCATAGAACACACTGAAGCACTTCACGTTATAGACGTAAACAGCGGAAACCGTTCTAATAAAGCGACCAATCAGGAAGATACCGCCATGGAAGTGAATATGATTGCTGCCGCTGAAATTGCCAGACAGCTTCGTCTGAGAGATATGGGCGGAATAATCGTAGTTGATTTTATTGATATGTCTAATCCTGAAAACAGGAAAGTTTTGTTCGACTTCTTGCGAGAAGAAATGAGCGACGATAAAGCAAAGCATAAAATCTTACCGCCAAGCAAATTTGGACTGGTTCAAATTACCAGACAGCGCGTAAGACCAGAAGTAAATATTAAAACCAGAGAAGAAGACCCCAATAAGGTAAATGGTGAAATTGAAGCACCAATTTTAATCATTGACAAAATCTCATCTGATTTAGACAGACTTTTAAAAACCCACAACAAAGTAGTACTTAATGTACATCCGTTTGTGGCTGCATACCTCAGTAAAGGTTTTCCATCCTTACGTTCAAAATGGTTTTTTGAGCATAAGAAATGGGTGAAAATCATACCTCGTGACGCTTACACGTATTTAGAATATCATTTCTACGATAAAAAAGGAAATGTTATTTCAGAATAAAAACAAACCGCCTTTCGTGAGATTGGCGGTTTTTTTATGCGCCATTGCGAGGGACGAAGCAATTACACTTGTATTTTCGATTTTGGAATTTAAAGTTCAGGAGCAATTTCCAGCTATCCGTTTCAATCTTTTACTTTTTAAAGAAAAAAGCAAAAGGATTTTCACTTCTATCTGGGCTAGGGCTATCATTTTCATAAGATGATTTTATATCAAAAATATTCTAATAAATCATAATGTCATATCCTGAGCGGAATCGAAGGCTTTCCGGTACAAAATGGCTTCGACTACACTCAGCCTGACAAACAATATATTATTTCTAAAAATTGGACTTTGGAATTTATTCAGCAGTTTTGGAATTGGAATTTTAAAAATTTATTCTCTCACAATTTCAATTCTCCTTCTAATTTCATTCCCAAAAGCATCCACAACCGTAATATAATGCACTCCCGAAGTTGGAATAACCGGCAATTCATGAAACGTTTTTGTCGTTGCCTTATACACATCATCAACGTACCAAAACAATTCTTTATCCCTTTCAGAGTAAGCTACCTTCAGAATTACGGGCTGCACTTCGCTGTTAAAATTCTTCGTTAAATAAATTTTACTGTTCGTTTTTGGATAAATAAAATCCATTGTTTTGGATTGAATCCCTTCGCAGCCTTCTTTAAACGGAGGTAAAGACAGATATTCAATATGCTGACTTTTATAATACCAAGCCATTACCGGAGGGAGAACAAACCAACTTTTAGTCACAATATCATCAACACTTTCGCAACTACTATTAACCTGAAATCGCTCTGTTTTATCTAAATGGACCTTTTTATGATACGGACAAACTACAGTAGATTTACCTTTTTTAGAAACCCATTGCTTTATTTTTGGGCAATCCTCTTTGGCCAGATAACCGCTCAAACGGCAAACCTCAACTTCAGCTAAATCATTGTACGGAGTATCAAACCATCTTTGTCTTGGCAGTAAATTAAAAACATCAAACAAAATGGGCGCAGCACTTGTCACGCCGGTTAAAGTTGGCCTTCCCTCTCCCGTGGCGTTTCCAACCCAAATACCAACTACATATTTTGAATTTGTTCCTATTGCCCAGGCATCTCTGTTTCCAAAGCTCGTTCCGGTTTTCCATGCAATTTTCAAAGAACTGTCATAAAACTTCCAGGCTTCATCGCCTTCCGGCCTGTTTACCTCTTCCATCGCATTATACGTCAGCCAAATTGCTCCGGCTCCCATTATATTCTTCTGATCGGTTTCCGTGCCAAAATCAGCTTCAAAATCATTTTTATAATTCAGCTCTGCAAATTCTTTAGTTCGATACTTTGCCTGATTTTTACTATAATAATTAACTGTTGAAGATAATCCGGCATAAGTCCGGCATAAATCCCATAAATTACTTTCGGCACCGCCTAAAATGAGTGATAACCCATAATGATCCGGGGTTTTATTAATATCTCTTAATTTAAATTTCTGCAATTCTTCATAAAACTTATTTACACCAAAATCCTGCAGCATCAAAACTGCCGGAATATTTAGCGATCTTGATAAAGCGCGATGAGCCGGAACAGCCCCATCAAATGTGAGATTAAAATTTTGCGGTGTATAACCGGCTATTTGTGTTGGTACATCAGCGACTAAAGTATTCGGCAATAATTCGCCATCGTCTAACATTGCTGCGTATAAAAACGGCTTCAAAATACTTCCTGTACTTCTGGGAGCATCAATAATATCTACATCTTTTTGATGATTATTATCTGTTGGAGCATTTCCAACATAACTCATTACATTTCGATTCGAAACATCAATTACCAAAATCGCCAGATTGTTTACTTCATTCTGCTTGTACTGGTTATAATAATACTTCGCAATTTGGTTGACCCTATTTTGCAGAGCATAATCAATCGTAGTTTTTACTCGGGTTCCTTCTTCATTTTTTGCCACGCGCTGTAATAAATGAGGTGCAATTTGGGGCAAATCGTAAGGTTTTTGTGGTAATGGTTCATCGATTGACAATTCGTAAGTCTGCTTATCAATAATTCCTTCCTGATGCAATTTTAATAAAAGTCGGTTACGTTTATTCAATAACTTAATTTGATTCTTTCCCGGATAAATTAAGCTTGGCGCATTGGGTAAAACAGCCAATGTTGCATTCTCCGCCCATGACAATTGATTGGACTGCACTCCAAAATAACGCCATGAAGCCATTTCCAACCCAACTACATTTCCGCCAAATGGAGCGTGTGCCGCATACATTTCGAGAATTTCGTTTTTCGAATAGCCCAATTCTAATCGGGTTGAGAGAATAATTTCGATTAATTTTTCAAAATAAGTCCTGCCTTTGCCTTTTCGGGATAAACGAATAACCTGCTGTGTTAAGGTACTTCCGCCTCGAACAACTTTTCCTGCTTTTTGATTTTGTTGAAATGCATTGACCATTGCAACGGGATTAAATCCCGGATGTTTATAAAAATACTCATCTTCAAAATAAACAATACATTTTTTGAATTTATCAGGTACGCTGTCTTGGGCAGGAAAACGCCATTGTCCGTCACGGGCTATTTTTGCCCCGAGCAATTCTCCTTCTTTGCTTTCTATTACTGTTGAATAAGGTTCCTGAAATAAAGTTCGTGGTATAGAAAAATAGTAAATCAGCAAGAGTACAAATACAATTGCTGATTTTATTTTGTTTTTTTTAATCCAGTTTATAATGCGTAGTGAGAACGCTATTAATTTATTTTTCAAAGTAATAATTTATTTTTAACCGCGCTAAGTTCGCAAAGTTATTTTTCACGCAGATTTAGCAGATTTGGCAGATTTTATTTTTATCTGCTCGATCTGCTAAATCTGCGTGAGACTTTATTTCACCACCTCAACCCAGAATCCTTTTGTTCTGGCTAAGAATGTATTATCGTACATTGCTTCACATTGTAATCCCGGTAAATAATAATTCCCCAAATAAGAAGCATTCAGTAAAATCCTGAATACTTTTGTTTCTCCGGCTTTCATTCCAAAATAAAAATTAGTCCTATCGTCCCGAATATCAATGTAATCTGCAATATTGTTTGTTGCGTCTCCGTAATCGGTAAAACGGGTGTTTACAATTTCAAAACCTGAAGGCAGAATTTGAGATAATGCTACATTTTCTACATGCTCATTTCTTTGATTTCTGACTGTAACCTCTGCAATAAATTCAGTTCCCTGACTAATTTTAGAAACATTGATAACGCTTCCTTTTCTGTTTTTGAAAACAATATTAGCTGAAACGTCACTCTGAATTGGTTTCTCCTGTCCGATTGGTAATATTCCGGTGTTCAAAACACGAACATAAACTGTATTGTTTTTAATATTTTTCAGCGTTACGCTATTAGCACCCGTTTGAACAATCAAACTTCTGTCTGCAACAGTTTTATTAGTGTTTATCGTTTCGCCTTTTCCGTTTTTGCTAAACTGAATATTGATTCCTTTTGGACCGTTACTAACCGCGAATTTTGACATCGCATACAAGCAATAAGCTGTAGTCTGAGTGCTCATCCATTGATTGTTTGACATTTGTTTGGCTAATTTAGAAGCCATCGTAAATGCCTTTTGTTTCTGACCTAAAAGCAGCATCGTTTCTAAAGCCATTGCCCTGTTTCTTTCACCTGAACCATAATAGTAATAATTATAATTGCTCGATTCAGCTTCAATTTTACTATGCAAAAACAAATTCAATCCTGCCGATTTTTGTCCCGCTAAAACATAAGCTGCAGCTAAACGCAGCTTACTTTCGTTTGAAATTTCTTTGGTTTCTCTCAATCTGTTCATTGAAGACAAATCGGCATTTCCGGCTAGAGCCAAAGTATATAATCGATAAGCCTGAGCCAAATCATTACCGTATTTTGGCTCAAAACGCCATTGTTTTGCTTCACGTTGTTGATACGAAATCCATTTTGATTTGAAATTAATTGGCAAAATATATCCTTTTTTCTCTGCTTCAATCAGGAAATGTCCTGCATACGAAGTTCCCCAGTCATCTGCAATTGTATTACCCTGCCAGTAAGCGACTCCTCCATTTGACAATTGGAAACTGCCTAATCTTGTAATTCCGGCAGTAATATTCTTTTGAATGATTCCTTTTCGGGTCGCATCTAAATCGACAACATCATTTAAATACAATTGTGGAAAAACCGAAGAAGTCGTTTGCTCCACACATCCATGCGGATATTGAATAAGATATTGTAATCTTCCATTAAGATTCATTGTTGGCATTGACGAAACCTCTAATCTTGCTTTATTGCTTCCTGAAACCCCAAACGTTTTCCATGAAATAGTTTTGGTGCTGTTTGGAGACAAAATCACATCAGTAAAAGTATTCGTAACCGGATTAGGATTCGTCATGTCGATTTCGACATCATAAACCGATTTCTCTTTTCCAGAAGTTGCAATAACCTGAACTTTCGCAATTCCTGTAGCCGAACCTACAACTAAATTAAAATAGGCCATTTTTTCATCAGGCTGTTTAAAAACCAAGGATTGCGTTGCACTTCCCATAACTTTTAAACCATTGCTCGTTTTAATCTGAATCGAAACATTTTTGATATTATTCTCTGTCGCAAAAACAGTAACCGGAATCGTAACTTTTTCTGAAGGCGATATTTTTCTTGGCAACGAAGCCAAAACCATCAACGGACTTTTAACCGGAGTTGCTTTTTCAACACTTCCGTAAGCGCTTGTGTTGGCATCTCCCGCAACCACCATAGTTCTAACGGAACCAATATATTTTGGCAATTTTAATTGATGTGATTTGGTTTGTCCTTTTTCTAATTTAAACGGACCGTAATACAATACAACCGGCTTGAAGCGATTTGCTTTTTTAGCTTTTCCACCGCCTAAATCCTGATCTCCACCAATACTGAAAATCTGATTTATTTTTCCGCCATACGCTCCAATTACATCATCATAAATATCCCAGGTTTTAACGCCCAAAGCTTCACGAACATAAAAACTATCCCAGGCATTTGGTGTTTTAAAGCGGGTTAGATCCAAAAGACCTTCATCTACAACCGCAAGAGTATAGGTCATTTCTTTTCCGGTTTTTTCGCCTACTTTTACCGTAAATGTCTGCTCCGGTTTTAAAACATCAAGCATAGAAAGTGTTGGTGCTAAAATGGTATTTTTATCTACAACTTCAATCGGGACAATACCATACATACGAATTGGGGAATCATTTTTAGTTGAAGCATGTGGTTGTAATAAGGTAATATTAAAATATACGTTTGGGGCCATTGCCGAAGTTATCGGAACCTCAACTTTTGTTTCACCTTTTCTTGTCTTAGCCCAAATAGTCTGCACTACTTTTGATCCATTTTCGATCGAAATTAAAGCACGTCCGCCTTCACTTGAAGGAAAAGATATTTGCGCTTTTTCACCTACAGCATAATTTGTTTTATCAGTTGAAAACACCAACATATTGGCCGTAGAAGCATCACGGTTTCTTGTTTTTCCGGACCAGATTGGCCAGTCAATATTTACGGTTAAAGCTGTCGCATGACCATCTGTATTATCAGAAACACGGATCAAGTAACGCCCCCATTCTTCATCGGTCAACGAAAACTGAACACTTCCTTTTCCGCTTGAATCTGTATTAATTATAAATGTTTTGTATGATGTCGTAGCATTCGCAGCATTATAATTCGATAAATTATCACTCGAAGCATCCCACCACCAGCGCCATTCTATTTTATAAACTTTTACCTCCAGATTTCGCCCCGATTTTGGTCTTCCATTTTCATCAACCGTCACAATATCAAAACGATTATTGGTTCTGGTTTCCAGCATTCCGTATTTATTTAACTCTGGAGATTTAATTCCCACATAGGTTTTATATGGAGAATAAGTCGCTGCAATAACATCTGTACTAAAGTCTCCACCTTCTTCATACACTTTTGTGATAAACGAAGCACGAAGCATTCCCGGTGCCTGACCTTGTAATTTTGGCTGAATATTTACGGAAGCTTTCCCGTTTTCGTTTAATTTTCCGGAGAAAACATTTATTTCTTCTGTGCTGAATTGACGCACTAAATCATCAAAACTGAATTTCTCATACCCTTTAAAAGTCGTCGTTTGCTGAGAAAATTTTGCCTGCATTTCTACATTCAGATTTTTAGCAATCGCACCGTGAAGCCAGGTTACTTCCAAATTACTCGTATTTGGATAAGAAGACGAAAGCGTTTTTCTGGAGAAATTGTTTTTGATTTTTAGACGATTTGGTTTAATCGTTTCAATTTTAATGCTTTTGTAAAATTTAGCTCCACCCACGCTTACCATCACTTCCCAGTTTCCTGTTGGCGCCTCCTGACTTGTTGGAACTGTAAAAGTATAATGATTCAGTTCATTTGTTTTTTGAACGGCCTGATACACAGTTTTACCATTTGGATCATTCAGTCTGAATTTAATGGGGTGCGACTTCGGAAGTTTATTTGAAGCATCATTAAAAATAAAAGACAAATACAAATTATCGCCCGGACGCCAAACGCCACGTTCTCCATAAATAAAACCTTTTAAGCCTTTTTGCAAGGTTTCGCCCGCAACATCAAAATTACTGACAGACAACGAAAGTCCGTCATCCAATTTCACGTAAGTTGATTGATTACCTAAAGATACAATAGCAAAATAGGCATATTTATCCAGCTTAAAAGATGCAATTCCTTCACTGCTTGTTGCTCCTGTACCAATTTTTTGTTGCTGGTAATTATAAAGATCAATTCTTGCATTCGAAACAGGTTCTGTCGTTACAATGTTATTTACTGCAAATAAATACGACTTATTCTCGCCTCGTTTGGCAATAACGCCCAAATCTGTCGCCAGAATGTTGGTCGCGATTTTAGCATTATAAAAATATGATCCCGAACAAGGATCCTGGCTTTCTCTCCATTCGTAATCGTCATAATAGTAATCATCGTAGGAGTTCCCGCTGTAGTTTACATCATTTTCATCAACTTCTTCTTCCTCTTCTTCCTGATCTGCATTTGAAGTTTCACATTTATACAAAGAGTATTTCTTTTTATAGACAAATTCTACTCTGTAAATGGCTCCCGGTTCCGGTGTGATTATTTTAGATAAATCCAAAGCAAAAGTGTTCCATTTACTTGGATTGACTAATTTACTTTCAATTAAATTCAGCGTTGTTTTAGCAACAGGCTGTGCCACTTTCTTAAGATTCTGACTACCGTTTAATTCATTATACTGAAGAAACTGCAGAATATTATTCTTGTAAATTTTATAGACTTTAACATCAACTGCTCTTAAATTTACGGCTTCAAAATTCAGTTTTAGATTATTAGAACTTGGCAGAATTGTTCCATTTTTAATAAAACGAATACTTGGCTTTATTTGATCAAAAGTAATTTTCTGCGTGTAATTGGCGTCCATTTTTTTGCCGTACTGGCTTTCAATTCCCTGAAAAACTTCAACCAGTAAATCCCCAACAATAATTTGTTCGGGCTTCGTTTCTTCTTCCTGCACGACTTCTACAGCTTCCTCAACTACAGCCGCTGCACTATCCACAATCACTGTTGATGAATCTACCAGAGAAACTATCGAATCTTCAACCGCTATTGCAACAGGAACCTCTTTGACAACAATGTCTTTTTCATTGCTAAAATAAACTTTCAGCAAATTTCCCTGAGTTGAAAACTTTAAATTATGGGTATTCTGAATTGAAACTAATCCTTTAAAATCCTGTCCTTTTTCTAAAGGTTCAGAAAAATTGATGGTTAACGACTGATTGCTTCCATCCGGAACTTCAACTTTTACAATTTTAAACTCATTAATATTCGTAATTGGAACATCGATTTGTCCTTTCTGATCAATATCAAAATCGTTTCCATCATAAATAATTTCCAGATTTGTTGCTTCAGCATAACGCTGAATACTATCAATGATAAAATGGAATTCTTTTCCTGAACCAGAATTTTTCTCAAATTTAATTTTAAGATTATTCCCTTTTTGCCTGGCCTCAACTAATTTTTTAGCCATCTCCAGATCAATATTATCAGCCGTTTTCAAAACGCAGTTCAGGTATTGATATTCTTTACTGTATGACTGGATATCAGCTGTATTTATCGTAAAATCCTGCTTGATTGTTTTAACCGTAAAATTGAATTCAGAAAGTGTTTTTTCTTTCTCTTTCGGAAGTGTAATCAGTTTATCTAAGTTTAAAGTAACCTGATATTCTGTTCCCGGCTTTAATTTTTTCTCCGGGATAAAAGCAATTGTATTGGCAGAAAGTGCTACGACTTTTCCATCAACCCCTGGCGAAATATCAAACAAATCGCTGTCTAAAATCTGATTGGCTTTCCATTCTTTTTTATCGAAAGCCAAAACGACCCTAATATCGGATTCAGACGAGACTATTCCCCCTGTAAAACTGACTATATACTCTTTAAATAATGAAAAATCAGAATTGAAATCGGCTGCTGATTTTCTGCCGCAAGATTGAAAAATAAAAAACACACAAAACACGAGAACTAATCCTTTTGCTTTCACTTTTATTTAGAGTTAATGGGTTACGAATTTTAAGAAATGACAGAACGTTTTAACATTTTATTATTAAAACCATAACAAGCAAAATGCTAATTATATTGTAGTAAATGTAAAATATTTTCTGAGATATTTTAAGAGGAAAATTCGCTAAGTGAAATTATTTTTTGGAAGAAAAAAAACGGAGTATTATTTACGCCTCTCGATAAAAAACCGTTTCATCAAATCAGCGGCTTCATTTGCCATTACACCAGAAACAACAGTAGTTTTGGGATGTAGTTTTGTACCCATAACCATAAAACCCCGTTGTTCGTCGCGAGCACCAAAAACAATTTTCGAAATCTGACTCCAGTACAAAGCTCCGGCACACATTTGGCAAGGTTCGAGCGTCACATATAAGGTACAATCTTTTAAATATTTTCCACCCAGAAAATTTGCTGCAGCCGTTATCGACTGCATTTCGGCATGAGCCGTAACATCGTTTAACAATTCCGTTAAATTATGACTGCTTGCAATTACTTTATTAGCTACTACAATGACGGCACCAACAGGAATTTCGCCTTTACTAAAAGCCATTTCAGCTTCCTGCAAAGCTTTTTTCATAAAATATTCGTCGGTGAAAGGATTTATCATAACTGCAAAAATAGAACTTTTCCACATTATTTTTATTACTTTTAAATCCTGAAATTCAAGCATGGAAAGAAAATACTAAATAACAATACCTGAACCCTGTGATGATTACAATACAAACTCCAAATCGCATTTTATACATGCAGGCACACAATCTTAAACTATTTTTACTGTCTTTATTCTTTTTATCAGGAACAACTCTATTTAGCTGTGCAGATAAAAGTGACCGCAAGAAAAAAAGTGAGCAAATCGAAGTTGCTGATTCTGAAAAAAAACAAAATGACAATCCGAAACAGATTTCTTCACTCCCGGAAAAAGAAAATCAATCGGAACATGCTGAAAAAAATATTGAAATTAAAAACGAAGAAATTGTTTCTTCTAAAAACAATTCTGAACATTCGGTTTCAGCATCTACAGATCTGGTAAAATCTATAAAAACTGAAAACACTAATAATACCGAAAAAGACAAAAAAAACACTTCTTCAAAAAAAGCAGCTGCAGTAAAGACCGAAGTTCCTCTTCATAAAAATGCAGAACTTCCGGGAGGGATTGATCAATTTTATACCTTTTTTGAAAAGGAATATAAAAAGCCGGAAAACACCACAAAACTCAACATTAAAATATCATTTGCAGTAGAAAAAAACGGTTCAGTATCTTATATTGAATCTGAACCGGCTGTTGACAAAATTGTAGAAACAGAAATTATCAGGGTTATAAGCTTATCCCCAAAATGGCAGCCCGGAGAATCTAATGGAAAAAAAATAAAAATGCAGTATTCGCTGCCCATCGTATTAAAATAAACTGCTTTAAAATTCCTCCGCAATAAAATTAAATTTAAAACCGTAAATTTGCTTTTTACCTTACAATGAAAAGCGATTTACTTTCAAACATATACAATCCCGCCGATTTACGTCTTTTAAAAGAAGCGCAGCTTACACAGGTCGCACAGGAGCTGCGTCAGTTTATTATTGACGTTGTTTCTGTAAAAGAAGGGCATTTGGGGGCAAGTCTGGGCGTTGTTGAGCTTACAATTGCTTTGCATTATGTTTTTAACACACCCGAAGATTTATTGGTTTGGGATGTTGGACACCAAGCTTACGGACATAAAATTTTAACCGAAAGAAGAGAAAACTTTCATACCAACAGACAGCTTGGCGGCGTTTCCGGATTCCCAAAAAGAGCCGAAAGTATTTATGATCCTTTTGGTGTTGGACATTCTTCAACGTCAATTTCTGCAGCACTCGGAATGGCGATTGCTTCCAGACTTAAAGGAGATTTCAGCAAACAACATATTGCAGTAATTGGCGATGCCTCAATTGCAAGCGGAATGGCATTTGAGGGCTTAAACCATGCCGGAGTTACAGATGCTAATATCTTAGTAATTCTAAACGACAATGCTATCGGAATCGACCCTAGTGTAGGAGCTTTAAAAAAATACCTGACCGCAGTTAAAAACGGAAAAAATCCGAAACAGAATAACATCATCAAATCTTTAAATTTTGATTATTCCGGACCAATTGACGGTCACGATCTTCCTACTTTAATAAAAGAATTAAATCGTTTAAAAAAAATAAAAGGCCCTAAATTCCTTCACATTGTAACTACCAAAGGAAAAGGTCTGCAGCAGGCTGAAGAAAACCAGGTAAAATATCATGCACCCGGAAAATTCGATGCTTCAACCGGAGAAATTCATTTAAAATCGGAAGAAAATCTTCCACCAAAATATCAGGACGTTTTTGGATTGACTATTTTAGATTTAGCCAAAAAGAACGAAAAAATTATCGGAATCACGCCTGCAATGCCATCCGGAAGTTCTTTAAAATTTATGATGGATGAAATTCCGGAACGCGCATTTGATGTTGGTATTGCCGAACAGCATGCCGTTACACTTGCGGCCGGAATGGCTACTCAGGGAATGATTGTCTATTGCAATATTTATTCGACTTTTTTACAACGTGCCTACGATCAGGTAATTCATGATGTGGCGCTTCAAAATTTACCGGTTATTTTTTGTTTAGACAGAGCAGGGCTGGTTGGTGAAGATGGTGCAACGCATCATGGCGTGTTTGATATTGCTTATTTGAGAGCTATTCCAAATATGATTATTTATGCACCAATCAACGAAATTGCCCTGCAGAATATTTTATATACCGTTCAGTCAGGTTCTTTACCCCATCCTATTGCAATTCGTTATCCGAGAGGCCGTGGCGTTTTGCCAAAATGGGAAACAGAAAATTTCGGAAATTATCAAAACATTACAATTGGTAAAGCAAATTGTTTAAAAACCGGAACAAAAAAAGCGGTTTTGTCTACAGGAGCCATTGGTAATAACGTAATCGCTGCCATAAACGAATTAGATAATCCTGAAACTATTGCCCATTACGATTTTCCTTTTATAAAACCTTTAGACCATAATTTGTTAGACAAAATCTTAACCTCTTTCGATCATATTATTACGATTGAGGACGGAGTAAAAATTGGTGGTTTCGGGAGTGCTGTTTTAGAGTATGCTACAGCAAATAATTACACAAAAAAGATAGAAATTTTAGGCATTCCGGACACTTTTATTGAACATGGCACAGTAATTGAGCAACAACATTTTTGTAAAATTGACGTTAAAAGTTTAACAAATCTTTTTTCAAACATTGAAAAATAGTATTTTGCACTGCCAAAAAAAAATCAAAAGTTTGCCTGATGAAATTATTACGACCGACCCTGTTTTTATTCCTTTTTTTATTTGCAACGAACAGTTTTGCTCAAATTATCCAAACCACTTTAGACCCAAAACAAGCACCTCCTGTTCCTTCAAACTGGACTAAAAAAAATAAACTTGGTTTTGACATTTCAGAAATTGCTTTTGTCAATTGGAGTGCCGGGGGAACCAGTTCTATTTCAGGGCTCTTTAAAGGTGAATTTTCCAGAACCTATACCAAAGACAATCATAAATGGTTTAATGAACTGATTGTAAAATATGGCCTGAACAAACAGGATGGTACCGAACTGAGAAAAACGGATGATGCCGTACAATTTAACTCTACTTACGGATTTAGAAAAGACACCGCCTCAAACTGGTTTTATTCGGCAAAATTTAATTTCAACACGCAATTTACCAACGGTTACAGATATCCAAACAGAGATGTTGCCATCTCTAAACCTTTTGCACCGGCTTACATCTTTCTGGGAGCCGGAGCTGAGAATTCAAACAAGAAAAAAAACAGAACCTTTTATTTCTCTCCAATCACGTTAAAAACTACTTTGGTATTAGATCAGGATTTAGCAAATCAGGGAGCTTTTGGTGTTAAAAAAGCTGTTTATGCCCCTGATCCTCTTGATCCGGATAATGAAATTTTAATTGAAAACGGCCAAAAAGTAAAAGCTGAATTTGGTATCCTGTTTACCGGATACATGAAAAACGAGATTTACAAAAATATTTTTTACGAAAACAGACTGGTACTATATACAGATTACCTAAATCAATTTGGAAATGTCGATATTGATTACGATACTCGTTTAGACCTTGTGGTTAACGCTTATGTAAAGGCAAATATTGGTGTTCATATCATTTATGACGACGATATTAAAACTAAAAAAGAGGTTGTTGATCCTGCATCAGGCTCAAAATCACAAGTCGATGACGGACCAAGAGCCCAGTTAAGACAAGTTTTAGGCGTTGGTCTCGTATATGCTTTTTAATACATTAGCTGTTTTTTCTGCCATTAATCATTTCATATAACTCTAACGCATTGCCATCGGTTAAAAGTGATACATAATGACAAATATGAAGCAGACGCTCGTATAAATTACCTTTTTCCAAATGATGTTTTTCAGGCAGCATTTTCAGAATCAGTTTATCGTAATTTGAAGCAGTTCCTTCGTATTTGTTATTAAAAGCAGTTATAAATTTATCAAGCAGGGTTTGAATAATCTGATAACCTACAATTTCTTTCTCAATAACTTCACGGCTTTGGTAGATTTTCTCAACACTCAATTTGATGATATCATTCATCTGTGCCTTGTATTTGCTTTTATCTGTTAAAGCAAAAGGAAAATTCCCTGCCAGAATTGCTTCTTCATTTTCAACAAAAACATCTACAGCATCATTAATCAAAGCGCCGATAGCCAAAGCACGCAGATAACTGATTCTGTCTTCTTTGGTTTCTAATAATTTGTACTTTGCTACACCAATATTATCTTTTACCAGTTTAATCAAATATTCTAAAGCATAATCTTCAGAAACCAATCCTAAATTTATACCATCTTCAAAATCGATAATTGTGTAGCAAATATCATCTGCAGCTTCAACCAGATATGCCAAAGGATGTCTTTCAAAACCAATATCCCCATCAGATTTATTAGCGATCAAACCCATATCTTCGGCAACTTCCTCAAAGAACAATTTGTCTGTCTGAAAGAAACCATATTTTTTATCTGAGATATTACTTGTTGGCTTTTTAGGAAGACTTTCTTTTGGATATTTCATAAAAGCCCCCAAAGTTGCGTATGAAATTCTAAGCCCGCCTTCGATTCCCGGACGACTTGCGGTAAGCACCGAAAATCCGTTTGCATTTCCTTCAAAATCAATTAAATCCTGCCATTGTTTTGCCGTAAGTTTGTCTTTGTATTTCAATCCTTTTCCACTCGAAAAATACTCTCCAATTGCTTTTTCGCCGGAATGTCCAAAAGGCGGATTTCCAATATCATGTGCCAGCGAAGCCGCAGCCACAATCGCACCAAAATCGTTCATGTGATAACCGTGAACCTCTTTTAAATAGGGATATTTTTCGATGATTTTTTTTCCAACCAAACGTCCTAAAGACCTTCCTACAACCGAAACTTCTAAACTGTGTGTCAATCTTGTATGCACAAAATCGGTTTTTGAAAGCGGAATTACCTGGGTTTTATCCTGTAAAGAGCGAAATGCAGATGAAAAGATAATTCGGTCATAATCTACCTCGAATCCTAATCGGGTATCATCTTGTTCTGCACGTAATCTTTTGGTTGTGTCTCCTTGGCGTTTTAGTGATAAAAGTTGTTCCCAGTTCATTATGCTTTTAGATTGTCGATTAACGATTTTAGGTTTATGATTTAAAAAGAACCAAAAATACATTTTATTTTAGGACTTTTCTAAAGATATTAACTCAAGATGTTCATGTATTTGCTCTTCGAATTTGGATTTTACCACAACAAAAGTTCCTGAATTTTTATCATGCAGCCCCAATGCACGACCTCTTAAAAAACTCAGGGGTTCAAAAGGTAAAATACGCAATAAAGTTCGTGCCAGAACAGACATTAAAACTGGCTTAGAGCCATCCTGCATCACAACAATTGTTTTGGTAAAATATTTGGCCGGAGATCTGGAAAGAAAGGTTTCGGTAATTCCGTAATATACAAAACTAATAAGACTCCAAAACAAATAACGTTCGATCATATCTAATGAATCTATTTCTTTTGCAAACTCAGAAAGATTTAGAAAAGTTATAACCAACTTAACTATAATTAGCTTAATTACACCATCAATAAAAAAGTTTAAAAATCGTTTTTTTTTTGATGCCAATAAATAATTTGAGATTTCAAAACCTTCCTTTTTCATTTTTTAAAATTCCTGAAACAACAGCTTTTAATTCAACTTAATCACTTGATTATCATATTTATCAAATACATAAATTTCATTATTAAATTGTTCTAATTTTAGAGTATTATAATATTCGCTTAAATTACGATCTTTATTTTTTCCAAGAATATCTCCTTTCAAATAAATTTCGGATTCATTCGCATTAGAAATTTTAATTATCCTTGTTCTATTTTCATCCGTAACATAAATATTTCCTGAATCATCAATAACTATGTTTTCGGGTTCATTAAAGAAAATCCCATTATTGGGCGTAATTAAACTTATAGTTTTGTCTTTTGAAATTTTTACAATTCTATTATTATAAGAGTCACAAATAAACAAATTGTCTTTTTTATCAATTGCCAGACCATGAGGTGAATTTAGTTTTATATGTTTAACTTCAAAGTAATTAGAAACAATTCCTTCAGGCGTAATCATATAAATAGTGTTTTTCACACTATCAGAAATCAATAGATTGTTCTTGGAATCGCACACTAAATCTGCAGGTCTTTCCCAATTTACAGTACTCCTCTTAGTATCTATAAAAGTCGTGGTGTTACCCTCTAAATCAACAACCCTAATTTTAGTACTTTTCCAATCTCCATCTAAAACAAACAACTTACCATTATTATCAATTGTAATTGCATTTGGGTATTCAAAACTGCTGTAAGTGTTTTTACCATCCTGACTTCCATATAAACCAGAACCTGCAAAAGTACTTACAACTCCGTTTTTAGAAATTTTACGAATCAAATTATTGCCTTTATCTACCACAAAAAGATTTCCATCTTTGTCAAAAACTCCATCATAAGGCATTTGATAAGTAGCCCTATTTGCATTACCATCTCTATGTGTTCCATCTTTCTCTCCAATTTGTGTCGTTTTGTTATCCGGAGTTATTGTAATAACATAGTTTTGCGAAGGGATAATTATATTGTCCTTTTCATCAACCATTATTTTAACATGATGAGCAAAACTTTCATTATATAGTTTTTCATTGCTAAAGACATTCAACAATTTTCCTTTCGCATCAAATTTGTAAAGTTTTTTTTGAGAACTATCAAATACAATCACTTCTTGTTTACTGTTAACTGCAATTGCTGCTGGCCAATCGATTACTCCTTTTGGAATAAACTCAGAAACAGTACTTTCCTTTTTTATCAACTTAATTTTTTTATTAACCTGATCTACCACAAAAATATCGCCCTCATCATTTAAGGCTATATCACTTATTTGATAAAAAAGAGCCTTTTTTGCATTACCAATTTTATCCCCCGACCCATTCTGACCTGCTATTGTTGTAACCAAACCATCAGTTGTAATTTTGCGAATTAAATGTCCCGCAGCCACATAAATAACATCTTTCTTATCAATCTTTAAAGAAGAAATTAATGGAAAATAAGCAGTTTCCTTAGCGCTTTCAATTTCGCCATCGGCTGGACCGTCAATTGTTCCTCTATATTTTTTTCCTGCAAACATACTAACGTTGCCCGATGGATCTATTTTTCTAATTTGATGATAATTTACAGAAACATAAATATTCTTCTTGCTGTCTATTGCCATGCTTTCAGGATTTTGAAAAGATGCCGATTGATATTTTCCGTCAATATTTTCATCTTGCCCATTTCCTGCAAAATTTAAAATTTGATTATCCTTAATTTGTCTAATGCAATTGTTCCTTGTATCAGCTATTAATTGTAGTTCATTATCAAGTTTCAACACACTGGAAGGATAATTTAAAACAATGTCATTTTGAGTGTTTACACCGGAAAAAACAATGATTTTGGTTTCCTTTTTGATTTCATTTTTAACAATACTTTTATTGGAAGTACAACCATTTATTACAAAAATTAATAGTATCGTAATTTTTTTTAATTTGTTCATATAGTTTAATTCCCTTAATTGATTACAAATAAGCAATCTTATACAATTTTAACATAAAATATCTGCAATCAAATATAATAGAATTATTCAGATAAAACGGATTGATAAATCCGGATTGCGGTTTAAAAACCCGTCACCGGGATGAAACCAAAAAAGCATTGATTGAAATGGTTGCCGCCGCTCTGGAAATGAGAGCCGAGGTTGAATATCCTGTAAGTTTACAATACTTTTCAGACAATTTTTGTTTTTTAATGCCAGCTGGCGAAATCGAAAATCTTGTAGTTATGATTTGTTTCAACTTCGTTTAACTTGGCATTTTTATGCAATCAAAAAACTTTGACTAACAAAAAAGCACCCCAACCGGAGTGCTTTCCTAATTTATATAAAAATTTAAAGCTAAAAGTTTTTAGAAATTCCGACGCTTATTGTTTTACCAAAATTGAAGTAAAAAGAACGCTCATCAATATCAACATTATCATAACTATAGGTTGTGTACCCCAACCCACCAATACTGAAATTTAATCCAAAACCCTTTTTCATATTAATAAAAAGAGCCGGGGTTAAATCTGTATAAAAACCATTTGCTTTACTTTCTGAAATAAGATCGTCATTATTGTAAGCTTTCCCTTTACTTGCTGTAAAACCAGCACCTAAATCTGCAAAAACAGAAAAAGTTTCACTTAATGGCATTGTATAACGCACAAATGCACCTACTTTATAAGCATTATTTTTAACTTCGCTCATTTGTCCATCTTGTTTTAATGAGCTGATAGTAAATTCAGCACCTGCTGTCCAGTTATCATGAAACTGATAACCTACTTTAGGAGAAAAATCAAAAGAATTCATTTTTATTTTACCTGTTTCGGCATCAACTGTTCGGGTGGTATAATCAATATCACCTCCAACTAAGATTGTTCCCTTTTGTGCATTTGCAAAGCCAACAACTGACAATGCAAGAATAAGTAGCATTTTTTTCATAATGATTTAAAATTTAAAATTTAAAAACATTAACTAACAACGATGCCATTACCTACAAAAATAACAGGTAAAAACTTATGTTTACAGTTAATTAATAAATTCCAAACATATCATTAGAAATAAGTCTTTTATTACAAATTACTTCACCCTAAATTTACATACGCCATAAAAAAAGCACCCCAATTGGAGTACTCTCTGAAATTGAGCATAAAATTTAGATTAGAAATTCTTTGAAATTCCCACAGAAAATGCCTGTCCGAAAGAAACATTAAAATTCTTAACAGTATCTCCGTTTCCGTTATTTCCGTCAAAATTTAAGGTATTGTAACCTAAACCTCCAATATTAAAATTCAGGCCAAAACCTTTATTAACATTAATAAAAATTGCCGGAGTTACACCAATGTAAAAACCATCACCTTTATTTATAGCTGAAAATGCACCGGTAGAACTAGTTATTTTACTGTTTTGAAAACCAATTCCTAAGTCAGCATAAGCTGAGAAAGTTTGATTTAAAGGTTTAGAATAACGTAAAAAACCTCCTAAAGAAAAATTATTGGTTTTGTACTCCGTATTTCCGAAATCCCGTTTATCTGTTACAACTCCAGCCTCAATACCTACGGTCCAGTTTTGGTGAAATTGATATCCTACTTTTGGAGCAAAACCAAAAGAATTGTTTGTAGTTTCAGAACCGGAGTTAGATACTTTTTGAGATTCATAATTAAAACTTCCCATTACTAGGACAGAACCTTTTTTTTGTGCATTTGTAAAGCTAATCATCGCCAAAGCCGCGATAAGAAAAATTTTTTTCATGATTTGGGTTTTATTAAAATTTACAATCCTCAAGCAAGAACGGTGCCGCCATTACTCATTATTATATTTATTTTAAGAATTCTTTACCTGACAATTTTTAGCAATCCAAACTATTTCTGTTTACTTTTGTAACAAATAAAAAGTCTATGTCGATAGAAGTAAACAGCATATCAAAAAGTTACGGAGAGCAAAAAGCTTTAAATGAAATTTCTTTTAAAATTGAGAAAGGAGAAATCGTAGGGTTTCTTGGTCCAAACGGTGCAGGAAAATCTACTTTGATGAAAATTTTGACTACTTATTTACTTGCCGACAGTGGCTCAGCCCTTGTTAATAGTCATGATGTCATGACAGAGACCAAAAAAGTTCAAAATTCAATCGGGTACTTGCCGGAGCACAATCCTTTATATTTGGATTTGTATGTTCGTGAATATTTGGCTTTTAATGCCGATGTTTACAAAGTTCAAAAATCAAGAATTGAAGAAGTAATCCAACTGACAGGACTATCACCGGAAAGCCATAAAAAAATCAGCCAATTATCTAAAGGATACCGTCAGCGTGTAGGACTTGCCAATGCTTTATTACACAATCCGGATGTTTTGATTCTAGATGAACCCACTACAGGACTAGACCCAAATCAGTTAATCGAAATCCGAAATGTAATTAAAAATGTCGGCAAGGATAAAACCGTTTTTTTATCAACACACATCATGCAGGAAGTCGAAGCCATTTGCGATCGTGTCATTATTATTGATAAAGGAAAAATTGTAGCCGATAAAAAACTGAATAATTTAATCTCAGCCGATAAAGAACAGGTAATCGAAGTTGAATTTGATTATAAAATTGAAGAACAGGTCATTGCTACCATTCCGCATCTAAAATCTTATACCAATATACACGATTGTTTATGGGAATTAACCTTTTTAGCTGATAAAGACATGCGACCGACAGTTTTTGATTTTGCTCACGATAACGGATTGAAGACTTTACAACTTAATCAGAAAAATAAAAATCTGGAAGCTGTATTTAGGGAAATTACTAAATAGGTTTTAGATTTCAGATAATAGAAAGCTCGTTTTAAAATATTTAAAACGAGCTTTCTATTTTTATTTCATCAATGATTTCATGGAAATCTTAAATAATAGCGATAATACAACGGTCGAAATCCGGAGTATTTTTTTTTATAATTCTATGCTTAGATTGAAAAGTACAGAGAACTGAATTGTGGCTCCAATTAATATTGGCTGTTTTTTAGAAATCATTTAAATTTATTTTTATTTAGTCTAAATTATTATATTTTTGCGGTCTAAAATTTAAATAACCGCCATGAAGTTTACTTATTTAATAGTATTGTTAGCCTTTTTCAATATAGGTCAGGCACAAAATGCTAATATTACGGGAAAGATAATTTCCGAAAATAATGAAGCTGTTTCGTATGCTTCTATTTCCATTAAAAATTTAAAAAAAAATACCGTTTCTGATGACAACGGCAATTTTGAAATCACGAATCTTGTACCGGGATCTTATACTGTTTCTTTTTCGGCAATGGGGTTTTCTGATTTCGAAAAAACAATCGAGCTGCATGAAAATGAAAATGCAGAAGTTTCTATAATTTTACAGAAAAACATTAATACACTCCAGGCTGTAGAAATTACAGGACGAAAAGAGAAGTCCTATAAAAATACCAAATCTTTTATTGGAGCTAAAACAGAAATTGCCTTAAAAGATTTACCTCAGGCAGTTTCTTATGCCACAAAAGAGTTAATCGCAGATCAGGGTGCCATTCGCGTAGGCGAAGTTGTAAAAAATTTCAGTGGTGTAAGCCAGTTTACTTTTTATGATGATATCTCCATTAGAGGATTTCGCATCAATGGAGGAAGTAATACGCAATTATTAAACGGAATGCGAACCTCAACAGGTTTCTGGAAACAGCCACTTGCTAATTACTTAGAACGTGTTGAAGTTTTAAAAGGTCCCTCTTCGGCTTTATTTGGAAATGCATCCCCAGGAGGAGTTTTAAACCGTGTCACAAAAAAACCTTTAGATCAAACTGCTAACAGCGTTAGTTTTTCAACAGGCAGTTTTAATACACTAAGAGCTCTGGCAGATTTTACTGGTCCGCTTACAGAAGACAAATCACTTTTATATCGCCTGAATTTGGGTTATGAGAACGCCAATTCTTTTAGAGATTTACAATTTGACAAAAATATCGTGTTAGCCCCGTCTTTGTCTTTTCTACCAAATGATAAAACAAGCGTCAATTTTGATTTGATTTATACCTCTTCAAAAAGCATCCTGGATCGTGGTCAGTCTACCTACGAAAATAATTTGTACTCGACAAAGATTTCCAACTCTTTAAATTCTACAAATGATTACTTAAACGAGGAAACCTACATCGTAACAACTTCGTTAAATCACCAATTTACGGATCGTTTATCTTTTTCAGCTTCCTATATACGTACAGGCTACAGCGAAGATCTACTGGAACATCGCGGTGCTAATAAATATGCTTCTGCAGGTGATGGAACTACAATTTCTACGGCAATTGAAATGCAGGTTTTTCAACGTAAGCGTAAACGTTACATCGATAACCTATCTGCTTTTCTTAAGTATCATGCTAAAACCGGAATTTTCGATCATAACCTGATTGCCGGTTACGATTATGCACAGGAGAATGTTCCTCCCGGAGGTTCTCAATTGCAGGCATCCGGATATCGAAATGCTGCCAACACAGGATTTATCGCAACCTATAATCCTAATAACAAAAGCGCTTATTTATTAGACTCTAAAGGAAATCCGGTACCAAACGTTGCACATTTTGACCTTACGAATCCATCAGGATCTCAGCAATTAAAGGATATGAGTAAATATTTTTATACAGCTCGTCCGTTTGATCCTACCTATTACTCATTGTACGGCGTATATTTTCAGGATCATATAAAATTTGGGGCTTTTCAAGCTTTAATTGGGGTTCGCTATGATGAATATACAGAAAAAGAGAATTATAAAAAAAATACTGAGAAAAAAGTAAAACAACATTCTTTTTTACCGCGTTTTGGTTTAACATATACACTTAATCCAAACATTAATCTTTACGGAACTTATGTAAAAGGATATAATCCGCAAACAGCTTCCTCATTATCAAATCCAAATGCTGGAGGTCCTTTTGATCCTTTAGAAAGTAATATGGTTGAATTTGGAGGGAAATCTTCCTGGTTCAGGGAAAAACTTTTCGTAACGGTAGCCTTATTTAAAATTCAGCAGAAAAACACCTTGTATCCGGCAAATGACACCACTAATCCAGATTTGATGCGTGCTATTGGAGAAGAAGAATCTAAAGGTATCGAGATTGATGTAAACGGAAGTATTACAAGAAACTGGAGTATTTCGGCAGCCTATTCTTATAATGAAGCGTACATAACAGAAAGTCCGGTAACTACAGAAGTTGGAAGGCAAAAGCCTAACACACCCCTTCAGCAGGGCAATATCTGGACGCGTTACAATTTTACAGATGGTGCATTTAAAGATTTTGGAATCGCAATGGGATCTAATTTTGTAACAACCCGTAATTTGAGTCAAACCATAACACAGACAATTCCAGGCTATACCTTGTTTAATGCTGCTTTGTATTATAGCATTAATAAGTTTAAAATTCAGTTGAATGCCAATAATATAACCAACAAGACCTATTGGGTTGGCGGTTATGACTACATTCGCTTGTTCCCAGGAGCGCCATCAAATTGGCTCCTAACACTTGGGTATTCATTTTAATTTTTAATATAGCAACAAAAATATTAATGCATCTAAACAATTAGCCCGGAGTAACATCCGGGCTAATTGTTTTATTGTCTACCTGATGGTGATTGCACTATAACTTCCAAATCAAATTCAAAATCCTTATTTCAAAAAATAATTAGTATCCTCAAACCAATCCGCCAATCGCTGTGGCCAGGTTTTCAACGAATTTGTTTTAGCTCTTTTTCCCATATTAAAAGCATGTCCGCCTTTGGCATACAAATGCATTTCTACCGAAACATTTGCTTTTCGATATCCATTAAGCAGTTCCACAATTGGTGCTGAGCAACAAGAATCATCATTTGCAACTAATAAAAAAGCGGGAGGAGCATCAGCCTTAATCTCTTTCGGAATAAATAATGGACCCGGATAAATCAATATCTGGAAATTGGGCTGTGAGTTCAGTTTATCAATTGCATCCGAAGTATTTTTTAAAATATTATTAGAATCATAAGCAATCAGGGCGACAACTTCTCCACCTGCAGAAAATCCCATAGCACCAATGCGATTTGAGTCTATTTTAAATTCAACCGCTCTGCTTCTTATGAACCTCATCGCCCTTTCGGCGTCCTGCTTCACGTGGGTTTCCAGTTTGTATGGAGAATCTTTTGTCCTTGCTAAACGATATTTCAAAACAAAAGCAGTTACGCCAATACTGTTTAAAAATTCGGCAGCATCTTTTCCTTCCGAATTAAAAACCAGATTTTCATGTCCGCCTCCCGGACAAATAAGTACTGCCATACCGTTTGACTTCTCCGGAAAATAAGCAGTTATCGATGGATTATGAATATTTCTGACCCACCAGTCCTGAGCCTGCTCCGGTTCATCTTTACGATTTTCAAAACCTGGGGCACCTTTTTCCCAAAGCAGAATTTTAAGTCCTTCCTTTTGTCCAAACATTATGTTTGAAAATACCAAAACACATAAACAGATATATCTTTTTTTCTTTAGCATCATTATAATCTGAATTAAATTAACGCTAAATATAAGACAATCATCGTAATGCGTTTAATACAAAATTATCATATACTGATTGTAAAATTAAATTTTTCAGTCATTCGAACTTCTAGCAGAAATCTAATTATAAAAATTAAATATTTTATTTATTTTTATTTAGATTTATTATAAATAATATTATATTTGTATTCATAACAAGTATTAAAATACTTTTTAAACCTAAGGTCTTTAGTTACTTTTTTGTTTTTTATTTTTTTTTGAATAGAAAAGGATCTGTTTTTTAGCAGATCCTTTCTTTTTAAAGTGAAGAAAAATGTTTTTTAAAGGATTAGATTTTAGAAAAAACTTCTTTCATTTCATCAATCACAATACGAATATCTTTTTCAGTTGTTCTCCAATTGACAAACGACGCCCTGATTCCTTTTCGATTTTGGTAAACAGTTGGTGTCATAAATACTTTTCCGGTGTCGTTGAGATTTGTCAAAAACTGAGATACCTTGTCCTGATTATGATTCCCTTTTAAAGTAAAACAAACATTATTCAGGTGAATTGGAGCAAGAAGTTCGAAAATCTCATCTTCAATAAGTGCATTTCCAAAGTGCAAAGCAAGCGCAACACTATTTTCAACTATATCCCTAAAACCTTCTTTACCATAAGCCAGCAAAGAAAACCAAACAGGCAGAGCTCTTAAACGTCTTGAGTTTTCCGGCAGTACATTCAGATAATTAAAATTTTCTAAAGGGTTTCCTAAATAAGGGGCATTGGAATTCTGAAAAGTTTCAATTTGTAAAGCTGTATGTTGTTCTTTTATCAAATAAAAAGCACTTTCATAAGGTACATTCAGCCACTTATGACAATCAATCGTAATACTGTCTGCTCCTTCCCAGCCTTTTACAAAATGTTTGTATTTATCTGAAACAGCTGCAAAACCACCAAAAGCAGCATCAATATGCCACCAGAAATTGTATTTTTCTTTTAGTTTTGAAATAGCTTCAAAATCATCAAAATCGGCAGTATTAACGGTTGCTGCACTTGAAATTAAGATGAATGGCTGTCCTTTTAAACTTTTGATATTTCTTTCTAAATCTTCAATATCAATTGCTTCACGATTTCCTTCAATGGTTTTAATCGCAGTATAATTCTGGCTTCCGATACCCAGCATTGATAATGCTTTTATCGAAGAAGAATGTGGCGTAGCGGAGAAAATATTTATGGTTTCTGAAATTCCGTTTTTAGCAAAATCTTTCCCGGATTGTTTCCCAAACCATTGTCTGGCAACTCCAAGACTGGTAAAATTTGACATTGTGGCACCTGTTACAAATCCTCCCAAAAATGATTTTGGAAGTTCTAATAATTGTAAAAGCAGATTAATTGTTTCAAATTCGATTAAGGCCGAATTCCCACCCTGTGCTGTAACAGCCTGTGTATTTTGATCATAAATTGAAGCCAGCCAGTCACCTGCAATTGAAGCCGGGGTTGAACCTCCTGTTACAAATCCCCAGTATCTTGGTCCCGGAGAAGCTACCATTAGAGGCGCCAGCCTATTATTAAATTCTTCTAAAGCTGCCAAAGACCCCAAACCCGACTGGTTTAATTCACGGTTGGCATCAATTGTTTCTTTTTTGGAAGTGGGAACATTTTCAAGATCATTCAAAAACCCAATTGCCTGCTGTTTTGCTTTTTCAAGTATATTTTCAAAATCGTTTAAATCATGTTGTAAAGCTGAATTCATTATATCTTAATTAAAAAAAATGAAGAATTAAAGTATTAAGTAACAAAATAGAAGGAATTATTAACACAATTAAAATTGGATAAAATTTTACTTCTCTAAAACAAAAGTGGTAAAAGCCCTATCGACAAGTTCGCCTGTTTTGCTTTTTACTTTTTCTGTCTGTGTTTCGGTATAAATAATTTTAAAAGCGGTTTTCTTAATTAATTCCTGCGCTTTTTCTGTACTGTAAAGCTCAAATTCAAATTGTGTAAACGGAAGCGTTTTCATAAAACTTTCCTCTGCAAATGTCAGACAGAAATTTCCGTTTGGTTTTAAAACTCTGTAGATTTCTGAAAGTAATTCTTCAGGCTTCTGCCAAAAATAAATGGTATTTACTGTGAAAATTTTATCGAAAGATGCTGCTTCGAACGGAATAGTATTTCCATCATAAACCGAAAAGAAAGCTTGTTTTTGAGAAACAAAATTTCGGTTGATCTGGCGTGCTTCCCGAAACATTAACTCAGACATTTCGAGTCCGTAGTATTTTAGGTTTTCTGCCTGTTCGAAAATAAATGCTGCGTGTCCGGCATTTCCGTGACCTAATTCAAGAATAGCATTTCCTGCTGAAATATTGAGATTGTGAACTGAATGGCGGGTCATGTTGATGTTGGTTTCATGCATCATGTTGGCCATTTCGATTCCTTTTTCTCCTGTTGGATGTTTTAATTGGGAGGCGATGGCTTGTAATTCTTCTTGTTTCATGATCGTTAAAGTTAAATTCCAATATTTAAAATCCAAATTCCATATTTCCAATCATCTTCCACATTCTTGTCATTTCGACGAAGGAGAAATCTCCACAAGTAACTCCGTTCCTAACATCCGATCTTTGTCGAGCTTCTGGCGGAGATTTCTCCTTCGTCGAAATGACAAACGCGCATTATATTAGTCAAAAAACTAAAAAACCTGACTGGCAATCTGACGAATATTCTCAGATTTACCCATTGAATAATAGTGCAAAAACGGAACTCCGGCTGCTTTTAATTCTTTTGACTGCTGAATCGCCCACTCGACTCCGACTTGTTTGATTTCAGCGTTGTTTTTGCATTTATCAACTTCATGGATCAAATCTTCCGGTAAATCGATACGGAAAATCTGTGGTAAAATTTGCATGTGTTTTTGAACGGCAATTGGCTTAATTCCCGGAATAATTGGCACTGTAATACCCATTTCCCTTGCTTTTTCTACGAAAGCAAAATATTTAGCATTGTCAAAAAACATTTGTGTTACCACATAATCGGCTCCGGCATCAACTTTTTCTTTTAGTCTTCGTAAATCAGACTGCAAAGAAGGCGACTCAAGATGTTTCTCCGGATAGCCGGCAACACCGATACAAAAATCGGCTCTGTTGTCGATATCCATCACTTCGTGAAGATATTTACCACAATTTAAATCATTGATTTGTCTAACCAGATCAACAGCGTAATGATTACCGCCATCTTTAGGAACGAAAGACTGCTCATGTTTCATCGCGTCACCACGAAGCGCCATAACGTTGTTGATTCCCAAATATTGACAATCAACCAACATATATTCGGTTTCTTCCTGTGTGAATCCACCGCAAAGCAGGTGAGGGACAGTATCCACATTGTATTTATGTTTTATAGAAGCACAGATTCCAAGCGTTCCAGGACGCATACGTGTTAGTTTTTTATCCAAAAGTCCGTTTCCTTTGTCGATATAAATAAACTCTTCGCGAGAAGTTGTTACATCAATAAACGGCGGTTTAAACTCCATCAACGGATCGATATTGTCGTATAATTCCTGAATGCTTTTCCCCTTTTGAGGCGGAATAATTTCAAATGAGAATAATGTTTTTCCTTTGGCGTTTTCTATATGTTCTGTTACTTTCATTATTTGTTTTTTGTTTCAAGTTTTAGGTTTCAGGTTTCAAGTTGCTGCAGAGAACTTGAAACCTGAAACCTGAAACCAAAATAACTTTTATTAATCTGCTATATTAGGATTTAACCATTTCATTGCGTAATCGAGCGGTACATTTCGGCGTTTGGCGTAGTCTGTTACCTGATCTTCTTTTATTTTTCCTAGTCCGAAATATTTACTTTTCGGGTTTCCAAAATAGTATCCTGAAACCGAAGAAGCCGGCCACATCGCCATGCTTTCTGTTAAGGTTACTCCAATCTGTTTTTCAACATCTAAAAGTTTCCAGATCGTTGGTTTCTCCAAATGATCCGGACAAGCTGGATAACCTGGCGCAGGACGGATTCCTTTGTAACTTTCTTTAATCAATTCTTCGTTGGTTAAAGATTCTTCCGAATCATAACCCCAGAAATCTTTACGCACTCTCTCATGAAGATATTCGGCGAAAGCCTCTGCAAAACGATCCGCAAGTGCTTTAACCATAATCGAATTATAATCGTCTAAATTCTTCTCGTATTCTGCAGCCCATTCGTCTACCCCAAAACCGGTTGTTACACAGAAAGCGCCCATATAATCCTCAATACCGCTTTCTTTTGGCGCAATAAAATCGGCTAAAGCAATATTTGGAGCGCCTTTTGTTTTTTGACCCTGCACACGTAAAGTCAAAAACTTCTCTAATACTTTTCCGTTTTCATCACGTAATTCGATATCGTCGTCATCCACCTGATTACAAGGAAAAATTCCGAAAATACCTTTTGCTTTTAGTTTTTTCTCCTCCAAAATTACTTTCAGCATCGCCTGAGCATCTGCAAAAACAGAAGTCGCTTGTTCACCCACAACCTCATCCGTTAAAATCGCCGGATATTTTCCGTGCAATTCCCAAGTTTGAAAAAACGGTGTCCAGTCGATATACGGAACCAAAACGTCCAATTCTACTTCGACAATTTGTGCGCCAATTTTTTTAGGTTTGGTCGGAGTATATTCGCTCCAATCCAATTGTAATTTATTTTTACGGGCCTCTTCAATCGTCAGGAAGTTTTTATCTCTGGAACGATTTAAGAACGTTTCTCTAAAAGCATCATATTCTGCACGAATATCTGCTGCATATATTTTTCGGTTATGATCTAACAGATTTCCGGCAACCGTTACGGCTCTCGAAGCATCGTTTACGTGAATGACGGTTTCTCTGTACTGAGGCGCAATTTTCACGGCTGTATGCGCGCGTGAAGTTGTTGCTCCCCCAATCATAATCGGGATTTTAATGTTTTGTTTGTCTAGTTCTTTAGCCAAATAAACCATTTCGTCAAGCGAAGGTGTGATCAGTCCGCTTAAGCCGATAATGTCTACTTCGTGTTCGATAGCTGCTGCGATGATTTTTTCGGGAGGAACCATTACACCCAAATCTACAATCTCATAATTATTACAAGCCAAAACTACCGAAACGATGTTTTTTCCAATATCGTGAACGTCGCCTTTTACAGTTGCCATCAGGATTTTTCCGTTTCCTTGTTTATCTCCGGCTTGTTTGCTCGCTTCGATAAACGGCAATAAATACGCCACCGCTTTTTTCATTACACGAGCCGATTTTACAACCTGAGGCAGGAACATTTTTCCGCTTCCGAATAAATCCCCAACCACATTCATTCCTGTCATCAAATTGATTTCGATAACTTCAATAGGTTTTGTTGCAGCCAAACGCGCTTCTTCTACGTCTTCTTCGATAAAAGCGTCAATTCCTTTTACCAACGAATGCGTAATACGTTCCTGAACGGTTCCAAAACGCCATTCCTGAACCGCTTTTTCATCGCTTTTTACTTCTCCTTTTACATTTTCAGCAAAATCCAAAAGTCGTTCTGTAGCATCGTCGCGTCTGTTTAATATTACGTCTTCAACGTGTTCTAATAAGTCTTTCGGAATATCATCGTAAATCGTCAACATCTCCGGGTTTACGATCCCCATCGTCATTCCGTCCTTAATTGCATGGTATAAAAACACCGAGTGCATCGCTTCACGAACCGTATCATTTCCTCTAAATGAGAATGAAACGTTACTTACACCACCACTGATATGTGCATGGGGCAAGTTTTCACGAACCCATTTTGTTCCTCTAAAAAAGTCAATGGCATTCAGGCGGTGTTCCTCCATTCCTGTTGCCACCGGAAAAATGTTCAAATCGAAAATAATATCCTGTGGAGGAAAACCAACTTTGTTGACCAAAATATCATACGAACGCTGGCAAATTTCCACACGACGCTCGTAATTATCCGCCTGACCTACTTCGTCAAAAGCCATAATAATGGCCGCAGCTCCGTAGCGTTTGATTAATTTAGCGTGATGAATAAAAGCTTCTTCCCCTTCTTTTAACGAAATCGAGTTGACAACACTTTTTCCTTGTACTACTTTCAGACCTGCTTCGATAATTTCCCATTTTGAACTGTCGATCATAATCGGCACTCTCGAAATGTCGGGTTCTGCAGCAATCAAATTCAGGAATTTTGTCATTGCCTGAACACCATCAAGCATTCCTTCATCCATATTAATATCGATGATCTGTGCTCCTCCTTCTACTTGTTGTCTTGCAATATCAAGCGCCTCGTCATATTTCTCTTCCTTGATTAAGCGAAGGAATTTTCTCGAACCTGTTACATTTGTACGTTCTCCGATGTTTACAAAAACACTTTCCGGCGTAATAATCAAAGGTTCTAATCCTGCTAATAAAAGGTCTCTTCTTTTTTCTGTCATTTTCTTTTTAAGTTTCTACCCCGATAGCTATCGGGGCTAAGATGCTTAGATTCTGAGTTTTTTATTCTATTTTTTTCCTGCAAGGTTTGAAACTTGTAGGTATTTATGTTTATTATTTTGGGCGTGTCCCAAGGGCCGGGCTATGCGTTACAAGTCCTCGACCAATTTCGTTATCACTACATTGGTCTGTGGGCTTTTCACTTCTATCCCTCACGCAATCTCGGTTTCATAATAAATTTATGTTTTCCCTAGACTTATTCTTTCTTATTCTAACAATTTATCCAATTGATTTTGAAGCGTTTTTTTATCCGGCAGATACAATTGATATTTACTCAACAAAACTTTATTTGTAATGCTATCTGTTGCATATTCAACCAAAATATGATTTTTATGAGCTCCTAAAACAATTCCAATCGGTTCATTATCTCCTTCTGTTGCTTCTTCCTTTTTGAAATAATTCAGATACAAATTCATCTGACCAATATCCTGATGATCAATTTCGCCTCTTTTCAAATCAACCAAAACGAAACATTTTAATATTCGGTGGTAAAAAAGCAAATCCTTTGCCCATTTCCATGATGAATTGCTATAAATTCGAAATAATTTTCTCCTCCAATTCATTTTCAAAATATTGATATTGCTCCGGAATATTCAAAAAATCCAATACAAAAGGATCTTTAATCAAATCTTCTGGATTCTCTACAATATGTCCTTCTTTGGCTAATTTTAAAACGCCTTCTTTGTCTTTACTCAAAGCCAGTCTTTCGAACAAAGAACTTTTCATTTGACGTTTTAGCTCCCGAACACTCCAACGTTCATGCTGGCATTGTTTAGCATAAAAACTAATTTCTAAGTCCGAGTTAGCTTTTAAAATTTCAAAATAATGACTCCAAGTCAATAAGTGAGACAGTGTCTCACTTATTGGAAACGATAGATAAAACTTACGCATGTATAAAAGATTAGATCGACTGAACCCTTTTCCATGAGCTTGTGCCAAATCCTTTGAAAGCCTTTCAAACAATTGACTCCCATACTCCGCCTTTTCACTTCCTTTTTGTTCGAACTCTACAATATGCTGCCCAATGTACCAATACGTTTGCACCAAAATAGTATTTACCGATTGCGCCGCCTGCTGCCTACCTTGCTGCAACAAACTGCCAATTTTATCGATAAGTTCGCTATATGGATGCTTTTCTAAGTTCATATTTGCTATTCTGTGTTTTGCAAAGTTTTATTATTTTTAAACTTTTACACTTCTATTTTGGGCGTGTCCCAAGGGCCGGGCTATCCGTTACAAGTCCTCGACCAATTTCGTTAGCACTGCATTGGTCTGCGGGCTTTTCACTTCTATCCCTCACGCGAATCCGGTTTCATAAGATTATTCAATCTATTCATAGACCTTCTCATCTAAATATTTTCTACGAGCCGTAATCTCTTCTTGTTCATATTCTACATTTGGGTAGAACGATTTTATTTTATATTTAGCTAGAACTGATTTCGAAACATTTCTAATTAAATCATATTTTGTGATAAATTGCTCATTTTCATCTTCTTTATCAGAACCTATATTTTTCAATTCCCAATCTCTTCCTAAAATTGAGATACTATTTAAAAAAAACAATTCTTGCTCATGGTTTGATAATTGTGTTCTTAATAATTTAGAATAGTTCCACTTTTCAAGATAACTTAATTTGTTTTGTCCATTTATATACTTCACTATCATAAATAAGTGTCGATAGTAATGCCCTAAATTACTTTGATGACCATTATAAAACTTATCAAATTTTTCATTATTTGGAAAATTAAAATTTTCAAAATCTAACATAATTTTTTTCCAATTTTCTATCGCATCTTCATTGTTTCGATATTCAACCGGTTTATTAGACAGATAATTTAGCAACTGAATTAAATAATCATCATTATAATTTCCACTTAATAGTGATTTTATATTTTTTCTGCCAGTTACTCCAACTCCATAGAAAAAAATAACATATGATAGTTCTAAAACTATCCAAGATGAAATTTTTATACCCTCTTTATATTTTACAAGTTTTTTTCGGTAATCTAAATTTGTTATACTTTCAACTTTATATTGCTTCGATTCATTAAACTGTATAATTTCCTTTTTTAATGTATTATAATTATTTATCAAATGAGAAAAAACTCGTTTCCCTTCAAAAAGATTTCCACTTTTTCTTCCAATAAACTTTAAATCGCTGACATTTAAATTATAACTATCAAGCATTTTATATAATCGAGATTCGAAAACTTGTATCTCAAATTGCTTTTGAATTAATTTATTTGCCTTTACTTGCTCTCGTAATGCCTTATATACTAAAATAGAGCCGAAAAACCCCAAAGCAGTGCCAAGAGTTCCACTTATGGTTGTTGCAATATCTTGGGATGATTTATTTATTAAAACATACTTAAAAAAATACAAGAAAAAAAATGAAAATAAAGTACAGGTAATGAATGAATTAAACAAAAACTGTTTTCCATTTCTAAGTAATTTAAATTTCTTTCTTTTATCTACTTTCATTATTCAAAAACTGGTGCCACACGTGGCTTATAATCCTTCGCAACCTCAGCCATTAATCGAATATGATCCGGAGTTGTTCCGCAACAACCGCCGATGATATTAATCAAATTATCCTCTAAATATTCTTTAATGAATGCCTGAGTCTGTTCTGGTGTTTCATCATATTGTCCGAATGCGTTTGGCAATCCTGCGTTTGGATGTGCCGAAACATTAAAGCTTGTGTTATGCGCTAATGTTTTTAAATACGGTTTCAGCAAATCGGCTCCTAATGCGCAATTGAAACCAACACTCAATAACGGAATATGTGAAACTGAAATCAGAAATGCTTCAACCGTTTGTCCGGAAAGCGTTCTTCCTGAAGCATCGGTAATCGTTCCTGAAACCATGATCGGAATATCCAGATTACGTTCGTCTTTTACTTCTTCGATGGCAAAAAGTGCTGCTTTTGCGTTTAGTGTGTCGAAAATCGTTTCTACCAAAAGTAAATCGCAGCCTCCGTCCATTAAAGCTTCTACCTGTTGTTTGTATGCAATCCGTAAATCATCAAAAGTTACGGCTCTGTAACCCGGATCGTTTACGTCTGGTGACATACTTGCGGTACGGTTCGTCGGTCCGATTGAACCGGCTACAAAACGTGGTTTTTCAGGATTTTTAGCTGTGAATTCATCCGCAACTTGTCTTGCAATTTTTGCCGATTCGTAGTTTAATTCGTAAACCAGATCTTCCATGAAATAATCGGCCATACCGATTGTAGTTCCGGAAAAAGTATTGGTTTCTACGATATCCGCGCCTGCTTCGTAATACGCAGCGTGTACATCACGAATTGCCTTTGGCTGTGTTAGGGATAATAAATCGTTGTTTCCTTTTAACGGATGCGGGAAATCTTTGAAACGCTGGCCACGAAAATCTTCTTCTGAGAAGTTGTAGCGTTGTAACATGGTTCCCATTGCTCCGTCAAGGATTAGGATATTTTTTTTAATCGCTTCCTGAATTGTTATTGACATATCTTTTTCTTTTAGGCACTAAGACGCTAAGGTTCTAAGATGCTAAGTTTTTATTTATTATTAATTCCAAAAGTTCACTATTGCCGGCTCATTAGCCCCGATGGAAGCAAATATCCTTTTATTCTGGGGTTCAGAATAAAAGATATTTGTGTACAGCGGGAACTGTTGACGGCAAAAATGCGCCAATGATTCGCTCGAAATACTGAATCTGTTTCAGTAATATTGTAGTTGTCAGGAAAAGTTTAAGAAATACTTTATGTATTTGTGTTATCTATCTTAAATACTGTGTTTGTAGTGTTTAAGTAGAATGTAGCACCTTCTTTATGGCAAAGGGTTGCTAAGGTTTCATTGGGTCTTTCCCTCCGCCTTTCGTGATAACTTTCAATAAAATTAGGAACGGCGCAAAGGTACAAAATAGCCTTTCGACTTGCAAGTTTTTTTTTAGATTCTAAAACACTAAGGTTCTGAGGTTTTAAGCTTATATTTTCCGAAATAAAAAAGCTCAAACCATCTAATAGTTTGAGCTTTTGATTTTAAATTCTTAGTCTATAAGGCCTAAAGTCTCAGGCTTATTAATGTCATCAAAATGGGTAGTTTAAAAACTTCTGTCCCATTTTAGAAATGTATCCATGACTTCCTGATGATCTGTTAATTCATTATCTGTCATTTTCATTTCACTGCTAATTTTTGAATTTTCTTCCAGTAGTTGTTCGTCATTGTTCATAATAGATAATTTGTTTAATACTTTCTTAAAGTTAGTATTTTATATTTGTTATTCAAAATTTATTTTTAGATTACAAAGTTAATAAGCTTCTTATGGACAAAGATTAAGTTAACATCAACAAAAAGCCCAAACTAAAAAAGTTTGGGCTTTACTATCTAAAATCTTAGAAACTTAGTTGCTCAGCAACTTAGAAACTCAGACTAAACTATCGCTTTCACAACTGCTTTTGGAGCTTCTTTACGAGTTCCGTCGAAACCATCAACACCAGAAACTGTCGTATATTTTAATACGTATTTTTTACCTGGATTGATGATTGCGTATGCTGCCTGACACATTAAAGTCGCTTCGTGGAAACCACAAAGGATTAGCTTTAATTTTCCAGGGTATGTATTTACGTCTCCAATAGCGAAAATTCCCGGAATATTAGTCTGGTAATCTAATGCATTGTTTACTTTAATTGCATTTTTCTCGATTTCTAATCCCCAGTCAGCAATTGGTCCTAATTTTGGCGTTAACCCGAAAAGTGGAATAAAGAAATCTGTTTCGATTTTACGGTGTGCTCCGTTTTCTTCGATATCCAAAGATTCTACGTGCTCAGCACCGTTTATTCCAATTACCTCAGCTGGCGTGATCAATTTGATTTTTCCGGCTGATTTTAGTTCCTGTACTTTTTCTACAGAATCCAAAGCGCCTCTAAATTCGTTTCTACGGTGAATCAAAGTTACTTCTGAAGCTACATTGGCAAGGAAAATACTCCAGTCTAATGCTGAATCTCCTCCTCCTGCAATCACTACTCTTTTATCTCTGAATTTTTCAGGATTTTTGATGAAGTATTTTACACCTTTATCTTCATAAAATTCGATATCTTCAATAAGAGGTTTTCTTGGTTCAAAACTTCCTAAACCTCCTGCAATGGCAATTACAGGTGCGTGGAATTTCTTTCCTTTATTTGACGTTACGATAAAACTTCCGTCTTCTTGCTTTTCGATAGTTTCTGCACGCTCACCTAAAGTGAAACCTGGCTCAAACTGCTTAATCTGCTCCATTAAACCATCCACTAAATCTCCTGCCAAAACTTCCGGAAAACCAGGAATATCATAAATAGGCTTTTTTGGATACAACTCCGAAAGCTGTCCGCCCGGTTGTGGCAAAGCATCCAAAATATGGCATTTTAATTTTAATAATCCTGCCTCGAATACGGCAAATAAACCTGTTGGTCCTGCTCCAATTATAAGTATATCTGTTTTAATCATTATGGTGTTGTTTATAATCATTCTTAATAATACAAAGAAACGAATAATTTATTCTAATTTCAATGATTTTTATCATTCATTTCTTTGCGAAATTTTTTACTCTTTATTTTTTAATGAAGCCGTAATTTCGTTCATTCTTTGTACATCGGGTTGAAACCCGACGCTATAATATGATTCGTTCCTCCGGAACTTTTTTGTTATTCTTTATTCTTCAAAGAAGCTGTTATTTCATTCATCTTCTTTACTTTATCTTCAAAATCGCCTTTCAAAGTTTTTCTGTATTCATTGAGATTTTCGACCATTTTGTTGATGTCCTCCGGAATCACTTCTTCAAAAAACTCACGAAGCCTTTTGGCTGTTGTTGGTGATTTTCCGTTGGTCGAAATGGCAATTTTTACATTTCCTTTTGTTACGATTCCGCCCAGATAATAATCACATAAATCAGGCGTATCAGCAATATTGCAAATCAAATAACGCTTTCTGGACAAATCGTAAACCCTTTTATTCACCGCTAAATCATCCGTGCAGGCAATTACCATGTGGCGTTTTTTGAGCATTTTCTTCTTGAACTTTGCTTCCGTCAGTTTAATTGAAGGATGCTTTTCTGCTAAAACTTTAATTTCTAAATGAAAGTCAGGTGCAACCACTTCAACATTGGCATTTGGACTCGACTTTAATAAAAAAGAAAGCTTTTCCAATCCAACATTTCCTCCGCCTACAATCAGCACATTTAGATTGTGAAGTTTTAAGAATACCGGATATAATTCGTTTTGTTCCATTTTAATTTTTTGTTTCGCCGAAAATACTAAAATCTGACGTTACAATTTTTATTTTATCATCGGGAAATATCCGACGTAACACCATTTTTCGTTCTTTTCATCGGGTTAAAACCCGACGCTACAATATGTTTCACTCCTACGGAACTTATCTCGAGATTTCTTTTGAAAGAAATTCTTCGTAAAATCCTTTCAACTTATTGCTTTCGCTTTCATCGGATTAAAATCCGACGCTACAATATGTTTCACTCCTACGGAGTTTTTTATTTTATCTAACGCTTTCTTCTGAAAAAAACTCTTCATAAAATCCTTTCAACTTATTGCTTTCACGGACTACTTCTCCGAGTACAATAATTGCCGGTGAGCTTAATTTTTTCTGCTTTACAATTTCCAAAATCGAATCTACTGTTCCAACACCCACTTTTTCTTCTGCTCTTGTTCCATTTTGAATAATCGCTACGGGCAAATTACCTTTGTTTCCCTGCTGAAACAATTCAACAATTTGAGGCAATTTGTGCATTCCCATCAAAATCACAACTGTTGCTGATGATTGTGCTGCCAAAGCTACATCTGCTGACAATCTCCTGTCTGAAGTTGTTCCTGTAATGGCCCAAAAGCTTTCTGAAACTCCTCTCTTTGTAATCGAAATTCCCTTACTTGCCGGAACAGCTACTACAGAAGAAATTCCCGGAATTACAACTGTCTCGATTCCGAAACTTTCTGCGAATTCTATTTCTTCACTTCCTCTTCCAAAAATAAACGGATCTCCACCTTTTAACCTGACTACGTTTCCATACGTCAGTGCATTATCCACAATCAACTGATTGATCTGATCCTGCGAATAAACATGGTCTCCAATTCTTTTTCCAACAAAAATTCTGATCGCATTTTTAGGAGCGTGGCCTAAAATTTCATCATTTGCCAAGGCATCATACAAAACCACATTCGCTTCAGCCAGTGCTTTTACACCTTTCAGCGTAAGCAATTCCGGATCGCCGGGACCTGCACCGACTAAAGTTACTTTTGGTTTGATATTAAGCATTCGCTAATTCTTGTGCTCTGTATTTTTCAATAGTATCAAAAAACTGAATTCCTTCCTGAATGTATTGTTTTGCAAAAGCTTCTGAAGGAGCAACAGTATTTATTTGATATACCAATTCTCTAAATGTTGTTGCTAATTGAATTTTTCCACTTTCAACAAAAACTTTATCAAACAAATCAATAATTCCAGCATGATTGTTTGTTTTTTCATTTTCAGAAAGCAGCAATGCTTTAGCACCATTTACAAATCCTGCGTAAGCATGATAAATAGCATCTGACCATTTATTTTCGTCAAATGATTCCTGAGCAAAAGTCAGTTTATCTTTTGCTTCCAATAATAAGGTAGCCACTAAATCAATTACAACTCCGGCACATTCTCCAACTCCAACCGCTTTTACGTAGTTATCTGCGTTACCCCAGTCAATAAAATCAGCTTCAGTTAAATTGGTTACATCTGCAAAAGGTTTTAAAATTTCATAGAAATATTTTTCTCCTTTGGCATCATAATAATTTAGGAATTTCTGTCCGCTTCCATTCGCATCAAAATCATTTAAAATAGTTCTTAATGCATCTGGTCCTCTACGGCTTGGAATTTTGATTACTTTATCAGCAAAACGTCCTTCACCGTTTCCTAAACGTCCGCCTCCTAATAAAACCTGTAAAGCCGGAGCTACCAGTTTTCCTGAATTGATAGACATTCCCTGAAATCCAATAGCAGACATATTGTGCTGACCACAAGCATTCATACAACCAGAAATTTTAATTTCAATTTCGCTGTTATTGCTGTATTGTGGATATTCTGCTTTAATCACTTTTTCTAATTCTTCTGCAATTCCGGTACTGCTCGCAATCCCCAAATTACAAGTATCAGTACCCGGGCACGCAGTGATATCACCTATAGTATTGTAACCTAAAGCCACCATATCTAATTTTGCTAATTCCTGATAAAAGAATGGTAAATTTTCTTCTTTTATATGACGAATTACAATATTTTGACGCAATGAAAAACGCAATTCATTCGCTCCATAATTTTTAATCAGGTCAGCTAATAATCTGGCTTTATCGGTATAAAAATCTCCTAATAAAATTTTGATTCCGATAGCATAATAACCTGCCTGTTTTTGAGCGATTACGTTTGATGCTTTCCATGCTTCATAAGCAGCAGTATCATCAATAGCTACCTGTGGAACTTCCAATAAAGGTTCCGGAATTGGTCCGTCAAAAGCAGTGGTGTCAATTTCGTATGTTTCAAAAGCGATTGCTTTTTTCTCTTTTTCAACTAAATCAAGAAAAACATCTTTTCCGATTTCTTTGATTAAGAATTTCATACGTGCTTTCATTCTTTTTGCACGTTCACCGTATCTGTCGAAAATACGAATGATTCCTTCTGCTGTTGGGATAATTTCATTAACCGGAATAAACTCAGAAAGCAATTCGGCATGCGCTGGCTGAGATCCTAAACCTCCTCCAAAAACTACTTTGAATCCTTTTTGTCCGTCTTTAATTTTTGGAATAAATCCTAAATCGTGTAAATAACTCAAGGCAGTATCTTCATCTGAAGAAGAGAACGAAATTTTGAATTTACGTCCCATTTCCTGACAGATTGGGTTTCTTAATAAGTACTGGAACATTCCGTGTGCATAAGGTGTTACATCAAACGGTTCGTTTACGTCTACACCGGCTAATTCACTTCCTGTAATATTTCTAACTGTGTTTCCACAAGCTTCTCTTAATGTAATATCGTCTTTAGCTAAATTAGCCCAAAGTTCAGGCGTTCTGTCTAAACTTACGTAGTGAATCTGAATATCCTGACGTGTTGTAATGTGCAAACGTCCTGTAGAATATTCATCAGAAACTTTCGTAATACGCACTAATTGCTCGCTCGTTACTTTACCGTAAGGCAATTTGATACGAATCATTTGAACGCCTTCCTGACGCTGACCGTAAATTCCACGTGCTAAACGAAGGCTACGAAAACGCTCATCATCAATTTTTCCTCCTCGGAATAAATGAATCTTTTTTTCTAAATCGATAATCTCTTTCTGAACTACCGGATTTTCTATTTCTGTTCTAAAACTTTCCATTTTATTTTTGGCTTTAGGCTTTAAGCTGTACGCTTTAGGCTTTTTTAACTTTGTATTTTTTGCTTAAAGCCTATTGCTTAAAGCTTACAGCAGCGAAACTATCTAATGAATCCTACTCCTGCTGTTGTGTTGGTTACGGCATCAATTAAAATAAAAGCACCGTTTGATTTATTTTCGTTATAAGAGTCAAAATACAACGCTTTGCTTAATTTGATACTTACTTCTCCAATTTCATTAATTGCTAATTGTGAAGCCGGAGTAGTTCCTGAATAATCAGTCGCAATTGTATTTGTAACACTTTCAATTTTCGCTAAAACTCTATTCGTATTGTGCTGTACAAAATACTTCGCTCCAGCAACTAATTTTTTGCTGTCCATCCAGCATACAGTAGTCACAATGTCTTTTTCAATTTTTGGAAGCTCTGATGATTTTACAATCATATCGCCTCTTGTTACATTGATATCATTTTCTAATTCGATTGTAATAGAAGAACCTGCAACAGCTTCATCAAATTGTTTATCAAAAAAGTGAATATTTGTAACCTTTGATTCTGTTAATGATGGAAGAACTGTAACGGCATCACCTATTTTAATAGAATTTCCGTATAATTTTCCGGCATATCCTCTAAAATCATGGTATTCCTCTGTTTTAGGACGAATTACAGTCTGAACCGGAAAACGTGCTTTTCCACTTTCAAAAACATCAGAAGAATGTAATCCTTCCAAATGTTCTAAAATAGTCTGTCCCTGATACCAAGGCATTCCATCTAATTTATCCACAACATTATCTCCTGTCAAAGCACTTAACGGAATATAACTTACGTTTTGCTCTTTGAAAGTACTTTTCGCATTTAATGCCTGAAAATCGGCTTTGATTTTATTGAAAACTTCTTCTGAGTAATCAACCAAATCCATTTTGTTGATGGCAACGATTACCTCTTTTACTCTCAATAAATTATTGATAAAAAAGTGACGGTATGTTTGCTCTATAACTCCTTTTCTGGCATCAATCAAAATGATAGAAACCTGAGAAGTTGAAGCTCCTGTAACCATGTTTCTTGTATATTCTACGTGGCCCGGAGTATCGGCAATAATGTAACTTTTCTTTGCAGTCGAAAAATAAATATGAGCAACGTCAATAGTGATTCCCTGTTCTCTTTCGGCTACCAATCCGTCTGTTGCCAATGAAAAATCCAGATAATCGTATCCTTTTTGTTTACTGCTTTTTTCGATTGCTTCAATTTTATCTGTAGTCAATGATTTTGTATCGTACAATAATCTTCCGATTAAAGTACTTTTCCCGTCATCTACACTTCCTGCTGTTGCTATTTTTAAAACGTCCATTCTGTAATATTTTGTTTCAGGTTTAAAGTTTCAGGTTTTATGCTCTCTCGAAACTTATAAATCTGTATGTTTTTGTTTTCTTGATTTTTGTTGTTGATATCTTACAATCAATTTCTAACATCTAACTTTTAACTTCTTACCAAAAATTAAAAGTATCCTTGTTGTTTTCTTTTCTCCATTGCAGCTTCAGAACGTTTGTCATCTATTCTGGCTCCTCTTTCAGAAATGGTAGATTCTCTGATTTCTCCCACAACTTCCTGAATTGTTGCTGCATAAGATTCAACTGCTGCTGTACAGCTCATATCCCCAACGGTTCTGAAGCGAACAATTCGCTCTTCGATTTGTTCGTCTTCTTCCTGATACACAAAAGGAGAATGTGACCAGATTAAACCGTCTCTCAAAAAAACTTTTCTTTTATGTGAAAAATAGATGGATGGAATTTCGATGTGCTCTTTTTCGATATAACTCCAAACATCTAATTCTGTCCAGTTCGAAATTGGGAAAACACGAACGTTTTGTCCATTTTCTATTTTTCCGTTCAAAATATCAAATAATTCAGGTCTTTGATTTTTTTCGTCCCATTGTCCGAAATCGTCACGAACTGAGAAAATACGTTCTTTAGCTCTTGCTTTTTCTTCATCACGACGTGCTCCTCCAATACAAGCATCAAATTTGAACTCTTCAATTGCATCTAAAAGTGTTGTAGTTTGCAAGCTGTTACGGCTTGAATATTTTCCTGTTTCTTCAACCACTTTTCCTTCATCAATAGCATCCTGAACATTACGAACGATTAATTCCAAACCTAATTCTTCCACCAATTTATCTCTGAAAGCAATTGTTTCAGGAAAATTATGTCCCGTATCAACATGCAATAGAGGAAACGGAATTTTTGCAGGAAAAAATGCTTTTTGTGCCAAACGTACTAATGTTATAGAATCTTTCCCGCCTGAAAAAAGTAAAACCGGTTTGTCAAACTGAGAAACAACTTCTCTAAAGATGTATATCGCTTCACTTTCTAAAGCATTTGTTTTTAATACTGAACTCATTTTTGATATTTTATTTGATATTTTATTTGTGAAAACTTTAGTTTCAAGTTTTTTCGCCTGATCTAAATCTCCACTCTTTATTCTATAATCTATATTCTATTCTCTGCAGAAGTCTTGCCTCTTACTTCTTTCTCTTACTCTTTCTTAGCGCTATGCAAACCACATTCTTTATGACTGGATTCCCAATACCATCTTCCGGCTCTGATGTCTTCTCCGGGAAAAATGGCTCTGGTACAAGGCGCACAACCGATACTTACAAAGCCTTTTTTGTGTAAGGCGTTTTGAGGTACATTATTTTTCCGTAAATAATCTTCAACTTCCTGCAAAGACCATTTTAATAAAGGATTGAATTTGACAATGTCAAAACCTCCATCATATTCGAACAAACTCAAATCTTGTCTGTTCTCGGATTGTTCTGCTCTTAAACCTGTAATCCAGACTGCATTTCCTGCCAAAGCTTTTCGCAACGGAACTACTTTTCGAATAAAACAGCACTCTTTTCTGTTTTCAACCGAATCGTAGAAGCTATTTGGTCCTTTTTCTTTCAGTAAATTTTCAACCGATGCAGTTTCAGGAAAGAAAACCTCAATAGGTTTCTTATATTTTTTTAATGTTTTATGAAAAACATCGTACGTTTCCTGAAACAATCTTCCGGTATCTAATGTAAAAATGGTAATATCCAAATTGCTTTTGGCAATGTAATCTGTAATCACTTGATCTTCCTGACCGAAGGAAGTTGAAAAAATTACTTTTCCCGGATATTCTTCAGCCAGAAAAGCAAAAGTTTCTTCAATTGAAAAATCTTTCGTTTTATCTAACAGTGATGGTATAATTGTCGCACTCATATTTTTCTTTCCTTACTAAAATATTTATTACAATAATTTAGATAATGTTTTTAAACTCAATAAAATAATTAAAATTCCTACTGCAATCATCATTGGCTTTCTTCTAATTTTATTAACCAGATAAGCTGCTAATGGTGCCGAAATAACGCCTCCTAAAATTAACCCGATGATTACCTGCCAGCCGTGAATACCTCCAAAAAGCATAAACGTTATCCCGCTTGCAAATGAAATCGCAAATTCTGCAGCATTTACAGAACCAATTGTATATCTCGGATTTCTTCCTCTTCCTAATAATGTTGAAGTCACAATAGGTCCCCAGCCTCCACCGCCAACAGAATCCATGAAACCTCCAAAAACAGCTAAAGCACTCAATTTTGTAGTTTTCTTTTTTACGATGCTCTTTTTTAATGCTTTCTTAATAATAACAACTGCCAAAACGATCATATAAACTGCAATAAATGGTTTAATCAAATCGCCGTCAATTACATCAGATAACAAATAAGCCCCCGTAATCGATCCTAATACTCCCGGAATCAATAAATGTTTTACGAGTTTTTTATTGATATTTCCAAACTTATGATGCGATATTGCGGATGCTCCCGTTGTAAACATCTCTGCCACGTGAACTCCTGTACTGCTAACTACCGGAGGAACTCCGTAAGCCAGTAGAAATGAAGTTGAAGTTGCCCCATAACCCATTCCCAAAGTACCATCTACTAATTGTGCAAAAACACCAATTCCGAAAAAAATCAAAAACTCCTGATTAAATCCTCCAACAAATCCATCCCAGGAAAACTCGGCATGGTGATTATAAATCAGCGTACTTAACAAACCTATTAATAAAACAACAGGTATCCCTATCCATAATTTTTCTTTTATTGACGCATAAAAGGTAACATCAACACTATTTATTTTTAATTCTTTCTCCATAATTACTGGGCTTCCTTACCTAAAATCCATTACCCCATCGGCTTAGTAGATTGAAAGGCAAAATTACTACTTATTTCTAAATATCAAAACAATTCTTCAACTTTTTACACTTCTAAACTTCTTAAAATCAAATTTTAAGGATATTTTAAAAGACTAATAAATAAATTCAACAAATCTAAAATCATATTTCGCTGTTTTTAAGACACATATCCTTAAAATTATTCTATGTTCCAAAGATACAATTTTAAAGCCTACCATTTCCATAGGATAATTGTAAAATTGTTTTTATTTTTGCGCCAAACTTTTTTTTATGGATTTTCAAATAGGTTTGGTAATTGCAGGTTTAGCCGTTGGCTTTATAGTTGGACTCACAGGTGTTGGCGGTGGTTCATTAATGACACCCATTTTATTGTATTTTGGTATTCCGCCAACAAAAGCTGTAGGTACCGATTTACTCTATGCCGCTTTTACCAAAATGGGCGGTGTTTTTGTACATCATAAAAAAAACAATGTAAACTGGTCTATAACAGGCTGGTTAACATTAGGAAGTGTTCCTGCGGCAATGCTAACTTTATGGATATTAAATAGTATTAAAACCGATATAGAAACCGTGAATCAGGTCATTAAGCAAAGTTTAGGCTGGGCATTACTTTTCACCTCTGTAGCTATTATATTTAAACAAAAAATACTAAAATTTTCTCAAAAGCACGCCGGAGATAAATTTCACAGTGAAAGCACAACTCAAAATATGCTAACCATAGGAATTGGTATTTTATTAGGCGCAACAGTAACTTTAACTTCTATTGGTGCCGGTGCATTGGGAACCGTTACTTTATTCTTTCTTTATCCTTTATTACCAACGCCTCGTTTAGTGGGAACTGAAATTGCACATGCTGTTCCATTAACATTAGTTGCCGGGGTTGGACATGCCTCAATGGGAAATCTGGATCTTATATTATTGGGACAGTTATTATTAGGATCTCTTCCGGGAATTTTTATAGGAAGTATGCTGAGTGGAAAAGTTCCGGATCAATTACTTAGAAATGCAATCGCAGTAATGCTTTTTTTAGCCGGATATAAATTGATTTTTTAGACAAAATATAACCCTAAAAAAATGACCATTTCAAATTTAGAAATGGTCATTTTTTTTTATTTATAACTTGAATAGTCTTTAATTAAAAAGCTATATCTGCCAAAGAATTACTTTCAAGTATTTTAAGCGTATTATCACGAACCTCAGTCATTAAACGTCTTGCTGCACAGGTTGCTTCATCATCACAATCATCGCATTTTTCATAGAAATTATGACTGGCACAAGGCAACAGTGCTATTGGTCCTTCAAGAATACGATATACTTTGGCCATGCTGATATCTTTAGGCTCTTTAATCAGATAATAACCTCCTCCTTTACCTTTTTTGGCTCCCAGAAAACCTGAGTTTCTAAGCAGCAATAAAATACTCTCCAGAAATTTAATCGAAATGTGTTCACTTTTGGCAATTTCAGCAATTTGTACGGGCTCATTATTTTCACGTCGGGCCAAATAGGTTAAAGCTTTAATTCCGTATTTTGTTTTCTTTGAAAGCATTTTTAAATTTTAGATTGTAAATTTAGTTCAGAAGCCATCAATGAGTTAAACAATCAGCTTCTTATTATTCCGCAGCAAAAATAAGCTTTTTGAACGAGATTACTAACAGTAAGAAAAGTTAATTCTACTAAATTAGTATAGTTTTATAAATCTTCTTCCTAAACTTAAATTGAATTTATTGTCAGTTTTTAATTCCCGATGTTAACAAAAATATACTTTTTGAACAAAAACCTACAAAAAATTATTACACATAACCAAAGCGTTCTGTTTTTGCAAATAAAATTGATGCCCTTGGATTTCAAAACACAATCTTGTTAATGAAACTGCAATTAAATGAGAAACTTTTAATCCGTTTAAAGTAGCTTTTCAGGCAATTGTTCCTCCAATGCTGAAACCTAAAACAGTGGTTTCCTTTTTTTCAAGTTTCAATAAATTCTCGACTGCCTTTTCAATTCCTCCATTTAAAAATTGATTATGAATATTCAATTCACTTACACTTTCTGAACTGATATCTGCCAAAGCACAAACATCATAATACTGAACATCAAATTTAGATTGCAATATTTCAGTATATAATTTTTCCCAATCGGAATTTTTCCCTCCAAACAAATCTGACAAAATGAGTAATCTTAGTTTCATTGTACAGAAAAGTTCTTTTTTATTACTCTTGCTCTGGAATCCCAATTAACTTAAATTCATAAAACATTTTCTTTTCTTCTGCTAATGCTTTTTTATCCACTACATAAGTATCTGACAAAGAATCATGCCAACCTCTTGAACCTCCTAAAAAAGTAAAAGCATCAAATGGTATACAACGGCAAAAGCTTCTTTTTATAATTGTTTTAAAACTTGGTTTTTCTCCATTTTCATCAACAACAATGGTTCCTGTTACTAATTTTCCTAAAGATATTCCAAAAAAACCTTCAACTAAAATATAATAAACTACCGTCAACATTATCCCAATGATAATCCATTCTATTTGTCCTAAATTATAAATCCAGAATCCAAATGCTGTAATTCCAAATGATTCTAAAACATCAGCAATTAATACCAAAAAAAGCCCGAATACATAACCGAAACCATAATTAAAAGCATAATCTATCAAATAATTCACAAAGCGTTTTCCGCTGGAAGCTAACAATATTTCATCAAGAATATAAGTCGAATCGTTCATGTAAAAATTAGTTTTAAATTAAAAATTTTGGCTATGTCCTAAAACAAAAATATACTTTTTCCCTTAAACAATTATAAAAAAATAACGATTTTTAACAGTAATAAATTTACAGTCAAAAATCGTTATTGATATTATTTTTAGATTTTTCGAAATCTAAATTATTTTAAGAAAGCGCCTGCTCTAAATCAGCAATTACATCTTTTACAGTTTCCAAACCTACAGAAACACGTACCAAACCTTCAGTGATTCCAACCGCTAATTTTTCTTCAACAGACAGTTTACTATGTGTTGTTGATGCCGGATGTGTTACAATCGTTTTAACATCGCCAATATTGGCTGAAAGTGAACACAATTTAATTTTATCCAAAAATTTGCGTCCTGCTTCAATTCCGCCTTTAATTTCGAATGCAATGATGTTACCACCTAAAAGCATTTGCTTTTTAGCAATTTCATACTTTGGATGTGATTTTAAGAAAGGATATTTCACACTATTTACATTTGGGTGACTTTCTAAAAACTCGGCAACTTTCAAAGCATTTTCGCAATGTCTGTCCACACGAACTGCCAAAGTCTCTAAACTTTTTGATAATACCCATGCATTAAATGGAGACATTGCAGGCCCGGTATTTCTTGAAAACAAGTATATTTTGCGAATTAATTCTGCCTCACCAACTGCAACTCCACCCAATACACGTCCTTGCCCATCCATTAATTTTGTAGCCGAATGAATAACAATATGTGCACCGTATTTAATTGGCTGTTGAATATATGGTGTTGCAAAACAGTTGTCAATGATTAAAATCAAATTGTGTTTCTTCGCAATCTGACCTAACAATTCTAAATCAACTACATCTACACCCGGATTTGTAGGTGTTTCTGCGTATAGAATTTTAGTGTTTGGTTTGATAAAACTCTCAATGGTTTCCGGCTGATTAATATCAAAATATGTGGTTTCAATATTCCATTTTGGAAAATATGTCATAAACAATGCATGAGTAGACCCAAAAACACTTCCGGCAGAAACAATATGGTCACCTGATTCCAGTAATGCAGCCAAAGTAGAATATATTGCAGCCATTCCGGTTGCAAAAGCATATCCGGTCTCAGCTCCTTCCATTGCACAAACTTTATCCACAAACTCTGTAGTGTTTGGATTACTGAAACGGGAGTAAATATTACGTACTTTTTCTTCTGTAAAAGAAGCCCTCATATCCTCTGCATCTTCAAATACAAAACTTGATGATAAATATAAAGGAGTGGAATGTTCCTGAAATTGTGACTTTTCTAAATGCGTTCTGATGGCTTGTGTTTCAAAACCAAATTCTTGTTCGTTCATTTTATTTGTTTTTCATGTTTCAGGTTTTAAGTTTCAAGTTTTTTTGCAATCGGCAATAACCAGGACTTAAAACTCAAACTGTTTAGAATTGTTATTCAATATCACTTTGAAATTATCTAATTCTCTAATTGACTAATTTTCTAATTATTTTATTTTTCTAATTCTACTCCATTCAAAATTACTTTATAATGAATAGTCGCAGTTGGCTCTACAGTTTTAGAAACTGAACAGTATTTTTCGAAAGACAATTGTGCTGCTTTTGCTGCTTTATCTTCTTTAATATTTCCTTCCAAATAAAAAACTACATAAATATCTTTAAATGGCTTTGCTTCGCCTACCTGTACGCGCTCGCCTTCAACCTCAGCTTTAAAAGAAGTAATTTCCTGACGCTGTTTTTTTAGAATCGAAATCATATCAATTCCACTGCAGCCTGCTACTCCCATCAAAACCAATTCCATTGGGCTTGGTCCCATGTCATTGCCTCCAAAATCAGGACGCGCATCAACATTTACAATATGTCCACGTTCATTTTTTAATTCAAAGTGGAAATTTTCGTTTACTCTGTTTAAGCTTACTTTCATTTTTTCTGTTTTTTATTTTTTTGTTATTCACAATCTTGTCATTTCGACGAAGGAGAAATCACACTTGTGAATCGACAAAGATTGGTGATTTTCTTTACAGAGTTTCTAGTGTGATTTCTCCCTTCGGTCGAAATGACAAACTAAATTATCCTTTGTCGGATAATCGCAAAATATCTCCAAAAACACCTCTCGCAGTTACCGCTGAACCTGCTCCGGCTCCCTGAATTACGATTGGTCGGTCTCCATAAGATTCTGTGTAAATTTCGAAGAAAGAATCAGAACCTTTTAATCCGCCAAGAGCTGTATCTGATGGCACTGAAACTAATTTAACTTCAAGATTTCCTTTGTCATTCTGCAAATCTCCTGACAATTCACCAATATATCTCAACACGTGATTTGGTTTTTGATCTGCTTTTATTTTGTCGTAAATCGGATCGAACTCTTTTAACTTGGTTAAGAAATCGGCAACATTTCCTTCACGTAAATGCTCCGGAATTAAATTCTGAATGGAGATTTCTTCAAATTCATTCTGCAAATCTAATTCTCTTGCTAAAATCAATAATTTTCTTCCCACATCATTCCCGCATAAATCCTCTCTCGGATCTGGTTCCGTATAACCATTATCAATTGCCTCTTGTAAAATTTCACTGAAAGGAACATTTTTTGCAGAGAAATTATTGAACAAATAACTTAAGGTTCCAGAGAAAACTCCTTTTATTTTAGTAATGTTTTCGCCAGAAAGATGCAGTAATTTTATCGTATCAATTAATGGCAAACCTGCACCAACATTGGTTTCGTACAAGTAATTCTTTTGATTTTCAGCCAGAACTTTTCTTAGTTCTTTATAAAAACCATAGCTCAGCGTGTTGGCAACTTTGTTCGAAGAAATCAAATCAAAACTGCTTTCTGCAAGTTTTATATAGTTCTCAACGAAAGCAGCGCTTGCTGTATTGTCAATCGCAATTAAATTTTCTAAATGGTATTTGTCTGCGTAGTCAATAATATCCTGAATCGTGTAATCAAGTCCTTTGCTCTGAATTTCATTTTTCCAGTCAGAAGTTACACCGTTTTTGTTTAAAATCAGTTTTTTAGAATTAGCAATTGCAAAAACATTCAGCTTAATATCTTTACGTTTTTCGATAGCATCAGCCGATTCTAAAATTTGGTTAATCAAAGTTCCTCCCACTAATCCGTGTCCAAAAACAGCGATATTGATTTTTTTAGAAACTCCAAAAATTTCTCCGTGAATTACGTTTAACGCTTTGTTCAGCTCCGATTTTTTAACCACCAAACTCACGTTTTTACCCGTAACCGTATTGTTGAATAATATCGGAACAATTTTATTTTTAATTAATGCTGTGTATGGTTTATGAAAAGTACTCAAATCCTGACCAATGATTGAAATAACCGAAACATTATCTGTAACCGTAATTTGATTTACATCTTTCGAATAAAAATCATTTTCGAATTCTTTCTCCAATTCTACCATTGCTGTTGTCGCCTTATCAGTAGCAACCACAAGCCCAATTCCTCTTTCTGAAGAACCCTGCGAAATAATACTTACACTGATATTGTGATCACCCATTACCTTAAAAATTCTGGCGTCAACTCCAGATTTCCCAAGTAATCCACGGCCTTCAAGATTCAAAAGTGAAACGTTTTCAAGAACCGAAAGTGTTTTGATTCCTTCTTTTGCAGCATCTGAAGTGATTAAAGTACCACGATTTTCATGGTTGAATGTATTTAAAATTCGAAGTGGAATATTTTTTTCCAACAAAGGAATAATAGTTTTGGCATGCAAAATTGTTGCTCCAAAATTAGCTAATTCATTTGCTTCGTTAAAAGATAAATATTCAATTTTTTTAGCATCCGCAACTAAATCCGGATTTGCTGTGTAAATTCCGTCAACGTGAGTAAAGTTTTGTAATTCTTCTGCATTTAAATAATTAGCAATTAAAGAAGCAGTATAATTACTACCGTTTCTTCCTAAAGTCGTTGTGTCATTATTGTTATTTGAACCGATAAAACCCGTTACCACATTAACAGTTGAACCATTATGTTCTTTAAAATAATTGACAACGTTTTTCTTAGAAAGCTGTTCCAAAGGCTGAGCATCACCAAATTTAGAATCCGTTTTCAGCAAATCTCTAGTATCGGTAAAATTAGCCGGAATCCCTTTTTCAATTAAAATGGCAGTCAATAATTTCGCCGAAAGCAATTCGCCTTTAGACAAAATCTGATCTTTAATTTTATTGCTGTAATCCCCAATAAGGCTTACTCCTTCGTAAAGCTTATCCAGAATAGTAAATTCTTCAGATAAATCAACCTGAGGATAATCTGAGATTTGGTACGTTTTAAAATTTTCTAATAATCGTTTGTAATCACCGTTTTTAGCGGCAATTTTTAAAATATATTCTAATTCATCTGTAGCATTTCCTCTTGCAGAAACAACTACGGCAATTTTTTCGCCCTGATTTACTTTCTCGGCAATGATCGAAACCACTTTGTTAAGTCCTTCTCCGTTTGATAATGATTTACCTCCAAATTTTAATATTTTCATTTTATCTTTTTATTATTTCTGCTAAAAAATAGCAGCTAGTAAATTATCTAATTGTTTGTACTCGATTAAAAAAGCGTCATGTCCGTGTACCGAATTTATTTCGCTGTAAAAAACATTGTCTTTGAACTTTTTTAACTCCTGAAACGTTTCCCGATTTTCTTTTGGTGTAAAAAACAAATCCGAATCGATTCCGATAATATGGATATCTGCTTTTGTTTTTGACATTAAAGTTTGAAAATCTTCCCCGTTTCTGGTAATATCTATTGTTTTGAGCAACTGGTTCATCAATTTATAAGAAGCCAATTGATATCTCTTTTGTAATTTATCTCCGTGGTGTGCCAGCCAGCTTTCTATATTAAAAATTAAAAGATCCTGATTAATGGTTCTTTGAAATTTTTCCTTGAATGATTCCGGCGAACGGTAACATAACATGGCATGAATTCGGGCATCTTCAATTGGTTTTGACGAATTGTTCAGGATTTGTTCCTGTAAAAAACAATTGGCAATCATCCAGTCTGTCGATTTCCAGTCAGTCGCAATCGGAATTAAATGTTTGGTGATGTTTGGCTCTAATGCCAGCATTTCCCAGGCAATCCCTCCGCCTACCGAACCACCTATAATAGCATAAAGCTGTTCGATTTTTAAAATTTCTATTCCTTTTAAAAAAATACGGGCAATATCCCTTGCCGTGAAATCCTTATAGTTTTCGATACTAAAAGAATCGTTTCCATTACCGGGAACATTAAAGGCTAATACGGAATATTTATTGGTGTCGATTGTTTTTCCTTCACCAATCAAATCATTCCACCAGCCGTTTTCACCGGTAACCTGTGCATTTCCTGTTAAGGCATGATTGACCAAAACAATTGGCGCAGTATGAAGAGACAAACCAAAAAGTGCAAAACTTAAGGGTAATGAATTATATAAAGCACCACTTTCGGTAGTGAAATTTTGTAATATGATAGGGTTTGGTAAACTTTCCAATTTCAAATCTTTTATTTTTTTGATTTGTATATGGAAATATTAGAAAGAAAGTCTAGAGTGAAACTAGAAAAACTCTTTTTGTTATCTTTCCACGTTGGGCGTGGTAGAATGCAGCACCTTCTTCGCTTTACCGAAGGGTTGCTAAGGATTCATCGGGTCTAATCCCTCGTCCTTTCTTTATAACATTTCAATACGTTTCTGAACTTAACGGTGCAAATTAACTACTATTTTCTTAAACAAACAAATTTATCTGAAGAGAATCTTTTATTTATTAATTATATCACAAACAAAAACTATTGTACGCAAAAAATTACCGAACAAAAATGCCCAGTAAAATTAAGCAGGTAATTACCTATTTGAAAAACTTTTTAGTTTAGATAAAAAGCGTTTCATTTTCTTTAGAATACATTAAAAATAATAAAGAGTCAGGATTTTTCTTTTCTGTTTTATTATCCGTTTCAGTGATTCCAAATCTTGGATGAGTCAATTCATTTTTCGGAGGCGGATTTCTTTTTGCCCTTATATTTTTTAATGTAGTGAATGTTTTTGCTAAGTAATTTAAAGTGCTCATAATATTCAGTGTTAGTTTGTTATTTGTTTTTCTTTATTATTGTTTTATTATTTTGTCAAGTCGCCTGACGAAATAAAAAAACCCTTTTGGATTTAGATACCAAAAGGGTCAAGTCATTTTTAACTTATTATACTTTTGGAATCAACAGACGCATACGCCAATAGATGCGACATTGAACATCTTGTTCATCTGAAGGGACTTATTCATCTGTGATTTATTTGTTATTTTTAAAAATTCTGACATTTCTTGTATAAATTTAAAAAGCCTCCCAAAATATTTCGGGAGGCTTTGCTATAATGATATTGTTCTTACAATTTTAAGCAATAGACCACCCAACGGTTTCTTTCGAAAGGACGCAAAACATTTGATTTTGATTAAACATAATTAGTAGCTTTTGGGTTTAACAAATATGCAACCTTTTTTTTGATTTACCAAATATAGTCTCCTAAAATCAATATAAAAAACGATAAAAAATACAATTTGACGTTAAAAAACATCTTACAAAAATTACAACGTTTGAAAAATAAATAAAATCTTACAATAATAAATAAAAACTTAATTTCTCACTCACTTTTAAATCATTATTTCAAAGAACTTATTTCAAAAAACATTTCCCTTCATATTGGATTAGAAGTTTAATCCAAAAAAAATTACCTTTAGCAAAGTTCACTTTACCAAAGGCAATTTTTCAAACAAAAAAACAAAAAACTTTAATTTTTATTAAAGACCGTATTATGTGATTTCGCAACACTTGCAAAAACTGTTTTCAGATCATTAATTAAATCTTCAATATCTTCAATTCCAACTGAAAGGCGAATCAGATCTTTAGAAACTCCTGTTTCTAATTGTTCATCATCTGTCAATTGCTGATGCGTTGTACTTGCGGGATGAATGATAAGCGATTTGGTATCGCCAATATTAGCCAAAAGCGAGAACAGCCTGGTTTCGTCGACAACCTGTTTAGCGGCTTCATAACCACCCTGCAAACCAAAAGTAATCACTCCGCTTTGCCCTTCTGGTAAATATTCCTGAGCTAAATCATAATATTTATTGGATTTCAAGCCTGGATAATTTACCCAAACTACCTGATCTTGTTTTTCAAGCCATTCGGCAAGAACCAAAGCATTTTCACTGTGTTTTTTAATTCGGATTGGTAGCGTCTCCAGTCCCTGAATGATCTGAAAAGCATTAAAAGGACTCAAAGCTGAACCAAAGTCACGTAAACCCTCAATTCTTGCTTTTGCAATAAAGGCAGCATTTCCAAGAGCTTCGTGATATACTAATCCATGATATCCGGCAGAAGGCTCAGTAAATTCAGGAAATTTACCGTTAGCCCAGTCAAAAGTTCCGGCATCAATAATTACACCTCCCAATGAAGTCCCGTTTCCTGAAATATATTTTGTTAATGAATGAATCACAATATTAGCACCGTACTCAATTGGCTTTAATAAATAAGGAGTAGCGACCGTATTGTCTACAATAAAGGGAACCTTGAAATTTTTAGCTTCCTCCGAAATTGCTTTCAGATCTAAAACATCTAATTTCGGATTTCCTAAAGATTCTACGAAGAAAGCTCTGGTATTTTCTTTTGCCGCTTTTGTAAAGTTTTCTGCATTTGACGGATCAACAAAAGTGGTTGTAATTCCTAAACGAGGCAAAGTCACTTTTAAAAGATTGTATGTTCCTCCATACAAACTATTTGAAGCGACGATATGATCATCTGCTTTTAACAAAGTTAATAATGCAGTAGCTATAGCCGATGCTCCGGAAGCTGTAACAACAGCTGCAATTCCGCCTTCAAGCGCTGCCAGTCGTTGTTCTAAAATATCATTTGTTGGGTTGTTTAATCTTGTGTAAATAAATCCGGATTCGGCCAAACCAAATAAATTGGCTGCGTGATCTGCGTTGTTAAAAACATACGATGATGTCTGGTAAATAGGAACTGCTCTTGTTCCTGCATTTTTAGTTACGTCGTGTCCTGCGTGTAGTGCGTTTGTTGCAAATTTTGGTGTGCTCATGATTTCTTAGTTTTTAAATATTATTAATATTGAAATTGATTTTTAAAATTGTTTCGTTTAAATGAAAAGGTTTTCATTTTCTGCAGAATACATATAGGCAAGCAATGAGTTTTTTTCATCAGCATATAATTTACCTTTTTGCAAACTGAGATTAGATTTTTGATTTTGAATTAATGCAAAAAATGTTTTTGGATTAATTGCTTTTAATATTTTATATATGGTTTTCATGATTTTTAATTTTAAATAATGGAAATAAAAAAAGCCCTTTCGGATGGCTACCAAAAGGGCTTATAGTAAGGAACTATAACAAAGATTTTATCTTTCAATTTTGGCAGCAGCAATTTGAGATACACATCGGCATCTTACAACACATCATCATTTTACTTACTACTGAATTATTCATTTTTTTGTTTTTTTATCATATCATAAATACAAGTTCATTTTAGCCTCTCTTTAAAAGCATTACTTATATTTTATATATCTCTTGTATGATTAAATTTTATTCTTTCAATTTTCAAAAAAAAACCTCCGCAAATCGCAGAGGTCTTATTGTTATTTTAGCTTTAGATACTAAACAATATTTTGCTCTGCGGAAGTTTCCGACATCATACAGCACATATTTTTAATAACTAAATTCATTTTTCTTATTGTTTTGTCTGGCAAATTTGAGGACTTTTTTTGGAACTACCAAACAAAAAGTAAATTAATTTCTATTATCCTATCAAAATAGTATATTATGTTAAATTTATGTTTATAAAAATAAAAAAACCAGAACTTTAATTTGCAAATCAAAATGGTTTTGTACTTTTGCACCCGAATACAGAGGAAAAATTTGAACTGATTGCAACCTCTTCATAATGAAATGGTTCGTTATGAATACTGAAAAATTGATTTCAGTAGTAAAAAATGCTAAAGCAGAAACTCTCCTTTAGCCTTTTTCAGCAATTATTTTCCTCGCTTAATTTTAATTTAATACATTATTATGGCTTATTTATTTACGTCAGAATCTGTTAGTGAAGGGCATCCAGACAAAGTTGCAGATCAAATTTCGGATGCATTAATTGATAACTTCTTAGCATTTGATGCTGACTCAAAAGTAGCATGTGAAACTTTAGTTACAACAGGTCAGGTAATTTTGGCCGGAGAAGTAAAATCGAATACCTATCTTGATGTGCAGCAAATCGCCCGTGAAGTAATCCGTAAAATTGGATATACAAAAAGCGAATATATGTTTGAGGCAAATTCTTGTGGAATTTTATCAGCAATTCACGAACAATCTGCTGATATCAATCAGGGTGTTGACAGAGCTAAGCCAGAAGAGCAAGGTGCCGGAGACCAGGGAATGATGTTTGGTTACGCTACAAACGAAACTGAAAACTTCATGCCATTAGCACTTGATTTATCTCATAAATTATTACAGGAGTTAGCTATTTTAAGACGTGAAAATAATGAGATTACTTATTTACGTCCGGATGCTAAATCTCAGGTAACTTTAGAATACAGCGACGATAATAAACCAACTCGTATTGATGCAATTGTTATCTCTACTCAACATGATGATTTTGATGAAGAAGCTGCAATGCTGGCTAAAATCAAAAAAGATATTATCGAAATTTTGATTCCGAGAATTATCGCTAAAAACCCGGAGCACGCTCATTTATTCAATGATAAAATCAACTACCATATTAACCCAACTGGAAAATTCGTTATTGGAGGACCTCACGGAGATACTGGTTTAACAGGAAGAAAAATCATTGTGGATACTTACGGTGGAAAAGGTGCTCACGGTGGTGGTGCATTCTCAGGAAAAGATCCAAGTAAAGTGGACAGAAGTGCTGCTTATGCAACGCGTCATATCGCTAAAAACTTAGTGGCTGCAGGTGTTGCTGACGAAATCTTAGTTCAGGTTTCTTATGCAATTGGAGTTGCTGAACCAATGGGAATTTTCATTGAAACTTACGGAACTTCTAAAGTAAACTTAACTAACGGTGAAATCGCTAAAAAAGTAGAAGCTATCTTTGATATGCGTCCTTACTTTATCGAACAACGTTTAAAATTAAGAAACCCAATCTACAGCGAAACTGCTGCTTACGGACACATGGGACGTAAACCGGAAACTGTAACCAAAACTTTCTCTGCTCCCGGCGGAAACGAAAAAACAGTTACTGTTGAATTGTTTACATGGGAAAAACTTGATTTTGTTGACCAGGTAAAAACTGCATTTGGATTGTAAAATCAGATTAGTTTTATAATCTTAAAATATCAAACCCCGATTTCTAAATTTTTAGATTTCGGGGTTTTGTTTTTTATTTCAGAATCCGTTAAAATGCAAAATTTCTGTTAACCCGTTTTTAGCCCTGATGGGAACGGCATCCTTTTTCTGGCTCCTTTAGCCAGGAAAAGATATAGTGGACAGCAGGATTAGCTACTCATTAAACTACAAATTATATTTCATCGAAAAAATAATGTAACGTGGCTGAACGGTATATTGCGAAACTCTTGTTGAAAACTGCGAAAAGTTGTCGTCATTGAGGTATTTAGTATTCAGCAGATTGGTTGCAGCAATTTTATACTCCATTTTGCTGTTTTTCTTTTGGTAAATTAAACTGGCACTCAAAAAATCATATTCGTTATCGACCGATTTATCAGTGTTGTAATAATGATAGAATTCGTATTCTGAAACAAATGAAAAACTGTCTAAGAAATAATAATCTAATCTTGCAAACGGTTTATCTGTATAAAAAGTCGAGCCGCTATATTTATTGATTAGCATATTATAACCAAATTCAATATTAGGCAGGTTTTTATAATTTGTTGAGGCTTTTACGGTATAACTTTGGGTAAAACTCTCTGTGGTCGTTGGTTCTTCATTTCGAATATTATTAAATTTTGACCAATTTAAACTTGCATTCACAGAAGCTTTATAATTCTTTAAAAACGAACGCCCGTAACTTCCCATTCCGGAAAGGGTTTCATCGGCCAAATTGGAATTATAAGGTACCGATGACTGGTTGATTCCTTCAAAATCGGCTTTGGTTTTAATGGCATCTACTTTTCTGGTATAGGTCGCATTGGCAAAAATGTTCTCAAAATTGAACATGTTGTATTTGAAATATCGCAATGAGTGCACTTGTGAAGTCGCATTTTCCAGTGTACGGTCTCCTCTAAACAAACTACTGTAATCTGACAAAACATAGCCGGCAGCCAATTGATTAATATCTGTAAAATCATTCGTCAAAGAAAAATTATAGGTTAGCGTTTCAGATTTTTTGATTTGGTAAAGCGCAAAGAAATCCGGTAATACTTTGGTAAAATTCTGCGAATAATCTGTTCCTGATTGTGTGTTTGTCATTTTATAGGAATGCAGGCTAACTCCGGGCGTCAATGTAAATTTTCCGGCTAAAATCTTGTAATGAAACCCTAGGAAAGTATCATTAAAATTATAATTTACATCATTATTATTTGAAGGATCATTCAGGTCATTTTTATCTCCGTTATCCAGCATTTGAAAAATATATGAATTGAAATTTTGGTACGAATATGTATTTCCTAATGTTATATTGATGTTGCTTTTTGGCGTTACCATATAATAGTAATCCAGCTTGGCATCTATTTTATTGGTTTTTACAAATCGGTCCTGATTCAGGTCATTTCTTTGCTGACCTGAAGTGTAACCCAATAAATCAAAAGGCTGCGTGCGTAGATTAGCATTATAAAAAGGATTTTCATCCTGATATAAATGCTGCATTTCAAAGGCAAAGATGTTTTTGTCACTTTGGGTATAGTACAAACTTAAATTCTGATTAATCGAGGTTGGGTCTTGTTTTTTATTGGTAAAGATTGTCTCAATTGTGGTAACATTCTTCTCAACGGCTTCACGCAACAAATCTGTATTCTCTTCTTGTTTTGTCAGCTTGGTCAGAATATCATAATCGAATTGAAATTTATCATTTGGTTTATAAGTAGAACTGAGTTTAAAAAGTCCCAAATTATTTTTTTGATGTGTTTGTTCCTCTCTTTTTTGCTGATCTCCGGAATCTAAAATTGTAGTTTGGGATTTAGTTTCAAGATCTGTTTTTGAAGCCGAAAGAATTCCAAAACCGCTAATATTCCATTCTTTTGTAACCGAATAGGCAAAATTGGTTGCACCAAATTTCGTTTCAATTTCCTTGGCACGGTTATTCCTTAAAAGCGAAATTCCGATATCATTCGAAGAAACATTAAAATTGCTTCCACCCTTTTTCATCATATTTCTAAATCCGCCTGTGAATTTGAAATAATCCTGCGCCGTAATTGGCAATTCTCCAATATTATTAAAATTCGTGATTAGATTTATACTGTATTTCGGACTGTAATAAAAGAGTTTCGGATTGATAACATAGCGACTGTCCAGCTCAGCAACACCTATTCCGGCTGTTACATCACCAAACCAGAAGTTCTTTTTTCCTTCTTTCAGTTTAATGTTCATTGCTACATTATCCTGATCGTTTTCCAGACCTTTTAAAGCTCCGATTTCATTATAATTTCGCAAAACCTGAATTTTATCAATTGCATCAGCTGGAATATTTTTGACTCCTAATTTGGTGTCTCCGTCAAAAAAGTCTTTGCCTTCAACCATTAATTTGCTGACTTTCTTCCCTTCTACTTCGATTTCCCCGTCGGCATTTACCTCAACTCCGGGTAATTTTTTCAGAACGTCTTCCAGCTTTCTTTCTGTTCCGGATTTGAATGAATCGGCATTATAAACAATGGTATCTCCTTTTATAGAAACCGGCATTTCACGAACAATTTCAACACCTTCGAGCTCAATTCCAACATCATCCATCACAACATTTTGAACTATATTCTCTGTTTTAGTCGTAATCTGAATTTCTTTGGATTTCATTCCGAGATAACTGATTTTTATAACGTAAGAAGTATTTGGCTTCAAAGTCAGTTGAAACTTACCTTTATCATTGGTAATCCCATAAGAATCCATTGCTTTTGTGACCGCATTAACCGCCATGATATTAGCCATTTCCAACGGATTTTTTTGTCCGTCCTGAATAAAACCATCAAAACGAACACTTTGTGAAAAGGCAACAGATGTCAATAAAAACACTACGAAACAAAATATTTTGTTCATTGTAAAAGGTTGTAATTTGGTTTTTGCAAATTGGATTTTATACTTATTTATCTTCCCATTGGAGGCGGTCCTCCGGCTCTGCCGCGATTCATTTCTCTAAATTCTTTCATCTTTTTTACCACTGTTTCGTCATAGTCTTTCTGAGAAATTTCTTTTCCTTTTGTTGGTGCTTTTATATCTGCTTTTTCTTTAGCATTCAAAACAATTTTTGAGCATAAAATAGTAGTTGTTCCGTCGTTAAGTTCTAAAATTAAACCCGGCAGGCCCCAATAATTTTCAGGCCCCTGATTAATTGGAATTTCAGGCGAATACCAGGCCGTTACAACTATTTCCTTTGGAATTTCAAAATTGTCTTCGAAGTTGGTTTTCTTCTCGGCAGTTTCTTTTTTATCGTCTTCGTTTTTAGGTCTGAAATTTCTGAAATCGGTTTTACTGGCTTCTTTTACAGCGGTCGCTTTATAACAAGTGTAACCTCCAATTTTTTTGGTTTCCTGTTCTAATTTCCAGTTTAATTTTGGCAGCGAATCTTTAACCAAAAATTCTTTCCCCATAAATTCCTTATCAACTGTATAGGTTTTACTTTTTACATCTTTATAAAAAGTGCCGCCGCCGCCCATCATAGAACTCATCATCATTCTCATTCCGCCACCTTGCTGACCGGGAGTTTCCAGTTTTTCTTCTTCTTTATAAATTGACGCAGTTTTATCAAAATTCAGAATAAATGTTTTTTCTAACATTTTCTTCATTCTTTCTTCCATATTTTTTTGCATTTCGGGGGTAATATCTCGATTTCCTCCTCGCATGCCTTCAAATTTAGGTGTTTGCGTTTTTGACTCATAAACTGCTATTCCCTGAAAATCTTTCTGTGCCTGTACCTGACTAAAAGCAAGTACTAAAAGCAAATAATATGATATTTTTTTCATTGATTCTTTTAAAAAATTAAGTAAATCCGATAAAACTTACATTCAAATGTATTATTAATTTTAAACTCCTGAAAGTTAAATATATCAATACCCACAAGGTATAGACAAAATAGCTTATTGCTTAGACTATTAAAATCCTGAAAAGTTTAAAAGTCAAATTCAACTAAAAATCTATTTTTGACAGTTTCATTCTATAGTTTTTTTGTAATTTGGCTTCAGAAACCAATTCAAATGAGCAAAACAGCACGCAAAATTTTATTTCTTCTTTTTATTGCCTGTTTTTTCTCAACAGTATTTGCACAAAACCAAAAGAAAACCTCAACTTCAGTTTCACATTTCACTATTGACGCGGATGAATTTTTAGGTTATGATTCTTTTGGATATTCTTATCAGATAAAAAACAATGTCTTTAGCAAAATAAAAGAAACGGAAGTTTTTGAATATAAAAATGTCTCATTAGGAAAAATCACTAAAACTGATATTCTGAATCCACTCAAAATAGTATTGTTTTATGAAGATTTTAATAGTGCTGTTTTGCTTGACAACCAATTGAATAAAATTACGGAGATTAATTTTTCTCAAAACAATATTCCTATTGTTGTGACTGGGATTGGCATGTCAACACAAAATCAATTGTGGGTTTATAATTCCCTGAATCAGCAAATTGGTCTTTTTGATTATTTAAAAAACGAATACAAAACGGTTTCTACGCCTTTGACGGAAAACATCAAATTTTATCAGACTGATTTTAATACTTTTTACTGGATTGACAGCAAAAACAGTTGGTTCTCCTGTGATATATTCGGAAAAACAACAGACTTGGGAAAAGTTCCAGATTTTGATAAAATCCAGATTTTAAACCCTAAACAATATATTTACAGCAAGACCAATTTGCTTTATTTTAAAAACATTGAAAAGAACGGATCTGAAACAGTTTCTGAAATTGAAGTCCCGGAAAAATCATTAAATAATTTCTATTACAAAGACCAAATTTTATCTATTTTTACACCTAAAGAAATTACCAATTATAAAATCGTAACACCGTAATGCACATAGCAATAGCAGGAAATATAGGCGCTGGAAAAACAACGTTAACCAAATTACTGGCCAAACATTTTAAATGGGAACCCCATTATGAAGATGTTGTTGATAATCCGTATCTGGATGATTTTTATCATCAGATGGAACGCTGGTCATTTAATTTACAGATTTATTTCTTAAACAGCAGATTCCGTCAGGTACAGCAAATTCGCGAAAGCGGAAAAAAAATCATTCAGGACAGAACGATTTATGAGGATGCTTATATTTTTGCTCCCAATTTATATTCGATGGGATTGATGACAAACCGTGATTTTGAAAATTACACTTCCTTATTTGAATTAATGGAATCATTGGTAAAAGCGCCGGATTTATTAATTTATTTAAGAAGCTCTATTCCAAATTTAGTGGGACAGATTCACAAACGCGGACGCGAATACGAAAACTCTATTTCTATTGATTATTTAAGCCGACTGAACGAAAGATACGAAGCCTGGGTTCAGACTTACACCAAAGGAAAATTATTAATTATTGATGTTGATAATATTAATTTTGTTGATAATCCTGAAGATTTAGGAAATATCATTAATAGAATTGATGCCGAATTAAATGGGTTGTTTTAGACACTGCTCTTATAGATAAAAAAATGCCTCATTGTAAATTACAATGAGGCATTTTTTGTTACTGATTTCTAAACGAATACCTAACAGGTTTTGAAAAACTGTTAGGATTTTAAATTATTTCGCAGCTTCAATTTTAGCTTTTACCTCAGCTTCAGTTCCTTCATAAACTTCTGTAGTTGTTTTGCCGTTTTCGGTTTTCGTTACAGTTCCTACCGTCACACCGTTTGTGGTAGACAAATTAACTTCAACTCTTTTTTTATCGTATTTGCTTGTATCAAAACAATCTGTTTTTTGATGAACGTATTTTTCTTTTACATCAAAATGCGCCAGACATTCAGCTGTTTCTTCTGCAGAACATCCTTTTTCTTTGCACATTTTGATACACTCTTCTTTTGTCATCCCTGACATATCTCCGCATTTAGAAACACCGGCATGCATTTCTGTTTTCGCACAACAAGAAGCTTTTGCGGCAATATCTGATGGCGCATGTCCATCACCTAAGATTGGAGCAATAACCAAACCAATCAAACAAGTCAGTTTAATTAAAATATTCATTGATGGTCCCGAAGTATCCTTAAACGGATCTCCAACAGTATCTCCAGTTACCGCTGCTTTATGAGCATCAGAACCTTTATAAGTCATTTCACCATTGATTAAAACTCCAGCTTCAAAAGATTTTTTAGCATTGTCCCATGCTCCACCGGCATTGTTTTGGAAAACTGCCCAAAGCACTCCCGAAACCGTAACTCCTGCCATATAGCCACCTAACATTTCCGCAATTAACTGATTGTTATCAGCATAAACTAATTTCCCTAAAAGCACAATTGCAATCGGAAAACCAATCGTTAGAATTCCTGGAAGCATCATTTCACGTAAAGCAGCTTTTGTTGAAATTTCGACACATTTGCCGTATTCAGGTTTTCCGGTTCCTTCCATAATTCCCGGAATTTCCTTGAATTGACGACGAACTTCGTACACCATATCCATTGCAGCTTTTCCAACAGAATTCATTGCTAATGCAGAGAAAACTACCGGAATCATTCCACCAACAAATAACATGGCTAAAACCGGTGCTTTAAAAATATTGATTCCGTCAATTCCTGTAAAGGTTACATAAGCCGCAAATAAGGCTAATGAAGTTAAAGCTGCAGAAGCAATTGCAAAACCTTTTCCGGTTGCAGCAGTTGTGTTTCCAACAGAATCTAAAATATCGGTTCTGGTACGAACTTCTTTTGGTAATTCGCTCATTTCGGCAATTCCTCCGGCGTTGTCTGAAATTGGTCCAAAAGCATCAATTGCCAATTGCATAGCTGTTGTTGCCATCATTGCAGAAGCTGCCAAAGCTACTCCGTAAAACCCTGCTAAAGCATAAGAAATCCAAATTGCTGCTGCGAAAAGTAAAACCGTTGGAAAAGTAGAAATCATTCCGGTTGCCAAACCTGCAATTACATTAGTTCCGGCTCCGGTAGATGATTTTTGAACAATCGCCAAGACTGGTTTTGTCCCTAATCCTGTATAATATTCGGTAACAGATGAAATTGCTCCTCCAACAACTAACCCGACTAAAGTAGCATAGAAAACACGCATGGAAGAAATGTCTTTAGAACCTTCTCCGAAGAAAGTCATCTGCATAATTTCAGGAAGCATGTGCTGAACCAGAAAAAAACAAGCAATGGCAGTTAAAACAATCGAAACCCAGTTTCCTATATTTAATGCTTTCTGTACTTGCGCTTCTTTGGCATTATCATCTGATATTTTTACCAAAGTAGTTCCTATAATCGAAAATAAAATTCCAAAACCGGCAATCGCCATTGGAAGTAAAATAGGTCCAATTCCGCCAAAAGCATCATTGATACTTCCGCCCATATCTTTTATCACATAATTCCCCAAAACCATTGCTGCCAAAACAGTGGCAACATAAGATCCAAACAAATCGGCTCCCATACCTGCAACATCACCCACATTATCTCCTACGTTATCTGCAATTGTTGCCGGATTACGAGGATCATCTTCCGGAATTCCGGCTTCTACTTTACCTACTAAATCAGCACCAACATCTGCCGCTTTGGTGTAAATTCCACCTCCTACTCTGGCAAACAAAGCGATTGATTCAGCACCAAGAGAAAATCCGGCTAAAGTTTCTAAAACAACCGTCATTGTTTCAGTGTCTTTCCAAACTCCGCCAGAAAATAAATTAAAGAAAATGATAAAAAAAGCTGTCAAACCTAAAACTGCCAAACCTGCAACTCCAAGTCCCATTACAGTTCCGCCTCCAAAAGAAACTTTCAAAGCCTGAGGTAAACTTGTACGAGCTGCCTGCGTAGTCCTAACGTTTGTTTTGGTTGCTATTTTCATCCCTATATTACCTGCATAAGCTGAAAATAAGGCTCCGAAAATAAATGCAATTACAATTAATAAATGTGTTTTTACCCCCGGAATAAAGGTAATTCCTGCTAAAGCGATACTTGCAATAATTACAAAAATGGTTAATAGTTTATATTCGGCTTTTAAGAAGGCTAAAGCACCTTCGTAAATGTAATCTGAGATTTCTTTCATCTTACCATCGCCGGCATCTTGTTTTAAAACCCAACTCCTTTTTATTCCCATGAAAAGTAATCCAATAATTGCCATCACAATTGGCAAATAAATCATAAATGCATTCATAATATTTTAATGGTTTTGGTTAATAGTCAACAAACTAACAAAACGAATTTAAACAAAAAAGCAATACTCTTAACGGAGTATTGCTTTTTTTACAAATTATGATGCCTGAAATTATTTAATACTAAATAATCCTTCTGGTTTGTTTTCAATTTGATTAAAACGCTCTGTACATTCTTTAATAATTGCGAATGCTTCGTTTACATCTCCCCATCCTTCTACATCTACTTTTTTGTTTTCAAGATCTTTGTAAACCTGGAAGAAATGCTCAATTTCTTTCAATAAGTGTCCGTTGATATCAGAAAGGTCGTTTAATGAATTCCAGATTGGATCAGAAACCGGTACACAGATAATTTTTTCATCAGGTCCTTTGTCATCAGCCATGTGGAAAACGCCAATTGGTTTTACTTCTATTACACATCCGGGAAAAGTTGGTTCGTTAATCAAAACCAATACATCAAGAGGGTCACCGTCAAGAGCTAAAGTTTCAGGGATAAATCCGTAATCTGCAGGGTACATCATCGAAGAGAATAACATTCTGTCGAAACGCATTCTTTTAATTTCAAAATCGTACTCATATTTATTTCTGCTTCCTCTTGGTATTTCGATCAATACATCGAAAGTTGTTAGTTTGTCTGCGGTCATTTTCTTTTTTTATTATATCTATAATTTCGGTTGCAAAAGTAACCAAACTATCCTTTTTTACAATAAAAAACTTGATTAATCTATATACTTTTTCTTTTAGGTAACAGATAGTTAATATGCAATTTTAGATTTATCATGATTCCGTTGAAAAACAAGATATAAAAAGCATCTAACAAATATTTCAATTCACAAAATACATCCTAAGAAATATTTATTTGAATTACTTATTAAAAATCCTTTCTTCAAGTAATTTTTTCTTCCCTTCTACAATTCTATATTTTTTCAACCATAAACCTTTATCATTATACTCATATTCATAATTTTCAGTTTCATAAATAGTTAATCCGTCTAAACCTGTATATGGAAGCTCTTTTTTAGGTTCAAAATTTCTTTTTACTTCAATCACATTACCATATTTATCATACTGATATACATTTGTTTCAACTTTTAATATTTGTGAAGACTCGTCTTTTTGAGCATATTTTAACTCTATTTTCTCTTCTTTAATCAAATTCCCTTTATTGTCAAACTCTCTATTTTCTTTACTATAGCCATAATAAACTGGTTTATAATCTCCATTATATCTGCTAATTAATTTTGCGTTTGAATTTTTATCAAAATCTGAATATACTTCAATTCCTGTAGCATCATCTGTTAATTTGGTTACTGAAAATTTAATAATATCTCGTAATTCCACTAACCTGTTTTTATCGTCATACTTTAAAAACTTCTCGCTTAAAGTATCCATTTTTTGATCATTAAATGTATTCTTAAAAATCAAAACCTTGTAAACAAGATTATTCTTTTTATCATAGGTATTTTTTTGAATCGATCTAAATTCATCATCTTTATAATTTTCTTCTTCCTGCACAAGACCTCTTTTTAAAATATATTTAATTGACCAATTAGCATTGGTATTATAGGATTTCAAGATGTATGAACTGTATTTTTTTAACGCGTCTGTCTCAATTTTGGAGGTTTGAGAAAAGGCAAAATTAAATGTTACTATCAAAAAAAGTATTAATCTTAATTTCATCGGTTTAGAATTGGTTAGTTGTGTAAATATAACAAAAGCACGTATTATATTACAAAAAAGCTAAATAAGTTAACCCCTGAATTTCAAACCCAATAAAATATTCAAAATAGAATTTCAAAAAGAAGCATTAATATGTAATTTTCCTATTTCTCTTATTTAAGTAAAAATGCCAAAGCAGGTAGGTCGCATAAGAACGATACGGACTCCATTGTTCTGTATGAATTTCCATCTCCAGTTTGTCATGAATATTCAGTAATTCTTTGATGGTATTAACGACTGCAATATCGCCCAAAGGAATCAAATCCTGCTCCTGTAAACAAAACATCAAATAAATATCAATTGTCCAGTTTCCTATTCCTTTTAATTTGATAAGTTCTTCCCGAACTTCTTTTGCCGATTTTAAAGCCAGACTTTCGATATCTAATTCTTTATTTAAAACCGCTTCCGCTAAAATTTTAATGTATTTTGTTTTCTGACGGCTTATTCCTAAATTTTTAAACTCTTCATCCGGCAAAACAGCCATAGATTCAGGGTTGCAAGTTGTATACGCTTTTATTTTTAAGAAGGTGGCTTTCGCCGAATCTATAGAAACCTGTTGTTCGAGAATCAATAAAACCAACGTTTCAAAACCCTTCGGACGCTTTGGGATTGTTGGCAATCCATATTTTTCGATTATTTCCCGAAATATTGGGTTTTTATTGATTAGAAAATCGATGGCTTCTTGCATAAATTTTTAAGTGTTTGTCAAAATTAAATAAAAATCTCGGCAAAGACGCTAAGCCGCAAAGTTTTAGTTCCCGCAGATCTAGCAGATATATTAAAAATATTAAATCTGCCTCATCAGCAAAATCTGCGGGAGAAAAAATATTTACGCATAAAAAAGTCGCAAAGAATTTAACCTTTGCTACTTTGTAACTTTAAACCTTTACTGCTAATTAGAAATAGAACCCGAAAGATCCTTTTACAGCAAATTTAGCAGCATCAGGCATGTTTAAATAATTCCCTCTCCAGGAGAAATCAATTCTGAAAACTTTAAAGATATTTCCAATTCCGGCATTGTATTCCCAATACACATTCTCTGGAGCATTATACGGAAGCCCGGAAGCATTTATAGCGCGGTTTTCATCAGAAATTGTTCCATGAACGGCTCTGACACCTACAAATTCTCTCCAATTTAGTTTTCGCATGAATGGTATGCGGGCAAACAATCTTCCTCCAAAATCATGGTTCCATTGCAAAGTGGTATATTGATCCGTAACGAATTCGTAGAAATTCAGGTTACTAAACGTATTTTCAATTGTAAAATAAGTCTGGTTTCCCGGAATTACACTCATTAAACCCAACGGAATTGTACCGAATGTTTTTCCGGTTTCCAAAATAATATTGGATCTTCCCAAAGGCCCAATAATAATAGGCTGTTTGTAAAATAACTGTATTTTTTCGTAAGCAAAATCACTGTCAAGCACTCCTTTTAGACCATAACTAAAATTAACAAAGAAATGACTGAAAGGACTATCTACTAAGTTTCTCTCTACTCCATAACCAATTGTTTTACGATTAGGCATAAACTCAAACTGAATATTTGCTTCAGACTGTTTTACATCACTTTTAGCAACTCCAACAGGATTTACTACTGACGGCAAAGTGGTGTAATAATCTAAACTAAAAGTATTTGATGCCGATTCTAATGTTCTGTATGAAAAACCTGCAGAAACTATAAAGTTTTTCATAGGCTCCATTTCAACCGAAACATTACTCAAATTAATATTGGTCAGTTTTCCGTTGCTCCCGGTCGTAAATAAAGCCGAAGAAGCAAAACTTCTGCCTAAAACATCGTTTGTGGTTGTTAAACTGGCTCCAATCTGCTCAATATCACGTCTGTTCCCTCCAGAGATAATGACTCTTTTTTTCTTGTCAACCATCCATTTTCCGGAAACACCGTATTTGAACTTATTATCATCAAAACCATACGCTGTATAAGCTTGTACACGCCATGGATCGTTTGGTCCAAAATAAGTTCTTCCTCCTGCTCTTAATCTCAACCCTTCAACTTCATTATATCCAAAAGTAGAGAAAATAGGTCCAAAATCGAAATTCTTGAATTCGACATAACCACTTCCCAAAATGGAAACTAAACTATAAAGCTGCTTAAATTTCTTGACAGTCTGCAAAGTATCCAGCATTTTGTAAATTCCTTGTTCGTCTTTGTTTAATTTTTCAAAACGATTTTCTTCCCAAAATTCATCCGGTCGTTGATAAACAGCGTTGTCTATAAAATTAACCTCTTCTTTATAAAATTTCTCCGGTTTTTGAATATTGAATTTATGACCTCTGTAAAGCGTAGTTCTTTTTCCATAAACCCCTTTTGATTTTTCTTTTTTATTTAAAGCAAAATCTGACATCATATAATCACGTGTCAATAGAAAAACCGAATCATTTTCTACCTCAAATTCCTGTTCGATATAAATATCCTTTACCCAGTTGATATTGGCGCTTTTGGTTACGCCCATATTAATTTTCTTAATGGCAAAAGTCGAATCATTTACCCAAAAATCTCCTTTAAAAGTCAATTCGTTTTTACGCCTTGGATAAAAAACAATATTATAACACCACTTTTTATCAATAAAAGCACTGTCTTTCAACACATAATTATAAACATCAATTCCTGTTTTTGAAAGCGGGCTTGTAAAACTTTTATCAAAAAATTTAAGATGATTGTCGTAAATATTATAGTCTGAATAAAGGTCTTTTACAAAAGATAAAATCTGCTGATTCCCATTGAAACCGGACATTTTGTTTCCTGATAAATTTTCTTTTACTTTCTTCAGTTTGTTGTCCCCATAAACATCATAAACCGATTCGTTTATAAAAATTGGCAGGTATGTTTTTCCGGTAACATCAGAAGTATCCACATGATTGAATACAAACTCCATTCCTTTAAAGAGCTTGTTTTTCATAAAAGCACTATCAATCGTATTCATATCAAACTCGACTTTCTCGTACTTCTGCATCTGATACTGATTGAATTGATAAAGACCGTTTTTACGCTTTCTTTCCCAAATCTTTCTCAAAATATCTAATGCCGGATTGTTCTTTTTTGAAGTTTTACCAGTAAAAATTACAACTTCATTAAGTGCTTCAGGTTCACTTAAAACAATTTTGAAATTATAATTTACTGCTTTTTCCAAAGGAACTTCTTTATCTGAAAATCCAGCCGAAGTAACCAGTAAAGCGGTATAAGTATTTGGCGATTCTAAATAAAAACGTCCATCTTCATTAGAAACTATTCCTGTATTTGAACCTTTAAAAACAACATTCGCAAACGGAATAGGCAGATTAGATTTGTCCAAAACAATTCCACTCACTTTAGTTTGTGCGAAGACAATATCTGCAAAAGCAAATACAAAAAATAGGCTGAGTAAAATTATTTTTTTCATAACCGTCAAAAAAAAACTTCATCAATTAACTAGGAATGATGAAGTTTTATGAGTATTTTTTATGTGTATTATTTGTATAATACTTTCTTAACTGCTTTTACTACATCACCTGCATTTGGCAACCAGTCTTTTAATAAAACCGGAGAATAAGGTGCCGGAGCATCAGCAGTTGTAATACGCTGTATTGGCGCATCAAGGAAATCGAATGCTTGTTCCTGAACGATATAAGTAATTTCAGATGAAATACTGGCAAATGGCCAGGCCTCTTCTAAAATTACCAAACGATTTGTTTTTTTAACTGATTTTAAAATCGCTTCATTATCCATTGGGCGAACGGTTCTTAAATCGATAACTTCACATGAAATTCCTTCTTTAGCTAATTCATCAGCAGCAATTAAAGCTTCTTTAATGATTTTTCCGAAAGAAACGATAGTTACATCAGTACCTTCACGTTTGATATCAGCAACTCCTAATGGAATTGTATATTCTCCGTCCGGCACTTCGCCTTTGTCACCATACATTTGCTCAGATTCCATAAAAATCACAGGATCATTATCACGAATAGCTGATTTTAAAAGCCCTTTCGCATCATAAGGAGTAGATGGAACTACAACTTTAAGACCCGGAGTGTTAGCAAACCAGTTTTCTAAAGCCTGAGAGTGAGTTGCTCCTAATTGACCTGCAGAAGCAGTTGGTCCGCGAAAAACGATAGGCACATTAAACTGTCCTCCTGTCATTTGACGCATCTTCGCAGCGTTATTTATAATTTGATCAATACCAACTAAACAAAAGTTGAAAGTCATATATTCTACAATTGGTCGGTTACCGTTCATTGCAGAACCTACTGCAATTCCTGTAAACCCAAGCTCAGCAATTGGAGTATCGATTACTCTTTTTTCGCCAAACTCAGCAAGCATTCCTTTTGAAGCTTTGTATGCTCCGTTGTATTCTGCAACCTCTTCGCCCATTAAATATATGGATTCATCGCGACGCATTTCTTCGCTCATCGCTTCGCAAATGGCCTCTCTAAATTGTATTGTTCTCATAGTTGTATATTATGTTCTTTTTTCTGAAAAGCAAAAATAAATATTTTAAATAACTTAAAAGCATAAATTGAGTTTAAAATAACAGGAACTTCTCCTTCTTCTTTCACTTTTAACTTTTTAAAGTTTATTGTGATATTTACTAAATAATGATACTATCCATTTTCTTGGTTAAAATATATTTCACAAAAACCCGATTTTCTTATTTTATTCTAAAAACATGTGAAAATATTTTTTCAACCCCAACCTCAAAAAACCACTTTAAGTATCTATTAACAAACACAATACCACTCTTAAATAAAATCATGCTATTGAAGATACTGTGTATATCAATGAAAATTGTTTAAAATTTCATTTAAAAAAAACTTAAAAACGAATAATTTTCGAAATCGTAATAGTTTTTAAAAATATTATGCATGCATAGTATAATTATTCCAAATTAAATTCTAAATTTGTAGAAGCATATTAATAAATTCAAAATATATACTTATGAAAATACTAGTTTGCATCAGCCATGTGCCTGATACTACTTCAAAAATTAACTTTACAAACGGCGATTCAGAATTTGATACAGCCGGCGTACAATATGTAATTAACCCTAACGACGAATTCGGTCTTACCCGTGCTATCTGGTTTCAGGAGCAGCAAGGTGCAAATGTAACAGTTGTAAATGTTGGCGGTCCTGATACCGAACCAACTTTGCGTAAAGCATTGGCAATTGGTGCAAATGAGGCAATTCGTGTAAACGCAAACCCAACAGATGGTTTTTTTGTTGCAAAACAATTAGCTGAAGTAATTAAAAATGGCGGATACGATCTTGTAATTGCAGGAAAAGAATCTCTTGATTATAATGGTGGAATGGTTCCGGGAATGATTGCAGGGATTACAGGCTCTAACTTTTTAAACTCTTGTACAGCTATTACTGTTGACGGAAATAATGTAAAAGCCGTTCGTGAAATCGATGGTGGAAAAGAAACCGTCAGCACTACACTTCCTTTGATCATTGGTGGCCAAAAAGGTCTTGTTGAAGAGAAAGATCTACGTATTCCTAACATGAGAGGAATTATGACAGCACGAACAAAAGCTTTAACTATTCTTGAACCAGTTGACGCCCCAGTAAATACAAAAGCGGTAAAATTTGAAAAACCGGCACCTAAATCAGCAGTAAAATTAGTTCCTGCAGATAATTTAGATGAGCTAATCAATTTATTACACAACGAAGCGAAAGTAATCTAGTAATCAGTATTTAGTAGCGGTTTTCTGTTAGCGAACTTGAAACCTGAAACTTTAAACTTCTAAACAAAAACATCATGTCAATATTAATATATGCAGAATCTGCAGAAGGAAAATTTAAAAAAGTAGCGTTCGAATTGGCTTCTTATGCTAAAAAAGTAGCAGAATCATTAGGAACAACTGTTACAGCTTTAACTGTAAATATCAGCGACGTTAGCGAATTAGCAAAATACGGAGTTGACAAAGTTCTTAAAGTAAATAATAATAAATTAGCAGGTTTTACTGCAAAGGCTTACGCAGATATTATCAAGCAAGCTGCTGAAAAAGAAGGGACAAAAGTAGTTTTACTTTCTTCAACAACAGACAGCATTTATCTTTCATCATTAGTCGCAGTAGCTTTAAATGCCGGTTTTGCATCTAACGTTGTTGGATTACCGGTTAACACTACTCCATTTCAGGTAAAAAGAAACGCTTTCTCAAATAAAGCTTTCAATATTACAGAAATCAATACAGATGTAAAAGTTCTTGGATTAGCCAAAAACTCTTACGGAATTTTTGAAAGTGCAGGATCTGCAACTGAAGAAGATTTTAGTCCTGCAATTGGAGAAAATGATTTTGGAATAAAAGTAGACTCTGTAGAAAAAGTAAGCGGAAAAGTATCTATTGCTGATGCTGATATAGTAGTTTCAGGTGGACGTGGATTAAAAGGCCCTGAAAACTGGGGATTAATTGAAGATTTAGCTACTGTATTAGGTGCTGCAACTGCATGTTCTAAACCAGTTTCTGATTTAGGATGGAGACCTCACAGTGAACACGTTGGACAAACAGGAAAACCGGTTGCAACTAACTTATACATTGCAGTAGGAATTTCCGGAGCAATCCAACATATTGCAGGTATCAACTCATCAAAAATAAAAGTAGTCATTAATAGTGATCCTGAAGCTCCTTTCTTTAAAGTAGCCGATTATGGAGTAGTTGGAGATGCATTCGAAATTGTACCACAATTAATTGAGAAACTAAAAGCCTTCAAGGCACAACATTCTTAATTTAAGAAATTCTCTATAAAAATATAGCTGCCTAAAAATAAGATAATCGTATCTTTGCTTTAGGTAGCTTTTTTGTTCCATATTTTTTGATTAAAATTGCACCTTTATTTTCCCAACCAAAAAAAGTATTAAAATGAGGCATTTAACTGCCTTTTTTAACCATAAATATGAGTCTAGTAAAATTATCCATAAAAGGAATATCATACAGTCAAACTCAAAATGGCGCTTATGCCTTAATTTTGAATGAAGTTGATGGTGAAAGAAAATTACCTATTGTTATTGGTGCTTTTGAAGCCCAATCAATTGCTATTGCCTTAGAAAAAGAGATTAAACCTCCTCGCCCATTAACACACGATTTGTTCAAAAACTTTGCAGAAAGATTTGATATCGTCGTAAAACAAGTAATTATACACAAATTAGTTGACGGTGTTTTTTACTCAAGCTTAATTTGTGAAAGAGATAAAATCGAAGAGATTATCGACGCCAGAACATCCGATGCAATAGCACTGGCATTGCGTTTTAGTGCTCCAATCTTTACTTATAAAAATATTTTAGATAAAGCCGGAATTTACTTAAAATCAAATACTGCTGAAACAGATCAGGGAGCTCAGGAAATTGATGACGTCCTTTCTAATCCGGAAACTTTTGGTCGCGAAGAAGAAACAAACCAATCTGGAGATCTTTACGCCAAACACAGTCTTCAGGAATTGAACGAACTTTTAGATCAGGCAGTTTCTCAGGAAGATTACGAAAAAGCTGCCAAAATTAGAGACGAAATATCGAAAAGATAAACAATATCGCTATAAGCAATATGCCTTAGGCTATATGCTTATAGCTTACTGCCAAACTAAAAAAATGGCAAATTCTATTTTTGATTTCAAACGTTTCTCTTTGAAATATCAAAAATTTATAATTTCCATTTCAGTTTCAAAACATTGAAAATGGTAATTCAACCACTTTTAAAGTACTTGTTAATAAAACTTCAATTGCAATAACCCCAGCTACAAATTTTGTTTGGTATATCTAAGACGGATTTAATTTCCTTCCTTATCCTTTCTAAAGAATTGTCATTCTTCAATATATTCAGTTTGATTTTGACAATTTAATAATTCTGTAGTCCACTTTCATTTTTTTCTCTACTCATATCTTTATAAAGAAAGCCTGATAATACTCACAAATTTTATTTGCTTTGGATATAATTGTAATCCTTAAAAAAAACTTTTTATTACTCCAGATTCAATCTTACTTATAATATTTTTTTACGATGTTATATCCTACTTTTTATTATTATTTTTAAAATAGCTTAGATAGAAAACAACAACAAAAAAGAAGATACTTTTTAATTAACTAAACCTCAAGTTATTAAAAAAAACAGTGTTCTTTCATTGAATTTTAAATACTTACAAACACTACTTCGTTGTAGTTCTGGTTTGAACAAATCCTTCATTGTTTAAACATAAATAAAAGACTACTTTTAAATTTCACAAGTTAAGATATCGTTATTTTTTAACAATAAACAAGAATTTATGAAAAAAAAAATACATTTAATTTTTCTTATTACTATTATATTAAGCAATAAATTAATTGCTGAAAATTTTAATGATTTAGCATTATTATCTAAAACTAATAAAGAAATACTTCTCCTAAAAAATTCGTCAAATAAGCAGATTTTAAATAAGTCTTTCTCTGAAAATTTAAATATTTTAGCTATTATTACTCCGCCTACAACAGTTGCTGGCAGCTCTTGTGGCCCTGGTGTAATTAATCTTTCGGCTACAGGCGCAAGTGGCAATATTATTGAATGGTTTTCAAGCCAAACAGGCGGAACAGTTTTATTTACTGGTAACAATTATAGTCCAACTGTTACAACTACAACTACGTTTTATGTATCTGCAAGATCAGGTTCAGAAACCAGTACGCGAGTTCCTGTAGTAGCCTCAGTTTATAATAATCCTCCACCAGTTTCTCTGTCATCAAATCCGGCAAATAACATCTCTAATCCTCTATGTTTGGGCACCTCAGTAACTTTTACAGCATCTGGCGGAGCTGATTTATTTGAATTTTCGGTAGATGGAATTGTCAAACAAGCGATGTCAAGCAGTCGAACTTATACAACAAATGCTTTGACTAATGGACAAATGGTAAGTGTTCGATCTCGATATGCCGTTACATTAGACGGAAATCTTACCGAAAATGCCTGGGGAACAGCCGCTCTGGAAAATAATACCCCATTAGTTTCATTATCCGGAAATGCAACAAATGGATACATAAATGCTCTAAAAATAAGTCCAACTGAAGATAAATTAGTTTTTGGAATTGCAGGTAAAGCTTTGAATTATAAAAGAATCATGGTTTTTTTGGATACAAAACCCGGAGGTTTTAATGTTTCTAATTATGGAGATGAAAACGGTTCTTCTCCACATGTTAGAGCTTTCAATTATTTTAATAACAACCCATCTACTTTCGACTCCTATTTTGCTGCTGATTATTGCATTGCCATTGCCACTGATGCTGGAGAGACAAACTATTATGCCGATGTAATGGAATTAAAAACGGGAAATTCTATCAAAACTTATTTAGGAACTGCAGCTACCGGTCTTCCTACTGCTGTCATGGGGATTAATAAAAATAATTCAGGGGTTTCCGATTATAATCTGGGTTTTGAAGTAGAGGTTTCAAAAGCTTTAGTTGGTTACACTACTGGTGATCTTAAATTTTTTGCTTTTACCATGCAAGATAACGACACTAACAACTACAATGTTACCAATTCGTTTTTGAGTCCGGCAACAAGAACAACTGATTATGGCAACCAAGCTATTGATTATAATTTAGAAGCACCAAATCCGGTTGTGGTAGCAGAAGCCGCATTGACTCCGTGCTATAGTACAGCAAATATAATTATGAATTTTGTGGCTAATCCAACAGTCGCTACCGTGGGAGCAAACCAAACAAGATGTTCTTTTGTTAGTGCAGTATTAGGAGGAAACACGCCCTTGGCAGGAACAGGTTTTTGGACTAAAAAATCAGGCCCGGGCACTGTTGTTTTTAGTGATAATTCTCTTGGCAATACCACCGCTACTGTTAGTATTTCTGGCACCTATGTTTTTACCTGGACTATTTCAAGCGGGCAATGTACTGTTTCCTCGGCAGATGTTACTGTCGTTTATAATATTACAGATCCTCCAACAGGCTTATCTAATCAAAATTTTTGTAAAATTACTACTCCAAAAATAAGTAGTTTAATTGCTAATGGAAATAATATTGAATGGTTTACAACAGCTATTGGTGGAACAGCAATTCCTACTAATACTGATTTAACAACAGGTTCATATTATGCTGAACAAACCGCTCCTGTCACTTTTTGTAAAAGTATTTCTCGTTTAAAAGTAGATGTTATTGTAGATGATCCATCAGGACCAATGGTAACTGCAACACAAACATTCTGTAATACTGCAAAAGTATCCGATCTAGTTGCAGTGGGTACTGCTGTAAAATGGTACGCAAATCCCAACGGTGGTTCTCCTTTAGCACCTAATACAAATTTAGTAAATGGAGAAACCTATTATGCCACTCAAACAATAACAGGAACCCTTTCTTGCGAAAGCTTTCAAAGAAATTCCTCTTTGGTTATAATAAATACTACTGCTGCTCCAACGGGTTCAGGTTTACAAATGGTTTGTAACGCCGGAACTATTGCCGATTTAACAGCCTCAGGAACAGGAGTTATTAAATGGTACGCCAATTCAACAGGAGGGAATGCACTTTTAAATTCTGAAACTTTAGTATCCGGAAGCACTTATTACGCTTCTCAAACAATAGGCACTTGTGAAAGTGTTGCAAGATATGCACTAACAGTCACTATAAACAATCCGGCAATTCCGGTAAGTGGAGGAAATCAATCTGTTTGTGCAACAAATCCTTTACAAACTTTAACCGCAACCACAACTACTACTACCGGAACTATTACTTGGTATGATGCCATGACAAATGGAAATATTGTTGCAAATCCAATTTTAAATTCAGTTGGTTCAATTACTTATTATGCTCAAAACAATATTGCTTCTTGCTCTAGCGTTTCAAGAACTGCAGTAACATTAGAAATAAAAAATTCTCCTTTTTTGAATATAACAGCAAAAACATGTTCACTTGATTTATTAACTTATACTATCAATTTTACTGCTGCAAGTGGCAGTGTAATTTCGAGATCGCCTGCTGTTGGTGTAGTAACAGGAAATTCGATAACAAATATACCGGCCGGAACCAATATCATTCTTACTGCCGATAAAGGGAATGGCTGTGTTGAAACATTTAACGTAACAGCACCCATCTGTTCTTGTGCAATTATAGATGGACCAATAAGCAACGGAGATAAATCTATTTGTGAAGGAGAAACCAATCTAACTTTATCTGCCACAGTCAATACTGGAGAAACAATTGATTGGTACAGCAATAATAGTGGCGGCGTCCCCTTGTCTACAAATAGTCTTACCTATACACCAACAGTAAATATGCCAGGTGTTTATACTTATTATGCCGAAGCTAGAAAAATAGCAGATAACTGTTTAAGTTCTAACAGAACAGCTGTATCACTGACCATTAATTCGCAATCAAAACCAAATGGTTCAGCTACTCAAGTATTTTGTGAATCCCAAAATGCAACTATTTCCAATTTAACAGCTATTGGAACTGGAATAAAATGGTACCAAGATGCAATTGGCGGATCCCCTCTTTCTAATACGGTCGCATTAGTTAATTCAGAAGATTATTATGCCTCTCAAACAGCAACGACCGGTTTGCTTTGTGAAAGTACCGAAAGATTAAAAGTTAGTGTTACTATTAATAAGCCAGCTGCCCCTACAACAACTGTTACTCATCCGGTTTTTTGTAATTCAGCAACCGTTGCCGATTTAATCGTCACGGGAACTAATGTGAAATGGTATGATTCTTTAGGAACTTTATTGACTCCGAGTACAGCCTTGACAAATGGAGTTTATTCTGCAACACAAACTATATCTGGCTGTGAAAGTGTATCCAAATTAGCTGTAACTGTTACAATAAACAAACCTTTAACAATAACTTTATCTGATATATCACCCGTTTTTTGCGAATCTGCGAATGCCACAGTTGCTTCTCTTACAGCTATCGTAACTTCTGGGGTAAACATAAAATGGTATTCATCCCCAACAGGAAATACGCCGTTACTTGATTCTAGTCCTTTAACAAATGCTGTGTATTATGGCTCTCAAACAATATCAGGTTGCGAAAGCATACCTAGAGTTGCAGCTAATGTCACTATAAATGCCCCTATAAGTCCTTCAGGCAATGGAATTCAATTGTTCTGTTCCAGTGAAGCCGCAACCGTTGGAGATTTAATAGTTTCTGGAAGTACTCCTATAGTATGGTATGATGCAATAGTTTCTGGCAATTCTTTACCTTTAATTACACCATTAGTCAATGGAAAAAAATATTATGCCACTCAAAATATTTCGGGCTGCGAAAGTGTAAATCGCCTCGAAGTTACGGCAGAAATTGTTAATCCGTTGACTCCAACCGCTGATTCCGTAACACCTCTTTTTTGCGAATCCCAAAATGCAACATTAAATTCAATTGTTTTAAAAGGAATCGTAAACAATTCTAATGTAGTATGGTATGATGCTCCAAGTGGAGGAAATGTTTTACCATCTAATACCTTAATTACAAGTGGAAGAAATTATTATGCAGCGCAACAATCTACAACTCCTTTATTTGGCTGTGAAAGTCTTAATCGACTAATGATAAGCCCTATTTTAGATAAACAACAACCTCCCGTTATTAACAACATTACCCAACCAACCTGTGCTATAAACACAGGAAGTGCTCTATTTAGCGGATTACCAACAGGGAACTGGACAATTATACCGTCAACAGGAAATCCTGTAACAGGTTCAGGTACTAGTTATTTATTTACTGGTTTAATTGCTAACACCGATTATACTTTCAAAATTACCAATTCCAATTCATGTACATCAGTAGCTTCATCAGGTATTGTAAAAATCAATCCGGTACCAACTGCTCCATCAATCCCAACAGCTTCAAGTGTTGTACAGCCTACTTGCGCCATTCCAACAGGAACAATTACCATTGCTCTTCAAACTGGAATAGAGTATAGCTTGAACGGAACAACTTATCAAATCTCAAATGTGTTTGCCGGACTTGCTCCAAATAACTATACATTATATGTTAGAAATACTCTGGA
>NZ_JAFEVZ010000016.1 GCF_022802975.1 Flavobacterium pectinovorum
GAAAAAGAGTAGAAACAACAATAAGTGACATCAAGAAAATGTTTCCAAGAACAATACACGCAGTTACAATTCAAGGTTTTCTAATAAAGCTAACTTTATTTGTATTTGGGCTACAATTAAATAAATCCATTAACTAGCAACTTGAATTAAATAGGGTCAGAATATAATTATTTGCCTTAATTTTAGTGTTTCCAATGATTTATCTATATGATTTTTGAATTTACAACAGCCGCTGGTTTTGACTTCATTACATTTTTTGCAAAACATATTAATGCAACTGTAAGAGATAATTTCATGGAAATTCCAAATGAAATGGGAGAAGGTTATGTACGTAAAGTTGGATTTGGAAATGATTTTAAATTAACTATACATCGTTATACATTGAAGGAAGATTTAATTATTAAGCGCAATCCTTCCCCCGATACTAGCAGTGTACGCACTTTTTTCTTTTACAGCAACAAACAAGATCTAGAAGTTAAATATAAGAACGAGGAAAATATACCTTCTTCACAAAAAAATGATGCTTCGATACTCTTATCTACAAATGACTTAAGGACTGAAGTCCGTTTTCCTGCAGATACTAATATCCAATATGTCGTAGTTGCAATTGCCGCTGATAGGCTGCGTGCAATTCTGTCTATTGAAAATCCTAATAGTACAATAAAAACGATCACAGCGGAAAATGCTTCATTTATTTTCTTCGAAAATTTAGATACTGAAATGCAACTGCTTCTAAAAAATATTGTTTCTGTTGATATGAATAACTCTATGAATAATTTCTATGTCCAAATTAAGGTTCAGGAATTAATGTACTTGCTTTTTAGTAAGTTGTCACTTAGGGAGAATACAACTTTTAAAAGTATAAACAGTAATGATGCAGAAAAACTTCTGACTGTACGCAGCGAAATATTGAATGATCTCAGTAAACCGCCGGTTTTGAATGAATTAGCTGTTATTGCTTCCATGAGCGAAACAAAGCTCAAGCAGCTTTTTAAGCAGACATTTGGAGATACAATTTATAACTATTATCAAAAGGCAAGAATGGAAGAAGCCGCTTTTTTATTGAAACAGGCTAAACATTCTGTTTCTGAAGTTGGCTACGAATTGGGCTTTTCAAATCTTAGCCACTTCAGCAGGTTATTTGAAAAGCAGTACGGCATTACGCCTAAGAAGTTCTCTTACACAGCATGACCTAATTTAAACTCTTTTTTTCAATTAATACTGTCGGATAGGACTATTATTGTGTCTTTTTCGGTTATTTTACCCGAATATTAACTTCTAAATTTGTTCATATAATTAAATTATGACAAAATGAAAAAGTTACTTACGCCTTTTGAGAAAGGTTCCTTAAAATTAAAAAATCATCTGGTAATGGCACCGATGACACGAAGCAGAGCTATTGGCAACCTTCCAAATGAGTTGATGGTAAAGTATTATGCACAACGTTCAGGTGTTGGTTTGATTGTTACCGAAGGCACCTCGCCAAGTCCTGAAGGATTAGGCTATCCGCGTATTCCCGGAATTTATTCTGAAGAACAGATTGCGGGGTGGAAAAAAGTCACCGATGCTGTACATCAAAATGGGTCAAAAATTTTTCTGCAACTGATGCACACTGGACGTATATCGAATGTTGCAAATCTACCTGACGGAATTCAGCCCGTAGGTCCTTCAGCTATCAAGGCTGCTGGTGAAATCTTTACTGATTCTCTTGGTATGCAGGAACACTCTGTTCCGGTAGCGCTTAGTTTAGATGGTATAACTGATGTTATTGACGATTTTGTAAAAGCTTCCAAAAATGCAATTCTTGCTGGTTTTGATGGCGTAGAACTTCATGGTGCTAACGGGTATTTACTGGAACAATTCTTAAACCCAAATGTGAATAACAGAACCGATTTGTACGGAGGCAGCCTTATAAACAGAAGTCGACTCACTTTAGAGATTACTGAAGCAATTGCAGCGGCTATTGGCCCTCATAAAGTTGGAATTCGTTTTTCTCCGTTTTCTCAACTAAGTGATCAAGGCGCTTACGATACAGAAGAAGTGCATCAAACCTATATCTATCTAAGCAGTGAATTGAATAAATTAGGGATTGGCTACATCCATCTTTCAACCAATCCCGATATTCCTGAAAAAACATATAAGGCAATCCGTGCAGTATTTAGTAATACGATTATAATCTGTAATGGACTGACTCCTGAAACAGCAGAAGAAAAGTTGTTGGATAACTCTGCAGACCTTGTTGCTTTTGGACGCGGATTCCTTGCTAATCCTGATTTTGTAAAGCGTATTGAAAAAAATGCTCCACTTAATGATGTAGACTTCGGTACATTATATACTCCAGGCGAAATAGGTTACACAGATTATCCATTTTATACTTCAAAATAATGAAAGCAATTCAATACAAAGACTATGGAAGTTCAGCTGTGATTGAACTGGTTGATATTCCTATACCATCGATTCAAAGTAAAAAGGATATTTTAATTCAGGTTAAAGCTGCAGGTGTGAATCCAATAGATGTAAAAATACGAATGGGAATTATGAAAGAAATGCGTCCTGTAGAAATTCCTTTTATACCTGGAGGAGAAGCTTCGGGAATAATTGTTGCCATTGGTACGGATGTATCTAAATTTAAAGTTGGTGACGAGGTTATTGCTCTTACAAAGAAAAATGCTTATGCGCAATATGTGACTGCTAACGAAAATTATGTTTTACTGAAACCAAAAAATTTGACTTTCCAGGAGGCAGCATCAATAGCTGTCACTATAGGAACTTCTCAATCAGTACTTTTCACAGAAGGAAAATTAGAGAAAGGGCAAAAAGTTTTAATCCAAGGCGGGGCCGGAGCAGTTGGTGGCGCTATGATTCAAATGGCAAAAGCTGCCGGAGCATACGTAATTGCAACAGCTTCTGGCGATGGCGTGGCTTTAGCAAAAAGTCTTGGAGCCGATGAAGTGATTGATTATAAATTGCAGGATGTAACTAATACTGTTAAAGAGGTTGATTTGGTCGCAGATACCGCTGGTGGCCAATCTCAGGAAAAACTTTTTCCGGTTTTAAAAGCTGATGGCAAACTATTGAGTATCGCCAAGCCTCCATCACAGGAATTGGCAGAAAAACACAAAGTGAAAGCCTATTTTGTAGCTTCCGACATATCGTCTAAAACACTACAAAACGGACTTGAATTAATAGAAGCTGGAAAATTCCAAACAGTTGTTTCCAAAATATTTAAGCTTGAAGCAGCAGCTATAGCTCAGGATTTCTTAACGGCTGGCGGAGTAAATGGTAAGATCGTTTTCGCTGTAGAATAAAAACATAGGTAATTTAAAATATAAAAAAATGCATATTAAAAAAGTAATCGTTGCTGGTGCAACAGGAATGCTGGGAAGTCAGATTGTAAAAGAATTGCTTGAGCAGGGCGCTGAAGTTACTGCTATGGTCAGGGCAAGCAGCGATAGAAATGCACTAATCAAAATGGGTGTCAAAAATTTTGTGATTGGAGATATGATGGACATACCTTCTCTAAAACATGCCCTTTCTTCTAAACATGGTTTTGATGCCATAGTAGCAAGTGCAGCCGGATATACACGTAGAAAAAAGGGAGATAATGCTGTAACAGATACGATAGGTTATCGAAATTTGGTTGATGCTACGAAAGAAGCCGGTATTCCACGTTTTGTATTGATTTCCATTCTCGAATCTGACAAAGCTAAATCAGTACCTCACTTTTATAATAAATACCTCATCGAGAAATACCTGGCAGAAAAAAAACAGCCTTTTATCGCTCTTAGACCCGGTGCGTTCTTAGATCAGTCACCAGATTTTATAATAGATAAAATTAAGAAAGGAATACTGCCAACATTTCTAACAGGAACTTACGGAATTATCTATACACCACAATTAGCCAAATATACTGCCATGGCTGCAATAGCTTTAGCCGATACAGCGCTAAATACTTCTATAGATATAGGCTGGGAGAAACCCGTGAACGAGGACATACTTAAAACTGCGTTCGCCAGTGTTCTAAAAAAGAACATTCAGACTAAGCCGGTTATTCCTTCAGTCGTATTAAAATTTATTTTGCCCATTGTTGCAAAGTTTAATGATAACATTTATGATATGTGTGAAATGATCAGGTGGATTGATACGGGTGTGTACATCAGCACAAATCCACAAAGGCAAAAAAATTTTTTCGGTGAATTGCCAACTGTTGAAGAAAGTATAGCACAATATTGCCGTGATCGCGGACTAATTTAAGGGAAATTGTCTATTGTCGGCAGGATGAAGTATGATTAACCTCAAAACTATATCAATCATATATTTCTCCAATTACAAAAAACCTCATAATATTTAATTTTGAGGTTTTTGTATTTAAATTATATCATCCTCCAATCGCAATCATACTCCGATTGTCAAAATGTAACGTTGGGTCATCCATTTCAGAAATCGTAACCATTCCGGCCCTTACTTTCTTTTTATTTTTAATGGACTCTGAAATTAAATTAGTAATCGATTCGCCATTTCTAAAAGCAGTCAGTAAATCGGTTTCGGAATTAGAGAAAAGGCAATTTTTGATTTTTCCGTTTGCCGTCAGGCGGATTCTGTTGCAGCCATCACAAAACGGATTTGTAATTGAGCTTATGATTCCGAAATCGCCCTGAAAACCTTTGATTTTGTAGGTTCTGGCCGTGAAGTTTTTCTCGTCTTCCAGTTTCTGAATTTCATCCAGAGAAAAATTTTCCTCTACTTGTGATAAAATTTCCTTTTGCGAAACCATTTTGCTCCTGTCCCACTCATTTCCGGCGAAAGGCATAAACTCTATAAAACGGACAGCAATTGGCAGTGACTCAGTTAAATTGACGAAATCAATAATTTCATTATCATTAAAACCTTTCATCAAAACCACATTTACTTTTACCTGAAAATCATGATTCAGCAATAAATGCAAGTTATCAATCACTTTCTCAAACTGATTTCGAAGTGTTATCGAATGAAATTTTGATGCAATCAGCGTATCTAAACTCAGGTTGATTTTTTTGATTTCGGCCTGTTTTAAAACATCAATATGACGGTCGATTAAAATACCGTTGGTCGTGATTGAAAGTGAAACTTCTAAAGTTGATAATTTCGAAACAATCTCAGCAAAATCCTTTCTCAACAAAGGTTCTCCCCCCGTCAGTCTGATTTTATCCACACCATTTTCTACGAAAGTCTGGGCAATTGCAAAAATCTCTTCGGAAGTCATTAAGCTTGCTTTTGGAGACAGCGCAATTCCGTCAGCAGGCATGCAATACGTACAACGCAAATTGCATTTCTCCAGCAACGAAATACGCAAATAATTGTGTTTTCGCCCAAAATCATCCGTTAAAATGGTTTTAGAGGGTATCATGATTTTTTCCTTTTAAAATATGAAAAACGTGCATCACATGCGGAAAAACAGCATCCATAGATTCTCTTGCTCCATTTGTTGATCCCGGCAAGGCCAAAACCAGACTTTTTCCTAATGTTCCTGCAACTGTTCTGGACAACATCGCATATGGCATACGTTGCTGCCCGTAATCACGAATGGCTTCTTCGATTCCCGGAATTCTGCTTTCCAATAATGGTGATAAAGCTTCAGGTGTTACATCTCTTGGTGATAATCCGGTTCCTCCGGTAAAAATAACCAGCTGATTCTCTTTGGCGAAAGCCTTCGTTTTTTCCTGAATAATTTCTAACTCATCCGGAATAACTTCGTAATGAGACGTTTCAACTCCGTAAGAATCTAACTTTTCTACAATTATTTTTCCGGATCGGTCTTCTTTATCACCTGCAAAAATAGAGTCGGAACAAACAAAAACCGCTGCTTTTATTGTGTACGGAAATTTATTTTTGAAAGACGATTTACCGCCTTCTTTGTTGATTAATTTTATAGTTGAGATTTCGATTTCTTTATCAATTGGCTTCAGCATATCGTACATCGTCAATGCTACAATTGAAGCTCCATGCATCGCTTCAACCTCTACACCTGTTTTGTAAACGGTTTTTACTTTAAAGATAATCTGAATATCTAAACCTTCAATGTTATATTCTACCGATGTAAATTCAATTGGCAGCGGATGGCAATCCGGAATCGACAAATGCGTGTTTTTTACGGCAAACAATCCGGCCGTTTTCGCCATTTCCAATACATTTCCTTTCGGCACCAGATTATTGACTACTGCATCAATTGTTTCCTGCTTGCTTACTTTGACAATTGCTGTGGCTGTTGCGACTCTTAATGTACTTATTTTATGCGTAATATCTACCATTTTAGGTGTTTTGTTTCCATGTGAAAGTATCGTTTTCAAACATTTCCTTGCCAAAAATCGGCACATCAGTTTTAATCCAGTTTACGATGGCTTCTGTGGCTTCATAAACCTGTTTGCGTCTTGTTGATGAAACAAAAACGAACAGACAGATTTCTCCTGCTTTTACCACACCTAAACTGTGATAAATGTGCATACAGGTTAAGTCGAATTTAGCAAATGCTTTTTCACGAATCGTATGCAGGGCTTCGTTAGCCATATCAGTGTAGGCTGAATAATCTATGGCAACAACAGTATTATCGTGAATCACATCGGCACGAACCTGACCCAGAAAAATATTGTGTGCCCCAATTGTATGTTTGGATTGATGTTTAGCAATCGACTCCGCAATAAATTCGGGAGAAATTGGTCCTTCTACAAATACATTTTTACTCATTTTTTTTATTTTTTATTGCCACTGATTTCACAGATTAAAAGGATTTTTTGCCACAAATTATACAAATTTTCATTACTTAATTCTATAAAAAGAATAATCGCAATATTGTGATTTCGACGGAGGAGAAATCCCCGTAAGAAACTCTACAAAGATTGGCGACATTCTATACTGAGTTACTTGCGAAGATTCTTCGTTCCTCAGAATGACAAACTTTACATACAATTGTGTCTTTTAATCTTTGACTATATTTTTATTTCTTTAGTTAATAATTCTTTCAATGCCAAAGCACCGCCTTCAACACTTTTTAGATTTTTAAAATCCATTTTCTGAAGCAATTCAACAGCTATTTTACTTCTCATTCCGGATTGACAGAAAACATAAATTGTTTGATTTGAATCTAGTTTTTCAATTTCACCTTCCAAATTCATTAACGGAATCTGAATACTGTTCCTGAATGTTATTTTTGGAAGTTCATCTTCATTACGAACATCTAAAAACAAGACTTCTTCATTATCAATTTGATTCAAAACTGCTTCAGCTGAAATCTCTTCGACACGATTTTCTTTCTGAGAATATTTTCCTTTAAAAATATTTCTGTCCATTACAAAAGAATCATTTTTTTCAAAATCATATTTCTGCTGTTCATTATTCAAAACATTATAAACCAATATTTTTCCGCTCAAAACTTCTCCTGTTTCCAGAATCATTTTTATGACTTCATTGGCCTGCAGCATTCCAATAATTCCAACCGAAATTCCGATAACTCCCGCATCCGTACAATTCACAGACGAACTGTTTTCATCCGGATACAAACATCTGTACGTTGGACCGTTTTGATAATTGAAAACCGAAACCTGTCCCTGAAATCTGAAAATTGATCCGTACACCATTGGTTTATTCGTAATCAGGCAAGCATCATTTATCAGGTATTTTATCTGAAGATTGTCTGTTGCGTCCACAATAATATCATAATTTTCAAATAAAGCAATGGCATTTTTACCTGAAAGTTTTTCAGCAACAGCATTTACTTTAACGTCGGAATTTAATGCTGTTACCATGGATTTGGCTTCTTCAACCTTGTATTTTCCGACAGATGAATTTTTATAAATTACCTGACGCTGCAAATTTGAAAGTTCCACAACATCATCATCCACAATTCCGATTTCACCAACTCCGGCAGCTGCCAGATAAGGCAATATCGCAGCACCCAGACCTCCTGCACCAATAATTAAAACTTTGGATTTTAATAATTTGTACTGGCCTGTTTCTCCAATTTCGGGAAGCATTATTTGTCGGTTATAACGGGAAGATGCATTCATAAATTGTAAATTATCCTCCGGCAAAAGGAGGCAATAAAGCAACAATATCACTTGTTTTCAAAGCGTAATCTGTTGTTTTTGAAACTATTTTCTGATTGACGGCAACACTAAATGACAGCGATTCGAATTGGTATTTTTCTTCTAAATCCTGCAATAAATCCTGCAGGGAAATATTCGAAGAAACCACATTTTCAAAAGAGCATTGTGTTTTTTCGGCAACAGCTCCAAAATATTTAACTTCAATCATTATTATAGATTTAAATTCTGAAATATAAATTCGTCTTCAAAATGTTCCTGAAAATAAGAGGTTAGTTTTGAAGTATTTTTTACCACTTCTCCAATTACAATAATTGCCGGTGATGAAATATTTTTTTCGGCAACTAATTTAGTAATTGAACTAATGTTACCCACTACTTTTTGTTCTGAATTTTTAGTTCCGTTTTGGATAATGGCAATTGGCAAATCGTCAGTTCTGTTTTCCTTGTAAATCGAAATGATTTCATCTAACTTGTGCATTCCCATCAAAATAACCACAGTTGCAGCTGATTTTGAAGCCAAATGTACATCTTTAGACAATTCATGACTAGAAGTGGTACCTGTAATTACCCAGAAACTCTCTGCTACTTTTCGTTGTGTAAGGCTTATTCCTACTGAAGCAGGAACACCTAAAGCTGATGAAATTCCGGGAACAACAGCCGTTTCCAAACCAAATTTTTCTGAATATTCGATTTCTTCGCTTCCGCGTCCAAAAATAAACGGATCTCCACCTTTCAAACGAACCACATGTCCGTAACGATTTGCCATTGAGACGATCAACTCGTTAATTTGATCCTGTGTGTAAGCATGGCATCCTAAGCGTTTCCCCACAAAAACAATCTCTGCCTTAGTCGCATATTGCAATAATTCTTCGTTAACCAAAGCATCATACAAAACTACATCGGCATTTTCTAACGCTTTAATTGCTTTCAGCGTAATCAATTCAACATCTCCCGGGCCTGCGCCTACTACTGTTAACTTTGGTGTTCTTAAGTTTTGCATAATCTATTAACTTAAATTGATATTCAGGTCGTTTAATTCGTCAACCGAATTAATATTGGTTAAAGGAAAGTTTTCACTTTCTTCTATTTTTATAATCTGATGAGGCACTTTCGATAGAAAATCCATCATTTTCAGTTCATTGTTGTCAATCACTTCTCTTATAAGCGAAACTATTTTTTTTGAATAAATTCCGATTAAAGGATGAATCCTGCTTTCTGTTGCAAATACGGTAATCTGGGCTTCCTGATTGTGTTTTGCAATTAATTCAGCTAACAATTCTGAAGAAATCAACGGAATGTCACAACTCAGGATCAGGTTAAACTCAGTTTCAGAATTCGTTAATGCGGTATAAATTCCGCCCAAAGGCCCTTTATCTTTTACAATATCAGCCCTTTTTTGATACGGCAGATAATCGTATTCTTTTGTATTCGTTATGAACTCAATGTTTCCTGTAATAGGCAAAACAGCCTGAATTATATGTTCAATAAATGGTTTTCCCTGAAACAGAACCAATCCTTTCTCAGACTTCATTCGGGAACTTTTTCCTCCGCAAAGAATAAATGCTGTTAGTGTTTCCATGATTCATTAATTTGTTTCAGGTTTCAGGTTTAAAGTTTCAGGTTTCAGGTTTTCGCCAATCATTTTATTCCAACACATAGAAACATAGTTTACTTTGTCTGCAAAGGCGTTTCACTTTGCATTAATTCACATAGCTATGTGTTAGATAATGTGTTATCTTTTTAAATCTTTTTATAAAAATAGAAACCTATGTTTCTATGTGTTTAATTGTTCTCTTTAAGGGAAAATCAATTTTATACTTGCCATCAAAATCACAGTTCCTAACACTATTTTTAAGGTTTTGTTCGAAAAATAACCGCTCCCGTAAAATCCGCCTAACATTCCGCCAATCACCGCAATCGGAACCAGGTAAAAGCTCTCCATCGGAATAACTTTTCCTCCCAAAAGAAATCCTAACATTCCGGCAAATGAATTGACAAATATGAACAGACTCGAAATCGCTGCTGATTCTTTAACTGAAGCCCATCCCAAAAACAATAAAATCGGACTTAAGATAATGCCACCGCCAATACCCAGCATCCCTGACAACAAACCAATTACAAATCCGATTGCCAACGCAAAAGGTAATTGAATCTTAACAGCTTCTTTTTCCTTAAAGTTGAATATTCCGAACAATCTCAAAGCCGCAAACACCAGAACAATTCCTAAAATAACTTTATAAATTGTATTGTCAAGTGTAATAAATCCGCCAATAAAAGCAGCCGGAACAGAAGCTATCGCAAACGGATAAAACAACTTAGGTTTAAAATAATTCATTCTGTAATAAAACAAAAACGAAATACTCGAAACAAATAAATTCAGTAACAAAGCCGAAGGTTTCATAATCGCTACCGGGAAAGCAAAAATCGTCATTAAAGCCAAATAACCTGATGCTCCGCCGTGTCCTACACTTGAGTACAAAAACGCAATCACGATTAATGCGAAGCTGAATAAGATTATATTTTCGGAAGTAAGTAACTGCATAATTTTGTTTCAGGTTTCAGGTTTTCTTTGTTTCAGGTTACGCTATATGTTTATTTTTACACACTGCATCTTAAAACTGAAATTCTTTATTCTACTAATCAATCGGCAATAATGTTACCAACTGCTCTTTTTTAAGGTTTTCAACATCATTCGGTACAATTAGCAAACAATTTGCTGTTGCGAAAGTGTTGAGCATTGCTGAACTCTGACCGTCTAAAACCGTTACATGAGTTTCACTATACAAGGCTTTTAAGAACAATGTTTTTCCGGAACTATTAGAAATGCCTGCATTTAATTTTCGGACTAATTTTGGTAAATGAATATCCGAAAATCCCATTCGGTTTCTAATTGCCGGATACACATACACATAAAAATTAGTCAGTGACGAAGCCGGATTTCCCGGTAAAGCAAAAACTAAAGTTTCATTTTTAGAGCCAAAAAACATTGGTTTCCCCGGTTTTTGATTGATTTTATAAAAAAGTTCTTCTACACCGTTTTTAAGCAATGCTTCTTTTACAAAATCATAATCCCCAACTGAAATTCCACCCGAAATTAGAACCACATCATATTTTTCCAGAATACTTTTTAATGCCTTCTTCGTTTCTTTAAGATTATCTTTTACCTTAAAAACTTTTGTTTTATTTACACCAATCGTTTCAAGCGCAGCCTCCAGCATCACTGAATTGCTTTCATAAATTTTACCCTTTGGTAATTTTTTTCCGGGTTTTACCAATTCGTTTCCGGTTACTAAAATGGCCACTTTCGGTTTTTTATAAACTGTAATTTCTGTAATTCCCAAACAAGCCAGAAAACCAATTGCAGCGGGCGTGATTAACGTATTAGGTTCAAAAACTACTTCCCCTTTATTAATCTGTTCTCCTTTTGCACGAACGTTTGCAAACTGCTCGGGCATTTTAGAAATCAAAATCGAGTTTTCATTAGCCATTACATGCTCCTGCATTACAACTGTATTCGCCTGATCAGGAATAAAAGCACCGGTAAAAATCCTTACTGCTTCATTTTCTTTTAGTTTTATATTAGAATGATCTCCTGCCTGAGAAATGCTTACCACATCATATTGATGTTTTCTGCTGTGAATGAAAGCATAACCATCCATTGCTGATTGTCTGAAAGGCGGCATAGCAATTGGCGAATAAACTGTTTCTGCCAAAACATATCCCAAAGCTTTTCTCACTGCTATTTTTTGCAATGGCATCTTCGAACTGTTTTCAGCGACGATCGCTAAAGCTTCATTTACTTGTATCATTTATAAAACATAAAAACTAAGTACAAATACTTATTACAAATATAAGTATTTTTTACTAGTAAGGTTAAAAAAGAATAATTTATTTTTCTATCAATAAAATTACTCTAATTTATTTAAAATCATGGTTTAATTGAATCAAGTTTTTAGTTTAAATTTCCTTTTTTTTGTTCAAATAAATATTTTGGAGATATTATATCAACAAAAAGAAAAATTAAAAATAATAAAAGCAAGTAAAAAATACTACATTTAATAATTCCAAAATTAAAAAATTAACATTTATCCATAATTAAAAAATAAAAATAAAACACTCAAAATCAAATAATTACAACACAAAACAGCACTTTAAAATTATATATATTTATCTCCAGATAAAAAAAAACCTCTTTTTTTTGGTTTTTATTATATTAAAATTAACTTTGTCTATAGGATTAGTAGAGTTTAAAATTATATTTAAAATCAAAAAAAACTAAATTTTGAAAACAACCGAAAGCATATCGTATTACATTCTTTCTAAAAACAATACTTATAACACCTCTTGCTGTTGTATGTGCTTCTGTTGCTAATTCTCACAGCAATTCTTTGTTTATTTTTAATTTCAACTTTAATAAAAATGAACAATACTAATAAAACTAAAACCTTATTGTTCACTGCAAAACCTATTTGACACAATTTATTTGTATCAAAAGAGCATTGTAACTATACCCTATTAAATAAATAAAATTCCAATTAACAACTAAAAAAACAACCAAAATGAAAAAGATGCACAACACTTGCTGTAAATAAACAAAAAAGCCATTTCTGCGGCAACAGAAATGGCGAGGCTTAAAGAAAATTTATCGCTAAATAAAGGAAACATAAGAGAGTTGAAAAATCAACTTTCGAGGTTCCTTGTTAATTACTTAAACCAATACAAAGAAATGAAAAAAAATATAAATCTCATTTTATGGGGAACAATTTTATTGATATCCCTGCAAATTCAGTCACAAAACACACAATTTATAATAAATTCGACTCTAAACGGGACCGTAGTAGACAAACAATCACAGCTTCCTTTACCCGGAGTTAACGTTCAGATCAAAGGAACTACCCACGGCGTAACCACCGACATTGACGGTAAATTCTTTTTTGAAACGGGGCAAAAATTTCCTTACACCTTAATTGTTAGCATCATAGGATACAAAAGATTACAAGTTGTAGCAGACGGAAGCCCAATAACCATTGAATTGGAAGAAGATATTCAGCAACTTAAAGAACTGGTGGTTGTAGGATATGGAACTCAGAGCAAAAAAAACATAACCGGATCAGTTTCTTCTATACCAAAAACAAGTTTAAGTCAGGTAACCTCATCGGCAGATAATTTGCTTCGCGGAGCTGTTGCCGGAGTTGTGGTTACCCAGAGTTCAGGACAGCCCGGAGCTTCATCCAGCATTAGGATTCGTGGAGGAAACTCGATTACAGGCGGTAACGAACCTTTGTATGTTATCGATGGAATTTTGGTTTACAATGACAACAATAATGGTTCTACCGGAATATCATTTTCAGGAGCAGGTGTAAATGTTTTGGCTACTCTAAATCCTTCTGACATTGAGTCCATTGAAGTTTTAAAAGATGCTTCGGCAACTGCAATTTACGGTTCACGAGGTGCAAACGGAGTTATTTTAATTAGTACCAAAAAAGGTAAAAAAGGACAAAATAATGTTACCTATCAAGGTTATATTGGATTTCAGGACGTTACAAAAAAAATAGATATTTTAAATGCAAGTGAATGGGCAACTTTACGTAATGACATTCAGATTGGTCTTGGACAAACACCTTCTTTTACAGCCCAGCAAATTGAAGATTTTAAAACAACCGGTAATTATGACTGGCAGGATGCTGCTTTTAGAAAAGCGGCTCCAATCCAGAATCATCAGTTGAGTTTTTCAGGCGGAGATGAAACTTCAAGATATTCGGTATCAACCAACTATTTCAAACAAGAAGGTATCATCATCGGATCTGATTTCAGAAGGCTGTCATTAAGAATAAACTATGAAAAAGATGTTTCTGATTTATTTCGATTTGGTGTAACCTCTACCCTTACCAATTCTTTATACAACGGAATGAGTGCCAACAGTGGAAGTGTGGCCTTAACCGCTCCAAATACATTAGCCAGTGCACTTTTAATAGCACCGGTAGTACCTATCAGAAATGCTGACGGTTCATTTAATGTTAAAACCAATCCGTACGCCACTCCTATCAATGGTTACATTACAAATCCAATTAACGATTTAGAAAACATTACTAATGAAACTAAAATCAACAGAACTCTTAGCAGTTTGTGGGGCGAATATAAAATTGCAAAAAACCTTGCTCTTAAATCTACTGTGAATGCAGATGTGATTAGTACGAAACAAAACTATTATGCACCATCAAATACAACAAATGGAGTTGAAACCAAAGGGTATGCATCTGTTGGAAATAAATTAGTAGGTTCTGTTTTGAATGAAAACACCTTAAACTACAACACTTCATTTGGAGGAGACAAACATCAATTATCAGCTTTGGCTGGATATACTATTCAATATTCTGAAGGAGAAGTAGCTACATCTGGTGCTACAAATTTTGTAAATGATTTGAATGAATATAATGCTTTACAAGACGGAATACCTATAAAACCAACCAGTGATGCTTACGAAAGTGTTTTACAATCCTGGTTAGGAAGAGTTAACTATTCTTTATTAGGGCGTTATAATTTCTCTGCTTCAGCTCGTGCAGACGGATCTTCAAGATTTGGTTCTGAATCAAAATGGGGATTCTTTCCTTCGGCTGGATTCTCATGGAATATTACCGAAGAAAATTTTGCTAAAGACCTAAAAGGGATAAATAATATCAAATTGAGACTGAGTGCAGGTACAACAGGAAATCAGGAAATTGGAGATTACCTTTCTTTAGCTGCTTTAGGATCTGTAAATTATGCTTTTGGCGGAACTATTCAAACCGGTTTTGCTCCTACCCGCTTATCAAACGAAAATTTGAAATGGGAAAAAACAACACAATACAATGTGGGTCTTGACTTTGATTTCTTAGACAAAAAAATCAGTCTTGTACTTGATGCTTACTACAAAAAAACAAGCGATTTATTGGTAAATGTACCTATTCCGTTGACTTCTGGCCAAACAACTGTTTTACAGAATATTGGGGCAGTTGAAAACAAAGGATTTGAAATTGGTCTGATTACCGAAAATATTAAAACAGATAGTTTTAGCTGGAATACCAATTTTAATTACTCCCTTAATAAAAATAAAGTATTAGAAATTGGAAATGGTTTACAAAAATTTTTCCCTACAGCACCAAGTGGTGTATTGAATTTACAGCAGCCTGTAATTGTAAAAGTAGGTCAGCCATTAGGAACTTTCTGGGGATACAGAACTAACGGGGTTTTCCAAAATCAGGAAGAAATCAATACACAGCCAACACTAAATGCAATTGCAAATACAAAACCAGGAGACCGAAGATATAAAGATATTAGTGGACCAAATGGTGTGCCTGACGGAAAAATTACATCTGATTACGACAAAGTAAATTTAGGCAGCGCACAGCCAAAATTTGTAGCAAGTTTAAACAACACTTTTGTCTATAGAAATTTCGATCTGAATTTATTTTTTCAGGGATCTTTTGGAAACAAAATTTACAACGCCATCAATCAGCAACTAGAAATTCCAAATTTAGTAAACAATGCCGCGGGTGCTTTAACAGAACACTGGACACCTGCAAATCCAAGCGAAGTAATTCCAAGAGCAGCAAATTCTCCTGCAACTGTAGTATCTGATCGTTACATCGAAGATGGCTCTTTCATCCGATTAAAAACGGTTACGTTGGGATATACTTTACCTAAAAATATCGCTTCGAAAATCAGAACCCAAAGCATCAAATTTTATGTATCGGCACAAAATTTAATCACCTGGACAAAATACAGAGGCTATGATCCTGAAATTAGTTCTTATGGTCAGAGCAATTTATTACCGGGTATCGATTACGGAGCCTATCCAACTTCAAGAACCTTTATAAGTGGTGTTAATGTCACTTTTTAATTCAAAAAACAGTCAAAATGAAAAAATTTATATTCCTCTCTATAAGTGCAATTTTACTAGCATCGTGCACCGATCTTGATGTTACACCAACATCATTTGTTACCAAAGAAAATTTTTACAACACCGATGATGATGCCATTGCCAGTGTTACATCTGTATATGCCTCTTTAAATATTGATACTGACCAAAGTCTTTTTGGAAGAAATCTATATTTCTTAACCGATATGGGAACCGATTATGCAGCTGCAGGTGTTTCTGCCATTAATCAAAATGTACGTGCCATTAGTGCTTTGTCTTATGATGCCAATACAGACCGAATTCAGGTAGCCTGGCGCCAAATTTACAGCGGTATCAACAGAGCCAATGTTGCCATTGATAACATTCCGAAAGTACAGGGAACTGAAGCTCTAAAAACCAGATTAATAAACGAATCTAAATTTATAAGAGGCTTGCTTTACTTTCATGCAGTTCGTTTATGGGGAGGTGTTCCGTTGGTTTTACACGAACCAACCTCATTAGACATTAATGCTTTAAAAGTCAACAGATCTACTGTAGATGAAATCTATACGCAGATCATTAAAGATTTGACAGATGCCGAAGCATTACCAACAACTTATACAGGTACCAATGTTGGTCGTGCCACATCAGGAGCTGCAAAGGCGATTTTAGCAAAAGTATATCTAACCAGAAAAGACTGGCCCAATGCTATTTTGAAAGCCAAAGAAGTCATTAACGGCGGATATGGATACGGACTTTTTACCAATTTTTCGGATATTTTTAATAAAGCCACCAAAAACGGTAAAGAGCATATTTTTTCTGTACAGTTTGAACCGAATCTGGCTGGAAACGGAAGCAGCGGAAGTACTTTTATGAGAACTTCTTTTGCCGGATTTACAACTGTAGAACCTGCAGATATCATCTCGGATGTGAGTTTGTTTTATGATATTTATACAACCGGAGATACCCGCAGAGATGCTACGTATGCTAAACAATTACCGAATCCGGCAACTGGTTTATTGTACACTTTTCCAAAACCAATTTTCAGAAAATACCTCGACGTTACCAATCTGGCGAACGGATCAAACGTAGCGATTAATTTTCCTATCATTCGTTATGCTGATATTTTGATAACATTAGCGGAAGCGATAAACGAACAGGAAAGTACTCCAACAGCAGAAGCTTATGAAGCCATCAACAAAGTAAGAAGAAGAGCTTTTGGAAAACCAATTGACACTCCGGATGCAACTGTTGATTTAGCTTTATTGACAAAAGCACAATTTAAGGAAGCCATTTTTACAGAACGTACAAAAGAGTTCCCACAGGAAGGACAGCGCTGGTTTGATTTGGTTCGCTGGGGAAGATTGGTTTCTGAGGTTAAAAAAGTACCGGGAAAATCAGCTGTTTCAGAAAGAAACAACCTATACCCGATTCCGCAAAGCGAAAGGGACCAAAATCCGGACGGTTTGCCACAAAATGACGGATATTAACAACCAACCATAAAAAAATTATAATCATGAAAAATTTCAAAAATAACTTTACAGTCAAAAGCCCGCAAAAAGGACTTTTGATTACTGCATTGCTACTCGCTCAATTGGGCTTTGCACAAAATCAGCCAAATGCAGATTTTAAAGGAACTATCGGTAAAACATTAGCCGATTCAAAAGAATACTGGCCGGAACCGGTAAAAGCTCCAAAAGGTGCTCCCAATGTTATTTGGATTTTACTGGATGATGTAGGATTTGGTGCTTCGAGTGCTTTTGGCGGACTAATTGAAACGCCTACTTTTGACACTTTAGCAAATAACGGATTACGTTATACCAACTTTCACACAACAGCAATCTGCGCTCCTACCCGTGCCGCTTTACTGACCGGAAGAAACTCCGGAAGAGTTCACGTTAGTGGTTTCTCTCACACTATTTTATCGGCAGGTTTTCCGGGCTGGGACGGAAGAATTCCATCTGATAAAGGAACAATTGCTGAAATTTTAAGAGAGAATGGCTACAACACTTTTGCGGTAGGTAAATACGGTGTTACTCCCGATGAAGATGCTACCGATGCAGGACCATTTGACAGATGGCCAACCGGAAAAGGTTTCGATCATTTTTACGGATTCTTAGGATCACAAACCGATCAGTACAACCCTGATTTAGTGGAAGACCAGACCCATATCAAAGGAGACGGACGCCATCTAAACGAATTAATTACCGATAAAGCCATCAGTTACATTCAAAAACAGCAAAAAGCAGCACCGGGAAAACCGTTCTTTTTATACTATGCTCCGGGAGCTGCACACGCACCGCATCAGGTTACTACAGAATGGAGTGATAAATACAAAGGAAAGTTTGATGAAGGCTGGGATGTGTATCGTGAAAAAGTATTGGCAAACCAAAAGAAATTAGGTGTAATTCCTGCAAACGCTGTATTGCCGGAACGTAATCCGCTGATTGGAGAATGGAAAAAATTATCTCCGGACCAAAAGAAAGTATATGCCCGATTCATGGAAGTATATGCTGGATTCCTGACGTACACGGATGCTGAAATTGGAAGAGTTGTAAATTATCTTAAAGAAACCAATCAATTTGATAACACTGTAATTTTTGTTGCCATTGGAGATAACGGAGCGAGTAAAGAAGGGACAACACAAGGAACTATCAGCCAAGGTCTTTTTGCTCAGGGAGCTTCTGACGAAAAAAATCTTCAGGATAATTTAGCCAACATCGGCGAAATTGGAACACCTCAGGGGCTTAACACCAATTACCCTTTAGGATGGGCTCAGGCTACCAATGCCCCTTTTAAAAACTGGAAACAGGATGCACAATCTGAAGGAGGAACACGTAATCCTTTGATTATTCATTATCCAAACGGAATTAAAGATAAAGGCGGAATCAGAAATCAATACAGCCATGTGAATGATATTCTTCCGACAACCCTTGACATTGCCGGAATAAAAGCTCCGGAATATATCAAAGGAATCAAACAGGACATCATTCAGGGATCTTCTTTGTACACTTCTTTAAATAATGCCAAAGCAGAATCATTACACAAAGTACAATACTACTACATTTTTGGAAACAGAGCGATTTACAAAGATGGATGGAAAGCGGCGGCAGCACATCCGGATCCTTTTACATTATTAAAGGCGGCAGGCAAAAATCAGGCTCCTGCCCCAAGCAATTTTGATACTGATGTTTGGGAGTTATACAACTTAAACGAAGATTTTAACGAGCGTAATAATCTGGCTAAAAAGCATCCTGAAAAATTAGAAGAGCTTAAAAAACTGTTTGATGAGCAAGCCAAAGAAAACAATGTGTATCCGTTGATTGACTGGCAGGATGTATTAGGAAGAAAAATACACAATACCGGTGCTGATAAAGGTAAAAGCCTTCAGGACTTAATTAAAGAAGCAACCAAACCAGGAAGCAATAATTAATAACCCTAATTCAGGTCTTTACCAGAAGACCTGAATTTCAATACCTAAACAATGAAAAATTTCCAATATAACAATCTTAAAAATTCATCAAAGTCGCTTTTGATTACTGCGCTGCTCGTTGCTCAGTTTAGCATCGGGCAATCAAAACCTGATCCTAATTATAAAGGAATTATAGGCAAAACATTAGCCGACTCAAAAGAATACTGGCCGGAACCTGTAAAAGCTCCTGAAGGTGCTCCGAACGTGGTCTGGATATTATTGGATGATGTTGGATTTGGTGCTACAAGTGCTTTTGGAGGTTTAATCAATACACCAACTTTCGAAAAACTGGCCAATGGTGGTTTACGCTACACCAACTTCCACACAACGGCTATTTGCGCCCCTACCCGTGCGGCATTGCTTACAGGCCGTAATGCGCATGCGGTTCACGTTGGCGGGTTTTCGCATACGTTTACCTCTGCAGGTTTTCCGGGCTGGGACGGAAGAATTCCATCTTCTGCCGGAACAATTGCAGAGATTTTACGCGAGAACGGATACAACACTTTTGCCGTTGGAAAATATGGAGTAACTCCCGATGAAGACGCTACAGATGCCGGTCCGTTTGACAGATGGCCGACCGGAAAAGGTTTTGATCATTTTTACGGATTCTTAGGTTCTGAAACCGATCAGTACAATCCGGATTTGGTTGAGGATCAAACCTGGTTAAACGGAAATACAAAACTGAACAGTTCAGGAAAAGACAAATCTAAAAACGAATTTACAGCCGACTTAAAAGGAAAACATTTAAGCGAACTGATTACTGATAAAGCCATTAACTATATCGAACGTCAGAAAAATGCGGCACCAAACAAACCGTTCTTTTTATATTATGCACCGGGAGCCACACATTCACCTCATCAGGTAACCAAAGAATGGAGCGACAAATACAAAGGCAAATTTGATGAAGGCTGGGATGTTTACCGTGACAAAGTAATCGCCAATCAGAAAAAACTGGGACTGATTCCTGCTGATGCCAAATTGCCAACACGTGATTCGTATGTAAAAGCATGGAATACTTTGTCTCCTGATGAGAAAAAGCTATACGCTAAATTCATGGAAATTTATGCCGGATATCTGGAATATACAGATTATGAAGTGGGCCGAATTGTTGAGCATCTTAAATCGATTAATCAGTTGGACAATACGGTTTTCTATATTGTTTTAGGAGATAATGGAGCCAGTAAAGAAGGAACTGCTTTTGGAACTATCGATCATCACCTGACATCAAAACTTTTCGCAGGTTCAAAAGCAGATGACCTGAAAGACAACCTCTCTAAAATTGATATTCTGGGAACTCCGGATGCTATTGAAGGAAACTACCCTTACGGATGGGCATTGGCGTCAAATACACCTTTCAAAAACTTAAAACAGGACGCACATTCTGAAGGCGGAACACGCAATCCGCTGATTGTGTATTATCCAAACGGAATCAAAACTCCGGGAATCCGTAATCAATATGGCCATGTAAATGATATTTTACCAACCACTTTAGAAACTATCGGAATCAAAGCACCGGAAACCATCAAAGGAATTGCCCAGGATCCGATTCAGGGAACTTCATTGGCTTATTCTTATGCTGATGCAAAAGCGCCTTCGAAACATAATGTTCAGTACTACTACATTTTTGGAAACAGAGCAATTTACAAAGACGGATGGAAAGCCGCAGCGGCACATCACCCTGATTTTATTGATATTATCGATAATGGAGCTTTAGCAAAATATACAGGACCAAGTACGTATGATAATGATGTTTGGGAATTATACAATTTGAATACGGACTTTAACGAAAGAGTGGATCTGGCTAAAAAGAATCCGGAAAAGTTAAAAGAACTTCAGGCTGAATTTGACAATCAGGCGAAGTTAAACAACGTCTATCCTTTTATTGACTGGATCGATGTTTTGAGACAACGAGTACACAAGAAAAATTAATAAAAATCTTTCAGAGCTATTAAATATTTTACAAAAGAAAACTTTAAGTAATAAACACAATTATAGTATCGTATTTTAAAATTAGAAAATGTACGATGTGTTGATTTTGATTCTTTTTAATTGATATCAACCCTTTTGACTTTACGACTTTTAAACTTTCGACTTACTTAATAGCTCTGATTCTAAAAAAGTAAATTATGGCAGCAGCAAAACCACTTATCAAAAAAGGCATTTTTGCCCTGGCCCTTGTAGTAATTGCAGTAACTTTTTACTACTTAACTATTTGGGCAACCCCTTATTATGTACAAAACAAATTTGCTTCAAAAAGTGCAGATTATATTAACACTCCCCGCTTTGGAGATCAGCCCAATGCAGAAAACAGCAGAGTGATTCCGTTACCGAATCCTGATTTTTTGTATTCTACTATCAATTATGATTTAAAAGAAAATGTCCTGAAAATATCAGGTATTGTGCCAGACTCCACTTATTGGTCAATATCAGCCTATCAGGAAAACACCACCAATTATTTTGTTGAGAATGAAGAGAAGGTAAAAGCAAAATTCGAATATTATCTGGCTCCCGAAGGAAGTACTTCTGAAGCATTAAAAAATATTCCGAAAGAAAAAATCATTTACAGCCCAACATCAAAAGGCTTAATTCTGTTTCGCTATTTAGTTTCTAAAGCGTATCCGGTAAAAGAGCTATCCGAATTGCAGCATGGTGTTACAGTAGAAAAATTAGCAAAATAATTTATTTTTTTTGTATAACTGAAAAATCAAATTTAAACACATAGATACATAGGTTTTTACTTTTCAAAAAGGATATAAAAGAGAAACACATTTCTCAACACATAGCTTTGTGTTTTAAAATAAGTGAAACGCCTTTTTTCGTTTACAGAACTATGACTCTATGTGTTAAAAATTGCATACAACATTCAACTTAAAATCAAATCAAAATGGCTTTAAATCAAAAAGTAAAAAAGATAGCATTAGGATTAGGATTAATTCTTTTGGCTATAATATTAGGAAGCGGAATTGGTATTTATAACATTTCGTCAGGAAAAAGCGATTCACAGCGCACTATAGGAAACTGGAAAACAGTTGATAAAGACAAAGACCTCAATACAGCTGATTTGTTAACCATTGCTCAGGTGGCGGTTTACGGACCTTATGCATTAACCAAAAAGGAAGTAATCTACCTGAGTACCAATACAGACAGCGAAGGAAACGAATTAGATCCTAAAGCTGACTATGTAATTACCGGTAAAAAATTAGACGCAAAGTACTGGAGCATCACAGCTTATGATGAAAATGGCTTTTTAATTAAAAATCCGATCAATAAATACAGCTACAATCTTGAAGATGTGAAATATCAGGCTGACAGTATTTCGTATAAAATCAATTTGTCAGGCACAGAAAAAACCGAAAACTGGCTGCCAATCAACAACGTTAAAAAAACAAGTTTAATTATTCGTTTGTACCTGCCTTCAGACAAACTCAGGGAAAATCTGACTATTCATACTCTTCCTGTTATCGAAAAGGTAAAATAATAATGACTCATTCATATAATAATCACAAACAATACAAAGCAATTCTTTGTCATCCCGAGGAACGAGGGATCTCCGTTGCCAGGTCTACAAACTAAGTTATATGCAATGCGGAGCTTCTTGCGGAGATGCTTCCTTCGTCAGCATGACAAGTATATAGATTATTACGATGTTAAAGAATCAGATTAACCAATAGTAAAATCTTAAAACTATGGAGATTGACACTTTAAAATTATACTAAATCCATATAATTAAAGAAATAAATATTATCCAAAATAAGAACATTAATCCTGAAAGGCACCATCAAATTCAGGTTATACTATTTAAAAATATATAAAATGAAAAACGTAAAGAACACTTCCATTATAAAAGTTACTTTTTTATTGGTATTCCAATTAGGATTAAATTCTGTTTCGGCACAAAACCAGCCTGATCCGGAGTATAAGGGAGTAATTGCAAAAACACTGGCCGAATCAAAAGAATACTGGCCTGAACCGGTTAAAGCACCAAAAGGCGCTCCAAATGTTATCTGGATCTTACTTGATGATGTAGGATTTGGAGCATCGAGCGCATTTGGAGGCTTGGTAAACACCCCGACTTTTGATGATCTGGCCAATAACGGGCTACGATTTACCAATTTTCATACTGTAGGGGTTTGTGCCCCTACCCGTGCGGCATTGCTTACAGGACGTAACCATCACACGGCCCACATGGGACTTTTTCCTCACAAGTTTATGAGAGCCGGTTTTCCGGGTTATGACGCTAAAATTCCATCATCTAAAGGAACCGTTGCTGAAGTATTAAGAGAAAACGGCTACAGTACCTATGCAGTAGGAAAATGGCATTTGACTCCGGATGAAGAAACCACAGATTTAGGTCCGTTTGACCGTTGGCCCTCAGGAAAAGGGTTCGATCATTTCTATGGTTTCCTTGGCGGAGCAACCGATCAGTATAAGCCGGATTTAGTAGAAGATAACAAAGCTGTAAAACCGGACGGTCGCCATTTGAACACACAACTTGCCGACAAAGCCATCAGCTATTTGCAATACCAGCAAAAAACAGCACCAGCAAAGCCTTTCTTTTTGTATTTGACTCCGGGCGCTACGCACTCCCCTCATCAGGTAGATCAGGAATGGATTGACAAATACAAAGGAAAATTTGACAAAGGATGGGACTGGTACAGAGAAACTGTTTTTGCCAACCAAAAGAAACTTGGCGTTATTCCGCAGGATGCCAAACTTCCAAAACGTAATGAAAGAGTTAAGGAATGGGAGAAACTTTCGGCTGAGGAAAAAAGAATCAATGCACGATTTTTTGAAAGTTACGCCGGTTTCTTCGAACAGACAGATTATGAAATTGGACGCATTGTTTCTTATTTAAAAAAGAGCAACCAGTTTGACAATACTATTATTTTCCTTGTTATTGGCGATAATGGCGCCAGTAAAGAAGGTTCTTATAATGGTTCTGTAAATAATGAATTTGGAGGAAATACCGCCACCAACGAAGCAGAACAGATTGCGGAACTGTCTAAAAATTTCGATAAAATCGGAACTAAAGATGCATATACCAATTATCCTGCGGGTTGGGCTCAGGCTGCCAATACACCGTTTAAATTCTGGAAAGCAGATGCACATGCCGAAGGCGGAACCCGAAACCCATTGATTGTTTCCTATCCAAACGGTATAAAAAACAACACCGGAATCCGTACGCAATACGGTCACGTAATCGATCTTTTGCCAACCACGCTGGCATTAACCGGCATCAATAAATTACCTGAATCGATCAGAGGAATCAAACAGGATTCGCTTCAGGGGAAAAATTTGACATCGGCAATTCAGGATGTCAATGCCCCATCGGTACATCAGACACAATATTACTTTTTATTTGGTGAAGGTGCTATTTATAACGATGGCTGGAAAGCTTCATTTGCTTACCGACCTGATTTTATAGACCTGTTTACTGATTTTAATACCAAAAACAAACCCGTAGCCAACAACGCCGGAAAAGAAGTCTGGGAACTTTATAATGTTGATAAAGACTTTAATGAAATTAATGATCTGGCTAAAAAGAATCCCGAAAAACTAAAAGAATTGGTGCAGTTATTCGATCAGCAGGCGAAAGAAAATAATGTGTACCCGCTAATCAACTGGAGTGATGTGCAGGATAAGTTTAAAACATTTCTGAAACAAAACAGACCACAGCAGCCTCAGCCTAACGATACTTCAAAAAATTAATGATATGAAACGGATAACCCCAGAATTCATCTTAAAAAAGATTCTTATCGGAATGATTCTTTTTGGGCTTCCACTAGGTCTCTTGACAGGAGTTTTAGCAATAATTTATCAATTTTTAAAATAAAAAATCATGGCTGAAGTAAACGAAGAAATTTTCGAAATAATAACACCGGATGACAATGAGAACGAGCAGGTTTATTTCAATATATATGAATACGAAGTAATAGACGCACTGATAGTAACCGGAAAAGAACAGACTAAAAAACATACGGTATATCCGGTTCTGGACTAAATATTTAAACTAAAAATACACAATATGAAACTAATAGATTTTCAAATCATAGGGAAAAAGATTGTTGTAGGAACAATTCTATTTTTTGTACCACTGGTAATTTTGGCCGGAGGTTTAGCCTTAATCAATCAATTTTTAAAATAAGAAATCATGGCAACAGTTCAAAATTCAAGCAAAAATCTGACAAGAGATTTAAGTATCAGTCTTTTTATTTACACATTGCCCATATTGGCAATTTACCTGTATTTTAAATTAAGTAATGGCGTTGTGAGCGAATCGCATCTTACTTTGCCATCATTTTTAGAATTTGCAAAACCTGTTTTTCAAAACATTAGTACCTGGGGCTTAGCTGTTTTTATGGTCGTTTTGGGAATTATCGAATTTACAGCCGGTCTCTACGATGACCAATGGACTGGAGAAGAACGCAAAATTGATATTGTAAGTTTCCTGGCCCCAAAATTGATTTTACCTCCGGTAATTGCTTTTTTCAGCTTAATTGTTTTACCGGTTTTAATTCCAAATCTTAAAAATTCCCTTTCATGGGTTCCTTTTTGGGGAGGCTTTTTCTTAATCGCTATTGCGGATGATTTAACGCAGTACTGGTACCACCGTTTGCATCATCAGGTGCCGTTTTTATGGCGTTTTCACAGAACACACCATTCAGCACCATACATGGGAATGGCGATGCTTTCAAGACAAAACTTTATTTATACCGTTTTCTTTTCACAAATTTATTTAACAGCCACTTTGACTTTTTTAGGTCTGGGACTGCCTGCTTTGTTTGTTTTGGTTATCAAAAGTTTTATCACTTTGGGAGCACATTCAAGTATCGCGTGGGATAAACCACTTTATAAATACAAAGTTTTACATCCGATTGCATGGGTTTTGGAACGTTTTATTTCTACTCCGGCTACGCATCACGCGCATCACGCCGATACGAGCGGAGACGGTGTTGGTCACTTTAAAGGCAACTTCGGAAACATGTTTTTTCTTTGGGATGTGATTTTCGGAACAGGTTTAATTACCCGTCAGTTCCCAAAATCATACGGAATCAAATCGTATAAGCAGGAAGAATGGTATGCGCAGTTTCTTTGGCCAATATTCAAATCTAAAAAAGAAGGAAGCGCACTGGCAGAAGGCGTTCTTTCTGTACCCTTAAAACAAAATACTACTATCATTAATGAAACTCAGCCTGCATTAGAAACGGTTCAATCTTAAAAATACCATGAAAAAAACACCACTAAATGCTTTATTAATCGGGTTAACAGTTGCTGCAAATGCTCAGGCACCAAAACAGGCAACAAGTTTTACCCAAAAGTCAAATGAAGCCGTTTATTCAAAATTAAACTTTGAAGATACCGAAGATTTTAAAGATGCCAAACGAGGTTTTATTGCTACGCTGGAAGACGGAAAAATTCTTTCGAAATCCGGAAATGTTGCGGTAAACCTCAACGACTTTGCTTTTATAAAAGGAAAAGCTCCGGCAACGGTAAATCCGGCGTTATGGCGTCAGGGACAATTAAACAACATTAACGGTTTATTCAAAATTACCGAAGGCGTTTATCAGGTCCGTTCATTTGATGCTGCTAACATTTCGTTTATAGAAACCAAAAACGGCTACGTAGTTATTGATGCTTTAACGATTGAAGAAGCATCTGCAAAAGCCTATGAATTTGTAAAAAAACATGTTGCCAACAAACCTATTTTAGCAGTAATTGTTACCCACAGCCACGGTGATCATTATGGCGGATTACAAGGTTTAGTTTCTGCTGAAGATATAAAATCGGGTAAAGTTAAATTTATAACGCCAAAAGGTTTTTACGAAGAAGCCGTTAGCGAAAACGTGCTTTTAGGAAATGTAATGCGACGAAGAGCGGGATATCAATTTGGACTAGGATTAGAAAGAAACGCAACCGGGCAGGTAGATATTGGTTTAGGAAAACCGTTTTTGAGTGGTGGAACTTCATCGCTTTTACAGCCTAATTTTGAAATTGAAAAAACCGGACAAACGATTAACATAGACGGTTTGGAATTGGTTTTTCAGCTTACGCCGAATTCTGAGGCTCCTGCCGAATTAACCCTCTTCGCCCCAGCTCAAAAAGTATTTTTTTCTGCCGAAATTGCCAGTCATACCTATCATAATGTTTTAACGCCTCGTGGTGCAAAAACCAGAGATGCCAAAGCCTGGGCCGGATATCTGGATGAAGCAATTGATTTATTTGGTGATAAAACTGAATTCGTAGTTCCGTCACACACCTGGCCGGTTTACGGACACGATAAAGGAATTACCTTTTTGGAAAAACAGCGAGATCTTTACAAATATGTTCATGATCAGACCGTTCATCTGGCTAATAAAGGTTTGAACAAAGATGAAATTGCCGAAGAAATAAAACTGCCGGCTGAACTGGCAAAAGAATGGTACAACCGTGATTTTTACGGAACTGTAAAACACAATGCCAAAGCAACCTATCAGTTTTATCTGGGCTGGTGGGACGGAAATCCGGCTGAGTATGATAAACTTCCTCAGGTTGAAGCAGCAAAAAAATATGTAGAATGGTTTGGCGGTGAAGAAACTGTTTTGAAAAAAGCCAATGAAAGCTTTCAAAAAGGCGAATACCGCTGGGTTGCCGAAGTATTAAAACATGTTGTTTTTGCCAATCCAAATAATACAGCTGCTAAAAATCTGCAAGCCGATGCCTTCGAACAAATAGCCTATCAAAGCGAATCGGGAATCTGGAGAGATTTGTATTTATCCGGAGCAAAAGAACTCCGCGAAGGCGTAACTCCTCCTAAAAATCCTTTAGATCGCAGTGCTGCCTTTTTATCAGCCCTGACTCCCGAAGCTATTTTCGAATATTTATCAATTACAGTTGATGGCACTAAAGCTGCCGGAAAAGATATCAAACTACGCTTTGTTTTTCCTGAACTGAAAAAAAACATTCTGGTTTATCTTAAAAACGGAGTTTTGCACCAAAGTGAAAAACGAGTAGACGAGAAAGCAGAATTTACCCTTGCCATCTCTAAAGAAAAGTTTGTGCTATTATTGACAAAACCAGAAACCGCAAGAGATATTTTAACTTCTGAAGGAGTGATTTTTGAAGGCGATCCTTTTAAATTCAGAGAACTGGCCAGTGTTTTTGAACCTGCAAATCCGTACTGGAATATTGTAACCCCTTAAAAATTTAAATTATGAAAAATATACTATTTAAAAACAGCATCTCTGCCCTGATCCTTTTTGTAACCATTATCGGTTTTGCGCAGAATAAAAGTTCAAATACAGTCTCGCTTGATGTTTTTTACAGCAAAATTCAAAATGAAAAGAATCCGCAGATTATTGATGCCAGGGGTGCTGAAGAATTTGCTTTAAACCATATCAACGGAGCGGTAAATTTCAATCTGGAATCAAAAGATTATGCCAAACGTATTGCGGCTTTAGACAAATCAAGACCTGTATTTACCTATTCTATCGGGGCAGGAAGAAGTGTCTGGCTGGCTGACGATTTATTAAAAAAAGGTTTTAAGGAAGCCTATAGTTTAGAAGGCGGAATTGCCAACTGGATTGGCAACGGAAAACCTTTTTATGTCAACTCCAAAAGCAAATTAACTTTGGATGAATACAATAAAATCATTACCGATAATAATACCGTTCTGGTAGATATTGGCTCTAAATATTGTGCACCGTGCAAAAAGGTTAAACCCGTTCTGGAAACCATTAAAGCTGAATACGGAGAAAAGGTAAAAATTGTCGAAATAGAACTGGAAGAAAGTCCACAGATAATTGCCGATTTAAAAACCGTAAAAATATTCCCTACCCTTATTTTATATCAAAACGGTCAGATTATTTTCAAAAAAGAGGGATTCTCCAATTTGAAAAAAGATGTTGATGTCATTTTGGCTCAGAATAATTAATAAAAAGAAAGAAATCAGAAATAAATGTCATCCTGAGCGGAGTCAAACGAACTCAGCCTGACGCCTGTTTTTAATTTCACAACAGTAAAGTTTGTTTGTTTTGTTTTTTTGCTAATCCTGCAAGGTTTCTAAAACCTTGTAGGTTTATCATTTTAAAACCATCAAATCTTATTAATAATAGAAAAAAATTCCTCATTTTATTATCAAAATTTATATGGCAATATCCCAAAAAATTAAAAAGATTGGTTTACCAATTTTAATTGTCCTCATTATCGCTTCTGTATTTTTGTTTTGGCCCATCAATACAGACGGTACACTGATTAAGGCTGACGAAAAATTAGCCGAAGGAAAAGCAGCATTTCTGTCCGAAAAAGACACTTCTAAAACTTCAGAAAAAAAACCGAACATAATCATTCTCCTTGCCGATGATTTAGGCAAATATGATATTTCATTATACGGAGGAAAATCCACTCCGACACCTCAAATAGATTCTCTGGCTGCTTCGGGAGTTACTTTTACAGATGGTTATGTTTCCTCATCAATTTGTTCTCCTTCAAGAGCAGGCTTACTTACAGGCCGGTATCAGGAGCGATTTGGTCACGAGTTTCAGCCTGGCGACCGATATCCAAAAAACAATCTGGAGTATTACGCTTTCAAATATCTGATGAATACAGATAATTGGAAATTAAATCCAAAAATACAATATCCAAACGATGCTTCAATCGCAACGCAAGGTTTGCCTCAGTCTGAAATAACTTTTGCTGATCTGGCAAAAAGAAAAGGATACAGCACCGCTATTATCGGAAAATGGCATTTGGGACACAACAAAGGTTTTTTTCCTTTAGACAGAGGCTTCGATTATCATTACGGATTTTATCAGGCGTTTTCGCTTTTTGCACCCGAAGATGATAATCCGGATATCATCAACCATCATCACAAAGATTTTACCGATAAAATGATTTGGGGCAATGGCCGTGTTGGAATTGGAAAAATTCGAAGAGATACCACTATCACTGACGAAAAAGCCTATTTGACCGAAAAATTTGCAGAAGAAGCCGAATCGTTCATTGATAAAAATAAGACCAAACCATTTTTATTATATGTTCCTTTTAATGCGCCTCACACGCCTTTTCAGGTCCGCAAGAAATATTACGACCGTTTTCCGAATGTAAAAGACGAAAACAAACGGGTGTATTTTGCCATGATCAGTGCCTTAGATGATGCTATTGGAAGAATCAGAGCCAAAGTAAAAAAAGAAGGCCTCGAAGAAAATACGTTAATCGTTTTTGCCAGTGACAATGGTGGTGCCGATTATACTTTTGCTACCACCAACGCTCCGCTTAAAGGAGGCAAATTCTCCCATTTTGAAGGCGGAATCAATGTGCCGTTTGCACTTTCGTGGAAAGGAAAAATAAAACCGCATACTATTTACAAAACACCGGTGAGTTCACTGGATATTTTCAGTACGATTGCGGCTGCAATTCATTCTGACTTGCCAAAAGACAGAGTTTATGACGGCGTTGATTTAATTAGTACCGTGAACAATAATAAAGAAGCACACAAAAATCTATACTGGCGTTCCGGAGATGCCAAAGCCATCAGAAGTGGTGACTGGAAACTGATTATCAGCGGAAAAACACATCAGCAGTGGCTCTATAATCTGACTTCTGATAAATCTGAAAAAACAGATCTGGCACAAAAAAATCCGGAAAAAGTAAAAGAACTTCAGGCAGCCTTGCAAAACTGGGAAAAAGGACTTGTAAAACCTTTATGGCCAAATTTAACCTATTATGAATTTAATTTTGGTACTCAAAAATACTTTGTCGATTTGTAAAGTTTAAACACATAAAAACATAGCATTTGCTAACTTTAAAAAGTCGTTTTAACCCTTTAAAAATATAGAAGAGATACTCCGTTTCATTTTTAAATTGCCTATAACTTTAGCTGTAGGTTTTAAATTTGGTAACTTTTGGGCTTTAGCCAGACTTTTTTATTAGGCTAAAGCCCATCAAACTTATTCATAATTTATCTGCAGCTAAAGCTGGAGCCAACTCAAACCAAACTTTATAAAAATAAACTAATGTCAATAAAAACAAAACAACTTAGCCTTCACGAAGACTGGACTGTCGTACTTTTAGGATTTGTAATCATCGGAATTTCGCTGTTTGTATTTCTTCCTGAAGTGCCGGTATTCAAATGGTCCAACGGAACTGATTTACTGAATAATGTATTTGCTCTCGGAAATCTGCAAGTTCTGTTGGTTCAGTTTATTTACCTGACTGTCATAGGAAGTATCGCCGCCTATTTAGTTGGTAAATCAGTAAAAAACTTTTTATTGGGTTTCCCAATCGTATATCTGTTGACTGTTTTGGCGCTGATAATAGCCGGAAATACTTTTATAAAAGGACTCAATTTAGAAGCTGTAATTTTTAGTCTGGTTATTGGTCTGGCAATTGGCAATTTTTTCAAACTGCCGGAATGGTTTCGTTCTGCACTTTCGACGGAGGTTTTTGTAAAAATAGGTTTGGTTTTGTTGGGAACAAGCGTCATTTTTTCAGACATCCTGAAAGCGGGTTCTTTAGGATTAATTCAGGCATTGGTGGTGGTTTTGTCGGTTTGGTATTTTGCTTTCTGGCTTTGTAAAAAACTAAAAGTCGATGATGAATTAACAATGATGATTTCGAGTGCGGTTTCTATTTGCGGGGTTTCGGCAGCAATTGCAACCTCAGGTGCCATTAAGGGTGATTCAAAAAAACTCTCGTATGTGATTTCGATGGTATTGGTAACTGCGATTCCGATGATGATCTTTATGCCGGTTATCGCCAAATATTTCAATTTTCCCGAAGAAGTTACCGGAGCCTGGCTAGGTGGAAGTATAGATACATCCGGAGCCGTTGTGGCATCGGGAACACTGGTGGGAGAAACGGCTTTGAAAATCAGTACGATTGTCAAATTTTCACAAAATGTATTGTTAGGACTCGCCGCTTTTGCCATCTCTGTTTACTGGACCTATACTCATAACAAATCTGCCGAAGCTGTTACCTCAAAACCAACATTGGGTGTTATCTGGGAGCGTTTTCCAAAATTTGTAATTGGCTTTATTCTGGCTTCGTTAGTCTTTTCTTTTCTGCTTACTTCCGAAACACGAGATGCTGTAAAAGACAGTCTGAAAAATCTACAGGGAATTTGGTTTGCCCTTGCTTTTACCAGTATCGGTTTAGAAACTAATTTCAAAGATTTATTCAGTAATAACAGTAAAAAACCTTTGTACGCATTTTTAATTGCTCAGTTTTTTAATGTGATCATCACCCTGATTATTGCTTTTTTATTGTTTGGATAAAATTTAGAGCATTATATTTTAAAATCTAAGGTTAATATAAAATATCTTGGTAATAAACTATTTTGATAAATCGTTGTTTGAAAATCTGAATTATCCGTTTGAGAATAAAATTTATTGTCTAATAGATTTTTGCCTGAAAGCCAAAACTCTATCCATTTTGTTCGTTGTGGTTTATACTTAACTTCAAAATCTAAGAAAGTAAAATCATCTAAATTATTTGTGTTTGGTAAATAATAGTCATAATTAAATGTAAACAACCAAAATTTACTTGGTTTAATTAATATTTTAAAACTATTATTTAGTGATATATTTCTGTTACTATCGTAATCATCAGATTTAAAACTTATAGTGCTATAATTAAATTTATTTTGAAAGTTAACCGGAAGTCGGAACGAAGTACTTAAATAGAAATAAGCATTATAATTTAAAGACTGATTATTTCTTAATTCACTTTGATTTATGACATTTTTGTAATTACTATGACCGAAATTTGATACATGCTTAATAGTACTATTTATAAATTTTATATATTTTTCAACACCAATATTCAATGAATAATTTTCAATGTTTGTTGGTGATTGAAATAAGGTATAAATTGTGTAGTCATTTTCGATATCTACAGCTGATAAATAAGTATTTTTTTTGTTATCATAAATCAAACCGAAGTTTGTCGAAAAGGAAGTAAATAAATCGTTGAATCTATAATTTAATGTATAGTTTTGATTCTGTTGCAAATCTAAATTAAAAATATTCTTTTTTATGAATCGGTTATTTTCAGCGATAAAATTCGTAAATAAATTCTCTGCTTCCGGTGATTTCTCTTCATAACTCCCTGATAGTTTAAATGATGATTTACTATTTAAAAGATATGAGATGTTTAAAGTTGGAATAATAACAAACGAGTTTTCGATTGTATTAAAGCCATTATTTCTATCCTGATAATTTTGATTTATGTTAACTACTTTTAAAGTTGGCTGAAATTTAAAATTTTCAATAAAATAGGTTGTGCTAATTTCCGAAAATATAGATGATTTTTTATACTTATTATCATTTTTAAAATCTGGATTAATTTCAATATTATCTTCAGATAAACTTGAATTTAAAGAAACATCTTGAATATTGTAACCTGTAATAAAGGTATATTTTAACTTTTTAAAATTACCCAGTAAGATTAATTTATTAGAAAAATACGATTTCTTAAAATGACTTTTTTGCAAATTGCCGCCAAATGAAAAAGATATTGGCTCAATATTTAATTCTTGCGGAGCTGAATTTACAGAATAAAGTGAAATGTATTGTAGCGCCTTTTTATCATCTATTTTGTAAGTATATTGTAATTTATTTTTCCAAAATAAGTTTTCAGTATTTAATATTGATTTAAAAGGAGAAAAACCACTTTGCGAAACAGAATTTAAGCTATTTATTTTTTCGTTTCTAAAAGCCGTTTCTATTTCTAAAAGAGACAATTTACTTGTATTGTAAGTAAGTTTTAATTCTAACTGTTTGTTCTCAGGTTTTTTTACTCTCTCTGTTAGATCGTTATAATTTATGCTTTCAGAATTAAAAAAAGTGTTATTTTTTTCTAAAAGATATATTTTGTCCCTTATAAAAGATACATTAGTATTTAAAGACAGTTTTTGAGAAAACCTGTAAATACTATTGTAATTTAATGCAAACTGATTATTGATATTGGCTCTTTGAGTATCAAAATTACTTGAAAAAATATTTTCCGGAATTATTGTTTTGGCTAAAAGTTCATTATTATTTATATCCTCTAAAGTCGCATTCATCGAAAAATAATCTTCAGCAGAATTATTCATTCCTACATTATTATAGCTTAAATTTGCAAATGATTTATACTTTTTGGACACACTTAAAAGATTAATTTTCAAGTCATTCCGTGGGTTATTGCCACTATCAAATCCACTTCCTAAATTTCCATTTCCTGAAATGTCCGTTTTTCCTTTTTTAAGTTTAAGATTGATTGAAACATTTTCACTGTTTTCGATTCCTTTCAACAACGGATTTTTTGTATAATTATCTATAGCTTGCACCTGTTCAACCATATCTACTGAGATATTACGGGTTCCCATAGTATAATTATTTCCAAATAAATCATCTCCTTCCAGTTGTACAGAAACTACACTTTTGCCCCTGTATTTAATGGTACCGTTTGCTTCAACTTCCATTCCGGGAAGCTTTCTGATTAAATCTTCTACTTTATGCTCAGTACCGTCTTTGTATCCATTTGGATTAAATGTAACTGTATCTTCCTCAACTTTGTATTTTTCCTCCTTAATTACAATTTCATCTAATTCTGTAGCTTTTTTAAGTAAGGTAAAAGTGAAAGAATATGTTTTACCTTTTTCAGGATTTACAATACTGTCAATAATACTCTGATAACCAAAAGCAGACACTTCAATATAAATATTCAGATAATTTTTCTTTAATTCGATCGAAAATTCCCCATCATTATTAGACTTAAAAAACTCTGAAATCAAATTTTTGTTTTCAGAGTTTTTAATTATGATATTTCCGGTAATCGCCTGATTGGATTCATTAATCACTTTTCCTTTTAAATTTTGTGAATAGGAAAAATTCAGAACAATAAGTAAAATGGTGAAAAGTATATATGTTTTTTTCACTGAGAGATATTTTCTAACTTAGAAACCAGATTTGTTGGAATATCAATTAAGTAAGTTGTAAAAGATATTTGTCCTTTTGCAAATTCGATAGTTATCCCATTTTCGTTGGCATTTGCAATTTGTTTATTTTTTTTAGAAATCATAAGTTCAGTTATAGTTTCTTCATATTTATTATAGTCTAAGACTGGCTTACTTAAGATATATTTTTTTAAACTATCAAATTCATTAGTCTCAGTTAGTTTTTTCATGCTTTTAAATGTAATTTTTATATTACTGGTTTCTTCTGTAACTTCCATTATTAGCCCGGGTAATCCATTAAGTTTATACGGCCCAAAATTTATTTGTATTTCAGGCATAAACCAAATTGTGTATTTTCTGTCATTTAATGATAATCTTGCTTCCTGACAATTATAACTCTCAATTTTTTTAGTTTTTCCTGTTAATTCATATTTTAAATTGTCGCTATCGAAACTATAAATTATTTCAGAATTGTATAAAGGTATTCTTGTAATTGTATTCTTTTCTGTTGAGTAAAATAATCTCGAAATTTTATCATTATAGACTCCATAATAAGAATTGTTCTCAACATCAATTTTATAATTTCCACTTTCTCGTGGATCATTTATTTTGTAAATAGATTCATTATTTACTACATACAAATTACTACTGCAGACATAATTGTTTTGATCTTGAAAAGTATATTCAATTACAGTTTTTACCTGGGCGCTAATAGTGCCTGATAAAAAGATTAAAAAAAAGCAAATTGTTTTTATCATGTTTTGTCTTGTTTAATATTCTCTCTATGAAAGCACAGAGAGAATATAGTTTCTAACTATTATACGGTTATCTAAAAAATAAATATTGTAGTAAAAATAACACTTTTATTGTCTTCAAAAAAATTAAAAAAAATTTTGGATATCATTATATTAAATTTAACTTTGCCTATAGGATTAGTAGAGTTATTAATTTTATCAAAAAAATTATATTTTGAAAACAACAGTTAAAACCACACATCATATTCTTCTTGAAAATTACACGTATAACATTTCTTCTTGTATGTGTTGCTGTTACTAAATCTTCACGTTTATTTCGTTTCAATTGGTTAATCTTTCTAATTGAATTTGAAGCAATTCTTTAAAATCATCACAAGTCTTATTGTTTATACCACAATGTTTGCTGCATTTTTTGCAACAAAAAGCATCATGACTTATATCTAAATATTAAAATCAAAAACAAATTTAAAACTCAAACAAAATGAAGAAAATGTACAGCAATTGCTAAAAAAAATATTTCTGCGGCAACGGAAATATCAGGATTAAAGAAAATTTATCGCTAAATCAAAGGGTTAACAGAGAGTTTTAAAACAAACTTTCAGACTTCCTTTTATAATTACCAAAACTACATTACGCAATGAAAAAAAATATAAACATCCTTTTATGGATTAGCATTTTATTGATTTCAGCCGGAATTAATGCCCAAAATACGGACCCGCTTATACAATCAAAACTGAATGGGACTGTTGTAGATAAAATTACAAATGAACCGATAATTGGAGCTTCAATAAATATTAAAGGCACTACTCATGGTGTAAATACCGATTTTGACGGAAAGTTTTTCTTTCAGACCGGACAAAGATTCCCTTACATTTTAATTGTTAGTTATATTGGATACAAGAAGGAAGAAATAACCGTAGACGGAAGCCCAGTTGTAATAAAATTGTCCCAAAACATCGAAGAACTTAACGAATTGGTGGTTGTGGGATATGGAACGATTAAAAAAAGTGATTTAACAGGAGCCGTTTCTTCTTTAAAAAAATCGGATTTTAATGTGGGTGCCAATGCCTCTATCGATCAGATGATTCAGGGAAAATCATCGGGAGTTCAAATCAACCAAACCAGTTCTGAACCGGGCGGAGGTTTATCCGTTCGAATCCGTGGACAAGGATCTTTGACAGCCGGAAGCGAACCCTTATATGTTATTGACGGTTTGCCTGTCGACAACTCCAATTTACTTTCAGGTTCCAGCGGTGAAGCAGGTTTAGGAACCAATTTAAATCCGAGGAATCCTCTTAATTCCATTAACCCAAATGATATCGAATCAATCGAAATTCTAAAAGATGCTTCATCTGCCGCTATATACGGTTCCAGAGGTGCGAATGGTGTTATTTTGATTACCACAAAAAAAGGTAAAAATGGTAAAACAGCTATTACATATGACTTAAATTCAGGTTTTCAGGTAGTCAATAATAACGTAGATATCTTATCAACTTTCCAATATATATCGGCTATGAATGCTTTATCTGTTGAGGAAGGCCGTGCTCCCGAGTTTACTCCGGCGCAAATTGCGGCAATTGGATCCGGTACTAATTGGACAAACCAAATTTATAGACCTGCAGTGATTAACAGCCATAATATTTCGGCATCGGGCGGGGACGACAAAACAACATTTTTTACTTCTTTAAATTATTTTGAGCAGGAAGGTGTGGTTAAAAATACCGGAATTGAAAAATTTATTGCAAGGGTTAATTTAGACCGAAAATTAAGTGATAAAGTCAATTTTGGAATTAATTTCAATACCAGTTTAATCAAAGATCAAAACAACTTAGACGGGGTTAATATAAATGAAGGTGCCGGACCAATCAATGCCGCATTGCTTTATGATCCAACAGAACCTGTTTATGCTGCAGATGGAACCGCCTTTAGTCAGTCAAAAAATTTAACGATAAATAATCCGCTTAGCTTAATTGAAGGGATTGACAGTAACAATAAAACCAATAGAACCCTATTGAATTTATACCTTAATTACCAAATTACAGACGCATTGGATGCCAAGCTTAATTTAGGTTCTGACAGGCAAAATACAAGAAGAGACATTTATAATTCTACCAAAACAATTGCAGGTGCATCTGCAAAAGGAATTGCAAGTATAGCTACATTGGAAAGATCAAATATCCTTGTGGAATATACGATGAATTATAAAAAAGAATTCAACGAAAAAAACAAAATCAATGTTCTTCAGGGATTTACGTATCAATATTTTGATCAGAGGTCTTTTGGCGGAAATATTCAGGGATTTCCTTCCGATGCATTAGGTACAGATAATTTAGGGCTCGGAAACACCAATAATGATAATTTAAGTTCCGGTCACGAAGACAATACGCTGGTATCTTCTATTACCAGAGTAAATTATTCTTATGCCAATAAATTGCTTCTTACAGCAAGTTTAAGAGCGGATGGATCTTCAAAATTTGGTGAGAACAATAAGTTTGGATATTTCCCTTCTATTGCTGCAGCCTGGAGAGTTATTAATGAAAAATTTGTTCCAAGCGTATTTAGCGATTTAAAATTGCGAGCCAGTTGGGGGTTAATTGGAAATCAGGATATTCCGAATTACTCTTCGATAACTACATTTAATTCGGGTACCAGTCCTGTTTTTAACAATGCAGTCGTGGCGGGAACCAAACCTTCCCGAATTGCAAATCCGGATTTAAAGTGGGAATCAACAGAACAAATAAACTTTGGAATCGATGCCAGTTTATGGAAAGGAAGAGTGAATATCGTAGCCGATTATTTTATTAAAAATACACGCGATTTACTTTTAAATGTACCCCTGCCTCAGGCAACAGGTTACCCTTCTATCTTAAAAAATGTGGGTAGAATGCAGAATAAAGGATTTGAATTGTCAATAAACTCTTTAAACATCGATTCAAAAGATTTTAAGTGGAATACAAGTCTAAATATCAGCGCCATAAAAAACAATGTTGTTGATTTAGGAGGCGTAAGCGAAATTGTTACCGGAAATATTCAGGGAATTGGGAATACGGCAATTCTTAGAGAAGGTTCTCCTGCCTACTCCTATTATGGATATATCGTAGATGGAATTTTTCAGAATGCACAACAGGTAAGTGCTTCGGCGCAACCAACTTCCAAACCGGGTTATCCAATTTTTAGGGATGTGAATGGTGATAATAAAATTTCACCGTTGGATCAAGTTATAGTTGGTAATCCTTTCCCGGATTTCACTTACGGAATCCAAAACACACTTACCTATAAAGACTTTCAATTTAGTTTCTTTTTTCAGGGACAAGAGGGAGGCGAAACTTTAAACGTCAATCTTTTGGAAAGTATGTACCCAAGTAATTTCAGAAGAAACAGAATGTCGGAAATGATTTTAGACAGATGGACACCTGCGAATACAGATACAAAATGGCCATCGGCAGTTCAGCCAACTGCTTACGGAGGAGGAAAAGTGAATAGTCTGATAATTCAGGATGCTACTTATTTGCGTCTTAAAAATGTGAGTTTTTCGTATGATTTACCATTAAAAAGAGACAGCTTTTTAAAATCATTAAAAATTTCCCTGACAGGTCAGAACTTATGGACTTTGACAAATTATATCGGATTTGATCCTGAGTCAAGCGCTTTTGGAAGAGGAAATGTTAAGGTGGATTATAACGGATATCCGTTGGCACAGACCTTTTTATTGGGTTTAAATGCTAATTTCTAACAATCAAAATTTATCAAATATGAAAAGTATCAAAAATATATTTTACGCATCAATCGCACTGCTGGCACTTTCGGGCTGTGATGACTTATTAGAAGAAAATGTGTATTCTGAGCTTACGCCCGGAAATTTCCTGACTACCCTCGAAGGAAAAAATGCGGTATTAAATTCGGCTTACGGTAATTCTCAGGCAAAAGGGATTTGGGCTTATTTTCTTTCGCCTTATGTTTCCGGAGAACAATGGAACCGTGGCGGAAGTGTTGAATCCCTGATTACTCCTTTGAGCAACTTTACCTGGGACAGTAATCACGAATGGTTTAGTCAGTCCTGGTCGCAATTGTATGCTGCCATCCGCGATGCCAATATTGTAATTGACAATACTTCAACAACAAATGATAAAGAGAAATCATTAAATGCAGAGGCACGTTTTGTCAGGGCACTCAGCTTTTCTTATTTGTACAATTGGTACGGACCTGTTCCTTTGATTGTATCTTCGAAAAATGAGAATTTACAGCTTCCAAGACCAACCGATGACGAATTTAAATCTTTTATCGAAAAAGAATTTTTAGAAGTTTCGGAACTTTTACCGGTAAAAGGAGCACAAAATGGAAGGGCTACAAAAGGTGGTGCTTTGGGACTATTGTGTAAATTTTATCTGAATACAAAACAATGGCAGAAATCTGCTGATATTGCCAATCAGATTATTCTATCCAAAACGTATGACATACTGCCGGATTATAAAAGTGTTTTTGCCTTGAATAATGAATGGAATAAGGAGATTCTTTGGGCAACATCTGCCAATGGACAATCCGGACATATTTTGGTAGCTTTGACTTTTCCTACTGATTATCCACTGCCATTCAGCAATAATCAGGTTTTTGCTGCAAGGTCTTATTTATTTGACAGTTATGTGAATTCCTTTGCACCAAGTGATGTCAGAAAAAATCTATTTATCACCAAATACACCAATACATCCGGAACAACATTTCAATTGTTAGGAAATGACCAGACTTTTTCATACAAATATGAATTTGATCCTAACTCTGTTGGAGCGACCCAAGGCAATGATTTACCCGAAGTGCGCTATTCAGACATTTTGCTTTCGTATGCTGAGGCACTGAATGAATTGAACGGCCCTACCGAAGAAGCAATTAAAGCAATTAATAAAGTTCGTTTTCGTGCCGGGATAAGTTTAATTGACCTCGCCGATTATAATAAAGAATCCTTACGTGATTTGATATTACAGGAAAGAAGCTGGGAATTTTATGGCGAAAGTAAAAGTCGTGAAGATCAGATCAGGCATAATAAATTCATTACAGGAGCAATTGCCAGAGGAAAAAAAGCACAGGCTTTTCATGTGTTGTTCCCGATTCCGCTTACTGAATTAAACGCAAATCCAAATTTAGATCCAAATTTTGGTTATTAGAATTAACAACGAAAAATCATTTTCAAACAACAATAATAAATTAATATTATGAAGAAAACAGCATTTTTTATAAGCATATTATTTCTGACATTCAATACAATACACAGTCAGAAGAAAAATAGCAAACCCAATTTCATTATCATTTTTACAGATGATTTAGGATATGGAGATTTGGGTACGTATGGAAATCCATCCATTCTAACTCCAAATTTAGATAAATTAGCCAGTGAAGGTCAAAAATGGACGAACTTTTATGTAGCTGCCAATGTTTGTACGCCATCCAGAGCTGCCTTATTGACCGGAAGACTCCCTGTTAGAATCGGAATGGAAAGCGACACCCGACGTGTTTTATTTCCTAATTCGGCTGGAGGATTACCTGAATCTGAAACCACAATTGCCGAATTGCTGAAAAGTGCCTCCTATCAGACAGCGGCAATTGGTAAATGGCATTTGGGCCATTTAGAACCTCATACGCCACTTAACAATGGATTCGATTATTATTATGGAATCCCATATTCAAATGATATGGATCGTGATGAAAAAATTCCTTACCTGAAACTTCTTGATCCGGATTATAAAATCGAATCTAAAGATTTCAATGTTCCGTTAATCCGAAATAGAGAAATTATCGAAAGACCCGCTGATCAGACAACCATTACGAAGCGATATACGGAAGAATCAGTTGCCTTTATTAAGAAAAACAAAGACAAACCTTTCTTTTTATATTTAGCACATTCCATGCCTCATATTCCTCTTTTTTCATCAAAAGATTTTGTGGGTAAAAGTAAAGGCGGTAAATATGGAGATGTAATCGAAGAATTAGACTGGAGTGTGGGGCAAATCATTAAAACACTAAAAGAGCAAAAATTAGATGAAAACACGTATGTAATCTTTACCTCTGACAATGGCCCATGGAAGATCTTTAAAGAACAAGGCGGATCTTCAGGAACTTTATATGGTGCAAAAGGAACAAGTTACGAAGGTGGAACCCGTGTCCCTTTTATCATTTGGTCGCCAAAAAACCTGAAACCAAAAGTAGAAACCAAAATTGGAAGTACCTTAGATTTATTACCAACTCTTGGCAGCCTTGCAGGAATAAAACTTTCTGAGAATCTTAAAACGGATGGTTACGATTTGTCTCCGGTGTTAAAAGGTCAAACTAGCAATCCGAGAAATGAAATGTTCTTTTATCACGGAACAAAACTTTTCGCAGCCCGATTAGGAGATTATAAATTGTACTATTACAAAAATGACCCAAGCGGATATCCTGAAAAATTAGAAAAACTGGAAAAATTACAGTTGTTCAATCTTGCAATTGATCCATCCGAAACTAATAATATCATTGATAAAAAACCGGATGTTGCGGCTCAGATTCAGGAAGTGGTTTCAAAACATCTTGCAACTGTTGTGCCTGTTAAAAATAATCTGGATGATGTGGTGAAAAAATAACATCTCAACCCAATCTAAAAAAATCTTAATAAATTGTTTTTTTATGACACCAATGGTTATTAAGACCTTTTTCTAAGTCATTTTTTGATTTTGCAACAATTTTTAAAAACAGAAATAAGCTGAAAAAACATACTTTTCAACTTATTTCTGTTTTTTTATGCTTTAAAACAAAAACAACAAAACACTAAAAATCAATAACATAAATTAAAAACAACCTTAATTAACTTCTACTCTTTTGCCGTTTTACAAAAAAATTAAAAAAACTTTTGGATATCATTATATTAAATTTAACTTTGTCTATAGGATTAGTAGGGTTTAAAATCATATTTAATTATAAAAAACTATATTTTGAAAACAACAGTTAAAACCACACATCATATTCTTCTTGAAAATTACACGTATAACATTTCTTGTTGTATGTGCTGCTGTTGCTAAATCTTCACGTTTATTTCGTTTCAATTGGTTAATCTTTCTAATTGAATTTGAAGCAATTCTTTAAAATCATCACAAGTCTTATTGTTTATACCACAATGTTTGCTGCATTTTTTGCAACAAAAAGCATCATGACTTATATCTAAATATTAAAATCAAAAACAAATTTAAAACTCAAACAAAATGAAGAAAATGTACAGCAATTGCTAAAAAAAATATTTCTGCGGCAACGGAAATATCAGGATTAAAGAAAATTTATCGCTAAATCAAAGGGTTAACAGAGAGTTTTAAAACAAACTTTCAGACTTCCTTTTATAATTACCAAAACTACATTACGCAATGAAAAAAAATATAAACATCCTTTTATGGATTAGCATTTTATTGATTTCAGCCGGAATTAATGCCCAAAATACACAAGCCACCATTAACTCTACACTAAACGGAACTGTTATTGATCAGGTTACCAATCAGCCGATTCCGGGAGTTAACATTCAGATTAAAGGAACCACACACTCAGCAGTAACCGATTTAGACGGAAAGTTCTATTTCCAGACCGGTCAAAAATTTCCATACATACTGATTGTAAGTTATATTGGTTATGTGACTGCAGAACACACTGCAAATACTGATTTTGTTCAGATATCCTTAAAAGAAGACCGCAAGGAACTGGATGAACTTGTAATCATCGGTTACGGAAGTACGACCAAAAAAGATTATACAGGTGCTGCCGAAACCGTTTCTTCTACAGCATTAAAAGCAACGCAAAGAACACTCGAAAGTTCACTTCAGGGATCTGTAGCGGGTGTAAATGTTACACAGACTTCCGGTCAGCCGGGTGCAGGTTTAAGTATTCGTATTCGGGGAGGAAGCTCCATTCAGGGAGGAAACGAACCGCTGTATGTAATTGACGGCTTCCCGATTTACAATTCAGATTTCACTGCCGGAGTTTTGAGTGGTACGCCTACCAATCCGCTTTCATCCATAAACCCATCAGATATTGAATCGATTACGGTTTTAAAAGATGCTTCTTCAACAGCCATATACGGATCAAGAGGTGCAAATGGTGTTGTGATTATTACGACTAAAAAAGGATCTGCAAATGCCCTGACTGTCAATTATGATTATACCTTAGGACAACAGGAAGTTCGCAATAAAGTAGATGTTTTGGATGCGAAAGGTTTTGCAAGACTTAGAAATGCAGCTTTATTCGATACCAATCCGGCTTTGGGTCCTAATCAATATTTAAGTGAGGCACAAATTGCCGCATTAGGAAAAGGTGTTGACTGGCAGGAAGAAGCCTTTCAAAAAGGACTTGTACAAAATCACCAGTTAAGCGTTTCTGGCGGAAACAACCAGACTAAATATGCTGTTTCCGGAAATTATTACAATCAGGAAGGAATTATTAAAAACACCGGTTTTGAAAGACTGAGTGGAAGAGTAAACCTGAATTCAAAAATAAGCAGTAAAGCCAGATTAGGTTTGAACCTTACGATTTCAGAAACCAAATCAAAAGTGGCACCCGCAGGTTTAATAACTTCTTTATTGAGTATGCCGCCAACTGCCACGATTTATGACAGTAACGGAAAATATACGTTAAGAAATCCGTTTGAAAACATCTTTGCAAATCCAATCGCGACCTTAAACGAACGCAAAAATGAAGCGATAACCGATCGAATTTTAGGAACTATTTTTGGCGAATATGACATTCTGAAAAACTTAACCCTGAAAGTTTCTTTTGGAACCGATGTGATTTTCAATAAGGAAAAAAGTTACCTTCCAATAAGTATTTATGAAGGACTGATTACCAATGGAGAAGGTAAAATTGGAACAGCCGATTCTAAAACATGGCTAAATGAAAACACCCTAACCTATTCTAAGGTTTTTGCAGAAAAACACAGTTTGAATGTTCTGGCTGGTTATACACAGCAAAATTCTGTTAGGGAATTTGTTACCGCAGGATCACAGCAGTTTGTAAATGATGCTACTTATTATTACAGTCTGCAGAGTGGTAATGTAGCTTTAATGCCAACTTCGGGCGAAAGCACCTGGGCTTTAAATTCGTACTTATCAAGGGTAAACTATAATTACGATTCAAAATATTATTTAACAGCAAGTTTGAGAGCCGATGGTTCTTCAAGATTTGGAAAAGACAATAAATGGGGGTACTTCCCTTCTTTTGCGGCAGCATGGCAAATAAGCAATGAAGCTTTTTTTGCTCCTGTAAAAGACGTTATCAACAGCTTAAAAATCAGAACGAGTTACGGAGCCACAGGAAACCAGGAAATTGGAGAATACCAGTCGCTTTCGACATTAAGCAGTGTTAAATATCTTTTTGGAGACCAGATTTATACCGGATTTACACCAACAAGAATTTCAAATGATGCTTTAGGATGGGAATTAACCAACCAGTTTGATGCCGGTGTTGATGTTGGATTTTTTAATGATAAATTAAACCTTACCGTAGACGTTTACCGCAAAACAACCAAGGATTTATTGTTGGCTGTTCAGATACCATACACAACCGGATTTACCTCTTCATTACAGAACTTTGGTTCGGTACAAAATCAGGGAATTGAGTTAGGAATCAATACAGCACTTGGAAATACAGCATTTTCATGGAATTCAAATTTTAATATTTCATTCAACAGCAACAAAATCATTGCGCTCGGAAATGATGCTGAATTCTACACTTTTGGAAATTACATCCTTAGAAAAGGAGAATCTTTAGGAACTTTTTACGGTGCTGTAACCGATGGAATACTGCAAACAGCAGATATTGCCACAAAAGGAGCTTTCACAGGAAACGCAACGCCTAAAGCAGGTGATCGTTTATACAAAGATATTAATGGCGATGGTGCCTTTACAACCGCAGCAGACAGAACCAGTATTGGTGATGCACAGCCTGATTTTATATTTGGTTTCACGAATACTTTTACCTACAGAGGTTTTGAATTGTCTACACTGATCAATGGATCAGTTGGAAATAAAATCCTTAACGGAAATGCTCAGGCACTTGAATTGTATAACGGACAGCAAAATGCTTCGACAAGCGCTTTGGATGCGTGGACTCCAACGAATCCAAGTAACACTACTCCTCGTGCCAAACTGGATCCAGCACCTGTTTTCTCAAACCGATTTGTTGAAGACGGTTCTTTTGTGAGAATTAAAAACATCACATTCAGTTATAATTTACCAAAAAAGGTTTCAGAAAAACTGCTCCTGACTTCTGTTAAATTCAGGGTTGTGGGAGAAAACCTTTTCACTTTCACAAAATACACAGGATTCGACCCTGAGGTAACCAACGGAACCACAATTTCTCCAGGAACAGATACAGGAATTTACCCTGCTTCAAAAACAATATCGGGTGGTTTAACGATAACATTTTAAAAAGATACAGTCATGAAAAAAACAATTATATACAGTTTAGTACTTCTCTTTATCATAAGTGCTTGTAATCCTTTGGATGAAAATCCAAAAGCTTTTATCGCTTCAAACAGTTTTTACAAAACGCCCGAAGATGCAGAGGCAGCTGTAATCGCAGTTCATAATGCAATCAATAGTTCTACACACACACTTTACAATCGACTGATTCAGATTTCGACCGAAATGGCTACTGACGATTACGAAGCAGGTCCAAGAGCCCGAAATGCACACGTTAGAGCCTTGTCAAATTTAACGCATGATGCTTCAAACGACCGTATGCTGGAATTATGGAGACAAAGTTATGACGGAATAAACAGAGCCAACGTTGCGATTGACAACATTATAAATAATCCAAATTTAGAGCCGCAAAAAGCAAAAGATCTGGCTAACGAAGCAAAATTTTTAAGAGCCGTATTGTATTTTAATATCGTAAGATGGTTTGGTGATGTTCCTTTGGTTTTACATGAAACTACAACGCTGACTCCGGAGGCGATAAATCCTGCTAATACTCCTGAAGCCGAAGTTTACGCTCAGATTGAAACCGACTTATTAGATGCTGAAGGCTTACCGGTTGTACAGCCAATTAAAGGCAGAATAACTTCGGGTGCTGCAAAAAGTTTATTGTCTAAAGTATATCTGACTCAGAAAAAATGGCAAAAAGCTGCTGATAAAAGTCAGGAAGTCATTGACAGTAAAACCTATAGTTTATTTGAAAATTTTGCTGATGTATTTAATGTAGCTACGAAAAATGGCAAAGAACACATTTTTTCAGCACAGTTTAAAGGTTTAACCAACTGGAACGGTAATATGCTTGCCTCTACTTCTGCACCTAACACCGTACCAGGAATTGCAGGAGATCAGGCCGATGCTTTACATACTGCCGGTGGACTTTTTCAGGCTTTTGCCGAAACAGATAAACGTAAGTACATCACTTTTGGAGTTGAATTTGTAAGTCCAACAGATGGAAAAACGTACAAAACGATTCCTCATTTTAATAAATATTTTGATCCTGCAACTCCTGCTTCACCGGGACAGTCTTCAAAAAACACACCGATTATTCGATTTGCAGAAATATTATTAATTAATTCTGAGGCCTTAAATGAACTTACAGGTCCAACTACAGAAGCTTTTAAAGGAATTGACCGTGTGAGAGAAAGAGCCGGAATTGATTTGCTGTCCGCAACTTCTCCGTCAATCAACAAAGATGATTTTAGGGAAGCTGTTTTTGAAGAAAGAAGAAAAGAACTGGTTTACGAATACCAACGCTGGTTTGATCTTGCCAGAAGAGGTCCTGATTATTTTGTTGCCAAATTAAAAGCGGCAGGCAAAACCAATGCACAGCCGAAACATGTTCATTTTCCGATTCCACAAAGAGAACTGGATTTAAATAAAAATTTGAAACAAGTTCCAGCCTGGAGAGATAAAGTTAATTAATATGAAAAAAATAAAATCAAACATATTCACACTGTCATTAGCTCTTACACTAATGACAGCTGGAAATGAAGCAAGATCACAATCCGTATTTCCAACCGGAGTAACGATTTACAATCCTGCAAAAGCCTATAACAGCTACGTTTTACATTCTTCTCCGGATGAAAAATCACATCTGATAGACATGAATGGCAATGAAGTGAAAAGCTGGAATCATATCGGTTTTCCATCCGAATTAATTGATCCAAAAAACAATGGAGGCAAAAAAGGAAACATTCTGATTCAGCTAGAAAATGGTTCAGGTCTTTATGGCGGCATTTTTAATAATAAAGTATTGGGAGAACAGGATTGGAACGGCAATACGGTATGGCAATGGGGAACCAAAGCGCCCGGAGGCGCAGCACGCCAAAACCACGATGTACACCGACTGGAAAGCGGAAATACACTATTAGTAAGTACCGTTGACCATGTTGTACCGGGTGTTAGCGATAAACCAATTGATGACCAGACGATTTATGAAGTAAATTCAAACGGAGATATTGTCTGGAGCTGGAATGCAGGAGAACATATTAATGAATTCGGAATTGCTCCTGAAGGACGGGAATTGCTTCGAAAAGTATATGTTAACGGAAGAAAAGGACACGGATTTCTGACAATCAATGATATGCAGCCAATCGGTCCAAATAAATGGTTTGACTCGGGCGATACGAGATTTCATCCTGATAACATTGTAATTGATTCCAGGGAAGTTAGTTTTATTGCAATTATCGAAAAAAAGACCGGTAAAATCGTTTGGCGTTTAGGTCCTGATTTCGACATTAAAGAAAACGACCCAAAAGCATCCAACTTTGTAAATTCGGTTAATCTGAGACCAAGCTTGGCAACGAATGTTCCGCGTCCTGTAGACCGATTTAGCGGACAGCACGATGCACATATTATTCCGAAAGGTTTGCCGGGTGCAGGAAATCTGCTGGTTTTTGACAATCAGGGTCCTTCGGGCTATCCTCCTACCTATCTGGCTTCTCAGCTTGGTTCGAGAATTTTGGAAATTGATCCAATTAAAAAAGAAATAGTCTGGCAGTACACAGCATTAAATTCAAATCAGCCGGTTTGGAATTTCTACAGCTCTTTCATTTCAAGTGCCCGCCGATTACCAAACGGAAATACATTAATTGACGAAGGCATGAACGGAAGAATTTTTCAGGTAACACCTGCAGGAGAAATTGTCTGGGAATATGTAAATCCGTTTTTTAAGGAAACTACGCTTTCAGGCACACAAACCATTAAAACCAATTGGGTTTTCAGGGCACAGCCTGTTCCTTACGACTGGGTTCCGGACGGTACTCCACGTTCGGAAAATACTTTGGAACCAATTGATATTTCAAAATTTAGAATTCCGCAAAACAAAAAATAAATAATATAAAATTACAGTAAGATGAATCAAAAAAGAATTACAACCTTATTCTCTGCCCTGCTAATCGGGGCATTGGGATCTTATGAATTGAAAGCACAAACCAATTCGTCAAAACCAAATGTCATCCTGATAATGGTAGATGACATGGGGTATTCCGACTTAGGGAATTATGGTTCAGAAATTAAAACACCAAATCTGGACAGATTAGCCTCAGAAGGAACACGTTTACGAGAGTTTTACAACAACTCCATTTGTGCACCAACCAGAGCTTCTCTTTTAACCGGACAGTATCAGCACAAAGCGGGCGTTGGATATTTTGATACCAATTTAGGATTACCGGCTTATCAGGGTTATTTGAATAAAGAATCTTTAACCTTGGGAGAAGTTTTTCGTTCCGGAGGTTACAGCACTTTATTATCCGGAAAATGGCACGTAGGTTCTGAAGATAAAGCACAATGGCCTAACCAAAGAGGTTTTGACAAATTTTACGGAATCTTAAAAGGAGCTGCGAATTATTTTAATACAGACGGATTGCCTTTTGGAAAAACACCTTATCCGGTTGCCTTAATCCGTAATAATGAAGAACTGCATCCTAAAGCTGATTCTTATTATTTTACAGATGAAATTGGGAACAATGCCGTTACTTTCTTAGATGAACAAAACAAAGAAAACAAACCGTTCTTTTTGTATTTAGCTTTTACAGCACCGCACTGGCCATTGCAGGCAAAACCGGTTGACATTGCCAAATACCGTGGAAAATTTGATGAAGGCTGGGACGTTTTAAGAGAAAAAAGAATCAAAAAACTGAAAGAAAACGGTATTCTATTAGTCGATCAGACAATAGCTCCAAGAGATCCTGAAGTTCCGGAATGGAATAAACTGACGTATGACGAAAAACAATTTTGGAAAGCCAAAATGGAAGTTTACGCCGCAATGGTAGACAACATGGATCAGAATGTCGGAAAGGTTTTAGACAAATTAAAAGCCCTGAAAAAAGACAAAAACACTTTGATTGTTTTCATCTCTGATAATGGTGCACAAGGCGGATTCAATACGTACAATCCTTTACGAAGAGGTTTGGTGAAAAATGACGGCCCAATTGGAACTTCAGGTTCTTTCGATTATCAGGAACAAAACTGGGCTTACTTATCGAATACACCATTGCAGGATTATAAAAACAATATGCACGAAGGTGGTTTCAGTTCGCCTTTCATTGCGTGGTATCCATCAAAAATCAAAGCAGGAAGAATTGATAAAGGAACCGGACATTTAATTGACCTTGCTCCTACTTTTTATGATTTGGCCGGAATTGAATATCCAAAAGAACTGAATGGCGTAAAATCAAATCCGTTACCTGGAAAAAGTTTATTGCCTGTGTTAATTGACGGTGCTTCAGAAGTAAATCGCGGCGCTCCGATATTCTGGGAAAGAGCAGGAAACAGAGCAGTAAGAGAAGGAAAATGGAAATTGGTTTCTATCTACCCATCCTACCAATGGGAACTTTACAATCTTGAAAATGACAGGGGTGAAACCAACAATGTTGCACAGCAAAACCCGGGGATTGTAAACGAGCTTTCTGCCAAATATTTTGACTGGGCTGATAAAACCGGTGTGGTGGAATACAGCAAATTCAAACAAAAGAATGAATTAATTCCGGGTGCAGCGGCTAAAAAGTAAATTTAAAATGCCTTAATAATTATTTTGTTTATCGCTAATAAACAGTAAAGACAGAAAAATAAGTCTAAAACACTTATTCTTCTGTCTTTTTTATTTTCAGCAAACAAAACCACAACTAACTAAAAAACAATCAATTAAATAAAAAAAAATAATCTTCATTTTATTCTTTTTAAATAAATTTTTAAAAAACTTTTGGTTTTTCTAATATTAAATTTAACTTTGTCTATAGAATTAGTAGAGTTTAAAATCATATTTAAATCAAAAGCACTATATTTTGAAAACAACAGAAAGCATATCATCTTACATTCTTCCTAAAAAGTACACTTATAACACCTTTTGTTATATGTGCATCTGTTGCTAAACTCCCTGTTCACACATCGTTTACTACAAACGATCCTATCTGCTTAAATTTCCATTATTGAATATTATACCATCCTTTAGACGCAAAAAAAATGCATCTAAAAGATTGAAATATCAAATCATGTCTATATAAATATCTGAATTATAACTAACATAAAATAATCATGACACAACCAAAACAATTCAATCGATAAAAAGACATTTCTGCGGCAACAAAAATGAAAGGTTTAAACACATTTATCGCTAAATAAAACAATGCAAACAGAAAGTAAAACTTTCGGATTTTTTTAATTACAAACACTATTACCAAGAATGAAAAAAAATACAAACCTGATTTTATGGATTAGCATTCTGTTTATCTCCATAGGAATTAATGCTCAAAATACTGAACCGAATATACAGTCCAAACTAAACGGAACGATTGTCGATCAGATAACCAATCAGCCTATTGTGGGTGCTTCAGTAAATATTAAAGGAACAACGCATGGTGTAGAAACAGATTTGGATGGAAAGTTTTACTTTCAAACCGGTCAAAAATTCCCTTACACATTACAGATTAGTTACATCGGATATACTTCAAAAGAAATTGTAGTTGACGGAAGCCCGGTAGTAATAAACCTATCTGAACAAGTTGAAAAACTGGATGAGATAGTCGTTGTAGGATATGGCACATCGGCTAAAAAAACCTTTACCGGATCAACAGCAAAAATTGATGCCAAGCAAATTGCCAATCGACCGGCTCAGAGTTTTGATCAGCTGTTAGGCGGACAGGCTTCGGGATTAAATATTGTTCAGCCAAGCGGATCTTTAAATACCACTCCTGTTATTAGGATTAGAGGAATCAATTCTATCACAAGTTCTTTATATCCTTTAATTATTGTTGATGGTGTAACGGTTTTTACGGGAACAGCAGGAGGAGCAATTGGCAACAACCCGTTATCAGATATTAACCCTAACGATATTGAAACCATAGATGTTTTAAAAGATGCTTCGGCAGCAGCAGTTTATGGTTCACGTGCCGCAAACGGGGTTATTGTGATTACAACTAAAAAAGGAAAAAAAGGAAAACTGAACGTTAATTACGATGTTTGGGTAAGCTGGAACAAAGCTTCGAATTTGCCAAAACTTTTAAATGCTTCTGATTATGTAGCTATTAAAAATGAAGCGAGAACAAATGCAGGACTAACTCCCGGATTTGCTTTAGGACAAAATGCAGACGGATCTACAATTAATACAAATTGGTATGATGTAGCTTACCACACAGGCGTTTCGCAAAATCATAATCTTAGTTTTTCTGGTGCAACAAACTCAACAAGCTATTTTATATCTACCACTTATTCCGATCAGAATGGTATTTTAAGAACTAATGAATTTGAGAAGAAAGGAATTCGTCTTAATTTTGAACATAAATTAAACAATGCGCTTACTTTAGGAACTAATTTTTCTTATAATAACTCCATAAATTCCGGACCAAATTCAGGTTCTTCTACTCCTAATTCAGTTGCATCTTCAGCCGGAAATGGTGTCAATACACAATATATAGGTCTTCAGCCCCTTGGAAGACTTACTTACATTCTGCCTTCAAACGTTGCTGTTTACAATGCTGACGGAACTTACAATATTAATCCGAACAACGGAAATATAGGATATAGTGCAAATAGCCCTTCATTAGGAGTTTTTAATGCTTACAACCTGCAGACCATTTTAGATTTAGACAAAAATACCTCTGAAAACAACAGTTTTATTGGAAGTGTTTATGCCGAGCTTGAAATCATCAAAAATTTAAAGTTTAAAACAGTTTACGGAATCAATAATTTTGTGGTAGAAAACAAAGAATTTAGAAATCCATATAGTGGAGATGGTTTTTCTACTAAAGGTGGCGCTACCAATTCCAACACCAAATATGCAAGATCCAACTGGACCAATACCCTTACCTACTCTACTGTGTTTAATGACAAACACAATCTGAAAGTTCTTTTAGGACAAGAAAAAAACGTACGAGAAATTGACGGTTGGGGCGCTGTAAAAACTGGTTTAACAGATCCGTTTTTTACCAGTTATCAAGGTGGATTTACAACAATTGCTCCTGGCCCTTCTATACAGACAGAAAATGTTTTGCTTTCGTACTTCAGCAGTATTGCCTACGATTACAATAAAAAATATTTACTGAACCTAAATTTCAGAAGAGACGGATTATCAGCTTTGGCTTCAGGAAACAAATGGGGTAATTTTGGTGGTGCTTCTGTGGGATGGAATGTTTCTGAAGAAGATTTTTTCAAAAATTCATCTGTAAAAGAAGTGCTGAATGCCTTAAAAGTGAGAGCCAGTTACGGAATTGTAGGTAACAGCGAATTGAATGATTATGCTTCCTTGTCTCAATATACTGCCGGAACTTATGCGGGAGTTCCAACACTTAATTTTGGACAAGCAGGAAATTCAAACTTAAAATGGGAAACCAGTAAAAAGTTTGATATTGGTGTAAATTTCGGATTGTTTGATAACCGAATTACAGTGGAAGCTGATTATTACAAAAACGATATCAATGACTTAATTTTAAATGCTCCTCAGGCTTTATCTCAGGGAATTCCAAACAACTCCATTGCAGCAAACGTAGGATCATTGTACAATAAAGGTTTTGAACTTACGATAAATGCAAACATTATAAATGATAATAAGTTTCAATGGAATGCAAGCTTTAATCTCTCTACCATCAAAAACAAAGTAACCTCTTTAGGTGGATATGGAGATATTTATCCAACAGCTTTAAGCACTTTCGGAATCCAGAATATTACCCGGGAAGGCTATTCTGTAGGATCTATTTTTGCAGTGCCAACAACCGGTGTTAATCCTGAAAACGGAAACCGTGTGTATGTAAATGCGAATAATGAAGAAGTTCAATATAATGCTCTTACAAAAGCTTTTACCTATCTAAACGGAAACACTGCTCCGGCAATCGATAACTACCGTGACGGTCGCATTCAGGGACCTTCCTTGCCAACTTATTATGGTGGTTTAAATAACAACTTTTCCTATGGCAATTTCGATTTAAATATTGGTCTTACGTTTTCAGGCGGAAACAAATTGTACAACGGTACAAGAGCAACTTTGTCTGACCAAAGATTCTTTAATAACGGAACTTTCATTAAAGACCGCTGGACAACGCCGGGTCAGGTTACTGATGTTCCTAAATTAGTTTACGGGGACAGTTTTTCAGGCGGTTTTTCTTCAAGCAACTCTGCTTATGTGGAAGACGGATCGTATCTGAAAGTTAAAAATATCATTTTAAGCTACAGAATTCCAATTCAGAACGAATTAGTAAGTAAATACATTTCATCAGCAAAAATATATGCACAGGGATCTAATTTATACACTTTGACAAAATACCGTGGTTCAGATCCTGAAATTTCAATTAACGGAAACTCAATCAATTCAGGGAAAGATCAAAACGTTCCGGCAAATTCATCCGTATTTACTTTAGGACTTAATGTAGGTTTCTAAGACTCATCTTAATTACACAATTAAATAAAAGACAACATGATTTTCAATTATAAAAACTATAAAAAAAGCATCAAAAAAGCTTTTATTATCACTCCTTTCTTAGCCTTAGTACTGGCTGGATGCAGTGATGATGCCCTGGATACCGTTCCTGAAACAAGTATTTCTACAGGAACGGCATTTAGTACACCGGCAAAGATTTTAGCTCAGGTTAACGGTCTTTACGGTCAATTCAGCAATCCGTCTTTATATGGCGGCAGATTCATTATTTTCAATGAACAAAGAGGCGATGAATTCAGTCAGAATGATGGTAACAACTCAACTGGTGCGAATGTATGGAATCAGTCTATTACGGCATCCGGAGATTTTGTAAACTCGGTTTGGAGTGTTGCTTACACTGCCATTAATTTTTCGAATATCTTAATCGATAATTTAGCAACCTCAACCGTTGTTACAGAAGATTTACGTAAAAATTATATTGCCGAAGCTAAATTTATCAGAGCTATTTCCTACCTAAGTTTAGTACAGACCTATGCAAAACCGTATGCCCAAAACAGCGCCGCTTTGGCACTTCCGCTACGATTAAAAGGAAATTCATCAGGAGGACTTAATGATTTGGCATTTAGCAGTGTTGCTGATGTTTACACACAAATCATTAAAGATCTGGACGAAGCCGAAGCAGATTTACCGGAAAGTTATGCAACAGGAATCCTTACTGCATCAAGAGCACACAAAGCTACGGCGATTGCCTTAAAAACGAGAGTATATCTTAGTAAAGGTGATTATCCTAAAGTAATTTCAGAAGCCAGTAAATTAGTTCCTGCGACTGCCCCTTTTCAATACGTTTCAGGAAGTTTGACACATCGTTTAGAACCAAATGTGGCTACCGTTTTTGGAGGTTCTTATGTAGGTAACGAAGCCATATTTTCAATTCCGTTTACAACTGCAGCCGAGGCTCCGGGTTTACAAAGTGCCCTTGGCGGAAACTATCTGACACCGGTACTCTATTTTAATTCGGCCGGAATTATTGCTGACAATGTTTTTGCTTCTGCTCTTTCTGCAGATGCCCGAAAAACACTTGTAATTACAAACGGTACAGGACAAAAACTACTAAATAAATTCAAGAAAAGCGGCGCTCCTTTTACAGATTATGTTCCGGTAATTCGCTACGCCGAAATCCTGCTGAATTATGCTGAAGCCGCTGCACAAAATGACAATCTGCCTTTGGCCAGAACTTTATTATCTGCGGTTAGAAACCGTTCAGATGCTGCTTATGTTTTTACAACCGGAGTAACTCTTAAAGATGAATTAATCGCAACCATTATAAACGAGAGACGAATTGAATTGGTTGGTGAAGGATTCCGCACACCGGATTTATTGAGAAGAGTTCAGACGCTTCCGGGTAAAACAGGAAATGCGGGGGTAGCTCCTGCTGTATTGCCAACTGCAAGTAATTACGTATGGGCAATTCCGAGTAACGAATTGGCTTATAACAAACTGGCTCCAAGATAACATAATCAAAATCATCAAGTTTTTAAAAAATATCAAAATGAAAAATAATTTTAAATGGTTCGCTGTAATCTTCGCAACAACGATTATCAATGCCCAGCAAAAAAATAGCGCCGAAAAGATTTTCATCAATGGAAATATTATTACGGTTGATGCCAAAAACAGCACGGCACAGGCTGTTGCAGTAAGTAACGGTAAAATCCTTGCTGTTGGAACGAATGCTTCAATTGAAAAACTAAAAGATAAAAATACGGTTGTTGTTGACTTAAAAGGAAAAACCGTAGTACCCGGATTCATCGACGGCCACAGTCATTTTATGGGTTTATCCAGATCGGCTACGGTAAACGTAGGTTCTCCTCCAATGGGTACTGTAAAAAATATTCCCGATTTGGTAAAACGTATTCAGGATTTTCAAAAGGAAAAAAATATCGCTCAGGGCGAATGGATCGATGCTTACGGATACGATCAGGATCAATTAGAAGAAAAAAGACACCCGAATAAAGAAGACCTTGATGCTGCTTTTCCAAATAACCCGGTAACGATTACGAACATCAACGGGCACATGTCGGTTTCGAATTCTTATGCGTTAAAACTTTCTGGAATTGACACAAGTACAGCTAACCCTGCCGGTGGTGCCATCGAAAGAAAAAAAGGTACCAACGAACCAACAGGATTGTTGCAGGAAAATGCCGGAAGATTACTGAAAAGACCTGCAAAACCAGCTCCTTCGTTAGACGATCAGATAAAAGGCTTAAAAGAACAGCAATTGTTTTATGCGAGCAACGGAATTACAACCGCTCAGGACGGATACACGAGTTTTGAGGCACTTCAGTTATTAAAGAAAGCAGCCGACAAAAATGCTCTATTTATCGATATTGAAGCTTTGCCGGGCTATCCAACTTTAGATAAGGTACTGGAAAATCCTGAATTTAAGTTTGGTGTTCTAAAAAACCACTTAAAACTGGCCGGAACAAAAATGATTGCCGATGGTTCACCACAAGGTAAAACTGCTTTTTTCAGTAAATCCTATTTGGTAGAAGTACCGGGCTGTAACCACGATCACTGTACAGGTTTCCCTAACATTACGCAGGAACAGTTTGATGCACTCGTTATTAAAACTTTTCAAAACAACATTCGCCCATTTGTGCATTGCAACGGAGATGCGACGATCGATATGTACTTAAAAGCAATCGAAAATGCGAATAAAACTTTAAATGTAAACAGCAGCGATCGCAGACCGGTTACGATTCACTCTCAGTTTGTAAGACCTGATCAGTTAGATGGCTATAAAAAACTCGGCATCATTGCGGCTTTATTTAGCAATCACGCTTTCTTTTGGGGCGATGTACATACCCGTAATTTAGGTATCGAAAGAGCCAGTTTTTTAAGTCCGCTAAAATCAGCCCTAAAAAAAGGAGTTGTGGCAACCAACCATACTGATTATCCGGTAACGCCATTGAATCAATTGTTTTTATTGTGGACATCGGTAGAAAGAAAATCCCGTACAGGACAAGTTATTGGTCCAGATGAACGCCTGACTCCTATCGAAGGTCTTCGCGCCATTACTATAAACGGTGCTTACGAATATTTTGAAGAGAATAGCAAAGGTTCTATCGAAGCCGGAAAATTGGCAGATTTAGTGGTACTGTCAGACGATTTAACAAAAATAGAACCTTCTAAAATAAAAGACATTACTGTTTTGGAAACCATAAAAGAAGGAAAAACGATTTTTAAAAAGGACTAATTTAAAAACTAAAAAAATGACTCAGACAAACCTTAATCCGGCACCTGCTATAGCAATCAGAGTATCAAAAAAGAATGATGAAATTTCATGGTTTAGTGAAACTGTTTCCAGAAATACAAACGCTTCAGACAGCAGGAATACAAATTTGAAAAAGGATTCTAAAAAAAATAAATAATAAAAATGATTGAAGGAAAAATTGAAACTGTAAGCATCAGAACCACAGAAAGAGTAGCTGAAATTTCCTGGTTTAATGATATTATTGGTGGAGATACGGAATATTTAGGGGTTTTAGATAACAACCGAAGAAGCAGTTACGAACACTGTCGTGAAATCACTTTAGAGGCTGAACGTCTCGGATTTAGTAATATTCTTTATCCTTCAGCCTATACTGTGGGACAGGATGTGCTCACTTTTGCTGCCAGTGTTGCTCCTGAAACGCATAAGATTACTTTATTACTGGCGATTCGTACCGGAGAAGTTCATCCGCCGATGTTAGCAAGGGCAATTTCATCATTAGATCACATTTTGAAGGGACGATTAATATTAAATATCATCAATTCTGATTTGCCGGGAACCCGCGAAGATCCTAATCTAAGATACCAAAGATGTTCTGAAGTGATTCAGATTTTACAACAAGCCTGGACACAGGACAGAATCTCTCACAAAGGTGAAATTTATCAGTTTGACCTGCCTTCTGACCCTGTAAAATCGTACCAGCAAAATGGAGGTCCATTATTGTATTTTGGAGGAACCTCTCCCGGATCAAGAGCGGTTTGCGCCAAACACTGCGATGTATTTTTGACCTGGCCTGAATCTGAAGAATCGATGTATGCGACTTTAAAAGAAATGAGTGAACGTGTTGCTGCAGAAGGAAGAGTGATCGATTTTGGATTAAGGATCCATGTAATTGTTCGCGAAACGCAGGAAGAAGCAAGAGCGTATGCGAAGAAGCTAATTTCAAAATTTGACGAAAAACGAGGACTGGAAATCAGAAGCCGCGGTGAAGATTCGCGCTCACTGGGAGTTTTAAAACAAGATGAATTAAGAGAAACTGCTGATAATGAAGGATATGTTGAAGATATTTTATGGACAGATATTGGCAAAGTTTTTTCAGGCTGCGGAAGCGGATTGGTGGGAAGTGCCGACCAGATTGTCGAAAAACTAAACCGCTATATGGATATGGGTTTCCGTTCTTTTATTTTCTCCGGTTTTCCTCTAATTGAAGAAGCGAATTATTTTGCCAAACTAGTTTTACCACGTTTGCCTAATGTTTCACTGCCTGATTTACAAGGAAGAATTCCAAAAGAAACACCTTCAACACCTTTAACCAATGCCGAATTGGTTTAGCTATAAAAATTAAAATTTAAAATGTCAGAAATAGAAAAAAAACAAGAATACAAAAGAGAACTCGGTCTTGCCGATGCTGCCTTATTGGTCGCCAGCGGAATGATTGGTTCGGGAATTTTTATCGTAAGTGCCGATGTTACCCGTAATATCGGATCAGCGGGCTGGCTTATTTTAGTATGGCTAATCGGCGGATTCATGACCTTAACTGCAGCCGTTAGTTATGGAGAATTAAGTGGAATGTTTCCGAAATCGGGTGGTCAGTATGTTTATTTAAAAGAAGCTTACAATCCGCTCGTAGCATTTGTTTATGGGTGGAGTTTGTTTACAGTCATTCAAACCGGAACCATTGCTGCAGTTTGTGTTTCGTTCTTTAAATTTCTGGCGTATTTTTTTCCGCTTTTCAGCGAAGATTTGGTAGCCTTTAAAATTGGAGATTCATTTACCATTTCGCCGGCACAGCTTTCGTCGATTGTCTTGTTGTTCATTTTAACCTATATCAATACCAAAGGAGTAAAACTCGGAAAAGTGATTCAGAAGTTTTTTACCGGAACCAAATTAATCAGCTTACTAATTCTGATTGTCTTCGGGTTTATCTTTTTTAAACCCGAAATCTGGCAGGCAAACTGGGCAAATCCTTTTCATCTGCAGAAATTAAATCCGGATGGTTCGTTTTTACAATACACCAATACACCTGCTTTTTGGGGCGCCATCGCTTCTGCATTAGTCGGAACCGTAATCAGTTATGATGCCTGGAATAATGTAACTTTTGTTTCGGATGAAATAAAAAATCCAAAGCGAAATATTGGTTTGAGTTTGCTTTTAGGAACTGCCGTCGTTACCATTATTTATGTATCAGTGAATGTAATGTTTACGGCAGTACTGTCTATTGAAGCCATTGGAACGCCGGAAAAAGACAGGGTTGGAATTGCCGCTGCCCAGGCTATTTTTGGCTCTAGTGGAACGTCGATTATTGCTTTAATGATTCTGATCGCTTCTTTTGGATGTGCCAACGGAATGATTTTATCAGGTGCAAGAGTCTATCAAAGCATGGCAAAAGACGGTTTGTTTTTCAAGAAAACAGCGATTTTAAATAAACATGCTGTTCCTGCAAATGCACTTTGGATACAGTTTTTTATGGCTGTTATTTTGAGCTTAAGCGGTCGCTACGGAAACTTATTAGACATGATTTCTTTTGTAGTCGTTTTATTTTACGTGATAACCATTGCCGGAATTTTTGTCCTACGAATTAAAAAGCCCCAGCACGAAAGGCCTTACAGGGCATTTGGCTATCCGTTTTTACCCGCGATTTATATTGTTTTAGGGTCGGCGTTTTGTATTTTATTGATCATTTACAAACCAACCTATACCTGGCCAGGATTGATTATCGCAGGCATCGGAATACCCGTTTATTATATCAGAGAAAAATTCTCAACATCTAAAATTCCAAATTCTGACAATAGTTAAAATTGTAACTCTTGAAAAATATTAGCTAAAGAACCAAAAAACCATTCAATATGAACTCATTTTATCAGGAAATAGCAAATCAGCATCAAAATTTATCCCTTCTTCCTCCAAAGAAATTAATCCATCATTTTATTGATGAGTTGTTTTGTGTGTTGTTTTCAACTACGTCTAAATCTTTAGGCAATGTGACTATTATTGAAGGCAAATTCACTGAATTAGAAATTCAATTCAACGAATTAGTGTTGGATTTTGCTCCGGAAAGCGACAAAAGCAATCAACAGACCAAAACGTTTTTTCATGCCTTGCCGGCTTTACACAAAAAAGTACTGAATGATGCCCAGACCATTTTTTCTAAAGATCCGGCTGCCAAAACTTTGGAGGAAGTTTTGTATTCTTATCCCGGATTTTTTGCCATTGCAATTTATCGCTTCTCACACCAGCTTTGGGAACAGGATTTGAAACTTTTGGCACGAACTATTTCAGAGTATGCCCATATTAAAACCAGTATCGAAATTCATCCCGGAGCGCAGATTGGAGACGATTTTGCCATCGACCACGGTACCGGAATAGTCATTGGAGAAACAGCTGTGATTGGCAATAATGTCCAAATTTATCAGGGTGTGACGCTTGGTGCTCTAAGTGTAAAAAAAGAAGAAGCTTTCATTAAAAGACATCCCACAATCGAAGACAATGTGGTTATTTATGCCAACAGCACTATCCTTGGAGGACAGACAACTGTAGGCAGAGATTCCATCATTGGAGGAAATGTTTGGCTTACTTATACTGTTCCTTCAAACTCAGTTGTGTATCATAAAAATGAGATGAAAGTAAAAGATAACAATCCGTTCCCGGAACCAATTTTTTATTCGATATAAAAAAATTTAAACCATATAAGTTCATTTAAAAGCAATGTCTAAAAAAGTTTTTTGTTTCACGCAAATTCTGGAAGATTATGGCAGATTTAATTTAGATAAATATTTATGAAAAAAATCTGCGTACATCTGCTTAAATCTTTTTTAAATCTGCGTGAAAAAAAATTAAAGGATTGCATAACAGACTAAAACTAAAATGAACTTATATCACTTATATGGTGAGAAAAACAAACCAACTATTATGAAATATCAAAATATACTGGAAACCATAGGCAATACACCTCACGTAAGGCTCAACAAACTTTTCAAAAATCATCAGGTTTGGATTAAACTGGAAAAAACAAACCCGGGGTCGAGCATCAAAGACCGTATTGCTTTGGCGATGATTGAAGATGCCGAGAAAAAAGGGCTTTTAAATCCGGATTCGGTTATTATTGAACCTACTTCGGGGAATACCGGAATTGGACTGGCATTGGTTGGAGCTGTCAAAGGGTACAAAGTCATTTTGGTAATGCCGGAATCCATGAGTCTGGAACGAAGAAAAATCATGAATGCGTATGGTGCCGAATTTGTTTTGACGCCTAGAGAAAAAGGAACTTCGGGTGCTGTTGAAAAAGCACATGAACTGGCTGCCGCAACCCCCAATTCATTTATACCATTGCAATTCAATAATCCTGCAAATGTCGAAGTTCATGAAAGAACAACCGCTCAGGAAATCATTAAAGATTTTCCAGATGGAATTGACTATCTGATAACAGGTGTTGGAACGGGCGGGCACATTACCGGAGTTTCCAAAATTTTAAAACAGCATTTTCCAAATTTAAAAACCTTTGCTGTCGAACCTGCGTTATCACCTGTTTTAAGCGGTGGTCAGCCCTCACCTCATCCTCTGCAGGGAATTGGAGCAGGGTTTATTCCTCAGGTTTTTAACAGCAAATATATTGATGAAGTTATTACAGTCGAAAAAGATGCCGCTTTTAATTATGCAAAAAAAATAACCCGCGAAGAGGGAATTTTTTCAGGCATTTCAACAGGAGCAGTGCTGTCTGCCGTTTCTCAGAAACTGAAAGACATCCCTGAAAATGCTGTAGTTCTGACTTTCAATTATGACACCGGAGAAAGATATCTCTCTATTGATGAGCTGTATTGATCCGTTATAGGTGTCAGGCTAAGCGGAGTCGAAGCCCTTTAGTGTTTAAAAGCCTTCGACTCGGCCTGACATCAATTCATTAAGTTACAAATAATTTAACACATTAATATTCAAACAACTAAATCAATTATTTTTTTTAACATAAATTTACTCGTAAAACATAATAGCAAATAAACCAATCAATTAACCTTTAAAAATTAAATTATGGCAGAATCAAAAAAACAACAGACCGCATTAGGCGATGTAGCAGCAAGACAATTAGCGATTGCTACACGTTCAGTTCCTCAAATCGGAACTATTTCACCACGCTGGCTAACACATCTTTTACACTGGACACCGGTAGAATCTGGAGTTTACCGTCTGAATAAAGTAAAAGACGGCAGCCATATCGAAGTAGATTGCTCGGCAAGAGACGAAAGAATTTTACCAAACACTTTTGTAGATTATATCGATAATCCAAGAGAGTATAATCTGGCAGCTGTTCAGACCATTGTTGATGTTCATACACGTGTTTCTGATTTGTACAGCAAGCCGTATAACCAGATTACAGAACAATTGCGTTTAGCAATCGAAACGATCAAAGAACGTCAGGAAAGCGAATTAATCAATAACAAAGATTATGGTTTATTAAGCAATGTTGCGCCTTCTCAAATTATAAAAACCAGAACCGGTGCGCCAACTCCTGATGATTTAGACGAATTATTGACAAAAGTGTGGAAAGAGCCTGGATTCTTTTTATTACACCCGCTAGCTATTGCAGCTTTTGGACGTGAGTGCACACGTCGTGGTGTTCCGCCTCCAACAACTTCTTTATTTGGATCTCAGTTTTTAACATGGAGAGGTATTCCGCTTATTCCATCAGATAAACTGCCTATTCAAAATGGTAAGTCAAAAATCATTTTGTTACGTACAGGCGAAAGCCGTCAGGGCGTTATCGGATTGATTCAGCCGGGATTACAAGGCGAACAGTCCCCTGGATTATCAGTTCGTTTCATGGGAATAAACGAAAAAGCAATTGCTTCTTATTTAGTATCGCTTTATTGCTCATTGGCCATTTTGGTAGATGATGCCATTGCGGTTTTAGAAGATGTAGAAATAGGAAAGTATCATGAGTACAAATATTAACAACAACGGTTTGTACAACGTAGACGATCTGCAGCATATAGCCAATGAGTTGTTTAAAGCCTTACCCAATGAGTTTCCAAAAGAAATTTCACTGAGTCCGGACCATAACGATCATCCAAAAGCTACTAAAGTTGTAGAGACGCTATTGAGTGCAGGAAATCTGGCCGAGTTTACGCCCAATACCAATTTGCAGAACCCAACAACCGCCTACCCTTCTCATTCACCTGTGAGTGGTCTTGGAGTATCGCCTTCTGTTGGAAATTATGCAAACACAGGTGTTGCCGGTTTATACCCGATTACGGATCTGGATACTGTTTTTCCTAACGACAAAAATTTCAACATCAATAATCCTAATACAGGCTTTAGTGATGTTAATTTAAAGGGAAGCAGCAATGACAATAATCCTTTTTCATCTTTTCCTTTAAATGATAATTATCTGCCTTTTCAAACGCAGAGTTCCTCTTTTGAAAGTGAATTGAGAGAAGCATTAGCAAGTGTCAACACGGTATTCGGAATCCAGTCTGTTTTGACATCAAACCCGGCAGAAGCACAGAATTCGTATTATTTCCTTGAGAATAATCCTTTTGCGTTTGATAAAAAGAACTCGTTTCCAACAGCAGGTACAGGAAGTTCTTTTCATGGAATTCATCAGTTAGAAAGTGCTCCTTTTGATGCTAATCTGATCAAAAAGGACTTTCCGATTCTAAGTGAAAAAGTAAACGGAAAACCGCTTATTTGGTTTGACAATGCGGCAACTACGCAAAAACCAAAATCGGTAATCGATCGCATTGCTTATTTTTATGAGCATGAAAATTCGAATATTCACCGTGCGGCACATGAACTGGCAGCAAGAGCTTCTGATGCCTATGAAGCTGCCCGCGAAAAAGTAAAAGTGTTTCTGAATGCGGGTTCGATAAATGAAGTAGTATTTGTTCGTGGTGCTACCGAAGGAATCAATCTTGTCGCACAAAGCTGGGGCGATAACAATCTTTCAGCCGGAGATGAAATAGTCGTAAGTAATTTAGAACACCATGCCAACATTGTTCCGTGGAAACGATTAGCGGATAAAAAAGGCTTGAAATTACGAGTGATTCCGGTTGATGATGACGGACAAATTCTGTTAGACGAATATGCAAAACTACTGAATTCGAAAACCAAAATTGTGGCTTTTACGCAGGTTTCAAACGCACTCGGAACTGTAACGCCTGCGAAGAAAATGGTCGAAATGGCACATGCTGTTGGAGCCAAAGTTTTACTGGACAGAGCGCAATCTGTTTCACACATGAAGGTTGATGTTCAGGATTTAAATGCCGACTGGCTGGTTTTTTCAGGTCATAAACTTTTTGGACCAACCGGAATTGGTGTTTTATACGGAAAAGAAGATTTGCTGAACGATATGCAGCCCTACCAATCGGGCGGAAACATGATTCAGGATGTGACTTTTGAAGAGATCAAATACCACAAAGCCCCGAATCGTTTCGAAGCTGGAACCGGTAATATAGCAGACGCTATTGGTCTTGGAGCCGCTATTGATTACGTTACAAAAATCGGTATCAACGCAATCGGACAATACGAACACTATTTGCTGGAATACGCCACCAAACTTCTGAAAGAAATTCCGGGTGTTCGATTAATCGGAACTGCGGCTAACAAAGCCAGCGTACTTTCTTTTAATTTACAAGGATATTCAAATGATGAAGTGGGTCAGGCTTTAAACAAAGAAGGAATCGCTGTAAGAACGGGTCACCATTGTGCTCAACCTATCCTGCGCCGATTAGGAGTTGAAACTACGGTTCGTCCTTCACTTGCTTTTTATAATACGACTCAGGATGTCGATAAATTTATCGAGACTTTATGGGAACTTAAAAAAGTCAGGTTCTAATAAAACAGAGTTCACTAACTCAAACTCATAATTGCTTTTTTTGATATTTTAAGCAGTTATAAACAGAAGGCGATTGTTTGTTCAATCGCCTTTTTGTGTTTATTTTAAAATCTGTAAAATCTGTCGAACCTCAGAGATATCATTGACAAAATATCGGGCTGCAGTTTTTGTATTTCCTACTTTAACGGTATAAGCACTATCCAGTAATTCCTGAAACATATATTCATCAGTCCAGTCATCTCCAATAGCCAAAATAAAATCATAATTGCCCTGAGTTACCAATCTTCCTGCTGCGCGTCCTTTATTCACATTACTGCTCTTCACTTCGAGCACTTTATTCCCTTCCAGTACTGAAAGCGAATTGTTTGCCAAAAGGCTGGTCAGTACATGTTTAAGTTCCATTGTTCTTAAATTGGCAAGCTCAGCATCAGCCCTTCGGTAATGCCATGCAAGAGAATAGTTTTTTTCTTCAATAAAAGTGCCGGGAGTGCTGTCTGTAAAACTTTCTATAATGGGTCGGATATTTTCTTTCCATTCGGTTTTAATGTGTTCCAGGCTTACCCATTCTTTTTCTTTTTTCCTAAGCCATACACCGTGATCTGTTATTAAAGTATAGTTCTTATGTCCAAACCAGTTTTCCAGTGTTTTACGATCGCGTCCGCTGATTATAGCAATTTTCGTATTTTCATCTGCTGCAATAGTGTCCAAAAGAGTATATAATTCCTCATCCGGACTTGCATCTCCGGGTATATTCTTAAATCCTACGAGTGTTCCGTCATAATCAAGTAAAAGCAGTCTTTTCCCTGAATTCTTATAATCCAATAAAATATCGTGAATTATTTCAGGATTCATTTTTTTGGTAATTGTGACAGGTTTTGCATTTTTAGTGATTTCAAGGGCATTCAGAAATGAGTCGGCCCATTTTTCTACATTGTAGCGTGATATTCTTTTCTGCAAGGCTTCCAGTCTCGATTTTTGTTCCGCTTCAGGCATTTCCAGGGCATATTTCAGTGTATCTGCAATCTGCTCGAAATTATTAGGATTTACCAAAAGTGCCTCATGCATTTCTTTAGCTGCGCCAGCCATTTCACTTAAAACAAGTACACCTTTTCCTTTTGTTTTCGTTGCAACATACTCCTTTGCTACCAGATTCATACCGTCTCTTGTGGGTGTGACCAGAGCCACATCAGAAGCAACATATAAATCAATCAGATCATCAAACGGCATTGACCTGTAAAAATACCAGACAGGAGTCCAGTTTACAGTTGCCAGCTGACCGTTTATCCTGCCCACTAATTCATCTGTTTCACGCTTTAATCGCTGGTATTGAGAAACATTTTCTCTTGAGGGAACAGAAAGCATCACCAGCCTTACTTTCCCTTTATATTCCGGATATTTATTCAGAAAATATTCAAAAGATTTTATCCTGTTCGGAATACCTTTGGTGTAATCCATTCTGTCGATTGATAAAATAAGCTTACTTTCAGAAAAAGACATATTATGCAGCTCGATATTGTGCATCAGTTCTGATTTTGTAGCATCCGGACGTACTTCGTGTTCCAGAGCCGCATTATGGTATTTATCATAATCAATCCCCATAGGAAAAGAATCTACTTTTACAATTCTGTCCTTGTAAAATATTTCATTAAAGCGAATTTCAAGACCGGTAATTCTGGATGCAGAACTTATAAAATGCCTCACATAATCATACGTATGAAAACCAATAAGATCAGCACCAAGCATACCATACAATAGCTCATCACGCCACGGGCAAGTCCTGAAGAGCTCGAATGACGGATACGGAATATGCAGAAAAAATCCAATGGTAAGATTTGGCGCTTTCTCCCGAAGTAATTCAGGAAGCAATAAAAGCTGATAATCATGAATCCAGACAGTATCACCTTCGTTTACATTTTCAAGGATGATATCAGCAAATTTCTGATTCACATTTTTATAAGATTCCCAATGTGTAAGTTCAAATTCAGTGTAAGCCTGAAAATAATGAAAAAGCGGCCATAGCGCAGTATTGCTGAAGCCATAATAATAATTTTCTATATCGTATACTGTCAGGGGAACTCTGATACATTTTTCTTTAGCCAGAGCCTTGTCTACTTCGTTTTGTCTGCTGGGTTCTATTTCTTCTTCTGTGAGTCCTGACCATCCTATCCAGATTCCGTTTCCTTCAGAGTGCACTGATTTCATTCCGGTCGCAAGTCCCCCAACACTTGATTTTACTACTAACTTTTCGTCATCAAATTTAAGGTCTACAGGAAGGCGATTGGAAACTATAATTATTTTATTCATCAAAAAATGGTTGGATTAATAACATCGTTTTAGTAAATTTAAATAATTAATACCCTTTTACCTAACTAAAAGATTACTTTATGAAGAATTTAAACTATGGTATAATTGGTAATTGTCGCAGTGCTGCATTGGTTTCAGATAAAGGAGCTATCGAATGGTGCTGCCTTCCGGAATTTGATTCTGCATCAGTATTTGCAAAAATATTAGATCAGGAAATTGGAGGAAGTTTTGAAATCAAAGTATCCTGTGATTACACAATTACTCAAAAATATATACCCAATACCAGTATATTAGTTACAACATTTGATAATGGTACAGATGCTTTTGAAATTAATGATTTTATGCCGCGATACCGAAAAGAAAAAGGAGGCTATATGGCTCCTCCGGAAATTATCCGGTATTTTAAAAAACTATCAGGAAATCCTTCGTTCAGGATAATTTATGATCCGCGCCTGGACTACGCATCAGGCGTTACTACCAGTTTTGTTAAATCAAATCACATCGTAAGCCTTACAGGAACAATCAAATTCGATTCGCTTTTCTTGTACAGCAATTTATATCTGGAAAGTATCGCCAACGGAAACGAGATCACACTTAAGGATGATGGCTATTTGTTGATGGCCTATAATGAGAAAATTTTTATTCCAACGCTCACAAAAATAAATCTGGAATTCGAAAGAACCAAAACCTATTGGCTGAGCTGGAGTGATAAAACTACAGAATACAAAAAATACAATGAGGAGATTGCCCGAAGCGCCATCACACTGAAATTACTCAGTTACGAAAAAACAGGTGCTGTTTTGGCTGCTGCCACAACCTCTCTGCCTGAAACTATCGGTGAGGTGAGAAACTGGGATTACAGATTTTGCTGGATTAGGGATGCTTCTATGGTAGTAAAAGTGATTTCTGAACTTGGTCATAAAAAACTCGCGAAAGATTATCTGCAATTTATTATAGACCTGGTTCCTAATAAAGATGAGAAACTACAAATCATGTATGGCATCAATAAAGAAAAAAAACTGACGGAAGAAACCCTCGATCACCTGAGCGGTTACATGGGAAGCAAGCCTGTAAGAATTGGCAACGCAGCCTACTCTCAGCGTCAGAATGATATTTATGGCATTTTGATGGATGTGATTCACCAGCAGCTTATTACGTTTAGCAATGATACTGAAAATGGTGAAGAACTGTGGAACATCACCAAAGGAATTGTCTGGGTAGTCGACAAACACTGGCAGGAACCCGATAAAGGAATTTGGGAATTCAGAACTGAAGAACGACATTTTACCTTTTCTAAAATATTATGCTGGACAGCAATAGACAGAGCCATCAAAGTAGCCAAAATATTAGGCAAAAATCACAAAGTAGAAAAATGGGAACCCTTGGCCGAAGTTATAAAAAATGATATTATGGAAAACGCCTGGAATGAGTCGGTTCAGGCTTTTACGCAGTCCTACGGGTCAAACGACCTTGATACTTCCGTACTTTTAATGGAAAGTTACGGTTTTATTGAAGCCATGGATCCAAAATATGTGGCAACAGTTAAAGCGATTGAACGTGATCTGAGTAATGACGGACTTTTATACCGCTATAAAAATAAGGACGATTTTGGTCTTCCCTCCTCTTCTTTTACCATTTGTACTTTTTGGTTCATTAACAGTCTGTACAAAATTGGAGAAGAGAAGAAGGCGGAAAAACTCTTTGAGCAGTTGCTTTCCTATAGCAATCATTTAGGGTTATTTAGTGAAGATATCGATTTTGAAACCAAACGCCTTTTAGGTAATTTTCCGCAGGCATATTCGCATCTGGCGCTTATAGAAACCGCTATCAATCTCTCCAATATTACTCATGAGGAGATTGTACTGGATGCAATCCGATAAAAAATAAAGTTTGTACAATAAAAAAGCCGTATCATTTTGAAGTTAATACCTTCAGAATGATACGGCTTTTTAAATAATGCTGTTAGAATCAAATTAATTCCTTTCAGCGTGTAGTCTAATTTCTAAAATGATTCAAAGATTTCTCAATAATTTCAAGGCATTCCTGAATCTGTTCTTCGGTAATAACCAAAGGTGGAGCCAGACGAATTTTGTTTCCGTGAGTTGGTTTTGCCAGTAAACCATTATCTCTGAATTTCAGGCAGATTTCCCAAGCCAGATCTGATTCTTCATCACAATTAATTACGATCGCGTTCAGTAAACCTTTACCGCGAACCAGTGTAATTAAATCGTTACGTTCAGCAATTTCGTTTAATCCTTTTCTTAAAATAATTCCCAAACGTTCTGCATTTTCAGCCAGCTGCTCGTCTTTTACCACTTCAAGAGCTGCAATAGCAACCGCTGCAGCAACCGGATTTCCTCCAAAAGTCGATCCGTGTTGTCCCGGTTTGATTACATTCATAATTTCGTTATTCGCCAAAACTGCCGAAACAGGATAAACTCCGCCAGAAATTGCTTTTCCTAAAATCAGGATATCAGGCTGCACATTTTCGTGGTGAACCGCTAATAATTTTCCGGTACGGGCAATTCCGGTCTGAACCTCATCGGCAATAAACAATACGTTATGTTTTTCGCAAAGTGCTTTTGCCTTCGCTAAATACCCTTCAGTCGGGACATACACTCCGGCTTCGCCCTGAATTGGCTCTACCAGGAAACCGGCTATATTTTTTGATGATTCCAGTACTTTTTCCAAAGCCTCCAGATTGTCATATTCAATTTTTACAAAGCCTTCTGTAAAAGGTCCAAAACTCTTACGGGCGCTTTCATCATTCGAAAAAGAAATGATAGTTGTCGTTCTTCCGTGAAAATTATTCTCGCAAACAATAATCTGTGCCAGATTTTCATGGATTCCTTTTACTTCATAAGCCCATTTTCTGCAAAGCTTCAAAGCTGTTTCTACCGCTTCGGCACCCGTGTTCATGGGCAGAACTTTATCAAAACCAAAATAATTGGTTATGTATTCTTCGTAATTTCCTAATTTATCATTATAAAAAGCACGGGAAGTCAAAGTCAGTTTTTGCGCCTGCTCTACCATTGTCCCCACAATTTTAGGATGACAGTGTCCTTGGTTTACAGCAGAATAAGCCGAAAGGAAATCATAATATTTCTTTCCGTCCACATCCCAGACATACACACCTTCTCCCTTGTCTAAAACTACAGGCAGCGGATGGTAATTATGAGCTCCGTATTTGTTTTCTTTCTCTATTAAAATTGCTGATTTAGACGAAAGAATTTGTTTTGTCTGTTCCATGATTTTCAGTTTTTTATCTTTTTCAAAATTAATTATATTATTTTATTTTACAATAAAAATTAATACTTTTGACTTTGATACATTATTTTTAAGTCAATTATTAAAAATAAAAACAAATTAAAAGTCAATTTTAATTTTAAACAATAAAAAAATGAATTCATTAGACGAATTTGACATCAAAATTATCAAGGAACTGGAAAAAGACGGAAGAATGGCTTTTTCTACTATTGCATCAAACTTGAAAATCTCAAATACGATGGTACATCAGCGTGTGAATCGCTTAACAGAACAAGGTATCATATCAGGGATTAAACCTATGGTTAATGAAAAAAAAATGGGCTACGACTGGGCTTCCTTTACCGGAATTACACTTAATAAAGATTCGGATTCAGAAAGAATTATTGAAGCTCTAAAAGCCATTCCGGAAATTACGGAGTGTTATTATGTGACGGGTTCCTTTACCCTTTACATAAAAATCATAGCCAAAAATCACGAGCACATGCGAAACGTTCTTTACGAAAAAATAGACCGGATTTCTGGCATCGCCAAAACCGATTCGATTGTAGAATTGGGATGCGCTTTTAAGCGTAATATTGTTCTTTAAATCTGATAAAATTTTCATTTATTTTCGGATATTTGTTTTAAATTTAACATTATATGAAATCGCCATTAACAAAGAGTTTGCTTGCAGCAAACACCAATAAATAAAAGGCGATACCATATATGACCGCTAAAAAATAAATTTTACATATATGAAAATAATATATTTATCAATTCTTGGAATACTACTGAGTACCACTACTATTTTTGCACAGTTGAAACCCGTAAAGTATGCCGATGAAAATCAGGTTTTAAATGGCTTATCCATTAAATCTGCTAAAAAAAGTAATCAAAATCCGGGCATTTTACTTTTACCTGCCTGGTTAGGGATCGACAAAGCTTCTAAAGATATTGCCGAAAATTTATCAAAACTGGGCTACACTGTTTTTATAGCTGATATTTACGGAGAAGGAAATTATCCAACAAATACTTCTGAAGCAGGAAAACAGGCAGGATACTACAAAAAAAATCATGAAGCATATCAAAAACGTATTCAGTTAGCTTTAGACCAGTTAGTAAAATCTGGTGCAAATGCCAATAACATTGTGGCTATTGGATATTGTTTCGGAGGGACAGGTGTTCTGGAAGCTGCCCGGGGACATTTGAATGTAAAAGGCGTTGTTTCTTTTCATGGAGGTTTAGGAAAAGATGCTTCGAGATCTTCTGAAACGATTACAACTAAAGTCTTTGCTTGTCATGGTGCTGATGATCCCTTTGTTTCAAAGGAAGAAATAGCGTCTTTTCAGCAGGAAATGCGTGATACTAAAGCCGACTGGCAAATGATTTATTATGCTAATTCGGTACATTCATTCACAAATCCTGAAGCCGGAAACGACAACTCAAAAGGCGCTGCCTATAATGCAATAGCTGCAAAACGTTCTTTCGAACATTTACAGCTTTTTCTGAATGAGGTCTTAAAAAAATAATTCTCTTATAAAATCTAAATGAAAAAAATCACAATCTTATTATTAGTTGTTTCTGCATTTTCGTGTAAAAACACCCAGAATATTGCCTCAAAAAACAATTCGGATCCTTCTAAATACATTGAAAAAATCTCTGAGAAAAACTTAAAAGAAATGCTTTATGTAGTTGCTTCAGATGAAATGGAAGGTCGCGAAACCGGTTCTAAAGGGCAAAAAAAAGCGGGACTTTACATGATTGAACAATACAAAAAAAATGGAATTCCGTTTCCAAAAGGCGCTACAGATTATTACCAGCACATTCCGGCATCTTACTTAAATGCAAGGCATAATGAGAACTTACAGGATTCAGAAAATATTTGGGCCTACATTGAAGGTTCTGAAAAACCGGATGAAATTTTGGTAATCTCTGCTCATTATGATCATGTTGGCATACAAAATGGTGAAATTTATAATGGTGCTGACGATGACGGTTCCGGAACGGTAGCCTTACTAGAAATGGCGAAAGCTTTCGCAAAAGCTAAAAAAGAAGGACACGGACCAAAACGTTCTGTTTTATTCCTGCACGTAACAGGCGAAGAACATGGATTGCACGGTTCCCGTTATTATTCTGAACACCCATTGTTTCCAATTGCCAACACAATTGCCGACATTAATATTGATATGATTGGCCGTCGTGATGTAGAACACGCCAAAACCAACAATTATGTTTATGTAATTGGTGCTGACAGATTATCATCTGATTTGCATAATGCTGTAGTGTCACAAAATGAAAAATACATCAAAATGGATTTAGATTTCAAATTCAACGATCCTAAAGATCCGAATCATTTTTATGAGCGTTCTGACCATTACAACTTTGCAAAACATGGTATTCCAGCGGTTTTCTTCTTTAATGGTGTTCACGAAGATTACCACGGTAAGGACGACATAGCAGAAAAAATCGAATACGATGCCTTAACCAAAAGAACAAAATTAGCTTTCGTCGTTGCTTGGGAACTGGCCAACAGAGAAAACAGACCGGTTGTGGATAAAAAATAGGTTCTAAGATGCTAAGTTTCTAAGTTTTTTTTAGAATTCTAAGAAATTACAATTTAAAAAGATATGATACAAAAAAAGATGAGTAAAACTCATCTTTTTTTGTATTCATCTAAGAGAAAACTTAGAAACTTAGCATCTCAGAACCTTAGCAACTTTATCAGTCATTCATCGAAATCAAAAACTCTTCGTTATTTCTGGTTTTCTTGAAACGGTCGTTTACAAAATCCATAGATTCTACCGGATTCATATCAGAAAGGTATTTACGCATAATCCACATTCTCTGTAATGTTTTTTCGTCTAATAACAAATCGTCGCGACGTGTACTTGATGATGTAAGATCAATTGCAGGGAAAATACGTTTGTTGGCAATTTTACGATCCAGTTGAAGTTCCATGTTACCGGTACCTTTAAATTCTTCAAAGATAACCTCATCCATTTTAGAACCTGTTTCGGTCAATGCTGTTGCGATGATACTCAACGAACCACCGTTTTCTACATTTCTTGCAGCTCCAAAGAAACGTTTTGGTTTTTGAAGTGCATTAGCATCAACACCTCCACTTAAAACTTTTCCGGAAGCAGGCTGAACAGTATTGTATGCCCTAGCCAAACGTGTGATTGAATCAAGAAGAATTACAACATCGTGACCGCATTCTACCAAACGTTTTGCTTTTTCAAGTACGATATTGGCAATTTTTACGTGTTCTTGTGGTTCTCTGTCAAAAGTTGAAGCGATAACTTCTCCACGAACACTGCGCTGCATATCGGTAACCTCTTCAGGACGCTCATCAATCAAAAGAACGATTAGGTAAACCTCAGGATGATTGGCTGCAATCGCATTGGCAATATCTTTCAACAACATTGTTTTACCGGTTTTCGGTTGTGCGACTATCATACCACGCTGCCCTTTTCCGATTGGAGAAAATAAATCGATAATTCGGGTTGATATAGAACTGCCTTTTTCGGCTAATTTGAATTTTTCTGAAGGAAAAACTGGTGTTAAGTGTTCAAACGAAACTCTGTCGCGAACTACCTGCGGATCGTGACCATTAATTTTAAGGACACGAACCAAAGGAAAAAATTTCTCTCCTTCTTTAGGAGGACGAACCACTCCTTTTACAGTATCTCCGGTTTTAAGACCAAATAATCTGATTTGCGAAGTTGATAAATAAATATCGTCAGGAGAAGCTAAATAATTATAATCTGATGAACGTAAGAATCCATATCCGTCAGGCATCATCTCAAGAACGCCTTCACTTTCTATAATTCCGTCAAATTCAAAATCTGAATCCCTGAAGTTATTATTCTTTTTGTTTTTATGATTTGGATTTTGGTTTCCGTTATTACCATTCCCGTTTTGATTTGGATTCTGGTTCGGGTTTTGATTTGGATTTGTCTGGTTCGGATTCTGTTTTTTATTCTGATTAGGATTAATCTTTTTTACCGGAGCAGTATCTTCAGTTTTTTCAGCTGCTGCGGGAGCCGGAGCCGGAACATTTGTTTCTGTTTCTCCTGCTTCTTCAGTACTTCCTTCTTTTACAGCTTCTTTTTCTTTTTGCAAAGCAACCTTCTTCTCGTAGGCTGATTTATTAAACTTAACAATTTTTGGCTCCTTTTTCTCTATTACGTTTTTCTCTACGTTGTTTTCAGCAATTTCTTCAGTTTTTGGTTTTGGCTGAATTTTAGCATTTGGTTTTGAAACTGCCGGAATTTGTATTTCCTCACGTGGTTCTTCTGTTTTATCAAATTCTAAAACGGGAGCATTTTTACCAACTGCAGTCTTTTTAACTGGGGCAATTCTGGCTCTTTTTGGCTTGTCATCTACTATTTCCGCATTTGCAACAGCAGCTACAGGCGGCTCTGAAGACGCTTCCTGATGCGCTAAAATCTGACTGATCAAAGTGTCTTTTTTAACACCATTAAACTTTATAGTTTTAGCTAATTTAGCTATTTCTTGAAGCTCAGAAAGCTTCATTTCTTTTAATGCAGAAATATCAAACATGAATGTTCTATGAATTTAATTATTTTAAAGGAAAATACTGTAAAAAGAATAGGTAGATAATTATTTTGAATTGACCGCAGTATGAAGTGCTTACGGTATTATGATGCAATAATACGAATAAAATTTTATCATACAATAGTATTTATAAAAAAGAAAATATATTTTTGTAAAACAATTTCAGGTCATGATACAACGAATTCAAACCATATATTTACTGCTTACCTTTTTAATTACGGGGGTTTTATTATTTTTTATTCCGCTTTGGACAATAAACGGAAAAGCATTTTATTTTATGCAGGATCAGATTTATACTATATTATTAGGTTTAAGTACCATGTTGACGATTATTAGTATTATATCATACAAAAAAAGACAAAATCAGTTTGTTATGGGCAGACTGAACATCATATTAAATTTAATTTTATTAGGATTATTTGTTTACCGTTCGCTAAATTTATCTGGAGAAACTAATGTTGTTTCTGAGAAAGGTATTGGGATGTTTCTTCCTATTGTTGCTATCGTGTTATTAGTTTTAGCTAATAAGGCCATCAAAAAGGACGAAGATCTCGTAAAATCTGTTGACCGTTTGAGATAAACCTATAAACTTAGTTTATTGCGCGAAGAGAACCCGAATTGTATAATTCGGGTTTTTTTGTTGAAAATTCACAATATTTACCCTTAAACAGATAAAAAAACCATAGTAATATGAGATGGTAAGTAGTTTTTTCATAATTTAGCTTTGTTATTTCAATTTATTTATGACACATAAAATAAGAATACACCTCGCTGATGACCATTTAGTACTTATTGATGGATTAATTAATTTATTAAGTACTGTTTCTGAATTCGAAATTGTAGGTTCTTCCTCTAATGGTTTGAATATTTTTGATGAAGTAACAGCTAATAATGCCCATATCCTGGTACTAGACCTGAGTATGCCTGAAAAAGACGGCATCGAGGTTTTAAAAGAGTTTCAACAAAAAGGGTATCCCTGCAAAGTTATTATCCTGTCCAGCTATGATGATTTAAAAATCATCAGGGAAGTAATGAATTTAGGTGCGAGTGGCTATCTGACTAAAAAATGTGCCGGCGAAAATATAATTGAAGCCATTGAAGTCGTTAATGAAGGCCAAGAATATTTTTGCAATTCTGTAAGAGAAAAAATCTTCAACACTTTTACAGAAAACAATCCAAAGTTAAACAAAAAGAATATTGTTCCTGAAAATTCAATTCTAACGTGTCGTGAATTAGAGATCGTAACCCTAATTTCACTGGAATATAGCGGAAAGGAAATTAGCGAGCAGTTGTTTATCAGTACTAATACTGTAGAAACCCATCGCAAAAATATCATGAAAAAACTACAGACAAAAAATACGATTGGTTTGGTAAAGTATGCTATTAAAAATAATTTGATTAAATCATAGAAATATAAAAAATCACTTTACTTTTCCACCCTGTAACAACACAAATTAATATTTTTTCTCTAAATACAGTCTCTCGTAAATACTTATTTAGTTCCTGTATGAATATTATTAAAAAAAAACAACACATTTAATTATTATGGATTTGATTTTAATTTTATAAACGATATTTTTATCCATTAATTTTTTTGATATGTTGGTTTTTCGCAATTTTATTACACTTTTTTTGATATCCTTTTTTTATATCCCTGCTATAGGACAAAAAAAAAGTTTTACTGAAAAAGAATTATTAAAACTTTACAACCAGGCAACCACTAATCTTCTTAATGAAGACTATGAAAAATCGCTAATACAATCCAGATTACTTTTAAATCATTCACTTCTATTACAAAACAGTAATTTAATAGGAAAAGCATACAATACAATCGCAGCAAATTTTGACGGGATATCCGAACCTGATAAAGCTCTTTTTTATTATCAAAAAAGTCTGATATATGCCGAGAAATCAAATAATTTAGAACTTCAAAACTGGCTTTACAACAACATTGGTAATATTTATTGTTTTGACAAAAAGAAATACGAAAAAGGAATTTCTTATTATATCAAATCATTATACTACAGCAGAGCAATCAAAGATTCTTCACAAGTTTTTCTTACCAAACTTAACATTGCGTGGGCCTATTTTGATATTGAACGCTTCACTGAAGGACATCCATATCTGAAATACCTCAATAAGTATAAACATAAATACGGCATAGAAACCACTACCGCCGTTATCGATATGCTCAATGGCATGTATTATAGCCATATAAAAGATAATAAAAAAGCAGATTACAGTTTTAAAAACGGTATAAAAAATGCCATAAAATATGACGAAACAACCGACTTGTCTTTCATTTATCAGGAATATGCAAAGTTTTTATCCAAAAACAAAAATTTTGAAGCTGCTTACAAAAACCTAAGTTCTTTTCAGCGGCTAACGGACCAAATCAATCTTCAGGATAAGGCCAAAAAAGCAAAAATTGCCGGAATTAATCTCGAAATTGATGAATACAAACGGGAGATCGATAAAATGGGGATTGAAAGCAAAAAAAAAGAACAATTATTTCTTTCAGAAAATGCACGTAAAAACAAGATGACAACAATCATCTTATCTTTATTTCTGATCAGTCTGATTTTATTTTACTTTTTTTATCAAAACACAAAACTGAAACAAAAAAACAGAATTAAAGATATTCAGAATAAGATAAACCAAAACATAATCAATGCCAGTATTGACGGACAGGAAAGCGAACGCAAAAAAGTTGCTTTGTTTTTGCATGACACTATCAGTGCTTCATTATCATCTGCCGGAATGCATCTGAATGTTTTTTTATCCCAACATGACAGCCTTCCTCCTGAAATCACAAAAACAAAATTAATTTTAGACGAAACCCACGATAAAGTCCGGGATCTTTCGCATGATCTTATCCCTACCTTATTGGCACGATTTGGGCTTTTATATGCGCTGGATGATTTATGTGAAAAATACTCCAATTCTACGTTACATTTTGAATACCAAAACACTATTCCGATCAAAAAGAGATATACCGAAAAATTTGAAACCAGACTCTATTTTATCATTTCTGAACTTTTAAATAATATTATCAAACATAGTGAAGCCAGTAAAGCACAAGTTTCATTGATTGAAAACAACAACGAAATGATTATCGAAATTACAGACAACGGAAAAGGATTTGATACCAACAAATTCAATTATGTTGAAGGATTTGGCCTTAACCAAATTAAAGCCAGAATAAACAATCTGAATGGAGAATTTAATGTAAAATCAAAGATTAATGAAGGGACTTCTATTAACATAAGCGTTCCTTTAAATGTCTAAAAAAAAAAAAACGCTTCAATAAAAGCGTTTTTTTTTGTATTCTTTTGTTCATGAAGTTTTTTTTAAAAAAAAAAGTTTACTTCATTTAAACAGATATATTTTACTTAAACTTGTGCTTTTCCTCCTCTATCCTTTTCTTCATCATCCTCCTCTTTTTCTTCATCATCGGCAAAAAAGTATTTCGTTTGCTCTTCTCCAGCTAAGTCCTGAATTTCTTCAACTTCTAAAAATCTCTTACTCATAATTGTTTGTTTTAGTTAATATTTAAAAAAAATAGTTTAAATTTCAAAGCAGTGTATAGATTTCGAAAATATGCTATTCATCCACATATCTTACTACATATAAATACTTTACAATAATAAGATTTTTTTTTTAATAAGAATAAATTTAATTATTAAATTTGAAACAAAATGTTAAAAAAAATATAGCCAAACTATCTTAATTATAAATGCGTAGAGCCCAGATTATTTTGTTACTCATTATAGTACTACTAATTGGTTTTAGTAATAACTTCTATTCTCAAAATAAAGCCCTTTCTAAAAACGAAATTGAGAAATTAGTTACAAATGCTAAAGAAAATTATAAAATAAAAAATTATGAAAAATCTTTAACAGAATCAAGAACTGCCTTAAAATATGCCATTGAAATTAATGATAATATTATAACTGCTAATTGTTATAATTTAATAGGAGCTAATTTTTATGATTTACTTATGCCGGACAAAGCATTTATCTTTTATCTAAAAGCTTTATACTATGTTAATAAAACAGAAGACAATATTTTAAAAGGCAAAATCAACAATAATTTAGCAAATATCTATTTTTTTGAAAAAAAACAATACGAAAAAGGAATACAACATTATGAAAAATCTCTGTTTTACAGTACTAATTCGTCTGATACCTCTTTAATTTACCTTAGAAAACTTAATATTGCCTGGGCTTATTTTCAAATTAAAAATTTTAGAAAAGGCCTATCATTTTTAAATTACATAAATAGATTTAAAAAATATGGAGACGAATCGACTGAAGTAGCCTCAAATATGTTAAATGGCATATATTACGGGCATATAAACGACTCTGTAAAAGCAAATTTTTATTTTTTAAAAGCTATTGAATTAGGGAATAAAAGCTATGAAAAATTTGATTTATCAATTGCCCATCAAAAATATGCTGCTTTTCTATTTAAAAATAAGAATTATAAAAAAGCTTATGAAAACATTATGGAATTCAATCGATTAACCGATGAAATTACTGATTTAGCAAAACAAAAAAAAACAAAATTGATTGGGGTTAATCTGGAATTAGACGAATTTAAACGAGAGGTTGATAAAATAGAAGCCGAATACAAAAAAAAGCAGGGAAAACTACAAAAAGAACATTCCAGAAATAAAAAAATTTTTGGAGTTATTATTACTTTATTCCTTATCATCACCATTCTTTTTTACTTTTTTTACCAAAACTCAAAACTCAAACAAAAAAACAGGATAAAAAACATCCAGAATAAAATACATCAAAACATAATCAATGCCAGTATAGACGGACAGGAAAGTGAACGTAAAAAAGTAGCTTTGTTTTTGCACGACACTATCAGTGCTTCACTTTCATCTGCAGGCATGCATTTGAATGTTTTTTTATCGCAGCATAATCATAATACTGTTCCTGATGAAATTATAAAAACAAAATTTATTCTCGATGAAACCCATGACAAAGTAAGAGATCTTTCGCATGATCTTTTACCTACTTTATTGGTCCGTTTTGGTTTGTTATACGCTCTTGATGATTTGTGTGAAAAATATTCAAATTCGAATTTACATTTTGAATACCTGAATACTATTTCGAACAAAAAAAGATATGCTGAAAAATTTGAAACGAGACTCTATTTTATCGTTTCTGAACTTCTTAATAATATTATAAAACATAGTGACGCTACCAGAGCTGAAGTTTCATTGTCTGAAACCAATAATGAATTGGTTATTGAAATTACCGATAACGGAAAGGGGTTTGATATCAATAAATTTAATTTTGTTGAAGGATTTGGTCTCAATCAGATAAAAGCCAGAATAAATAATCTGAACGGACATTTTAATGTAAAATCGAAAATTAATGAAGGAACTTCTATTAAAATAACGGTTCCTATTAGTAATTAGTGATTAGTGATTAGTAAATCAGGGGTATTTTTGATTACTAAAAATCTAAACTCTTTTATCGATTTCGATGATTTCTAAATCTTTTATTTTTTCTCCTTCAATTACAAAGCGCAGCATGGTTCTTACCTGATGAAAACCGCTTTTGCCGGCTGCACCGGGATTCATATGCAGGAGATTGTTTTTTTTATCAAACATTACTTTTAAAATATGCGAATGTCCACAAATAAATAATTTTGGTGGATTGTTCTGCATTTCTTCCTTAATAGCAGGATTATATTTTCCGGGATATCCTCCTATATGCGTAATCCAGACTGAAACTTCCTCACAAAAAAAACGATTATTAAGCGGGAATTCCAATCGGGCCTGTGCATCATCAATATTACCGTAAACACAACGCAGCGGTTTTAGTTTTTTGAGCGTATCTGTAACATGCAGATCGCCAATATCTCCGGCATGCCAGACCTCATCAGCCTGAGCCACATATTTTAAAATAGTATCATCAATATGACTGTGTGTATCTGAAAGCAGGAGGATTTTGGTCATTCTAAGTGGCTAAGATTCTAAGTGGCTAAGATACTGAGAATTTTCTGCAGAGAAAACTAGAGATAAAAAAACTTAGAACCTTCGCAACTTAGAATCATAGCATCTTCAAAAAAACCTTTGTACCTTTGCAGCTCTGAACCTTTGAACCTTTACCTTGAGATATTTTATTCAATTTGCTTATAACGGAACACATTATCATGGCTGGCAATTTCAGCCCAACGCATCTTCTGTTCAGGAAACTTTAAACAAAGCCTTTTCGGTTTTATTAAATTCATCTATAAATATTATGGGTGCCGGAAGAACTGATACCGGAGTTCATGCGCAGGAAATGTATGGACATTTTGATTTTGACAATACAATTGATGTTCCGAATTTAGTTCATAAACTCAATTCATACTTACCAAAAGATATTGCTGTTTTTGATATTATTCTGGTTCATGATGACGCTCATTGCCGATTTGACGCTACCAAACGAACCTATGAATATCATATCAATACAGTTAAAAATCCGTTTTTAGACGGATTAAGCTGGTATGTGAATCAGAAACTGGATGTCGATTTAATGAATGAGGCAGCACAGATTTTACTGAAGCATACCGATTTTCAGTGTTTTTCGAAAGTAAATACCGATGTCAATACATTTGACTGCACGATTTTTGAAGCGTATTGGAAACAGGAAAAGAACAAACTGGTTTTTACAATTTCTGCGAATCGTTTTTTACGAAATATGGTTCGGGCGATTGTGGGAACTTTAATTAACATAGGGTTACATAAAATTACACTGGCCGATTTTGAAAATATCATTGCCAGTAAAAGCAGAGAAAAAGCCGGCTTTTCGGTTCCGGCACATGGATTGTATTTAACCGATATTTATTACGATTATTTATAGCTATAAGCTGTAGGCTTTAGGTAATAAGCTTCAAGTTTATGCCTAAAGCTTATTGCCTAAAGCTTAAAGCTTAAAAATATAATGAAAGCAAAAGCATTTGATACCGGATTATTCAAACGAATTTTAAAATATACCAAACCTTACAAATGGCGTTATTACGGCGTTATTGTTTTTGCTGTCTCATTGTCAATTTTTGCGGCACTTCGCCCCTATTTATTAAAACAAACTGTTGATGGCTACATTAAAACGCATGACAAGCAGGGTTTACTGATGTACATTATTTTGATGGGAGTTGTTTTATTGATGGAAGTATTCTCTCAGTTTTATTTTGTATTTTGGGCTAACTGGCTCGGACAGGATATTGTAAAAGATATTCGGAATAAACTTTTTAAACATATTTTAAGCTTCAGGATGAAGTATTTTGATTTGGTTCCGGTGGGACAATTGGTTACCAGATCGGTTTCGGATATTGAATCGATTGCCCGTATTTTCAGCCAGGGATTGTTTATGATTATAAGCGATTTGATGAAAATGCTCGTGGTACTGATTTTTATGTTTTATATGAACTGGAAACTAACCTGGATTGTGGTGGTTGCCATGCCGGTTCTAGTTTATGTTACCCGAATTTTTCAGCGCAAAATGCAGGTTGCTTTTGAAGAAGTAAGAACGCAGATTGCCAACATGAATTCGTTTGTTCAGGAGCGCGTTACGGGAATGAAGATTGTTCAGCTATTTAACCGGGAAAAAATCGAAGCAGATAATTTTAGGGTTATAAATGACAAACACAGAGTAGCGTGGATAAAAACGATTTTGTACAACTCAATTTTCTTCCCGATTGCTGATATTATTTCGTCGATTGCTTTAGGATTAGTGGTTGTATTTGGCGGTTTCAAAATCCTGAATGGCGATAATTTTACCACATTTGGAGATTTGTTTTCATACACGATGTTTATTGGAATGCTTTTTAATCCGTTACGTCAAATTGCGGACAAATTCAACGAGATGCAGTTGGGCATGATTGCAGCCAATCGTGTTTTTGACATTATTGACACACAGGATCATATTCAGGACACAGGAAAAATTGAAGCACCGGTTTTTAACGGAAGTATCGAATTTAAGCAGGTTCGTTTTAGTTATATTCCCGAAGAAGAAGTGATAAAAGGCATTGATTTATCTGTAGCATCAGGACAGACAGTTGCCATTGTAGGTTCGACCGGAGCCGGAAAATCCACGATTATCAATTTACTGAATCGTTTTTACGAAATCAACAGCGGAACGATTTGCATTGATGGAGAAAACATAGAGAATTATACTCTGGCATCACTTCGAAAACAAATTGCAGTGGTTTTACAGGATGTGTTTTTGTTTGCAGATACGATTTACAATAATATCACACTTCATAATCCTGAAATCACAAGTGAGCAGGTTCTGGATGCTGCGAAAAAAATTGGCGTTCATGACTTCATTATGAGTCTGCCGGATAATTACGATTTTGATGTAAAAGAACGTGGTGTGATGCTTTCGTCCGGTCAGCGACAATTGATTGCTTTTTTACGTTCGTATGTGAGTAATCCGAGTATTTTGATTTTGGATGAAGCAACTTCATCAATTGATACGTATTCTGAAGAATTGATTCAGCGTGCTACCGAAACGATTACAAAAGGAAGAACTTCTATAGTGATAGCGCATCGATTGGCAACAATTGTAAATGCTGATAAAATTGTAGTAATGGATAAAGGACTCATTGTTGAGCAAGGAACGCATCAGGAATTACTGAACAAGGCTGACGGTTATTACAAAAACTTATATGACTCACAATTTTCTGTGGCAAATTAATAAAAAATGACGTCTAAACATTTCTGAAATGTTAAAACACTGTTAGCATAATCATAAAATACCACCTCATAATCAACTAAATAACGTTATTTTTCTTTGAAATTGTATCTTTGAGTTATTAGAATTCAAATGCAAAAGAACATGCCACAGATTAGGTTTTATCCAAATGAAGAGTTTAAAGAAATAGACGTTAATGAATCTTTACAGTTTCGGTACGCCATTTCAAACAAAGGAAGATTAATAAGTTTTACAGACGATATACAAAACGGACGTCTCTTAAAAGGAGGTTTGAGCGATGGATACCCAACCTTTAGATTCAAAGTCAGAGAAGATGATAAAATTGTCAATAAATACCTTTTTCTTTACAAATTAGTTGCCCGGTATTTTATTCCGAAACAATCAGAAGAACAAACTTATGTCCTCCATTTAGATTATATCCGAAATAATGACGACGTAAATAATCTGCGCTGGGCTACAAGAGCCGAAATGATTGCGCATAGCCGTAAAAGCCCGCACGTAATTCAGGCCAAAAAGAACCTGATTGAACACAATATAAAATCAGACGGCAGAAAACTGACCACCACAAAAGTCATGTTAATCAAAAAAATATTGGCTCGCCCGGAGCAAAAAACACGCCTAAAAATGATTGCAAAACAATTTGGCGTAAGCGAAATGCAGATCAGACGTATTGCCAGCGGTGAAAACTGGGGACACGTGAAGGTCTAATTGTGAAATGTAGTATGGTTGATGGTTGATTGAATCAACTGCTGTCACTCTGAGCGGAGTCGAAGAACTTTTGTAATTAAGAAAGACTTCGACTCCGCTCAGCCTGATATTGATATTGTCATTGATTTTTGATCTTAACAAACATCCCTTTTTTCAGATTTATATTCAAAAATGTATTTTACAATCAATAATTCACAATTTACAATTAACAATTCCCATGATTTCTGTGAAAAGACCAAAATCATAAACGGTAAAATTTTTTTTTTGAATAATTTTTTAAAATAAATCCTTAAATTCGCAAGCAGAAATAACAAACGGAAAATCGGAAAGTGAGTTTCGGAATTACAAACCTCTTTTTCGGTAATAAATACTAAAAACAAAAAAATGACACGAGCGTTAGCGACTGCATTTTAGCATTAAAAACAAATTAAAAAACTTTAAAATGACACGAGGTTTTGCCGACTGCATTTTTTTTCAAATAACAAATAAATAAGCAAAAAATGAAATACGACGTTATTGTTTTAGGAAGTGGTCCCGGCGGATATGTTACAGCTATCAGAGCATCACAATTAGGCTTTAAAGTAGCTGTAGTTGAAAAAGAAAACTTAGGTGGTGTATGTTTAAACTGGGGATGTATCCCAACAAAAGCATTACTAAAATCGGCTCAGGTTTTTGATTACCTAAAACATGCTTCTGATTACGGATTGACAGTTTCTGAGTTTGACAAAGATTTCTCTGCTGTAGTACAACGCAGCCGTGGAGTTGCAGAAGGAATGAGCAAAGGAGTTACTTTCCTGATGAAAAAAAACAAAATTGACGTTATTGAAGGTTTCGGAAAATTGAAACCTGGAAAAAAACTTGACGTTACTGATAAAGACAATAAAGTTACAGAATATAGCGCAGACCATATTATCATCGCAACAGGTGCCCGTTCTCGTGAGTTGCCAAACCTTCCTCAGGATGGTGTGAAGGTAATTGGATACCGTCAGGCAATGACATTGCCAACACAGCCAAAATCTATGATTATCGTAGGTTCAGGAGCAATTGGAGTTGAGTTTGCACATTTCTACAACTCAATGGGAACTGATGTTACTATTGTAGAATTTATGCCAAACGTTGTACCGGTAGAAGACGAAGATATCTCAAAACAATTTGAAAAATCGTTGAAAAAAGCAGGTATCAAAGTAATGACTAATTCTTCTGTAGAAAAATTAGATACTTCAGGAGCTGGTGTAAAAGCTACTGTAAAAACTGCCAAAGGAGAAGAAATCCTTGAAGCTGACATCGTACTTTCTGCGGTTGGAATCAAAACAAACATCGAAAATATCGGTTTAGAAGAAGTAGGTATTGCTGTAGACCGTGATAAAATCTTAGTAAACGCTTACAACGCAACCAACATTCCTGGTTACTACGCCATTGGAGACGTTACTCCGGGTCAGGCTTTGGCTCACGTAGCTTCTGCTGAAGGAATTAACTGTGTGGAAAAAATTAAAGGTTTACACGTAGACCCTATCGATTACGGAAACGTTCCGGGATGTACTTATGCAACTCCTGAAATTGCTTCTGTTGGTTTAACTGAAAAACAAGCTAAGGAAAAAGGATACGAATTAAAAATTGGTAAATTCCCATTCTCAGCTTCTGGAAAAGCAAAAGCTGCCGGAAATGCTGACGGATTCGTAAAAGTAATCTTTGATGCTAAATACGGAGAATGGTTAGGATGCCACATGATTGGTGCAGGTGTTACTGATATGATTGCTGAGGCAGTTGTTGCACGTAAACTGGAGACTACAGGCCACGAAATCCTTAAATCAATCCACCCTCACCCAACCATGAGTGAAGCAGTTATGGAAGCGGTTGCTGATGCTTATGGAGAAGTGATTCACTTGTAAAAATTACAGGTTACATATAATTTTCAATTTAAAGAAATCCGGTTTGTGCAGACAGACCGGATTTTTTTATGGGCATGCCCCGCAGAAAAAGCGGGTCGGGCTATTCACTAAATTCCCGATTAACAAAAACTACGGCTAAAAAGCCTTTTTTTTCTAAATCGGGAGATACCGCTGCTATCCCTCATGCGACACTCGTTTTCATAATGATATTTTTTGTTAGGCAGTTCAATCATAACCCAAAAGAACCACTGAAGAAAGAACAATTTCAATAATTTATAAGAAAAAACTATTTAAAAACAGCGTGAAAGCAACCATTTTAAAAAAAACACATCTTTTAAGTAAACTATCCTAAAATTTTAACCCATGAAAAAGTTTACTTTACTATTGATTTTCGCCATCCTAACTTCCTGCAGTAATGATGATAACAATGTATCCTCTAAAAATAATTTAAAAGGCAAATGGAATTGGATTCTTACTTCGGGAGGATTTGGAGGTGGAGGCTACACTCCCGAAACTACAAAGCAAACCAAGGTTATTCAATTCTCAGGAAATACCTTAAAAACTTACATTAACGGTACTTTATCCCAGACACAAAAATTTTCGATTCAGACCAAACCCTCGCCTTTGGGAGGTAATCGAAAAGTGATCGTAATAGACAAAGGCAACTCCATAACAAATGAAGTTTATATTGATCAGTCTTTTGAAATCATTGGCAAAAAGCTTTATTTAAGAGACGAATGTGTGGACTGTTACACCTCTGAATATGAACGCATAAAATAGTCTTTTCAGGTCTTATAAATGATAGAAGTCTGAACTAGCCCTGATGGGAGCGGTATCTCCCGATATAGAAAACAAGGCTTTTTTGCCGTAGTTTTTCTTATCGGGAATTTAGCGGACAGCAGGACAAAAGGTTCTTATAAAAACAAATGTTCTGCTTCTTAACTTCGCTACACAAAATGAGAGCGAAAAACCCCAGACAGAAAACGAAAGAAAAAGGAGTGCCGGCGAATAATGCTGTTTTTAAAAAACAACAAAATATACACCGTTACAAAACTACGTGCACAATTGTCGAAATATTCAGGTTATCAGCTTAACTTTGCAATCTATAAAACTAAAAACGTTAAAATACAGCATTATGAATATTTTGGAATTAATGAAAAAAAGATACTCTGCCAAAAAGTACAACGCTGAAAAAGTAATTCCGCAGGAAAAAATTGAAGCTTTAAAAGAGGTTTTATACCTGAGTCCTTCTTCAATAAATATTCAGCCATGGAAATTTACATTTGTGCAAAATCAGGAAATTAAGGCGCAATTAGCTGAAGTTTCCATGCACAATAAGGAAAAAGTAAATCAGGCAAAGCTGATAGTTGTATTTAGCGTAGCTGATGATCTGGATGCTTTTCAGCAAATAGTCGATACTGAATTACCCGAAGCCCGCAGAAACTGGTACAATCAAATTAAGGCGAGTAAACCTGAAGCCGACATGAAAACATGGTTGTCTCAGCAGGTGTATATTGCTTTGGGAGTTGGTTTAACAGCAAGCATTGCGTTAGGCCTGGATTCTACAGCTATGGAAGGTATCGAATCCGATAAATACAAGGAAATCCTTAGTATGCCGGCCTTTAAACCATTGTTTGCAATGGCGGTTGGTTATGGTGCCGAAGATGATTTTAACCGAATTGAAGTTTCGCCTAAATCCAGAAGATTACTGGATAGTTTGATTGAGAGTATCTAATAACTGTCAAACTAAACACAATGCCATGACGTTAAAAATATGATTCTTTGATTAACGCTTTTTGATTGCCAATATTGTAAAACCTTGTTATACCAGAAATCAAAAATCTTTAATCTTTTTAGATTCGGTTTCATATCTGAATAGCATGCATTCATAGACTTCTTTCTTCTTATATTTGATTAAAAACGAAATACCATCGTAAGCAAAAACTAACAAATCATATTTACATTCCGATTTGCGATAAGCGGGTCGGATTTTTTTATGGCATGCCCCGCAGAAAAAGCGGGTCGGGCTATTCGCTAAATTCCCGTTTAACAAAAACTACGGCTAAAAAGCCTTGTTTTTCTAAATCGGGAGATACCGCTGCTATCCCTCATGCGGCACTCGTTTTCATTAGAAAATTTTGTTTTATAAGATCAAAATATTTTTAAAATCACCTTTTAAAACCAATATATAAAACAGAATTTTCTTATATTTATCGTTCCTTAAATTTACAAAAATGAATTGGTCGTCTAAATTAATCCATCACAAAAAAGAAATACGAATTGCTGTTTATTTTGAAAAAAACGCACAATTAATTGAGCGCATCAAACAATTTGAAGGATCAAAATGGAGCCAAACCTTAAAAGTATGGCATTTACCGGACAATGAATCTAACCGAATTCATTTTAAAATACCCGCTGCCTATTTATCATTACCATCAGAAGAAGGAATTTTAGCTATCCAAAAGTTTAGTAATTGGCTTACCTCAAGACGTTATAGTCACAATACAGTAAAAACATATACTGAGGCTTTAAAATCCTTTTTGGTTTTTCATCGGGAACTTCCAGTTTCCGAAATCACAAATGATCATATCATACTATATAATAACGATTATATTTTAAAAAATAACCTTTCGGCTTCCTATCAAAATCAAATCATCAACGCTCTAAAATTATTTTTTAAAATTATTGAATCCCGAAAAATAATCCCTGAAGAAATTTTTCGTCCTAAAAATGCAAAAACTTTACCCAATATTTTGAGTAAAGAGGATGTATTGCGAATTATAGATTCTACTGCCAACCTAAAACACAAAACCTTACTGGCATTAATTTATTCAGCAGGACTTAGAATCAGTGAAGCCATCAATATGAAACTTACTGACATTGATAGTCAGCGTATGTTAATACACATCAAAAATGCCAAAGGGAAAAAAGACCGTTATACATTATTATCAAATAAAATTCTTCTTTTGTTACGAGAATATTACAGCGTATACAAACCTCAGTTGTATTTATTTGAAGGCCAATTTAAAGAACAATATAGCAGCCGAAGCGCACAGGCCGTTTTACAAATAGCAGCCCGAAAAGCCGGAATTACAAAACGGATTAGTTTGCATACTTTACGACATAGTTTTGCTACTCACCTACTAGAATCAGGAACTGATTTACGATATATTCAGGATTTATTAGGACATAGCAGTCCAAAAACAACTATGATTTACACACATGTATCAAGCAATTCATTACAAAAAATCATCAATCCCTTCGATATGTAAGAAATAATTTTATTTTTGTATTGCAATAAAACGCAAAAAAACAAACCAAAACATGCGTATAACATACCTATTTGGAATAAAACAGGTTAAATTTATTCGCATATAAAAGAGTTGGCGGTAATTTTGCCGTTGAAAAGAGAATTTTATTAAACCTGATCTTTAATGTACAACTCAAAAGATATATTATTTCATATAAATCATTATCAAAGTGAGTTAGATGAATCTTATAATTTATTAAAACTTTTAGAAAGCGGAAATTTAAAGGGAAATAATGAGCCTGCTCAAGAAAGTATTGAAGAAATTAAAAAGCATATTAAATATTTATGCTTTTTTACCTCTTGTTTTCTTGATATTGCATCTTCTTTAAGAGGACTTGTTGACTGTGAAACAGATTGGGAAAGAAAGTTTTACTTTAAAAATGGATTTGTAGTTATTTATGAGTCTTTAAAAACTTTTGGGAAACACCAAAATGAAATTCGTAATTTAATTTCCCGAGATTTCAATGAATTAGAACCGAGATTTCTAAATATTACCTTGAAATTAAAAGAACTTAAAAAAGAACATAAATATGATACGTTGATTACAAAGTTCAGAAATAAAGCAGGTGCACATTATGATGAAAATTTTGCAGAATATTTTGAACACTTAAGAAGTATTGATAAACCAATTAGTGTGAAAACAGTTTCTGACTTCTCAAATTTTTTGATGTCGTTAATTGTATTTTGGAGCGACATAACAGACATATATTACGAAAAAATAACAGAAAGAATGAGTAGTGGAAAATAAAAAACTACCGCCAACACACGCTACAAGCAATTTGGGAATTTGGCTTAATGGAAAAATTGGTTTGTATTTGAGAGATTTGGAAAATCCGAATGATAACGCTGATTTAATCCCAAACTGCTTGTAGCGCGAGAACGTTATGCGCAAGCATAAGAACAATCTAATCATCGAGATATAAAATGGGAATTTCAAGTAAAGACAGAAAAAATCTTTGGGGAAAATCAGGAAACAGATGTGCGATTTGTAAAACTGAGTTGTTTAATAAAAAGTCAAACGCAACAGAATTTAATATTGGTGATGAATGCCATATAATAAGTAGCAAGAAAAATGGACCAAGACATAAAGAAATAACTGCCTATGATACTGCTGACAATTTGATTTTATTGTGTAGAAATCATCACAAGGAAATTGACACATTAGTTGATACTTATACTGAAGAACTCCTTCGATATATAAAGCAAAATCATGAAAATTGGGTAAATACAATTTTAAAATCAAATATTGATAAAACACCAAAACCTAAATTTTTAATTCGAATTACATCCGGAAAAGAACTGTTAGAAATTCTTTCGGCTACAGGCTGTAGAACTGATTATGATGAGATAGAGACTGAAGATGAAGCAGAATTTATTGGAGGACTTGCTCAAGATTTTTTAGATTATCTTGATATTATTAGTCTTTCAGAACCATATGAAAAAGTAAAAATTACTCTTTCGCTTAATAACATGTTAAAGGATTTAGAATCGAAAGGATATTTTCTATTTGGCGAAAAGAAATTAGAAAGTTGGAAATTTGGGGATAATAATGAAAAACTTGAAATAGCAACTTTGGTAATAAAGAAAATTGAAAGTGCAGATATTATCAAAGTGGATTTAAATAATGCCAGCGCCTAATCGAGTAGACGGCTCCGTCTCAAATAGAACGGAGTGCGCCTCTCACACCACCGAGCGTACGGGTCACGTACTCGGCGGTTCGCAAAGTGATGGGTTAAGTTCGATGTAAACATCCATTAAAGAT
>NZ_JAFEVZ010000017.1 GCF_022802975.1 Flavobacterium pectinovorum
AGTGACATCAAGAAAATGTTTCCAAGAACAATACACGCAGTTACAATTCAAGGTTTTCTAATAAAGCTAACTTTATTTGTATTTGGGCTACAATTAAATAAATCCATTAACTAGCAACTTGAATTAATTAAAACAATACCAACTCCAGACCAAATGGCATAAGCAATTCCTATAGGGATGGTTCTAATTGCAAAACTCAAAAAGTAAAATGCGCCACAATATCCCAAAATTGTTATGATACTTGGAATTGATTTAGTGAATTCTTCCGATTTTTTTAAGGCAGAAGTAGCAATGATTTCGAAGATAATAGCAATGAATAAAAATAAAAAATTTTTCATGGTTTTGTTTTTTGCAAAGTTAGCGAATGTGTCGCAGTGAGTTGCGAAATCTCAAAAGTAAGTTGATAGAGAAAAAAACAAAATAAAAAACAAAACCCGACAGGTTTTTAAACCTGTCGGGTTTGATATAGACAATCGAAGAAAATCTAAAATCAGAAATCTTCAATCTAAAATTTACTAATATCTGTAATATTCCGGTTTAAATGGACCTTGAACTTCAACACCAATATAAGCAGCCTGGTCGTCACGTAAAACTTCCAATTCTACTCCTAATTTAGCTAAGTGTAAAGCAGCCACTTTTTCATCCAAATGTTTTGGTAACATATAAACGTCATTTTTGTAAGCTGCACTATTGTTCCATAATTCGATTTGAGCCAAAGTTTGGTTGGTAAATGAGTTACTCATTACAAAACTTGGGTGACCTGTAGCACAACCAAGGTTTACTAAACGACCTTCAGCCAAAATGATGATGTCATTTCCGTTGATAGTATATTTGTCAACTTGTGGTTTGATTTCGATTTTAGAAGCACCGTGGTTTTTGTTTAACCAGGCCATATCAATTTCGTTGTCGAAATGTCCGATGTTACAAACAACAGTTTTGTCTTTCATTTGCTCGAAGTGCTCTCCAAGAACGATATCTTTGTTTCCGGTAGTTGTAATGATGATATCAGCATTAGCAATTACAGTGTTTAATTTTTTAACTTCATAACCGTCCATTGCAGCTTGTAAAGCACAAATTGGGTCGATTTCAGTAACGGTTACAATAGATCCTGCACCTCTGAAAGAAGCTGCAGTTCCTTTTCCAACATCACCGTATCCACAAACTATTACTCTTTTTCCAGCCAACATTAAGTCAGTTGCACGACGTACAGCATCTACAGCAGATTCTTTACAACCGTATTTGTTATCAAATTTAGATTTAGTAACAGAGTCGTTAATGTTGATTGCAGGCATTGGTAACGTTCCGGCTTTTACTCTTTCGTACAATCTGTGAACACCAGTTGTAGTTTCTTCAGACAATCCTTTGATTCCAGGAACTAATTCCGGGAAACGATCAATAACCATGTTAGTTAAATCTCCACCATCATCCAAAATCATGTTCAATGGTTTTCTGTCTTCACCAAAGAATAAAGTTTGCTCAATACACCAGTCAAATGATTCTTCGTCAAGACCTTTCCATGCATAAACTGAAATTCCGGCAGCAGCAATGGCAGCAGCAGCCTGATCCTGAGTAGAGAAAATGTTACAAGAAGACCAGGTAACTTCAGCACCAAGAGCAATTAAAGTTTCGATTAAAACTGCAGTTTGGATAGTCATGTGCAGACATCCTGCAATACGAGCACCTTTTAATGGTTGTTCGTCTTTATATTCAGCACGAAGTGCCATTAAACCTGGCATTTCAGCCTCAGCCAGTTCAATTTCTTTTCTTCCCCAGGCAGCCAGAGAAATGTCTTTTACTTTGAAAGCCACATAAGGCGTAGTCGTTGTACTCATTTATAGTATATTTGTAATTGTAAAATTTTTGCAAATTTAAGGAATAGCTTTTTATTTTTACTACTTTAAGTAAGATTTGTGAAATCTTTAATTTGTTAATCTTTAGAATGTTAGTTTAAGAATCGTTTTAAACCATATAAGTGATATAAGTTCATTTAAAAAAGATTCTTAAACGATTACCTTTGTTGCGAATTGCTTATATTTACTTAGTACATTTTTTAAGCCATACTAAGTAATGTAAGTTTATTTAAAAGAATCCTTAACTATTATCTTTGCTGCGATTGCTTATATTTACGAATGTATTCTTTTAACCAACAGTTATATTTTCTTAAATGGCTTATATGGTTTAAAATTTACCACCCAATAATTCATAATTTAAAAAAATGCCTTTATTTCAGACCATACAATTCAATGAAACCACTAAAATCTTAATTTGGGAAATAACGGAATCTTTTGACGAACTAAGAAGCAAAGTGGTCTTAAAAGAGAAAACGCAGAAGAGACTTGATGGTATGAAATCCGAAATGCATCAGCGTGCTTTTTTGAGCGTTCGCATGCTGATTCAGGAAATGGGTTTTACAGATAAGGATTTGCATTATGACGAATTTGGGAAACCTTATTTCGATTGCCATAATTATATTTCGATTACGCATTCGTATCATTTTGCGGCAATAATCATAAGTCATGAAACCGTTGGAATTGATATGGAATTGCAACGTCATAAAATTCAGAGGATTGCAGATAAATTTACGGATTATGAATGCAAGTACCTACAGCTTGATTTTTCAGAAGAATATATAAAAAAATTAACAGTAATTTGGGGAGCCAAAGAAGCAATCTTTAAAATCAGAAACGAAAAGGGAATCAGTTTTAAAGATCATATTTTGGTTGAGAATTTTTCCTTAGAAGAATTTCAAACTCAGGCGAGTCTTCATTTTGATAATCTTGTTAAAGATTTTGATATACATTATAAAGAAATACAATCGCAGAATTCTGAAGATAGATTTACTTTGGTTTATGCTTTTGAAAAGTGAAAATTCAATATAAAAATTACAAATTCCAATCTTAGCAGATTTAGGAATAAACACAATTTTGTCATTTCGACGTAAGGAGAAATCACATGCGGGATTCGACAAAGATTGGAGCCATACTTTATGGAGCTTCTAGTGTGATTTCTCCTTACGTCGAAATGACACATTATCTGTTAATTACTTTAAAGCATTAAATCTCACTTCCCTTTTGTCTATGCTGAAACATACTCATATACAAAAAAGTACTCATTTTTCGGGCACGTCTTTTCAGTATATCGGCATTTTCGCCTTCAAAATATTCATCAATGGTCTGAAACCAATAGTTTAACCAGATCCCGAATTCATTTGAGGTAATTTTGCCTCCAAAATGAGTGTCAACTTCATTGTGAACAGCAAGCGGATTCCCGTTATATTTTTTTACGCCAAATAAATTCATCTCCCAAAAATCAGTCAGTTTTTCGAGATGTGCATCCCAGTCTGAAATCATTTCATTAAAATAAAAGCCAATTTCCTCATCGGCTCTTATTTTAGCATAAAAGGAATGAACCAGAACTTCGATATCAGTTCTGTTTACTATTTGTTTTCTCATAGTACAAAACTATTCAAAAAGATAAATAAAATACTTAGAAAAGTACTTGCAAGAATAAAATTAAAAATAACTTTATGTTTCATTTGAGCCAAAATAGAGGTGTTTGCAAAAACACAAGCCAAAACAATAACGGCCAGCTGAATCATTTGTAGGATTGAGGTTCCGTTTGCAAGTACATACATTGCTGCAGCACCGCCCAAACAGCTTTGTGCAATTACTGCCATTGCAGCTGAACCCATATAATTTTTATTGAAAATGTTGAATGTTGTTTGATATAGTGTCATGATTTTGAGTTTTTTATATCAACAAAGTTACATGCACAACACTACTGTATTTTATGATTTAAATCATAAAACCAGAACTTTTTTATCGGTATACTTTTCGGTTTATAATCTTCAATTCGCCTTTTTTTTCCAGCGCTTTTATAGTTCTAATCACGGTTTCGACACGCAAGCCGGTTAAATCTCCAATCTGTTGTCTGGTAAAATTGATTAGATAACCATTTATGTCTTTCTTAAAATTAAAATAAGCGATTCCGTGATCGATTAACTTCAAAACTCTGTGTTCCGGTTCGTGTGTAGAGATTTCGGCAGCCATAACCGATTTATAATACAGACGCTGTGCCAGGTTTTCGATTATTTTAATGCTGATTTTTGAGTTCTCTTCCAGCAGTTTCATAAAATTATTTTTAGAAAGAACAAAAATTTCTGAATCTTCAACCGCTATTGCGTTGGCTGGATAGTTTTTGTTTAAGAATAAAGGCGGTTCTCCAAAAGATTGATTTTTATAAAATATTCCCTGAATAAATTCTCTTCCATCATCATTATAGTTGCTCATTTTTACTTCACCGGAAAGAATTTGAAAGTAGTTTGAAGGAAAAATCCCTTCCTCAAAAATAATTTCATTTTTGGAGAAAGACTTCTTAACAGCATCATATTTTTCTAATAATTCAGGAGCAATCATAGGCTTGTTTCTTTGGTTGTTAAAAGCAGTTAGACAAATATAATTCATTCAAAATAGTTCTTCTGCTTTAAAAAAACTTTTACTTTTACGTCCGTTATGGAGCAGAAAGTACTTAATATACACCAGCAGATTTTAGAAGCAAAAAAAGAGAACCGAAAGTTATTGGCCATACTTTTAGATCCTGATAAAATCGAATGGGAAAGTTTAGATCATTTATTACTAAAAATAAATAAATCTCCGGCAACACATATTTTTGTGGGAGGAAGCATTGTACAGGCTATAATTTTAGAAGATTTAATTGCACAGCTAAAACAAAAAACAAATTTGCCCGTTGTGATATTTCCGGGAGATCCTTCGCAGATATCACCACAGGCTGATGCTATTTTGTTTTTGTCATTGTTATCAGGACGGAATCCGGATTATTTAATAGAATATCAGGTTCAGGCAGCACCAATTCTTAAAAAAACGAATCTCGAAGTGATTTCGACGGGATATATTTTGATAGAAAGCGGTAATGAAACTGCCGTTGCGCGTGTCAGTAAAACAAAACCGCTTAATCGCGAAAATTTTGATTTGGTTCTGGCTACTGCTCAGGCGGGAGAAATGTTGGGAAATAAATTAATGTATTTAGAGGCAGGAAGCGGAGCCAAAAATGCAGTGCCGTTGAAAATGATTCGGTTAATTGCTCAAAATATTGATATTCCTGTAATTGTTGGAGGAGGAATTACAGATTTACAAGGAATTCAAAACGCTTATAATGCAGGTGCCGATTTAGTGGTAATCGGGACCGCTTTTGAAAACAACAGCCATTTTTTTGAACCAAAATAAACAAACAATAAAATGATAGATTTTTTTCTGAACAGTTATAAAAATACTCCTTTATGGCATATCGCTTTAGAATTTTTGGTTTTTGTTTGCGGGATATTGAGTGTCTGGTTTGCTAAAAAAGAAAATATCTGGGTATATCCAACAGGTTTAATTGCTACAGTAATTTCAGTTTATATTTTGTATATTGCTGGTTATATAGGAGATATGATTATCAATGGGTATTTTTCGGTTATGAGTATTTACGGATGGTATGTTTGGTCGAAAGGGGGAACGGTCGAAGATAATTTGCCCATTACGAGAACAAATTTAAATGAAAAAATAATAGGAATTTTATTGTTTATAATTACTATTTTTGTAGTTTACGGTATTTATAAATATTTCGATTATACAATCAATGCTGACAATTATATTGACATGATTTCATCAGGGATATTTTTTGCCGGAATGTGGTACATGGCGAAGAAAAAAATCGAGAACTGGACACTTTGGATTATAGGTGACATTATTGTTGTGCCGCTATATGCGTATCGTGGCTTAGGAATGTTGGCACTTCAGTATTTAATTTTTACAATATTGGCTATTTCAGCTTATTTAGAATGGAGAAAAATCTTAGACAGCAAAAAACAAGCATTATAAAAATTGCCTTATTTGGTCCTGAAAGTACAGGAAAAACTACATTGGCAAAACAACTGGCAGATTATTATGAAACCGATTGGGTTCCGGAGTTTGCACGTGATTACCTGCAGCGAAAATGGGAACTAAATGAGCAAATTTGCACAGAAGAAGACATGATGCCAATTGCTTATGGCCAAGTAGCATTAGAAAACGAAAAGTTATATGCAGCTCAGCAATACCTGTTTTGCGATACCAATTTAATGGTAACTAAAGTTTTTTCTGAGGTTTATTACGGTTCTTGTAATCCATCTTTAAATGAAGCTGCCTTAGCGCATGAATACGATTTGTTTTTTCTGACAGATATTGATATTCCTTGGGAAAAGGATGATATTCGGGATAATCCTAATAAAAGAGAAACTGTTTTTTCGATTTTTAAACAAACTTTAATCGATAATAAAAAGCCGTTTATTACAATTTCTGGAGATAAGGAAAGCCGTTTAGCAAAAGCTACAGCTATTATTGATAATCTGACTATAGCAAAAAATAAAGGATTTTCATCGGCTGATTTTGTTGAGATTTATAATCACGGAATTCCTTTCGAAAATATATTGAAACAGCTTAAAATCTTTAAAAAAGGAATCTCCAAATGTAACTTAATAAGCCCGGCAACTGTTAATAACGGAATTTTAAGTTTATCAACTGCTGATTTTGAAGAAAAAGCCAATTTTTTTGACATCAATAAAGGTGATTTCAAGATATGTAAATTTATTCCGGCTTCGGGTGCGGCAACCAGAATGTTTAAATTTTTAATTGCTTTTTTGAATTCCTATGATATCGAAAAAGAAACAATTAACTCATATATCAACAGAAAAAAAGACAATGATTTGTCTATTTTTATTGTTGGAATGGATAAGTTTCCTTTTTTTAAAGCGGTATATAAAAAGCTAAAAGAAGTTTATCCTGATTTTGATGCTTTAGACCGTGACCATAAAAATTATTATTTTATAAAAATGTTGCTGTCTCCTGATTTTTTTGATTTTGCAAATAAACCAAAAGCAGTTTTGCCTTTTCATAAATATAAAACTCATATTGCAACCCCAATAGAAGAGCATTTAAATGAATGTGTGCATTATGCCGCTACCAATAAAAGTTCGGATTTGCATTTTACAGTTTCCGAAGTGCATCAGGAATTATTCGAAAAAACAATCGATGAAGTAAAAACAAAAGTCGAGTCTGAGTCGGGAACCCAAATAAATATTAGTTTCTCCTATCAAAATAAACGAACAGATTCGATTGCTGTCGATGTAAAAGATAATGTTTTCAGGAATCAAAAAGGATCCTTTATCTTTAGGCCTGGCGGACACGGAGCTTTGATTGAAAACCTTGATAACATTGATGCTGATATTATTTTTATAAAAAACATAGATAATGTAATTCAAAATAATATTGACAAAACTACTTTGTATAAAAAAGGGTTAGCCGGAATTTTGATAGAAGCGCAGCAAAAGGTTTTTGGTTATTTAAATGCTATAGAAAAGAAACAGGTTAAAGAGGAGGATATTGAAGAAATAGTTAAGTTTTTAATGCAAAAACTTACTATAGAAATGACCGGTGACTTTAATAAATTTACTTTTGAAAATAAAATAAGTAAAATAAAAGAACTTCTGGACAAGCCAATTCGGGTTTGTGGAATGGTTAAAAATGAAGGTGAAGCTGGAGGAGGGCCTTTCTGGACCAGAAATGACAAAGGAGATATTTCACTTCAAATCGTTGAAAGTTCACAGGTTGATTTAACTAATAAAAAGCAAAAGTCTATTCTGGAAAATGCAACCCACTTTAACCCGGTTGATTTGGTTTGCAGTACTAAAAATTATAAAGGAGAAAAATTTGATTTGACAGAGTTTGTAGATCATAACACTGGTTTTATTGTAGAAAAAAGTGCAGAAGGAAAAGTAGTCAAAAACTACGAATTACCGGGATTGTGGAATGGTGGAATGTCAAATTGGCTAACCATTTTCGTTGCGGTTCCTTTAATAACATTTAATCCGGTAAAAACTGTGAATGATTTATTAAAACCGGCGCATCAGCCAAAATAATGGATTCAGAAAAAATCCTGTCAGAATTAAGCTTTAAAGCAGTAAGAAGCAGTGGTGCCGGAGGACAAAACGTAAATAAAGTTTCCTCAAAAGTGGTGCTCACCTTCGATTTAAATACTTCTCAGGCTTTATCTGATGAACAAAAATTATTGTTAGAAACCAATTTGGCATCACGTTTAACTTCTGAAAACATACTGATTTTAAATTGCGATGAAGACAGAAGCCAGCTTAAAAACAAAGAGATTGTCGTAAAACGTTTTTTAGAAATTATCAAAAAAGGATTATTTGTTCCTAAAATTCGTAAAGCAACGAAGATTCCAAAATCGGTGATTAAAAAGCGAATTAAGGATAAGAAGAATATTTCTGAGAGAAAACAATCAAGAAAGAAACCTAATTTGGAGTAGGACTTTTATTTTTAGAGAGTTTGTTTTGTATATTTATTATTTACTACTTGCTTTATCGCACAATAATTAAAGATTTTACCAAATAAATGACCTATATAAAAGTTAGCGAAATTCATGAAATATACTATGAAGTATGTGGAAATCCAGAAGGTGAACCAATATTGTTTGTTCATGGAGGCCCTGGAGCAGGATTTTCTGAAGATGATAAACGTTTTTTTAATTTTGATAAACAAAAAGTAATATTTTTTGACCAAAGAGGTGCGTCAAAAAGTATTCCTTTTGGTTCAGTTATAGAAAATACTACTCAGCATTTAGTAAGTGATATTAATAAACTTCTTGATTATTTAGAAATAGATAAAGTCACTTTGTTTGGGGGGTCTTGGGGTACAACTTTAGGGTTGATATATGCCATTCAAAATCCGGAAAGAATTAATAAATTATTACTTCGAGGAATATTTTTAGGAAATAAAAAATCAATTGAACATTACTTGAATGGAGGAGTAAAAATAGAATTTCCTGAAATATGGAAAAGATTTAGAGATAATGTTCCTAAAGAAAGTAAACAGTCACTCGCCGAATATTACTTAGAAAAAATGATAAATGGTTCCAAAGATGAAAAAGAGTATTTTTCTTACGAGTGGGCTTTTTATGAAATATCTATTTTTAAAAACAACATATCTGAAGAAGAGGTTGAAGAAATTCTAAATCAGATTCCTTATCAGACTCTTTCTGTATTGGAAGCTCATTATCTAAGTAATGACTGCTTTATTGAAGAAAATTATATTATAAAAAATTTAAAAAAAATTGATCACATCCCGATTAAAATAATTCACGGAAAACAAGATGCAATTTGTCCTTTAAAATTTGCAATCGAATTAAATTCTAAACTAACAAATAGTGAACTTTTTATATTAGATGGTGGACATTCGGATTCTGAACCCGAAATTGAAAGAAAAATAATAGAAATGATAAATAAAAAAGATTGGTAATGTATGTTTACAATTCTAGAAGAAAAATAAAAAATGTCAAGCCAAATTGAGAATCTATTTTTTGAAATTGATTTTTGCTATTGACCTTTGATTTTTGCAATTTTAAACACTACTTTTGCACTGTCTCAAAGGGGTGCTCTAAATAACGAGCTGAGATCATACCCAAAGAACCTGAGCGAGTAATGTTGCTAAGGGAAAAAACGACAAACATTTCAGTGTAAACTATATTTTGTCGGGAACACATTTATTAATTTAACCAAAAGAATAATTCCCCCTTTTATTCGTAATTCTTTACGGATGAAAACTTTTTTAAAAAGTACTGAGGTACTAAGTTACAAAGGTTCTAAGTTGAACCAAAAGTCTATTTTCTTTATTCTATTCTCTTTATTCTATTCTCTATTCTCTACTGCACAAGAGCAGGATTCGACCAAAGTTAATCAACTCGATAATGTATTGGTTTCAGCAGTTCGTGTTACTGTAAAAACGCCTGTTAGTTTCAGTAATATGGATAAAAAGGAAATCAAATACAGAAATTTAGGTCAGGATATTCCAATTTTAATGAATTATCTGCCATCAGTCGTAACTACTTCTGATGCCGGAAACGGAATGGGTTACACAGGAATTCGCGTGCGAGGAAGCGATGCTACAAGGGTAAATGTTACCATAAACGGAATTCCGTATAACGATGCAGAAAGTCAGGGGACTTTTTGGGTAAACATGCCTGATTTTGCTTCTTCCGTAGAAAGTCTGCAGTTACAGCGTGGTGTAGGAACATCAACTAACGGTTCTGGTGCTTTTGGAGCCAGTTTAAACATGCTGACAGATAATTACGCCACAAAAGCAAGTGGTGAAATTTCAAGTTCTTACGGAAGTTTTAATTCAAACAAAAATACCGTAAAATTCAGTACAGGTCTGTTAAACGACCATTTCGAACTTGCAGGACGTTTGTCTACAATAAAATCTGATGGTTATGTAGATCGCGGAAGTTCTGATTTAAAATCGTATTTTTTACAAGGAACTTATGTTGGCGGAACGACTTTGATTAAAGCATTAGTTTTTGGCGGAACTCAAAAAACATATCAATCCTGGAATGGAATTGATGCTGAAACTCTTATTTCTGATCGTAGGTATAATTCTTCCGGAAAATATAAAGATGCACAGGGAAATATTCATTTTTATGACAATGAAACCGATAACTACAATCAGGATCATTATCAGTTGCACTGGAGCGAATCGATCTCAGATAAATGGAGTACAAATCTTGCCTTTCATTATACGAAAGGACTTGGTTACTATGAAAATTACAAATACAACGAGCCTGTTGCAGGTTACGAAGGAATTCAGCCTACAAAAATGGTCGAAGATGATAATGGCGATTTAGTTCCCGGTACGGATTTAATTCGCCAAAAATGGCTGGATAATGACTTTTACGGAACTACTTTTTCTGTAAATTATACAACAGAAAAGCTGAATGCTATCCTTGGCGGAGGCTGGAATAAATATGAAGGAGACCATTTCGGAAAAGTAATCTGGGCAAGATATTCTGACCAGACAGAATTAGGTGATCATTATTATGATGATTTTTCAACAAAAACGGACGGTAATATTTTTGTAAAAGCTAATTATCAAATATTTGATAAATTAAGTTTTTACGGAGATTTGCAATACAGAAATGTAAGATATAAAGCCAACAGTTGGGAGACAGGTCTTGTAGATGATACTTTTAATTTCTTTAATCCAAAAGCGGGTTTAAATTTTGAAATCGATCAAAAAAATACGCTGTATTTTTCATACGCCCGTGCGAACCGTGAGCCAAACAGAACCGATTATGAAGGCGGAAACGTAAAGCCTGAAAAATTAAATGATTTTGAATTAGGCTGGAGATTTAATTCAGAGAAATTTCAATTGAATTCCAACTTTTATTATATGGGTTATAAAGATCAGTTGATTTTAACCGGAACATTAGATGATGTCGGAAATCCAATTCGCTCAAATACTGATAAAAGTTATCGTTTAGGTCTTGAAGTTGATGCGACTATAAAACTTTCGGATAAATTCATTATTAGGCCAAACTTTACCTTAAGCAGTAATAAAAATGTCGATTTGGATGTTGAAGGCCAAAACTACGGCACAACTGATATTGCCTATTCTCCGTCTGTTATTGCAGGCAACATAATCGTATTTAGCCCAATTCAGGATTTGCATATTTCGTTATTGCAAAAATATGTTGGAGAACAATACATGAATAATATCGAATTGCCATCTGCAAAGCTGGCAGATTATTTTGTAAACGATTTAAATGTTTCTTTTGAAGTTAAACCAAAATCTGTTTTTAAATCAATTATGATAATAGGCTTGGTAAATAATATTTTAGATAAAAAATATGTTTCAAACGGATACATGTGGGATATTTATCCATATTATTATCCGCAGGCAGGAACCAATTTCTTAGTTGGATTAACTTTGAAATTCTAGATATTCTAATTAAAAAAACAAAAGCCTGAAAGTTTTAGATTTTCAGGCTTTTGTTTTTTAATTGTAAACATTAATCAAATTTCCGTTTGCTTCAACCCTGTACTGTTTCATTGGGTATTCTTCATTTTTATAACCAAGGCCGGTAAATAAACTGTAAGAGCTTTTGTCACAGGAGCACACTGCATTAATTCCGTCAATTTTCATCGCTGTGCAGGAGTTTAATGTCTGATTTGGACAGGCAGCATCAAAAGCGGTATATGTTCCCGGACCTGTCATCATTACGATTACTCCTTTTGCACCATGATCTGCTACAAAAACCGGAGTACTCGGATACATAAGATTATTGTACGCAGGAAGGTTTACGTTTAGCTGCAAACTAATACGGTAATTAGGTATGTAGGGATTGTTATTGCTTCTGTTATTATCGCTACACGAGAAAAGTAAAGGAACAAACAGTATAAAAAGCCAGAGTTTTTTCATTGTTTTAAGCATAATTAGTGAAACAAAAATAATTTATTTGCTTGTGAATTCTATATGATTAACATATAATTATGTACTATTAAAAATAATACTATATTTGTAATAAGAAAAATCCCGTCCCGATGGGATTTTTTGTATTTATATAAACGATGAAGTTATGAGTAAAGTATCTTATTATACAGCAGACGGGTTAAAAAAATTAAAAGAGGAGTTGGAGCACTTAAAAAGTGTAATGCGTCCAAAGGCATCTGCGGATATAGCTGAAGCAAGAGATAAGGGTGATTTATCTGAAAATGCCGAATATGATGCTGCAAAAGAAGCACAGGGTTTATTAGAAATGAGAATTTCTAAATTAGAAGAAGTATATTCTAATGCCAGATTAATTGACGAATCACAATTAGATGTTTCAAAAGCATTGGTATTATCTAACGTTAAAATCAAAAATCAAAGCAACGGAATGGAAATGAAATACACGCTTGTTGCTGAAAGTGAAGCTGATCTTAAAACAGGAAAAATTTCGGTAACTTCTCCTATCGGAAAAGGCTTGCTTGGAAAATCTGTTGGCGAAGTAGCAGAGATTACAGTTCCAAATGGTGTTTTGAAATTCGAAATTTTAGAAATTTCCAGAGACTAATTTTTTTAAAGTTTAACCGTTTAATCGTTCAGTCGGTTAAATGATTTACCAAATAAACGAATAAACAATGTCAATATTCACAAAAATAGTAAACGGAGAAATTCCAGCTTATAAAATTGCCGAAGACGATAATTTTCTGGCTTTTTTAGATGTAAATCCAAATGCTAAAGGACATACACTTTGTATTCCGAAGCAGGAAATCGATAAAATTTTTGATATTGATGATGAGTTGTATTTGGGATTGATGAAATTCTCCAAGAAAATTGCAATTGCTTTAGAGAAAACTGTTTCCTGCAAAAGAGTTGGAATGGCTGTTGTGGGCTTAGAAGTTCCTCACGCACACGTACATCTGATTCCGTTAAATGAAATGGATGAAATGCGTTTTCTTAATAAAGTGTCACTTTCCAAAGAAGAATTTGAAGCTTTGGCGAAAAGTATTGAGGCGAATTTATAATATTCAGAAAGAAATAAATAATGTTGTGAATTGTCAGGTTTAGCGGAGTCGAAATCTTTTTTAATTCAAATCAAAAATAAAAATGTAAAGTGTAGCAAAGAAATTCCTGCTACACTTTTTTATTTAATGAAATCTGAAATGTCGTTCCTTTGCCAATTTCAGAATGTAAAACTTTAATTTTTCCGCTATGATATTCTTCAACGATTCTTTTGGTTAAAGAAAGTCCTAATCCCCAACCACGTTTTTTGGTAGTAAAACCGGGTTCAAAAATAGTTTTGAATTGCTTCTTCAAAATGCCGGTTCCGGAATCTTTGATGTTTATTTTTACATGATGATTGTCCTGCTCAATTTGGAGGTCTAAAGTTCCTTTTCCTTTCATGGCATCAATAGCATTTTTTACCAGATTTTCAATAGTCCAGCTATGAAGTGCCGGATTAATCAGTGCAAAAATAGGTTTGTCCGGAGTTTGATACGAAAAGGCAACCTGTTTTGAGAAACGTAATTGTAAATACTCAAAAGTGCGTAAGGTTTCTGCAACAACATCATGATTTTCCAGAACCGGAACAGAACCTATTTTAGAGAATCGGTCAGTGATTGTCTGCAAACGCTCAACATCTTTTTCAATTTCAGCTGTGATGGTCTGATCAATTTCTTCGGTTTTTAGAATTTCAACCCATCCAATTAAAGAAGAAAGAGGAGTTCCAATCTGATGGGCAGTTTCCTTTGCCATTCCTGCCCAAAGTTTATTTTGGGTCGCTATTTTGGTACTTCTGTAGAAATTGTAAATCAACGCAGCAAACAAAAAAATAATCAGTAACAATGCAATAGGATAATATTTAAGTTTATTCAGTAATGCCGAATTTCCGTAATATAACTGTTGGTGTTTTCCGGGAGCATATTCAAAAATTATAGGCTCATTTTCATTTTTTAATTTATTCAAAAGTTTTTTAAATTTCGCTTTGTCATTAAGGATTTCTTCAGGAACATTTTTAGAATTAATCACTTTATCGTACATCACCAAAATTACCGGAACAGAGGCATTGCTGTTTGTAATCTCCAAAGGCAAATCAAGATCTGTATACTCGTCAGCGTTGATGATTGTTTTTTGAGCATTGGCCAATATATTCATTTTCAAACGTTCTTCGTTTTTGAATATTTGAAAAAAGGTATAGGTATTCCAAAGTATCAGCGAAATGATTGAAAAGGAAATAAAAATAATAATCCAACGGGTTGTATTTCTGCTTTCAGAAAAATGCATAGAATAATTTTTGAGGTATAAATATAACGAAATAAACACATTTAATATTTTGTGAATGTTTAAAGATTTTTGTTTTTAAGCTTAAAAGTATTTCTTTTGGATAAACCATTTCTATACTTTTGTAGTTGCTGAAACAAGTTCGGTTTAAAAGAAAATAAATATGATTAGCATTAATCCAAAAGAGATACCAACGGCAAAATTACAAGGCTATCTGCAAAGTGCCATTGGACCAAGACCAATTGCTTTTGCAAGTACAATCAGCGTAAAAGGAATTCCTAATTTGTCGCCTTTTAGTTTCTTTAATGTGTTTAGTGCCAATCCGCCAATTTTGGTTTTTTCTCCCTCAAGGCGTGTGCGTGATAATACCGTAAAACATACTTTGATTAATGCCGAAGCAACAAAAGAAGTTGTAATTAATGTAGTAAATTACGATCTGGTTCAGCAGACTTCATTGGCAAGTACTGAATATGGAGAAGGTGTAAACGAATTTATTAAAGCAGGTTTAACACAGATTCCTTCAGATTTGGTAAAACCTTATCGCGTAAAAGAATCTCCGGTGCAGTTTGAGTGTAAAGTCACACAGATTATTCCTTTAGGAGAAGAAGGAGGTGCAGGAAATCTGATTCTTTGCGAGGTGGTAAAAATACATATACACGAATCTATTCTGGATGAAAACGGAGCAATCGATCAGCATAAAATTGATTTGGTTTCAAGATTAGGAAGTAACTGGTATTCAAGATCGAATCAGGGACTTTTTGAAGTAGAAAAACCACTGACAACTTTAGGAGTTGGAGTAGATGCAATTCCAAATTTTATCAAAGAAAGCCCTGTTTTTGACGGGAACGATTTGGGGAAACTAGGAAATATAGAAGCCTTGCCTACAACAGAAGAAGTTAGTATATTTGTGAAAGAAAATTTTTCGGTAAAAGGAGTTTTAAGCTCTGACGATCAGCAAAAAATACATTTAGAAGCCAAAAAACACCTTGATGAAGGAGATGTTTTATCAGCCTGGAAAGTGCTTTTGGCAAAGAAATAAGAAAAGAAACAATAATTAATATAGACAGAAGATGGAAGTTACAGGAAAAGTAAAAGTGGTTAATCCGGAACAGCAAGTTAGTGCCTCATTCAAAAAAAGAGAATTAGTTGTTACTACAGATGAGCAGTATCCGCAACATATTTTAATCGAATTTACACAAGATAAATGCGATTTATTAAGTAGCTACAAACAAGGTGAGGCTGTAAAAGTTTCTATCAATTTAAGAGGAAGAGAATGGGTTAATCCACAAGGAGAAACCAGATATTTTAATAGTATTCAGGGATGGAGAATCGAAAGATTAGCTCCTGAAGGTCCTGCACAGACACCACCTATGCCTGCAGCAGAAGCTTTTGCTCCGGCAACTAATTTAAACGAAGACGAACCGGACGATTTGCCTTTCTAAGAGTTTAAATTACAAAATTTAAAAATTCCAAATTCCAAATCATTACTGTGTATTTGGGATTTGGAATTTTATTTTTGAGTTAGTTTTGTTATTTCGACTGAAGTAAGAAATCGCACAAGTAACTCCACAAAGAAAGATTATGGAAGTTTGAAATTGCCATTGTTATTGAAATTGATTTTTTAAATGTATTACGTATCTAAAGATTTATTTTTTCCTCCTGTAACAGAAGCCGATGAAGAAGGTATTCTGGCTGTTGGCGGTGATTTAAGTTCAGGGCGATTGCAATTGGCTTACAAAAGCGGAATTTTTCCCTGGTTCAATGACGGAGAACCCATTTTGTGGTGGTCACCGGATCCAAGGATGGTTTTGTTTTTAGATGAATTGGTTGTTTCAAAAAGTATGCGTACTATTTTGAAGCGAAATCAGTTTAAAGTTACTTTTAATCAGAACTTTAAAGACGTAATTTCAAATTGCCAAAAAATAAAACGTGATGGACAAAATGGAACCTGGATTTCAAACGAAATGATCGATGCCTATTGCAAATTAAACAAAGAAGGATTTGCAAAATCGGTTGAGGTGTGGCAGGATGATATTTTAGTGGGTGGTTTATACGGAATTGATTTGGGACATGTTTTCTGTGGTGAAAGTATGTTTTCTAAAGTTTCAAATGCTTCAAAAGTGGCTTTTATATCTTTGGTAAAACATTTAAAAGAAGAAAATTATAAATTACTTGATTGTCAGGTTTATAATCCGCATTTGGAGAGTTTAGGCTGCCGCGAAATTGATCGCAACGATTTTATGTCTATTTTAAAAAGTGAATAAAATGAGTGCTGTTTACATAGTAGAAGAAATTTATATTTATCCGATAAAGAGCCTTGCCGGAATTAGCAGCCAAAACGCTTTTGCTGAAGAAATGGGCTTTGAAAACGACCGCCGATGGATGTTAATCGATTCAGATAATCAACATATCACACAGCGTGAATATCCAATAATGAGTCAGTTTTATCCTCAAATCTCCGAAGGAAAAATCACGGTTACTTTTCAGGATCAGAAACATGAATTTTCAATCAGTGAACATTTAGATAGTCAGATTTATACTAAAGTTTGGGATGATAAAAGTTTTGTTTTCGAAGTAAATAAAACAACTTCCAAATGGTTTAGCGATCGTTTAGGATTTGAATGTAAATTGGTGAAAATTATTAAAGCTGGTGATCGCAAGCATGAAAGTTCCAGGTCAAAAGAAACGTATAATGTTAGTTTTGCCGATGCCTATCCCTATTTATTAATCGGAACAAAAAGCTTAGATTTTTTGAATGATAAATTAGAAGAAAAAATTACCATAAGAAGATTTCGTCCCAATATTGTTATCAGCAGCAAAAATCCCCATGAAGAAGATGATTTTAAGCATTTTAAAATTGGAGAAGTTCAGTTTAAAAACGTAAAACCCTGCGGAAGATGTATTATGGTTAACAATGATCCGCAGAGTGGAGTTGTAAAAAAAGAACCTCTGAAAACATTAAGTAAATACAGGAATTTCAACAATTCTGTTTTATTCGGAACCAATATTGTGGGTCTGAATCCGGGAATAATTCAGGTTGGTGATGAAGTTGTTTTTTAGAAATTCAATTTTGTAAAGCTATAATTCAAAGTGTTAAAAAGTACCAATTCGTTTTTTAAGGTTGGTAATTCTAAAATCAATTTTAGTGTTTCATGCGCCATCATCGTACCAATAATTCCGGGTAAAGTACCCAGAACTCCATTTATATTACAATTCGGAACATACTTTGGGTCAGGCATTTCAGGAAATAAATCACGAAGATTTTTACTTCCGTTATGATTAAAAACAGCCAGCTGTCCTTCAAATTTTAAAATGCTTCCATAAACTAAAGGTTTGTTTAAAGCAACACAAGTGTCATTTACCAGATACCGGGTTGTAAAATTATCTGAGCCGTCTACAATAACATCATATTGCTGAATTATCTGCGTTGCATTTTCAATCGTTATTTTTTCAGAAATAGCTTCAGCCTGAATTAAGGGATTTAGTTTCGAAACAATATTTTGGGCTACAATTGCTTTCTGCTGACCAATTTGGCTTTCAGTATATAAAATCTGTCTGTGAAGATTGTGGATTTCGATGGTATCAAAATCCATTATTCCAATAAAACCTACGCCAGCGGTAGCAATATATTGTAAAATAGGGCATCCTAAACCTCCGGCTCCAATAACCAGAACTTTTGCCTTTTTGAGTTTTTCCTGGCCTTCGTCGCCAATTTCCGGTAAGATAGTTTGTCTGCTGTAACGTAAAAATTCTTTTATAATGCTCATTAATTGTAAGTCTTAAAGTTTTTAAAGTCGAAAGTTGAAAGTCAAAAGTTGAAAGTCAAAAAACTAATTATCTAAAGTAATAGACTTTATGACTTTCGACTTTCCAACTTTATGACTAAAACTCCTGTCCCAGTCTTTTAAAACGGGTTCGTAGCCTGATTTTTTTATAATTTGTTTAATTTCTTCTGCAGAACGTTCATCGCTGATTTCGAATTGTTCCAGAGATTGCGGATCAACGACATAGCCGCCCGGATTTGTTTTAGAACCTGCACTCATACTTGTAACACCAATCGGAATAATATGATTTCGGAATTTTTCGCTTTCACGGGTCGAAATCGAGATTTCCAGATCTTCATTCCATAGCCGATAAGCGCAAATTAACTGTGTCAGGTCTTTATCATCCATAATAAAATTAGGTTCAATAATACCTTCTGCCGGGCGTAATCTGGGAAAAGAGACTGAATATTTGGTCTGCCAGTATTTCTTTTGAAGATAATCTAAATGTAAGGCATTAAAAAAGCTGTCCGTTCGCCAGTCTTCCAAGCCCAATAAAACGCCCAAACCTATTTTATGAATTCCGGCAGTTCCAATTCGGTCTGGAGTTTCCAGCCTGAAATCAAAATTGGACTTTTTACCCTTGGTATGGTATTTCTTGTACACTTCCTGATGATAGGTTTCCTGATAAACCAAAACAGAATATACGCCGGCTTCGTGCAAACGTTGGTATTCTTCGGTTGAAAGTGGCTGAACTTCAGCAGAAATAATTGAAAATTGTTCTCTAATCAAATCAATTGCATTCAGAAAATAATTAATATTTACGGTGTAATTAGCTTCGCCAGTTACGAGTAAAACATGATCGAAACCGTTTTTTTTCAGTGCTTCAACTTCCAGTTTTATTTCTGAATCCGAAAGTGTTTTTCTTTTGATTTTATTGTCCAGACTAAAACCGCAATAGGTACAGATATTTTGACATTCGTTGCTTAAATACAGCGGTGCATACATTTGAATGGTTTTGCCAAAACGTTTTTTGGTAATTTCATGGCATTCCTGTGCCATCTGCTCTAAATAAGGCTGAGCTGCCGGTGAAATCAAAACCAGAAAGTCATCGAGATTTCTTTTGGTTTTAGCCAAAGAATATTCAACATCTTTTGATGTGGTTTGGTATATTTTTGATTGAATGGAATCCCAATCGTATTGCTGAAAAGTGGATTTGAATGTTTGCATTGTATTGTTTTGTTTCACGCAGATTTTGGCAGATTTAAGCAGATAAAAAATGATTTTCCGTGTTATAATCTACTTAGATTTGTGTTTCATTTTTATATTTATTAGCTATTCTTTTAATATCGTCCAATATGTTTAGAGTATTAAAATTCACTAATAAACCTATCTTTTTATTAGTGAGTTTTAGATATGTCGCAATTTGCTTATAATGAATTGGGGCTAAATCTTCAACAGATTTTAATTCTATTATTATTTTGTCTTCAACCAATAAATCAATTTTAAAAGCAACATCTAATATAAGTTCATCGTAAGGAATTGTAATTGCTATTTGCCTTTCAACTTTTAAATCAAGTTTTGTTAATTCATAATGTAAAGCACTTTCATAAACAGATTCAAATAATCCTGGACCTAGTTTGTTATAAACTTTAAATATAGCCCCTCTTATTTTATATGATATTTCGTTTTCTGTCATCATTCTCTAATTTTTAATTATTTAAAAATAAAGAATTTTCTTTCTTTTATCTTAAGCTGTTTAAGAAAATAAAATCTTTTTTAGATCTGCTTAAATCTGCCAAAATCTGCGTGAAATAATTTTATTCATATAAAAAAGAAGTCAAAGGGCTCGAAGCCACAGCATAATTTTGCTGATTAGCGACTTTGGCTTCAAACGCTTTTCTTCCGGCAATTACCGCTTCCTTAAAAGCTTCAGCCATTAACTTTGGATTTCCTGCAACTGCAATTGCAGTATTTACCAAAACAGCATCGGCGCCAATTTCCATGGCTTTTGCGGCATCAGAGGGAGCACCAATTCCGGCATCAATAATTACAGGAACAGTGCTTTGTTCAATAATAATTTCTAAAAAATCAATTGTTTTTAAGCCTTTATTGCTTCCAATTGGCGAACCCAAAGGCATGACTGCGGTAGTTCCTGCGTTTTCCAGATGTTTGCATAAAACCGGGTCAGCATGGATATACGGCAGAACAAAAAAACCAAGTTTTGCCAATTCTTCAGTAGCTTTTAAAGTTTCAATTGGATCCGGCATCAAATATTTTGGATCCGGATGGATTTCAAGTTTTACCCAATTGGTTTCGAGGGCTTCACGTGCCAATTGCGAAGCAAAAACAGCTTCCTTTGCATTTCTGGCGCCTGATGTGTTGGGCAATAAATTGATGTTGGGATGCTGTAAATGTGATAAAATTGCATCTGTATCGGTTTCGAGATCAATTCGTTTTAAGGCGACTGTTACCAATTCGCTTTCCGAGGCTAGAATAGCTTCTTCCATTTGCAGATTAGAACCAAATTTGCCCGTTCCCAAAAATAAGCGGGAATTAAAGGTTTTATCTCCTATATTAAATAATGACGTTTGCATATAATTTGTCGTTAAGTTGTTGAACCAGTTGTTCTTTTTGAAGGCTTTTTGTAATCATTCCGGAAACGGCAATGCCATGAATACCTGTTTTTATCAGGCTTTCTATGTTTTCTAAAGTGATTCCGCCAATGGCATAGACAGGTGTTGTGATGTTTTCTGTTTTCATTTTATTCAGTATAGAAACATAACCTTCAGTACCTAAAATCGGACTTAATTTTTCTTTGGTTTCAGTAAATTGAAAAGGCCCCAAACCAATATAATCACAGCCGTTTTTGGATTGATTAAGAACATCTTCAAAAGTATTTGCGGTTGCGCCAATAATTTTTGTATCTCCTAAAATAGCTCTGGCTTCAGAGATACTCATATCTGTTAAACCTAAATGAACGCCATCTGCAGCAATTTTCTGAGCGAGTAAAACATCATCGTTTACAATGAAATTTGCCAGGTATTCTTCGCATAAAATTTTGACAGCTTCGGCCAAAACAAATCTTTTCTCAGGAGTTTGATTTTTAAATCGCATTTGTATCCAGTCACAACCAGCATCCAGAGCCTGATGGATATTGTATAATTGCTTTTCGACAGTATCGCCTTGTGAAATATATTGTAATTTGTTAAACATAATGATGTCCAATTAGTGATGATGTGGAGTTTAAATACTTTTCGATATACAATTTAGCTTCTAAACAAGCGGTTTTTAAGTCATAACCCAAAGCTAAATTTGCCGCAATGGCTGAAGACAATACACAACCTGATCCATGTTTGGGGCGGAAATTGATATTTGTGGGTAAAAGTTCTATAAGATTGCTTTTTAGAAATAAATAATCAGTACCCAAAGCGGTATGATTATGACCGCCTTTTAATAAAATAGCGGTTGGGAGTTCATTTTTAACCCAAAGTTTTTCAGAAATAAAATTGGGATAAAGCTGTAGTATTTCCTCATAATTGGGTGTTATTAAGTCAATTTTGGATAATGTTTTTTGTAAATCTGCTTGATTTTCAATTGTTAAAAATTGAAACTCTGTCGAAGATTTTAATACAGTGTCCCACACAATAATGGTGTTTGGATTTAATTTTTTAATTAAGGAAACTATTTCATTCAAGTAGAAAAAAGAAGGGACAATACCAATTTTAACCGATTTTACAGAATAGTTTTTGAATAACTTTTTGATGGATCGTAACACAAAATCAAGCGATGTCCATTCGATTTCGTAGAATTTACAATCGGTTTGAATTGTATTTGCAGTACTTATAGCTAATCCTTGTACCTGATGCTGTTCAAAAGTTTTCGTATCGGCTAAAATTCCGGCTCCTCCCGAAGGATCTAAACCTGCTATGCTGAGAGCGAAAGGACGATTTTTTGACATAGTTTAAAATTTTTAATTGGATTGGGACTATTCCAGATTGTACCTAAAAGTGCAACATCATCAAAACCATTTTCAAGTATTTTTTGAATGTTTTCAGAGTCGATTCCACCTAAAGCGATAGCCTTTGTTGTATAATTTGTTTTTAATTTTAAAGCTTCAAAAAGATTTTTTTTTGGATTATAATTCTCTTTCGAAATACTTTTAAAAACAGGACTCAAAAAAGCATAATTAAAATCATTTTCTAAAGAATTAAAATCTTCAATAGAATGCGTTGATGTTGAAAAATACCTGCAAGGTTTTGAAAACCTTGCAGGAAAAATGAGATTGGATTTCCTGTCTTTTTTTGAAAAATGGATTCTGTTGATTCCAAAGTCAGCTGCAATTTCATGATGATGGTGCAGCACCAGTTTCTCCCGATATTTATGTTTTATCTGATGAATAAATTTTGCTGTTTCTACTTCTGAAAAATCCGGTTTCCGAACATGAAGCAAAGACAATCCTTCCTCAAATAAAGAATCAATAATGCCTATTTCATCTGCAACAGCCAAAGGATTTGTAATTACAATCATATTCCGTAAAATGTTTTCTGTGAGATGTAAAATGTGAAAATCAAGACTTTTCACATTTTACAAAGAGCATCTCACATTAAATATAAATCTCTTTCCCTTGTTCAATAAACTCTTCTGATTTTTCCTGCATTCCTTTTTCGGCAGCTGCGACATCCCTGATTTCCTGAGATATCTTCATCGAGCAGAATTTTGGTCCGCACATCGAACAGAAATGGGCGACTTTTGCACCATCAGCAGGAAGCGTTTCATCGTGGAATTCTCTTGCTGTATCAGGATCTAACGCCAAATTAAACTGATCTTCCCAGCGGAATTCAAATCGTGCTTTACTCAAGGCGTTGTCTCGATACTGTGCACCTGGATGACCTTTTGCCAGGTCGGCAGCGTGGGCTGAGATTTTATAGGTGATCACACCGTCTTTTACGTCTTTTTTATTCGGTAAACCAAGATGTTCTTTAGGCGTTACATAACACAACATCGCACAGCCGTACCAGCCAATCATCGCAGCGCCAATTGCAGATGTAATATGATCGTAACCCGGTGCAATATCTGTGGTTAATGGGCCTAAAGTATAAAATGGAGCTTCATGACAATGCTCTAATTGTTTGTCCATGTTTTCTTTAATCATGTGCATCGGAACGTGTCCCGGACCTTCAATAAAAACCTGAACATCATGTTTCCATGCAATTTTTGTCAATTCGCCTAAAGTTTCTAATTCGGCGAATTGTGCAGCATCGTTTGCATCTGCAATTGATCCCGGACGCAAACCATCTCCAAGAGAAAAAGCTACGTCATATTGTTTCATGATTTCGCAGATTTCTTCAAAATGCGTGTACAGGAAGTTTTCTTTATGGTGAAATAAACACCATTTTGCCATAATTGATCCGCCTCGGGAAACGATTCCGGTAACACGATTAGCGGTTAAATGAATATAACGCAGTAAAACTCCGGCATGAATTGTAAAATAAGAAACCCCTTGTTCCGCTTGTTCGATTAAGGTATCCCTGAAAACTTCCCAGGTTAAATCTTCTGCGATTCCTTTTACTTTTTCTAAAGCCTGATAAATCGGAACAGTACCAATTGGAACCGGTGAATTACGTATAATCCATTCTCTGGTTTCGTGAATGTTTTTTCCGGTTGACAAATCCATAATCGTGTCAGCTCCCCAGCGGCAAGCCCAGACTGCTTTTTCAACTTCTTCCTCGATACTTGAAGTTACAGCACTGTTTCCGATATTAGCATTAATTTTTACTAAAAAGTTACGGCCCACAATCATGGGTTCACTTTCCGGATGGTTGATATTGTTTGGAATTATGGCTCTTCCGCAGGCAACTTCGCTACGGACAAATTCGGGTGTGATTTTGTTTTTTGGAGTATTTGCACCAAAACTATGTCCGCTGTGCTGACACTGCATGGCTTTGGTTTGTTCGTTTAAAAGTTCGATGCGTTGATTTTCCCGAATCGCAATATATTCCATTTCAGGAGTGATGATTCCTTGTTTAGCGTAGTATAATTGTGTTACGTTCGTGCCTTTTTTTGCACGTTTTGGCTGATGTAAATATTCAAAACGCAGATGGTTTAAACTTTCATCTTTCAATCTGGTTTGTCCGTAATCTGAAGTTATTTCGTTTAAGATTTCAACATCATTTCGTTCTAAAATCCATTGTTCTCTTAAACGTGGCAAACCTCTTCGGATGTTGATTTCGACATCCGGATCAGTATAAGCTCCCGAAGTATCGTAAACGGTTACGGGAGGATTTTTTTCAATTCCGCCATTCGAAAGTTTGGTATCGCTTAAATGGATTTCGCGCATAGCAACTTTTATGGGATGAATTTCGCCATCGATATATACTTTTTTAGAATTTGGAAATGGGGTTCTGGATATTTGTTCTTCCTGATTCATTTTTTTTTAGATTTGAATTACTATTGTTATTTTGATTGAAAATTTAAATTTCTCGCAGCCGGTTTCTGCCAGGGATAGAAGTGTAAAGCCCGTAAAGAAGAAAACCGTAAAAAACAAGAAATAAAAAAGCGACCAGCGGAAGCTTTGTTATGACTGTGTTTTTGTGGTTGACGACTGCGGACTTGTAACGGATAGCCCGTTCGTGCAGCAAAATTATCCTCCCTGAGTGGCAGAGATAATTAGGATTTCGTCAGTTTCGGATACAAAATGCCGGCTCCAGTTTATTTTTGGAACAACGGTATTGTTAATGGCAACGGCGATTCCGTTTTGTTTGTTTGGAATTTCGAGATCGAGCAATGACTGAATACTTAGCGATTCGGCATTGAATTGTTTGATTTGTTGGTTGATTTTTAGTTCCATTCCTTTTAAATTTTAGTTGTAGAGATGCACAGCAGTGTATCTAAAAAACCTTAGGAATGGCTACAATTACGCACAAAAAAATGCGTGAAGAAGTCATCTTACTTTTCCCTACGCTAGTATGAACTAGATCAGGTTCAGAGGGTAAAATCTCAGCCTGCGCAATGCAGACACCCCTAAAGTGTGAAGCAAATGTAATGAAAATTTGTTTGGGAGTTTAAAAAAGTTTCAGGTTTTAAGTTTCAAGTTGTATGTGAGGAGAACTTTTGTTTCTGTTTAAGATAACAGCGTAACCTGAAATGTGAAACCTGAAACAAAATTTTTATTTAGCTCTTGTCCAGCAATCCTGGGCGTGATCATTGACCATTCCGGTGGCTTGCATGTGTGCATAAACAACTGTTGAACCGACAAATTTAAATCCTCTTTTTTTTAAATCTTTACTGATTTCGTCAGAAAGCGGAGTGGTAGCCGGAATATCTTTTGAGGTTTTTGGATGGTTTATGATCGGTTTCCCATCGGTGAATTTCCAAATATAATCTGAAAAACTTCCAAATTTTTCCTGAACTTTCATAAATGCCTGCGCGTTTGAAATAGCAGCTTTTATTTTGAGTTTGTTGCGGATGATTCCGGTGTTTTGCATCAATTCTTCGATTTTGTCTTCAGAATATTGTGCTACTTTTTTATAATCAAAATGGTCAAAAGCGTTTCTGAAGTTTTCTCTTTTGTTTAAAATGGTTATCCAGCTTAATCCGGCCTGAAAAGTTTCCAGAATCAAAAATTCGAATAGAGTAGGGTCATCATAAACCGGAACACCCCATTCTTCATCATGGTATTTTTTGTATAAATCGCTTGATGTACACCAGCTGCATCTAATAGGTTCCTGCGTTGTCATTCTTTTGAATTATGATCTGAATTGAGATTGTCATTTTCCAGATATTTTTTAATTAAGTGATGTCCTGCATAAATTAGTGGAGTGAGTAGAACTGCCACAGATAGTTTAAAAACATAGCCTGTTAGTCCGGAAGAAATAAAGGTATCAAAATCAATTTTTCCCGGGAGCCAAAAAGCAATTCCAAGGACTATAAAAGAATCAAATAATTGTGAAATTACAGTTGATCCGGTTGCTCTTAACCATATTTTTTTTTCTCCGGTTCGTCTTTTAAAAAACCAAAATATCCAAACATCGATTAATTGTGAAGCCATAAAGGCAATTAAACTTCCAACAATAATCCACATACTTTGGCCAAATACAGCCTGAAATTGTTCGTCGTTTACAGGACTTATTCCTTTTGCTGCCGGAATTACGATTGCCATAAACAATAGTAAAAAAGCATAGGCAATTAGGCATGCCGTTATAAAAGAAAGTTTTTTGACTCCCTTTTCACCAAAATATTCATTGATTAAATCAGTAGTAAGAAAAACAATTGGCCAGGGTAAAATCCCGATACTCATTACGAATGGTCCTATCTGAATTAATTTTCCTCCAATCAGCTCGGCTACAACAGCATTGGTTATAAAAATTCCTGCCAGAACTACAAAAACAATTTCCTTTTTGGTTTTAAACATATATTTGGTAAATGATAATTCAAATTTAAGCTATTTCTGTATAACATAAAATGGTTTGATTTTAAATTAAAATTTTGTTTTAAAATGGTTTGAAAGTTAAATTTTTATAGAAACAGTCTTTTTTAGTTATTTTTGAAACAATAATAATTTTATTATTAAAACAAAATACTAATAATTAATGAAAAAAATAATCACATTTTTTCTCATGGGAACAACTTTTTTTGCGTCAAACGCACAAACTAATGTCGAAAACCCTTTGCTTAAGCCATGGGTTGGCCCTTACGGTGGAGTTCCTGCCTTTAACGAATATAAAGTATCTGATTTTAAACCGGCAATTGATTTTGCGATTCAGGAAAAATTAAATGAAGTTGATGTAATTGCAAATAATCCAAAAGCGCCAACTTTTGATAATACAATTGCTGCTTTAGAACTTTCTGGAAAAACTATTTCGAGAATTTCTTCTGTTTATGGAATTTACAGATCAAATTTAAGCAGTGCTGAATTTAGTGCAATTGACAGAGAAATGTCTCCTAAATTGTCTGCTTTTGATGATAAAATCAATCAAAACAGAAAGCTATTTATTAGAATTGAAACTTTATATAATGCTAAAGAAAGTAAAAAACTAACCAGTGAACAACAACGTCTTATTTGGGTGTATTATACTCGTTTTGTTCGTGAAGGAGCAAAATTAGATGATGCAAAAAAAGCCAAAGTAAGTGCAATTAATCAAGAGCTGGCTTCTCTTTTTACTAAATTCAGTCAAAATTTATTAGCCGAAGAGCACAATCAATACGTAGCTTTAACTACAGAAGCTGATTTTTCGGGATTACCAAACGAAGTAAAAAATGCTGCAATTGCTGAGGCTAAAGCCAGAAAATTAGATGTATTGGGTTGTATTGCGAACACACGTTCCTCTATTGAGCCATTTTTGACATTTTCTACTCGTAGAGACCTAAGAGAAAAAGCTTTTGATATTTTTGTAAAACGTGGTGACAACGGAAATGAAAATGATAATAATGCGACGCTGGTAAAGATTTTACAATTGCGTCAGCAAAAAGCAAAATTACTTGGTTTTCCTACTTTCGCACATTGGAATTTATCTAATAAAATGGCCAAAGAGCCGCAAAGAACTCTTGATTTAATGGAGTCTGTTTGGGAGCCGGCAGTTGCAAAAGTAAAGGATGATGTTGCCGAAATGCAAAAAATTGTAGATGCTGAAGGAGGTAATTTTAAAATTCAGCCTTGGGATTATCGTTATTATGCTGAGAAAGTTAGAAAAGCAAAATACGATTTAGATCAAAATGAAGTGAAGCAATATTTGCAATTAGAAAAACTTCGCGAAGGAATGTTTTGGGTTGCGGGTGAATTATTCAATTTGAATTTTAAACAAATTACAAATGTTCCGGTTTATCATTCTGATGTACGCGTTTGGGAAGTGAGTAATAAAGTTACCGGAAAACTTATAGGTCTTTGGTATTTTGATCCTTATGCGCGTGTAGGAAAGCGTTCAGGCGCATGGATGAATTCGTATAGACAACAACAAAAATTAAACGGAGAGGTACTTACAATTGTTTCTAATAACTGTAATTTTATTAAAGGAGCTGATAACGAGCCAATTTTGATTTCATGGGATGATGCTTCTACTTTGTTTCACGAATTTGGTCATGCATTACACGGTTTATGTTCTGATGTAACTTATCCAAGTTTGGCAGGAACAGCGGTTGCGAGAGATTACGTAGAGTTTCCGTCTCAGTTGTTAGAGCACTGGCTGGCTACTCCGGAAGTTTTAAGTAAATTTGCTTTGCACTATAAAACAGGGCAACCCTTGCCAAAAGAATTGATGGAAAGAATTGAGAGAGCTGCTAATTTTGGCGAAGGATTTGCTACTGTCGAAACAATTTCAAGCTCTTTAATTGATATGAAATTGCATTTGACTACTGATATAATTGATCCTCATAAATTCGAAAAAGAAAATTTAGACAAATTGCACATGCCGTCAGAAATTGTGATGCGTCATAGAATTCCACAGTTTGGACACATTTTTTCAAGTGATGGATATGCTGCTGGGTATTACAGTTATTTATGGGCAGATGTGATTAATGCAGATGCCTGGGAGGCTTTTGCTGAAGGAAAAGGTCCTTATGATACAGAAGTGGCAAAAAGACTTTATGATACAGTTTTTAGTGTAGGAAACACCATTGATCAGGAAAAAGCATACGAGAATTTTAGAGGAAGAGCTCCAAAGTCTGATGCCTTGATGCGTGCTAGAAATTTTCCTGTTAAGGGTAAAAAATAATATATTTCATAGTAAAAAAAAAGCCTCGAATAACTAATATTCGAGGCTTTTTGATTTTGATAAAAGGGATGTTTTACCACCATCCCTGTACATTATAAACAACAGATTTTGCCTGACCATTTCCATAAGCAACTCCTACTTCCTGGTAGGCTTTGATTAAGTCTCTTTTAAGATTGATATCTGTTTCTATTTTGTAGTCCCATTCTCTTTGTTCAAGATCTAAAACGCGTTTCGATATTTTTGCGGATAAAGTTTTAACCTCATTGTAGCAGCTTGCCTGAGGATCAATAGAATTTAAAATTTCTCCTGCTTGGTTTGCGGTAGAAACATCCTGATTTGCAGCCCAAAGATTATTGGCTTGAGCTAATTTTAGTTTACAATCTCGATCTATCATTTTGTTAAAGATAGGCGCAATGCTTGCTACTGCTTTGTGGTAACACTCCGTACATTCTTCAGGAATTGCTGTAAGTTTATAAATGGCCTCATCGTATTTTAGCTGCGCCTGAAGGGCATGAGCTTCTTTGATTATTTGAGCGCAACGAGTATTATAGTAAGTGATGATTTTGGTTTTTCCATTTGACACAAAACTCTGAATGCTTTCGTCATTAGCGTTTATTTCCTTTATGGCTTCCATATAGGCAGTGTTTTCATTTGTACCTACACCTTTAACCGTTACGGTATGACTTGAATATTTTTTTCCGTCTAGACCGTCACCAATATAAAGATTTATATTTAAAGTTAAAGCAGTCATTGGTGGAGCTGTAGCTAACATATCTTTGGTTAGAACATTAATATTGGCTGTAATGATAAATCTTGAATCAATACCTGATGCAGCTATTCCGTTTGCACTGGTGATTTCGTTCAATTTACTAATTAATAAGCTTTCTGCTCCTGCCGGCAGATTTTCAATTTGCTCCGGGACATAAGATGTTAAGGCAATATTGCCCAAAGCCTCTTTTGAAGATGGACTTTGTGCAGCTGTAAAAAAGCTACAGCCCAATATAGCTAATGCGCTAAAAATATTTTTATTGATAAAATTTCTCATAACTGTTTCTTTTATTTTTCACCTAAAATAATTACCGCTTGACCTAGACCTTTCATAGTTAGTTTGTTCGGAATTGAATATGGGGCATTTCTTAAATAATCCTGAAGGCCTTTAAGGAATCCTCTGGCATCTGTAGCTCTGTTTTTACTATCATAAAGTGGTATGCGTACTTGTTCAAAAAGCATACTGTTTTCGGTTACATCACTTGTATTAAAACGTCCCTTAACGGTGTTTTGTGAAATCCAGTCTTCTATGATCGTGCTTAAATCTTGTCCGTCATATTGTTTTTCCAAATTACCAGACCAGCCGTTGAATTTTTTAATTCGAACAATTATTTCTCTGCCATTTTCAAACATGTCATCAAAATGCTTTTGAAGCTGCGCATTAAAGTTGTCTACATGAGCCAAAACAGCTTCTTCAAGAAGAACTGATGTTTCTGCAGAAAAAGATGGAGCTCCAGTTCCCTGTGCGGCAGCAATTTGTTTATCGGTATAAGAATCGATTCCCTGAAGGATAAAGTTTACAGAGTTTTTCGGCCCAACTTGTTTTGTAGCCCAGGTTAATTGTATGATAATATCTGCTTTAGCAACTTTTTTTAACTTGTCTATCGGGCTTTCTGCGATTCCTGATTTAGCTGTCATAGCATTTTCAGCACTTTCTGCTTCAAGAGTTTTGATTGCCGATTCCATATCTTTTAGAGGAAAACCTCTTTCGGCCATTAAAGTATTGATTTTAGATATCACGGTTTTAATGTCCATGTTTTCTTGAAATACTTTTTTATAATTAGGTATTTTTACTTTTGTTCCCTGATTATTATATTCCATCATATATCCATTAGTGTTGCACCATACGTCACTGGGAACTATCATAATGGTTGGTTTTTTTGCTTGTGAGAAAGCAATATTTACAAATAAAATTGCAAATAAAGCTAGTGATTTTTTAAGGTTAACGATTTTTTTCATTAGTTTTTTAATTATTATTTAAGAATACCGTCTGCAATTAATTTCTTTTTTAAATCGGAGCGAAGAACCCTCAAAACAAGTCCTTTGGTGATACTTTTATGAGCTTTTCTTTTATCTCTTTTTTCGTTGTTCTCATCACGTAAAGAAATAAAACGTTTGTAGTTTCCGCTATCGGTAAAAAAATCGTTAAAATACTCTTCGTATTTTTCACGTGCATTAACTTCGGTGATAAGAGGTTTTGTTTCACATTCCTGCTTGCCTTCATGGATGCCGTTAAAAAGCACATCGCGTACTGCATTTTTTTTTGCCTGTTCTTCAGCATCAGCATTGTTTTTTCCATTTCCCCATGCTTTTACAGTTTGGGAGCCATCTAATTCAATACCAAGACATTCAGTTTTGTGAATGTAATTACCTGCTATTTTTTGCTGAGCATGCGAAGTGGTAATTACTAGGAATGCGATTAATGGTAAAATTAATTTCATGTTTTTATGTATTAGATTAAAATCCTGATGATAAAGTTCTGATGATTCCGGCAGCTTCAAGATCTTTTCTTAGAGCATCTTTAGATACAGATACGATTACGCCAATCTTATATTCTTTTCCAACTTTCATACGATCAGAAGGATCTATATTTCCGTCAGTTGATTCGCTAACGTATTTCATGTATTTACCTCCCTCTTCAAAGAAAGATTGAAAAAAATCCTGCTTTTCAGTTTCAATGTTTGGATTGGTAGTTAAGGGCTTTTGGGCGTTGCAACCTCTTTCTCCGGCAGAAAAACCTTTAAAAATAACACCATGTATAGCATTTTTTTTGGCTTGTGTAATGGCAACACTGCCTTTTTTAGAATATGACCAAACTTTTACCAGGTAAGTTCCGTCGGTGCCAATGCCTGCACATTCAATTTCATATTTCCATTCGTTTGTTGCTTTATCAGCTTTTTTTTGTGCTTGACCAAAAACAGTCAATGAAGAGATTAAAATAAATAGAGTGAATAGTTTTTTCATTTTTATTTGTTGATATTAATTGTACGATTATTTTCCTTTTTTCTGAACTAACAACATTCCCGGATAAAGTTCTTTTCCACTAATTTTTTTGAAATGAGTTTTATCTGTAGTTGTGTCAGGGTTTTCTACATCGGATCCATAGCGATTGTCCCAAATAGGATATTTTTCATCTACTTTTACTTGTCCTACAGTAACATAAACGGGAATACCTTGTTCGTTAATTTGCTGTTCTAAAACATCAAAAACAGATTTTGTAGTCAACCCTTCTTTTAACCCAATTTTTGCGGTAGGCGGTTCGCTTGTATATAGTGGAGTTTTTGTTTTGAATTGATCATGATTTTTTTGAAGTTTTACAATTACCGCATCCATGGCTTTCATTGTAGCTCTTTCAACTAATTTTAAATCTGTTTTGTTTGTGAAAATTGACGATTGAACATCAGCCCAGGAATCATCGGTTCCTATATAAATTAATTTAAAAATATCAGTTTCATCAAAAGCTTTTTTCTTTTCAGGTGTAATAGTTTTGTCAGTAGCCCAAAAATCGGCATAAAATTTAGCTGCAACTTCATCATTCCAATCCAATCGATATAAATGCCCTTTTGTTTTTACAACGTATCCTTTACCAGCAACAGTTACACCAACAGAAGTCAAGGCAGCAACATTTGAAACATTAGAGGCACCAGGAACAAAAGTGGCTGCTTGCGAAACGATATTTAGTAAACTACTGGTTTTTTTAGCAACCTCTTCTTTGTTTGTGTACCTGAATTCATTGATAAGTACAAAGGTGTTTTTAATTAATTCTTCACCGGCATCCCCTAGCATGGCTAAGCCTCTTTTACTGGCTCTGGCCTTGGCAATATCTAACATTGAAGCATCATAATGACCTCTGGATTTAATAAGACTCATGTTGAAGCCTCCTTTTGGAGACCGTTCAAACCATTTGGCTACTAACATCTTAGCAATATCACTGATTTCTTTTTGATTTGCCTTAATTTGATCTTTGGTTTCCTGAGGCAATAAATCATATTCCTCTTTTTGTTGCCTTTGTTCATCAAAAGTGACCCTTTTGTCGATATATTCTAATATTTTTTTCTTTTTTGTTACCCCTATTTCTTTTGCTTCCTGTTCCAGTCTTTTCCGTTCCGCTAAATATTCTTTGGAATAAGAAGTTTGAGAAGCCGCTAGAAGATTAAGCGTTTGATTTGATACGGGTTCAGGTAAATCTGATGAGTCATCTGAAGATCCTACACTAATTATTGTATTTAATAAACCTGTATTTTGAGTGCCAGTTTGAGCTGATCCAAATAATGCAGGAGGAGGAGTTGGTAATTTGCTTAAAATTCTATTATCTAAATTATGATTATTGAATTTATCAGGTATTTTACTAGAGATAAAATATCTTTTTATCGAATCAGAAAATGGCATAGAAGGAGTTTCTATCATCATAGTATAGAGCGAACTTCTTCTATATTTTACTTTTAAAGGGTTTGATTCTGGTGCTTCCTCCACAATTTGTTTGTCAACATTCTCTTCGACTTCTTTTTCTTTAACTAAAGTAGTTTTTGGCGACTTTTTGGCAGTTGTCTTTTTTTTAGACTTTGTTTGGGCGCCAGCCAGCGTCAGGTATAGAATTAATAATAAAGTACTTAGTAGTTTTATTTTCATAAAGTTGGCATGTTTTTAATTCAGTTTTTGAGCAGTAAAACTAAAGTTTATTTTTTTAATAAACAACATAAAAAATTAACATTGTTTAGAATATTAAAACAAGAAAAACCTCAAAAAAATATACTTATGATGATTTTTTATAAGAATTTAACTACTGTTTAAGGTTTTAAATTCGTTCTTTTGTTAAAGAAATAAAGGAGGCTATTGTTTGTACGTTTTTTTTAATATTTGCCTTTTTGTACAGTTGATTTTTTATTTAAGATTTTAATTTTCGGTAAATAAAACATAAGAAATTATATAAAAAAAGCCCGAATAAATAAATATTCGGGCTTTTAAAATATTGAAATAATATATTAACCTAAAGTAACTCTTTTGAAACCAGTGATTTCAACGTTGAATCCTTTAACATAATCACCAACTTTTTTACTGTCATCTTTGATGAAGTTTTGATCTAGTAAAGCTTTTTCTTGATCTAAAGTTGTATTGTCAGAAATGAAACGTTGAATTTTCCCAGGAATAATTTTATCCCAGATTTGTTCTGGTTTACCTTCCGCTTTTAATTCAGCTTTAGCATCTTCTTCAGCTTGTTTTAAAACTTCTTCCGTTAATTGAGAGAAAGAAATGTATTTAGGAACATTTTTCAAAGTTTTTCCTAAACGTTTTGCTTCTTCATTGTCTTTTTCGATTACTGCAATACGAGCAGCAAGTTCAGATTCAACGAAAGCTGGGTCAAAATCTTTGTAAGATAATGTATCAGCTCCCATAGAAGCAACTTGCATAGAAACATCTTTCGTTAAAACATCAGCATTAGGAATTGCAGTAGAAATTGCAGTTAATGCAGCAATTTTGTTAACGTGAACATAAGATCCAACGAAAGCACCTTCTAAAATTTCAAAACCACCGATTTCAATTTTTTCACCGATAACACCAGTTTGCTCGATTAATTTTTCAGCAACAGTAATTCCGTTGAAATCTGAAGCTAAAAATTCTTCTTTAGTGGAGAAGTTGATCGCTTTTTCTACTAAATCTTTAGCTAAAGTTACGAAAGCCTCATTTTTACCTACGAAGTCAGTTTCGCAGTTTAAAGTGATGATAGCTCCTTTAGTGTTGTCAGCATTGATAAAAGAAACAGCAGCTCCTTCAGAAGACTCACGGTCAGAACGGTTAGCAGCAACTTTTTGTCCTTTTTCTCTAAGGATTTGTATAGCTTTATCGAAATCTCCGTCAGCTTCAACTAAAGCTTTTTTACAGTCCATCATTCCGGCACCTGTAGATTGTCTTAATTTATTTACGTCTGCAGCAGTAATTGTTGCCATAATATTTTGAATTTTAATGTTAAAAGTAAAAATTCCATCTTTTAAATCCCAAACTCCAATTTTATTAAATTATCAACATAACGTTTTTAATTTTGTATTTGGAATTTGGAATTTAAAATTTGGAATTTAAAATTTGATTTATTCTTCAGTTGCAGGAGCAGCTTCAGCAGCTGGTGCAGCTTCAACAGCAGCAGCAACTTCTTCAGTAGCTTCAACTTCTTTTTCAGAACCTCTGTCAGAAAGACCTTCGATTACTGCAGCAGTTACTAAAGATAAAATTTTGTCAATTGATTTAGAAGCATCATCATTTGCAGGAATCACGTAATCAACCTCTCTTGGGTCTGAATTCGTATCAACCATTGCGAAAACTGGAATGTTTAATTTTTGTGCTTCTTTTATTGCGATGTGTTCAGCTTTGATATCTACTACGAACAATGCAGCTGGTAGTCTCGACATGTCAGCGATTGAACCTAAGTTTTTCTCTAATTTAGCACGTAGACGATCAACTTGTAAACGCTCTTTTTTAGAAAGTGTCATGAAAGTACCATCTTTCTTCATTTTATCAATAGAAGACATTTTTTTAACTGCCTTTCTGATAGTTACGAAGTTTGTTAGCATTCCACCAGGCCATCTTTCAGTGATGTAAGGCATGTTTGCAGCCTTTGCTTTATCAGCAACGATGTCTTTTGCTTGTTTTTTGGTAGCTACGAATAAGATTTTTCTACCTGAAGCAGCGATTTTTTTCAAAGCTTCGTTAGCTTCTTCAATTTTAGCTGCAGTTTTATATAGATTGATAATGTGAATACCATTACGCTCCATATAAATGTAAGGAGCCATGTTTGGATCCCATTTTCTAGTCATGTGTCCAAAGTGAACACCTGCTTCTAGTAAGTCTTTTACTTCTATTTTGTTTGCCATTTTTGTACTAGTTTACGTTCTGTTGATTAGCAATGTGTTTTGAACTTTTGGCTTTAGGCAATTTGCTTTAGGCTTTAAGATTTCTGACTTTAAGACTTTCGACTTTAAGACTTAACCCATTTAGATGCTAAACTATTTCCTACCTCGATAGGAGAGCAACAATAACTGTGTTTTTTAATTTCAATAAATAAATTGATAGTCTTGTACCAATGTACAAGACAGGTAATATTAACGTTTAGAGAACTGGAATCTCTTACGAGCTTTTTTCTGACCGAATTTCTTACGTTCAACCATTCTTGGATCTCTTGTTAATAAACCTTCTGGCTTAAGGATTCCTCTGTTTTCAGCGTTAACTTCACACATTACGCGTGCTAATGCCATTCTTACAGCTTCTGCCTGACCAGTTGTACCACCTCCGTAAACGTTTACTTTTACATCAAAGTTGTTTACATTTTCTGTCATAGACAATGGTTGTAAAACTTTGTATTGTAAAGTTGCAGTTGGAAAGTAAGTTGCGAATTCTTTTTTGTTTACAGTGATGTTTCCAGTTCCTTCAGAAACGTAAACACGTGCAACAGCGGTTTTTCTTCTACCGATTTTGTGAATAACTCCCATTACTTAAGATCATTTAGGTTAACAGTTCTAGGTTTTTGAGCTCCGTGAGTATGCTCGGCACCTACAACAACATTTAGATTTCTAAAAAGTTCAGCTCCTAATTTGTTTTTAGGTAACATTCCTTTTACAGCTTTTTCTACTAATAATGCAGGGTTCTTAGCTTGCAATACTTTAGCAGTTAAAGTTCTTTGTCCTCCTGGGTAACCTGTATGACGCATGTAAATTTTGTCATTCAATTTTGTACCTGTAAGGTTAATTTTTTCTGAGTTGATAACAATTACGTTATCCCCACAGTCAACGTGTGGTGTGTAACTTGGCTTGTACTTACCTCTTAAGATCATCGCAACCTTTGAAGCAAGACGACCTAAGTTGTGACCTTCAGCGTCTACAACAATCCACTCTTTTGTTACAGTGGCTTTGCTAGCTGAAATTGTCTTGTAGCTTAATGCGTCCATAATATTATTTTAATTAAACATTCCATCCCCAATAAAGGGGATGCAAAAGTACAATTAATTATTTTAAAACCAAATACCTGAAAAGATTATTTTATTTGCTGAAAATCAGGCTGTCAGTTTTTAAATTTAAGCGATGAAAAAAAATGATTGTAATGTTTTTGATTAGATGTGTTAAAGTTTTTAATTTTTTTGAGAATAAAGCTTTAAAGATCGAATTAGGATTTTGCACAAAGAAGTCTTATGGCAATCTGTTTGATTTGAGGTTTTTATTTTAAAATATCTTGTGATTTTAATAAGTGTTAGGGGGTTTTTTGTTTTATTTTGAGTAATTCTACTATATTTGTATTAATTACATAAAATTGAATTGGATGAAAGCTAAAGCAACTCTAAAACAAATTGCGAAAGAATTGGGTGTTTCTGTGTCTACTGTGTCTAAGGCGTTGAATGATAGTCCGGAAATTAGTGAGCAAACGAAGATTAAAATTAAAGAGTATGCTAAACTCAAAAACTATAAGCCAAATGTTATTGGGCTGAACTTAAAGAATCGTAAAACCAAAACGATTGGGGTAATTATACCTAATATATTAAACTCCTTTTTTGCAAAGGTTTTTAGTGGTATAGAAAAAGTAGCCGATAAAAAAGGATATAATGTAATTACATGTATTTCGAATGAATCCTTAGAAAAGGAGATTCATACACTTGAAATGTTGAGTAATGGAACGATTGATGGTTTTATTCTTTCTGTTTCGCAAGAAGCTCAAAAATTAGAAGATTATGCTCATTTTTCTGAAATTATTAATGATGGAACTCCAATTGTGATGTTTGACCGGATTGCAGATGGGGTTGAATGTGATAAAGTTGTGGTTGATGATTTTGATTCGGCTTTGAATTCTACACAGCATTTAATTAATTTAGGCTGTAAAAATATTGCCTTAATTTCTTCAGTAGATAATTTAAGTGTTGGAAAATTAAGAGCTGATGGATATTTGAAAGCTTTACAGGATAATAATATTCCGGTAAACGAAAAAATTATTCTTCGCACAGATTCGGAAGATGATATGAAAAGTAAAATTGAAGCAATTTTTGATCATAAAATTGACGGAATTTTTGCTTTGGATGAAAATGATTCAGTTGCAGCTTTGAGGGTTAGTTTGAAAAAAGGATTTAATGTTCCGGAAGATATTTCAATAATAGGATTTGCTGATGGAATCTTAGCGTCAAGACGTTTGTCTCCAAGTTTGACCACTGTGAGTCAGCATGGTATTGAAATAGGTGAAGTTGCAGCCAAACGCTTAATTTCAAGATTGGAAGAAGGTGAAGGTGAAACTTCTGACTATGAAACAATTGTTATTAAAACAAAGTTAAAGGAAAGAGAGTCAACCAGAAAATCTAAATAAAAAAGAAAACCATTTTAATTTTAAAATGGTTTTTTATGGCTTTTTTTTAAATTTTAAATGTTATAACGGGTCTTGCTGCATGATTTACTAAGCCTTCACTAATGCTGCCGTTAAAAAAGTGAGCGAAAGCTGTTCTGCCATGAGTACACATTCCTATTATGTCTGCATTAATGCTGTTTGAAAAATTAATAATTCCTTTTTCAATATTAGTGTCGTTATATATATGGGTAGAGTAATTTGTCAGGTTAAATTCATCTATAAAATCTTTCATTGCTTTTTCAACAACATGAGTTGTTTTAAAGCTGTTAGGGGTGCAAATTGTAACCAGATGTATTTTTGAATCAAAGAATTGGGTGAAATTTAATAGTTTTTCAAAAGGTTTTTTAGATTCTTCTGTAAAATCTGAAGCAAAAACTATCGTAGAAGCGTTAAAATTTGAGATATCTTTTTTAATAACCAAAACCGGAATATCAGAATTTCGGACAACTTTTTCAGTATTAGATCCAATTAGTAATTCCTGAACGCCTGAAGAGCCATGTGATCCCATTATAATTAAGTCAATATCGTTTTCTTTGCTGACTTGTGAGATTCCATGAATCGTTTTGTCAATTTTTAAGATTTCGGTTACGGAGATGTCTTTAAGATAGGTTTTTTCGGTAGTTTTGTTCAGCATTTCATGGGCTTTTTTCATAAACAGCATTGTTTCAGGAATGCTTGCTCCGCCTGTAATTGCATCGTTCATTTGGCTTGGTAATTCCAGCATGTGAAGCACGATGATTTCTGAATTGTTTTTGCGGGCTATTTGTGCTGCGACTTTTAAGGCGTCTTCAGCGTGTTCTGAGAAGTCAGTAGGGACTAAAATTCGTTTCATGTTTTTGAGGTTAAATTATTTGAATAATCCGTTATTTGGTGCTCTTATAAAGATAAGAAATATTATTAGGGTAATCTAATTATTTGATTTATAAAAAAAACACTATATTTGCACCGTTATTTATTAAAATCTAAATAATGAGGGGACTAAGTGTCCCCTCTTTTTATAAAATTATGACATTTAAAGAAAAAGTAAACGCATTAATTACTGAAGCCCTTTTAGAAAGGCCCTCAATCTTTTTGATTGATTTGAGTATTTCTGATTCTTTTAAGATTAGTGTAGGTTTAGATGGTGATAATGGAGTGGCACTTCAGGATTGTATTGATATTAGTCGTGCAATTGAGAATAATCTGGATCGCGAGGAACAAGATTTTTCTCTTGAAGTTGCATCTGTAGGAGTAGGTTCGCCGCTGAAATTTACAAGGCAATATGTGAAAAATATTGGTAGAACATTGATTGTTACTACAAATAGTGAAAAAATTGAAGCAGAATTAGTAGAAGCTAACGATGTTTTTATAATTTTGTCTTGGGAAGCCAGAGAACCGAAGAAAATAGGAAAAGGAAAAGAAACAGTTCAAAAAGAGCAACAAATACCTTATAGAGAAATTAAAGAGGCAATTGTTACAGTAACATTTTAATTAAAGAATTCGCATGGAAAATTTAGCATTAATCGATTCATTCTCAGAGTTTAAAGACAATAAACTTATTGATCGTGTAACGCTTATGGCAATTTTAGAGGACGTGTTTAGAAATGCATTGAAGAAAAAATACGGTTCTGATGATAACTTCGATATTATCATAAATCCGGATAAGGGAGATATGGAGATTTGGAGAAGAAGAGTAATCGTTGCAGACGAAGATCTTGATTTTGAAAATGAAGAAATTACTTTAACAGAAGCAAGAATGATTGAAGCCGATTTTGAAATTGGTGAAGAAGTTTCTGAAGAAGTTAAATTGATTGATTTAGGAAGAAGAGCTATTTTGGCCTTGCGTCAAAACTTAATATCAAAAATTCACGAACACGATAATACCAATCTTTACAAACAATTTAAAGATATTATTGGTGATATATATACTGCCGAAGTACATCATGTGCGTCCAAGAGTAGTTATCTTGGTTGATGATGAAGGAAATGAAATTGTGCTTCCAAAAGAAAAACAAATTCCGTCTGACTTTTTCCGTAAAGGGGATAATGTTAGAGGGATAATTGAAAGCGTTGAATTAAAAGGGAATAAGCCTCAAATCATTATGTCGAGAACTTCTGAGAAGTTTTTAGAGAAATTGTTTGAGCAGGAAATTCCGGAAGTTTTTGACGGATTAATTACAGTTAAAAATGTTGTTCGTATCCCGGGTGAAAAAGCAAAAGTAGCGGTAGATTCTTATGATGACAGAATTGACCCGGTTGGTGCTTGTGTTGGTATGAAAGGCTCTCGTATTCACGGTATTGTTCGTGAGTTAGGAAATGAAAATATCGACGTAATCAATTATACAAACAATATTCAATTGTTTATTACAAGAGCATTAAGTCCTGCAAAAGTTTCTTCGGTTAAAATAGATGAAGAAAACAAAAGAGCTGAAGTGTTTTTGAAATTAGAAGAGGTTTCTAAAGCAATTGGTAGAGGAGGTCATAATATTAAATTAGCAGGTCAGTTAACAGGTTATGAACTAGATGTTATTCGTGAAGGTGATGTTGCTGGAGCGATTGCAGATGAAGATGATGTAGAATTAACAGAGTTTTCGGACGAAATTGAAGACTGGGTAATTGAAGAGTTTGCAAAAATAGGTTTAGATACTGCAAAAAGTATTTTGAAACAAGAAGTAGAAGATTTAGTACGAAGAACAGATTTGGAGGAGGAAACAATTCTTGATGTTATGAAAATACTAAAAGAAGAGTTCGATAGTTAGGTATCTGCTCTAACAACACAACGAAAAAGGTAATAATAAAAAGGTTATATGTCTGAAGAGAGAGTAATAAGAATAAACAAGGTTTTAAGGGAATTAAATATTTCGTTAGAAAGAGCTGTTGATTATCTAAAAGATAAGGGAATTGCTATTGATGCAAATCCAAATGCAAAAATTTCTGATAGCGAATTTAATATCCTGCAAAGCCAATTTGCGGGCGATAAGGGGAATAAGGAAGCTTCTAAAGAGGTGGGGGAAGAGAAAAGAAAAGAAAAAGAAGCATTGCGTGTAGAACGCGAGAAGGAGATTGAAGACAAACGCAGACAAGACGAAGAACGTCAAAAACAACAGGAAATTATAAAAGCTAAAGCTGTTGTGACCGGACCTGTTCAAGTAGGTAAGATTGATTTGAATCCTAAAAAACCTGTTGCTGTTTCTACTCCTTCAGAGGAGCCGGTAAAAGCTAAAGCTGAAGAGCCTAAAGTTGTTGTTCAGGCAGAAGTTGAAAAACCTGTTCAAAAAGAAGAAGTAAAAGTTGAAACTCCTGTTGTTGCTCAAGAAAAAGTCGAAAAACCTATTATTACAGAGAAAAAAGAAGTAAAAGTTGAAACGCCTAAAGTAGCTCAGGAGCCAGTTATTTCAACTGATTCTGCAACTGCAGAAGAAACGATCACTACTCAATATCAAAAATTATCAGGAACTACACTTACAGGTCAAACAATTGATTTATCTCAATTTAATAAACCAAAGAAAAAGAAAGAAGATCCAAAGATAACTCCAAACAAACCGGGAGCGCCTGGAGCAAACAATAACGCCAATAAAAATAAGCGTAAAAGAATTGCTCCTAAGCCAGGAACTCCTGGAGCGCCAGGTGCACCTAGACCGGCTAATGCGCCAGGTACACCAAATCCTAATAAAATTACTCCAAATACTGGAGGAGGTTTTAATGCTAACAGAAGTGCGAGGCCAGGTTTCGTAAAAGGAAATCGTCCAGCTATTGTGGCAAAAGTAGAGCCTACAGAAGAGGAAGTAAAAAACCAAATTAGAGAGACTCTTGAAAAACTTCAGGGGAAAGGTGGTAAATCAAAAGCTGCTAAATACAGAAGAGATAAAAGAGATACGCACCGTCAGAAATCTGATGAAGAGCAAAGAGCGCTTGATGAAGGAAGTAAAACTATTAAGGTTACTGAATTTGTTACAGTTGGTGAAATTGCAATCATGATGGATGTGCCAATTACTAAAGTTATCGGAACTTGTATGTCTCTTGGTATCATGGTTACTATGAATCAGCGTTTAGATGCTGAAACTTTAACGATTGTTGCTGATGAGTTTGGTTATGAGGTTGAGTTTATAACGGTTGATATTGAAGAAGCTATTGAGATAGTTGAAGATAGAGAAGAAGATTTAGTTGTTAGAGCGCCAATTGTTACTGTAATGGGGCACGTCGATCACGGTAAAACATCTTTGCTGGATTATATCCGTAAAGAGAATGTTATCGCTGGTGAGTCTGGAGGTATTACACAGCACATTGGGGCATATGGAGTGACTTTAGATAACGGTCAAAAAATTGCATTTTTAGATACACCGGGTCACGAGGCGTTTACAGCGATGCGTGCACGTGGTGCTCAGGTTACTGATATTGCTATTATTGTAGTTGCTGCGGATGATGATATTATGCCGCAAACAAAAGAAGCAATTTCTCACGCACAGGCTGCGGGAGTACCAATTATATTTGCAATAAATAAAATTGATAAACCAAATGCTAATGTTGAGAAAATCAAAGAGCGTTTGGCCGGTATGAATTTACTTGTTGAAGATTGGGGTGGGAAAATTCAATCACATGATATTTCTGCAAAAGTTGGAACAGGGGTAAAAGAATTATTGGAAAAGGTTTTATTAGAAGCTGAAATTTTAGATTTAAAATCAAATCCAAATAAAGCGGCTCAGGGAACTGTAGTTGAGGCTTTCTTGGATAAAGGAAAAGGATATGTGTCGACGATTTTAGTTCAGCATGGAACTTTGAAAGTTGGAGATTATATGTTGGCTGGAAAGCATCATGGGAAAATTAAAGCAATGCATGACGAACGTGGACATAATGTAAAAGAAGCTGGTCCGTCGACTCCGGTATCTGTTTTAGGTCTTGACGGAGCTGCTACGGCTGGAGATAAATTTAATGTATTTGAGGATGAAAAAGAAGCAAAACAAATTGCATCTAAGCGTTCTCAGTTAATGCGTGAGCAATCTGTACGTACGCAAAGACATATTACGCTTGATGAGATTGGACGTCGTATTGCTCTTGGTCAGTTTAAAGAATTAAATGTTATTCTTAAAGGAGACGTTGATGGATCTGTTGAAGCATTATCTGACTCGTTCTCTAAGCTTTCTACGGAAGAAGTTCAGATTAATATTATTCATAAAGGTGTTGGCGCAATTACAGAAACTGATGTTAACTTAGCTTCTGCTTCAGATGCTATTATTATCGGATTTAATGTACGTCCTGCGGGTAATGCAAGGCAGCTTGCAGATAAAGAAGAAATCGATATTCGTTACTATTCTATTATCTACGCTGCTATCGATGACTTAAAAGACGCAATGGAAGGGATGCTGGCTCCTGAAATGAAAGAAGAAGTTCTTGGAACTGCAGAAATTCGTGAGATTTTCAAAATTTCTAAGGTGGGTTCTATTGCAGGTTGTATGGTGACAGATGGTAAGATTTTAAGAGCTTCAAAAATTAGAGTAATCAGAGAAGGTGTTGTTGTTCATACAGGGGAACTTGTTGCTTTAAAACGCTTTAAAGATGATGTTAAAGAGGTGACCAAAGGGTATGATTGTGGTATCCAGATTAAAGGTTTTAATGATATCGAAGAAAGAGATGTTATTGAAGCGTACCATGAAGTTGCAATTAAAAAGAAGTTGAAATAATATTTAAGCAAAAAAAAAGTCCCAATGAAAATTGGGACTTTTTTTTTGCTTCTAATTCTTCTCGATTAAGTTGAAAGTAAAAGTTCTTTGTTTTTATTTTTAGTCTCTAATATTGATTAGAATTGGCTGTAAAGACTAATGGGGTTATGTGTTGTGAATGATTTTTTTGATTTATGAGGAATAAAGAAATTCTGTTAAAAAAGGGGAATTAATAATTTTTTTATATTGGAAATAAAACGATAAATAAATGATTAAATCAGTATTACTCGATAAATGCATGCCGGATTGGAATATTTTGTGATAATAATTCAAATAAAAAAGAGGCTGTCTTGGTTTTGAGACAGCCTCTTTTAGGAGAATTGAGGGTTTTATTTACTTGGTTTAACAAGAAAAACGCTTTTGTATTTCTTTTTAATTTCTTCTAAATTCCGTTCCGCTTCAATTCTGGTTTTAAAATTTCCAACAAGGACTTTGTAGTTTGGAGTATTAAAAATTATTGTTCCGTCTATGGGGTTAAATTCTCTTTTAAAATTAGATAATGTTTTTTTTGCTTCATCGCTTTTTCCGCTGAAAATTTGAATTTTGTAATTATCGTTGGTGCTAATTGACGTGTTAATTTTACGTTTATCATTCAATAATTGTTCAAATTTAGGGTCCTGATTCAAAGTAACATTTTGGTCTTGAGCATTAATATTATATGTTAAAGCAAACATTGGTAATAATAGAAAAATCTTTTTTGAAGGAGTTAAAATTCTCATAATGTGATGGTTTTTGTACAAAAGTAGTATTTAAAGTTTATATGTGAAATGTTCTTATTATTTAGAATTGATATAAATTGATATTTAAGACTATTTTAAGGTTTTGAGAATAGTACTTAAATTGTATTTTTGTGCAAGTTTTAAAAAAAAGGTATTAGGTTTTGACTGGAGTTACAGAAAAAATCATACCAAAAAATTAGTAGATAATTTTATACTATATGAAAAAGGTGGGTAACCATAATTCGATCTCAAGAAAATTATTGCTTAGCTTATCGCTAACGCTGATTTTCTCCCTAACTTCATTTGCTCAAGATCCTGCTGCAGTTCCTGCGGCGACTGAAGCTGCTCCAGCTGCTGCGTCTGGAGGTGATCCGGTAAAAGGGAAGGAACTTTTTAATGCAAATTGCGCTGCATGTCACAAATTAGATGCTAAATCAACTGGTCCTGCTTTAAGGGGGGTTGCTGATAAGCATGATAAAGCTTGGCTTTACAAATGGGTACACAACAGTTCTGATATGATTAAATCAGGAGATCCTGTTGCTGTTAAGCTTTTTGAGGAGAATAATAAGTCTGTAATGACTTCTTTTCCTCAACTGTCAGAAGGTGATATTGATAATATTATCGCTTATACTTCTGAAGTAAAAGCTGAGCCTGCAGTAGGTGCTGCTCCTCCGAATACTAAAGTTGAAAGTGGTGGAATTTCTAATAATATTATTTTAGGAGCTCTTGCGCTTGTAATGGCTATTTTGGTTGTGATGTTGTTCATGGTGAACAAAGTTTTAACTAAGGTTGCAAATAAAAATGGTATAGAGGTTGCTCCAAAAGAAGCTACAACTCCAATCTGGAAAGCTTTTGCGAGAAATCAATTCTTGGTATTGGTTACTTCAATATTCTTGCTTTTGGCTAGTGGGTATTTTGTATATGGGTATTTAATGCAGGTTGGTGTGGATCAAAACTACGAGCCAATTCAGCCAATTCACTATTCTCATAAAATTCACGCTGGAGATAACGAGATTAATTGTAAATATTGTCACTCTGCTGCTCGTGTAAGTAAAACAGCCGGAATTCCTTCTTTGAATGTTTGTATGAACTGTCATAAAAATATTTCTGAAGTTGCTGAAACAACTGCTACTGCTGAGTATAGTAAAGCATTTTACGATGGTGAAATACAGAAGTTATATGATGCTGTTGGTTGGGATAAAACTAAACAGGTTTATACTGGGAAGACTAAGCCTGTTAAATGGGTTCGTATTCATAATTTGCCGGATTTTGTGTATTTCAATCACTCACAGCACGTTTCTGTTGCGGGACTTGAATGTCAAACTTGTCACGGACCAGTAGAGGAATTTGAAATCATGAAGCAATACTCTAAATTAACAATGGGATGGTGTGTAGATTGCCATAGAAAAACTGATGTTAAGATGGAAGGAAATGCATATTATGATAAAATTCATGCTGAGCTTTCTAAAAAATACGGTGTAGAGAAATTAACTGCAGCGCAAATGGGAGGTTTAGAGTGTGGTAAATGCCACTATTAATCGATTTATTAAGATTTTAATATATATATACAATGTCATCAAACAAAAAATACTGGAAAAGTGTTGAGGAGCTAGAAAATAGTTCTATTGTTGAGGCGCTTAGAAATAACGAGTTTGTTGAAGAAATTCCTACTGATGAATTTTTAGGTAATGCTGATGCTTTATCTACATCTGGAACTTCACGTCGTGACTTTTTAAAGTACGTAGGGTTTAGTACAGCAGCTGTTACTTTAGCTGCGTGCGAAGGTCCTGTTCACAAGTCTATCCCTTATGTTTTACAGCCAGAACAAATCATTCCTGGTGTTGCAGATTATTATGCAACTACAGTTTTTGACGGTTTTGATTTTGCTAATCTTTTGGTTAAAACTCGTGAGGGTCGTCCAATTAAAATTGAAAACAATACAATTGTTGGTGCTAAATTTGCGGCGAATGCAAGAATTCATGCTTCTATCTTAGGATTGTATGATAGTGCACGTTTGAAAGAGCCAAAAGTAGATGGTAAAGATTCTACTTGGTCAGCAGTTGATTTAAAAATTAAATCAAGCATAGCTGATGCAAAAGCTAAAGGTGGGCAAGTAGTTTTATTGACTAATACTTTAGCGAGCCCATCTACAGAAAAATTAATTGCAGAATTTATTGCTAAAAATCCAAATGCAAAGCATGTTGTTTATGATGCGGTTTCTTCATCTGAGGCTTTAGATGCTTTTGAATCTGTATTTGGTCAAAGAGCTTTAGTTGATTACGATTTTTCAAAAGCTAATTTAATTGTATCTGTTGGTGCTGATTTCTTAGGAGATTGGCAAGGTGGGGGATATGATTCCGGATACGCAAAAGGGCGTATTCCTCAAAATGGAAAAATGTCTCGTCACTTCCAGTTTGAATCAAATATGACTTTATCTGGAGCTGCTGCTGATAAACGAGTTCCGATGACTATAGCTGCTCAAAAACAAGCTTTAGTTCAAATTTATAATATTATTACAGGTGCTTCAGTTGCTGTGTCTTTAGATGATAAAGTCAAAACTGAAGTAGTTAAAGCTGCTCAGCAACTTAAAGCCGCTGGATCAAAAGGAGTTTTAGTATCTGGTATTGAGGATAAAAATGCTCAATTATTAGTTTTAGCAATCAACCAAGTGTTGGCTAGTGAGGCTTTTACAACTGTTGGTGCAAGACAAATTAGAAAAGGTTCTAATGTTATCGTTTCTCAGTTAGTTAAAGATTTGAACGCAGGAAGTGTTCATACTTTAATTATGAGTGGAGTTAATCCAGTTTATACTTTAGCTGATTCAGCTTCTTTTGTAGCTGGATTGAAAAAAGTTAAAACTTCGGTTGCTTTTTCATTGAAAGAAGATGAAACTGCGTCAATTGTTACAGTTGCTGCTCCGGCACCTCATTATTTAGAATCTTGGGGCGATGTGGAAATAACAAAAGGAACTTATAGTTTAACTCAGCCTACAATTCGTCCTATCTTTAATACAAAACAATTTCAAGATGTTTTATTGTCATTAAATGGTGCTGTTGGTACTTTTTATGATTATTTAAAAGTAAACTCTGGAGTATTTACTGTAGGTTCTTCTTGGAATAAAGTATTGCATGATGGTGTTGCTGTACTTGGATCTGCTGCATTATCTGGAGGTGCTATTGATGCTGCTTCGGCTGCAAATGCTGTTGCAAAATCTAAGTCAGCTGGTGATTTCGAATTAGTACTATATACTAAAACGGGATTAGGGGACGGACAGCATGCAAATAACCCATGGTTACAAGAGTTTCCAGATCCAATTACAAGAGTTTCTTGGGATAACTATGTTACAGTATCAAATGCTGATGCTACAAAACTTGGTTTGTCAAATGAAATTGTTGCTAACGGTGGTTTAAATGGTAGTTATGCTACAATCACTACGGTTGATGGTATTAAATTGGAGAATGTTCCGGTTATCGTTCAGCCAGGTCAGGCAGTTGGAACTTTAGGTTTGGCTCTTGGTTACGGTCGTAAAGCTGCTTTAAAAGAAGAAATGCAAGTAGGTTTAAATGCTTACGCTTTATATAAAGGTTTCGATGGGGTTCAATCTGTATCTATCGTTAAAGCTGGAGGAGAACATGAGTTTGCTTGTGTCCAAGGTCAGAAAACTTTAATGGGTAGAGGAGATATTATTAAGGAAACTTCTTTAGATATTTTTAATAAAGAAGATGCAGAACATTGGAATGAAAAACCAATGGTATCTTTAGATCATCAGGAAGTTGAAGCTACAACTGTTGACTTATGGGAATCATTTGATCGTTCTACAGGTCATCATTTCAACTTATCAATTGATTTAAATGCTTGTACTGGATGTGGTGCTTGTGTTATTGCTTGTCATGCTGAAAATAACGTTCCTGTTGTAGGTAAAGCAGAAGTTAGAAGAAGCCGTGATATGCATTGGTTGCGTATCGACAGGTATTATTCTTCTGAAAGCACTTTTGAAGGTGATAATGAAAGAAAAGAAGGAATTGCAGGTTTGTCTAGTTCATTGTCTACATTCAATGAAATGGAAAAACCGGGAGAAAATCCTCAAGTAGCATTCCAACCTGTAATGTGTCAGCACTGTAATCACGCACCTTGTGAAACAGTATGTCCTGTAGCTGCTACATCTCATGGTCGTCAAGGTCAAAATCACATGGCTTATAACAGATGTGTTGGTACTCGTTATTGTGCAAACAACTGTCCTTATAAAGTTCGTCGTTTTAACTGGTTCTTGTACAACAAGAATAGTGAATTCGATTATCACATGAATGATGATTTAGGTCGTATGGTATTAAACCCAGACGTAAACGTTCGTTCACGTGGAGTTATGGAAAAATGTTCTTTCTGTATCCAAAGTACTCAGGCTGTAATTCTTCAGGCAAAACGTGAAGGTAGAGTCGTAGCAAAAGATGAATTTAACAATGCTTGTGCTTGTTCTGCGGCTTGTTCTTCTGGAGCAATGGTATTTGGTGATGTGAATGATAAAGAAAGTGAAGTTGCTAAATTAGCTGAAAGCGAAAGAGCATACCACTTATTAGAGCATGTGGGTACAAAACCAAATGTTTTCTATCACGTAAAAGTTAGAAATACTTAGTAAATTATTAATTAAGAAACAATATAAAGGATTATGTCGTCTCACTACGAAGCACCCATTAGAAAACCTTTAGTTATAGGTGATAAATCATATCATGATGTAACTGTAGATGTGGCAGCACCTGTTGAAGGTCCTGCAAATAAACAATGGTGGATTGTATTTTCAATCGCATTAATAGCCTTCCTTTGGGGGTTAGGTTGTATAATTTACACCGTATCTACCGGTATCGGAACATGGGGATTAAACAAAACAGTTGGTTGGGCCTGGGATATTACTAACTTCGTTTGGTGGGTTGGTATTGGTCACGCCGGAACATTAATTTCTGCGGTATTATTACTTTTCCGTCAACGTTGGAGAATGGCTATTAACCGTTCTGCTGAAGCTATGACTATTTTCTCAGTAGTTCAGGCAGGTTTATTCCCAATTATTCACATGGGTCGTCCATGGTTGGCATACTGGGTATTACCTATTCCAAATCAATTTGGATCCCTATGGGTAAACTTTAATTCACCGTTACTTTGGGACGTATTTGCGATTTCAACGTATCTTTCAGTATCATTAGTTTTCTGGTGGACTGGTTTGCTGCCTGACTTTGCAATGCTTCGTGATAGAGCTATAACTCCATTTAATAAAAGAGTTTATTCTATTTTAAGTTTTGGATGGAGTGGTAGAGCAAAAGACTGGCAACGTTTTGAAGAAGTATCTTTGGTATTAGCTGGTTTAGCTACGCCTCTTGTACTTTCTGTACACACGATTGTATCTATGGACTTTGCTACTTCTGTAATTCCTGGATGGCACACAACAATTTTCCCTCCATACTTCGTTGCTGGAGCGGTTTTCTCTGGATTTGCAATGGTAAACACATTGTTAATTGTTATGAGAAAAGTTTCTAATCTTGAAGCTTATATCACATTACAACATATTGAATTGATGAATATCATTATCATGATTACGGGTTCTATCGTTGGTGTGGCTTATATTACAGAGTTATTTGTAGCTTGGTATTCAGGTGTAGAATATGAGCAATATGCATTCTTAAACAGAGCTACCGGACCTTACTGGTGGGCCTATTGGGCAATGATGACTTGTAACGTTTTTTCTCCTCAGTTTATGTGGTTCAAAAAACTAAGAACAAGTATTATGTTTTCATTTGTAATTTCGATTGTAGTAAATATCGGAATGTGGTTTGAAAGATTTGTAATCATTGTTACTTCTTTACATAGAGATTATCTTCCATCTTCTTGGACAATGTTTTCACCAACATTTGTTGATATTGGAATTTTCATTGGGACAATTGGTTTCTTTTTTGTGTTGTTTTTGTTATACTCAAGAACATTCCCTGTAATTGCTCAGGCAGAGGTGAAAACAATTTTAAAAGGAACAGGAGATAATTACATTAGAGAAAGAGCAAATAGTAAAGATTCACATCATGAGTAATAAAGTAATATACGCCATTTATAATGACGATGATATTTTGATGGATGCAGTAAAGAAAACCAGAGCTGCTCATCATCATATTGAAGAGGTTTTTACTCCATTCCCGGTTCACGGATTGGATAAAGCTATGGGTTTAGCACCAACAAGATTAGCAATTTGTGCGTTCCTATATGGATGTGTTGGTATTTCTGTTGCAACATTTATGATGAGTTATATAATGATTCATGATTGGCCACAAGACATTGGTGGAAAACCAAGTTTTAGTTTCATTCAAAATATGCCATCTTTTGTGCCAATTATGTTTGAGATGACTGTTTTTTTTGCTGCACACTTAATGGTAATCACTTTCTATATGAGAAGTAGATTATGGCCATTTAAGCAAGCTGAAAATCCAGATGTAAGAACAACAGATGACCATTTTTTAATGGAAGTTGCTGTAAACGATAATGAAGCTGAATTAGTTTCTTTTTTCGAAGGTACAGGAGCTGTTGAAGTTAAAGTAATTGAAAAGAATTAATTGTAGCTATGAAAAGGATATATAAAATAACACTTTTAGTTGGTATAACTATTTTAGTTTCATCTTGCCACAATAATTCGGCACCAAACTATCAGTATTTCCCAAATATGTATGAATCTGTAGGGTACGAACCTTATTCAGAAGCAAAAGTATTTAAAGGAGGTAAAGAAGGTCAGCTTCCGGTAGAGGGAACTATCAACAGAGGTTTTGAACCTTATGAATATGAAAATTCGACAGCAGGATATGAATTGGCTAAAGCTAATTTAAAATCTCCTTTGACTGCAGAAGAAAAAAATTCTGACAAAGGAAAAGAGCTTTTCGAAATTTATTGTATCAGTTGCCACGGTGCAACTGGAAACGGTAAAGGTAAATTGGTTGAAAGAGAAAAATTTCTTGGAGTACCTAGCTATAAAGACAGAGAAATCACCGAAGGAAGTATTTTTCATGTTGAAACTTATGGTTTAAATGCAATGGGTTCACATGCAAATCAATTAAGTGCCCACGAACGTTGGTTAGTTGCTGACTATGTTCTAAAACTAAAAAGCCAATTATAATTGTTGAACAAACTGATCGTAATAGATATGTACACATTTTCAAGTAAATTAAAAACTTTTTCTATCATTCTAATGGCCGTTGGTATATTAGGGATTGGATATGGTTTTTTAAACGCTCCTAAAAATATTGAAGAGGTAGAAACTCTTCTTAAAAAAGAAGCATCAGAACATGGCGGTGGCCATCATGAAGCTGCTGCAGCACATCATGAGGAAAAGGCTGAAGTTAGTCATGAAGCAAAAACTGAAGAGGTCGCTCACCATGAACAAACTGAAGAAGCACATGCTGTAGTCGCTGTAAATAAAGACTCAGTTGTTGCAAATGAAGATTCTGTTCATGAAGCAAAAACTGAAGCAGCTCACGAAACTGCAGTTACTAATCATGAAGTAAAAGCAGAAAAGCATGAAGAAGTTTCTCACGGACATTATTCTAAAGCTCATGCTGAACATGTTTTACACCAATTACAAAACAAACCTTGGTCTGCTTTGTATGTTGCTTGTATTTTCTTCTTATTGCTTTCTATGGGAGTTTTAGCATTTTATGCTATTCAACAAGTAGCACAGGCTGGTTGGTCTCCTGTATTGTTTAGAGTTATGCAGGGAATTACAGCTTATTTACCAGCTGGTTCTATCATTTTCTTTATTATTTTAGTTCTTTGTGGATTGCATTTTAATCATATTTTTGTTTGGTTAGGTAAAGGTGTTACAGATCCTACCCACGCTAACTATGACGCTATTATTGCTGGTAAATCTGGATATTTAAATTTTCCTTTTTGGATTGTTAGAGCTTTTGTCTTTTTATTAGGCTGGAACTTATACCGTATTTATTCTAGAAAAAATTGTTTAGCTCAGGATGAAGCTAATGATGATCTATACTACAAAAAGAACTTTAAATTATCTGCTGGTTTCTTAGTGTTCTTTATCGTTTCTGAGTCTATTATGTCTTGGGATTGGATTATGTCTTTTGACCCACACTGGTTTAGTACATTATTTGGATGGTATGTATTCGCTTCTTTCTTTGTAAGCGGTATTACTACTATCGCTTTAGTTACGGTGTACTTGAAATCAAAAGGATATTTAGAATTTGTGAATACAAGTCATATTCATGATTTAGCGAAATTTATGTTTGGGATTAGTATTTTCTGGACTTATTTGTGGTTTTCTCAATTCATGTTAATCTGGTATGCAAATATTCCTGAAGAAGTTACGTATTTTATAACAAGAATTCAATTATACAACCTTCCTTTCTTTGGTGCTGTGGTTATGAATTTTCTCTTCCCTGTGCTAATTTTAATTAATACAGATTTTAAACGTCTTAATTGGATTATTGTAATGGCAGGAATTGTGATCTTATTAGGGCATTATGTTGACTTCTTTAATATGATTATGCCTGGTACAGTTGGTGACAGATGGTTTATTGGAGTTTCTGAAATTGCATCTATTCTTTTCTTCTTAGGTTTGTTTATTTTCGTAGTGTTTACTGCATTGAGTAAGTCTCCTTTGTTAGCAAAAAGAAATCCTTTCATAGAAGAAAGTAAACATTTTCATTATTAATATTTAAAGAAATAAACAGATGACAAGTTTGTTGGTAATTATAGTTTTAGTTTTATTAGCAGTTGCGTTATGGCAATTGACCAAGATATTTGATCTTACTCAGGTAGGGTCTTCTTCGGACGATTCTCAGGTAGCATCTGATAATGATAACAATGTTCAGGGATACATTATGTTTGGCTTCTTGGCATTCATTTATATATTCACTATTTACGGTTTACTAAAATGGGGTAATTTAGCACTTCATACACCTGCTTCAGAGCATGGACTTTTAGTAGATAGTTTAATGAATATTACTTGGGTATTGATTTTTACTGTTCAGGTTATTACTCAAGGTTTGTTGTATTGGTTTTCTTTTAAATACAAAGGGAATAAAGATAAAAAAGCTTTATTTTTTGCTGATAGTAATAAATTAGAAGCAATCTGGAGTATTATTCCATCTGTTGTTTTAGCTGTTTTAATCCTTTATGGATTGTACGCCTGGAATAACATTATGTTTGTTGATAAAGACGAAGATGTAGTTGAAATTGAACTTTATGCACAACAATTTAAATGGACTGCACGTTATGCTGGACAAGATAATGTGTTAGGAAAAGCCAACGTTCGTTTGATTGAAGGTATTAATACATTAGGTGTTGATATGTCTGATCCTAATGCTCAGGATGATATTGTAGTAACTGAATTGCATATTCCTAAAGGAAAGAAAGTACATTTCAAAATGCGCTCTCAGGACGTTTTACACTCAGCTTATTTTCCTCATTTTAGAGCGCAAATGAACTGTGTTCCTGGGATGGTTACAGAATTTGCATTTGTTCCAACTTACACAACTGCTGAATATAGAGAATTACCTTTTATGGTTCAAAAAGTGGCTAATATCAATAAACTTAGAAATGAAAAAAGTGCTGAGTTAGTTGCAAAAGGAGGTACAGCTTTAGATCCTTATACATTTGATTACTTATTGTTGTGTAATAAAATTTGTGGAGCTTCTCACTACAATATGCAAATGAAAGTTGTGGTAGATTCACCAGAAGATTATAAAAAATGGCTAAGTGAGAAAACAACTTTAGCTCAGGATATTAAAGCTGCAGCTGCGGCTGAGAAACCAGCTGAAGGAGCTGAGGCAACTACAGATACAACTGCTAAAGTAAAAGATACTGTAAAAGCAGTTATCGATACTGTTAAAGCAGCTGTAGCAAAAGTTGCAGTTAAATAATATTATTAAGAAAATTTAAAGTACACATATATGTCAGCAGAAGCGCACGGTCACGATCACGGACACGATCACGAGCACGAACATCATCATAAAGACACGTTCATTACTAAATATATTTTTAGTATTGATCACAAAATGATCGCTAAGCAATACTTGATTACCGGTATTATTATGGGGATTATTGGTATAGCAATGTCTTTGCTTTTCAGAATGCAATTGGCTTGGCCAGAAGAGTCTTTTAAAATTTTTAATGTTTTATTAGGAGATAAATTTGCACCTGATGGTGTGATGGCCAATGATATTTATTTGGCTTTAGTTACAATTCACGGAACCATTATGGTATTCTTTGTACTAACAGCAGGTTTAAGTGGAACTTTTAGTAATTTACTTATTCCGCTTCAGATTGGTGCAAGAGATATGGCTTCAGGATTCATGAATATGATTTCTTACTGGTTATTTTTCTTATCAGCTGTAGTAATGTTGTGTTCTTTATTTGTTGAAGCTGGACCAGCTTCTGCAGGATGGACAATTTATCCTCCATTAAGTGCTTTACCTCAAGCGATTCCAGGATCTGGAACAGGTATGACTTTATGGTTAGTTTCAATGGCAATATTTATCGCATCTTCATTAATGGGTTCTTTAAATTACATTGTTACAGTTATAAACCTAAGAACTAAAGGAATGTCTATGACAAGACTTCCACTTACTATCTGGACATTCTTCGTAACTGCTATTATTGGAGTTATCTCATTTCCGGTTTTATTATCAGCGGCTTTATTATTAATTTTCGATAGAAGTTTTGGTACTTCATTCTTCCTTTCAGATATTTACATAGCTGGAGAGGTTTTACATTACCAAGGTGGTTCTCCTGTATTGTTTGAACACTTATTCTGGTTCTTAGGGCACCCTGAGGTTTACATCGTAATCTTACCAGCAATGGGTCTTGTTTCTGAAATTATGGCTACGAACTCTCGTAAACCAATCTTTGGATACAGAGCGATGATTATGTCTGTTCTTGCAATTGCATTTTTATCTACAATTGTTTGGGGTCACCACATGTTCCTTTCAGGAATGAATCCTTTCTTAGGATCGGTATTTACTTTTACTACATTATTGATTGCAATTCCATCTGCTGTAAAAGCATTTAACTGGATTACTACTTTGTGGAAAGGTAACTTACAATTTAACCCTGCAATGTTGTTCTCAATCGGAATGGTTTCTACTTTCATCACTGGAGGTTTAACAGGAATCATTTTAGGAGATAGTACTTTAGATATTAACGTTCATGATACTTACTTCGTTATTGCTCACTTTCACTTAGTAATGGGTATCTCTGCGCTTTACGGAATGTTTGCTGGTATTTACCACTGGTTCCCTAAGATGTACGGAAGAATGTTAAACAAAAATTTAGGTTATATTCACTTCTGGATTACTGCAGTTTGTGCCTATGGAGTTTTCTTCCCAATGCACTTTATCGGATTAGCAGGTCTTCCAAGACGTTATTATACAAACACAAACTTCCCATTATTCGATGATTTACAAAATGTGAATGTTTTAATTACTACATTTGCTCTTGTAGGAGGTGCGTTCCAATTAGTGTTCTTATACAACTTCTTTAGTAGTATTTTCTACGGTAAGAAAGCGGTTCAGAACCCATGGAAATCTACAACTTTAGAGTGGACAACTCCGGTTGAGCATATTCACGGTAACTGGCCAGGAGAAATTCCTCACGTATATCGTTGGCCGTATGACTACAGTAACCCAAATCATGATGTAGATTTTGTGCCGCAAAATGTACCAATGAAAGAAGGTGAAGAAGTTTTACACCACTAAAAATATTTTAAAAGGCCATCAGAAATGATGGTCTTTTTGTTTTGTAAAAGTTTTATCTCTGAACTTTTACTGTTTTACATACTGATTACTTTGTATATCTTTGTAAAATGAATGAAAATCTAGATCCTACCACAAAAGGATACAACCCAGAAGAGTTAGATCTTGAAAAAAGATTACGTCCGCTGTCATTTGATGATTTTGCAGGACAAGACCAGGTATTAGAAAATTTAAAGGTTTTTGTTGCTGCAGCAAATCAACGTGGGGAAGCATTGGATCACGCACTTTTTCATGGACCTCCCGGTCTGGGGAAAACCACTTTAGCTAATATTTTGGCAAATGAACTTGAAGTTGGAATTAAAATTACTTCTGGTCCTGTTTTGGATAAACCAGGTGATTTAGCGGGTTTACTGACAAATCTCGATGAAAGAGATGTTTTATTCATTGATGAAATTCATCGTTTAAGCCCTATTGTTGAAGAGTACTTGTATTCTGCAATGGAAGACTTCAAGATTGATATTATGATTGAATCAGGTCCTAATGCCAGAACGGTTCAAATCAATTTAAATCCTTTTACATTAATTGGAGCGACTACCCGTTCAGGATTATTAACAGCACCAATGCGTGCCCGTTTCGGAATATCTTCCCGTTTACAATATTATACAACAGAGCTTTTGACAAGTATTGTTGAAAGAAGCTCTTCTATACTTAAAATGCCCATTTCATTAGACGCTGCCATTGAAATAGCTGGTCGCAGTCGTGGTACACCTCGTATTGCTAATGCATTGTTGCGAAGAGTACGTGATTTTGCGCAAATAAAAGGGAATGGGACTATTGATTTGGAAATTGCACGTTATGCTCTAAAAGCACTTAACGTAGACGCACATGGTCTTGATGAAATGGATAATAAAATATTGCTTACAATTATAAATAAATTCAAAGGCGGCCCTGTTGGTCTCTCTACTTTGGCAACAGCAGTTTCTGAAAGCAGCGAAACTATTGAAGAAGTTTATGAACCATTTTTAATTCAGGAAGGTTTTATTATGCGTACTCCGCGAGGGCGTGAAGTTACTGATAAAGCTTATAAACATTTGGGTAAAATAAATACTAATATTCAAGGAGGATTGTTTTAATTTATTATTCAATGTCTGAGAGTAAAAAATATAGTTATCCAAGCAAACTTTCAATTATAAGATTTTTTTTGGATGCTGAAGGAGTGCGTAAAAATCCTATTCCGTTTCATAATATATATTTTAATGATTTAGGGGATTCCTTTTCTATTAGAATTGGAAAATCAAAATATATCATTTTATCCAGAGACAATGATGTTGCCGAATATATTTTACAGAAAAATCAGAAGAATTATCATAAATCAAAGTTTCAGTCTGTATATCTTTCAAAATATTTAGGTAAAGGACTTTTAACAGTTGATGGTGAATTTTGGCTAAAACAAAGACGTCTTATTCAACCGGCTTTTCATAAGCAAAAAATGAATCAGTTGGTTGAAAATATGGAGAGGACTGTTATTTCTGAACTTAATGATTTAGTTGAGGAAAAACCTATTAATCTTTTTCCTGTAATGAGTGAATTGGCTTTTAATGTTGTGGCTAAATCATTATTTCAACTTTCTACTTCTGATGAAAAATTAAATCGTATAAAATTTATTATCGAAGAAGTTCAGAATTTCTTAATCAAAGAAATTAGGCTTCCTCATAAAGCATGGTGGTTTTCAATTAGTGGTCAAGTGAAAAAGCATCTTGATCTTGCTGATGAAAATAATAAAATTATTAAGGGAATTATAGAAGAAAGAGTTGATTCAAAAAACGAAGTTAATGATTTGTTGAATATGCTTCTTGAAACACGTTATGAGGATAGTGGTGAAGGAATGTCTGTTGAGCAATTAATAGATGAAATAAAAATCCTTTTTATTGCCGGGCATGAAACAACTGCAAATGCGCTGACTTTTACTTTACATCTTTTAGGAAATAACCCTGATGTGCAGCAGAAAATATTTGATGAAATTGTGAAAATCGAATCAGAGACTGATAATGTTGTAGAGCAGCTTCAAAAAATGACTTATATAAATGCAGTTTTAAATGAATCTATGCGATTGTATCCGCCCGCCTGGATTACGGATAGAGAGAATGTAGAAGATGATAGGTTGGGAGATTTTAATATTAAAAAAGGAACTCTGATTGGAGTTTCTTTTTATGAATTGCATCGTAATCCTAAATATTGGGAAAATCCAAATGAATTTATTCCGGAACGTTTTCTTGGTGAACAAAAAAAGAAGTCGCTGCAATATTTTTATCCTTTTGGAGCCGGACCAAGAATGTGTATTGGGACAGGGTTTGCGATTTATGAAATGTGTCTGACACTTTCTTATATTATAAAAAGATATATAATTAAATCTACTAAAACGGATATTCAGTTTAATCCGTTAATTACTTTAAAACCAGTTGGAGCTGAAGTTTTATTTTTAAAAAGATGAGTATTAATTCTAAAGAAAAATATTCGAAATTTATTAAATCTGAAGCGAAACGACTTGGTTTCATTTCTTGTGGAATATCTAAAGCAGGATTTCTCGAAGAAGAAGCTCCTCGTTTGGAAAAATGGTTAAAAAATAATCATAATGGTCAAATGGGGTATATGGAAAACCATTTTGATAAGCGCTTAGACCCAACATTATTGGTTGATGATGCTAAAAGTGTGGTTTCACTTTTATTAAATTATTACCCTGCTGAATTTCAAAATAGCGAAAGTTTCAAGATTTCAAAATATGCGTATGGTCAGGATTATCATTTTGTTATTAAAGAAAAACTAAAAGAATTTCTTCATTCAATTCAGGAAAACATTGGAGATGTTTCGGGGCGTGCTTTTGTCGATTCAGCTCCGGTTCTGGATAGAGCATGGGCAGCAAAAAGCGGTTTGGGATGGATTGGTAAAAGCAGTAATTTATTAACTCAAAAAGTAGGCTCATTTTATTTTATTGCAGAACTTATTTTAGATTTGGATTTAGAATACGATCATGCAGTAACGGATCATTGCGGCTCATGTACAGCCTGTATCGATGCTTGTCCAACTCAGGCGATAGTTGCTCCTTATGTAGTGGACGGAAGCAAATGCATTTCTTATTATACAATAGAACTCAAAGAAAATATTCCATACGAAATGAAAGGCAAGTTTGATGAGTGGATGTTTGGCTGTGATACCTGTCAGGATGTTTGTCCGTGGAATCGTTTTTCGAAACCGCATTCAGAACCTTTGTTTAATGCAAATCCTGAGTTGCTTTCTTTTTCTAAAAAAGACTGGATTGAAATAACAGAGGAAACCTTTCGGTTGGTTTTTAAAAATTCTCCTGTCAAGAGAACTAAGTTTGATGGTTTAAGAAGAAATATTAAATTTTTAGAATAATGAAAAGATCTTTCAGTTTAAGAAAGATCTTTTTATTTCAGGTTTAATGTAAAAACGTTGTGTTTTTCATAAAAAAGAGCTTGTGAAATATTCTTTTGTTTCAGAGAATATTTCGAAACAGTTAAATATGTTCTAATGTTTTAAAAATGAATTTATTAGGTGTTAAAAAATATAGGAACTTCTTTTTTGTGTTCAATTTTTTTTAACTTTATAAATCTAAAATTTTTCAGATATGACTGTAAATCAAATACTAAACGCAAAAGGAAAAAATGTTTATTCCATACATTCAACAACAACTGTTTATGAAGCACTGAAAGTAATGGGCGAAAAGAATATTGGAGCTATATTGGTTATTGACGGTACTGAGTTAAAAGGAATATTGTCAGAAAGAGATTATGCTCGAAAAATTGTTTTAAAGGATAAATCATCAAAAGAGACTTTCGTTGATGAGATCATGGAAAGTACTATTTTTACTGTGAAACTTTCGGATAATCTAGAAGCCTGCATGGAGCTTATGAGTACTAAACGTATTAGACATTTACCAGTTTTAGAAAACGAAATTGTGATAGGAGTTATTTCGATCAGCGATGTTGTAAAGGCAATTATTGAATTACAAAATGACACTATAAATCATCTGAATTCTTATATTTCGCAATAATTAGCTTTTATAAATTAAGATTTTAAAAATAGTTCAAAATGTTGAGCTATTTTTTTTTAAGCTGAATTTGAATAATTTTTTGAAAAGAATGCTTAATTGGATAATGTTTTAAGACAAGTCTTATATCTTTGTAAGACACAATTAAAGTGAAAACGAATGAATAAAGATACGAAAAGAAGAGAAGCGTTATTATATCATGCAGAACCGACTCCAGGGAAAATTCAGGTAGTTCCAACAAAAAAATATGCAACTCAAAGAGATTTGTCTTTGGCTTACTCACCAGGTGTTGCAGAGCCATGTTTAGCAATCGCAGAAAATATTGAAGATGTTTATAAATATACAGCAAAAGGAAATTTAGTAGCCGTAATTTCAAACGGTACAGCTGTTTTAGGTCTTGGAGATATAGGGCCTGAAGCAGGAAAACCAGTGATGGAAGGAAAAGGCTTGTTGTTTAAAATCTTTTCAGATATCGATGTTTTTGATATTGAAATCGGGACAAAAGATGTTGAAGAATTTATTCAGACTGTAAAAAATATTGCTCCGACTTTTGGAGGAATTAATCTTGAAGATATTAAAGCTCCCGAATCTTTCGAAATAGAAAGAAGATTAATAGAAGAACTGGATATTCCGGTAATGCACGATGATCAGCACGGAACAGCGATTATTTCTTCGGCAGCTTTAATTAATGCATTAGAATTAGCAGGAAAAAAAGCAGAAGATGTGAAAGTGGTAGTTTCCGGTGCGGGATCTGCAGCAATAGCCTGTACAGATTTATATGTTTTGCTGGGAGTTAAAGTAGAGAATGTTTTAATGTTTAACAGTAAAGGACTTTTAACAAAAGATAATCCTTCGCTTTCAGAATTGCAATTAAAGTATGCTTTGGATGGTGCTAAAATTGATTTAGCCGAAGCTGTAAAAGATGCTGATGTTTTTATAGGATTGTCTTCAGGGAATATTTTATCTCCTGAAATGTTATTATCAATGGCTGATAATCCAATTGTGTTTGCGATGGCAAATCCAAATCCGGAGATCGATTATAATTTAGCAGTAGAAACACGCAAAGATGTTATTATGGCTACAGGGCGTTCTGATTTTCCTAATCAGGTAAATAATGTTTTAGGGTTTCCTTATATTTTTAGAGGAGCTTTGGATGTTAGGGCTACAAAGATTAATGAAGCGATGAAAATGGCAGCTGTAAAAGCATTGGCTTCATTAGCGAAACAATCTGTTCCGGAACAGGTTAATGTAGCTTATGGAGCAACAAAATTAGGTTTTGGCCGAGAATATATTATTCCGAAACCATTTGATCCAAGATTGATTGCAGTTGTGGCACCTGCTGTAGCAAAAGCAGCTATAGAATCCGGTGTTGCTAAAAACCCCATTACAGACTGGTCTGCTTATGAAGAAAAATTGTTAGAACGTTTAGGGAATGACAATAAAATGGTTCGTTTGATTACAAACCGTGCCAAAATGGATCCGAAACGAGTTGTTTTTGCTGAGGCAGAACATTTAAATGTTTTAAAAGCTGCACAAATTGTACACGAAGAAGGTATAGGTTTTCCAATTTTATTAGGGAATAAAGAAATCATTTTAGAACTTAAGAAAGAACTTGGTTTTGATGCAGATGTAGAAATTATTGATCCTAAAACAAGTGAAGAAGCAGCAAGGCGTAACAGATTTGCAAATTCATATTGGGAAACAAGGGAAAGAAGAGGGGTTTCGTTGCTTGATGCTCAGCGATTTATGCGCGAAAGAAATTATTTTGCGGCAATGATGGTAAATGAAGAGGAAGCAGATGGTCTTGTTACTGGTTTTTCAAGAAGTTATCCTAGTGTAGTAAAACCAATGCTTCAATTAATTGACAAAGCCTCAGGAGCATCACTTGTAGCTACAGCAAATATGATGCTGACTTCACGTGGACCAATGTTTTTGTCAGATACAGCCATAAATATTAATCCATCCGCTGAGGATTTGGTTAATATTGCGATTATGACCGCTAAAACTGCAAAAATGTTTGGTATTGAACCTGTTATTGCAATGGTTTCGTATTCAAATTTTGGATCATCAACGCATCAGAATGCTTCAAAAATAAGAGAAGCGGTTACTTATTTACACAAAAATCATCCGGATATGATTGTTGACGGAGAAATTCAGGCCGATTTTGCTTTGAATCCCGAAATGCTTCAGGAGAAATTTCCTTTTTCTAAACTGGCTGGTAAAAAAGTAAATACACTTGTATTTCCTAACCTCGAGTCAGCCAATATTACGTATAAATTATTAAAAGAGTTGTATCAGGTAAATTCTATTGGACCAATTATGATGGGAATGGGCAAACCGGTTCACATTTTTCAATTAGGAGCCAGTGTTGAGGAGATGGTAAATATGGCGGCAATTGCAGTTATTGATGCTCAGGGAAAAGAATTGAAGAAAATTAAACAGACGAAATAACTGATGACGTAAGTTGTTGTTAATATTGTCTTAATTTTATTATATTTGGCCCTACAAACTATATTATGATAGCACATTTGCAAGGAAAATTAGTAGAGAAAAATCCAACAGAAGTTGTGATTGATTGTGCAGGGGTTGGATATCTTGTAAATATCTCTTTGCATACCTTTTCACTAATTCCAAATACAGATTTTATAAAATTGTACACGCATCTTCTAATTAAGGAAGATGCGCATACTTTATACGGCTTTGCCGAAAAATCCGAAAGAGAAATATTCAGGATGTTAATATCAGTTTCGGGTATCGGGGCTAATATTGCCAGAACAATGCTGTCTTCAATAGATCCAAGGCAAATTATCAATGCAATTGCTTCGGGGGATGTTGGCATTATTCAGTCTATCAAAGGCATCGGGAATAAAACTGCCCAAAGAGTAATATTGGATTTGAAAGAAAAAGTCTTAAAATTATACGATTTAGATGAAGTTTCTGTTGTTCAAAACAATACAAACCGAGATGAAGCGTTATCTGCTTTAGAAGTTTTAGGTTTTGTTAGGAAAGCCTCTGAAAAAGTTGTCGAGAAAATTGTAAAAGAAGATCCGGATGCAACTGTAGAAACTATTATCAAAAGAGCTTTAAAAGCGTTATAAATTACTATTAAGACACTTGAATTGTATGCGTAAAATTTTACTTTTTTTACTGGTTTTATTTTGTGGTAATGCTTTGCAGGCACAGGTAAATTCAACAATTCAGGATACTACAAAAACCGGATTTTCTGTTGGGAAATTAGAATTAGAAAATCCGCCAAGTGTACTTTCTGCATACAAATACGATCCTATAACAGACCGTTATATTTATACGAGTTCTGTTGATGGTTTTTCTATAGATTATCCTCTGGTTTTGACACCAAAACAATATGAGGATTTACTGCTTAAAGAATCCCGAAGAAATTATTTTAGACAAAAAATGATTGCTATTGACGGAAAAAAAGCAGGTAGCGAAGATGCTAAAAAAGATTTATTGCCAAGGTATTATGTCAATTCCAGTCTTTTTGAATCTATTTTTGGAAGTAATACAATTGATGTAAAACCAACGGGTTCTGTTGAAATGGATTTGGGATTACGTTATAGTAAACAGGACAATCCATCTTTCTCACCAAGGAACAGATCAAGCATGACTTTTGATTTTGATCAAAGGATAAGCATGAGTTTAATGGGAAAGGTAGGAACCAGATTAGAGGTAAGTGCTAATTATGACACCCAATCTACATTTGCTTTTCAAAATTTATTCAAATTAGCTTATACGCCTACAGAAGATGATATTGTTCAGAAAGTAGAAGTAGGTAACGTGAGTATGCCTTTAAACAGTACCTTAATTCGTGGGGCACAGAGTTTGTTTGGGGTTAAAACACAATTGCAATTTGGAAAAACGACTGTTACCGGAGTTTTCTCTGAGCAAAAGTCACAAACAAAAAGCATAGTTGCCGAAGGAGGAGGGACAATTCAGAATTTTGATTTATACGCTCTGGATTATGATAGCGACAGACACTTCTTTTTGTCGCAATATTTTAGAAATAAATATGATGCTTCATTAAGAAATTATCCTTTTATTGATAGCCGAGTGCAAATAACAAGGTTGGAGATTTGGGTAACAAACAAGCAAAATCGTGTTAGTACAACAAGTAACAACCTGCGAAATATAATTGCACTTCAGGATTTAGGAGAAAGCCAGCTTACCGGATTACCGGATTCAAAAGTGGTTGTGAATACTTCTGCCGGATTTTTTAATGTTAATATTGACTCACCAACAGATAATAAAAACAATAAATATAATCCTGCTGTAATTGGTCAGTCTGGATCTTATTTAAATTCAAATATAAGAGAAATTGTAACGGCTAAATCTGGTTTTAATCCTGCTGATGTTCCTGTTGTAAATGAAGGAACTGATTATTCTGTACTTGAAAATGCCAGAAAATTAACTACCAATGAGTACACTTTTAACCCTCAGTTAGGTTACATCTCTTTACAGCAACGTTTAGCAAATGATGAAATTTTAGCAGTTGCTTTTGAATATACAGTGGGAGGAGTTGTGTATCAGGTAGGTGAATTTGGTAGTGATGGTGTTGATGGTACAGTAGTAACAGGTAGTGCCCAAAATAATAATCAGGCTGTTATTACGCAAAGTTTGATTTTGAAAATGCTGAAAAGCAGTTTAACAAATGTTCAAAATCCGGTATGGAATCTGATGATGAAAAATATTTATCAGATACCGGGGGCTTATCAGGTAAAACAAGATGATTTTAGGTTTAACATTCTTTATACGGATCCTTCGCCAATAAATTACATAACGCCTGTTGTTCCTTTTCCTTCTAATCCAACTGTTGAGAATAAAGTAGAGGACACACCTTTGTTAAAGGTTTTCAATCTGGATAAATTAAATTACAATAATGACCCGCAGGCAGGCGGTGATGGTTTCTTCGATTATCTTCAGGGCATCACTTTTGATGCGCAAAACGGACGAATTATCTTTACCACAAAAGAACCTTTTGGAAAGTTGTTATTTGATAAATTAAACACAGGAACAGCAGGAGAAAATTACGACAGTCCGGGGACTTATAATCCGAATCAGAAGAAATATGTGTACAACACGATGTACACAGAAACCCAGACAAAAGCTTTACAGGATAGTGATAAAAATAAATTTTTATTAAGAGGGAAATATAAGTCATCCGGAAGTGATGGAATTCCGATAGGTGCTTTTAATGTTCCGCAAGGTTCTGTAGTAGTTACGGCTGCCGGAAGGGTTCTGGTTGAAGGAATTGATTATAGTGTCGATTATCAGTTAGGAAGGGTTCAGATATTGGATCCGTCATTACAGGCTTCTAATACGCCAATCGAAGTCTCTTTAGAAAATAATTCGGTTTTTGGACAGCAGACCAGAAGGTTTATGGGGCTGAATGTAGAGCATAAGATATCTGATAAATTTGTAGTTGGGGGAACTTACTTAAAAATGACTGAAAGACCATTTACCCAAAAATCCAGTTATGGTCAGGAATCTGTAAATAATACTATTTTTGGTTTTAATGGAAATTACTCAACCGAAATTCCTTTTTTTACAAGATTAGTAAATAAGCTGCCTAACATTGATACAGACGTTCCTTCTAATCTTTCGATAAGAGGTGAAGTTGCATTTTTAAAACCGGATGCACCAAAAGCAAGTGATTTTGAAGGTGAAGCAACTATATATGTAGATGATTTTGAAGGTTCACAGTCTACTATAGACATGAGATCTGCTTATGCATGGAGTCTTGCTTCAACACCATTTATTAATGCTGATGGTGATCCTACATTTAATGCACATTTTGACAATTTACAATACGGTTATAAGAGGGCAAAACTGGCATGGTATACTATAGACCCGATTTTTTATACTCAAAAACCATCCGGAATATCAAATGACGATCTGTCTTTGAACACTACCCGAAGAATTTACAGCAAAGAATTATATCCTAATACTGATATCGCTCAGGGGCAGTTACAAGTAATTAATACGCTTGATTTAAGTTATTATCCTTCAGAAAGAGGGCCTTATAATAATAATCCAGATTTTGCTACAAATCCGGCAAATGGTAATTTTGGTGGGATTATGCGTTCTTTAAATTCTACCAATTTTGAACAAAGCAATGTCGAATTTATCCAGTTTTGGATGTTAGATCCTTATTATGAAGGAAATGGAGCAGCTCAGTCTTCCAATACGGGTAAAATTTATTTCAATTTAGGAGAGATTTCTGAAGATGTTTTAAAAGACGGCAGGAAGCAATATGAAAACGGTCTTGGACCCGATCAGTTAGTGGTAAAGCCACAGCCAATTTGGGGAGATGTTCCGGCTTCGCAATCCTTAATATATGCTTTTGATAATAATGCAGGTAACAGAACCAATCAGGATGTAGGTTTAGATGGTTTGCCAAATGCAAGAGAAGCTGCGATTTATACTAATTATGCCTCTGAACCGGATCCGGCAGCAGATGATTATACTTATTTTTTAAATACAAACGGAGGTGTTCTGGATCGTTATAAAAAATATAATGGTGTCGAAGGAAACTCAGCAGTAGATATAAATGATGCCAACAGGGCATCAACAACTCTTCCAGATGTCGAAGATATTAATCGCGATAATACGATGAATACTATTAATGCTTATTATGAATACAGCATTGATATGAAACCAGGTATGGAAACCGGACAAAATTATATTACAGATGTCAGAGAAGTAAATGATGTTCCGTTGCCGAATGGTACAAATACTAAAGCGAGATGGATTCAGTTTAAAATACCGATCGCAGAATTTAAAAATAAAATTGGAAAACCTGATTTAAGATCTATCCGTTTTATGAGAATGTTTATGACCGGATTTACCGATCAGATCACGGTACGTTTTGGCTCTTTGGATTTGGTTAGAGGAGAATGGAGAAGATATGAGGGAACTCTTGATGCGGCAGATACCAATCCGTTGGATGACGGTACTATTTTTGAAGTACAAGCAGTAAATGTTCAGGAAAACAGTACAAAATCTCCGGTAAATTATGTTATGCCACCAAATGTTCAGAGAGAACAATTGTATAATAATAATACCGTAATCAATCAAAATGAACAGTCTTTAGCCCTGCGTGTTTCAGGAAATGGTTTAGAAAAGCAGGACTCAAGAGCTGCTTTCAAAAATGTAAGCCTTGATATGCGTCAGTATAAAAAACTAAAAATGTTTCTTCATGCTGAATCACTGGAAAAAGAAGTTGCTCTTGGTGATAATGAAATGACTGCATTTATTCGTTTTGGAAATGATTTTACAGAGAACTTTTATCAGATTGAAATGCCATTAAAAGTAACTCAATCAGGAGGAGGGAGTAATATAAGTCCTGATTTGGTTTGGCCCGAAGAAAATGCAATGGATTTGGCTCTTGCTTTATTGACAAAAATGAAGATCAAAGGGATGAGTGTTGATATCAATTCGCCTAAACGTGACATAAATGGAATTTATTATCCGGATGAAGATGGAGATATTAATGGGGATATAGATTTAAGAGATGGAGACCGCAGATTGAGATTGGGTATAAAAGGAAATCCAAACTTTGGGATGGTTCGAAATTTAATGGTTGGTCTTAAAAATAATGTAACAGATAAACAAGTCAAAGGTGAAGTCTGGTTCAATGAGCTTCGTTTATCTGATATGGATAATAAGGGCGGTATGGCAGCAATCTTAAATATTGATACTAATATGGCTGATTTTGCTACAGTTTCGGCAACCGGGCGAAAAAGCACCATTGGTTTTGGGGCTATTGAAGAGGGAGCAAACGAAAGAGATCGTGAAGATATTCAACAATATAACATCGTTACGAATTTAAATTTAGGAAAATTACTGCCTCCAAAATGGGGCATAAACCTTCCGTTTAATTATGCTATTGGCGAAGAAGTAATTACACCGGAATATGATCCTTTTAATCAGGATATTAAACTGGAGCAATTGCTGAATGAAACTACAGATCAGGCTCAAAAAGACAACATCAAAAACAGGGCAATAGATTATACCAAACGTAAAAGTATCAATTTTATAGGGGTTAGAAAAGACAGGGCACCGGAACAAAAACCGCATGTTTATGATGTTGAGAATTTTACATTCTCACAGTCTTATAATCAGGTTGAACGTCATGATTATGAGATTGAAGATTATGAAGACGAATTGTCAAACTCATCTGTAAATTATGCTTATACGTTTCAGCCAAAAGAAGTAGTTCCTTTTAAGGAGAATAAATTCATGAAAAAAAGTGAGTATTGGAAATTATTGAGTGATTTCAATTTTAATTATCTGCCTTCTAATATTTCTTTTAATTCAAATATTATAAGACAAAGCAATCGCCAGCAATTCAGACAGGTTGAAGATGTTCAGGGAATTGGATTGGATGCGCTTTACAGAAGAAATTTCGCCCATAATTATCAATACGGATTTGGATTTAACTTAACTAAATCTTTAAAATTAAATTATACGGCATCTTCAAATAATATTGTTAAGAATTTTTTGAACGACGATAATACTCCTAAAGAGGATTTCAGTATCTGGGATGATTATTTCGATCTTGGAACACCAAATCAGCATACACAACAATTGATTGTAAATTATGATATTCCAATTAACAAATTGCCAATCTTTAGTTTTATAAAAGCAAATTACTCCTATACCGCAGATTACAACTGGCAGCGATCTTCAACGGCGTTGTCTCAATACGAAGAGGAAAACCCTGATGGATCTACTACAATCTATAATTTAGGAAATACGATTCAGAATGCCAATTCAAATACTTTAAGTACAACTTTTAATATGACAACATTGTACAAGTATTTAGGATTAACGCCGGGGGCCAAAAAAGCAGTAAAGCCAAAACCGGCAGGACCTCCTAAACCGGGAGAAAAAATAGTAAACACAAATAAACCAGCTACGGCCGGCAGTCCGTTTTATGATGGTTTGATTGGTGTTTTAACGAGTGTAAAAAATATTCAGGTAAATTATACAGAGAACAGCGGAACTGTTTTGCCCGGTTATACTCCGGGGATAGGCTTTTTAGGAACTTCAAAGCCTACGTTAGGTTTTGTTTTTGGAAGTCAGGATGATGTACGTTATGAAGCTGCCAAAAACGGCTGGTTGACAACCTATGATAATTTCAATCAAAATTTTACACAGGTAAATACTAAAATTTTAAAAGTAACAGCAAATGTTGATTTGTTTCCGGATTTTAAAATAGATTTGACAATGGACAGATCGTATTCTGAAAATTCTTCAGAACAGTATAGTGTTACTAATGGTCAATATGCTGCATTGTCTCCATACACTTATGGAATGTTTTCTATTTCTACTGTATTAATCAAAACAGCATTTTCTAAAAGTGATGAAAATGTATCAGCAGCTTTTGATGATTTTAGAGAAAATCGTTTAACAATTGCCAATCGTTTGGCCGAAGGCAGATACGGAACTGCAATTCCAAGATATGACGTAGGTGATCTTCCGCTAGAGGATGCTGGGCAACCTATAGATAATCTTGCCAATCCTAATAATGCTGAAAGAAAACAAATTATAGCAAATGATGGTTATCCTGTAGGGTATGGTAAAAGTAATCAGGCAGTTTTATTGCCGGCTTTTTTAGCTGCTTATTCGGGTGGTGATGCTTCTAAGTCTTCAACTGGAATTTTTAGAAATTTTCCTATTCCAAACTGGAGTATAAAATATAATGGACTGATGCGATATAAATATTTCAAAGACAGGTTTAAGCGCTTTTCTTTGCAGCATAATTATCGTGCTTCTTATACGATTAATCAGTTTAGATCAAATTTTGATTATAATGAAAATCCGGACGGTACAGATGTAAATGGTAATTTTTTCAATAAAACAATTATGTCCAATGTTAATCTGGTAGAACAATTTAGCCCATTAATTCGTGTAGATTTTGAATTGAAAGGTTCGTTAAGAGTACTTACAGAAGTTAAGAAAGACAGGGCTTTATCAATGAGTTTTGATAATAATTTATTGACAGAAGTTAAAGGTCTTGAATATGTTGTAGGTTTAGGTTATCGTTTTAAAGATGTTATTTTTTCATCGACTTTAGCTGATAATCCAACAGGAATTATAAAAAGCGATATAAATATCAAAGCTGATTTTTCGTATAGAAATAATCAGACTCTGGTTCGCTATTTAGATTATGACAATAATCAATTAGCTGCCGGTCAAAACATCTGGTCGTTAAAACTTACTGCAGATTATGCTTTCAGTAAGAACCTTACGGCTATTTTCTATTATGACCATTCGTTTTCTAAAGCAGTCATTTCTACTTCATTTCCATTAACTAATATTCGTTCAGGATTTACAATTCGATATAATTTTGGAAATTAATTTTGTGATTCTAATCTGATTTTCATTAGAAGATTGTTACATTTGTTGCTTTAAAATTAAATTATCAATTTTCAAACATAGTATTATGAGCATACCAGCAAATTTAAAGTACACAAAAGATCACGAATGGGTTAGCATCGATGGAGATGTTGCAACAGTAGGAATTACTCATTTTGCTCAAAAAGAATTAGGAGATATTGTGTATGTTGAAGTAGAAACTTTAGATCAGACATTAGATAAAGACGAAGTTTTTGGAACTGTTGAGGCTGTAAAAACGGTTTCTGATTTGTTTTTGCCTTTAACTGGAGAAATCATTGCTTTTAACGAAGATTTAGAGAGTACTCCGGAAGCAGTAAACTCTGATCCATACGGAGCAGGATGGATGATTAAAATAAAAATTGCTAACGCTTCAGAAATTGATTCATTGTTGTCAGATGAAGCATACAAACAACTTATAGGTGCCTAAACAACTGCTTTTATTGTGGGCTGTAATTTGCTCAGGAATCATTACCTATTTTTGTCTGACAGACTCAAGTAATATTCCGGTGGTAAATTTTCCTAATACCGATAAAATAGTACATTTTTGTTTTCACTTTGGATTTACAATATCGTGGATTTTGTTTTTCAAAAAAGAATTTAAAGGAAAGAGTACAGATGATTATCAGGCCTATTTGATTTCATTTATATTTTCAGTTTTTTTTGGAATAACAATTGAGATATTGCAAGGTATTTTTACCAAAACAAGAGTCGCAGATATTGTAGATATTTTAGGTAATGCAATTGGAGCTACAGCAGCTATTTTTGCTGCAATAGCTTTTAAGAAGCAAATCGATAAGATATAAAGATAAAAAATCCCACTTCGGTGGGTTTTTTTATTTTCTGAATTTAAAATGTATTTTTGCCTTAATTTCTAGTAATTGTAAAAGCATGAATATTAAACAATATTTAGATTCTACGTATTTAAAAACCGCTTTTCAGACCGGAATTTCGGAAACTGAAAACGAGATTGTGGTCAAAAATGCGATTAAGGAAGCAATTGATGAAGGTTTTAAGCTGATTATGATTCGTTCAGAATACGTAGCTTTAGCCAGAGAAATGATTTTACAAGCGAATTCGAATCTGAATGTAGGAACGGTTATAGATTTTCCGGAAGGTAAATCAAGTTTGGAAACGAAGGTTAAAGAAGCAAATGAAGCAATAGCAAATGGTGCAGATGATCTGGATTTTGTTTGTAACTACGAAGCCTTTAAAAACGGAGATACTGAATTAGTAAAACAAGAGGTTTTAGTTGCGACACAAATAGGATTAGCGAATAATAAAACAGTTAAATGGATTATTGAAGTTGCGGCTTTAAGCGATAAAGAAATTATTCAGCTTTCATCGTTGATAAAAAATATTGTTATCTCAAATTTTAAAGAGGAAGATTATGCTTCGGTTTTTGTTAAATCATCAACCGGATTTTATAAAACTGATGATAATTCGCCAAATGGAGTTACGATTCCGGCAATTATTATGATGTTAGAAAATGCATCGCCTTTGCCAGTAAAGGCAGCCGGAGGAGTTAAATCATACGAAGAAGCAATTGAAATGATTCGTTTAGGAGTTAAACGCATCGGAACTTCATCGGCAAAAGCAATTGCAAATGGAGGAAATATCCCAAATCAATACTAATGAAAATCAAAAATATTTTGAATAAAAGTTTTTTAACTTTTTGTCTGACATTGTTATCAATATCTGTTTTTTCGCAGGAAACGAATAAATCTTCAGTAAAATCAGGTTTTACTGCCGAGCGTTTTCCGGTTTTTCCTAATTGTGAAAATTTAGAATCTAAAAATTTAGAAAATTGTTTTTATAAAGAAGTTCATGATTTTGTTTATCAAAACTTTGAAGTTCCTGAAAATTTGAAACAGGCAAATTACAAAGGTGAGGTCAAAGTGTTGTTTGAAGTTGATGCAAAAGGAGACTTTAAAGTAATTTATGTTAACGCAACAAATGATGATTTAGCAATTGAAGCAAAACGTATTTTTGGTAAACTTCCAAATATCAAGCCATCGACCTATAATGGAATTGCGACTTATTCTAAATATACGATTTTAATAGATTTACCATTAAAAAGCTCAGAACAAATTGCTGCGGAAGCTTTGGTTGCTGCCGAAATTTTAAAACCCACAGAGAAACCAATGACAGAGCTGGATAGTATAGTGTATAAAAAATACAATAATCCTGAATTCGAAAGTCATTTAAACATTCCTTTTTCTCATAGCTATTATGCACAATTTGATGGTGCTTTGAATCAGGTGGGGAGTAATAATCATACGGCTTCAAAGCCCTATACTTATGCTGAAGTTTCAAAATATTACAATCTTAAAGCAGTAAACGAATCGCTTCAAAAAAAGACTTCTACCTGGTTAGGAAGAAAATGGTGGAATGAAAATATGGTTCAGATTCAGGGCGAAGATTATTGGTTGTCCTTAAATCCAATTGTAGATCTGCAAATGGGTAAAGCTTCAGACCTTGATGCATCCTATACTTATGTAAATACACGTGCTATAAATTTTAGAGGGGGATTAGGAAAACAGATAAATTTTACAACAACTATTTTTGAAAGTCAGGGAAGATTTGCCGGGTATTTTAATGATTATGCGAATTCTTTAAAGCCATCAGGCGGAAATCCGGCTATTATTCCGGGTGTCGGAATTGCAAAACAATTTAAAACCGACTCGTATGATTTTCCTTTAGCTGAAGCAAATATAACATATACACCCAGTAAAATTTTTGATTTTCAGCTAGGTTATGGAAGGAATTTTATTGGTGACGGGTATCGGTCTTTGCTGGAAAGTGACGGGGTAAGTCCATATCCTTATTTTAAAATCAATACTACCTTCTGGAAAATAAAATATACCAATACGTATATGTGGCTTAAAGATGTTCGGCCTGATGTTACGGTTGATAAAACGTATGCTTCAAAATATATGGCAAACCATTATCTGAGCTGGAATGTTTCAAATAAATTAAATTTAGGTTTTTTTGAATCAGTAGTCTGGACAGATACCAATAATAGAGGTTTTGATGTGAATTTTGTTAATCCGATTATTTTTTATCGTTCTGTTGAGTTTGGTTCTTCTTCAAAAAGCGGAAATGCTCTTTTAGGAATTACATCTAAATATAAATGGAATAATAATATTAATTTATATGGTCAGTTTTTGATTGATGAATTTTCATTTGGAGATATAAAAGCAGGAGATAATAGCTGGAAAAATAAACTGGGTTATCAGATAGGGGCTAAGTATTACGATGCTTTTAAGATAAAAGATTTATTATTACAGATAGAATATAACCATGTGCGTCCTTATGTGTATTCGCATAGTGCTGCTATTACTAATTATGCACATAATAATCAGAGTGTCGGACATCAATGGGGTGGTAATTTTGAAGAATTCGTTGTTGTCGGACGTTATCATAAGGGACGTTATTATGCTGATGCGAAATTGAATGTCGGCAAAAGAGGTTTTGATTTTGATACAACAGAAGACTCTTTTAATTACGGAGGGAATATTTATAAAAGTTATGATAGCAATCGTCCTTATGATACTAATGTGAAAGTAGGTCAGGGAAATAAAACTAATATTTTTATTGCAGATGTACAGGCCGGGTACCTGATAAACCCAATGACTAATCTGAAGCTTTTTGGAAGCTTTATCTATAGAAATTTTGATCCGATGCAAAATACGGTAACTACTTTTAAGCAAAGTACAACCTGGTTTACGATAGGATTGCGTTCGGATGTCTTTAATTGGTATTTTGATTATTGATATTTAATAAGATTTTTCGAGATAATTGTGTTAAAGATTTGCAAGTCCTTATTTTGTAAAGGTTTTTATTGAAAAATCTAATTTTATAGTTCAGAAATCTATAATCTAATTTGTACATTTGCACCACTCAAAAAAAATAGACAAACAATTACTGTATTGAACGCTGCTAAAAATACAATTTCACTTAAATCAATATTTCTGGATTTCAAAGAAATTACAAAAGCTGGTTTGGCTATCAGTGTTTTGTTTTCGTCTATAGCGGGGTATTTGTTAGGTGTAAATAGTGAGAACCCTTTTCAGTGGAATGTTTTAGCTGTTTTGATGGTTGGAGGTTATTGTATGGTTGGGGCTTCAAATGCCTTTAATCAGGTAATAGAAAAAGATATTGATTCTTTAATGGATCGAACTAAAAACCGTCCAGTTCCTTCAGGGCGTATGTCTCCAAAAGTAGCTTTGCTTGTGGCAAGTTTACTTACCATCGCAGGAATTGCTTTATTGTATACGATAAATGCAAAGTCTGCAATGTTTGCGGCAATTTCGATATTTTTATATACGAGTATTTATACTCCTTTAAAAACGGTAACTTCGTTATCTGTTTTTGTAGGCGCTTTTCCAGGGGCGATACCCTTTATGTTAGGATGGGTTGCGGCAACAGGAGAATTTGGAATAGAAGCCGGAACTTTGTTTTTAATTCAGTTTTTCTGGCAGTTCCCTCATTTTTGGGCCATTGGCTGGTTTTTATATGAAGATTATGAAAAGGCTGGGATTTTTATGCTTCCAACCGGGAAAAAAGACAAAGGAACAGCCTTACAGGTTATTTTATATACAGTTTGGCTGATTATTTCTTCATTATTGCCGGTATTAGGATATACAGGACAATTGTTTCTTACACCAATTGCTGCAATTTTGGTGTTTTTGTTAGGTGTATGGATGCTGTTTTATGCAGTTCGTTTGTATCAATTGAGAACATCAAAGGCTGCAAGAACATTAATGCTGGTAAGTGTTTCGTATATTTCTTTATTGCAGATTGTGTATATAGTAGATAAATTTTTAAGATAGTTATGGAAATGACAATGAAAATAAGTGAAGAACAAGTGCAAAAATCAAAATCTGCAAAATTGATTTTGTTGTTTGCAATGGTTAGTATGACCATGATGTTTGCTGGGCTTACGAGTGCATTTGTGGTAAGTAAATCAAGAGCAGACTGGTTGAAGGATTTTCAGATACCAACTGCGTTTTATTTTAGTACTGCAGTTATTATTGGCTGTAGTATTGCTTTTTATTTAGCAAAAAAAGCAATTGAAAAAGGAAATAGAAATGCAACTTCTGCTTTTCTTTTAGGAACATTTGCTATGGGAATTGCTTTTGTGGTTTTACAATTTAGAGGTTTTGGACAAATCATCGAAAGCGGTTATTATATGACAGGACAAGGTAGTTCAATTACTACAACTTTTCTTTATGTAATTGCGCTAATGCACCTATTACACTTAGCTGGCGGATTAATTTCGCTTTTAATTATAATTTATAATCATTTTAAACAAAAATACAATTCAACTCAAACTCTTGGTATAGAACTAGGTGCGATGTATTGGCACTTTTTAGATCTTTTGTGGGTATTATTATTTTTGTTTTTATATTTCTTTAAATAAGAAAAAAACGTAAATTTGGGAACTTTTTAACGAATAATTTTTATGGGAGCGACAGTTACTACTGCAAATAACGACGAAAAAACTTGGGGAGGCGGAGAGGATATCCAGCCATTAGGAGCAAGTTATGGTAAAATGATGATGTGGTTTTTTATCGTATCAGATGCCTTAACATTCTCTGGATTTCTTGCTGCTTACGGTTTTTCAAGATTTAAATTTATTGAAACATGGCCATTGGCTGACGAAGTGTTTACTCACTTTCCATTTATGCATGGTGTTTCGGCTCCGATGTACTATGTGGCCTTAATGACTTTTATTTTGATTTTCTCATCTGTAACTATGGTTTTAGCTGTTGATGCCGGTCATCAATTGAAAAAAACAAAAGTTGCTGTATATATGTTCTTAACAATCATTGGAGGTTTTATTTTCGTGGGTTCTCAGGCCTGGGAGTGGAAAAATTTCATTAAAGGTGAGTACGGAGCAGTTGAAACATCAGGAGGAAGTTTATTGCAGTTTGTAGATAAAGACGGAAAAAGAGTTGCGCTTGCAGATTTTGCAGTAAAATTGCCGGAACAAAGAGAAGCTCTAACAAGAAGCCATTCAACCTGGTTTATGGAAGACGCTGAAACAGAGCCAACGTACACAGTTGCTGAAATTCAGGCTGGTTTTGAAGCTCATCCTGAATTATTGATTAGAACTGAACAGCTTACTGAAAAAAAGAAAAAAACAGTATTAACAAGAGCTGAATCTGAGTCTCGTTTAAGTACTGCAAAATATGTAGTAGAAGGAGCAAACTTAACAAGAAACGAATACGGAAGTAAATTATTTGCTGATTTCTTCTTCTTTATCACTGGATTCCACGGATTCCACGTTTTCTCTGGAGTTATTATCAATATCATTATTTTCTTTAATGTGTTATTAGGAACTTACGAGAAAAGAAGAAGCTACGAAATGGTAGAGAAAGTTGGTTTATACTGGCACTTTGTAGATTTAGTTTGGGTATTTGTATTTACAGTTTTCTACTTAGTTTAATTTTAGATTTTAATTATTATGTCACACGAGCACGTATCAAATACAAAAAGAATCTGGTTTGTTTTTGCATTATTATCAGCAGTAACTATTGTAGAAGTTATTCTTGGTATTTATAAGCCAGCATCATTAGAGTTTAGTCATTTTTTAGGCTTGAATTTGTTAAATTGGATATTTTATATCCTGACAATTTTTAAAGCATATTATATTGTATGGGCATTTATGCACATGGAAGGTGAAAAAAGCAGTCTTAGATGGTCTGTTGTATCACCAGTTATCTTCCTGGTTTTATATTTATTGTTTATTCTCTTAACAGAAGGACATTATATTTATGGGGTTTTTAAAGATTCTACTATTAAATGGAATTTTTAACATGATATTAATTCGAAAAGAAGCTCCGTTTAACGGAGCTTTTTTTATTTTTGTATCTCAATAATTTCCGCACTTATAATGAAAAAAAATATAGTTCTCTTTGTACTTTTTGTTTTGCCAATTGTTGCCTATTTATTTTTTGCTTCAGGCGTAAATAGTTTTACAACACTCCCTGTAATTACGCCAAAAATTAGTGATTTTGGAAATTGGGAATCCTTAAACGGTAAAAAAGTTTCACTCGACAAAAAGATTACGGTTTTAGGTTTTGCAGGTTCCGATATTTTAAACAATCGTGGTAATTATTTTAATTTAAACGAAAAAATTTACAAGCGTTATAACGGTTTTGAAGACCTTCAGTTTGTCGTTTTATGCCCGCTTGGAACCGAGAAAGAAGCTCAGAAAATTGTAGATGCTTTATCTCCTTTTACGGATGTGAAAAACTGGAATTTTGTTTTTGCATCAAATGAAGATATTCAGAAGTTTTATAATCAATTGCATTTAAAAGCAAAGCTGGATAAAAACCTTGGAACTTCTAATGTTTTTATCATTGATAAAGAAAGAAACCTTCGAGGAAGAAAAGGAGGGAATAAAGACAAAAAAGAAGAATACAAAGAAGGCTATAACACTTTTCATCCATCAGAGTTAAGCAACGAGATGCTGGATGATTTTAAGATTATTTTGTATGAATACCGTGCCGCACTTAAAAAGAATCACAATGCTACTAAACAACTTTAAATAAAACCGGGATGTTTAAAAACAAATCATATATTGGAATTTCGTTTATTATTTTAATCTTCGGAATTTATGCAGTGCCTAAAATTGTTGATAGAATAAAAAATGGTGAAGTTGTAAAAAACCACCGTTTGGATAATGCAGGTTCTAAAACTTCAAAATCGGATGCTAAATTAGTAACAATTGGTCCATCTCCAAAATTTGAATTGACCAATCAGGACAACGTTAAAATTTCAAATGAAACATACAAGGGTAAAGTGTATGTTTTAGAATTTTTCTTTACAACTTGTCCTTCAATTTGTCCAAAGATGAATATGAGTATGTTGGAAATTGAAAAAACCTTTTTTGGTAACCCTAATTTTGGAATCGTTTCCATAACAATTGACCCGGCACATGATACCCCGCAAGTTTTAAAAGATCACAGAAAATTATTAGGAGTTAAATCATCAACATGGAACTTTTTAACAGGAGATAAAGCGACTATCATGGATTTGTCTAATAAGGGATTTAATCTGTATGCCGGCGAAAATGTCAAAGTGAGTGGAGGATTTGAGCATTCAGGATTATTTGCTTTGATTGATAAAGAAGGAAACATTCGTTGTAGGAAAGATGATTTTGGAAATCCAATTTTATATTACGACGGATTAGACAAAAAAGGAGTTAGGGATATTCAGCAGGACATTAAAATATTATTAGAAGAATAAAAAATGGAAGATCATTCATTAGAAAAAAAATACAATAAATTTATTATTGCCGTTTCAATTGTAATTCCGGTTGTAGTAGCTATTTTGTTTGGTGTTAAACTTAAAGATTTTGGATACGATGTAGAACCGCTTTCATTTTTGCCTCCAATATATGCAACGATAAACGGTATTACAGCTGTTGTTTTAGTTTTGGCTGTTGTTGCAATTAAAAAAGGAAATCAGAAGGTTCATGAGCGTTTAATGACTACTGCAATTGCTTTGTCAGTTGCATTTTTAGTAATGTATGTTGCGTATCATATGACGGCTGATTCAACAAAATTTGGAGGAGAAGGATTTGTTAAGTTAATCTATTTCTTTATTTTGATTACTCACATATTATTGTCGATTGCTATTATTCCTTTGGTTTTAATTACTTATGTAAGGGCTTTGGCAAAACGATTTGACAGGCATAGAAAGATTGCTAAAATTACGTTTCCGCTTTGGTTATATGTTGCGGTGACAGGTGTTGTGGTGTATTTGATGATTTCTCCTTATTATGCTTAATATGCAAAATACAATAACGAATAAAGAAAATAGAATAGCGTATAGAAGTATAGCTGCGAGTTTGGTCTCAAAGAAATATTTCTATATTCTATTTTCTATATTCTTTTCTCTCGCTGCAAATGCTCAATGTGCAATGTGTCGTGCTGCTCTTTCGGGAGAATCAAACATTAAAAAAGCTGAGGCAGTAAATGACGGAATTGTTTATTTAATGGTAATTCCGTATTTGCTTGTCGCTATAATTGGAGTTTTAATTTATAGGATGTATCAATCAAAAAAGAAAAAGACCGAATAATTTTTTTCGATTTTTTTCTTTTAAATTCAATCTAGTGTGGTATTTTTAAATTTTGTAAAAAAAATATTCAAGGTATTGATTTTAAGATGATTTAATCTCTCTTAATCCTTTTGGCTTTAAGACTTTTAAACTTTCGACTTACTTATTTCAATCCATCAACCGAAACACTTACAGTTCCGTTTATTTTGATAAAAGCAATAATCGCCTGATTGGTTAATTGAATTTTATCAAACTGAATGTCTTCCATTTTTCCATTAATGAAAACTCCGGGCATTGGGGTGTAATTTTTAAGATAAACAGCTATGTTTTTTTTGCCCTCATCTAAGTTGGATTGTATTGAATAACGACAGCTTTCTTCCATTTTTTTTAAGATATAACCGTGAGTAAGCCAGTTTGCTGTTCGCATCAATTTACTTTTTGTATCCAATACATAATCCAGTTTGTCGAAATAAATTTCTTTAGTCTGAGGATTGTATTGAGGAAATCCGTTTAAATAAATGGTTCCGTTTACAGATCCTAAAACATCAAGGGCAATTACCATTTTTCCGTCTTTATGCCAAATTTCAACATTTTTTACCGTGACTTTTTTGCTTCCGGAACCAAATTCCTGACCTGCAAAATTTTTAGTCATAATTTTTGAAGCATCAACATAACTTGATATTGCAGCAATATTAGTTGTAATTTGATTTGGAATTTTTGCTACCGGTTTCAAAACGATTTTTGAAGCATTAAATTTTGATTCGGGTTGTTTGCCAATAAGAGTTTCCATATTGCATTTCATTCCCATATCCAATAAAAACAAATCGTTTTTAAGTTTTGCGTTGGTAGAATAGATTTCTAAAGGAACAATCCGCAACCAGGTTTCATAAGTTTCATTCATTTGAAAAGGGGTACAGATTTTTTCTAAAGCAGATAAAACATTCGGTTTAAAATCCATTGATTTTTCAATAGCCTCGTCGATGCTTTTTTCAATTTTTGATTTAAAAATAGAAATCGCCGGATTTGCTAAATATGTGATTGGCATATTTTTTCCAAAAACAGTCATTGTTGGACTTTCGTTCCAGTCAAGAGATTTGAATTCTGTTTTTGTATTGAGTTTCCAGTTTGTTAATGCCACTTCACTCGACAAAGTAATCACGCCATTCAAATTGAATTCACGTACATCGTAAAGTTCGACACCTAGTTTTTTGGTTCCAATTCTGTATTTAATGTTTGCTTTTAAAGGCAAAATGGTTTTTATCTTTTTATCTGCATTTGCCGGGTCATTTTGAATTTTGATTGGAGCCTGTTTCCAGACTTTTATTTCGATGTCATCATCTTCAATATCATTATCTTCGTAAATCAGTCCGTTTAAAAGCGTGTTGGTTTGATTTTCAATATCTTTTAGTTTAACGGTAATAGGCAAATTAATAAATGACGGATTACTGTCATAAATTAAAGGACTTGCATCATCCGGTTCAGGTTTTAAAGTGGCCAGCTTTTGAGAAGTCGAGCAGCTAACCAATAATGTTAAGATTATGAAAAGAACTGAAGAAGAAAGAAATTTCATTTGAACGGTTTTAGTGAGGCAAAATTAAGAAAACAATTATATTCTTTGAAAAAAGTGTAACAATTAGTCGATAATGTAGTCTTATTTTAAAAGTCAGAAGAAATTTATTAACTTTTCCTTACCATAAAATGCGTAATTAAAATGTTATTATTGTCTTAAATTCAGCAGTATTATGATTGAAATCAAAGATTTGCATAAATCCTATAAAATGGGAAGTTCAGAATTGCACGTATTAAAAGGAATAAATTTTAATATAGAAGAAGGCGAGCTAGTTGCTATAATGGGATCTTCCGGTTCCGGAAAATCAACGCTTCTTAATATTTTAGGAATTCTGGATGAAGCAGACTCAGGCAGTTATATTCTGGATAAAACACCTATAAAAAAACTTAACGAAACTATCGCTTCAAGATATCGAAATAAATTTCTGGGATTTGTTTTTCAGTCTTTCAATTTAATAAATTATAAAACTGCATTGGACAATGTTGCCATGCCGTTGTATTATCAGGGTGTTAAAAGAAAAGAACGTTATGATATTGCGATGAAATATCTTGAGAAAGTTGGTCTTGGATCTCATTCGCACCATTTGCCAAATGAGCTTTCAGGTGGGCAAAAACAGCGTGTTGCCATTGCAAGAGCCTTGGCATCCAATCCAAAAGTTTTACTGGCTGATGAGCCAACAGGTGCTTTAGATACAAAAACTTCGTATGAAGTTATGGAACTTATTCAGGGGATTAATGATGAAGGGAAGACCATTTTGATTGTTACTCACGAACCGGATATTGCTGCAATGTGCAAAAGAAATGTAGTTCTGAAAGACGGATTAATCATTGATGATAAAAAGGTAGAACAAGTTAGAGCTTCAGCGTATGTTTAATATTGAGCGTTGGCAGGAAATATTCGAAGCAATCTCCAAAAATAAGTTAAGAACATTTCTTACCGGAATTTCTGTGGCTTCAGGGATTTTTATTTTAGTGATTTTATTGGGTGCAGGTAAAGGGCTTCAAAATGGAATTGAAAAGCAATTTGAGAATGATGCCAAAGGAATCATTGAAGTTTGGTCTGAAAAAACAACAAAGGAATATAAAGGGTTAAATCCGGGAAGAGAAATTCAGTTAAGAAATAGTGATTATGAACTTTCTTCAAAAAAATTTGATACCGAGATTGATAAAAAAACGTCTATTCGAAACACTTGGGGAGGAATCATAAGTTATGGAAAAGAATCCGGAAATTATCAGTTTAGAGGGGTAAGCCCTGATTATTTGTTCCTTGAAAATGCAACGATTGTTAATGGGCGCTTTATCAATAGCAATGATGTGAAAAATAATGAAAAGGTTGCTGCGATTGGTTTGAAAGTAAAGCAAGATCTGTTTAAAGAACAGGATCCGATAGGAAAAGAGATTTTAATCAATGGTATAAATTTTAAAGTAATTGGAGTTTTTATGGATCCTTCGGGAGAGCGTGAAGAATCCAGAGTTTATATGCCAATGACCACCAATCAGCGTGCTTACGGAGCTGGTGATAAAATAACAGGAATGCAGTTTGTGCTCAATAAAAAAGACAATTATGATGAAGCTTTGGCGCAGTCTAAAAAATTTACTGAAGGCGTAAAAAAGCTTCTAAAAAGCAAAAACATCATTGCTCCTAATGACGAGAGTGCTATTGGAGTTTATAATTCTGTTGAAGAAGCCAAACAATTTTATGATTTAAATCTTTTTATCAGACTGTTTTTTTGGTGGGTAGGTATTTGTACTATTATCGCCGGAGTAGTGGGTGTAAGTAATATTATGCTTATTGTTGTAAAGGAAAGAACAAAAGAAATTGGAATTCGAAAAGCATTAGGCGCCTCGCCGTTTTCTATTATTTCTATGATTCTTCATGAATCTATTTTTATAACTACGATTGCAGGTTTTACAGGACTATTGGCAAGTCTTTTATTATTAGAATTTGTTGGGCCAATGGTTCAGAGTGAATATTTCAGGAATCCGGAAGTAGATTTTGGAGTGGCTTTAACAACACTTGTTTTACTTGTGTTTGCAGGAGCAATGGCTGGCTTTTTTCCGGCATACAGAGCTGCCAAAATAAAACCTATTGTAGCACTTAGAGACGAATAAATATGTTTAATAAAGATAATTGGGACGAGATTTTACAGGCTTTAACAGCTAATGTTTTCAGAACGGTTCTAACTGCATTTGGGGTATTTTGGGGTATATTTATTTTAGTAATATTGCTTGCAGCAGGAAACGGCCTGGAAAATGGTGTAAAAAAAGGTTTTGACGGGATAGCGACCAATACGATGTTTATGTGGAGTCAAACTACATCTAAGGCATATAAGGGTTTGCCAAAGGTGCGTCGATATGATTTTAGAAATAGTGATGTAATGTCCTTAAAACAGGCTTTCCCGGATTTATTATATGTTTCGCCACGAAATCAGTTAGGAGATTTTAATGGATCTAATAATGTAGTGCGGGGAACAAAAACGTCAGCTTTTACGATTTACGGAGATTATCCAGAACTGATTAAACAGCAGCCAATGGATATTATAAAAGGGCGTTTCTTAAATCAACAGGATATCCTTGAAAGAAGAAAAATTGCAGTAATAGGTAAAGGTGTTATAGCGGAACTTTATGGAAAAGAAGAGGAGGCCGTTGGGACTTATGTGAAAATCAACGGAATTAATTTTATGGTTGTTGGTGTTTATAAGTCTAAGCAACAAGGAGGAAATGCAGAGCAGGACCAAAAAAATATTTTTATTCCTTTTACTACTTTTCAGCAGGCTTTTAATTACGGAGATAAAGTAGGATGGATGGCACTTACAGCAAAAGATGAAACATCGATTACAGAGCTAAAACCAAAGATTCTGGAAAAAATAAAAGCACTTCACTCTGTAAATCCAAAAGATGAGCGTGCTGTTGGGAACTTTGATTTATACGAGCAGTATAATAAAGTACAGAGTCTTTTTAATATTTTAAAAATCATTGCGTATTTTGTAGGAACTTTGGTTTTAATATCCGGAGTAATTGGTATATCAAATATTATGCTTATTGTAGTAAAAGAAAGAACAAAAGAGATAGGAATTCGCCGGGCTTTGGGAGCTACACCCGCTGCTATCAGAGGACAGATTTTGTCAGAATCCATATTTTTAACCATCATTTCAGGTATGTTAGGAATTGCTGTAGCGACAGGGCTTATTGCGCTTTTAAATATGTTTTTAGATTCAATGCCGCCAAACAGCAATACCATGTTTGCAAATCCAAGCGTAGATTTAAGAGTTGTATTTGTCGCCTTATTAATCCTTATTGGTTCAGGATTATTGGCAGGATTTATACCGGCACAAACCGCAATTAATGTAAAACCGGTAGACGCTTTAAGAACAGAATAAATTATCAATCAAAATATAATCGAATTAACAACAAACAAAATGAAAAAAGGAGTAACCGTAACCATTTTAATCTTTATTGCTATCGTTTTCTTTGGCGCACTTTACTATCTGTATGCTAAAAATCAAGAGTCGCCAGTTATATTTAAAACAGAAAAGGCAGAAATTAAAACGATTGTAAAAAATACTATTGCTACCGGTAATATCCAGCCAGATGAAGAAGTGCTTATAAAACCAAATATCTCCGGAATTATTGAAGCTGTTTACATTAAAGCCGGTGAAAAAATCAAAGCCGGAGATATGATTGCAAAGATAAAAGTTGTTGCAAATGTATCTAATGTAAGTAGTACTCAAAATCAGGTTCAAACTGCTAAAATAGCATTGGATAATCAGGAAAAAATCTATCATAGACAAAAAACGTTGTTTGAAAAAGATGTAATTTCTGCGAATGATTTTGATGCGGCTCAGTTAGCTTATAAACAGGCAAAACAAAATTATCTGTCAGCAAAACAAAGTCTTGATATTGTAAAAACAGGAACAACATCGTCGTTAGGAAGCTATGCCAATACACTGATTCGTTCTACTGTTAACGGAATGGTTTTAGACGTGCCTGTAAAAGTTGGAAATCAGGTTATTGAAAGTAATAATTTTAATGAAGGAACCACAATAGCAAGCGTTGCAGATGTTGGAAGAATGATTTTTGTTGGAAAAATTGACGAGTCTGAAGTAGGGAAAATAAAAGAAAAAATGCCTATTGAAATTACTGTTGGAGCAATTGAAAATAAAAAATTCAACGCTGTTTTAACATACATAGCCCCAAAAGGTGTAACTGAAAACGGAGCTATTCAATTTGAGATTAAAGCTTCTTTAGAAAACAGAGATGCTACTTTTATAAGGGCTGGTTTAAGTGCGAATGCTTCTATTATTTTAGAAAAAGCGGATAAGGTTTTGGCAATAAAAGAATCGTTGGTTCAATTTGATAAAAAAACACAAAAACCTTATGTAGAAATTGAAACGGCTCCTCAAAAGTTTCAAAGAAAAGATATAGTTCTGGGAGTAAGTGACGGAATTTACGTTCAGGTAAAAAGCGGAATTAAATCTTCGGATAAAATTAAAATCTGGAATCAGGGATTGATCAGTGAAGGAGAAGGTGAAAAAAAATAATTTGAAAGGATAAGAAATTTTTGGGTTTATAAAATGTTAAATTTGCGTGGTTTTTTTTGCTATGCTTTCATTCAAAAATATATGAAAATAAATAAATATAATAGTCTTGTTTTTGCTTTTTTACTAGGCTTTGGACTCTCTGGAAATGCACAATCTAAAAAATGGACTTTAGAAGAATGTGTGCGATATGCAATGGATAATAATATTTCTATTAAACAATCTGAGTTAGATATTGCAAATTCTAATATTGATAAAAAAATAGCTGTTGGAAGCTATCTGCCATCTATTAATGGTAGTGCTTCACATTCCTGGAATATTGGTTTGAACCAGAATATTACAACCGGTTTATTAGAAAATCAGACTACTCAATATTCATCTCTTGGAATTAATGCCGGAGTTGATATTTATAAAGGTTTGCAAAACCAAAACAATTATCGAAAAGCAAAACTTTCAATTATTGCGTCAAGATATCAGTTGGTTAAGATGCAGGAAGATATTGCTTTGAATGTGGCAAATGCTTTTTTAGATATTCTTTTCAATAAAGAAAATTTAAAAGTGAAACAAGAACAATTGGCTATCGACGAAAAACGTTTTGCGCGTTCTGAAGAAATGGTAAATGCAGGGACAATTCCGCGTGGAGATTTATTTGATTTAAAAGCGACTATCGCAACAGATAAACAAGGTATAATCGTTGCAGAAAACACATTGTTAATTTCTAAATTGAGTTTGGCACAATTGCTACAGTTAAAAGAATTTACTGAATTTGATATAATTGATGATACTGATGTAAAAGATGAAAACGGTATTATGTTACAAAATCCTGTTGATATTTATAATAAAGCAAAAGAAATTAGAACGGATCTAAAAATTGCCCAAACGAATTTAGAAATAGCTCAAAAAAATGTTTCTATTGCAAAAGGAGCTTATCAACCTACTTTGACGGCTTTTTATAGCTTCAATACCAGAGCAAGTTATTCTGATATTGTCACAGGGTCAGTTTTAAATTCCGCAAATCCAACTTCTCAAATTGGTTTTGTGGAAGGGACGAATCAATCGGTATTAACAAATAATTTTTCACCCATTTTAGGGCATCCTGATTCTGTTTTAAATCAATTTAATGATAATAAAGGGCATTCATTTGGTCTTCAGTTGTCAATTCCAATATTGAATGGGTTGTCTACACGATATAATATACAACGTAATAAAGTAAGTTTAGAGAAATCCAAAATAGATTTAGAACAAAAAAGTTTAGATTTGCAACGTAACGTTTATACAGCTTTTACAGATGCAAAAGGAGCATTAAATACGTATGAATCATCTACAATAACTTTAGAAGCAAGACAACAGGCTTATAATTTTTCTAAAGAAAAATACGATGTTGGTTTAATGAATTCATTCGATTTTACTCAGGCGCAGACTTTGTTAACCAATGCACAGTCAGATGTTATCAGAGCAAAATATGATTACATGTTCAAAATAAAAATACTTGAATTCTACTTTGGAATTCCGATTGTTCCAATTATCAAAAACTAATTTATTATGTCAAAAAAAACAATTTATTTCTTAATTGGTGGTGCGGTAATTATAATTACAGCTTTAGTAGGACTTTCGAAATCGGGAGTGATAGGAAATAAGGACGAGGGCAAAGAAGTAGAAATATCAAAAGTAGTCGCTTCGACAATTGTTGAAACAGTTTCGGCTACAGGTAAAATTCAGCCGGAAATAGAAGTTAAAATTTCACCTGAAGTTTCAGGAGAAATTATTTTATTGAATGTAAAAGAAGGTCAGGTGGTTAAAAAAGGAGATTTATTGGTAAAAATAAATCCTGATTTATATACCTCTAGTTATAATCGTTCTGTTTCTAATTTATCCGGAAGCAAAGCTGGTTTGACACAATCTGAAGCTAGTTTTAAAGAAGCAAAAGCAAATTACGATCGAAATAAAACCTTGTATGATAAAGGCGTTATTTCAAAGTCTGACTGGGATAAGGCAATCGCTTCTTTTGAAGTTGCTAAAGCGACCAGACAAAGTTCGTATTATAATGTTCAAAGTGCTTCTGCGTCAGTAAATGAAGCAAAAGACAATTTAGGTCGTACTACAATTTATGCACCTGCTGATGGTACAATCTCAGTATTGAATGTAGAGTTAGGCGAACGTGTTTTAGGAACGCAACAAATGGCCGGAACTGAACTTTTAAGAGTAGCGAACCTTAATAATATGGAGGTTGAAGTTGATGTCAATGAAAATGATATCGTAAAAATAAAAATTGGAGATGAAGCCAATGTTGAAGTAGATGCTTATCTAAAAAAGAAATTTAAAGGTGTAGTAACCAGTATTTCTAATTCGGCAAGTACTGCTTTGACGTCAGATCAGGTAACTAACTTTAAGGTAAAAGTTAGGATTTTAAAAGAATCCTATCAGGATTTACTTGAAGGAAAACCGGCTTCTTATTCGCCATTTAGACCAGGAATGACGGCTACAGTAGATATTATTACAACAACCAAAACAAATGTTTTGGCAGTGCCTATTAGTTCTGTTGTTGTAAAATCAGATACTACTGCTGTGAAAGATTTTAAGGTTGAAGATCCAAACGAGAAAAAAGCAGTACCCAAAAGCGATAAAAAGTTCGAATGCGTTTTTGTGAAAGTTGGTGATAAAGCAAAAATCAGAATTATCAAAACGGGAATTCAGGATGATACAAATATAGAGGTAATGTCAGGATTAAAGCCTGGGGATGTTGTTATCACAGGGCCTTATACGACAGTTTCTAAAGAGCTAAATTCTGGTGATAAGGTAAAGCTTAAAAAAGCTGAAGTTCCTAAGAAATAAACATAATATCTTAAAAATTGTCACCCTGAGGGAAGTGGAATGGACTCAGTCTGAATAAATAATTAACTTTAAAAATAAAACATTTTGGCTTTTATTCTCAATATCGAAACGGCTACCAAAAATTGTTCTGTATCCATTGCTAAAAATGGTGAAACCATTATATGCAAAGAAATTGCTGAAGAAGGGTATTCACATGCCGAAAAATTACATGTTTTTATTGAAGAAATAATTGCTGAAACTGAAATTTCAGTTCACGATTTAGTGGCTGTTGCTGTAAGTCAGGGGCCTGGTTCTTATACCGGTTTGCGAATTGGGGTTTCGGCAGCAAAAGGATTATGTTTTGCTTTAAATATTCCGTTGATTGCAGTAGATACTTTACAAACCTTGGCTTCTCAGGCTAATGTTTCTCAAGGAAAAATAATTCCGATGCTGGATGCCCGAAGAATGGAAGTTTACAGTGCCATTTTTAGTGCCGAATTAGAAATTGAAAGACCAATTTTGGCAGAAGTAATCGATGAATTTTCATTTAAAGATTTTACAGAAACGCTGTATTTTGTTGGTGACTGTGCAGAAAAATGCAAACCAGTTTTGACAAAAGAAAATTTTGTTTTTTTAGAAGATGTCAAATATCCTTCGGCAGCTGCAATGAGTAAAATTAGTTACGATAAATATCAAATAAGCGACACTGTTGATGTCGCTTATTTTGAACCTTATTATTTAAAAGATTTTATGATTACTACTCCAAAGAAGCAATAAAAAGATTTTATTTTTGAAGCGTGTAAGGCTGAATAGCGATTCCTGCTTCGTCTAAAGCTGCTTTGCAATTTTCTAAAGTATCCGAAAAAACAACACCAAAATTTTCATTTTTTGCCCAAGGACGAACGGCAAATTCTACAGAACTTGCTGTCAGGTTTTTTACAAAAACTTCAGGAGCTGGATTTTGTAGCACTTTAGGATTTTTGGTTAAAACTTCAGTAAGGATTTCTTTCGCTTTTTTTATATCTGAATCATAAGAAACAGCAAAAGTCAAATCGGCTCTTCTTTGTCCCTGCATCGAATAATTTATAATATTTCCGTTTGATAATGCCCCATTGGGCACAAAAACTGTTTGATTGTTTCCTGTTAGTATTTTGGTAACAAAAATTTGAATTTCGATTACTGTTCCAATAACGCCTTGTGCTTCGATGGTGTCTCCAAGTTTGAAAGGCTTGAAAAGAATAATCAGCATTCCGCCTGCAAAATTAGAAAGAGATCCCTGTAAAGACAAACCAACGGCAAGTCCCATAGCTCCTAAAATGGCTACGAAAGAAGAGGTTTCAATACCTAATTTTGAAATAAATGTTACAAATAACAATATTCTCAGCGCCCAAAGTAAAAAGTCTGCCAGAAATTTAGTCAGGGTTGGATCTAAATTTCGTTTAATCATAATTTTTCTTATCACTCTGTTGATAAGTCTAATGGCGTATAATCCGACAAATAAAATAAGTATTGCCGAAATAAATTTTGGAGAATAATCAATTAGAACATCAATAAATTTTGTTGCGTAATTGGTGAGTTGGTTTGGGTTGACTTCCATATTTTTAGATAAAAAAACCTTCCCAAATGAGAAGGTTAGAATTAATTTGTACAAATATAAAAACAATTATTTTTATACGAAAAGGTTACTATTTTATTCTTTGTCCGAAGTCTCATCTGTTGCTTCATCAACTGCTTTTTCGCTAACATCAAAAACGGTATCATTAGCTATTTGTTCGGTGTCTTTTTTAGATGTTGTTGTTTCTTTTATTGAATTGATAACCTCATGGATAGAATCGGAAGCTTTTTCAGTATATTCAGTTATAATGTCTTTTGCCTGATTTGCATATTCGGTTGCGTTTTCAAGTAATGGTTCAGAAGTTTCTTTTACTTTAGCGATTGTTTCGTCTGCAAAAACCTCCACTTTTTCAATATATGGACTAGTTGTTTCTTTGATTTTGGTAATTGTTTCGTTAGCAAAAGTTTCTGCTTGGTCCAAATAAGGTGCTGTAGTTTCTTTTACCTGTTCAAAAGTGCTTTCGGCTTGTGTCGCTAAATCGTTGGCAGATTCTTTAGCCGTTCCAAATAAATTCTTAAAAAATGATGATAATCCCATAGTTTTAATATTGATTAGTTTATTTTACAATATTAAATATTTTTTAGTGAATTGTGTCGTTTATTTCGTGTAATTTATTGAAAATGAATATTGTATATTTATAAAAAAAGCGTCTTCTTGTAGAGTGCACCCAAAAGTTTAGACGAATTTATAATTAAATTTGATAATAATGAGCTCGATATTGTATCGGGCTCATTCCTTTTAGATTTAGTTTTATTCTTTCATTGTTGTAATATTCTATATAC
>NZ_JAFEVZ010000018.1 GCF_022802975.1 Flavobacterium pectinovorum
GTTTTGAAGGATTGCGTAAAATGGATTTAATTCGTTGGAATAAGTTTGTTGCAACAATGAATTCAGTAGGTGCCGAAATAGGCGCCAATACAAATGCAACTGCGCAGCAATATGGCGGTTTAGGAGGTAAAAGTGTTACAGCAAGAAATTTGTTGTTTCCTATTCCTTCTTTAGAAATATTGTCTAATAAAGCATTAACGCAAAGTGAACTCTGGTTACAATAAAAATAAATCCGGAAGAGCATTTCTTCCGGTTTTTTAAATAATTCCCGAAATTGCATTTTGAAAGAAACAAACTCATAACAATTAAAAAATGAAAAAAATCATATTAGTATTCCTGTGTTTTTTTAGCCTTTTCAGTTTTGCTCAAAAGTCAAAGGATTATGCTGCAATGAAAAAAATAATTGCTAATAATTTTGCTTTTGCTGCAAAGCAATACCAATATCTGGAGAAGGCTACGCCTGTAGATTCCATGCCCAAAACGTTTAAAGATAATCGTCATGTTAATTCGGATGTTTATTGGTGGTGTAGTGGTTTTTACCCGGGAACACTTCTATATATTTATGAGTATACTAAAAAGCCCTTGATTCTGGATGAAGCCAAAAAAAGACTGGCAATTTTAGATACGGTAAAATATTTTACTAAAAACCATGATTTAGGTTTTATGATGTTTTGCAGTTTCGGAAACGCTTATCGCCTGACAAAAAATGAAGAATATAAAAAAGTAATTCTGGAATCTTCAAAATCACTGGCAACCCGATATCGTCCGGATGCCAAGGTGATCCAGTCCTGGGAAATTACCGATGGCGGATTGAGGCAAAAAGGTTTTGTTGGCCCGGTTATTATTGACAATATGATGAATATTGAAATGCTGGAATGGGCAAGCCAGAACAGTACCGATAAAAGTTTTGCAGACATAGCCAGAAATCATGCAAACAGCACCATAAAAAATCATTTCAGGCCTGATTACAGCAGTTATCATGTACTGGATTATGATTTAACCACAGGAGAAGTCCGCAAGAAAGTTACAGCACAAGGTTTTTCAGATTCGAGTGCATGGAGCAGGGGACAAGGATGGGCATTATATGGTTACACGATGATGTACCGTTTTACAAAAGATCCGACTTATTTAAAACAGGCACAGGGAATTGCAAAATTTATACTGAATCATCCAAATTTACCTGCTGATAAAGTTCCGTACTGGGATTTTGATGCTACGGAAATTCCTAATGCTTTGCGTGATGTATCTGCTGCATCAGTTTATGCATCAGCATTGTTAGAGTTAGGGCAATATACTTCAGGAGAAGAAAAACAAAATTACGTCGATGTTGCCAAAACCATTCTGAAATCATTATCGGGCTCAAAATATCGTGCTCAGTTAGGTACGAATGGCGGATTTTTATTGATGCATAGTGTCGGTTCGATTCCGCATAAAAGCGAAATTGATGTTCCGTTAACGTATGCCGATTATTATTTCCTGGAAGCATTATTACGTTATAAAAAGTGGTATTTATAAATTGTTTGGTTAACTATTTCAATACATAAGGATAGCTTTTAAATTGCTAAAGGTTTTTTGCTGGTCTCAATCTATCTATAATTTTAGCTGAAAATTATAATTTAAAGCTATCTTCTATGTGTTGAATAAATTGCATTATGCTGTTTTAAAGGATGTACGGTTTATACTAAAAACGATAAGATGTATAATTTTAATAAAAAACATATTCGAACAGGGTTTATTGCAGCTTTGAATTTGTTTGCTGTCACATTATCGGCTCAGCAAGAATCCAAAATATTTGAAGATTACAAGAAAGACAAGACCCTTTTGCCTGATTTCTCTTATGCGGGTTACCACCATGGCGAAAAGGCAATTCCGAATGTAACTAACTATAAAATCTTTGATGTTACTTCTTTTGGAGCAAAACCAGATGACAGGATTTCTGATAAAGCAGCCATTCAAAAAGCAATTGACGCTGCGAATAAAAACGGTTCGGGAATTGTTTTTTTTCCGAAAGGGAGATTCTTAGTTAATGAAGATGGCGATCCTGCTAATTCTATTATTTCAAAAAAAGGGCATATTGTTTTCAGAGGAAGCGGCTCCAGGAAAGGAGGAACAGAGTTGTATATGAAAAACGCTCTTCCACCCGCTGATCCTTCTAAAATGTGGACAGTTCCGCCGTTATTTATTTTTGGCAGTGGTGGTTCTGATAAAAAAATAGGTGAGGTTACGCAGGCAGCTTCTATTGGGGAATTCACTATAAAATTAAATACCACCGAAGGTCTGGCAGAAGGTGATTGGATTGTTATAAAATTACTTGATAACAATAAAGACTTAATTGCATCAGAATTAAAAAACAATAAAGTTGAACCGGAATGGACTTATCTTCTAGAGAAAGGAATCGATGTCAAAGTTTTTTATCAGATTAAAAATATAGAGAAAGATGCAGTAACACTTTTTGCACCTGTTTCGTATACAATTGATCCGAAATACAAATGGGAAGTTTACAAATTCGCCAACAGTGAAGAGGTTGGGATCGAAGATATTGCATTTGTGGGTAACTGGACAGAAAAATTTGTTCACCACCGTTCCTGGAAAGACGATAGCGGTTTTACGATGCTGAATATTAGAAGAAACACTAATTCATGGATGAAAAATTGCCGTTTTACAGATTGTAGTGTCGCAGCAACAATTGCACAAAGCGCTAATATTTCTGTTTTAAATTGTAAAATTGATGGAAACGCAGGCCATCAGGCGATAAATTCGAATGGATCTACAAATGTGTTGATTGCAAATTGTGTTGATGAGGCTTCACAATGGCATTCTTTTGGTTCATCACATGGAGCTATGAATACGGTAATTTGGAGATGTAAATATCCTTCGACTACTTGTTTTGAGTCACATTCGAGCCAGCCCAGAAATACATTACTGGATAATGTCGAAGGCGGTTTAATGAATGGCCGTGCAGATGGTGCAAAAGAAAATATGCCCAATCATATGCAGGGTCTGGTGCTGTGGAATTACAAACAAACGAATGAAGCTGTAAAAGATTTTGAGTTTTGGCCTTCTCCGGAAGTATTTGAATGGTGGAGAATTCTTAATCCAATAGTGGTTGGTTTTACAAGCAAGGGTACGACTTTTAAAATGGAACAGATCGGACAGTCAGAATCAATTGGTCAAGCTGTTGAACCCGCTTCATTATATTTGGCTCAACTGAAATTAAGACTGAAAAAGCTGCCAAAATGGATTCAGGAAATTCAATAAAAAAGATAATTATGAAACAGATAAAATACAGTTTTTATACTAAATTTTTCTTTTTAGGTGCAATCGTATTTGGGCTTTCGGCTTTTGCACAAAATAAATCTAAGTCTAAAAAAGCACCCAATTTGCTGATTATTTTAGCTGATCAATGGAGAGGTCAGGCATTGGGATTTGAAGGAAAAGAGCCGGTTATGACTCCTTTTTTGGATGATTATGCTAAAGAAAGTCTGGTGCTGGGACAAATGGTGAGTAACTATCCGGTTTGTTCTCCGGCAAGGGCGATGCTCATGACAGGCCAGTATCCGATAAAAAACCATGTGTACAGTAATGTAAATTCTTCATCAGCGCCTTTTGGAATTGAATTACAACATGACGCTGTTTGTTGGTCTGATGTTTTAAAGGCAAATGGATATTCTAACGGATATATTGGAAAATGGCATCTTGATTCTCCTTACAAACCTTATATCCCGACATCAAACAATATTGGCCCGGTAGCCTGGAACGAATGGACTTCGCCGGATAAAAGACATGGTTTTGACTATTGGTATGCTTATGGAACGTATGATGAACATGACAGGCCAATGTATTGGGATACCAATGATAAAAGAGATGATTTTAAATACGTGAATCAATGGGGGCCCATTCATGAAGCGGATAAAGCACTGGCTTTTTTCAAAAATGAAAGCGGGAATATCCGTAAAACGGATGCTCCTTTTTCACTAGTCGTTTCAATGAATCCACCACATTCGGAATACCAGACTGTTCCAAAAAACTATTATGATTTATACAAGGATGTTCCTTTGGAAGATTTAGTAAAAGATCCTAATATTCCGCCAGCAGGAACAGAATTAGGCGATCAGTACCGAAAAGATGTTCGTTATTACTATGCCAATATCACGGGAGTTGATGAACAGATAGGCCGAATTCTGCAGGGCTTAAAAGATCAGAAACTGGATGAAAATACTATTGTGGTTATTATGGCCGACCATGGAAATTGTCTCGGGAAACATTCCGAAATATCCAAAAATAACATTTTTGAAGAGTCATTAAGAATTCCCTTTATCGTTAATTGGAAAGGTCATATTCAGCCAAGAAAGGACAATGTATTCTTAGGAAGTCTTCCCGACATTTATCCAACCCTTCTGGAATTAATGGGAATGAAAGGCAAAATACCTAAAAATTTAGATGGTAAAAGCTTCGCAAAATACTACCTGAACGGAAAAGGAGAAAAACCAAAAGAACAATATATTTTGGGAGCGATTGTCAGTAATAATGTTGATATGAATACCGGTTTCAGAGGGATTCGTACAAACGATTACAAACTGGCTTTTGTGAAGAAAAAAGGTAAAGGCGAATATGTATTATACGATTTAAAAGCAGATCCTTTTGAACTGACTAATATTTATAAACCGGATTTACCAATTGTGAAAAAATTACAGCCTGTTTTATTTCAATGGATTGAAAAAACAAAAGACGGCTTTGTGATAGATAAATAATGCAAACAATAATAACAACTACAATGAATTTATTTGATTTAAAAGGAAAGAAAGCAGTAATTACAGGCGGAATCCATGGTTTAGGAATGGCTATGGCAGAAGGATTGGCACAAGCAGGAGCCGAATTAATTATAACCAATAATACTTTGGAGCCTCTGGAAACTGCAATTGAATATTATAAAAGTAAAGGGTATAAAGCGACAGGTTATGTTTTTGATGTAACGGATGAAGTCGAAGCTGAAAAGCAAGTAGAAGCCATGGAAGCTGCACACGGTCAAATAGATATTTTGGTTAACAATGCCGGAATTATCATGCGTGTAATGGCTATTGATATGAAAGTGGAAGATTTCCGAAAAGTAATTGATGTTGATTTGGTTGGTGTATTCATCATGTCAAAATTGGTTGCCAAAGGAATGATTGCAAGAAAGGCAGGAAAAATTATCAATATTTGTTCTATGATGAGCGAACTGGGGCGTGATAATGTGAGCGCGTATGCTTCTGCAAAAGGAGGTTTAAAAATGCTGACAAGAAGCCTTGCTACTGAATGGGCAAGACATAATATTCAGGTTAACGGAATTGGCCCTGGTTATTTTGCAACCTCACAGACAGAACCAATTCGTGTTGATGGTCATCCGTTTAATGAGTTTATTATCAGCAGAACACCTGCAGGGCGTTGGGGAGATCCGGAAGACCTTGCCGGAACAGCTGTGTTTTTAGCTTCAGACGCAAGTAACTTTGTTAACGGACAGGTTATTTATGTAGACGGAGGAATTCTTGCAACCATTGGGAAACCTTCTAATGAATAATAAACCTCAGTTTCTACTGATATTACTTTAAAATAGCAGTAGAAATTATCTCAAAATTTCACCTTTATATCATGAAAAACACTAAATGCATTTCTTTATTTTTCCTTTTGTTGCCATTAATACTTTTGTCCCAAAATAAAGCAGCTATCGAAATCCAAAATAACTCAGATTTAGAAAGAAATGAAACGGTAGTGGCTGTTAAATGGGAAACAGTCTTATCTCATTTTCCTCAAATAGATACTTCAAATTTTGTGGTAATTAATGCTGCGACAAAAAAACAGATTCCGTATCAATTAGAACATAAAGGGCTTCGGGGAATTCAAAATTTATTGGTACAGGTAAGTGTTAAAGCAAAAACCACTCTTCGTCTTTTTGTACAAAAAGGAAAACCTAATTTGGTTGAAACGAAAACCTATGCCCGTTTTGTACCCGAACGTAAGGATGATTTTGCATGGGAAAATGATAAAATAGCTTTTCGAACCTACGGAAAAGCTATTGAAAATACCAACGAAGATGCTTATGGTTTTGATGTTTGGGTAAAAAGAACCGATAAAATGGTGATTAACGAACGTTACAAAATAGGGAATTACCACAAAGACAATGGCAACGGAATGGATTATTACCATGTTGGTCACACATTAGGTGCCGGCAACATGGCTCCTTATATTAAAGATACGATTCGCTATTCTGCCAATTATCATCAATGGAAAGTATTAGACAACGGTCCGTTACGCACTACTTTTCAGCTTGTTTATGACGAATGGAATGCAGGCGGTATAAAAGTAAAAGCGGTAAAAACCATTTCTCTCGATGCCGGATCTCAGCTAAATCGCGTAGAAAACGTATATACTTTTGAAGACAATAAGCCTATGCCGGTTGTGGTCGGAATTATTAAAAGACCAGGACCTGGTATTATTTCATTAGATGAACAAAAAGGAATTACAGGTTATTGGGAACCAACGGTTAAAGAAGACGGCACAACAGGTGTTGGCTCAATTCTGACTACTCCTGTAAAAAATATGCTTGTAAATAACGAGCAGATATTAGCAGTTACAGAAGTAACAAACAATGAACCAATCGTTTATTACACAGGTGCTGCGTGGGATAAAGCAGGTAAAATCACAAACTCAGTTCAATGGTTTGAGTACCTGAATCGTTTTTCACAAGAGTTGAAAAATCCTATGTTGGTAAGTTTGAAATAAAGGGAGTTATTGTTATTAGAAATCGAAAACTATATTGTCTTTTGTTGGATAAGCTTCAATTAATGAAAATAAAAGAGATAAATTCTTTGATATGTATTGTTCTAAAAAAGTTATTAGATAAAAATAAATTTTAAATTGCTTAAAAACTTTTATTTGATTCTGACTGATGCAACAGAACCTTTAAAACGTATTACTTTTGTAATCAGTTTTTCAAAAGCTTTTTTATTTTAATGATTTATACTTAACACATGACCCTGCGTTATATTTTAGCTTGTTTTTTGTTGTTCTTCATACTAAATTGGAATTGCTATTCGAATAGGTATGCTTATAGTAATAACTCTTTAAAAAATCAGGGAAGTTCTTTTCAGGTGACGTCAAAAATTAAATATTTTCTGCAGCGTGGTACCCATTTTCTGTATAAACCTGAGAGTTTCAAAGCAGATATGGACAGTGCAAGATTTAATTTTAATAAAGCTTCTATTCTAAGTCAAAAAATTAAAAATCAGGATTTAATACATGAATGTTTATTTTATTATGGTGAAGTTTTATTTGAAGAAAATAATTACACCATGGCTATAAAAAACTTTGATAAAATTATAGCGTTCTACCAAAAAAACAATCGGTTCGAAAAAGAAGCAAAAATGTGGGAAGTATTGGGAGCACGATTATTCTGGAAATTCCCCCGATCCTTTAACACTTTAGAAAAATCAGCAAATTATTTTGATAAGGCAAGTCTGCTTTATAAGAATCTTGGGCTTCAGGAAAAGTATGCTTATGCCGTAAAAAGTAAAGCAGATGCACATTTAAATCAGGGAAGGCTGGATTTAGCAGAGAAAGAGCTGCTTCAGGTTTTGGATATTTACAATAAAATTGGATATAAAAAACTGCATTTTACATACGATCTTCTTGCCGATACGCAACGTCTTAAAGGTGATCTTGGTAAAAGTCTTAACTACTCATTGCTCTGTGTTAAAAGCATGGAGAGTACAGGCGATTATAGATTTGCCCCCGATTTTTATGAACAATTAGCGGTGGCTTACAAAGATTTGGGTAATCATCAACTCAGTATAGAATTATTAAAAAAAGCCATATCCATTTTAAAATCTGATAAAGAAGCAGACTTTGCTAATCTATATGAGTTTACAGACCTACTAAGCAAAGAACTGTGCGAAGTAAATCAACATAAAGAAGCCTTACATCAGGTTCAAAAAATTATCAAAGAATATCCTCCTAAGGAAAATGTACATAAAGCCCGCATTTTAGGATCGTTGGCTTATTGTTATAATAAGAATAAGCAAGTTGAACTGGCTGAGTCTAATTATTTAAAAATGATTCACTTGTATGAAAAGAAAGGCCATGGGTTTTATATCATTAATTTATCCGAGGCTTATTTTCAATTGGGAAAGTTTTATCAGGAGCATAAAAAATATGAAAAGGCAAAAAACAATTTTGAAAAATCACTTAATTTTTCAAAAGGAATTGTAGAACTTAATCAAGTAAAAGAAGCTAATCTATACTTATTCAAGATAGATTCCGTTCAGGGAAAATATTTTTCGGCAATAAAATATTTTCAAAAATATAAAAATCTTAATGATTCTATTTTTAATGAAAAAAAGAACAAGCAAATAGAAGAACTGCAAATTTTATACGGTTTAGAAAAAAAAGAAAAAGAATTTTCTAATCTAAAACTTGCCATGGATGCTGAAAAAGAAAAAACCACCCAGGCTCAAAACATGATAAAATTTGGAGCTGGTATTGTACTGCTTCTTTTGGCTTGTATTGTTGTTTTCTGGAAAGGTTATCAGTCTAAACAAAAGAATAACAAACTTCTCATAAGTCAAAAAAACGAAATTGATCAAAAAAACAGTGCGCTTCAGAAGTTAGTATCCGAGAAAGAATCGCTTATGAAAGAGATTCATCACAGGGTAAAAAACAATCTGCAGATCGTAATGAGTCTTTTGAGTTCCCAGTCTAATACCTTAAAAAACAAGGAAGCTTTTGATGCCATTCAAAAAAGTCAGCAAAGATTGTACGCGATCTCTCTTTTACATCAAAAATTATATAAGACTGATATTGTGCGCGAAATCGAAATGAAAAATTATATTGATGATTTACTACATAATTTCGCAGATACTTTTGATCTGGAAAATCGTATCCATTTTGAAATAGAGGTTGAGGCTATAGAGCTGGATGAAGCCCAGGCTGTATCTGTCGGATTAATTTTAAACGAAACGGTTACGAACAGTATTAAACACGCTTTTCCTGACAAGAACCAGGGAACTATTGCTATTGTATTTAAATCTCAGGATAGTAATAAAATACTATTTCAAATTAGCGATAATGGTATTGGATTGCCGGAAGACTTTTGTTTTGATGCTTCTTCAACATTAGGTATCAGCTTAATTAAAGGATTAGCCGAACAACTGGATGGGGAAGTGTCTTTTATTAATGATAATGGATTGACAGTGCGGGTTGAATTTATTAGAAGTCTTGTTTTGAAACAATAACTAATTTTTGAGACCTGAAACAGTCGATTTCTAGCGTAAAAAAAGCTGCCTAAAGGATAGACAGCTTTGATGGATATTAGTATTTAAAATTTAAGAACGGATAAATTCCAAAATATCATTATTGATTGTTGAAGCCTCAGTAGTAGGCATTCCGTGTGAGAAGCCCGGGTAGCCAATTAACTTTCCGTTTTTCAAGAGTTTAACCGCTTTGGGTGCCTGTGCGAAAGGTACGATCTGATCATCTTCGCCATGTAAAACAAGGACAGGAATTTCGACACTTTTAAGATCTTCTGTAAAATCAGATTCAGAGAAAGCTTTAACTCCTTTATAATGAGCCAATACAGAACCCATCATTCCCTGGCGCCACCAGTTGTGCCTGATTCCTTCTGATATAACTGCACCTTCACGGTTCCATCCGTAAAACGGAATTGGAAAATCATAATAATACTGCGTTCTGTTAAAACCGGCATTCTGACGGATTTCATCAAAAACAGACAAAGGAACACCATCAGGATTATTATCATTTTGAATCATTATAGGTGTTACTGCACTAATTAAAACAGCTTTGGCAACACGGTCTTTTCCATATTTTGCCGTATAGCGAATAACTTCACCGCCACCAGTTGAATGTCCAATGTGAATAGCATCTTTTAAGTCAAGTGCTTCAGCCAGCTCTGCAACATCTGCTGCATAAGTTTCCATGTCATTCCCTTCAGAGCTTTGACCTGAACGTCCATGTCCTCTGCGGTCATGCGCAATTACCCTGTATCCTTTCTGAAGAAAAAACAGCATTTGTGCATCCCAATCATCACTCGATAAAGGCCATCCGTGGTGAAAAACAATTGGCTGTCCTGTTCCCCAGTCTTTGTAATAAATCTCAGTTCCGTCTTTTACTGTAATCGTACTCATGGTTTTTGATTTTAGATTAATAATTTTATGGTTTAGATTTTAAACCAACGATATAATGAATTATGTAAGCATTCTATTTTAAGATGTCTCGAAATATTGAAATCAGTTAATTTTAACTAAATGAGCTTCAATAGCAGCTCTTTGGGATTCATACTGTGCAGGAAGCTTTAAGTTCAGACCTAATTCTTCCAGACTTTCATCTACAGTAAATCCGGGATTATCTGTTGCAATTTCAAACAAAACACCGCCCGGTTCTCTAAAATATAGGGAGTGAAAATATTGTCTGTCGATTTGCGGAGTAATCTGCAATCCGTATTCTTCGATTTTTTCTCTAAATTTCATTAAAACTTCGTCATTCGGTACACGGAAAGCTACGTGATGAACAGTTCCGTTAGCATTTAAACCACGTTTTTCTTCAGGTAATTCTACCAAGTCAACAATAGCGGCATTTTCTACAGCATCTGTTGCGTAACGATAACGGTTTACATCCTGATCAATCAGTTTATAACCAAATATTTCAGTTAAGACAGCAGCAGTTGGTTTAATATCGTTTAATGTCAGCGTAATGTTATGAAAACCTTTTGTTGCCACAGCTGCTTTTACTTCATCAGTTTCCCAGGCTTTTCTGTTATCATCTGTTTTAGATTCAATTAGCTCTAATTTTAATCCGTCCGGATCTAAGAAAGTCAGGTATTTTTCTCCAAATTTTTCAGACGGTTTATTGTAGATCACATTGTATTGCTCAAAACGTTTCTGCCAGAAATCAAGACTTCCTTTTGGAACAGAATATCCGATTTCAGTAGCCATTCCGGAACCTTTTCTGCCTTGCTGGATTCCTTCTCCCCAAGGAAAAAAGGTTAAAATTGTTCCTGCGCTTCCTACTTCATCACCAAAGTAAAAATGATAGGTTCCCGGATCGTCAAAATTCACCGTTTTTTTGATAAATCGTAATCCTAAAATTTTTGAGTAAAAGTCAAAATTGCGTTTGGCGTCACCTGCGATTGCGGTAATATGGTGTAAGCCTAAAATTGTATTTTCCATGGTATGTTTTTTAATTGTTATTAATTTCTTTTACAAAATTACTTCGGTTACAGCTGCCTGTCGATTAATCTGGATTAAGAAATAAAAACTGCAATATTTTCTACAGGCATGCTAATAGCCAAATAATATTCCATTTGTTTCAATGGCTTATTTATCAGGTTTTTTAGTACGAAATCATTATTTAAATTATACGATATATCGTAATTTTATAAATTTAAAGTTTACAGAATTACAAAAATGATTGCCGTTTAACAGAAGCTATTTCTTAAATTTACCCTGCTGTTACTAAATATTACACCAATTACTACTTATGGAAAAGCCAACTGATAAAACTGCCATCATGATGAACCGGCTGCAGGAAAGAGAAAGAGAACAAATGCTGATTTTATCGATTTGTAAAACACTTTCTCAGGCTTTAAACAAAGAAGAATTTAGTGCTATTGTAATTGATGCTCTAAAAGAACAATTTCAGTTTGATGATTTTCTTTTGGCATCTTCCAGTGAAAATGAAACCGAATATGAAATTTTCTATCAATTTTCAAAGAAGAATGTTGCTTCAAAAAGATATATTTTGAAGGATGGTTTTTTTGATGTCTGTATGGATTCTGCTGATACTGTTCTTTTTGATTTAAAATCTACCGATAAAAAAAATCAGTTTCCTGATTATATTGTTGAGGTCATCGGCAAAGGTTTTAAAGAAGGAATAGGAATTTGTCTTCCTTACATTAAAGGAAACAGAAATGTCCTTTTTCTTTTCTTCAAAAACGTTAAAATTTTTAGCAGGGAATCTAATCGAATTTTAAATGGAATTGCATTACAGCTTTCCATTATGGTTAGGAATATTATGCTGACTCAGGAATTTGAACATCTTAAAACAGAATTAAAAACCTTTAAAAATACTGATTTACCAAAAACAGAAGAGCCAGTAAAAAATGAAGGCTTTCAAGGAATTATAGGCATCAGTGACGCTATGCAAAGCGTTTACGAATTGATTGCACAAGTTGCACCGTCTGAGTCTACTGTTTTGATTTTCGGAGAAACGGGAACAGGAAAAGAACTTGTGGCAAGTGCCATACATAATTTATCGCCGGTTTCAAAAAATACAATGATTAAGGTTAATTGTGCTTCCATTCCTGAAAATTTAATTGAAAGCGAATTATTCGGACATGAAAAAGGTGCTTTTACAGGAGCAACAGCACAAAGAATAGGGAAGTTTGAACAGGCAGAAAACAGCACATTGTTTTTGGATGAAATAGGGGAGCTGCCTTTAGAATTGCAGGGGAAATTACTCCGGGTTTTACAGGAAAAAGAAATAGAAAGAGTAGGTGGAAATAAAACAATAAAGGTGAATGCAAGAATAATTGCTGCGACCAATAAATCGCTTGAAAATGAAGTTGCCGAAAAAAGATTTAGAAGTGATTTATATTATCGTTTAAATGTTTTTCCAATTCTGTTGCCGGCATTGCGTGATCGAAAAGAAGACATTCCGGTTTTAGCTGATTTTTTCCTGGCAATACATGCTGAAAAAATCGGAAAAAAAGTGAAAGGTTTTTCTAAAAAAATCCTGAACAGTATGATTGCTAATGAATGGCCGGGAAATGTAAGGGAATTAGAAAATATGATTGAAAGAAGTATTTTGTTTGCACAAGAAGAGACAATCAAAGAAATGACTTTTTCGGAGATTTTTACAACAGAATCTACTATTTCAGAAACGGATTTTTGCACTAAAACATTACAGGAGGTAGAGAAAGAATATATACTGAAAATCGTAAAAAAATGCAACGGAAGAATTTCAGGGCCACAAGGTGCTGCTGTTCTTCTGGGGCTTCCATCAACAACCTTGATATCCCGAATGCAGAAATTGGGTATTAAAAAAGAACATTTTATTGATTAGTTTATTTCGAAACTCCTTTTTGGTCCTTTATAATTTTATAAATATTGACTTTCGTGGTTTGGGTTCACTATTTTTTGTTTTGTGACCTTTTCCGGTAGTATCTTCTACCAATAAAATGGAACCGGTATTAAATGTTCTTTTTTCTCCCAATGAAGTTTCGATTTCTACACCGCCATCCAGTAAAACGATATATTGACGGTCCGGAGCATTATGAAAATCGTAATCATAAGAAGGGCTGACTTCTCTAAAAACAATAGATTTTACAGGCTCATCCTCAGATAAAAAGCCAATATCACCATTATTTTTCAACGGAACTTCGAAGTCTTCAAAATGACTTTCTCCATTGGAGTCGCTGTAGACACGGGTGATTGTAATCATTTATTGAAAATTAATGCGTTGGCACAATTTATTTCGTCCTGACTGATGGTATGCCCCATATTTGGGTAGATTTTTTTAGTAACATCTGCGCCCATTTTTGTCATAAGCACTTCAGTATCATTGACTCTTTCTACAGGAACATGAAAATCAGGATCACTTGTTCCGATGAAAACCGGAGTGTTTTCGAAATTTCCGGAATAGTGGTTCTCATAAACCTGATCACCGATAAGGCCGCCTGTAAAAGCTACAATTCCGCCATATTTGGCTGCGTTTCTGGTTGTAAACTCCAATGCAAGGCAAGCTCCTTGTGAAAAGCCTAAGAAATAAATATTTTCTTTTTCGATTCCGTTTTGCTGTATCGCTACCACAATCTGATGTATTGCTTCTAATGATTTGGAAAACGAAGGTTCATTTTCGTTCAGAGGCGCTAAAAATGAATACGGATACCAGGTTCTGTTTTCGGCCTGAGGAGCAATTAATGCAAATTTTTCAACCTTAAGATGTTTCGCAATCGAAAGAATATCATGAGCGCCGGCACCACGACCATGAATCAAGATTAAAGCTTTTTTCGCTTCGTTTAAAGGAATACCGTCTGTTAAAATTTCTGTATTCATGACTTTTATATTTTAATTACTTAGTTTGATGAATTAATTTTTCAATACTAAAAATCTGCATTATCTGTCAAATCTGCGAGAGATAATTTTACGCATAGATTTTTTCTCGCAGATTTAAATGGATTTTAGCAGATTTACACAATCTTGTCATTTCGACCGGAGGGAGAAATCACAAGCGGGATTCGACAAAGATTGGATTCACTTTGTGGAGCTACTAGTGTGATTTCTCCCTCCGGTCGAAATGACAAACTGGAACGATAAATCAAAGTGGATTACTTCTTCCAGATATCTTCATATTCATCCGGATGTCTTTTAAATTGTGCGTGAACATACGGGCAAAGCGGTAAAACCATTAAATTGTTGGCGCGGACATAGGATACCATTTCGTCCAGAAGTTTTTTAGCGTAACCTTTTCCTTCTGCTTCCAGTTCAACTCCTGTGTGATAAACCGTCAATAGATCAGGTTTTATGCTTACGGTCATTTCGCCCAATTTTTTATCATCAACATAGAGATTAAATGCACCGTGTTTTTTCTCGTCTAATTCCAGTTTGATTATTTCCATAATATTTTGTTTTCTATATTTTGTGACATTTAACCGCAAAGGCGCAAGTTCAGCGCAAAGTTCGCTAAGTCTTTTTTCTTTCTTCTTTTCTCTATTTTAAATCAAAAAAAATTAATTATATCCTTGTTTTATACCTAATTTTTTCATTTTTGAATACAACGTTTGTGGCTGCATTTTTAATAATTCTGCTGCACCTCCCGAACCGGAAACTTTGCCGTCACAAAGAAAGAGCGCATTCATGATATGTTCTTTTTCCATTTCTTCCATAGACTTCATTTTTCCGGTATGCTGAACTGAAGGATTTGGGTTTGAAGGGAGATCAAACTTTTCAATTTCATTTGTTTTGGCAAGCAGTACGTGTCTTTCAATCAAATGTTCCAGTTCCCGAATATTTCCCGGCCAATCGTAACCTGTTAATTGTTCTAAGGCTAAAGGACTGATACCATTGATGTTTTTTCTTGAACTTGCTGCGTACTTTCTTAAAAAATGATTAGCCAGCGCTTCAATATCTTCCTTACGCTCTTTTAATGTTGGCAATTGTATTGGAAATACATTCAAACGATAATACAAATCAAGTCTGAAACGTCCTTCTGCAACTTCTTTCTCCAGGCATCTGTTGGTTGCCGCTACAATACGAACATTGATTTTAATGGTTTTATTGCCTCCAAGCCGCTGAATTTCTTTTTCCTGCAACACTCGTAATAACTTTACCTGAGAATCTAGTGGTAATTCACCTATTTCATCCAGAAAAATAGTTCCGTCATTTGCTTGTTCAAATTTTCCGATTCGGAGTGAATTGGCACCTGTAAAAGCTCCTTTTTCATGTCCAAAAAGTTCAGATTCTATTAAGGAATGTGGTAGAGCAGCACAATTAACCACAACAATCGGCTTAGATTTATGCTTAGAATGTTCATGAATCGAATGTGCGACCCTTTCTTTACCTGTTCCGCTTTCGCCTAAAATAAGAACAGAAGTTTCTGCAGGAGCTACAATTTTTATTTTTTCAATTACTTCTTTTAAAAGCGGGCTTCCGCCTATGATTCCGTCAATTTCCTGAATTTCAGTATCAATTGTTTGCTTACTTAAAGTTCCTTTTTCTTCATTAAATCGGTATTTGGCAATATCAAGCATGACAATAAGATCTCTTTCCCGAAAAGGTTTCACCATAAATCCGTAGGGATGTGTTGCTTTAACCGCTTCAAGAGTAGTCTGGTTGGTGTTTGCCGAAATATAAAGAAAAGGCAGTTGCATTTCACGGAGTTCCCAGGCTAAATCAATTCCTGTCAAAGTACCTTTTAACATAATGTCAAGCAAAATCCAGTCAGGTCTTTTATCCTCTATTAATTTTCGAGCCTGAACCACAGAAGAAGCAATTCCGATTACCTGATAATCCGCTTTTTGCAGCATGATTTTTAAATCATTTGCTACAATAAATTCATCCTCAACTATTAAAATTTTCTCCTTCATTATGTTCTTTGTCTTTTTACGAATTTCAGGTAAGTTTAAAATCTAAATTATATTCAATTTTATATGATTTTCAGTATATTACTACTATTTATTTCAATAATTACGTGAATATTACCAATTTACATAATTATTAAATTTCATTCAGGGAATTTTTTTTCGCCATCATAAAAAAACAGAAAAAGCATTTTATTTTTGATAGAAAAAATAAGACTGATTTTAGCATTTAAAGATACTATATTATCAGAAATCTGCAATTCGAAATCCCCGTTTGTCTAAGGCTTCCGGTGGAATAAATAGCAAATAATCATGGCTGCTCCCGGAAGAATTAAAGTTCCCAATCCAAAAAACTTTCCTGCAACAGCTCCTAAAAAACAGCCCGTAAGAAATCCGATAATGGTTACTAATTGCTTTTTAAAACTAAGCAATACATCAACATCCTTTAATCCATTTTTTAATAAATTTCCTAAATCCAGAGAAGCCTGAGTTACGTTTCCGGTCATCATGGTAGTCGGTCCGTGTGTTTCTTTTGCGTAAAGCTTTCCAAAAGCATTCTGAAGTCCCATAGCGAATACGGTTGTCATAGCAACTGAATACATTGTCCATTCTGAAAAATGCTCCAAATAACCGAAAACATACGAAGCAATTCCGCTTAAAACCAGTAGAATACCTTCCCAAAACAGAATGGTGTAACGGTTTGTTGCTTTTAACGCAATTCTTCCTCCGGTAATTACAGCTATTATAAAAATTGGAAAAGTAAGCAGTTTCACCCACGCATGAATGTCTGAACCTTTGATGATTTGATAAGCAAAGACAATAAAGTTCCCCGTAACATGTGCTGAAAATATCGAATCGGCAGCTACAAAAGTTACGGTATCACAATACCCTGCTATGATGGTCAGCAGCAGGGTAACGTACCAGATATTTGTTTTAATTTCCATAATTTTTTTATTTCAGGTGTGCACGAAGCATCCATGCCATTTTTTCGTGATTTTCTAAAAGTCCGGTTATAAAATCGCTTGTTCCGGCATCTTGTAATTCATTTGCGATACTGTTAATGTTTTCGCGCAGGTAAATAATGATACTCTCATGATCCAGAAGTAATTCCTTTATGAAGCCATCGCTGTCGTTTTTCTCTTTTAGTTCTTCTGTAAGATGTGTAAGCGCTAAAAAATCTTTGAGTGTTGCAGGCGCATAATGCCCTAAAGATCTGATTCTTTCTGCCACATTATCTACAATTTCATCAATCGTATCATATTGCTGTTCAAAGAAAAGATGTTTGTTATAAAAATCAGGACCTTCAACGTTCCAGTGTGCTCTTTTTGTTTTTGTGTAAAGTACAAATTCGTCTGCAAGAACTTTTGCTAATACATCTGCAACTTTTGAGATGTTTTCTTGTGTAATTCCGATGTTTGCTTTCATTTTAAAGTAGGTTTAATAAATTAAGTGTAATCGTTAATAAATCAAACACATAGAAACATAGTTTTTCTTTTATTTTGAACAAGGCTACAGAAAAAAACTAGTTTCTCACGCATAGATCTTATGTTTATTTAAATAAAGTGAAACGCCTAATTATACGCCCAAAAATCTATGTTTCTATGTGTTTAAATTAATTGTTTATTAATGTTAATAAATAATAATCAAGTGAATAAGTTCCTGCGCCAAGTGCAAGAAGGAGTAATAGAGATAAAGTGTACATGTACGGAACATCTCGCACTTCGGGAGAATCGTTTCTATGAACGACAAAATAGCCAATCGCTGTTACGCCAATTGTTGGCAAAACAGCAAGACGTGTTCCGAGTCCAAGGATGATAAAAAACGGAATTACAGTATCTGAAAAAGTGGCGACTAATGCGTTTAATTTTTCCGGAAGATGCAACGGATTCGGAACCTGTTCTTTTTGTCCATTTTGAATTCTGAACTTCTTCATTCCGTGTACTCTGAATAACTCAATTGCAAGTAAAACTCTAAATACTAAAAGTGCTCCATTATTGAATGAATTTCCTAAATCGGAATACAGAATTTGTTTTATAATTTCAATCATTTCTTTAAATTTAGAAGGCAAAACAAGAGCAGCCCAATGCGCCCCAGAATGCGTTATAATTATTTACCGGTACATTGCTCATTCTGGCAATATCGTGACTATGCGCATGAACATCACAACTTCCGCTGCAGCTGTGAATTTGAGCAGTAAGTTTTGGTTTTGCATCAGCTTTTGCATTTTTTTCAATAGCACTTTGCAAACTGCTTCTTACCGGATAACCGTTGTAAATGTTTGTTGGTGACCAGTCCGGTAAAATTGGGATATGAGGAGGTGAGAATGATGAAAAATCTCCATTAGCATACACAATTTTTCCATCTACAATGGTTAAATCAGCTTCGATTTTTTTGATGTCTTCATCGTTAATTGTAAAATAATCGCGATCCAGAACCACTAAATCGGCAAACATTCCTACTTTAATGTCTCCTTTTTTTGCTTGTTCCTGCGAAAACCAGGCACTTCCTCTGGTGTAGAGTTCTAAAGCGGTTTGTCTGTTCAATCTCGTTTCAGTGTATAATTGTAAACCTCCAATAGTTTTTCCAACCGTCATCCAGTACATAGAAACCCAAGGATTGTAACTGCTCACACGTGTAGCGTCTGAACCTGCACCAACAGGAACTTCCATTTCGATCATTTTTTTAATTGGCGGTGTATTTTCAGCTGCTTTTGCTCCGTAGCGGTCTGTAAAATATTCTCCCTGATAGGCCATTCTGCTTTGTACTGCAATTCCGCCTCCCAGGGCTTTTACACGTTCGATGTTTCTTTCGTCAATAGTTTCGGCGTGGTCAAAAATCCACGGAAGTCCGTTGAAAGGAACATCCTGATTTATTTTCTCAAAAACATTCAAAAATCGGGTAATGCTTTCGTTGTACGTTGCGTGAAGTCTGAATGGCCATCGATTTTCTACTAAAAGGCGGACTACTTTCTCTAATTCAGCTTCCATGTTTTCAGGAAGATCGGGTCTTGGCTGAAGGAAATCTTCGAAATCTGCAGCAGAAAAAACCAGCATTTCGCCCGCTCCATTATGACGGTACATATCGTCTCCCTGATATAATTTTACGGTATCAATCCAGTCGTTGAAATCTTCAAATTCGTGTTTTGGTTTTTGAGTGAAAAGATTATAGGCGATTCTTACAGTTAATTGTTTCTTTTCGTTTAATTCATTCACTACTTTATAATCATCCGGAAAGTTCTGAAATCCGCCTCCCGCATCAATCACACTGGTGATTCCGAAACGGTTTAGTTCTTTCATAAAATGACGTGTCGAATTGATTTGATGTTCGTAAGAAAGCGTTGGCCCTTTTGCTAAAGTCGAATACAAAATCATCGCATTTGGAGTGGCAATAATAAGCCCGGTTGGTTCTCCGTTCGAATCGCGTTCGATATGTCCTCCGGGAGGCGCAGGCGTATTTTTGTTGTAGCCAACTGCCCTTAACGCAGCTCTGTTCATAATTGCTCTGTCATACAAATGCAGAATAAAAACAGGAGTTTCCGGAGCAATGGCATTGATTTCTTCTAAAGTTGGCATTCTGCGTTCAGCAAACTGAAATTCAGACCAGCCTCCAACGACACGAACCCATTGCGGATTTGGAGTACGATCGACCTGCTCTTTCAGCATTCGAAGCGCATCTGCCAAAGAAGGAACACCGTCCCAGCGTAATTCCAAATTGTAATTTAAACCACCGCGAATAAGGTGAATGTGCGAATCGTTGATTCCGGGAACGACTCTTTTGTTTTGAAGGTCGATTATTTTGGTTTCTTCAGAAGCAAAAGTCATAATGTCGCTGTCATCTCCAACAGCAATAAATTTTCCGTCTTTGATTGCGACCGCAGTAACATTTGGAGTTTCAGCATTGAAACTGTGAATTTTACCGTTGAATAAGATTAAATCTGCTTTCATAATTTGATTATTTAAGTTTTAGATTTGTGATTTTAGATTTGTAAGAAGCAGGGCAGGAGGGATACAGATGTAACTTTCTGTATAATGAAAAACGCAGGCTAACTTTAAAGATGCTTCTGTTACAGACGGTTCGTGAACCTTTCTGTTTACTACAATTATGTCTACGTTTCCCCAATTAACAGCAGAACCAATTGAAGCAGTTTTAGCAGAAGCAATATTAGTCTGTAAGCCTGCGAATGTCATAATCAAAAGAAACAGATAAGAATATTTGAATCTGTACACTGAAGTATTTGTTTTCATTGGTAATTTTTTTGATTAGCATTTAATCATATAATGTTTAAACACATAGATAGACATAGATTTACATGAAATAAATAAAAAAGAATATGAAAGGAAACTAGTTTCTCACACATAGCTATGTGTATTGATGCAAGTGAAACGCTTATCTATAGGTTAAAAACAAGCTATGTTTCTATGTGTTTAAATAATTTTGTTTTTAAAATTTGAATCCGAGTCTGGTATTAAAGAAAACACCGTCTTTAGAATTTGGAATAACGTCGTTGATAAAAGCACCTGTTTTAAAATACTGGATACCGCTTACAACCGAAATAAATCGGTTTGCGCTATACGTAAAATTGGCTAAATAGGCAGTTCCGATATATCTTTCTTCAGAATCGCTTCCGCGGAGGTTCAGCATTCCGCTGGGTCTGTAAACTCCGTCCTGTACTGAATATCTCCAGTTAAAAACCACATCGATCTGCATTTTAAGCTTCGGAATCAAGTCTACAGTAGCATACGGATGAATATCGATAAGGTTTACCGGACCAATCTGAGGACTAAAGCCAAAATAACCTCCTTTCGGATACAGCGGATTGAACGTTTGGAGATTTCCGTTGCCTTGATTTTTATCTCCTGAGATATAATCATTTCGCAGATTTATGGTCGGTTTGAATTTTATATTTTCAAAAGAATAACCAATATCAATAGATCCTGTCCAGGCATTTATATTTCCTGAACCGAAGGTTCCAAACTGATATGCTGCTTCAAGATTGTAAATAAAACCGTTACCGTATTTCCAAAATCTTGTTCCCAGAGTATGTCTTCTTTCAGCTTCAATTCCTTCTTCAAAAAGAGAGGTATCTTTTCGAAATCCGAGATAATAAAAATCAAAATTTCCTGTTTTTGGAAATATCATTTTAGAATAAGCTCCCCAAAGATTGAGTTGTTCAGATATTTTATTATCGAAAACACCGGTATAAATATCATCTGCCATTACAGCAAATACATCAACCGATAATTTTGCAGACCAATACATTACTTTTCCTCCTGTAAAATACAGTCTCGCATTTGGGCCTTCTCTTACTGAAATTAATCTTCCTGATCCATAATCTAATTCCTGTCTCCCAGCACGTACTGTTATTTTTTTGTCTTGTTGCTTCCATACATTCACATCCAAAAATAAATTCTGAACATTTAGCTGATCTTCATCAATGCCACGGGCTCCATTGGTACGGCCGTCTTCTAAGGCACTTCTTAATTGTGCAAACACTCTAAAAGTTTTTCCAAAATGAATATCGGCATGAAGATCATAGCGCTGCAACAGGAAATTATTTTGACCTATATTTAATCTTCCCCAGTCTTCATTGTTGAAATCAACATATTCATATCGCGCTTCGCCTCCAAGAGACATGTAACTGTTTTTCTTTTCATTTAACGGAATAAATTTTAATCCTTCATAAAAATTTCGGTTTGAATCTTTTAGAATTTCATAATTTTCATCATACCGCAAAAGCTTAAAACTTTGAGCCGACACAATACTCCCTTTTAAAAGAAAAATGATAAAGATCCTTAGAAACTTAATTTTTACGGATATGGATTTTGATGATTCCAACATAATGAAGGATAAGGAATTTATAATAGTACAGATGAAACTACCTGATTAGTGTTTCAGCATATTGTGTGCATAGTGAATACCTAAACCGTATGCGCCGCCATGTTTTTTCATTAATGTTGTAACCGGTCCATAAGTTTCTTCACGTGCCCAGTCTCTCTGAAGTTCTAATAAATATTGAATTGATGTGATGGGCTGAACTCCAACCTGAATCATTCTTTGTATAGAACGCTCATGAGCTTCAGCGCTAACATCTCCGCAGGCATCTGTGATAACGTACACTTCGTAGCCTTCTTCAATAGCAGATAAAGCTGGTCCAACGATACAAACTCCTGTCCATAATCCTGCAAGAACTAATTTTTTCTTATTTGTACCTGTAATTGCTTTGTAAGCGTTTTCATCTTCCCAGGTATTCATGGTTGTACGGTCGATATATCCCGAAGTAGCGATTGGGTAAAATTCTTCAACCTCCGGAAAAACGGGGCCTGAAAAGCTTTCTTCTGCAACAGTTGTTACAATCGTAGCAACATTAAAAATTTTAGAAGCGCCACTGATGATGGCAACATTGTTACGCAATTCACTGATTGCAATATTGCTGGTTGCAAAGGCCATTTGTCCTTCAAAATCGATTAATACTAAAGCATGATTATCCGGTGATAATAAGTTAGCTGATGGTTTCATAAGTTTTAATTTTTAAAATTTACGATTTATTAATCGAATGAAGTGCCAAACTCTTAATTTGTTATTGAGCAAGGTGTTTGTGAAAATGAACGATACTAAAGCTTACGATATATCGTAATTTTATACCTGCGGAATATTTAGTATTTATTAGGTTTTGGGTAAAATACCAGTACGTAGCCTTTTCTTACTTTATTCTTATAGATCCAAAAGGATGTATTATTTCGGCTAATGCGCCCAGACCATCAGAAAAGTCGCTTTTAGAATTATTTAAATCATTAGGGATTTAATTTGATTGTTCTATTCAGCATAATTCTAAGGTAATTTTCACAGTTAGTGATATGAGATTTTAGATTTCTAACCTATTGAAATAGAATAAATATCAACAAAAAGTAATTTAAAGATGAGCAGTAATGCTCATCTTTTTTAAAAAATATTGCCTTAAAAGAATTAAAATGATTAAAAATTTAAATCAAAATATCATCTAATTAACCAAAGAAGGCTTAGGGATAAGAAATAGAGCAAGAATATTAGAAATATCAGCTGCAACGTTATGTAACATAATTTTTAATACATTTTCTAAGAGAAAATTTTATTATTTAATCTATTAATTCCATAGATAAATGTAATATTATATTGATACGTAAAAATAAAATTTAAATAATTTTCAAAATAAACTTTTTAAATATCTCATAAATTTGAACTATGTTTATTATCATTTGTATAGAATCACTACTCATAATTAGTTTGAAAATTATTGATTAAGAAGTTTTGGAGCTTACTTAAATTCATTTATTAATTACTGCCCGAACTTGTAGTTTGTTATAGTTAACAATTTGTTTTTATATATTAGCATCGTGTTAATTACAAATTAAGAATGCTATTATTTGATTTTACCTGTAAAGACTTCCTGTCAGGCAAAAAAAAACTTTAGTTAAAAGTATCATTAGAAAATAAAGGATATGCATAAGCTAACATTAAAAGAATATAACAATGTTTTCAAGAAGCAGTATCCAACCTTATGTACATTCTCCAACACGTATATTGATAATTTAGAAGTTTCAAAGGATATTGTTCAGGAGGTTTTTATAAAAATTTGGGAAGATCAAATAGAGTTTCAGGACGATAATACCATTAAATCCTACCTTTACACATCTGTAAAAAATAAATCTCTTAATTACCTTAAGAGCAAACAGTTCAAGGCTACTGAATCTTTTCCTTCTAAAGATATTGCAGAATTGGAAACAGACCCTTTTTATTTTCGGGAGGTTGCAATTTCTGAAACGGTAAAACTTGTAGAAAAGGCTGTAAATACACTGCCGGCGAAATGTGCACTTATCATAAAATTAAGCCTTCAAGGTTTAACTAATGCTGAAATAGCAGAAGAACTAGGGCTGACACTGCATACCATAAAAGCGCAGAAAAAAATTGCTTACAAACGTCTTAAACCTTTATTGAAGGAATCTTTTGTAATTATTGCATTTGTTTTTGAAATCAATAATTAGATTTTTACCTGAAAATTCATGTTAATATTGAGGAAAATTTAGTGTTTTGGATGATTGTGTGAAAAAAAGTATTTTTTTTTTGATTTTTTTTACCTCCTCATTTAATTTTTGTTGTCTTAGTAATAATTAACCCTATTATAAGATGTCTAATTTTAGCAAAATCGTATTAATATCAAAAGAACTTGCTGCTTCAATCCTTCGAAATGAAGAGCCGCATGCTTTTAAGAATTCTGACTTATTCGATGAAAATGATAAGCAGTATATTTTAGAGCATTTAACTAAAGAGCATATCAATCAAAGACGAAAATTAATCAGTCAAATTGATATTAATAAAGACTTAAAAAAAGTTCATTCAAAAATAAATGTTCCGGTAAGAAAAATTTATAACTGGAGATATGCTTCTGCAGCTGCAGTAATTTTACTTCTTGCTTCCACTTATTTTTTCAAAGATACTCTTACAGATAACCCGCAGCAAAATGTAACGGTAGCAGTAAAGAGCAGAATAGAACCCGGTACTGACAAAGCTGTTTTGGTTCTTGCCAATGGAGAGAAAGTGACTTTAGGCAATGGAGTCAATTATGCCGGACAAAATGTGAAGAGCAATAATGAGCAGATTTTTTATAACAATTCAAATAGCAGTAAAAATGCAACTGAATATAATTATCTGATTGTTCCAAGAGGAGGGAATTTCAGTATTAATCTTGCAGACGGAACAAAAGTCTGGCTGAATTCAGAGTCGAAACTTAAATTTCCTGTAGCGTTTTCTGATGGAGAAGAAAGAAAAGTGGACCTTATCTATGGTGAGGCTTATTTTGATGTATCTCCCAGCACCAGACATAAAGGTTCCCATTTTAAGGTGCATCATGATAAACAAGAGGTTGAAGTTGTTGGAACGGAGTTTAATATAAAGGCTTACAATAATGAATCTCATGTTTATACTACGCTTGTTGAAGGTAAGGTAGCTGTTTCATCAGGAGGAAAGAAAGTAAATCTTGTTCCAAATCAGCAGTTTAATATGGATCTTACTACCAGTACTTTCAAAATTAGCAATGTAGATGTATCAAGATCAATAGCGTGGAAAGAAGGAGTATTTTACTTCGAAGACGAATCTATTGAAAATATCTTAAGAACAATGTCCAGATGGTACGATTTCGAGTATAGATTCAAATCAGAAACATTGAAAAACAGCCGTTTTACAGGACTTATTAAGAAAAGAAAAAATTTAGAAGATATTCTGAATATTATAAGCAGAACCTCCAATATCAAATATAGTATTAACTCTAAAAACAATGTAAATGAAGTAATTATAAGCAGTAAATAAAAAAACCGGAAAAATGTTGACGCATTTCCCCGGCTAAAGTTTTCAGTTACAAGTAAATAAATTCTGACACCTATTAACCATAACCAAACCCAGTAAAAGTATGAAAAATAAATTATTTTCATGGAATACTAAAAAGTATTTTTACGTTAAACCAAAATTGTTATTTAATTTGAAACTATCATTTATTTTAACAGTATTTTGCTTCAATGCAAGCATATTTGCGTCTGCGCAGAAAGTTACATTTGAAGTTAAAAACAAAAAAATGGCAGATGTATTAAAAGAAATTACCAGAAAGACTGGTGTGAATTTCTTTTACAATAACACTGTCTTTGATGATACAAGAACGATATCTTATAATGCTTCAAATTCAGACGTATTAGATGTTGTTAATCGTTTGATAGGCTCAAATTACAGGGCAGTTTTTGTAGATCAAAATGTTATAGCCATTGAGGTGGTTACAGCCCCAAAGACTGTAGAAGCAGTACAGGAAATAAAAATTGAAGGAATTGTTTCTGATGTAAAAGGAAATCCGCTTCCGGGAGTTATAGTTTCTATTAAAGACGATCTTGTAGGTGTTATCACTGATACAAAAGGACATTATGAACTAAACGTTCGAAAAGGGAACGTTATTATTTTTGCCTTTCTTGGTTATAAAAAACAAGAGATTACGATTAAAGACAATAAAGCTGTCATTAACGTTATAATGGAAGAAAGTCAAGTGGAGCTGGAATCTGTAAAAGTGGTGAATACAGGTTATCAGACACTTTCTAAGGCTAGAAATGCAGGTGCATTTTCAAAAGCGGATATGAAAATAGTAGAAAGCAGATCTTATTCTATGAATATTCTACAGCGCTTAGACGGGATTGTCGCTGGTTTTACTGTTAACAATAATAAGAATGTTTCTGCAAATCCTTTTTTAGTCCGGGGTTTAACAACAATCGGTACTTTTGATCAGTTTGGTAATGTTACCGGCGGGACTAATAGAAATCCATTATATGTAGTAGACGGAATACCAATTGAAAATATATCGTCAATTAATCCTCAGGATATTCAGAATGTTACTGTATTAAAGGATGCAACTGCATCATCTATATGGGGGGCAAGAGCGGCCAATGGAGTAATCGTTCTTACTACGAAAAAAGGAAAGAAAGGAAGTAAATTAAGTATAGAATATGATGCATTTAGTAATTTTGAAGGCAGACCTGATCTTGGTTATAGTAAATATTTAAACAGCCCTCAATTTATACAGGCGTCAAAAGAAACCTTTTTCCCTGATGAATATTCATGGGAACAGGCTATTGCGTACAATTATGGAGGTGCTGGAGTACCTCCGCATTTAAGAATTTTATACGATCAGTCAAGAGGTCTTATTTCTCAGGCTGAGGCCGACAGCAGATTAGCAGCTCTGGCAAGTACAGACAACAGAAGTCAGATTTCAAATTTGTTCTACAGAAGTGCTATTTTGTCTAATCATACACTTTCGCTTTCAGGAGGTACTGATAATTATTCTTTTTATACGTCGGCGACTTATACGAATAATCAGAATAATACACCAGGGGACGAAGATGAATTGTTTAAATTAAATGCCAGACAGGATTATAAGATCAATAAATTTATTAGTGCCTATGCTATTACAGATTTTACAAAATCAAAACTTTCGTCTAAAAGAAATCTTCTTGTAGATTATGGATTTTTTCCTTATCAGCTTTTCCGCGATAAAGACGGCAAAAACTTGTCTATGTCTTACATGACCAATTTATCAGATGAAGTTCGTACTGATTTTGAGGGACGAAGCAGAATAAGTCTTGATTATAATCCTTTGGATGAGTTTAATAGAGGATCAACTGATACGGATGGTTTTATGAGCAGAATCATAACAGGTATTAATGTTGATATCATTGACGGACTTAAATTTACAGGTACTTATGGCTATATTACAGGAAGTAATAAAACTTCAATGTTTGATTCACAAGACAGTTATACAGTAAGAAAAGAGCTTGCTGAATTTACGGTTGCCGATAATCCGGGCGATACACCTGTTTATTATTTGCCAAGTAACGGAGGACGCTATAGCGAAGCAAATGCTACTCAGAAAAACTACACCATCAGAAATCAGTTTGAATATGATAAAGGATGGAATGAAGACAAACATCATATCAATATTTTATTGGGTCAGGAAGCACAGGAGAATTATACACAAAGTACTACTACTTTGGTTAGAGGATACGATCCGCTTCTTCAGACGTATTCTTATATAAATTATGAGACTCTGATAAATGACGGTATAGAAAATCCTGTTATGCCAAATTCAGGAAACAGGAGCTTTTTGGGAATCGATCAGCCGAGAGATTTTGTTCAGACGGATATTTTAAGCCGATTTATGTCTTATTTTTCAAACGCTTCTTATACGCTAAACAATAAATACAGTTTAAATGGAAGTTTAAGAAAAGACCAAAGTAACCTTTTTGCACTTGACAAATCCAGCCAGAGTAAACCGGTATGGAGTGTGGGAGGAAAATGGCAGATTTCCGGAGAATCTTTTTTATATGATTCATCAGTTATATCCAATTTAGCTTTGCGAGCCACTTATGGGGTAACAGGAAATGCTCCTTCTCCGGGTACAGCAGCTTCGTACGATATCCTAAGTCCTCAGACAGAATATGCACTTACAGGCAATGTGATACCATTGACTATTGCAACTCCGGGAAATAAAAAATTGACTTGGGAAAGCACTAAAAATATCAACCTTGGTTTGGATTTTACTCTTTTTAGAAATAGAATCGACGGATCTATAGATTTTTACAGAAAGAATACTGAAAATATGATCGGGCAGCTTCCTCTAAACATTTTCACAGGATATGTTTCGGCTATCGGAAATTTCGGCTCTATGGAAAATAAAGGAGTTGAGGTAACTCTTAAGACTTTAAATGTAGAAACAAAAGATTTTTCATGGACCACACAGTTTGTAATGGCTTACAATAAAAACACCATTACCGAGCTGGAGCAACCAAGCGTTATAAATACTGGAGACCAGAAGGTTAGCATGGCTTACATGAAAGGATACCCGGCTTATGCAGTTTTTGCTTACGATTATCAAGGATTGGATTCCAGCGGAGATCCGCTGATAAAATTAGCAGACGGTACCATTACCAAGACACCAAATATTACTACTGCAGATGATATTGTGTACAAAGGAACTTTAGTACCTGTATGGAACGGAGGACTTACCAATGTGTTTACTTATAAGGGATTAACTTTAAGCGGTACAGCAGTGTATAATTTAGGGCATGTAATGCGTAAAGACGTGAACACTTTTTATAATGGACCGCTTTTTCAAGGAAATTTAGGTTTTAGAAGAGCTAATCTGCATTCTGATTTTGCTGACCGATGGAAAAATCCGGGAGACGAACAGGTAACAGATATACCGAGATATGTACCTCAGTCAACTGTAGATGGTGACGACAGAAGTACAAACTATTATACTTTGGCCAGTACTAATGTTTTAGATGCTTCTTACATCAAATTCAGGGATATTACATTGGCTTACAGTCTTCCAAAATCAGTATTGGACAAGGCCAACATCAGCAGTCTTTCTTTTAGAATATCAATGTCGAATGTAATGTTGTGGAAAGCGAATAAAGAAGGTATAGATCCGGAGTTTCAGGCAGATGAGATTAGAATGCCAAAAATAGGTCAAAATGCTATCGCATTAGGACTTCATCTTTCTCTTTAAAAATTATAAAAAGAAGTATCATGAAAATTAAGAAACAATATATAAAATCATCTGTTTTATTAATACTTGCTGTTATTACATTCTCCTGCAGCGATGACTATCTGGAAGTTGTGCCAAAAGGAAGCTTAATAGCCAGTAAAGTATCAGACTATGACCGCCTGCTTGATGACCCGGCATTAAACACTCTTTCGAATGCGCTAATACCTATGGGGGATGAGGTTGCTGCTGTAGAACCTTTTTTCTCGAATACTGATATCCGTAACCAGAGATTGTTCAGATGGGATGATGAAATTTATAATGCTGGTCAGACACCAGATGAATTAACAAACTTAAATGCGGTCTATACATATAATAAAGTTATAGCAGAGGTAATGAATGCTACAGAGGGTACTGATGCTCAGAAAAGAGCTTTGTTGGCTGAGGCAAAAATTGGCCGTGCAACAAGTTATTTTGCACTGATTAATTATTATGGGAAACCTTATAATGCTGCAACGGCTGCAACGGATTTAGGTTATCCGATTATTACGCAGTCAGACATTACGCTGACGAATTTCACCAGAAACACTGTAGAAGAAGTGTACGATTTTATATTGTCGGATATTACAGAGGCTATTCCTGATCTTCCTGTAGTACTATATAAGAGAAACAGAGCTTCAAAAATAATTGGCGAGGCTTTACTAGGCAAAGTTTTGATGTTTAAAGGTGAATTTACAGAAGCATCAAATCATCTGCAGTCGGCAATTGACCTGATGAGCAGCTCGAATCTGCCAGTGGAATTATACAATTACAATGATACCTTTTCAGATGAGGGAGCGTTTATGCCAATAAACTTCTTTTTTGGCCCGACATACCCAATTCCAAAAGACAATAAGGAAATTATTTACGACAAAGCTTCTAATAATATTTGGGCCTTTATACAAAATGAAATTGTTATCAAGCCGGAAACGGCACAGTTGTATAACAGTTCAGATTTTAGGCTGAATTTTTTCACCAATATGCAGGCATTTGGTTTTGAGCCGGTTTATACGAAAGGTATGTTAAGAAGATACGGTCCATTTAATAATCAAATTGGAGTGACAATTCCGGATCTAATACTGCTGTCAATCGAAGCAAAAGCAAGGTTAGGAAGTCAGGAGAGTGCAGTAGCTGATCTTGAAAGTTTCAGAGCAAACAGAATGCCTGTTGATGATGCTTCGATTCCTGCGGATGTAGCTGCAGACCAGGATAAACTTGTCAAATATATTTTTGAAGAGCGTATCCGTGAATTTTCTGTATGCGGTTACAGATGGTTGGATATGAGAAGACTTTCGGTTGATGCCAAATACAGTAATCTTGTAAATTATACCCATGATGTTTACGATGAGGAAGGAAATCTGATAAAATCACACCAACTTAAACCGGAACGTCTGGTGTTAAGATTTGGTCAAAAAGTAAAAGCGCAAAATCCTAATTTGATTGACAATCCATAAGTTTTATTGAGAACAGCGTGCTGTCGGTTAGTAGTTCTGCCCGGCAGCCGGTTCTCAAATAAACGATCTATTTTGGAATAACATTTTTTATTCAGCGATTTCTGTCTGGATAATCTATAATCATTTAAAAAAACTTTCTTACTCAAAGGAGCTGTATTGCTGCACAAGAAATACTGTGTTTTTCTTGCAATGTTAACTGTGTGATCTGCCTTAAAAATAGTATTGCTTATTGCCATTTTAGTGATGGCGTGTAGTGAAAGAAAATTTGAAGAGATATATCTGTAGTTGTGGCTTATGTAATAGCTATGGTTACAACAAATTTTCTTATAGATCCTCAGTGGTGATGGCAAATAAAAATTTAAACAGCGAGAAACTGTAGAAAAAACTGGAACAAATTTTCAGTAATGAATTAGAATAAAAAACAATAAAAAAATGAAAAAAATAATTTTTAAAGCGTTGATGGTTATTCTGTTCGCTTCAGCTTTATCAAGTTGTTCAGAAAAGAAAACGGTAGGAAATGAATTTGTTGTTAAGGGAAAATTTTCAAAAATCACAAGCCCTGTAATAGTATATCTGACTTATCAGGATGACAAGAATGAATCTCATAAAGAAGAGTTTGTCTCAAAAAATGGGGAGTTTGAATTCAAAGGAAATGCATTTGCATCTTCAGCGTCTATTTTTTTTACACCATATGTAGAAGGATATACTATCGACCAGCCTGAATATTGGACAGTAGCAGCAAAAGAAATGAAGTCCAAGCCTTATTTTGAGAAGAGCAGAGGTTTCTTTTTAGAAGGCGGCACTTTTGAATTTACCGGCGATGATAATTTAGAAACTGCCAAACTGCAAACGGACAGCGAGAATCAGGAGATTTTTACTGAATATGTTCAAGGATTAGAAAAGGTTAAAAAAGAGTACGTTCCCTTGGTTGGGCAAAAAGCAGTTTCAGACAGTATAGGAATTAAAGATCAGAAAAGTGATAAGATAAATGCTGAATATGAATTAAAAAGAAAACAATTTGTGGACTATGCCTATGAGTTTTCTGCTAAGTATCCAGAGAGCAAAGTTTCACTGATAGCGCTGCAAGCAGATGGCTTTAGTTATGATTTTGATAAGCTTTCTGTGGCTTTAGATCAATTGTCAAAAGATCTTCAGACTGTAAAGATTGCATCACTCTTACGTGAGAGAATAACAAAAGAAAATAGCAATAACATAGGGAAAGAGGCAGTTGATTTTTCATTAGAAGACCCAAATGGTAAAGAAATATCACTTCAATCGTATCGCGGTAAATATGTTTTGGTTGATTTTTGGGCTTCGGGCTGTGCTCCATGCCGAGCAGAAAACCCAAACGTGGTTAAAGCTTACAATAAATTTAAAAGTAAAAATTTTGACATTATATCTATTTCAACTGATATAAAAAAAGAACCCTGGTTAAAAGCCGTTGCAGAGGATAAACTTCCGTGGGTAAATTTAATAGATAAAAAAGAAAGAAGCAAAGCTACATGGGTGGCTTACGGAGTTCTCGGAATTCCAAGTAATTTCTTGATTGATCCTTCTGGAAAAATTGTAGCCAAGAACCTAAGAGGAATTGAACTTCATACAAAACTTGCAGAAATTTTAAAATAATTTTTAACGAATAACAATAAAAAAAATGAAAAAAATAATTTTTAAAGCGCTAATGGTGATTTTGTGTGCTTCAGCCTTAGTAGGCTGTTCAGAAAAGAAAACGGTAGGAAACGAATTTGTTGTAAAGGGAAAATTCACAAAAATTACAAGTCCTGTAATAGTTTATTTCACCTATGAGGATGATAAAGGTAAATCGCATAAAGAAGAATTCATCTCAAAAAATGGGGAATTTGAATTCAAGGGAAGCTCCTTTGGATCAGCTGCCAGTGTATTTTTTATGCCCTACGTAGAAGGATTTACTGAAGTGAATATTGATTATCTTAATAAAGTAGGAAACTTAATAGGCAAACTGCCATTTGATAAAATGAAAAATTTCTTTTTAGAAGGTGGAACTTATGAAATTTCAGGCGATAATAATCTGGAAACAGCAACACTGGAAACCGATAGTAAAAGCCAGGATCTTTTTAAAGAGTACAGTAGTCAGTATAAAGACTTACAGGAAGAGTATTATCAATTAAAGGAAAAGAAACACATTGCTGATAGTATTGGTTCAACTGATGCAAAAAGTACAGCATTAGCAGCTCAGTTCAAAGTAAAAGAAAAGCAGTTTTTGGATTATCCATATGAATTTGCCGCAAAACACCCAGACAGCAAAATTTCTCTTTTGGCTTTAAATGCAAATCTTGTGGATTTTGATGCAGAGAAACTTTCTAAAACCGTAGATGGATTATCTAAAGAGGTGAAAGCTGGAAAAATGGCGAAGGATTTAAAAGGCATAGCTGAAAAAACGATCAGAAATGCAATTGGAAAACCAGCTATTTTATTTTCATTAGAAGATGTAAACGGAGTTAAAAAAGAGCTGGCAGCTTACAAAGGAAAGTTTGTTTTGGTTGATTTCTGGGCATCATGGTGCGGTCCTTGCCGAGCAGAAAACCCAAATGTAATTAAGGTATATAATAAATTTAAGGACAAAAATTTTGATATCATCTCTGTTTCAATAGACCATGAAAGAAATGAATGGTTAAAAGCAGTAAAAGAAGACAAACTTCCATGGCTTAATTTGATTGATGATCAAGAATATGAAAAATCAACAGGCAAAGCCTATGGTGTTACGTTTGTGCCAAGTAATTTTTTAATTGATCCGGCTGGAAATATTGTTGGCAAAAATTTAATCGGAGAAGCTCTTCATGATAAGGTTGCAGAAGTAACTAAGTAAGATTTCATAAAACTGTTATTGTTTCTTTTACCTGCTGTTGTTTATCAAAAAAAACAGCAGGTAAGAAAACAAAGCTTTCACAATCGCTTTTAGGAATTATCAGGTTTGACTTTTCATAGAAAAACTATTTACGCCAAAAACAATACAACTTAAATTTCAACAAAAAGATGAAATATAAAATTATAAATACAATAAGTGCAGTTTTGCTTCTGGTAAGCATGACTTCATTTTCGCAAGGCAAAATAACGGTTTCAGGTTCAATAAAAGGATATCAGGGCGAAGATGTTTTTATTGTTAAAGATGCCTACGATGAGCAAGGCAAAGACCTGAACTTAAAAGTATCGAAAGATGGTTCTTTTAAAACAGAATTTGCTTCAGCAAAACCTCTTTATGATGCTAATCTTTATATAGATCAGACCTCTTATAAACTTTATTTTAAACCAGGAGGGAAGTATAATATAACTGTGGATATTACGGATAAGGAGGATGACAGTAAGTATGCGGTTTCCGGAAGTAATGCCAAGGAAAATCTTTTGATTAAGAATTATGTAAATAAACTGCAGAAGCACTATCTGATTACTGAGAAACTTCATTCTTTTGAAACCTATGCACCATATTCAAGTTTTATTAACAGTATAGTTGATCCACTAAACAAAGAACTTTTAGATACAAAAAATCCAGGTTTTATAGCTAATTATAAAACTAAAATTAAACAGGAATGGCTCTTTAATAATTTTTTATACGAGTTTACTGCGAAAGAGAAAATTGTTAAAAATAATGGCGACGTATCAATTTATAAAGGCGATGCACAATATGATGCATTTTTAAAGTCTACAGCATGGACTTCGACAGATTCAAAGTTGTTTACCAATATTGGTCAGAGTTTTATTTTCTTTTTAATGGGGCCATACAAAGACATTGATATGATAGAAATTCTGAAGACTTTAAATAAAGTAGTGCCGCATCAAAGTGCGCGCAACGGAATGGCTACCATGATTATGAAGGATTTTTACTCCAGAGGAGGTACTGGCGACCTTGATGCTTCTTTTGATTTTTATAAAAAAATATGCACTGATGTATCTTCAGTGGCAGCAATTGACAAGGAAAGAATGAGAGCCAAGGCGCTTCGTAAAGGAGCAATGGCAATGGATTTTGAAATGAAAGACAGCAGCGGTAAAGTCTTTAAATTATCTGATTTTAAAGGAAAAGCGGTTTATATCGACGTATGGGCAACCTGGTGTGCACCTTGCATCAAAGAAACGCCGCATTTTAAGAAACTAGTTGAAAAGTATAAAGGAGATAACAGAATTGAATTTATCAGTGTTTCTGTGGATTCCGATAAAAATGCGTGGAATAAAATGATAACCAAAGATTCCCATGATTGGAAACAGCTAATAGTCGACAACAACCTTAAGTCTGATTTATGTGTGAATTACGGTATTGAAATGATTCCTCGTTTTCTTCTTTTTGATAAAGAAGGCAGAGTGGTTAATGCAACAGCACCACATCCATCTGATTCAGAGTCGATAATAGAAGAAATTAACGGCATTCTTTAATTCTTTTAAGAATATACAAAATAAAAGTTTCATTATTTACCATTTTGAATTAGTAAGCAACCGTAAATGATGTGAGAGGGTTGTTTCTACAACCCTTTAAAAAATAGTCACAAGTGATTGTGTAATTATAAAAACAAAAAAATAATCAAATTGAATCAATCAATCGAAAAATGAAAAGAATCATATTATATCTGTTTGTTGGCGTCTCTTCTTTGACGCTGAAGGCTCAAAAAAACAATTTAAGTGAGCCGTTGCCTTCTGATAAGACAATTATAAAAGGTGTTTTGGGCAACGGTATGACGTATTATATTAAGAAAACGGACGTAACAAAGGGAGTTGCAAGTTATTATATTATTCAAAATGTGGGATCAACTCTTGAAAATGACAACCAGAAGGGATTGGCACATTTTTTAGAACACATGGCTTTTAACGGAACCAAAAATTTTGAGGGTAAAGGGATTTTAAATACCATGCAAAAACATGGTTTGTCTTTTGGAAGGGACATTAATGCTTATACCAGTTTTGATGAAACGGTATATAATATTAATAACATCCCAAACACAAATGAAATGATAGACAAGGGATTATTGGTTTTACACGACTGGTCGCATTATCTTTTACTTACCGATAAGGAAATAGATGCCGAAAGAGGCGTGATAAAAGAGGAATGGCGTACCCGTCAAAATGGAAATATGCGTATGCTTGAACAGACCATTGGTGTTTTGTATAATAATTCAAAGTACGCTTACAGATTACCAATTGGTACGATGGATATTGTTGAAAATTTTAAATATAATGCCATCCGTGATTTTTACCACGACTGGTACAGGACTGATTTGCAGGCAATAGCTATTATTGGAGACGTAGACCCTACTGTGATAGAAAACAAAATTAAAGCTTTGTTTTCCGGAATACCTGCTGTGAAGAATCCAAAAAAACGTGAGGTAGTTGAAATCGCTGAAAACGATGAACTTTTGTATGGTTTGGGGACGGATGACGAAATTACAACTTCCTCAATTTCATTCGGAATAAGACATCATAGAAATTTAGAAAATCAAACAACAGCCACATTAAAACAAGATCTTATTAATGCTATGGCAATGAATATGCTGCACAAAAGATTGAGCGAAAAAAGTCAGGATAAGACCGCTCCATTTTTAGATGCAGCTGTGGATTATAATATTGATGCGAGAACTACGAAAAACTTTAATGTTTACATTCAGCCAAAACAAAATCAACAGAAAGAAGCATTTAAAGTTGCTATGACTGAAGTTTATAAGGCTGTAAAATTTGGATTTACTGATTCTGAAATCAGCCGTACTGTCGCTGAGTTTGAAAACTCCTATCAGAATAAAATCATTTCAAGAGATGATGCAACTCATGAAGAAATTGAAAGTGTCATCCAGATGAATTATCTTTTTAATGAGACGATGACTGATATTGAGCAAGAGTATGATCTTGTGAAGTCAATTCTGAGCACACTAAGTAGTACGGAAATTCAGGACGGGTTAAAGAAGTTATTTACAACCAAAAATAGATTTCTGGTAGTCAATGGTGTAAAAGGCGAAAATAATCTAACAAAAGCAGAAGCATCAGGAATTCTTTATGATATTGAAAATGATAAAAATCTTCAGCCTTATAAAGATGCGTTTGAAGGAAAAAGCCTGATTGGAGATACTGTCATCAAGGAAGGAACTATCGTTTCAGAAAAACAAAATGATGAAGTAGGTGCTACAGAATTTACTCTGAGTAATGGTATAAAAGTGTACTATAAATATGCCAATAAAAATAAAAATGATGTCCAGCTTAAGGCGGTAAGTTATGGAGGAAACTCATTACTTGCTGATGAAGATCTCCCTTCATCTTCTGCACTCGGAGCTGTTATGCAATATTCTGGTTTAGGTGATTATACGGCTGCCAATCTTCAAAAAGTGATGGCCGGAAAAACAGCTCAGGTTTCAGCAAATATCGGTGCATTAACAGAGAACGTAAACGGATCTGCTGTGACAAAAGATGTAGAAACAATGCTTCAGATGGTATATCTGCAATTTACAAAACCACGATTTGATCAGGATGCCTACAATGTTGTTATGGAAAACTTCAACAATAAAGTTTTAAGCAGAAGTGAAGACATTCAGGAAAAAATGGAAGACAGTACCGTTGTGACTTTATACGGACTTAACAATCCGAAAAAACGTTTGTTTAACAAGGAATATGTTGAGGCTATAACTTTTGATAAAATTAAATCTGTGTATAATGCCCGCTTTGGAAATGCTGCAGATTTTGAATTTTTTCTTGTAGGTGATATTGAGAAAGATAAACTAAAACCATTATTGGAAAAATATGTGGCAGGAATAAATACAACATCTGCGAGAGAACAATGGAAAGATAATTCTGTGAACTGGCTTAAAGCAAATACGGATAAAACCATGTATCTGAAAATGTCGGATCCTAAATCATCAGTAAGTATCTGTTTTAAAAAGGAGTTTACCTATAACTTGAAAAATCAGATGCTGGCTAGCATTTTAGCTGATATGTTACAACTAAGATATGACGAAACCTTAAGAGAAGAAGAAGGCGGTACTTATGGCGCCAGTACTTACGGAGGTGTTGTAAAGAGACCGGTACAGGAAGCTGTTTTATTCGTAAAGTTTGATTGTAATCCTGAAAAAACAGACAAACTTATATCGATTGTACATAAAGAAATCAATAAAATGGCCGCTGGAGATATTGATCAAAAAGACCTGGACAAAATATTGACTAATTATTTAAAAGCCAGAAAGCAGGATAAAGATGTAAATGCCTACGATCTTGAACTGTTAACCAATTTTTACAAAGAAGGTTACAATATGGATAAGGCGGAGAATTTTGAAAATATAGTGAAGTCTGTAACGAAGAAAGACATTGCTGATTTTACTTCAAAACTGTTAAAGAAAGCGAGGTCCTATCAAATTGTATTCAAACCACAATTATAAACAATCAAATTAATATAACTCGTTGGGTGATTTTTTTTTAAAATAAATTTTAACACATAGAAACATAGATTATTATTTCTAAAGAAGAGATTAAAAGAAACAAGTTTCCACACATAGACAAACTATGTGCATTTAAATAAGTGAAACGCCTTCTTTAATTTTTTTTAAAACTATGTTTCTATGTGTTTAAAATAATTAAACCCAACAGGTATAACATAAAATATTCTCATGAAAAAAATATTTCTATTTCTATTATTAGCAATAAGCGCCAATGGTTTTTCGCAGATCATGAATCCGGTAAAATGGACAACGGCAGTAAAAAAGATATCCGCCACAGAGTATGAATTAATAGCTTCTGCAACAATAAGTGGAAACTGGCACCTTTATTCCCAAAATGTGCCTAAAGGCGGGCCTTCGCCAACAACTTTTACATTTGAATCTAATGCAAATTACCTAAAAAAAGGAAATACTAATGAAGGTGCCGGGCACACCGTTAACGATCCGGTTTTTAAAATGAAGATTACCTTTTTTGAAGGAAAAGCCGTTTTTAAGCAACGCATTAAACTTAAAAAACCAAACAGCAAATTCAAAGTAAATGCTGTGGTAGAATATATGACCTGCAACGATTCGCAGTGTCTTCCTCCAAAAGAAGTTGATCTGGTATTCGATATTAAATAAATCAAATTATAACTAGCAGTAGTCACATGAAAAAACTATTATTTGTATTTTCTTTTCTTTTGGTTTCCTTATGCAGTGCCCAAATTCTGGAGCCTGTAAAATGGACAACTTCGGTTGAGAAAATAGCTGATACCGAATATAAATTAACCGCAAAAGCGACCATAGATTCTGGCTGGCATGTGTATTCACAAAATGTCCCTGAAGATGGACCAGTAGCCACAAGTTTCATATTTGACGATCAAGGCGGAGCGTTTAAAATTATCGGTAATACAGTCGAAGGAGAAGGGCATACTGCTATGGATCCTGTCTTTAAAAAAACGATAAAATATTTTGAAAATACCGCTGTTTTTGAACAGAAAATTGAGGTATCCGGAACCAAAAACAGCCTGACAGCCTTGGTTGAATTTATGGCCTGTGATGACACAAAATGCCTGCCTCCCACAGAAGCAGAACTGACCTTTGATCTGGCTTCTGGTGCTTCTGCCAAACAAGAAACAGCAGCAGATAAGACAACTACTGTAGATTCTGAAGATAAGGGAGCAGAAGCAGAAAAAGGTTTATGGACTATTTTCTTTTTAGCCTTTCTATCCGGTTTTGCAGCACTTCTGACGCCGTGTGTTTTTCCGATGATTCCAATGACGGTAAGTTTTTTTACCAAACAGAGTAAAAATAAAGCGCAAGGTATCCGCAATGCAGTGATTTATGGTCTTTCGATTATCATTATTTACGTGCTGTTGGGATCCATTGTAACGGCAGTTTTTGGTGCTGATTCATTAAATGCACTTTCTACGAACGTATGGTTTAATGTAATCTTTTTTCTCATTTTAGTATTTTTTGCAGTTTCTTTCTTAGGAGCATTCGAAATTGTATTGCCGAGTTCTCTCGCAAACAAAGTAGATTCTCAGGCAGACAGGGGAGGAATGATAGGGATTTTCTTCATGGCTTTGGCCTTAGCCATCGTATCCTTTTCTTGTACAGGACCAATTGTGGGAACACTTTTAGTTCAGGCGGCTTCAAAAGGCGGCATTGCACCAATAGTTGGAATGCTGGGTTTTTCGACAGCAATTGCGCTTCCGTTTTCTTTGTTTGCAGCTTTTCCGGGCTGGCTTAATGCGCTTCCTAAATCTGGGGGATGGCTAAATACGGTAAAAGTGGTTTTAGGATTTTTAGAATTAGCTCTTGCGTTTAAATTTTTATCGAATGCTGATTTGGTTGTACAAACTCACCTTTTGGAACGTGAAGTGTTTTTGGCGCTTTGGATTACTATTTTCGGAGCACTTGCTTTTTATCTTTTCGGAAAAATCACTTTACCTCACGATTCTCCATTGAATCATATTTCGGTGGGAAGACTAAGTCTTGGACTTGTAGTTTTATCCTTTACCATTTATATGATTCCGGGACTTTGGGGCGCACCACTTAATTTGATAAGTGCTTTTCCGCCTCCGCAGCAATACAGCGAATCTCCATACGGAGTTGGCGGATCAAAGGGATCAGGAACAATAGATGGCCCACAGTCGCATGGTGATCTTCCTGATGGGGCGCATTTACTTGCTCCTCATGACATCATGGCTTTTGATGATTATGATAAGGGAATGGCGTACGCTAAAAAAGTGGGTAAACCGGTAATGATCGATTTTACAGGATGGGCATGCGTAAACTGCAGAAAGATGGAACAGAATGTCTGGCCGGATCCAAAAGTTTTAAAAATACTAAAAAGCGATGTGGTTTTGATTTCACTTTACGTGGATGATAAAAGAAAATTGGAAGCCGATGAAATTGTCGATTCGCAACTTAATCCTGGAAAAAAACTCAAATATATCGGACAGAAATGGAGTGAAATGCAGACCCTAAGGTACAAAGCCAATTCGCAACCTTTTTATGTACTGATGGATAGTAACGAAAAAAAACTTATAGAACCCATTGCCTACACTCCAGATGTTGAGGAGTATCTAAATTGGCTAAATACGGGTATCAATAAATTCAAAAAGTAAAAATGAATCCCTGCTTTTAAGTTTAGAGCAGCGTTCTGTAATATATTTTAAATCATAAAAATCATGAAAAAAACAGTAATAGTACTACTTGGAATTATTTTGAAGACTTCAGGTTTAAGTGCACAATCCTCTTATATCATTAAAGGGAGTATTCCTTCAAATATCAAGGCTGTAAAAGCGGTAATGGCTTATCCGCCAGACGAAGGATTTGAATATATATCTGATACCGTTAAAGTGGTAAACGGTGAGTTTGAATTCAAGGGAAAGATTCGCAGGCCACAGTTGGCAGAAATAAATTTAATCCAAACTAAACCAGCTAAGGAAGATCCTGCAAACAATATGAAAAATGTAGGTCTTGTTTATTTAGATGGAGACATCAAAGTGATTTTTGATAAGGATGGTATGGCAACGTATCAAGGAGGAGGAACGGAACAAAAGTATTGGGAGAAATATCAAACAAAACTTCTTGGTGACCAAAAACTATTAAATGGTAAACCTGCTGAAATGAGTTTTTTTGAAAAGGTTATTAATGGTTTTGTTCTCGAGAACCCGGACTGTTACGTAAGTGTAGATTTAATGGATCTTTTTGTGCAGGGTGCTATACGACCAAACGTTGTAAAACCAATGTATGATGCTTTGAGCAGCCGTATGAAAAGCGAACCAAAGGTAGTTGCATGGAAAAAACGTTTAGACGAAGCACTATCCTTTCAATCGGGGACAATTAAAGCGCAGGATTTCACAATGAATGATGCCAATGGTAATCCTGTAACCTTGTCAAAATATAAAGGACAATATGTATTACTTGATTTTTGGGCAAGCTGGTGTGTGCCTTGCAGAGCTGAAAATCCAAATGTACTGGCTGCTTATAATAAGTTTAAAGACAAAAACTTCACCATTTTGGCGGTTTCACTTGATGAGAAAAAAGCAGATTGGTTGAAAGCTATAAAAGAAGATAAACTGCCGTGGTTACAATTATGCGATTTAAAAGGTGGTGAAAATGCAGCGGCAGTACTCTATAAAGTCAGCATGGTTCCCGATAATTTTTTAATTGACCCGAATGGAAATATCGTTGACAGAGGATTAAGAGGTGAAGAATTAGAAAAGAGACTTTCCGAATTATTAAAGTAACAACCGTTACATTAAAACAATATAAAGATGAAAAAAACGATTATGATTTTACTGCTAGTTTCTCAATCTTTTTGGGCGCAGACCAGCAGTAAAAAAAATTATGAAGTATTTAGTTTTATTACTGATGTCAATAACGCTGAGGTCTATTATAACGAATTCCTTCAGGAAAATTCGTCAGATAAATTAGATAAAGAACAGCTCAGTCCGTTCCAGGCACAGTTAGCAGCAGACTGGCTGGCTGCCGGTAGTCTGGAAAAATACAATTATTATAAAAGTTTAAACCCGGATTTTTCTGCAGTGCATCTTTTAGACTTATGCAATGTATTAGAATCATGGACTGATGAGGATAAAAATACAGCGTTGGTTGAGAAAATTTCTTCAGATCTTTTGAATGAAATAAATAAGGGAACCCTATCTGATGGCATAGGGAGAACCCAGATTCTATATGAAGTGAATGCCGTTGCAAATGCAAGATTAGGCAATATTGATCTGGCAATGAAAAATATTGAAAAATCTACTTCTTTGGATAAAGATGGGTTAAGAGATGCCAAATATTTCAAAGATACTAAAGCAAATTATCTTAATAGATATGCTGTGATTTTATCTGCCGCAGGTCAAGATCAAAAAGCTTTCGATTTGTTGACAAAGGCAGTGCGAGATGCTGATTCAAATCCATTATTACTGGAAACCTTAAAAAAACTTTATGCAAAGGTTAAAGGAAATAGTGAAGGAAGCAGTAAATACATCACCGATTTACAAAACGAAGCTTATCAAAATGTTTACAAAAAAGTCGAAAAAGAATATATCAAAACAATCAAACCTATGCCAAAAACGATTATTACTGATCTAAACGGCAAGAATACAAATCTGGCAGATTATAGAGGTAAAATACTGGTAATAGATTTTTGGGCTACGTTATGCAAACCTTGCGTAGCTGCTTTTTCAGGTTTCGAACTTGTGGTTGACGAGTATAAAAACGAACCTTTCCAGCTATTTGTTATTGATTTATTTGAAACCCAGGAGACGGTAAAGACTTTTGTGACCAAAAAACATATCACACTTGATGTATTGCATGATGAAGCAAGTATAGCAGGCGATACCTATAGTATCCAAACAAAAGGAACGCCAACAAAAATTGTTTTTGACTATGATGGAAATATAAGATTTGATTCCAGCGGATATCAGGGTTCAACGCATAGAGAATATTATAAGCTCAAATCGATGGTAGAAATCATCAAGAATAAGCATCAGAAAAAATAATAAATAAAAATACAGGATTATGAAGAAGCTGATTTTTTTTGTCATGCTTATCTCAACTTCAGTTTATGCACAATTGGACTTGGATAAAGCAAAAGATACATTCTACAATATTGAATCTGTTGAAGAAAAAGAAGCGTTTTTTAATAAAATGCTGAGTGAAAATTTTCAGAATAAGAGCATTCAATACAATGATTTTCAAGCGCAACTGGCTGCAGATTGGCTTCTGAAAGGAGATATTAAAAAATTTCAATTTTATATGGAAAAGCAGCCTACATTTTCTGCTATCCAATTATTTGATATCTCCAACAAATTAGAGGATTGGGTAGATAATGACAGATATATTACAGAGATTGAAAAGATTTCCGGTCAGCTTTTAAAGGAATTAGAACGTAATCCGGATGCTGACAGCTTTGGAAGAAGTACGATTTTATTGGAGATTAACGCAGTAGCAAATGCTAAATTGGGTAATGTTGATGTAGCAAATAAGATGATTAAAAAATCGGATGAAAAAGCGTCTTTCCGCTCGTTTGCTTATTTTAGAAATTCCCGTGCTAATTATTTAAACCGATATGCCGTTATTCTATCCGTTTCAGGAGAAAATCAAAGAGCATTAGATACGCTTACAAAAGCGTTAAAAACAGGAACATCTACCGCTGTAACAGACAAAACGTTTCGAGAAATATATGCAAAAGTAAAAGGTGATTCTACTGGTATTTCAAAGATTGTAGCGAATCTTAAAGAGCAGGCTTATCAAAGTGTTTATAAAACTGTCGAAAAAGACTGGAAAAATAAAGGCATGTCCCTGCCGGCTGTTTTATTAACTGATATGGCGGGTAAGCAGATAAATTTAGCCAAAGATTTCAAAGGAAAAATTGTCGTTATTGACTTCTGGAGTACAACCTGCAAACCCTGTATTGCAGCTTTCCCAGCTTTTGAACGTATAAATGAATTTTATAAAAAGGAGCCTTTTAATTTGTTTGTACTAAATGAAGGAGAAACTACTACAGAAGTAAAACGATTCAAAGCTAAAAAAGATTACAAATTAGAAATACTTTTTGACAATAATGAAGGTTACTTCAACGGACTTAAAGCAATAGGAACACCTCAGAAATTTATAATCGGCCCTGACGGTTTAATCCATTTGACAGGTATTGGTTATGCAGGTTCTGATGATAAAGAGTTTTATAAAGTTAAAGCGATGATCGAATTCACTAAAAAGAAATACGGGATCATTAATAAATAAATTAAGATGAAACATTTAATAGTAATATTTATGCTGGTTTCTGGCGTATTTTCAGGTTTTTCTCAATCAAATCATCCAGTTACTTGGACTTTTGAAACAAAGGCTGTAGATTCTAATGTTTTTAATTTGATAATAAAAGCAGAAATTAAAGAACTCTGGCACATTTATCCACAGAAGACTTCAGGTGGAGCCCTTGGAATGCCCACACAGATTACTTTTGAAGAAAACGATACTATAGAATTAATTGGAGAAACAGAAGGAAAAGCGGCTGGCGAGGGCAGTAAGCCAAACGCACCTTATTTTTCTAAGGGAGCCGTTTTTATTCAAAAGTTAAAACTCAAAACTAAAACAGCTTCAAAATTAAATTTCAAAGTAAGATATATGGCATGTACAAATGCAATGTGTTTACCGCCAACTACAAAACAATTTACAGTTGAATTTACAGAGAAGGATTTTAAAAAAGAATAATTGACCTAAAAGAATAAACAGTTTTTTCTCAAATTAAACTGATATAAAATCATCAGTTTTATTCGTTTAATTTTTAGTTTTTTTACCTTACATTGACATGCCTTGTTCCAATGTTACAGGAATTCATATAAATTATTATGTAATTGCAGCTTTGATGTATAAACAGGAAATTGTAAAAAAAAGGTTTAAGTTCTTAAATATAATTAACATGAAAGCGTTGAAATTATTTAAAAAATATTGGAGAAAGCAGAAGAATTTCAGACAATTTACTAAAAGTGAAATACTGCAAATAATCCGTCAGGAATCCTCGGTTGTCAATAATTCGATATTTATAAAACGAGTACAATGAACATCATAATTAATTTACAGTTTTATAAAGAAGAGGATTAATGGATTAACAGTTCTTGTTACTATTTGATAGTTAGTCTTTCATATATTTTATTTTAGGAGTTATTATTGATTTATTCATTGAAAGACCAAAAGAAGCTGTATCAATACTGAGATAGCTTCTTTTTTTTTGGGGACATTTAGTTTGTTTTTTATATTGAATTTTGTGTATTTAAGTACTGATTAATAGTGAATTATATATTAAATTTAAACATTACAACCAACAACAAACGATACTTCTGCGCTGCTCTTCACACCATTCTTTTATAAAAAAGTGTACCATATAAGGATTGCAATTAAAAATGAGTTTGTTACGATGCTGTTGAATAATTAAAGATGTTCAATATTTTTGTAATAGTAAATGGAAATTCAAATGCTAGGGTTTTTAGTATTGGGTTTTTCTATTTTGGTTTGTTTTGCCTGCAAATCAAAAAATATATGGAAAATGAAGACGATCTGCATTGGTCAAAATCTTCGGTTTACTTGTAGGCATTACGAAACAAAGAAATCTCTTTTGGTTTGACCACTTGGTATAAATATTTCAAATTATTAGGATATAGTACAACAAGACCCCGTATCCTAAGAAATTATATGGCTCGTTGATGAGTTATAGACCCAATGAAATATGGTGTGCCGATGTAACGATTCTGAAAACTTTAGATGATAAAAAATACTATATTCATTTTTAATGGATTATTATTCTAAAATGATTATAAGATACCGTGTTGAAAATAGTTCCAAGCCAAAAGGTATTAGAGATTTGTTAGAACAAGCTTATTTGAAATATAAAAACAAAGAACCCATCACTTTTGTTACCGATAGCGATGTAGAGAATGTAAACACTACAGTTGATGATTTTTTAGATTTTTCAGGTTAATTCCTTACATGGAACCGTTTATTATAAAAAGATCGTGTTAAGAGGGGGGGGCTCAATTAGGGCTGAAAACAGGCAGTATCTAACCAAAAAAGTTAACCTGATTTTTAGCTTAGTCTCAACATTTTCAAGAGTTGAGAGAGGTAGTAAAAAACAAAAAACCCATCAAAATTTTGATGGGTCATTCTCTGTAGCGGGAACAGGACTCGAACCTGTGACCTTCGGGTTATGAGCCCGACGAGCTGCCTACTGCTCTATCCCGCGATGTTTCGGGTGCAAAGATAAGCAGTAAATACGGTTATGCAAAGAAAATTATGTTTTTTTTTATTTAATGCTATATTTTTTAATAAGTACTTGGTTTTTATTGGTTTGAAAAATAAAATTTTACAGATTTAGTTAACCTTTTTCTTTTTTCGTTTTCCCAACCAGATAAGTAAGCCTGTAATCGGCAATGTTACAGCAAAAAGACAGACGAGAAAAGCAAGTGTTTTTGTAGGATAACCATAAATGCTTCCAGTATGGATAGGGTAAATCAGTCTTTTTAATTTATCTCCTCTAGAAAATGATTCATAAGGTCTGATCTCAATATCTTTACCGGTGTATTTATCAAAATAAATAGCACTGGACTGATTTGGGATGCTGAATTCTAAATTTTCTTTTAGTACCAAAATACTGTTGATGGTGTCTGCCGGCATTCTGATTTGTATATTACCTTTGTAAGGAAATATACTGTCTGTTTTTCTATATATACTTTGAAAGAAAGAGGTTTTATCTGTTAATGAATCTATTTTAGTTGGGTTTTCTACTTTAGCAGATGGTCTTTCTAAAGTGCCGTTTGCTATAAAATACATGCTGTTTTCAAACCATTTAAAAGACCATGTTAATCCTGTGAGGGCAATAATCAATAAAAATAGAAAAGTGTAAAATCCAAAAGTCGAATGGAAATCCCAATTAACTCTTTTGAAGGATGCTTTCCATTTTACAGTCAGACGCTGTTTTAAATTTTTTATCTTTTGTGGCCACCATAAAATGAGTCCTGAAATCAGCATAAAAACAAAGATCAAACACGAACAGCCTGTTATAATTTCGCCAATGTCATCTATTAATAAATGTCTGTGTATATTTAAAACAACTGAGAAAAATCGGTTTTCTTGTGCGATTAGCCCAAGCACTTTTCCTGTGTAAGGATCTACAGAAAAAATTTGGTTTTCACCTTCACTGTCTTTCCCTGTGATTGTCATAGTACGTTTAGGATCATTATAGACCAGGATTCGGCTTATTTTTTCAATACCATATTGTTTCTGAATCACATTAGTACAATAATCAATCGTTTTTTTAGTATCGCCAATCCTCGATACATTATAAAATTCAGGGTTAATAAATTGATCAATTTCTTTTTCGAAAACTAAAATACTGCCTGTCAAAGCAACTATAAATAAAACAAGACCGGAAGCAAGTCCTAACCAAAGGTGTAATTGCCCTATTTTTTTCTTCAATTTTTTCTTCAATTTTTTGTTCATGTAATGTTCAAATTATTTCTGCAAATCTATACTTATTTAGACTAAATTTTAAATGTTTTATTGCGAATCTAAATAAGTCTGTATATTTACTTGTTAAACAAGTATTAATTTTTAATTTTGCTTTGTTTTTATTCAGAATAAATAAAAACAAAATATTTAACCAAATTTAAAAATCAATGAAATATCTTAGTTTAAGAACATCACATATTTTATTTACGATTAGCTTTTTATTTATAGCAATTTCTTCTTTTTCACAACAAAATCTTGGAAAGATAAAGGGACAAATTACAACTTCTGACGGAGAACCTGCAGCGGATGTAAACATTATTCTTAAAAATTCAAAATATGGAACTTTTACGAATGATGATGGAGTTTTTGAAATAAATAGAGTTAAAGCCAATACTTATACGCTTCAGATATCTTTAGAAGGCTATGAAACATCTGAACTAGATGTTACTGTCGAAGAAAATAAAACAGCAACAATTAATTTGCAATTAAAAGTTTCTAATAAAGAATTACAAGAGGTTGTAATTAATAACAGAAAAAGCTTATTATCTAAAAAAACAGAAACGATTGCCAGAATGCCTCTGAAAAACCTTGAAAATCCACAAGTATATAATGTAATACATAAAGAACTTTTTCAGGAACAGTTAGCAATTGATATTACGACTGCCATGAGAAATGCGCCAGGTGTGGTACCGCTTAATTACCCATCAGGAGGTTTTGCTCTTATTTTTAGAGGATTTACTGTTGGAATTAATGCCAGAAACGGAATGGAAACTTTATCAGGCCGTTCTTCAGTAGGAATTGCAAATATTGAACGAATTGAAATTTTGAAAGGCCCTTCGGGAACTTTATTTGGTTCTACAGCTTCTTCATTTGGAGGTGTAGTCAATTTAGTTACTAAAAAACCGTTTGAAACTAACGCTACAGAAATAGGATATACTGCAGGAAGTTATGGAACACATCAGCTTACTGCAGATATAAATTCACCGCTTACCAAAGATAAAAAAGTGCTTTTCAGACTTAATGTTGGGGTAAACAAAGCAAAAAGTTTTCTTGATTATGGTTATTCTAATACATTGTCTTTTACTCCAAGCCTAACTTTTAAAGCCACTGATAAACTTACATTCAATATCGATGCAGAATTATATAATGCTAAAAGTACTAAACCTTTATATCCAGGGGCATCTGCGACATCAGGAATAACAAACCCGGCCGATGTAAAATTAGATTATAAAAAATCGTTGGTTCATGATGATGCCGATGCAAAATCTACATCTTCCAAAGCTTTTGTTCAGTCTGAATATCAAATGTCAGACAACTGGAAATCGACTACTTTATTCTCTTATGTTGGTGAGAACGTTGAGTACAGTTATCAGGTTTTACCTACCTGGACTTCTCCAACTACAGTTTCCACACGTGCTACCGTTTTTGGACCTATATCCAGTAACTATACCAATCTTCAGGAAAATATTAATGGCGAGTTTAAAACAGGAATCTTAACGCACAAATTAGTCGCAGGGCTAAATTATAGATATTATTCAGATACTTTTTCATCTACTCAAACTACCGGGGTGGTTAGAACAATAGATGTAACAACAAATTTTAATCCAATTCGAAAAAAAGAAATTGATGCTTTATTAGGAAATCCGCTTATCAGAGCAGGAAGGGACGAACATACAATTAGTACGTATGCATCTTATGTAATAGGCATTGCTGACAGGCTGCACATTATGACAAGTTTGCGTTTAGATGATTTTGATCGTAAGCAAAGTGGAACTGTAGCGGCATATAAACAAACATCTGTTTCACCTAAAGTGGGAGTAGTGTATCAGATAGTGAAAGATCAGGTTTCTATTTTTGGGAATTATATGAACGGTTTTCAAAATTTAGCTCCTGTTATTCAACCCAGTACTGGTGAACAGTTAGTTTTAGACCCAATTTATGCAGATCAATTTGAAAGTGGTATAAAAGCAGAGTTATTCAACAAAAAATTAAGTGCTACCATTAGTTATTATAATATTACAGTCGATAATGCTGTATTAAGGTTTGCTAACGGTGCATTTATAGATTCTTCACAAGGTGGTGAGCAGGAAAGTAAAGGGGTTGAATTTGAATTTATTGCTAATCCTGTTCAAGGTTTAGATATAGTTGCAGGTTATGCATATAATGATAATAGTTATATAAAAGGAACAACTGTTTCCGGAACCACTATTAAATCTATTGATGGTAAAAAAGCTGCAGATGCACCTGAAAATGTGGTGAATTTTTGGGCTTCTTATAAGTTGCAAAATAAGTTGAAAGGCTTAGGTGCAGGTTTTGGAGTAAATTACGTAGACGAAAGCTATATGTCAAGTGATAATATATACTACATTCCGTCTTATACTATTTGTAGTGCTACAGTATTTTATGAGCAGCCAACATGGAGAGCTGGAGTGAAGATAGATAATTTAACTAATGAAAGATACTGGAGTACATGGGGTGCACCACAAGCACCTACAACAGTTTTAGCAAGTCTGACGTTTAAGTTTTGATTTAGTTTTAGCAGAAACAAAAAAGACCTCTATTTCAAAAAAATAGAGGTCTTTTTGTTTTATAATGCCATTTCTGTTTTGAATACATCAACTGATAAAAAAAAATATTTTTTGTATATTACACTAGTTATTTTTTAGTAGAATAATTTTTTCTCTTTTGACTTAAAATTTATTTTTTTTGTTCGTTTTCGAAATAATAGATTTTATCTATGAGAGTAAGTTGATATAATATTGATTATATATAAAGTTTCTTTGTTGACTTTGTAATTTAGTATTTCGGTTAAATAATAAAAATCAAAAAAGTAAAATATGGAAAATCAATCAAATGACATTAGTAAATGCCCTTTTCATAATGGCAGTATAGACAAAGAAGCAGCTTCAGGTACAAAAAATCGAGACTGGTGGCCTAATCAGTTAAAAGTAAATATCCTGAGACAGAATTCTCCATTATCAGACCCAATGGGGAATAAATTTGATTATGCGGAAGCTTTTAAAAGTCTTGATCTTGAAGCTGTAAAGAAAGATTTGCATGAACTTATGACAGATTCACAGGATTGGTGGCCAGCTGATTTTGGTCATTATGGAGGTCTGTTTATTAGAATGGCATGGCACAGTGCAGGAACTTATCGTGTTCATGATGGACGTGGTGGCGCAGGTGCAGGTCAGCAGCGTTTTGCTCCGCTTAACAGCTGGCCTGATAATGTAAGTCTTGATAAAGCAAGAAGACTTTTATGGCCAATCAAACAAAAATACGGACAAAAAATCTCTTGGGCAGATTTAATGATATTAACCGGAAATGTAGCCTTAGAATCTATGGGTTTTAAAACATTTGGTTTTGCAGGAGGAAGAGCTGATGTATGGGAGCCTGATGAATCTGTTTATTGGGGAGCTGAAACTACTTGGCTTGGGGGAGACGACCGTTATAATGATGGATCAGATGGTGTGCCAAAAGACCATGGTGTTGTCTCATCTGATGATAATGCTAACGGTGATGTTCATTCCAGAAACCTTGAAAAACCTCTGGCAGCAGTACAAATGGGATTGATATATGTAAATCCTGAAGGACCAGATGGTAATCCGGATCCTATTAAGGCAGCCAAAGATATAAGAGATACTTTTGGACGAATGGCTATGGATGATGAAGAAACCGTAGCTTTAATTGCCGGCGGACATACATTTGGAAAAACGCATGGGGCAGCTTCATCTGACCATGTAGGTAATGAGCCGGAAGCATCTGGAATTGAATTGCAGGGATTTGGCTGGCAAAATAGTTTTGGTTCAGGGAAAGGCCCGGACACCATTACAAGCGGACTGGAGGTTACCTGGACAAAAACACCTACACAATGGAGTAATAATTTCTTCGAAAACTTATTTGGTTTTGAATGGGAACTTTCTAAAAGTCCTGCCGGTGCACACCAATGGGTGGCTAAAAATGCAGAACCTATTATTCCTGACGCTTTTGATAGTTCGAAAAAGCATTTACCAACCATGCTTACCACTGATTTATCATTAAGACTAGATCCGGCTTATGAGAAAATATCACGCCGATTTCTTGAAAATCCGGATGATTTTGCAGATGCTTTTGCACGTGCATGGTTTAAACTTACACATAGGGACATGGGGCCACGCTCCCGTTATCTCGGAGCTGATGTTCCTCAGGAAGAATTATTATGGCAGGATCCTATTCCAGAGGTAAACCATACGTTAATTGATGAGAACGAAACAGCTCAATTAAAAGAAAAAATACTAAATTCAGGTTTAAGTATTTCACAATTGGTAGGAACTGCATGGGCATCGGCTTCTACTTTTAGAGGTTCTGATAAACGCGGAGGTGCCAATGGAGCACGTATAAGATTAGCGCCGCAAAAAGACTGGCAGGTAAATAATCCGGTTCAGCTTAAACTGGTTTTAGATAAACTTGAAAGTATCCAAACTGAATTTTTACAAAGTGGAAAAAAAGTTTCACTCGCAGATTTAATAGTTTTAGCTGGTAGTGCAGGAGTGGAGCAAGCTGCCAAAGAAGCAGGATATTCAGTTATAGTTCCTTTTACTCCGGGTCGTATGGATGCTTCTTTAGAACAAACAGATGCTGAATCATTTGGATATCTGGAACCTAAATCAGACGGATTCCGTAATTACCGAAAAACAAAATCGTCAGTTTCTACAGAGGAACTTCTTATTGATAAAGCAAATTTACTGACACTTACAGCACCAGAATTAACTGTGCTTTTAGGAGGATTGCGTGTGCTGGATATCAATACTGACGGAAGTAAAAATGGTGTTTTTACACATCGTCCGGGCCAGCTTACTAATGATTTCTTTGTCAATTTACTTGATATGAATACAAAATGGCAAGCCTTATCAGATGATAAAGAACTTTATGCAGGAAATGATCGTATTACCGGTCAGCCGAAATGGATAGGAACACGTGCAGATCTTGTTTTTGGATCTAATTCAGAGTTAAGGGCTCTTGCGGAGGTTTATGCAAGCAGTGATGCGACAGAAAAATTTATAAATGATTTTGTTTCTGTATGGGATAAAGTAATGAATCTCGATCGATTTGATTTAGTTTAAAAAAATATTGATTTCAATATTCATAAGAATACTTAAGGAGCCAGATTTGATGGCTCCTTTTTTTATTATAAAAAAATATTTTTTTAGTCTGCTAAGTTTAAATTACCAGTTTTTTCAGAATAGATATTCTGTTAGTAAATTTGTCCCTTTTTTATACCTTTGCCGTATGATAAATCAAGATTCTATTGTGGCTTTGGCTACACCGTCGGGAGCAGGAGCTATCGCAATCATTCGAATTTCAGGTTCAGAGGCTATTACTATCGGAAATTCGGTTTTTAAATCCATAAAAAATAAAGACTTAACAAAGCAAAAAACACATACTTTGCATTTAGGTCATATTGTTGATGATAATAAAACACTTGATGAAGTATTGATTTCTGTTTTTAAAGGACCTAATTCGTACACCGGCGAAAATACTATCGAAATTTCCTGCCACGGATCAACTTATATTCAACAGCAAATAATTCAGTTATTATTGCGAAAAGGTTGTCGAATGGCTGATGCGGGAGAGTTTACCTTGAGAGCTTTCTTAAATGGAAAACTGGATTTGTCACAGGCAGAAGCGGTTGCAGATTTAATTTCATCTGATAATGAAGCTTCACACCAAATTGCAATGCAGCAAATGCGTGGAGGATTTAGTAACGAAATAGCCAAATTAAGAGAAGAGCTTTTAAATTTTGCTTCTTTAATTGAACTCGAATTGGATTTTGCCGAAGAAGATGTAGAATTTGCTGACAGAACACAATTTTATGAGTTATTAAACCGAATTGAATTTGTACTGAAACGATTAATAGATTCGTTTGCAGTTGGAAATGTTATTAAAAACGGAATTCCGGTAGCTATTGTTGGAGAACCAAATGTTGGTAAATCGACTTTATTAAATGCATTATTAAATGAAGAACGTGCTATTGTTTCTGATATAGCAGGTACTACACGTGATACTATTGAAGATGAGTTAGTTATTGGCGGAATTGGTTTTAGATTTATTGATACAGCAGGAATTCGCGAAACAAAAGATGTCGTTGAGAGTATCGGAATCAAAAAAACTTTTGAAAAAATCGAACAGGCACAAGTGGTTATTTTTTTATTTGACAGTTCTGAATTTAAGGTTTCAGGTTTAAAATTAAAAGTAGAACTAGAGAAAATCAAAAATCAATTTCCTTTAAAACCATTGGTAATCATTGGTAACAAGTCTGATAAACTGACTGAAAGTGAAATCATAAACTTAAAATCTGAGATACCGGAAATTTTAATGCTTTCGGCAAAAGAAAATATTGGAGTTGAAGAATTAAAAAATCAACTTCTTTCATTTGTAAACACAGGGGCTTTACGGAATAATGAAACAATTGTTACGAATACGAGGCATTATGACTCATTGCTTAAAGCTTTAGATGAAATACAGAAAGTAAAATTTGGTCTTGAAACAAATCTCTCAAGTGATTTGATTGCACTAGACATTCGTGAAGCCTTATACCAATTTGGATTGATTACCGGTCAGGTTTCAAATGATGAACTACTGGGGAATATTTTTGCTAATTTCTGTATCGGAAAGTAAAGAAAACAAAAAAACATTTGTACCCATTTGTATTACAGAATTTTGGATACAAAAGCTTAGATATTTTAAAATGCATAACTTTAATGACTTATGTTATGTAAAAAAGATACCAAACATTTTGCCTGATGTTTACTTTGTTAACAACTTGTATTTCTCAAAAACATCATATTTGTATTGCAGTTAATAGGTTTTGATAATACTGTTAATTTTATTTAAGCTTTTATGGTAAAATAATTTTGTTTGCTCGTTGTTTTAGCTGTTTAAGCTTTATATATGGCGCAGTAGATAAAACATGTATGATTGCTTTGTGTTTTGATTTTGTCGGTAATTTGAAAAATTCAGTGTTACACTTTGTGGATTTATGATTTTCATCGTCTCTTCGCCATTTTGTAGATTGAGGTTGTTTTTTATACCTACTATATTATAATTAACTCCTATATTATAATTAACTCGTTGGGTGAAATTAAAAATGAGTGTCAGGCTGAGCGGAGTCGAAGCCCTTTCGTGTTCAAAAGCCTTCGACTAAGTTTATCCTGAGCGAAGACGAATGGGCTCAGGATGACATCAATTCCTTAAGTTATAAATGATGTATCACTTCTATTTTTTATACTTTTTATAATCAAATCAATCTTTTTAATCAATTTCACCTAACAGGTTATGATTAGAAAATTATACTATAATATATTAAAGGAGAAAAAAAATCATTTTAAGGTAGATGATGTCCTGCACAGGGAAGTCTAATTTTTTTTTTAAGATTGTAATTTGGAATTTAATAAGAAGCTTACTCCCTCTATGTGCTAGAATCTTTAGTGCCGAACCCCTGTAGAAAATGATTTAGGCTTCTATCGTTGCTATGGTATGTTTTTTCGGAGGTAGATTTTGTTAAATAGAA
>NZ_JAFEVZ010000019.1 GCF_022802975.1 Flavobacterium pectinovorum
GACATCAAGAAAATGTTTCCAAGAACAATACACGCAGTTACAATTCAAGGTTTTCTAATAAAGCTAACTTTATTTGTATTTGGGCTACAATTAAATAAATCCATTAACTAGCAACTTGAATTAATTAGTTTTTGATGATCATTTTTCGTCAGTTCGAGGTTTAATTTTTTTAGAAAAAAAGCAATATAAAATGACGTTGCAACCTCTCGTCAGTTCGAGTGAATTTTCTGAAAATGCAATAGCTTTTTCAGAAAATTTGTATCGAGAACTATTTTTTAATAAAAACGTCATAGGTAGTGATCCCGATTTTCATCGGGATTGTATCGAGAACAGAAAAATTATCATTAAAAACGGTTCTCGATACATTTTTTGTTCCGTTTCTCTGCACAAAAAAAACTCGAACTGACGTTTTTATTATTAGTCCTTTAGATGGAATACCCCAAAAGAAGATGCTGTATGAAAATTTGGGGTTTCCGTTTCAGGATTAACCCAGGTAATCCAGACAGGTTCAAAATTGACATTATCTTTAGAATTGTATTTTGCCCTAAAAACACCTGCTTCTATTTTATTTCCTTTAATCAAATTTAATTTGTTTAAAGAATCCAGACTGATAGCTCCTTCTACAGTAAAACTGCTATCATTTTTTGATGATTTGATCCTAATATCATCCTTTGGCCAATTCCAGTTAAAATCGAAATTTTTATTTGGATACGCTATAAAATCCATTATTCTTGCCTGAGTATCTATTTCTAAACAGTAGTAGGGATTTAATGCATCATCTGGTCTGAAAAAAAGTTCAACTCGGTCTGAGTTATTAATACTGTCTGCTGTATCATCTGTTGTATCAATATGAATTTCTGAGTCAAAAACAGTAAAGCAAAAAAAGAAATTAGCTCCATCATATAATGCCCTAAATTCAATTTTTGAAGGTTCCTCTGAATCCCATGGCGAAATAAACCGGCTTAAAACTTCTGATTTCCTCCAGACATCACTCTCCCCTTTTCCGGTGATTTTTAATTCTTCTTTATTAATCAGATTGACTTTATAAATATTATTTTCATTTTCCATAATGCGCAATTTATTCTAGAATATTTGTCCGGATTTATTTTTTACAAATATAGTGTGCTCGAGAACATTTTTAATACAATTGCTTGTTTTTTTTATAGTGTATCGCTACTTTTGTCACATAAAAGCTTATAAAAATCAATAATTAAAAAAACAAATAATTTATTATCAGTTATTTACATTTAATTATTTGGTTTCAAATTTTATTTCAAACTCTTGTTTTTGTTTATAAAATTTAAAATTTGCTCTCATGTTTAAATTCAGCTTTAAACCATGAAAAATATTAAAAACAGGATCATCTTATCATCGAAACAACTACACCAATAATCAGCAAAAACACAATTATTTTAATACAAAAAAATATTAATTATGACTTTAATAAAATCCATCTCGGGAATAAGAGGAACCATTGGCGGAGCTGCAGGAAATGGCTTTACACCAAACGACATTGTATCTTTTACAGCCGCTTTTGGGTATTGGCTAAAAACAAAAGACACTGCAACTAAAAAAATAGTAATTGGCCGTGATGCCCGAATTTCGGGAGAAACAGTTTCTAAAATTGTAAGCGGTACTTTGCATCTGATGGGACTGGATGTTGTTGATTTAGGATTATCCACAACACCAACAGTAGAAATGGCGGTGGTTGCCGAAAAAGCTTTGGGTGGAATTATTTTAACCGCCAGTCATAATCCTAAGGAATGGAATGCCTTAAAATTATTGAACGAAAAAGGCGAATTTATTTCTGCCAAAGACATAACTGTTATTTTAGAAAGCATTGAAGCTGAAAATTACCAATATACCGATGTAGACAATTTGGGAAGTTACAGCCTAAATAATGATTATTTTAACTATCATATTGAAGCAATTAAAGCCTTGCCTTTGATTAACACTGAAGCCATCAGTAAAAGAAAATTTAAAATTGCTGTTGATGCGGTCAATTCGACCGGAGGAATTGCAGTTCCTTTATTACTGAATAATCTCGGGATTGATCAGATTGAACTTTTACATTGTGAACCAACAGGTAAATTTGCCCACAATCCTGAACCGTTAACAGAAAACTTAGGAGATTTAATCAAAAAAATGAAGGAAGGCAATTTTGATATTGGCATTGCCGTAGATCCTGATGTTGACAGGTTGGTTGTAATCTGTGAAAACGGAGAACCTTTTAATGAGGAATATACTTTAGTGGCCGTTTCAGATTATGTGTTATCACACCAAAAAGGAAATACGGTTTCTAACTTATCCTCTACCCGTGCACTAAAAGATATTACAGAAGCAAGAGGTGGAAAATATTACAGCGCTGCCGTAGGAGAAGTAAATGTTGTCGAAAAAATGAAGGAAGTGAATGCCATAATTGGCGGAGAAGGAAACGGTGGCGTAATCTATCCTGAACTGCATTATGGCAGGGATGCATTAGTTGGAATCGGATTTTTATTAAGCTATATGGCTGAATCAGGTCTTTCATTGTCAGCATTGAAAGAACAATTTCCATTGTATTTTATGTACAAACACAAAATCGATCTTCCGGACAATTTATCTATGGAAACCATTTTGAAAAAAGTATTAGATAGATACTCCAATTACACAATCAACACAATAGACGGTATCAAAATCGAAATGGATAACAGCTGGGTTCATCTGAGAAAATCCAACACAGAAGCCATTTTACGTGTTTATTCGGAAGCTGGTACTTATGAGCAGGCAAAAGCAATTGCATTAGAAATTAGCAATTTAGCAATTTAAATGGTGGTTTAAATTAATCACAAACTCCTAACTTATTCAACTGTGACTTCTTAGATTCTATAAAAGTATTTAAGTTTGGATTTTAAGTCTCAGTAACTGAATGTTTTTAGAACCCTGAAAATTAATTTATTTGTACATTCAATATCTTCAAATCATCCATAAAATGGTTGGAGAATTCAACCTTACTCACAAATTAACAAATCAAAAGTCTTGGAAATTTAAATTTCTAAGACTTTTTTTTAAAACAAAAACAAACAATATTTTCAAATATTTGGTTCCGAATTGTCTTAGGGCAAAAAAATTAATAAAACACTTCGATATTTAAAAATTCAAATCAGGTAAATCTTCAAAATTCTAATTTCCTGAATATCTGAATTTTTCTAAAAAAATTATTCCCGGAACATTTTAAGGTTTAAACAAATATTCAGATTTTCTTCAAAATTCATTTGTAAATTAGCCTTATGAAAATCTTAATTATCGAAGATGAGCAAGAAATTGCTCAAAGCATTAAAAATTATTTTAAAACAAACGGAGTTCAGTGTGAAACCGCCGAAAACTACGATTTGGCTTTAAATAAAATTGACAACTACGATTATGACTGCATCTTGTTAGATCTTATGCTGCCCGATGGGGATGGTTTTGATATATTAAGAGAACTAAAAAGAAAAAACAAAACCGAAGGCGTAATTGTTATATCTGCCAAAGAAACTTTAGAAACCCGTATTGAAGGTTTTAATCTTGGCGCAGATGATTATCTTACCAAGCCGTTTCATTTAGCCGAACTTTTGGTACGAATGCAGGCATTGATTCGACGTAAAAATTTCAAAGGCAACAACAGCATTATTTTCAATGAAATTGTAATTGATATTTTCTCTAAAACCGTTACCGTAAACAATCAGAAATTAGACATTACCAAAAAAGAAATTGATTTATTATTATTTTTAATAGGTAACAAAGATAAAGTTTTATCAAAAGCTGCAATCGCGGAACATCTATCAGGAGATATGGCCGATATGCTCGATAATCATGATTTTATATATGCGCATATTAAAAATCTTAAAAAGAAATTAAGCCAGGCCGGCGGCGGAGATTATATTAAAACTGTATATGGACTAGGATATAAATGGGAAAATGAATAATAAAAAACTGCTTCATAAAACCACCAACAGCTTTCTTACCTATGCTGTTATCATATTGCTGACAGCGGCACCTGCATTTTATTATACCTGTCAATGGCTTTACATTTATGAAACTGATGAAGTACTGCTTTTTCATAAGGGTGATTTTGTTAAAGATAGCCACCAAAATTACACTGCCAATGATATTGCCGCATGGAATAAATACAACCCCAATATCAGGATTGTTGCTGATATGGGAGTAAAAAAAGACTCAATCGTTGGCAAAATGATCTTTGAACCTGTAGCCAATGAAAAAGAACCCTTTAGAGTTTTATACGCCCCTGTCGAAATCAACGGAAAAAAATATACCTACATAGAAAAACGCAATCTGGTAGAAATGGAAGGAATGGTTTTTAGTGTAGCCATTATGTTTCTGTTTATCATTATCATTTTATTGATTGGAATCATTTGGATTTCAAAAAGATTAACTAAAAAATTATGGAAACCTTTTTATAATACACTAAATCAAATTCACGATTTTGAAATTGATAAAAATAAACCACCACATTTTATCTCCACAGATATAGATGAATTTGACCGACTTAATAAAAGTCTTGAACAGCTTATTGAAAAAAATACAGCCATATATAAAAGCCAAAGAGAATTTATAGAAAATGCCGCCCATGAACTACAAACACCATTAGCGCTTTTTCAGACTAAAATAGATACTTTATTACAGTTAGAATTAAACAAGGAACAATCTCATCTTGTCGACTCATTAAGCAAAGATGTTTCGAGATTAAACCGGCTAAATAAAAACCTATTACTGCTTTCTAAAATTGACAATGAAACTTATCTTGAAAAAAATACCATTTTGCTTAACGATTATATCAAAAAGCATCTGGATTTTTTTACCGAACAGGCCAAAGCAAAAAACCTTACGATTATAACCGAATTTATTTCAAATCTTTCTATTAACGGGAATCCTGCTTTGACAGAAGTATTAATTAATAATTTGTTTCTTAATGCCATCCGTCACAATGAAAAAAATGGAAAAATAATCATCAGCACACATGATAACGTGCTTACTTTTCTCAATACAGGTCAGCCAAAACCATTGGTAATTGACAAGTTATTTAATCGCTTTTCAAAACTAAATCCTTCCTCTCAGGGTAACGGATTAGGTTTGGCAATTATTAAAAAAATTGCTGATTTGAACGACTGGGAAATCAGTTACTCCTTTTATAATGATTTGCACTGTTTTAGTGTCAAATTTTAAAAATTCAGACTTCCTACAGAATCACTTTTAAACTTTGTACTGCATTTTATTTATTAAAAACACCGTACAATGAAATTAAAAATGATTCTAATGCTTTCACTTCTTACAATGAAAGCTTTCATCATAACAGCACAAAACCATTCAGCAGCAGTCTCGGGACTTGTAAAAGACAAAAACACAAAACAGACTGTTTTATATGCCAATATTGTTTTAAAATCTGCCACAAATCAAAAATTTATTTCAGGAACAGTTACCAATGAAGAAGGTCGTTTTACGCTTCCTAATACCGCTTCCGGAAACTATTTACTTGAAATTACTTTTACTGGTTATAAAACAAAAACACAAAAAGTATTTGTAGGTACATTGTCTGAATATCTGGATTTAAATACTATCGAAATTGAAGAAGATATTAATGCGCTATCAGAAGTTATAGTAAATTCAAAAGCTGCTGAGGTAAGTTCAAAAATGGATAAAAAAGTATTTTCTGTTGCTGATAATATTACCCAGAGCGGCGGATCGGTTTTGCAATCTATGCAGAGTCTTCCGGGAGTTACTTTAAATGACGGGAAAGTTCAGTTAAGAGGAAATGATAAAGTCATGATCCTGATTGACGGAAAGCAAACTGCCTTAACCGGTTTTGGAAATCAATCCGGTTTGGATAATATTCCGGCATCTGCTATCGAAAAAATCGAAATCATTAACAATCCTTCTTCCAAATTTGATGCTAACGGAAATGCCGGAATCATCAATATTATTTATAAAAAAAACAAACAGGAAGGACTGAATGGTAAAGTGGGAATCAGTTCAGGATACGGCGCACTTTGGGAGCGAAAATCAAACCTCCCAACAATTCGTCCTCAATACCAGATGACACCAAAAATGAATCCGTCATTTTCATTAAACTATCGCAAAAACAAAATAAATACTTATGTTCAGGCAGATTATCTTTATACAGAAACACTCAATAAAAATGAGTTTGTAACACGTACTTATGACGATGGAACCATCATTAACCAACAAACAGTACGCAATCGTAATACCCATTTTACGACTCTAAAAACCGGAGTAGACTGGAATTACAACGACCATAATACATTTGCTTTTTCCGGACTTTTTGGAAGCGAAAAAATTATCGATAACGGAGATGAGCCGTTCTTTAATCAGGATTATTCTGATCGTCTGCGCCTTTGGCAGTTTCTCGAAGATGAGCTTAAAACAACCGTTATGGCAAGTGCTTCTTATGAACACAAGTTTAAGGAAGCTGGTCATAAATTAAATGCCGGAATCAATTATACCTATCACAGAGAAGATGAAAAATATTTCTTCACGAATATTATGCCTTCTTTTACCGGAAAAGATTCTTTTAAATTACTTTCAGACGAAAAAGTAATTGATGTGAATTTTGATTATGTCGAACCTTTAAAATATGGCCGTTTTGAAGCTGGTTTTAAATTCAGAAACAGAGAAATTCCAACCAACATGCAATTCTTTCCCGGACAAAACTCCCCTATTGATGCCAATGCCGGAGGATGGGCCAATTACAAGGAAATAATCCCTGCTTTGTATTCTAATTACATCTACGAAACCAATAAAATCGAAGCAGAAGTTGGACTTCGTTATGAGTATGTCAAATTACAATATGATGTAAATCCAAATCATCCTACTTATAAAAGTAATGGTTATCATTATACTGAACCTTTTCCAAGTGTTCGTTTTGGATATAAAATAGACGACCAAAATAAAATAACAGCCTTTTATAACCGAAGAGTTGACAGACCAAGTGAAGTTGATATTCGTATTTTTCCGAAGTATGATGATGCCGAAATCATAAAAGTTGGAAATCCCGGACTTCGGCCTCAATTTACCAGTGCTTTTGAAGTGGGCTATAAAAAAAATCTTGAAAAGGGATATTTTACCTCTTCCTTTTATTACAGAGTCATAAACGGAACCATTATACGTATCGCTACGACTGTTCCCGGCAGTACACTTATTTATAATGTATTTCAAAATGCAGACGAAAGCAGTTCTTTCGGAATTGAAGCTGTTTATTCTAAAGAAATTACTTCTTGGTATTCTTTCAATATAAATGGGAATCTGTATAAAAACACCATAGATGCTTTTACAGTAACCAATTTATATCCAACTCCAAGTACTTATCATGGAGAAGAACAAGAGATTGTATCCGGAAACTTAAAATGGAACAATACGCTCCAGCTGAACAAAAATCTAAAAGGACAATTATCGATACTACATCTGGCTCCGGACATTATTCCGCAGGGAAAAGTAAATTCGAGATTTTCAGTTGATTTGGGATTAAAAAAGACTGTTCAAAAAGGAAAAGGTGAAGTGTTTTTAAATGCTACAGATATTTTTAATACATTAGTATTACAAAAAAAAATAAAAGGAATAGAATTTAACTACAAAACTAAAGATTATTATGAAACACAGGTAATTAGATTTGGCTACAACTATAAATTTTAATTTTCTTAATAAAGCCAAAATTCAGATTTAATTCAGAATTAGATTATAAAATTTGCGAACTTATTTTAATTATTATGATTACATTACCTCCAAAATTCGGCAGATATTCGTTGTTGTTTCACTTTATAATATGGTTTTTACTCCTGTCGCAATTCTTAAGATTATGCTTTTTTGTCTGGCAATATGACGAAGTTTCCTGGAATATAATTGATTTATTCAGAACATTTTTTACCGGTTTATTCTTTGACATTGGAACCATTACTTTTATTTCTCTAGCAGGAATAGTATATCATGTAATCATACCCAACAGATGGATTGGCTCTTTATTTGATAAAATATTTGTTTGCTTTTTTACAGCACTGACCACCTTTATATTGGTGTTTACATTTTTTGCAGAACTAACTTTCTGGGACGAATTTAAAAACCGATTTAATTTTATTGCTGTTGATTATCTAATTTACACCCATGAGGTAGCCGCTAATATTCAGCAGTCTTATCCTTTGCCTTTATTGATTTCCGGTGTATTGTTTCTGACTTTTTTCTTTCTTTTTATATTTTATAAAAGAAATGCCTTCAAGGATACTTTTACTTATAAAACTTGTCCAAAAGCAAGAATAAAAATTCTTTCTGTTGCAGCTGCCATTGCACTTTTTTTCGGATTTTTTATCCATAACTATCAGGCAGAATGGTCTTCAAACCGTTATAATTCTGAAATTTCAAAATCAGGTATTTATTCTTTCTTTGCTGCCTTTAGAAACAACCAGATGAAATATGTTGATTTCTATACTTCTATTGATAAAGAGAAAGCCTTTGGTATTATTAAAAGTAAATTGGCAGATTCCAACTCAAAATTCAATTCAAAAGGATATTCTATTCACAGAACCATTACGGATAGTACAGCATCCTTAAAAAACAAAAATGTTGTTTTTATACTTGTGGAAAGTCTCAGCGGAAGCTTTCTTAAAGAATTTGGAAATAAAGAAAATATCACCCCTTTTATGGACAGTTTGGCGCAGAAAAGTATTTTTTTCAATAATCTTTATGCTACAGGAACAAGGACTGTTAGAGGTATGGAAGCCGTGACGCTTTGCATTCCGCCAACACCAGGACAATCTATTGTAAAAAGACCTGAAAATCAAAATCTCTATACGGTATGCAGCGTTTTTAAATCACGAAATTATGATTGTAATTTCTTTTATGGAGGCGATGGGTACTTTGACAATATGAATGCTTATTTTGGCGGAAATGGTTTTAACATCTATGACCGCGGGCGTGGAAGCGTTTTAAGCGATCAGATCAAAACAATCCGAAATAATATTAATGACGATGAAGTGACTTTTGAAAATGCATGGGGAATTTGTGATGAAGACATCTTTAACAAAATGCTTAAAGTAGCCGATTTACAATATCAGTCTAAGAAGCCTTTCTTTAATTTTGTAATGACTACTTCTAACCACAGACCCTATACCTATCCTTCAGGAAAAATTGATATTCCTTCTGGAAAGAGCCGTCAGGGAGCTGTAAAATATACCGATTTTGCTTTAAGGGAATTATTCAAAAAAGCAAGTCAGAAGCCTTGGTTTAAAAACACTGTTTTTGTTATCATTGCTGATCATTGTGCGAGCAGTGCCGGAAAAGACGAAATTGATGTTGCTAATTATCATATTCCGGCTTTTATTGTAAACTTACCACAAGAATACAATCAAAAAATAAACAAACAATGTTCTCAGATTGATCTTTGGCCTACTCTGTTTTCGCTTTTCCATTGGAATTACCAATCTGATTTTTTTGGAAAAAATGTATTGGATCCAAAATTTGAAGAACGCACTTTTATGGGAACGTATCGTAAGCTAGTAATGATGAAAAAAGAAAAAGTAATGATTCTCTCAGATCAGAAAAAGCAGGCATTTTACACTTGGAACAAAAAGGATAACAGACTAAAATCAATACCGATGAATCAGCCATTTCTGGAAGAGACTATTTCATGGTATCAGACTGCCGATTACCTTTTTACAAATAAACTTTTAAAATAATAATGACATATATTCATTTTATTATTAATCCCATCTCAGGAAGCGGAAAGCATAATTTATCAGCCTCTTATATTCTTCAGCATTTTCCTTCCGGAGAATTCAAAGTTGAAGTAAATTATACCAAACACAAATCGCATGCTGTTGAATTGACAAAAGCGGCGATAGCCAATAAACCTGACTATATTATTGCCTGTGGTGGAGATGGTACTATTAATGAAGTGGCGTCCTGCTTAGTAAATACAACTATTATTTTGGGAATAATTCCTGTAGGATCAGGAAATGGTTTGGCATCAAATCTAAATATCCCAAGAGATTTTAAAAAAGCAATTGCTATTATTAAACAGGGAAAAACAACTTCTATTGATGTTGGAAAAATAAACCAACAATATTTTTTCAGTAATATGGGAATTGGTATTGATGCTTTAATCATAAAAAAATACGAACGCTCCGGCAACAGAACATTATCTTCTTATGTAAAAGCAGCGCTATCATCAAGTTTTGAATTCAAAGTTCAGCCTGCGATTGTTTCTTTTGGAGATCAAGTACTGAAAGTTAACCCTTTTATGCTGTTTGTATCCAACTCAAATGAGATGGGTTATAACATGAGCCTGACACCAAAAGCAAGCCTTAGCGATGGCGTACTGGATATGGTTATTATACCTGAACTGACGTTTATTGAGAAATTACTTTTGGGATTTAATGTGCTTCGAAATTCAATCGAAAAATTCAAGAAAGCAAAACACTATTTAGTAGATGAACTACACATTGAAATGCCTTTAAAAACATTTACAGATATCCAGATTGACGGAGAGCAGCACAATATAAAATCTAATATAATAACGATTAGTATAATTCCAACTGGATTAAAAGTATTGACTTAATTTTTTTAGAATTTTTAATCTCTAAATAATCCCTTCTGTTGAAGAATTATGGCCCATCGCCTAAAACAGTGGATTTCAAAAAAGACAATTTTCTTAGTGAAACATAAAAAAATCCGCTAAATCCGTAGCTGCCGAAAATTGATTTTCCATTAATTATGATGAAGAACCAGAATTATTTAGAGATTTTATTTTTGAAGATAATTTAAAACTGCACCACCAAGCCACATCCCGCCTGTTTTCCATTATAAAACGGCATAAGCATAGAAGATACTCTGTTTTCTTTTGATGGAAAAATTTTATTTTTTACATAAGGAAAAATCCAGTAAGCAGCCTTAGTGCTTAATATTCCGATACCGGCAGCCGCAACCACATCAGTGAGCCAGTGTCTGTTATTGTACATTCGGAATAATCCGGTTCCTGTGGCTACAAGATACCCGCTTATTCCGTACCAAATTGACTGGTCTTTGTATTCCTGGTATAAAAATTCAGCACCTGCAAACGCATTAGCCGTATGTCCTGATGGGAATGAATTATTAGATGTTCCATCAGGTCTTTCTACTTTGGTAATACTTTTTAAGGCAAAAACCGCTGTACTCATCATTAAATAAGAGCTGGCCAGAATGATGGATCTGTCTTTTAAGTTGTTTTTCCCTTTAATTCCTAAGGCATTCAGTGCATAAACAGAAGCTGCAGGTGTATATTGAGAAAAATCATCAATCGTGATTTTGTGGTCAATATCTTCCTTAACTTCTTCCCTAATATCAGCGTTATAACTTTTTAACTGATCGCTTTCCAAACCTATAAAACCATAGCCAATTAAAACTCCCGGTATTATAAGCTGTTTATAATTAAATTTTAAATTATGCACAGTATCCTGTACAACAACACTGTCATTTACCGCACTTTGTGAATACATCATTGTACCGCCTAAAAAAAATAAGAAGAGTGTTTTTAACATCGTGGAGAAAATTAGAAATTAGTAAAACATTCAATAAAAATAAACGTAGTTTTTCTCCATAGTGAATATGTAATTTGCTTAGAAATTTTAAACAAAGTTGAGTCTCAATTTTGAATAAATTCTGTATTTCGAAGTTTAGAATGAAATTATTTTGAAGTTTTAAAGAATATATGACAAAATTCAACCTGCCCTTAACTCGTTGGATGAAATTGATTAAAAAAAAGATTTGATTATAAAAAGTATAAAATCTGAAGTAAATCATCATTTATAACTTAAGAATTTGATGTCATCCTGAGCGGAGTCGAAGGCTTTTGAAAACGAAAGAGCTTCAACTAAGTTTATCCTGAGCGAAGACGAATGGACTAAGCCTGACATTTATTTTTAATTTCTGCCAACGGTTTACTCTTAAATAACTTTGTTAAAAACACTTCTTTTTAATTTGAAATTAAGCCGAAACTCGATGCGATTGCCACAGAATTATGAACAAACAAGCCTCATTGAAGTTAACTATCTATAAATGTGATGTTTTAAAAATAATTGATTTTTTTTTCAAAAAATCTTTTGTGTATTGCAAAATTAATTGCACTTTTGCACCCGAATTAACAAAGCAGGTCCGTTCGTCTATCGGTTAGGACGCCAGGTTTTCATCCTGGTAAGGGGGGTTCGATTCCCCCACGGACTACTACAAAGAGAACTTATTTGAGTTCTCTTTTTTTATACCCTAAAATCAAGGTTTTACAATACTCTTATATATTTTAGTAGAAGACAAAAACAGGAATATTAACATACACTATCTCCTTCAGAAAATAATGTAGTCAAATGTTAGAACACATTATAAAAGCATACATCTGCCAATAAAATATTTTAATGGCAGATGTAATAACAAATCAAATTTCGACTGAATTCTATTTCATCGTATACGAAACACTATTAGCTTCACAAAGCCTAAAATATCCTAACGCAAAATCTTTTGTATCGTTAGTGTTGACAATATTCCCTCTAATATTACCAGGTGTTGTACCAAAAGGATTTGCACTTGATGCTTCAAAAATTAGATTCATATAGTTATAAACGTTTTTTGAAATTCCACGATGCACGATTTGAACCGTTTTTCCCGGTTTTAAATCTGTATCTGAAAATTCGTCCGTTATTTCGTTTCCGTTATACAAATCATCATTTGACATTAAAGTGTAAGGAATTTTCAAAAAATCGGTTGTAAAATACGAAAGGTAAAAATTTTGCTGATCAGCCGGATCGTCATAAAAGATGGAGAGTACCAATAAGTCCGGACCTGATATGTCTGGTCTGTATTCTTGTTCTATTCTCTTAATTGGTGTTACAGGAGTCATTTTTTCTACAGCAGTAAAACTTTTTCCTTCAGCCTCAACAAAAAGAGTGTACTCCATATTTAGTACCGGGACGAAATCATTACAAACATAAAAACCCGGTTCTGTTTCTGTAAAAGTAAAAACAGTACCTTCACTGTTTTCAACACGTACCTGCGCTCCCGAAACTTTTGGTGTACTGGTATTATAATAAGGAGCCATTTTGCTTATTTTTATGGTTTGTACCTTTCCGTCGGTATCTTTATTCCAAATGATTTCAGCATCAATTACTATTTTAGCTTCGCCTGTTTCAAGATCAAGATTTACCACCTCTTCACAAGAGGATAGCAATAAAATAAAAAGAAAACTGCATAAGAGTAGTACTTTACTTTTAAAATTATTTTTTGCTGCTTTATTCATATTTTTAAAATTTAAAATTATAAGAAACCCCTGGAACTAATCCGTAAATTGATAGTTTTTTGGTTTCATTTTGTCCTGTATCCTCATTTGTGGCAAATGTTATCGAAGCAGCATTTTTTCTATTGTAAATATTGTAAATGCTAAATACCCAATAGCTTTGCCATCCCTTCTTTTTATCTGGTTTAGGCGTATAAGTTGCGGCTAAATCTAAGTGATGGTAAAGAGGAAGCCGATTTCCATTTCGTAATGAAAAATTCGGTACGTTTAACCCAGCAAAGTCATAATATCCATTAGCATAGGTAACAGGCTGACCAGATTGTAATGAAAAATTAGCATTATATGACCACTTTGCGCTTCGTTCATAAGTAGCCACAACGTTTAAGTTATGTAATTTATCATACCCTGATAAATACCAATTGCCGTTTGCAATTCCTGGCTCTTCAGGAGTTCTTCCCGGAGTTTTTTGCTCTGCTCTTGACAAAGTATAAGAAACCCAGCCATTAAAGCGGCCAGTATTTTTTCTGAACAATAATTCCATACCATACGATCTGGCTTTACCACTCAGGATTACCTGCTCTATATTATTATTAGCCAGCAAATTGGCTCCGTCAACATAATCAATACGATTTTGATTTTTTTTATAAAACAATTCACCTTCAAAAGAATAATCACGATCTTTTATATTCTGAAAATATCCTATCGCATATTGATCCAGTAATTGTGGTTTCATAAAAGGACCGCTGGGTGTCCAGAGATTCATTGGCAAAGGCGATTGCGTGTTGGATAACATATGAATGTATTGTGCCATTCTGTTATAACTTGCTTTTACAGATGCTTCTTCGGTAAAAGCGTATGACAACGCAGCCCTTGGTTCAAAATTGTCAAATTTACTTATGGTTTCGCCACTTTTATAAGATATGGTTCCCGTTGGAGTACCTTCCTCATAGATATTGTATTTTGGATTGTATACTACTGATTGCCCATCAGTATAAGTACTTATTTCTTCGCTACCCAAGCGATAGAATAAACTGTAGCGAAGTCCGTATCGCAGATTCAATTTCTCGGTAATCTGATGTTCAAAGTCCAGGTAAGCAGCAGATTCAAAAGAATATTTTTTATCCAACTGTTGGTAATTATACTGTGAATCTGAACTGGTAGGCTGCACTGTTCCGGGATTAAAATTATAATAAGTACCTTCAAGTCCGTAATTCAGTTTAAAGTTTTGAGTAACCGACTGATTCCAATTGTATTTTAAACCATAAGTTTGAACAGTGTTCTTCCATTTGAACTCCTGAAAATCCAGGTTAAGGTTAAACTTGTAATCACTGTAGAAAACGGATAAGTTGGTATTTAAATCATCTGAGAATTTATGCTTCCAGTTAACAATTCCCATCGTATTTCCAAATTGAATGTCTACCAGATTATTTAGGCGAATAACGTCATTTCCTAAATAACCAGAAAAACTAACTGTATTGTTTTCATTAAGGCGATAATTAAATTTAGCATTTAGATCATAAAAACTAATACCAGCCTTGAGATCGGTTAATTTTAAAAACATATTTACATATGTTGTACGACCACCAATTATAAAAGAACCTTTGCCTTTTTTTATAGGTCCCTGTACCAAAAGGCGACTTGAAATTAAGCCTATTCCTCCATTTACCTTATAATTTTCAAGATCTCCTGTTTGTTGGTTTACATCAAGAACAGAAGAAACCCTTCCTCCAAATTTAGAAGGAATACCTCCTTTGTATAAATCTAAACTACTCATCATGTCGGCATTAAAAACAGAGAAAAAACCAAACATATGCGAATCTCCAAAAACGGGTGCACCGTCCAGTAAAATCAGGTTCTGATCAGCTGCTCCACCACGGACATTAAAGCCAGACGAAGCTTCGCCTGCATTGGTAACACCGGGCAGTGTCAGTAGTGATTTTAAGGGATCCGGCTCGCCCATTGCAGCCGGAATCTTCTTAATATCTTCCATGTTAAGCTTATTAACACTCATCTGAGTATTTCTCACATCAACTGCTTTGGTGTTGGTAATAATTACCTGTTCCAGCTGCTGGCTATCGGCATCCATAACAAAGTTTATTCTTTCATCATCAGAAATTGTTATTAGTTTTTCTCCATTTTTAAAACCAACATAACTAACGATAATTGTATAAGTCCCTTTATTCAATTCTATTGAAAACTTTCCGTCTGCGTCAGTCGTAACACCTCTTTCCAGTTCTTTGATAAAAATATTGGCACCAATAACAGGCTCTTTGTTCTCGTCTAAAACCTGACCGGTTAACTTACTTTTTTTTTTGGCTGTAGCTGCTTTAGCGTTTTTCTGCTTTACGAAAATATTATTTCCGACAATTGAAAACTGAATCGAAGTGTTCTTGTTAAGCTCATTGATAAGTGCTTTTATTTCGATATTTTTATAAGTGTTATTTTGATTAAAATACTTTTGACTTGTATTAATCTGATCCGTAAAGGCAAACTTAAAATCTGTTTGACCCTCAATTTGCTTAAACACTTCTTTTAGTGTCATGTTTTGATCTACAGTTACAGTCACATTTTGAGAGAATATACATAAACTGAATAAAAAAAAGCATGCTGAAATTATATGCTTCATGAAATTTTGTATTTTTGAATTATTATTAAACGGGATAGTGCTATACTACCCTGACTCTGAGAAGGATGTTTAGTTTCGCGGCTAGTGCATCCTTTTTCTTTTCTATCGAAAAGTAATCTGTTTTAAAGCTTCATTTATTTCAAAGTTTAGGTTATACATTTCTGATATTAATTGCACAATTGTTTTTAAATCTTCTTTTTTATTGATTCGGATTGTAATACGCTGATGATCGTATTCCTTTGGGATAGTCATTTTGTACCCATAATTAGCCATAATATAATCACTAACAACACTCAGTTTTTCATTTTCAAAATCAGTAAACCTGTTAAATTCGGCTACCTCGGCAATGTTGTTTCCGTACATAAATTTTTCACCCGGTTTTAGTATCCATTTTTTATCCTGGGCTTTTACATTCATTTGGACACTTCCTTCGTAAAGAGCAACGGTCACTCCTTTTTGTACATTTCCCTGAACCGTAAAACTAGTCCCTAACACAGTAGTTGTCGTTTCATTGCAAAAAACCTGAAAAGGATGTTTTTTGTCTTTTTTTACCTTAAAACAAGCTTCACCATCAATTTCAATTTTTCTGTTGTTTTCAAAATTATTGGCATAAGTAATTTTAGATTTCGGACTTAATTCTACTTTAGAACTGTCTGGCAAGAAAACAGTTTTTACTGTTAAAGTTCTATTTTCAATTACATTTGAAGTAAGATAAAATTTATCCTGTAATGGGCTTCTGTTAAAATAAATACCAGTTCCTATCAGCATAAAAATAAGAACAGCTGCGGCTGATACGTAGCGCCAAATTTTAAACTTTGGCTTTTTAACAGCAAAGGTTTTAGTTTGAAATTGTTTCCACGAAGCTTCTTTTTCGCTGTCTGAATGCAAAAGTGGAATTTCGTTCCATAATTTTTCAAATTCCTTGTCCAGTTTTTCTTTATCCATGACCTTTTATGGGTTAAGTTTTTTACAATAAAATCCTTGTTTAGAAAAAACACCGTACACCATTTCCTGAATATCTCTGTTGGTTTCGATCTTAAGAATTCTTTCGCGGTTTTTAAAATCAAAATTGATGATACAATCAGAAATGATGAATTGCAAAAGAGTTACAAGCAGGCTTGCATCTTTCTTTGTTCTCACATTCGTTTTATACGCTTCGATATGCATTTTTTGTTCTCGTTTTTATATATAACAAACGAGGATAAAAAAGTTCCTAATCGTTTTCGACTTTTTTTCGAATAAATTTACTGGCGAGGTAAATATGATTGGCAATTGTCTTTTCGGAAAGATCCGTAATTGCTGCAATCTCCTTATAGCTAAGATTTTCCAGTTTATGTAAAGTAAAAATTTTTTGCTGCTGCTCAGGAAGCTGATTTATGAAATTTTGTAGTTTTTCCTGTCTTTCTTCAAAAATTCCTGTTTCCGTATCTTCCTGTTCAGGCTGAAATTGTGAAGGATCGAGCTGTATAATTTTATTTTCGCGGTTAACATGATTAATTATGATGTTCTTGCATATTGTAAACAATTGTTTATCAAACAAAACATCTTCATTAAGCAATTCTTTTTTATTATAAAGTCTTAAAAAAGTTTCCTGAACAAAATCCTGGGGCGTGAGAACTGTAAAATTAAATCGTTTAGCAATGTTTATCAGTTTATCATAATAATTTAAATAAGCCTGCTTAAACGAATCCTCATCGCCTTTTTTTAAACTTAAAATAAACTTTCTGTTGTCCATAACGTAAACATGATAATAAAACCTAACTCAATGTCTAAAATAATATTGCACGCTACTATTTAAGGTTCCTGTAATTTTTCTAAAGCAGCTTAAAACACAATACAAAGAACAGAAAATTATTCTGAAATATTTATACGAAAATTATTTTTCGGATATTGAAAATACAAGACTTACAAGTAATACTTCAGGCGAGCTATAGCTTTTCTTAGATAAAACTTATTTTTTATTAAAAATTAAAAATAAAAATCTTACATTTTAATATTTTTTTTTAAAATTTAATCCTAAATTTGAAACTGTTTTCAAAAACTAAAAAGTATGTTCAAACGTATATACAAGAAAACGATAATCTTTAATGAGAGAAATTCAATTCACTGGAAACGTTTTTGGAAAAACATTGAATCCTATCTTATTACTGATTGTCGTTTATTCTTTTTCATTCAAAATCAACTCAAAAAAATCTCCTTAATCTAAAATCTAAACTTGTAATAACAATAAATTTCCAATTTAGAATTAATAACCCAAAATGATATTTATATTTACTTAATACGTTTGGTGAAATTAAAAATAAGTGTCAGGATAAGCCACTTCGGCTTCGCTCAGGATAAACTTAGTTGAAGCCCTTTCGTGTTCAAAACCCTTCTAATCCGCTCAGGATGACATCAATTCCTTAAGTTGCAAATGATGTTTCACTCCTGATTTTTATACTTTTATAATCAAATCCATTTTTTTAATCAATTAAACAAAATGCATAATAGCGCATTTTAAATTGATACCTTTATAATTCAAAATTTAACCATCTAAATAATATAGGTGTTTTTCTACACTTCCTTTTTTCTAAACCTTTTATTCGTCTCCTACGTAATATCTGACAGTAGGCTTTTTTTAAACGAAATTGACTTTTAAGAAAAAAAACTCTTGAAAAAACAATCAAAAATATCAGTTTATTTTTTTCATAAAACCATAAAAACAAAACAGTTAGAAAGAACAGATTTATATTTAAAGGAATAAACACTCGATTTTTATAACAATTTTAAAAAAAAGAGTTAATTTAGTACAACAGCTTTGTCAATGTTCTGAAACATGTCAAAGCTGTTGTTTTCTAATATAACACCGTAAAAAATCTAAACTTTTACATTGAAATAATAAAATTTAAAATAAAAAAGCAAAATGAGATTAGAAGATTTTGATAATGATGAGGATAAAGTAATTCAGGATCGTTTGAAACAAAAAACGTGGAATGAAATCAGAACCAATGACAGTTGGGCAATTTTTAAAATCATGGCCGAATTTGTAAACGGATACGAAAGCATGGGGCGTATTGGTCCGTGTGTATCTATTTTTGGATCAGCAAGGACAAAACCGGATGACAAATATTACTTACTGGCCGAAAAAATTGCCTATAAAATTAGTAAAGCAGGTTACGGCGTCATTACAGGCGGAGGCCCCGGAATTATGGAAGCCGGAAATAAAGGTGCGCATTTAGGCGGAGGAACTTCTGTTGGTTTAAATATCGAATTACCATTTGAGCAGCATTTCAATCCGTATATCGATCATGATAAAAACCTGAATTTTGATTACTTCTTTGTCCGAAAAGTAATGTTTGTAAAATATTCGCAAGGATTCGTAGTAATGCCGGGAGGATTTGGAACTTTAGACGAAATGTTTGAAGCCATTACCCTGATTCAGACTAAAAAAATTGGCAAATTCCCAATTATATTAGTAGGTGTTGAATTTTGGTCAGGATTAATCGAATGGGTAAAAACAGTTCTGGTTGAGAAAATGCAAACGGTAAGCCCTGATGACTTAAACTTATTCAAGATCGTAGACACTGAGGATGAAGTGGTTGACGCTCTTGACAAATTCTACAAGAAATACGATTTAAGTCCGAACTTTTAATATTTTTCTACCATATAAGTAATATAAGTTCATTTAAATGTGAACCTTGTAAAGTAAAAAAACTTATATTTTCTTAAATCACTTATATGGTGAAATTACAAAAAATGAGAGCTGTTTTTTAAACAGCTTTTTTTATACTATTTTTACAATAAAACCAATATAGTCATATATCCGTAACTTAAGTCATATCTTAAATTTAAAGCCATCATTGAAATCGTTTTTTAAAATTATTCTCTTCGTTTTTGTTTTAATGTGCTCATTAAAACAATATGCACAACATCAGTCTAAGATGGAGGTGGCGGTTAATGCTGAACTAAAAACCCTGCATGTAAAACAGGATATTATTTATCACAATACTTCAAACGATTCTTTGGATTCTATTGTTTTAAATGACTGGAATAATGCTTTCTCTGATAAAAACACACCACTGGCACTTCGCTTTTCAGATGAATTTTACAAAGGTTTTCATCTGGCCAAACCCGAAGAACGCGGAAATACAACAGTTCTTGAACTCACAGATGCTCAGTTTATGGCTCTGGAATGGCAAAGAACCAGTGACAATCCTGATTTTATTGTAATCAAACTAAAAAACAAACTACCACCTAACAGTAAAATTGATTTACATCTTACTTATATTTCTAAAATTCCAAGCGATAAATTTACTCGTTACGGTTATACTCAAAATGGCGGAATGACTTTAAGAAACTGGTTCTTGAGTCCTGCCCGTTTTGAAAATCATCATTTTATAAAACACCATAATTACAATCTGGATGATATTGCAAATGCTGTAACTGATTATGAATTACAAATTAAAATTCCAAATTCATATACCATTACCACAGATTTGGATTCTGTTTCTAAAGACACTTCTTCTCCAGCATTCAGCACTTATCTTTTTTCAGGAAGCAGCAGAACCGATTTTAATGTATTTATTGAAAAACAAAACACCTTCAACAGTTATAATAACGGAGAACTGGAAGTGCTTTCAAACTTAAAAAACAAAAGGCTGAACGAGATACAAAAAGCCTTAATTATCAACAGGGTAATCACTTTTTCTAATGATTTCATTGGAAAATACCCGCATAAAAAAATTACCGTTTCTCAGGCAGATTATGACCGGAATCCTTTTTACGGTCTTAATCAGCTGCCATCGTTTATCAGTCCGTTTTCGGATGAGTTCCTGTTTGAAATTACTTTCTTAAAAACCTATTTAAACAATTATCTTCAATATAGCCTTCGCCTGGATCCGCGAAAAGACAACTGGATTTATGACGGAATCCAGATCTATACGATGATGAAATTCATGGAAGAAAACCATAAAGATCAAAAGATGCTGGGCAGGCTTTCGGAAATGAAACTCTTTAAAAGTTTCAACATTACCAATCTGACATTTAACGAACAATACAGCTATTACTATATGCTGATGGCCCGAAAAAACCTGGATCAGCCTTTGGGAGAACCCAAAAACGCACTTATAAAATTTAACGAACAGATTGCCAGTAAATATCGAGCAGGTTTAAGTCTGAGTTATCTGGATAATTATTTGAACCATAATATCATGCCCGAAAGTGTTCAGGAATTTTATAAGCTAAACAAAACACAACAAACTGACCGAAATGATTTTGAAGAAATAATAACTAAAAACAGTCCGAAAAAAATTGACTGGTTTTTTAAAACGATTATTGATTCCAGAGATATTATCGATTACAAATTTTCTGATGTTTCAAAAACCAAAGACAGCATACAGTTTTCTATAAAAAACAAAACAGAAACTTTTGTCCCTGTTTCTGTTTACGGACTCAAAAAGAACAACATCGTTTTTAAACAATGGATTGAGCCTAAAAACAATGATTCTGTATATATTTTCGAAAGAAAAAATGCGGATAAAATTGTTTTGAATTACGATAACGAAGTTCCGGAATACAATCAGCGCAACAACTGGAAATCATTAAAAAGTCTGGTAATTACAAATCGCCCTGTCAAATTTAATTTTGCTAAAGATTTAGAAGATCCATATTACAATCAAATATTATATGTCCCAACTGTTGCTTATAATTATTATGACGGGTTTGCTCCCGGCATTCGTTTTCATAACAAAACAATATTAGACAAACCGTTTACATTTGATATCAACCCTTCTTATTCTATTAAGGCCGGAACCTTTTCGAGCTCATCCGCTTTTTCCTTAAATCATTATTTTCGTGACAGCAGACTATATAACATCAGATATTCTATAAGTCAGAATTATTTTCATTATGCACCGGATGCCACCTATTTCAGACTAAACCCGATGGTACAGTTTCGAATTCGGGAAGAAGATTTTCGAGACAACCGAAAACAATTTATCATTGCACGTCAGGTAATTGTAAATCGGGAAGCAAGTACATACATAACCGACAATTCCAGTCCAAATTATTCTGTGTTTAATCTTCGGTACATGAATACCAAAACCGAATTGATTAACCATTTTAATTTTATGACTGATGTGCAGTTTTCAGGAGATTTTGGAAAACTGGCCGGAGAAATTGAATACAGAAGGCTGTTTGAAAATAATCGTAAATTAAATTTGAGATTATTTATTGGAAGTTTTTTATACAACACAACAGATTCAGATTATTTTAGCTTTGGTTTAGATCGTCCTACCGATTATTTATTTGACTACAATTTTTACGGAAGATCAGAAAGTACAGGTTTTTTCAGCCAGCAATACGTGATTGCTGAAGGAGGATTTAAATCTATGCTTGAACCAAGATATGCCAATCAATGGATGACTACTTTTAATGCAAGTTATTCGATATGGAACTGGATTGAAGCCTATGGGGATCTTGGTTTTACCAAAAACAAACATCAAAAGGAACATTTTGTATATGACAGCGGTATCCGATTAAATCTTGTACCGGACTATTTTGAAGTTTATTTTCCTGTTTATTCGAATAACGGATGGGAATTTTCTCAAAATAAATACAATGAAAAAGTTAGATTTGTTATCACATTGTCTCCCAAAACATTAGTCAATCTTTTCACCCGAAAATGGTTCTAATCATTCGTTTTTTAAACAAAAACATAAACTATTACCAATAAAATGTCATTTTTAATAAAAATTACTCAAAAAAAATACGTAGTTTTTAGATTTTAACTACAAATAATTAAATTATATTTATTTTAATGAATTATGATTATTGGTAGATTTTGAGTAATTTCGCAACCTAAACATGACCCTTCCAGATTATGATTACAGAAAAAAGCAATACTACATTAACCTTCGAGGATTTTAAAACTGAAGTATTAAATGACTATAAAATTGCAGTTACCAGTCGGGAATGCAGTCTTTTAGGGCGTAAAGAAGTATTGACAGGAAAAGCCAAATTTGGAATATTTGGTGACGGAAAAGAAGTACCGCAGCTTGCCATGGCAAAAGCTTTCAAAAACGGCGATTTCCGTTCAGGATACTATCGTGACCAGACTTTTATGATGGCTATTGGCGAATTTACACCTAAACAATTTTTCGCAGGTTTATACGGTCATACCGATTTGGACTTTGACCCAATGTCAGCCGGAAGACAAATGGGCGGACACTTTGTAACACACAGTTTAAACGAAGATGGTTCCTGGAAAGACTTAACAAAACAAAAAAATTCAAGTTCAGATATTTCACCTACCGCAGGACAAATGCCAAGATTACTGGGATTAGCTCAGGCATCAAAAATTTACAGAAATGTTGACGGAATCGAAATTAAAGATAAATTTTCTGTAAACGGAAATGAAGTTGCGTGGGGAACCATAGGGAACGCAAGCACTTCTGAAGGTTTGTTTTTTGAAACCATCAATGCTGCCGGAGTTTTACAAGTTCCGATGGTGATGAGCGTTTGGGATGATGAATACGGAATTTCGGTACACGCCAGACATCAGACCACTAAAGAAAATATATCTGAAATACTAAAAGGATACCAACGCGATGAGGATGCTGAAGGATATGAAATTTTCAGAGTAAAAGGCTGGGATTATGCCGAACTGGTTTCAACTTATGAAAGAGCCGGTGCTATTGCACGTGAACAGCATGTTCCGGTTTTAATTCACGTAAACGAGCTGACACAGCCTCAGGGACATTCAACATCCGGATCCCACGAACGCTATAAAAACGGAGAAAGACTTGCCTGGGAAAAAAATTACGATTGTATCCGCCAGATGCGTTTGTGGATGATCGCTATTAATATTGCCTCGCCTGAAGAACTGGATGAAATTGATGCTCAATTGAAAAAAGAAGTTCTGGAAGCTAAAAAAGAAGCCTGGAACCTTTTTATCAATCCAATTATTGAAGATCAAAAAAATCTTTTGGCTTTATTGGAGCAAATTGCAGAAGCAAGTATCAACCATAAAGACAGAATCAGAAAATATATATCCGAATTAAGTGCCATAAAAGCTCCTTTAAAAAAGGAAATGCTTTCTATAGCCCGAAAAATATTACGCTTTATTGAAGTTCCAAACAGTAAATTGTTATTGTCTCAATGGATTACGAATTATATCGGAATTACGCAGAAAAAATTCAGCAGTAACCTACATTCAGAATCTGTACAAAATGTTTTTTCAGTTGAAAAAGTACTTCCTGAATATGCCGAGAATGCCAAAGCCGACTTAGATGGTCGAATGATCCTTCGTGATAACTTTGACGCTTTGTTTACCAAATATCCTGAAACTTTGATTTTTGGTGAAGATGTTGGAAACATTGGCGATGTAAATCAGGGACTTGAAGGTATGCAGGAAAAATACGGTGAACTTCGTGTTGCCGATGTCGGGATTCGTGAAGCCACTATTATTGGTCAGGGAATTGGTATGGCTTTGAGAGGCCTGCGTCCAATTGCAGAAATTCAGTATTTAGACTATTTATTGTACGCCATTCAGATCATGAGTGATGATTTGGCTACATTACAATACAGAACCGTTGGAAAACAAAAAGCACCGTTAATCATCAGAACCCGTGGACACCGTCTGGAAGGTATCTGGCACTCCGGTTCTCCAATGGGAATGATTATCAACGCAATTCGTGGCATTCACGTTTTGGTTCCGAGAGATATGACTCAGGCAGCAGGTTTTTACAATACGCTTTTAGAATGTGATGAACCGGCTTTAGTCATCGAATGTTTGAATGGCTACCGTTTAAAAGAAAAAACACCTTTAAACTTTGGTGAATTTAAAACACCAATTGGAGTGGTTGAAACCTTAAAAGAAGGTGCTGATATTACTTTAGTTTCTTACGGATCAACTCTAAGACTCGTTCAACAGGCAGCTACCGAACTTTTAGATTTAGGAATTGATTGTGAGGTAATTGATATTCAGTCATTGCTTCCGTTTGATGTGAATAAAGATATTGTAAAAAGTATCGCCAAAACAAACCGTCTTTTAGTAATTGACGAAGACGTTCCGGGAGGAGCTTCTGCATTCATTTTACAGCAAATTCTGGAAGAACAGGATGCTTACAAATATTTAGACAGCAAACCGCAGACTCTTGCCGCAAAAGCACACAGACCTGCTTACGGAACTGATGGAGATTATTTCTCAAAACCTTCAGCAGAAGATATTTTTGAGAAAGTGTATGATATGATGCATGAAGTTAATCCGGCTAAGTTTCCAAGCTTATACTAAGATTAGTTTTTTAGATATTAAGAAACGCTCCTATTTTGGAGCGTTTTTGTTTTCTACACATAAAGGGGACATTACGAGGAACGAAGCAATCGCACTACTAATTGCGACAGACTCAGCAAGTGTGATTGCTTCGTTCCTCGCAATGACTATCGTGAAGCCAAAACACTCCTCGCCTTCTCCAAATCCTCAGCCGTATCAATCCCGATTCCAACATGGGTTGTTTCTACCATTTTTATTTTTTTACCAAATTCCAAATAACGAAGCTGTTCCAGTTTTTCAGAAGCTTCCAGGGATTTCATTGGAAGGTTGTAAAAGTCTAATAACGCCTGTTTCCTAAATGCATAAATTCCGATATGCTGAAAATAGCGCACACCAGTATCTTTATCTCTTGGATACGGAATTACAGAACGTGAAAAATACAACGCAAACTGCGACTGGTCTACCACCACTTTTACATTATTCGGATTATTAATTTCGTCTTCATTTGTGATTTCACGCATTAGCGAAGCCAAATCAATCTTTTTCTCTTCATCATTTTTAAAAACAGACAAAACCTGCTCTAAGGGTCCGGCTTCTGTAAAAGGCTCATCTCCCTGAACATTAACCACGATATCAACGTCAAGATTTGCGACAGCTTCTGCAATTCGGTCACTTCCTGATTCATGCTCTTTGATGCTCATAATGGCTTTTCCTCCATTCGAAACAATTTCATCAAATATCAAATCAGAATCGGTTACGACAAATACATCATTAAACAATTTTGTAGAAACTGCCGCTTCATACGTTCTTAAAATTACAGTTTTACCTCCAAGATCCTGCATCAGTTTTGCAGGAAAACGGGTTGATGCATATCGTGCCGGAATTACAGCTATTATTTTCATTTAAATTTATTTTTTTATCGTCAAGCAAATGTAAGTATTCAAAACTTAGATAAAAATATAATTATCCTATGATGTCTTAAATTACTTTACGATTTTAATTAGGTTTGGATACAGACTTTCGGTCTTTCCCTGATTCATTTTAACTGCAAAAAGTATTGGCAAAATCACATTCAGTACATAGAGGGCAATAAATGCATAAAACAAAATTTCATATTGACCGTAATGCAAAATTTTACATAAGGCGAAAGCAGTTATCGTAACAAAAGCAAATACTGTCCAGATTATTTGAAAATTCAGGAGATTTGCTCCAATTTCTTTCAGCCCTATAATTTTATCTTTTTTGGTTAGCCATAGAATTAAAGGCAGAATAATGTTCCCTAACGGAATGACTAAAAATGCGATTACTGAAAGATGAAAAATAACCAGATAACTTTTATCAGACTGTTTTCCGTAATCTAAAATATCTTCAGCATTTAAATCCAAAACTTCGCAAATCAGGTTCAGTGTTTTTCCTCTTGGTTCACTTTCATTGTTTTCAATACGCTGAATTGTTCTTAAATTTACTTTTGAAGATTCTGCCAGTTCTTCCTGAGACAAACCTTTTTTCTTTCTTACTTCTCTAATTTTTTCTCCAATTGCGTTCATAATTAATTTTGATTTATTGTTTCGACAAAACTACTTATGAAGCTGCCTTTTGATAACGGTTTATTTACGGCATTTTAACGACATTCTTGTCAATGCGTTGATTTTGTTCAGGTTTTAATTTCTTCCTTTGGGTATTCTTATGCAATTCATACCACAGAGATTCACAAAGATTTCATGAAGAGTCTCAAAGTTTATTACATGATTTTTACAGAAGTCATACTCAGTGAACCGGCTAATAACTTATCATTGAATAAATCTAATTCATCTGTTTTGTCTTTTAACCCTAAAGTATAAAGCAACGGAAGATAATGTTCCGGAGTTGGAACTGCCAACTGAACTGCTTTATTCATTTTCTCGAAGTCTATTAAGGGCTGGAAATTGCCGTCCAACAGATAATTATTAACCGTCTCTCGTGCTTCGATTGCCCAGTCGTAACCGTAATTATCTTTATCAAAATTCCTGAAATCTACCAATCTTAAGTTGTGAACGATATTTCCGCTCCCGATGATCAGAACGCCTTTATAGCGGAGCGACTGCAGTTTCTTTGCCAGTTCAAAATGGTACTGACCCGATTTGGTGTAATCAATACTCAACTGAATTACCGGAACATCTGCATTTGGATATAAATGTTTAATGACACTCCATGCACCATGATCCAAACCCCAGTGTTCGTCTAAATCTACCAAAACAGGATCTAATATTTTTTGCGTTTCCAAAGCCAGTTCAGGACTTCCTTTTGCAGGATATTGCACATCAAAAAGTGCCTGCGGAAAACCTCCAAAATCATGGATTGTTCTTGGCATTTGCATTGAAGTCACTTTTGTGCCTTTTGTAAACCAATGCGCCGAAATACATAAAATAGCATTAGGCTGAGGCAGCGTTTTAGCCAGATTACGAAAACCGGTCACAAACTGATTTTCTTCAATGGCATTCATCGGGCTGCCATGTCCAAGAAACAGAACCGGCATTTTATCGGTATTCGAAAACGCAGATGAAATCGAATGTAAGTCGTTTAGTGTTGTCATTGCAAAAATTATTAAACACTAATTTCACAAATTACTTTGTAAAATCCATTCGAGCTAATTCGTGAAATTGGTGTTTTTATTCTTCAAAACTCTCGTCTTTAAAACCTATCAAATATAGCTTATTTTTAGCACGTGTCATTGCCGTATAAAGCCATCTGATATAATCGCGGTCAATACCGTTTGGCAGATATGGCTGTTCTATAAAAACGGTATTCCATTGTCCTCCCTGTGATTTGTGGCAAGTTATGGCGTAAGAGAATTTAACCTGCAAACCATTAAAATATTCGTTATTTTTTACCTTTTGAAATTTCTTATATTTCGTAGTTTCATCTTCATAATCTTTCATCACTTCTTCATACAAACGATTAGATTCTTCGTACGTTAAAGACGGAGATTCACTTTTTATGGTATCCAACAGCAAAACCGTTTCAAATGGTTTCTGATCCGGATAATCGACCATTCTTATTTTTACTTTCGCAAAAGTAAAGCCGTATAATTCTTTAATTCCGAAAAGTTCTAAAACTTCAATAATATCTCCGTTGGCAATAAATCCGGCTTCATCAGTTTCTTTTAGCCAAAAATAATTGTTCTTTACCACCATCAGAAAATCTCCGACTGAAAGTTCGCTTTCTTTAAACAATATTCTGGTTCGAATCTGTTCATTGTATTGGTTTGCCCTTTTATTCGAACGCACAATAAAAGCCGTATCCTCAATACTATAATTGCTGTAAGCCGTATTTATAGCATCCTGAATATCATAACCATCGGTCAGGCGAACAATGTCTTTGAATTTTTTTACATTAAACCTAAATTCGGTTATAAACGATTCTTTCAGCAATTCACGCAATTCGGTAGCATTAAATAAAATACCTGAATTTTCTTCCTGACGCATTACTTCGTCCAGTTCGATATGTTCAATTTCTTTATCATAATGAATTCCCAAAGTCTGAATATCCAGCGCCGGGCTAATATCTAAATTTACGGGCGGCAGCTGAGCAGTATCTCCCAAAAGAATCATTTTACAATTGGTTCCGGAATACACATAATGAATCAAATCGTCCAAAAGAGAAGCACTATCCAAAGTACTATCTGAAATCATCGAAGCCTCATCGACGATAAAAATGGTATTTTTATGTTTATTGACCTGTTTAGTAAAAGCTATTCCTCCACCCGATGACTTCTTTGGAAAATATATTTTCTTATGAATCGTAAAAGCCGGTGTATTCGAATAATTGGCAATTACTTTTGCGGCACGACCCGTTGGCGCCAGCAAAACAAACTTTTTATTAATATCTCCAAGATTATTTACAATGGTCGAAATCACAGTTGTTTTTCCCGTTCCGGCATACCCTTTTAATACAAAGATCGTATCGTTTTGAGGTTCGGTTAAAAAAATGGCAATTTTTTGAAAAAAAATATCCTGTTTGTAAGTGGGTGCAAAGGGAAATCTTTTTTGCAAAACGCCATAAAATAATGCTGAATTCATAGGGTATAATTGAGAGACAAAGTTCGGCTTTTTAAATGGCAATTACAATGGCAATTACAATGGCAAAAATCAATGACAATGGTAATGGCAATTTCAATACTCAATTTAAGATCAATGGTAGCTTTAAATGTAAAACAATTAATATCCTAATCTCAAATTATTACAATTGAAGTCATTTACAAGGTATTTATTTGATTAGCATTACATTTTCAATTGATTTTTTCTAAACATAGATTTTGCCATTGACATTCAAATTGAAATTGACTTTTGATATTGTCATTGATATTGTTATTTATTTGTAAGTTTGTGTTCGAATTAAATTCTTTCCTGACGCTACAACAGGTAATGAATTGTAAATCAAAATATGGCATTGCAAAACACTAATATCACATCAAAAATTTACAAAAAACTTTCTATTCAGGTTTCGCTGACAGGGTTTTCTTTTTGTTGTTTCGATACGCTGAACAACAGGATTACTTCGTTCAGTGAAGTTCAGTTTGACACTTCAAAAAAGACAACTAAAATAGAAAATCATTTCGCAGAAGCTTTTAAAAAATATCCGGAATTAAAAGATACTTATGATGAAATCATGGTTATTCATAATAACAATCTTTCAACTTTTGTTCCTACGGCTCTTTTCGATGAAAATTATCTTGGCAGTTATTTACAATACACCACAAAAGTTTTTGAAACAGATTTTTTTACCTATGATGAGATTTCCAATTACGAGATGAATGCTGTTTATATTCCGTATATAAACATCAACAACTTTCTAATTGACAATGTAGGAACTTTTGATTATAAACATGTTAACAGCATTTTGGTCGAAAAAATCCTTGAAGCTTCAAAAAATAATGACGCCAAAAAAATGATTGTCAATTTTAATCCGGAGTATTTTGAAATAATCGTAGTTGAAAATCAAAAACTGCTATTATTTAATTCTTTTGAATATCAAACCCCGGAAGATTTTATTTATTATTTACTTTTTACAGCCGAGCAATTGAGTTTAAATCCGGAAGTTTTTCCACTCGAATTATTAGGTACAATTAATAAAAATGACCCGTTTTATGCCATTGCGTACAAATACATTCGCAATGTATCCTTTTTGGATGTAAGCACTTTACAGCAAAAAAACAGCTTCACAACTGCCGAGAATCAAAAACATTATATCTTATTTCAATCATGAGAATCATTTCTGGAAAATACAAAGGACGCCGCATTTTTCCGCCAAAAAACCTTCCTGTAAGACCTACGACCGACATGAGTAAAGAAGCATTATTTAATGTTTTGAACAATCATTTTAGTTTTGACGGCTTAAAGGTTTTAGACCTGTTTTCAGGTACAGGAAATATCAGTTATGAATTCGCTTCACGCGGAAGTGCCCCAATTACCTCTGTTGATGGCGATTTTGGGTGTGTAAAATTTATCAAACAGATTTCATCAGAATATGATTTTGATATCGCAGCAACTAAAAGCGACGTTTATAAATTTCTTGAAAACTGCAAAACCTCTTACGATATTATTTTTGCAGATCCTCCTTATGGATTAGATCAGACAGCATTTGAAAAAATTGTGCTGACCGTTTTCGAAAAAGAATTACTTCATGAAGACGGAATGATGATTATAGAACACTCAAAGTACACCAAAATGGATCATTTGAGTAATTTCTCTTTTCAGAAAAGTTATGGTGGTTCCTTTTTTAGTTTCTTCGAATTGAATTCGACTGATGACGATGAAGAGCTTCCTGGCGATTTGCCAACAAAAATTACTGACGAAGACGAAGGTTAATATTCCAAATACACAAAACCCCTTGTGTTTCAAGGGGTTTTGTGTATTTATAAATCACTTCCCAATAACCCATCCCAAAGTAAAGTTTCCAACAGGAACAAATTCAGTTTCATATTTATCAAAACTAACACCAGGACCAATATTAAATTCAAGATTGAAACGGCCTTTATAGGTACGCTGCAATCCCCAGAGTGCTCCAACTGTAAATGAAGGCACTGCTTCTCTGTAATCCTTATTTGTAGAAATAGATTCAAAATTATAAATGGCATTAAAAGCTAAATAATTTCCTGAATTACGCGCAGTTCTTTTACCTTTTGCCGCTCTTTTTTCAAGATTATAATAATGACGAAATTGCTCATTTATATTAGGAAAAAAAGCAAAATTGGAATTATTGGAATTAGATGAAAACCCTAATCCAATACTCACCTCTGAATACAATGTGTTTTTTGTATCAAAACCATGTTCGTAAACAAAACCTGGCAGCAATAAATTGATTTTAAATTGATTTTTTGCTACAGCAACCGGAGCTTCATCCTGTGCCTGAACAACGTTTGTAAAAAGAACTGAAAACAGTACAAACAAATAAGCTTTTCTCATTTTGATTTTAATTAATTGGCGCAAAAATAGTATTTTAAAACCTAAAAAATACTATTATTTTCTTACAATTAAACTTGTAATTATCTCCCTTAAAATCATAATGTGAGAACACTTAAAAATATAAAAAAAGCAGACCTGTAAGCCGGATTCTGTTCTTGTCCCGTTCTGCAACGGAACAATACCTTATCATTTATCTAGATTTCGAATTACTCCGAAACTCAAGCTACCTACCCTTCAACAACGGACGAGAAGCCCTTAAATGCTGATATACTTGGTATTTCACCGCATAGAGTTTACCTGGTTTCACTACAGCATTACCTGTACATACTTTCTGTTGCACTTGTCCTTGCGCCATTTCTAACGCCGACGGGTGTTACCCGCTATGCTTCTCTGTGGTGTCCGGACTTTCCTCCCTCCGCAAAAGCGAACGACGATAAGGCGGTCTGCAGCGCAAAAGTAGCGATTTATAAGCGAAGAAACGAGGGTTTAAATTTCAGATTTTTAAAAAACTTTCTTAACGTTTTAATTTTAAATTGGTTATCTTTAAAATCCTTAATTTTTAAATTCATTTATTATGGCTAAAATGTATCATTACGCAACTGTTTCAAAAGCTTTAGATCAATTGAATGAAAAAGGATTTACCTGTGATTTTAATCGTAACTCGGACATGATTAAAAAGAATCCTGAGAAATTTGAAATTGTTCATGTGTATCGATACGAAGGGGATTCAGACCCGGGCGATGAGGCAGTTGTTTACGGAATTAAATCAAATTCAGGTAAAAAAGGGGTTTACGTAGCAGGTTTTTCTGCCGATTCAGATCAGGAAACCGCAAAGTTTTTATTTGATTTAAGCATTAGGGGAAGATAATTTTCAGCAGCCGGGAACCTGCTGTACACTGTATCTTTTGCGGCGAACACCGCCACAAAAGGATGCCGTTTCCATCAGGGCTAGGGCTTTAGGTTTCAAAAGAAAGTTATGCTTTTCAAAATCAAAAGAAACAACAAAAATTTTATAACCTATGTCATTTCTTTAAACGTAATCAAAATAGGTACTTTTAAAGAAATGACATAAAATACAAATCTTAACATCTTTGCGTTAAATTTCCAACTTATTCATGCTGTGACACATCATTATACTGCCAAAGCACATTTATAATTTTCCATTCGCCATTTTCTTTCACAATATGCATATAATCAATCCAGGCATCAGCCAGTAATTTAATCGAAGCCGTTTTAGCCGAAACATCCAGTAATTTAACTTCTTTTCTTGGGCTTTTCGGAAACTTGTCTCCTTTTACGTTATACGTTTCAGCAAGGATCACCATGTTTTCGGCAAAGTATTCTGAAACATAATCTTTCTTCGCTGCCTTACTTCTAAAAACTGATCTTTTCACCATTCTCGGATGCAGTGCGCCTTCCATCAATTTGGGATTTGGAATGTGCTGTGCTTCGATGTAGGCCAAAGCTACTCGCTTTATGGCAGCTGAATCTTGCGCAGTTTGGGCATGAAATTTAAACGAACAAAATACGATTACCATAAAAACCGAGTACTTTTTCATAAAGTAAATTTTAAGAGTTAATAACTGGTTTCAAAACGACCAATAATGCTTCCAGCTCCTTCATTGGCATTTTTATAACCGATTCGATCTGAGATTCTTTAGAAGTAATAACCAAAACACCTTCATTATCTTCCTCATATCCTGCTGGTTTAAAAGAATATTCCGGAACTATTATTGTCATTTCTTTTTTTCCATCTTTAAACCATCCATAATTTGCCTCATAAATAATCTTATTTTCTAATATTTCAATAGTTTCTTCACCATAAGTATTCCATAACGAAACCCGAAGCAGATAAAATCCTATCAGAGAAAATATTCCTATTGCAACAAAATAACCAAATTGTAATCCATTTCCAGTCAAAATTCCAACAAGAGTTCCTAATACAGGAAATACAAAAAAAGAAAAAGCTAATCCGAACATTACTGCTCGAACTAAGATTGGAGATTTTTTTACTTTTAGATTTAGGATATTATTTTTAAAATTATATTGTTGCATAAACGTTTAATCAAATTTTAGGAAATTAATTTTTCCATTTTGTTTCAATATTGGCAGTTAATTATAGTGCTAATTAATACGAAAATAATACTTTTTTATGTACAAAATAAAGCAAGTAAAAATGATTATTATTGTAGTAAAATTTTCTTTTATGAAATTAAAATACATTTTCGCTTTAATTTTCTTTTTCAATTATAGTAATTCCTTTTCATGCGATTGCAAAATCCTGGATAAAGAAACGATGATAAATAAAGCATTGAAATACTCTGATATTGTTTTTTACGGAGAAGTGATAAAATTTAATCCAATAACTGGAACTTATTCTTTTAAAATTATAGAATTATTTAAGGGAGAAACTAATGCTGTACTTGTTAAAGGAACAAACTCTACTAGCTGCTCAATTACACCAACAAAAAAAGATCTTTGGATTGTATATGCCAATTTTAATAACGATAAAACAATTAGCATAAGTCAATGTTCGCCAAGCATGGGATTAGAATCCCATACAGGTTCATATCCTCCTCCACCTCAAAAGGAGGAATATTTTAATATAAAAAATAAAGACATTAAATCCTTATATAGAAAAGTGATCGAATTAGAATATGAAAAAGAAAATCTAACAAATTGGATTAATCAGTTAGAAAGATTACGAATCTACAAATCTGATCAAAATACAATTTCTGAAAAAGAAAAAGCAGATCTAAAAATAGAAACCTATGCTAAATACATTATTATTTCTTTGATTATAACTACCGTCTTGCTCTTAGTTTTAATTTTCGTTGTTTTGATGAAGAAAAAATCAAAATCATGATTTAATTTTTGTTAATTTCCTGAGGGTAAAATAGTAAAACTAACAGCTGTTTAAACACTTCAAATCCTATTTCAGTTTTATTAATTTCAGATTTGTGATTTGGTAATTTTCGGCCTATATTTGCTATCGAATAAAACAGAATATGGAACAATTTGTAGTATCGGCCCGTAAATACCGCCCGCAGACCTTTAAGGATGTTGTGGGTCAAAAAGCCATTACCAACACGTTGCTAAATGCCATAGAAAGCAATCACCTTGCTTCTGCCCTTTTATTTACCGGACCGCGTGGAGTTGGAAAAACAACCTGTGCGCGTATTCTGGCCCGTAAAATAAACCAGCCCGGATATGACGATCCAAATGAAGATTTTGCTTTTAACGTTTTTGAGTTAGATGCCGCATCCAACAACTCGGTAGATGACATTCGAAGTCTGATTGATCAGGTTCGAATTCCGCCGCAAACCGGACAATACAAAGTTTATATTATTGACGAGGTTCACATGTTGTCTTCGGCTGCTTTTAATGCTTTTTTGAAAACATTGGAAGAACCACCAAAACATGCAATTTTCATTTTAGCAACAACAGAAAAGCACAAAATCATTCCAACGATTTTATCACGCTGTCAGATTTTTGATTTCAAAAGAATTACAGTAAAAGATGCCAAAGAACATTTGGCTGAAGTTGCAGCAAGTCAGGGAATCAATTTTGAAGACGATGCATTGCATATTATTGCTCAAAAAGCAGATGGTGCCATGCGTGATGCTTTATCCATTTTTGACCGTGTGGTTTCGTATTGCGGAACCAACTTAACACGCCAGGCCGTAACCGAAAACCTAAACGTTTTAGATTACGAAACCTACATCAGCATTACCGACTTACTTTTAGAAAATAAGATTCCGGATCTTTTAATCGCTTACAACGAAATTCTTTCAAAAGGTTTTGACGGGCATCATTTTATTGCCGGTTTAGCTTCACATTTCAGGGATTTATTGGTTAGTAAAACACCTGCAACTTTAAGTTTGCTTGAAGTGGGAGAACAAGCACAACAAATGTATGGTGTACAGGCTCAAAAATGTTCTCAGGATTTTTTATTAAAAGGAATTGACATTGCCAACGATTGCGATTTAAAATATAAATTAAGCCAAAATCAGCGTCTTTTGGTCGAACTATGTTTGATGCAATTAGCCTCTATCAACTTTGATGGAGAAAAAAAAAAGCTGAGCAATTCATAATTCCGCCTGTTTACTTTAAAAATAGTGGGTACTCTATAGTCGAAAGTCCAAAGTCTAAAGTTCAAAGTTATCCCGTAGAAGTTGAAAATTCAAAAACTATAACGGAAGGCGTAACACCGCAAAAAGAAGAAACAGATACAACTTCACAAGCTCAAACTCCTGTTGCTCCAAAACCTGAAGCAAGTAATGAACCTAAAGTTTCTGCTTTTTCTTTAGCAAGTATCCGCAAGAAAAAAGAATTGGAAGCCAATGCTAAATCTTATGTAAAACCTACATCAGTTTTGCTTACAGAAGAATTTACTGAAACCGACATGCTTTTGTACTGGAACAAATATGCGCAACGCTTAGGAGAAAAAGGTTTCAAAATCATGGAATCGTTATTATTGATAAACGACCCAAAATTAAACGGAACAGTAATTACTCTTGAATTGCCAAATGAAGGTTCTAAATTAGATTTTGAAAGCCAGATTAACGGAATTTTAGGATATTTAAAAGGTCATTTACACAATCACGACATCACTATTGAAGTAATTGTAAATGAAACCATAGAAACTAAAAGAAGTTTTAACGATCAGGACCGATACAATCGTTTATTAGAAATCAACCCAAATATTGAACTTTTACGTTCTACATTTGGATTGGATATACCTTAGTACGGTTATATTTAATTATTATTTTTTATTCTCTCATTCCGCAAATAGCTATTTATTTCTTAATCCGAAATCGTAAACTTTCTGCAACCATTTTTCTCTTTGTGCTTTATCAGCGGTTTTTACAATTCCGACATAACTTACTTTTACCGGTTTTACACCACAGAATTCTAACGTACATTTTTTTAATTGATTCACACTTGGTCTTCCATAAGCCAATCGGTAATACCAGCCGGGCTGATCTAAAGTTGTAATAATATGTGCGGTTTTTCCTTTTAGGAGTTTATCCCACCAAACTGAATTTTCACGGTATTCAAATGCCATTCCCGGCAGAAACAAACGATCGATAAAACCTTTTGTAATCGCAGGCAGACCTCCCCACCAAACAGGATGGATCCAAACCAAATGATTGGCTGTTTGAATTTTATTCCAGGCGTTTACCAAATCCGGTTCTAAATCGGTTCGCTTTTGATATCCAAATTGTAAATTCGGATTAAATTGTAGTTCAGAGATTGTAATGATATCAACTGCAGTACCAGATTCGATTACTCCTTTTTTATACGTCTCTGCAATCGCAAAATTGAAACTTTCAGGATTTGGATGTCCGTTTATAATCAGTATTTTTTTCATATTGGTCTTTTTGTTAAAAATACGATTGAAGTTTTATCTTTTACCGGACAAATGTCCTGAAAAAAATGTAAATTGGGTATTCTGGCTATTTTTATTCTCTCTCAGATTATGCAGATCAGGCAGATTCGAACTCATAAGCCTTCGACTCCGCTCAGGATGGCATCGATTCCTTAAATTGTCTAACATGTTTTACTTATAACCTAAGTTCGATTAATCCAATACAAAATTATTTACAAATTAATGATGTTGATTAATATTCCTTCAAGGTCTTTTTCGAGACCTTGAAGGTATTCGATCATTAGCATTAATACCTACAAGGTTTTGAAAACCTTGCAGGATAAACAATACAAGGTGTTTTTTTGAATAATCGATCTCAGGTTTATAATTTTTTAAATCAATTTTCTTAAACCAGTTACGTTTATATCAATAAAATAAAATCTGTAAAATCTGCGAGAAACAAAACTTTAAAATCAGACAACAGCTTTACGAATACGGCTTAAATGTCTGGGAGTAATTCCTAAATAAGAAGCTAAATATTGAAGCGGAATTAACTGCAGGTATTTTTGGTGATTCTGAAAAAGTTCTTCGTAGCGTTGTGCGCCTGATAATTTTTGAAATGAAATCATTCTTTTATTCAGGTTTACGAATTCTATTTCCGTTAATTTTCTTCCGGTTTCCTGCCAGTTATAACCTGACTGGTACAGCTTTTCCAAACTTTCCCGACTTAAAACCTGAACTTCTGTATCTGTTAATGCCTGAATGTTTTCTTCTGCTATTTCTTTGGTTATAAAACTGGCAAATGACGCCATAAATTCATTTTCAAAAGCAAAACAATTTGTAATCTCATCTCCTTTATGATTAAAGAAAAAAGAACGCAGAATTCCTTTTTCGATAAAAACAATTTCATTGCAGACCTCATTTTCCATCAATAAAAAATCTCCTTTTTTTAGTTTTCGAAATGTAATTAAACCATCTAAAAGATTTAACTCCTCCGGAGAAAGATTCTGAATAGACTGAAAAACTGCTTTCATCAAATTCTAATTAATTTTTTGAAGCAAAAACTTTTTCAATCCTTTTATCCGGAATAAGCCATAACATTGCTACAATGAAATAAGCAGCACCTGAAATCCATTCACTGTAAAAAGAAAAAACGACTCCAAGAATATATAAAACAGCAGAAACTATTCCTTTGACTTCATAACCTATTGCTTTTGCCAGCACTGAATTTTTTCCTTCAGCAATGATTATAACCCGCTCCAGAATATAATAAGCTATCGCACACAAAAACAAAATAGTGCCATATAAGGCCATAGCGTTTTTTGCAAAATTATGTTCTCCCATCCATCCTGTAACCACCGGAATTAACGAAAGCCAAAAAAGCAGATACATATTTGCCCAAAGAATTTTTCCGTTTACTTTAGACAAGCCATGAAATAAGTAATTATGATTATTCCAATAAATCCCCACGTAAATAAAACTAAGTATGTAACTCAAAAATTTAGGGATAAGCGGTTTTAAGTCGGCAAACTCATGTCCGTGAGGCACTTTAATTTCTAAAACCATAATGGTGATAATAATAGCTAAAACGCCATCACTGAAAGCTTCAAGTCTTGTTTTATTCATCTAGTAAATCCTAAATTAAATTTTACCGTAATACATTGCTTTTACGATTCCGTCAGAAAGTCCAATTTTTGGAACATATATCTGGCGTGCCCCACTCCATTTCATCGCATTCAGATAAATACGGGTTGCATGGATGATTACATCGGCACGGTCAGAATTCAGCCCTAATTCGGCAATCCTCTGCTCGTAGGTCAAAGAATTTAAAAAAGCATATTGTGAATTGATATAAATATACGAAAGCGGTTTTTCCTGTTGTTTTCCGGACATCTTAAATAATTTATTGATGTTTCCTCCGGAACCAATAAGCGTCACTTCTTCATAATCTTTGGTATTGGCTTTGATCCATTTTTCAATTTCATCCCAAACCACATCATGAACCATATTATTCAGCAAACGAACCGTTCCTGCTTTGAATGATCTTGAGTTAATCATTTTCCCATCAGAGAAGAGAGTAAATTCGGTACTTCCACCACCAACGTCTACAAAAAGATACGTTTGATCTGTTCTAAGCAAATGATGCAAATCTGTTGAAGCAATAATTGCCGCTTCTTTTTTTCCATCGATAATTTCAATTTTTATGTCTGCTTTTTTCTTAATCAAATCCACAACCTCCTTCGCATTGTATGCCTCACGCATAGCCGAAGTTGCAAAAGCCATATACCTTTCTACTTTATGAACTTTCATTAAAAGGTTGAATGCTTTCATTGCATCCACCATTCTTTCTATATTTTCTGTCGAAATTTCACCAACTGTAAAGGCATCCTGCCCCAAACGTATTGGCACACGAACAAGTGAACTTTTATTAAATTGCGGATCTTTGCCTTCTTGCTCAACAACATTGGATATCAAGAGCCTCATGGCATTTGAACCGATATCTATTGCTGCGTATTTTTTTATTTTAATCATGCTCACTTTATGATTTGAAATTTAAAATTTTGTATTGAAGTGATTTAGACTTTTTGCGTTTAAGCGAAAATTAAGGATTTTGTGCCCAATTTCAGTCTTTTTTAAGATGCATAGCAGGGCTACGGAACGAAAAAAAGACTGAAATTGGGTGCAAAAGACAATTTTTTTAGCAAATGGAAAAAGTCTAAATCACTTCATTGTTATTAATTTGTTTTTTGAACCGCTACTTCGGCTATTTCGACTTTATGCTGATAATATTTATAAGTCTCAAATTGCGCCCTGAAAGGAGCATGATGATTTCTTGGTTTATACTTATTGTCTAATTTATAAGAATGATATCTCACCTTTACATTCCCTTTCCAGGCAATATTAAAATTATCTATTAACTCTTTTTTAATGGACAAATCATAAATTGGACAGGTAACTTCTACTCTTCCATCAAGATTTCTGGTCATAAAATCTGCTGAAGAAATATACACTTCGGTTAAACCGGCGTTTCCAAAAATATAAACCCTTGAATGCTCCAGATAATTATCAACAATACTAATTGCTTCAATGTTCTCACTCATGCCCGGAATTCCCGGAATCAAAGAACAAATTCCTCTTACCTGAAGCTGAATCTTAACTCCCGCGTTACTTGCCTCATACAACTTATCGATCATTTTAAAGTCGGACAAGCTATTCATTTTAAGTTTTATATGTGTTTTTCTACCTGCCAAAGCATGTAAAATTTCGCGGTCAATGAGTTTAATAAACTTAGAGCGTGTATAATGTGGTGACACAATTAAATGTTTGTATCTGTGCACTCTGTAATTGATATCAAAAAATTCGAATATTTTTGAAATGTCTTTTAAGATTCCCTGATTGCAGGTAAAAAGTGTTACATCTGTATAAATTTTAGCTGTGGCTTCATTAAAATTTCCAGTCGAAATAAAGCCGTAGCGGCGTGTTTTTTCGTCTTCAACCCTTTCAATAACACAAATTTTACTATGTACTTTTAGTCCTTTAATTCCAAAAATAAGTTCGATCCCTTCTGTTTGCATTTGCTCTGCATACGAAATATTACTGGCCTCATCAAAACGTGCCTGAAGTTCGATTTGAACCGTTACTTTTTTACCATTTTTGGCAGCGTTAATCAAAGAACTGATAATTTGCGAATTCTTAGCCAGACGATATAACGTAATTTTTATACTGGTCACTTTTGGATCTAAAGCAGCTTCACGCAAAAACTTTGTCAGGTACGAAAACGACTGATAAGGAGCATGCAGTAAATAATCTTTTTTACTGATTTTCTCCAAAATACTTCCTCCTAAACTTAAGCCCGGAATTGGTAATGGTTCATTAGGTTTATAAAGTAAATCATATCTTCCTAAATTAGGAAAACTCATATAATCACGACGATTATGATATCTTCCACCCGGAATTATACTATCCGTTTCTACGATTTTCATTTTATCCAAAAAGAAATGTAGCGTATCATCCTCAATCTGACTGTCGTAAATGAAACGAACAGGCTCTCCAATACGTCTGTCTTTAACCGAAGTTGCAATTTTTTCGAGCATGCTTTTACTCAAATCACTGTCTATATCCAACTGTGCATCACGCGTGATTTTAATCATGTGGGCGGAAACACTTTTACAATCGAAAATGTTAAAAATATTTTTAAGATTATACCTAATAACATCGTCAATTAAAATGACGTATTGCTTATCATCATTTGAAGGCAATACAACGAACCTGTTAATGGTCTTTGGAATTTCAATGACAGCATAACGAATTTCGTCATTTTCATTCATTTCCAGACGAACAGCCAAATAGCCTAAAGTATCTTTAAGAACAGGAAATTCTGCCAGATCATTTAATATAATAGTAACAAGTTCAGGGCTTAATTTTTGAGTAAAAAAGTCTTTTAAATAATTTTCCTGCTCCTTTTTAATTTCATCTTCTGTGATGATAAAAATATTCTCAGCCTCTAATTCAGCTTCAATATTACTTAAAATACGCAAACTTTCAGACTGTTGCTGAATCACGATTTCGGTAATATCTTTAATCAGCTGTTGAGCAGAAACACCACCCAAATATTTTTCGCCTGAAATTCCGGAAAGGCTCAATCTTCGAATTGCGGCATAACGAACCCTGAAAAATTCGTCTAAATTATTTGAAAAAATTCCAACAAAACGAAGTCTGTCTAATAATGGAACCGTATTATCTGCCGCTTCCTGAAGTACTCTTGCATTAAACGCTAACCAACTTTTTTCTCTGTCTATATATTTCTGTTCGTGCACGTTGTTTATTTTAAATCTTTGGGGAAAATTGTTTTATGGGTTTTGCCTTTATGTATGGTATCCCAGCTTTCTGTATCAAATTGCAGTGATACGAAACCAGAAGTTGGGACATTTTCTATAAAAACATCCCCAAATTTATTAACAAAATTTGTAATAGCCTCGTTATGCCCAAAAAGAATAACGCTTTCTAAACTATTATCACATGATTTGATAACTTTTTCAAGATGCCTGTCATCAAAAGTGTACAATTCGTCTTTGAATAAAATACTTTCTAATGGATATGACAAATTTTGGGCAAAAATTATAGCGGTTTCTGAAGCTCGTGCAGCTGTACTGCTCCAGATTATATAGGTTTTTGGAAGAAATTTTGAAATGGCACCTGAAACGCTGTGGGCATCTAAAATACCTCTTTTCATTAAAGGTCTGTCAAAATCTTTTAAAGGGGCTTCCCAACTAGATTTTGCATGTCGTATTAAAATTAAATTTTTCATAAAACGATATTTTTTTTAGGATAAATACCCAAGACAGGAATTCAATCCTAATTTACAAAAGAAATTCCAATAGCCTATGTTTTTTTTATTCTGTTAACACTTCGGAATAATTTTTAACAAAAAGTAAAAAAATAAAATACAAATCAATTAGAAAAAAGCGCTGTTCATCTATTAAACATATCACTTAATCGATAGTATTCAAATACAAAAAAACAACACTCAAAACATTGAATAACAACGTGTTAAAATTACATTTAACTTAAAAAACATATTCAAAAAATGTGAAAAATATTTTTTTACCTGTTATAATTTCATTAAAAAGAAATAATTTAAGATAGTTATTTAACAAAAAAATAGCACTTAAACGATTTTTCAGGTTAGTTACGGATAAAAAAAACATAATTAAACCAATCTATATAATTTTGATTCATAGATTTTATGTTAAAATTTTGAGATAATCAAAACTCTACATTCTTTCAAATTCATAAATCTCAATAGTCTCTTAACTGAATAACCCCAAAAATTCATTAAAAGACAAGAAGTCCAAAAACATTTTAATCCTAACTTAATAAAATTAGAGATTATGGAAATCATTACTTATTTTTTTAAAAATATTAATATTAAAAGCGTTTTGATAACGTTCCTTTTAATATTTATTACAAGTGGCTACTCTCAAGGTACATATGATGGAGATTACTGCCCAGGTCCCAATACAGCTGGTGATGAATATGCAACTGGCACTGTTTATAGCAAAGTGCTATTAGCCAGTCCTTCTTCAACGTGCCAAATTGGAACGATTCACGCTAAAGTTGACACTCAAAATCAAGTATTGAGATTAGGGATGGACATTGGTAATGGTGGTTCAGCACTTTTTAGACTGTATTTAGATACCAATAATAATCCTTTAACCGGATTAACATCAGACTCCTTTGGAGGTACCATTAGTGTAGCTGGTGCTGAATATATCTTAGAAATCAATTCTAACGGAAATGGTTTTACTTTATATACAGGAAATGGAAGTGTTAAAACTCAAACTAACGTTATCCCTCCTGGTCTTGCTGTACAGGCTGGTAATGCCAATTGTAATTCTGGTAATACATTTTTAGAGTTTAATATTCCTTTTGGAAGTTTGGGAATTAATATTTGTGATCCAAATAACCCTGGTGTAATCAATATTACAAAATTAGCATCTGTTAGCGGTAACTCTCCTAGTTCAAATCAATGTCTTAATACTCCACTTACATTTGGAATTCCACTAAAAGGAACCGTTGGACCAAACACCACTATTTGTTCAGGAGCTAGTAGCGCTTTAACAATAACCGGTCTCAATGCTAATTCTACTGTAAGTAAGTGGCAATCATCTGTTGCTCCATTTTCAGTGTGGGTAGATATCCCTAATACTGCGGGTTTAACAGCCTATAATACAGCTAATTTAACAGAAACTACATTATTTAGAGCAATATTTTCAAATTCAGGTTTATGTTCTGGAAATGATATTGCCACAAGTCAAGCAACCGTAACGGTAAATGCTCCTATTGGTTGTTCCATTACTGGTGCTTCTGGTCCTGTATGTTTGTCTTCTTCTAATGTTTATATGGCTCCAGCCAATATGACTACTTACGCGTGGTCTTTGCCTTCAGCAACTGCAAATGGTGCTACAATCACATCTGCTACAAATGCACAAAGCGTAACTGTTTTAGCTGGCTCTACTTGCAATACAACATTTAAATTATTATTAACAACTACTTCAAATGGATGCAGTTCTACTTGTGAAAAAATAGTTACTGTTAACGACACAACAGCACCAACATGGACAACTACTGCTAATGCCTTGAATGTGACTTTACAATGCAGTGATCTTTCCGGTTTAGCAACCGCTCAGGCTCAGGCTCCTGTAGCAACTGATAATTGTGGCGGAGCTGTAACCTACACCAAAATAAGCGGAAACTTTGCACAAGGCTCTTGTGTAAACTCTGGAACTTATACTAACACCTGGGAAGCCAAAGACGTTTGTAACAACACCTCAAGTGTTTTCACTCAGGTAATCACCATTCAGGACGACACAGCGCCAATGTGGACAACTACTGCTAACGCTTTGAATGTTACTTTACAATGCAGTGATCTTTCCGGTTTGGCAACCGCTCAGGCTCAGGCTCCTGTAGCAACTGATAATTGTGGCGGAGCTGTAACCTACACCAAAATAAGCGGAAACTTTGCACAAGGCTCTTGTGTAAACTCTGGAACTTATACCAACACCTGGGAAGCCAAAGACGTTTGTAACAACACCTCAAGTGTTTTCACTCAGGTAATCACCATTCAGGACAACACAGCGCCAATATGGACAACTACTGCTAACGCTTTGAATGTGACTTTACAATGTAGTGACCTTTCTGGTTTGGCAACCGCTCAGACTCAGGCTCCTGTAGCAACTGATAATTGTGGCGGAATTGTAACCTACACCAAAATAAGCGGAAACTTCGCACAAGGCTCTTGCGTAAACTCTGGAACTTATACCAATACCTGGGAAGCCAAAGATGTTTGTAACAACACCTCAACTACTTTTACTCAGGTAATTACCATTCAGGACAACACAGCACCAACATGGACAACTGCAGCCACTTCTCTAAATGTGACTTTACAATGCAGTGATCTTTCAGGTTTGGCAACCGCTCAAGCTCAGGCTCCCGTAGC
>NZ_JAFEVZ010000001.1 GCF_022802975.1 Flavobacterium pectinovorum
ACTAGTTAAAGGTCGATGTTTTTTTAAAACTTCTTCTACACAGAGAAGCTTAAACTCATATGAATATTTGACTTTTCGTTCCATAAAAATGCCCCCAAATAGTGTCTAACTTTTTGGGGGCAGTTCATTGCGAGACGCTTTTAATTGTTTGCGAAAATTATAGCTTTATGCGTTTAAGGCTTCTACAGTAATTTGTTCGTCGTTTAGCATGCTTTTTAACATGTTTTCAATACCGCTTTTTAAAGTAAATGTTGATGAAGGACAACCGCTGCAGGCACCTTGCAAAATTACTTTGACTACTTTGTTCTCTTCATTAAAAGAGTCAAAAGCAATGTTTCCGCCGTCTGCAGCTACAGCTGGTTTAACATATTCTTCAAGAATATTAATGATTTGTTGTGATGTAACATCTAATTTATCAAAAGCTTCATCTTTAGTAATATCATTTTTAGCGGTAGTTTCAAGTAAACTTTCGTCTAAAACAGTTCCGCCATTTTCGATAAATTGTTTAATAAAAGTTCTTACTTCAAGTGTAATTTCCTGCCAGTCGTTAATATCGTATTTGGTAACAGAAATGTAGTTTTCATCAATAAAAACCTCTTTTACATAAGGGAATCTGAATAATTCTTTCGCTAACGGAGAAGAAGCAGTCTGGTCAATGTTTTTATATTCAACAGCATTTTTAGTAAGCATTCTGCTTACAACAAATTTTAAAGCAGCCGGATTTGGAGTTGTTTCTCCATAAACAGTAATGGGTTGTTTTTTAGGTTTGCTTTCGTCAATGTTTATGATTACGCCACCTTTGTTTACAAAAGCTTCAATTTGTTCGGCAACCGCTTCCTGTACATCTTCCCATTCTACGATGCTGAATCTTTCAACAGCGATAAAATTTCCTGAAATATAAACTGTTTTTACAAACGGAAGATAAAATAGCTGCTGGGCTAATGGAGACGATTTTGCCTCGTCGATGTTTTTGAATTCAAAGTTTTGATTCTGAGTAATGAAGTCTTCAAACTCAAATTTTATAATTGTAGGATTTTGAGTTTTTTTTATAATGATTTTTGCCATCTTTGTTTAATTTTTACAAATTTAATAAAGTTATTTACTAATTATCTATATTTGGCCTTTTAATAAAAGAATTAAGATTTCTTTTGTAATAAGTTCTTGTTAAATTTTCTTAAAGTTGTAAATAAACCCCCCAAATATTTATCTTCATGAAATTAAATTTCAAAATTTTATTCGTTACCATTATGGTTTCCTTTTATTCGTATTCGCAAGAAGGGATTCCGGTATATTCAGATTACTTGTCTGATAATTATTATTTGATTCATCCCTCTATGGCTGGTGCGGCTAATTGTGCAAAAATAAGGCTGACCGCAAGAAAACAATGGTTTGGCGAGGATGAAGCCCCATCTTTGCAAACCTTAAGTTTTAACGGTAGAATTGGCGAAAAATCCGGTGGCGGAATTATTGTTTTTAATGATAAGAACGGTTATCATTCTCAAAAAGGAGTAAAACTTACTTATGCACATCATATTATGTTTTCAAGAAGTGAACTGGATTTAAATCAGCTTTCTTTTGGTATCAGTGGAGGCTTAATTCAGAGTCAACTTGATGAAACGTCGTTTGGAGGAACTTTTGATCCAATCATTTTTGGAACCATTCAAAACGATTCTTATTTTAATGTTGATGTAGGAGCCTCTTATAACTATTTAAATTTTTATGCTCACGCAACTGTTCAGGGACTTATAGAAACCAGAAGAAAATTATATACTGATTATGAAATAGATAATTTGAGAAAATTTTTATTGAGTACTGGTTATGTTTTTGGAAAAAAAGAAAGTATTACCTGGGAGCCTTCGATTTTGTTTCAATTGTTTGATCAAACTAAAGAAAAATCAATTGACCTGAATTTAAAAGCTTATAAAAATATGGACTTTGGAAGTGTATGGGCAGCATTGTCTTACAGAAGAAGTTTTGATGTAACACGGTATAACGCAGGTAGCGAAACTCAGGATCAAAAGCTACAATATATTACTCCGATTGTTGGGGTAAATTATAAAAAATTCATGTTTGCCTATACCTATTCAAAAGTAACCGGTGATGTAAAATTTGATACAGGCGGTTATCATCAGATCACTCTTGGGATTAATTTGTTTTGTACAAAAGAACGTTACGATTGCGAGTGCCCTGCAATTAATTAAATTTAGATTTTCATGTTAATAAAAGCTGTAAATGGTAAATCTCCTTCAATTCCTGATGATTGTTACGTTGCTGAAAATGCAACTATTGTTGGCGATGTAACTTTCGGTGACTTATGCAGTGTTTGGTTTAATGCTGTAATTAGAGGCGATGTCAATTTTATTAAAATTGGTAATAAAGTCAATATTCAGGACGGTGCGATCATTCATTGCACTTATCAAAAACATCCAACCATTATTGGTAATAATGTTTCAATAGGGCACAACGCGATAGTTCACGGATGTACAATTCATGACAATGTTTTGATTGGAATGGGTGCTATCGTAATGGATAATTGTGTTGTTGAAAGTAATTCGATTATTGCTGCCGGAGCCGTTTTAACACAAAACACAATAGTAACTTCAGGTAGTATTTACGCCGGTGTCCCTGCTAAAAAAGTAAAAGATATCGATCAGTCAGATTTTGCGGGAGAAATTGAGCGTATTTCTAATAATTATGTAATGTACTCAGGCTGGTTTAAAACTGAAGAATAACAGTAAAAACCGAAAATCACAAAAAATATAAAATCCAAATTCCAATGAAGTTCAAACTATATTGGAATTTGGATTTTTTTTTTGAAATTTTAAAAAATCATAAATTGATTCTTTCGAAAAAAGCATTTTTATAGCTTTCACTAATCGGAATTCGTTTGTCGCTAATCAAAACCTTATTTTTTTGTATGGATTTTACATGTTTGATGTTGATGATGTAGGATCTGTGAATTCTCGAAAAACCTTTATTGAAAAGTAAATTTTCTAATTTTATCAAGCTAATCAAAGTAAGGGTGAATTTGTTATCTGTAGTGTAAATTTTCACATAATCTTTTAAACCTTCGATAAATAAAATATCCGAAAAATTCATTTTTACATTTTCATATTCTGCTCTTACAAACATAAAATCCTGTTCTAACTCAGGTACTGTTGTATTTTCTGAAATAGCCTGAACCGTTGGAGGAATTAAAATTTGCTGTGCTCTGACTACAGATTTTAAAAATCGGTGAAACGGAATTGGTTTTACTAAATAATCTACTGCACCAAGGTTAAAACCTTCAACTGCATAATCCGAATAAGCAGTTGTAAAAATAATCAAAGGCTTTTTTTCGATAGTATTTAAAAATTCAATCCCGGAAAAATGAGGCATCTGAATGTCCAGAAAAATTAAATCTACATTGTTTTGATTGATAAAAGATACCGCATCAATTGCATTATTGAAAGTGCTGATTAATTCTAATGAATCTACTTTGCCAACAAAATCTTTTAGCAAATCTACTGCTAAAGGTTCATCATCTATAATTACACATTTCATCTGTTTAGATTTAAAATTTAATAAATTGGTCAGGTCAAAAGTAGTTTTAAACGAAAGACTTGCATTTTAAAATTTAGTTAAAATATTAAATAAGTCAATTTTGTTTAAAGCTGATTTTTATTGCATGTCAGTTTGAATTTTGTCTAATTTTAAATTTAAATGTACACGGTAATATTGGCTATCTTGTTTTATAGTCAATTCATGTGCGTTTGGGTAAAGTAAATCCAGCCTGTTTTGAATGTTTGCTAATCCGATGCCTGAATTTTCAGGATCTTTCACGTAGTTTTCGATTGTGTTTTCTATCCAAAAATCGAGGTCATTTTCAAAGATAATAATCTTAATTTTTACATGGGTAGCTCCTTTATAATCAGTTCCGTATTTAAAAGCATTTTCAATAAATGAAATTAATAATAAAGGTTCGATGAATTTATTTTTTGTATCTCCGTGAACGTTTATAACAATGTCTTCAATGTTATTAAGCCTCAATTTTTGTAATTCGATATAGTTCTGAATGTAATTGATTTCTTTTTCTAAAGCCACCGTTTTATTGTCTGTTTCATACAGCATATACCGCATTAATTCAGATAATGTCACGATGGCATCAGGGACCAAATCAGATTTTTTGTGAGCCAAAGAATAGATACTGTTCAGAGAATTAAAAAGAAAATGCGGATTGGTCTGTTTTCTCAAATAATTTAATTCAGTATTTGTTCTATGTGTTTCGGCTATTAATTTGTTTTGTTGATTTTGATAAAATTCTGTCAGGGTTCTAATAATAGCACTAATGGCTGTAATTAAAAGATAAAAAAATGATGGGCCTATTTTAAAAAAAAGAGGCTGCTTATGTGAAGGAATTCTTGTGTCTCGAATAAACATTTCGGTCTCCTTGGGCATCATTTTGGGAGGCATCATACTTTGAGGTCTCAAATGATTAAATTCCGGAAAAAAATAATTGATTCGGATTATCATGAAGAATAGAATCAGTGCCAGTATAAAGACAAAATAAAGCCAGTATTTTTTTTCCAAAAGTAAAATTGGTACCAGATAAAAATAATTCAGATAAAATAAAATAATCCCTGTTGTCCATTGTACATAGAAATCACTATTGATTCTAAAAGGGCTTTCGTAAAATTGAATTAATGAGGTCAATATAAAGAAAGTCCATATAGTAACATGGAATAAGATTTTATTTGAATTTGTATTTTTAAGGGTACCGATATTCATTTACATTTTTATTTTTAATAAAATTAAATCATTTTTGGTTACCGATGGAGAGGTGTTTTGATTGAGTTTTTTTACGACTAAAGCAGCTACTTTTAATGCATCATCTTCTGATTTAAAACTTTTAGTGTTGCTAATAACCGGAATAATACTCTGCCTGATTAGAATTTTGTCTTTGTATGAAATCGTATATCCCCATCCGGATGCTGTTTTTATAGATTTAGTTTGAAGTGATTCTTTCTTTTTACAAGTGGTTAACAGCAGAAAAAATACAATAATGGGCAAATTCTTCCGGAATAATCTCCGGAAGAATTTTAGATTTTGGGCATTAATTATCATCATCGTTTTGTGCTTCAAGCGGTTTAAACTCCCAGGCATCATCAAAATAAGTTGAGCCAATTCGTCCTAACATTAAAAACCCTCTGTTATTAATGGCAAAACCTACGGCATCAGTTCTCGTAGCACCTTCAAGTGGAGTTCTTTCGACCCAGATATCGGTAGAAGGATTATATTCCCATACTGTTCTGATTCCTTCACCACCTACAACATAGCCTAATCCGTTCAGACTGAAGCTTGAAGCGTTTGTACGGATTATCGCATAGTCGTTATTCCAGCTGTAATCATCGTCATCATCCTGATCAATGTCACGTTTTCTGGTCCAGGCATCAGTTGAGGGATCAAATTCCCAAAAATCTTCCTGATTGATTCCGTTATTGGCACCAGTACCTAAATAGGCTTTGTCGTTTATTATAAAAACAGTAGCATTACGTCTTTTGTTTCCGCTAAAACCGCTAACTAATGTCCAGGTATTGGCAGTGTCATTGTATTGATAAAAATCTTTTAAATAATTTCCATCATACCCTGTTCCAAAATAAGCTTTTCCACCCACCTGAAAACCAACTGCTCCATAACGTCCAGATCCGGAAAAATCAGTTTTTTGTGTCCATGAATTACTGCCTGGGTCGTATTGATAAAAATCTTTCAGTTTATTGGTTCCGTCGTATCCAAGGCCTATGTATCCTTTTTCGTTTAATGCAAAACTAGAGGCAGAGCTTCTTCCTATTCCGATAAAATCAGCTTTTTGTTCCCAATAATCACCGTTTGAGTTATAAGCCCATAAGTCTTTTAAATATTCGTCCCCCGTATAACCGGTAGTAATGTAAGCATAATCTCCAATAACAAAACTGGTTGCACTAGATCTGGCCGGTCCGTCAAATGATGATTTTTTAATCCAGTTTCCTACTAATTCATCTTCCTCGTCATCGTTACTGCAGCCTGTAAAAAACAGACTTGAAAATAGTGCCGCGAATAATATTCCTTTTTTTAAATTATTCATAGTGTATTAAATTTATTTATTGTTTGTATTTGATCCCAATGCTTAAAATGTATCCGTCTCCGGTATTAAAATCATATAGTTTATGATTGTTTTCGTCCAAAAGATTATATTTTTTGTCAAAATCATAACCGGCTTTGAAATTTATAAACCAGTTTTTATCCATATTTCTTTCATATTCAAGAGCAGTTGTCATTTGAGATGTGCTGATTTTTGCTGCTGTATTGTACAAAGCAAGAGATTTATCCAAATTGTAAAAACTGCCATTGAAGCTGTTGCTTAAACTAAATGTGTTTCGTTCATTGTTAGAATATGATATTTTAGAATTCGGAAAACCTATTAATAAACTGCTTTGATTGTTTATTTTACCCGAAAATGATAACGAAGGCATGAATTTTGGCAAACCGAAAATTGTTGATCTTTCGAAACCAATATGTAAAGCTATTTTTGAATTTAACTGCTGATTCAATTGAAAACTCCCTAATACATTCAAATCTGAAATGCCTAAATTTTGCTGAAAATTAAGGGTTGGTGTAAGGGCTAAATTCAATTTGGTCGCATCAGAAATTTTATGCGAAATCTCAAATTTGTTTTCAATCCGATTAAACTGATTCAGATTTTCAAAATAATCATAAGTTCCAGCTTCGTATTTTACTTTAAGATTTGTGTATGATGTTGTATTTGTAATTTCATTTTTATCGTCTATTTTTTTAGAAATAAATAGGCGGGCATTAGCTTGATTGAAATTAATTTTCTCTGTTGATTCAGTCTTTAAATTAAAATCCACAGAAAGCTTTTCCTGAGCTTTCATGCTAAAAGTGCAAACTAAAAATGCCAACCAAACTAAAACCTTTATTTTCATTACTTTTTTAATTGGCTCAAAAGTAGTGGGCAACCTGTTTTAAAAAAAAGAAGATATATGTATGGGGGTTTTTGATAGACTAAATGGCAATTTAGCGGGCTTAATGAATTATTTGCCTGTCAAAGCATGTTGTAGATAACTTTATGCTTTCTATAGGCTAAAAACACTGGGTTGTATATGTTATAGTGTTGTCCAGAATTGTGCCTTTTATATTTGTCCAAAAAATTGGATTATGTATAAGTATATATTGATGTTGTTTTTTGCCTTTGCAATAGTTTCGTGCGGTACAGACACAGATGCAGGAGAGTTTGTTGTTGGATCTGATTATTTGGCAGTAAATAACAAAGTGATTTTAATTGACACGGTTACGGTCGAAATGGCTACAATAAATTTCGATTCTCTTATCACGTCTAATCAAAGCAGAATTTTGGTTGGGAACTATGATGATCCTCTTTTCGGAAAAGTAAAATCAAACAGTTATTTTCAATTGGCATCAGATTCTTACAGTTTGGTTAGCGGGGCATCAGATACTGAGGCTACAAATTATGTTTTTGATTCTATTTCCATGATTTTAAAATATGATAATTATTATTACGGTGATACGACAAAAGTACAAACGTTTAATATTCATCGATTAATTCAAAAAGTCAAACCAAACACAGATGATGATTCTTTTTATAATAATTCGGCGCTGAATTATAGTCCCGAAAGTTTAGGGACTATTTCATATAAACCCAGACCAACAGAAAAAGATTCTATCAATATTAAAATGGATGCTGCTTTTGGACAAGCACTTTTTCAAAGATTTAAGCAAAGGGATATTACAGATTTTGATAGTTTTTCTGAGTATTTAAAAGGACTTGTACTTGTTCCTTCAACAGAAAATTCGTCAAGTGTTATTGGGTTTGCTTTAACCAGCAAAGTGAGGCTTTATTATTCAAAATATTTAAGTGGTACCGATACTGAAACTTCCTATGTAAAAGATTTTACTTTTTTGGATGCCACGAAACAATTCAATGCTATTTCACTTGATAAAACGGGTACGCTGATTCAAAATTTACCAGCTTCAAGCAGCAAATTATCAAGTTTGTTAACCAATAATCAGGGATATATACAATCAGGAACGGGGGTAGCGTGCAGAATTGATTTTCCGAACATAAAACAACTGCGATATATTTCAGATAAAGGTGCGATCGTTGATGCCGAATTGATTTTAAAACCTGTTAATAATACGTATTCCGAAAAATTTCCCTTGTCAGATTCATTACGCGTATTTGTTGCAGATAAATTAAACAGGATTAGTGGTACTTTAAATAGTTCATCAGGGACTGCACTATATGCTAACCTTAATAAGCAAAGTGATGAATTTAATGAAAATGTTCAGTACTCATTATCCGTTGGGAATTTTTTACAAAAAGAAATGCTCAGACAATCAGATTCTAGATCTTCTCTGGTTTTAGTTTTGCCTAATATTGCCAAGGCAGTTAACAGACTTGTTTTGGGTGATCAAAAACATTTAAACAATAAAATCCAATTGAAAATTTACTACATCTCTTATTAAATGAAAAATAAAATCACCTTTATAAGTTGCTTCATTTTAATGTATGTAACCTCTTTTTCTCAAAGTATTTCGAGTTCTCCTTATTCATTGTACGGTTTAGGAAGCTTGTATGACGCTGATTATGGTTCAATTCCGTCAATTGGCTCTTCCGGGATTGCACTTCCATCAGATACTTTTATCAATAATCTCAATCCTGCGTCATTAGGATATTTGCCAATGAATCATTTTATGTTTGAAATTGGAGGAAAGGCAATTGGAACAACTTTTCAGAGTAGTGTTAAAACTGAAAAACGCAATAATTTCCAGTTTTCACACATTGCTTTTGCATTTCCGGTTACAAGAAAATCTGCTTTTAGTATTGCTTTGCGGCCTTATTCAAGTGCTTCGTTTAAAATTTCAGAATTTAAATTGCCAATTTCAAATAGTTCAGAATATTATACCTTAAATGCTGAAGGATCCGGCGGATTGAATAATTTTGATTTTTCATACGGGTATCGTGTAAGTAAAAAAATATCAATGGGATTTACCGGAACTGTACTTTTTGGAAACACTACTGATGAAAGAAGTTATACCATTTCAAATTCAATAACAGCTATTAATAAAAAAACAGATTATAGCGGTTTACGTGCAACTCTGGGGACTCAGTATAAAATTGATTCGACTTTTACCATCGCTTCAACTTTTAAATTGCCTGCTCAAATTAAGGCTTCTAAAGTGCAGTCTGTAGAAAATATTAGCAATACAAATGAAAGTGTTATAGAGTCTAATGTAGCTTCTGATACAGATGATTATTATATGCCTTTAGAAATAGGTTTTGGTATTAGTAAACGTTTCAAAAACAATATTAACGTGACCTTCGATTACGAAAAAAGTTTATGGAATGATACAAATCAGTCCCAATTATATGGTGATTTTGTAAACCAGGATCGTTTTGCTTTAGGATTTAGTTTCAGAAAAAATAAAAACATTAGAAGTTATTGGGATAGTGTTCGGTACGGAGCAGGATTAAATTTTGATACAGGCTATCTGGAAGTTGACGGAAAAAGAGTCAATAATACAGCAATATCTTTTGGGGTTTCTTTACCGGTTGATAATACTTTTTCGGTTCTCAATATTTCGTATTCTTACGGACAAAAAGGAAAAATCGGAGAAGGTTTGATAAAAGAAAATTATCATAAATTATCGCTCAATTTATCCTTGGACGGAATCTGGTTCGTCAAGAGAAAAATAGATTAAAAATCTTTTTGTATAACCTCGTATTTATTATTTAAAATTGATTTTAAGACAGCTGGGTTTGAGTTGATATAAAACACAGGTTCGCTTTTTGCAGCATCTGAAAAACCTACTTTTTCTCGTAAAATATTTTTGGTTTGCCTGGCTACAGCTTCTCCGGAATCAATGATTTGAATATGTTCAGGCAGAATTTTTTTAATTTGTGGGATTAAGTACGGATAATGACTGCAGCCCAGAACCAGATAATCAATATTGGCTTCAATCATAGGCTGTAAATACGATTCTAATAATTGGGTCATTTCCGGAGAATTTAAATTACCATCTTCAATAAGCTGAACCAATCCGTAACCTACTTGTTCTACGATTTTTGTGTCATGAAACATTTCGGCAGTCTTGTTGAATAACTCACTGTTAAGAGTTCCTTTTGTGGCTAAAATGCCTATAACCTGCGTTTTAGAGTTGTGGGCGGCCGGTTTTATGGCCGGTTCAATTCCTATAAACGGAATATCATAATTTGAACGAAGTTCCAGAATGGCATTTGTAGTGGCAGTATTACAGGCAACAACGATTAATTTACAGTTGTTTTCAATTAAAAAATCAACATTTTTTTTACTCAACGCAACAATTTCTTCTTTTGTTTTTTGACCATAAGGAGCATTTTTACTGTCTGCTAAATAAATGGTTTTTTCGTTCGGAAGCAGTTCGTGAATGGCGCTCCAGATGGAGGTTCCTCCAATTCCGGAATCAAAAACGCCTATAGGATTGTTGTTTGTCATGAAACAAAGTTATATTTTTTTTGAGAATCTAAATTCGTATTTTTTATTGAATTTTAAGTTAAATAAATTAGAAATTTATTTGAAGGGTAGCCTCTTTTTTAAAACCTGTCCTGAAAAATTTCTTATATTTACAGCATGAAATTTATTTGGTTTTTGTTTGCAGTTTATCTTGTTTCATTATCATTGCTGCCTTGCAATGATGTAGACGATTGTACAGATTTTGCAAAAACAGAACTTCATAAGAATCATTCTCAGAATAAAAAATCAGATACTCAAAATGATCAGTGCGCTCCTTTTTGTTCTTGTGCCTGTTGTGGAATTCATGGTTTTCAATTTCAAAACCACATTTTTAAGGAAGAAAAAAACACCGGTTTTGCTGATACTAAAAAGCAAACGGTTTTGTATGTTTTTAATAATTACAAAACAATTTATCTGGGAATCTGGCAGCCGCCAAAATTAAGTTAAATCAGTATTGCCTTTTTACCCATAGTTATTGCTTTGGGTACTATTTAATATTTATTTAATTTAAAATATCAAATGACAAGATATATATTTATTTTGGCTATGCTCATGTGTACGTTTACCTATAGCCAAAACACTTTAAAAGTTATCGTAAAGGATAGCAAAACTCAGGAAAATTTAATAGGTGTTTCGGCTCGTATTCATAATAGTACTATTTCAGGAATAACTGATAACAGTGGTTTTTTAGAATTTAATTCCATAAATAATGGAGAGCAAAAAATTAGTTTTAGTTTTTTAGGTTATGAAGAACTTGTTTTAAATGTAATTTTTCCAAGAAAGAATGATGAGACCATAAATGTTCAATTGATCGCGAGTGAAGAAGAAGAATTGGATGAGGTTATCGTTCAGTCTACCCGCACAAGCAGAACAATCAGAAATACACCCACACGAATCGAATCTATCGATGCCGAAGAACTCGACGAAAAAGCAAATATGAAACCTGCCAACGTAAGTATGGTGCTGCACGAAAGTACCGGTTTACAGGTGCAGCAAACATCTGCTACAAGCGGTAATGCAAGTATCAGAGTTCAGGGACTTGACGGCCGTTATACACAGTTATTAAAAGATGGTTATGCAAATTTTGGAAATTTTGCAAGCGGCTTGAGTATTCTCGAAATTCCGCCTTTAGATTTACAACAGGTTGAGGTTATTAAAGGACCGTCTTCAACATTATACGGGGGAGGAGCTATAGCCGGAGTTATTAATTTTATTTCGAAAACACCTAAAGAAAAAGGAGAATACAATTTTATTCTGAATCAATCGAATATCAATCAGACTAATATTGGAGCGTATGCATCACAAAGAAAGGGGAAGTTTGGATATTCAATATTAGGGTTGGTTAATTTTCAAAAAGCTTTTGATGTAGATAACGACGATTTTTCTGAAACTCCAAAATCTCATAATTTCAGCATAAACCCACGTTTGTTTTATTATCCTTCTGAAAGTTTGAGCTTTATGCTTGGTAATAGTTTTACTAAATCAGATATGGAAGGAGGGGATATGCAGGTTATTGATGGCAAAGCGGATGCGTATCATGCTTATTTTGAAAAAAATAAAACCATTCGAAATACAACTACTTTTGAATTGGATAAGAAATTTGAAAACCTGAACGGTTTTAAATTAAAGCAAAGCCTTAGCTTTTTTGACAGAAAAATAAATATTCCTGATTATGAATTTTCAGGCTTAAATGTGAATGCTTTTACTGATGCTTCTTATGTCATAAACAAAGAAAAATATACTTTAATAAGTGGTGCTAACTTGGTTTATGATAATTTTGAACAAAGAAATTCGGGTGTTTTAAATGCCAAATCTTTTACTACAGGTATATATGTTCAGCACACATGGGACGTTTCTGAAAATGTAAAACTTGAAAATGGTTTGCGATTGGATAATGTATCGTATTCTAATAGTATCTTTTCTAAAAACCAGACTTTCTTTTTGCCGAAAGTTTCCGCATTGTTCAAAATAAATTCTCAATGGAGTAGTAGAGTTGGTGCCGGACTTGGCTATAAAATACCAACTGTTTTTACAGAACAGACAGAATCTATTCAATATCAGAATGTGCGTGCTCTGCAAAATGTTACTGCCGAAAAAAGCATTGGAGGAACAGCTGATATAAATTATAAAGCAAATATTTTTTCTGATTTGAAATTTTCTGCCAACCAGATGTTTTTTATAACAAAAATTAGTAAACCGTTGGTTTTGGAAAATGATACAGATGATTTATTCTTTGTAAATGCATCAGATCCCGTTTTAAGCAGGGGTTTTGAAACTAATCTTAAGTTTATTTACAAGGAAGATTTTAAACTTTTTGCAGGATATACTTTTACAGATGCTCAGGCCAAATATTTAAATGGAAATCAATTTTTGGCTTTACTGCCAAAAAACAAAGTAAATCTGGCCTTGATTTATGAAAAAGAAAACAATTTTAAAATGGGTTTAGAAGGCTATTTTACCGATGAACAATTTTTATATGATGCTAGCAAAACGCCTGCCTATTGGGAATTTGGCTTCATGATCGAAAAAACGTTATGGAATAATTTTGCTTTTTTTATCAATTTTGAAAATTTTACAGATACACGACAAAGTAATTATAAAAGGGTGGTCAATGACCCTCATAATAAACCAACTTTTGATGATATCTGGACACATACAGAAGGATTTACGATTAATGGAGGTGTGAAAATAAAACTATAAAAACAAAAATGGCTCAACTAAGTTGAGCCATTTTTTGTAATAAGAAATCGGTTTCTTAGAATCCTAAATCTTTTTTAACATCAGCAGTAAGGTTTGGACCGTCAGCTAATAAAAGAGTTGAATTTGAACCATCTAATACATATTGGAAACCTTTTGCTTTTCCTACTTTTTGAATAGAAGCTTTCACTTTGTCAATTAAAGGTTTTACTAAATCAGTTTCTTTTTGTTGTAGTTCTTTTTGAGCATTGTCTCTGTAATCACCAATTCTCTTTTGCATGTCCTGAACTTCTTTTGCACGATCAGTATTTACTGCTTCAGTTGCTGTTGCAGCTTCAGCATCATACTTTTTGATTTTTGTTTGATATTCCTCAATCATTTTTTTGTATTCTGCATCGTATGTACCACTTAATTTTTGTAATTGAGTTTGAGCATCAAGCATAGCCGGCATTTTCGACATAATCTCGGTAACATCAACATGAGCTGTTTTGGCCTGCGCATTCATTGTATTATTTGCAGTTAAAATAAGCACTGCAGCAATTACTAAAGTTTTGATTTGTTTCATCATTTTAAAAATATTAATTAATTATTGGTCGTATTTGATTTTTGTGTTTCGGCTTCTTTTGCTTTTTTAGCCGCTTCTCTTTCTTCTAAAATTTTTTTCCTTTTTTCTTCTAATTCTTTTTTACGCTGTTCATAAAGTTTCTGTCTTTCTTCAGCTTTATTAACTGTAGGTTCAGCTTTTGTCGTAGTTTCTGTTGTTGTAGGAACTGCTGCAGGAGTAGCTGTTGTTTCAGTCTTTGTAGCTTCTGTTGTTTTTGCAGTTTCAGAAACCGTGCCATTTTTTTTGGCTGCTTTTTCAGCTGCTATTGCGTTTCTTTTATCTTCGTATTCTTTCCTTTTGGCTTCTTGTTCTAATTTCCTGTCTGCAACTAATTTTTCTCTTGCTGCTTTTCTGGCATCCAATGCTTTTTGTCTTTCGGCCATTGCCGGATTTTCGTCAATCTCATTTTCAAGATTTTCTTTGACTTCCTGTTCTTTTAATTGCTTTTTGGTGAGTTGTTCTCTTTTTTCTGTTCTGTTTAGAATGCGAATAACCTGATCACTTATATCAAATCTCTTAGCTGAAAATAGCATGGTCAAATCAGATGATTTATCAAATATAAAATCATAGTTTTTGGCTTCTGCGATATCTTGAACAGCAGTAAAAACCTGATCTTGTATTGGTTTTGCCAACGCTGCTTTTTGATGCATCAGGTTTCCGTCAACTCCAAATTGTTTTTGCTGGTACTCCAGCATCTCATTTTCCAGAAATTTAATTTCGGTTTCTCTTTCTTCTATTAGCTCTTTGGTAAGCAGAGCCTTTTCAGTTTTAAGATTTTCCTTTAATTTATTTATTTCTAATTTTTTGGCTTCAATTTCCTGCTTCCACTTAGTAGCTTTTAAGTCTAATTGAGATTTAGCTTCTTTGTAATCAGAAACATTTTCTAAAATATATTCCATGTCGATGTAGCCAATTCTAGTGGATCTTGTTTGTGCCTCACTTGTATTTACTACAATCAGGGCTAAAAATATAAATAAAAATTGTTTTCTCATAACACCGCTTTATTTCTAAATTTTAACCAAATATCATGTTTTTAAAATTGCTGTCCAATAATAAAATGAATTTCCTGACCATGTGCTTTTGTTTCATTTGGTTGTGCATCAAAACCGTAACCAAAATCAATACCCAATAATCCAAATGCAGGCATGAATACACGTAAACCAAAACCGGCAGAACGATATAAATCAAACGGGTTATAGTTTTGGAACCCATTGTAAGATGAACCTGCTTCTAAAAACGTTAATGCATAAATAGAGGCTGATGGTTTAAGTGTAATTGGGTAACGTAATTCCATTGAGAATTTGTTGTAAATAGTTGCTCCAACTTGTTGGCTATTTTGAATTGGAGTCAGGGAGTTGTTTTCATATCCTCTTAATCCAACATTTTCTCTGCCATCCATTGAGTAATTTGCCATACCGTCTCCACCTAAATAGAAACGTTCAAAAGGTACAATACCTCTATCAGCATTATAAGCCCCCATGAAACCAAATTCAGTTAATGTTCTTAAAACTAATTTACCATATACTTTATTATACCAGTCTGCTTTAAATTTAATTTTATAATATTCAAGCCAGTTGTATTTTTGCTGATCTACTTTTGCCTGGTTTGTATCGGCACTTGCAAAATCAGATCCTACACTTTTATAAACTGGGTTTCCAGATGCGTCTGTACCTATTACATTTACATAATCACCATTGTTTAATGGTTGGTTGTCACCTCCTGTTTTATTGTCTCCAGTATATCTTATTTTGTATTCTTTTTGATTTTCTAAATCAGCGTAATTAATACCATTAAATAATGAATAAGGTGGTGTTACTTTTGCAGAAACACTAAACTCTGAACCGTAAGTAGGGAATATAGGGTTTACTCCTTTGTTATTTCTCGTCAGTCCGATAGTATAGGCTAAGTTTCTGGATGAACCGTTACCAAAAGTAAATAATCCTGTGAAGTAATTATTTAAATCATAATGCTGGTAACTTACCGATTGCGATAATACAAAATAGTCATCAGGAACAGATAATCTTTTTGCAAGTCCAACTTGTAAGGTTAGAATGTTAAAACTTTGGTCTTTATTTACATTTCGTCCGTAGCTATAATTAAATTGTTTACTGTAAGAGATAGAAGAACTAAATTGTACTGGTTTTTTTCCTCCAAACCAAGGTTCTGAGAACGATACACTATAGGTTTGGAAAAACGTACTTCCTTGTAAACGAAGGGATACTTTTTGACCATCTCCCATAGGTAATGGTTTGTAGGCATCCTTTTTAAACATGTTTCTTGCCGAAAAGTTATTGAAAGATAATCCCAGGGTTCCTATGAAACCGCCACCGCCGTATCCTCCTTGTAATTCTACCTGGCTGGATCCTTTTTCAACTAAATTGTATTCGATATCTACGGTTCCGGCTGCGGCATCTACGTTTTTAAATTTAGGATCAATTGCCTCCGGATCGAAAAATCCTAACTGACCAATTTCACGAATGGTTCTTACCAGTAATTCTTTGCTGTATTTTTCACCAGGTTTTGTTCTTAGTTCACGGTAGATAACGTGGTCATTAGTTTTATCATTTCCTACTACTGATATTTTGTTGAAATAAGCAATAGGACCTTCAGTGATTCTAATTTCAAAATCAATTGTGTCATTTGCAGTTCTTGTTTCTACGGCATTGATGTTAGAAAATAAGTAACCATTATTTTGGTAAAGGTTGGTGATATCTTCACCATCAGGTTTAGTTTTGTCTGCAATACGTTTTTCCAGTAAAACACCATTGTAGGTTTCTCCTTTTTTAATGCCTAAATAACGATTTAGTTGTTGGTCAGAGTACACAGTATTTCCTAAAAATTTAATATTTCCGAAGTAATACTTGTTTCCCTCTTCCAGATTAATTTTAATGGCAAGCATGTTTTTTTCTTTATTATAAGTGACAGAGTCATATATAATACGAGCATCGCGATATCCTTTTTCTTTATAAGATGCAATAACTTTTTCTAAGTCAGTTTTGTATTTTTCGGGAATAAATTTAGAGGCTTTTAGAACACGTAATACGTTTTTTTGTTTGGTATCTTTCATAGCACTTCTCAATTTGCTGTCAGTAAACTGTTTGTTGCCGATGAAGTCAATACTGCTAATTTTTACTTTGTCACCTTTGTCTACACGCACAAGCATGTTTACATTGTTTCCTGCAATAGTATCAGGAGTAGTTGTGATGGTGACTTTTGTGTTATAAAAACCTTCTTTTTTGTATTTGTTTTCGATGTAATTTTTTGTTGTAGTAATTAAGTTTTCGTTTACAATCTTGCTCTTTGTCAGGTTGTTGTCTTTTATTAATCCTTCAACTTTACTCTTTTTAATACCAACAAATTTTACTTCGTTCAGCTTAGGAAGTTCAATTATGTTTAAGTCTAAATAGATACTGTCATTCTCTACTTTATTTACATAAAAAGCGATTTCATCAAAAAGACCAAGCTTTCCTAATTTTTTGATTGCACCACTAATTTCTTCTCCCGGAACGGTAATTTCCTGTCCTTTTTGCAGTCCGGAAAAGGTTACAACGGTTTGTTCATTGAAGCTTATTTTACCAACAACAGAAACTTTTGCAAGAATGTATTTTTTTCCCTGATCAAAAGGAATTCTTTCTTGAGCTTTTATTTGAGAAAAACTACCCAGGATAAACAGGGTAAGTATTATTTGTAATTTTTTTTGCAACACTAAAGTATTATTTAATTTGTTCACTGGTTTTTCCAAATCTACGTTCTCTTTTTTGATAACTAATGATAGCCTCATATAAATGTTGTGCTTTAAAGTCCGGCCAGAGTACATCAGTAAAATATAATTCTGAATAGGCTATTTGCCATAGCAGGAAATTACTTATTCTGTGTTCTCCACTTGTTCGTATTAATAAATCTACGTCAGGTAAATTTTGCGTGTAAAGATGCTCATTTATAATTGAATCGTCAATAGTGTCTATTGAAATTATATTATTTTTAACTTTATCGCTAATGACCTTTACGGCGTTTATCAATTCTTCTCTGGATCCGTAACTTAAGGCCAAAGTTAGTGTTAAACCTGTATTGTTTTTTGTTTGTTCGATTGACTCTTTCAGCTGTTTTTGAGCTGACTCCGGCAACTTGTCAATATTACCTATAGCAGCAAGTTTAATGTTGTTTTCCTGCATGGTAGTTAGTTCTTTTTTCAAAGAGCTAATTAATATTTTCATCAATGCCTTTACTTCTAGTTTTGGACGATTCCAGTTTTCTGAAGAAAAAGTATAGAGTGTAAGAAATTCAATGTCAAGTTTAGTGCAAGTTTTGATTATCTCTCTTACTGAATTAGTGCCATTTTCATGCCCAAATACACGAAGAAAGCCTTGTTGTTTTGCCCAACGGCCATTACCATCCATAATAATGGCGATATGGCGGGGTAAGTTTGTCTTATCTATAGATTCTAGTAAATTCATTTTATTCTGCGCAATAGCAAGGTTTTTGTCCAAAGGTATATGTTAAGGTTACTCCAGTAAAAACATACCAATCATTATTATTTAAATTACCAAAACGATTATTGGCAAAAGAGTCGTTTTTAGGATGGCTTCCGTCTATATTGTCTGTAAAAGTATATCGGGCTCCAACTTCAGCTGCTAAAACAAAATTTCGACTAATGTTTGACTTTAATCCTAATGTAATAGGTATAGCCAGAGAACTTGATTTTTTATCTTTTTCTGTTACTCCGTTCTCTACATGTAATTCATCATATCTAAAATAACTTAAGCCTGAAAATACATAAGGTGTGATTTTAAGATCTTCTTCATGCAAATTAAAATCGAAAAAATTAAATTCTAAACCTGCAGAAAGTTCTTTTACACTGTTTTTAAAACTCAAACCTCTTTTGTTTCGTGATGATTCTTCAGATTCTGAGTCATTTCCTGCAATTGTGGATTGTGTGTATGAAAAGCGATACGAATGGCGTGGACTTTTGTTCCATTTATACAATATACCAAAAGCTGGTTTTTCAGGAGCTATATAAGTGGTGCTCCCAACATCCCCGACAAAGTTACTTCCGCCAAGAAAAACACCAATCTCATTTATCTGAGCATTAAGTGTAATAAAGGGGAAAAAACATAACAATAAATTAAAAATTTTCTTCATTTAATTCAAAATTGCGTGCAAATATAATAATTATCAATACGAATCAACGTTTCTTTAGTTAAATGTGTCTTTTTTTAGATTTACAGTATGATTTTGAGACATTTAATGAGGATTCGGTATATGCAAAACGGAAAAAAGTACTAATATCGTATAGTTGAAATCTCTAAAAGAGCTTAATTCCTTTTGTCCTCTCCCCAGAGCAATTTTTTTCTAAGTGTTTTTAAGAAAGTTTCGCCTGGAATTTCTACCATTTTGATTTTAAAATTGGTTTTTTTAATGGTTAAAATCGATTCGTTTTTAATAGAAGCAATTCTCGAATCGAGCGATACTAAATATTGATCCTCTCTTCCGGAAACACGAAGTTTTATTTCGGTGTCATCAGGTATAACCAATGGTCTTGCGTTTAAATTATGGGGAGCAATAGGGGTAATTACTAAACTTTTTACATCAGGTGTTAATATTGGCCCGCCACAACTTAATGAATATCCTGTGGAGCCAGTTGGGGTTGACAGAATAAGCCCATCTGCCCAATATGAGTTTAAATACTCATTATTTAAATAGGTTTCAACGGTAATCATCGAAGTGGTGTCTTTTCTGCTAACCGTAACTTCATTCATCGCAAAATTTAAATCATCTTCTATGGCATCATTTTTTGGGTCGCAGGTCAGACTTAATAATGTTCTTTCAGAGATGGTATAGTTTTTATCAATTACAAATTGTAAAAAGTCATCAATACTGTCTTTTGAAACTGTTGCCAGAAAACCTAATCTTCCGGCATTGATTCCTAAAATGGGTACTCCTGAATTACGGACCAGACTGGCTGCTCTTAAAATAGTTCCGTCACCACCAATACTAATCAGCATTTCAAAACTATCATCAAGCTTTGTTTTTGCTGAGAAAGTTTTATATTCTTTTTTGATTAACTGTTTTTCGTAAAGCATTTTCAGGAAGTTTTCTTCAATGACCATTTCGACATTATTGGTGTTAAAAAACACAAAAATATCTTTGATAATGGGTTCGGTACTGTTTTGATAATACTGTCCGTAAATTGCTACTTTCATTTTTTTAAATTAGATAATGGGAAAATTAGATAATGTGCCAATCGAAATTATATAATTGACTCATTTTCTAATTGCCACATTATAATTATATATTAAGGTATTTGTCTAAATAGTCAGAACGTTCTTTTAAGCTGTTTATATAGGTGTCTTCCTGATGTTCTGAGATGATTTCGTAATTGTATCTTCTGAAAGTCTGAATGATTTCATTCATTGGTCCAACACCAATTTTTACTGTAATGTGAACATTCTCTAAGTCGGCTTCAGATATAAAACAGCCCAAAATTTTACCATTGTTACTTTCTACGATTTGCGCCACCTGTGCCATAGAATAATCTAAAAGCCCTTTTTGTACAATAATGATTCCGCCCTGTTCTTTTAAAAATGGAGTTTCCTGAAAAAATTTCATGATATCTTCCATTTCATAATATCCAATGTAAGCGTTGTTTTCGTCGAGTACCGGAACTGCATTGGTGTGATTTTTGGCAAAAACTTCCAGTACATCCAGCCAAATCATAGATTTTCTGGCAAAAAAGCGTTCTAAAGTATATTTGTAGTCAATGATTTTTTTATCAATATCAAAAGTTTCAATATCATCAGCGGCAATGCTTCCTATAAAAATACCATCTTCCAAAACAGGAAAGTGAGAAAAGTTCAAATCGGCAAAAAAGTCCTGAGCTGCCCCTATCGTTTCCTGACTGTCGATTGCTCTAAAATCGTTGGTGATATAGTTGGTAATTTCTGTCATAAGTAGTTTGAAGATATTTGATGCAAAATAATCAAAAAATAGCAAAAAACGCTACGTTTTACTTTGTATTTTTGCCATTACAAATATAATGTTACCAGAATTAATAATCTATTTATATGACAAAATTAAGTGTAAATATCAATAAAATAGCAACTTTGCGTAATGCCCGCGGAGGAAATGTTCCTGATTTGTTAAAAGTAGCTGCCGATATTCAAAAATTTGGAGGTCAGGGAATCACAATTCACCCACGCCCGGATGAGCGCCACATTCGTTATCAGGATGCCCGCGATTTAAAGGCAATTGTTACTACAGAATATAATATTGAAGGAAATCCACAACATAACTTTATTGATTTGGTTTTAGAATGCAAACCCGATCAGGTAACATTAGTTCCAGACGCAATTGGTGCAATTACCTCTTCTGCCGGTTGGGATACTATAAAAAATCAGGCGTATTTAACCGAGGTTATTCAGGAATTTCAAAGAAATGGAATTCGAACGTCAATTTTTGTTGATCCGGTTTTAGAAATGATCGAAGGGGCCAAAAAAACAGGAACTGACAGAATCGAGTTATACACAGAAGCTTTTGCACATCAATATGATTTAGGAAATAAAAACGGAATCGATCCTTACGTAAAGGCTGCTGAATTGGCAAATGAATTAAGTTTGGGTATTAATGCAGGACATGATTTAAGTCTGGATAATATTCAGTTTTTTAAGCAAAATATTCCGGGATTATTAGAGGTTTCTATTGGTCATGCCTTAATTTCAGAAGCGCTATATCTTGGTTTGGATAATGTGGTGAATATGTATCTGAATAAATTGAAATAATTCTCCAGAATAAAAAATATAAATATGCTTTACTCAAAAATAGAAGGCGAAGGGAAACCATTTGTAATTATGCATGGTTTTCTTGGAATGTCAGACAACTGGAAAACACTAGCGGGACAATATGTTGAGGCGGGTTTCCAGGTTCATATTTTAGATTTAAGAAATCATGGACGCAGTTTTCATTCGGATGAATGGAGTTATGAAGACATGGTTAACGATGTGTTTGAATATTGTCAGGCAAATAATTTGACAAAAATTGATATTCTAGGACATTCTATGGGTGGAAAAGTAGCAATGCTTTTTGCAGCTACGCATCCGGAATTAGTCGATAAATTGATTGTTGCCGATATTGGTCCGAGGTTTTACAAGCAACATCATCAAGATATTTTAGGAGGATTGAATGCTGTTGATTTTTCAGTTAAACCAAGTCGAGCTGATGTCGAAGCAATCGTTTCTGAGTATGTTCCGGATTTTGGAACGCGTCAGTTTTTGTTGAAAAATTTATATTGGAAGGAACCGGGGCAATTGGCTTTTAGATTCAATTTAGAAGTTTTTAACAACAATCTGGATGCCATCGGAAAGCCACTGGCAGAAGGATTGGTTTTCGAAAAAGAGGCCTTATTTATACGTGGCGGAAATTCAGGTTATATTGAAGATTCAGATTTTGATGATATTCGAAAATATTTTCCAAAAGCAGTTTTCGAAACAATTCCAAATGCAGGACACTGGCTTCACGCCGAGAATCCAAAAATGTTTTTCGAAATTACAGCAACTTTCTTGAAAGAGTAGTTTTTAAACACGAATTACACAAATTAGCACTAATTTTCAAAAATATATGAGACGTTGATTTTAATGATTTTGTTGTTTTTTTGACTTTTGACATTATGACTTTAAAACTTTCGACTTGATAATAAAATTGCTTACTTTTATTAAAAGTTTAAAATAAAAACAAATGAAATTATTACTCAGAATTCTTGCTACAGCACTTTTGGTTTTGTTAATAGGTCATTTTATGACAGGAATCCATGTAGTTAGTTTTACCACAGCCGTAATAGTGGCGGTCGTTTTGGGGTTATTAAATGTTTTTATCAAACCTATATTGGTGGTGTTGACTTTTCCGGTTACGATTGTAACGTTAGGATTGTTCTTATTGGTTATAAACGCTATAATAGTGTTGCTTTGTACAAAAATTGTCGGAGGATTTCATGTTGATACTTTCTGGACTGCATTATTGTTTAGCATCGTGTTGTCTGTTTTGCAGTCAATTGCAAATAAAATCATCGGAGAAGACTAAATTCAGATAAAAAAAGAAGGTTTTGAACCTCTTCAAATACAATACATTAAAAACTTGGTTGGGTTGCAAAAATTTTATAATTTTGCGACCCAATTTTATTATGTAAATTAAAGAAGAAGATGGATATTAAAAGAGTAGCAATAGACGCTGTAAACGAGACAATTGTATTGAACGTTGTTCATATGGATTATAAAGGTCAAGTGGCAAAAAGAATCAACGAAAAATTGCCTTTGGCACAAGTAAAAGGATTTAGAAAAGGACAAGTGCCTAAAGATCTTGTTGAAAAACAATACGGAAAAGGTATTAAACAAGAAGAAATTAAAAAAGTAGTTGATTTGGCTTTAGAGCGTTTTGTTCAATCTGAAAGATTAAATCTTTTAGGAACTCCTATTGCTAAAGAAAACGAAATTGACTGGGACGCTGAAGAATTGACTTTTGAGTATGAAATTGGTTTAGTGCCAAACTTCGAAATTGATTTAGAAGCTAAAAATAATATCGTAAAATATATTGTTACTGCTGATGATAAATTAATCGACGGACAAGTGGAGCGTATCCAAAAACAATTTGGAAAAGCAAACCCAGTTGAAAAAGTTACTGAAGATTCAGATGTTACCGGAACTTTCTCAAATGAAGAAAACGGAATCGAGAACAAAACAACTTTTTCGTTGTCAGTTTTCAAAGATAAAAAAACAGCTGATTTATTTGTAGGTAAAGAAGTTGGTGATATAGTTACTGTAAATACAAAAGGTTTATTTGAAGACGATCACCAATTAATGGATTACTTGAAAGTGGGTCACGATAATGTACACGATTTAGCAGTTGATGTAGCTTTTACAATCAGCGCCATCAATGTTTCTGAACCTGCAGAATTGAACCAGGAATTATTTGATAAACTTTTTGGTGAAGGAAAAGTAGCTTCTTTGGAAGATTTGAAAGCTAAAATTAAAGAAGATGCTGAAGCTCAATTTGCACAGCAGGCTGACCAAAAATTATTATTGGATGTTCAGGATTTCCTGATCGAAAATACAAAATTTGATTTACCGGCTGAATTCCTTAAAAAATGGTTGCAGACTGTTGGAGAGAAAAAACTTTCTGCAGAAGAAGCTGAAGTTGAATACGCAAGATCTGAAAAAGGTTTACGTTTTCAATTGATCGAAGGAAAAGCAATGGCTCAAAGCAATATCCAAATTACTTTTGATGATTTGAAAGAGTTTACAACTGGCGCTATCAAACAACAAATGGCTCAATTTGGACAAACTAATCCAACAGATGAAGAAGTTCAGGGTATCGTGGCTAGAGTTTTATCTAACCAGGAAGAAGTGAAAAGACTTTCTGAGCAGGTTGTTGCAGCTAAATTGTTAGATTTATTCAAAGAAAAAGCAAATCCAACAACAAAAGAAGTTACTTACGAAGAATTTATTGCAGCTTCTTACGGAGAATAAATTTAAGTCTGAAAGTCTAAGTTGTAAAGTCAAAAGTTAAGAAGCAAGCTTCATTAACTCGATTTTAAAAATTAATATTTTATTACAGAAACTGAAAGATAAAAATAATTATATTTGGACGTCAATGGAAGTTTTTCTTCTGTTGACGTTCTTTTTTTATTTCAGGTTTCAAGCTATTAAACGTTTCTTAGTTTAAAAACTTAGAATCTTAGTACCTTAGGATCTTAGCATATTAAAAAAGAAGACAAATTGGCATCCTTTATAAAAAGGTATGAACTTTGTTTAATTCGTTTTAAGTCACTTTCAGACTTTAGACTTTTCAATTTTAAACTAAAAATAAAAATATGAACTACGGTAAAGAATTCAAAAAATTTGCTACAAAGCATCAGGGAGTAAACGCAATGTACTATGACAAAATCATAGCGGCAATGAACCCAACAAATATGACTCCATATATTATAGAAGAGCGTCAGTTGAATATTTCTCAATTAGACGTTTTTTCAAGATTAATGATGGACAGAATTATTTTTTTAGGAACAGGTATAGACGATCAAATCGCTAATATCGTTCAGGCTCAGTTATTATTTTTAGAAAGTGCTGATGCATCAAAAGATATCCAGATTTATTTAAACTCTCCGGGAGGAAGCGTTTACGCAGGTCTTGGAATTTATGACACCATGCAATACATCAAACCGGATGTTGCTACAATTTGTACCGGAATGGCAGCTTCTATGGGAGCGGTTCTATTATGCGCAGGAGCAGCAGGAAAACGTTCGGCTCTGCCACATTCAAGAGTGATGATTCACCAGCCATCTGGAGGAGCTCAGGGAGTTGCAACGGATATGGAAATCAACTTACGTGAAATGCTGAAATTAAAAGATGAATTATACCATATTATTTCGCAGCATTCAGGTCAGTCTTTCGAAAGAGTACACAAAGACAGTGAGCGTGATTACTGGATGATTGCTGACGAAGCAAAAGAATACGGAATGATTGATGAAGTTTTGAGAAGAAGCTAAATTTAAGAGTTGCAAAGTTACAAAGTTACAAAGGGACTAAGATTATTAGTTTTGTAACTATGTAGCTTAAAAAAAAGCATATAAAAATTAGTTTCAGGTTTCAAGTTGCTTTGGCGAACTTGAAACCTAAAACTTGAAACTTTAAACAAAAAAGTTAAGCGGCAAGGAGTTAAGTTTTAAATTAAAAAGCTTAGAAACTTAGTATCTTTGCAACTTAGTAACTTAAATAAAGAATGGCAAAAGTAGTATTAGAATGTTCGTTTTGTGGAAGAAAAAAGCCAGAAACTAATTTATTGATAGCAGGTATTAATGCACATATTTGTGATAAGTGTATTGAACAGGCACACGGAATTGTTTTAGAAGAATTAAAATCAAGTGGAAGCTCGAAATTAGTTGGTGACTTGATTTTAAAGAAACCAAAAGAAATCAGAGCTTTTCTGGATCAATATGTTATTGGTCAGGATCAGACAAAAAAAGTGATGTCTGTTGCGGTTTACAATCACTACAAGCGTTTAATGCAGCAGCAATTAGACGACGAAGTGGAAATTGAAAAAAGTAACATCATCATGGTTGGTCAAACCGGAACAGGAAAAACATTGGTGGCAAAAACTATTGCGAAAATGTTAGATGTTCCTTTGGCTATTGTAGATGCAACTGTACTTACAGAAGCCGGTTATGTAGGAGAAGATGTTGAAAGTATTTTGACTCGTTTGTTACAAGCGGCAGATTATGATGTAACCAAAGCCGAACGTGGAATCGTATTTATTGACGAAATTGATAAAATTGCCCGTAAGAGTGATAATCCGTCTATAACACGTGACGTTTCCGGTGAAGGAGTTCAGCAGGCTTTGCTTAAATTATTGGAAGGAACAGTTGTAAACGTACCGCCAAAAGGAGGGCGTAAACACCCGGACCAAAAATTTGTTGAGGTGAATACCCAAAATATCCTGTTCATAGCCGGAGGAGCTTTTGACGGGGTTGAGCGTATTATCTCAAAACGTCTGAATCGTCAGGCAGTTGGATATTCTACTTCTAAGAATGTTGACAATATTGACAAAGACAATTTATTACAGTATATTATTCCAAAAGATATTAAAGATTTTGGTTTAATTCCTGAGATTATTGGCCGTTTACCGGTTTTAACGCACATGGATCCTTTAGACAGAGAAACATTGCGTGCCATTTTAACGCAGCCTAAAAATGCATTGGTAAAACAATATCAAAAGCTGTTTTTAATGGATGAAGTGGAATTTAATATTACCGATGAAGCTTTAGATTTTATTGTTGACAAAGCTTTAGAATACAAATTAGGCGCACGTGGATTACGTTCGTTATGTGAGGCAATTTTAACTGACGCTATGTACGAATTGCCAAGTTCTGATGATAAGACACTGTCAATTGACAAAGAATATGCAGAACATACACTAAGTAAAAATTTATTGAAGCGAATGGAAATTGCTTCTTAAATATTAAATACTATTTTCTCTAAAACCTGTTCATTTATTTGAGCAGGTTTTTTTTATATCGAAATACTTAATCAATGTTTTTCGTTCTTTATTATAAAATAATATATTTGGTTTTTGTAATCTTTTACTGTTAAGATATGATAACTGAAGTTTTAAAAAGTTTGGCATATTTATATTATCCTAAAAATATATGTCCATGGAATCAGCAAGAATTGTACTTAGAAACTTCAGAATATAAAAGACTACAATCAATAATAGATTTTTTTGATTCTGATGAAAGTCAAAAGACACGAAATACTATTAAAGAAGAATTTGGTAAAGATTTGGTTTTGAAAGAATTTCAGGATTTTTCCAGACTGGATTTGCAGGATCGGTGTTATACATTTCTTTTGACTGTTGTTGAAGATGGTGAGCTTTGTTCAATCACTTTGTATATGAGTATTTTAGTTCCTTATTATGTAATTAAAACTACAATTCATACTAATCAAATCTTTATTTCAAAATCAAGGCTTGAAGAATTGGAAAAGGAAAATCAAGATTGTAGAAAAATCAAAGATTTAGCTTTAGATATTGAAAAAATCATAGAAGAAAAGCTGTCATATACCAAATTCCCTGAAGCAATAATGAATAACATTATAGATGATATTAGTTTTCAAGATTCATATTTGGGTGAATTTAAAATGTTTAATGCTTTTTTTAATAACCAAGTTATTTGTCAGGATGAAAATTATAATTAAAAATTATTTAATCTTCGTACTGTTTTGTGTCTTCGGATTTTCTTGTAATAAAGAAAATAAAGTAATGACTGTTTCTGAGAATGAACTGACAAGCGAAATAGTTTCAAAAGAAAAGCCAAGAGTTGAAATTAATTATGACAATTATTACAAAGAAGCACAGCAGTATTGCAAGGCAAATAACCTGAATCAGGACAAATTTATTTTGATTGATTTAGGAGTTCATTCGGGTTTGAAAAGATTTTTTATATATGATTTTAAAGACAAAAAAATATCAAAATCCTACATGGTAAGTCATGGCTGCGGTGCTAATGAATGGGGAAGGACTTCATCAAAAAAGGATGCACTAATTAGCAATGAATTTGATTCGCATTGTTCTTCGTTGGGGAAATATGTGATTTTAGATCGTGGAGTAAGCCAATGGGGAATTAAGGTTAATTATATTTTAAAAGGCAAAGACAAATCAAACTCCAATGCCCTAAAGCGTTCTATAGTTTTGCATTCCTGGGAAGCGATTCCGGATGAGGAAGTTTTTCCTGAGGGAACACCTGAAGGCTGGGGCTGCCCGGCAGTTTCTAACGAAAGCATGAAAGAAATTGATGAACTCTTGAAAACCAATAAGAAGGTTTTGATGTGGGTTATTAAGTCATAACCGTTTTGTGTTATGAAAACAAAACTTCTGTTTTAGCCCTGATCGTAACGGCATCCTGTTGTTGCTCCCGATAGCTAGGGAGCAACAACAGATATAGTGGAGAGCAGGACTACAGGTTCTTTTGAAAACAGACTTTCTGCTTCTAATAAAACTACTAAACCCTAAATTTCTTCCGAGATTTAATAAGCCTTATAGAGACCATTTGGTAATATTTTAAGTTTGTATTAAATAATTTGTAATTTTATAAAAAATGAACTTCAATTTTAATAAATAAATAATGATAACGGTAAAAAATGTGATTAAAGCATCTCTTGACAAAGTTTGGAATTTATGGAATTCTTCGGAACATATTATAAAATGGAGCTTTGCATCTCCGGACTGGCATACACCTTACGCAGAAAATGATTTGAGGGAAGGCGGAAAATTTAAATCGACTATGGCTGCAAAAGACGGTAGTATGAGTTTTGATTTTGAAGGCGAATATACTTTGGTGAAACCGAACGAAGCAATTGAATATGTTATGGCTGACGGCAGAAAGGTTGAAATTACCTTTGCAGAAACCGCAGAAGGTGTTGAAATAATTGAAAGTTTTGACCCTGAAACACAAAATCCGGAAGAAATGCAGCGTGCAGGCTGGCAGGCTATTTTGGATAATTTTAAAAATTACGCTGAAGCTAATTAGGTTCAAAGCTAGAGCCAGAAAAGGTTCAAAGATTAGCTTAAATTATAAGTTTAAAAAAACATTTAAAAACTCAATGTCAGGCTGAGCGGAGTCGAAGTCCTCGTTTTCATAAGCCTTCGACTCCGCTCAGGATGACAATTGTAAAACTAAAGCCCAAAGCTAAATGAACTTATATCACTTATATGGTAAAAGATAAATAAATAAATAGCTAACCAACAAAAAATCAAAAAAATGACAAAACAAATATGGTTGAATCTGCCAGTGAAAAATGTGGCAAAAGCGAAAGATTTTTTCTGGAAAATAGGTTTTTCGTTCAATGAACAACATGATACTCCAACTTCGACTTGTATGGTTGTAGGCGAAGGGCATTTTGTAGTGATGCTTTTCGAAGAGTCGGTTTTTGCAGGTTTTTCACAAAACAGTATTGCTGATACTAATTTGGGTTCTGAGGTTTTGATTTCGATTGATGCCGAGAGCAGAGAAGAAGTTGAAGAACTGGCTAAAAAAGTACAGGATGCCGGTGGAACTGTTTTTGCGGCTCCGTCAGAAAGTCAGGGCTGGATGTACGGTTTTGGTTTTGCAGATTTAGATGGCCATCGTTGGAATGTTTTATTTATGGATTTTAGTAAATTATCATAATTATGGAAACATTACAGTTTAAAATCAGAATTAAAGCTTCTTCGGCAAAAGTCTGGTCGGTTTTATGGGATGATAAAACGTATAGAGAGTGGACAGGTGCTTTTTGTGAAAGTTCATACGCGGTAAGTGACTGGAATGAAGGTGATAAAATACATTTTTTGTCTCTAAATGGGGAAGGAATGAACAGTGTTATTGAAAAGAAAGTTCCAAATGAATATATGGCTTTTAAGCATATTGGAGAAATAAAAGACTTTAAGGAACTGCCTCTTGATGAAGAAACTAAAAAATGGAGCGGAGCAATGGAAATCTATCGACTGACTCCGGATGATGAATTTATTGATTTGATTGTTCATGTTGACGTAGTTGAAAAATATGTCGATTATTTTAAAGAAGCTTTTCCAAAAGGTCTGGAAACAGTGAAGGAGATTTCGGAGAAATAAAAAGATCAAATGTCAATTATAAAAATCAATGTCAATTGCAATGATAATAAAAACAATAAATAATAATAAAATATCAAATCATGGCAACATCAGTAAACCCGTATTTAATTTTTAACGGAGATTGCGAAGCAGCATTTTTGCTTTACAAATCCGTTTTTGGAGGGGAATTTCCGTATATCGGAAAATTTAAGGATATGCCGTCAGAAGATGGCTCTGCAAAGGTTTCAGAAAAAGATGCAAACCGGATCATGCATGTTTCGCTCCCAATAGGAAATACCATTTTAATGGGAAGTGACAGCAATGAGCAATCCGGAGAGGTAGTTTCCGGAGGTAATTTTTCAGTTTCAGTAAATGTGGAAAGTGCAGCAGAAGCAGACAGGATTTTTAACGGGCTTTCAGCCGGAGGAACTGTTTTTATGCCTATGAACAAAACCTTTTGGGGTGCTTATTTCGGAATGTTCAGGGATAAATTTGGTGTAAGCTGGATGGTGAATTTTGATGAAAATGAACCAAATAAATAAGTAAAAAAGTTAGGTTATTTTAATACCTGAACATAATTGTTAAATTACTTTAAAAAGCACATTGATTTGTGCTTTTTCGTTATAAAAAACAAACAATATACTTTTATATCAACAATAGATTGCCGATTTTTGTCGCTTCTTAAATCAACAAGGATAAAATGGCAAAAGAAGATAAGGAAATTATTTTATTAAAAGTTTCAGGACACGACAAACCGGGTGTTACAGCAGGTTTAACTTCAGTATTAGCGGCTTATGACGCCGTTATTTTAGATATAGGTCAGGCTGATATTCACGATACATTATCTTTAGGAATTTTATTCGAAATCGAAGCCGGTTCAAGTTCGGGACCTGTTTTAAAAGATCTTTTGTTTAAAGCTTATGAGCTGGAAGTAAAGGTTAAATTCATTCCGATTTCTATTGAAGATTATGAAACTTGGGTTAAATCACAATCTAATCAGCGTTACATTATCAATATTTTAGGCGAAAAATTAACGGCCGTACAATTGGCTGCCGTGACTAAAATAATGACAGACCAAAACCTGAACATTAACTCCATTATCAGATTAACAGGAAGAACTTCTGTTGTTGAAAAAGAAGAGTATCCGCGTTCCTGCATCCAGTTATCCGTTACCGGCGAAATTGTAAATAAGATCGAAATGACAGCTAATTTTATGGCAATTTCCAGAACGCTTGATGTTGATATTTCGTTTCAGGAAGATAATATTTACAGACGAAACAGACGTTTGGTTTGCTTTGATATGGATTCAACTTTAATTCAGACCGAAGTTATTGATGAACTGGCGGAATTAAACGGAGTAGGAGAGCAGGTAAGAGCGATTACCGAATCTGCTATGAACGGTGAAATTGATTTTAACGAAAGTTTTAAAAAACGTATGGCTTTGCTGGAAGGTTTAAGCGAAGACGTTTTGCAAAAAGTCGCCGAAAATTTACCTATCACAAAAGGAGCACATCGTTTGATGAAAGCGTTAAAATACTACGGTTATAAAACCGCAATCTTATCCGGAGGATTTACTTATTTTGGAGAATATCTTCAAAAAGAGCTGGGGATCGATTACGTACATGCCAATCAGTTAGAAATTAAAGATGGTAAATTAACCGGTAAATATATAGGTGATATTGTTGATGGTATCAAAAAAGCAGAATACCTGACAGCCATTGCCGAAAAAGAAGGAATCCACATCAACCAGACCATTGCGGTTGGTGATGGTGCAAACGATTTACCAATGATCAACCTTGCAGGTCTCGGAATCGCTTTTCACGCCAAACCAAAAGTTAAAGAAAGTGCCTCAAATTCGATTTCAAGTTTAGGTCTTGATGGTGTGCTGTATCTGTTAGGTTATCACGACCGATATATTGATATGATGTAAACAAATTATCGTATGTATTACGGTAGAGGCGCACAGCAGTGCGTTTTTTACAATTGATTATAGAAACCTTAGTTCTTTGAATTAAGGTTTTTTTATAGGCATGCCCCGCAGAAAAAGCGGGTCGGGCTATTCGTTACAATCTTTTATGCCGAACCCCGGCACAAAAGGATTTCCACTTCTATCCCTCATGCGATTTAGTGGAATTATCGTTTCTAAAACTATTAAATTGTCAGACAATTTTTGTGCTAGTGTGAGCGTCTCGCTCGTACCCGCAAAGAAAAGTAATTTGAATTTGATTGTGTTCACGAGCGGGACGTTCTCGTTAGTATAGGGGAATTATCGTTTCTAAAACTATTAAGTTGGTAGGCAATTTTTATGCTAGTGCGAGCGTCCCGCTCGTACCCACAAAGAAAAGTAATTTGAATTTGATTGTGTTCACGAGCGGGACGTTCTCGTTGGTATAGGGGAATTATCGTTTCTAAAACTATTAAGTTGGTAGGCAATTTTTATGCTAGTGCGAGCGTCCCGCTCGTACCCACAAAGAAAAGTAATTTGAATTTGATTGTGTTCACGAGCGGGACGCTCGCGCTAGCATAGGGCAGCCCTCGTACCAACATGTGGCGCTCATGCTAGCATATTAGTTTTTTTATTTAATCGCTATTGTATTAATGATTTTTTGAAACAATTCAGTGTTATTGTCATCTTTAGTGTCCATTAATGTAACTTGATAAAATTGATCTTTTACTGGAATGGCATACACTATAATATTAACTTTTTCACTTCCTCCTATACCAGTTAGAGTGTAAATACAAGAGGCTGTTATACATTTTCTACCATTGATTACGCTTTCGGTAGGTTCGCTAGTATATTTAAAGTCAGAAAAAACTTTTTTTATACTAATGAAACTTTCTTCAATACTTTTTCTAAAATCAGCAAAATTTTTATGAGGATTACTTCTTAAGTTAACTTTAATAGTTGGTATAATTCCTGCTGTTGTTTCGATTGGATATTTGAAATAAGTGACAACTTGAATTGTTCCTTTGTTTTGTTCTAATAATTTCGCAATAACTTTCTCATCTAATTTTATGTTGCTTTTTAAATTTTCAATAGTTTGACCTTCTTTTGCTTTTATCCATTTTTCTGGTTGTTCAATACTAAATCCAATACTTTCATTTTTGAAAATGTTCTGACTAATACTAACATTTGTTGCAAATGTTAAAGCCAAAAACATTAAGTTTTTCATAAGTTTCATTTTGTCATTTTTTTTAAAGCCCTACATCTCCTTCAACTGCTCCAGATAATCCCTCTGGTTCGAAAGTCTCGGAATCTTATGCTGGCCGCCTAGTTTGTCTCTTTCCTTCAGCCAGTCATAAAATAAATTTTCTCTGGCAACATTAATCACCAGAGGATTTAAGGTCATATTATTATAGCGTTTCGCTTCGTAATCAGAGTTTAAAGTTTGTAAGGTTTCATCAAGTACTTTTTGGAAAAGACCAACATCGGTAGGTTTTTTCTTGAATTCGATCATCCATTCGTGTGCGCCTTTTTCCTTGTCTTGCATAAAAATAGGGGCAACGGTATAATCAATAACTTCGGTTTGAGTAATTTCGCAGGCTTTGGCAATCGCCTGATCGGTGTTTTCGACCATCAGTTCTTCGCCAAAAACATTAATATGGTGTTTGGTTCTTCCGGTAACTCTAATTCGGTACGGATTTAAGGATGTAAAACGAACGGTGTCACCAATTAAATAACGCCATAACCCGGAATTGGTCGTAATAACAATGGCGTAGTTTTTATTCAGTTCCACATCCGCCAAACGGATCACTTTTTGGTTTGGAGTATCAAAAGTTTCCATCGGAATAAATTCGTAGAAAATACCATAATCCAGCATCAATAATAGATCACTCGAATTGTTCAAATCCTGAATCGCAAAGAATCCTTCTGAAGCATTATATATTTCGTAGTATTTAAAATCTTTGCCAGGTAGAATTTTCTTGTATTGTTCTTTGTATGGAGAAAAACTTACGCCTCCGTGAAAATATACTTCCAGATTCGGCCAAAGTTCCAGTAAATTTCCTTTTCCGGTGTCTTCTAAAACCCTGTTCATTAAAACCAGCATCCACGAAGGAACTCCTGCGAAACTGGTTACGTTTTCAGTTTTTGTTTCGTTAATGATCGCAGCAATTTTGCTTTCCCATTCGGTCATCAGCGAAGTTTTATTGCTCGGTGTACTGCTAAATTCTGCCCAAATCGGCATATTTTCAATTAGAATCGCCGATAAATCTCCAAAAAAAGTATTGTTGTTTTCGTAAATCTGAGAACTTCCGCCCAAGCGAAGACTTTTTCCTAAAAACAATTCGGAATCTTCATTATTATTCAGATACAGACAAAGCAAATCTTTACTGCCTTTATAATGGCAATCTTCTAAAGCTTCGTTACTTACAGGGATAAATTTACTTTTGGCATTGGTGGTCCCGCTTGATTTTGCAAACCATTTTATAGGGGTTTCCCAAAAAACGCCCTGTTCGCCCTGGCGTGTACGTTCAATTAAAGGCTGTAATTCCTCATAACCAGAAATGGGAACCCTTTCGGCAAAAGTTTTATAAGAGTTGATCGATGCAAAATCATATTTTTTTCCAATAATCGTATTTTCTGAAGCCGTCAATAAATTATGTAAAAGCTCTTCCTGAACTTCGTTTGGATATTTTAAAAAAAGTTCAATTTGATGAATTCTTTGTTTGAGAACCCAGGAAGCAAACGAATTTATTATGGATATAGGCATGGGGAAATTTTAGATTTTAGATTTTAGATTTCTGATTCCTGCTTTTCGCAAAAGCCGGAGATTTAAAATTTGAATATCGATATACAAATACTAACTTTGTCGTTATATCAAAAATAGTGTTTTTTAGCAAAAAACAATTTTATTTGTGGTAAGATTCTATTGTATAATTTCAATTTTTAACTCAAAAAAGAATCTAAAATCTAACCCCGACAATCTAAAATAACCATGCAATATCAAGGTGTACTTACTAAAATGCAAACTGAAATCGGAAATCCAATTCAATATTATCTGGTTTTTGAAAATAGTTTTCTAAACATGAATCAGTTATTGAACAAGGAAATCGAAATCAACTTTGCAGGTTACCAGTGTTTGAATTGCAATAAAAAGAAAAAAATATTCCGTCAGGGGTTTTGCTATGATTGTTTTTATTCAAGTCCGGCAGTTGGAGACTGGATTATGAGACCTGAACTGAGTACAGCACATTTAGGAATCGCAGACCGTGATTTGGAGTATGAACAAAAAGTTCAGTTACAACCTCATGTGGTTTATCTGGCAGTAGCAAGCGAAATAAAAGTAGGTGTAACCCGTAAAACACAAGTGCCAACCCGATGGATAGATCAGGGGGCAAGTCAGGCAATTGCTGTGGTTGAGGTCCCAAATCGATATTTGGCAGGAATTACCGAAGTTGCGCTAAAAAATCATTATACTGATAAAACCAATTGGAGAAAAATGCTTCAAAATCCAACAGAGACTTTTGATTTAATTGCTGAAAAAGCAAAATTAGAAAGTTTGATTCCGGAAGAAGCCAGAGAATACTTTTATAGTCAAAAAGAGGATGTGTACGATTTGTATTATCCGGTTTTACATTACCCGGCAAAAGTGGCAAGTTTAAATTTAGATAAAACACCTTCATTTAGTGGTAAACTTACCGGAATTAAAGGCCAATATTTGATTTTTGAAAACGGAACTGTTTTTAATATCAGAGGTTCTGAAGGGTATTTGGTTACTATTTCAGTTTAAAATTTCGATTTTTAAAATATCATGAAAAATGCTTTGTAAATTACAAAGCATTTTTTTGTTGTTTTATGTTTAAGTATTTGATAATGATGTATTTGTTGTGGTTATTTTGAAACATTTCGTTACAATTTTATAATGATTACTTGTTGGAAGATTTTTATTTTTAGAAGATTAAGGAATTAGTTTTGTGAAAAATTACAAAAGGATTCGTTTTTTAAAAGATTATAAATCAGATTAATTAGTTATAAAATGGGAGTTTTAAAGAAAATAAATACTGTCAGGCGTACTTTAATGCGAAGTTTGACAAAGAATATAGGAAAATCGAACGCAGAGCAGGGCATTACTTTAGTTAACAGAAACGAGATCAAAAGAGTTTTAATTTGCAGGCCAAATGCACGATTGGGAAATCTTTTACTGATTACACCTTTTGTTCAGGAACTGGAAGAAACGTTTCCGAATTGTGAAATTGATTTATTTGTAAAAGGGTCATTAGCACCAATCATATTTGAAAAGTATGACCACATATCGAGAATCATTCAATTGCCCAAAAAACCTTTTAGCAATTTGTTGAAATATTGCAGCGTCTGGATTTCTTTAAAAAAGTACAAATATGATATTGTCATAAATGTAGATCAGGGTTCATCTTCAGGTCGTCTGGCAACCAAATTTTCTAATTCCAAGTTTAAGTTTTTTGGTGATTTACCTTTTTCTGCCAATTTATATTATGGAGATTACGCTCACATTGCCAAATACCCTATTTATCATTTCAGGGATTATTTGACTAAGTTAGGTTTTGAGAAAAGAGAAAGCCTTATTGCTCCTTTAGATCTTAAATTAACGGCTTTTGAAGTTGCTGAAGGGAAGAGAACACTGCGAAGCCTTGTAAAAAATTATAAAAAAACAATTTGTGTGTTTACTTATGCAACAGGAACAAAATGTTTATCAGAATCCTGGTGGGAAGATTTTTATAACAGTCTGAAATCTGAATATGAAAATTATAATATCATTGAAATCCTGCCAATAGAAAATGTTTCCCAGATTGGTTTTAAAGCACCAACATTTTACAGCAAAGATGTTCGTGAAATTGGATCGGTAATTGCAAATACCGATTTATTCATTGGAGCCGATAGCGGAATTATGCATTTATCCAGTGCTGTACACACGCCAACGGTAGGATTATTCTCGGTCTCTAATTTAAAAAAATATGAGCCTTACGATAATAACAGTATTGGAGTAGATATAAATACTGTTTCTGAAAAAGAGTATTTTAAAGTTTTCAACACCATTTTAGATCATGGAAAATCGGGAATCTACTCTAAAGCAATTTAAAAAAAGTAAAGAGGCTGTCTCAAAAGTCAAATAAGCAGTTTTTTGATTACAAATAACACTAAAAAAAGGCTATTAAATTGCAATTAACCAATAAATATTTGGTATAATTGGATAATTTTTGAGAATTATTTAAATAAAAAAGAGGCTATTCTACTTTTGAGACAGCCTCTTTAACTGTTCTTATTTCTTCTTAAACAAGCCATTCAATAATTCGCTGGCTTTTGTTTTTACTTCTTCGGTAGTTTTTGCCTTATTTTCAGTAGCAGTTTTTGTGGTGTCCTTTGATTTGGTGTTTTTATTAAGCAAATCTGTAAGAGCCGAAGCTCCTTGTTTGGTTAGTTTTTCTTTTTGTTGACTCACAATTTGATTTGTAAGATTATTAACCGCTGTTTTAGTATCCAATGTTACTTTTGGGTTTGTAAAATTACCTGTTATCAGACCGGAAATTGGAATATTCTGCAATTTAGCTGCATCAGCAGGAGATAATTTAGAAAGGAATGCATTTGCTTCTGCTCCTAAATATTTTGCAGGAACATCTAATTTTATATTGTAATTCATCGTTTGGTCAAAACCGTGAGTTCCGCCAACTGTAATTTTAATATCCTGATATTTGATATCAAAAGGTTTTATGTTTACTTTTCCATTATCAAAAGTAACAGCAGCTTTTATGTCGTTCAGGTTTACTTTGCTCAGATCAATAAATTTGATGTTTGAACTTAATGCATTTAGTAAAGTCGAATTTTTAGAATTTACGGTAGTCGAAAGCAATTGTCCCAATAAATCACCTGAAAGCGATGTTAAGTTTGGAGTTAGCTCATTGGCATCTAAATTTCCGTTTAATTTAATTGTCGAGTTTAGTTTACCGTTAATAATTCCTGCAATTGGAGCAATTTTTTTCATCATATCCAATTGCGTAAAAGTCTGCGCAATATCTACCTGATTAAATCCTAAGTTCATATCAAAGGTTGGAACTTTTGCTTTCGTCGAAACGGTACCTGTCAAACCGATTGTTCCTCCAAAGATTGATGTTTTGAAATTTTCTAAAGTAGCTTTTTCATCCTTAATGATTAATTTACCGGAAACAGCAGTCAGTTTTAAATTGTCATATAAAACGGTATTTGCTTTTGCATTTAAAGTACAATTTAAAAATGCAGGGATCTTCATAGCCTCTGCAGGTTTTGCGGCAGTTTTTGTTTCAGTTTTTGCTTCGCCATTTGCAGCTGTAGTTTTTGCAGGTTCTCCCGAAGTCATAAAATCATCAACAGCCAACTGGTTTGAACTCATATTGAAGTTTCCTTTCAGTTCCTGTTTTTTAAACATAAAACCATAGAAATTCTCCAAAATTCCGTTAATAGCGATATCACTTCTCCCAGTAGTGGCATTAAACTGTTTTAGGTTAATTTTACTTGGGTTAAACTCAACCAAAGCGGTGCTGATATTCATCGATTTGTTATTCTCATCTGTATATTTAAATCCGGATAAACTCATCGTTCCTGCATTTTTGATATTTTGATATTGGCTTTTTTCTACTGATGCCATATCAAAATTTGTGGTTACATCGGCTTTTAAAATACCTGATAAAGGTTTGTCCAGTTTAACCGGATAAGCTTTTGAAAGATTTGCCAGGTTGATGGTTCCTTTTAAAGCAGCATCAACAATAGGGTTAACGGTTACGTTTTTAATATTGGCTTTCGCACTAAAAACATCCTGGTCGATTCTAAACGAAAGTTTGTCCAGATTTATATAAGTATCATTTAAAATACCGGTTTCATTGATGATTTTTGTGTCAATTACAATATTTTGAACCGATTTTGGTAAGTTCGGATATTGAAACGAAGCGTTGTTCGATGCAATTGCGATATTGAATTTCGGAACAGTTGTATCTGTTAATGCTCCTTTTGCAAAACCAACAACGGTAAAATCTCCGGTTGTTTTTACACCATCAAGACTTGAAGCATAAGCTGAAGGAATTAAGCCTAAGAAATTAGTAAAAGATGAGGTTGGGGTTTTAAATTTTAAATTATAAATCTGAGCTTTTTCAGCCATTTGAATAAATCCGTCAAATTCTAAAGGCAACTGATTGATTAAAGCTTTGTTCTCTTTAAAAGTATATTTGCTTTGCTCTAAATCAATTCCTAACACAGCGTCTAAAGTCAGTTTTACATTTTTAAGATAATTCATTTTATCCATGTCCAAAGAAACATTGGCAGTAGATTTTGTAGTTAAATCCAATTTCGAATTGGTAAAATCTCCTGTTCCTTCATGGTTCAGGCTGTCAATTACCATTTTTATTTTAGAACCCTGATCGATATACCTGAAAGTGAAGTTTTCAATTTTATAATTCTGAATTTTTAACGAAAGAGGATCGCTTTTGCCTTCAGATTTGGTTTCTTTTTCGTCTTTAAGGGCAATATCAAAGTTTCCAACGCCGTCTTTGTTGAAAATAATATTAATTAAACCGTTTTGAGAACTAATTCCCTCAATATTTAAAGCTTCTTCTTTTCCTTTAAAAAGTTCCTTGATGCTCATTTTTAAATCTAATTCTCCTAAAGAAACCAGTGTATCTCCTTCAAAAGGGGCTTTGTTGATGATTATCAGTTTTTCAATTGAAACGTTTGCGTTTGGAAAGTTTTTGAACAAACTTAAATCAGCATCAGCAAAACTTACTTTTGCATCGACACTTTTGTTAATGGCTTCAGCAATTTTAGCTTTGATCTGGTCTTTGAAAAGGTAGGGAACAGCAAAGAGAGCAGCAATTAAAACAACGAGTACAATTCCTGTGATTTTTAAAATTTTCTTTAACATAATTATTTAATATTTGGGGGTTGAATAGACAAAAAACGATAAATGCTTTTAGCAAAAATAGTTTTTTATACGAGAGCTTTTTTGTAATTTTTTGATAAAATTCAATAAAAAAATCCGTTTGAGCTTATTATTTCAAACGGATTTAATTTAATTTTTATTGTCATTTCTGAATAAATGAAACTATTTTAGAAGTCAGTGTTTCAGAAATCGGAAGATTTTCGTTGTTGTAACTTTCTAAATTTGCCTGTTGGTCGCCTTCAATAACTTTTAGGATATGATTCATTTTATCAATGACGAGCAATTCAGAATTGGGTTTGGCCTTGGATAAATTTTCAGCATCCTGAACAGTTACCTGCAAATCGTTATTTCCCTGCAGAATTAAAACAGGAATCGGGAGTTTCTTTATTTCTGTCTGCGGATCGTATTTAAACCAGGAAATTAAATAAGGCTGGATGCCCGGTCTAAAAAGCGAATTAAGCATTGGGTCAACATTTTTTACTGTTTTACCACTTTTCAGGCTGTCAATAATAGGAAAGGTCATATCTTCAATCTGTTTTATTCCTTTGGAAGAAATCTGTGCCTTTAAAATTTTATCGGCAGCATCCCCGGCTCCGGCAATTGAAACAAATTTGTCTGCTTTTGCTCCGGCAATCATTCCGATTAACGATCCTTCGCTGTGTCCAATTACAATTACTTTAGAAAAGCGTTTGTCTTGTTTTAATAAATTAATCCAGCTTTTTGCATCTTCGGTATAATTTTCAAAAACCAATCCTGATTCGGAAGGGGCAGCAGCTTTGCTTTCACCAATTCCTCTTTTATCAAAACGTAAGGATGCAATTCCGTTTTTCGCTAAAGCTTCGGCAAGCATTTTTAACGAATTGTTTTTCATCATCGGATTATTTCCGTTTCTGTCTGTTGGTCCCGAACCCGCAATGATTAAGGCAACAGGGCATTTTTTGGCTACCTCCGGAATTGTCAGCGTACCGTACAACTGATCGATATTTATTTTTAATACAACAGGGGATTCCTTAAATGTGACCTCTTTTTTATCCTGAGCACTAACAAAACTTAGAATAAAAACCGTTAAAAGCAGCATGATTTTATTCATTTCCTATAAATTATTTGATATTGATACTGTAAGGCATGATGGCCTGAGCGCCTTTTAATTTTTGAAGTCTTTTGATATGTTCAATAAGAATATAATTTTCTTCACCAATTTCTTCCTTTATAAATGATTCTTTTGATTGTGCAAAAGGAAGCCCGGACAAAAGATCGTTTAAACTTTTCTCATATTCAGGATAATTCTGTGTGCGGTATGATTTTGTTTTGGCAATTTTGGCAGCTTCGGCAATTGCATCATTCAGGCCTCCTATTTTGTCTACCAAACCAATTTTTAAAGCTTCAGTACCAGACCAGACTCTTCCCTGAGCAATGGCGTCTATCTGGGCGAAAGTCATTTTTCGGCCTTCGGCAACATGAGTTACAAATGTTTTGTAAACGTGTTCAACACCTTCTAGAGTAAAAGCTTTAAATTTTTCGTCAACAGGCACAAACGGACTATAATTAGCCGAGTTTTCATGTGTTTTTACCTGCTCGGTATTGATGCCTAATTTATTTGCTAAAGGACTGAAATTAGGTAAAATACCAAAAACTCCAATTGAGCCGGTAATCGTATTTTTTTCGGCAAAAATTTTATTGGCGTTGCAGGCAATATAATAACCGCCTGAAGCAGCATAATTACCCATAGAAACGACAACAGGTTTTACTTTTTTGGTAATCTCAATCTCTCTCCAGATTAAATCAGATGTTAGTGCGCTTCCTCCGGGACTGTCTATTCTTAGTACAATCGCTTTTACATCATCATTTTTTCTGGCTTCCTGTAATGAACGTCTCATAGAACCTTCACCAATCTGATTAACATCACCTTCACCACTGCCAATTTCGCCCTGAGCGTAAATAATTGCAATTTGATCGGTTGCTGTATTGGTCAAAGCTGTAGTGATATTATTTTGTGTGTAATCTGAAATTGATATTTTATTATAATCATCATCTCCGCTTACTTTTAAAGCTTTTTTGATGGCATTGTGATAGACATCTTCATAGGCAACAATGTCAACCAAATGTTGAGCTTTTGCCATTTCAGGAGTTCTTACCAGCAATCCGTTTGCTATTTCGTTAAGTTTTGCAACTGAAATATTTCGGCTTTTTGAAATATCAGCGACAACAGTGGTCCACACAGAATTTAAAAGTGCTGTTATCTGCTCTCTGTTGGCATCACTCATTTTATTTTCGAGGAAAGGTTCAACGGCACTTTTGTATTTTCCGTGACGGATAACTTCCATGTGGATGCCTGATTTTTCCTGAAAATCCTTAAAAAACATTACTTCTGATGAAAGACCTTTAAAATCTAAGTCCCCGGCAGGATTCAAATAAACAGTATTGGCCACCGAGTTTAAATAGTATTCTTTTTGAGAATAAGTATTAGCATAAGCCCAAACAAATTTCCCTGATTTTTTGAAACTTTCCAAAGCATTTCTCAAATCTTTATATTGAGCAAGGCCTAAGGAAGATTCGTCATTTAATATGGAGATTCCTTTGATATTATCGTCAGTTTTTGCAGCTTCAATAGCATTGATTACATCTGTTAAACCAATGTTTGTTTTGTCTGAAAAAACAGTTACCCAAGGATCTTTATATTTTCCGGCATAGTCGTTATTGATTTTTTTTAAATCTAATTCAATAACCGAATCAGCTTTGACAGTAACGCTGTCGTCACCTCCAAAAATAGCTCCAATTAGGATTACACCAAAAAAGAACAGCATAATAAAAACAAAAATGCCAATTACTGTGGCCATTACATTTCCTAGAAATTTCATAAATATATTTTTTTAATAAGTAGCAAAAAGAGCTGCTTTGTTACAATTTTCGAGACTTAATTTATCAGTTGAATAAGCATGTCGCTACACAAATATATTGTTATTTCTAAAATAGTTTTAGTTAATTTGCATTAATTATGAAATCACAGCATCAGGTCGTTTTATCTATAGGCAGTAATCAGGGAAACCGGTTAGAAAACATTGAAAGTTGTATTAATTTGATACATCAGGAAGTGGGAACCGTCATCCTGGTTTCAAAATTGTATGAAACACCCGCCTGGGGATTTGAAAGTGATGCTTTTTACAATTGTGCTTTGCTTCTGCACAGTTCTTCTTCTGCACAAAAAATACTCAGTCAGGTTTTAAAAGTTGAAAAACAACTGGGACGCATTCGTTCGGGGCAGCAAGGGTATCAATCCCGAATCATTGATGTCGATTTGATTGTTTTTGATGATCAGATAATTGAATCAGAAAAACTTCAGATTCCGCATCCGCTAATGCAAAACCGAAAGTTTGTTTTATTGCCAATGCAGGATTTAAAACTAAATTGGAAACATCCGATTTTTCAAAAAACCGTTTCAGAATTAATCGCAATTACACCCGATGATAGCGTTTGTACTGTAGTTCAGAACCTGAAAAATCCATTGGAGCAAATTCCGCTGGAGCAATTTAATTATATTGCTTTTGAAGGAAATATTGGTGCCGGAAAAACCACTTTGGTACAGAAAATAGCCGAAGATTTTAATGCAAAAATGGTATTGGAACGTTTTGCCGATAATCCTTTTTTGCCAAAATTTTATAAAGATCAAAACCGATATGCTTTTCCGTTAGAAATGTCTTTTCTCGCCGATCGTTACCAGCAATTGGCTGATGATTTGTCACAATTTGACTTGTTTAAAGACTTTGTAATTGCCGATTATCACATTTTCAAGTCTTTAATTTTTGCAAAAATCACGCTTGCCGAAGATGAATACCGTTTGTATCGAAACTTATTTGATATTATCTACAAAGAAATGCCAAAGCCGGATTTATATGTTTATTTGTATCAGAATACAAACAGACTGCTTCAGAATATTAAGAAACGCGGACGGAATTATGAACAAAATATTTCGGCTGAATATTTGGAGAAAATAAATAACGGCTATCTGGAATATATCAAATCCCAAACAGATCTGAATGTTTTAATAATTGATGTTTCGGATCGTGATTTTGTCAAAAAACACGAAGATTATCTTTTTATATTGAATGAGATTCAAAGAGTAATTAGATAATGTGCCAATTTGATAATTAGGAAATTTTTTAAAGGCTTTTACTTTCTAACAGTTACAAATAATATCTTTTTTGCGTAGATAATTATCTCATTTTTTAATTGACATATTTTCTAATTAAATTATCTTTTCAAAGAAAAATGCCCTCTAAACAAGGGTTTTGTATCATCAATTTTTAAGGTGTACCAATAATCAGAAGCAGGAAGCGGAGCTTTTTTGAAAGTGCCGTCCCAACTCAATTTGTTAATATTCAATTGTATGAGTAGTTTTCCGTAACGGTCAAAAATGGTAACTTGTGCTTTAGGATAATTCTCCATTCCGGTAATTTCCCATAAATCATTAAAGCCGTCATTATTAGGAGTGAAAAATGATGGGATAATAATAACAATGAAATCCTGAATAGTCTCATTACTATTACATTGATTATTCTTGACTTTTACATAAGCAGTTTGTAAACCGCCCGGCACATCATAAAAAGTATTTGAATTCTGATAATTACTTCCATCAACAGAATACTCAAAATAATCTTGTGGATTTGTAAGATTGATAACAACGGTTCTTTGTTTTATATCAATATTTTTAATAATTGGTTTTTTATATTCAATAACTGTTATGGTTTTTGTGCTTGTGCAGTTTTCAGGATCCGGGCTGGTTACTTCAACGGTATAGGTCCCTGTTGTTTTAGCTTCTATGGTTTGGGTCGTTTCTCCTGTTGACCATTTGTAGATCATTCCGCTTATTTTAGCATCTAAAATTACAGATTGGTTTTCGCATAAAATCGCTTGTTCATTAGTAACAACAGGAGGAGTATATACAATTATATTTGCCGGGATACGATTTGGGTTGATGCAGCCACTATCCGAAGCCTCTGCATAATAAGTTGTATTTGCTGAAACGCTTGGTATGATAAAGTTGTTTCCGGTATGGATACTTGTTCCGCCTGTTGAATTTGTAAACCAATTAATAACTCCAAAATTCGAGGTTGCCTGTAAAGTGACAGTGCCGGTTCCGCATCTGGAAACTGTTGAAGATACGGTTGGTGTTTCTGGAGTTTTGTTTACAGTAGCCACTACTTTTTTTCGGTTTATTTCGCAACCTGCGTCTGTGTAATAAGTTGTTGTGCTGCTTATTATTGGAGTTGTAAACGTATTTCCGGTTTCGAGTAAATTACCTCCCACTTGAGCATCATACCATTTGATTGTCCCGGCGTTTGAAGTGGCATTTAACGTAACAGTTCCTGAATCACAAATTGCATTAGGGGAAATAATAGTAGCTTCAGGAATCGTAATTTGGGTGCTGGCAGCAATTTCTAAAGGTAATTCTCCAGGCATTCCTCCGTATTCAATAATGTATCCTTTTGGTTGATAATCACCACTTGATCCTCCTGTATCTGATAGATCATTCCAAGCTCCGGGAATTCCAATGCCCGGAGCTGTAATGTGTGCATAATCTTCGTCTCCGGCCTGATTTGGTTCGGTGTGGTTCCAAAGGGCAAAGTTCGGTGTGGTTCCATTGCTGTTTCCATTCCAAAATATGGTTCCGGTTTCATTATTTGCCAGCCCTTCCGGGCCAGTAACCCATTTCCAGACATTTTCTGTTTCGGCATCGCTTCCGCCAATCCAGCCAGCGCCTGAGGCTTGCTCGCCTGTTAATTTTGCTTCATCTGCAGCCAAAATAGTAGCGAGATATCCCTGTAAGCCATAATAAGTACTGTTTTCTGCAGCGATTTTTGCCTCAGTCCATTTAATGCCAACGTTAGGGACAAACTGATAAAAATGTCCTGTTGAAGGTAAATAATTTGCCTGACCAATAGTGATAGAAAAAGTTTTGGTTCCGGAGGCAGTTGCAGAAGGGTTTGAAAAAACAATATTTTTAACTGCTTTAACAATATCTGTGTATAATATTTGAGTACCTGCTGTACTTGTGAGTGTCAGTTTTCCTGCAGCCAAATCCCAGTTTTCTGTGATAGTTGGATGTAAAGATGGGTCTAAAAGGCTTAATTTGTCAAATCCCGCAGCATATCCGGATGAAATTTGAATATAAACAGCCTGAGTTCCTGTTTCGTCGGGATCATGGGTTATAGAGAAATCGGTAACAATATAGATTTCGGTATTAGGGCAATATAATTGATTTCCGGTAGCAGTTAATTTAGGTGCGGTACTATTAAGGGTGTTGCAATTATTTAAGTATGTAGCTGAAGCATCTTTATAAGCAGACCAGTTTGTATTTGAATAAGTGGCATTGTCAACCTGAATGCAGCTAAGAGCAGAATTTGATTTAAAGTCTAAAAAGGAAAACTTTGTGTTTTTTCCGTTTCTTAAATTCAAATTGGTTAGTTGGTTGTTTTCACAGTGAAAATTAACCAGATTAATGTTTTTAGAAACATTTAAATCAATTAGCTGATTGTTTTGGCAGTTTAAAACTACTAATCCAGTGTTTTTAGTAACATCTAAGTTGGTTATCTGATTATTGTGAATTGATAAATCATATAAAAGAATATTTTTAGAAACATCAATATTTGTTAAGCTGTTAAAGCCGCAAAATAATAGCTTTAGAGCTGTATTTTTAGAAACATCTAAACTGGTTAATTGATTGTTACTTATTATAAAATCATTTAGTAAAAGATTTTTCGAAATATCAATAGTTGATAATTGGTTAAAACTGCAGTCTAAACGAACAAGACCAGTGTTTTTAGTAACATCTAAATTGGTCAATAGATTGTTTTTGCTTTCCAATCCGGTTAAGAGCGTATTGGTCGTAATGTCAAGACTTGTTAATTGATTGTTTTCACAATTTAAAAATTCTAAAGCCGTATTTTTAGAAACATCAATAGTTGATAATTTATTAAATCCAAAGTTAAAATTTTTGATTTTGATGTGTTTTGAAACGTCTATATTAGTTAGTTGATTCTTGTAACAGCTCAAAGTGGTTAATGATAAATTCTTAGAAATATCTAAATTAGTTAACTTATTTGCAGAAACATTTAAATTTGTTAAATAAGTGTTTTTAGTTACATCGATGTATGAAATGTTATTTTCACGACAATCAAAAGTGGTTAATCCTGTATTTTTAGAAATATCAATACCATTAAGTTTATTGTAGTTTACATAAAGTGTATTCAGTTGTGTGTTATTTGAAAGATTAAGGTATGTTAAATCATTATATTCACAGCGTAAATCTTTTAGGTATATGTTGTTAGAAATGTTTAGATTGGTAAGGTTATTTTTTTTACCGGGATCATTATAAAGTATCCCAACGTTTAATTGCTCTAATTTTATAAAGGCCTCAATTCCGGTTAAATCTGAGATGTTTTTTCCCGGAATTTCCAAAGATTTAATATTCATGATATTAAGAGAAGAAACCCTTCCGTCAACAGGGCCGCTATCAATTCCTAAATCGATTAAGGCTTTTTCAAAATTTGAATCAGGAATTGTAGTGTACTGAGCAGAACAAAGAAAGCCTGATAAAAATAAAAATAGCAAAAACGTTTTTTTCATAGCAAATTAATTTCGTAAACTCTTTTAGTAAAAGTAGTTAAGAGAATTGTGAAAAAAATGCTATGAATTAACTTTTTTGTTTAAAAAAGGGTAATTTTTATAGATGTCATAAATTCCAGTTGATTTTTTTAAATAAATCCCAAACTACAATTCCGGCACTAACCGCTATGTTTAAAGAATGTTTGGTGCCTAATTGCGGAATCTCAATACAGCCATCACAAATTGCTACAGCTTCCTGGGCAACTCCATGTACTTCATTTCCGAAGACTAAAGCATATTTCTGATTTTTTTCGACAGTAAAATCCTGGAGAAAAATGGCGCTTTCTACTTGTTCGATAGCAAGAGTTAATACGTTTTCTTTTTTTAAGTTTTCAATAACTTCCAAAACGTTTTCATGATGCTCCCAGGCAACGGTTTCAGTAGCGCCAAGGGCTGTTTTGTGAATTTCTTTATTGGGAGGAGTGGCTGTAATGCCGCACAGGATTATTTTTTCAATTAAAAAAGCATCAGCAGTTCTAAATACGGATCCTATGTTGTGTAAGCTCCGAATATCGTCCAGAACTAAAATCAGTGGTGTTTTGTCTGATTTTTTAAAATCATCAATTGATTTGCGTTCCAGTTCGCTATTTTCAAGTTTTCTCATTGTGTTGTATTCAGTTCATAAAAAAAGCTTCCAAAGATAAGGAAGCTTTTTCGATTTATTTTTATATTGTTTTTTTAGATTAGCTCTTTGCCGGATCTGGTAAAACAGTACCTTTAATCGTTAATGTTTTTGTTGGTTGTCCTTCAGCATTAGAAGTAACGGTTACCGTTTTTGTAAAAGCACCAACTCTGTCAGTAGCATATTTTACGCCAATAACACCTTTGGCTCCTGGAGCAATTGGCTCTTTTGGCGTTGTTGGTACAGTACAGCCACAAGATCCCTGAGTGTTAGTGATAATTAATGGTTTTGTTCCGTTGTTTACAAAAACAAACTGACGATTACCATCAGCATTGTGAGCGATTGTTCCGTAATCAATTGTTTCGTTTTCAAAAACCATTCCGGCTCCCTGAACCTTAGCAACTTTGGCAGCTTTAGTTGTAGAAGATTTTTTGCTTTGAGCATTAGAAGCTGTAATTCCAACTACAGCCAGCATAGCTAATAAAATTATTTTTTTCATCTTTATAAGGGTCTTTGTTTTAATGATGAACAAATCTATGTAAAATTCCTAAATGTCAGCTTAAAATATTCTTAAAATATTTTAATTTTTGAAGCACTTCGATATACCGTTAAAATATTATAAATTCGCTGTCTTAATTTTCATTTAAAACATACTAATTTGGCAGCGAAAGATAAAGTGGTAAAAGAAACACCCTTAATGAAACAGTACAACGAAATCAAAAGGAAATATCCTGATGCATGTCTGCTTTTCAGAGTTGGGGATTTTTATGAAACCTTTGGAGAAGATGCCATCAGAGCTTCTAAAATTCTGGGGATAACTTTAACAAAAAGAGGTGCAGGTTCTGAAACCGAGACCGCTTTGGCTGGTTTTCCGCATCATTCTGTCAATACCTATTTGCCAAAATTAGTTAAAGCCGGTCTTCGTGTGGCGATCTGCGATCAGCTCGAAGATCCAAAAATGACCAAAACGATTGTAAAACGTGGGGTTACGGAGCTTGTAACTCCGGGGGTTTCTTTAAATGATGAGGTTTTACAATCAAAAACAAATAACTTTTTAGCCTCAGTTTATTTTGCTAATAAAAGTATCGGAATTTCCTTTTTGGATGTTTCAACGGGAGAGTTTTTAACGGCTCAGGGAAATGCAGAATATATTGATAAATTATTGCAGAATTTCAATCCGAGTGAAGTTCTGGTGCCTAAGAATAGTAAAGGTAATTTTAAAGAGGCTTTTGGAGATGATTTTCATAGTTTTTATCTGGAAGACTGGATTTACAAAGAAGATTATGCTTTAGAAACTCTAACAAAACATTTTCAGACTGTTTCTCTAAAAGGTTTTGGCGTTGAAGAATTGAAGGAAGGAATTATTGCTTCCGGAGCGATTTTGTATTATTTGTCCGAAACCCAGCATAATCGTGTGCAGCATATCACGACAATTCAGCGTATTGCAGAAGATGCTTACGTTTGGATGGATCGTTTTACCATCAGAAACTTAGAATTATACCACAGTTATAATCCAAATGCTGTAACGCTTTTAGACGTGATTGACCGAACGCTTTCGCCAATGGGAGGTCGTTTGTTGAAACGCTGGCTGGCATTACCTTTAAAAGATGCTAATAAAATAAAAGGACGCCATGATGTGGTTTCATATTTGAAATCAAACCCTGAAATCCTTCATAATATTCAGTACCAAATCAAGCAGATTTCAGATTTAGAACGTTTGATTTCTAAAATCGCAGCCGGAAAAGTTTCGCCTCGTGAAATTGTTTATCTGAAAGAATCTCTGGATGCGATTATTCCAATAAAAACTTTGGCATTGCAAAGCCCGCAGGAAGCAGTCAAAATTATAGGAGATAGTCTGCATGCCTGTGATTTACTAAGGGAGAAAATAAAAATTACTTTAAATCAGGATGCTCCGGTTGCTATTGCAAAAGGAAATGCTATTGCAAAAGGAGTTAATGAAGAATTAGATGAGTTACGTGCTATTTCAACTTCAGGGAAAGAATTTTTAGAAGGAATTGAAAGAAGAGAGTCGGAGAGAACCGGGATTTCTTCTCTGAAAATTTCTTTTAATAATGTTTTTGGATATTATATCGAAGTTCGAAATACACATAAAGATAAAGTCCCGGAAGAATGGATTCGTAAACAGACTTTGGTAAATGCCGAACGATATATTACCGAAGAATTAAAAGAATACGAAACCAAAATTTTAGGAGCCGAAGAAAAAATCTATAAAATTGAATCAGACCTTTTTGAGCAGTTAGTGGCCTGGATTGCTACTTATATCAAACCGGTTCAGATGAACGCAAGTTTGGTCGCGCAATTGGATTGTTTGTGTTCGTTTACACAATTGGCGGTCGAGAATCAATATGTTTGTCCGGAAATTGATGAAACTTTTGAACTTGAAATCAAAAATGGAAGACATCCTGTTATCGAAAAACAATTACCTGTTGGTACTCCTTATATTGCAAATGATGTTTATTTAGACAGGGAAAGCCAGCAGATTATTATGATTACCGGGCCTAACATGTCGGGTAAATCGGCTATTTTGAGGCAAACGGCCTTAATTGTATTGTTGGCTCAAATGGGAAGTTTTGTTCCGGCAGACAGTGTACGAATGGGAATCGTGGATAAAATCTTCACAAGAGTAGGGGCTTCAGATAATATTTCGATGGGAGAATCGACTTTTATGGTTGAGATGAATGAAACGGCTTCTATTTTGAATAATATTTCAGACAGAAGTTTGGTTTTGTTGGATGAAATCGGAAGAGGAACAAGTACGTACGACGGAATTTCGATTGCCTGGGCTATTGCCGAGTTTTTACATGAACATCCGGGCAGGGCAAAAACATTGTTTGCAACGCATTATCATGAATTAAATGAAATGACTGAATCTCTGCCAAGAATTCAGAATTATAATGTAGCTGTAAAAGAATTAAAGGATACAGTTCTTTTTATTCGTAAACTGGTAAAAGGAGGAAGTGCGCATAGTTTTGGTATTCATGTCGCAAAAATGGCAGGGATGCCGCAGCTGGTTATTTCAAAGGCTCAAAAACTATTAAAGAAACTGGAGAAAAACCATTCGAGCGATGCGCTTAACGGAATCAAATCTGCAAATGATGAAATACAGATGAGTTTCTTTAATTTGGATGATCCTTTGTTGGAAGAAATAAAAGAAGAAATCCTGGGTCTTGATATAAATGCGATTACTCCGGTTGAAGCATTAATGAAACTCAATGAGATTAAAAGGATGTTGATTAAAAAATAAATTTTCAGATTTAAAGTTTAGGTTATCAGAAAGTTATAAAATAAGTGTGTTTTTTTTTCAAAAAAGGCTTGTTTAATTGAATAAATGTCCTAAATTTGCACTCGCAATACAGAACAAGTTAAGTGTTGCAGTTCTTATTAAAATTTGAAACGCGAAAATAGCTCAGTTGGTAGAGCGCGACCTTGCCAAGGTCGAGGTCGCGGGTTCGAGCCCCGTTTTTCGCTCAAAACCAAAACGCTTGGATGGTGTTTCATTTAATTGATTTTTTTAAAAAATTATTTAAAAAAAATACTAAAAGATATAATGCTCGGATGGTGAAATTGGTAGACACGCTGGACTTAAAATCCAGTGAACAGCAATGTTCGTGCGGGTTCAAGTCCCGCTCTGAGTACTAAAGCCTCTTCTTTTGAAGAGGCTTTTTTTATGGTGTAAATTCATGGTTGTGGTAAGTAAATTTGCGAAGTAAATTTATTTTTCAACAATCAATAATCAACAATCAACATGGGGGCTTTTGTAATTAGCAGGCGATTTAATGATGAATATAAGTTTGTATTTACTTCCAGAAAAGGGAAAGTGATATTTACAAGTTTGAGTTATGAGTTAAAGTTTGAGTGTGAAGAGGATATTGAGAAATTTAAAGTAAATATTGAGCGGGCTAATTTTTTAAAATTTAAGGGCTCTGGAGGGAAGTATTTTTTTAAATTGATGTTGGGTGAGACTCACTTTGCAACGAGTCGTAAATATACTACAGAGTTGCTTTTGCAGAAAGGGATAAAGGAAATTGTATTGTATGCGTCGAGAGCGGAGATTTTGGATTTCTCGTCAAATGATTTGATTTTTGAAGAAGAGGAGGTTGAAGGGGTTGAGGAATAAAAGAAAATGGAATTTTGATATTGAAAATTCCAAACTCAAGGCTTGATTGTTTTTTAGTTTTTGTTAAGTTTAAAAAAAATCCCAAATTTCAAAAAGATACAGAGTCTTTTTTGAGATTGGGATTTTTTTTGAGATTGGGATTTAAGCTTAAATTTTAAGCATAAAAAAAAACCATCTTATGGATGGTTTTAAAATCTTTAGAACTGGGTTCTAATTATTTTTTTACTTCTTCTACTTTAGCAGCAGCAGAATCAACAGTTGCAGCAGCAGAATCAACTACAGCAGCAGCAGAATCAACTACAGCAGCAGCAGAATCAACAGTAACAGCAGTAGAATCTACAGCAGTTTCAGCTGCAGCGTCAGCTTTTTTACAAGATACAACAGTTAAAACAGCAACAACAGCTAAACTTAAAAATACTTTTTTCATCTTACTTTATTATAAAAGGTTAATTATTAATTCGAGGCAAAGATATAAATTTTTTAATATGTAAAATATTTTTTTATTTTTTTTTTAAAATATTTTCCTTTGTTACTCGATGTTGTTATTTATCAATTAATGTGCCAAAACTAACAGAACGTGTCGTATTGTTGTATTTTTTGAAAATTTTATCTTTTGTTGAATATTCAAAAAACATTTGGCGATTTTGATTTGGTTAGTTGTGATTTGTTTTGTTTTTTATTGATTATTCTGTATCGAATAAGCTGAGAGGTAGGGTTGTTTTAGTTCTTTTGTAAAAAATGAATCTTTGAAACTGAGATTTATAGATCTGATTATTTTTGTTAAATGCTTTTTAGAATAGTGTCTGTTGCTCCTTTATTATTCTGAATGTAGGATTTACAAATTTCTCCTTTTCCGTTGAGAAAATTTTCGTCTGAAAGCAAACGGTCAAAGATTTCTTTTAATTCTTCTGTATTTGAAATAACCATACAGCCTCCAAGATTGACTAATTCAATAGCTTCGGCAAATCTTGAATAATTAGGGCCAATAACAATCGGGATTCCAAAGGTAGCGGGTTCCAGAATATTATGAATGCCGGGATTCCCAAAGCCGCCGCCAACATAAGCTATGGTTCCGTAGCTGTAAATTTTAGTTAATAAACCAATGGTATCAATAATAAATACATTATAATCGATTAGGCTTTTGTTTTCTTTTTCGGAAAATAAAACTGTTTTTTTTGAAATTGTATTTTTTAGATTTTCAATTTGTTCTGCTTTTATATTGTGAGGTGCAATAATAAATTTTATATTCTCAGGAGCCTGATTGATGTATTCTGTTAATAAAATTTCATCCTTTGGCCAGGAGCTTCCAATGACAATAGTAGGTTGATTGTTTTTGAAGATTTCAATAAATTCAAGTGTATTGTCTCTGTCTAAAATAGCATTTACCCTATCGAAACGGGTGTCGCCGGAAACTATTACGTTATGAAAGCCTATTGTTTCGATTTTTATTTTAGAATCTTCATTCTGAACAAAAAAATAAGTAAAAGTTTCTAATGCTTTTCTGTAAAATCCGCCGTACCATTTAAAAAACATCTGATTGTCTCTAAAGATTCCTGAAATGAGATAAGTAGGTGTTTTTAATTTTTTTAGTTCTTTTAAATAATTAAGCCAAAATTCATACTTGATAAAAAAGACCAATTCGGGATGAACTAATTTTAAAAACTGTTTTGCGTTGCTTTTTGTGTCAAGAGGAAGGTAGATAGTGATATCGGCTATATTGTTGTTTTTTCGAACTTCGTAGCCGGATGGGGAGAAAAAAGTAACAATGATTTTATGTGCAGGATATCTTTCTTTGATCTTCTCAATTACAGGAAGGCCTTGTTCGTATTCGCCAAGGGAAGCCGAATGAAACCAGATTGTTTTGTCATTGGGTTTTATTTTCTCTTCTAAAATTGTAAAAACATTTTTTCGGCCATCAATAAAAAGTTTCATTTTTGGGCTAAAAAGTGCTACTATTTTAAGGAAAAAACCAGTAATTAAAACGACTAAATTGTATAGAAAAAGCATCTGTTTATTTTTGGGGCTAAAATACGTTTCTTTCGATTATTTTCATTGTTTGAAGGTATTAAATAACTATTTTTGCTTTTCGTTTTAAAGATTTTGATGTAAATCAGAATCTTCAGATTTAAATAAGAAGATAAATGAAAAAAATTCAAATGGTTGACTTAAAGAGTCAATACGAGAAAATAAAAACTACAGTTGATGCTTCTATTCAGGAAGTTTTAGATACAAATACTTATATAAATGGGCCTTTGGTTCATCAGTTTCAAAAAAATCTTGAGGATTATCTGGGAGCAAAACATGTAATTCCATGTGCGAATGGAACTGATGCTTTGCAGATTGCAATGATGGGGTTGGATTTAAAACCGGGCGATGAGGTTATTACGGCTGATTTTACTTTTGCAGCTACTGTAGAGGTTATTGCTTTGCTACAATTGACTCCTGTTTTGGTTGATGTTGATATAATAAATATGAATATTGATATAGAAGCGATTAAAAGCGCCATTACGCCAAAAACCAAAGCGATTGTTCCGGTACATTTATTTGGACGTGCTGCGAATATGGATGCAATTATGGAAATCGCTGCAGCACATAATTTATATGTAATTGAAGATAATGCTCAGGCTATTGGTGCTGATTATATTTCTAAATCAGGAACAAAAAGTAAAGTGGGTGTTATTGGACATGTTGCGGCGACATCATTTTTTCCTTCTAAAAACTTAGGTTGTTACGGAGACGGCGGGGCAATTTTTACTAACGATGATAAATTAGCGCACGTTATCCGCGGAATCGTAAATCACGGAATGTATGAACGTTATCATCATGATGTTGTGGGGGTTAACTCGCGTTTAGATAGTATTCAGGCAGGTGTATTGAATGCAAAATTACCTTTGTTAAATGAATATAATGAAGCGCGTCGTTTAGCGGCTACGAAATATAATGCGGCTTTTGCCGGAAATGGACATATTATTACACCGGAATTTGATGCAAACGAAAATGATCACGTTTTTCATCAGTATGTATTAAGAATTATTGATGCAGATCGAAATGCTTTGATGCAGCATTTGCTGGATAAGGGAATTCCGTGTGCGATTTATTATCCAATTCCGTTGCATTCTCAAAAAGCTTATACTGATTCTCGTTATAAAGAAGAGCAGTTTCCTGTGACCAATCAATTGGTAAAAGAAGTAATTGCATTGCCAATGCATACAGAACTAGATGATGAACAAATTAAATTTATTACAGATTCTGTTTTAGAATTTCTGGCTAAATAATTTATTTTTTTAAGCATAAATAAAACCCAAATTATCAGTTTTGATGATTTGGGTTTTATGTTTTAATCTACTTTCTTAAATACTAAAAGTTTTCCAGATGGATTCGAAAGTGTTAATCTGTTGTTTTTGATAGCATAAGTTGTAGTGCTTTGAATTGCTTTGGTAAATTCATCTTCTTTGTTTCCTGGCGAACAAGCCATTAAAGTCGAAATCACTTTTGAAAAGCGAAGTAAATTGTCTTCAAAAAATAAACTTCCGCTGATTGAATTACAGCCTCCAAATCCCATGAATCTGTTTTCTTCAGCGTCGATTTCAATTCGGGGTAATTCTTTTTGAAAATCTGTGATTGAAACTTTGTATCCGTTTAATTCTTCTAAAACCCAAATGTCATGTAAACGATAATCGGTTATGTATTTTCCACAGCCTTCAAGTTTTTCAAAATCGGCTTCTGAGTTATTTTTGATTTCTACAGAAACTTTATAAGACGAAATCAAATCGGCCATAGAGTCTTGGCAATCTGTTTGTTGTATGGTAATTGTTATGCTGGAAGTTGCATTGCTTGTCTGATACATTTTTATATTAGCATCCATAGCTCTGGTTGGTTTAACGGATGGATAACTGAGATTTTCTTTTCCTTGTATTAGTGAGGTAAAAATAATTTTTTCTTTTCCAATTTTTATTTCCCATGCAGGTTCGTTTCCTGTTGCTTTAAAGTAAGTGGTAATATCTTCTTTGGGAATATATTGAGTTGTAATGCTTGAATTTGAGTCTTTTGTGTTAACGGATTTGCAGTTGTATGCTAAAGAAAGTGTGGTGAGTAAAATTAAGTACTTTTTCATGAGATGTGGTTTAGGTTTGTACAATGTGCAAAAGTTTTGTAAATGTTTATGTATTGATAAACAGTGTAATGGGTGATATTCAAATTTAAGTAAAATAGTACAGATAAAATAATTTGTAAAAATATCCAAAAACCAAAAGGCCTTGTACTTATTGGTTATAAGGCAAACTACGTATTTAGAAGAATTCTATTTAATGAAAAAATTACGTAGATAAGTATTTTATATAAGTACAAATACTTATATTTGCGTAGTAATACTTAATTAAAGAAATCATGATTAAAGTAATAGTAGTTGGAAACGGGATGGTAGGTTATAAATTCTGTGAAAAATTTATAGCGAAATCGGGACAGGAAAAGTATCAAATTACAGTATTTGGGGAAGAACCGAGACGTGCTTATGATCGTGTTCACTTAAGTGAATACTTTGGAGGTAAAACGGCTGATGATTTGTCATTGTCAACAAGTGAATGGTACGCAGAAAATAATATTACTTTAAATACTTCTGAATTAGTTACTGATATTAACAGGGAAGAAAAAACAATACATACGCATTTAGAAAAAACGCATAAGTATGATTACTTAGTCCTGGCAACAGGTTCTTCTGCTTTCGTGCCGCCAATTGACGGAGTAGAAAAAGAAGGTGTTTTTGTGTACAGAACCATTGAGGATCTGGATGCGATTATGGGTTATGCTAAAAAAATAAAACAAAAAGGAGCAACTGAAGCGGCAGTTTTAGGAGGAGGATTATTGGGTCTTGAAGCAGCAAAAGCAGTTCGTGACTTAGGATTGAATCCGCATGTTGTAGAATTTGCACCTCGTCTGATGCCAAGACAGCTTGATAAAGGGGCAAGCGATATGCTGCAGTCAAAAATTGAAGAATTGAATATTGGAATTCATCTTAATAAAGCGACTCAATATATCGACGGAAAAGAGTGTATCACGGGAATGATGTTTGCTGATAATGAATTGTTAAAAGTTGACATGTTGGTTATATCTGCCGGAATTAAACCACGTGATGAACTGGCTAGAGTTTCGGGACTTGAAGTTGGTTTACGTGGTGGGGTTGTGGTAAACAATCAAATGCAAACATCAGATCCTTCTATTTTTGCGATTGGTGAAGTGGCTTTATACAATCAAATGATTTACGGACTGGTTGCTCCGGGTTATGAAATGGCCGACGTTGCTGCAGAGCAGATCTTAAATGGTTCTAAGACCATGAGAGAAACCATTGACATGTCAACACAATTGAAGTTAATTGGTGTTGAAGTGGCGAGTTTTGGTGATCCTTTTATCGAAAATAATGAGGTAACCGCTATTATTTATGAAAATAAATTATCAGGAGTTTATAAAAGAATTAATGTTACTAAAGATTCTAAAACCTTATTAGGTGGAATTTTAGTAGGGGATTCGAGCGATTATAATTCACTTTTTCAGATTTACAACAACGGAATGGCTTTGCCTAAAAATCCTGAAGATTTGATTTTAGGTTCAAGAGACGGTTCTGAAAGTTCAGCTGTAGGTGTAATGGATTTGCCGGATACTGCTGTAATCTGTTCTTGTGAAAATGTTACAAAAGGTGCCATCTGCTGTTCTATTTTAGATGAAACCTGTTCTAATCTTTCTGATGTTGTAAAATTGACCAAAGCAACTTCTGGTTGTGGAGGATGTAAGCCAATGGTTTCTGATTTGGTAAAAGCGGCTCAGAAATCTATGGGTAAAGAAGTAAAAGATATTATCTGCGAACATTTTAGCTATACCCGTCAGGAGTTATTTGATTTGGTGAAAATTAATAAATACCAAAATTTTTATGACGTATTGGATCACCACGGAAAAGGAGATGGCTGTGAGGTTTGTAAGCCCTTAGTGGCTTCAATTTTCTCCAGTATTTACAACGATACGGCTAACAAACACGTTACAGCTCAGGATACTAATGATAAATTTTTGGCTAATATTCAAAGAAACGGAACCTATTCTGTAGTGCCAAGAGTTGCCGGAGGTGAAATTACTGCTGAAAAACTAATCGTGATTGGACAAGTTGCCAAACAATTTGATTTATATACAAAAATTACAGGAGCACAGCGTGTTGACTTATTTGGAGCACATTTAGATGATCTTCCTAAAATCTGGAAAGTATTAATTGATAATGGTTTTGAAAGCGGTCATGCTTACGGAAAATCGTTGAGAGCTGTAAAAAGCTGTGTAGGAAACGCCTGGTGCCGTTACGGAATGGATGATAGTGCCGGTTTTGCTATCGAATTAGAAAACAGGTATAAAGGAATTCGTTCTCCTCATAAATTAAAAGGTGGTGTTTCAGCCTGTATTCGTGAATGTGCTGAAGCTCGTGGAAAAGATTTTGGTTTAATTGCTGTTGAAGGCGGTTGGAATCTATACATTGCCGGAAACGGTGGAGCTAATCCTAAACATGCGGTTCTGCTGGCTGAACAAATTGATAAAGAAACTGTTATTAAATATATGGATCGCTTTTTAATGTATTACATCAGAACAGCCGGTCCGCTAATCAGAACATCAACCTGGCTGGAAAAACTGGACGGAGGTTTGGATTACTTAAAAGAAGTAATTATCGAAGACAGTTTAGGAATTTGTGAAACCCTGGAAGCTGAAATGCAGACTCTGGTTAATACATTTGAGTGTGAGTGGAAACAAGTTCTTGAAAAACCAAGATTATTAAAACGTTTCAGTCACTTTGTGAACTCTGATGAAAAGGATGATAATATTGCTTTCGTTCCTTTAAGAGATCAAAAAATGCCAAAAGCCTGGTCATAAATTTAATGTTTAACACATAGAAACATAGATTTTATAAACTAAAAAAGATATTTTATTATCATACAAACACATCGTTATGTGTGAGAAACGAGTCTCTTTTAGAGTTACTTTTCCGATAATTAAAGTCTATGTTTCGATGTGTTTAAAAAAGTATAAAAAACAGAATTAACGTTTGCTGTCCTCTTACCCTCTTTTTTACTGCGCCATCAAACTCTCTTGATTGTAAAGGGAGGGATAAGAACACAGATTATAAATACAACCAAAATGGAAGAAATTTTAAACCAATACGAAACAGTGCATCCAAGCGATGCTAAAATATGGTTCAAAGCCGGTAATGTGAGTGATTTTCCAACTAACCGTGGCGGTTGCATCAAATACAAAAACAAACAAATTGCCGTTTTTAATTTTGCACGCCGTAACGAATGGTACGCTTGCCAAAATGCCTGTCCTCATAAAATGGAAATGGTTTTGTCAAGAGGAATGACAGGTTCTGCTGATGATATTCCTAAAATTGCCTGCCCACTGCACAAAAAAACGTTTTCATTAGTAGACGGTTCTAACCTGAATGGCGATGATTTAAAAATTGCAACATATCCGGTTAAAATTGTTGAAGACGAAGTATTCGTTGGCTTTTTAGATTAATTACGTATATTTGAAAATATATTTTCAATAAAAAATGAGTACACCTTTTCAGAAAGCAAGTGAGTGGATTGATGCCGAAAACGCTCAGGATCCGAACATCGAAACAGATCAGAATATTGAATATCCAAAAGAGCTTTTATACTCAAACAGGATGTATGAAAAACTGATGCAATTTTCTCCTGAGGCTTCACAAGAGGTTCAGATTGCTTCAAAAGCACAACATATCTGCCGATGGAAAGTGGCACGCGAATCCTACCCAATGGATCGTGTAGGCTACCTGAGATGGAGAGAAGATCTGAAAAAATTTCATGCCAAAACTACTGCTGAAATCTTGGAAAGAGCAGGTTATGAGCAAAGTTTTATTGACCGCGTTTCTTTTTTAATTGAAAAAAAACTGCTTAAAAAAGATGCCGAAACCCAATTATTGGAAGATGTAATTTGTCTGGTGTTTTTAGATTATTACTTAGAGCCTTTTGTTGAAAAACATGATGAGGAAAAACTCAAAAACATCATCAAAAAAACCTGGGATAAAATGTCTGAAAAAGGGCATCAGGAAGCCTTAAAAATCAATTATTCTGAAGAAAATCTTAATTTGATAAAAGCGTCTTTAGGTCTATAATCTGATTTTATATGAAGAAGGGCAATCAGGAAGTTGCAGACAAAATTACATTCAAAAATTTACGACGTCTGTATTTTTTTGCACTTTGGACTATTGCCATAACTATCATTTTAAGTCAGCTTTTAATTCAGTACAATTTAAAACAACAGCTTAGCGATTCTAAAATTATCAATATTTCAGGTAAACAAAGAATGCTGAGTCAAAGGATTACCAAGGAAGTTTTAATTTTAAATTTTGTTTCTGATGCTTCTCCCAAAAAAGAAATTGCACATGTTCGAAATGTGTTGTCTCTTTGGAAAATTAATCAGGATGCATTAGAAAATGGCAGTGACAGTCTGGCTTTTCCTAAAGAAAAAAGTGAAGCACTGTCTAAGTTATACGCAGAAATAAAACCGAGTTTCAATACTATGGTTGAATCGGTAAATTTGTTTCTTTTAAATTTAGAAGAAAAAAACAATTCTTCAGATAATCAAAAATTGGTACAGAAAATTCTAAAAAACGAAGGAATATTTCTTTCGAAAATGAATGAAATTGTAACGCAATACGATAAAGAAGCACATGAAAAAGTAACGGAGCAGCGTACAACCGAATATTGGATTTTCGGATTTACACTGCTTGTTTTACTTTTAGAATTTTTGTTCATCTTTAAACCTACCAATAAAAAAGTTGAAAAACTTATAGCCAAACTTTTATCATCTGAAAAGAAAGCCTTAAAACTGGCTTATGATACCGAAATTATCAGTGAAATAAAGGAAAACTCTGTAAAAGAGCTGAAATCGCTGAATTATGCGATGGAAAATACCTTGCTTTATTGCCGTATTGCGCCCGACGGCTCTATTATTCACGTAGGTGAAAAATTCGCCAAACTTTTAAACTACACCAAATTTTCTTCCAATAAAACTTTTTCACAGATTTTAACGATTGATGAAAAGGAACAGCTTAATATTGATCGTATTATTTTTGAGAAGCAAAGAAGCGGCTGGCAGGGTGAGATTAAAATTCACAACAGAGAAGATCAGACTATTTGGCTCGATTTATCAATGGTTCCGGTGATGATAAAAAAGGATGAGCTGGAACTTTTAATTGTTTGTTTTAATATTACCGAACGTAAAAAAGCACAACGCGAAGTTGAACGTCTGAACATTGAAAACAGTACCGAAAAAATCAATCAGCAAAAGATTATTTCGAGCAAAATTGTTGAAAACCAGGAAAACGAACAAAATCGTATTGCCAAAGAAATTCATGACGGAATAGGGCAGATGTTAACCGGATTGAAGTTCAGCCTGGAAAGTATTAATCTGGAGGATAAGGAAAAATCGGCTCAGAAAATTGAATATCTGAAAAAACTATCACTCGATATTATAAAAGGTGTCCGAACGGCTACTTTTAACCTGATGCCGCCCGAGTTAAGTGATCACGGAATAGTTTCGTCAATATCAAAATTAACCCAGGAACTTTCTAAACTGACCGGAAAAGAAATTCTGTTCTACAACAAAACCGATTTTGACCAGCGTTTAGACTCTTTGATTGAAATAAATATTTACCGTCTGACTCAGGAAGCAATTAATAATGCGATAAAATATGCAGAATCAACCCATATTATCGTCCAGCTTTCTCACAGTGAAACCTTATTAAGTATTATTGTTGATGACAACGGAAAAGGTTTTGATAAAACAGCAGTTGATAAAAAACGAAACAGTGAATCCGGAATGGGACTGTTGTTTATGAATGAAAGGATTCAATACATCAACGGGCGTGTCTTTATCAATTCGATTCTAGGAGAAGGAACGAGAATTACGTTTAATATTCCGATTTCTAAATTAGAAAATTAGATAATCTAGAAATGTGTCAATTATAAAAGTTAGTTTTTTATTTTGGCGTGACCACAAGGGTCGGGCTATCCGCTCCAAGTCCTCGCTCTTCCTTCGTCAGGCTGTGGGCTTTCCACTTCTATCCCTCACGCAAACGGTCTATAAGAAGATTTTAGTTTATTAAACAAAATTATTCACTTTAGAATTTCCCTCAATCTTGTCATTTCGAGGAACGAGAAATCATATTCGGGATTCCGTAAAGTAAATCACCAATCTTTGTAGAGTTTCTAGTGTGATTTCTCCCTTCGGTCGAAATGACAAGCTGTACGGCTACTCTATGTAAAAAAAATCAAATTTGCAATCAAATCAAATCCACCGAATCTGCAACTTGAGCGAAAGCGAACAGGCGAAGCAAATCTGCGAGAAAACTCTTTGTGCTCCTTACTTTTAAATAAAAACAAAACTTTGCGTTCATAGCGTAAATCTTAGCGAACTTTGCGGTTAAAAAAAGGTTTTTCCCTACTTTTACTTCTTCAACATTACAACATTCCAAAATGAAAATACTACTCCTCGGTTCAGGTGAATTAGGCAAAGAATTTGTCATCGCAGCACAACGAATCGGACAAATCATAATTGCAGTTGACAGTTACGAAAATGCACCGGCGATGCAGGTTGCTCATGGTTTTGAAGTCATCAATATGCTCGATGGTGAAGCCTTGGACCGAATCGTAGCCAAACATAAACCGAATTTCATCGTTCCCGAAATAGAAGCTATTCGAACGGAACGTTTTTACGATTATGAAAAACAAGGTATTACTGTTGTCCCTTCAGCAAAAGCGGCTAACTTTACCATGAATCGTAAAGCCATTCGTGATTTAGCAGCAAAAGAATTAGGTTTAAAAACTGCGAAATATGAGTATGCTACTTCTGCCGAAGAACTTCAAAAAGCAGTTGGAGAAATAGGAATTCCGTGTGTGGTAAAACCTTTGATGTCTTCGTCAGGAAAAGGGCAATCTACAATAAAAACAGAAGAAGATATTTTAAAAGCCTGGGAATATGCTGTTGCAGGTTCACGTGGCGATGTTATCGAAGTGATTGTTGAGGCATTTGTAGATTTCCATTCGGAGATTACGCTTTTAACGATTACCCAAAATGATAATCCAACTTTATTTTGTGCGCCAATTGGACACAGACAGGAAAGAGGCGATTATCAGGAAAGCTGGCAGCCTGCTCAGGTTTCAGAAAAAGATTTGTATGAAGCTCAGGATATGGCAGAAAAAATTACCGAAGCGCTTGGTGGTGCCGGGCTTTTTGGTGTTGAATTTTTCCTGACGAACGAAGGGGTTTATTTCTCTGAACTTTCTCCTCGTCCTCATGATACCGGAATGGTAACGTTGGCAGGAACGCAGAATTTCAATGAATTTGAATTGCATTTACGGGCCATCTTAAGCCTTCCAATTTTTGAAATTACTTTAGAAAAAGCAGGGGCAAGTGCCGTAATTTTAGCTTCGGAAGATTCTACAAATCCAACTTTTAGCGGAATCGAAAAAGTAGCGGCTTTACCAAAAACCGATTTTAGAATCTTCGGAAAACCAACTTCAAGACCTTATCGAAGAATGGGTGTTGTTTTGAGTTCTGATACTTTAGCAACTCCAATTGAGGAAGTCGTGGAACGAGCCAAAGCAACTTCAAAACTAATAACTGTAAATTCTTAATTATGAAAAATATACTTTTGGCAACATTCCTTTTTATTGGAATCACTGTACAGGCTCAAAACAAAAAGAAATTTGATAAACCAACCATCGTTGAAGCTTCCTGTGGAGAATGTCAATTTGGGATGAAAGGTAAAAGCTGTGATTTAGCTGTTCGAATTGACGGAAAAAGTTATTTTGTAGACGGAACAACGATTCATGACCACGGAGATGCACATGCTGAAAAAGGTTTTTGCAATGCGATTAGTAAAGCTTTAGTTACCGGAGAAATCGTAAACAATAGATTTAGAGCGACTTCTTTTAAACTAATAGAAGATAAAAAATAATGGTATTGATTCTTGAAAATATTGCCAAACACGTTTCTCTGACCGCAGAAGAACAGGCGCTTTTTTTGTCTAAATTAGAAACGAACACTTACAAAGCCAAAACCATTTTACTGAATGCAGGGGAAGTCTGTAAACATTCGTATTTCGTAAACTCGGGTATTTTAAGAAGTTTTAATATCAACGATAATATTGTAGAACATGTGCTTTCCTTTGCTTGCGAAGGCTGGTGGATGAGCGATATGTACAGTTATTTTTCGCAAAAACCGGGACAGCTTTTCATTGAAGTTCTGGAAGAAGCAGAAGTCGTTTCCTTGTCTAAAGAAAATCAGGAACAGTTGTATCGTGAAATTCCGAAACTGGAACGCTTTTTCAGGATTTTAATTGAAAATTCATTGGTTGCGAATCAACAGCGATTGATGGATAATTTGAGTTTGCCTGCCGAAGAACGTTTTGAGAAATTCTGTGCTAAATATGGAACACTCGTTCATAAAGTTCCTCAAAAGCAAATTGCTTCCTTTATTGGTGTAACTCCTGAGTTTTTCAGCAAAATGAAAGCCAGGCTTTTGAAGAAATAAAAAGAATGGTTTCACTTTATGGATCTTCTGAAAACAAAATGTCTAATTCAGCCCTGATAGCAGCGGCATCCTATTGCTGCGGGGTTCGCAGCAATAGATACAGCGGATAGCAGGACTAAAGGTCTTCTGAAAATTACTATTTCTGCTACTTTAAAAAACAACATCAAATAGTATTTAAATTGGCGAGCTGCTTTCGGGGATCCTTCCTTTGTCAGGATGACAAAATTGTGGGAAAACTTAGAATCTTAGCGACTTAGAACCTCAGAATCTTTTCTTAATCTACATTAAGTGCTTTTCGTGTATGTTGATGGTATCTTTGTATTATAAAAATAACAAATACACAAAATCATGGAAAATATAGTATTGCACAAAGCAGAAACAAGAGGAAATGCAAATCACGGATGGTTAAACGCTTACCACAGCTTTAGTTTTGCAAGCTGGTACAATCCGGACAGAATTCAGTTTGGAGCGCTACGTGTTTTGAACGATGACACCATTGCAGGCGGAATGGGTTTTGGAACACATCCGCACGATAATATGGAAATTATTACCATTCCGCTTGAAGGCGATTTAGCTCACAAAGACAGCATGGGGAATACGGAGATCATTAAAAATGGCGATGTTCAGGTAATGAGCGCCGGAACCGGAATTCAGCATAGTGAGTTTAACCCGAATGCAGATCAGCAGACTAAATTGTTGCAAATCTGGCTGTTTCCAAACAAAAGAAATGTAGAGCCGCGTTATCAGCAAATTACTCTCGATGTTGCTGACAGACACAATAAATTATCTCAGATTTTATCTCCAAATGCAGATGACGAGGGAGTTTGGATTCATCAGGATGCTTGGTTCAATATGGGTAATTTTGACTCAGGTGTAACTGCTGAATACAAAATCAAAAAAGAAGGAAACGGCGTTTATGCTTTTATTTTAAAAGGAAACGTAACCATCAACGGTCAGGAATTAAGTACCCGTGATGCGGTTGGGATTTCAGGAACTGACACTTTAACTATTAAAGCCAATACAGATGCTGAATTTTTATTGATGGACATTCCGATGAATTATTAATTCAGTAACAAAAAAATAATACCTGTACCCTGAAACGATAATAAATCTGTAAACCAGATTGTTATCGTTTCTTTTTTTTGCTACTTGAACAATAAGTAGTTAAAAAGGCCTCTCGCAGATTTTGCAGATTCAGGAGATTAAAAAAATCTGCTTTATCCGCCAAATCTGCGAGAAAACAAATCACAATCTTGGTTTGCATTTTTTATTTCTTAATCTAGGTTAAGTGCTTTAAGGGTACTGTCACCGTAACTTTGTCCTATCAAAATGAAATTACTATTTAAAAAATAAAATTATGGCAACTACAAAATGGTCAATTGACCCAACTCATTCAGAAATTGGTTTTAAAGTAAAACACATGATGTTTACTAATGTGTCAGGAAAATTTGGAACTTATGATGCAACAATCACTACAGACGGAGATAATTTCGAAAATGCAACAATTGAATTTTCCGGCGATATCGCTTCTATTGATACTGCAAATTTAGACAGAGACAATCACTTAAAAAGCGGCGATTTCTTTGATGCTGAAAACCACCCAAAACTGACTTTCAAAGCTTCTTCATTCAAAAAAATCAATGATGAAAAGTATGAAATCACGGGAGATTTAAACATCAGAGGTGTAGCAAAAACAGTAACTTTTCCAGTAGAATTTAGCGGAATCCTGACTGATCCATGGGGAAATACTAAAGTAGGTTTGAGTATCGAAGGAAAAATCAACCGTAAAGACTGGGGACTAAACTGGAACTCTGCTCTTGAAACCGGTGGTGTTTTGGTTGGTGAAGAAGTGAAACTAAACATTGAATTGCAGTTTGCTAAACAGGCGTAATTATTGGTTGTTTTTAACCTGAATTCAATATAATCTATAGCTTTTAAATTAGTTTATATGAATCGTTCCTACGGAACTTTTTTATGGACATTCTTTATTTTCAACGGATTAAAATCCGTCGCTACAATATACTCCGAGCCCATGGCTCTTTATTTAAAGTTTCGGAGGAACGATTTATTTTGTAGCAACGGATTTTAATCCGTTGTAGATAGCAATCATGAACGATGGAGTTCCATAGGAACGTTACATTTAATTCTTATTGTTATTTAAATTCAACACAAAACCCTTCTTAAACTATTTGTCTAAGCAGGGTTTCTTTATTATCTGAAATAAATTAAGCATTCGCCGTAGCAGCTTCTTTATCAATTTTGTTGATTAAACCAGCTAATACTTTTCCTGGTCCAACTTCTGTGAACAAAGTAGCACCGTCAGCAATCATTTTTTGTACAGACTGTGTCCATTTTACAGGAGCAGTTAACTGAATAATTAAGTTCTTTTTAATTTCATTAGCATCAGAAACCGCATTTGCTGTTACGTTTTGGTACACCGGACAAATAGGAGTCGAAAAAGTAGTTGCTTCAATGGCTGCTGCCAGTTCTTCTCTTGCCGGTTCCATCATAGGCGAGTGAAAAGCACCTCCAACAGGTAAAATTAATGCTCTTTTTGCTCCCGCAGCTTTCATCGCTTCACACGCTTTTTCAACCGCTGAAGTTTCTCCTGAAATTACCAATTGTCCAGGGCAGTTGTAATTTGCAGCAACCACAACTCCGTCGATAGAAGCACAAACTTCTTCTACAATATTATCCGCAAGTCCTAAAACTGCTGCCATTGTTGAAGGTGTGATTTCGCAGGCTTTTTGCATAGCCAAAGCACGTTGTGAAACTAATTTTAATCCGTCTTCAAAAGATAAAGCTCCGTTGGCAACCAATGCAGAAAATTCTCCTAGAGAGTGTCCAGCCACCATTTCAGGTTTAAAATCATCACCTAAAGTTTTTGCCAGAATAACCGAATGTAAAAAAACGGCTGGCTGTGTTACTTTAGTTTCTTTTAGTTCTTCGGCAGTGCCTTCAAACATGATATCTGTAATTCTGAAACCTAAAATTTCATTTGCTTTTTCGAATAGTTCTTTGGCTAATGGGGATGTTTCATATAAGTCTTTGCCCATTCCTGTAAATTGTGCGCCCTGACCCGGAAATACGTATGCTTTCATTTGTCTAATTTATTTTTTTGTTTTTTTTTGAAATTGAAAATTAGTTTCAATTGAAAGGCAAAAATAGCAATTTTTTAGCTCGTATAATCCTTAAAAATGTAAATCCATGCTAATCTTGAGAATCGGAGATTAAAAGAAGTCAACAGGATAATGACAACTGCAATAATCGGTATAATTCTTAAATCGAACGTATTTTCAAAGAAAAACTGAGCGATACAATATGTTGCAATTCCCTGAGCTACTGTCAAACCATAATTTACATACATTGCTCCAAAGAAAAAACCAGGTTCTTTTTGAAATTTATAATGACAATGACTGCAGGTTTCATTCATTTTCGGGAAGCCAAAATTCAGGAAAATATTTTTGTCTTTAAAAACTTTTCCTTTATGACAAACCGGACATTCGTTGCTTAAAATATGAGTTAATGCATTAGACATGATATTGTTGTTTTATATTTATACAAAGGTAAAACAGATTCTATTAAAACCTTTTTTATATCTTCGCTGATTATAGCACAATAAAGACATTTTTATCATGAAAAAATATCCCATTTATAGTGTAGAAAATTTTAGCTGTAACGATATTCATCGTGAATTTTATGTGAATACGTTTAAGGAGCATTTAAAAAGTCACAGCTTTGTAGAAGAACCGCATCGTCATGATTCGTATTTGATGGTTTTTTTTACGCATGGTTCGGGAATACATGAAATTGACTTTGATCGTTTTGAAATTAAGAAAGGAAGTTTATTCGTCCTACAGCCCGGGCAAATGCATCATTGGAGTTTGTCGGAAGATATTGAAGGCTTTGTGATTATATTTTCGCAGGAACTTTATAATTTATATTTCGGACAGAAAAACATCAATAATTACAACTTTTATCATTCGATTCACAATCGTCCGGAAATGGTTTTTGAAGACAGTGAAACACCTAAAATTTTGCCTTATTTCAATCTTTTGATTGAAGAAAATAGTCAGCATACTAATTTTCAGCTGGATAAAATGCTGAATTTACTGGATTGCATTCATATCGAAATTTCACGAAAATACAGCGAAACTTATTCGCATCAGGCACATTCGTATAATGTCAAAATAAGCACATTTGAAAAGCTTTTGGAACAGCATTTTAGGAAAGAAAAATTACCTTCTTTTTATGCTGAAAAATTAAATATTACAATGAAGCATCTGAACCGAATCTGTAATGAAATATTGCAAAAAACAGCTACAGAAGTTATTATGGACAGAGTAATTCTTGAAGTCAAACGAATGCTGACGGATAAACAACTGGCTGTAAACGAAGTTGCATCGGCTATTGGCTATGATGATTACTCTTATTTTTCAAGGGTTTTCAAAAAACAAACGGGAGTTTCTCCAACAGCTTTTCGGGATTTTAAAAAATAAAAATTTCACCATATAAGTGATGTAAGTTCATTTAAGTTTGACTTATTCTCTGTTTTCACAAAAGCATTTCGACTCCGCTCAGGGTGACAATTGTAAAACTAAACCACAAAGTTGAATGAACTTATATTACTTATATAGTTTAAAAACCTACGCAGTAACAGGTTCTAAAATTTTAAAGTTGCTTTTTGGTGCTTCGCATAAGGAGCAGCAATAGGTTTCTGCTAAATCGGTGAATAAAAGGCCTTTTGGAATTCCCTGACTTTCATCGCCGTATTCTGAATTGTATAACGAAAGGCATTCCTGGCATTGGTAAATATCAGTGGGTGCTTTTTCTTTTTTCTGTGTATTTTCTTTAGTTTCCGGAACAGAATTCCCTAATTCTTCAAAGTATTTTCGGCTTAACTCTATCAAAATTGTAGGCAACTCCAGTTTGTCTATATCTTGTGAATGTACAATATATTCTCGTGTATTCGGATCAAAATTCTTCGCATACAACACATTGTAAGTATCACGAATCTTAATCGACTCCAGATCTTTGGGTAAATCATTTTTTTCAACTACAATCGAAGTAAAATAATGTCCGTCACGATTGTATTCCGATAAACCGAAATTCAATCCGTATGTACTGATGTCAAACTGATCGAGCGTACGTACTAAAAACGTTTTCAGGTTTAGTGCCCATTCCATCGCTACAGGCAAATGCCAGTTCAGTTCTAAAAGTGAATGACGTACATTGATTCCTTTTTTGCCTAAAAATTTTTCCCATTCCAGTTTTCGGTCTTTTGGAATCCCTTTTACAATGAAGGATTTCCAGGGGGTGATGCATATTTTACCAATTTTACAATCGAAGCACAAGTCGCACATTTCTTTCAAAAACTCTAAATCATAAAGATTATTTCTCCAGTACAAGCCAAGCCAATATTGATCGATTCCCATTCGGTTCATCCCTTCATAATACGGAAAAGGGTAAAACGGAACATTCAGTGGTTTGTCGATTGTTCTGTTGTTTGTTTCCAAGGCTTCGGTAACCAGACTAAAAATCAGGTCAATTCCGCAAGATTCTTCAGTAGTAACTATACGTTCAATTTCGTAGTAAAATGTTGCAATATCCCAGCTGTAAATCAATACCGGATAGACTTCCATACGCTGCCATTTCGGTAAACGAATGTACAGATACCAGTAATCTTCATGCTCCGAAGCAATGAAGTTAAGGTGTCCTGTAAACAACGGAACCAGTTGCTGCTTAGGGTCGTTGATGTTCACTTTAAGCTTAGGCTGGTCTTTAAATTGTTCTAAAATATATAAAAACTTATTTCCTGTAAGCCAGTTGGTATTTCTGAAAATATCGGTAGAAACATAAGACGAAACGATATTATTGCCGCTCTTTTCATCCGGAAAAACAAAATGATGTTTCCCCATTTTTTCTTTATCCAAAGCTTTAAAACCTTTTGGAAAAATAATATCCTGTCTTGAACCAAATGAAATTGAATCCAACCCCTGATCCATTGCCATATTCACAACTTCTCTAAGTTCTCCCGGCGAAATAACGCCTCCCTTTACTATTAATCTCGTTAATTCCATTTTCTTTTAGTTTTATTAGTTTCAGGTTTCAGGTTTCAGGTTATGTTCGATGCGGTAACTTGAAACGTGAAACAAAGAAAACATGAAACATTTTTTTAAACTTTACACTTCGCTAAAATCTCTTTAACCTCTGTTTTACAGCTTCCGCAGCCTAATCCGGCTCCGGTATTTTTACATAAATCGGTAAAATTATTTACGCCGCTTTTAATGGTTTCTTCGATGTTTCCGGCTCCAACCTGACTGCAGGAACAAACTAATTTCCCAAGAACAGGTTTGGCGTTTGAACTTCCTCTAAGCAATAAATTTCGTTTTTCTGATAATTCGATTTTGCTCTCAATCATCGTTTTGAATTCGGCAAACTCGTTTTTGTCACCCATTAAAATAGCGCCTACCAATAAGTCGTTTTTAACGATACATTTTTTGTAGTAACGCTGTTTCAGATCAGAGAAAACAATTTCTTCATAGGAATCATCGTTTTCCGGAATTTCTACTTCTCCAATACTACACAGATTAATATCTTCCAGTTTTAGGATATTCATTAAAACGGAACCTTTGTAGTAACTGCTGATATCTCCCGCTAAAAAGTTAGCCAGAATATCCGCTTGTTCTTCAGCGGCTGATGTGATTCCGAATAATTTATTTTCAAATTCCGCTATTTCTCCAATGGCATAAATGTCAGGATTTGATGATTGTAAATACTGATTTACTTTTACACCGCGGCCACAGGAAAGTCCTGTTTCACGTGCAATTTCAATATTCGGAATCGTTCCAATCGTATATACAATAGCATTTGCGGTAATGATACGGCCACTTTTTAGTGCTATTTCAAGTTCGTTGTCATTATCAGTTTCAAAAACAGTGCTTACTTCGTTATCAAAATATATCTGAATATCACGAAGCTGGACTTCTTCGGCTAATAATTTACTTGAAACACGATCCAGTTGGCGTTCCATTAAACGTGAAGCTCTTTGAATTATAGTGATTTTTACTTTTTTATGTTTTAAGGCTGCTGCTAATTCTAATCCTAATAATCCTCCGCCAACGATTACAACATGTTGTTCTTCGGGAGGTAAATTAGTGTTATCAAGATGTGTTTTTAAACGATCGGCATCCTCTTTTCGTCTTACAGTAAAACGTCCCGGCAAATGTAATTGTGCATTTTCCGGCACAAAAGGACGGCTTCCTGTAGCCAGAATCAAGGAGTCATAAGAATGTCTGTCGCCGTTACTGTCAATGATTGTTTTTTCGGCAGCATTTATTTTACCAACAGCAACACCCGCGTTCATGGTAATTTTCAATTTATTTAATGCTTCTCCATCTTTAACTTTTAATAATTGCTGCCAGGTAAATTCGCCTGTCATATATTCAGGAAGCAATACACGATTGTAAAATGGATTTATTTCATTTGAAAAAACAATAATTTCATCAGTAGAATTGAATTCACGATAGTTCTGAATAAAGCGGAAAGCCGCAGCACCAGCTCCTACAATCGCAATTTTCTTAAAAGGTTTTACGTATTTCGTAATCGAAACTGTAGTGTATTTAAAATCAGGTTCTTTTGAAACCGGATCGATTAAAGTATTGGTTAAATTGTTGGTTCTGTTTAAATCATTTTCAAGTTGTTTTCCCCAGTGCATTGGCAGAAAAACTACTTTTTCTCTGATCGAATCCGTAACTTTTGCTTTTACACGAACCTCCCCATTTTTGCTGGTTACAGTTACGATATCGCCATCTTTAATGCCTGTTTTAAAAGCATCGATTGGATTAATTTCAAGAACAGGATTTGGTGTATGCGTCATTAAACGCGATACTTTTCCGGTTTTTGTCATGGTATGCCATTGGTCGCGAACCCTTCCTGTAGTAAGAATAAAAGGAAATTGAGGAGAAGGCAGTTCTGATGTATTTTCAATAGACGTTGGCAGATTAAAAATCGCTTTTTGTGATGGCGTATAGAATTTTTTATCCGTAAAAAGACGAGGAGTTCCCGGGTGTCCATAATCTGGAACCGGCCACTGAAAAGTACCTTCGGTTTTTAATCGGTTATAATTTAAAAATGAAATATCGATATTCGTGTTTTTGGTCAGGGCGCAATGCTCTTTGTAAATCTCTTCGGCATTATTAAAATTAAAGCCGTTAAAATTCATTTTTTGAGCAAAACGAATTAAAATTTCAATATCCGGAAGTGCTTCACCCGGAGCGTTTATTCCTTTTGGTAAATAGGAGATACGACGTTCAGAGTTGGTCATTGTACCGTCTTTTTCCAGCCAGCCGGCTGCGGGTAATAATAAATCGGCATATTTAGCCGTATCGGCATTATGCGAAATATCCTGAACCACAACAAATTTGGCATTTTGCAAGGCTTTTTCGACACGACGGGAATCAGGTAAACTTACTAACGGATTGGTGCAGATTATCCAAACGGCTTTCATTTTACCTGATTCCAGTGCTTCGAACATTTCGGTCGCAGTCAAACCCGGTTTATCTGATATAGAGTCAACGCCCCAAAAATCGGCAACCTCTTTTCTGTGTTCCGGATTTGCAATGTCTTTGTGGGCTGCAAGCAAAGTTGCCATTCCACCCACTTCTCTTCCGCCCATAGCATTAGGCTGTCCTGTCAGCGAAAAAGGGCCAGAACCTGGTTTACCAACCTGACCTGTTAAAAGTGATAAATTCAGTAAAGCGGTATTTTTATCTACCCCAACTGCACTTTGATTTAATCCCATTGCCCATAACGAGATAAAACCTTTTGCTTTTCCGATGGTATCAGCGGCAAGTTTAATGTCGTTTACTGAAATTCCACATAATTTTGAGGCTTTTTCCAGTGAAGTCCCTAAAACTAAATCTTTATATTCTTTAAAATTCTCAGCGTGATTTTTTACAAAATCGTGATCTACATATCCTTTTTCGATGATACGTTTTGCCATCGCATGATATAAAATAATATCAGAACCCGGAATAATCTGTAAATGTAAATCGGCAAAAGCTGCTGTATCCGTTCTTCTTGGATCGACAACAATAATTTTTACTTTCGGATTATTTTCTTTGTGTTTCTCTAATCTTCTAAATAAAATCGGGTGGCACCAGGCAGGATTTGCCCCAGTAATTAAAAACGTATCAGCCAGTTCAATATCATCGTAAGCAATTGGCACAGAATCCTCGCCAAATGTTTTTTTATACCCAACTACAGCAGAACTCATACAAAGTCTGGAATTGGTATCTATATTATTCGTCTTTAAAAAACCTTTTACTAATTTATTTACTAAATAATATTCTTCGGTTAAACATTGGCCTGAAATGTAAAATCCAACACTATCCGGTCCGTGCTTTTTTATGATAGAAGAAAAAACGGCTGCAACACGATCAATTGCAGTATCCCAGCTTACGCGTTCTAAAGGATACGATTTGCTGCCGCGCATTTGCGGATATAGAATCCTGTCTGAAGTATCGTTTACAACATAATGTAAATTTCTTCCCTTAGAACACAACATACCTCTGTTCACAGGATGATCTTTGTCTCCTTCAACCATTACACCATTTTTGGAATCATTTGTTACAATAATTCCGCAGCCAACGCCACAGTAGGAACAGGTAGTTTTGATTTTTGTGTTTTGCATCCCGGTTATTTTTAAATACTACAAAATATTGTCTTTTAATAAGGTTTTAGATAAAGCACTTATTTAAAGTTATACAAAAATAAGTATTTTTACGTATAAATACTTATTTTGTCAATTTATTTTTCTATTTTTGAATCAAAATAAATAAGGGAAAGGAAATTCGTTTGTATATAAGTAATTAGTGAATAGTTATAAGTAATTAGATCTAAAAAGATTTACCGAATTAAAGCTAATCACTAAGGACTAATCACTAAGTACTAAAAAAAAGCTGTCCACATGAAAGAAGAATTGGCCATTTGTGATACCTGCGCAAACGAAAACTGTTTTATAAAAAAACACCTGCATTTAGAGCAAATGAAGCAGTATGTGGCAAAAAAACACAGCTTCATCTGCAAAAAATCACATCAGTTTATTATTGAAGGTGCTCCTATTCAGGGACTTTATTTTATCTGCAAGGGAAAAGTAAAAACGGTTAAAACCGGTATCAACGGACGTGAACAAATTGTTCGGTTAACTAAAAACGGCGATACTATCGGATTTCGTGGTTTTGGAACCAGCAAGCGATATTTAATTGGAGCTTATGCATTGGAAGATACTGTTTTATGTAATTTCAGTAATGAAACCATGATGGAGATTCTTCGAAATGTTCCTGAATTCACTTATGACTTAATGTTATTTTATGCAGATGAATTAAACAAAAGCGAAAATAATATTCGAAAAATTGCTCACATGAATGTACGTGAACGTGTAATTGATTTACTGCTTTATATTCACAAAAAATTCGGACAAACCAATGGTTTGATAGAAATTGAACTATCCCGAAAAGAAATCGCTGATTTTGCCGGAACTACTGAAGAACAGGCAATTCGTGTACTTTCCAGCCTTAAAAAAGAAGGGCTTGTTAAAACGGTTGGCAAAAGAATTGGGTTATTGGCACTTCCAAAACTGCAATCTGAAATAATAGAACATAAGTATTTCTAAAAGATACATTTCCCATTCCAGAAATATTTCCTCCTTAATTAAAACCTCTATTTACGTATTTCTTATAGGCACTTAGAAATAAATCTACGTATATTTTTAAGTTTTTTCGCTTTAAATGCTAAAAAACATCTCAAAAAGGCTTTGTTTTTCATTTATTTAAAACCATTTTTCTTTAAAATACGATACTAAATCTAAAAGTTGCGTAATCGAAAGGCCTTGTTATATCTAGGATATTTTTAAATTTCTGCGATAACACAGTAAATAAATTGATTTTAAAACGCTTTTTTGAGTTAAAAAAAAATGTTTTGATATGGTAAAAGCATACTACTTAAGTATTAATACGTATGTAGATTTGCTTCATACTAATCAAAACAAATAACCATGTCTAAATTAACCAATCTAATAGTAAAGAATCAAAGTCAAAAAAAAGAAAGTCTTTTTAACACAAAACTGTCAAAAACAATTTTACTGGGATTCGCAGTTACTTGTTTAGGGAAATTTGAAGCAAAAGCACAATTTACATTTACAGGTCAGTTAAGAGACCGTGTTGAAGTGCGAGCCGGACAAGGAACTTTACAGCAAAAAGGAGATAAAGCAGCCTTGTTTACAAGTCAAAGAACAAGATTATCTGCAGGATATACCGGATACCGTTTTAAAATTTACACTTCATTGCAGGATGTTCGCGTATGGGGACAAGATGCATCTTCTATCAACAAAAGCACCACCGAGGTTAACAACGGAATTTTATTGCACGAAGCCTGGGCAGAAATTTCATTGGTAGACACACTAAGTACTATTCAGAACTTTTCGGTAAAAGCAGGGCGTCAGGAAATTGCTTATGATGATCAAAAAGTTTTAGGAAGCTTAGATTGGTTACAACAAGCAAGACGCCACGATGCGATTATCCTGAAATATGCTAATAAAGGCTGGATTGCAGATATTGGAGCAGCCTTTAACCAAAATAAAGAAAACAATACTGGAACAATTTACAACGGAACTAACCCGGCGTATGGTGCAGGAACGAACGGAATCGGAACGATGTATAAGTCATTTCAATATGCTTATATAGGTAAAAAATTCTTCTTTGGTGATTTGTCTTTTTTGTTCTTTAAAGATGATTTTAATAAATACACCAACGTAACAGCCGGAACGCCTCCTGTAACTACAAAAGTAAACGGAGAAGGGGTTTGGAGCAGAAACACAACCGGAATTTATTATAATGTAAACGCAACCAGAAAATTAAACTTTACAGGGAGCTTTTATCATCAGGGAGGTCATGACAAAGACGGAAGATCTTTAAGTGCTAACATGGCTTCAATTACATCAACTTATCAGGTTGGAAGAAAATTATTTATAGGTCCAGGAGTAGATTATCTATCCGGTGATGACGGGACAAAATCAGTAACTGCAGCTTCTGACAATAATCGTTTTGATCCATTATACGGAACACCTCATAAATTCTGGGGGAGTATGGATTATTTTTATGCAGCCAATGGCTTCGGAAAACAAGGGTTATTAAATTATTTCTTTAAAATAAAATACAATGCCAAAGACAATCTAAGCTTCTTTTTAGATGTACACGGTTTTGAATCGGCAAACAAAATTGCTAACGGAACCGGAGGAAAATTAAACTCTTATCTGGGAACAGAAGTTGATTTGACGGTAAAATATAATCTAACAAAAATTATCAATTTTGAAGCTGGTTATTCTATCATGAAAGCAACAAATTCAATGGCTTCTGCACCGGTTAAAAATGTTGCCAATGCCGATTTAACACCACAATTTGCTTATGTAATGCTAAATATCAAACCCAATTTTTTAGCCAAAAAATAAATTCTAAATAACTTTTAAATCTATTTAAAATGAAAAAAATAAACACACTCACAAAAACGATATTGACTTTAGTAGTAGTCATCGTAGCTTCCTTTTCGGAAATGTCAGCTCAGAATGACCCGGTAAAATTAGGATTTATTCCGCTTACCGATTGCTCGCCAATTGTAATGGCAAAAGAACTGGGATTGTTTAAAAAATACGGCGTTGAAGTCGTAGTGACCAAAGAATCTTCATGGGCGAATGTTCGTGATAAAATTTTAACCGGAGAATTAGACGGAGCGCACTGTCTGTATTCAATGCCATTTTCGGTTTACACAGGGGTAGGAGGTAAAGCAGGTTCTGAAATGAAAATCGCTATGATGCTCAATGTAAATGGGCAGGCGATTACACTTTCAAAAGATTTTTGCGGAAAAGTTGGTTTCAAACAAATGAATAAGGTGGCACCGGTTGTGGCAGCAAAATTAAAAGCAGAGAAAGAAGTGACTTTTGCGATGACTTTTCCGGGAGGAACACACGATTTATGGTTGCGCAACTGGATGGCAATTGCAGGTGTAAACCAAAAAACATCTAAAATTATTACGATTCCGCCTCCGCAAATGGTAGCCAATATGAAAGTTGGAAACATGGATGGTTACTGTGTTGGAGAGCCTTGGGGAGGAGTTGCGGTAAAACAGGGAATTGGTTTTACACAAGTAGCCTCTCAGGATATTTGGAAAGACCATCCTGAAAAAGCTTTAGTTGTTAATAAAGAGTTTAGCGAAAAACAAAGAACCAATTTGGTAAAAGTAATGAAAGCAGTTTTAGAAGCCTGTATCTGGTTAGACAATCCGGCCAATCGTAAAAAGGCAGCTGCAATCATCGGTAAAGCACCTTATGTAAACGCTCCTGCAGATGTTATTGAAAACAGATTAATGGGGAATTACGATTTAGGATGTAATCAGGGAACTGAAATTTACGACAAAGATTATATGCTTTTTTATAAAGGCGGAATGGTAAATTACCCTCGCAAATCACATGCAATATGGGCAATGGCGCAATATGTACGATTTGGATATTTAAAAGAAGCTCCTAATTACAAAGCAATTGCAGACAAATTGATTTTACAGGATTTATACGAAGAAGTGGCAAAAAGTATGAAGGTAAAAGTGCCAAATGATGATATGAAACCTTTCTCTTTAACCATGGATAAAACGGTTTTTGATCCTTCGAATCCGGCAGCTTATTTAAAAGTAGTTAAAAAATAGAAATCATAAGATATAGAATTATTTCAGCCACAGATTTAAGGATTTAAAAAGATTATTCTTTAAACCTACTTGAAGCCCTTAATCAAAAAGAATCTTTTTAATCTGTGGCAAACTTTAAAATATTTTTCAAATTTAAATTTCAATATCATGTCAGATAAAGATACATTAACACTAAGTGATATTACCGGTCAGGCTGAGGTTTTGACTTCGGAAACTATCAAGGATTCAGTAAAAAGTGAGAAACTTAAATTAATAATTAGTCAATTCGGAACCAAACTAAAATCGACTGTATTAGCCGGAATTGGAGTTCTTATTTTTATAGGCTTTTGGAGTTTACTCAGTAGTTATACCAAAGATGCCTTGCCGGGACCTTTAGCAACTTTTACGGTTTTAAAAGAAATGCTCAGTGATCCTTTTTACGATTATGGTCCGAATGACAAAGGAATCGGATTGCAGTTATTCAACTCAATAAAAACTGTTTTGTCAGGATTTTTATTAGGATCGTTAATTGCGATTCCTATTGGGATTTTGATGGGAGCGAGTACGATTTGCAAACAAATTTTCTATCCAATTGTACAGCTTTTAAAACCGGTTTCGCCTTTGGCGTGGTTTCCAATCGGGTTAGTGGTTTTTAAGGATACCGGAATGGCGACTATTTTTATTGTTTTTATTACTTCGCTTTGGTCTACTTTAATCAATACTTCTTTTGGAGTGGCTTCGATTCCGCAGGATCATAAAAATGTGGCAAAAGCATTCGGATTTTCCAAAATGCGTTATTTAACCAAAATTTTAATTCCGTATAGTTTGCCTCACATCATTACCGGATTGCGTTTAAGTATCAGTGTTGCCTGGTTGGTAATTGTTGCCGGAGAAATGCTTTCGGGAGGAGCAGGAATTGGATTTTTCGTATGGGACAGCTGGAATGCCCTGAGTTTGGAAAAAGTTATCTCAGCCATTATTATCATCGGAATTGTGGGATTATTATTTGATAAATTATTCACTTTTATTGAGAGCAAAGTAGCGTATAAAGCCTAACAAGAAAGGTGCTGAGGTTCTAAGTGGCTAAGACACTAAGTTTTTTTCACTTGAAACCTGAAACTTGAAACTTTTCAAAAATTTAAAACTAAAACATCATGAGTTATTTAGAAATAAAAAATTTAGAAATATCATTCCCAACCCCAAAAGGAAAATATATAGCTGTTCGCGATATTAATTTGTCTATCCAAAAAGGAGAAATCATCTCTATCATTGGGCATTCAGGCTGCGGAAAATCAACGATTATGAATGCTATTGGAGGGATGTTAACCCCAACCGGAGGTTCTGTTGAATTGGCCAGTGAAAAAATAAAAGGACCGGGACCAGATCGCGGAATCGTTTTCCAGAACTATTCGCTTTTGCCATGGCTGACGGTTGAAGAAAATATTTTTCAGGCTGTTGATTCGGTAATGAATATCTCTAAAAAAGAAAAACACGAAATCGTGATTCAGAACCTAAAAATGGTTAATTTATTTGAGCATAAAGATAAATTACCGGGACAGCTTTCGGGCGGGATGAAACAGCGTGTTGCCATTGCGAGAGCGTTTGCTATAAATCCCGGCGTATTGCTTTTAGATGAACCGTTTGGTGCTTTGGATGCCCTGACAAAAGGTTCTATGCAATTAGAGGTTTTAAAATTATGGAACTTAAACAACCGTGAAAAAACGATTGTTATGATTACACACGATATCGAAGAAGCGTTGTTTTTATCAGACCGAATTGTGGTTTTAAATAATGGCCCAGCATCTACTATTCGTGAAATCGTAGAAGTAAATTTACCAAGACCTAGAAACAAAATCGAAATTGTAAAAATGCCTGAATATATCGCTTTAAGAGACCGATTATTGCATTTGTTGACAGATAAATTCTCTATCGAAGATATGGGAATGGTGTACAAAAGTTAGTTTTTAATTAAAAATCAATTTAAAACTTTGCAAAACAACAAAACAGACAATTGTTTCTTTGTCTATTGTTTTAATCAAATTTCATATTGATCCTTTTGATTTTCAAAAAAAAGGATCAATAGCCTCTGATCAGATGGAGGCATTTGAGTATGTCAAGGTCAATTAAAATATTGAAGTAAATAAAAAAAACCTCAATTTCTTTTTAAGTAATTTATAAAGACATTGAGGTTTTTTTATTATTTATTGAGATTTATTTTTCCTCATTAGCGAAGAAACCTGTAAAAAACCCTTTTTTCTTAATCTTAACAATGTCAGAAGTTTCTGTGTCTGAATTTTCAGAGACAGTTTTTTCAGCAACTTTTGAAGTGATAGCAGCTTCTGCATTATTTTCTACAGCTTCATTTTCATCTGAATTATTGGATTCCAAAATACCGCTGATGTATTCTACAAATGTTTCATTGCGTTCTTCCAGAAAGCCAATCAGATAATTTTCGCTGGCCACTACACCGCTTGCCTGTTCAATATGCAGCAGTTTTTTATATAATGTATTCACTTTTTTCAAAGCTTTGCTCTCTTCTGATAAAGAATTCTGTCTGCTGGTATATGTGTACTCTCCGTTTTTATCTGTAGCCGTATTGATTTCATTGATTACCCAATAATATCGGCCTGTTTTTGCCATATTCTTAACCAGTGTGATAAAATCTTTACCTTCAGAAATAATTTCCCACATGATTTTAAATATTACTCTGGGCATATCCGGATGTCGGGTAATGTTGCTGCTTTTGGTGATTAATTCAAAATCGTCATAACCGCATACATCAATGAATGCTTCGTTGGCATACATTATAATTCCTTTAGAATCGGTTTTACAAAGCAAAGTCTTTGTTTTGTCCCAAATTACTTCTCGGTCAGAAGGTGTTGGTCTTTGTGTCAATTCAAATACTTTATCATCTGAAGTCATAGGACTTATATTATATTTAGATTCTTCCGCTCCCATTTTCTTATTTTTTTAATCAATAAATATATCATTTTGGCTTATTGGCAAAATTAGTATATTTTTTACAACTCTGTGTTTTTAAGAAGTATTTTTTAATCAATAAGCTAAAATTAACAAAAACGTAATATAATTCTCAGTTAAATGTGTTTTTTGATAAATATTTTCAATTTGTGTGTTTTTTGTGTATCTCATAATCTGACTACTTTTTTTATATGCCTAAATTATGGAATTGTTAAAATTAGCCTGTCTAAAAAAAGCAGATTACTGTTTTTAGACAGTTAATCCTGCTAAAAACCACCCTTTTTTGCGGTTAACGATCCTGTCTGTTTTTAACAAATAATTAATAAATCAATATTTTTGAAATGAACTCAAAACAATATAACATGAAAAGAATTTTTTTAACATTGATTTTATTATTGGTAATGATTGTACCTATTTTTTCTAATTTAATTTTTGTCGATCAGGTCATTCCTGTCTCTACTCCCAAGTTCGATTCCGGGGATACAGCCTGGATGATTGTTGCGAGTGTCTTAGTATTATTGATGACCCCGGGACTTGCTTTTTTTTACGGAGGTTTAGTGGGTAAAAACAGTGTAATTACAACTATGCTGCAAAGTTTTTTGGCTATGGTTGTGATCGCTGTCTTATGGTTAATCGTAGGGTACAGTTTAAGTTTTGGTCCTTCTATTAGAGGAATTATCGGAGACCCGACTACCCATTTCTTTTTTCAGGGCGTTGGCATACAATCCAGCTGGATTTTATCGCCCACTACACCATTGATTATTTTTGCAGTTTATCAAATGATGTTTGCCATTATTACGCCTGCCTTAATTTCAGGTTCATTTGCAGAACGTATCAACTTACTGCCTTATATATTATTTATCGCTTTGTTTTCATTATTTGTGTATGCTCCAATTGCACACATGACCTGGCATCCTGACGGATTCTTTTTTAAACTGGGAGTTTTGGATTTTGCCGGAGGTACCGTTGTACATATGAGTGCTGGCTGGGCGGCATTAGCAGGAGCCATCTATTTAGGAGAACGAAAACTGCATGTGTCTAAAGCAGAGCAGGTTCCGTATGTACTTTTAGGAACAGGAATTTTATGGATTGGATGGCTGGGTTTCAACGGAGGCTCGGCCTTAGCGGCAAATGGTCTGGCGGCACAAGCCATAGCCAATTCGGTTGTAGCTGCTGCAGCGGGCGGATTTGCCTGGATGTTTCTGGATAAAATCAGAGGGTATGAAATCACTGCTGTCGAAACCTGTCTGGGAATTCTGGTTGGTTTAGTAGCCATTACACCTGCTTCCGGTTATGTAAGTATTGAACATGCCGTTTCGATAGGCTGTATTGCCAGCATCATCAGTTATATTATTGTGAGTGAATTCAAAATCATCAACGATGCACTGGATGTATTTGGGTGTCATGCCTTAGGTGGAATTTCAGGGATGTTATTGACAGGAGTTTTTGCCAATAAAGCGATTAATCCTGGTATTACTGAGGCTGGTTTGTTATTTGGAGGTTCAACATTAATCGTAAACCAGATTATTGCCATAGTAATCGTTTCTGTATTTTCTTTTGCGGTTTCTTATTTACTATTTATTATCGTCAATGCTATTTCACCTATTAAAGTAAGTGAACAACAGGAAATTGATGGATTGGATGGTAACCAGTTCATTAATAAATAATTTTTTGCCCTGCTTCATTTACTGGTAAGGCCATTATTTATCATTGTTACTGATGATAAATAATGGCTTTTTGTTTGAGAAGATGGAATGCGGATAAAACGGATTCGGGCATTTTTTTTTTTTGATATTAGCCTTTTTCAAATGAGTGAAAAATAAATACTCAAAAAAATATAATTAAATTCCCCTTTGCTTTAACCTAAAAACAAGTTTAAAAAAGTAAAAATATATCACCCCTGCATTCATTTCTCACCTATGTTTTTTGGGTAAACAGATTTTCTATAATCAGTGCCCCATTTTGCCAATTCATCAATAAGAGGCAAAAGAGTTTTTCCGTACTCAGTAATGGAATATTGAACCGTAATGGGTTTTGTGTTCATTACTGTTCTGCTCACTAAATTATTTATTTCTAAATCTTGAAGTTCTTTGGACAGCATTTTGGTTCCTATTCCATTTATTTCTCTCAACAAGTCCATGAAACCCAATGTATTTCCTTCAATGAGTGTCCCTAAAATATGAAATTTCCATTTACCAGACAATAAACTCATTGCATCACTTATGGCCCTCATTCTTACTTGACAAACTTGTGTTGAATTTATTTGAGCGTTCTTTTTCATTTTATGAATTATTTACACTGCTAAATTATCCTTTTAGATATTAGTTTCCAAGAGGAAACTAATATCTAAAAGGAAACCCGTAGCTAATGTACATTCAGTGTACTTTAATTTTGTCCTAAATTAATAACAATTAAATTAAAAAAATGAAAAACACAATTAACAAAACGGCAGGAATGATTTTATTGACATTAAGTCTAATAACATTAAAGGTAAATGCGCAAAATAACAAAAGCAAAGAAGTTGAAATCATAAACACAATGCTTCAGGCATTTGGGACAGGGAACATGGAAGCTTTAAAATTAACACTTTCAGAATCTACTATTTGGAACTACAATGGCAGTGAACTTATTCCTTATTCGGGTACTTATAAAGGTAAAAATGAAGTTGTAAAATTTATTAGTAATATTGTTTCAAATGTTGAAATTCTTGATTTTAAGGTTGAACAAATTTTAAACAATGGAAAAACGGTTGTTGTTCTTGGTTCTGAAAAACAAAAAAATTAAAAAAACGGAGAAATTTTGGAGCAAAAATGGGTACAGGTTTACACGGTTGAAGAAGGTTTAATTACAAGAATGGAAGAATATGCCAACACTGCGTATGCTGAAAAATTGTTCAAAAAATGATATTAAAAACAATAATGACATTAATTGTGCTTTGCAATATTAGCTGTCAGTCTCAAACCAATAACAAAATGAAAGAAAAAAATAACAATCCACTTTTATGTGATCCTGAAAAAGGTATCTGCGAAATGCCTGTAAATGACAAAACCAAAAACGGCACACACTCTTTTGAACACAATAAACCTGTGAAAATCATTTATTTTACAGACCCTATTTGTTCTTCCTGCTGGGGTATTGAACCGCAGCTGCGAAAACTAAAACTGGAATACGGAAATAATATTGATATTGAATACCGCATGGGAGGACTTTTACCGGACTGGAGTTACAACAGTGGCGGGATAAGCAAACCTTCGGATGTGGCACAACATTGGGACGAAGTAAGCCGTTATTATGATATGCCGATTGATGGTGATGTCTGGATTGAAGATCCTCTAAGTTCTTCTTATCCTCCTTCTATTGCATTTAAAGCCGCTCAGATGCAGGATGAATCAAAGGCGGTATCGTTTTTAAGAAGAATACGGGAAATGGTTTTCATCGAAAAGAAAAATATTGACAAATGGGAGTATTTGGCATTAGCCGCCAGCAAAACCGGTTTAGATGTTACAAAGTTAAAAACAGATTACGACACTAAAGCCAAAATGCTTTTTGAAGAAGATTTAGCATTAGCAAAAAAACTGGGAGTAAGAGGTTTTCCAACTTTGTTTTTTATTGACAGCCTGAATAATGAGCAGACCGTTTATGGCTTTAAGCCGTATCAGACCTTTGAAGATGCTGTACTGACTGCATTTCCAAAGGCAGAAAAAAATAAATTTGATACCTCATGGACAGGCTTATTCCACAAATACTCTTCTTTGACTGTAAAAGAATTTTCGGAATTATCGGGGTTATCACGAAAAGAGAGCGAAATACTTTTGCAAAAACTGACTGACGAAGCAAAACTTCATAAAACAACAACTAAAAATGGTTCGATCTGGTCAGTTAAAAATACCAAGTTCTAATACCATCTGTTATGTTAATTAAATAAATGCCAAAGTGAAAGCTTCGGCATTTATTTAATTATTTTAACAGCAATTCTTCTGTTTTCTTTTCTATTGGTTTCGTTATCATTTTTGAACAAAGGAAATTCCTGCCCATAGCCTTTTGTGGAAATTCTATCTTCTGAAATTTTTAATTTAACCAGTGCGTCTTTTATGGAATTTGCTCTTTTCAAACTCAACGTTTCATTGCTTTTGGGATTTCCTAAATTATCGGTGTAACCTGCAATTTCTATTTTGGTTTTTGGAAAAGAAGATAAAATCAGAGCAATGTTGGTTATTTGTTCTTCAGAATCAATAAAATACGAAGGGGCTCTGTCTTTAAAATGAATTCTGTCTAAAACAATCCAGTATCCTGAACCATTGAGACTGTTGGAATTATCGAGAATAAAATCCAGAATGGCTTTCTCACTGCCTTTTTCCGGTATGGTAATAATATCGTCACTTGGCAGCATATAATCGATATAGTCGCCGAGTTTGTTAATATCTTTAAATTCGATGTTTTGAGGCTGTTTTTCGGCATCGATAGTGGTTTCTGTTGCGGTTGTTCCTTGTCTGGAACCTGTCATAAAAAACAAGGATAAGCCCACCAGAAGTATGGCTGCTATGGCAAAAACCATTTTTTTGGACAAACCAGGCTTAGCGGTTTCTTCTATTTCTTTTTCCTGAATATCCTGTTCGGGTTCTTTCTCTGTTACTTCGTCTTCAAAATGAGATTTGATGTGGGCTTTGTCTATTTTTTGTTCAACAAAATAACAAATTACTACAATAATCGACATCTTAAAGATTCTTTCAGCAGAATCTAATTTAATGAAGGTTTTTTGAGCAATAGACTCCGTGATAGTATTCAAATCAAGCGAAAAATTCAATTCAAAATTTTCACTAAGCTCATCCAATGAAGTATCATTGGTTAAAACAGCAGGGATATTCTGGATTATATTTTCATGGGTATTTCTTATCTTATAGGCATCTTTATAAAACAAGTCTATTTTGAAGCTATCGGTAGTATCAATTATTTTTTTTACAATTATTTCTAAAGACAAATCAATAGCTTTGGATACACTATTTTCAAATTCGTCCAAATATTTGCTTGATTCATTGATATTGTAATTGCTGACAGACCTTTTTAGAATTTGAATTTGTTTTGAATACATTGATGGGATAGAGTATTAGGATTAAATTAAAGTAAAACCTGATTTCAAGGCAATTTTGTCGTTTTTAAACAAATAGATGGTATAATTTCCTTTTGATAAAGCAGACAAAGGCAGACCTGATATTTCTTCTAAATTTTCTCCTGCATAACTATAGTCTTCGTGGTAACTGTAATCTAAAACAATGGAACCAAATTTATGAGAAAGTCTGTACCCTATTACATCTCCTTCGGGATTGATAATTTGAACATAATATCTTCCTTTTGAATCGTTTACATTTGAATTTCCACGTATCAAAAATTTGATCCTGCAAAAATTAACCATATCGGATTTATCCGTTGTAACCATTTTGGTCAACGTTTTGTTTGCAGAATAAGTTTCTACTCTCAAATTGGCAAAAACTACATTTTTACTTTTAGTAACATTAAGGTGTTCAGAAAGACTTGTACCACGATTCGATGACAAATTAACTTTAGTATTATCGTAACCGCTGCCATTGCTTTCTTCTTTATTTTTTAAAACAGTCAATGTACTGTCTTGTTTGTTTTTTAAAGCTTCGTATTTCTCCACCAATTCCATTTTATCACTTTTGAGGAGTGTTACCTGCTTTCTGAGTTTTATAACTTCTGTTTTGTATTTGTTCAGTTCTTCTACAGTGGCTTTTGATTCTTTTAATTCATCAATCAGATTGGTGATTTTTTGCTGTTCTACCAATAACTCTTCTTTAATAGAGCTGTTTTCATTGATTACAGATGCAATTGAATCCCTGGATTTGGTAAGATTGTCAATTAATGCTGTTTTTTCAGTATTGAGTTTAGCATTACTTTCATATAGGTAATAGGAATAGCCTCCTACAAGTAATAATAAAAGTGATAAAATGAGTGGTTTTTTGTTAGTGCTTTTCTTCTCTGTCATAGTTTTTTTTTTTTCAAATTTATAAAATGAAAAATTTCACACCAAGCTATTTAGGACTAAAAGTCTTTTTGTGGAGTATTATTGTATTATCAGTATAAAAGCATTTTTTATTTTATTAATTAGTTATTTTTTCACAATCGAAATAATTATTTGAAAAAAATAACATTTTTAATGAATATGTTTCAATGCTGAAATTGCTGTTTTTTCGCTCTTAGATGTCGTTTTTCCTCATTCATAAAACTCAAAAACGGCTATGATATCCAAATAAACCCCATAAAAACGGGCATTTTATTTACTGAGAAATAATAATAATGTATAAAAATCAATAAAAAAAATAAGACCTTTGAACATTAATCAAAAGCCTTATTTTGGATTTAAACTAAAAATCAGGTTTTTTTTTTTTTAATCCCTGTTTTTATATGTAAAGTGTTGTTTGTTAGTTTAAAAATATTATTGCAGATGTATAGAATATGTCTCTGCTTTTTTAATTTTTATAACTTTTCGTACCAATTCAAAATATAATCAGCGATTTCTTCCCAGCCTTTTTCGCCACAGATATAATGGCTTTTATCTTCAAAAATTTTCAAATCAACTTTGCTGTTAGAGTCTTTGTATTGACTGGCAATTTTTTTAGTTAATTCTGGTGGAAATATAGCGTCTTTTCCTCCTCCAATAAACAAAATCGGTTGATGTGGTTTTTTAAAATTGGCATTAGAAAAAGACTTCAGTAGTGTTTCTCTTCCAATTTTTCTGCTTTCAGGAACGGCAATTAAATCATAAGCTTTGTCTTGTTCTGGTTTTGAAAGCGTATTGAAAAATGCCCGGTTATACCAGTCTCTGGTTCCTAAATAATATTTTTTAAGGGAAAAGAAATTAACTGCCGGCCAGACAATTTTTACAGTAGAAAATGGTGGAAAAACATTTTTTGGAGGAGCTCCATTGATACTCACCGCAGCATCTACTTTATCAAGGTCCAGAAGTTTTTGTACTGCGAGTCCTGCCATCGAATGACCAATAACGAGTGGTTTTTCGGGTAATCGATCAATAAATCTTGCTATTTTGGTTACGACATCAATAAAACCCGTTTCGACAAGTTCATGGTGAAGCGTCTTTCTTAGTCTTGAAGGATCTCCTTCATGTCCTGGGTTTGGAGGTGCATAAACAGTGAATCCTTTTTGCTGAAAATAAGTTTCCCATTCAGACCAGCTATTATTATTCACGAACATGCCGTGTACTAATACAATTGTTTTTGATTTTGACATTATATAATTTGTTTAAATTAGGGTGTTTTTTAAATTCAAAATATGGTTAATGCAAAATGAGAGACATCCTGTCAAAATTTTTCAGGTCGTTAGTAATTGGTAGTCTTTTTTTTACGAAAATACAAATTAAAAATTATGATTTTAATTTTAGAATATTGTTTTTTTGTTAATTAGTGTTTTTTATTATTAATGGTTTTAGCAGCTACAAAGAGGTAGAAGCGAATGCTTAAAAAAATAATATGATTGCTGATTTTTAATATTAAATGGCTTTGCAGAATTGGCAATCAAATATTTAGCTGAATGAAATCTTAAATGCTTCACCAGTTTGCTATTGCTTGCGTCAAAAATAATTAATCCTCAATCTAAAATTGTTTATAGTAATGAAATTAAGACAGTGACTGTTTGAAAAGTGCTTTTCGGACAGCCTCTTTTTCTGAATGTCATATTGCAACTCCAGTCGATGAGTTTCATCAGATAAAAGATATGCTTGATTTAGATTAAATATCGCTTTGCTCTTTTATTTTTAACCAACAAGTGTTGTTATGCCGCTATTGATGTCAATTTCTGCAAAATTGTGTTTTCCCATAACGATAAGAAGTTTGTTTGTATTATAGCCAACATATCGTATTTCAGGATTTCCATTTTTTGGTTTTCCGCAAACAGAAATTACATTGGTTTGCCATTTCAATTTGCTTCTTTTGTAGGCAGAAATTGTTTGCAAATCGTTTTCAACATAGTAGATTATGTTGTTTTTTTTAATTCCTCTTTTTTGTGTTTTTGCAAAATTTATTTCAGAGTTTTTTGAAATTAAGGCCTCGTTGAATTTTTCAGCAATACCGGTTTGAGTTACAAAAAAGGTTAACATAGATAACTTTAAAAAAGGTTTCATTTGGATAGAATTTGGGGTTCTTAATCGGTTCAAATATAAATAATTAAAGCGTATAATGTGTTTTTTGGAAGCCAAAAAAAGATACCCTTTTCCGAAATAGGAAAAGGGTAAAATATATAGGTTAATTTTAAATAAAAATTATTTTTTCAAGCTAAAAATTTTGGGATTCATAGAAATAATGATTAGGCAGTTAATCTTTAATTCCAATTTTAAAACCTTTAATGTATTCCAAAGGCTTTTTTCCGTCATAAAGAATGTTATCAATAAATTCTGTGGTTGCGGGTTTATACCCATCCGTTACCGGAATTTCGGCTTTTGTTAAAAAACCTTCTTCCATTAATAATTTGGCAGCGTTCATCCAGATTTCAGGTTTGTAAACTTCTTTAATTTTAGAATGATACCATTCGTTTGTTTTAGATTCTGAAATTTGTCCCCAGCGTTTCATTTGTGTCAAAAACCAAATACCATCAGAATAATAAGGGTAGGTGGCGTTGTATCTGAAAAAAACATTAAAATCAGGAACAGACCGTATATCGCCTTTTTCAAATTCAAATGTTCCCAACATAGAATTATCGATTACTCTCTTTTCTCCGTCAACATAAGCCGATTTTGATAAGATACGGGTTGCTTCTTTTCTGTTTACAGGATCATCGAGCCATTTTCCGGCTTTAATTAATGCTTTGGTAATAGCAATGGTTGTATTTGGATACTTTTCTACAAATTCCTTTGTCATCACAAATACTTTTTCAGGATGGTTTTTCCAGATTTCCCTACTCGTTACAACTGGTACTCCAATTCCTTGATCGACCGCCTGCTGATTCCATGGCTCTCCAACACAATAAGCATTTATGGTACCTGCGAGCAATGTTTCAGGCATTTGTGGTGGTGCCGTTACATTCAGCAATACGTCTCCGCCTGTGGTTCCTTTGCTTCCCTGGATATTGTTATTGCTGTAAAATCCGGGATTGATTCCGGCAGCTGCAAGCCAGTAGCGCAATTGATAATTATGATTAGAATAGGCCGAAACGACTCCTATAACAAAAGGTTTTTTTAGTTTTTTATACATGTTTAAAGCCGGCATCAGAGCGCTTGCCGGTATAGGGTGTACAGGTCTGCCATATTCCTGCGGAATACTGTCTGCAATTTTTGACCAGATATCTTTAGATACTGTAATGGCATTACCATTCAAATCCATAGAAAATGTGGTAACCAGCGCACCCTGTCTTCCACAGCCTACTGCTGCAGCGATGGGCTGGCCAGCAAGCATCTGTGCACCATCTATTTGCTGGTCAAGAACTTTGTCTAAAATATCTCTCCAGTTAGCCTGTACTTCCAGTTTTACATTTAAGCCTTCAGCTTCAAAAAAACCAAGATGCTTTGCAATTGCCAATGGAGCCATGTCCGTAAGTTTAATGAATCCTATGGTTACATTTGGTTTCTCCAGAACTAATTTTTTTGTTGTTGGAGGATCTGGTATCCCGGGTTTAAAAGATGTCCAGTTTGTATTTTTTCCTCTAAAACTAAAAATAATAAAGGGTACAATAATAAGCATAGAAAATCTAAGTAAGGTTGGTTTCATACGGACTGGTTTTTAGGTTATAAAATAATTTGGGTATTTCACTCTAAAGAATAAGAGTGCTGAAATATTTCTTTAAGAAAATATTGTATTCTTTTTAAAATGATTAAGATCAGTGACTTAGTGGGGGATTTTATAAAAAAGAGCTCCTGAAATTAATCAGAAACTCTTTTTTGAATCCTTTTTTGGTGGTAAAAAAGGAAAAAACAGAACAATTTTGGCTTTAGCCTAATTCAAATAACTAAATAACTATGAATTAAAAAAATATAAAAAGCTTATCGTCTATCTATTACTTTTGACAAAACTGGTTGTTTTTCGTTCATGATTTTGGTAATCGTATAATGCATCCAGATCAAACATATAACAGAAAGAAGCAGAATAAAAATCCATGAACTTGACCAGATTCCGGTTGCGGTTAATAAGTATCCAAAGATAATTGGTCCAAAGAAACCTCCTAAACCGCCAATCATACCTACCATTCCGCCAACTACTCCAACTTCAGTCGGGAAATATTCAGGAATGTGTTTGTAAACGGCTGCTTTTCCTATTCCCCAGGAAATTCCAATCAAAATGACCAACACTAAGAAAACCCACATATTGGCATCAAATTTAATTACGGTAATTCCTTTGGCAAGCAATTCTTTTTTCTTTACAGGTTGATTTTGTTCAACAACAACCTGCTGCCAGGATGTGCTGGTTGGAAAAATGGTGTTTTCTGCTGTTGTTTCCTTTTTTTGTGCTATAGCAAAATTTGTTTCTCCAATTTTAATGTTCTCATTTGAAACAGCAGTTATTATTCCTTTTTTGGTAGCCAAAACTCCGGGACCATTAGTGATAATTTCCATTTTCGGAACCATTAATAAAGCGCTCAGAACAACAGATGAACTCAATACCCAGTACATTACTTTTCTGGCTCCAAATTTATCTGATAAATAACCTCCAAAAGCCCTGATTACTCCTGAAGGCAAACTAAACATAGTAGCAAATAAACCTCCCATTACAAGGCTGGTTTGATAAACGTTCATGAAATTTGGCAATAACCATTGTGAGTAGGCTACAAAACATCCAAAAACTAAGAAGTAGTAAGCTCCAAAACGCCAAACACGAGCCGATTTTAAAGAGCCCAACATTTGCGAAACACTTTTAGTATTGTTTTCTATTTTTTTATTTTTTGCGAATAATAAAAAGGCTACCCCAATTACAACCAATGCAACAGCATAGATAACAGGAAGTATTTTCCATCCGTTTTGAGGGTCATCTATTGAAAAATGATTTAATAACGAAGGTGCTAAAAAAGTAGTAATTGCGGCTCCGGCATTCCCCATTCCGAAGATTCCCAAAGCACGTCCCTGCCATTCTTTTGGATACCAAATAGAAGTATATCCAATCCCGACAGCGAAACTTGTACCTACCATTCCAAACAAAAAGCTCAATACGGCAAACATCAAAAAGCTATCGGCAAAAGGCAATAAAAATAAAGGAATTGAACATAGTAACAGTAATAATGAAAATACGTATTTGCCACCAAATTTATCTGTAAGTATCCCTATTGGCAAACGCATTACAGATCCGGTAAGAATTGGGATTCCCAATAACCAGCCTACCTGAACAACGCTCCAGTTAAAAATACCGTTGTCGACTAAAAAGGTTACTAAAACTCCATTTAAGGTCCAACAGGCAAAACACACCGTAAATGCCAATGTGTTTAAAAATAAAATTTTGTGTGATTGCGATAATGAATTCGTATTTGTCATGGTACTTATATTTTTTGGTAAAAATAAGTACTATAACGTAGTTAAAAACTGCGAAAACGCAGTTTTTTAAAAATATTTACGTAATTATACGTAGTTTTTTTTTACAATAAAGAATATTCAGTCGCTTTATTGGAAAGTTCCATTAAGTTTTTGACTTTTAATTTTTTCATTAAGTTAAAACGGTGTACTTCAGCAGTACGTTTGCTTATATCTAACGCTTCAGCTATTTCTTTATTTCCTTTTCCGGATAATAAAAGGGTCAAAATTTCTTTTTCTCTTTTGGTTATCATCATTTCTTCGCCCAAATTTTGTTTTGGCTCTGCTGAAAGGGATGAACTTGTTAACTGACCTATAAGGATAGAGGAAATATCACCGCTAAAATATTTTCCGCCATTGGCTACAGTATGCAATGCTTTCAGGAATTCATCTTTACTGGAACCTTTTAGTAAATAACCGTCTGCACCTGCTTTTATAGATTTTAATACATATTCTTCCGATTCGTGCATCGAAAGCATAATGATTTTTACAGTGTTATTATCGTTTCTAAGTTTTTCTACTACTTCGATACCGGTTAAGTTTGGCATGCGAATATCTACTATAAGTAAATCGGGTTTATTGGCGGTAACAACTTCAAGCGCATCTGCACCATCTATTGCTTCTCCAACAACCTCTATGTTTGCTTCATTTTCAAGTAAAGATTTGATTCCATCTCTTACAAAAACATGGTCGTCTGCTAGCACAACGCGAATAATATCACTCATAATTCTACTTAATTTTGATTCTAAACTTTTACGTATATTCATCTATAACGAGGCGCTAAGATACGTAATTTTTAAATTAAGAAATTAGTTAATTACAAAATATGAAAATGATAAGCATAAAAAAACCGATACTGAAAAAGTATCGGCTTGTATTTTAATGAAAGTGATCTTCTTCGATTTCAAATTCAGCATCTTTTTCCCAGATTTCCATTTCGCAGGGTTTGCAGTTGAATTTTAGTTTGTATTCAAGTTCTCCCTGTTTTAAAACCAAAGGTTCTTTTACTTTAACACCTACTATATCTTTTTGGTGTATCGGACATTTTTTTAATTCGTATTTGATACAATATTTCGTAGTCATTACACGAGATTTTCCCGGATCCCACTGTAATTCGAATGCTTTTTCGATTTCGGTAACACCATGGCGTTCATAGAATTTACGTGCCGTTTTGTTAGAAACGTTGTACATAAAGTCCAGTTTGGTTTCCGGATACGGATGTGACGTTTTTACCAATTGGTGTTCTTCACGTTTGTAGTTTGCCAGACGAATTTGGGATAACTGTTCGAAAACATTTCTTCGCATTTCGTTGATTTTTGAAATAGGAAGGAACCAGTTTTGAGAAAACATTACATTGATTTCATCGGCGCTGTAAGGTGTAAAGCCTGTTTTTGCCAACTGAATTTTAATGTTTTCTTCGATCGATTCGCCGGTTTTAGTTTGCTCTTTTGCGTGCTCTAATTTTATGGTGCTTACGTTCCCGTCTTCATCGGTTGCGATTAATTCAAAACCGGTTTCGCTTTCGGTAAGCAATAAAGTAGTTCCGATTTTACGAATGGCGCTGTCTTCTCTTTCAACAATTTTGATAAAAGCAATATCGTTATTGCGGTAAATGAAAGTTCCGTCTTTAATTTCTTTTAGAACGTTTGGATATACTTTTCCGTTCTCGGCTTTGTTTACGTAAATTCCGTCAGCTTCGTTGTTTTCGTTGATGAAACAAAGTCCGTCACCGTTGTTTAACAATTCACCGTTTTCGATTTCGTAAGCGTTTCCAACAGTTCGTATCAATTTACCAATGTATTGTCCTTTTGATTTTGGGCTTTCCCAGGAACCAATCGAGCTATGTCTTTCGTTTACGAAATAATCGGTATAACCACGGTTGAAAGTTCTGTTTAAAGTCGAATCAAAAGTATAGGTGCATTTCCCTGAAGAAGCTTTGGTGTATTTATCGCTTCCTTCTAAATAACTGTCTAATTTTTGACGTAAATAAGATACGTTGTTTTTAACGTAAGCCACATCTTTAAGACGACCTTCAATTTTGAATGAAACAATTCCGGCTTCAATCAAATTCGGAATCTGATCTGAAACGTCTAAATCTTTAATCGAAAGCAAGTGACTGTTTTTGATTAAAGTATCTCCGTTTCCGTCGATTAAGTTATAAGGTAAACGACAGTTTTGAGCGCAGGAACCACGGTTGGCGCTACGTTCGCCGTTTGCCACACTCATATAACAGTTTCCACTGAAGGATACACATAAAGCTCCGGTTACGAAAAATTCTAATTCAACATCAGCTTCGTCGTAAATTGTTTTAATTTGGTGCAGATTTAATTCGCGCGCTAAAACCACCCGTTTGATTCCGGCATCTTTAAGGAATTTAATTTTGTCTGCGTCACGGTTATTGGCCTGAGTACTGGCGTGAAGTACGATAGGAGGTAAGTCCATTTCCATAATCGCCATGTCCTGAATAATCAGGGCATCGACACCAATATCGTATAATTCCCAAATCATGGAGCGACACGTTTCTAATTCGTTGTCGTATAAAATGGTATTCATTACTACAAAAACCTGAGCATTAAATAAGTGTGCATATTTTACCAATGCGGCAACATCTTCAATAGAGTTGTTGGCATTAGAACGTGCTCCAAATTGTGGTGCACCAATATACACGGCATCGGCACCGCTGTTTATCGCTGCCATTCCACCGATTAAATCTCTGGCTGGAGCTAATATTTCAATCTTCTTCTTCATTTTTAAAACTTTAGGCTTTTGTGGTATTCACGAAAAAAAGTGTGCAAAGGTCTTATAAATTATTTGAGATTGCTAAAGATGAGGCGATTTTTTTTGAAATTGTTAACTTAATGTAGGGTGGTGGTGTAATTATCGGTTTACTTATCCAATAACCAATTCCAGCGTTTTGCCCAATCCAGTAATATATCCTTTCTCCATTTTAGTATTGTTTTTCCTCCCTGTATTTTTCCGTCATACAAATTTGGATCAGCTTTGTCGGTGTACCAGTTATCGCCTAACTTATAATCGGTACTGTGTTTTTTACCCGGCCATAAATTTTCGACAACTAATTTTCCTTCTTGTAGAGGGAAATTTGGAATGTCTGAAGTAAATTTATAGTGTAATAGCTCTGCCTGTTTCGGAACATATTTTATGGCATATTCGCCATTACCGATATAATACCCAGGCCATTTTTGGACTTTTCCTTTAAGAGTGGTTTCCATCCAGAAGCAGGCTGAGTCTGTTGGAACATTTATAATGGACCTTTTAGGTAAAACTCTGTAATGGTACAATAGGCTACAGTATCTTTAACGGATGTAATATCATTAAAAATGACTCTTGGACTGTGGCTCATTTTTTCAAAACTGCCTCCCCAGCTTTCACGTGTCGGGTCGTTTGGGTTGCCGTCCATCATATAAAGAAGGGTTGGAGTGTCTCCCATTTTGACATTTCCTTTATAGTAATTTTTAAAATCTTTGCCCAGATTTCCGGCTGATGCAATATATTTATCATAGTAATCGGTAGTTTTTACGCTGTCCGGTTCATTATTATTTGAGAAAAAGCCATAATAAGATGCATTGTTTTCAATAAACCAAAGATTTGGAAAATTCTCAACGACGTAAGCATAGCTGTTGGCACTCCATTTTTTGTTTGGACCACCAATCCAGACAATTCGTATTTTACTTTGGATTTCGGGTGCATCATGTAATGCCTGAGCTACATCTTCCAGTCCTCCCCAAACCAATACCCAAAGAGGCTCTTTGCTTTCTTTTTTGGCACATTTTATAATCCAGTCTGAGCCTTCGGTGGCTGTTGTGTAACCAATATAAGGCGCTGCGCCATGACGTCCCTGTTTGGTGACTGAGCGTAAATAATCAGGAGAAAGTAGTCCTTTTTGATGTTTTTTTAGTTTAGGCAGGTCTTTTTCGTAAAGATTTATCATGCGTAAAATTTCTTCTTTGTTTCCATCACCAAAAGAAGGAGAGGAAACAAGTCCTTCAATATTGAATAATTCACTATACATAAATAAATGAGTAAACGACTGATTGTCATCAGGATCCGTGCCCCCAATATCACTGCTGATAAGAATTCGGGGTTTTACAGGAACTTTTTGTTGCGCAATTATAGTAAATGAATAAATAGACAGTAAAAAAGACAAGATAAATCTGTTCATGTTTATTGTTTAAGTTTTTAGAAGAGTATTTGATGGTTTGAAATTACGTTTGTTTTTGGACTTTAATAAAGAAACCACCGAATCATTTTAATTAAGTAGTTTTTTAAAATTAAAAATTTGGATGATTTTATTCTTTAATCAGTTTGATAGATGTAGAGCCTTTTTCAGATTTTACAGTAATAATATAAATGCCAGCTTTAGCAGATATTGTTCCTACTTCGGTCTCGTTTTCTCCTTTTCCAGATCCAATTTTTTCTCCTAAAAGAGTATGAATGGTGTAAGTGAATTTACCTTCAGAAATTATGGTAAAACTTTGACTTGTAGGATTTGGATAAAGCAGCGCATTTATTGAAGATGATACATTCGAAAAATCATTAGTAGCCAAAGTTGCTTCAGTTGTAACAATGTTGGGCTGTGTTTGTGCTGCCATATCTGCCCCTAAATAAAAGCTTGGATGCGGAGGTTGATTGTAAGCTGAATTTTGCCATGCTATAGCTGTTCTATATTGTGTGTCGTGCATTAAGGTGTACAATTTATGAGTAGTAGGAATCTTTGTAGTGTAAATTCTGATAGAAGTGTTATCGTCTTTTCTGAAGATAACTTCTTCTCTCCAATCTCCAAAGAGGTCGGCGCTCAAGCAAGGGGTTGCTTTGGTGGTGTTGTTTGAAGTATATCCGGTTGCAGTTAACATATTACTGGTTTTACCATTAATGTAATCCCACTTGTCTATTTTGTTTGAATCTAATAATTCCCGATTCAAATCAGCATCCCACCAAATTGAAAAATTCTGCGAGGGTTTTTTATTGCTGATAAGATTTCCTTTGCAATCCATTAAAAAATTTGTAGTGGTAGTAACACCTGCAGCGTCTTTTATGCCAGCACTGCCAAAACATTCATATCCTTTGTAGCGGGGGTCAATATCTGCAGCATTGCAACGACCGACATCTATATTTGCCGGAATCCCCCATATTGTTGCTCCCGTTTGAGCATCTAAGAAAACTAAACCATTAGTTTTGTATTTTGCAGGTTCTTCCAGGCATTGCCATATTTCTTGTCCCGGACGATCAGGATCCATGTCGCTCATGTGCAAAGCATCTCCATGACCTAAAGTGTTGGTATATAATTTTGTTCCGTCATCATTAATGCCGCTCGAACCATTAAAAATTTCGTCTTTACCATCGCCATCAACATCTCCTACTGTCATTTGGTGATTTCCCATGCCTGCATAAGCTGAATTTCCTGCTGCGGAACTGTCAAAAATCCATCTTTGAGAAAGCGTGTTGTTTCTCCAGTCCCAAGCCACACGTACCAATCTGGTGTAATAACCACGCCCCATTATTAGACTGGGTTTTGAGCCGTCAAGATAAGCGATGGCAGCAACAAAACGTTCTGAACGGCCTCCATAATTGTCTCCCCATGAAGATACTGTTCCGCGGGCAGGTAAATAGTTGGTGGTAGCCATTGCCTTTCCTGTTAGTCCGTTAAAAACAGTTAAAAATTCAGGTCCTGATATGACAGCGCCATAAGGGCTTCCGGATGTAGTTGTACTGCCGGTAGTGTTTCTGTAATCTGCAGTTGCACTGCCAATAACAACACCGGTTCCGTCTATGGTTCCGTCAGAAGTTCTGCAAGCCATTTCGGCTTTGCCATCCGAATCTAAATCATAAACCATAAATTGGGTATAATGGGCGCCGGCACGAATATTTTTTCCTAGATCAATCCTCCAAAGACGTGTTCCGTCTAAACGGTAGCAATCAATATAAACATTACCTGTAAAACCGGGCTGAGAGTTGTCTTTTGAGTTTGAGGGATCCCATTTCACGAATATTTCGTATTGTCCGTCACCATCTACATCACCCACACTACAATCATTTACATTATAAGTGTAAGAGCCACTCACATTGGTTCCTCCATCAGGTATCTGCATGGCAATATCTAAATATTGATTTGCCCATACCGTAGCGGTTTCAGAAGTTGTTTCTTCGACACCATTAATAATAGCACGAACTGAATATGTTCCGTTTGTACTAATGTTATGGGTGTAATTTGTAGTGGTTGTAAAAGGACTTCCTGCTACTTTTATATCATTACAATACAAGTTGTAACTGACATCTGTAGGTTCTGTTCCTAACATTCTCCAGCCAATATAAACCTGATTAGAGCTTAAACGCATTGCAACCAGGCCATGATTAAGCTTTTCAACACTTCGTTGTGCTAATAATGGAGTGGTTATTCCAAATAAAAATAGTAATGAAAGAATGGTTTTTCTAAAAAAAATAACAGAGGATTTTTGTTTCATGGTTTTGTAATGGGTTGGTTGGTTAGTATTTACTAAAATAAGTTTTAAAATGTGATAGACTGTCCTGTACTATCCTTTGTCGGTCTTTAGTAATGATAATTTGTTTTGGAGGCTTGTTATTTTGTATAAAAAAAGCTTCAGACTTTTTCTGAAGCTTCAACTTTTAAACACAAGATTATTTTGCTTTAATGATGTAATGTTTATTCAGATTTTACAGTAATAACATTGGGCTGTTTTTGGACTTCCATATCAACTCCCAAATAAAAACCCGGATGCGGCGGCTGATTGTAAGCTGAGTTTTGCCATGCAATAGCGGTTCTGTATTGAGAATCGTGCATCAAAGTATATAAGCGATGTGTCGTTGGAATGTTGGTAGTATAAATTCTAATAGAAGAATTGTCTGTCTTGCGAAATATAACTTCTTCACGCCAATCGCCAAAAAGATCTGCGCTTAGGCAAGGCGTTGATTTGGTACCATTATTTGATTTATGATCTGCTGCAGTCAGTAAATTAACGCTTTTTGAATTGATGTAATCCCATTTGTCAATTCGGTTTGAGTTTAATAATTCTCTGTTTAAATCGGCATCCCACCAAATGGAGAAATTCATAGATGGTTTTGAAGTACTGATCTGATTTCCTTTGCAGTCATATAAATTACCTACGGCTCCCCAGCATTCATATCCTTTGTAACGAGGGTCAATATCGGCAGCATTCCCGCGGCCTACATCATTGCCTTTTCCGTTAACTCCCCATAAAGGTTCTCCTGTTCTGGCATCCCTAAATTCAAGTCCATAAGTTTTGTAACTTGATGCATCTTCGTGACACTGCCAGATTTCCTGCCCCGGGCGATCAGGATCCATGTCGGTCATGTGCAATGAATCGCCATGTCCTAAACCGTTGGCGTATAATTTTGTTCCGTCGTCATCAATGGCGCTGGTTCCGTTAAAAACTTCATCTTTACCATCATGATCAACATCTCCCACAGTCATTTGATGGTTTCCCTGTCCAAATGCAGCACTGTTTTTTGAATCGTTACTGTCAAAAATCCATCGCTGTGAAAGCTTGCCGTTTCTCCAGTCCCAGGCCACACGAACCAGTCTGGTATAATAGCCACGGCCCATTACCAAACTTGGTTTTGAGCCGTCTAGATAAGCAACTGCGGCTATAAAACGGTCTACACGATTGCCATATCCATCTCCCCAGTCTTTAATATTTCCGCGTGCTGGCAAATAATTAGCAGTAGCCATTGCTTTACCTGTTACTCCGTTAAAAACGGTTAAAAATTCAGGTCCTTCTAAAATATATCCGTTAGGGTTTCTGTAATCTGCGGTAGCTGATCCAATAATTGTTTTGGTTCCGTCTATGGTTCCATCGGCTGTTTTACAGGCCATTTCGGCTTTGCCATCCGAATCTAAATCATACACCATAAATTGCGTATAATGAGCTCCTGCACGAATATTTTTTCCTAAATCAATTCTCCAGAGAAGTGTTCCTTCTAAACGGTAACAGTCGATAAATACATTACCTGTGTATCCTTTATGAGAGTTGTCGTGAGCATTAGACGGATCCCATTTTACAAAAATTTCGTATTGTCCGTCTCCGTCAACATCGCCAACACTGCAATCGCCTACGCTATAGGTATAAGTCTGTCCATCCGGAGTGGTTCCTCCCTGAGGTATCTGCATGGCAATATCCAAATATTGATTTGCCCATACGGGAACAGTTTCAGATTCGGGCTGTTCAATGCCATTAATAATTGCCCGAATATAATATTTTTCGTCTGTGGCAATTTTGTGTGTAAAGTTGGTCGTTGTAGTGAAAGGGCTGCTTGCTACTTTTTTGTCATTGCAGTATAAATTGTAGCTTACATTTGTGGGTTCGGTCCCTAACATTCTCCAGTTAATATAGACTTCATCAGAATTTAAACGTGTTGCAACGAGTCCGCGATTAAGCTTTTCTACTGTATGCTGAGCGAGTATTGAAGAAGTAATTCCTAATAATAAAAACGGAAAAATGAGTAAGTTTTTGAATGAATTTGATTTGGTTTTTTGCTGCATGATTACAGGAAAGGTTGGTTAGTAGTTTTTAAAAATAAGTTTAATAAAAAGTAATACTGTCCTGTACTATCCTAATGTTGGTTTTTGCTTAAAAAAAAAGCCTCAGGAAAATCCTGAGGCTCTAAATGTTTAAATTTTAATCGTTTATTATGCAGTCAAAGCTTCTTTGATTCTGCGTAATGCTTCTGTTAAAATATCGTTGCTTGTTGCATAAGAGAAACGAATACAGTTTGGATTTCCGAAAGCATCTCCTGTTACTGTTGCTACGTTTGCTTCTGCTAAAAGATACATCGAAACGTCGTTTGCATCTTTAATTTCAGTTCCTTTTAATGTTTTTCCGAAGAAAGAAGAAACGTCTGGGAATACGTAAAATGCTCCTTCCGGAACGTTGATTTTTACGCCTGGGATTTCTTTTAACAATCCAACCACTAAATCTCTACGACCGTGGAAAGCCTGAACCATTTCGTTTAATACGCTTGGATCCGCATCTACAGCTGTAATTGTAGCACGTTGAGCCACAGAATTAGCACCTGATGTTACTTGTCCCTGAATTTTTGTACACGCTTTTGCGATAAATTCAGGAGCTCCAATATATCCAATTCTGTATCCCGTCATAGCAAATGCTTTTGCTACTCCGTTAACTGTAATTGTTTTTTCTAACATTCCCGGGATAGAACCGATACTGCAGAAAGTCCCTGAGAAATTGATGTGCTCATAGATTTCATCAGCAACAACATAAATATTTGGGTGCTTTTCTAACACTTTTGCCAAAGCTGTTAATTCTTCTCTGCTGTAAACAGATCCTGAAGGATTACATGGAGAAGAGAACCACATCATTTTTGTTTTTGGTGTGATGGCGGCTTCTAATTGCTCCGGAGTGATTTTGAAATCTGTTTCAACAGAAGTTGGAACTTCAACAGGAACTCCGCCGGAAAGTTTTACAATTTCGAAATAAGAAACCCAGTAAGGTGCCGGTAAGATTACCTCGTCACCATCGTTTAACATTACCTGAGCAATGTTATATAAAGATTGTTTTGCTCCTGTAGAAACTACGATTTGAGAAGGTTTGTATTCTAAACCATTGTCTCTTTTGAATTTTCTGCAGATAGCTTCTTTTAAATCCTGATAGCCATCAACCGGAGAATATGTACTGTAGTTGTCGTCGATTGCTTTTTTTGCCGCTTCTTTAATGAAGTCCGGTGTATTAAAATCAGGCTCGCCTAAACTTAAACTGATAATATCTTTTCCTTGTGCTTTTAACTCACGAGCTAATGCAGCCATCGCCAAAGTCTGCGAAGTAGCTAAATTGTTAATTCTGTCTGAAAGAATATGGTTCATTATAAAAAAATTTAATTGCTCTTAATTTGCTGTTTTTAAGAGAGGTTATTATTAATAGATTTTAGTTTTGTTACGCAAACTCAGGTTTTGTCCCAAGATCTTTTAAATGCTTGTAATGAGCCCAGATTGCACCTCTCATGGTTTTGAATTCATAATAAGGCAAATTGCATTCTTTGGCTGTTTGTTTTACAATTTCAGCGATTTTTCCGTAATGGATGTGACTGATATTTGGAAAAATATGGTGCTCAATCTGATGGTTTAATCCACCTGTAAACCAATTTACGATTTTGTTTTTTGGAGCAAAGTTAGCTGTAGTATATAATTGGTGAATTGCCCAGGTATTTTCTATTTCACCTTCTTCATTCGGAACCGGATTTGAAGTCTCCTCCACAACATGTGCCAACTGAAAAACGATACTCAAAATTAGTCCGGCAGTGTAATGCATTACAAAAAATCCAACGATTACTTTCCACCATATTACGCCTAAAACCATTGGTAAAACCATCCAGATTAATACGTAGATTATTTTAGTAATAACCAAAACTGTCCATAATTTTGTTGGACTCTGTGGAGCTCCGTAAGATAATTTTCTTTTTAAGTAATCTTTCATCTGCTTAAAATCGGTTGTCAGAGCCCAATTAAAAGTTAATAACCCGTATAAGAAAAAAGAATAATAGTGTTGAAATTTATGAAAACGATGCCATTCTGCATTTTGCGTAAAGCGAATAATTCTTCCTGCATCAAGATCTTCGTCATGTCCGTGAATATTAGTGTAGGTATGATGAAGGACATTATGCTGAACCTGCCAGTTGTGTACATTTCCGGCCAAAACATAAATACTGCCGCCCATGATTTTGTTAATCCATGATTTTGAAGAGTAAGACCCGTGGTTTCCGTCATGCATTACATTCATTCCAATTCCTGCCATTCCAATTCCCATAAGGATATTTAAGAGAAGTTGTGCCCAAAAAGGCATGTTAAGTGCCAGAATCAAAAAATAGGGGGTAAGGAAAACAGTAAAAAGAATAATCGCTTTTAAGTGCAGTTTCCAGTTTCCGGTTTTCTGAATATTATTCTCTTTGAAGTAATTGTTTACCCGTGAGTTAAGCGTTCTGAAAAACTTCAGATTATCCTGCTTTGAAAATGTCGGTGCGATGTTATTCATATTAATTTTAAATAGTTGTCAAAGGTAATTATTATAAATTTTCAATTTGCAAAATTGAGTTAAATATTTCAATCGTAAAGTAGTACTTTTGTTAAAAAATTAGACCAATGGATGAGATATTGAAATATTTTCCTGATTTGACTGATCTTCAAATCGAACAGTTTCAAAAATTAGACTTTTTATACCACGACTGGAATGAAAAAATCAATGTTATTTCCAGAAAAGACATTGATGCATTATATACAAAACACATTCTGCATTCTCTTGGAATTGCAAAAATCATGAAATTCGAACCCGGAGCTACGGTTTTGGATGTTGGAACCGGAGGCGGTTTTCCCGGAATTCCTTTAGCGATTCTGTTTCCGGAAACCCGTTTTTATTTAATTGATGTCATTGCCAAAAAAATAAAAGTGGTTCAGGGCGTTGCAGATGCTTTGGAATTAAAAAATGTAAAGGCAGAGCAAAAACGTGCCGAACTGGTAAAAGGAGATTTTGATTTCATAGTAAGCCGTGCCGTAACCAACATGCCGGATTTTGTTTCATGGATTCATGATAAAATTAAAAAACAGCACAAACACACTTTAAAAAATGGAATTTTATATTTAAAAGGCGGTGATTTGTCCGAAGAATTAAAAGATTTTCCAAAAGCAACTTTATATGATTTGGCAAATATCTTTGAAGATGAGTTTTTTGAAACCAAGAAAGTGGTGTATTTGCCTCTGAAGTTTCAGCCTTAATTCTTATTTCTACATAAAAAAACCGATAACACTTTAACTTAAAAATTGTTATCGGTTTTTTATGCTTCAAAAGCAATCATAACTTAATGATAATTTGTAGCTGCCCCCATTTTTTTTATCTTTGAAAATACTTAAATAGAGTTATAATGAATAGAAGAAAGTTCTTTAGAAATGGCTCATTGTTTACGATAGGGGCGGCAATTATGAATCCGTTTGAGGGTTCTGCAAATGTTTTGGATGTAGAGTCTGTAAATAAAAACAAAAAAGCAAAAAATATCATTTTACTGGTTAGTGACGGAATGAGTACAGGTACACTTAATATGACCGATTTGTTCCTGAATAGAAAAAATGGCAAAGGTTCTAACTGGATACAATTGTATAAAGACAACAGGGTTTCCAGAGCCTTGATGGATACAGCCTCAGCCAGTTCCATAGTAACCGATTCTTCAGCAGCCAGTTCTTCATGGGGAGGCGGTTTTCGTGTTAATAACGGTGCTTTGAATGTTAGTCCGAAAGGCGAACCGCATTTACCGATTTGGCAAAAGTTTAAAAAATCGGGTAAAATGGCCGGTTGTGTAACGACAGTTCCTATAACGCATGCAACTCCTGCCGGTTTTTGCGTGAACAGCAAAAGCAGAAATGCTCAGGAAGATATTGCTGAACAATATTTAGAATTGGGGTTTGATATTATGATGGGCGGCGGGGCCAATTATTTCAGTCCGGAGTTACGGAAAGATAAAAAAGATATGTATGCTGCTTTTAAATCGAAAGGATACCAAGTTGTAAAAACTAAATCTGAAATGGAGGGTGCATCCAATTCTAAACCTGTTCTGGGAGTGTTTGCAGATGATGGACTTCCGTATTATGTGGACAGAAACAGTGATGAAAAATTAAAAACCACTGTTCCAAGCCTTGCTGAAATGTCTCAGAAAGCAATAGACAGAATGAAGGGCCATAAAAACGGTTTTGTTCTACAGATTGAAAGTGGAAAAGTGGATTGGGCTGCTCATGGTAATGATATCGCAGGTTTAATTAACGACCAGATTGAATTTGATGAAGCGGTAAAAGTGGCGATAGATTTTGCTGAAAAAGATAAAGAAACATTAGTAATTATTACAACAGATCACGGAAACGCTAACCCCGGAATCATTTACGGAAAAAATGCCAATGATAATTTTGACAGTATCTGGAAATATACCCAGACTAATGAATGGATTCTGAATCAGATAAAACCGGAATCTTCTGTTTCGCAGGTAAAAGAAATTATTGAAAAAGCAAACGGCCATTCCGTTTCAGATGAAGAGGCAAAAACCGTATTGGGTTATTACGACGGATTGCATAAAGAAGATGGTTTATACAATTACAAAAAATTACCCTATAAAGCTTTCGCAGAAATGCAGGGGAAAATAAACTCTGTAGGCTGGATTAGTATGGACCATTCTGCAGACTATGTTGAACTGGCAATGTTTGGACCCGGAAGTGAACTTTTAAAACCTTTCGTAAAAAATACCGATTTGCATTATCTAATGCTGCAGGCTGCAGAAGTAGAGAATAAATTTTAGACAGGAGAAAAGGAATCTTTAAAATCTATATAAATTTAAAAAAAAATATATAAAACAGCCGGTCCTTAAATTTTAAGGACCGGCTGTTTTATTGATTAATTGCTTCAGGAAATCTGAAACTTGTGTTAGAGAATTCCATTCATCCTCTATTATTTTACGCTCATGTACTTTTATTTGCTCATTCTGTATTAGAGGGATACCTTTACTAAAGTATTAAAAAGTATGTCTTGAAAACTATTAAAAGGATATCTGACTATTGGAAACTTCAGCTTATTGGTTGGATTACTGCTTCTTTGTATTGGGCGGTACTGGCTTTTTTGAACAGTAATTTTATTTGGAAAATTGGCGTAACAGATTTAATACTGGATGTGTTTATTGGAGTTATGTTAACTCATCTTTACCGCAATTTTGCTTTAAAAAAAGAGTGGAATAAATTAAATCTAAAAAAGCTGATTCCAAAAATGATAGTTTGTATTTTGATACTTTCCTTATTGTATATGTTTCTGGTTGTGAGTAAACTTTATCTGATACGTTTGTTTGTTTTAAAAAGCAATCCACTTTCATTTATGACTTTTTTCAAATCTGCACAACTACAGATTTTTATCACAGGAACCAGATTAATGTCTATTTGGGTTTTGGCATACCATCTTTATCATTATTCACGACTTGAAATACAAACGGTGAAAGAAAATGCCCGATTAGCTATTATAATAAAAGAAGCACAACTCAATAATCTCAGTGCACAGCTTAATCCTCACTTCTTTTTTAATTCATTGAATAATATAAAATTTTTGGTGTTAGAAAACCCAAATTCAGCCAGAAGAGCAATTGACCTTTTGTCTGAGCTGCTGCGAAATTCCTTAAACAGCAACATTGGAAGATTAGTTTCCTTAAATGATGAAATGAACCTTGTTAAAGATTATCTTGAGTTAGAAAAAATACGATTTGAGGAACGTCTGGAAATAAATATTGAAACAAGTATTGATCTTTCTAAATATGCTATTCTGCCTTTGAGTATTCAATCATTAGTTGAAAATTCAATAAAACACGGAATTGAAAAAAGAAAAAATGGAGGATTTATTAATGTGAAGGTAGAAAAAGAGAATCGTTTTATAAAAATTAGTGTTCAGAATCCGGGGAAACTAAATAGAGAAATTAAATATTCAGGAATCGGGTTAAATAATCTGAAAGAGAGGTTGTCATTGCAATATAATGGAGCGGCTTCTTTTGAAATTAATGAAATGGAAGACGAAACTGTTGTAGCAACTATTTTATTACCGCTTATATGAAAAAGATAAAAGTTATAATAGTTGATGATGAACGTTTGTCAAGAGAAGAACTGAAAAATGCATTAAAGGTATATAATGATTTTGTTCTGATTGGTGAGGCTGAAAATGCAGATGATGCTAAAGATTTGATTGAGAAGAAAATGCCGGATTTAATGTTTTTAGATATTCAGATGCCAGAAAAAACAGGGTTCGATTTATTAGAATCCCTAAACTACGTACCGGCGGTGCTATTTATGACAGCTTATGACCAATATGCGGTAAGAGCATTTGAAGTGAATGCTTTAGACTATCTAATGAAACCCATAAGAGAAGAGCGGTTTTCAAAAGCAATTGAAAAAATAAGGGATACGATACAATCAAAATCTGCCATAAACAAAGTGGAAGACCGAAAAATTTTTATTAAGGATGGAGAGAAACGATTCTTTGTTCAACTGGATGAGATTTATTTAATTGAATCACTTGAAAATTACAGCCGACTTTTTTTTCAGGGGAAAAAAGCCTTGCAAAGACGTTCACTTCGACAATGGGAAGAGATATTGGATGAAAATATTTTTTTCAGGATAAACAGAACTGAAATTGTAAATATTAAGTATGTCCGGGAAGTAAATCATACAGTTGGCGGAGGGCTGGAGGTAAGGTTAGAAACCGGAGAATTATTACAAGTCTCAAAACGGCAAGCTGTCAAATTCAAAAACAGCAATCGCATTTAATACATCTTATGTATGATGCCTTGATTTTAAATACTTTAAAAAAAATCCATAAACGATATGAAAGCAATTTTTAAATTTGTATTTCTTCTTTTGATAATATCGAATGCATCCTCACAACAAACACGTTTAGCAAAATCTCAGGATTTAAATAACGCTTATAATATTCAGGATAGCGTAATGATTAAAACCAGAGATGGTGCCTTGATCTCGGCAATAGTGGTGCGAAAAAAAGGAGATTTTACCCCAAAACCTGTAATATTCCAATTTACGATTTATGTAACAGAGAAAGGAACCGGAATTAAATCTTTAAAATTAGCAGCAGACAATGGTTATGTGGGTGTAATTGCTTTTGCAAGAGGGAAACGATTTAGTCCAAATGAAATATTTCCTTATGAAAATGAAGCTAATGATACTTATGATGTTATTGATTGGATTAGTAAACAGGAATGGTGTAACGGAAGCGTAGGAATGTACGGAGGGAGTTATAATGGGTTTACGCAATGGGCAGCCTGCAAAAAAATGCATCCTGCACTAAAAACCATCGTTCCTTATGTGGCTAACAGACCCGGAATGGGTTTGCCAATGGAAAATAACGTATTTATAAATCCTAATTACGAATGGTCTTTTTATGTTGGAAACAGTAAATATCTGGATACAATTGCCGGAAATGACAGGCAGCGCTTTAGAAGGATGCAATTTAAATGGTGGGAAACAGGAGTCGCCTATAAAAAAATGGACAGCATTGATGGCTATCCAAACAGGCTATTTCAAAAATGGATCAAACACCCTTCATTTGATGATTATTGGCAGAAAATGGCACCTTACGAAAAAGATTTTGCTCAGATTAATATCCCTGTTTTAGTAATTGACGGCTACTATAATGATTCTCAAAATTCAAGTTTATATTATTTAAGAGAACTTCAAAAATATAATTCTAAAGCCAATTCCTATTTAATAATTGGACCTTACGGTCATTTTGGTGCACAAACAGGAGGTACTCCTGAAATAAACGGTTATAAGACAGATGCAAATGCGTTGATTAATACCAATAAAATAACCTATGAATGGTTTGACCATATTTTGAAAAACGGACCAAAACCGGAAATTATAAAAGATCGAATTAATTATCAGGTTATGGGGGCAAATGAGTGGAGAAGTGCTCCGTCTATTGATAAAATGAGCAATGGTTTTCTAACATTTTATCTGACAGATTATAAATCAGGGAAATTCTATTCTTTGAATATTAATAAGCCGGATAAAAAGAGTTATTTATCTCAGGAAGTAGATTTTAAAGACAGAGAGCACAGTAATAATGATTACTATCCGGATCCAATTGTCAGAAAAGAAATTGATACTACAAATGGTTATATTTTTGTAAGTGATCCGTTAAAAGAACCGCTATTAGTCAATGGATCATTTTTAGGAGAAATAAAAGCAAGTATCAATAAAAAAGATATTGATATTGGTGTCACTTTATACGAAGTAATGCCCAATGGAGAATATTTTCATTTGGCTTATTTTATTGGTCGTGCGAGTTATGCCAAAGATATTACCAAAAGAAATTTACTGATGCCTGATTCGATTGAATCGATTTCTTTTTCAAATACCCATTTGGTAAGTAAACAGTTAAACAAAGGAAGCAGATTATTGATTACGCTGAATGTAAACAAAAATCCATTTTCAGAATTAAACTACGGAACTGGAAAAAATGTAACAGAAGAAACTATCAAAGATGCTAAAGAACCATTAAAAATAAAATGGTACACTGACAGCTTTATAAAAATTCCGGTTTGGAAGTAAAATTCAGCAAAATAAAAGCCGAATCTTAATGGATGTAAAGATTCGGCTTTTTTATATGGACAAAGCCCTTTAAGACTTTTGACATTCGACTTTAAGACTATCCCAAGAAAGGATATCTGTAATCCTCAGGAGTTACAAAAGTTTCTTTGATAGTTCTAGGAGAAGCCCAACGTAATAAATTCAATGCAGAACCTGCTTTGTCGTTAGTTCCTGAAGCTCTTGCACCACCAAAAGGCTGCATTCCTACAACTGCTCCGGTTGGCTTATCGTTGATATAGAAGTTACCTGCAGAATTTTGCAATTTTACAGTTGCAACCTCAATAGCGTAACGATCCTGGCTGAAGACTGCTCCGGTTAAAGCGTACTCAGAAGTAGTATCAACCAATTCTAAAGTTTCTTCCCATTTTGCATCTTCGTAAATATAAATTGTCACAACTGGTCCGAATAATTCGGTTTCCATTGTAGTATATTTTGGATTTGTAGTTACAATAACCGTTGGTTCTACAAAGTATCCAACAGATTTATCATAATTTCCACCCACAATAATTTCAGCATCAGCATCTTTTTTAGCCTGATCGATGTAACTGGCTAATTTATCAAAAGAACCTTCGTGGATAACCGCAGTAATAAAGTTTCCGAAATCTTCCGGAGACCCCATTTTCATTGATTTTACATCTGTAATCAATTGCTCTTTTACAGCTGGCCACAAACTTTGCGGGATATAAACTCTTGAAGCTGCGGAACATTTTTGTCCCTGAAATTCAAAAGCACCACGAGTGATTCCTGTAACAACTTGTTTTACGTTAGCGCTTGGGTGAGCAATGATAAAATCTTTACCACCTGTTTCTCCAACAATTCTAGGGTAAGTTTTATAGTTGTGGATGTTTGCTCCAATTTTAGCCCAGATATCTTTAAATACGTGAGTTGATCCTGTAAAGTGAACTCCTGCAAAATCACGGCTTGCCAAAACAGTATCTGTAATCATCAAAGCATCTCCAAAAACTACGTTGATAACGCCATCAGGAACTCCTGCTTCTTTGAAAACGTCAAGGATAATTTTTGTTGAAAAAACCTGACTGTCGCTTGGTTTCCAAACCACAACGTTACCCATCATTGCAGCACTGGCTGGAAGATTGGCAGCAATTGCCGTAAAGTTGAAAGGAGTAATCGCGTAAACAAAACCCTCAAGAGGTCTGTATTCTAAACGGTTCCATGTTGTAGAATCAGATTTTGGCTGGTCTGCGTAAATCTGAGTCATGAATTCTACGTTGTAACGTAAAAAGTCAATCAGCTCACAAGAAGCATCAATTTCTGCCTGATGGATATTTTTAGATTGCCCAATCATAGTAGCCGCATTGATACGGGCTCTGTATGGACCTGCGATAAGTTCTGCAGCTTTTAAGAAAATAGCAGCACGCTGTTCCCATGCCATGTTTGCCCATGCATATCTTGATTCAAGAGCATTAGCAATCGCTTTTTCGATATGTTGTTTTTCAGCAAGATGATATTTTCCAACAACGTGCTGGTGATCATGGGGAGCTGTAATATTTCTTGTGTTTCCGGTTCTGATTTCTTCGCTTCCAATATGCAAAGGAACGTCAATTTGAGAATTCCACATTGTGGTGTAAGCTGCCTGAACAGCGGCTCTTTCCGGTGAGTTTGGTGCGTATCCTTTTACCGGTTCATTTACCGCTTTAGGTACATTAAAAAATCCTTTTAACATGGGATGAGATATTTTGAAATTACGAATTGTTTAATTTTAGGCAAAAGTACAAAGGTTATTTTGATTATATCACAATACAATACTAAAAAGTTGTAATTTAATAAGTAAGATATGCAGGATTACAAAATATTCAGAATTATAATATTGATATAACCGGCGTACTGTTAAAATCTAATAAAAGTAAGAGAGTTTTACGAAATAGTAAAAGAGGGAATAAATGCTAAATTAATTCAGTGCAAACGGAGCGCACATTCTGAACGTAGGCACTATTACTTTAAATATTTTAGTTGTAGTAAAATTAATCATATTAAAGTGACCTTTCATAGCACCATAAGGAGATGACAATAAGCAACCCGAACTGTAAGTGTGATTCTCACCTGGTTTTAAAACCGGTTTTTTGCCAATAACACCTTCTCCATCAACTACTTCAAGGTCGTTTAGCGAGTCGAAGATTTCCCAGTGACGGGACGTTAACTGTACCGAATCTTTACTGTGGTTTTCAATTGTAACCACATAACTAAAGGCAAAATGAATCTTATAGTTCTTGAAGTATGTGCCTTCAAAACTAGTTAAAACAGATATTTTTATGCCTCTTGTTATTTGAGAAACCATACTAAAGCAGTATATATGTGTGAGTTATATTTGCAAATTTACAAAAAAAAATGATTCAATTTTAATCCTTTTTCAGAATGTTTAATTGATAATATTCAGGGAGTTAGCATTTCCTTTACCGATGACTCTTTCATAGCGGTCAGTGTTTTCACGGTAATAAACCAAAATAGTATATTCATTTTCAGTCTGGTAAAAGTTTCCATCTATAGCATTTTCATTGTCTATGACGCCATTTTTACCGGCTACAGTGTATTGAAAACTGGTGAACCCCTGTTTAATCATCACCGCTTTTTCATAAATTGCCTTCTCGACGTTATAATCCATTTTGTATTCGGGCGACAAACTGTAGTTATTGAACATTCCGGTAATGTAAATGTCTTTGTTTAATCTGAAAGCCGGAGCAGAAAGACTAAAATAAACCCAGGCATAGTCAGCTTCTATTTCATTATTGGAAGCATTGATGTTTTTAACTACGAAATTTCCATTTATATCTTGATATACGGTATAAATCTGGTTTCCCCTTGCCGCATTTGTGTATAAATACGAATTGTAAATATCATTGTTTGAACCTATTTTGGCGACATTGTTATTGGCGGCCCTTATGTCTTTATTTTCAAAATACAAGAATTCATTTCCACCCCAAAACTGTGTTTCGCTGTCGTATTTATAAACCAGTTGATTGCCAAGTGTGTATTGTGGAGGAACATTTTTGATGCTCGTATTAAAATTTCCATTCTGAAGTAAAAGAATTTTTACATTTTTTAAGGGTGTCTGAAACGTGATATCATTTGATGCTATTGTCATGTCCAGATTCTGTTTGTAATCGATGTTGTTTAAATTTCGCGTTCGTTTAACCTGAGCAGCAACTGTAGCATGATTTTCGAATAAAATAAATTTTCGGGAGAAAATAACTTCTCTGTCTTCATTTAGAATTTTTAAAATATAATTTCCTGAAATGCGTAATTGGGTAGTGAATTGATTAGGAAAAGAAAGGCGATAATGAGAATAATTCTGAAGCGTATTAAAAGAATTTGAGTAATCCATAATTCGTTGATTATCAAAGCCAAGAATGTAATCTGTTTTCGGGATGTCAGAAGGTTTCCAATTGTAATCGCAATGTACTATTTCAAAATAATAATTGGCTTCATTGCTATACAAATCGTCAAATTGTAATTGAAATGTAGATCCCAATTCAAATATTGGAACCACATTACTTCCGTTCTGAACAAAAGAAACAGTTTTAATATTATAGGGAGGGTCAATTTCTTTTTCCTGAGCTTTCGCTAAAGTGAAAATAAAAAGAAAAACAAAGCTAGTATATAAAAATTTCGGCATCTTAATATATTGTAAACCCATTGGGAGTAATTATTAAAAACGTCAGTTCGAGTGTTTTTTGTGTAGGGAAACAGAACAAAAAAGTATCGAGAACCGTTTTTAATGATAATTTTTCTGTTCTCAATACAATTTTCTATCGAAAATCACTCGAACTAACGAAAAATTATCATTAAAAACTAATTTTACCTAACGGGTTAAATATAATAAATTTATGTAACGAATACGATACCATTTTATTGGTTTTAAGAACAATTTATCAAGAACCCAGGATATATTCTAAATTAACTTCAAGTTCGTCATTAATATAGCTTTCTTCTAAAAGGGAATCAGACAACAGCTTTTTATTTTCCTGGAGTTTGATAATTTTTTCTTCGACGGTATTTTTCGAAATAAAACGAATCACGTTTACTTTGTTCAGTTGTCCAATTCGATGTGCTCGCCCAACGCCTTGTTTTTCTGCAAAAGGATTCCACCACGGATCTAAGAACAGGACATAAGAAGCTTTGGTGATATTCAGACCAACGCCTCCTGCTTTCAGTGAAATAAAAAATAACAAGGGTTCTTCTTTTTCCTGAAACAGTTTAACTTGTTGTTCTCTTTTGCTTGCAGGAGTTTCGCCTGTTATTTCGCAATAGAAGATTTTATTTTCTTTACACCAATCGGTATAAAAATTCAAATTGGTAACAAACGAACTGAAAATGATGACTTTCTGTTTTGCCTTGACTAAATTTTGAAGATAATTTTTGACAGCAATATATTTTCCGGAATCAATTTCGGAATCTGAATCTATCATTTTTGGATGATTACTAAGCTGTCTTAACTTCATCAAAGTATTGATAATACTAATTTTATCCGGACTTGATCCATCTGTTTTAAGCAGAAAATTACGAGCTTTAGATTTTTCTTTCTCGTATAATTTTTCCTGCTCCGGATCCATGTCGCAGTAGTAAATCTGTTCAGTCATTTCAGGTAAATCCTTTAAAACCTGCTCTTTGGTTCGTCGCAAAATATAAGGCTGGATGAGGTTTTTTAATTCGCTCAAAACTTCTTCATTCTGCTTTTTCTCAATTGGAATTTTAAAATTTTCTGCGAAAAAATTATAAGTTCCCAAAATATCCGGATTTATAAACTGCATCTGCGACCATAAATCGTCAAGCGAATTTTCGATAGGCGTACCACTCAGGGCAATTTTATGACCCGTTCTGATTTTATTGATCGCTTTAAAAATCTTAGAATTTTTATTTTTAATGTATTGACTTTCATCTAAAATCAAATAACGGAAATCGTATTTTTCTAAGAGTGAAATATCTCGGTGAATGATACTGTAACTCGTAAAAATCAAATCGGTCGAATCTAATCTTCCTGTTAATAATTTTCTGTCGTTGCCTACGTATTGCATTTTAGAAAAGTGCGGAGTAAACTTTCCGGCTTCATTAAACCAGTTAAAAACCAAAGAAGAAGGCAAAACAATCAAAGCCTTCAAAGGTTCTCTTTCGACAGTTGTTTCGTTTGTAAACAAATCAAAATTGGTTGTTTTGGTTGTAAAACCTAATTGTTCCTGAACTGAAACCAGAACTGCCAAAGTCTGTAATGTTTTTCCAAGTCCCATGTCATCAGCGAGACAAGCACCTAAATTTGAATTGAAATGCCCTAAAAGCCATTTTACACCATCAATTTGGTAGGGTCTCAAAGTGGCTTTTAGTAAATCTGAGCCTGTGAATTCAGCTTTGTGAATTTGGTCCAAATCATTGTCGATTTCTGAAATTCCGTCTAAAGCCGTAAAATTGCTTTTGCGTAAAAGCAATGCTCCGTTTTCTGTTTTGGCTAATTTTGCCAAAGAGCCATATTTGCTGAACCATTCGAGCGGAATCAAAAAGTAATTTCCGTCAGGTAACATAAAAAGTCTTTCCTTGCTTTTTATGTTTGGAATAATTTCACTGAAATTGATTTTGTAATTGCCAATCGTAATGATAATTTTAATGTCAAACCAATCGGCTTTCGTTTCTTTTGCAATCGAAATCGTATTGCTTTCTGTAATGATTTCTTTGCTTTCGAGTTTCAGATTTTGAATCGTAAAGCCTAAACTTTCAAGTTTTTCCTTATTGTCAATAATCAACTGAATATTGATATAAGGATCATCGGCTTCTGTTTCCAGTCCAAACAGTTCGTTTTTGATTTTTACTAAGCCAATTTCAAGTAATTTTTTTGTATATAAAATTTCGACGGCACTCCTTTTAAACTGAATTATTTTGGGCTCGTTAACGATACTGAAATCAACAAAAGAATGTGTTTTTTTAGTTTTGCCTGAGTCAAAAACATAACCGTTATAATCGAAATAAAGATTGAGGTAATAACAATTTTTAAAGAAATCATAAACAGGCTGAATGGTACTCGAAATAATTTGATCACGCTGTTCCATTTCAAAACCAGTGGCTTCAATATCAATTTTCTTGGCTATTTCGGGAATAAAACTTTTAAAATAATCATCAACTAATTTTGATGGAATTTCAATTGATTTTTTCTTTAAAAAAGGCGTCAGTTTTTTAGTATTTAGCTCCTTTAATCGTCCTAATTTTTTATTGACAATTAACCAGCCCGGCTCATCTAAAAGAATGTCGATACTACTATTCATAGGTGAAAAAGTAGTTTTGTTTTCTTTTAACGAAAGGGTATAGGTAATGCCAGCTGAATGTTTATCAAATTGAATCTGAGGTTCAAAATCCAGCGGATCAATACTGACTCTGGAACGGTAAAAATCTTTTTCAGGACCTAAATTTATTGATAACGGAAATTGCTCTTTTACAATCAAATCGTAAAACTGACTCAAGTTGAGTTTTAAATGTTGGCGAATGGCAAAATCAATTTTAGAATCTTTCTGTAAATCGGCAATTGTTTTAGCTGATTTGATTTTTGCACCGAATTTCTTGAAAATAAATTCAGGTTTTAAAGATTCGCAAATTGTGAGTGTCTTTTTAGAATTGGGATCTAAATTTTCGAAATCAATTCCGAAACTTTCAATTATAGCTTTGGTTGCTTTTTTGTCTAAATATTTAATTTCACTAGTATTTTCAACAACATACGCTGTAGGGATATAGGCATTCAGATTTTTTTCAAAACTAATGTCAAAACAGAACTGAAATGATTTTGTAGGTTCCAAGTTTAAGAGTATTTGGTTAGGCTTATGATTTGGGTTTGGACAAAAAAGAAAGAGTTTTCAAAAAAACTGATATTTTTGAAAACTCTTTTAAATGAACTTATATCACTTAATATGGTGAAAAAAAATTAGTTTTCCTGTTTAAAGCAAAGCGGAATAATTTCGCCTTTTGCCAAACAATATTTCTCTACCAATTCCGGTGCAATTTTATTGGTGTAATCTTCTTCGATAACAATAAAACCTATACTTCTCAATTTATCGAAATAATCGCGTCCGTATATACGAACATGATCGTATTGCCCAAATATTTTAGCACGTTCTTTTTGATCTGTAATCGAATCGTCTGCAAAAGTAACTTCACGATTTAAATCCTGTGGAATCTGCAAAATTGCCATTCCGCCCGGTTTTAAAACTCTAAATAATTCCTGCATGGCTTTGGTATCATCCGGAATATGTTCTAATACGTGATTGCATAAAATAACATCGTATTCGTTGTCTTTAAAAGGTAAATTACAGATATCTGCTTTTACGTCTGCTAAAGGCGAAAACAAATCGGTTGTCGTATAATCCAGATTTTTTTGCTTGCGGAATCTTTTGTAAAAAGCCTGTTCCGGAGCAAAATGCAATACTTTTTTAGGTGCTGTAAAAAAATCAGTCTGATCGTTTAAATACAGCCAAAGCAAACGGTGTCTCTCTAATGAAAGCGTACTTGGTGAAAGTACATTGTTACGCTGTTTTCCGTATCCGTAAGGCAAAAATGATCTGAAACTTTTTCCATCAATTGGGTCGGTAAATTTATTTCCTTTTAATGATAAAGCTAAAATTGGCCGCGCCACATAACTCAAACGAATTAATAATGGACGGGGGATTGTATTAAGTACTAATTTAAAAAGTTTCTTCATTTATATTTTAAATAGTTTTTGGAATTTATCATTGTCTATTACTTGATACTTGCAAAAAAAATGTCTGTATTCTTCAGTTAGTTTTCTTCCAGAAGCAGAAATAGCCATAGTTCTTGTAGGTGAAGAATTATTTCTGTCATAGACTATGTAGATTTCAAATAATTCATTGGGAAAACACATCTTTTCCTTAAATCCATTTTTGAAAATGTAACTATAAAAAGAAATAATGCTTTCAGTTGCTTTCAATCGAAAGTCAATATCTTTTATTACACCTCTTTTAAACTCAACAAAAATGATTTTTCCGTTCTTAAAATAGATTGTATCAGAAGTTTTGATTTGCTGATTAATTAAATCAAAGTCAAAACTTGGCTTACTTGAATTTATTAATGAAATTTGATTGTCTTTGTCAAAAGATATTTCCCGTAATTCTTTTTTTTCTACATTATCAGTAAAGAATTTTTCAATATCATTAATCCTCATTATTTATATCTTGAATTTTATAAAAAGCATCAGATATTGAACTTAAAATTGGAGTTATATCTTTTGTTACATCAATAATTTTTGAAGACAAACCATCTTCATTTTTTTTAGCAAAATAAAAGTTTGTTGAATTTTCATAGCTGTTTTTCTTAGAGTACGCTTCAATTGCTTCTATAAAGTAAGGACTGTGAGAAGTTAATACCATTGGAATATCAAAATCCTTAGAAAGCTTTACAAGAATTTCAGCATATTTAACTTGCCAAGTAGGATGCAAATGTACTTCAGGTTCATCAATTATTAATAAAGTTCTATTGTTGAGGCGATTGTTTTTTAATAACAATTGAATTAATCCAAAGCTTTTAATTCCAACCGCAGTGTTTTTAATATTGATTTCTTGTTCGTTTTTTTTATATTTTACTCCTTGTAATAAGTCTATAGTTATCTCACCATTAATTATCTCGGATATTTCTCTATATATAGTGGAGTAATCGGAGATATTAGTAGATAATGGATTTGAAAGTGATTTTGCTAACTCTTCTTGTCTATTTCTGCTATGAAGCTGTAAACTGTCTTTTCCAACAAATCTTTGTAATGAATCATCTATAATTGCAGGGCTTTCAATAAAATAAGCTTCTTTGAAATACGTTTCTAAATTGTTATCTAATTCAAGAATATAAAAATTTATTTCCTTAAACCATTGTTTAATTTTAGCATTTCCTTCTAAATCCTCAATTTCAATTATAGAATAAGCATCTGTATTAAATATATTATGAAGTGTCGCAATTTCAGAGCGAAGCCAATTTGTTATTTCGTCTTTCTTTTGCTCAATTGTATTGTATTCAACATTAAAATACAATTTTAACATTCTTAAAGAATCTGAAAGTGCTTTTTTTGAATCTTCTGCAGTTGATTCAAGTTTTATTGTTTTTTCAATTTTTTCAAACCATTCTAAACTAATTTCTTTTGTCTGAAACTCTGTAATGTCTATTGAAACATTTTTTTTTAATTCTTTTAAAATGTCCTGATATCGATATATGATTCGATTATTCTTTTCATCTAAAAAAAGATTGATGTTTTGATTAAATCCTTTTATTATAGAGTATAAAACTTTTCCAACAGTACTTTTTCCAGAATCATTTTGACCAGCTATTAGAGTAATTCCCTCAATATTAATGTCAGCTTCTTCTATAATTCCAATATTTTGGAGTTTAATTTTCATTAGATACTATTTTTTATAAAAGTAGTTATTTTTAAATTTAATAAATTAAAAATATTATTCTCTACTAAAACATTAGTGTTATATATTAGTAAATGGTCTCTGTGAATCTCTGTGGAATGAACTTATAAAACTAATGGCACTTGTCTAAATTCATCTTCTTCATTACTTTCAATTCCTAATGCTTTGTAGATGTAGTAGAAAGTTGATAAAATTTCCGGTTTACCGTCAATTAAAGCAACGTCATGTTCGAAGTGTGCGCTTGGTTTTCCGTCAGCAGTCAGGATTGTCCAGCCGTCTTTAAGCTGTTTGATGTTTTTTGTACCCATGTTAATCATCGGTTCAATGGCAACGACCATTCCTTCAACAAAAAGTTTTCCTCTTCCTTTTTTACCATAATTTGGCATTTCAGGAGCTTCGTGCATTTTTTGCCCTAATCCGTGTCCTACCAATTCGCGAACCACTCCGTATCCGTGTGCTTCTGTATATTTCTGAATGGCGTTTCCAACATCTTCAACGCGATTTCCGGCTCTAAATTCTCGGATTCCTACATAAAGAGATTCTTTGGTTACCTGTAAAAGTTTTTTAGTTTCCGGAGCAACTTCTCCAATTTCAAAACTATAGGCATGATCTCCATGATATCCATTTTTGAAAGCACCGCAATCTACAGAAATAACATCACCATTTTGCAAAGGCGTATTGTTTGGAATTCCGTGAACGACCTGAGCATTCGGACTCATGCAAAGCGAATTCGGAAAATCGTACAGACCAAGAAAACTTGGAACCGCACCATGATCCCGAATAAATTCCTCGGCTAATTTGTCAAGATATAACGTAGTAACTCCTTCTTTAATTTCAGAAGCAATCATTCCTAATGTTTTTGATACGATCAAAGCACTTTCGCGCATTAATTCTATTTCCTCTCTCGTTTTTTGGATAATCATATTTTTCACATTTTCAGTTCGCAAAAGTACAATTTTTAATTAAAAATTTTTGCTACGAATTAACGAATTATCTCAAAACAAAATTTAAAAAAGGCATATTGCACAAATGGATTAATTAATTTTTAAAGAAAATTCGTGAATTCGTGGCTGTCTAAAGTTCATGAGTGGTTAACGGTCTCGGAAAAAAGCCCTAAATTAGTAGTAAAAACGTATGTAATTATGGAGATTATTACAAATCAGGATATAATAAAAGTCAAAGCTTTAAAGAAAATGAAGTTAAATGCTTTGGCACTTTTGGGTGTAGCAGTGCTTCTGTTTGTAATTGCGATTTATTTTAAAATTCCGATGCTGCAGGCTTTTAGCGAAGCGGCAATGGTAGGCGGAATTGCCGATTGGTTTGCGGTTGTGGCTTTGTTTCGTCATCCGCTCGGAATTCCGATTTGGCATACGGCTATTATTCCGACCAAGAAAAATGAAATAGGAGAGAATCTTGGTAATTTCGTTTCAGAAGAGTTTCTTAATCGGGAAAAACTTGAAATTAAATTAGAAGAATTTAACTTTGCCACAAAAGCCTCTGATTGGCTTTCGCAGGAAGAAAATGCAGATAAAATTGCCAATTTGGTGGCGGTAAATATTATTCCGGGAGTTTTAAAAACGATAAAAGACGAAGATATAAAGCGATTTATTCAGGTTCAGTTTAAGGAAAAATTGGAAGCGATAAATTTTGGAGACTGGGTGGCACTTGCTTTAGAACCTCTGCAGAAGGGAAATGTAAAAGACGAATTATTGACCAATCTTCTGGGAGTAATGAGTGCCGAATTGGCCAATAATAAAGATTTGATTCGGAAAAAAGTAAAAGAATCAACTCCTTTGTTGAGTTTTGGCCTGGCCGATAAAAGCATTTCAGAAGGTATTTTTAACGGTTTGCAGGAATTTCTTTATGAAGCCAAAAATCCGGAAAGTGCTGTCAGAATAAAAATAGACGAATATGTTGCTGATTTTCTGAATAAAGTAAAAAACTCAGAAGAAATGCGTATCAAAATCAATAATTTGATTCTTGCTTTTGCGGGTAAAAAAGAAGTGCAGGATTATATTAACGGAATTTGGGACGAAATAAAATTGTCAATTACAAACGATTTAGAGAAAGGCAGAGAGTCTTCAATTCGAAAAAATATTGCGGGTCTGATTAAGCATTTCGGAAATGGGCTCAGCGAAGACCAAATGATGATTGATAAAATTAATAATTTCATCAAAAACGATTTGCTTTCGGTTCTTCTGAATAATAAAAAGGTAATTGGAGATTTAATATCGTCAACAGTAAAAAGCTGGGATGGTAAAGAAGTTTCTGAAAAATTAGAACTCGAAATCGGCAAAGATCTTCAATACATCAGAATCAACGGAACTTTAGTTGGAGGTTTGATTGGTCTTTTAATTTATGGCGTTGAATGGACCTATCATTATTTTATAGTGTAATGTGAGGTCAGGCTGAGCGGAGTCGAAGCTCTGTCTGAATCTCAAGCCATCGACTCCGCTCTGGGTGACACTTGATATAAAAACAAAAAGAGACAAGTCCTGAAACTTGCCTCTCTTCTATCAAAAAAAAGTGGTTTTCTATAATAATGAATGACAAGTCATTGCTTCAGGCTGTGAAACGCCCATTAATTCTAAAATAGTAGGGGCAATATCGCCTAAAACACCATTTTGAATATTTTTTAATTCCTTGTCTACCAAAATAATCGGCACCGGATTTGTTGTGTGTGCTGTATTTGGGCTTCCGTCAGGATTAATCATGGTTTCACAATTTCCGTGATCGGCAATTACAATGGTAGTGTAATTGTTGGCAAGAGCAGCTTCAATAACTTGTTTTGCACAAGCATCTACAGCTTCACAGGCTTTAATTGCAGCTTCCATGATTCCGGTGTGACCAACCATATCTCCATTAGCAAAATTTAAACAAACAAAATCTACTTCACCTTTGTTTAATTCAGGAACAAGGGCATCAGTCAATTCGTATGCACTCATTTCAGGCTGTAAATCATAAGTGGCTACTTTTGGAGAATTTCTTAAAATACGTGATTCTCCTTCAAAAGGAACTTCTCTTCCTCCTGAAAAGAAAAACGTTACGTGTGGATACTTCTCCGTTTCAGCGATTCTGATTTGTTTTTTACCCGCTTTTTCCAAAACTTCACCAAGGGTTTCTGTAATGTTATCTTTATTGTAAACAACTTTTACATTTTGATATGTTTCATCGTAGTTGGTAAGCGTTACATAGTACAAATTTAATTTGTGCATGTTTTGTTCGTGGAAATCCTGCTGCGAAAGGGCTTCAGTAAGTTCACGGCCTCTGTCGGTTCTGAAATTGAAGAATATTACAACATCACCTTCTACGATGGTTGCTAATGGTTTTTCATCTTCATCAACCATAACGATTGGTTCAATAAATTCATCTGTAACATCTTTTGAATAGCTGTCAAGAATACTCGCAACCGCATTTTTTGACGGAGTTCCTATTGCGTTTACAACCAAATCATAAGCCAGTTTTACACGTTCCCAACGTTTATCGCGGTCCATCGCATAATAACGTCCAACAATTGAAGCAATTTTTACAGGAGTATCCTGAATATGATTTTCTAAATCCTGAATGTATTTTGCACCTGATTTTGGATCAACATCACGACCGTCTGTAAAAGCGTGAACGAATACATTTTCTAAACCATATTCCTGTGAAGCATCGATAAGTCCGCGTAAATGTGATGTGTGAGAGTGAACACCTCCATCAGAAACTAATCCTAAAAAGTGTACTTTTTTATTGTTGTCTTTAGCATAGGTAAAAGCGTCAACCAAAACTTGTTCTTTGGCAAGTGTTTGATGGGCTACAGCTAAATTTATTTTGGCTAAATCCTGGTAAACGATTCTTCCGGCACCAAGGTTCATGTGGCCTACTTCACTGTTTCCCATCTGGCCTTCAGGCAGACCAACGTTTAATCCGTCTGTACGAAGCTGAGCGCTTGGGTAATTTTGGTAAAGGCTGTTTATAAAAGGAACATTTGCGTTGTCTATTGCAGATACTTTAGGGTCAGGGGATTTTCCCCAACCATCTAAAATCATAAGGATTACTTTTTTGTTCATTGGTTTTTAGTTTTTGGCAAAGATAAGCCATTTATAAAATACGCAAGAAACGATTGTAACAATTATGCTTTATAAAATGAAGTCTGTTCAAAAATCATAATTTAATTACAGAAGCCTTTATTTTTTAAAATTAATGCAGGCTACACCTTATTTTTGACTTTATTTTTAACCCCATTATAGTCGATAAAATATTTAACACTTATTGAAAAAATGTGTTTAAGTGCTTCATTGTTTAATAAATTAGATACATTATGACCGAATTCTTTATCAATAATGCGTTCAAAATTTGAGGCATTATTCCTGTACAGAGCAGAAATTTGACTCCCGGGAGCAAACCACCATGAATAGGATAAATCGGTATTCCAGGAATAAAAACTCGAATTTTTATTCTCAGTATAGGTTGTAAAAGGAATTAATGTGCCATCCTGCTGAAGTTGCAGAATGTTTTTGTTTTCGGCATAAGACCAATATTGACGAACAGCGAGATTGAGCGTCATTTTGCTGTTAATGGCGTATTTTCCTCCAAGTGTATTCGAATATGTTATTACATTTCTATTTGCAAATAGAATAGTTTCCGGAGTATTGATAATTTCGTCATCAATAGTGTCGATATAACCTTTGTTGTTGTTTTTTCTGGAAAAGCTAAACGTGTATGTGAATAAAAGTTTGTCGTTAAAACGATATCTCGGACTAATATTTGCTCCATACGCCATTCGACCCGGTTCATCGGCAAAAGTAACTGACGGATTAAAATCTAAAGCAAATTTATTGTTGTAATTCGTCGAGAGATTACTCCATAATCCTAATCTTTTTGGAATAATAACATATCTGTTTTCTGATCTGGGCTCGTAATAATCATGCGCTAATAAAGGAATAATAGTCATTCCAAAATCAAAATAATGATTTTTTAGAGTGGTAAAATCAATGCTTACTTCAATATTGTTGTCTTGTACTTTGCCGGATTCTTTATTAAATTCGGTGTACATATCATAATTGAGTTTAAAATTATTAAAATGTTTTGTCGGATTTAGAATTCGATAATTGGCACTTCCATAAAAATTATAGTAGTTGGTTAAAAAAATAATTCCTAAATCATTTGAATCAAAATTTTTTGAGACGAAATCTGTGCCCAGGCTATACCGATAATTTCCACTTGTTTCTGCAAAGTTAAGAGTGCTGAAAATTCCATCCTTATTTTGAATTTCGTTAATATTGCTATATTTGAAATTTCCGGATAAATTATAAGTATTTGCTTTGGTGTTTAAATCCCATGCCAGTGCAGATACGTTTGCATCCCTAAATTCACCGTCTCGTATTACGTTTGTATTAATAAAAGATATTGATGAATTTTTTCGGAAACGCTGATCTAAAACAAATACATTGTAGTTGGTTAATGGTTCAATGATCTGTCTTCTGATATCACCCGTAATAGTGTTTCTTGTAGAGGCAAAAGTTTTCTCAGTTACAGCATTTAAAATTCCTATTCCTAAACCTTTTTTTGTTCTGCCTGAAATTTTCAAGGCATTTATAAGTTTTACGGTTTGAGGATTTTCTATGATTTCTTCATTATTGTTCAGAGTAGGTTCTGTTGATGGCGTTCCTCCAATTCTTCGTGAATAAAAAATATTTCCTTTGCTGAATAAATCAGTTCCTTCGGTAAAAAAAGATCTGTTTTCATTAAATTGCTGTTCAAAAGGGCCTAAATTTAAAATTTGATCATCATATTTTGCCTGTCCAAAATCCGGAATTAAAATGGCATCGAGCGTAAAAGCATCGTTAATTCCGTATTTGATATCCATTCCGCCTTTCAATGTTCCGTATGTTTTTTGACTGGCATCAGCATTCACATAAAATGAAGAATAAGGCATTAAAAATAATCGGGTAGGAGGCTTAATATTTTCTATTCCGGTTAAAATACCGCTTTGCTGTGTAAATGTTCCTAGTTTAGAATCAACTAAATTCCAGGTATATTTATATCGAAGACGCTTAATTTCCCTAAAAAAATTAATTCCCCAAGTTTGTTTGTCTTCATTAGAAAATCGTAAAGCGGCATAGGGAATTTTCATTTCAACAATCCAGCCATTTGGTGTGAGTTTTGCTTTGCTTTCCCAAATAGCATCCCAGGAATAATCTTCTCCATTAGCATCCGTCATAATACAGTCCCCCTGTACATCAGCAGCCGAAACGTAAAATTGAAAATCCTGTTGACCATCGTTAAAACCATTTATAAAAACCCCAAAAAGATCTGCAGTACCAAAATTGTCACGTTGCGAGATTTCTTTTAATATTTTATCAGGTTCATTATCATACATCATTGCGCCAATGTAAATGGCATTGTCATTATATAAAACTTTGATTTCGGTTTTTTGGGTATCAGGAATTGCTTTTCCATTATCAGGATTGTACATAACAAAATCCGAAGCTGTAAGTGCGGTATTCCACTCTTTTTCATCCAGCTTTCCATCTATAGAAATTAATTCGCTGGTTTTTTGGACTTGTAAAACTTTCTTTTGAGCAGAACACCATAAAGTAGTTAATAAAATACTTAATAAAAGCGTTTTTTTCATAATTGTTGTAAATGAATATTTCGTTTAAGGTGACTCTGGAATTTAATAGACTGTTTTTTTTAAAATTGTTACAGTATGAAAAAAAAATAAAATTGCAGAATTTATTTTTTTAAGGCTAAGGTGTTAGATGTCAGATTGGTAAAATTGAGTTGAATTGGAAGGTTAAAATTAAATATTTGTAAGTTTAATTTAACCTTTACTGCGACAAATTGTTAAAGTTTAAGTAAAAATACCCACTTTTAGTGATATTAATTTTGTCAATTGCAAATAAATAATAAATTTGTCAAGCCTCAAAATAAGTATAACCTAAACGCATTCAATGATTTATAAGATTTATCCCGCAATTTTATTTTTGTTTTTGTCATTTGCGACAGACTCTAAAAATACTGCTGAAACTAAAAATGTAACAGCAATGAACATCGCAAAAGTTGAAAAACGTACTGTTGTCGATATTAAAATAGAAAGCATTTATAACGCATTAAATACCAATAATTTTGTTCTTCCGGAACTGAAAACTTTTACTGAAGCCTTGAAAGGATTTTATTTATTAAAAGAAAAAGGAATTGTTCAAAAAGATATTTTAACGCTTATTGATTTTAGTTTGTCGTCAACCCTAAAACGTCTTTGGGTTATAGATTTAACTACTAATACTATTTTATTCCAGTCTCTTGTGGCTCACGGCAGAAATACCGGAGAAGAGTTTGCTTCTGCATTTTCAAATACTGAATCGTCTTATCAAAGCAGTTTAGGTTTTTATGCAACCGGCGAGATCTATCAGGGAAAACATGGTATTTCTTTACGTTTGGATGGTTTAGAAAAAGGAGTTAATGATCATGCCCGCCAAAGAGCTGTTGTGATGCATGGTGCCGATTATGTTTCTGAATCTTTTATCAGAAACAACAAAAGATTAGGAAGAAGCCAGGGCTGTCCTGCCATTCCTGTTGAATTGACCAATGAAATTATTCAGACAATTAAAGGTAAATCGTGTTTGTATATTTATCATCCATCAAGAAGTTTTACGATGGAAGAGCTAATTTCTTAATTTAGAATACAAATCTTCATCCAGATTGTAAACATCATATCTAAAAATCAATTGATTTTTTTCGCTCCATGCTGTCCAATACCATTGATATAGTTTGTATTTTTTGGTAATTCTAATGCTTGTGGTTTTTTTACGGGCAATAATAGTGTCAATTTTATCTTTAGACCAGTTTTTAGAATCATCTAAAATATGTTGCGCCAGTTCCAGTGGATTTTCTACACGAACACAACCTGAGCTCAAAGAACGATTGCTTCTTTCAAAGTAATTTCTGTGATTGGTGTCGTGCAAATACACACTATAATTGTTAGGAAACATAATTTTTATTAAACCTAATGAATTGTTGTAGCCGGGGCTTTGGATATATCTGTAACTGCGGGGTTTGTTGATGTTCCAGTTTGCAGGATCAACGATATGTCCGGCGGTATCATAAATGGTGATGTTTTTGTTTTTTAAATAATTTCTGTTGCGTTTCATTGCCGGAACTACATCTTCCTTTAAGATAGTAGGAGGGACAGTCCAGGTTGGATTGAAAACAATCGTTTTAAGAGTTGATGTTAAAATTGGCGTTTTTCTTTTGCTGGTTCCAACTACAACATTTCTAACAGCGGTTGTGTCCTGATTTTCTACAACCTTTAAACTGTAGTCAGGGATGTTAACTATAAAATAATTTTCTGAAAACTCATTTGGATACCATCTCCAGCGTTCTAAATTGGCAATAATCTGATGTTTTCTTTTTTCTTTAGAAAAGTTCAAAGCATGAATTGTGCTTGCTCCTATAACCCCATCCGGGAATAACCCATGACGGGCCTGGAATTTTTTTACAGATTCAACTGTTTTATTGTCGTAGATTGTTGTCAGGCTGTCATTTCCTGACATGTCATTCCAGTATAAAAGTCTTTTTTTTATGTTGATTAATGCTGTATTAGTGTCTTTGGGTACTATTTTTTCAGCAGCCTCAATTGTTTTGATATTATCATCAGGAAAATTATTAATAAGTTTTAAGGCGTTTAATAATTGTTTATAGGTTTGTGCTTTTGATTGAATATTTTCAACTAAACTGTCTAAGGTGTTATGATTGAAACTTTTTACTAAAGCAGTATTGATGTCTAAATTTTTGTCTACAAGTGCCCAGTCCCGATATAAATACTTAGGATTTAATTTCCCTTCATATAAATGGGTGACATATTTTTCAAAATTGTGAGTTAATAACAGGTCATATTCAGCAAGTTGTTTGTTGTTTAGTTTGTTGATTTGTTTTTCGTAAACATCCATTTTTTTTACCCGATAATCATTTGGATTTAATCCCAACTCATCTGATTTTTTTAATTGCGATAAAATGTAAGTCCTTTTTTTAAGATTCCCCCAAATGGTTTTGTTGTCAGACGAAAGATAAAATTGTTTTAATGTTTTACTGTTATATGCATTTATAAGAGCAGTATCTATGTCAACAGTTTTTGCATCGGTAATAACAATGGCAGGGATGACTTTTTTTATTTCAGGAAGAGTATTTTTTTGTTCTTCTTTGCAGCTTATAAAGAAACACAGTAGTAACAGAAAGTAAAATTTATTCATTTTATAATTTTTTGTACATTAAATAATGTTCTCCAACTTCGGGAATATCGAAAGAATTTCCTTTGATTTCATATCCCATTTTTTCATAGAATCCAACAGCGGCAGTTCGGGCGTTAAACCATATCAAATTAAATTGATTGGTAACACAATAGGTTTCGCAATGTTTAACGAGTGCTTCCCCAAAACCTTTTTTTTGGTGTGATTCTAAAATAGCCATGCCGCGAATCTGTCCTTGTAAATTTTCTGTAAAGATAGTATTGGTTTTTAAGAACAATGAAATGATTCCTGTTAAATCTGAATTTTCGAATAATCCAAAATGATGTGTTGTTTCTAAATCATCGCCATCAAAAAAGCAGGTTTCTATTGGTTTTCCTTTTCGAAGTACAGGATGTCTTACAATAAAAGTTTCCTGAGCGGATATTTCTTTAATTAATGTCATGTTTTGAATAAAAAAAACAAAGCTATAACAATTTAATTTTAAATGGATTACTAAAAATAGTGATTTTTAATTTATTTTTTTTCAAAAAAAGCTTGTTTTGAACTTAACTTATTTTCTATATTTGCACCACAGTAATGCGAAAGTAGCTCAGTTGGTAGAGCTCCAGCCTTCCAAGCTGGTTGTCGCGAGTTCGAGCCTCGTCTTTCGCTCTAATCGAAACTTAGGTTTAGATTTTAAATTTAAATAATTTTTTGTTTTTATTTTTTAAAACAATTTAATTTTTTATATTTGCACCCTGTTAATGCGAAAGTAGCTCAGTTGGTAGAGCTCCAGCCTTCCAAGCTGGTTGTCGCGAGTTCGAGCCTCGTCTTTCGCTCTTTAAAAGCCTCAAACATTGTTTGAGGCTTTTTTGTTTTTTGATTATTTTAAATTACTCAAATCACTTTCGGGATCTAATTCTGCCGGAAGCTGATTCTGTCGAAATAATCGAGCTGATAAATCTCCTTTTAAAGTAATTTTTTCTCCTTTTACTTCAAGCCAGCTTCCTTCTCTTAATCCTAAAACCGGAATCGTATTAAAGGCATGAAATTCTTTTATGCGCTGTTCGCGTGTTTCTCCCATGTGAGTAGATTGTTCTTCGGGATCTAAATAATGTGGATTCAGATTAAAAGAAATCAATGCTAAAGTTTGAAAACTAGGAGGGTAAACAATAGGCATGTCATTTGTAGTTTGCATCGAAAGTCCGCAAATATTACTTCCGGCGCTGGTTCCTAAATAAGGGGTTCCGTTTTTTACTGTTTCAGAAAGTAGCTGCATAATATTGTTTTTGTACAGTTGAGTGACCAGCAAAAAAGTATTTCCTCCTCCGGTGAATATTCCTTCAGCATTTTTTATGGCTTTTTCCGGATTTTCAAATTCATGAATTCCTTTTACTGAAATATTGATGGTTTCAAAAGCGGATGATACTTTTTGAGTGTATTCGTCATGAGAAATTCCGCCCGGACGTGCATAAGGAATGAATAAAAGGGTTTTGCAGTTTTTGAAATGAGATTGCAAAGTAGGTAAGAGATATTCTAAATAAGTACCGCCGTGTAAAGTTGAGGTGCTTGCAATAATAACATTTTTCATAAAATTCTAACTGGATTTTTTAGGTTTTAAAGGTATTAAAAAAGGCTGTTTTAGGGTGTTAAAAGCCAATTTTAATTAACATATTTTTACCAAGCTGTTAGTATTAAATTTGGAACACATTAGGATATTTTTACATTTTTAAGAGTAATTCTAATTTTTTTATTTTGATTAACAAAATTGTCTGTTTTTTAGTATTGTTTTTGTGTCAGACTGTTTTGTGTCAGGTTCAGGAACGTACTATTTTAAAAGGAAGAATTATTTCAAATACAAATGATTTGGAAGGGGTTTATGTTATTAATGCCCAAACCGAAGCAATGGTAACTACAACTGCTGATGGTTTTTTTTCTATATTGGCTAAAAGTGGAGATACACTTGTTTTTTCATCGATTCAATTTAAAGAAAATAAGGTTTTATTGACACCGGAAAGTTTTTCAGATCTTAATTTTACTGTGAAATTAAACCTGCTAATGCATCAATTGCAGGAAGTGATTATCAAACGTTATGATAATATTAATGCTGTGGCTTTAGGTATTGTTCCTTCAGGACAAAAAAGCTATACGGCAGCTGAGAGAAAATTACACACTGCTACAGCTTTAAATCCCACTGCAAATACCGAAAACATGATGGCTGGAGGTTCGGTTTCTGCAGATCCGTTATTTAATTTTTTTTCCGGGCGTACTGCAATGCTTAAAAAAGAAGTTGCTGTTGAGAAAAAGGAGTTTTTTATGAAGCTTTTGGAGAACATGTTTACTTTGGATCATTTTGTAGACCGACTTAAAATTCCTCTTGAATATGTAAAAGGCTTTGAATATTATGTGGTAGAGAATGAAAGTTTTACAAAAATTCTGAATTCAAAAAATAAAACCTCTACAGAGTTTTTGCTGGGAGAATTGGCAGTTAAATACAAAGAAATATTAGCTAGTGAAAAATAAACTCACGCATATTATTTTCTTTCTTTCGGTTTCGCAAATTTCTTTGGGGCAGGCAATTGATTCAAAGGAAATCCAGGGGCAGATTATTGAAAGGTCTTTTTTTGTTGAAGGTGAAATATTATTAATAATACTAATCAGCAATCAGTAATTTCTGATGAAAACGGGAAGTTTTCAATTATGGTAAGAGAAGGCGATGTATTGGTTTTTTCATCAATAAATTTAGAACCAGTAAAACATTGGGTAGTGGCTGAAGATTTGGTTTCAAATTCGCTTCAGGTGAAAATGACAACAAAAAAAAAATGAGCTAAAAGAAGTAGTTGTAAATGAAAACGCCAATATTACAGCTGAAAATCTCGGAATTATTCCAAAAGGGCAAAAAAAATATACACCGGCGGAACGAAAATTAGCAACTGCCGGAGATTTTAAGCCTGTTGCTCTTTTAGGTTTATTAGGAGGATTACTGGATATAGATCCAATTATTAATAAAATAAATGGTCGAACTAAAAAATTAAAAACAAACGTAGAAGTTGAAAAAAAAGAACATAATATTGAGCAATTAGGCTATTTGTTTGAAGAAGAATACTATATTGATTATTTAAAGATTCCTTCGGAATATATTCGTGGATTTAAATTTTATTTAGTCGAGAACCAACAGGTAAAAATGCTTTTAAAGGAAAAAGACAAATCTAAATTAACTCTTTTAATGAGTGAATTGGCGTTGAAATACAATGAAATAATTTCAAGTGAAAATAAATAATATCCTATATATCATCTTCTTGTTTATTGTTCAGATTTCTTTTGGGCAAACTTCTGGTGTCAAAGAAATTCAAGGACAGATTTTTGAGCAGTCTACTGTTGTGGATGGCGTGAATATTATCAACAACAATACACAGGTAACGGCTGTTTCAGACATAAACGGGATGTTTTCTATTGTGGTGAAAGAAGGAGATGTTCTGGTTTTTTCTTCAGTAAATTTAGATCCTTTTAAACGTCGGATTACTGCTGATGATTTGGCTTCAAATTCACTTCTGATAAAAATGTCAGCAAAAGAAATCGAGTTAAAGGAAGTAATTGTCAATGAGAATGCCCATATTACGGCAGAAAATCTCGGAATTATTCCGCATGGGCAAAAAAAATACACTCCTGCCGAAAGAAAGGTTTACACGGCAACATCAACGTCGGTAGATAAAATACTGAATTCGATTTCAGGAAGAACAGCCATGCTGAAAAAGGAGGTTAAAATTGAGAAAAAAGAAGTTCTTTTTAGAAAGATGGAATATCTTTTTGAAGAAAACTATTATACAGATCGTCTTAAAATTCCCTTGGAACATATCAAAGGATTTCAGCTTTATTGCGTGGATAGTCCTGAATTTGCTGTATCTTTGAATACTAAGAATAAAACAATGAGTATGTTTTTAATAACAGGTTTGGCTCAGGAATATCTAAAAATCATAGAAAATGAAAAATAAGTTTGGAATATTTGTAGTGTGTTTATTTTGTCAATTAATAATAGGGCAAACGAATTCGAGAAAGTCTTTGCACGGCCAGGTGGTTAATAGTTCTCTTCCTATAGAGACAGGTTATGTGATGAACATAAATGCTAAAATCAGAACTTATATTGGTCCAAAAGGATTGTTTGATATTTTGGCCAGACCAAAAGATACTTTACTGTTTACAGGTTTGGCGTTTCAGTCTAAAAAGATTGTATTGACAGAGAAAGACTTTGCAGAAGTACTTTTTTCAGTGCCTTTGGATTTAGTTAATATAGAGTTAAAAGAGGTTTTGGTACATAAAGAATTAAAAATTAGTTCTCTTGACGGCGGTTCACAGCGTTTTGTTGACACGCAATTTGAAGATGACAAACAATCAACTGCTAAAAACACAGCAATGTATTCTGACCAGACGATTAAATACGGAACTGATTTTGTCCGAATTTTTAAAGACGTTAAAAAACTGCTTCGTAAAGATAAAGAGGTTGAAGAAGAAGTGATAAGTGATATTGCTTTTGTGGCGTATGCCAAAGATAATTTTACACCTGACTTTTACATCAAAACGCTGGGGTTAAAAGAAGATGAGATAGATTTGTTTTTGATGTACTGTTCTAACGACTCCGAATCGAAAAGACACTTAAAAACAGATCAGAAATTTGAAATGATAGATTTTATGATCAATAAAAACAAAGAATTCAAAAAAGCTGAGATGAATCAGAAATGAAAAAGAATACACTTTATTTCTTAATCGGAATATTATTTTTATCCCTGTCATCATTTGCATTTCATAAATTTTACATGGGTGTTTTTCAGATAAATTATGCCGCTGAAAAAAAAATGATTCAGATTACTTCACGGATATTTGTGGACGATCTGAACAAGGGAATCGAAAAAAAATACCATAAAAAAACATTTATCGGAACTGATAAAGAAACTCAGGCAGATGTTGATTTGCTAAAAAAATACCTTTCGGAAAATTTCACTATCAAAATTAACGGTCAGCTAAAGTCAATTGCTTATTTATCAAAAGAACTTGAGGCAGACGATGTTCTGGTGTGTTATTCCCGAATTACAGCCGTTGAAAAACTTAAAACATTAGAAATTTCAAACACTGTTTTGACAGACTGGAATGCTGAACAGCAAAATATTACACATATTTCAGTATTTGGTACTAAAAGAAGTGTTCTCTTTACGGAATCTTCAAGGAAAGAAGTGTTAAAGTATTAATGAACAGGTAAAATTGTTATTTTAATTGCTATTTTCACGGCTTCAAAAAATTCCAAAAATATTTATGAAATGAGCATGACTTAAAAGTAGGTTGCAATTACCAATGATTTTATGTGAATTACATATGACCAATTAGAAAAGAATAAATTCTGCATATGAAAAGACTTTCATTATTATTGCTTTTTCCGGCTATGCTAGTGGCTCAGGAAAAAAATACAACTGCTGCTCCAAAACAACAGGGAAAGTACGATACAAACAAATTTAGCCAGATGTATGATTTGATGGCTACGCCAAATATGTTTCGTACAGCATCAGGTGCGCCGGGTCCTGCTTATTATCAGCAACAGGCAGATTATAAAATTGATATAGAATTAGACGATAAAAACTCAAAATTAAGTGGATCCGAAACGATTACGTATTCTAACAATTCACCCGACATTTTAGAGTATTTATGGGTTCAACTGGATCAGAATCAGGCAAAAGCCAATACACAATCTACTTTGGCTGAAGGTGAAAAAATTAATCAGGTACTGCCTCTGGAAGGTTTTTCAAATAAATATTTGAAGAAAGATTTAGAACGTGGTTTTAATATTGAACTTGTAAAAGACGCTAAAGGGGCCCCGATGTCTTATACAATCAACGAAACCATGATGCGTATTAATCTGGCTTCACCTTTAAAACCGGGAGAAAAAATTTCGCTTTCAATAAAATGGTGGTATAACATCAATAATTACAGAAAAGAGGGCGGACGTTCCGGTTATGAATTATTTGAAAAAGACGGTACTAAATTATATGTAATTGCTCAGTTTTATCCTAGAATGGCAGTTTACAATGATGTTGAAGGTTGGCAGAATATGCAGTTCTGGGGAAGCGGTGAATTTGCGCTTCCTTTTGGGAATTTTGATGTAAATATTACAGTTCCTGCCGATCATATTATTGATGCTACAGGAGAATTAACAAACAGAGCTGAAGTATTTACGCCGGAACAGGTAAAACGTTACGAACAGGCTCAAAAATCATTTGACAAGCCGGTTGTAATTGTAACGCAGGCTGAAGCTGAAGCGGCTGAAAAAGGTTTTTCTGAAAAGAAAAAAACATGGAAATTCAGTGCAAAAAACGTACGCGATTTCGGAATTGCTTCTTCAAGAAAATTCATTTACGATGCAATGGCGGTAAAAATTGGAAACAGAACTGTAATGGCTGAATCTGTTTATCCAAAAGAAGCCAATCCGCTTTGGGGCGAAACTTCAACGATGACAGTCGCACATACTTTAAAAAGTTATTCTTCACATACTTTTGATTATCCGTATCCAAAAGCAGTATCAGTTTCGGCTGAAGATCAGGGTATGGAATATCCAATGATTTGCTGGAATTTTGGTCGCCCTGATGAAAATGGTGTTACAAGCAGAGAAGTTAAAAACGGAATGATTGGTGTTGTAATCCACGAAGTGGGACATACTTTCTTTCCAATGATTGTAAATTCGGATGAACGCCAATGGACCTGGATGGATGAAGGGTTAAATTCATTTTTAGAATATCTGGCAGAACAGGAATTAGATTCAAAATTTCCTTCAAGACGCGGGCCTGCAAAAAACATTGTTCCGTACATGAGCGGAGACCAGAAGTTTTTGGAACCAATTATGTCTAATTCTGAAACCATTCACCAATTTGGAAATAATGCGTACGGAAAACCGGCAACCGGCCTTAATATTTTAAGAGAAGTTGTTATGGGAAGAGAATTGTTTGATTATGCTTTTAAAACCTATGCCAACAGATGGAAATTCAAACATCCAACTCCCGAAGATTTCTTCAGAACAATGGAAGATGCTTCGGCAGTTGATTTAGACTGGTTTTGGAGAGGATGGTTTTATTCAACAGATTTTGTAGATATCGGAATCAAAGAGGTGAAACAATATTATGTTTCTGAAACCCCTACAGCAGATTTAAAAGATGTAAGAGTTAGAAAAGGAAGGTTCGGTTACGAAAAAGGCCCTTTTGTTTATTTAGTTTCTGGTGATAATACCGACGTAGATTCGTCTAAGAAAAAAGCTCTAAAAGTAGAAGATTTCAAACCGTTGGCAGATTATGTAGATCAGACTTTTACGGCAGAGGAAAAAGCAAGCATAAAATCGCCTAAATATTTCTATGAAGTAGAGTTTAATAAACCGGGCGGAATGATTATGCCAATTTTGGTTGAAATCACGTATGAAGACGGTTCAAAAGATAATTACAAATATCCGGCTCAAATCTGGAGAAAAGGTAATGAGTCGGCTAAAAAAGTGTATGCAACTTCAAAAGCGATCAAAAGCATTCAGATCGATCCAAAATTACTGACTGCGGATATCGATGTAACCAATAATTCATGGCCAAAAACCGAAGAAAAATCAAAATTTGATTAAATATAAATTAAAAGGCTCTGGAAATAGAGCCTTTTTTTTAAGTTAATTTTTAGAACACACCGCTTCAAAATTTAATATATTTGTGGCACACAAAAATAAAAGATATGTTTGGTATAGGAGGAGGGGAATTAGTTTTCATACTGTTTATAGTACTAATGCTTTTTGGCTCAGATAAAGTGCCTGAGATTGCCCGCACAATGGGTAAAGCGATGGCGCAGTTAAAAAATGCAACGAACGATATTAAAAGTGAAATTCAAAAAGGTGCAGAGGCAAATGGTCTTGATACAAAATCCTTAACCGGTATCACGGGAGATATCAATGCTCAGATTAATGATGCTAAAACTAATTTGCTTGGAGATTCCGGAAGCTTTTTAGGAGATACCGCAACAGAAATTGACAAAGTAAAAGAAGATATCGATTCAATCTCAGGACCTGTAAAACGCCAAAGATAATATGCTTGAAAAAATACGAGAAATAGATACTAATTTACTGGTGTATCTTAACAGTTTAGGTTCCGAAACATTCGATAAATTTTGGCTGATTATCACGAGCCAGTTAAATTGGACTCCGGTTTTTTTATTGATGTTTTATCTTATTTATAGAAAAATAGGCGGAAAGCAAACCTTGTATTTATTGCTTTTTATAGCTGTTTTAATTGCTTTTACAGATCAGGCAACCAATCTTTTCAAAAATACATTTCAGCGTTTACGCCCTTGCAACAATCCTGAAATCAATACCATAATCAGGGTAGTGCAATCCCGCAAATCATATAGTTTTTTCTCTGGTCATGCGGCTAACACTATGGCTGTGGCTACGTTTTTATTTCTGGTTCTCAAACGTCATTTTAAATACCTTGGATTTATCTTTTTATGGCCTTTAATCTTCGCTTATAGCCGAATTTATTTAGGCTTGCATTATCCTGGAGACATTCTTACAGGTTATTTTTTCGGAGCGCTTTTCGGTTTTTTGATGTTCAAAGTCTATCAAAATTTAAAGCCAAAGTATTTTCCTGGATAATTTTCAGGAGCTATTTCCGGCTGTTCGCTATATCTTTTGTTTTTTAAAGAAAAAAACAAAAGGATGCCGCTCCCATCCGGGCTAAGGTGCTTGTTTTTAGAAGAATATATTAGTAAATTGTTTGTTGATTTAGTTAGAATAAGTTGAAGATTAACGAAAATCTTGTCATTTCGACGAAGGAGAAATCACACAAGAAACTCCGCAAAGAAATTTGCCAATCTTTGTTGATTCGCAAGTGTGATTTCTCCTTCGTCGAAATGACAAACTAGACTGAAAACTTAGAAACTTAGCATCTCAGAACCTTAGTAACTTAAAAAACTATAAAACCCTGCTCACTGTCAATCCATCACGAATTGGCAATAAAACCGTTTCTACTCTTGGATCATTTTTCAAAAGCAAATTGTATTCTAAAAGTATTTTGGTACTTACATCATTTGGGTGAACCGGTTCCAGGATTTTCCCACTCCACAAAACATTATCAGACAAAATGATTCCGCCCTTATTCATTTTCGGAACAATCATTTCCCAGTAATTAATATAATTTTCTTTATCGGCATCAATAAAAACTAAGTCAAATTTTACATCCAGTGTCGGAATAATATCGATTGCTTCACCTAAGTGCTGAAAAATTTGTGCTCCCCATGGTGATGCATCAAAATACTTACGCTGAAAATCAACTAACTCTTCTTTGATGTCAATGGTGTGAAGCTGTCCTTTTTCCTGCATTCCTTCACACAAACACAAAGCAGCATAACCCGTGTAAGTTCCAATTTCCAAAATATTTACCGGTCGGATCAATTTAGATAGCATACTTAAAACACGCCCCTGAAAATGCCCGCTTAACATTCTTGGTAAAAGAATTTTCTGGTAAGTTTCTTTATTCAGTTTTGCTAACAATTCCGGCTCGTTTTCAGAATGCTGCTCAATATAATCTTCTAAGTCTTGTGAAATAAAATGCATCTTATAGTATCTTCTAATTTGAAAGCAAAAATACAAAATATCAGATCACTTTTTGGTATAAAAAAACCATCCGCTTTGGATGGTTTCAATGTTGAATTCTGATGAAATTATTTTTTCAATGCTTCATTTACTTCTTTAGCCGTTTTTACTGTTCCGTCTTTTGCAGCTTTTGCAGCAGCTTCCGCTTTTTCAGCACCTTTTTTAGTTGCATCTTTTACCTCTTCTATGGTTTCTTTGGTTTTTTCTTTTGCTTCCTCGGTAACTGTTTTTGCTTTTTCGGCTGCATTTTCTGCTTTCACAACTGCGCTGTCTTTTACTTCTTCAATATCTGTTGTCAGTGAGTCAACTTTGTTTCCAAGAGTTAATTCGTCTTCAGGTTTTGTTTCTTTTTTGTCTCCGCAAGACTGAACACCGAATGCTAACAAAGCGATAACTGCTAAACTTAAAATTTGTTTTTTCATGATTAATTAATTTTTTAAAATTGATAAAATATAAAGGGTATAAAGCTGAAAAAATAAAAGTACAAAATTTAAAATTAAGCGCTCTTTGTAAGATTATTTTCCTTTTGAGTGCAAGACAATTCCCGTGCCAGAAATTACATTTTTGAAAGATTGACGTAAAGTTTTTTCAGAATGAAAAGGTTTCCATAAATACTTAGTAACTTTGCACCATGCAAATTGAGAAAAAAGACATAAGAGCCTTATCAAAAGATCAGTTACGTGAGTTTTTTGTTGCTAATAATGACAAAGCTTTTCGTGGTAATCAGGTTTATGAGTGGTTATGGAGCAAGGGAGCACATAGTTTTGATGATATGACCAATGTGGCAAAGCCTACAAGGGCGATGCTTGAAAATAACTTTGTAATTAATCATATTAAAGTTGATACGATGCAGCGAAGCAGTGACGGAACGGTAAAAAATGCTGTTCGTCTGCATGATGGTTTAGTGGTAGAATCGGTTTTGATTCCTACAGAAACCAGAACAACAGCTTGTGTTTCCAGTCAGGTAGGCTGCAGTCTGGATTGCAACTTTTGTGCAACAGCCAGATTAAAGCGTATGCGAAATCTGGAGCCGGGTGAAATTTACGATCAGGTTATCGCAATTGACAAAGAAAGCCGTTTGTATCACAATCACCCCCTTTCGAATATCGTTTTTATGGGAATGGGAGAACCTTTAATGAATTACAACAATGTCATTAAAGCTATTGATATGATTACATCAACTGAAGGTTTAGGAATGTCGCCAAAACGAATTATGGTTTCGACTTCCGGGATTCCAAAAATGATTAAAAAAATGGCTGATGATGATGTAAAATTCAAATTAGCAGTTTCGTTACACTCGGCAATTGATGAAATCCGTGCCCGAATTATGCCTTTCAGTAAAAATTTTCCTTTAAAAGATTTGCGTGAAGCTTTGGAATATTGGTACAGAAAAACCAAAAGCAAAATCTCGTACGAATATGTGGTCTGGAAAGGAATCAACGATAATAAAGCCTCAGTTGATGCTTTGGTTAAGTTTTGTAAATATGTTCCTTGCAAGGTAAATTTAATAGAATATAACCCTATTGATGATGGAGAGTTTCAACAGGCCTCAGAAGAATCGATTATGGCTTACATAAAAGCGTTGGAAAATATTGGAGTAGTGGTAAAAGTTCGCCGCAGCCGCGGAAAAGATATTGATGCTGCTTGTGGGCAATTAGCTAATAAAGAAGGTTAAATGTTCTATAAAATTACTTCTAAAACTAATTTTATACTGTTAAATTTATTTTCAAAGTGGTATATTTGAAAACGAAATGAATATTACTTCTCAAATAAAACAGCCCATTTTTAACGAAATGGAACTTTTTGAAAAAAAGTTCCATGAATCAATGACTTCAAAGGTTGCTCTGCTCAACCGTATTACCTATTATATTGTAAACCGTAAAGGAAAACAAATGCGTCCGATGTTTGTTTTTCTGACTGCGAAAATGGTTTCTGAAGGAATTGTAAACGAAAGAACCTATCGTGGAGCTTCAGTAATTGAGTTGATTCATACGGCAACTTTGGTTCATGATGATGTAGTAGACGACAGTAATCGCCGTCGCGGTTTTTTTTCTATCAATGCACTTTGGAAGAATAAAATTGCCGTTCTGGTTGGGGATTATTTACTTTCAAAAGGACTTTTACTTTCAATTGATAATGGTGATTTTGATCTTTTAAAAATTATTTCTGTAGCTGTCCGCGAAATGAGCGAAGGAGAATTACTTCAGATAGAAAAAGCCCGAAGACTCGATATTACCGAAGATGTTTACTACGAAATCATCCGAAAAAAAACGGCTACTCTTATTGCAGCCTGTTGTGCGCTTGGTGCCAAATCGGTAATTGAAGACGATATTCAGGTAGAGAACATGCGAAAGTTTGGCGAATTGATTGGAATGGCGTTTCAAATCAAAGACGATTTATTTGATTACAGCGAAGAAGCCATCGGAAAACCAACCGGAATCGATATTAAGGAGCAAAAAATGACGTTGCCTTTAATTCATGTTCTAAATACTTGCACCCCGCAGGAAAAAAAGTGGCTGATAAACTCCATCAAAAACCACAACAAAGACAAAAAGCGCGTAAAAGAAGTTATTGCTTTTGTGAAAAACAATAATGGTTTGGCTTACGCCGAAAATAAAATGGTCGAATTCCAGCAGGAAGCACTTTCGTTATTAAAGAATTACTCTAATTCTGAGTTTAAAGATGCCCTTATTTTAATGGTGAATTACGTTATTGAAAGAAAGAAATAATTAGATAATTTGTCAATTAGAAAATTAGATAATTGATTTACTTTGTTGTAAGTCAGTTGTTTTTTCTGTGTTTTTGGAATTTGGAATTTTTTATTATTGAAAATTTTCACAACTTCATGCAACCATTTTAAAACTTATCTCGTCTATGCTAATAGAAGTCTGTTAGTAAAACAAAACCGGAACGCTTATTAATGAAAATTATTCAGTTACATCAGGAAGAAACCAAAATAATAAAGTTGGCTGTCGAAAATAACCGACAAGCGCAACAGCAGATTTATAGTCGGTTTTCTTCAAAAATGTTGAGTGTTTGTCGTCAATATATTAAAGACATCCAATTGGCAGAAGATGTAATGATAACCGCTTTCATGAAAGTATTTACGAATCTGAAGAGTTTTGAACACAAAGGTAGTTTTGAAGGCTGGATTCGTCGAATTATGGTTAACGAATGTATTTCGTATTCAAGGGTTCAGAAAAAAGTAAAATTTGCCGAAGATGAATTTTTTATAGAAGAAAGTTTCAACGAAATCGACAGTCAGTTTACAGTAGAACAGATTCAGTATTTAATTGATGCTTTGCCGGATGGCTACAAAATGGTTTTCAATTTATATGCGATTGAAGGGTATAAACACAATGAAATTGCAAAGATGTTAGGTATTAATGAAGGAACATCAAAATCGCAATTATCGCACGCAAGAAAAATGCTGCAAACAAAAATTACTATTTTAAAAAAACAAGATAATGGAACCGAATAATTTTGAAAAGGATTTCCGTGAAAAACTAAATCAGCGCACCATTGAACCAGGTAATAAAGCCTGGGATAGATTGGATGCGATGCTTAGTGTAGCCGAAGAGAAGAAGCCGGGAAAGAGTAATAAATGGCTTTATGTTGCAGCAAGTGTTGTTGGTTTTTTGTTGGTTGGAACTTTCTTTTTTAATCAAAATAAGAATGCAGATGAAACGCCAAAAAGTGTCGTTGTTGAAGAGAATGCTAAAAAAGATTCGGTTGTAAAATCAGTTTCGAATGACTCAGATTTAGTAAAAACAGAAATTGCGGTTGTAGAAAATCCTTCAAAGGAAAATTTAAATAAAGAAGAAAAAAAACGTAATCAAATCTCAAATAAAATTATACAAAATGAATCAAATCAAATAGCGGAGTCTTCAGTCATCATCAAAAACAATCAGGAAAAACAATCAATCAACAATCAAACAGTAATTGCAGAAAATGCTAAAAATTCAAATGTCGATCAATTATTAGAAACAGCAGAAAATAAAGTTATCGCAGAAAATTCGGTTAAAACAAAATCAAAGATAAAAGTAAATGTGAACGATTTACTTAATCAGGTCGATGGAGAGTTAGAACTTTCGTTCAGGGAAAAAGTAATTTCAAAAGTCAATAAAAATTACCAGACAGTAAAAGTTGCCGTAGCCAGCCGAAATCAGCAGGAATAATTGGCAATGTCAATTTCAATCTCAAAAATCAATTTAGACAATCAACCAACAACAATCATCAATTAAAAAATCATCAATCAATTTAAAAAATCAATCATGAAAAATTTTACCATTCACCTCGTTATTTTAGTCTTTTTATTTGTCAGTAAAGTGTTAGGACAGGAAACTTTTGAATCAAGAGCGAAGCATATTGCGATTAAAATAGAGAAAATTACTAAGGAAGAAAAAGAAACACTTAAATTAGAAATTGAAGCCGTAAATGAACAGTTATCCGAAGGAAAGATAACGCGCGAACAGGCAGACAAACGCAAAAAAGAATTAGCTGAAGCCAGAGCGGTTATTATTGAAGAAAAAGTGACTTTGGCGCAAAACGAACTAAATGAACTTGTGCAGGAAAAAGTTGACGGAAAACTAAAAGAAAAAGATATTCCATCTTCTTATACGATTCGTTGGTCCAGAAAAAACAGTGATAAAGATTCTATTCGTGGAGAAAAAAGAACTACTTCTCAATTTGTTTTTGCAGCGGGTCTCAATAACATGATGGCTGACGGTGAACTTCAGGATTCAAATTACAAGTTTATGGGGTCGCATTTTTACGAATGGGGTTTTACCTATAACACACGATTAATAAAAACGGATAATTTATTGCATGCTAAATACGGATTGTCATTAATGTACAATAATATTCGTCCGACAAATAATCGCAGTTTTGTGGTAAACGGTAATCAAACCGATTTAGAGGTTAATCCGGTAAATTTAAAAGAGTCACGTTTTAGAAATGTATATTTAGTTGTTCCGGTTCATTTAGAATTTGATTTTACAAAACCAAAAGAAAGCAACGGAAATACTTATTTCAAAACCCATAAAAGTTTTCGTTTTGGGGTTGGAGGTTATGCCGGAATTAACTTAAAATCAAAACAAATTTTAAAGTTTGAAGAAGATGATTTAAAGTATAAATCGACGATAAAAGGCGAATACAATGTAAATAACTTCATTTACGGATTAAGTTCCTACATTGGTTACAAAGAATTGAGTTTGTATTTAAAGTATGATTTGAATCCGTTGTTTCAGGATAATTTAGTGAAAGAAAATAATATTTCGTTAGGACTTCGTTTCGATTTTAATTAAGAATATAATTTGGTTAGTTAGTAGAAAAGGCGCTTCGAAAGAGGTGCTTTTTTTATGTAAAACAAGTAATTTTCAGGATGGATTTATGTACTTTTACAGGCTTTCAACTTTAAAAATATTTTTGCGTTTTGATTTCACAAAGTACAATTGATTCTGTTTTTGAAACTGCTCGTGTAGAGGAGGTTATTGGTGATTTTGTTAATTTAAAACGTGCCGGAAGTAACTTTAAGGGTTTGAGTCCTTTTTCAGATGAGCGCTCGCCATCGTTTATGGTTTCTCCTGCAAAGGGGATCTGGAAAGATTTTAGTACAGGAAAAGGTGGGAACTCTGTTAAATTTTTAATGGAGCACTCGCAATTTACGTACCCGGAAGCCATTCGGTATTTAGCCAAAAAGTACAATATTGAGATTGAAGAAACCGAACAGACAGATGCTGAAAAAGCCATAACTGATGTTCGCGAAAGTATGTATCTGGTTTCAGAATTTGCAAAAGAATATTTTCATAAAACACTTTTAAATTCAGAGGAAGGAAAAGCTATTGGGCTTTCGTATTTTAAAGAAAGAGGTTTTACAAATGAAACCATCAAAAAATTTAGTCTGGGGTATTCTCCCGAAACCTGGGACGCTTTAACCAAAGAAGCTTTAGGTAAAGGATATAAACTCGAATTTCTGGAAAGTACAGGTTTGACAATTCCAAGAGATGACCGTCCTTTTGATCGTTTTAAAGGGCGGGTAATGTTTCCTATAGAAAGTATGTCCGGACGTGTTTTAGGATTTGGAGGACGTATTTTAACGAATGATAAAAAAGCAGCAAAATACTTAAACTCGCCTGAAAGTGAGATTTATCATAAAAGCAAGGTGCTTTACGGAATTTTTCAGGCCAAACAATCAATCGCCAAACAAAATAATTGTTATTTGGTTGAAGGATATACAGATGTTATTCAGTTTCATCAGGCCGGAATCGAAAATGTTGTGGCTTCATCAGGAACCGCATTAACTCCAGATCAGATTCGTTTGATAAATCGTCTGACTCGAAATATTACAGTTCTTTTTGACGGAGATGCTGCTGGTTTGAGGGCTTCTATTCGCGGAATCGATTTGATTCTGGAAGAGGGGATGAATGTAAGGGTTTGTTCTTTTCCTGATGGGGAAGATCCGGATAGTTTTGCCCGGAAAAATTCTTATGATGATCTGGTTGCTTATTTAGAAGAAAACAGCAAAGACTTTATACAGTTCAAAGCTTCAATTTTGATGAAAGAAGCTAAGAACGATCCAATAAAAAAAGCAGATTTGATTCGGGATATGGTTACCAGTATTTCTAAAATACCGGATCGTATTCAGCGTGAAGTTTATACGCAGGAATGTGCGCGAATTATGGATATCTCTGAGCAGGTTTTGATAAGTACGCTGGCACAGTTGATTCAAAAAGACATTACAGAAGCTAACAAAAAACAAAAACAGGAGCAAAAACCTTTTGAAGTTGTTAGAAATCAACAGTCAAAAAACACTCAGTTTTCAGGAGGTGATCCGGAAGATCCAAGAAATGGACCGCCAGAGGATTATTATCCGGGAGAGGCAGGATATTCAGTACAGCAACAAGCAGAACAGGTTGATATATTGTATCGTTTGGAGCGAAAAGTAATTGAGATTTTATTGCTTTATGGTGATAAAACAGAAGAATTTGAAGATGTGCTTCTGAAAAATAATGAAGAAGGGGAAATTGTAATGGTGTCTGAAAAGAAGGAATACAAAGTTTTTCAGCGAATTTATCTGAGCTTACAGGAAGATGAAGTAGAGCTTTCTAATAATTTGTTTCGGGATATTTTTACAGATTTAATTGGTTTCTATCTTCAAAATGATAAATTTAGTCTGGAACAATATTTAATGCGTTTGCAGCCTGATTTTGCTCAGGAAGTCACAGATATTTTAATGGAAGATGAAAAAGTGACACTGCACAATTGGGAAGGTCAAAATATTTTTTCAAAAAGCAAACAGGAAGGTATTGCTCAATATGTTACCGAGACAATTATGTCAATGCGCTGGTTTTTGGTTGATCGCATTATCGAAGAACTAAAAAGCTCTATAAAACCTGATAATTCAGATAATACAGAGCTTTTGTCTATGGTGGTTGATTACTCAAAATTAGTTAATTCCTTTTCGAAAAAACTAGGAAGAGTAATGTCACGATACCATTAAATGATTTCTAAAGTCTTAGCTTTATTAACCAAGTCAACTAAATTAGTCACGTTTAATTTAGTCAATAGTCTTAGTTTGTAAGTACTAATTGTTTTTTCGTTCAGGTTTAAAATTTTAGAAATTTCATTGTTCTTTTTACCGTCACTTAAGTAACGTAAAACTTCAATTTCACGGTTAGAAAGTTTTCTGTACAAACGTTCGCTTTTGCTTTGTTTAGCAATAAGCGCCATGTTTTTACGTACAGTTTCATTGATAATAACTTTTCCTTCGTGTACCTTGATAATTGAAACACCTAATGTTTCAAGTTTCTCTGTTTTGTGCACATACCCGGAAACTCCCGCCTTAATTGCATTTGGAGCATACATTTGCTCAGCAAGATCACTAAAAATTACAATTTTCGTTTTTGGGAAATTTTTCAAAATTGACTTTACTTCAAAAATACTTGAAAGACCTTCTAATTCCAGATCCAGAATTAGGATGTCAATCTCCTTTGTTTGAAGAATGTCTCTTACCATTGAAAAATTACCTACGTTGGCGACAATTGAAATTTGGTCATGGTCTTTAAAATACGACTTAACACCAAAGTGAGTCACAGGGTGGTTGTCTGCTAGACATACTTTAATCATAATTTTACCTTTTTAGAATTGTTCATTGTTTTTGGAGTTGTAAAATTAATAAATAAATTCTGTAGTTTATAGCTGACAAATGTTAAAAATGCTATTTTAACGTTTTTGGTATTTCACAAACCGGTATTGCTTCCATTTTATGCTTGTTGTTGGTGTTTAAACGTTTGTAAATTTCAAAGACAGTTTTTTCACGTTCGCTGAAATCAGCTCCCGAATTTCCTGCTTCTTCAGCGAGCATTGCCCATTCTAGTTCGTCATAACTTGCTCCTAATTGATCTTCATCTGTCCTGTTATCGCCAAATAGACCATCTGTAGGTGCAGCTGTTAAAATCGAATGCGGAATTGTTAAAAATTCTCCCAAAGCATAAACGTCAGATTTCATTAAATCGGCAATTGGACTCAAATCTACTCCTCCGTCACCATATTTCGTGTAAAAACCAACGCCAAAATCTTCTACTTTATTACCGGTTCCGGCAACTAAAAGTCCATGAATTCCAGCCAGATAATATAAAGAAGTCATTCGTAAACGAGCGCGTGTATTGGCTAATGAAAGATTTACTTTTGATTCATCATCAGATTTTGGTACGGCTGCTTTAAATGATTCAAATGTAGCGGTTAAATCAGTTATTGTGCTGGAAACATTCGGGAAGCGTTTTTTTAATTGTTCAATATGTTCTCTTCCTCTTGAAACCTGACTTTCTGCCTGATGAATAGGCATTTCAACACATAAAACCTTTAAACCGGTCTGGGCGCATAAAGTTGAGGTAACGGCAGAATCAACTCCTCCGGAAATTCCAATTACGAAACCATTCACTTTTGCTTTATTAGCATAATTTTTCAGCCACTCTACAATGTGGGTATTTACTTTTTCTGTTTGAATAGTGCTTTTTTTAGCCATAATAATTCAAGTTTTAAGATGTAGGGATGTATATTTGCACAAATATTTTTAAGTACATTTTTACTTAAGATAAGTAACACAAATCTAATTAAAATAAAATGAAATTATATCGCTTTGTAATGGTTCTGTCCTTGTTTTTTTTATCATGTGATCAAAAAAACAAAGTAGAAAAAGCTGTTGAAGAAATTCCGGTTGATATTAAGGTAGAACGTTTTGATAAAGTTTTTTTTGAAAGCAAACCTGAGGATTTAGCAAAAGTAAAAAAACAGTTTCCTTTCTTTTTTCCTGCAGGTAATGATGATAATGTTTGGTTGAGTAAAATGCAGGAACCAATCTGGAGAGAGGTTTATAGTGAAGTTCAAAAAAAATATTCCAATTTTGAACCGGTTCGTAAAGAATTCAATACGCTTTTTCAGCATGTTAAATATTATTTTCCAAAAGTAAAAACGCCAAAAGTTATTACAATAATCGGAGAGATGGATTATAATACTAAAGCTATTTATGCAGATAGTCTGGTTATCGTGGCACTGGAATTATATCTGGGGAAAGAACATAAATTCTATCCGTTTCCTAATTATCTGAAACAAAATTTTGAGGAAAGGCAAATCATGCCGGATGTTGTTTCGAGCTTTGCTTACAGAAATATTCCGGCTTATGCTGATAAAGATCTGATTTCGCAAATGATTTTTGAAGGAAAACAATTATATGCCAAAGATTTGCTTTTGCCTGAGTTTACAGATGCAGAAAAAATGGGTTACACACCTGAACAGATAAAATGGTGTGAAGAAAATGAAGCGTATATGTGGCGTTACTTTATCGAAAAAGAAATGTTGTATAGTGTAGATCCTAAGCTTACAACCCGATTTATAGTTCCGGCTCCGTTCTCTAAATTTTATCTGGAAATAGATAATGATTCTCCGGGAAGAGTGGGCGCATGGATTGGCTGGCAAGTGGTACGCTCGTATATGAAAAATAATAGTGTAACTTTGCCGGAATTATTAAAAATAAATGCAAAAGAAATTTTCGAAAAATCAAAATACAAACCTAAGAAATAATGTCAGATACAATAAAATCAGAAATTAAATTCAATATAGAATTAGACGAAAACCGTGTTCCGGAAAAATTATCCTGGACCGCTAAAGACGGAGGGGTAGAGGCTGAGGAAGCAAAAGCAATTATGCTTTCTATCTGGGACAGCAAAGCCAAAGAAAGCATGCGAATTGACTTATGGACAAAAGATATGCCGGTAGATGAAATGAAAATTTTCTTTCACCAAACATTAGTGGCAATGTCCGATACTTTTAAACGCGCTACGGATGACGAAAAAATGGCAGACACTATGAAAGATTTCTGTGACTATTTTGCAGAAAAACTGGAATTAACCAGATAGCAAAAAAATAATAAATAAAAAATTTCAAATTCTATGATTTACAACAATCTGGATTTGAAATTTTTTTTCTCCTCATAGGTAGGTAAGCGTTTTACAGGTTTGATTGAATTTTTTTTGATGTCATTTATGATTTTCCTGTAGCATCCCATTATTACTACCGATGTGGGTTGGTTGGTAATACTAAGGTCTTCTTCCAGACATCCTCCGGCTGCTTGAGAGTAAATTATTTCACCGCGATTCAAATCGTACACTTCTAAAATAATTTCTGCGTATGTCATCTGTTTTTTGTAATAAAAATGATTTTGAAATTCAAAACTACTAAAGTCGTTTTTTGCGTTTTTACATTTTATATTTACGTAATAATCAGAATCTGCTGCTTTTTTGAGATCCAAAATGGCTGCTTTGTCTAATTTCAAAGGGACTTGTTTCGTGGCTAAATATGATCGTTCGTCCATCGAATACTTTACTCTTCTTCCTAAGTATTTTGAAAAATCAGCTATGACAAAACGAGTTAGTTTTGTTTTTGTATTTTGATCAACTTCAATATCGCCGATAAGCCAGGTACCTTTAGAAAAATCCAGACTATTCACTTTATCTGTACTATGTAAAAAGTAGTGCGTGACATTGCAGGAGGATAAAAATAATAAAAGTAAATAGTAAAGAGTTTTCTTCATAAAAGAATGAAATTAATTTAGGTCAAATATAATTTAAAAAAAAAGATAATGCTTTAAGGTTGTTCATTAAAATAATAATTCAGGATTCAAAGAATGATTAATAGTAAAAAATCCCAAACTCTATATTTAAAATGGAATTTGGGATTTTTATATTGAAAGTTTTTTTTTCAGTGGAATTTGGAATTTCTAAAGTTGAAATTTAAAACTGTGAATTGTTTTTAAAAACCTCCTGATTCACTTCGTCTATATAGGATAAAAGTTCTTCTTTCCCGGTACTTTCTGTAGAGGATGTTACAAAATATTGAGGCATTTCGGCCCAGTTGTTTGCAAACATTTGTTTTTTGTATGCCGCAATATGCGAATCAATTTTTACTTTGCTGATTTTGTCGGCCTTAGTAAAAATAATGCAAAACGGAATCTCGCTTTCGCCCATATAAGACATAAATTCAATGTCAATATTTTGAGCTTCATGCCGAATATCAATCAAAACAAAAGCACAGACTAATTGTTCTCTGGTTTCAAAATAATCTGTTATGAATTGTTGAAAAACAGACTTCGTTTTTTTAGATACTTTAGCATATCCGTAACCTGGTAAATCGACCAAAAACCAATTGTTGTTAATCTTAAAATGATTTATTAATTGTGTTTTTCCAGGTCGTCCTGAAGTTTTTGCTAAATTTTTATGGTTGGTAAGCATGTTAATCAAAGACGACTTGCCTACGTTTGATCTTCCTATAAATGCATACTCAGGCAAGAATTCCTGAGGGCATTTTGCAACTTCAGAATTGCTGACAATGAATTCGGCTGTGGTGATTTTCATGTTTTGTATTTTAAAACCCTTAAAGATAAAAAAGTTTAGATGCTATAAATTCTTTTTGGTAAGCCATTCTTCAAGAATTCCGTTGAATTCCTGAGGATGTTCCATCATAGCGGCGTGTCCACATTTATCAATCCAATATAATGTTGAATTGGGTAATAATTTATCAAATTCTTCTGCAACATTTGGAGGTGTAACAGTGTCGTTTTTACCCCAGATGATACAGGTGTCAACCGTCATTTTTGGCAAATCTTTTGCCATGTTGTGACGAATGGCGCTTTTGGCAATGGTTAATGTTTTTATTAATTTAATGCGGTCATTGGCAGTTGCGTAAACTTCGTCAATAAGATCCGGCGTTGCGATTTTAGGATCGTAAAATACTTCTTCGGCTTTCCTTCTGATGTATTCATAATCGCCTCTTCTTGGATAGCTGTCTCCCATTGCGCTTTCGTAAAGCCCTGAACTTCCTGTTATTACGAGTCCTGAAACTTTTTCCGGATATAATTTTGTATGATAAAGGGCAATATGGCCTCCTAATGAATTTCCTAACAAAATAACCTTGTCGAAACCTTTAAAAGCGATAAAGTCTTTAACGTATTTTGCAAAGCTTTTTACGTTCGTTTTTAAAATGCTTTGGGTATATATTGGCAAATCGGGAATTACAACTTTGTATCCTTTAGATGGGAAATATTGTGCGACACCATCAAAGTTACTAAGACCGCCCATTAATCCGTGTAAAATTACGATAGGGGTTCCTTCTCCAGCTTCAAAATAACTGTATTTGCCTTCTTTTTTGTAGTGTTTGTCCATTTAATCTAATGCCAATTTCAATTTGGACAAATATAGGGTTTAATAAATAAAAATGAATTTTTGATACCGTTTTTTAACTACATAATTTTAGTAGAATATATAAGTGTTTAAAAATCAGGTTTTATGGATGATTTGAGTATGTGTTGTAAATGTTAAGAAAGCAGTATAATAGTTATTTTTTTAAGAAAAACAGGCTTTAATTTTTTTGATTAATTAATGATATTGAAGATTCGATAATAATTAGTTAAACTATTGATAGTGTATGGATTAAGAGTTGTGGGGGTAAAGTGGTTAAACTTATTAACAAAGTGGTAGATTGTGGTAAAATGTGGTAATATTTTTTATATTTTTGCTCTATAACTTGATAATGAATTTTTCTTGAACACAATTGTAGGAACATACGAGTGTAAAGTCGATGCTAAAGGAAGGTTAATGATACCTGCACCTTTAAAAAAGCAATTGACTTCATCTCTTCAAAGCGGATTTGTTTTGAAGCGTTCTGTTTTTCAACCGTGTTTGGAATTGTATCCAATGGAAGAGTGGAATTTGATGATGCAGAAAATCAACAAGCTGAATCGCTTCGTAAAAAAAAACAATGATTTTATTCGAAGATTTACTGCCGGAGTTAAAATGGTAGAGATTGATGCATTAGGAAGGTTGTTGGTTCCAAAGGATTTGGTTTCTTTTTCAAGTATTTCAAAAGATGTGGTTTTTTCATCTGCGGTTAATATTGTGGAAATTTGGGATAAGGATTTATATGAAAAATCAATAAGCGGCGAAGATATGGATTTTGCAGATTTAGCCGAAGAAGTAATGGGAAATATTAATGACGACGACAATGGAATATCATAATCCGGTTTTGCTGCATCCTACGGTTGATGGTTTAAATATTAAGCCAGACGGAATATATGTAGATGTAACATTTGGAGGTGGAGGTCATTCAAAAGAAATTTTGAGACGATTGGGGCCAAACGGAAAATTATTTGCTTTTGATCAGGACGAAGACGCCCTGGCAAATGCATTACCTGATGAGCGTTTTACTTTGATTAATGAGAACTTCAGATTCATAAAAAGATTTTTACGTTTTCACGGAGTAAAAGCGGTTGATGGAATTTTGGCAGATTTAGGGGTTTCGTCACATCAGTTTGATGTTCCGGAAAGAGGGTTTTCGACACGTTTTGATGCGGATCTGGATATGAGAATGAGTCAGAAAAATGATTTAAACGCATATAAGGTTGTTAATGAGTATGATGATGCAAATTTGAGAAGAGTGTTTCTGGATTATGGCGAATTGAAAAATGCACCGGCTTTGTCAAGAACAATTATAGAAGCAAGAGAGTATCAGCCAATCAAAACTACAGATGAATTGAAAGAAGTTTTGGCAAAATATTTACCGGAAAGGGTTCGAAATAAAATATTAGCCCAAATTTATCAGGCGATTCGAATTGAGGTAAATCAGGAAATGGATGTTTTAAAAGAATTTATTGAACAATCATTAGAAATTTTGAATCCAGGCGGAAGATTCTCAGTGATTTCATACCATTCATTAGAAGACAGACTGGTAAAAAGATTTATCAAAAACGGAATGTTTGAAGGAGAGCCGGAAAGAGACTTTTTTGGAAATTTTTCAGTGCCGTTTAAAACAATAGGAAAACTGATTGTTCCCGATGATGCTGAAATCAAAATCAATAACAGGGCAAGAAGTGCAAAGCTAAGAATTGCCGAAAAGATATAATATAATAGGTAGAAAATGAAAAGTGGTGTATTTGGTATATTAAAGGCAAGATTTCTGATTAATGATGACGCAGTAAAAAACTGGCGGTTTATTGTTTTTATCATTTTACTTGCTATAATAATGATTGCAAATACACAGCGATACGAACAAAAAGTTTTTGAAATTGCAAAGCTCAATAACGAAGTAAAAGAATTGCGATCTGAATTTGTAGACCGACGTTCAGAATTGATGAAGTTGAAAATGGAATCAACGATATCGAATAAAATGCTGGAGAAGCAAATTTTTCCATCAACAGTTCCACCGATAAAAATAGAAGTTAAAAAAGAAGAAGAAAAAAGTTTCTTTCAAAGAATATGGCAGTAGACGATAAACATATATCCTACAGAATTTACCTCGTAGCAGTTTTCATCTTTTTGATGGCAATTGCTATTGTTGTTAAATTAACCAATATTCAATGGGTTGAAGGGGATTATTACAGAAAACTGGCGAAACAGCGTACGGTTCGAAATTTTGTAATTCCTGCTAATAAAGGAAATATATATTCTGCAGATGGAAGTTTACTGGCAACGTCAATACCTAATTATGAAATCCGATTCGATTCAAAAGCACCAAAAGAAGAAAATTTCGAGAAATATATAAAGCCTCTTTCAGATTCTTTGTCTGTTATCCTTGGAAGACCAAGTGGTTATTATCAGAATGAATTAAGAAAAGCCAGAGAAAATAAAAACCGTTATTATTTGATTGCGCGTAATTTAAGTTATACTGAATACGTGAGGATTAAAGGGTTTCCGCTGTTTAGTTTAGGAGCTTTTAAAGGTGGAATCATTGTTGAACAGGAAACAGTGAGAAAACATCCGATAGGTAAAATTGCAGAAAGAACAATTGGTTACGACCGAATTGATCCTGCAACCGGAGTTGAAGTTGGAAAGGGAATTGAATGGGCTTTTAAAAGTTATCTGAACGGAAAAGACGGGAAAATTTTAAAACAAAAAATCGCAAAAGGACAATGGAAGCCTATTCGTGACTTAAACGAAGTTGATCCTGTAGATGGTTATGATGTAATTTCTACAATTGATGTTTTTATTCAGGATATTGCGCATCATGCTCTTTTGAAACAATTAGAAGATTACGAAGCCGATCACGGTTGTGTAGTAGTAATGGAAACAGAGACCGGTTATGTAAAAGCAATTTCTAATTTAGGAAGACAAGAAGACGGATCGTATATTGAAACTACAAACTATGCCGTAGCTGAGTCTCATGAACCGGGTTCTACTTTTAAATTAGTCGATTTAATGGCAATTTTAGAAGATAAAGTAGCTGATACAAGCACGGTGTATGATAGTCATGGTGGCGTTGTTAAATATTATGGAAGATCCGTGCGTGATTCGCATACGGGTGGCTATGGGAAGATTTCGTTAGCTCGTGGATTTGAACTTTCATCAAATACAGTGATGGTTCAGGCAGTTTATGAGAATTATAAAAGCAATCCATCAAAGTTTGTAAATCATATCAGAAATTTTGGTTTAGACAAAACCTTAGGGTTGCATTTTAAAGGAGAAGGAAGGCCAATTATTCCGCATCCTGGAGATAAAAGCTGGTCAGGTATTTCACTTCCGTGGATGGCTTTTGGATATGAAGTTTCAGTTACACCAATGCAAACATTAGCATTTTATAATTCGGTAGCAAATAATGGCGTAATGGTAAGACCACAGTTTGTATCTGAAATTAAAGAATGGAACAAATCAATTAAGAAATTTGATACAGAAGTGATTAATCCAAAGGTTTGTTCGCCGGAAACGATTAAAAAACTAAAAGCTGTTTTGTTGAATGTGGTTAAAAAAGGAACGGCTTCTAAATTGTATTCGAAAGATTTTTCAATGGCTGGAAAAACAGGAACGGCTCAGATGAATTATGGAGGAAAAGAAGGGAAGTCAGCATTGTATTATGCGTCTTCTTTTGTGGGATATTTTCCGGCAGATCATCCGAAGTATTCTTGTATAGTAGTGGTTCATAAACCAAATACATCTAAAAATAATTATTACGGAGCAGATGTGGCAGGGCCAGTTTTTAAAAGGATAGCCCAAAAGATATTTACCGATGCGCCATCTACAAATAAAATTAAACGATTGGATTCCAAAATTCCAAAACAGGAATACAGTTATGATAAGTTTGATATTGAATCAAATAAAAAGCCAAAACTGATTCCGAATTTAAAAGGAATGCCGGGAATGGATGCTGTAGCGTTATTGGAGAATCTTGATTTAAAAGTAAAAGTAATTGGTGTAGGAAAGGTGAAAAAACAATCGATCCAGCCAGGACAAAATATTAATAAAAACACAACAATAGTATTAGAATTATCGTGAAAATACTAAAAGACATATTATATAAAGTAGCTATTGAATCTGTAACAGGTTCAACAGATATTGCTATTCATAAAATTGATTTTGATTCAAGAAAAATTGAAGAAAATGATATTTTTATAGCGATTCGAGGGACTCTTTCTGATGGTCATGATTATATCGAAAAAGCGATTCAGTTAGGTGCGACAGTAGTGATTTGTGATACATTGCCTTCAACTATTAAAAATGGAATTACGTACATAAAAGTAAAAGATACCAATACGGCTTTGGCTTTTATGGCGGCTAATTATTTTGGAAATCCTTCTGAAAAATTAAAATTGGTTGGAGTAACCGGTACAAACGGTAAAACGACAATTGCTTCTTTATTATTTCAACTGTTTCAAAAGGCTGGTTTTAAGGTTGGTTTATTATCAACGGTAAAAATCATGGTTGATGAAACGGAATATAAAGCAACACATACAACTCCGGACTCCATTACAATTAATCATTATTTAAATGAAATGATTGAGGCTGGCGTAACGCATTGTTTTATGGAAGTGAGTTCACACGGAATTCATCAAAAAAGAACAGAGGCTTTGCGTTTTGTAGGAGGGGTTTTTACGAATCTTTCGCACGATCATTTAGATTATCATCCAACTTTTGCAGAATACAGGGATGTAAAAAAATCCTTCTTCGATTCATTGCCTAAAACAGCTTTCGCTTTATCAAACATTGATGATAAAAACGGAACTGTAATGTTGCAGAACACGGTGGCAAGAAAATTTACATACGCTTTAAAAACGTATGCCGATTTTAAAGCACAGATTTTAGAAAGCCAATTGTCAGGATTATTATTAAAAGTAAATGATAATGAAGTTTGGGTAAAGCTGATCGGTACTTTTAATGCCTACAATATATTAGCTATTTATGGAACCGCAATTGAATTGGGTATGGATAGTCTTGAAGCGTTGCGTTTGTTGTCTGATTTAGAGAGTGTTTCTGGTCGTTTTCAATATATTGTTTCAGAAGGTAATGTGACAGCAATTGTTGATTATGCTCATACGCCGGACGCTTTGGAAAATGTTTTAAAAACAATTGGCGACATTCGTACCAAAAATGAACAATTGATTACAGTGGTTGGCTGCGGTGGAAACAGGGATAAGGCTAAAAGACCAATTATGGCACAAATCGCTGCGAATTTAAGTGATAAGGCTGTTTTAACTTCAGACAATCCGAGAAATGAAGATCCTGAAGTGATCTTAAATGAAATGGAAGAAGGAGTCGAAGCTCATAATTACAAAAAAATCCTGAGAATTACAGACAGAAAACAGGCTATAAAAACTGCTTGTCAATTGGCTCAGCCAAATGATATTATTCTAATTGCAGGTAAAGGACATGAAACGTATCAGGAAGTAAATGGTGTTCGTCACCATTTTGACGATATGGAAACGGTAAAAGAACTTTTGGAACAACTAAGAAAATAACAATGTGAAAATTCCAAATCCCAAAATTCAATTTAACGTTAGAATTTGGAGTTTAAAGATTGGAATTTAATTCGAAATTAGAATTTAAAAAAATAACGATATGTTATACTATTTATTTGAATATTTAGACAAAACATTAGATGTTCCTGGAACAGGTGTTTTTCAGTACATCACCTTCAGATCAGGTTTGGCTTTATTGCTTTCATTGCTTTTATCAACGATTTATGGTAAAAGGGTGATTAATTTTTTGCGTCGTCAACAGGTTGGAGAAACAGTACGTGAGTTGGGGCTTGCAGGTCAAAATGAAAAAGCAGGAACTCCAACCATGGGAGGACTTATTATCATTTTTGCAACCTTAATTCCGGTTCTGTTGTTTGCACGGCTGCATAATATTTATATTGTTTTGCTTATTGTAACAACACTATGGATGGGTACAATTGGTTTTGTAGATGATTATATTAAAATATTCAAAAAAGATAAAGAAGGTCTTAAAGGAAGATTCAAGGTTATTGGCCAGGTAGGTCTGGGAATTATTGTAGGGACTGTTCTTTATTTTAATCCTGCAGTTACAGTAAGAACTGATACGGGCTATAGTGGAAGCTTCAAAAATACTAATACAACAGTTGTTCTTCAAACTCCTGTTGAAGAAAAATCAACTGCGACTACAATACCGTTTGTGAAAAACAATGAGTTTGATTATGCTGAAGTTTTAGCCTGGACAGGTGAAGGTTATGAGAAATGGGCCTGGCTGATTTTTATTCCGGTTGTAATTTTCATCATCACCGCAGTTTCAAACGGAGCTAATTTAACTGATGGAATAGACGGACTCGCAGCGGGAACCTCTGCAATATCTGTGCTCGCACTCGGAATATTTACATTTGTTTCCGGGAATATTATTTTTTCGAATTATCTCAATATTATGTACATCCCCAATTCCGGAGAGATGACAGTTTTTATATCGGCTTTTGTAGGTGCCTTGATTGGGTTTCTTTGGTATAATTCGTATCCAGCTTCCGTATTTATGGGCGATACAGGAAGTTTAACCATTGGTGGAATTATAGCAGTTTTAGCCATTGCTGTTCGTAAAGAAATATTGATTGTTTTGTTTTGCGGAATTTTTCTGGCCGAAAGCGCTTCAGTTATAATTCAGGTTGCTTACTTTAAATATACGAAGAAACGTTTTGGCGATGGCCGTAGAATTTTCCTGATGGCGCCATTGCATCATCATTATCAGAAAAAGGGGTATCACGAGAGTAAAATTGTAACCCGATTCTGGATTGTTGCCATTATGCTGGCCATATTATCAATCGTTACTTTAAAACTAAGATAGATGAGGCTGGTAGTTTTAGGAGGGGGAGAAAGTGGTGTAGGGACCGCTATTCTCGGGAAGAAAAAAGGATACGAAGTTTTTGTATCTGACTTTGGAAAAATAAAAGAGAGTTACAAAGAAGTTCTTATCATTAATGGAATTCCCTGGGAAGAGGAACAGCATACCGAAGAGCTGATTTTAAATGCCGATGTTGTCATGAAAAGTCCGGGAATTCCTGAGAAATCTCCAATCGTAAAAAAACTAATTGCAGCAGGAGTTAAAGTGATTTCGGAAATTGAGTTTGCCAAACCTTTTACAGAGGCACTAACAATCGGAATTACAGGAAGCAATGGTAAGACCACAACGACAATGCTGACGTATCATTTGTTAAAGTCGGCAGGTTTAAATGTAGGTTTAGGTGGCAATATCGGAAAAAGTTTTGCATGGCAGGTTGCTGAAAATAAATACGATGCATACGTTCTTGAATTAAGTAGTTTTCAGCTGGACGGAATCATAGATTACAGGCCTGATATTGCCATAATAACAAATATCAGTCCCGATCATTTAGATCGATACGAATATAAATATGAAAATTACATTGATTCAAAATTTCGAATAACAATGAATCAGACTGAAAGTGATTATCTCATTTATGATTCAGATGATGAGGCAAGCACAGAATGGTTAAAAAATAATAAAACAAAAGCAAAATTAATTCCTTTTTCATTGACTAAATCATTCAGTGAAGGGGCTTCTATAAATAACAACAAAATGGAAATAAAGATCAACCAGGAAGAGTTTACAATGGAAACAGAATACATTGCGTTAGAAGGAAAACATAACATGAAAAACGCAATGGCAGCAAGCTCTGTAGCAAAATTGATGCAAATTAGAAATGCAACAATTCGCGAAAGTTTATCAAATTTTCAAGGTGTTGAACACCGTTTAGAAAAAGTACTTAAGATTCAGAATGTACAATACATCAACGATTCTAAAGCGACAAATGTAAATGCTACTTTCTTTGCTTTAGACAGCATGAATGTTCCAACAGTTTGGATTGTGGGAGGTGTAGATAAAGGGAACGATTATAATGAATTGATGTCATTGGTTCGCGAAAAAGTAAAAGCTATCATCTGCTTAGGTATTGATAATCGTAAAATTATTGAAGCCTTTGGAAATGTAGTTGACATCATGGTGGAAGTAAATAATATGAATGATGCTGTAAAAACGGCACAACGTTTAACAGAAAAAGGCGATGCTGTTTTATTGTCTCCTGCCTGTGCAAGTTTCGATTTATTCGAAAACTACGAAGACAGAGGAAAACAGTTTAAGCAAGCGGTTCATAACTTATAGAAATAGTTTAAAATTTCAGGTTTCAAGTTTAAAACCTGAAACCTGAAACCTGAAACAAAAGAAACCTGAAACAAATCAACAATGAAAGAGCTCGTAAACAAACTAAAAGGAGATAGGGTAATATGGTCATTCGTGGCTTTATTAGCACTGTTTTCGTTTATGCCTGTTTTTAGTGCGAGTAGTAATTTGGCGTACATAGGTCATGGAACTGGGAATACATTGGGGTATTTGGTAAAACATTTAGCTCACATTTGTATAGGATTTTTGATTATTTATTGGGTGCATAAAGTGCCATATCATTATTTCAGGGCGATTTCAAAAATTGCTTTGCCAATTGTTTGGTTTTTGCTGCTTTATACATTGTTGAAAGGAACCGTAATTGCCGGAGCAAATGCAAGTCGTTGGATTCAGGTGCCTTTTATCGGAATCACTTTTCAGACTTCGACTTTGGCATCTATTGTTCTGTTTATTTTCGTAGCACGTTATTTGTCAAAAAAGAAAGAAGAAAATGAGCCTTTTCAGGTTTCGCTGATACAGCTTTGGTTGCCGGTTTTTATCACATTGGCACTTATTTTGCCAGCGAATTTTTCGACTACAGCGTTAATTTTTTCTATGGTAATTATGCTGACATTTATTGGTAAATACCCATTAAAATATATAGGTTTTATTATTGGTTCGGGTATTGCAATGTTGATGTTCTTTTTGTTGGTTGCAAAAGCATTTCCAGATTCAAGATTTTTTAGCAGGGTTGGAACGTGGGGAAGTCGTATCGAAAATTTTACCACAGACAAACCTGATGAAGATGATTATCAAATAGAAAAAGCAAAAATTGCAATTGCATCAGGAAGATTAGGCGGATTAGGACCGGGAAAAAGCGTTCAGAAAAACTTTTTACCACAATCTTCTTCCGATTTTATTTATGCCATTGTGGTTGAAGAATATGGTTTAGTAGGAGGAGTATCAATTTTGCTTTTGTATTTATTGTTGTTGTTCCGATTTGTGATTGCATCGCATAAAGCCAATACATTATTTGGAAAATTAGTTGTCGTCGGTCTCGGATTTCCAATGATATTTCAGGCAATGATTAATATGGCGGTTGCAGTAGAATTATTGCCGGTAACTGGGCAAACGCTTCCGCTGATAAGTTCGGGAGGAAGTTCAATCTGGATGACTTGCTTTTCTTTGGGAATTATCATTAGTGTAACCAAAAAAGAGGAAGAAATTGCAGAAGAGCAGCAAGAAAAGGAAAGACGAAAAGAAGCGCTTCAAAGATTAATTGACAAAGAACTTGCCGAAGAAGATTTGTCTGCTGATGCAGTATATAAAGAAGAGGAAATGTATTCTATTGAAGATAATTCAAGAAATCCGATGAATGCAGTGTTAAACAAATAAGATAAATAGCTATTAAAAGTATGGCGAATTATAAATTCATATTAAGCGGAGGAGGAACAGGAGGGCATATCTATCCTGCAATTGCGATTGCAAACGAATTAAAATTACAATTTCCTGATGCTGAATTTCTTTTTGTTGGTGCCCAAGATAAAATGGAAATGCAAAAAGTACCTCAGGCAGGTTACGAAATAAAAGGACTTTGGATTGCTGGTTTGCAACGAAAATTGACTTTGCAAAATTTGATGTTTCCTTTTAAATTGATTAGTAGTTTATGGAAATCCAGAAAAATTATTAAGCAGTTCAAACCAAATGTGGTTATTGGAACCGGAGGTTTTGCCAGTGGGCCTTTATTGCAGGCAGCAGGATCAGCAGGAATTCCAACAGTTATTCAGGAACAAAATTCGTTTCCTGGTATTACTAATAAATTATTAAGTAAAAAAGCAAACGCTATTTGTGTTGCTTATGAAAATTTGGACAGATTTTTTCCTAAAGAGAAAATCGTTTTAACTGGAAATCCGGTTCGTCAGGATTTAATTGATATTGATACAAAACGTAATGAAGCCATTGCTTTTTATGGCTTGGATCCAAGTAAAAAAACTTTATTGGTTCTGGGAGGAAGTCTAGGTGCTAGAAGAGTTAACCAGTTAATAGAAAAAGAATTAGATAATTTTCTTTCACAGGATGTGCAGGTTATCTGGCAGTGTGGAAAATTATATTTTGATGATTATAAAAAATACAATCAGCCAAATATAAAAGTGGTTGATTTCATTGAAAGAATGGATTTTGTTTACGCAGCTGCTGATGTAATCATTTCAAGGGCAGGTGCTTCATCAGTTTCAGAATTATGTATTGTGGGGAAACCTGTGATTTTTATTCCGTCACCAAATGTAGCCGAAGATCATCAGACTAAAAATGCACAGGCAATTGTAGAGCAGAAAGGCGCAATTTTATTAAGAGAATCACAATTAGATAGTGAGTTTAGCATTGTTTTTGAATCACTCCTGAAAGATGAAGAGAAACAAAAGCAACTACGTGATAATATTAAAAAATTAGCCAGACCAAAAGCAACACAAGATATTGTAGCGCAGATTGTCAAGTTAATTCAGTAGGCTATAGACAATAAGCTTTAAGGTTGATGCGCTATCTAAAGAATAATATAGGCAAAGGAATATAAGAGAATTAAGTAATAAAGATAAAAGTTGAAGGCATAAAGCCTAAAGCTTAATGCTTAAAGGAAATAAAAATGAATTTAAATCAGATACAAAACGTTTATTTTATTGGTATTGGAGGCATCGGAATGAGTGCTCTGGCCCGTTATTTTAAATATATCGGGAAACAGGTTTCAGGATATGATAAAACGCCTTCTATGCTGACAAGTGAATTAATTGAAAGCGGAATTGATATTCATTTTGAAGACAACATCGGTTTGATTCCGAAAGATTATTATGTAGAAAATACATTAGTAATTTTCACACCGGCTGTTCCAAAATCACATTCGGAATGGAATTATTTTATAGAGAGACAATACGAAGTTAAAAAACGTGCCGAAGTTTTGGGAATCATTACCAAAGACACTTTTAGTTTTGCCGTTGCAGGAACACACGGAAAAACGACAACTTCAAGTATTTTAGGACATATATTGTATGAAAGCGGTGCCGATGTTACGGCGTTTGTGGGTGGAATAGTAGAGAATTATAATTCTAATTTAATTGGAAACGGAAAAACAGTCACAGTTGTTGAAGCAGATGAATTTGATCGTTCATTTTTGCATTTGCATCCAAATATTGCTTGTATCACATCAATGGATGCGGATCATTTGGATATATATGGAACGAGCGATGCTATCGAGGCTTCGTTTGTAGAATTTGCTTCTAAGGTTGAAGATAAAAATAATCTCTTTATAACTAAAGAATTGCCTCTTGACGGAGTGCAATGTGCTATCAATGAAGATGCTGTTTATAAGGTGTTTAATGTTAGAATAGAAAATGGAAGTTATGTTTTTGATGTTCAGACGCCATCAGAAATCATGAAGGATTTGCGTTTTGGATTGCCGGGCAAGCATAATTTAATGAATGCATTAATGGCTATTGCAATGTCAAAAACTTTTGGAACATCAACGGATTCTATTGCAAAAGCACTTGCGTCTTTTAACGGAATCAGAAGACGTTTTTCGTATCAGATTAAGTCTGAAAATTTAGTTTATATTGATGATTATGCACATCATCCAACAGAAATTAATGCGGTGCACCAGGCTGTAAGGGAATTATATCCGAATCAAAAAGTACTGGCAATTTTTCAGCCGCATTTATTCAGCAGAACAAAAGATTTTGTGGATGGATTTGCAGAAAGTTTATCACAGTTTGATGAAGTTTTTCTAATGGATATTTATCCTGCAAGAGAACTCCCTATGGAAGGAGTAACCTCTGAATGGCTTTTGGGTAAAATGACTAATCCCAATAAAAAGATAGTTGCAAAAGAAGATTTATTGTCGGAAATTAAAGCTAATGATGCGCCAATAATTGTAACAATAGGAGCTGGTGATATTGGAGAAATGGTGCCATCAATTAAAAAGATTTTAAATGAAAATATTTAATTGGACAAATATTCGATTGATTCTCATTTTAGGGCTCGTTCTCTTTTTGTATTCGTTTGCGCAACATCGAAACGGAGATAGGAAATTGAAAAAATCTATGGTTGTTTTTGTAGGAGAGAATACGCTTTTTGTGAAGACTGAAACGGTTAATAAATTGTTGATAGAAAATAAAAGAGACGCTTCCAGTATCCGAAAAGATGAGTTAGATTTGAATAAAATAGAAAAAAGCCTTGATACGCAAGAGATGATTGAAAAATCAGATGTTTTTGTAAGTATCGATGGAGTTCTAAAAGCGCGGGTAAAACAGAGGACGCCAATAGTAAGAGTTTATGATGGTGGGAGCTCTTTTTATATTGACTATGAAGGGAATAAAATGCCTTTGTCAGACAATTTTACGGCGCGGGTTCCTCTTGTTTCGGGGATAATAAATAAAAAAAATAACGAAGATTTAGCTACTTTATTTCGCACAATTTATGACGATGCGTTTTTGAAAAAAAACATCATTGCAATAGAAATTATGCCTAATGGTAGCTTAAAAATGTTTAATAGAAATTATAATTACTTCATTGATTTTGGAAGAACAATGAAAGTGGATGAAAAATTCAGGAATTATAAGGCCTTTTTTCAAAAGGCTGTTTTAGATAGTTCGTTATACAAATATAAAAAAATTGATCTGAGGTTTACGGAACAAGTAGTTTGCACAAAATAATAGAAAATGGAAAAAGATAACATTGCAGTAGGTCTAGATATTGGAACAACCAAAATAGTTGCCATGATAGGCAAAAAGAACGAGTATGGTAAATTGGAAATTTTGGGTATTGGTAAATCCAAAAGTTTGGGTGTTGCGAGAGGTGTTGTAAACAACATTACGCAAACTATTCAATCGATCCAGCAAGCTATTCTTGAAGCCGAAACGAATTCAGGTTACAAAATTAAAGATGTGGTTGTTGGGATCGCAGGACAGCATATCAGAAGTATTCAGCATACAGATTACATAAGCCGTAATAATCCGGAAGAAGTAATTGGCGAAAAAGATATTCAGCTTTTGATCGATCAGGTGAATAAACTGGCGATGTTGCCGGGTGAAGAAATTATTCATGTTTTACCTCAGGAATTTAAAATCGATGGACAATCTGAAATAAAAGAACCGATCGGAATGTACGGAGGAAGATTGGAATCCAGCTTTCATGTAGTTGTTGGACAAGCTTCTTCAATTAGAAATGTTGGAAGATGTATTCAGAGTTCAGGAATTGAATTGTCAGGATTGACATTAGAGCCATTAGCTTCAGCAGATGCAGTTTTAAGTCAGGAAGAAAAAGAAGCTGGGGTTGCACTTATAGATATCGGTGGAGGAACAACAGATTTGGCCATTTTTAAAGATGGAATTATTCGTCATACAGCTGTAATTCCTTTTGGAGGAAATGTAATTACAGAGGATATTAAAGAAGGCTGTTCGATTATCGAAAAACAAGCAGAGCTTTTAAAAATAAAATTCGGATCTGCCTGGCCGGGAGAAAATAAAGACAACGAAATTGTTTCTATTCCGGGCTTAAGAGGAAGAGAGCCAAAAGAGATTTCTCTTAAAAATCTGTCTAAAATTATTCATGCCCGCGTGGTGGAAATAATTGAGCAGGTTTTTGCTGAAATTAAAGCTTATGGACATGAAGATCCTCGTAAAAAATTAATAGCAGGAATCGTTCTTACAGGTGGTGGAGCACAGTTAAAACATATTAAGCAATTAGTAGAATATATTACCGGTATGGATACCAGAATTGGGTATCCAAACGAGCATTTAGCAGGGAACTCCAGTGAAGAAATTTCCAGCCCGTTATTTGCAACAGCAGTTGGATTAGTAATGAATAGCATTGAAAACAGTACGCAAAGTGCTGTAAGAATGGAGATTGTAAATGAGCAGCCAAGAGTTGTTTACAGAAATGTGCCGAATCCTGCACAACAGCCGGTACAACAACGATACGAAGTTGAAGAAAACTACGTTGAAAGAGTAGAAACTATTGAGCAGCCAAGAGAAGTTAGAAATAATGTTACTGTTGAAGAATCTACAGAGACTAAAATCAGAAGATCATTTTTTGACAGATATGTCGATAAAATCAAAGATTTTTTAGACAACGCAGAATAAAAGAATAAGAGAAAAGGAAATTACTATTGGCCCCAAGTCAAGAAGTAAAAAATGTATTAAATAAGAATTTCAAAAACCAAAAAGATGATGAGCAACTCAGAATTTGGAAGTATTTCATTTGATTTACCAAAAAACCAATCAAATGTAATCAAAGTAATAGGTGTAGGAGGAGGCGGAAGTAACGCTATTAATCACATGTTCCAACAAGGAATTAAGGGTGTGGATTTTATCGTTTGTAATACAGATTCGCAAGCATTACAAAACAGTTCTGTTCCAAACAAAATTCAGTTAGGGGTAAATTTAACAGAAGGTCTTGGTGCAGGAGCTAATCCTGATGTAGGACAACAATCTGCTATTGAAAGCATCGCTGATATCGAAAAAATGTTAGACCGTGGTACTAAAATGGTATTTATTACCGCTGGTATGGGTGGTGGAACAGGAACCGGTGCTGCTCCGGTAATTGCGCAATTGGCAAAAGAAAGAGAGATCTTGACAGTGGGTATTGTGACTATTCCTTTTCAGTTTGAAGGGAAAGTTCGTCAGGAACAAGCACTTTTAGGAATCGAAAAATTGCGTAAACAAGTAGATTCGTTAATTGTAATTAATAATAATAAGTTAAGAGAAGTGTACGGAAATCTTGGTTTTAAAGCCGGATTCTCTAAAGCGGATGAAGTTTTGGCAACAGCCTCAAGAGGTATTGCCGAAGTGATCACACACCACTATACTCAAAATATCGATTTACGTGATGCTAAAACTGTTTTGTCAAACAGTGGAACTGCCATCATGGGATCTTCTGTTGCTGCTGGCGAAAACAGAGCTAAAGAAGCTATTGTTTCAGCATTGGATTCTCCGTTATTAAATGACAACAAAATTACAGGAGCCAAAAACGTATTGTTGCTTATCGTTTCTGGATCAAACGAAATTACGCTGGATGAAATTGGAGAAATCAACGATCATATTCAGGCAGAAGCTGGTTATAATGCTAATATTATCATGGGAGTTGGTGAAGACGAAACTCTTGGTGAAGCTATTGCTGTAACTATTATTGCAACTGGTTTTGATGTTGAACAACAAAACGAAATCGTAAATACAGAACCTAAAAAAATCATTCATACACTGGAAGACGAGCAAAGAAGTGTTCATAACCTAACAAACAGATCAGTTACTTCTTTTGATTTAAATGCTGAAACACCTATTGCGAAATCAGAAGAAAAAGTTGTTTTTGATTTAATGGAAGATACAATTGCTCCGGTATTACCAACTCCGATAGCTCCGGTTGCTGTTGCTCCAACTATCAATCAGGAAGAGTTAGTGGTAATGTCTGAGTTTATTAAAAATCTTGACGTGACTTTTGAGATCGTTTCGCCAATTACAGATATTGATTTTACTATTTCAAGTCCTGAAGTGCAATCTTTTCAGGAAACAAAACAGGTTGAACAAAGAATTTTTGAAAGAGAAGAGCAGACTACCTTTTCATTCGACTTGCCTCTTTTTAGAGCAGAGCCGGAAGTAAAGAAAGAACCGGTTGTTGAGGACAATAAAATTTTATTCGAATTAACAAATGAAACCCGTAATATAAAAGTTAATGAACCGGTTTCGTTTGTTCCGGTTACAGAACTTTCTGAAAATGGTATTATCAAATATTCGTTGGAAGAATATATGGAGGTTGAAAATGATTTAATGGCATCAAAACCAGTTGAGAAAGTGATAGAAGATGTTGTTCCTGAGGAATTGAATATCACATTGAAACCACGGGTAGATTTTGCAAGCCAACCTGATTTTACAACAACTTCAGAAGTTTCTCCAATGGAATTAACAATTGAGGAAACATTACGCTTAAGAGCTGAAGAAAGAAGAAAGAAACTAAAAGAATTCAATTATAAATTTCACAACAATGTTTCCAGAATTGATGAGCTGGAAAAAGAGCCGGCTTACAAAAGATTAGGTATTGATTTGTCGAATTCACAATCAAATAATACCAATTCAAGAATTTCAGTTGGAACAGACAGCAATAACGATTTGCAATTGCGTTCAAATAATTCATTCTTACACGACAACGTAGATTAGTTTTAAAAATCATAATATTTGGATAGCCCGAAAATTGGATTTAATTTTCGGGTTATTTTTTTTATCTTCGCACAGAATTTAGAATTTGATTTCTCAATATTAGGTTTTAAAAGCAATCTTAATTAGTATTTGAATGAAATTCAAAATATTCGAATTAAAATAGATGAATTGATAGGCAGCTGCTTATTAAAATAAAAAGAAAGATGAGTTTACAAGCACAGATTATGGACGAAATAAAAACGGCCATGAAAGCAAAAGATACAGTAGCGTTAGAATCATTAAGAGCGATTAAATCTGAGTTATTATTAGCTTCAACCGCTTCAGGTTCTAAAGAAGAATTGAGTGAAGATGAAGAAATAAAACTACTTCAGAGATTGGTAAAAACACGTAAAGAAAGTGCCAGAATTTTTACCGAACAAAATCGTCCTGATTTAGCTGAGCCGGAATTGGCTCAGGTTGCAGTAATTGAGAAGTTTTTACCAGCCCAGTTAAGCGAAGAAGAAGTAGAAGCCGTAATTGCTAAAATTATTGCTGAAACAGGAGCTTCAGGAATTGCTTCAATGGGTAAAGTTATGGGATTAGCATCTGCTCAATTAGGAGGAACTGCAGAAGGAAAAACCATTTCTACAATTGTTAAAAAATTACTTTCGTAATAAATTCCAAATGGAATAACTCAAATAAAAACTCCAAATTCCAAGTTTAATATTGGAATTTAGAGTTTGAAAATTGAAATTTAAAACATTTTGATCGCGTAGTTCAACTGGATAGAATATCAGATTTCGGCTCTGAGGGTTGGGGGTTCGAACCCCTCCGCGATCACTTTAAAACCTATTTCATTACGAAATAGGTTTTTTTATGTTTTAAAAAATCTTCTTTTTAAGATTATCTTCCTCAAATAAATTAGAACCTGATTCCGGAAATAAGTTTTTTGTATTTAATGTTTTGTATTACAATAAGTTAATGTTGTATTAAAGGTTTTTTTGCTATATTTAACAGATTGATTCAGATTCTCTCAGAATAGTTAAAGGCATGCAGCTCTTCGCTCTAAAAGTCAAACGGTTTAATCTTTAAATTATATTTTATGAAAAAAGTTTACGAAACTAAAATAAGTTTTGCGGATTTAGGAGACAGAAAAATAGCTTATCGTTCCTATGGAAAAGGCAGGACGATAATTTTTATAAACCGTTTTAGGGGAACTTTAGATACCTGGGATCCTCTATTTATAAAAATGATGGCTAAAAAATTTAATGTTATAACCTTTGATTATTCAGGAATAGGTTCTTCTACCGGAAATATGTCTTCAGAAATTACACTTGTTGCCCAGGATGTAAAAGATCTTGCCAGTGCTTTAAAACTGGACACGATTGTAGTTTTAGGCTGGTCTTATGGCGGATTGGTAGCCCAGGCAGCAACTCTATTATATCCCAATTTAGTGACGCATTCAATTTTAGTAGGGACAAATCCACCGGGTAAAAATGAAGTGCCTTTTGAGCAGGTTTTTTTAGATGCAGCGTTAAAACCTATTAATGATTTTGATGACGAAGTGGTTTTATTTTTTGAACCAAAATCGGCTTTTAGTATAGCTGCTGCAAAAGCTTCTCATGAACGAATTCATAAACAGATTGATGTTTCAAAAATCCCATCAACTATGGAAGTTTTTCAGATTTATTTTAATGGAGGAGAGGGATTTAGAGAGGATATACTGAATTTTAGAGATCAGATAAAAAAAACAAAAACGCCCATTCTAATTATCTGCGGTGATCACGATGTGAGTTTTGCAGTAGAAAATTGGTATGCAGTTTTCAATCAAATGACTAATGCTCAGATGATTGTTTATAGCGGAACAGGTCATGCACCACAGCATCAATATCCTGAGCTTACTTCTAAATCTATTATCAATTTTGTAAAACACACGTATTAAGCTGATAAATTTCTAAAGTAAATCAGATTTGAAAGGAATAATGTTTTTTAGTTATTTTTTAGAAAATAAATTTTCTACCACCCAGGCAGGTCCAATTAGTAAAAATTGAAGATCTTTTAAGAAAGAAGGTTTTTTACCTTCGATATTATGTCCATAAAATTGTCCGATCCAGGCCACAACAAAGACACTAATTGAAAATATCCATAAAGGGACAAATTGTGAGATATAATAATTGGTAATTAAGCAAATACACGAAAAAAATGCAATTTTAATAGCCATAGAAACAGAAAGCCGGATATAAAAAACAAGTACAAAAAGTAGTATCGCTACAGCCCAGTTTTCGATTATGGGAACATTCAGATGAAAAGTGTTGGCTATTAAATTACTCGGAATACTCATTAATAACCCTACTATAGAAAAGTATATGGCCGGGACGCAAACATAATGTATTGCCTTGTTTTTTGGATTCTGATGGCTAACAGCGTATTCTTCAAACCATTGTTCTAATGTTCTCATTTTTCAGGGTTTAGGATTGTATCAAAGCTATTAAATATTTTTGAGTTTGTTGTAAACTTTGGCAGTGATTCTATATTTTAAAATTGTGAATATCTATTTTGCGAAAAGATGATTTTAATTGCGTTTAAATCTATCTTTGGCATCCTTAAAAAAAACAAAGATGAGCGCAATTTGGTATGAATGCAAAGTAAAATATAGAAAAACGGATGATATTGGATCACAAAAGGTTACTACAGAGCCTTATTTAGTTGATGCAATTTCTTATACAGAAGCTGAAAGCAGAATTAATGAAGAAATGAAGGCTTATGTAAGTGAAGAATTTAAAATAACCAATATAAAAGTAGCAAATTACGCAGAGATTCATCCGTTCGAAAATGCAGACCGTTGGTTTAAATCGAAAGTTTCCTTAATAGCTTTTGATGAAGAAAGCGGAAAAGAACGCAAAACTAATATGTATATACTGGTGCAGGCTAATGATGTAAAAGAAGCGTATGATAATACTGTTGCAGTTATGAAAAATACAATGGGAGATTATACTATTCCGGCAATTTCAGAGTCTGCAATTATGGATGTTTTTCCTTATTTCAGTGGTGACGAAGATGATTTTGAGCAATTAGAAAGATTCAATGCGCTTAAAGCTTCTAAACCTGAACTTGTAGCGTTAGGCGAAACAGTAGAAGATTATATTGAAGTTGAAAATGAATAGATTACTAAAAATAATTTTAAAGTAAACAAAAAAGAGAACTTAATGGTTCTCTTTTTTGTTTACTAATTTAGTAAGCACTTATTATAATGTCAGAAACCATTCTGAATTTATTTATAATCCGAATGTTTCATGGAAATGTTAAATGAATTTTATTAACCAAACTGAATCCATTTCCCCAAAATAAGGACAAAAATGGCAATTATAAGAAATGAAATCCAAAGACCAAGAAGCATTTTTTTTGTCATAACTTTTAAAATTCAATTATTCGTTAATTATTTTTTTAAAAGCATCATTTTAACTATTTCGATAAATATTTTTTTGTAAAAACGTATGAAAAATAAAAAATATCAGCCTTTAACCTTTTTTTTGATTTTATTTTTAATCTCTTCAATATTACAAATTAAATCGACAAAGCGCAAAATAAATCGACTAAAGGCTTGTTTTTTTTTATTTAATACTTTGTAGGATGTTTTAATAAGGATTATTCGATTTTTTTATTCGTTTTTTATGATATTGTCATTTTTTTTCTGTGGTAAGTACATGATGATGAGTGACTAAGAAATATATACAATTAACCCGTTGGGTGAAATTGATTAAAAAAATTGATTTGATTATAAAAAATATAAAAATAGGGAATAAAACATCATTTATAATTTAAGGAATTGATGTCATCCTGAGTAGAGTCGAAGACTTTTAAACACGAAAGGGCTTCGACTAAGTTTATCCTGAGCGAAGACGAATGTACCTAGCCTGAGATTTATTTTTAATTTTACCCAACGGGTTACAATTATTTTAAATGTATATATTTAGTTAAGACCTGAAGTAAAAGTTATTTTTGATTATAATCAAAAGCATCATCCCATAATTCATCAATTTTAATTAGGGCTTTTTCAAGAGAAATGACTTCCCATTTACCATTGGTTTCTATTCCAAGACCAATGTTTTTTAATTTTTGTAAGGCATCCTTCACATCAAAATCAAGGTTGGTGTTAAGTTTTATTTTAAACCAGGACTCTATTTGATAATCAATTTCTTCGGCTGTTAACGGATTTTTACTCTTGTGTAAAAAAGCGTATGCCAAAATAGTTTCCTTAAGCACTTCTTCTTCAGATGAATTTAAAAGCGAATAAAAGGCACCGCTGTTATTTCCCAGATTTTTAAAATACAAACTGTCTGAAAGCATTTTAGAATATCTGATTTTCTTATTTACAAAGTTATTATACTGGCGAAAGCAATAGGCAGATAAAATTCCCAATGCAATCAATCCCTGATTCAAAGAGGTTTTGCTATTTAATAAATCTATAGCTTCTCCTGTTTCGTAAGCCTCATACATATTAATCAAAGCCGGGATTACTTTTGCACTTAACAATGAAATTCCACCAAAAATTCCCGGAATCCAAAGTAAAAGTTTGTCTGTAGTAGACATTTTTGGAATCGCATTAGGAAAAATCGTTTCAAGATCGTTTTTAGGAACGCGCTTAAAGATTTTCAAAACGATTGATCCGGGGTCAACAGGTGATTTTCCTAATTTTACCTTTTTCTTTGTAAGATAATCGGCTTCATTATAATTCAGGTAAATCATAACACGGTCATAGTACTCAATTTCTATTTCTTTTTTCCAGAAAATATATTTTGTAACTTTTTCTTTTGTTTTGTGGTGACCGCGAACATACAATTCATAGTCTTTGAAGGCATTAAAATCTATTGAAAGTTTTAAGCCAATTAAATCTGAATCCTCAAAAGCTTTGTCTAATGTTTCCTTGTCGATACGGCGATAGTTGCCATGTTCTAAAACTTTTTGGAGCGTTTCTTTAAAAATCAAAAAATCACTTTTGCCAACATATCCTTCACGTTCTTTCTCGCTTAAATCCGGATCGAATAAAGCGTAGTTTTGTTTTAAATTTCGATTAAGATTAAAAGCTTCATAATGATAGTAATGTTCGATGATATCGAATAATTTTTTAAAATCGTGTGCTTTTTTCTGATCTTCTGCAAAAGCAGCTATTTGTTGATCGAGTAAGAATTCCTTGTTAAAAGGAATGTAATGTTCTCGTGTCATATTAATTTTGGGACTTTTTTCGAGTGGTATTTTTAAAACGCAAAAATACCACTCGAAATTTGATTTAGGAGTGGTATTTATATTAAAGTTTGGGTTATGATTTTAATATTCTAAAACGTCCCGGATACTTATCCCATAAACTTTTTTTATTGCCATAATAATCCATAAAATCTTCGCAAACAAAAACAGCATGGGCATTAGACCAGGCTACAACTCCGCAAAATTCGCTTCCTGAAAGACGTTTTAACTCTTGCACGTGCCTGCCTTTTTGAAATCCTAAATATTTATAAATAGTTGGAGTATGTACTTCACCATCTTCTAAGTCCTCCAGGGCTTTATCAAAAGTTTTTTGTTTGTCTATAATCTGCTTGTATTTTGCCATTACCGCATAGGTCAACTCGGCATAGTCTGTTATTTTCTTGCTGCCTTCATTGATTTTAATAAATACAAATCCGGCAGAAAATTTAGCTTTATTTAACTCATCAATTTTCAGTTTAAACGTAGCATTATTTTTTAATGTTATTTGGTATAAGCTGTCGTTTAATTTTTCAGTAAGAAAAAGATTATCTAGCCCATATATGTTTAAAGAAGCCTTAATAAAAGCAATTGATGAACAGTTTGTACGTTCTCCCTGTTTAAAACTTTCAAATATTTTATCAGAGCTCAATTGAGCGTAAGAGTCTGAAAAGACTAATGTTAAAAATAATAATATCGAAATAATAGATCGCATTGGTATTAGGTATTATAATTTGTTTTGAAGTTGGAATTGGTAAGATGTGGATTTATACAAAGCTATAAAAATCAACTAATAATTGATGTTTTTAACACCTGAAATCATTCATTTGTCTGTGAAATAAATTTTTTGAACTTAATTTTTCCTAGATAATTGATTTTCAATATGCTATTTGTTAAATCTTTTAGCATAATTTAATTGATTAAGGTTAGTTTTAAAACTATCTGAAGTATTTTACAATGTGTTATTTGTATTAAAGATTTGGTTAGTTTTACAAGAACTTTTTATAGAAAATACTAATGACAAAGTAAATTGGCAATGAACAGAGATGTACTTAAAGATATTAATGGCGAAGAACATTTTTATAAAAATATAGAAAGCTTTGACCGGCATTTAGGTCAGTTTTTTGAAGATGATGAAATTACCGTTTTTCATGAAATAGTTTCATTAGATTTTCACTTAGATGTTTTTTTAATAAATCAGGCGGATCATGATTTCAACATCTTAATTACTTCCGGAATGAGTTTGTTAAAAATGAATGTGCCTGAAGGTATCGAAAACCCTGAAAAATATCAATTTTGTGAACTGATGGTTTTATTGCCCAAAAGCATCGAATTTGATACATTATACACAGGCAAAGAAAAAAACAGCTGGATTATTTCGATGTTAAAAGAAGCAGCAAGAGTTCCTCATTATAATGAATCCTGGCTGGCTGTCGGACATAGTTTACAGGCTACAGCAGATTTTGAACCTTATGGTGAAGAAACCGAATTTTCAGGTTGTATCGTACTGCCATCGGTGACTTTTGACGAAGAATTTACAGAATTCTACAGCGAGGACAGACAAATAAATATCTACAGTTTGTTTCCGGTGTACAAAAACGAATTAGAATATAAAGTTGAAAACGGCTACAACAAATTTCTGGATCTGTTAATTGAAGCCAATACAAAAGAAATTTTGGATTTGGAGAGGGATAATTTATTAGAATGATACTGATTTTAAACAGGTTCTTAAAATAAAAAGTGAGATTAAATCGTGTTAAGGATTAAAATCTCACTAGTTGTTTCAAAAAAAAAATCATTTACAATTTCCTTACGGATAACTAAAAATTAGCGTTAAAATTATTCTTTGCAAGTATCAAACTAATTTTAATTCTGGATATACGTATAAATACCTGTTTTTGCCTTTGGCTGAAAAAAGTTTAGAATTTTAAATTATTATTTATGAGTTATCTTGTAGGAATAATTTTAAATAGAATTACAAGCTATTATTGGTTATGTTGATTTTTTATAATCTCAATTTTAATTTGTCTTTAAGGAAGATTTTCCAAAGCCATAATTTATTCCAAATAGGGTAAAAAGATTTTTGTCAATTCCAAAATTAGTACCATAAGCACCGGTAACATATAATCCGTCACTTATTTTATACTGTATTGCCCCCACCTTTCTTTCACTGTTTAAGTTACTTTTATCTGAATAATCTCTTTTTATGTACTCATAAGAAATGGATAAATCTTTGATCGAATATTCTAATTTAAAACCCAAATCAAATGCATTTTCCTTCTTAAAAACATCTAAAGAACCTTCTTTTAATACATTGTCATTTATAAATCGGGTGCACAATATAAAGGCAAGATTGTCATTGAGTTCAGCTTTATCAACACTAAAAGCATTTAGTGCAGCAGTCATCCATAAACCACTTCTGTTAAACCGCTTGTCTTTTGTTGTGTTGTCCGGAAAGGCTTCAGAATAAGCAAATGCAACATCTACCTGAAGTAAAGGAAGATCATCCAGCTCCTTTAAATAATTCTGAATCAGAGTATCTTTTTTAATGTTTTCTTCCAGCAAATCCGGAGCCTGATTTTCAAAATCATCTATCTTTTTTTGTAGAAGTGCCCTGCTTGCAATTGCGTTTTGATATTCTGTATTGATACTGTCTTTTGCAGCATTATCAGTTTCATCTTTTAGTTTTGTGTAGAGTGCTCTGATTTTATTATCAATCCTGTTTAACTCTATCTCCAGAGCATCAGCATCATTTTGATGCGGTCGTAGATCTGATATCCTTTTAGAAAAATTAGCCAAAGCATTTTTTAATTTTTGATTTTGCTTTTCGTTTCTGTAAGTAATCAGATTTGTCTTTAGGCCAAACGCAATATAGTTTGTGTTTTTAATTAAACTTCCCGAAGTAGAATCATTAAAAACCGAAGCTAAAGAAATACTCATTTTGTTAAAAATACCCGTGAATGTGTTAGATTTACCTGCTTCATCTTTTATGTTTAAATATTGAAAAACGGTAGCGTTTTTAGGTTTAAAATACCAGTATGGAGTTACTTCTAATGCAAAATTTTTAGGAATAGCTGTGCCATTATTGGTTAAACTCATAACACTTGCAGCAAATGCTTTGGGATTTGCCGGTCTGTCTATAGTGCCTGGTGCTATATCAAGAATTTGAAACCCGGGAGTGTTAAGATTTTTCAAATCTTTAAGTTCAATATTTTGGGCTTTCAGAGAAAACGTACTCCATATTACAGCTGTTATAATAAGAATATTTTTCATGGTAATTGAATTTTTGGTTGTTGAATATGAATACAATAGGAATAGATTTTATGGTTTTTTATCTATTGACTAAATTGATTCTTTTGGTTGCGATAATAGTTTCTCCACTACTGCTTTTCTTTTTTTCGGCAGAAAGCAATTCAAACGGATTTTTTTGATCTGGTTCTCCACCTTCCAGATAATAATGAATCTGTAAGTTTTCAAAACAACTTCCCCAGGCAGATTTTGGAATTTTAGTAAGTACAATATCCGTTTCAATCTTTATAGTACCTCCGTCTAATTGTGATGCAAATCCCAAACTAGTTCTGCTAATTAATCCGGCTCCATTGGTTGAAGCGCCTTTGTTAAATATACTGCCATTAATAATCAATTTTACTTCTGTCACAGCAATACCATGTGTTGAAACCGTAACAGTTATAAAAATTTCTTTCTTATTTTTTCCAATAAAGTAATTTTCAATTTCCATAATTCTAGGATTAGATTACTAATTAAATTTTGTTCAGGTGACTCGTTAGTTTTTTGACGAATTTGTACTACAAGATTACTAATAAATGACTGAACAATCGTTAGTATTTGTACGGAATTTACGATACTTAGCAACATTTTTTGAGATCTGAAAAAATATTTTAATTAGTCTTATGGGGTTTTAAATACAATTGAAGCGGTTTTTAACCCCGGGATTTAGGTTATAAACTTATTCGATGGCGTTATCCTGCCTAAAAGAAGTGGTTATTAACCCTAATTTTGCGGTTCTGAACCTGTCTATCGAGGTGTCAGACCTCAATAGAATAGCTCTGAACCCGAACGATGCGCCTTAAGACCCCAAGCGACTAGCTTTTAACCGAAATGGAGAGGTTTTTGAATGTAAAACAATAAAAAACCTCCCGAAATTGTTTCTCGGGAGGTTCTTATTAATGGTTTAAATTTCTGATTTTTCTGCTTTTTTGGCAGCTGAGTTTTTTGAAAAGAACTGCGACAATTCGGCTGCTTTTACCTCATAACCTGTTGCTTTAGTTCCGGCCTTGTATTTGGTGTAATCGTATTCGATTAAGGCTGTCTGATAGCAATCATAATCATGCAGGATTTTATTGTTTTTTAAACTTTGCGTCATACTTTCTAAACGGGCGATAGTAGTTTGAAGAAATTCGCGCGAATCGATATCATTTTGAAACTCAGTCCAGTCAACATCAGGGCTGCTCAAACCGGGCTGATTGGTTCTAAAGTCTTTAACCTTATTAATAAAGAGTTTATTTTGTTCGTTTACGCTTCCATACTTAGTGCGCTCCTCAGCCGAAAGGTTTTTAAATTTTGCAAGCAGTGCATTTTCAATAGTAGTTAAACTTGCTGCAACAGCGGTTTTCTCAGCAGCGGTGTAATGTAATCCGTTTAGGTTTTCTAATGGCATAATTTAGTTTTTAACGTTTAAAATTATTTTTAAACAGGATAAAAGTAAATTATTATTTTGTAGGAATTAGTCACTGAAATTAGTGATTTTTTGGTATGAATAATTGTTCTTGAGATGATTGATAATTTAAAAAAAATCTACGTAAAAACAGAATATATTTTACGCAGATTTATAAGTTACATCTTAATATTTGTTGGAATCAATAATTATTTTTTAAGATATTTAACGTTATTTCTTATCCCTTTGGTAAGGTTATATGTTAAGGAAACAAAAGGTCCAAATTTATATGCAGTGTTGGTAAAACTGCTTATTTCATTGGTGTTTGTAACAGGTGTGCCCTCTGTCAAACTACTTTTAAGTTCTTCCACACCTTTCACTGTTATTCCTCCAGTAATACATAATCTATTCTCTCTCCCTAGCGTAATACTTGGACCAAAATAAAAGTTATTTATCTGAACTTTTCCTTCATTTGCACTAAGTCCCAAACCTGCGCTAATACCAAAGGAAGCTAAATTGTTGCTTCTAAAACCGGCTGTAAAAATTCCAACAAAAGAGGGAACCCATAAGTTTTTTTGTTTTAATGTAATTACATCAATACCTTTATCATTTGGTGCTATTTCATATTGTGCTGCATCATCAAAATAACTTATAGCAAAACCTACCCCTGCATCAAATCGCATTCCTCCTTTTGTGTATTCTTTGTATGAAAATTCTCTATTGTCATTATGATCTGGCTTGTCCTGATTGTGCTTTTTAATTTTTACATCAAAAATCACTATATCTTTTACAGGCTGTATCGGTTTTGAAACATAGGTATAAACCTCAGGGCTTTGTAATAGTTCCAAAGCTCTGTCCATTTCATGTATAAGGGCTGGTACATCTGCTTTTTTAATTTCTTCATTCCAATTATCAGCCAATAGTTTCATGTTTTTACTAGGGTCTAAAAATTTACTTTGACCTCCAAAATCTAAATTAAAGATTTTTTCATTATGATTTAGTATATAAAACTCATGTCCCAATTGTATATAAGTTCCTAGAAAATCCTTATACTCTGTCCGGAGTTCCGGAAACATAGATTTTAATTTAGCTGCTTTTTCTGCTGTAATTGTTTTTGCTAATAATGGATTGCTCATGTCAAGACGTACTTCATTGTAGCAATCATTTACTTTTAGGATTTTAAAATAGATTTCTTTTAGCTTATAAAAACTTGTAGTAAGTGCAGTGTAATCTAATTCTAACTGTTGATAATTTGCATCAATGATTTTTAATTTTTTTCTTGTTTCCTCTAGTTTTTGTGAATCTTGATTATTTATTGAATTATTATCTCCAATTTTTTGTTCTATTATGGCTAAACTCTTTTGTAGATTTTCTTTTTCTTTTTTAAGAATGTCTACTTTTTCACTGCTTAAGCCTGAATCATTTTTGTTAATTTCTAAATCAATTGTATTTATTTTTGTTGTTGTTTCTGTTTTTTTTTGTTCTAGTTCTAATTTTGCTATTTTATTATCTGCAATTTTTTGTTCCAATTGATTAATTCCCAAATTCATATTATATGAAATATCATTCATATTTTTTATCATTGTTGTTTTGTTTGTATTGTCTGGTAGGATGTTTTTTACATCATTATCGTCTAACTTTTTAATTTCTGTACTTGCTGTGACTTTAGCTTCTTCTTTTTCTTTCGCAGCGTTTGCTGTTGGTAAAGCATTCTCTTTAAGAAATTCCAAAACTCCATCTTCCCAGCCAGTATCTGCCAAAACTGAATCTCGTGGAGTTACCTTTACATCATAAGCAAGACGATTAATGTTTACAATTTTGAAAACTACAGGTGTGTTAACTTTTAAGTTTAAGAGATTACGATTATAAACGCCATTTTTAAAATCGTATTCAATAACATAAGTGTTTGTTTCTTCAGGTTTTACACTTCGATTTACTCGACCTCTAATAGAAGTATTTTTTTCGTTTTTTAAATCCTTATCGTGATAGTCTTTTTCTACACTTGTATGTCTTTCTTTTTCCTGTCCCCAACAATTAATTGCAAAAGAGAAGAAAAATGTCGTAAGTAATATTTTTTTCATAATAGATTAGTTTTTGATTAATAAATTAGGCTTAAGCAATATTAACATTTGTTTAAGTATTATTAATAGGTATTTATACGGTTTTTTATTACAAAATACAGTTTTTTTGGATTTAATTGTTTGTTTTTTAGATATATATGTTTTTTGTTTTAAAAGAAAATCTAAGACATGATTCATGAAATGTTTTATGGAGAATTTACAGTCTTTGATATGGGTATCACAACAATCAAAAATTATCTCATTTTCCAATCCTCAAATTTCCTAATTTTACGCTCCTATGAAAAAAGCATTCCAACTCTTCGATTTTACTCAAAAAGTCAATTACAAAAACGAAATTTTAGCAGGTTTAACCGTAGCCATGACCATGATTCCGGAATCGTTGTCGTTTGCTATTTTGGCAGGATTTCCGCCTTTGGTGGGTTTGTATGCGGCTTTTATTGCGGGTTTGGTAACAGCTGTTTTTGGTGGAAGACCCGGAATGATTTCCGGTGGGGCAGGAGCAACCGTAATTGTTTTAATTGCTTTGATGAAATCGCACGGAATAGAATATGTTTTTGCAGCCGTAGCACTTGGAGGAATTGTACAAATTTGCATCGGACTTTTTAAACTTGGAAAATTTATTAGGCTGGTGCCGCAGCCTGTTATGTTTGGGTTTGTAAACGGTTTGGCGGTAGTGATTTTTATGTCGCAATTAGAACAGTTTAAAACCATGGTAGACGGTCAGGTTTTGTGGCTGCAGGGAACGCCTTTGTATATCATGCTTGGATTAGTTGCTTTAACCATTGCAATTGTTTTAGTTTTTCCGAAGATTACAAAAGCAGTTCCGGCTTCTTTGGTTGCCATTATTGTCGTTTTTGCTTTGGTAATTGTTTTTAATATCGAAACTAAAACTGTTGAAGATATTGCTTCAGTTCAGGGCGGATTTCCTCCGTTTCATATTCCTAATATTCCTTTTTCATTTGAAACCTTAAAAGTGATATTCCCGTATTCAGTAATTGTAGCGGCTGTTGGTTTGACAGAAGGTTTGCTTACGCTGAATTTAGTCGACGAAATTACCGGAACACGCGGAAACAGTAATAGAGAATGTATCGCACAAGGGAGTTCAAATATTCTAAACGGCTTTTTTTACGGAATGGGTGGCTGTGCTATGATTGCACAAACTCTGGTAAATCTGGGTGCAGGTTCAAGAGCAAGACTATCCGGAATTATTGCGGCTTTAACCATTTTAGTAATTATCCTTTTTGGAGCACCTGTAATCGGGAAATTGCCAATGGCCGCTTTGGTAGGCGTAATGATGATGGTGGCAATTACCACTTTTGAATGGGCGAGTTTCAGAATCATTAATAAAATGCCAAAACATGATATTTTCGTTGGAATTTTAGTTGCTTTGGTTACAATTGTTTTGCACAATTTGGCTCTGGCAGTTTTAATTGGGGTAATTATTTCGGCTTTGGTTTTTGCCTGGGAAAGCGCCAAAAGAATTCGTGCAAGACATTATATAGATGAAAATGGCGTAAAACATTATGAAATTTACGGGCCATTATTTTTTGGATCTGTGACAGCTTTTATAGAGAAATTTGATGTTCAAAACGATCCTGATCACGTTATAATTGATTTTAAAGAAAGCAGGGTTTCTGATATGTCGGCAATTGAAGCTTTAAATAATCTGACAAAAAAATACAATCAGCTCAACAAAACCATCGAACTACAGCATCTAAGTCCGGATTGCAGAGAATTACTCAAAAATGCCGAAGCAGTTATTAAAGTGAATGTGATTGAAGATCCTACTTATAAGGTGGTTAGTTAATTAGAGAATGTGACAATTAGAAAATTTATAGATAGTGAAGAATCATGATCTAATTATAATACATTTTCTAATTGTCACATTCTTTAATTGGGTAATTTGTAAACAGTTTTCCCTTCTTTAATAGTTTCTAAAACCTGAATATCGATGATTTTTTTGGGTGTAACTTTTAATGGGTTTTTATCCAAAATAACAAAATCGGCTAGTTTTCCTTCTTTAAGTGAACCTTTAGAATTTTCTTCAAAATATTGATATGCAGCCCAACTGGTTATAGATCGCAAAGCATCATAAGTGCTAATTCTTTCTTCCGGGCCAATAACATCTCCCGATCTACTAATTCTATTCACCACCGAATATAATATCATAATACTATTGGGTAATGCAACTGGAGCATCATGATGTTGGGTAAAAAGCATTCCTTTTTTTAGTGCTGTGGCCGCTGGCGAAATACGATAAGCTCTTTCTTTTCCTAAAGTTTCATCTCTGTGCCAATCGCCCCAATAATAAGTATGCATTCCAAAAAAGGAAGGTATAATACCTAATACTTTCATGCTGTCTAATTGATCAAAACGAGCCGTTTGTGCGTGTATGACAACAGATCTTCGGTCTTTTTTGCCATACAATTTTTTGGCGTGTTGTACAGCTGTAATATATTCATCAACTGCAGCATCTCCATTACAGTGTGCCAAAATTTGCCAGTTATTTGCATAAGCCGAATCTACCAGGGCTATTGCATCACTTTTATTTGGAAATGCAGGATAGCCCAAATAGGTATTAGGTTTTCCTGGAGGCGGTACTTTGTATGGTTTTGTTAGCCAAGCTGTTTTGCCTTGTGGTGAACCGTCTAACGAAAGTTTTACACCTGCAATTCTAAAATGATTTTTATACTCTTTCTGAACCCCGTGAGTTTTCATATAATCCATCTGAGTTTGAATGTCTGGATAAGCAGCAATATCTATAGAAAGTTTACCTTCGTTGGCTAATTTCGACCAGGTGTTGCAGGCGTCACTGCTGGCTCTGCCTTCTTGTGCAGTTGTAAATCCAAATTTGGTGTAAGCAGCAATACCAGCTGCGGCTATTTTTTCGTTTGCAACCGTATCCAGCGTTCCCATTATTTTAAATAACGGAATAAACATTGCCATTTCTTCTAAAACGCCATTTGGTTCTTGTGAGTTTTCTTTTCTTCGGATGGCACCACCAGCAGGATCTTTTGTAGCAGCAGAATAACCAGCCAATTCTAATGCTTTATGGTTCATAACAGCCAAATGACCAGATTGATGAATTATTAAAACAGGAACCGTATTAGAAACTTTGTCTAGATCATCTGCCGTAGGAGGAAGTTTTTCTTTTAGTTGAGCATCGTCATATCCAAAACCTATTATCCTGCCATATTTTCCAACGGTTTTCGAATTTTTTGTTTTCCATTCATTCAATAAAGAAATTATGGTTGGAATATCATTTGCAGTTCCGTCTGGCGCAGGTAATAAATTGGCTGATACAGCTTGAAAACCTGCATTCCAAACATGGCCATGAGCATCAATAAATCCAGGAAGTAGTGTTTTTCCTTTCAAATCATTTATAGTAGTCTCATTGCTTTGAAATTTTTCGGCTTCAGCCATTTTTCCAACAAAAAATATTTTTCCCTTTTTTACAGCTATAGCTTCTGCGTAAATTGGCTTTTCGCCTTCCATGGTTATGATATCACCTCCATAAAAAATGGCATCTGCCGGATTAGAAACTTCTTTTTTACAACTTATAAAAACGAGTAAAAGCAATAGTGAGAATAATTTTTTCATCGTGTAGTATTTAGTGAATGAATCAAAAGGCTTCTGAATATTTACTAAAGTTAAAAAATATAATAAGCAAAGGCTTTATTTTGAGATAATTAATTCAATTAAGAAATGTGAAAATTAGTTAATGGATACAAATTATCTTATTTTCAAATAATCCAGTAATCTAAAAATCCAATTATCTAATTTTCTAATTGCTACATTTTCTAATTAAAAAACGCCAATTAGCATTAAGCTAATTGGCGTTTTTAAGTTTAAGAAAAGAAATGATTACATCATTCCCGGCATACCGCCACCCATTGGCATACCGCCAGCGCTTTCTTCTTTAATATCAATTAATGCACATTCTGTAGTTAAGATCATTCCAGAAACAGATGCAGCATTTTCAAGTGCAACACGAGTTACTTTTTTAGGATCAATAATTCCAGCTGCAAGCATATCAACATATTCGTCAGTTTTTGCGTTGTATCCAAAATCGCCTGAGCCTTCAGAAACTTTGGCTACAACAACAGAACCTTCAAGACCGGCATTTTCAACGATAGTTCTTAAAGGAGCTTCAACAGCACGAGAAACAATCTGGATTCCGGTTGCTTCGTCAGCATTGTCTGCTTTTAAGTCTGCTAAAGCAATTTTGGCTCTTAATAAAGCAACACCACCTCCGGCAACGATTCCTTCTTCAACAGCAGCACGAGTTGCGTGTAAAGCATCGTCAACTCTGTCTTTTTTCTCTTTCATTTCAACTTCTGAAGCAGCACCAACATAAAGAACGGCAACACCTCCGGCTAATTTAGCCAAACGTTCCTGTAATTTTTCTTTATCATAATCAGATGTAGTAGTCTCCATCTGACCTTTAATTTGGTTTACTCTATTTTTGATGATATCAGCTTCACCTGCACCACTTACGATAGTTGTATTGTCTTTATCGATAGAAACTCTTTTTGCGTTTCCTAACATTTCGATAGTGGTATTTTCAAGGGTATAACCTCTTTCTTCAGAAATTACAGTTCCTCCAGTTAAGATAGCGATATCTTCTAACATTGCTTTTCTTCTGTCTCCAAAGCCTGGCGCTTTTACAGCAGCAATTTTAAGAGCACCTCTCAATTTGTTTACTACTAATGTAGAAAGAGCTTCTCCATCAACATCTTCAGCAATAATCAATAATGGTTTTCCTGATTGCGCAACTGGTTCTAAAACTGGAAGTAATTCTTTTAAAGAAGAAACTTTTTTGTCGTATAATAAGATGTATGGAGAGTCTAATTCAACTTCCATTTTCTCAGGATTAGTTACAAAGTAAGGAGAAAGATATCCTCTGTCAAACTGCATCCCTTCAACAACGTCAACAAAAGTGTCAGTTCCTTTAGCTTCTTCAACAGTAATAACTCCTTCTTTTCCTACTTTTGCGAAAGCAGTAGCGATTAATTCACCAATAACTTCGTCATTATTAGCAGAGATAGAAGCAATTTGTTTGATTTTGTCTGAATCGCTTCCAACAACTTTAGCTTGTTTTGCTAAGTCAGCAACGATCGCTTCAACTGCTTTATCGATTCCGCGTTTCAAGTCCATTGGATTTGCACCTGCAGCAACGTTTTTAAGACCTTCTTTTACGATTGCCTGAGCTAAAACTGTAGCAGTTGTAGTTCCGTCACCCGCTAAATCATTGGTTTTAGAAGCAACTTCTTTTACCATTTGTGCGCCCATATTTTCTAATGGGTCTTTTAATTCGATTTCTTTTGCAACAGAAACACCATCTTTAGTAACCGTTGGTCCACCAAATGATTTCCCGATAATTACATTACGACCTTTAGGTCCAAGTGTTACTTTTACAGCATTTGCCAATGCATCAACACCACGTTTTAATCCGTCACGTGCTTCAATATCAAATTTTATATCTTTTGCCATTTTTTTATTTTTTGTTTAAAGTTTAATTTGTTTCAAGTTACTTTAGTCTTAATTCTTAATACTGAGTACTTAATACGTAATGTTTATTTTAGATAATCGCAAGAATATCATCCTCACGCATAATCAAATAGTCAGTTCCTTCCAGTTTTAATTCTGTTCCTGCATATTTTCCATAAAGTACAGTATCGCCAACTTTTACGGTCATAGTGTGATCTTTAGATCCGTTTCCTACTGCAACTACAGTTCCTTTTTGTGGTTTTTCTTTGGCAGTATCCGGAATAAAAATCCCTGAGGCAGTTTTAGTTTCAGCAGCAACAGGTTCAATAAGTACGCGATCTGAAAGCGGTTTAATGTTTAAGGCCATGATTTTATATTATTATAAGTTATACGATTTTTAATGTTCAGTTGAGTTTCAGAAATTATGCCATGCTCGTAAAACTGACATTTTTTCCTAAAAAAAATGCCAGCTTTGACAGGCTGGCATTTAATATTTTTTTTAAATTATTATTTAGCTGCAGGAGTTGCCGGAGCAGGAGTTCCTTGAGCCGGAGCAGCTGGTGTAGTTGCAGCAGGCGCTTCAGCTTTTTCAATAATTTTAGAATCGGTATCGCTTAGGGATCCTGTAAAACTTAAACTTGAAAGCAAAATTAAAGCAATCAAAATAGTAGCTAATGTCCAGGTACTTTTGTCTAAAAAGTCAGTTGTCTTTTGTACTCCACCTAACATTTGAGTTCCGCTAATTGTAGATGATAATCCTCCACCTTTAGGATTCTGCACCATGATTACTACGATCAATAGAAAACAAACTATTGTGATTAAAACTAAAAAAATTGAAAATGTGCTCATTACTTAATTATTGTTATTGTTATTTTGTTGTAAAATCTTTATGTCCGATATGCGGTCTGCAAAGAAAGTAATTTTTTCTGGATATTTCAAAATTAATATTTCATATGCTTGTATTGCTTTTGTGTATTTTTTTTGTTCCAAATATACTCTGGCTAAGGTTTCTGTCATTAAGTAAGAATTATCTTCTTTGTAAGAATCAGGTTGTACCGCCGGAGTTATTGCAGTTTGTTTTATAGGAGAGATTTTTGGATTTGTTTCGATGAATTTATCGATTATTTCTGCTTTTTTCTTTTTTTCTTCGTCTATCATTTCATTTTCGACTAGGTTTTCAACTTTTGTTTCTGATTTTACAGCTTCTATTGAATCTTCATTTGTTCTGTCAATTGGCTCTGGTCGGGCTAATTGCAGCCATTCCTGAAAAGAGTGTTTTTCATTAACAGAAAAATCCAATGGTTTTCCTATTTCCAGATTTTCTTCGGCAGTTTTTACTGTTTCCGGAACTTCAATTTCTTTTGGTTCTTCAGTTACTTTGGATTCTTCAACTACAGGTACTTCTTCAAAAATAACTGCTGAGGCTTCTTGTAATGAAGTATATGTTGATTTTTCAATTGGCTCAATTCTTACTTCTGCAATTTCATCTTCTACAATTTCATCAAAAAAAGTTCGTGTTATTTCCTTTATAATAGGTGTTTCTTCAATAGTTGGAGTTACTTCTTTAAAAGAATCTAATGTTGGTTGCTCGATAATTGATTCAATCGGATTTTCTTCAATTTTGGCAGATTCTTCAAAAACATTGGTTGTTACTTCTTTAAAAGAATCTAAAGTCGGTTGCTCTATAATTGTTTCAATTGGATTTTCTTCAATTTTAGCAGACTCTTCAAAAGCATTGGTTGTTACTTCTTTGAAAGAATCTAAAGTCGGTTGCTCTATAATTGATTCAATTGGATTTTCTTCAATTTTGGCAGACTCTTCAAAAATATTGGTTGTTACTTCTTTGAAAGAATCTAAAATAGATTGTTTCGTAATTGGTTCAATTGATTTTTCTTCAGTTTTTACAGGTTCTTCAAAAGTTACCACGGTTGTAGCTTCTTTAATTGAATCTAAAATAGACTTTTCAATAGGATCAATATGCATCTCTGCCAGTTTCTTTTTTTCTTCTGCTGAAACAATTTCGCTGTCAAAAACAGTAATGTTTAAAAGATCTCTAAGCTTACGGTCGTAATATTCGCCCTGAATAGAAGTGAAAGTCTCAGAAGTAATAAAATCAAACAAAACAGACCGATCTGATGTATGGGCAGCTGTAACTTTTAAGGCATAATTATACTTAAAGCTGTTTTGGTTGTAAAGTCCCTTCAGTCGTAATGCACGTGCACTTTGAAAATAGGGAAATTCATTCAAAACACTTCCTAATGCTTCTGTCTGCTTTTCTGTGATAGCATCAGGTTTGTTAATTAGGTAAGTATAATTTGTTACGTTCATTATTTATTTTTTAATCGTTTTTATGTTTAATTGTTTAGTCTTTGTTCATCGATTTAACGATTAAACAAACCAATAGTTTTACCATTTTGCTAATGACTCATTAAAGATGTCCTGAGTAATTCTTTCAAATATATCTTTGATAGCTTCATTTAAAACAGTTCCGGTAAGTTGCGATTGAGCAGGATAATCATGATAAAATTCGAATGTTTTTTCAAAATCGTCTGTTTCCTTCTTTTTGTTTGAAAAACGAACATTTACACGGATTGTTAAACGGTTTTGTGAGGCCGCAGCATCCCCGTTGTTTGTCACTGCACTTGCAGTCATTGGTGTAATTCGGTAATCTGTAATTTCGCCTTCATAGAGTAAATCGCCATTAGAACTTACCAGATTTAAATTGGTCTGGTTCATAATCAAATCCTGTAATGCTAGTGTGAATTCTCTGTCAATTCCCGGTTCAATCAAATCTGCGTTATTCTGAAAAAAGTTTACCTGAAATGTTTTGGCATCAATCGGTGCTGCACCTGTAAAATTATATATACCACAGCCACTAAAGGTAGTAGCGATTAACAGGATTAAAATATATTTTAAGTTTTTCATTTTTTAGTTTAAGAGTTGTTTGCCGGTTCGCCAACGTCCGGGTCAAAGATATTTATTTTGGTAAAAACATTTTAGTCTTTGTGGTAAATTACAAGTCGAACTGTTTGATTTTTCGATATAAGGTTCTCTCAGAAATTCCTAATTCATCAGCTGCGGCCTTTCGTTTACCTTTATTCTTCTCTAATGATTTCTTAATCATTTCGATTTCTTTTTGTTCTAAGCGTAAAATCTCTTCTTCTTCAATCGTTTCAGCGTCTAAATAATTGTTGTCATCTTGTATATGATAATTATCTTCATGTGTTGCCGGTTTCATGACTGCTGTTCTTGGTTCTTCTTCAAAATCAATTTCACTGTCGTTTTGCTGATTTCCGTATATTTTCTGAATTAAATTCGGATTAATATCCTGTACTTTTGATGAACCGTTTTTCATCAGTTCAAGAGTCAGTTTTTTCAAATCGTTCAGGTCGCTTTTCATGTCAAAAAGTACCTTATATAAAATGTCTCTTTCGGTACTGAAATCACTTTCTTTTTTACTGTCACTGATAACAGAAGGGAGATTGCTTCCTTCAGCAGGTAAATACGATTGTAAAGTAGCAAGTTTTATATCACGATTGGTTTCTAAAACGGAGATTTGTTCAGCAACATTTCGAAGCTGACGAATATTTCCGCTCCATCTGAATTTTTGTAAAAGCTGAACAGCATCATCATCTAATCTTAAAGGTGGCATTTTGTATTTATGAGCAAAATCAGCTACAAATTTTCGGAACAATAAATGAATATCCTCATTTCGTTCACGCAAAGGAGGTAATGTGATTTCGACAGTGCTTAAACGATAATACAAATCTTCACGGAATTTTCCTTTTTCGATAGCATTGAATAAATTCACATTCGTTGCCGCAACAATTCTCACATTGGTTTTTTGAACCTGTGAAGAACCTACTTTTATAAATTCGCCATTTTCAAGAACACGAAGTAAACGAACTTGGGTTGTTAAAGGCAACTCACCAACTTCGTCAAGAAAAATTGTTCCGCCATCGGCTACTTCAAAGTAACCTTCACGCGTACTGGTTGCACCTGTAAAAGCACCTTTTTCGTGTCCAAAAAGTTCACTGTCAATAGTTCCTTCCGGAATGGCACCGCAGTTTACGGCAATATATTTTCCGTGCTTTCTGTGCGAAAGCGAATGTATAATTCTAGGAATATTTTCTTTACCAACACCACTTTCCCCGGTTACCATTACTGAAATGTCAGTTGGAGCAACCTGAATGGCTTTTTCGATAGCACGATTTAATTTCGGATCATTACCAATAATCTCAAATCGTTGTTTTATTGCTTGAACTGTTTCCATATTAATTACTAATTGATAGTTTACAATTGATAATTATTATAGATAACGAAAAACAAAATTGGTCATTATCAATTATCAATTGTTAATTTTTTAATTCATCTCAGAATACCCAACCGCTTCACCTTTTAAAGTTCCACTTGTACAGCTCGTTATTTTCACATTTACAAAATCCCCAATTTTATAATTCTCTTTAGGGAAAACTACTGTGATGCTTTGAGAATTTCTTCCTGAGAATTCTTCTTTAGATTTTTTAGAAACTTTCTCAATTAAAACTTCAACTGTTTTTCCAACAAATTCCTCACTTCTAAACCAGGCGTGTTTTTGTTGTAAATCGACAATTTCCTGTAGTCTTCTGGCTTTGGTTTCTTCTTCAACATCATCTTCCATTTTTCTTCCGGCAAGAGTTCCAGGACGTTCCGAATACGAATACATATAACCGAAATTGTATTTCACATATTCCATCAAACTCATCGTATCTTGGTGATCTTCTTCTGTTTCAGTTGGGAAACCGGCAATCATATCCTGCGAAATCGAAGCGTCCGGAACAATCGCCCTGATTTTATCAATCAAAGCCATATATTCTTCACGGGAATGCAAACGGTTCATTTCTTTCAAGATTCTATTGCTTCCGGACTGAACCGGCAAGTGAATGTGTTTACAGATATTTGGATATTTTGCCATAACATGCAAAATACTTTCGTGCATATCCTGAGGGTTCGAAGTCGAGAAGCGAATTCTCATTTTAGGAAAACCAACCGCAACCATTTCTAATAATTGGTCAAAATCAACCGCAGTTGCTTTTTGCATTTCAGAAGCGTTTACGAAGTCTTTTTTCAAACCGCCACCGTACCAAAGATAACTGTCAACATTTTGTCCTAAAAGTGTGATTTCCTTAAAGCCTTTATCCCACAAATCCTGAATTTCATTCATAATACTTTGTGGTTCACGACTACGTTCACGTCCGCGTGTAAAAGGCACAACGCAAAACGTACACATATTATCGCAGCCACGAGTGATCGAAACCAAAGCTGTGATTCCGTTACTCATTAAACGAACAGGCGAAATATCTCCGTAAGTTTCTTCTTTGGATAAAATTACATTGATGGCGTCGCGACCTTCTTCAACTTCTGCCAATAAATTCGGCAGATCTTTATAAGCATCCGGACCCACAACAAGATCAACTATTTTTTCTTCTTCCAGAAACTGACTTTTCAAACGTTCCGCCATACAGCCCAAAACGCCTACTTTCATTTTCGGATTCGTACGTTTTACAGCATTATATTTTTCCAGACGTTTACGAATGGTTTGCTCAGCTTTGTCCCGAATAGAACAAGTATTTACCAAAACCAAATCGGCTTCTTCTAATACCGAAGTAGTATTATATCCTCCGTCAGATAAAATGGAAGCAACGACTTCACTGTCCGAAAAATTCATCGCACAACCATAACTTTCTATAAATAGTTTTTTAGTATTCTCAGGTTTATTTTCTAAAACAAGATTTTCGCCTTGTTTGCTTTCTTCAATAATCTTTTCCATTGTAAAATTTCAAAGTGCAAAGATAGCGCAAATACCATTAATATGACAAGATGTCAGATAAAGAATTAACAATGTTTTCAGAATCGTTTGTTAGCATTGTTTTACAAATACATTTCACAAATTACATTTTACTTATTAGGAGCTATTTCCGGCTTTCCGTTTCAAGTCCTCGTTAAAAAAGCAAAGTTTCTAAATGTTTTAAAAAGAGCTTCCGCTGGTCGCTTTTTTAAAACAGGAAACTTTTGCTTTTTAACTCCGGGCTTTACACTTCAATCCGGGCTAGAAACTTTAGTATTAAAAAGAACATTTCAGAGACATCAACCTTTAAAAATTGTACCTATATATAATGAATCTCTTTTCAGATAAATCTTCAATTTTTAGAAACATAATATCAAAATACTTCAAAAATGAATTATCGGAGTTGATATTTAAAAAAAACTTCTACTTTTGTTGCAGAAAAAAAGAGCAATGGCAAAGAATTTAGTAATAGTGGAGTCACCTGCAAAGGCAAAAACGATCGAGAAATTTCTCGGGAGTGATTTTCAGGTGGAGTCGAGTTATGGTCACATAGCCGACTTACCTTCCAAGGAAATAGGAGTAGATGTCGAAAATGGTTTTAAGCCTAAATACGAAGTTTCTCCTGATAAAAAAGCCTTGGTAACGAAACTAAAATCACTATCTAAAAATGCCGAAATGGTTTGGTTAGCAAGCGATGAGGACCGCGAAGGAGAAGCTATTTCATGGCACTTGGCGGAAGAACTGAAACTGGATACAAAAAAAACCAAAAGAATTGTTTTTCATGAAATTACAAAATCTGCGATTCTAAAAGCAATTGATAACCCAAGAGAAATTGATTATAATTTAGTAAATGCGCAACAGGCACGTCGTGTTTTGGATCGTCTAGTAGGTTATGAATTATCTCCGGTTTTATGGAGGAAAATTAAAGGGGGGCTTTCTGCCGGACGTGTGCAGTCAGTTTCAGTTCGTTTGATTGTTGAAAGAGAACGAGAAATTCAGAATTTCAATGCAGTTGCAAGTTATTCTGTAGTGGCAGAATTTGTGAATGAATCCGGAAAAGCTTTCAAAGCTAAATTGCCAAAAAATTTCAATACAAAAAAAGAGGCCGAGGATTTTTTAAATCAAAACATCGGATCACAATATAAGGTAGCCGATTTAGAAACTAAACCTACCAAAAAATCTCCAACAGCGCCCTTTACAACTTCTACGCTTCAACAAGAAGCAGCAAGAAAATTGTATTTGCCGGTAGGGATCACAATGCAATTAGCCCAACGTTTATACGAGGCCGGACTTATCACTTATATGAGAACGGATAGCGTGAACCTTTCTAAAGAGGCAATGAATGCTGCAGAAGCTGAGATCATAAAATCTTACGGAAAAGAGTTCTCAAAACCCAGAACATTTGCTAATAAAAGCAAAGGAGCTCAAGAAGCACACGAAGCAATTCGTCCTACTGATATGTCACGTCATACAGTAAATATCGATCGTGATCAGGCTCGTTTGTATGATTTGATCTGGAAAAGAACTCTTGCCTCGCAAATGAGCGATGCGCAGCTTGAAAGAACAAACGTAAAAATTGAAGCAAATAATCATAGTGAAATTTTTACAGCTTCCGGAGAAGTTTTACTTTTTGAAGGTTTCTTAAAAGTGTATTTAGAAGGTCATGATGATGACGAAGAAGAACAGGAAGGAATGTTGCCAGCTTTAAAAGTGAATGAAAAATTAGCTAATAATTATATTACAGCAACAGAACGATATTCAAGACCACCTGCAAGATATACAGAGGCATCTTTAGTGAAAAAACTAGAAGAATTAGGTATTGGGCGTCCGTCTACTTACGCGCCAACAATCTCTACAATTATCAACAGAAATTATGTTGAAAAAGGAACGCTTGAAGGTCAGGAACGTAATTATACACAGCTAACTTTGCAAAGCAGTAAAGTTGGTGAAAAGATATTAAAAGAAAATACAGGTTCAGATAAAGGAAAATTAGTTCCTACAGATATCGGAACAATCGTTACGGATTTCCTGGTAAAAAACTTTGGAAATATTCTGGATTATAATTTCACAGCAAAGGTTGAGCAGGATTTTGACGAAATTGCCGAAGGGAATATTGATTGGGCAACCATGATGCAGGAATTCTATGATAAGTTTCATCCAAATGTTAAAGATGTTGAAGCAAATGCGGAAAGAGAAAGCGGTGAAAGAATTCTTGGAAAAGATGCTGATGGAAGACAGGTATCTGTTCGTTTAGGAAAGTTTGGTCCGATGGCTCAAATTGGAGAAGCGGATGATGAAGATAAAAAGTTTGCCAGTTTAATGGCAGATCAGAATATTGGAAATATTACTTTAGAAGAAGCTTTGAATTTATTCTTACTGCCTAAAAATTTAGGGGAGTATAAAGGAGAGGAAGTTGAAGTGAGTAATGGGCGTTACGGACCTTATGTACGTCATGGAAGTGTTTTTATTTCCTTACCAAGAGGCGAAGATCCTTTGGCGGTTACAAAAGAAAGAGCTAAGGAGTTAATAGATGAAAAAGCGCTTGCCGATGCACCGATTGCAGTTTATAAAGGAGAGGCAGTTCAAAAAGGTGCGGGACGTTTCGGTCCGTTTATCAAATGGAATGGTCTTTTTATAAATGTTAGTAAAAAATACAATTTTGATAATTTATCGCAGGCGGATATTGAGGAGTTAATTGAGGATAAATTACAAAAAAATATAGATAAGGTTCTTCATAATTGGGAGGACGAAGGAATCTTGGTTGAAAAAGCACGTTGGGGTCGTTCTGTTATTACTAAAGGAAAAATCAAAATTGAATTAAGCAAAGATGTTGATGCAACTAAATTAACATTGGCGGAAGTTCAGGAGATGATTGCGAAAAAGACTCCGGCAAAGAAAACACCAGCAAAAAAAGCAACAACAGCAAAGAAAGCCCCGGCTAAAAAGCCAGCTGCTAAAAAGAAATAAAAAATGGAATTTGATTTTCTGGAACCAGTTAACGAAGGAGTTTTAAAATATATTAGTTCGTTATCTTCTCAAGAATTGGGTAGTAAAATTGTTTTGCATACTCAGGATCAATTCCCTGATATTAGCAAGATTAATATTGCTATTATTGGTGTTTTAGAAGATCGTAGAAATATTGATATTGTTAATGAAGTTAACCTGACAGCAGTTCGTAAAAAACTATACGGTATGTTTCCTGGGAATTGGGATGCGTCTATTGCTGATTTAGGAGATGTTTTGGCAGGGGAGTCGGTAGAAGATACTTATTTTGCACTAAAAAAAATAACTTCATCTTTAATAAAAAATAAAGTCATTCCGATAGTTATAGGAGGTTCACAGGATTTGACTTATGCTTTGTACCGTGCTTACGATGATCTGGAGCAAATGGTTAATATGGTTTCTGTGGATAACAGATTTGATTTTGGTAAAGAAAATGAAACTGTTTCCTCAAATTCTTATCTGACAAAAATCATAATTGACGAACCGAATAATCTTTTTAATTATTGTAATATAGGGTATCAAACCTATTATAATTCTCAGGAAGAAATTGATTTGATCGAAAAGTTGTTTTTTGATGCTTATCGGTTAGGTGAAATTTCAAACAAAATAGCTTTGGCTGAGCCGGTTTTTAGAGATGCAGATTTGGTTAGTATCGATCTGAATTCGGTAAAGTCTTCAGATTCAGGAAATACAGTTTCTTTTGAGCCAAACGGATTTAATGGAAAAGAGATTTGTTCATTGGCACGTTATGCCGGAATTAGTGATAAGGTTTCCTCATTTGGAATCTTTAATCACAATAGTAGTATCCAGGAATCTGCTATAATTGCTCAGATAATTTGGTATTTTGTTGAAGGTTATCATTATCGTTCTAAGGAATATCCTTTTGGCAGCAGAACAAATTATTTAAAGTATATTGTTCCGCTTGAAGATGAAGAATTGATTTTTTATAAAAGTGATAAGACAGATCGTTGGTGGATTGAAATTCCTTTTTTATCTAATGGAAACAATAAATTGAAAAGAAATACGTTGTTACCTTGTTCTTATGATGAATATTTATGTGCTTGTAATCAGGAATTGCCGGAAAGATGGTGGAAAGCACAACGAAAAAACGCTCTGTAATCAATTTTTTTACCGAAAAGTCATGATTTTTTGATTTTATAAAGATTTTGTTATATTTATTTTAGTAGGATTAAGAATATGTAAAATGAAAATATCTGTTATTTGTCGGTTATTTTAAACGCTTTATCGATAATATATTTTTTTTTTATTTTTTTTAACATTAATTTTGAACCTTAAAATAAATATAGATTTAGTATTGTTTTTTTAAAAAATAATAAATACGTTTACGACTTAAAATAATGAATAGAAATCCCAAATTTATATGAAGAAGTTTATTGCATTTGCGACAATGTTAACACTAGTAATTAGCTGCGGTAAATCCGGAGATAAAGGCGAATTAGTTGGTGTGCAAGGAGGAAAGTGGCATCCTGAAAAGCCGTATGGAATGACTTTGATTCCAGGTGGATCTTTTATTATGGGTAAATCAGATGGTGATTTAGCTGCGGTAGAAGATGCTCCGACAAAAACAGTAACAGTTCGTTCTTTTTATATGGATGAAACAGAAATTACCAATGCTGAATATCGTCAGTTTGTAGAATGGGTAAAAGATTCTACAATGAGGGTTCGTTTAGCTATTTTAGCTGATGAAACTGGTCAAAAATCAGGGGCAGGAAGCACTGGTAAAGGTAAAAATGCCGGTAGTATTGCAGATTATGCATTTAATGATTCTGAGCCTGATAAAATGACAGCTTATGATAAGTATATGTATGATAATTATTACAGTGTAGGTACAAAAGATGATCCTTATGCTGGAAGAAAATTAAACAAAAAAGTTAAGTTAATAAAAGATACAAAAGCTTATCCGGATGAGTATTATGCTGAGGTAATGGATTCGATGTATTTGCCAATTGAAGAATCGTATAATGGTTTAAGAACAATTGATGTGAATAAATTGAAATTCCGTTATTCATGGATGGATATTCAGGCTGCTGCAAAAGCTAAAGTTGGTAAGAGAAAGGACTTTGTGAAAACAGAAGAGGTGCCAATTTATCCTGATACAGCTGTTTGGATTAAAGATTTTGCTTATTCGTATAATGAGCCAATGCATAATGATTATTTCTGGCATAAAGCATACGGTGATTATCCTGTAGTAGGAGTAACCTGGAAACAAGCTAAAGCTTTCTGTGCTTGGAGAACTTTAAATAAAAATAGTTATATTAAATCAAAGAAAAAAGGACGTGATTTAATTAATGCTTTCAGATTGCCTACAGAGGCAGAATGGGAATACGCTGCAAGAGGAGGTCTGGAATCTGCAACTTATCCTTGGGGTGGTCCTTATACGAGAAGTGATAGAGGTTGTTTCTTAGCTAACTTCAAGCCTAGTAGAGGAGATTATGCTGCAGATGAAGCTTTATATACAGTTGAGGCTAAATCATATGAAATGAATGGTTACGGATTATATAATATGGCTGGTAATGTTTCAGAATGGACAGATTCAGCTTATAATCCAAATGCGTATGAATATGTTTCTACAATGAATCCAAATGTTATTGATGGAAACAATCAGAGAAAAGTTGTTCGTGGTGGTTCTTGGAAAGATGTAGCTTACTTTTTACAAGTAGGAACACGTGATCATGAATATGCAGATTCTGCAAGAAGTTATATTGGGTTCAGAACTGTACAGGATTATATGGGAACTCAGGCAACTGGTAGTAAAAAATAAAAAGTAAATTAAATTCAATAACCAAATCTATTTAAAACCTAAAAAAAGAGTATTATTATGGCATTATTAAGTAAAAAAGCAATGAATTTCGCTTATGGTATGGGAGCGGCAGTAGTAATTATTGGAGCATTATTCAAAATTACTCACTTTGAGATTGGACCTTTAACAGGGACTCTAATGCTTTCAATCGGATTAGTTACAGAGGCGTTAATTTTTGCACTATCGGCTTTTGAACCTGTAGAGGATGAATTAGACTGGACTCTTGTGTATCCTGAATTAGCAAATGGTCAGGCAAAAAAGAAAGCAGATAAAGTTGAAGCTCCATCTGATGCTCAGGGATTGTTGTCTCAAAAATTAGATGCTATGCTTAAAGAAGCTAAGATTGATGGAGAATTAATGTCAAGCTTAGGAAACAGTATCAAAAATTTTGAAGGAGCTGCTAAAGCTATTTCCCCTACTGTAGATTCTATTGCTTCAACTAAAAAATACAGTGAAGAATTATCAATGGCTGCTGCTCAAATGGAATCATTAAACAGCTTATATAAAGTTCAATTAGAAAGTGCGGCAAGAAATGCTGACGCTAACAAAGAAATCGCTGAGAATGCATCTAAATTAAAAGAGCAAATGCAATCTATGACTGCTAATATTGCTTCTTTAAACAATGTTTATGGTGGTATGCTTTCTGCAATGAGTAACAAAGGATAATTAGTTTTTAACTATATATTAAATTTATTAATAAAAACTAATTAGAAAAAAATGGCAGGAGGAAAATTAACCCCTAGACAGAAGATGATTAACCTGATGTATCTGGTTTTCATCGCAATGTTAGCAATGAATATGTCCAAAGAAGTTTTATCTGCTTTTGGATTAATGAATGAAAAGTTTGAAAATGCAAATACTGCTTCAGTCGCAAACAATGCAACTATGTTGTCTTCATTGGATCTAAAAGCTTCTGAATCAAAAGGAGAATTTGCTACAGCAGCAGTAACAGCTCATAAAGTTGAAAAGATTTCAAAGGAATTTTATGCATACATCGGAGGCTTAAAAGGTGATGTTTTAAAAGGGTTTGAAAATGATAAAGAAACTGGGAAATTACCTTATGAGTCTATGGATAAAGGTGATAATATCGATAACTGGTTTACAGGAGAAGGATATACAGCTAAAGGAAATGAAGTTATTTCTAAAATCGAGAAGTATAAATCTGACATAAAAGCTGCATTAACAGATAAAAACAATAAGTATGCTTCGATAATTGCAGAGGTTGAAAAGAAATTTGATGTTTCTGATGTGGCTAATAAAGAAGGTTTGAAAGACAAATATCTTGCTTATCATTTTAAAGGGTTTCCAGCTGTAGCTTCATTAGCTAAACTTTCAGCTTGGCAAAATGATGTGCAAAAGACAGAATCTGATGTTTACAGTGCTGCCTTAGGTAAAGCTGCTGTTTCTGAAGCATCTTATAGTAAATTTCAAGCAATCGTAGTTTTAGATAAAAATGCTTATTTTCAAGGAGAAAAAGTTACAGGTAAGGTAGTTTTAGGAAAATATGACCCAAATGCTCAATTTTCTGGATTCAAAGGTCCTGGGAAATTAGTTAATGGTCAGGCTGTACTTGAAATGACTGCTGGTGGAGTAGGAGAGCAAAATATCAGTGGATCATTTAATTTTATTGAAAATGGTAAGCCAATTCCTCTTCCTTTTAGTGGAACATACGTTGTAGTGCCAAGACCAAATTCTGCTACAATTTCTGCGGATAAAATGAATGTTGTTTATAGAGGAGTTGTTAACCCAATTTCTGTATCTTTTGCAGGTGTAGCTGATAATAAAGTTGTAGCTAGTGCTCCGGGATTATCTTCTGCGGGTAAACCAGGAAAGTATAATATGAGCCCTGGTTCAGGTACAGAGGCGACAATTTCTGTTACAGGAACATTACCTAACGGTGATAAAGTATCAGATAAGAAAACATTCAGAATTAAAGGTATTCCTGGTCCAACAGGTACAATCAGAGGTGAAATGGGTGTTGTTAAAGGGCCTAAATCTAACTTAGAAATTGCTACCATTGGAGCTAAATTACTTGATTTTGATTTTGAAGTTGGTTTAGATGTAGTTGGATTTAATTTAAAAATTGCCGGACAGCCTACGGTTGTTGTTAATGGTAATAGATTAAATGCACAATGTAAATCAGTTCTTTCTAAAGCAGGAAGAGGAGATCAGGTTACTATTTCTGAAATTAAAACTAAACTTGTTGGGGCTGGTAGTTATTTATTACCAAGAACTGCTCCGGTAATTTACGAAATACAATAATAAAGTAGGTAAAACTACGTTCAATATCTTATAATGATATCATGATGAAAGTAAGAAATTTTTTAATAGCTGTTGTTTCTATCGCCGGAAGTTATACTTCTAATGCGCAATCAAACTTGCTTAACGCGAAGACACCTGCGCAAATTGGGCTAAAAACTCCTGCACAGCTTATCTCAGACAATGACAAGCCTTTGGCTTATGGTTATGTAGATGATAGAGATGTATTAATGGGAAAAACTACTTGGGAAATTATTGATTTAAATGAAAAAATCAATTTTCCATTATATTTTCCTGTAGATACGGCTAATATTGGTTCAGATAGACGTTCTCTTTACGATGTTTTGACGAAGGCTATGAAAAATGGCAAAATAACTGAGGTTTATTCTGATAGTTATTTCAATACTAAAAAATCTTTGAAAGATATCGAAGGGTCATTATCTCGTATTGATACAACTGATGCTGGTAGAGAACTAATTAATCAATACCCTGATGATTACAAATCACATGTGGTTAAGAAAAAAGTAGTTACTGGTACAGGTAAAAAGAAAGTAGTTACTTATGTTGATGAAGTTGTTGGTGCAACAAGAACAGTACCATCTGAGTATATTTTAAAACAAGATCTTACTGCAGCCGATGTTTCACAATATAAAATTAAAGGATACTGGTATTTTGACAAACGCCAGAGTGAATTGAAATATCGTTTACTTGGAATTTGTCCTGTAACTCCTGATGTTTATACGATGAACAGTGATGAAAAGGATTATATTGAGTTATTTTGGGTTTTTTATCCAAATTCAAGAGAGGCTTTACATGAAGCAAAAGCTTTTAACGACAGCAACTCTGCTCTTCCAATTTCATTCGATCAAATCCTGAACTCCAGACGTTTTAACGCTGTTGTGTATAAAGAGGAAAACATGTATGGTGATCGTGAGATTAAAGAATACATGAAAGATAATGCACAAAATCAGTTGTTAGAGTCTGAAAGAGTAAAAGAAAAGATTCGTAATTTCGAACAAGATATGTGGAACTACTAAGTTTCAATGTTACATTATAACAAAAACTCTTGCTACCTTTGTAGTAAGAGTTTTTTATTTTATATATTACACAATGCTTGATTATTTAATTGTCGGATCTGGATTAGCCGGAATTTCTTTTGCTGAAGTTGCCCTAAAAAACAACAAAACTATTTTGCTTATTGATGATAAATCTCAAAATTCTTCAAGAGTAGCTGGTGGGTTGTATAATCCAGTGATTTTAAAGCGTTTTAGTGAAGTTTGGGATGCTAGTCGACAATTAGTTTTGATGAATGATTTTTATAATCACGTGGAAGATAAGTTGAAGGAGAAATTTAATTTTAAAATGCCTGTTTTGAGAAAGTTTTTCTCTATTGAAGAGCAGAATAATTGGTTTGCAGCTTCAGATAGAATAAATCTGGAACCCTTTTTATCTACTAAATTAATTTCTAAAAAGTTTAATGGTATTGATTCTCCGTACGATTATGGTGAGGTTTTGCATACAGGATATATCAATACATCGTTGTTATTAGAAAAATATAAAGAATATTTGATTGATAATAATTTGTTGCGTGAAGAAACTTTTGAAAGTAAGGATATTGAATTCTTAGATTTAGGGATTCAATATAAAAATATTCAGGCAAAGCATATTATTTTCGCTGAAGGTTTTGGCTTGCATAAAAATCCTTTTTTTAATTATTTGCCTTTGGACGGTACAAAGGGAGAGTTGTTTGTAATAAAAGCACCAGATTTAGATCTGGATGTTATTGTAAATACGAGTGTTTTTATATTGCCGTTAGGTGAAGGACTTTTTAAAGTTGGTGCTACTTATAATTGGTATGATAAGACCGAAGGGCCTACTGAAGAAGGTAAAAAAGAACTTTTAGAGCGTATAAAAGAAATTATTACATGTGATTTTGAAATTGTAAAACATTTTGGAGGTGTTCGTCCTACTGTTGCTGATAGAAGACCTCTTATAGGAACTCATGAAGCACATAAAACACTTCATATTCTGAATGGTTTGGGTACTCGAGGTGTAATGCTTGGCCCGTCTCTTGCGCAGAAATTATTTGATCATATCGAAAATGGTGAGCCTATCGATCGTGAAGCAGATATTAAACGATTCCATAAAAGATATTTAAAGTCTCTTATTTCTGGACGGACTTAGGATCATATGAGACAAACATATTGATGTATAAATTTCTGGCAAGTCTTAAAACAAAAGGGAATAAAACGATTAAAGTAATTACAATCGATAAAAAAGATTGTTCGATCGTGACTCCGAAAAATACGAACGAAACTATAAAAGCAGCAATTCCGACAGCTACATTTAGTCCGTAACTTACATACATTGCACCATAAAAAAAGGAAGGTTCTAATTGGTATTTTAATCCGCAATGACTGCAATTTTCGTTCATTTTGAGAACTTTAGTCAAATGAAGCGGGTTTTTATCCAAATACATGCTCTCATTTTGACATTTAGGACAACTTCCTGTTAAAATACTATTTAGTTTCGATCCTTTTTTTAACATTTGCAAAAAATTTAGTTTACCATTTATCCCGGTAATGCAAATTTACAATTTTCATTCTCTGTTTAAGGTGTCAAAATATGAAACTTTAAACTTTAAACAACATTTTAATGCTTAATATACACAATCTTTCGGTTTCTTTTGGGGGAACATATTTATTTGAAGAAGTTACTTTTCGTTTAGGAGCCGGTGACCGGGTAGGTCTTGTTGGTAAAAATGGGGCGGGTAAATCGACAATGCTTAAAATGCTGGCTGGAGATTTTAAACCTGATTCAGGAGTTATTTCTCAGGAGAAAGATATCAAAATGGGATTCCTGCGTCAGGATATTGATTTTGAACAGGGAAGAACAGTTTTGGAAGAAGCGTATGAAGCTTTTACTGAAATTAAAATTGTAGAAAAAAAGCTGGAAGAAGTTAATCATCAATTGGTTACCAGAACGGACTATGAAAGTGAAGAATACGGACAAATCATAGAAGATTTATCTGATTATACACATCGTTTTGAACTTCTTGGAGGTTATAATTATGTTGGGGATACAGAAAAAATTCTTTTAGGTTTAGGTTTTAAAAGAGAAGTCTTCAATAACCAAACCGAAACTTTTTCAGGAGGTTGGAGAATGCGTATAGAGCTTGCAAAACTTTTATTGCAGTCAAATGATGTTTTGCTTCTGGATGAGCCAACGAATCACCTGGATATTGAGAGTATCATTTGGTTAGAAAGTTTTCTTCGAAATTATCCCGGCGTTGTGGTAATTGTGTCGCATGATAAAATGTTTCTGGACAATGTTACCAATCGTACAATCGAAATCTCTTTAGGAAAGGCATACGACTTTAATAAGCCCTATTCTCAATATTTAGAATTGCGCCATGAGATTCGCGAAAAGCAATTAGCGACTCAAAAGAATCAGCAGAAAAAGATCGAAGAAACAGAAAAATTAATCGAGAAATTCCGTGCAAAAGCTTCAAAAGCTTCGATGGCACAATCATTGATTAAAAAACTGGATAAAGTAGAAAGAATTGAAGTTGATGAAGATGATAATTCGGTAATGAATATTTCGTTTCCGGTTTCTAAAGAGCCAGGAAAAGTAGTAATCGAAGCTGAAAACGTTACAAAAGCTTACGGAGACAAAACGATTCTTAAAGATATTAGTTTATTGGTTGAAAGAGGAAGTAAAATTGCCTTTGTTGGTCAAAACGGACAAGGGAAATCGACTTTCATTAAAGCATTAGTAAACGAATTTGAATATCAGGGAAATATCAAATTGGGACACAATGTTCAATTAGGATATTTTGCTCAAAATCAGGCTGAATATTTAGACGGAGAAATTACGCTGCTTCAAACTATGGAAGATGCGGCAACCGACACGAATCGTATGAAAGTACGTGATATGTTAGGATCTTTCCTTTTCCGTGGAGATGATGTAGAGAAGAAAGTAAAAGTACTTTCCGGAGGCGAGCGTAATCGTCTGGCACTTTGTAAATTATTGCTGCAGCCAATAAACGTGTTGCTGATGGATGAGCCTACGAACCACCTGGATATTAAATCTAAAAACGTTTTAAAAGCGGCGCTTCAAAAATTTGGCGGAACTTTATTACTGGTTTCTCACGACAGGGATTTCCTTCAGGGAATGTCAAATATCGTTTACGAATTCAAAGATCAGAAAATCAGGGAATATCTGGGTGATATCAACTATTTCTTAGAACAGCGTAATCTGGAAAACATGCGTGAAGTAGAGAAAAAAGATGTTGTAAAAGCCGCTGCTCCAAAAGAGAATAACAAAACATCTTATGAAGATAAGAAAAAAGGAAAAGCACTTCAAAACCGTCTGAGTAAAGTTGAAAGTCAGATCAAACAATTAGAAAAAGACATTCAGCATGATGATAAAATGCTGGCTTCCAATTATGATAAACATATTGAAGACGCTTCATTTTTTACCGCTTACAACAAAAAGAAAGCAGATTTAGATCAATTGCTTTTGGACTGGGAAATCGTTCAGGAAGAGATTGATAATTTTAATGCTTAAAAATTTTGTTTCAGGTTTCAGGTTGTAATCTTGACGATTAAATTTAACCGCAAAGCACGCTAAGTTTTTTTATAGTTTGCATATAATACCCGAAGTTCGCAAAGCTTTATTAATAGATAGCTTTGCGAACTTTGCGTTTATGAAACCCCGCGATCAAAAAATCTTAGCGTGCTTTGCGGTTAAATATTTTATTCAGTTCAAAGCTTGAAACTTAAAACCTGAAACCTGAAACCTGAAACCTGAAACAAAATCTATTTAATAATCCCAATAGATTTTGAATGTTCAATCGCTTTACTGCTTTCTTTAAAATAACAAACTGAAACGTCAAGACTTTCTATATTGTTTAAAATCTTTTTGACCTTTTTTTTCTGTGATTTTCCAGTTTGCCTGATGTAAACTGCAATTACAGTAACAGGGAATATTTTGCAGATCCGTTCGTACAAAATCGGATCGTGTTGTGAATCATCACCCATTAAAACATATTTTAAGGTAGGATAAAATTCGACAACATGTTTTATTTTATCGAACTTATGATCGTGATTTCCTCTTCCGCTCATAAAAAAATCGGTGATTCCCCTCTTGATGTCTTTCAGTAAAAAAACGGCTTTTGGAAGTTTGTTGATTCGGGAAAACTTAGCAATAAACCGGTATAAATTCCATTCGCTGCTCGAAATGTAGAAGAAAGCATTTACTTCTTCGGTATTATTTCTTCCTGCAGAACTCAATGCCTGATAATGTGAAACAACATCTTTAAAAACTTTACGGTCATTAACATTTTTAAAAAGTAAAATATAAATTTTTCGAAAGAAGTTATTCGTATGTGAAATCAAAAAAGTATCATCAATATCCGATATAATCCCGAGTTTACCTTTGTGAGGTCTTATAAAACTGCCTTCGCAGCGAACTGTTTCATTTTTGTATTTCAAACTGATTTCATACGGCATCCATCCAAAATGGGTTTCTTTTTCTAACGGAATACAAAATTTAAAATAACCATCTTCTAAAGTTTTAGTATGGATTACTTCATTATTGTAATGAAGATAAACATCAAAATTTTGAATGGTTTTTATTCGGAACAATCTAAGAATCGATTTTGCGTTTTTGAGTTTCTTTTTCTCAAAATCGTAATTGTGTTCTCTTCTCAAAACATGCCCCATTACAATTAACTCTTGTTCATTTGCATAACCGCGATATAATTGTAAAATTGGTTTCATTAATTACGTATATTTATGTAATCGTAATTTAATTAATTTAATTGGTTTTAAGAATAAAATTTTGAAAAAGAACATCCTATTTGTTGTAAATCCAATTTCCGGAGATTTGGATAAATCAGATTTAATCGAGGCTGTAAGCGAATTTGCAGTTACAAATCATTTTGATTTAGAAGTATATGAAACTACGGGAAAAAGTGATCAAAAAGAAATACAATCACTTTACAGTCAATATTTACCTGAAAGAATTATAGTTGCAGGAGGTGATGGAACTATAAAAATGGTTGCCGAATCCATGGAGAAGCACGATGTAATTATTGGTATTTTACCGGCCGGCTCTGCAAATGGACTTTCAGTCGATTTAAATTTGCCTTCAACAATTGAGGAAAATCTTAAAATTGCTTTTTTGCATCATTATATCGAAATGGATATGATCTGCATTAACGGCAAAAAAAGTATTCATTTAAGCGATTTAGGGCTAAATGCCGATTTGGTAAAAAACTATGAGGAGAGTGATGTACGAGGTTTTTGGGGATATGCTTTGCAGGCATTTACAACCCTGACAGAATCAAACGAACCATTTACTGCAACAATTACAGCAAATAGAAAAACGGTTGAACATACTGCAAGAATGATCGTAATTGCCAACTCTCAAAAATACGGAACAGGCGTGACTATCAATCCAAATGGAGCAATGAATGATGGTAAGTTTGAATTGGTTATCTTAAAAAACCTGGATTTACTTTTAATCGGAAAAATTATTACCGGCAATATGCCTATAGATTCAGAGGATGTTGTTATTATTTCAACAGATAAAGCTCTTATAGAAACTGATTATCCGGTAAGTTTTCAGATTGATGGCGAATATTGCGGTGCCCAGACTTCCTTGGAAATTCATATACTGCACAAGCAAATGAAAATTGCGATTCCTTAAACCGGTAAAAATTTTTCGGCAGTTTATTTGAATGGATTTCGTTCCTGCCATTCGGTTTTAGGTTCCAGATAATTAAAGAATCTTGCTATATTGTGATTAATTAAAGTGTTACTATGGGTGATTAAACCATACATTTTTAAAGGTTTAGCTCCAATAGAACTTTTAATTTCAAGAGCAGTTCTGGCAAAAACAATTTTTCTGAAACCTTTTTTAATAGAGTATCCAATCATGTCGTAAAGCATATTTAGATAAAGCATTTTCTCGCGTTGTAAATTTTCGTCATAACCTAAAAAATACGTATCCATGACCTCTCCGTTTTTTATTAAGGTATTGAATCCAATTAGTTTTCCATCTAAAAAATAACCATACAATAAAAAGTTATCTTTCATGATCTCCTTAAAAAAGCTAAAATGGTTTCTGGCGAGAAAAAAAGTATTGAAAGGCGCATTTTTTGCCACATGAAAGTATAAATCATAAATAACATCTTCATACCTTTTAATATCTGCTAAAGACATTTTTTGCTTTTCGATTCCATCTGATTTTTTTCTTGCACGCTTGTATTGATCCCTGTATTTTTTGGATAAGGCGTCTATGTAATCCTGTTCTGTTTTCCAATTTTGATTTATTTCGAAAATCATATTGGGTTGTGTCGAAAACGTATAATTATTTTTGAATTCAGCCTGTAAGGGTTTGATTTCTGTTTCAGTAAAATCTTTAATGCTGGTAATATGAACTTTTCTTCCATTAGCTTTCAACTCTTTTTTAAGCTGGTTAATTGCTTTATGAAGTGTTTTAATTGCCTTTGATTGCTTTACGTTTTTATCAAAAGCAAAAGCATTTTGTCCGGTAAGCATGTTGTTTCCAATAAATAAGACATGTGAAGCGAAATTCTTGAGAGCAAAATTTCGGACAGAAGTTTTTAAACATTTGTCTCGTTCTCCAAATGATTCCAGTTTTTCTGCAAATAGAAATTGGGTTATAACAATGCCGACAAGTTTTTCTTCTTCAAAAATTCCAATAAAATGGCAAATCATATTTACCGGACAGGAATTTTCCAGTACTTCGAGGTATTCTCTGGTCAAAAAAATGTTATCTGAAGCCAGTAAATTCCATTCTAAAGGAAGTAATGAAGCGCTTTTGTATATTTGGAAAGAATAAGTTGTATTCAAGAGGTGTGAGCTAATTTATTCAAAATTAGACAATATTTGCAATAACGTATTTGCTTTAAGTTATTATTAAGAGAATCCGTTTGAATTTAGATTTCAAACGGATTTATTTTTTATGATTATTAAGCGTATGCGCATACAATTCCGCCCATGATGGTAAGTGTAACGATCCAGTATCCTGCATGAATAAAAATGTACTTCCATGATTTTCTTTCGAACAGACCATTGATGCCAATGACAGGAAAAGCAAAAAATAAACCCGCCATAAAACCATGAAGAGCACCGTGTTTAAAAGTACGGAAAGCCGTTCCGTAATCAGCCATAAAAGCATGAAAAGATGGTTTTGCACTTTCTATCATAGGTAGGCCGCCAATCATTCCTAAAGCACCTGATTGGTGAATTACAAAAGGCATCAAAGCCATAGAAATCAGTACCGAGAAAATATAGGTAAACCCAAATATTTTGAGCATATTTCCTTTTTTGAGATCATCTTCAGTAAAATTATTTTCTTTCATCCAGATTTTGCCGAAGACTTTCGGATGATACCAAATAAATCCAATTACAAGTGTAACAACTGCTGCAGCCAAAAAGGTGATAAAGTTAATTTCCATGATTATGAGGTTTTATAATTAGTTAATCAAATTTAGTCAAAATTTTATACTGAAGGATGTTTTGTCTTGGGGCATTAAAGCTGTTTTTTTAGTTATTAACACTTTATCGACATTCCTTGCCCTGTAATTTAAAAACCTATAATTTTGAACTCGAAATAATTTTGCAATCTATGAGAAAAATAACCTTTTTGTTATTATTGTTTTTTTTATCATGTTCAGCATTTGCAGATACGGTTTCTGATAGAGAGAAAGATGCCCTTGTTAAAATATATCATGCAACAAACGGCGCTGAGTGGAAAGTAAAATGGGATTTGTCTTTACCGGTTTCTACCTGGTTTGGCGTTGAAACAAATAATGAGAAAGTTGTCGGGCTAAATTTATCCGATAATAACTTAAAAGGAGAATTGCCTGATGAATTTTCTAATCTGGTAAACTTGAAAGTTATAGACTTTTCAAATAATAAAATATCAGGAAAATTACCTTACAGTATTGGCAATTTGAAGCAACTGGAAGTATTTTCGCTTTTTAGTAATCAGATAGAAGGCTCATTACCGGGTTCGTTATACGAGATTTCAACATTGAAAATATTGCTTTTAAATAATAATAAATTATCGGGCAGTCTGAGTAATAAGATAAGGAATTTAAGTTCTTTAGAAAACCTGGGTCTATTTGATAACAGTTTTATTGGAGAAATTCCAAAAGATTTGGAAAATCTTCAGCATTTAAAAGAAATGAATCTCTCTTATAATCAATTTCAGGGAACAGTTTCCAAAAAAATAGCGTTATTAGATTCTTTAAATATGACAATGTTTGATAAAAACGGAAATCCTTTTTTATTAGAAATAAATGCAGAAAAAGATATTATACAATAATTACAAAAAATTAATCGTGCTTATGAATGAATTTTACTCGTGAAAAAGTTGATTAAATATATTTAGTTAATTGTGAAAAAACCGTAATTCGTTACGGTTTTTTTTATGAAGTGATTTAGGCTTTTTGATTAAACGTAAAAAGTCTAAATTACTGCTATGCTAAAAAAAATATAATTTAATACCAGAAATTGTAGCTTTTTGTTTTTTTTTATAATTTTAATTATTGAATTGAAAAGCTATTTTAAGTTAACAACAAAATAAACTCTAACCCTTTAAATATAAAGTCATGGTAATACATTATCAGGGAAAACAACACGGAAAAAGTACTAAGTTCACCATTAGAATAATTGGAAACAATCTTTCAAAAAGCAGTTCAAATTACCAGATAGATTTGTTAGTAGGAGATAAGCAATTACCATTGTTTACATCCGAAATTCATCAGAGTTTGTCTAATTGCCTGAGAGAGATTTATTTGTTCAGAAAGCACAATGGAATCACTTTTGAAGAATCTTCAGAAAAAATAGAAACCTTATTAGTGCCTTACGACAAAGTTTTATACGATTACAATAAATTTGCTTTGTTTAGAGCGTAATTTATTTATAGAATTTAAAAAGAAAAGACTGCCTTAAAAAGCAGTCTTTTTTATGGTTTTAACCAGATAAATTTAAACGATTTGTTTTTCTTTTCTGAAATTCCTCCATCCAAAACCAATCAGCAGCAAGTTGAACAATACCAACTGTAAAAAGGTTTTTGCAAAATCTATTTTAGAAGCATCTTCAAAAGTTTCTACCTTAAATTTCGACCAGTTTTCTTTTTTAACATCGGCATTGTCAAAGATTTTTGGGTAGAAATACAAGCGCAGTTTTTCATGAAACCGGTTTGTTTTTTCCATAAATAAAAGCTGGTTTCCTAAGTCAGATTTTCAGCTCCGCGAAGTCTTCATTCAAAAATCTAAACACGCTGCGCAAATGTCTCCGACTTTGCCTATTCTAAACAAATATATTTAAAAACCGTAGACATCTCAAAGTCTCTGATTTTAAAACAAAACTTCATAATATAAAATTCTATCAAGACATAAACGGAAAAAGTCGGAGACTTTTGAGACGTTTTGTGTTCAATATGAAGCAAAAAAAATTGCGCAAAGTCAGAGACATTTGCGCAGCTTTTCAAAAAGAACTCTTCGGGGAGCGGGAATCACTTTTGAAGAATCTTCAGAAAAAATAGAAACCTTATTAGTGCCTTACGACAAAGTTTTATATGATTACAATAAATATGCTTTGTTTAGAGCGTAATTTATTTTAGAGATTAAAAACAAAAGGACTGCCCGGATTGGAGCAGTCTTTTTGTTTTGAAGATAGATGTTAAACGATTTGTTTTTCTTTTCTGAAATTTATCCATCCGAAACCTATCAGTATTAAATTGAATAATACCAACGGTAAAAAGGTTTTTATGAAATTCGTTTCTGAAGTATCTTCAAAAGTTTCCACCTCTGCTCCTCGAAGTCTCCATTCAAAAATCTAAACATGCTGCAGCAAATGTCTCCGACTTTGCCTATTCTAAACAAACATATTTAAAAACCGTAGATATCTCAAAGTCTCTGACTTTAAAACAAAACTTCTTAATATAAAATTCTATCAAGACATAAACGGAAAAGTCGGAGACTTTCGAGACGTTTTGTGTTCAGTATGAAGCAAAAAAAATTGTGCAAAGTCAGAGACATTTGCAGCTTTTCAAAAAGAACTCTTCGGGGAGCGGGGGTTTTAACCAGATAAATTTAAACGATTTGTTTTTCTTTTCTAAAATTAATCCATCCCAAACCCATCAGTATAAAATTGAATAATACCAACGGTAAAAAGGTTTTTGCAAAATCTATTTCAGAAGTATCCCTCAGCTCCGCGAAGTCTTCATTCAAAAATCTAAACACGCTGCGCAAATGTCTCCGACTTTGCGCTATTCTAAACAAATATATTTAAAAACCGTAGACATCTCAAAGTCTCTGATTTTAAAACAAAACTTCATAATATAAAATTCTATCAAGACATAAACGGAAAAAGTCGGAGACTTTTGAGACGTTTTGTGTTCAATATGAAGCAAAAAAAATTGCGCAAAGTCAGAGACATTTGCGCAGTTTTTCAAAAAGAACTCTTCGGGGAGCGGGGAGTAATAAATGTATGATTAAATTCAGTACTGATTCTTTGTGCAACTCTTTGTCCCGAAGCGTGATTGACCACTCCTCAATAACTTTCTTTTTTAGTTCTTTTTCTATTGCCATTATTAATTTTAAGGTCTGATTATTTCTCTTAGAGCCACCTCTTTATTTATAATGTAAGCTCTGAACTCTTTAATTTTGCAATTTTTTTATCCTGTTTGTTTATTTCTATTTGCTTTAAAAATTCATCTCTGTTGATTATAGTTGTCTGTAAACTTTGAAGCCATCCGTTTACATCTATACCACAAGCTTTAAAGTGGTTTAAGTCCCAATTTCTTTTATTGATTTGTTCCAATATGCTTTTTGCTTCTGCAACTCCAACAAATAAAGCTATTTTTAGTTTTGCTTCCTGAAGTGCTGCCTGCAGGTACGAATTAGGAGCAGCACTTAATGGTGATGTTTTGGAATATTCATCCAATATGGATATTAATTTTTTCAAAGAAATATTTTCATCAAATGACAATGTGCTTTGTTTTTGAATGCTATCTAATACATCATCAAAAAACATACTGTGTTTTTCATAGGGGATATTATATTCGAAACCTTTTTTATTTTTTAATCTGCTCAGCAAAATAGGTCCACTCAAACAAGTTTTCATATCTTTTTCCCACAATGAATATATTACAAAATAGGGGCTGTATTCTTCAGAGAATGGAGACTTTATTAACTCTATCCCTATTATGCAAGAACCTAAAATCTTGTATAATTTGTTCTGTGCAAATGCTGAAAGCTGAGGAAAGACATTTAACCATTCCTCAGTGACTTTCTTTTTTATTTCTTTATCTATTGCCATTATTTATTAGGGTCTGATTATATATATCGGTAATCCGAAGTTGTTAAAATATTTATTGTATTGAGCTCGACTCATAAATGCTTTTCCAAATTTAAAATCATATATAACTCCATTTGTATGATCAATTACATCAAGAAAACCACGATTACCCGCACCTAATCTTAAATTATTGTTAAAAGATAATCCTGTTTCTAAACCTCTATTTCCATAGATTCTTTGGTAACGATTTAAGAGTGTACTTGCATATTGATGTTTTGCAGTACCTGCTACGCCACCAACACCTCCAATAGCTCTTTCAGCCCTAATAGCGGCACTTTCAACTAATTGTCCATTAGTCAGAGCTCTTGAGCTCATCATAGAAATTCCTTTTATCCCACTATTTGTTGCTATACTAGCAACCTTGGTCATAGGAACTGCGCTAACAATTTTCATGTTAGCCTCAAACCCTGATAATTCATTATTATATCTGTCAGTTCCGGTTATGTTCCCTTTAATACCATCCCACAATAGAGCTATTGGATTGTATTGATCAGTTTCATAAACAAATCTACTGAGATAATCCATAAAATTGCCACTACCGTCACCTCCATAATATTGTCCGCTGCCAGTTTGAGTATTCAAATTCACATAACTACTCAAATTAGGTGGTGGTCCGTCTCCTCCGCCTATACCCAAAAATTTTCCTATATCTCTTCCAAGGGACTCTATGTTTCGCCCTACGTAGTTAGCCGCTTCTTGTAAATTACGACCAGCAAATCTACCAATTTCTCCGGCATTTTTTTTAAACCATTCTGCGTTTTTACCATCCTTAAAGAGATTAGCAATAGACTTAAAAGCACCTCCACCAATTTGGTTATTAATTTCGTGCCAACAATTTACACAATCTTTATCATTTCCATAAGTATTCCCACTAGGATCTGTATATAACAACGGATTATTTAAAACATACCCGTACTGATTGTAATTTTGCGTATTGGCAGGATCCTGTATGTAATTATCAACCTGTAAAAACCTATGAAGTAAAGGATCATATAGCCTTGCATTCATATTGATCAGTCCTACACTTTGTAAGTGCTCGTGTCCGGTATAGCCCCTGTCCAGGACAGTTAAGCCGTTAAGGGTATTACCGGCACCGTCCTGTACTTTTATAAGGTCGCCCCAGGCATCAAATAATCTTTTTTCGACAACAGCCCCAGCATCATTGGTTATGGCCAAAATGGTTCCCTGATAGTCGCGGTGTAAATATAAATAATTTGCAGGGTTTACACCATCGCTTTTTACAGCAATTGGGGCACTGTAGCCATCACCGGCAATATAAGTTACAAATTCTATGGCACCGGTAGTGGTGTTTTGTTTGATTTCCATACTGCCGTCTGCAGCATAATGTTTACGTAACGGTCTTAATTCTTTGTCTTCTAAACCTCCATAATACATGGTACTGCGCTGGTCATCGGCATTGTAAGTAAAACTGATTTTCTCTACACCGGTTTCCTCAATTTGTATCGGGCTTTTAAAGGCGTTATAGGTAATGTCTAATTTAGGATTGTTGTTGGTTTTTCTAATTTGTACATCATCAAACCAGACATTCCCAATTCCGTCATTATCCAGACGAATGCTTAATTTTTTGATACTGGCAGGAACCAGAAATGTCTTTTCTACTTTAGTCCATTGATTGGTAGCTGCTATGGTTTTATGATCAACAACCGAATAATAACCGGTTTCCTGTGAAGTTTTCATGAACAGGAAAACCTCGGCTACAGGGCTATCTCCATAAACCCAAGCAGAATAAGTATATTCAGTATCAGCTGTATTATCAACATCAATCCATTTGTCAGTATGTGTTATTTTTTCATAAGTGTCATCATTACTGATTTTTAATGAAGTTGAGCCTGAATGGGCTGCTGTGGTTTTATCAAATGTTACTGTTGATCCTCCATAATAATTGAACCAGCCTGTTTCACTTTCCATGTTATCACTAAAAATATTTCCTCTGGCAGTATAGTAGTCTAATGCTTCAGGGTTTAATGTGATGGAGGTATTCTGGTATTTTTTAACCGGATCATAATCGTATGTTCCTAAATTATTGCCGGTTATCTTTCCGGAAGCATTATAAGTTTGGGTTTCCTGAACACCATATTTATTCTTAAACTCTTTTAATCGGCCCAGTTCGTCATAATCAAAATCCTCTGTATAATTTCCAAAAGCACTGTTGATTCGGCTATCCAAATTATCTGTGTTTTTGTCAAATTTAGTAGTAAGGGTTATAATATTTCCGGTTGGGTTTGTTGTTTTATCATGTTGTATTTTAGATATATAACCATTAGTGTCATAGGTGTTGGTCATTTTGATGCCATTACCTGTTATGCTCTCCAATAGCTGTCCTTTAGCATTTACGGTATTTACCTGCCATAATGTTTTATTGTTAATATCCAGAATCTGATACAAAGCGCCATTTTTATATACATTTTTAGTTACGACAGTACTGCTTTTTCCGCCGGCCTCGGCGGTTTTGGTTTCGGTAATAACCCTTCCCAAATTATCATAGTTAAAAGTTCTGGTAAATTTATAAACACCGGTTTTTTGTTCTGTAATCGAAGTTGGACGTTTAAATGTATCATCATAAACGATAGAAGTTGAAATATCATTTGCTCCCGAAGGATCATTTAAATCTTTGTAACTTATTGTTAATGGTAATTTTGCAGCGTCATAGGTATAAGTGGTTTCACTATTGGTACCCGGTCCTGTCATTGTTTTTTTGGAAGGTCTTCCGCTTGCATCACGGGCAATAGTCGTTTTTACATTGCCATTTTGCGAAGTTTCTTCTTCAAGTTCTCCAAAATCATTGTGCTTATATCCAAATGTACCGGCCGAAGGATCAATAAGAGCTGTTTTTTGGCCCCAGCCATTTTGCTCCATATTGATACTGATGCCGTTGTAACGGGTCTGTTTTAAATTCCCATTGGCAAAGTAGGAATAATTAATTGTCCCGCCCAGCGTTTCGTCAGTAGAAATTACATTTCCAACAGCATTTTTAGTGATGGTTTTGGTTTTTAATCCGTCAGTAATCGTAGAAACAAGCCCTGAATAACTGGCAGTAGTCGTTCTTTGATTAAACAGTTTTGTTTCTGTTGGTCTGCCGTAGAGATCAAACTTGGTCTCATTCCATTGTATGGGATCAGATTCGGAATAAGGTTCACTTGTTTTGTAGTTTCTGTCATATAGATCATATTCGAAATCCATATAAGAATAATCGCCATTTATATCTGTAACTCCGGATTTTATTTTTCGTCCCAGGTCATCAAATATTTGAAAGGAAACAGGGCCATCAGGAGCATTTGTTATAATAGTGGTTCGTGACCCGCTATGATTATCGTGTGATTTTGTATAAGATGTCGAGGTTGTTAAGTTTAACTGATCGTCTTTTACGGTTAAAGGTTTAAACCACGAATCGTAAGTATATGAGGTTGACCTTCCGTTTGAATCGGTTTCTTTTTTTAGTAAGCCATTATTCAAATCATATCCAAAGGTTGATGCCAATAAATCGTTGTCCGTTATTTTGGTTACAAAGCGTCCGGATGCATCATATTCGTACTGTGTACTTCTGGGCTGTAAAGGAAATGGTGCTATAATAGTCTTTTTGGTAACATTCCCAAATGAATCATAATCATTATGTTCTTTTATCGTAGCTGTTCCTGTTGCGCTCTTTTCTATATCCGATAATAACTGATTAGAATTATAGGTATACACTTCCGTATTGCTCATTGTAGGAGCACCGGTAACGCTGACACTTTGAGTTTTTTGGTAAGGTCTTCCTAATATATAAAGAGGACTTGTGATGACGTCCTGATAATCTATTGAGGTGATGGCAGTCTGAGTGTCGCCTGATCCCTGAGTAACACTAGTGATGGTTTTGATATTGTTATCAGAATCAAAAGTATTAGTAGTAGTTACACTAGTATTCTCTAAACGATTTTCCTGTACGCTGCCTGTATTTTGCAGTTTAAAAACTTTATTTTCCTGCAAAGCGGCCTCTGCAGTTGAGGGCGTATAAGATAAAGTGGTTTTAGAGGTAAAGCTTGACGGTGAAAAACCATCGTAAGGATAGGTTAAATAAGGTAATACATAACTCTCAGTTGTTGCTCCTCTTAATTTTATGTTTCTATTGCTTACAGAACTCATTATTGGGGTATTGCTGTCATGCCAGTTGGTTTTCATAATAGATCTGAATCCCATAAAACCAAGACCATTCAGATGGGTTACGGCTCCATAATACCCGTATAATTGCTTTTTGGAGACATTGCCGCTCTTTTTCTCTATTTTAGAAACGATTTGAAAATCGGGCGAGGAGACGATATCAAAATAAGGGTAGGTTTCTGTTCCCTGGCTTGATTTATAGATGGGATAGTAATCATTTTCGTATATTTCGTCTAAAGGCTGGTAGGTTATAGATTCCTTCACGCCATTTCCTGCGGTGATACTTTTTAACAAACCATCTTTAGAACTGTCTTTTGGCGAATAGAAAAAATGTAGTTTATTTTGATTTATAAATGCAATTTCAAGTCGTGGTTGCTTACTATCTGTAGAAGGTAAGTAAATTGGTAAAGCGTAAATGTCGATATTTTCTTGTTCAGAAGTAATAGCTGTTTTTTTTATAAAAGTATTTAAAGCTGTTTCTGTATAGGTACTAACTTGTATAGTTCCTTTTTTAATCACCTTTAGAGGGTTGAAGAAATATTGAGTTTTTACAGTATTTTTTACAATAGTTAAATCACTCTTCCCATCATTATCATAATCAGTGGCAAAGTAGTTATAGCTGCTATTTGGGTTATTAGCGTTAAATGGTGCATAATTAGGTAAGCTTTCTATGGTATATCCATTCCCTTTTTCATCTGCACCTCCTTTTGATGGAAATCTATACCACCAGTTAGGAGTTTCCGGGCTTGGTATTATAAAATCTGCTTTTCCGTCTCCATTATAATCTCCAATTACAATTGTGACATCCACTCTAATATTAGAATTAATGGTTTTAGATATTTCGACCAAAGTATTATTTTCAATCAGGGTATAAACTTTCAATACTCCCGTATCGAATATGAAAATATCAGATTTTCCGTCTCCGTTATAATCGGCTATATAACATTTGCTGTTTGGGGTAATTGGTAAAATTCCTGCCGGATTGACAAAATTAGAATTGATTCTGCTGTCTAAATTGACAAAGTATGATTTACCTCCCGGAAACGTTTGTGTTTCTATAACTTTAACCGAGCAATTAACTTTTGTGGTATAAGAAAATGGTTTTTCTATAATGATAAGATCGGTTAAACCATCGCCATTAAAATCACCATTTAAATAATTTTTCGGTATAACTTCTTCTACAGTAACCGGAGCATTATTGCACGCTGTAAAACTATGTGTTATTTTAGGAAATGTATGCTGTTTGGAACCTTGGGAATAAACCAAAGAAGAGCCATCGGTAGCATATGTTGTAAAGGTTGATATATTTGTCGTTGCATCTGTTTTTAAGACAGTCCAGCCTTTACTAAACCAGTATTTATTGTTCCAGGTCAAAAAGGAAACGGGAAAAATTTCATCAAAAGGGCCTGTGTTTAAGAGAAGACCCTGGTTTATAGTTGTTTTTGCGTTACCGTTAGGATTAATACCTGTAAATAACCAAGATTTATTTCTGGCGTTAGATCCCGTAGTTGGATATAAGATAAAATCCATATTACCATCTCCGTCAAAATCTCCTGTTATGGTATTGGCATTTAAAGAAGAGACGTTATTAACGTCTAAGGTATTCGGATTATCAATATAATTGATTGTGCTTTCGGTATTGTCGTACTGAAAAACGGTCGGATTGTAGCTCTTTGATTTATCACCGTTTTTTTCTGTGACTTTGCTTAATTGGTCATAGTTTTGAGAGGATTGGGTATATTCCAAAGAATAATTCCTGAATCCTATATTATTGCTTTTTATCTCAATTTCACTTAATTTATCATATTTAATCTCATTAACTCCGCCAATATAAAAATTTTCTTTCCTTGATCTGGGTTGATACTTAAACTTAATTTCATTTATAGGTGTAGCTAAACCGCGGCTTCCGTATGTAATTTTATGTATTTTTTCTCCGTAATTTTCGTAGTGAATGTTGATACCTTGGGCATTTTCCCAATAGGTAATTCCCCATTCCAAAAATGTACCTCCGCCGTTTTGGTGTCCATAATGAGCTTTTGAACCGTCAGGATATTCTACCAGAAAATATACTGGCCCTGAATAGAGATAGGTTGGATTTATATACGAGGTGATTTTGACATTAGAGAAATTTTCAGTTTCATATTGAGTACCATTAGCACCATAAACTCCTCCTGTTCCTTTTTTTACAAGTAATCGTTCACCATCTAAGGCAAAACGGTCATTTACATAATCCACAGGATCAATTTTCCCATCATGGAATTTTGTAGTAGGAATTCGGGTAATTTTAGAGATTCCGGAAACATTCCATCCATAACCTGCAAGGCCGGGGCCATTCTGGCTATTGTAGGACAAACTAATTTGCGGTACAACTCCGTTAATTCCCGGAGGTACTGCAATGGGGATCGTATACGAAGCTCCTCCTGATAAAGTTACAGCCAGATTTCCGGCAGTAACACCTGTTTCTGCAGAAGAACCTGTAGGATTGGTTTGGGCAGATAAAAAAACAGTAAAACTTATGAATAAAATTGAAAGGTAAAATTGCTTCATACTATTATTATTTTTTAATAATTTTTATTGTTTTTTGTTCCCCGTTTTTATAGGCCAGCGAAACAATATAAATCCCGTCAGGGTAACTTTGAAAAGGAACGTTTTGATAATTAGTACTTTTAGAGGTTTGGTATGTTTTTAATACTTGTCCCGAAATCCCGATTATTTGTATGGAAGTAAGAAAATTTTCGTTAGTAAGTTCCCATTTTAGGTAGAGCTCTTCTTTTACAGGGTTAGGATAATAAGAAATAACGTCTTCAGCAGAAAATTTAAGTAAGTCTTCGTCTGTTATGGCTTCAATTTTTTTCGCCGGTTTACCTGTCTGGCAGTTTAGACAAAGAGATCTCACAACTTGATTTCCTGTCAGGGAATCATAACTAAAGGTGATTTTATTCTGGGCATTAGAACAAAAAAAAGTTCCAAACCATAAAATTGCTAGTATGCTTTTCATTATTTATGATGTTTATTCGTATTCGATAAATGTTAAAAAGTGCAAATGAAGGATAAATAAAAGTGTAGTACAATACCTACAATTGTTTTTAGTGAAAATTTATCAATTGTAGTTTTTTAGTTATTAAAAAGTTTTTTTAGCTGTTTAAAAATAGTAGATTCGGAAAAATTTTCCCATAAAAATAGATTTAATAATTAATCTTTTAATCATAAACGAGTGTTTAAAGTAGGTTTTTTCTGTTTTTAATATGTGAAAAAATAGTTTTTTTAATCAATTTAATGCTAAAAATTGTTTTTATATAACAAAATATGATTTTTTAAATCTTAAATGATATAATGAGTTTGTAATTTGATTTGGTTATCTTTCCATAAAAAATGCCCCCAAAGTGAATCTCACTTTTTGAGGGCATTGAAATAACATGCTTTTCTCTATAGTTTTAGCAGGTAATTTAAACGATTTGTTTTTCTTTTCTGAAATTCCTCCATCCCAAACCCATCAGTATTAAATTGAATAATACCAACGGTAAAAAGGTTTTTATGAAATTCGTTTCTGAAGTATCTTCAAAAGTTTCTACCTTAAATTTAGACCAGTTTTCTTTTTTTACATCGGCATTATCAAAGATTTTTGGGTAGAAATACAAGCGCAGTTTTTCATGAAACCGGTTTGTTTTTTCCATGAACAAAAGCTGGTTTCCTAAGTCAGATTTGGCAATTTCGTTTAACTGAATCTGAGTGTGCAGCGTCGGGATAAATTGTGCGATGTTTTGACCGGCTTCGTTTCGCTGCTTCAGTTTTGTTTCCAGTTCTTTTGACTGAACTGCCGATTCGTCGTCGCCCATTTGCTGCATCGCATAATACCAGAGCCAGCTGAATTCTTCATCGGGCAAAGTATAATTTTTGAATTGCGGATAATGACTATAGAATTTCTCCATTGTCGCTTTTTTATCCATGTCCCATTTTTCGTGGTACGCATTTCGCTGTTTCAGCGTCAGCTCCAAAGCTTCCGGAACAGGGTATTTATTTACGATATAGGTATTGATGGTTGCCGGAAGAATAATAATCAGAAACAGCCAGATCGTTAATAAAATCACGGCGTTGAAATTGGAATTCTTTTGCAGGGATACGATAAAAAAACAAACTGCAAACCAAAAAAAGATGTATAAAATACTGATGATGTAAAAAGTAAAAAGTGATTTGTTAAATGGGATATTGAGTAAGAAAATGGCAATAAATAGTACTATAGTTAGAAGTGTAACTAAGCTTAAAATTCGGATATAAAACAATTTCAGGATGTACAAAAACGTATTATCGCTTTGTGTTGCCACGATTTTCCAAGTTCCGGATTCTTTTTCTTCGGAAACTACATTATACGTAAAAGCAATAATAAGGAGCGGAAAAAGATAAATCAGTACAAAACTAAAATCAATGTTTCCTAACATCAAATTGTTCGGATTATTTAATTCCGAATCGTATTTCTGACCTTCCAGACCCCGAATCGTAACACTTTGTATGGATGGATTTACGTCCCGCTGCCCAATTGCCAGACTGTTTATCGGGAAGGTTTTATTGACCAGAGAGAATTTGATGTAATAGAGCAGCAGTCCCATTTCGTCTGAATGATATGCAGCATTTCTTGCAATATGTTCTTTTTGATAAGTCGCTGCTTCTTTGATATTCCGGCCTTGTTTTTCCTGAAACTGATGCCCAATCAAAAGACTTATGAACCCGATACCCAGCAAAAAAAGTAATCCAATTTTGGTTCCTTTCGAGCGTATGAAATTTTTAAATAATAATGCTAACATATTATATCAATTTGATTTATATTTTAGTTCAAAATATTCTGGTATAATACCGGTGTAATATGAAAATAGTACAATGCAATTGTACTATATTGAATATACAATCGGTATTAAATGGCTTTTAGGTTTTTAGCAGCAATTTTTATAAAGATAAAAAGCAGGCTAATCCAGAGGATAATAGAGATAATTGAAATGATTTCGCTTTTCAAAATATCAAAAATCCCTTTTGGTTCATAATGAAACTCCTGTACGTCAGCCCAGTGTTCCTTGCCAATTGTGAGCGGTTTGTCATTTGGTCCCGGCTTTTTGTTGCTGATATATTTGATTTGTAAAGCATTCATTTTTTGTGCCATGTCGTAACGATACGCTTCAGCCTGTTTCTGAAAATCGATGTACGAATCGTAATCGGTATTCGACAATCCCATCGATACATTTTTCATGGCGATATACGGATTTATAAACGAAACTGTTTTTGAAAAACTGTTTTGCTTTTTATAAATCTCCAATAAATCTTCAAGATGTTGGTTGTAAATATTCGAACTTATTCTTTCGCCTTCGGTCATAATAAAACCGGAATAATTGAAGGGTAATTTTTGAACCGAATCTACTTTGTAAGTCCGAAGCAGAGAATCCTTTATCGCTTTATAATGCGGATCATTCGGATTGTGGCTGTCACCTTGTTTCAGAATGTCCTTTTCAATATCGCTGTTGAACTGAATTTTTGAAGGCGCTTCGTAAATATAAGCGCCAATTGCCTGCGTTGTTCTCGGTAGAATAATGGTAAAAACCAACCAAATCCCAATTAACGAAATCAACGCTTTTTTTGAAGTTTTGCTTAGCGCCGAAATCAAAACGGCAATGGCGCAAAAAAATAACAGATATAGAAAATGAAAACCAATAAACAAGAGCATTTTAACAGTCTCGTCAAATGAAACGGCAAAGTTCTGAAGCAATAGCCAAACGAAAGCCAAAATAATAATCGTAGGGATAAAAAGCATCATAATGACAGATGCAATGCCGAGTGTTTTGCCGATTAAAAGCTGTTTCCAGCTGATACCCTGACTCAAAAGTAATTTTAATGTTCCGTTTTCTCTTTCGGCTGCGACCGAATTAAATCCGAGGAAAAAAATCAATAATGGCAGCAAAATTTGTAAAACCATAGCAATACTGATTTCTCCAAAACGAAGCATGCTGTTTGAAAATCCGGCTTCAGAAAAATTGGCTGTATTTTGTTTGTGAGCTTCCAGATAAATGGCATTTCCGAAAAAAGGTTCCATTCCAAATTCAAAAACGCTTAACGAAGTACTTTTTCGAAAAGCAAAATTTCCGTAATGTGCCATTCGGTGTGGGTTTTTATCCGGGTTTTTCAACCAGTCTTCCCTGGATTCATGCTGGTATTTTTCGCTGGTTTCATTTTGATTCGTGTAATTCTCCCAGCCCGAAAAAGCAGCGTACAGCAATAAAATACCAATAAAAAGCGTAATGATATAAACAGCCTGATTTTTAAAAACAGATTTTCTGAAATGTTGGGCTATTAAATTTTCTATGTGTAATGACATAACTACAGATTAAAATTTATAAGTTACGGTAAGCGTAGCATTTCTTGGGGCTCCGGGAAATAATCTCAAATAATTCTGAGCGCCCAGCCAATAGGTTTTGTTGAAAATGTTTCCTGCATTTACAGCAACCTGAATGTTGCTTTTCTCTGGTTTATAATAGACAGCGGCATCAAAAATGGTAAAATCAGGAAGTGTAAAATCTCTTGTAAACCATGGAATTTTGCTGCTTTGATACTGCATTCCAAAACCAACTCCGAAATTATCCAAAGCAGAATCGGATTTGAAATTGTAACGGGTCCATAAGTTGGCGCTGTTTTTTGGCGTGTTTTGTTTTCTGGCGCCAATTAAGGAAGCATTGCGATCGTTGGTAATTTTGGCATCGATATAACTGTACGAAGCATTGATTTGCCAGTCCGGGGTGATGTATCCGGCCAAATCACATTCGAAACCACGGCTGCGCTCAGAACCTCTGGTTACCAGTAAATCAGGATTTACAGGATCGTTGGCATTCATCAGGATATTGCGTTGGTTTATTTCGTAAACAGCTGCGTTAAAACTCATTGAATTGTTTAAAAAAGTCGCTTTTAAACCTGCTTCTTTCAAATTGCTTTCGAGTGGATCAAACAAACTTCCACCTGGTAAACTTCCTGTTTGTGGCATCAACGTAACAGTGTTCGATTGTGGCTGATATCCTTCGAGATAAGTCGTATAAACATTGATAGCGGTATTAACTGCATACGTAATTCCCACACGAGGCAGTAAAGCCGATTTCTTAACGGTTAATTCGTTATTCGTCTCGTAATTGGTGATGTCTTCAAACCATTCGTTTCGTAATCCCAAAAGAAACGTAAACTTGTCCCATTGAATCTGGTCCTGAATATAAATAGCATTCGTAGTGGTTAAAGCCGATGGTAATGCTGTTCTGACATTCAAAGTATAATCATCAGGGCTTCTTACAGTATAAGTCGGATTATTTAAATTAAAATAATTCACATTTGGTTTTGGGAAAACAACGCCGTCAATTGTAGTAGTTTGATAATTTGATGCATTTGCGGGTACAAAAGTGCTTGCAACAGTTCCGTCTTTCAACAGGTAACCTCTGGCTGCGTTTTGTCCGCCGCCTTTTGTTTTGTTCCAGCTGCTTAAATCGTAACCCGTTAGTAGTTTATGATGCAGTTTTCCGGTTTTGAAATCGAAATTTAAAAAGGCGGTTAAGTTGTCCACATTCCAGTATTGCTGGCGCTGTACAAACTGCATCATCGCAAGGCTTGTTACAGGCTGGTTGTTCATGTCTACGGCAAATCCGTTTGTGGTTCGGTGTTCCTGCAAATCTTCTCTCCAGGATTGTTTCATGTAAGAGGCATTAAAACCAATTTTTGAAGTGAATTTATGAGAGAAATTGGTAGTGAAAATCATTTCTTTCGATTTAAAAAAATCACTTGGCGCACCTAAATTCAGGCTTATTGGTGTTTTGTTCAGACTTGTAACACCGGCAACAGCTCCAAATATAGGCTGCCCGCGATCCAGAATTCCTGTCATGTCGCTCAAAATCAATTCGGTATTGACAGCCGTTTTTTCATTCGGAATATAACTGAAAGACGGGGAGAACAAATACGATTTATTGCCCACTAAATCACGAAACGATTTTGCTTCCTGATACGCTGCATTTACACGATACAATAATGTTTTTGATTCATTTAAAGGGCCGGTAAAATCCAGCGTTCCTCTGAATGTGCTAAAGCTTCCGGCACTCAGGCTTATTTCTTTTCGGTCAGTTGCCAAAGGTTTTTTGGTAACTAAATTTATACTTCCGCCCGGATCTACAGATGAGAAAGTGGCGCTCGACGGGCCTTTAATTACTTCGACACGCTCAATATTACTGGTAAGCGGCTGCAGGAAATAATATTGGCGGGTACGCATTCCGTTGATGATTTGTCCCTCTTCGTTCTGGCTGATCCCTCTGATGGTGTATTGATTGTAATAACTTGCCGGAATCACACCGCTTGTCATTTTTACCGCATCGGCCAGATAAATTGCGGCTTTGTCTGCAATTAATTCTTTGGTAACCGTAGAAATTGATTGTGGAATGTCTTTGTTAAGCGAAGCCGTTTTTGTTGCGCCAAAAGAATAATCGCTGTTGTATTTTCGGGAAGAACGGCCTATGATTTCTACGGCTTGGAGTTCGTTTAATTTGGCTTCCGTTTTAATGGAATCCTTAGCGATACTGTCGTTACTTTTTGTATTTGTCTGCGCTTTTAAGTAAGCAGAGCTAAAGACAAAAAACAGTACTATAAATATATGTTTCATTTTTTATGTAGATGGAAATTCTTCCTTTTTAAACAGTTTGTAAATACAAATCTTCCAATTCGTTTGCTGATATTTTTTCGGCTTCAATAATCGTCACCAGATTGCCTTGTTTCATAATTCCGATGTGTGTGGCGACTTCTCTGGCTCTGAAAATATCGTGTGTAGCCATCAAAATAGCCGTTCCGTCTGCCGAAAGTTCTTTCAGGATTTGAGAGAATTCGTTGGAAGCTTTCGGGTCTAAACCGCTCGTAGGTTCGTCTAACAATAACACTTTTGCTCTTTTGGCTATAGCAATTGCAATACCCACTTTTTGGCGCATTCCTTTTGAGTAACCGCCCAGATTTTGGTCATGAGCCGTAATTTGCAAACCGGCTTTGGTTAAAAAATAAGTCAGTTCTCCGGTTGAATATTTAAATCCGGCAAGGGACGAAAAGAATTTCAGGTTTTCCAGTCCAGTAAGATTTGGGTATAACATTACCGTTTCAGGAATGTATGCCACATCTTTTTTGGTCTTATCTGCATCGGTAACTACCGAAATATTGTTGATTTTAATTTCGCCATGGGTTGGTTTTATAAAACCCAGAAACAAATTTATGGTAGTCGTTTTTCCGGCACCATTTTGTCCCAACAGCGCAAAAATTTCTCCTTGTTTAATGGTTAAATTCAAAGCATTCAAAGCAATTTGATCGCCGTATTTTTTAGTCAGGTTTTCTGCGGTAAGCATCTTTTATATTTGTTTGGAATTATGAATATGGAATGATTTGATCCACAAAAACACCAAGGCGCTTTTGAACCAAATCGTATTGTCGGAATAAGGAAGGAGTTTACGATGTAATATTTTAAAAAAAAGGCGTAATATAATTTCAGCGGAAAAGTTTCCGTTAGAAAAAGACGTACGAATAGGAGTGTTCTTCACTTTCTGTTAAAAGCAAATGAATGATTCTTTTTAAAGTAATATAGTAAACTAAGCCAGAGCAGGAGGTGCTCTTAAAGAAAAAAGACTGCCCTTGAAAAACGCTGCAGTTATTAGGTTGTAAGCGAATTCCTGTACAGTAGGAATGTGTGTTTTATGAAAGGTATAAGTAGAAAATGTGTTGGGAATAAATGTGCTAAATCCAAAATGACATATAGAACAATTATTCTCTACATCATGGCTGTGGGTGATTTGCTTTTGACCCGGAGTGTATTTATGGTCGCAATGTTTCTCATGAATTTGCGTATAAATATGCTCGTAAGAGTGAACCGTCTGAAAAAGCATTGCGAACAATACCGTTACAGACATTAAAAGATTAATTATGACGAATTTCTTTTTATTCATTCTTGGTTTGGGAATTTCAGTCACAGTAACGCAACTAAGTTGCAAATGTAAGGATCTTAATTTGGAAATTTTGCAAAGTTGTGTTTAATTTTTTTAAAACAAGAAAGATATTCGTTAATGAAATTTAAAAGGTCTAATTAATGCCCCATTTTTTTCTTTTTCCGAATAATAAAAACAAGGCACTTTTTACCCTTTCTTCAAGCGAAGAACGCAGAATTGAAAAGGCTTTGGTAATTTGAGCCTCAACGGTTTTAATGGATACCTCCAGATGTTCCGCAATTTCGATATTGGTCAGACCTTCTTTTTTGCTTAAAATAAAAACTTCCTTGCACTTAGGAGGTAAACTTTCTATCTCTTTATTTACTACCTTTAATACGCGTTGAAAAGATTCAGAGTCATCTTCAGCAACAACCGAATTTAAGGCATCATGATAGGTTTTTTCGAGAGAAAACAAGGATTGATTTTTTCGGTACAAATCGATGAATTCATTATAAACTAATTTATAAAGAAAACTTTTGATGGCATGATCGGTTTTTAAACGGGCTCTTTGCTCCCAAACTTTTATAAAGACATTTTGAACGATGTCTTCGGCACTGTAAATATTTTTGACAAGGCTGTTGGCATAAACACAAAGTTTATGATGGTAAGTATCGATGAGATAAGTATAGGCACCTTCATCTCCATTTTTTAGAGACTCAATTAGGGTGTTGTTATCGTTGTAATCATCGGTTTTCATAGTAACAAATATATAAATTTAAAATTTTAAGACTTAAATCAGCAGGTATAATTCTTTAAAATTGGCGCTTATTTAGATTTTCTATTTGAATTTTATTACAAATAAAAAAACCATAAAATTGCAAAGATAGAGTATTTATGTATTTAATTCTATCGAATTAGTAGAATTTATTGAAAGAAAAGACTTGTGAAAAATAAAAAAATCAGCAAAATCAAAAAAACTTTATCAAATTGTTAGGGTTTTTCTTTTTGGCTTCGTAATAATATTAAAAAAAGATAATATGACAGTAAAAAAGTCAGAAGAATTAATGGTGAAATTTATCACAAATCAGGCCAGTCAGGATGAGATTGAAATGCTGACGGAGTGGTTAAAGGATGAGGGAAACCAAATTGAGTTCAGGGAATTTGTAAAGACAAATTACGCAATTGATACCGCTGTGAATAGTTTTGATTCTGCTGAGGTTAGAAGACAGCTATCAGAAAGGATTCAGAAAGAAAATAATGTTTTTTATAAAAGAAGGTTTTCTTCTTATTATAAATATGCTGCGATTTTGGTGGTTGCTTTAGGCGGATTTTATTTTTATAAAAATTCGAATGTATCAAATGAGAAACAAAATGTTATTATTCCGAGGCAGGATGAAATTGTATTGCAATTAGATAACAATTCGGAAGAGGAAATTGATACCGCTGACACCCGAAACCTAACCGATAAAGATGGCAACATAATTGGAAGACAGGAAAAAAACAGGCTGGTGTACAATAAAGCGTATGCTGAAGGGAAATTGGTTTACAATACCATTAAAATTCCGTACGGTAAAAAATTTGAAGTACAGCTATCAGACGGAACCCTTGTACATCTGAATGCCGGAACTCAATTGACATATCCGGTACAGTTTTTAAAAAATCAGGGAAGAATGGTACAATTGGCAGGTGAAGCTTTTTTTGATGTTGCCAAAGACAAGGCGCATCCGTTTACGGTAAAGACACAGGAAGTAAGTGTTGAGGTTTTGGGAACCAGGTTTAATGCAGATGCGTACAGGGATAATAGTAGCACTGATATTGTGCTGGTCGAGGGTAAAGTTTCGCTTTATAAAGGTCAGAGAACAAATGAAAATCAGGTGTATTTAAAACCGGGTTCAAAAGGTTCAAATACAAAAGGACAGTTTGCAATTACGACAGAAGAAGTAAATACAGATTATTATACAGCCTGGGTAAAAGGAAGTTTAGTATTTAAAAATGCTTCATTTAGTGATATTATCAAAAAATTGGAACGTCGCTATAATGTGACTTTCATTAACAGGAATAAAATGCTTGGAAAAGAAATTTTTAATGCCCGTTTTGATAATGAGCCAATTGAAGTGGTGCTGAAATACTTTAGCGACAGTTACGCAATAGATTATACTATTAACAGAGATAAAATTACGATTAAATAGAGAATAAAGAGAATAAATAAAGAGACAAGATTGAAAAATCTAAAATCAACAATCTAAAATAAATTAAATGCCTATGTAACAAAAGTCCAAAATAAGGATTGCTGTTTATAAAAAACCGGAAAATGCGCCAACATTTCCCGGTTGTATGAATGCAATCAGTTAAATAACCAATTACACTAAAAAACATTTTAAAAGTATGAAAAAACTATTGAACAAAATCAGGTTCGACAAGCCTTTTTTGAAATTTGATTTAAAAATGAAACTGACGACATTATTATTACTAACCACCTTGTCTGTTATGCAAGCGGGTGTGACCTATTCTCAAAAGGCCAGACTTTCTTTCAGTGCCAGCAATATGACTGTTGGAAAAGCAATTGAAAAGCTTGAGTACACCAGTGATTACAGATTTGTATATAACGTAAGATCGGTTGATTTAGACCGCAAAATAGATGTTAACTTAACTAATGCATCTATTGAAACGATATTGAATACGATTTTTAAAAATTCAGGTACTGATTTCAAAGTGAGTGGATCCCATATTGTTTTGACACCAAAAAAAGCACCTGTTGAAAAACCTGTAGCTGCAGTAAAAGAAGTACTTGTACAGGATTTTATCGTAAAAGGAAGGGTAACCGATGAGAAAGGGATGCCTTTAGTAGGTGCTGCCATTTCTGACAATGGTTCAGGAAGAGGTGTACAAACCGATTTTAACGGAGACTATCAGATTATTACTGTAAACAGCGAAACTACTTTGGCTTTTGCTTATTTAGGATACGTTAGACAGGAAATAAAAGTGGAAGGAAGAAGTGTTATCAATGTGGTATTGAAGGAAGATATTCAGGAATTAGGTGAGGTGGTATTAACAACCGGATATCAGAATATTAAAGCAGAGCAGTCAACAGGATCTTTCTCTAATTTAAAAGCAAAAGATTTTCAGGAACAGCGTTTAAGCAGTTTAGATAAAATATTAGAAGGACGTATTGTTGGATATCAGGATGGTAAAATCCGTGGGACTACGACTATGAATGGGTTAACAACTCCATTATATGTAATTGACGGTTTTCCGATAGAAAATACAAAATTCACTCCTTATTTTAGTATAGAGGAAAATCTTCCTAACTTAAACTTAGAGGATGTTGAAAGTATTACTGTTCTTAAAGATGCAGCAGCATCTTCTATTTACGGTGCGCGTGCAGCAAATGGTGTAGTTGTAATTACCACCAAAAAAGCAAAAGCCGGAAAAACAAATATTTCTTTTTCAAGTAATTTAACCATTACTCCTTATCGAAATTATACCGGAAACCTAACCAGTTCAGCAGATATAATTGATTTAGAAAAAGGATGGGCTGCTAAAAACCCTAATTTGCAAGGAGCAAACAGTGCTGTTTATGCAAAATCATTACTAAATAATGCTGTATTTACAAGTTTAGGAATGCAGGCGCAGTTAAATGGATATGCTGGAAATATTTCGCAGACAGAAGCAAATAACCGTTTAAATGCACTGGCTGGACAAGGTTATAAATATTATGATGATATTGCCAGATACGCAAAACGCAGTCAATTTATGACACAATATAACGTAAGTTTAGGGAAAGCTTCTGAAACGAACAGTTTCAATGCTTCTTTGACTTATAAAGATAATAAACTGGAAGACAAGTATTCTGATAATAAGTCTATTGGTTTAAACCTGAAAAACTCAACAGAAATTACGAGTTGGCTTACTTTAGATTTAGGTACTTACATCAATTACGGCAAAAGTAATACACAAACGTACAATGCTTTTGTGCCAGGATTTAAAACTCAGATGTACAGTCAATTAGTAAATAATGATGGCTCAAATTTTATTTCTACCGCAGCATCCCGATTCAATAATTTTACATTGCAGTCCATGCAGACGTATGGTCTTTACAACATGGATATTACGCCAATGGAAGAATTTGGACGAAATATAAATGAAGGGCAAAACTTCCTGAACAGAACTTTTGCAAAATTTAATGTAAAGTTTAGTAAAGCACTTACTTACAATGCAATGTTTCAGTACGAGTATGGTGTTGACCGTGGCAGTTTAATAAGAGAAAAAGAATCTTTTGATGTTAGGTCTACAGTAAACGGTTTGGCAACGATTGCTAATAACAAAGCGGTTTATAATTTGCCTTACGGAGATATTTTAAAAGAAACGAATCAGTTTTCTAATGCTTACAATTTCCGTCAGCAGTTAAATTTTGATCAGACTTTTAATAAAGTGCACGACGTAACTGCCATTGCAGGTATGGAAATACGTCACGCAAAAGTAGAATATGGTGACAACACACGTTACGGCTGGGATGAGCAGACTTTATCTTTTACCCCCGTAAATCAGGCAGATTTGCTTAAAGTGTACGGGTCTGTTTTTGGAGGATCTATGAGAGTTAATGATTTCGCAGGAGATCGTGAATTGGTAAACCGTTATGTCTCTTTTTATGGAACAGGTGGTTATACTTATGACAGAAAATATTCAGTAACAGGAAGTTTACGCTGGGACCGTTCTAACCTTTGGGGAACAGATAATAAATATCAAAATAAGCCAACCTGGTCTACCGGAGCAGCCTGGAATATTGATAAAGAATCTTTTTTTGCAGTTGAATGGATAAACGCACTTAAACTTCGTGCTTCGTATGGTATCGGAGGAAACGTGGCCAAAGACTCAGCACCTTATTTAACGGCAGGTTATTATGCTAATCCAAATGTTGGAGGAAATCAGGGTTATATTAATTCAAGACCAAATCCTGAATTATCATGGGAAAAAACAACGACAACCAATATCGGTTTAGATTTTTCATTTTTTAGTAACAGATTAAGCGGAACTTTTGATCTGTACAATAAAAAAGGACAGGATTTATTAGCAAACAGTAACGGAATCCCAACAGAAGGTTTTGGTTATGATACTAATAAAATAAATAATGGAGAAATGACCAACAAAGGGATCGAAACCAGTTTAAGAGGAACTATCATCAAAACACCTTCTTTCTCCTGGGATGCCTCAGTTTTATATGCTTATAATAAAAATAAAGTCGATTTCGTAAAAGTAGAAGCACCGGCAGCTTACCTGCTGTTAGATGTTCCTTATGCTTATCCAAGAGTAGGGAATGACTACAATACGATTTACGGTTATGCATGGGCAGGTTTAAGTGAAAAAGGTTTGCCTCAGATCTATAATGCAGCCGGAGATAAAGTAATTTTCAATCCGTACGATTTAGATGCCATTCATGATTATGGTTCAATTGTACCAACGCACAGTGGATCTTTTCATACAGCGGTAAGCTACAAGAATTTCTCACTTTCGGCATTGTTTATTTATGAGTTAGGACATAAAATAAGAAATACATTTTTACCAATGTTAGAGAATGATTATAATGGTGCACTGGGTGGTTATGTAAGCAATATTACAACTGTAAATAAAAATATCGTAAACCGTTGGCAGCAGCCCGGAGACGAAGCTTTTACAAATATACCTCGTGCGGTATACGAATATGAAGCTGATTTTACTTCAGATTCCCGTGACATTTATCGTTATGCGAATATCAATATTCTGGATGCTTCGAATGTGAGATTAAGCAATATTTCGTTGGCGTACCAATTGCCAAAAGTGTTTATCGAAAAAGTAAAATTACAAGATGTGCGTTTCAATCTGAATGCAGAAAATGTCTACACTTTTGCCAAAAACAGAGACGCTAAATACCTTTTAAATGGTTATCAATCTCCAAGTTTAGTTTTTGGTGTAAACATTAACTTCTAATTTAAAAAGACTACATGATGAAAAATATATATAAAAAGATACTGTGCATTTTTGCATTAGGATTGGTTTTAGCCTCTTGCGAAAGTTATCTGGATGATGCACCAAAAGGCTCTAAAATCCCAACGACACTATCAGATTACGAAGCTTTTATTCGTGATGAATATGCTAATCAAAGCGTAAATGTTGCACAAGCATTAAACCTGATGAACGATAAGTTTATAGATATAGCTACTCTTGGAGCTGAGCGTTTGACAAAGGCAAATTACATGTGGGATGAAACGGCAGATCGTATCCAGTTAAATCAAGAAGATGAAAGCACCTATTATATGCAATATAAAGGAATTTCAACCTTCAATTTAATTATTGCCAATGCTTTAACAACAACTGAGGCGACTGAGGAAGAAAAAAGAGCCGTTTGGGCGCAGGCAAAAATTTTGCGTGCCATGTCCTATTATAATCTGGTTAATTTTTATGCAGATACCTATTTGGCTTCAACAGCAGGTACAAAATTATCCGTGCCTTTAATTACAAGTGCTGATATCAATGCACCAAGTAGACAAGTAACCATTCAGGAACTGTATGATTTTATTTCGAACGATGTAAAAGAAGCCTTGCCTTACCTGCCAAAAGTAGGCCAAACAGCATTGCATCCTACTTTAGGAGCTGGGTATGCTTTTTATTCTCGCGTGTATCTGCAAATGAGTAATTATACAGAAGCCTTGAAGTACGCTGATCTGGCTTTGGCCGAAAATAATAAACTATACGATTGGAATGCTTATTATATTGCGAATAAAGCTGTAATTGATATTCCAAATGATTATACGAATACACCCTCTCCAATGGGATATAATTATGTTGAAAATTACACGTTTCGCCATGGTGAAAGAACTTATTTATCTGTAGAATATAGTATTCCGGTAGAGCGTGCGCAACGTTTTGAAACTGGCGATGTCCGTTTTAGATCACGTTGGGAACTCAGAACTGTTGGTGCAGATACGTACTACAGAAGAACTTTGTCGGGAATGTTTAATTACGGCGGAATCACAACTGTTGAAGTATATCTGATTAAAGCAGAATGTCTGGCCCGTGCCAATCAAATCAGTGAGGCGTTGGATGTTTTAAATACAGTGCGAAAAACACGTATTCAGCCATCGTCTTATCAGGATATTGTAACTACAGATAAAACAACTGCTCTAAACGCTATTTTTAGAACTAAAAATAACGAACTTATTTTAACGATTATTCCTTTTGCAGATGCCCGCCGTTTAAACGCAGAGGGCACTTATAAAGTGAGTTTTTCAAAAGTAAATGCAGGAACAACTTACACTTTATCATCAACGTCTCATTTATGGACGATGCCTTTCCCACAGGGGGCAACAAGAAATCCGGGTAACGGAACGATTACTCAAAACGTACCAAAATAATAAAAATCCCAAAGCTTCCTGAGTAGGTATTCCGAAAGGGGAGCTTCTTATAAAATATCAATCAAAAAATGAACACAATTAAATACAAATTATACGGATTGTGTATAGGTTTATCAATGCTCTCATTTAGCAACCATGCACAAACTAAAAAAACACCTCCTGCATCATATACTTTGCAGGGAACTATAAAAGGTCTTGAAGATGGAACAGTAATAAAAATGGTTCCGGGAGCAACACATTCTTCTGAACCGGCAGTTGCAGAAACAACGCTTAAAGATGGGCAATTTACTTTTACAGGAAAGTTAAAAGAGCCTCGTTTCTTTTATGTAGTGTTTGGAAAAGACAAAGGATTTATTCCGGTTTTAGTTGAAAATTCTAAAATAAAACTAACAGCTGATGCAGAAGTTTCTAAAAAAGAAGATCAAAGAATCGACTTTAAAAATGAAGTAATTGTGGGATCAAAAGCCAATGATTATTTTAAAAAAGAAACGGCTTTTAGAGCTGATCTTGAAAAGGATTACGTAGAATATCATAAAGGAAGTGAGGAAGTTACAAATGCTTATGGTAAAGCCAGAACTTCAGGAAATAAAAAATTGATGGATTCTATTGGAAATTCTCCGGAATGGAAAGCGTTTGAAGCCAAAGAAAAAGCTTTTTTTGCTAAAGTACAATCGAGTTCAGAGAATTTGATCGCTAAACACAAAGCAAATTGGTGGGGACCTTTTTTCATGATGACGCAATACAGTTATCTAACACCAGAACAAAAGCCGGTTTTTGCACAATTTTCTGAAACAGCTAAAAAAAGTTACTACGGACAATTAGTAGATAAAGAGATAAATCCGAAGTCATTAGTAGGAACAAGTGTTGCTAATTTTGAATTGAAAGATAAAGACGGAAAAGCATACAATGTTAAAGAAATTGTTGCCGGAAAAAAATACATTTTAATTGATTTTTGGGCATCATGGTGCGCACCTTGCCGTAAAGAAATCCCCAATTTAAAAACGGCTTATTCTGCCTATTCAGATAAAGGATTTGAGATTTTAAGCATTTCAATCGATAAAGATGAAAAAGCGTGGCAAAAAGCATTAGGTCAGGAAAATATGCAGTGGTACAATCTTTTGGACGACAATAAAGTGAGTAATGTTTTTAATGTAAAAACAATTCCGGCAACTTATTTAGTAGATAGCAAAGGTGTTATCATCAGTGATAACTTAAGAGGTGCAGCATTGGAAGAAAAATTAAAAGAACTTTTGAAATCTTAATCTGGTTTTTAATTTTTTTTAAATCAGCCACATATTGAAAGATTAAAAAATCTGCTGAATCTCCTAAATCTGCGAGAAAAAATAAACAAAAAGCATTTACAAATAAAAAAATATCAACATGAAAAGTATAATCTCAAAATCAGGTTTATTAGCGTTGGCGCTGGTAACTGCAATTACTTCCTGCTCTAAAAAAGAAGAAGGTTTTACCATTAACGGAAATATTCCGGGACAAAAAGACGGAATGGTTTATTTAGAGTTCCAGGATGGGGATCAAACCGTAGTTAAGGATTCTGCCAAAATCGTTGACGGTAAATTTAGTTTTACAGGAAAAGTGGAAGAGCCTTTGAGATACAGCATTAAGTTAAAAGGTCAGGAATACGGAAAAGCCTTTGTTTTGGCTAATGAAACTATTGGATTTACAGCTCATAAAGACACTATTTACAATGCAAAATTGTCCGGAGCAATTCAGGATTCTATTTATTCTTCGTATTACAAAAACGAGTTTAAAAAGATTCAAAATGTTGCGGGACCACTTTATAAGTTATCTGATTCCTTAAGCCAAAACGGAAAAGTAAAACTTACCGCAGAGCAGCAGGCGATGATGGATAAAAAATGGAAAGATTTGCAGACTCAGGCAGATAACCTGACATTTACATTTATCAAATCACATAAAGATCAGGTTGCAGGCGCATTGGTTTTAGATGACCGTTTGGTAACGTACGGAACACCGGAACAGGTAAAAGAATATTTTGCTGTTTTAAGTCCGGAAATCCAAAAATCATTTTTTGGTAAAAAGATAAAAGAAGGAATCGAACTGAATAATAAAACGGCTATAGGTGTTGCAGCTCCACAATTTTCTCAAACGGATGTAAACGGAAAAATCGTAAAATTATCTGATTACAAAGGAAAATATGTATTAGTAGATTTTTGGGCTAGCTGGTGCGGTCCATGCCGAAAAGAAAATCCAAATGTGGTTTTGGCATACAAAACATACCATGATAAAGGATTTGATGTGTTGGGAGTTTCATTAGATGATAAAAAGAACCTTTGGGAAAAAGCAATCGAAAAAGATGGTTTAACCTGGACACATGTTTCAGATCTTAAAGGCTGGAAAAATGAAGCGGCTGTTTTGTATGGTGTAAAATTAGTACCAACGAATTATCTTGTTGGTCCTGATGGAAAAATCGTAGCTAAAAACCTTAGAGAAGCTGAACTTCAGTCAAAACTGAAAGAAATTTTCAGTAAATCATAAATTGACTTATAATTCAAAAAAATTAAACACATAGAAACATAGATTTATTTCTTTTCAAAAAGAATATAAAAGAGAAATACATTTCTCAAACATAACTATGTTTTTTTTGAATAAGTGAAACGTCTTTTCACGGTTACAAAAACGATGTTTCTATGTGTTTAAAACAAAATAACGAATTATAAATTTCTTCATAAAAATATCAAACACAAATGAAAAAATACATCTTTCTGGGCTATTGCTCACTGGCATTCTGCACGCTTGTTTCTGCACAAGGCAAATCGGATAATTTTAAGAAAATAAAAGAATTAGGCGGAATCGAAGAATATTTGTACCAGCCAAACGGAATGAATGTTTTGCTGTTACAAGACAATGCTTCGCCGGTAGCAACGGTACAAATCGTATATCGTGTAGGTTCTAAACATGAAGTATTAGGAAACACAGGATCAACACATCTTTTAGAGCATTTAATGTTTAAAGGAACGCCAACTTTTAACAAAAAGAATGGTAATACTATTACCGACGTTTTACAAAACACAGGAGCACAATTGAATGCTACAACCTGGTACGACCGAACCAATTATTTTGAAACATTGCCAAGTGACAAAATTGGATTAGCATTGCAAATTGAAGCCGACAGAATGCGTAATTCTTTATTGACTAAAGAAGACAAGGATGCTGAAATGACTGTTGTGCGTAATGAATTTGAACGTGGCGAAAATGATCCAAACAGTTTACTGGATAAAGAAATATGGGCTTCGGCTTATATTGCGCATCCGTATCATCATTCAACAATCGGATGGAAATCGGACATTGAAAAAGCACCAATAGAGGTTTTGCGTAATTTCTACAATACGTATTACTGGCCGGATAATGCGACTTTAACGATAATAGGTGATTTCAAAAAGGAAAATGTTTTTGAATTGATCGAAAAATATTTCGGTGGAATTACCAAAGCGCCTCACGCACTTCCACAGCCTTATACCGAAGAGCCACAGCAATACGGAGCACGTAAAATTGTGGTTTCGAAACCAGGAGAACTGGGTGTTGTAAATAAAGCGTATAAAATTCCGGGAGCTTTGCATAAAGATTTGCCTGCTTTGAACATTTTAGGTGAAATTATCGGTGCTGGCCCTTCGGCGATTTTAAACAAAACCTTTGTGGATACTGGTATGGGAATCTATGCCTATGCGAGTGCTACGAATTTTAAAGAAGTTGGTCTTTTTACGATCGGGGTTGGTTTTCCAACAACATCAAAACACGAAGATATCGATGCTAAAATAAGTGAAGTAATAGCCAAAATTCAGAAAGATGGTGTAAGTCAGGATGAGGTAAATCGTGTGGTGGCCAAAATCAGTGCACAGACTATTTTAGCCCGTGATGGTTCAGGTGTTATCGCATCTGAATTAAACGAAGCTATTGCCTCAGGCGACTGGACAGACTTTGTAACGGGAGTTGACCGATTGAAAAAAGTAACACCGGCGGATATTTTACGTGTAGCTCAGCAATATTTGGTTGAAGATCAAAGTACAACAGGCTATTTTATTCCGAAACAAAGTGGAACACAAGGTCAGGATGCGGCTCAGGCGAATAATTTCATGCCAGAAAACGGTCCTTTTTATTACAGACATCCGGAAGACGGACATTCGCATGAAGAAACTTCTTCTGAAATTTCAATACAAAATAATAATCCGGCAGAAATTGCTTTAGACGCAAGTGTAATCGAAAAAACAGCTTCGGCTTTCAAAAGAGAAAAAGTGGCCGGAATTGATGTAGTTTCGGTAAAAACCTCGGCTAAAGATTTTGTGACTGTTGCAGCGAGTATTTCGTTAGGGAATTTCGTTAATGAGACTAAAAACCCGATGGTTTCATCTTTGGCAGCTTCTATGTTGTCAAAAGGAACTACGCTGAATGATAAATTTAAATTCTCTGAAAAACTTCAAAAGTTAGGCGTGAATTTAAATGTAAGCGCTTCAACGACCAAAATAAATATTGGTTTTAAATGTCTTAAAAAAGATTTAGATCAGGTAATTGCTTTATTGGCAGAAGAAATTCGCAATCCTTTATTTGATACAAAAGAATTTGAAAATCTGAAACAGCAGTTTACAGGAAACGTTCAGCAAAATTTGAATGATCCGGGCGAAAGAGGTGATATTGCGCTTTCTCAGGCAATTTATCCAAAAGGAAATCCAAATTACAGTCTAAGTGTCGAAGAAGATTTAGCGAACATCAAAAATGCAACTTTAGAAGAAGTAAAGGCATTTCATAAAAAATATTTCGGTCCTGCTTCGATGCATTTGGTAATTGTTGGAGATACAGAAGGAGCCAATTTGAATGCTTCTTTGAAAAAATCATTCAAAAACTGGAATGGAGGTGTTTCAGAAATTTTAAAATTTGAAGATGCCGTAAAAACTGCATCAAAAACAGAAGTGATTACCATTGCTGAAAAACCAAGTGCCGAATTGTACATTGGACAATACACAGGTTTAAAAAGAGCCGATGCAGATTATATTCCGTTTTACATTGCAAATTATACCTTAGGAGCCGGTTTTGCAGGTCGCTTAATGCAGACAGTCCGTGATAATGATGGATTAACGTATAGTATTTCTTCAGGAATGGGAGGAAATATTACCACTGGAGGATATTGGATGGTGAATGCTTCTTTCAACCCGTCTTTATTTCAAAAAGGATTGGATGCGACTATGGTTCAGGTGAATAAATGGGTAAAAGATGGTATTACTGCAACAGAATTAGAAAATAAGAAGACTAATTTAATCGGAAGTTTTAAAGTTGGAATGTCTACCACAAACGGAATGGCAAGAACTATTTTAGGCTTTGTTGAGAGAGGTTTAGAGCCAAATTACATCGATCAATATCCAAAAGATATTGAGAAAGTAACTTTGCAACAGGTGAATGATGCCATTAAAAAATACATTCAGTTAGATAAAATGATTATCATTAAATCTGGTTCGCTGGATAAAGACGGTAATCCTTTGAAGTAATTTATACTTAGTCTTTCATTTTTACAAAATCATGGTTAGTTAATTATTTTGTTGAAAGGCCTAAAGAGCTGTTTTCGGACAGCTCTTTTTTTTAAATAACACAGATAAAAGGTTAGTGAAAATCTGCTGAATCTGCTGAATCTGCGAGAAAAAAAACAAACACACAGGCACATAGATTTAATTGTAAAAGAAGATCAATAATAAATTTGGATTTGCACACATAGCTATGTGAATTTAGGAAAATGAAATGCCTTTGAAGAATTTGAGAACTATGATCCTAGCTTGCACTGAGCGGAGTCGAAGTGTGTTTAAAAAAATATACGAATCGTATTAAAATATCAAAAAATCAATGAAAAATAGCATCATAACCTTCATGCTGCTGCTTAGTGCGGGCATGTTTGGGCAAATGTACAATCCGGTAAAATGGAGTACGTCTGTAGAGAAAATCTCAGATAAGGAATATGTTTTAAAGGCTCAGGCCGTAATACAATCCGGCTGGCATTTATACGGACAATATATAGAAGAAGGAGGACCATCTAGAACTGCTTTTAGTTTTAAAAATCCAAAGAAAAATTTCGAATTAATCGGAAAAACTACCGAAGAAAAAGGGCATGAGGTTCAGGATAAAATTTTCGACATGAAAATTAAATATTTTGAAGACAAAGCGCTTTTTACACAAAAGATAAAATTTACTTCTGATGAGGTTTCCAATATCGCTGCCGAAGTTGAATTTATGGTCTGCGATGACAGCAACTGCCTGCCTCCGTCTTCGGAAGAATTAGCGTTTAAGATTCCGAATGTAACAAAATTGGCTGCAGCCGAAGAGTCTGCCGTAGTTAAAAATGATACTGCAGTTACAGAAGATAAAACAATTGTCGAAGCAGAAAAAGCAGTTTCAAAAGCGGTTGCTGATCCGGTTAAAAAGCAGGAATCAAAAGGATTTTTAAGCATTTTTATCATTGCTTTTTTATCTGGTTTTGCAGCTTTATTGACGCCTTGTGTTTTTCCGATGATCCCGATGACGGTAAGTTATTTTACCAAACAGAGTAAAACCAAAGCTGCCGGAATCAGAAATGCTTTGATTTACGGATTTTCAATCGTAATTATTTATGTTTTATTAGGTTCGATTGTAACTGCAATTTTTGGTGCCGATTCATTGAATGCGCTTTCTACAAACGTTTGGTTCAACCTGATTTTCTTTGTTTTATTGGTGGTTTTTGCAATTTCATTTTTGGGTGCTTTCGAAATTATGCTGCCAAATGCGTTGGCAAACAAAGTCGATTCGCAGGCAGACAGGGGAGGATTGATCGGGATTTTCTTTATGGCTTTGGCGTTAGCGATTGTGTCATTCTCCTGTACAGGTCCAATTGTAGGGACGCTGTTGGTTGAAGCGGCTTCAAAGGGAGGAATCGCTCCAATTGTCGGGATGTTAGGATTCTCGATTGCCATTGCGCTTCCTTTTTCACTATTCGCTGCTTTTCCGGGCTGGCTGAATGCTTTGCCAAAGTCGGGCGGCTGGTTAAATACCGTAAAAGTGGTTTTAGGATTTTTAGAATTGGCCCTGGCTTTTAAATTTTTATCTAATGCCGATTTGGTTTTACAATTGCACTGGCTGGAAAGAGAAGTTTTTCTTGCTATCTGGATTGCTGTTTTTGGCGTTTTGGCACTTTATTTATTCGGAAAAATTACGTTGCCGCACGATTCTCCGCTACAGCATATTTCAGTAGGAAGACTGAGTTTAGGATTAATCGTTTTAACTTTTGTGATTTACCTGATTCCGGGACTTTGGGGAGCACCTTTGAAACTAATTAGCGGATTTCCTCCTGCCATGCATTACAGTGAATCACCAAACGGTATTGGCGGTGGAAAGACAGAAACAGCCAGCAAAGAAACATTGCCTGAAGGAGCAGAATTTGGCCCGCACAATATCATTACGTTTCATGATTATGATACAGGAATGGAATTTGCCAAAAAAGCAGGAAAACCGGTTTTATTGGATTTTACAGGATATGCCTGCGTGAATTGCAGAAAAATGGAAGAGCTGGTTTGGTCTGATTCAAAAGTTTTAGGGGTTTTAAAAAATGATATCGTGCTGATTTCATTGTATGTCGATGATAAAAAAGAATTGCCGGAAAGCGAGCAGTATGTTTCTGAAACAACAGGAAAAAAAATCAAAACGATTGGTAATAAATGGAGTGATCTTCAAATTAAAACGTATAAAGCCAATGCACAGCCTTTTTATGTAATCGTAGATCATAACAGTGCTAATCTTACTGAGCCTTCTGCTTACAATCCGGATATTGAGGAATATTACGGTTGGCTGCAGTCGGGAATTAAAAACTTTAAAAAGTAAATATTTTTAAAATAACCCGTTAGTTGTAATTATTAAAATCGTCAGTTCGAGTGTTTTTTGTGTAGAGAAACGGAACAAAAAATATATCGAGAACTTTTTTTAATGATAATTTTTTGTTCTCGATACAATCCCAATGAAAAATCGGGATCACTCGAACTGACGAAAAATTATCATCAAAAACTAATTGTACCTAATGGGTTAAAATAATAAATGAAAATGGAAGTTACTTTAAGAACAACCGAATTAGAACAGCATTTTTCGGAGTTTAGAGGAAATATAATAGGAGTGAACCATACTTTCGAATCGGTTTACGGGATACAAAAATTATATTACGCAGACTGGATTGCCAGCGGAAGATTGTACATTCCGATTGAGGATATTATGCTCAATAAAATAGGTCCGATGATTGCCAATACACATTCTTTTTCAAGTGAAACGGGTAAAGCATCAACTTATGCGTATCAGTATGCAAGACAGCTGATAAAAAAGCACGTAAACGCTAATAAATCAGATGTTTTGGTTACCACCGGAACCGGAATGACAGCTGCTTTGAACAAGTTACAGCGTATCATGGGATTGCGGTCTGCCGATAATATTTACAATGTAAAACTGAACTTTGATGATGAAAGACCGGTGGTTTTTATCACGCACATGGAGCATCATTCTAATCAGGTTCCGTGGTACGAAACCATTGCAGATGTAGTGGTTTTGCCTGCTGGCGAAAACAATCTGGTTGACCCGAAAATACTTTCGGGAGAACTTAAAAAATACAAAAACCGAGCTTTAAAAATTGGTTCTTTTACGGCCTGTTCCAACGTTACCGGAATTATTACACCGTATCATGAACTGGCAAAAATCATGCATCAGCACGGAGGTTTGTGTTTTGTAGATTTTGCCGCTTCGGCTCCTTATGTTAAAATCGACATGCATCCTGAAAATCCCGAAGAGCAGTTGGATGCGATTTTCTTTTCGCCGCACAAATTTTTGGGCGGACCCGGAACCTGTGGCGTTTTGGTTTTTAATGAAAAATTATACAAAGCTGATTTTCCCGATAATCCGGGCGGAGGAAATGTAAAATGTACGGATCCCTGGGGCGGTTATCATTACAGTGATGCGATTGAAGTAAAAGAAGATGGCGGAACTCCTGGTTTTCTTCAGGTGATGCGTGCGGCTTTATGTCTGGAACTTAAAGAGCAAATGGGAGTAGAGAACATCCAAAACCGAGAGAAAGAGTTGTTGGATTTTTGTTATTCGGAACTTCAAAAAGCAGATGGTTTGTCTATTTTGGGCGATTTAAAAAGTGAGCGAATTGGCTGTGTTTCTTTTACGATAGAAAATATCCATTACAATTTAATCGTAAGGCTTTTAAATGACCGTTTCGGAATTCAGGTTCGCGGTGGCTGGTCCTGTGCGAGTACGTATGCACATTATTTGTTTGGCTTTGATGAGGAAAAGTCTAAAATGATGACCAGTGAACTTCTTCAGAAAAACCTGAGTAATAAACCGGGCTGGGTTCGCTTATCCCTGCATCCCACAATGGCTACTGAAGAGCTTTTGTTTATTTGTGAAGCGATACAACAAGTAGCTTTTCATTATGAAGAATGGCAAAAAGCCTACCTATATAATCCCTCTACTAATGAGTTTGAAAATGTTTTGATAGAAGAAACTATTGAGGAAGAGGTGAAGGAATGGTTTTGCTTAGACTAGTAACCTGAGTTCGATTATTCAAAAAAACACCTTATATTGCTTATCCTGCAAGGTTTTATTAACCTTGTAGGTATCAATACTAATGATAGAATTTCTACAAGGTCTCGAAAAAGACCTTGCAGGAATATTAAGCAACATCATTAATTTGTAAATAATTTTGTATTGGATTAATCGAACTCAGGGTAGTAAAAATAAGCTGTAGATATTTTTTGGATAAAAAAACAGTTGGTGAAATTAAAAATGAGTGTCAGGCTGAGTCCGTTCGGCTTTGCTCAGGATAAATTTAGTCGAAGCCCTTTTGTATTCAAAAGCCTTCGACTCCGCTCAGGATGACATCAATTCCTTAAGTTATAAATGATGTTTCACTCTCAATTTTTATACTTTTTATAATCAAATCAATCTTTTTAATCAATTTCACCCAACGGGTTAAAAAAATGATTTTTTAGGGAATTTGCTTTAGAATTTTAAACATAATTCTCTAAGATTAACTCTCTTTTGAAAACAGATGCCCTAGCCCAGACAGGAACGGCATCCTTTGCCTGCTTTCTTTAAGCAGGCAAAGATATAGTGGATGGCTGGAGTAGCTCCTGAAAATAAAAAAGACCTTAGTAGAATTTGTTTACTACTAGGGTCTTTTTGCTTGTAATAGTTTGAAACTATTTATTTAGTTTATAATGCTATTTCCATGTAAAAGGCAAATACCAATTGTTAACATTCATTAGTTTAGAACGTACTTCGTCTGCTTTTCCGTTTCCGTCTTTGCTTAATTTTTCATAGACTTTATCAGCTAAAAAGGCAGGGTCGTTTCGGCGTAAAGAAACACGTACCAGATCTTCCCAGCGGTTTCCTTCATAAGCTAATTCTAATGCAGCTTCATTAATAATATTGTTTTCAATAGAAGTTAAACTGTCTCCAACAACTGCAGCTCTTTGAAGTCTGGCACGGCCACGAATACCGGCTCCACGGTGCCAGATTGCTCTGAATGTTGGAAAATCACCCATACGTGCATCAAAATCATACGGGAAAGGCAGTTTGGTTTGCTCAATATTTGTAGCATCTCCTGTTGCCTCATTATAACCCGCAGGCATATAGGCATTTTTTATTCCGAAATTTAAAATGGCATCAGCAACTCTATGTTTATGATCTCTGTTGGCTGCTTCTGCATAACGCAAATGTAATTTGGCTGCACGGTATAAAAACCAGTCACCATCTGTTTTAAAAGCATTGCCAGCATTTTCATATTTATAAATGTATTTCATAATTACATTTTCTCCACCTACCACTTTATAAGTAAATTTTTGTCCACGTGCATCATAAGGAAAACCATTACTTTGCGTATTACTCTGCCAAAGATCAATGGCGCGTTGAGATGGTTTAGCTAAATATTTTCCGCCTGTTTTTGAAAAAATTTCTATAAATGGGTTTTTAGGTGCAAAATCACTGTCGAAAGGCAATGACCAAATCCATTCGGTGTTCCATAATACATCTCTGTCTCTTCCAAAAATGGATCTCCATCCCTGAGTGTTATTATCTACCAATGTTGTAGCATCCTGTTCATAATATCTTAAATAACCAACTGCTAAATCATTATTTGTAACAACTTCAGCAAATTTTACTCTGTACATGTCAACATCGTTTCTTGGAGTACCAGTTTCCATTACATTTTTATAATGCATCGCTGCTTCCAGATAGTTTCCTTTCCAAAGTTGTAAATCACCCAATAAGCATTCTTTATTGATAAAAAACTTCTCGGTATTATAGCCGTCTACTGTTACTAATAAACTGCTGCCTGATTCGTATATTTTTTTATACTTTAATCCTTCTGTAAACTTTACCAGTTCATCAATAAGTTCATTAAAAGAAAGTCTTGGAAACTTACTAATATTTTTAACGTCTTCTACGTTTGCGATAGGTTCTGTAATGTAAGGTACGGTTCCGTATTGAATTCCTAATTGTAAATAAATCCAGGAACGGATACAGGCAACATCTGCATAGCGCTGTTCGTATTGCGATTGGGTAAATTTCTTTTCGGCAACCATAATATCGAAATTTTTCAGGGCATCGTTACAGTTTTGAATAACCAGATAGAAATCTTTTGGATTTACGTATGGATTTTCGGCAGAAACATTTTGTTCTGAAAGTTCTTTTAGATAGGGATCAGAATTGTTTGTTGTTGTCATCAAATCTGCACGCATTTCATTAAGGATAACATATTTCTTAGCGAGTCCCATAAATTTGCCATAAATCCCTATGACTGCTGCATCGGCGTCATATACGTTACGATACATTTGCTCTTCGGCAACTTTGTCCTGAGGTTCTACATCCAGGTATTGCTCACAAGAGTTTAGGCTAAGTAATAGTACTGACATCCATAACAAGGCTTTGGCAGATTTTTTTGTTTTTGTTCTTATTGTTGTCATTGGTCTGTTCTCTATATTGTAAAATAATTTTAAAATCCTAAGCGTAATCCAAGTTGATAGTTTGTAAACTGAGGAGTCAGACCTACATCTGCACCCTGACCAAATATAGATGAAGTAGCACTGAATTCAGGATCGTATCCAAGATATTTGGTAAAAGTTACCAAATTGTTGGCAGTAGCATACAGTTGAATGTATTTGATGTATTTACTATCATTCATTGGAAGATTGTATCCCAGTACCAAGGTTTTCAATCTTAAGTAAGAACCGTCTTCAATCCATCTGTCTGAGAATTCTGCATTACCCATCGGATCTCCCCAGGTTGCTTTTGGCATATTGGTTTGTTGTCCTTCGGCTCTCCATCGGTTTGCGACTGCAATACTTTGATTTTCGTATCCGCTCATTTTTTCAAGATTGTAGCGAACACCATTATAAAGATCATTACCTACAGAGAAATTAAACAAGGCTTGCAGGCTAAATCGTTTGTACGTAAAATTAGTACTAAAGCTTCCTATTACATCCGGATTTGGGTTGCCAATAACCATACGGTCTTTATCATCAATAACTTTATCTCCGTTAGTGTCTGTAAAACGCATGTCTCCACCGCTAAAAGGAACTAAGTTTCCATTTGTTAAACGTCTTGATAATCCTTCAGCATTGGCTTCAGCTGTTGTGCTGTACACTCCATTACTATTTAACCCGTAAAATAAGTTGGCATCCTGACCTATTGAAGTTATATAAGTTGCACCTCCAAATTGTGTAAGAATATCACCGCTTGGTAAACCGTGCACTTTATTTTTATAATGACTAACATTAAATCCAAAGTCGAAAATAAAATCCGGAGTATTAATAACACGTGCATTCAAAGAAAGTTCTGCTCCAACTGTGCGCATTGCGCCACCGTTAGAAACTACGTAATCAAACCCGCTTTCGGCAGTGATTGTTTCATACGTAATCATGTTGGATGTTTTATTTCTAAAGTAATCAACAGATAGATTGATTCTTTCTTTAAACATACTTAAATCTATTCCCAAATTCTTTTTTGTAACCGTTTCCCATTGCAAATCAGGATTTCCAATATTGCCTCGAACCAAACCTTGCATTCCAAGTAAATTTTGAGAAACATAATAAGTTTGTGCAGTATAATTACCAATATCATCGTTTCCGCTGGTACCAATACCAACTCTAAGCTTAAGATAATCGATAGCTTTTATATCCTTCATAAAGTTTTCAGAAGAAAGCATCCAGCCACCAGAAATTGAAGACATCAATGCATATTTACTTTTTCCTGTTGAGGCATCATCTCCAAAACGGCTTGAACCATCTACAGCATAACTTGCCGTTAAGAAATATTTATTACGGAAATTATAGTTTCCATTAGCATAGATATTCAGCCAATGTGATTCGCCTAATGCTCCTCCAACCTGACGCAATAAATTAGAACCTGCACCTACACTTGTAAAATCATCAGTTGAAGAATTGTATCCTAAACCTAAATCACTTTCTGTTTTACTGGTTTGAGCCCTGAATCCGAAACGAACATCTACATTGTGGTCGTTAGAAAAGTTTTTAAGGTAACTGGCAAAAGTATCGGTATACAGGCCATTGTAAATCTGAACTTCACTTCCTGATTGGTTTTTACCAATAGCAGTAGGTAAAATAAGGTCAGCAACTCCGTAATCCGGAAGGAAAAAAGTCTCTCTTTCTTTATTATAATTCAAACCTGCAATTGATGTAATGTTCCAGGCTTTGCTTAAAGCGTAATTGAATTTTAGGTTACCAAAAAAGCGGTAGTTGTTATTTTTAGCAAATCCATTGGCCAAAATAGCATTTGGGTTACTTACATTAAAATAGTCTGTATCAGCAAAGTTAGGCGAAACTTCTCCGGCGTCACTAACATCGTAATATGTTAAAAAAGGAGATTTTGTCAAGGCTAAATACAACGGACTTGTTTTATAGGCTAAACCTTGGTTCCATTGATTTTGCTGGTTATCAATAAAAGAAAGATTAGCATCTACACTTAGTTTTTCTGTAAGTCGCAGAGCAGCATTTAAGCGTACACTATAACGTTTTGAATTTGTGCCTTTAACAACTCCCTGGCTGTCTAAGTACCCAACAGACAAACCAAACTTTGCAATATCATCACCTCCGCGAACTTTAAGGAAGTAATTTTGATTATAACTGGATTTAAAAACCTGATCCTGCCAATTGGTTTGGTTATGATATTTGTAATATCCAACAGAGCCAACCTGATCATTCATGTAAGGCAAATCAGCAATTTGTTGTTGGGATAGTCCACGGCTTGATTCTAACTGAGTGATGTGCGTACGGTATGCATCAGCGCCAAGTAATGGTATTTCATCAGGAGTCTGATTAACTCCTCCATACATTGTGAAGTCAATTTTAGTTGATAACTCGCTCGCTCTGGTTGTTGTAATATTGATTACTCCATTAGCTCCTTTGGTTCCGTATAACGAAGTACCGTCTTTAATAATGGTTACATCTTCAATATCCTTAACATCAATATTTGTTAAAGGAGAAGAGCTGTTGTTTTGTATGATTCCGGAACCGTAATCTTCATCATCATAAATCATTCCGTCTACAACAATTAAAGGGCGGTTGCTTGCATATAATGAGTTGAAACCTCTTAAAGTTAAATAGCTTCCTGCATTTGGTGCACCCGAATTTCTGATACTGTTTAATCCGGTTGTTCTGCCCTGAAGAAACCCTGCTACAGATTCTGTTACAGAACTTGACCACTGATCTTTTTTGAAGTTAACCACATTGGCAGCATTTGTATTATTATACTGCATGATATCTCCGGATGGTAAATTTGCTATTTGATAGGTAGTAGAGTAGTTGGCCTCATTTAAGAATATCTCTAAACCTGATTTTCTGTTTTTGATGGCGTACACTTTGGTTTGAAAATCCTGTGCACTAATAGTTAGTATTGCGCCTAAATTTGGCACCTGAATTTCAAAACTACCGTCATCCTTTGTAATGGCTGCCGAAAATCCTTCGACAGCAATGTTGATTCCTGATAAGCCTATATTTGTTTTTGCACTTTTAACAACACCTTGTACTAAAATTCCCTGTACTTTTTTCTGAGGAGCTGTTGCGGTTGAATCCTGAGCTTCCTGAGCATATAATTGAGATTCAAGGCTACCAGCAAAAAAGAGGCTTACAAGGCAGGTTAGTTTTATAATTTTTAACATAATTAACTTTTTATAAAATATTAATTTTTAGGGACAGGAACGAATTTTAAATAATCAAGACTAAGAGTGTTAACGAAATCTGCCGTTGAATTGGCAGCTTGCAGTAATATAAAATTTAAATCACGAGCCTGATCTAATGTAAACTCACCTATATAGATTTCTTTGTATTCATTAAGTGGTACGTCGATATATCCAAATGATTTAATTAGATCAGCACCAGTTGTTATATCACCTTTTTTTTCAGATTTTCCATAAAGCGACAAACTTTGTTTAAAAGCAACAGCCTGCATATCGTTTATAGCACGCCAATATACGTGGTATTTTGTGCTGTATAAATCTTTAGTTGCATAAGATAAAGTAAACAAAGCAACACCAGGTTTTTGTACCATAATATCTTTGTATAAAAAACCTCCTATAGGGTCTTTTTTATCACGATAAAGTATCCTGTTACGAAGCCCATTATAAAAACCGGTATTATCCTGCCCTTCGATCATTGTAGGAACCAAACGTTTGGCAATATCAACATTTGCTTTTTTCATGATGTAAACAATTCCGTTGCTCAATACAATTGGCTCGCCAACAATTTGTGTTTTATCTACATCAACTTCAACACCAAATCGTGATATTAATTTAGCAGGCAGTTCCTCTTTTGTATAAGCTTTTGGAAAAGCCAGGTCTCGTACTGTAAAATATTTAGAATAAATAGCAGTTGAATCAATTGCAGGATCATTTGATGGCTTAATCAAATAGGGTTTCATTTTGGTTACTTCGGCATCGTAACCTTCATCTTCCATTAAGAAAAGCGTATAAGAATTTTTCTCGTTGTTAAGATTGTAAACATTTTTTAAATACGAATTTGATAATGAATCTGCAAGAAATCCAGGAGTAGCAGTAAGTTTTGCATCAGCATCACTTTTGTAAATACTAAAAGCGGTCAGACTTGTTAAATAATTACTCATTGCCGAAGTACTGGCGTTTGCCTTAACATATTCCCAAATATTTAGTTTTGGGGCAAGTGCTTTATTAATAATATGATAGACGCCATTGGCTGCATAGTGATCTGCAGTAACTATAGTTGCATCGCCAATTATTGTAGCACCCTTGAATGTTAGATATTTATCACTCAGCATTTTGATTCTGTCTTCTTCTGTATTTCTTACAGATGAAAAAGAGGTTAATGCAATATGGTTTTCAACAAATTTCTTTAGCGCTTCAGGGTCATTTAATATTGTTGTGCTTACAGCCTTCAGGGCCTCGTTTGTTGGTACAAAAACAGTATAGGTTTTAGAAGCAGCTAATATTTTATCATACCCGGTTTGGGTTAATAATTTACCAAATTCAGCGGTTTCTGATGTAGTACTGATTGCTTCATTTAGTGTTTGATTTAAATTTGTATCACCATTATTCTCTTTATCATCCCACGGACTGGAGCAAGAAGCCAGTCCTATGGTGAGAAGGATAAAAAGTAGTTTTTTATATTTTAATAAAGTCATTTTTACTTAATTAAGGTTTTGAAATTAGATTTTGGTTTAACTCTTGAATTATGGCAATGGTGCAAAACCGTCTCCACCAGAATCAAATTTTGGATACAACTGATCCATGTCTACAGGACGGAACTCTGCTACATCCAACCAGGTTTGGCCTGTAAATGCCGATTGAGATTGTAATGTTAAGGTATGTCTTCCGGTAACTGTTACATCAATTGTACCTACTAATCTACAATTCATTTTACTGCTTGTTGGCTGAACATGGCGTTTGTAGCCTTGAGACTCTAATACTCTTTCAGGGATACTAGAAGTGTTTACAAATTCTAAAAAGTTAATTTGTCGGGGTAATTCTACACCATCAAAAAATACTTTTACAAGCCCAACTTTTGTAGTTTGTGCTCTGTAAGAAATCCATACTTTGTATTTTCCTTTAATAATTACAGGAGTTTTAAAGGCTATGTTTTGAACGCGTCCATCGCGAAATTGAAGAAGTTCCAGACAATCACCATGCCATCCAAAACCTACTGTACCACCTCTGGCCGCATCTTTGAAATAAGTAATAGGATCATTTCCATCCCAGGTAACATCTTTAAATAAAGATTTGGCTAAGGATGTTTTAGGGGCTGCTCCTGGTATTCTGAAAACAGAAGTTAACTGTCTAAATTCATTTTGATCACAAAAATCAAAATAAACAGGAGCCGGTAAACGTTTTTTGATGGCAAAATTAGCCTCTGCAAAATGTAATACTCCGTTTGAAGCTGTTAAGTCACTTTTTTCTCTAACAATAGCTACACCTTTTTCTAATACGCCATTAAAAACCTCTTCATTTAACAAAATGACATCCTTATCAAGTTTTGCACTAATAACTTCAAGAGGAGCTTTAGTAACCAGAGCCGGTGATATTGCGATGTCTGCTAAATATTGTAATTTTGGTAAAATACGGTAGCTCACAAATAAATTCAAGCTGTCTTTTGGATTTAAAGGCTCATGCAAATGACTGTATTTTGCTTTTAATTCTTCAATATTATTAATACCTGCTGCTTTAAAAGCATCATTATTTTGAGCTAAAACAGTAAGGTAACTTTCGATGTCATTTGTAGTATAATCAATAGGTTTATTAAGTACATCGTACCACCCTGTAATTTTTAAAGCTTCAGTAAACAAAGAAAGGCTTGTGTCCTGCTCAATAGTCTGGGCTAACGTTTTATCTGCAACACGCAGTACTTTATCAATAACATGAATTACTCCATTTCCTACTTCAACATTAGATTTAAGTATGCTGGCTGTTTTATTAACAGTTGTACTTGATTCTCCGTTTTTATTTGTAGCTCCGGTTACTAAAAACTGGCCATATAAACTTGGAGTAGCTATTTTTCCATCGGTAAAAGCAGTGGTATTTATTTTTTGGTTTAAGATGTGAAGTTTAACAATATTCTGTAAATCTGCCACCGGAACATCTTTTAATGAAGCAGCGCCTACATCTTTTAAATACTCTTTCATCGCATCATTAGTAGGAAGAAATAAAGTATAAGTTCCATAGGTATTCATGAATGGAGCATAATTGGTAATTTCCAGAAGCTCTGAAAACATAGAATATTCTTCCGTATCTCTTAAATAATCGGTAATGTTAAGAGTTTCGTCTGTACTTTCCTTAATTTTTTGCTCAGTGCAATTTTGAAACACTAAAGCGATCAAAAACACTAAAGTAAATCTCAAGAGGCTAGGTAATCTTAATAGTCTTTTCATGTCTTAATTTTTTTTATTTATAAAATGGATTTTGTACAAGTGCTTTATTGGTATAAAGTTCGTAAGTATTAATAGGCAAATAATGGCTATTTGAGTCTTTTAATTTTGCGATAATGGATTGCTGTTGATCGGCAGGAGCACTTAAAATAGCGCCATCAATTAAAATATCCAGTCGTGCATAATTGTTTCTTCTGGCATTACGAAGCATATCGAACCAGCGTTTGCCTTCAAAAGCTAATTCACGCGAACGTTCTGCTAATATATAGTCTATAACTTCTTTTTTGTTATCGGTAGCAATCGTCTCAGCAGTCATGTCGATTGCTTCACGTTTTAATCGAACTTCTTCTATAATTGTAAGAGCTTCTGATCCTCTGTTTAATTCAGCAAGTGCCTCAGCCTGCATTAGTAATACATCGGCATAGCGATATACAAACCAATGGGTGTCTGCGCCCTGTAATTCTTTTCTGGTATCGTTATTTTCGCCTGTAAATTTGTAAATTTCATTGGTTCCGGCTACCAGAGAAGTACGATCACCTCTAATATCTTTATTAGCCGGATTTGTAAAGTCAACTCCGAAAACATCCTCTAAAACAGTAGCTGAAGCCAAAAACTGATGTCTTTGAAAGAATATATTGTAAAATGGCCCTAAATTTGTTTTAGAGTATTGAAATTCAAAAATACTTTCAATTGAATTTCCTTTGGCATAAACAGTATTAAACCAGGTATTGTTGGAAACTTTGATTAAATCAAATTTTCCTGATTTAATTACTTTGTCAGCTGCATCAAAAGCTTCCTGAAAGTTGTCGTTCCATAGGTAAACATCTGTTAGCATTGCATTAATAGCATAAACTGTGATACGTCCTTTATTAGAGTCATTATTACCATAATCCTGTACAGCATATCCTTCAGCTAACTTAAGATCTTTGATTACCTGCGCAAATACATCTTTTTGAGGAGAAACAGGCAATTGAAAATTATCTTCATCGGTAAGCGTGGCTGTTAATTTTAAGGGTACATCTTTAAAAGTACGAGCCAATGTAAAATACAGGTATGCTCTTATTGCCAAAGCTTCTGAAAGAAAATGATTGAGTTGAACCTGAGTTAAAGTAGGATCTTTTTCTCTAACCGCAGGGGCAAGATCAATGATTGTATTACAATAGTTGATGGTTCTGTAAAATATAGCCCAATTGGTCAAATCATTCGAAGCCATAATATTGGAGTTCATAATATCTCTTTGATCCTCGGTAGCATTTAAACCAGGAGCAATCATATCGCCTCTTAATTCTCCGTGCATGAATAGATATTGAGACATTGGGAAATCACTTACTCCCGGGGGCGAATTTAACAAAGAAGAATACATACCGATAACAGCAGCCTGAATGTCTTCTTTAGTTTTCCAAAATTCTTCTCGGATAATTCCGTCCTGCGGACGTAAATCTAAGTAATCATCGCAGGAAGTTGCAGCGATAAATAGAGTGAAGATGGCAAGAATTGTTTTTATTTTAGTTTGCATAATTCAAATTTTATTATTAGAAACGAACTGAAGCTCCTATAGTAACACGTTTTGTTGGGGGAGTACTTGAATTATCGGTTGCGATAGCAAAAGGATCTCCGGATTTCATACTTACCTCAGGGTCCTGACCTCTATAATTAGTAAAAGTGATCAAGTTATCAGCAGTTATGTAACAGCTTAAGTCTCCCAGTTTTAATTTTTTGATTAAATTTTTGCTAAAGTTATAACTGAAAGTAACCGAACGAAGACGGGCAAAAGAAGCATCTTCAACATAACGGTCAGAACCTAACCAGTTGTATCCGGATTGATAAACAGCTCTGGGCATATCTGTTACATCTCCAGGATTACGCCATCTGGATAAAACAGCCGTACTTTGATTACTGTAACCGTACATATTTGTGGCTTTCATATCGGCACCATTTACTACCTCATAACCCACTCTGTAGGTAAAATAAAGTAATAGCCTAAATTGATTGTTAAAGCTTATTGTTGGGCCAAAACCACCTGTAAATTTAGGATTACTGTTTCCTAAATAAACCACATCACGGCTATCGATATTTCCATCATGATTCACATCTTCATAAATAGCATCTCCGGGCTGGAATACATAATTTGTAATTGGATAATTGAAACGCATAAATACTTCTTGTCCATTAGGCCCTACAATTGTGTTTCCATTGGCATCTTTAGCTTTAGTGGCCTCAAGATCTGTATAAACTCCTTTAAAACGGTATCCATAAAATGAACCAAAAGGATTATTAACCTGAAGGAAACGTTTGTATTCTCCATTTTTGTCGGTATTTCCACTTTCACTTGGATAATATTCAGAAATTTTCGTAACAGTGTTTTCATTGCTTGAAATATTGAAATTGAAATCAATTTTCCATTTGTTAGACTTGAGAGGGGTAGTGTTAAGTGCTATTTCGATTCCTCTGTTTTGCAGTGTTCCCACGTTTTGATCTACACTATTGTAACCAGAAATACTACTTAATTGAAGATTGTCAAAAATCAAGTCTTCAGTGACGTTTTTATACAAATCAACATCTAATGTAACACGGCTTTTAAACAGCTGTAAGTTGAAACCTAAGTTTGTACCTTTTAACGTCTCCCAACGCAAATTACTCAATTCAATATTAGAAGGAATAACTCCATTTAGTCCTAAATACTGAGTACTAAAGTTTGAGTACGTATTGAAATAATTATAGTCCCCTTTTGGAGCTCTACCGGATTGTCCATAACTGGCTCTAATACTCAAGTCATCAATAAAAGTAACATTTTTCATAAACGGTTCTCCTGAAACTCTCCAACGACCAGATACTGAAGGGAAATAGCCATATCTGTTTTTTGGACCAAATTTAGAATTTCCGTCTGCACGTATCCCTACATTAAGGATATAACGATCCAGTAAACCATATTGGGTGCTTATCAATGCACCAACACTTCTGGCTTGGCCATTATTGGTGTATAAGAATAAATCTGAATTCTGAGTTCTTGAAGGAACTGAAGGATCTGTTAATACTGGTGATGCTGTATTGGATGTCATTGCGCGATGAGTGGTGTACATAAAATCATTGGTTTGCAATGATAGTAACGTTTGTAAAGTTTGTTTCTCTCCAATATTTGGCGTAAAAATAAAGTTTGTTTTGGTTACAATATTAGACTCATCACTATCAACATCCGTAGCTCTGTTTACAGTGGTTTCGGTAAAAGGACGTCCTGTAGCATTTTGTGGTAAAAATGATTTCGTTTTGGTGCTTTTATAGTCAAATTGTAAGTCAAAAGTCGAAATAAATATTTTAGGTATAATATCCACATTTACATTAAAATGGGGAGTTATACGATCCTGAATCTGATCATTAAAGGCAAATTCAGCCATTGCAACCGGATTATAAGTTCCGGAATAAGTACCCTGGATATTTTGGGCTGGTGAAAAATAATTTGGTGTAAGATTTCCCATTTCGTCATATTCATAAATACTCATATTTGGCATTTTAATGAAAGCAACACCACGCAGTTTGTCACCGTCCTTATCATCAAAACTGTTTACATAGTTACGAAGTGTTTTAGTATGAGTATAAGCGATATCGGTTCTGAATTTAATACGGTCAGAAACGATATAATCTAAGTTTAATCGGGCATTTACTCTGTCTAAACCTGTTCCTATAGTTACTCCTTTTTGTGTGTAATAACCAACAGAACTAAAATATCGGGCTTTTTCACCTCCTCCTTGTAAAGAAAGATTGTGCTCATGTGCTATACCTGTTTGCGAAATAGCATCTATCCAATTTGTGTTTTGTCCGTAATTATTAAAATTATAAACGTCCAGAGGATCATATTGAAATTCTTTAACAGCCCAGGTATTTAATGGCACTCCGTTTCTATTCATAAATTCTTCAGGAATCAACTGAGAATACTGATCCCCGGTTAACATCGGAATAGTAGAAGGCAATTTAGAAATCGTTGCTTTATACGTATAAGCAATTTTTGGTGAGCTTACTCCACCACGTTTAGTGGTAATTAATAAAACCCCACTGGCAGCACGTGATCCCCACATTGCAGTAGCAGCAGCATCTTTTAAAACGGTAATGCTTTCAATATCTGTAGGAGCAATATTTAATAAGGCAGAATAACTTTCAGAATCGGCTGTACCAAAGTTAAAATCATCCGGAACTGATGTTTCATACGGCATCCCGTCTACTACAATTAAAGGATCTGAAGATCCTGAAATAGAAGAAGTTCCTCTAATTCTGATTTGCATTCCTGCTCCGGGATCACCACTTGTAGAAGTAATATCAACACCGGCCAAACGTCCTTGCAGGGCCTCATCGATAGTAGGAGCTTGTGTATAAGCTAATTCTGCTGCATTTATAGTAACAGCACTTGTCGTTCTGTTTCTGTCATCAATTTTCATTAAACCATTGTCAGACTTTTTTGTACTTTTAACAACGACCTCTGTAAGTGACTCTACAGTAGAAACAAGTGCAATTTTAATGAATTCTCTACCTTTAATTTCAATGCGTTGTGATTTATATCCAATTGTAGAAATAAATAATTTGTTATTTGGATCTTTAACGCGTATAGCAAAATTTCCGTCAATATCTGTTATTGCACCAGAAACGGTACGATTTTCAGAATCTTGTTCGGCAATTGTTGCCCCTGGAATACTGAGTTTATCACTTGAGTCAATAACCTGACCACGAACTAAAAAGGTTTTATTTCCTTGTTGTGCCAGAGCTGGAAAAGCAGCCATTATAACTAAGGCAAAAGTAAAACTGTAAAATATATTTGTAATTTTGTGTCTCATTTTATTGCTGCGTATATGTAAGATAATTATCTACTAAATGAATCAAGGATCTGTCTGCCAGGTGTTTACTTTGAGAGGGGATGTAATGTGCCCAATTTAAAAATGAGTCCCTGAAAGATAAAGTACCGGGAGTACTCTGAACCAGCACATATATTTTTTCATCAAAGCTATCTTTTCTTAGTGTTTCAAATTCTCCTGTAGTAAATCCGTCATCTGAGGCTATTTTATTTACTAAAATGTGGGCACGAATAAAGTCTACAACCATATCCTTTTGATTTTGAGCAGTTGGGGCGATTAATTTCGGTAAAACCTCCTCATCTACTGCCTTCGCAACTGCAGCATTATTAGGAATTATAAAAGTGTAAGATGTCCCTAGCTCAACTCCCTGAATTTTACCTGTAACAGGATCATATAGACTAGAGTTTTTCAGATAGTTAAAAAAGGAAAGATACTCAGAATTGGGTGTTTCAGATAAACGTTTTATTTTTAATCCCTGCATTTCCTCACTAAATTGTAGTAAATTATCAACATAATAGGTTCTTCCATTTTGTTGATCTTCATGACCAATAATATTAACAGGAATACCTGATAATTCATTTCCGGCAGCATATAATTTATTGTTGTTCCATTTAATGTATTCACCCGGAAGATCCATATCTCCGGAACGAATAATTCCGGAACCAGACAAATCATTCAATTCACCGTTTGGAGTTAATACGATTCCATTGTATAAGATACGCAATAAACGGGCTCTGGCAACAGAACTTGCAACAGATGATCCCCCAACTGCGGGATTAATATAGGTCCATAATGAAAGGGTAGAATTATATCCAAATCCCATCTCCATAAGCTTGGCATCCGATGGCAAAAACAAGGTGTATCTTGTATTGATATTGCTAATCATTTCCTTTAACCCGGATCCGTCATTCATCAATCGGGTAGCCATAGTGAATTTTGGATCTAAATAAGCCGACGTATAAACGCTGTAAAATAAATTCGATTTTTGAACTTTGCTTGTACCATAAAAGAATCCGTTACTCAGGATTTTAGCTTCTTTAATATCACTATTAAAATTAAATCTTAAATTTTCATTTAGAGCATTGTTATAAGCTTGTCCTTTTGATGGCCAAACAGCATTTTGAACCATGTGAGCATTAATGAAATCTCTAAATATGTATTGTGGAAGCACATTAAGAGAAGGGTAGTTTTTAAGTAAAATCGTGTTGATAAAGTTTTCTAAAGCAGGATTTTCTGGTACTAACATAGTGTATAAGTCACTTTGTCCGTCATTATCAGCCTGTTTTAAGTAATTTTCGTTATTTGGCGAAAACGATAAAAGAGGGTCATAAAGTTTAATCTCAACATTTTCTGATTTACCTGTAAAATTGCGGTAAGCATTTGTTGCATCCTGACTAAAAACATATCTGGTAAGTCCATAATTTTCCAGTAATTCACGAAACTTACTGTATTGTGGTTTTTGCTCTAAATATTGATCCAGCGTAACTAACGGAAGATTAATCTTATTAACCTCATGAATGATTCCGTTTTCAGCAACAATGTCAGCTTCAGTAACTTTCGAATCAAAAACATTAAATCCTGTATATTCAGCATTTGGATAGAAGTATTTAAAGTCGGCAGAACTTAAACCCTTTGCTGTGAAATACTCATCTGTAAAATAAGTGATGTATTTGTTATTATTATCTCCAATAGCATAAAAACCGCCGTTACGGTTAGCGTTCACAAATATTTTAGGCTGTCCATTAATTGTTTTAGATATAAAACCATCATAATATGCTGTTCTTCTTCTAAAAGCATTGTCTATCACCCAGCCTGTTCCAGATTGGTAATCTGACATTTTTTCTTCTCTAAAAGCATTGTAAATAAGAGCGTATCGAACAATTTTTCCGGCAGTTTCAGCGTCGATTTTGTTTACATCTGTAATACCCTGCTCTTGAAAATATTTAGCAAAGGCCTCATCATTAGGAGCAAGCATGGTCCAATAACCGGCTTTACCTAAGATATCTTTGTATCCTGCTTTTTCTATTAAAACCAAAAGATTTTTAAAATTGCCGCGTGCTTCCAGTTGCTGGTAGATAGGTGGTTCTAAAGAGTCTGGTCGCCCATAGTAATCATCGTAGGCATCCTTGCTGCAGCTTGACAGAAGGACTAAAAATGAAAAGACAAGTAGTTGGTGAATTTTTTTCTTCATTCTTGGTTAATTTATATAATTGTAAAGGCTATTTTTTTAACTTTTTTTTAGTAAATACTGATACGTCAAACCTAATGGGTTCTGTTGCTAATTCTATCCTGCACTATCCTGTTTTTTTTTGTATATGTTTTTTTAAGTACAATTAAATAGTAATACTATAATCTATACGTTAATATTTTAAAAATCTGGAAAATATAGGCTTTGTAAGGGTTTGTGCCGTGATTTATATAATATTTAATGTTTAATGTATGATTAAAAGACAATATTTTTTTTTAGAAAAATCATGGAAAAGAATAGCGAAAACAGCACTTTTTTGACTAAAACAGCACTTTTTTAAAGAAAATTCTGAATTATTTTACACCCCGAATGATAGGGGAAGTGACTGTTTTATACCGGTTAGAGATAAGTAGTATTAGATATTGTATGAATGACAGTATTTTAACATTTTTTATGTTAAATTTGTTAGCAAAGTTTAATTGAATCAGAATGCTTCCGGAAATACAAAATCTGCATGATGTTTGGCTGAATAACAGAACTGTCGAAACAACATCTTCAAATCAAATATCTTTTGATGATCTTACTAATTCAATTATTAGTACAGGTCCATTTTCTTTTTACATTATTGATTTTTTTGATATGTCTCTTTCGCACATGAGTGCTTCTTTGTATGAAATGCATGGCTTTGATCCGGAGACTTTAACTTTTAATGATATTTTAGGAGCTATTCATCCTGATGACATCGATTTTGTAGTAAAAGCTGAGGCATTTCTTACCCGGTTTTTTTCTCAAAATATTGGACGTGAAAAATTACTGACCTATAAAATAAGTTACAGTCACAGAGCCCGGGTAGAAAATGGAGACTATGTGTTGTTTAATCATCAGGCATTGATGCTTACAATGGATGAAAGCGGAGGATACGGTAAATCATTAAACATTCACACCCGAATAGATCATTTAAGCAATTTTAATACCTACAAAATATCTCTTATTGGCTTAAATGGTGAACCCTCTTTTATGAATCTAAGTCTTGATGAAGCAAATAAAGCCAATAAAGAATTTTCTAAAAGAGAAATTGATATAATAAAACTAATAGGGAAGGGCTTGAGTAATACTGAAATTGCCGAAAAACTTTTCATTAGCCCTTTAACGGTTAAGAAACACCGAAATAATATATTAGCAAAATCAGATTCTAAAAATACAGCAGAGCTTATAAAAAATTGTATTCTTCAGGGGCTTATTTAATGTTTTTTATTAAAAATACTCATTTTGGAGTATTTTTTTTGCTTTATACATAACCTAATTTTGTATACGGAGAGGCTCAAACTTAAAAAAGACCATAAATGATTAAAAAGTTTATTTATTATTGTTTTTTAAGATGTTGTCTGCTTTTTGCTTGCTGTAATGCTTTTTCGCAGACAGCGATTTATAAATCAGATTTTGTATTTGATGATTTTAAATCGGAAAGACTTTCAGGTTTTATTATTATGGCAGAGGATGCTATTCTCTTCAATGCATCAAATCAAAAAGTTTATTCAATTGATAAAAAAGAGAGAAGAATAAATTGGGAAATAAAAGGCGTGAAACCAGAAGTGATTCCGTATTTGTATGGCAGCACTTTCTTTTATGGAGTTTATGAAAATGAAGTTTTAAGAACGGCACAATTTAATCTGAATACAGGCGAAAAAATTAAAGACTTTCCTTTTGAATCTATAACTGCCAAGCCTTATTTTATTAATGATACTATGTATGCCGCTGTTCATTTTGACGGAGGGCAGCTTATTGCCTATAATCTGGATGAAAATAAATTAAACTGGCAGCAAAATATTCGATTTGGAGCAGAAATCCAGCCTGTCTATTTAAAAGATAAAATGATTGCCAATGCCGAAGATGATAACTGGTTTGAAATAGATTATGATGGGAATTTTTCCAAGACAAAATCTAAAAAGCATACTTATCTTGACACCGTTCAGGTTTTTATAAAAAACTATAAATTTCTAACACATGATAGTAAAGAAATTACTTCCGATTTTTTGAAGAAAAACAAGCTGTCAAATTCGGATTTTCAAACTAAAACGAATGAAAACAACACTTTTGTATTAACAGAAAATCAACTTTTGATATTAGGCAATAACAAAAAGAAAGTGTTGCAGTTAGATCTTGAAAAAGAGTTTCCTACTGACGATTTTTATCAGGATGCTTACTGCGATATTTTAGCATTTGATTCAGAAAGTGTTTGGTTTAATTATCAAAATCATCTATTGCATTACGATTTTAGAAATAAGAAACTGTTACGAAAAGTTGATTTAACAAAATGGAATCCTTACCAGATCGTATTAGAAGGCAGAACGATTTGGCTAATATCTAAAACTGATGGACAGTTATATGGTTTGGATTTTGAACCAGATCAGCAAACTGCAGATAAGATACAAGCTATTGCCAATTATTACAAATGTACAGAACCGGATCTAAAAAAGATTGAAGCCATGAAAGCGGCACAGGAAAAATTAAAAAATAAGCAATAACCAAAAACAATGTAATCATGAAAAAACTAATTACGATTTGCTTTTTAATAGCAACAATATTTGTAGTAAATGCACAAGGTTTAGAAGTATTTACTAAAAGAGGTAAATTTGGTTTCAAAGATCAGAGAGGTAAAATAATTATTCCCCTAAAATATGATTCCTACGAACACACCCTTAATTATTCGGAAGACTACAAAAATGCGCTTATTGCTGTTAAACTTAATGATAAATGGGGTTTTATAGACAAGACAGGACAAGAAATTATCCCGCCAAAATATGATGATCAAACTAAAAATATTGGTTTTACGCAGCAATATAAAAATGGGCTTGTGGCTGTTCAACAAAATGGTAAATGGGGCTTTATTGATCAAACCGGAAAAGAAATTATCTCGCCAAAATATGATTCATTTTCCAGAGATTTTTCAGAAGGGATTATTTTAGTTAGCCTCAATGATAAGTATGGTTATGTCGATATGTCCGGAAAGGAAATTATATCGCCAAAATATGGTTACTCCAAAGACTTTTCAGAAGGGATTGCGGCGGTTAGACTGAATGGTAAATGGGGTTTTGTCGATCAGACAGGAAAAGAAATTATCCTGCCGATATACGATGAAACTAAGAGCTTTTCAGAAGGGCTTGTGGCTGTTCAACAAAATAATAAATGGGGATTTATCGATAAATCCGGAAAGCTAATTATCCCACTAAAGTATAATTCTGCAAGTTTATTCTCTGAAGGACTTGCCCGTATTAGTATTTATGGCACTTATGGTAATGATATTTGTGGTTTTATTGACAAAAAAGGAGTTGTAGTTATTCCGCCAAAATATAATATGGTTGATGATTTTAAGGATGGGAAAGCAAAAGTTTATGTTTATTTAGGGGATGCCTATTATATAGATAAAAACGGAAATGTAATTGAGTAATTTTTAGGTAATTAAATATTTAAATTTACAGGCAAAGAAACTGTACTCTGTTGTTAAACTTGTATTTATTGGAATGTTGTCAAAATGCAAGGATTATCAGTAATCTTAATTTTTAACCTGAGTTCGATTAATCCAATACAAAATGATTTGCAAATTAATGATGTTGATTAATATTCCTGCAAGATTTTTTTATCTTGTAGGTATTCGATCATTAGTATTGATAGGAGGTGAAAAAAACTTGTAGGATAAGCAATACCAAGGTGTCTCAGGTTTTTAACTTTTAAAAGAATAGTTTATAGTAATAATGCAACGATTTTTAAGATACATATTTATTATTTTTGTGACCATTGTTCAAGCGCAGTCAAAAGAAGTGCTTCAAAAACACATAGCAAATACTTTAAGCTATCAGCACATAAAATATAAAACAGCAGGAAAAGAATCTCAGAGAAGTATTTATCAAATTGAATTTAAGGACTGTACAATGAGTTATCCCATTTTTATAAAAAAGGGAAACAAGACGGAACGTTTTACAGTAAGAATCCTGCTTTCAGGAATACAAGATATTGTGATGACTAAAACCAAAGAAGGATTTTATGCCATTACTTTCACCACCGATAGAAAAAGTATTATCAAAGAATATCAGGAAGGTACTTTAATTCATGAAAAAAATCAGATTATTCCTTTAAAAAAGTATGACACTAAAGCTTTGGAGTATTTTAAAAAACTGAGAGACATTTGCATAAAAAAATCAACATGATGCATTACTATTTTTCAATTCGAAAAAAAACTAATTGATATGAAGCTCAAAGGTATAGAAAAACAATTTTGGTGGCATTTTGGGCAAATCAAAGATTCAAAAGATATCCCTACAGAAGTATCTGGGATATCAGGGGTTGATGATCCGGAATACAATGATGACTATTTTGCTATGCTTACTGATAAAGTAAGGATTATGAATTCTATATATCTCAAAGAAACTTATATAACTGATGAAGGTGTCAAGCATATTTCGAAATTGCAGGGACTAAAAGATCTTACGCTCATGAAACATCCCAAAATCACAAAAGCGAGTTTACCATATCTTAACAAACTTGTTGATTTGGAGTATCTGGATATTTGGGACACCGGAATTATATTGGAAGATTTGGTTGCATTAGATCAATTAAAAAGCCTTAAAGAATTGTATGTTTCTTCAGCTATAAAAGCTGATGACGGCTCATTTTCTGACTTAGATAATGAGCGTATTTTAGAACATTTAATCGTACTCGAGGATATTTTTCCAAACTGTACTTTTTTTGTAGATTTTAAAAAGTATTTATGAAACTAATCTTTTTATATTTATAGTTTCTGTTGTCCATTTAAAAACTTAAATGTTATGAAAAGAAAAACCAATAAATTACCCACAACAAAGTTATTCGTGTGAGTTTATAATAAACGGAAACAGGAAGGTTTTTAACAGTATTTATATCTATAATCCAGATTTTGGCACTTATGCTAAATTTATAAATAAAAACCCGTTGGGTGAAATTGATTAAAAAGATTGATTTGATTATAAAAAGTATAAAAATTGGGAGTGAAACACCATTTGTAACTTAAGGAATTGATGTCATCCTGAGCGGAGTCGAAGGCTTTTGAACACGAAAGGGCTTCGACTAAGTTTATCCTGAGTGAAGACGAATGGACTCAGCCTGAAACTCATTTTTTATTTCACCCAACGGGTTAAATAAAAAATAATTTAAAATACAGAATATAGAAATATGACACAACTCTTCAGTGAAGCTTTTGAAAACTACATCCTCAACCAAAGAGTAATTTCCTGGGGATTTCAGCATGAAACCAGAGTACTTTTGCCAAACGGTTATTATGCTTTTACATCGGGCTATTTTACCGAATATGAAAATGGCTACAGAATGATTGCAAGTGGTGCTACACTTCATAAAACAGATATTCAGGAAGCTATGATTCTGGATCCCGCAGGTATTCCTATTGCCAGGGATACTGAAGATTTAAAACCATTTGAATTTTAAAAAATAAATTAAACCTATCTCGTTATGCATCTAAAAGGAAAAGAAAAACACTTTTGGCGAAACCGTTTCAACATTGGCAGCCTGGCTGATATTCCTTTAGAAACGGAAGGTTTTAGAGGTATTGATGATGATACAGATGATGAATTTTTATTTTACATAACATCCAGAATTCCAGTTATTAATCAGTTCTATTTTAAATTCACTCTCATTACTGATGAAGGGGTAAAGTATATCAGTACTGTTCAAAAATTAAAGCAGCTTACTTTAAGAGATCATAAAAATATCACCAATAAATCGATTCCTTATTTTAATAAATTGGTTGATTTAGAATATTTAGATATTTTAAAAACAAAAATACAATTAGAAGATCTGCCGGGATTATCTAATCTTCAAAATTTAAAAGAGCTGCATGTTACTTCTGAAAATCCTGATAGAGAATATCTTTTAGACCATGTCATTACTATGAAAGAAATACTGCCAAATTGTATTTTATATATCAATTATGAAAGTTATGAATGAAAAAAATCTAATTCTTATTGGGCGTAGATGACGATTTTAATATTTTTTTAAATGTTATTAATGTGTTGATAAATAATATTTTATAGCTTGTTTTAATGATTGCTTTTAAGTGATTAATAGTTACATTTGAATTAATTAAACGGTTTATTAATTTAAAAATATTTACTATGGATAAAGCTATAAAACTAAAAGTTCGTAAAGAGTTAAATGGGCAGCAGCAGTTGAATATAATTAGATTAAAAGGAAGTTTAATCTCTAAAGGATACACAGAAATAATACATATTCTGGATCAGGATGATGAATTTCACATCAATTCATTTGAAACACCAAGTGAAGCAACTACTGAAGTTCAGGAATATATCACAGCATTTATCAATAAAGAAAACCTGAGTGATACGATAACACTGTACAAATGATTTTAACGTTTAGTGACTAAAATCCTAAACAATTTGATAAATCTGTCAAAAATTTTAGGATTATTCTAAGTGTTCTTAATGTAAATTTATCAACCAACTATAAGTCCTCGATGTTTGGGAATTTATAAAATAGAACCCGTTGGGTGAAATTAAAAATGAGTGTCAGGCTGAGTCCGTTCGGCTTTGCTCAGTATAAACTTAGGTGAAGCCCTTTCGTGTTCAAAAGCCTTCGACTCCGCTCAGGATGACATCAATTTCTTAAGTTATAAATGATGTTTCACTTCCAATTTTTATACTTTTTATAATCAAATCAATATTTTAATCAATTTCACCCAATGGGTTAAAATAGAACGAAGCTGCCTTTTCAGACAGCTTCGTTAGAAAGGAACTCTTTCAGAGAGCGGGTTTGATGATTTTAATTTCTAAATTTAATTTTGTTGCTGTTTATTGTTTTTTCAATCTTTTAAAATCCTCGATATACAAACCTTTGGCCGTATTTGTAGGGTTGAATGCAGCAAGATTTTCAATTCTTAAGGACAAAGGAGGATTGGTGGTTTTTGCTGTAGTCCGCATGGTTTGACCTGTAATTAATTCGAGAGCTTTCTTTAAAGAAGGATCTTTTACGTTTCCAAATTCAACCAGATTTAAGAAAGTACTGTAAGGATTTATTTCGTGATCAGGTTCAATTTTCGTTGGATTTGCGTCTTTATCTTTGTTATAATATGAAAAGGTAATAGGTTGCAATTGCCATTTGTGTTCAGTGCTTCGATTGGCATAGGAGATATAATTATGATCAGGAGAATCGTATAGTGTGTTAGATCCTACAAATTTACCTACAGTTTCTTCGCCTATTGTGATTACGTTAATGTATTTTTTTAGACATTGTATGGTGAGCTCGCTGGCAGAAGCGGTTTGAAAACTTACCAGCACATATATTTTTGTCAAAGCAAGGCTGTTTACACTTTCTTCTCTTTGAAAAGTGGGTTCGTTTTCAACCAGGTTAAAAATTCTTACTTTTTCAGAAAGGTTTTCATAGCCGTCTTCATTATTGTGCTTGTTATTGAAGTCTAAGTAAATATAAGGTTTATTGGTAAAACTTCCGTTAATCATTTGCGCCAAAGCAACTGCAGTTTCTAATGAACCGCCGCCATTGTATCTTAAATCTAAAACCAATTCGTTAATTCCATCCAATTGCATTTTAGCGAAAGCCGCATTGAGTTCGTCATTATAATCTGATTTAAAAGCATTAAAAACCAGATAACCAATGTTCTTTGCGCCATATACTTTCTTTTCGTAATAAGCAATCGGATTTTCGTCAATTTCGGCTTTTGTTACAGTTACAGTTCCTGCTTTGTCTGTGGTTACTAAACTACCGTTTCTAATATCCACGCTTGCTGCCAAAGTAATGGTGAATTGCGTGTTTTCTAGTTGGTCATAATTACTTGACGTAAGCTGGCTTCCATTTAGTTTTGTAATAACGTCGCCTCTTTTCAATCCTGCCAAAGCTGCTGGCGAACCAGGAACTACGTAATTAATCAAAGCTACCATATTTGTAAGAGATGCATCTTTAGGATAAATTCCATAGTCAAAACCACCTTTTTTTTCTACTTCTGCAATTCTTGAAACCTGCACAATCTCATTACTGTTTTCAATCCAGGAAAATTTATCAACAGTTCCTCTTTGATATAGAAGTGAATAAAAAAGTGCATCGGGAGTTTTTCCGTTAATAAAATTGTTATATGCTGTGGTAGAAGTGATTTTGCTGTCGGATAAATTGGCAACGTTGGGTTGCCAGTAGTACCAGGAATTCATTGCTTTCCAAACAAAGTTGTTAATTTTGTCTGGCTCGGTAGGTGTGATTTCATTAGTGTCAGAATCAGAATCTTTGCTGCAAGCTGTAAAAACCAATCCTACAAGTAATGTTTTAATAATATATTTTAATTTCATTGTTTTTTCAATCGTTTTTAAGTTAAATTTGTGGGTATAAAACGACAAAAGTATGAAAAATAGTATTCCAAAAGCCGTGTTTTTATTGTTTTCTTTCGGATTTTTTTTTCTTTTTTCCTGTTCAGCACAACTTTTAGACATTAAAAACCAAACGTATAAAAGTTATAACAGGAATAGTGAAAGAGGATATGTAGTTAGTTTTAAATTAAATGACGCTGCTGTTGTTCCTAAATCGGTTGTAATTAATGGTATTGTTCAGGATATAGCAACAGAAAACAAAATTGGAGATACTTATCAGGTAAATGTGATTGCAGAAACTACCATAATTCATAATTACAAGGTAAAATTAGATGAAAAAGAAAATGGAATTTATTTTGAGAAAAATTCCAATATATTTTTTCAACCTGTAAAATTTAAATTAATCACTGACTAATTGAAAAAGGTTAAATTACTTTTTTATAAATACAAGTAAATCCGCTGCTGTTAGCGCAATGTCATTAAGTTAAGGATTAAATGATAAAATGATTGCTGATTTTTGATTTCAGATTTGGTTTGGCTAAATATTTAGATTGTTGATTTTAAAAGGTTTTTTACATCTGAAATCAAAAATCGTTAATCCTCAATCTAAAATCTCTTAACTTAATGACATTGCCCTCACGCCAGACTGGGAGTTTCTTATGAAAAGTTACGCAAAGGTCTCTGATTTTTTGCATTTCTAATAATCTTTCAAATCAAATTTCAAATCCTTGTTAATAGTTTGTTTCGAAAAAAAAATATATTTGAAAGTAAATTATATGTGAAATTTATCACACATATCTACCCAAATTTGGATGCCTTTGTCAAGTATAATAAATAAGTTAGCAGTCAGTCCTTGACGTCTAAAACTGATAATTCCAAACAAACAAAAAAATCATGAAGAGACAATTTCCAACTATAAAAAACGAAAGGCTTTTACTGCGGCAATTTGTAGATAGTGATCTTGAAAATGTTTTCAAAGGACTTTCACATCCGGAAGTTATTAAATATTATGGGGTGAGTTTTCAAACATTGGAAGCAACTAAAGAACAAATGATTTTTTTTGCTGACCTTGAAAAAAACGATACAGGAATTTGGTTTGCGATTTGCTCGGCTGACAACAGAATATTCTACGGAGCGGGCGGATTAAATAATTTAAGTAAAGAACATAAAAAAGCAGAAATTGGGTTTTGGTTGCTTTCAAATTTTTGGGGCAATGGAATTATGAAAGAAGCAATGCCGTTAATTTGTAATTACGGATTTGAAAATTTAGGACTTAACAGAATTGAAGGATTTGTTGAGTCGGAAAATAAGAATTGTAAAAACGCATTGGCTAAACTTGACTTTCAATACGAAGGAACTATGAAAGACTGTGAAATTAAAAATGGCAAGTTTATAAGTCTTGATATTTATGCTAAAGTAAAAGATAACTAATAAAGCATGAGTAAGAAATTAAGTAAAAAGCTCCAGATTTCTCTGAAGCTTTACTTGGTATTGGGAAGCATTCAAATATCTAACCAGTTTATGAATGATTTTAATAAAGTTGTCGCAAGAATTTGACGTTTTTTTTAGATTGAATTATAAGTTTTATTAAAATCTATATCCAGCACTGAGTCCAAATTTTGCTACAATAGTGTGGTCTGTTTTATTTGCATTGATTAATATACCGCCATAACCAACATTTGCTTCAAAAAGAAATCCGCTTTTACTGACCCATTTCCAGCCTCCGCCGGCTCCGAGAGCAAAATTAATAACGTCGGGATTCTCGGTATATATGGAATGATCTTCTGAAGCGTATATTTTTTTGCCATCTGTTGAAGCCAGCATTCCAAATCCTTCAACAAACCAGCCTGATGCGTATTTTTTACCAAAATATCTTCTGTAATACGGAGATATTGAATAATTTAAATCCTTTTCATTTTTTGTATTGTCTAATACATAGTAAAAAGAGAGTCCCAAAGATGAATTATGATTTAAATGTCTTTCGTAACCAACCTCAAAAGATTGCCATAAAGGAGCAAGAGCATTTAACTTAATTTCATTATTTTTCTGATAAGGATCAGTTTCATTTTGTGCTTTAGCAGAATAAAAGATAAACAAAACAATAAGCAGTAAAAAGTTTTTTTTCATAAAAATTAATTTGAATTATTTAAGCCCAAAATTCATATAAGAAAAATTAGAAAAGGTCTCAAAAGCTTAAAAATGGATAAATTAATACCTATTTACTAGTGTTTTTATACTCATTAGGTGTTTGTCCTGTATGTTTTTTAAAGGCTTTGTAAAAAGTCGCTTTTGAAGTAAAGCCTGATTCGAGTCCCATTGCCAGCAAATTATAGTTTTCGTATTCAGTATTTGAGATCATTTCCTTAACCGCTTCAACTCGGTATTGATTAATGTAATTGGCAAAGTTATCTCCTGTTATGGCATTCATAATTTGCGAAAGATATCCTGGGCTTATACTTAGTTTTTCGGCTACTTTTTCTCTGTTTAATGTACTGTCGGTATAAATGTGCTGCTCTTTGCAAAGAAGTTCCAGTTTTTGAAAATAGAGATTATCTGCCGTTATTGATTGTCGATATTCTTCTACGTTATTATTTTCTATAATTTGTAGATGGGAAGAAGAAATAGCTAAATCATTGTTTAAAAAATTGAAAATAGCTTCCTTGTTTTTTGCCAATTTATATTTGTAAATACCAATATAAGCTGTCCAATGAATTATAAATGTTGCAGATAAACCAAGAACACTCATAATAGAAGAAACATCTAATTGGAAAAACCAGCCAACCATATAGGTAGTTAGCCAAAAAACTAACAGCATATACATGAAAGTCAATAAAGTAATGACCCATTTTTTTTCTTGAGGATCCTTTAAATATTTGATCATAAAATAGGAGTAAAGAGGCAGAAACAGGACGATGATAACGGCCAATAAAAACTGAATCATCCTAAGTATATTGATTAGATACATGTAGGACTCAGGAATTTTATAAATTCCTGCTACAATGTCAAGATAGACTCCAACAGTAAGAATACTGTTATAGACAAATGGAATGTAATACAAATAAGTTTTTTGTCTGTTTTTTACTGTATCATCAATGCGGTTTATGATAAACAGAAATGTGAAAACAGGTAATAGAAATACCCAATCGAAAGCGTCTATAAAAACTAATAAAGGATAGGATTTAAATACATCTTGAAGTTCGAAAACATGATTTAGTAAAATAATCGAAAGAGCAAATAGTAAGTATGCTAGATATTTATTTGAATTGCTATTGAATAAGGAAGATTTTAAAATAATGAAACCTAAAACTATTCCTTGAAAAACAGCAATATTTAAAAGTGTGGTATAAATCACGTTTTTTGTTACTAAGTTGTTTTTGGGATGTAATTCTAATGAGCCATTTTTAAAACATAGCTAATTTCATGCTAAATAACAGGACGAATTTATAGGAATACAAATGATTTTCTCAACAGATTAAGAAATGATTAACTAAAATCATGAAAGAATTATATGGTTTTTTGATTTATGAAAAGAAGAAGTATGATGGGAGTTGTTAATTGGTAAAACAAAAAGCTCCAGATTTCTCTGAAGCTTTACTTAGTAGCGGGAAGCATCGAAATATCTAACCAGTTTTTTGAGGATTATTATATGATCATTGATTATTACGTTTGCGTTTTAATTTAACTTCAAATAGGATCATAGTTTTTTTTAATAAAAGACTGACAAGGTTTTATAGGGTTATCTTATTGATTAATTTATTAAATGGAGTTTTTAAATAATTGTTTTTAAAAACTCAAACTCAAACCAGTAATAAGAACGACCAAACTTTTACTGAAGCAGATTGTCTTCCGGTTGAGCCTTTTCAGGTAAGTTCTAAGTGTCAATTTTTTTTCTTTTGATAATCATTGATGTTAAAACGTTTTTATTTATGTGGTTTTTATCAATAATAAACACTATAACCCATAAAAAATTTAATCCTTTTAGCTATTATGCCTGTACCGTTGAAGTTGTTTCGAATACTTCGCCAAATTTTTTAAAAGTTTCTCTGGCGGCATCTACCGCTTTTGCAATATCGGATTCTGTTTTTGGAAGAATGTTTAATGCTGCTGTAAACGAAGCCCATTTGAGTCCGGATTCAGAACCATAACCACTAAAGAAAGAAAATCCTTTTTCGATACCTTTCTTTTGTAGCATTTGTACAATGTACGGTCCACCCATAATGGAACCTTCTAATACATATAAAGCTCCCATTGCCTGTATAGCATCTTTTATTTCTGTTGCAGTAGCTGCCGGCAATTTGTCGATACTGCCACCGAGCTCTTCAATATCTGCTTTGATGTAGGATGAATTACGACGTTCGTTATAATCCGGTAATACAGTATTGATGTAAGGTGCGATTGCTTTTTCAACCGTATTAAAATAGGCATAAAAGCATTTTAGTAATTCTACATAATCTTCGTTATCATTGATATTCTTAATACGAAGTACAACTTTTTTCTCCGTTTCCTGATGACCTTCTTTTGTGGCCTCTTTAATTTGTGTGCTTAACATATTGATTTATTTTAATTTGTTTCTTAACTAGACCGCTGAGCGGATTTTTTTTTAGCCACAGATTAAAAAGATTCTAAAGATTTATTTATCTGTGTAAATCTATGTGATCTATGTTTTTTTAATCGCGGATTATGCAAATTTATTTAGAGCTTGTTTAAATTCATCAAAATTAATTTCCCCAAACCCTAAAGGGTGAAATTTTGATGAATTTTCAGGAAATTTTCCACCCTTTAGGGACGGGGAAAGAAAATTTCTTTTTCTTATAAATTCAAAAAGGCTCTTAATGAGTAATCGAATCTTTTTTATTCTGTGTTTTACATAACAGAAAACCACTATCTTAAAAAAATAGTGGTTTTATTTTTAACTTGTTTTTTTATTCTTTAACTATAATAAGTGTAGACCTCGATACTTGAGTTGCGTCTTCTTTTAAAGCAATGACGCTAGTGTAATTTCCAGCTGGCGTACCTACGGGCACTTTTAAAGTTACTGAATAGTCTGTACGTGATACAACTTCCAACTGATAACGTGTACCTGCACTTCCTATTGAAATAAAGAAATCTTTAAGGGTATCTAATTTTGTACCTCGGATGTTAAAATTACCACCTATTGTTGCAGTTGAACCATAAATATAAGTAGAAATTGCCGTTGTTGTAGGCTCAGTAATTGTAAAATTAAACCAGTTGGCTTCGGTAGCACTTCTTACAATATACTCACCATTTTTAATACGCAAGTCGTATTTACCTACGGGTACATTAGTAGGAAGGTAATAATACAATCCAGTATTCATAAAAGGATTTGAACCTTTACCATCACCAAAATAGGCAATATCACAATCGTATTCAGTAGTTTTATCGGCTGCTGAAACTAGATATACCCGGGTTTGTTCTAAATTAAACCATAGATTATCGATACTTGAGCCGGCAATACTATATACAAATGCTGAAGATCCTCCTATAGTTCCTCCTGTAGAAAATATCGCTGTTTTAGGCTGGGGCTGGCGAAAATCGACCTCTAGGGTATATTGTTTAGTAGTCCCTGCCTCAGAAGTTACCGTATATTTTTCACCAGTTTTAAAAGGGATTTCAACAGCAGCTTTAGGGCTTATTGCCGCTTTGTCTGACAATACGATCGTTGGAGTAATAGTTTCGGGCATGTCATGGTAGCTTACCCATAAAATCTTTATAGTATCATTTACTATGGCAGCCTGAATGGGTTGCTGGTCTTCAAATTCCTGTACGGTGAAGCTTTTTATATCCGCATCGCCTGATACATAGGTGGTATTGTATTCGGTATCGCAGGAGGTCATACATACTAGGGCTGTAATAGCTACAGTCATAAAGGAAAAAAAGTTATTTTTATATTGATTCTGTTTCATTTTATTTTTTTATAAAGAGTTATTTATTTTTTTAACATATAAGACATATAAGTTTTTTTTGCCTTTTATTCTAAAGTAAAATAGAAGTTCATTTAAGTTTTTTTAATCTTATCTTATATGACTTATATGGTTTAAAAAAAACTATATATGCTTTTACTAAACCGTAATCTAAATTTAAAACGGTTCTAAATTATCTGTTCAAAAAAAGAGGGCAGGCTTTTTTTATTATTTTTACAGCCTCAAACTAAAGCCTGTTATTTTTTAAACTATCGGACAGCGGTTTTTTATTAGACATTTTTGCCCGAACCGCCAGTTCGGGCATTTTTTTATACTATTTAATTTTAGTATAGGTATAACTTACTGTACCATAGAATGGTGATGACGTAAATGTAGGTACAATGTTAGTGACTTCTACAAGATAAGCTTCAGTTGCATTAACAGGATCTGTAATAGCTGTAGCTGATGTAGCAGATGGATCTTTCCAGATTACTATTTTCTTAGTAATGTTAAAAGCTGTTGACGCATAAGTATAATAGCCTAGCTTAAAATCATAAGTACCAACAGATCCAATAGCACCTACTACATTTTGAGGAACAATTACAGGAGTACAAGTAGGAGCATTACCTACATAATCTGAAATTGTATCATTCTTAACAGCAATTTCACTAGCGATAGTATCCCAACCGTCTTCACAGGCATAGCTAGGATCTACCACCCCAATATACCAGCCTGGTGTAAGCGGACGAATACCACTACCATACATTCCTTCAAATTGTACACTCACAGCACCTATTGATTTAGTTGTTTGTCCCCAAAAACAATAGTTTCCTGAAGAACCAGCCGTAACCTTATTAACAACTGCACTGTCTGATACTGAAACGCATAACTCCTCTGTTAACGCATTTGAAGCTAATTTAGCCTGACTGTTTAGAGTGGCTTGAGCAGACAAGGTACTGCCCTGTACCTCATCATCTGCTGAGTTTTGATCACATGAAACAAAGAACATAGCAGTCATTAATGATAATGTTAAAAATATTTTTTTCATAATTTTAAATTTATAATCAAACAATTATTAATAATGCCGCCCGATAGTTGTTAATTTTTATTTAAAAGTTACAGGATACATCATGGTTTTAACGATACCATAAGATTCTAACTGAAAGTAATATTCCGTTGTTTTGTCTTTAATGAACTCAATATAAGTTTCCGCTTTTTGATCGGTAACAAATAATAAAGACGTACTGGAACTATTTTCCTCTATCATAGAATAATTTGTCCATACCTTGTTACCCTCTTTATCCACAAGATAGAGCTTGGTTACGGCACTTGAAGGAAAAAAATTCTTCCCTGTAACTGTAATTAGATTATTTATTTTAGGCACAACGATTTCTCCTTTTGCATTTATCCCCAATTCCTTTAATGTTATATCAGGATACTGGATCACCACTTTTAGAGTATAATTAGCGCTAGTACCATCGGCTGCTTTTACCGTATATTCCAATGGTTTTTCGCTAAATACCGGTACTAATTCTTCAGCAGAAGGTGAAATAGTAGTACCCTGAGGTAACTCTATAGCCACTTCCATAAATCCTAGCTGGTAATAAGCCGGTAAATAAGCAGTAATGGTTTTAGCTTCATGATCTACTGCGCTATAGATAGCCTCTTTTTTTCCTGGATTTGTAATGCTATAACTAATGATTTTGTTTTTAGTCTGGTCGGTCGTTATTTCGGTAACGTCTTCTTCTTTAGTACAGCTTAATAAGCATATATTAGCCATTAGTAAGAATGTGCAATATTTTAATAATTTTTTCATTTACATGTTTTTATTTAGACTTGATAAAAATAATATTTATACTCCAAAAGAAAAGTTAATAATCTTTCAAAAAAACATAAAGTCTACTATTTTAAGGATTTTAATCAATTTATTTTTTAATTTCAAATTTGGTACTTCCTTTAGGAACCAATACGTACTCAAACGTAAAAAACATTTTAGGTGATTTTCTTGTATAATCTTCGCGCTTCAAAATATCTTTATAAACCGAGATCATTTTAATTTTAGCATAATCGCCTTTGGCAGTTTTAACAATAAGGGTACGGGCTGGAACCGTATTACCACTTTTTAATAACAAAGGTTCTCCCAAAGCATAAGCAATATGTGCATTATCATAAGCACCATCTCGTACAAATATACCGTCAAAATCATATAAGTACCAGCCTACTCCTCCTCCAAAATCACCAGCATCATCTGTACCATATATTCGATCACCAGTTTTAAATACAGCATCATTCGGAACATTAACAACCTCATCAAAAGCTTGTTCTACAATATAAATTCCACCTATTGCTGAATTTCCTGATCCTAAATTTCCTGTATTAGCACCATTATTCCCTGATAAAAAACTACTATACAGTCCGCTAAAACCCAAATCCCATCTAGAGGTTTTTCTATACTCACTTCCAACCGCTTTATTATCTACCAGACTGTAATATAAAACCGCCTTGTCTTCAAGCTCATTGCCATCAGCAAGGGTATAGCCAAAGTTTTCTGCCCTAAGTACTTTATAATAATTAGAGGTTGAAGAAGGAGTGTCATCAATAATTTCGACATCATCATCTTTAACAGGCTCATCGTCATTAGAGCAGGATGCTAAAAATAGCACACTGAGAAAAGACAACAGCAATGCCTTTAACAGCACCTTCTTTTTAAAATTGTTTTTCATATTCATAATTTATTTAGTTTTTAAATTTTTACTTCCGTCATTTTGTACAAAATACCTAAAGGTAAAATAGGGTGCAGGCCAGTTTAAATTAGTAACCGTGGGTGGATTTCCCTGATAGGCATTAATCAATTCCAACTTTGCATATTTTCCGTCAGGAAGGTGTATTACATAAGTTCTGTTTTTAATAGGAATCATAAGATGGGTATCAAGACTGTAGAAAAACCATCCGTTAGCAGCATCACTAAATGCCCAACCAATTTTATTGATTTCGCTGGCTGAAAATTCTTGGTCAGATGGTGCCTCGGTAACCTCTGCATACGGATTGTCTATTTTTACTACAGCACTGGTAGCAGAACCGCCATATCCCGGATTGTATTGATAACTTCCTTTATTAACATATACCTCACTGTTATACGGTCCTGTAAAAGCAATATCCCAGTCTTTAGTTTTTAAATATTGGGTAGAATCGGCTGCATTGCGAATCCATATTTGCTTTTTATCGCTAAAGCGAAAAAGAAAAGTATCAAAACCTTTTTTTGTTTTTCCATCTACTCCTTCGCCCATCGAACCGTTAGTATCTCCTGCCAAATCCCTGATTACGGTACTTTTTCCATCTTCAAGCCCTGCCGAAGTATCGCCATCTTCGTTGTTACTACAAGAAGTAATAACTAACGAAACCAGTAGTACCAACAATAAGTTGTACTTACTTAGAATTGTTTTCATTTTTCTCATTTCATTTTTCCTCTGTTTTATGGTGTTCCCACCTGATTATTAATTTGATTATTCGGTTATTTGTTGATTCGGTTATTCAATTATTTATAACTATTCACTTTTTACTATTCACCACTCACTATTTACTCTTTATAAAATCGGTATTTAAGTCCCAGTAAAACAACTCGTCCCGGTTGTCCCGGCATGAGCCTGTCTGTATAGTCCATAATGTTATCCGCCGTAAGCTGAATACTTAAGCGCTGTTTCATCAGTTTTTTTTCGATTCCCGCATTGACTAAAAAATGTCCGTCTACAAAAATGTCATACTGATCCAGAAAACGGTTATTATTGTTATCAACAAAACCATATTTTCCACGGTAATTCACTCTAACATTTGCGGTAAGGTCCCAAGGTGAATAATTGTAGGCTAAGCGAAGATTGGCCATATGGCGAGAACGATTTTCTATGCCGAAATAATCGGATAATTTTGATTTTCTAAATAAACCTGTGGCATTGTCACGAATAGAGGCATAAGCTCCGGTGCCTTTACTGATGCTGTCCATCACACCTCTGTCCTTGGCTACGAGATACTGGTAACCCGCACTAAGATCCAATCCCGAAAGTGGTTTTACAGATGCAGACATTTCTATTCCGGTATTGAATGATTTTGGTAAATTTTGGTAAGTATAAATATCTCTGATATTGGTTCCTGTAGCTACGCGAATGCTGTTAATTTGATTCGAAATAGTATGATAAAATGCATTAACATCAAGCTTGATATTCTTATTTGGGGTGTAAGTAAAACCACCATTGAATGAAAGGGATTTCTCTGCCTGCAGGTTTTTGTCAAGCTGATTGACTAAATAATCTCTTACTTCACTAATCTGACCGTTATTTTTCATTTCTTCCAGAGTTCCTCGCAAAACTTCTGTACCAATAACGAGATAATTAGCAACAGGATTCATAAATACCTGATAGCGCTGACGATAATCAGGAGTTTTAAAACCACTTCCTAAGGCTAATTTTAGGGTTAATTTTGGAATAACATGATATTGCAATCCCAGGCTCGGATTGAACTTTCCACCGTAATTGCTATTGTGGTCATAGCGAACCCCGCCAACAGCCTCAAACTTATCGGTTATTTTCCAGTCGCCCTGCAAATAGCCAAAACTACTCCACAGTCCGCCCGGGACGTTAAAATCCCGATTGTCCATTTGTTCTACATTGCCGCCTAATCCTCCGGTAAATTTCAAATTAGCTGTAGCAGAATAAGAAAACTGCTGTTCAAACCGATGCAAAGTCTGGGCAAATTTTTCGGCACTGGCTTGTGAACCACTTTCTTCCCAAAGTACACTCATATCTGATACGTATCGGGTCAAATAATAACGGCTCATACTTCTAAGACCATTATTAAAATTATGATCATAGGTAACGGAAAGATTAATGTCAGTGATATCCTGACTGTCTCCTGCAGAGTTTTGATTTTCGTTACTTCCAAAAATTTGCTTCATAAAAGATTTTCGAAGTGCATACCGGCCGGAAGCTCCTAAAGTTCCGTTTTCAGTAAGGCGATATCGCACCCGGCCTTGTAAAGTATAATCGTCATAGGGTGGGGCAGTAGTACCTCCGGATAAGAAATTTGGATCAGTATTGAAACCATCCGTTCGATAGTAATTAGCAGAAATATTTGCAGAGCCGCGTTGATGATGAAAAGGAGTTTCCCCTTCTAATGTTGCATCAGCGATATTTAGTGAACCATAACGAAAGGATGCTAAAGCCTGTGGTTGAAATGCGCCGTGGCGAGTCACAATATTAATTGCTCCTCCTAATGCTTCGCTTCCAAAAAGACAGGAAGATGCTCCTTTGATGATTTCGATTCGTTCGATATTACTAACACTAATTCTGGAAAGATCAAAATTGCCGCTGTTTCGTCCCACCATAGGCTGCCCGTCGATAAGAATCATAACATAATCGCTGCCAAAACCCTGCATCTGAACGCCTACTGCTCTTGCACCACCGCCAATCTCATTAACGACAGCAATACCTGTCTGTTCTTTTAGAATTTCATCCAGCCTACGACTTCCCATCTGGGCAATAGTCTCTTTAGTGATAACAGTAACAGGCATGGCACTACGCTGAATATCAAGTAAATTATCTACTTTAGTTTCCTTACCATAAACAATTACTTGCTGCAATGCATTTTCTTCTTCTTCTAAAGTAATTTTGATTGTGTTGTTTTTAGCTGCTTCAATCAGAATAGTATTTTGGTATGTTTTGAATCCAATGTTAGAAACAGCAATAGTGTACTCTCCTGCAATAATATCCCTGAACAAAAAGTCTCCTTTTTTGTCAGTACTTGCCTGATGCATATCAGGTTGCAAAACAAGGTTGGCACCAATAACAGGCGAACCGTTTTTATCCAGTATTTTTCCTGAAAGACTACCTCTCATTTCAATTTGGGCTTGTGTTATAATAGGAAATAGTAATAATAGTTGTAAAAGATAAATATGCTTTTTGGGTGTAATTTTCAATTTTAAGTATTTTGTTATTTGTATTGATTCTAAACAAGAATTGTTTTGCAATATTAGGCATAAGAGTCGGTAAGAGTCTTGTTCTATCCGTTTTTTCTTTTGTTCAATCTGTTTTAATTTTTGTTCAATCCGTTTTTTATTTAACCAAAAGCAGAAAATTTTAGTGAATTAATATTTTATAAATAAGGGATTTTTTGATTGTAAATCAGTTTATTGTGTTGTTTTTATTCGTCCTAATTAGCGGATTATGAATTTGTTCTATTCGTTTTTTAACAAATGTTTTTATTTGTATTTAGATTAATTAAATAGTTCTTTTGCACTGAAATGAATCAATGATTTGCTAAATAATCAGTTAAAAAACGTATAGAATGAAGATTAAAATTTGCAAAAATCAATTATTTGTAAGCCTATTTCTTTTTTGCTCATTACTTGTTTACAGCCAGCCTAAACGTATCATTACATTAGGAGGTGCGATCACCGAGACGGTTGCTGATCTGGGCTTTGAAAAACAAATTGTTGCTGTGGATGTTACCAGCGAACATTCTGAGAACATAAAAAAACTTCCTAAAGTAAGTAAGAACCGTTCCGTATCTGCTGAAGGATTAATGGCTTTTCGTCCTGATTTAATTATTGCTCCGCATGGAGATGTTCCTTATGGAGTTATTCAGTCGTTAAAAGGAGCAGGAATCAAATTTGTTGCAATCAAACAGGAATACTCTGTAAAAGGAGCCCTACAGTTTATTAGGGAATTGGGTGTCGCTCTTGGAGTAAAAGAAAAGGGAAATAAACTGGCTCTGGAAACCGGACAACGAATCAATAAAGCATTACAAACAGTAAAACTCAATAAAAAGAAACCTAAAGTACTCTTTATATATGCAAGGGGAACAGGCACAATGACTGTAGCCGGAAAAGGAAGCAACATGGATGCGATGATTGCACTTGCAGGAGGACGCAATGCGATACAGGAGTTTAACCGATACAAAACGTATAGTACAGAAGCACTCGTAAATGCGAATCCTGATGTATTGTTTCTATTCGATTTTGGAATGGAAAGTCTTGGCGGAAGCAGTGGATTGCTTAAAATGCCGGGAGTGGCGTACACCAATGCCGGAAAAAACAAAAGAATAGCAGCTATGGATGGACCTTTAATGATCAATTTTTCAACAAGGTTAGATCAGGCAATATTGGCACTGCACAAAGAATTTATAAAAGTTAAATAATGACAAATAAAAAAACACTCTATACAGGCTTAACTCTGGGACTTTTTATTGTTGTGGTATTTTCATTAGGCTTAGGAGCAATGAAAATTTCTGTTTTGGATGTTCTCACAATACTGGCAAATAAAATAGGGATTATTGACTTTAAAGTTAAAGATGATCTGGCAGAAAATGTGCTTCTGCATGTACGTCTCCCCAGAATAGTATTGGGAGTATTGGTGGGTGCAGCTTTAGGAATATCGGGTGCGGCGGTACAAGGTATTTTTCGAAATCCATTAGCCGAACCGGGTTTAATCGGAATTTCAGCAGGAGCTTCCTTATTCGCAGTTTTAATCATTGGAATGGAGTCTCTTTTGTTTGTTTCTTTAAGTGAACTATTAGGCTTCTACCTGCTTGCATTTGGTGCTTTTGCGGGGGCAGGATTAGCTGCAATGCTGGTATATCAATTTTCTAAAACAGAAGGAAAACCCAACGTGGCTACAATGCTTCTGGCAGGTATTGCAATAAATGCGCTGGCAGGTGCATTGACAGGATTACTGACTTATACAGCAGATGAACAGCAGCTTCGAACTATTACGTTTTGGATGCTCGGAAGTTTGGGCGGAGCCAATTGGGATATGATTATGGGTATTACTCCATTTATTTTAATTCCGGTATTTGTATTACCTGTTTATGGCAAAGGACTGAATTTATTTGCGATTGGTGAACATCAGACAGAGCAAATTGGCATGAACCCCGGAAAAATTAAAAACAGAGTGGTTATACTTTCTACGTTAGCCGTTGGAGCCTGTGTATCAGTTACAGGAATTATTGGTTTTGTAGGGTTGTTGGTACCGCATATTATTCGGTTAATAGCAGGAGCAGACCATCGATTGGTATTGCCTGCGTCTGCACTTTTGGGTGCATTGGTACTTACCGTGTCAGATATGCTGGCAAGAGTAGTGGTAGCTCCGGTTGAATTGCCAATTGGCGTAATTACTGCACTTTTGGGAGCGCCTGTATTCCTGTACATATTGTACAAAGACAAAAAGAAAATATTGCAATAATTACAATAAATAAAATTTATGTTACGAGTAGAATCTATTAGCTATAAAATCAATAACAGACATTTACTAAAAGACATTACGTTTAGTATTCGAAAAGGAGAAATGGTGGCTATATTAGGTGCTAATGGTGCCGGAAAATCTACACTGATGAAGATACTTTGTAGAGAAAAACAGCCTTCAGAAGGACGGGTAGTTTTTGATGCTAAGGATTTAAACGATTATTCGGCAAAAGAACTAGCGGGTAAACGAGCTACTTTGTACCAGCAAAATACAGTAAGTCTGGCATTTACTGTTGAGGAAATTGTATTGATGGGGCGTTATGGAAAAGAAACAGCTAATACTAATTTCGCCAATCAGTTTGCGCTGAAAGAAACTATGGAAATTTGCGGGATAAGTCATCTGGCAGATCGATCCATGCTAACGCTGTCTGGAGGAGAACAGCAACGAGTTCATCTGGCAAGAGTGCTGTCTCAGGTGTGGGATAACAAGGATGCCCTATTATTATTAGACGAACCTGTTTCGAATATGGATATGTTATACCAGCACCAAACTCTGGCAATAGCAAATGCATTGGCTAAAAAAGGTTTTATGGTAGTGTGTGTGTTACACGAAATTAATCTGGCAGCACAATACGCTGATCGTGTAATTATGCTCAAAGGAGGCAGAAAGTGGTGGGATGGCGCTCCGGAAGAAGTATTTACCAGCCGGAATATCTTTACTGCATTTGGCGTTCATACACAAGTACAAACGGATCCACGTACTTTAATCACGCAAGTAGTACCAAACGGCTTAAAGTTTGACGCAGCAGTATTCAACTCTAATTTGGCAGCGAATTATAACACACGTTCTCTTAAAGAACGATTTGTTTCGTACCGTGATGAATATCCTGCCAAATCGTTAGGACAAATAGCAGAAACTTTAGGAGTGACTGAAGCAGAATTGTTATTTTTAGGGCTAGGTGAAAACGTAATTTTGTTGCGTCCTGAGATGGAAACTATATTAGCACGAATAGAAGATTTAGGGTTGGTAAAAGGCGTGACGTATAATGAACACTGCAAAACAGAACGAATTGGCGTTTACAGAAACTTCTCAAAAGAAGAATATACAACGCTTTTTTTAGGAGAAGATATTGATCTTCGAATTTTTGCAGGAAGATGGAAATTTGCTTTGGCCGTAGAAGAAAAAGGAAAAGAAAGCCTGCAGTTTTTTGATACCAATGGAAATGCCGTACATCAAATTTACCTGACAGGCGGAAGCTACAGACAAGTCTACCTTGATTTGGTCAATGAGTTTAAACAAAAAGACCAGTCTGTTCCGGTAATAGAAAAAACAATCCGAAAGCAGATGCAGGAAAGGAGGGATGCCGAAATTGATATCAGTGATTTTCATCAGGCATGGAATAATATGCAGGATACGCATGACTTCTTTGGATTAGTAAAACGATTTGGATTAACACGTATGCAGGCATTACGACTTGCGCCACAAAATAGGGCAAGACAAGTAAGTTTGGAGTCTTTTCGTCGGACTATTTTACAATGTTCGAATGCTAAAATTCCTATTATGATGTTTACGGCTAATGAAGGCTGTGTACAAATTAATACAGGCCAATTAGCCAATGTGACTAGTAATGGCGAATGGTTGACTTTTTCAGAATTGTCCGGCGGAGAAACGAAACTGAATGAAGATGCCGTACATAGTGTATGGCATGTTGTGAAACCTACTGCAGACGGAGATGTAAATTCTCTGGAATTATACGGTGCAAATGGTAATATGGTGGTGCAGTTTTTTGGAGAACGAAAACCGGGTAAAACAGAATTAGAAAGTTGGAAAAAAGCAGTAACACATAATCAGGTTTAAAAAAGGTTAGACTTTAACCTCGCTTGGAGGCAATCCATAATAGCGTTTAAAAGCATTGGTAAAACTGGCCTGATGTTTAAAGCCAACCATTGTTCCTACTTCGTACATGTTATTTTTCTTTTCTTCGGTAATTAATCGTCGGGCTTCTACCATTCGCAGCCTAGTGACGAAATCATAAATGGTTGTGCCAAAGTATTTCTTAAAACCGGTTCGCATTTTAGATTCATTGATCAGTGCTGTTCTGGCTAACTCTTTTTGCGTTGGCGGATTCACATATTCTCTTTCTAGCAATTCACGTACGACTTCCAGTTTTTCGACATCTTCTTCATGTAGTTCTTCTTTGTCATTCTGAAGATACTGACCAAATTGCTCCAATTGATACATAATCAGCTCCATAATTCGGGTATCGATAAACATTCTTTTTAGAGGGCCTTCCTGTTTGCATTCCTTAATGCTGTTGATGGAATGACGCATTTCTGGTGTAACGTATAAATCGCCTTCCATAAAAGAAGTACTAACCCCTTTTTCCATCTCCCGGATAAAATCCTCATGTAAAGGAGAAGCAGCATCTACTAAATTGAAATAATAATCCTTAGATAGTACTACCAGAAAATAAATGTATTCTAATTCAGGTTTGATTTCATGCGACTCTTTGCCGGAAGGAATGTAACGAATATTATGATGGCTGTGCGCATAGCTACTTGCTTTGACTGCAGTGCCATTTTTCTCTTTGCTAAAAATAAACTGGCAGGCAATCGCATCCCCATCAACTTCGGATTCTATTTTTACGATTTCGCTAAAACTCATTTCAGAATGCAATAAAAACATACCGTTTGTAGACAACTGATAATTTTTCATGTCAATTGGAGTATGTTTAATACGTATCTGGCGTTCAGATAAACGATGTCCCGCCACATATTTCTCCGGAATTTCTTCCAGAAAAAGCCACTCATTATAATTTTCGATTCTTGCCCTTACTAACATTATTTTTATATTATGATGATAATACTGATAATGACAAATGTATTACTTTATTTATAAATATTCTAAATAAGAAAAATTTTAACGATAATTATTTTTAAGACTTACTCAATTCCATGTTGATAGTATAAAATTAGAAACATGTTATTTGTCGGGAGAAATAAACTAAACATAAAAAAAACTTCGGATTTCTCTAAAGTTTTGTCGTTGTAGCGAGAAGCATTTAATTATCTAACTACCTTATTGCAGATTACTATGAAATTTTTGCATTCTCATCTTAAAAATATAAATCAAGTGTTTCATTTTCTATCAAGGTTATTAGAAAAAATTGAAAAGCCTGAAAATCTATATTCTCAGGCTTTTTTGTGATTCGGAAAATATTTTGTCTAAATTTTAGTTTTAAAAAGAACGTTAGGTCGCTTCGCGACGTTGCTGGTCAAAGCGGACAGAGCTCTCTCTGCCAAAGATAATGTTTTCATGACTACAACTTCCGGCTACCAAGAAACCGGTAATGTCTCGAAACGGCGGTCATTGGCTGGCTTTGTTATTGATACTTCTCGATAGCTTCTCGATACACTGTTTCAACTTCATCGGTAAACCTTTCTTTATTGAGTAAAAAACTCGTGAATTTTTCAGATAGATGCTTGTAAATAATTTGGTGCGCTTTATTGCCTAGCAAACCCTCATTGTAAATGTCTAATTCAAATTCCTCATTAGTAGCATAATCTAGAAGTTTTAATAAATCATCTTTTTCGATTTGATCGATTTCTGTCCAATCTTCATTTTGATTTTTATCTTTTATAAAATAACCTTTGTTATCTTCAATCTTTAAGTATTTCATATGATCTAGTTTTTCGTTCGTAATAAGTTTCCTGCCCAGCTTCTAAGCAATTAAATAAAATATCCAAATTTTGAATTTGCTCTCCATCAATATTTTTTAATGTCTTACTCAATGGATGGCCAAAGTAAATTTTATATTCTACATTTCCATCCTTAATTATTTTCTGCGTATATAATAAATAATCGGGTTTGATAGATGCTCCAATTGTACTATTGTGAGTTACAACAATTACAGGTATTTCGCGTGATATTTCTTTGATAAGTTCATTTACTTCATTTTTTAGAAATATATTGTCAAATGATGATTCGGGCTCGTCTATCAATAATATGTCATGTTTTAAAGCATCACTTATTTCATGCAAAAGATTAAATTCAGAACGCTCTCCTCCAGACACCTCAAAACCATATTTGTTCAAAGTTTTATATTCAATATCAACAAAATATTTATAGTATTCAGTTTCTTCAAGTCCTACGGTTTTCAACGCAATTAGAAATTTATAGGGTTCGTTATAATTATTAAATGCGTCGCTAAAAGATAATTGTCTTTTACTTTTAGTCTTCATTTGACCAGCGCCGGTATATTTTCTCGTTCTAGCAACCACTCTAAAACCTCTTATTTCTTTGCTGTCAATTTCTTTTTCATTCTGCAACGCTTTTACCAAGGTTTTAAACTTTGAAGCTCTAACTTTATCCATTTGAATCTTAGTGAAATCTACGTCTTCTATTGCAGTTGTAGATGATCTAATCCTTAAATCACCTTTAATACGCTCAACTAAATCATTAGTCCAATTTTTCTTTAAGTTTTTTAAATAGATTTCATTATGATTTTCAATTAACTCAAGAATTAATGATTTTAATGTTTCATCCGAAATATGTTTGCTAACAATATTTTTATATTCTTTATTTTCAAGTAATAATTCAGCAGCCTTAATTAACTTCTTTAAATTCTCTAAATCATCAATTTCTAAATTTGATTCGTTATATAATTTACATTTTGAAAAAGCATCTAATTTATCATTCTCTGATGCATATTTTTTGAGCGAATCTACATATTTTTCAATGCTAATATTATTGCTTTTTATGTCAACTTCATTAATATCATATACAACATCTTTAAACTCTTTTAGATAATTTTCGGAAACAAGGCTGTGTCTTGTTGTTACAAGTTCTTTAAATTTTTCTTCATCGTTTTGAAGTAATGAGAATTGTTTTAAATATTTGATATTATCGAAACTGTGACTTATTTTATTTAAAGTGTAAGTTTTGCCAGTTGAGCGTTCACCAATTATGACATTTAAACCTGTGGATAAAATAACTCCATCATCAGTTGCCTGAAATGAATTATTACCTTCTTCTTTAGATAAAAATACTTTTGACTTGTCGAATAAACATCCTTTAATAGCCCTTAGCGTTGATTCTTCTGCATCTACATAGGTTTGTCTAGTGGGATAAATTGACATATCTTCAACGAAACGGCAATCACTAAAAATTACAGGAGTTAGTTTGTCTACTTCAGCAATACATGCTTTGAACTTTCTTAAACTTGTAACTTCACCTGCAAAAATATTTTCACCTAGTTTTTTTAATGTTTCTTCTTTAATGTTTGGTTTCTTATCATAATGAGGAATTAAAAGATATTTACTTAATAGAGGAAAAATTTCTATCAATTGTTCATATGTAATACTATCATTTTTCGTTTTGATTAAATCAGTGACTTTTTTACATTTAGAATTGAAATCATCGAGTTCTTCATTTTCAGAAATTAGGAGAATATGACCAGACTCCAAATCTATTTCGATTCCGGGAAAAACTTTTGCAGACACTTCTTTGGAAATCTCTTCAAATTGTGTTTTATCAAAAAGATTATGGTTAGTAATTGCTATACAATCAATTTCCAATTTCTCAACATATTCTTTAAGTGAATTTAAACTAAAGAAAAACGGATAATCGCTTATGGAAGCTACAGTGTGAATATGCAAATCAATTTTTTTCATTTTCTCTTTATTAGTTATTGTTCATTAGATAAGTGAAATTAGTATTTTATAAATACGAAACTTTACGGTTATCCGTAAATATTGATTTTTGTTGATACCATAGTCGTCGTCTGAAAGCTTGCCACTATGTCTGACAATACCCGATTGCTCGGATATGCTCAACGATAGCGCGGAAATTTTTTCCGTGCCGACAAAGAGACTCTATAAAGTATATAAAAGTAAAACCTCGCAATTTGTGAGGTTTTTTGATTACATCAAATTTATTTTAGTGTACTTATAAAATGCCTAACTGTTGTAAGTAGAGCCCAAGCAGTTCTCAGGCATGAGCAACGTCAGTAAATTATACTTTTAAAACAAGAGATTATTTACTAACCAATTTCTCAAGCCTAACCATCATTTCATCCTTCTCTTTCAGCATCCTTTCATACAACGCAATTTTTTCTTCATGAAGCTGTACAATTTTATCAATTGGATTAACAATAGAACTGACATGTCCAGAATTGTTACCAACAGCTATTGCTCCTTCATGAAAAGTATTCGAAATAATATTTATAGCCTGCTCCTCATCAAAATTCTGAAATGCTTCAACAGGAATTTTCAAAGAATTAGAAATCTGTTTTAGCAAACTAGCCTCAATAACATCTTTCTGCTCCAGCATAGAAATTTTCTTCTGGTTCCAGTCTTCACCCAGATCATAAGCCAGTGCTTCCTGTTTGATGCCAAGCATTTCTCTAAAACGTTTTACGTTTCTTCCCTGATGAATTTTCTGTTCCATAATGAATGTTAGTTTTCTAAAGGCTCAAAGATAAAGCCATCTGCATTAAAAAGTGTGAATTTCAAAGATAAAAAAATATCTGTAAAATATCCTTTTTGTAAGATAGTATATCTGCTTTTAGAATAGTTTATCCTTTTATAAGAGTAGAACTTCGCTTTTCAATTTTAAATCTTCCACTATGAAAAAGAATAAAATATCTTTTGAAACAAGGTTTTGGGCGGGGTTTGTGGCAGGAAATCCATTTGAGGCATTTGATGCTCTTTTTGACTTTGCACATCTCGATTATTATAAACAGTATTTAACTGAAGTGGTGCTTCACTGTTATAAAAGCAAAGTCTATAAGCAGGAGGATCCCAGCAATGTTTTTGTCTTTTATACTGGCATCAGCTCTTTTCTCAAAGTCTGCTATTCCTTAAAGGGAAAAAGTAAAAAATGGAAAGTAAAACAGTCAGCCCGATCAGAAGACGTATTTCATCTTTCTTCGCTGACAAAGGAAGAATTCGACAATCCTTTTTTGGTACTTCAAAATGCATTTGAAGAGAGAACACTACAGCAGTTTGAGTTTTTCTTATGTGAAATTATAGAGTATTCGCTCTCTTCTTATAATAACGATCCTGAAACCGACCTCGTGACACCTTACATTCATTTAATAAAAATGCTGGATGCCGGTGAATTAATTAAAAAGAGAGGTGTTGAGAGAATCAGCAAAACGGATTAGGCTGAAAAAGATTTTTTACTTTTTATTTTTATAGCTGAGATAATCAGTGATACTGTCTATATCATGTATAAGTTTACTTTTTTTGTCTTTTACCTCCTTTATAAATTCATTACATTGTTGTTCGCTCATAATATTAGAAGTGAAGGCATGCAGTAAGATATCCATTGTTGTTAAATAAACAATTCCATGTAAATCACAATAGTTTTTTATGTCTTTCAGATTACTGCTGGCGATAAAATCGTTTGTATGCTTAGCTACTGCTAAACATGCAGCTTCTCCATCGCCTAAACTCTTTTTTAGAAAACTATATTCTTTAATAATTTCAACATTTCGAGGCATCGGAATAATTGGAATTTTTGACCATGTGATAAAATTATCGATTGATGTTTTACTGCTCTTGTGTTTATCCAATTCCGCTTTAACTTTATCCAGTATAACAAATTGCTCTGGAAATATTTTAGCAAGCAGCAACTGTTGACCTGCCTTTACGAAATGGATGATAACATCGCAATCCAATAATATTTTTGTTTTACTAGATATCCTGGTCATCATCATCTATATTAGGAGCGTCAACATCGATTCCGATATCAAACATTAGGGAATGATAGTGACTTTCTGAAATTTTATCCCGATCAAACAATTCTTTTGCCCTACTACCATAGTTTCCTATAACATATGGATTTTTCTTTTCTGGAGATTCATATAATGCAGGTGAATAGCCATGTTCAATTGCGCTTTTCTTGATGTTTACTTTAAATTGACTATAGTCTCCACGCAACAAACCTATCTTATCCAGACGAATTAGCATAGCGGATCTGGATACCCCGAAATACTGTTCTAATTTGATAATTGTAGCCAATGAAATCTCTTTTCCCCAAGCTAATTCTTCTTCCGGAATCTGTTTCATAATTCCTGCTTCTGGCATTAATAAGTAAGAACTGAATATATCAGCATTATATTCCTCGCGATTTTTCTTGTCAAACTTTCCTGCATTACACATTTGAAAACTAAAACCTTCCTGAATAAAAAGATGGTATAATTCATGACCAATTGTAAAGTGTTGCCTGCCAATTGAATTATTGGTGTTTATCAACATGAAATTGCTGTTTTTTGTTTTCAATGCCATGCCTGAAAATTCACCATCAAGTGGTCGAAAATAAGTTAATACATCCAGAGATCGAAGCAGTTTTTCGAAATCTATAGTATTTTCATTTCCAATGCCGCAATGACGTCTAAATTTATTAGCTCTTACTTCAAGTATTTTATCATTAACCGTTATCATGCAAATTTTTAATCTTTAAATAGTTTTTTACAATTTTTCCAAAATCAGCCATTGCATCCATGTCATTATTATCCAAATCATTTTTTCTAAATGCAAAAACCACTTCCGCTAGTGCTTCATCAACATTGTCTACAAAAAAGACATCAAGATCAATTCCAAATAAATCGGATAATTTTTCTAATATTTCTAAAGGTACTTCTCTCTCATTATTTTCATAAAAACTGATCATTTCTCTTTTTATGCCAAGAAATTCAGCTACCTTATCTTGTGTATATCCATATTTATCCCGTAATCCTTTAATTATTAATCCAGTGGTTGTCTCCATAAATACATTTTTTTTGAAAAGGTGATGTAACTTTTATTGTTTGTAGAGTTTTAAATTCTGTTACAAATGTAGTTCTTTTTTATTAATTATTAAAAAATGTACAGATTCAATTCTGTATATCTGATTTTAGTGAGAGAATCAGCAAAACGGATTAGGCTGAAAAAGGAACGGAATAAATTATCCTGCAAGGAATCTGTATAGTTATTTTAGGACGAGTCATAGGACGAGTCAACCATATAGCAAAGCCATAGATAAAGCATAGATAGTGCATGAATAATGCATGAAAAAGAACCATTAAAATGATGCCGAAAAGACGAAAGTTTATGAAGTAATAAATTAGTCTTTTGACTTCGCTGCACATGACAACAATATGAGTTGTTATAAACAAAAAAAGCTCCAGATTTCTCTGAAGCTTTTATCTTTGTAGCGGGAACAGGACTCGAACCTGTGACCTTCGGGTTATGAGCCCGACGAGCTGCCTACTGCTCTATCCCGCGATGTTTCGGGTGCAAAGATACGCCCATTTTTGAGAAATCCAACGAAAACTTAAAAAAATGTTTTATTTTCTGTATTGAGTTGATATGACTACCTTTGCAGACTAAAATAATACACAAATGTCACATAAAGCAGGTTTTGTAAACATCATCGGGAATCCAAATGTTGGAAAATCAACACTAATGAATGCCTTCGTTGGAGAAAGATTATCCATTATTACCTCAAAAGCACAAACTACACGTCATAGAATTTTAGGAATCGTAAACGGAGAAGACTTTCAGTTGGTCTTGTCTGATACACCCGGAATCATCAAACCGGCTTACGAAATGCAGGAGTCGATGATGAACTTTGTAAAATCGGCTTTTGAAGATGCTGACATTTTGATTTACATGGTCGAAATAGGGGAGCAGGACTTAAAAGATGAAGCTTTCTTTAATAAAATCATTTACGCTAAAATTCCGGTTTTATTATTGTTGAATAAAATTGACAATTCAAACCAGGAGCAATTAGAAACGCAAGTGGCTTTTTGGAAAGAAAAAGTGCCAAATGCGGAGATTTTTCCAATCTCGGCTTTACAGAATTTTAATGTTCCGGAAGTTTTTGGAAGAATTATAGAATTATTGCCGGAATCACCAGCTTATTATCCAAAAGATCAGTTAACAGACAAACCGGAACGTTTCTTTGTAAACGAAACCATTCGTGAGAAAATCTTGTTGAACTACAGCAAAGAGATTCCGTATGCGGTTGAAATCGTAACCGAAGAGTTTTTTGAAGACGAAAAAATCATCAGAATCCGTTCTATAATCATGGTAGAGCGTGAAACTCAAAAAGGAATCATCATCGGTCATAAAGGTGCAGCACTGAAAAAAGTAGGCACTGATGCCCGTGCCGATTTAGAGAAATTCTTTGGAAAACAAATTCATATTGAACTAGTCGTGAAAGTGAATAAAAACTGGAGAAGTAACGCCAATATGCTGAAACGATTTGGGTATAATCAATAGGGTTTTAATTGTTTCAGGTTTCAGGTTTCAAGTTTCAGGTTTCAGGTTTCAGGTTTCAAGTTGAAATGCGAAATTAGAACGATTATGTTGCTTAAGGTTGTGTAATAAAAAGCGAAATGGTCTTTTGAAAACGATTGCCCTAGCCCTGATAGAAGTGGAAATCCTTTTGTGAAGCTTTAGCGAAACAAAAGATTGAAACGGATAGCAGGAAATAGCTCCTGAAAAAATAAAGAGTTTTCAATTTTTTGATTATACTTTCTGGGTTCTAAAACCTGAAACCTGAAACTTGAAACCTGAAACTTGAAACAAAAAACTTGAAACAAAAAACTTGAAACAAAAAACAATAAAATCTTAGGTACTCAGAAACTTAGTAGCTTAGCAACTTTTTTTAACTACCTTTGCAAAAAATTAAAATAAAGCATTTTGGATTACAAGTGATTAGGTTTTAAAATCTAAAATTTGGAATCTAAAATCTAAAATTCAAAAAAATGAATAACATTGTTGCGATAGTAGGAAGACCTAATGTGGGGAAATCAACCCTTTTTAATAGGCTGATACAAAGAAGAGAAGCTATTGTAGATTCGGTATCTGGGGTTACCCGTGATAGAAACTATGGTAAAAGCGAGTGGAATGGAAAAGAGTTTTCTGTCATTGATACCGGAGGATATGTTCGCGGATCTGATGACGTATTTGAAGGTGAAATCCGTAAACAGGTAGAACTTGCTATCGACGAAGCCGATGTTATTATTTTTGTAGTTGATGTAGAAGAAGGTATTACACCAATGGATGAAACGGTTGCAAAATTGTTGCGTAAAGTGACAAAACCGGTTTTATTGGCAGTAAACAAAGTAGATAACGCAATGCGTGAGAAAGACGCTGTAGAGTTTTATAACCTTGGATTAGGAGAATATTACACATTTGCAAGTATTTCAGGAAGTGGAACGGGAGATTTATTAGATGCTTTAATCGATGCATTTCCTGAAAAACCAGAAGTTGAGGTCAAGGAAGATTTACCTCGTTTTGCCGTTGTAGGACGTCCGAATGCTGGTAAATCCAGTTTTATTAACGCTTTAATTGGCCAGGATCGTTATATCGTAACCGATATTGCAGGAACGACCCGTGATGCTATTGATACGAAGTTTGACCGTTTTGGTTTCGAATTTAATTTGGTTGATACTGCGGGAATCCGTCGTAAAGCTAAGGTTAAGGAAGATTTAGAATTTTATTCTGTAATGCGTTCTGTAAGAGCGATTGAGCATGCAGATATCTGTATCTTGGTTATCGATGCAACCCGCGGATTTGAAGGTCAGGACCAGAGTATTTTCTGGCTGGCTGAGAAAAACCGTAAAGGGGTTGTAATTCTGGTAAACAAATGGGATTTAGTTGAAAAAGATACCATGTCGACTCGTGATTACGAAGAAAAAATCAAAAAAGAATTAATGCCTTTTACAGATGTGCCAATTTTGTTCGTTTCAGCTTTAACGAAACAACGTTTGTTGAAAGCACTGGAAGCTACAGTTCAGGTTTTTGAAAACAGAAAACAAAGGATTCCGACTTCAAAATTCAACGAATATATGTTGAAAGTGATTGAGGCGTATCCGCCGCCGGCAACAAAAGGAAAATATGTAAAAATTAAATATTGTATGCAGTTGCCAACAGATGTGCCTCAGTTTGTGTTTTTTGCCAACATGCCACAGTATGTAAAAGAACCTTACAAGCGTTATTTGGAAAATAAGATTAGAGAAAATTGGGACTTTGCAGGAGTGCCAATAGACATTTACATCAGAGAAAAATAAAAATTTGAAAGTCCCGTTTTGGGACTTTTTTTTATGTCTTTTTTTAATTGAAAATACATTTGGTTTTACGAAATGGCATCATATTTGGTTAAATGTAGAATTCACAATTAAACCATTTACTTCTTTAGAAGTCTTATCGTTCTAACCAACATTTTTATGACCAGATTATATTACGTTTTATTACTTTTTATTTTTGCTTATTCGGCTAGTGCTCAGAATGATATTGTTCTTAAAGGTACTGTAGTTGATATAAATACGCAGCTGCCGGTCGAATTGGCTACCGTTTATTTTACCACTGTTAAAGATTCTACAGTTATTGATTACGCTACAACAGATAAAAACGGATTCTTTAGATTAAACACTAAAAAGCTGGATAAACCGGTTTTCCTAAAAATAAATTATTTGGGATATCAAACTTACACAGAAGAGCAAAATGGTCTTTTGGAAAGTAAAGATTTTGGTAAATTATACCTGCTCGAAAGTGTAAATGCTTTAAATGAAGTTGTGGTAAAAAGTGAGGCGCCGCCAATCCGAATGAAACAGGATACTTTAGAGTACAATGCCGCTTCTTATAAAGTTCGTCCGGATTCAAATGTAGAAACTTTATTGAAACAATTGCCAGGTTTTGATATCGATGAGGCCGGAAAAATTACTGTTAACGGTAGAGAAGTAAATCAGCTTTTGGTCAACGGAAAACCTTTTTTTGACAGAGACGGTGCAATTGCACTGAAAAATCTGCCTTCTGAAATTATCCAAAAAGTTCAGGTGTCAGATTTTAAAACCAAAAAAGAAGAATTATCCAAACAAGAATCTACTTCAGATTATTCGAGTATCAACCTGACTATTGATGAAAAGAAAAACAAAGGCTATTTTGGTAAAATTCTTGCCGGATATGGTTCTGATGACCGCTATGAAAGCAGTCTTATCATGAATTTTTTTAATAATAAACAGAAAATTAGTATCCTGGGATCTTCAAACAATATTAACTCAACAGGTTTTGCGCAGGATGAGGTATTTGATAATATGGGAGGAGGAAGAAACAGTCAGGGGGGCGGAGGTAATACCGGTAAAGGAATTACACAGTCTAATTTACTGGGGATAAACTATTCTGATGACTGGAATAAATATTTGAGTGCTACAGGAAGTTATAATTTTGATAATAAAATTAATAATAACGAGAGTACAGTTCGTGAAACCAGTATTTTACCAACCGGAAATAATTATACAAAATCAGATTCGAAAACCAGAAATGAGAGCACGATTAATAAAGCAAATTTTGAGTTAGAATATAAAATTAATCCAACAACACGTCTTGTTATTACGCCAAATGCAAGTCAGACACGCTCTAATGCAGGTTCAGATTCTTTCAGTGAGACTCGAAAAGAAGATGTAAACGGAGCGATTTTAAATACAAGTGAATCACATCCCTATAGAGAAAGCACGTCAACGAATTTTTCTAATACAATTAATTTTAATAAGGCTTTCGAAAAAAAGGCAAGAAACGTCAGTCTTGTATTTACCAATAATAATTCAGGTACGGATTCTGATGGTATAGTAAACTCAACAACTGTTTTGAATAAGGTTGAGGGTGAATTTATAGATAAGAGAGAACAAAAAACAAAAGGGCGAAATATCTCAGATTCCTATTCTCTGGATCTTGAATATACAGAGCCTATTACAGATTCTTTGCGAATAAGATTCGGTACCGATTTTGACTGGCAAAACACAGCAAATGATTTGAAAACTTTTGATAATAAATTGGGTTCTGAATTTTATGGAAGTTTGGTCGATTCGGTAAGTAATTATATGAGTTCGAAGCGAAATACGGTAAGTCCAAAAGTAGGGCTTACTTTGAAAAAAAATAAATTTACATTCAACCTGAATACGAGAACTGCTATTATTGATTTTGATAATCATTCGTTATATGAAGGCAAGTCAACCGACTTAGAAAAAAGATATGCGCTTGCCTTTGGAAATCTTCAGTTGCGATATAAATTCAGCAGATCTAAATTTTTTACTTTCAAGTATGATTATTCAAATGCACTTCCATCAGCAACTCAATTAATGCCTGTTACAGATTTGAACAATTCATTAAATACGGTTACCGGAAATCCAGATTTAAATCCGATTGAGAAAAACAGCGTAAATTTTGATTTTAAGAATTTTGATTTCCGCACACGTTCCGGCTATAGTTTATCCTTAAGAGGAGATTATTTTAGTAACGATGTTGTATCGACTTCTGTTTTTGATGAAGATACAGGAAAAAGATTTACAACTTATATCAATATTTCGGGAACCTATAGCGCTACAGCGAATGGAAATTGGAGCCAATCTATAAAAAAAGATGCACATACATTACGATATGGTTTAGGGCTTAATGGTAGATATTCTTTTGATAAAGGGTTTACGAATACTATTATGTATAATGCCAAATCGACCAGTATTTCACCAAAAGCCTATTTTACGTATGAATACGGCGAAATACTGACGATTTCTCCTTCTTATGGATTAACTTTTAGTCAAACCAAATATGAAAATACCTCAAGAGATGCGAATTCTACTGTAATACACAGAGCTAATTTGCAAACAACAACGTATTGGCCTACAAATTTAATTTTTGGAAATGATTTTGGATATACTTACAATTCAAATATATCTGATGATTTTAAAAAAGATTTTTATTTGTGGAATACCAGTTTGTCGTATGGTTTTTTAGATAAAAAATTGTACGCTAAGATAAAAGTTTATGATGTTTTGAATCAAAATCAAAGTGCGACCAGAAGCATTTCTGCAACCTCAATCCGTGACGAAGAAAGTACTGTTTTAAAGCGTTATGTAATGTTTTCGGTAGCTTATAAAATTGGAAATTTTGCTACTGAAAAAGGCTCGAAACGAAGAGGAGGAGAGCGTGGTGACGGTGGTGAAAGAGGAGAACGTGGAGGAAGAGAAAGAGAAGACTAAATCTAAAGGCTCTGAGATACTAAGTTTCTAAGTTTTTAGTTTAAAAAATGATATCTAAAAAAAAACCAACAAGTTCAGTCTTGTTGGTTTTTTGTTTATCTAAATTAATTTCAATAAGGAATTTGGAATTTGAATAATTGAAATTTAGTCTTACGATTTTATTTTACGATTAATTCTGTGATAAACAGTAAAACGAATAATATCCCGATTATAAAAATCAACACCGCTTGCCCGTCTCTGAAAGTTTTTTAAATATCCTAATTCCAGACCAACATTGGGATTGAAATGGTAACGTAACGCAGCGTAAATTCGGTTTTGATCAAAAGTATTTCTTTTATTGTCTTTGCCGTAATTCAATAAAATTTCATCAGAAATAGTTCCTTTTAAGCTTTGTTTTTCTTTTTCCCAAAGTGTAAAAGTCGATTGCAGACGATATCGGAATCGGAAGGAAAAAGAGAAATCATTCAATAATCCTGATTTATCCGCTTTTTGTATAAACCGTTCTTCAAGCTGAAAGCGGTTATGAAAAGTAATTTTTGCAATATCATTGATAAGGGTCATATCTTGTTGGCCTCGATATTCAGGAACAGAAAATTCAGGATCGGTATCAGGTGTTTGTGTGTTTACATTAAAATAAGCAAATCCGCTACCTAAATCTACTAATTTATTGGTGCGGTATCTTCCCTGAGTCCTGAAGACAAATACGTTTTCATGAACCGGATTAATAAAGCTGCGGTTATCAAATTCAGTGTGTATTGACCATTTTTCGGTTAATGGCAAAATATTGTAATATCGAATCCATGTGAGAGTTTGGTTTTCGATATTTTTTTTGCTTTGTGCTAAAGAAAATTGACTTAAAAATGTAAAAAAAAGTATGAATTTGAAAAATTTCATCCGTGCCCTATAAATTCAGGCTGCGAATATATACAAATGAAAGATGATTTTTAGTGAAGGATTACGTTTTTTAAATTTGGTTTAAATTCTATTTTGTGATTTATAATTTATAAGGTCATAAAAAAATCGAGCTACGTTTCTTGAAAAAACGTAGCTCGATTAACCAAACTAACTGTACTTATTTTTATTATAGCGAATATTTTAGTGTAACTCCGTAAGTTCTTTGATCGCCAAGAACTCCGGCATAATGTCCTGCATTTCCACCTGCAGGCAATAATTGCTCGTAATAATCTTTGTTTAAAAGGTTACGTCCCCAGATGTGTGCAGACAAACCATTTGCTACACGGAAACCTAAACGACCGTTAAAGATTGCATAACCCGGAACTACTAAATATTTTGAAGCTGATGGGCTTGAAGAGAATTCTGAACGGGCATAACTATCAAGTGCGATGAAAAATTTCCCTACATTTCCAAAGAATCTTGCATCTTTAGTATATTCGCCACCCAAAGATCCTGCCCATTTTGAAACACCAGGTAAATCAGAGCCCGAAACATCTTTGTAGTTTACAGCTTTTCCATCAACGACAAGACCGGTTAGTTCTAATGGTAGCGGTGCATTTGTAAATTTAACATACGTACCTTCAGTATAAGTTGCAGCTGCGTAAACGCTAAAGTGTCTGTTGATTACAAAACTCGCATCTAATTCTGCTCCTCTTACTCGTACTTTGTCAGCATTCGCAAGATATCCACGGTTAACACCTAATTCAGCAGCCTGAACGTTTGTTTGGAAGTCTTTAATGTCTGTATTGAATAATGTCAGGTTTAATATAGCATTTCTAAATGGAGAAGTTTTTACGCCTACTTCATAATGATTTACATCTTCTGGTTTAATTACCGCAAGATCAGCCAGTGTTTTATCTGCCGGAGGAGTTGGAAGTCCTGCAACATTTACACCAATCGGCTTATAGCTTTTTGCATAAGTTACATAAGCATTGATTTTATCAGTTGCTTTATAAGATACTGTTATATTTCCTGAAAAGTCTGTTTTATCTTTGTCTGCTGCAAAAGACTGATTGGTATAAACAGCTCTCTTAATAGCTAATAAGTCAGGGTCAGTAGTTTGAAGACCTCCGTATGTTTCACGAAGATAAGTAGCATCTTTTTTATCGTAATTGAATCTTAAACCTGGTAAAACATGTAAACGTTCTGTAACTGCCCAGTCTAATTGTCCAAATACTGCCGCACTTGTAGATTTGATTCCGGCATTTGTTTTTATTCCATATCCTTCAAGAAGGCCTGGAGTTGCCCATTTTGATAACGGTACAGAAGTATTAGTACCATTGTTATTATAACTTACAGAGGTTTGAGAAAATCTCCATTGTGCATTACCAGATTCTTCTGTACCTCTGATTTTTACTTCCTGATCGATAAAGAAAACACCGGCCACACCACTTAATTTTGATGAAATATTTCCTGCATAACGAACTTCTTGAGTAAATTGTGTATGTCTTGCAGGATTTTGTGATTTAGCAAGTACTTGTAATCCTGTAAAATCTCTGTCATTAGACGGATCCCATGTCCAGAATCTCCAGGCAGTTGTTGAGGTAAGTGTTCCTCCGCCAATTTTTGTATCAATATTAAGAGAAGCACCTCCTAAATCTTGTCCTGAACGCCATGGGGTATCCTGGTCAATTTTGCGGTCAAATGCATTTCGGCTTGGAAGCTGATAATTCAAATCAGCAATAATGGCATCAAACTGACGGTAAGGAGCTCTTTTAGTAGGAGCAACACCTGCAATTACCTGTGCATATCCATCCGGACGCTGCGTAGTAAGATCCGCTGCTAATATAATGTTGGTGTTTTCTGAAGGTGTATAAAGTAATTGTCCTCTAAAGCCTTGGTTGTTAAGTGTGTTTGTAGCTCTTCCTGTTGCAATATTATCAATTAATCCGTCACGTTGAGTTCCTGAAAAAGATATTCTGCCGGCAATTTTTTTACTTAAAGCGCCTGTAACAGAAGCTTTAGCTTGCAGGTAACCATAATTTCCGTAGCTTAATTCAAAGTCAGCACCAGTTGTGAAACTTGGTTTACGAGATGTGATGTTAAAAGCACCAGAGGTAGTGTTTTTACCAAACAATGATCCTTGTGGTCCGCGTAATACTTCAATTTGCTCCACATCAATAAAATCTAAAGTTGTTGCTGCCGGACGAGCATAATAAACGCCATCTACATAGAACCCAACACCAGGATCAATACCGTCATTAGTAAGGCCATAAGGAGATCCTAGACCACGAATATTAATTCCGGTATTTCTTGGGTTAGATGAATATAATTGTACGGATGGAACCAACTCTTTGATACGATTTACGTTAAAAGCACCGGCTTGTTCAGCTTGTTTTCCTGTTACAACTGATACTGCAATTGGAATATCCTGTACTTTTTCAATTCTACGTCGAGAGGAAACTACTACTTCAATAAGTTCGTTTTCTTCTTTTAAGGCAACTTCTAAAAGTGGTGCAGGTAATACGGTAACTTCTATTTCAGTAGTTTTATAACCTACGTATTGTACTAAAAGGGTTAAAGGAAGTTTTTTACCATTTGTGTCAAGGCTGAATTTTCCGCTTTCATCTGTAGTAGTACTTATAGTAGTACCTTTTATGACAATATTGGCTGCTCCTAAAGGATTTTTTTGCGAATCGGTGATTGTACCTTCAACATTTTGTGCAAAGGATATTGAGAAGGCTAAAACGGATAGTATTGTGAATATGTTTTTGATTGGATTTTTCATTTTTATATTATGTATATGTAATTAGTAGAATTTAAATTAAATTTTTTTTACCAGCACATACACATCATAGAAGAATTGTTTTTCACTGCTGTGAAATTTTTATAATTACTTTTTTCCAAAAGACTTTTTGATACATAAGACTTACTTAATTTTTCTTTCATCGGTTAAAAATTTGTAAATGATTTGTTAAATATTTTTGGCAAATATATATAAAATCTATCAATTTGGTAGGGTTTTGAAAATATTTTTTTATTTTTTTATCAATGAGGCGATTGTAATGTTCTGCATTGCCTTTAAAGTTTCATCCCGAATAATCATTAAACCATGGCGCAGACTGCATTCTTCCTCGGTTTTACAATCTAAACAACGCTCATAAAAATTTAATGAAGCACACGGCAAAAGTGCAATTGCACCATCAAATAAACGATGAATTTCTGCCAAAGTGATGTCATTTTTGGATTTTATCAGGTAATAACCGCCAAATTTTCCCTGTTTACTGCTCACAAAACGTCCACGTTTGAGGTCTAATAAAATTTGTTCTAAAAACTTTTTAGGAATATTAGCACCATCAGCAATCTCTATAGTTTTAGAAATGTGATTTTCGTCTTGTTCTGCTAAATAAAGTAGAGCCTTAAGGGCGTATTTTGCTTTATGTGATAACATCTATATAAAATTGTGATTTGTAAAAGTAAGATTTTTTAAACTTGAAACCTAAAATTAAGAAAACTTGAAACAAATTAATTTACCAGCTTCCGCCGGAACCTCCACCAGAGAATCCGCCTCCGCCAAATCCTCCTCCGAAGCCACCGCCTCCGCCAAAACCGCCACCGGATGATCCTCCGCCGAAGCCTCCAAATCCTCCTCCGCCGCTTCTTCCAAGGTTGCTCAGAATGATAACATCAAGCAAGCTTGGGCCACCGCCGCTATTGTTACCGGAATTTCCTCCACCGCCTCTTTTATTTCGGGATAATAAAATTAATACAATTACGACAATAACAATAAAAGGAAGTATTGGGAAATCTTTTCCTTTGGCTTTTTGTTTTCTTTCTCCTTTATATTTTCCTTTAAAAACATCAAAAAGAGCATCTGCACCTTTATCAAGACCTTTGTAATAACTTCCGGCTTTAAATTCGGGAATAATGATGTTTCTGGTGATTTCGCCACCAATTCCGGCGGTTAATCGGTCTTCTAATCCATATCCGGGTGAAATCCAGATTCTTCTTTCGGTTTTGGCCAATAAAATTAAAACACCATTATCTTCTTTTGCTTGTCCGATGCCCCACTGATGTGCCCATTTTGGAGTAAGGATTCCAATGTCTTCTCCTTTTAAGCTTTCAATGGTAATAACAACAATTTGTGTAGAAGTAGAATCAGAATAACGAACTAATTTTTCTTCTAATTGTGTTTTTTCGGAAGCACTTAGAATGTTAGCATAATCATAAACAGAAGTCTGAAAACCTGGTTTTTCAGGAATTGTAAATTGTGAAAATCCTGAAGTACAGATTAAAAAAGCAATTAGTAAAAAGGTAAATTGAAAAACTCCTTTGGAATTTGATATTTTGTTTTTGGAAATTTTCATTATTTATCCTTTTGAGATTTCGTTAGATAATTCGTTTGTATCGCCTTCAGACCATGGGAAATATTTTTTTAATTGCTCGCCGGCATTTAAAATACCATCCACAATACCCTGTTTAAATTTACCGGCTTTAAATTGTTCAGTCATTTTATCTTTGGTACAATCCCAAAAATCATTAGTTACAAGATCATTTATGCCTTTGTCTCCACAAACAACAAAATTTTTATCATCAACTGCAAAATAGAACAAAACACCATTTTGAAGTTGGGTTTCATCCATTCGCAATTCATGAAAAACTTCTAAAGCCCTGTCAAAATGAACTTTAGAAGTTGTTTTTTCTATATGTACTCTAATTTCTCCAGAAGTGTTTTTTTCAGCCACGCGAATAGCTTCAACGATTTCCTGCTCTTCTTCTTTGGTTAAAAAATCTTCTACTTTTGACATTTGAATTGTTTTAGAGTTATAGCTTTTTAATTAGAATTTTACTTCAACGGGTTTATCAGCACCTGTAGAAGCCTCGAAATATGGTTTTTCTTTAAGGCCATAAAGTCCTGCCAATATATTTCTTGGAAAAGTATTGATGTTGTTGTTATAAGGTTTAACAGCTTCATTAAAACGAGTTCTTGCTGTTAAAATTTGATTTTCAGTACTTGCTAATTCATCTTGTAATTTCATAAAGCTTGCATCAGCTTTCAGGTTAGGATATTGCTCTACACTTACCAGTAATTTTGATAAAGAAGAAGAAACTCCTGATTGAGCCGAGTTGAATGCAGCTAATTGTTCCGGAGTAACATTACTTGGGTCAATTGTAATTCCGGTAGCTTTAGCACGAGCTTCAATAACGGCTGTTAAAGTACTTTTTTCATGTTCTGCATATCCTTTTACGGTGCTCACTATATTTGGGATAAGGTCATTTCTTCTTTGGTATGAAGTGTTAACATTTCCCCAACTTTCCTTTACGTCTTGATCAAGTGTAACTGCTTTGTTGTAAATTCCGGAAGCCCAGCTATATATTGCAAAAATAATTACAGCTCCAATAATCCAAGGCAAAAATCTTTTCATGTTTGTTTTAATTTAAAGTTTAATAAAATGTTATAATTCGTTTTTTATATCTGTTAATTGTGTTTTTATGGTCTCTAATTTACGTATTATTTCGAATTTATCTAATGTTTTCTTTTGTCCTTCCTTTAGATGGGTTTTTGCTCCTTCGAGTGTAAAACCGCGCTCTTTGACCAGATGGTAAATTAATTGTAAATTGGTAATATCCTCAGGCGTAAACATTCTGTTGCCTTTAGCATTCTTTTTTGGTTTCAGGATATCAAATTCGCTGTCCCAAAATCGTATCAATGAGGCATTGACATTAAAAGCTTTGGCTACTTCGCCAATGCTGAAATATCTTTTGTCTTTAGAAAGCTCAATATGCATGATCTGTTTTTTCTATTTTATTCAAACTTACTACTTTTTGCAGGATTAATCTAATGATTGGTTTTCCTGATTTGCCAGATGTGAAATCGCAACATATTCTACCGCCGAAATATTTCCGTAATAAAAATTCAACGGATTTACAACTCTACCATCTTTATGTACCTCATAATGACAATGTGGGCCTTCTGATCTTCCGGTACTTCCTACATATCCAATAACGTCGCCACGTTTTACATGCTGTCCGGGTCTGCAATTGTATTTGCTTAAATGCGCATACAAACTTTCATATCCAAAACCGTGCCTGATGACTACATGGTTGCCAAACCCTGATGCCGAATTGTCAGCTCTTGACACAACCCCATCTCCGGTAGCATAAATTGGTGCCCCTGTATTGGCTGTAAAATCCATTCCGTTATGCATTTTTCGCACTTTCGTGAAAGGATCAATTCTGTATCCAAAACCCGATGCCACACGTTTTAAATTTTCATTTTGTACTGGCTGAATGGCAGGAATTGCGGCTAACAAATTCTTTTTTGTGCTGGCCAGCTTCAAAATATCATCTAATGATTTTGACTGGATAACCAGTTCTTTTGAAAGTCGATCAATTCGTTTAGTGGTATTTAATACCAATTGCGAATTATTATATCCTTCTAAATCCTTATATCTTTTAATGTCTTTAAATCCTGATTTTCTAATAGAATCCGGGATTTCGGTTTTGTTAAAATAAACCCTGTAAATATTATTGTCCCGGTCTTCCAGAGCCTCAGTTACTTCATCAATTTCATCCATCCTCTTATTTAAAATGGCATATTGCAATTTTAAATTCTCAATTTCGCGTGCCTGTAAACGATCTTTTGGTGTTTCAAAATAGGGTGTATTAATTAAAAGCACAAATATTAAAAACCCAAACAATGATGAAGCCAATAAAAACAGTAATCCGTAACCAAATTTGATTCTTTTTTTTGTTTTTATTTTCGTATAAGCCAGATTTTCTGAGTCGTAATAATATTTTACTTTCGCCATATTTTAAAATACCCTATTTTTGCAGCTCGTAAAAGAGTTAGTCGAACAAATTTAATAAATGTTTCAGTTGTTCGTAGCTTTTTTTCAAGAATAAAATAATTAGATAATGTGTCAATTTGATAATTAGATAATGTGTTAAATGCGAAATTTATTGTCTTAAATTTTAAGTTTTTAATTGAATTTTTCTAACGATCATATTTTCAGATTGATGAATTATCTAATCGACACATTTTCAAATTATCTCATTAAATAACATGAAATCACAAGACGTACGTAAGCAATTTTTAGATTTTTTTGAGAGCAAAGGACATACTATTGTCCCATCTGCTCCTATTGTACTTAAAGACGATCCAACCTTAATGTTCAACAACTCGGGAATGGCCCAGTTTAAAGAATTTTTCTTAGGAAACGGAACTCCAAAAAGTCCAAGAATAGCCGATACGCAAAAATGTCTTCGTGTTTCAGGAAAACATAATGACCTAGAGGAGGTTGGTATTGATACGTATCACCACACCATGTTTGAAATGCTTGGAAACTGGTCTTTTGGAGATTATTTCAAAAAAGAAGCCATCAACTGGGCTTGGGAATTGCTGACAGAAGTTTATAAAATACCAAAAGAAAATCTGTACGTTTCTGTTTTTGAAGGAAGCAAAGAAGATAATGTCCCGTTTGATCAGGAAGCCTGGGATCTTTGGAAGGAATTAATTGATGAAGACCGAATTATTTTAGGAAATAAAAAAGATAATTTCTGGGAAATGGGAGATCAGGGACCATGCGGGCCTTGTTCTGAAATTCATGTTGATTTACGTTCTGCAGAAGAAAAAGCGTTGGTTTCTGGAAAAAGCCTTGTAAACAACGATCACCCGCAGGTAGTTGAAATCTGGAATAATGTATTTATGGAATTCAATCGTAAGGCTGATGGTTCTCTTGAAAAACTTCCGGCACAACACGTAGATACCGGAATGGGATTTGAGCGTTTGTGTATGGCTTTACAAGGAAAAACATCCAACTATGATACGGATGTTTTCATGCCTTTAATTAGAGAAATCGAAACGATTACAGGAGCAAATTATACTGTTAAAGCTTCAAATGAAGCAGAAGAAAAAGTAAATATTGCGATTCGTGTTATTGCAGACCACGTTCGTGCTGTAGCTTTTGCTATTGCCGATGGACAATTGCCATCTAACACCGGAGCTGGTTATGTAATTCGTAGAATTTTACGTCGTGCAATTCGTTACGGATTTACATTCTTAGGAACTAAAGAACCGTTTATATATAAATTGGTTGAAACTTTGAGCGAGCAAATGGGAGATTCTTTCCCGGAAATCAGAACTCAAAAAGCACTTTGTTCAAATGTGATTCGTGAAGAAGAAAACTCTTTTTTACGTACTTTAGATCAGGGATTAATTCTTTTGGATGCCGTAATTTTAAACAATAGCGGAGACACAATCGATGGTAAAAAAGCATTTGAATTGTATGATACTTACGGATTTCCAATCGATTTAACAGCTTTGATTCTTTCTGAAAAAGGATTGAAACTGGACGAAAAAGGATTTCAGGAACAATTGCAATTACAAAAAGAAAGATCACGTGCTGCATCAAAAGTTACGGCTGGAGACTGGAACGTAATTGTTGAAGATGATATTCAGGAATTTATTGGTTATGACCGATTATTACATCAGGTAAAAATCACTAAATACCGTAGAGTTGATAGTGTAAAAGATGGTGAAATTTATCAGTTAGTTTTCAACGCGACTCCTTTTTACGGAGAAAGCGGAGGACAAACGGGTGATAAAGGATATTTGGAATCTCAAAACGGAGATATTATTTATATCATTGATACTAAAAAAGAAAACAACCAAACGATACATTTAACACAGTCGTTGCCTGATAATATTACAGCAACGTTTAATGCGGTTGTTGATGCAAACCAAAGAGCTAAAACTTCGTCAAACCACTCGGCGACACACTTGTTGCACCAGGGATTGCGTAAGATTTTAGGAACACATATCGAGCAAAAAGGCTCGATGGTTCGTAATGCTTCATTACGTTTTGACTTTTCTCACTTCTCTAAAGTTACAGATGAAGAATTAGCAGAAGTAGAAAACTTTGTAAATGCAAGGATTCGTGAAAGCCTTCCTTTAATCGAAAAAAGAGCCATTCCAAAAGATCAGGCTATTGAAGAAGGAGCAATCGCATTATTTGGAGAGAAATATGGTGATTTGGTACGTATGATTAAATTCGGTGATTCTGTTGAATTATGCGGAGGAACACACGTTGCGAATACATCAGATATCTGGCATTTCAAAATCGTTTCCGAAGGTGCTGTTGCATCTGGAATCAGAAGGATTGAAGCGATTACAAGCGATGCCGCAAAAGAATATTTTGAGTCTCAGGCTGTTTCTTTAAACCAAATTAAAGAAGCACTTAAAAATGCTCAGGATCCGGTAAAATCGATTTTGGTTTTACAAGATGAAAATGCGCAGTTGAAAAAACAATTGGAGATTCTATTAGCTGAAAAAGCAAAAGGACTTAAAACAGCATTAGCGTCTAAATTAGAAGAAATAAATGGGGTGAATTTTTTAGCAGAACAAGTGGACTTAAATTCAGAAGGTGCAAAACATTTAGCATATGAATTAGGTAATTCTTATAAAAATCTATTCTTAGTTTTGGCTACAGCCGAAGAAGGAAAACCGATGTTAACGTGTTATATTTCTAAAGAATTAGTTACTGATAAAAAACTAAATGCAGGTCAAGTTGTTCGTGAATTAGGAAAATATATTCAGGGAGGCGGAGGAGGCCAGCCTTTCTTCGCAACTGCGGGAGGTAAAAATGTTGATGGAATTGCGGAGGCTTTGGCGAAAGCGGTTGATTTCGTGAAGTAATTTTAAGTTGCTAAGATACTAAGGTTCTAAGTTTTTTTATAATATTTCAAAATTAACCCCGACAGGTTTTTAAAACCTGTCGGGGTTTGTATTTATAGTATTTTGTCATTTCGACTGAAAGGAGAAATCACACGTGGAAATCCGCAAAGGAAGTCGCCAATCTTTGTCGATATGCTAGTGTGATTTCTCCTTTCAGTCGAAATGACAAATAGTACGTTTATTGATTGTTTTAAAAAACAGAACCTTAGTATCTTAGAGACTTAGCGGCAAGAAAATTATTTACGTTCCCCAATCTGCTGGCGCCACATAGCGTAATACAATCCTTTTTCTGCAATTAAATCATCATGTTTTCCTTGTTCGATTATTTTTCCTTGTTCCAGAACAAAAATTCTGTCAGCATGCATTACGGTTGACAAACGATGTGCGATTAAAACCGTGATTCTGTTTTGATCTGAAATATTTCTGATTGTAGCATTTATTTCTTCTTCGGTAATAGAATCCAAGGCAGATGTTGCTTCATCAAAAATCAATAAATTCGGATTTCTTAATATAGCCCTGGCGATAGATAAACGTTGTTTTTCTCCACCAGACACTTTGATTCCGCCTTCTCCAATTGTGGTGTTCAATCCGTCTTCGGCACGTCTTAAAAGTTTATCACAACTGGCTCTTTTTAGTGCATCATATAAGTCTTCATCGGTTGCGTTTGGTTTCACGAATAATAAATTTTCGCGGATTGTTCCTGAGAATAATTGGGCATCCTGAGTTACAAAGCCTAATTGTTTTCTTAGATCCAATAAGTCAATTTCGGCAGAATCAATATCGTTGTATAAAACCTGGCCTTCTTCAGGAATATACAATCCGACTAATAATTTAACCAAAGTAGTTTTGCCTGAACCTGAGGGACCAACAAAAGCGACTGTCTGACCTTGTTTGATTTCAAAATTAATATTCTCAACTGCTTTAAATTTTGCTGTTTTATGCTTGAAACTAACATTCGAAAATAATAACGACTGAATGGCACCAACATGTTTTGGATTTTTAGGGCGAAATTCTTTTGGGGCACTCAATAAAGTTTTGAAATTTTCCATCGAAACTTTCGTCTCGTTTACTACGATAATAAAATTTCCTAATTCCTGTAAAGGACCAAAAATAAAGAAGGTAAAAAATACCATGGTTAATAAATCGCCTACAATGATTTTTCCGCCAAATAGAAAATAGTACAAGGTAAAAACCACACAGGTTCTTAAAAAGTGAACGGTCGTTCCCTGAATAAAACTCAAACTTCGAATGTAACGCACTTTTTCTAATTCAAGATGCAGAATCTTAAAGGTATTTAAGTTCAGACGCTTTTCTTCCTGATACGTCAAACCAAGACTTTTTACAAGTTCAATATTTCGCAAGCTTTCAGTTGTGGAGCCTGCCAAAGCATTGGTCTGATTGACAATTTTTTTAGAAACTATTTTAATCTTTTTACCCAGATAAGAACTTACCAAAGCAATAATTGGTGCAGTAACTAAAAAGATAAGTGAAATGCGAAAATCAATTCGGGCAACATATATAATGACGAAAATAAATCCAATGATAGTCTGAAAGATTAATGAAATCGAAAGTGTAATCAATTTTTCAGAATCAGTACGTACTTTGGTCAGTTTACTTAGAGTTTCTCCGCTTCGTTGGTCTTCAAATTCCGCATAAGGCAAATCGAGTGATTTTTTAATTCCATCGGTGTACATTTGAGCACCAGTTCGCTGAATCACAACATTGGTAAAATAATCCTGAAAGTTTTTGGTGATTCTCGAAATCATCGCAGCACCAAGTGAAAGCCCTAGCCAGAACGATAACGATTTAATAAAGCCACTTGCGTTTCCGTCATATTTGTGAAGTCCAACACCACAGTCCTGCATTAATTTACCGGTAATAATAGAATCTGATAAACTGAAACAAATGTTTATAGTAGCCATAATCAAAGCGAAAAACAAAAGCATTTTATGTTTGATTATATAGGAGTATAATAATTTCATAGAAGAGTTATAATTAAATAGGAAAGGAATACAAAAGTACAAAATAGACAGGCTTCGTTTAGCGGATTTTGTTGTATTTAAAAGTTAATTTTTTTGTTTATAAGAAATGAGCGAAATTTGTTTAAAATAGAAATTATGCAATTCAGAACCCAAATTCCAGTCTCAAAAAGTAACAATCCAATCGATTATAATTCGAAAGTACTTTCTGTTGGTTCCTGTTTTGCAGAAAACATGGCTACTAAATTCGATTATTTTAAGTTTCAAAATATAACAAATCCATTTGGGATAATTTTTAATCCGGTTTCGATTGAGAATTTATTTCGAAGAGTTTGTGAGCAGCATTTTTTTGAGGAAAAAGATGTTTTTTTTCACAATGAACGCTGGCATAGTTTTGAAGTCCATTCGGATTTAAGTAATTCTGACAGAGAAGAATTACTGGAAACATTAAATAAAGCCATTGCCGAGACTTATAAAAAGCTTCAGGAAGCAACACATATAATTATCACATACGGAACTTCCTGGATTTATCGAAATATTGAAAGTGATCAAATTGTTGCCAATTGCCATAAAGTTCCGCAAAAACAGTTTATAAAAGAATTATTAGCGGTTGAAATTATTGAGAGAAGTATTCAAAATACGATTGAATTGGTTCAGATTTTAAATCCAAATATAAAAATCATTTTTACCATTTCGCCAGTGCGTCATATTAAGGATGGTTTTACAGAAAATCAATTGAGTAAATCGCACTTGTTTACAGCTTTGCACAAAACCATCAACTATCAACTATCAACCATCAACTATTTCCCTTCCTACGAAATCATGATGGATGAACTTCGGGATTATCGTTTTTATAGTGAAGATATGCTTCATCCCAACCCAATCGCCATTGATTATATCTGGAAGCTTTTTAGTGAAAATTATATTTCTGAGAGCAGCTTATCTATAATGAAAGAAGTTGATGAAATCCAGAAGAGTCTTCGTCATCGAAGTTTCAATCCAGACTCAGATCAGCATCAAAAATTTCTTGTAAAACTTCAGCAAAAAATCAATCTTTTAGAAGAAAGACTGCCTCATATTACATTTTAACTTCTATTGGATAAAGAAGTAATTAACTATTTGTACGTAAAATTTTAGAATAATTGCCCGTAATTATGTAAATTGTTAAAGTGTAAAAATTTACATTTTTGTAAAATCTATAATTCTGCTTTATAGAAACTGCAATTAATCTAATGTGTTTTATTAACGTATGAATAAAAAGACCATTCATTATTTAAAAAAAACACTGCGTATTCTGTTATGGTGCGTGGGTTCTGTGGTTGCGCTTTTATTACTTCTTATTATTTTAATTCAGGTTTCGTCAGTTCAGAATTTTGTTAAGGACAAAGCGGTAAGCTATCTGCATAAAAAAATCAAAACGAAAGTTTCTTTAGATCATATTTCGATAAAATTCCCAAAAGATGTAGTGCTGGAAGGTTTTTACTTTGAAGATCAAAAAAAGGATACACTATTGGCAGGAAAACAATTAGAAGTTGACGTTGATTTATTCAAATTGGTAAGCAGTGAGCTCGAAATCAATTCGGTTTCCCTTGAAAATGTAAAAGCGAATATTTCACGAAACAAAGACGGCGTTTTTAATTTTGATTACATTATAAAAGCGTTTGAATCTAAAGAACCAAAAGCGGAAGATCCTGACAGCAAGCCTTTCAAAATATCCGTTGTAAAAGTAAATCTGGATAATGTTAAATTCAATTTTAAAGATGATTTTTCTAAAAACAATATTCGCGTAAACCTGACGCATTTTGATACGAATTTTAAGAAATTCGATTTGGATAAAATGGATTTTAATATCCCGAATATAAATCTGAATGGATTAAAATTGGTTTTAGATCAGGATGTTGTAGAGAAAATTGCTGAAGTTTCGATGAAAACCGTAGATACAATTTCGAAGCGAAAAGATTTTAATTTGGATCTCGGAAAAATTAGTCTCTCAAAAATTGATATTTTATACGATAATAAAGATTCAAAACTGAATTCAGGAATTCGTTTGGGCAATCTGAATTTATCGGTAAACAAAATTGATTTAAATAAACAGCTATTAGATTTTGAAACTTTCGAACTTAAAAATTTAAGCGGAAATTTAAGATTAGGTGTCAAAGACAAACAAATTCAGACTCCGAATTTAGATTCAACTGCTATTAAACAATCGGGCTGGAAAGTCAAATTAAAAGAAACCAATATAGAAAATGTTGCTTTTAAATTTGATGATATGCAGTCAAAACTACTTTTAAAAGGAATTGATTACAGTCATTTAGATTTACAGAAATTCAATCTTAAAGCAGAGAAATTATATTATGGAAATGATACGATTTCGGGAAATATAAAATCACTTGCGGCGAATGAAAAAAGCGGTTTGAATATTCAGTCTTTAAAAACTGATTTTTTCTACGGACCAAAAACGGCTTATCTGAACAATTTATATTTAAAAACACCGCAGACACTTCTTCAGAATAAAGTTAAAGTAGAGTACCAATCACTTGAAGCGCTTCAAAAAGATATTGCTAATTTATCAATCGATGCTAATTTAAAAGATTCCAAAATTGGTTTCAAAGACATTTTACTTTTTGTACCTGATCTGCAAAAGGCAAATCCGTTTAAAAGTAATCCAAATGCTGTTTTGGCTATCAATGCTCGTGTGAACGGGAAAGTAAAAGATTTGGATATTTCACAGTTTGAAATGAGCGGAATCGGGACAACAAGAGTTTCGCTTTCCGGAAAAATAAAAGGGCTTCCTGATGCTCAAAAAGCCTATTACGATTTGAATATCAAAAGGATTTCGAGTACTTCAAAAGATATTTATGCGTTTGTCCCGGCGGGTACAATTCCTGCGACTATTCAAATTCCTTCGCAGCTAAATTTACAAGGAAAATTCAAAGGTTCAGTTCAGAATTTCAAAACAAACTTGGCTTTAAACAGTAGTTTTGGAAATGTAAAAGTCGATGCTTTATTTGATCAGCGTATTAAAAAAAGAGAGAAATATGATGCAACCGTTTATTTAATGAATTTTGATTTAGGCAGATTAATTAAAAATGATTCAATAGGAAAAATTACGCTTAAAGCGAAAGTAAAAGGAAATGGTTTAGATCCAAAAACGGCAAATGCAGCAATTGACGGATTAGTTCAAAAAGCGGTTTTTAACCGATATACTTATAAAGATTTAGCCTTAAAAGGAAATATCGCAAACGGATCTTTTGCCATAAAATCCGGAATGAAAGATCCAAATTTGAATTTTGATTTGACTGCAAGCGGGAATACGCAGAAAAAATATCCTTCAATAAAATTAAAAATGAATCTGGATATTGCCGATTTGGAAAAGTTGAATCTTCATGCGGGACCAATGAAACTAAGAGGAAATATAGATGCTGATGTGGCTGATAGCAATCCCGATTTTTTAAATGGAAAAGTATTTCTGTCCAACATTCAGATCTTGCAGGACAATGAACCAATTGTTTTAGATTCGGTTCGCGTAATTGCTTTTTCAGATAACACGCGAAACAATATTAAAATTTCATCTCAGTTTATAAAAGCTGAAGTTGATGGAAAATACAAATTGACAACTTTGACATCGGCAATAAAAAAATCATTGTCTAAATATATTGATCTGAAAAATCCGAAAGTGAACGGAGAATCAGACGAGCAAAGACTGGCTTTCACCATTTCTGTTGATAATGACCCGATTTTGTTTAAACTGATTCCGAAACTGACAGGTTTGGAGCCTCTTAAAATTACCGGAAAATATAATAATGTAACCGATTCTTTAGAAATAAAAGGAACCATTCCGAGAATTGTTTACGCAGAAAATACAATTGCTGATGGAAAAATAAATATTGAGGCTAAAGAAAATGCATTGGAATATTTGATTTCTGTTGCTACAATTGAAAGCGGTTCGTTGAAAATCCCGTTTACAAGCTTATCAGGAAAAGTAGAAAATAATATTTTGGATTATGCACTCGAAGTAAAAGATGCAAAAGACAAACAACAGTATTTCGTTGGCGGTGAATTTAAGGCCGAAGATTCAAAAAATATCTTCAAAATCGATGCAGAAAATTTCGTTTTAAATTATGAGAAGTGGAATATCGATCCTGAAAATGCAGTTGAATTGGGTAAAAATCAATTGTATGTCAACAAATTTTTTCTGGAAAATGCAGGCAATGAATTAAAGATTCAGTCGCAGGGAACTCAGAATAATGCTCCGATTCAGGTTGATTTTGCCAATTTCAAAATAGAAACCATCATGAATATTGTCAAAAAAGACAAATTGCTGATGCAGGGTTTGATTAACGGAAACGCAGTGGTCGAAAATGTAATGACAAATCCAACTTTTACTTCTGATCTAAAAATTGATGATTTTACTTTTAAAGGCGAAAAAGTAGGCGATTTAGAAATAAAAGTAGACAATAAAACAGCCAATTTGCTTGCCGCCAACGTTCAGCTGAGTGACGAAGGAAATGATGTGAATCTTACAGGTGATTATGCAATTACAGCAGGAACTTTTGATTTTGATGTTGCAATAAATAAACTCAATATAAAAAGTATCCAGGGTTTCAGTATGGATAACATTTCTGACGGAACCGGTTATTTGTCAGGAAATTTTAAAATTCAGGGTACTGCCGCTGCGCCTAAAATTAATGGAGAACTTAATTTTAATGATGCCGCTTTCAGAGTTACACAGCTAAATTCTTATTTTAAAACAAATCAGGAAAAAATCACTTTTGATAATGGTACCATCACTTTTGACAAGTTTACGTTTCAGGATGAGAACGATAACGAATTGTCACTTGATGGTACAATTCAGTCACCTGATTTTAGGAAATATAATTTTGGATTAACCATTACTGCTGACGATTTTAGAGCGATACATTCTAAAGCCGCTGACAATGATTTGTTTTACGGAGATTTGTTTTTGGATACCAAACTAAATGTAAAAGGAACATTAGAAAATCCTGTGATTGGCGGTACTATTAAAGTAAATAAAGAAACAAAGTTTACGGTCGTTTTACCGCAGTCAGATCCTTCAATTGCTGATAGAGAAGGTATTGTAGAATTTGTTGACGAAGACAATCAATATTTGAGACAAACTGCTGAAATGGAGAAAAAACTAAATCAGGCCCAATTAATTGGAATGGATGTCAGCGTTGCTATTTCGATTGATAAAGAAGCAGAACTTACCCTGATTATCGATAAAGGAAACGGTGATTACCTGAATCTGAAAGGTGAAGCACAATTGACAGGTGGAATTGATCCTTCGGGAAAAACAACTTTGACAGGTAAGTATGAATTTACAGGCGGAGCCTATGAAATGAATTTCAACATGATTCGTCGAAAATTTAATATTCAAAAGGGCAGTTCTATTATATGGAACGGTGAGCCGACAATGGCAAGTTTGAATATTACGGCAATTTATAATGTGAATACCGCACCGATTGATTTGCTTGGAAATCAGTTAGGGGATAAATCTCCGGCCGAAAAAAATACTTATAAACAAAAAATACCGTTTGAGACACATTTAAAAATGAATGGCGAATTATTAAAGCCCGAAATCACTTTTGATATTGTACTTCCGGAAGGTAATTATGGGGTTTCTTCGAATGTTGTAGACATGGCCCGTACAAAACTGGAACAATTGAGACAAGAGCCGGCTGAGTTGAATAAACAGGTTTTTGCACTTTTATTACTGAACAGATTTATTGGCGAAAATCCATTTGCGAGCGAAAGCGGCGGTACAAATGCAGAATCGTTGGCCAGACAAAGTGTGAGTAAAATACTTTCGCAGCAATTGAATGACTTTGCAGGAGAATTAATCAGTGGTGTTCAATTGGAATTTGATTTGGAATCCACCGAAGATTACACCACCGGAACCATGGAAAACAGAACCGATTTGAATGTTGGTGTTTCTAAAAAACTTTTAGATGATCGTTTGAAAGTAACTGTTGGAAGCAGTTTTGCGGTCGAAGGCCAGGAACGTGCCAACGAGGAAAGTACCAATATTGCCGGTGATGTGGCGCTAGATTATCAGCTTACCAAAGACGGCCGATATATGCTTCGGGCTTATAGAAAAAATCAATATCAGGTAGCGGTAGAAGGTCAGGTAATCGAAACCGGAATAGCTTTTATAATTACGATGAGTTACAATAAATTCCGTGAACTTTTTCATCGAAGTGCCAAAGAAAAAGAAATAATACAAGAAGAAAGACTTCGAAAGGAAAGAAAAAAACAGAAGGACAAAGAAGCAAAGGAAAAAGAGGATTTACAGGAAGAAAATCAAATCGAAGGAAATGAAATTAAGACATAAAAATAGGAGAAACTGCTATATGAAATATTGTGTTGCGTTATCGATATTTTTTGTTTTTGGATGCAGCAATACCAAATATTTGCCGGAAGGAGAACTATTGTACACGGGCGGTTCTGTAAAAGTTGAAGATTCAGTTATTAAAAAGAAAGATCGTAAAGCATTAGAAAAAGAACTGGAAGGACTCCTTCGTCCAAAACCCAATAAACAATTTTTGGGGCTTCGTCCGAAATTATGGATTTACAATATTGCCGGTCAACCTAAAAAAGAAAAAGGATTCAGATATTGGCTTCGAACAAAAGTAGGCGAAGAACCTGTACTCTTTAGCAAAGTCGATTTAGATTATAATGCTTCCGTTTTAAGAAATTTTACCGAAAACAAAGGCTATTTCAAAACCCGGATAAGCGCTGATTCTACAGTTCGAAACAAGAGAGCCACGGCAGAATATATTGTAGTGCCCAAAAAACAATACATCATTAAAAGCGTTACTTTTCCGGATGATTCATTGGCAATGTCCAGAATTATTGGACGATCAAGCCGAAGAAGTTTATTGAAAGTTGGAAATCCTTATGATCTGGATCTCATAAAAGCCGAAAGAGAACGAATCGACGCAAGACTGAAAGAACGCGGCTATTACTATTTTAATCCCGATTATATTTTAGCAAAAGTAGATAGCAGCAAAGGCGATCATGAAGTAAAAATCAGACTGGTAATCAAAGACGATGCACCACCAAAAGCGCTTACCTCTTATAAAATTGATAAAATTTTTGTTTATCCAAATTTCTCCATTTCAAAAGACAGTGTAAAATACAAGCCCGAAGATGTGGTGCAGTACAAAGATTTTACAATTATTGACACGGCAGATACATTTAAACCAAGAGTTTTTGACCGAACAATATATTTTAAAAAAGGGGATTTGTACAACCGAAAAGACCATAATCTGACTTTAAACCGATTTGTAAATCTGGGTACATTTAGTTTTGTAAAAAATGAATTTAAACCTTCAGATAGTTTGCCAAAGACCTTAGATTCTTATTATTATCTGACGCTTTTGCCGAAGAAATTTATTAGAGTGGAGGTTTTGGGAAAAACAAATTCGGCAAGTTATACCGGAACTGAAATTAATGTTAATTGGAACAACAGGAATTTATTCAGAGGTGCCGAATTATTGACAGTTTCTGTTTTTGGCGGAGCCGATTTTCAGCTTTCAGGAGCGAATAATGGCAAAAATATTTACAGATTAGGAACAGAAACGAGTTTAACCTGGCCAAGATTTATTGTGCCATTTTTTCATGTAGAAGGTTCCAGTGAATATATCCCAAGAACAAAAGCAGCTGTAAGATATGAATATCAAAATAGGACGCAATTGTATGCTTTAAATTCATTCAAAGGTTCATTTGGTTATTTGTGGAAAGAAAATGTTCGTAAAGAACATCAGCTTAACGTGTTTGATATTACTTATGTCAGTCCCAATCATGTCACACAAGAATATCTTGATGATATTAAAGAAGATGAGACATTAGGAAAAGTAATTGAAAAGCAATTGATTTTTGGGCCAACATATTCCTATACATTCACCAATACGATGCAGAAACGTAAAAAAAATACTTTTTACTTTAATGGAGAATTAGATTTGGCCGGAAATGTAACGGGTTTGATTTCAGGTGCAAATGTAAAAAAGAACGATACAAAAGAAATATTTGATGTTCCGTTTAGTCAATATGCGAAACTCAAAACTGATTTCAGACATTATTTGAAATTGAGTAAAGAAAGTGAATTGGCCAGTCGGATCATTGTAGGTCTTGGATTGCCATATGGAAATTCTGCTATTTTGCCAACATCTAAACAGTTTGTGGTGGGAGGAACAAATAGTATCAGGGCTTTTAGGGCGAGATCCATTGGCCCCGGAAGTTATTTCAATACAGTGACAACAAATAATTATCTGCCGGACCAATCAGGAGATTTAAAATTAGAATTCAGTACCGAATATCGAGCGAAGCTTTTTAGCATCGTAAGAGGAGCTGCATTTATTGATGCCGGAAATATTTGGCTTGTAAACGCAGATCCAAATAAACCCGGTGCGGAGTTTTCTAAAGATTTTATGAAAGAAATTGCGGTAGGTGCCGGAGTTGGTTTGCGATTTGATGTTTCTTTCTTTATTTTACGTACAGATTTAGCATTTCCACTCCGAAAACCTTATTTACCAGAAGGCGAGCGATGGGTAATTAAGGATATTGATTTTGGAAGCGGATCATGGAGAAAAGAAAATCTGATTTTAAATATTGCGATTGGTTATCCTTTTTAGAATTTTTGGGTATCTGTAAGTTTTCAATTGAAAATGAAGTTATTTAGATAAATAATTTTTCTCATTAATATAAACTTTATCTTTGTGTCATAACTGCTTTTTAATGAAAATAATTCCGGAAATACTTTTAGAAGAATATAAAAAAAACTTTCCTTTAGGATTAGAAGAAAAATTTGAAGCACTTTGTGATGCCGAAATTTCGAATAATTCGTTTAGTTTTTATACTTCTGTTGCTTCTGTGTTTTCCAGTAAAATAGAAGGAGAAGAAATAGAATTGAATTCTTATATAAATCATAAACGATTTGGCATAGAATTTTTACCTGATTATACTAAAAAAATAGACGATTTATATGATGCTTATTCTTTTGCTAAGTCCAATTTTTTAGATAAAAAAAATATTTCTGAGGCTCATAAATTACTAAGTAAAAATATTGTTGCAAAACAATTACAAGGCAAACATCGTATTCAGAATATGTTTATTACTACTGATGATGGTAAAATTGAATATGTTGCTACAATTCCGCAAGAAGTAAATGCTGAGATGAATAAGTTTTATGAAGATGTGGCACATTTATTAAAGATGAAATTGAGTTTCATTGAAGTTTTTTACTTTGCCAGCTTTCTTCATTTAGTTTTCGTTAAAATACATCCTTGGAATGATGGTAACGGACGGACTGGAAGATTACTTGAAAAATGGTTTTTATCTGAAAAGCTAGGAGAAAAAGCATGGTTTATTCAAAGTGAGAAAAATTATTATCAGAATCATCAATTATATTATAACAATTTAAGGATTTTGGGTTTCGAATATGAATCATTAGATTATTCGAAAGCACTGTCTTTTTTGAAAATGCTGCCTCAGTCTTTATTTTTGTAGATTAAAAATTACAACTCCATGACTTTTACCGCTATAGATTTTGAAACAGCAACAGCCTATCATCCATGTTCTGTTGGGATAGTGACTGTTGAAAACGGAATTATTACAGATGAGTTTGTTACTTTAATCAAACCACCCAATAATGAATATAATCCTTATACAATTCAGGTTCACGGGATATATCCGCGAGATACCATAAATGCAAAAACTTTTTTGCAGGTTTATCCCGAAATTGAAAAACGTTTAAAAAACAGGGTAGTAGTAGCGCATAACGAAAGTTTTGATCGTAATGTTTTAATTAAGACAATGGCTATTAATGGACTCCATTACGAAGATTTGAATATTGCCAACAGGTGGGAATGTACCGTAAAAATCTACAAGGCTAAAGGAATAAAACCCACAAAACTAAGTGATTGCTGCAGAGAAATGAAAATTCAGCTGAATCATCATGAAGCATTGTCTGATGCGAGAGCTTGTGCTAAATTATATTTAATGAAATGATTTTCTTTAATTTAACTTATTTTTTTGTAATATTAATACTATTTTTTGTACTTTTAAAATATTGTAAAAATCAATATAAAAGTCTAAAAAATGAAAGAAGATTTCCTTCATTATCTCTGGAAGTTTAAAAAATTTGACACTCTCAATTTGAAAACAGAAAATGAGGAAGATGTTACGATTATTAACACCGGAAATTATTTAGAAATTGCCGGACCTGATTTTTTTAATGCGCAGATAAAAATTGGAAACCAAAAATGGGCAGGAAATGTTGAAATGCATTTAAAAGCTTCAGACTGGTATTTACACCTTCATGAAAAAGATACAGCTTATGAAAATGTTATTTTGCATGTTGTCTGGGAATATGATGCAGATATTTACAGACAAAATAATACAGAAATTCCGGTATTGGTTTTAAAGAAATATGTGTCATCTGAAACGGTTTCAAATTATAATAATCTGAAGTCACCTAAATCATGGATATATTGCGAAAAACAAATTTCCCAAATTCAAGGATTTGTTTTTAAAAATTGGCAGGAACGTTTGTTTTTTGAGCGTTTGGAAAGAAAGTCACAAATTATTTATGATTTACTTAAAGAAACCAATCAGGATTGGGAAGCGGTTTTATTTTGTTTGTTAGCAAAGAATTTTGGATTAAATACTAACGGAAATTCATTTTTGCAATTGGCAAAAGCAATTCCGTTTTCAATTATTCGAAAAGAAAGTTTTGAAGCAGAAAATCTGGAAGCCTTATTTTTTGGAGCTTCAGGCTTATTAGATTTTGATAAAGAAGATGTTTATTTTAAGGACTTGAAATTTAGGTATTTTTATCTTTTGCATAAATATCAGATCGAAAAAATTTATGCAGAACCGGTCCATTTTTTTAAGCACCGCCCGGATAATTTCCCAACGATTCGTCTTTCGCAATTAGCAGGCTTATATCATCAGCATCAAAACTTATTTTCTAAAATTATTGAATTGAAATCTATTGATAGTATTTATAAAGTATTTAATATTTCAACCAGTTTATATTGGCAAAATCATTATCAATTTGACAAGGAAAGTACAAAGAAAACAAAATCATTATCTAATTCATTTATAGATTTATTGGTTATAAACACCATTATTCCTTTACAATTTGCTTATGCCAAAACTGTAGACGAATCAATTGCAGAAGATTTAATTTCGATTTTGAACGATATAAATCCAGAGAGAAACTCAATTATCGATAAATTTAAATCTTTTGGAATTTCTTCAGAAAATGCTTTTGAAACACAGTCTTTACTACAGCTTAAAAGTCAATATTGTGATGTTAACGGTTGTATGAAATGTGCAGTTGGGATAGAGTTGTTAAAAAACAATTAGAAAATAGGTTAACTGTATAATTTTGTATTTTTGTCCATAATTAATACTTAAAAGATGTCACTAATTTTAAAATTGAAATTCTTTTTCGAAAAATACGGTTTTCATGTTTCATCCAGATTAGCAGATAAACTGGGAATGCGTGTAACCAGTGTACGATTATTTTTTATTTACATTTCATTTGTTACAGCTGGTTTGGGTTTTGGAGTTTATCTGACTTTAGCTTTTTGGATTAGGCTGAAAGATTTAATTCGGGCAAAACGAACATCCGTTTTTGACTTGTAATTTAGTTAAAACATAAAAAAAGGATCAGAAAGTAAATTGTTTACTTCTGATCCTTTTTTGTTTTTTATTATATGGAAAAATTTATTCTCCTGTATTGTTTAATTTACTATTTTTCTTTCCGTAAATAAAGTAAATAGCTACTCCCAAAGCCATCCAGATTACAAGTCTTGCCCAGCTTTCATTAGGCAATGAATACATTAATGCCAAACAAATTATGATTCCTGCAATTGGAACAAAAGGAACTAGAGGTGTTCTAAATGATCTTGGAGCGTCAGGCATTCTTTTACGCATTACCATAACCCCAATACAAACCAATACGAACGCCAATAAAGTCCCAATACTTACCATGTGTCCTAAATCACTTACCGGAACAAGTCCTGCAAATAAACTTACAAAAACTAAGAAGAAAAGATTTGTTTTCCAGGGAGTACGGAATTTTGGGTGAATTGAACTAAAAAACGGAGGTAATAAACCGTCTTTACTCATGGTATAAAACACACGACTTTGTCCCATTAGCATTACCAGCATTACAGAAGTGTAACCTGCTAAAATTGCTACGATTAAACCTGTTTGTAAAAAGTCATATCCTGTTTTCGCAAATGCAGTGGCAGCTGGTTTTGCATCTCCGGCAAATTCTTTATAATTAACAAGACCAGTCATTACATGAGCAAAGAATACATATAATAAAGTACAGATTACTAATGAGCCTAAAATACCAATTGGCATTCCTTTTTGTGGGTTTTTTGCTTCTTGAGCAGCTGTGGATACTGCATCAAAGCCAATAAAAGCAAAAAATACTGTTCCCGCACCTGCTGCAATTCCTGACCATCCAAATTCGCCAAAAACGCCAGTGTTTTCTGGGATGTAAGGAGTATAATTAGAGGTGTCAATAAAACTCCATCCAAGAGCAATGAAAATAATAACAACTGCAACTTTTACCACAACTAAAAAGTTATTTAGCGATGCCGATTCTTTTGTTCCTCTTATCAATAATAATGATAATAGAGATACTATAAAGATAGCAGGTAAATTTATTATTCCGCCATCTACAACTGTTCCGTCACTTAATTTAAGAGATTCCCAAGGCGAACATATAAATTCGTGAGGGAGATGTATTCCATATTTATTGAGTAATTCTAATAAATAACGAGACCAACTAACACCAACTGTGGCGGCTCCAAGAGCGTATTCTAAAACTAAATCCCAGCCAATTATCCAAGCCATGAATTCTCCCATCGTAGCATAAGAATAGGTGTAAGCACTACCTGCAACTGGAATCATCGATGCAAATTCAGCATAACAGAGTCCTGCAAAAGCACAACCAACAGCTGCTAAAATAAAAGAAAGTGTAACGGCTGGCCCGGCATGTTCTGCAGCTGCAATTCCTGTTAACGAGAATAATCCGGCTCCAATAATGGCTCCAACTCCAAGTGCAACAAGAGACCTCGAAGATAGGGTTCTTTTTAAGCCTTTTTCAGATTCGGATGCTTCGTCAAGCAATACCGAAAGTGGTTTAGTTTTCCAAATTGACATATAATTATATTGGTTTATTGTTATTAAGCTCCAAATGTATTGTTTTTTATAAAAAATAAAAACAATTATGCTGTTTTAAGTTATAAAATATTTAATTTTTAGAAGGAAACGATAAGAAAAGTTTGGTGTCATCTGAAATGTATTACGTTTTCAGCAAATAATAATTAGGAGTAATGTTTTTTATAAAAAATAAAATATTAGGTATTTTTCCTAATAAATTTATATTTTTATGATTAAAAAATAGTGTTCAAAAATGAAATTTAGAAATACAGCCTCCTATTTTAGCTTCACAAACCAACAACGGAAAGGAATTTTTTTTCTTCTGATTATAATTATTGGACTGCAATTGTTTTGTTTTTTTTCTGATTTTAGTCAAACTGAAAAAAATCATCCCGAAAAGGAACAATGGCTGGCTCTGCAATCTGAAGTTGATTCATTAAAAGCAATTAAATATAATGAAAAGCCCAAAATCTATTCTTTTAACCCAAATTTCATTTCAGATTATAAAGGATATAAATTAGGAATGTCAGTTCAGGAAATTGATAGATTGTTTGCTTATAGAAAAGAGAATAAATACGTCAATTCAGCTGAAGAGTTTCAAAAAGTGACTAAGATTTCAGATTCTTTATTAGCGGTCATTTCTCCCTATTTTAAATTTCCAAATTGGATTCAGAACAAAAGGAATTTTAAAACTTATGCTAAGAGATATGAATCAAAATCATTTAAAAAAGAAAATATCATAGTTTTAGATATTAATCAGGCGAGTAAGGAAGATTTTATGAAAATTAATGGAATCGGGGAAGGTTTATCACAGCGAATTTTAAAACAAAAAGAAAGTTTGGAGGCTTTTGTTTCAATGGAACAAATAAATGATGTTTGGGGGCTTTCTGAGGAAGTTGTGCTTGAATTGAAAAAGCATTTTAAGATTTCGTCTTTTCCGAAAATTAAAAAAATCCCTGTAAATGATGCGTCTTTAAAGGAATTGTCTCAATTTCCGTATTTTAGATATGCTTTAGCAAAACAGATTGTAACCTACAGGAGTATGAAGGGAGATATTAAAAATATTGAGGATTTGATAAATATTAAAGGCTTTCCTGTTGAAAAAGCAAATATAATTGGTTTATATTTGGAGTTCTAAAAACAGATTACAAATGAATTTTGATTATAATGAAATGCAATCTATGATTGCCCAGTCTATAAAAGATTTTGCTGAAAAAAATATAAGACCTTATATAATGGAATGGGATGAAGCACAAATTTTTCCAGTTCCATTGTTTAAAAAGTTAGGAGAAATGGGTTTTATGGGGGTTTTGGTGCCCGAAGAATATGGAGGATCTGGTTTAGGATATCATGAATACATTACAGTAGTCGAAGAAATTTCAAAAGTAGATCCATCGATTGGATTGTCGGTTGCAGCACATAATTCATTGTGTACAAATCATATTTTGACTTTCGGAAATGAAGAACAAAAGAAAAAATGGTTGCCAAAATTAGCAACTGCAGAGCATATCGGGGCATGGGGATTAACTGAACATAATACAGGTTCTGATGCTGGAGGGATGAATACAACAGCTGTTAAAGAGGGTGATTTCTGGATTGTAAACGGCGCAAAAAACTTTATAACACATGCGATTTCAGGAGATATTGCTGTTGTAGTGGTTCGTACCGGAGAAAAAGGAGATTCAAAAGGTATGACAGCCTTTGTATTTGAAAAAGGGATGCCAGGATTTACTTCAGGAAAGAAAGAAAATAAATTAGGAATGCGTGCCAGCGAAACTGCTGAACTGGTTTTTGATAACTGTAGGGTTCCGGATGCAAATAGATTGGGTGAAGTAGGTCAGGGTTTCGTTCAGGCGATGAAAATACTGGATGGTGGGAGAATTTCAATAGGAGCATTATCGCTTGGAATTGCAAAAGGTGCGTACGAAGCAGCTTTAAAATATTCAAAAGAAAGGCATCAGTTTGGTCAGCCAATTAGTAGTTTTCAGGGGATTTCATTTAAACTGGCTGATATGGCGACAGAAATAGAGGCTTCAGAATTGTTGCTACACAAAGCAGCTTTCTTAAAGCAACAGCACAAACCGGTTACAACTCTGGGTGCAATGGCAAAAATGTATGCGTCTGAGGCCTGTGTAAAAATCGCCAATGAAGCCATTCAGATTCACGGAGGATATGGCTATACAAAGGATTTTCCGGTAGAGAAATTTTACAGGGATGCTAAATTATGTACCATTGGTGAAGGAACGACTGAAATTCAAAAATTAGTTATTTCAAGGAACTTGCTAAAAGAATAGATTATAGAGGATTGTAAAATGTAAAAGATAAGAGGTACGTTGGATATTTCGCTTAGTAAACAGCTCACTTTTTACAGTTTTATATTTCACCTAAAAAAAATCACAATTTATAATTCATAATTCATAATTAATACATACTTTTGCAGCCTTAACGAGAGGAGGTGTCTATATTATGTTAATTATACCAATTAAAGACGGAGAAAATATCGATAGAGCATTAAAGCGCTATAAAAGAAAATTTGATAAAACAGGAACTGTTCGTCAATTAAGAGCACGTACTGCTTTTATTAAGCCTTCTGTTATCAAAAGAGCTCAAATTCAAAAAGCGGCTTACATTCAAAACTTGAGAGATAGTTTAGAAAGTTAATATTAAGCTTTTAAAAATAATTACCGTTAGTTATCAATTTTGATGCTAACGGTTTTTTTATGCTTAATTTTGAGGTGTGTTAGTAAGTGTTTTTTATTTATAGAAAGGATTTTAATATGAAATCAAATAAGGAAGCATTTCGTGATTATCTTCAATTGGAGAAAAAATATTCTCCTCATACGGTTAATGCGTATTTAAATGATGTTTCATTTTTTGAGATGTTTAATGAGGCTAATTTTGGTCAGAAAGGTATTGAGGGGGTGAATTATAGTCAGGTTAGGAGTTGGATTGTTTCGTTAGTTGACGAAGGTGTTTCAAATGTTTCGGTTAATAGGAAGATGGCTTCTTTAAAGTCTTTTTATAGATTTCTTTTGAAGACAAAACAAATAGAGGTTAGTCCAATGTTGAAACATAGGTCGTTGAAGATTCCTAAAGTTGTTCAGGTTCCTTTTTCTGAAAAAGAACTTGCGGATTTAATGAGGGTTGTAGGTAATCCTGTTGGTTTTGTAGAAATTCGTGACAGGCTTATTGTGGATATGTTTTATACAACAGGGATGCGTAGGGCGGAGCTTATAGGGTTGTTGGTAAAGGGTGTTGATTTGTCTTCGGGTGTTTTGAAGGTTTTGGGAAAGAGAAATAAGGAGAGGATTATTCCGATTTTGCCAATCATTGCAGTACAAATTGAGTGTTATTTGAAAGAACGGGAGCGAGTTGGTGGAATAGGTGAGAATTATTTTTTTATTTCTCAAAAAGGGTTAAAATTGAGTGAATCTTTTGTGTATCGTTTAATAAATTCATACTTTAGTAGGGTCTCTGAAAAGGTAAAAAAGAGTCCGCATGTGCTTCGGCATACTTTTGCGACTCACTTATTGAATAACGGGGCAGATTTAAATTCAGTTAAAGAATTGTTAGGGCATTCTAGTTTGGCGTCTACGCAGGTTTATACTCATAATAGTTTAGCTGAGCTTAAAAAGGTATATGCTGGTGCGCATCCTAGAAGTGAATAATGATTCTGAAATGTTTAATCCTAAAATTAGTATTATGAAGGTAGATGTTCATGCTGTTAACTTTACTGTTGATAGAAAGTTGGTAGATTTTATTCAGGAAAGAATGGATAAGTTGGAAAAATATTACGATCGGGTTGTCTCGGCAGATGTTTTTTTAAAAGTTGAAAGAACAAGTGATAAAGAGAATAAGGTTGTTGAGATTAAGATTAATGTTCCTGGAGATGATTTTTTAGTTAAAAAACAATGTAAGACTTTTGAAGAAGCAGTTGAGCTTTCGGCTGAATCATTGGAACGTTTGCTGGTAAAAAGGAAAGAAAAGGTAAGAGCTCATATATAATTGAAATTTTTTTTCAAAAAATGTTTTGATACAAAGATAAAATAGCTACATTTGCAGTCCGTTAGAAATAGCGGACTTTTTTAATGCATTCGCCGATGTAGCTCAGCTGGCTAGAGCAGCTGATTTGTAATCAGCAGGTCGTGGGTTCGAGTCCCTCTATCGGCTCAGAAATATTTCAAATGCGATTTGAAATTTGCTCTTTTAAAATATTGAAAAACAATGATTTGTGGTTTTTAAATGTAGCTAGAGTAATTTAGTTTAAAATTTAAAAGTATAAATTATTAGGGGAGATACTCAAGCGGCCAACGAGGGCAGACTGTAAATCTGCTGTGTGAACTTCGCAGGTTCGAATCCTGCTCTCCCCACAAAAAAAAGAAGTTAAGGTTTTGGGCTGAAGGTTTTAGTTTTGAAAAAAAAAACAAAAATCTAAATTCAAAAATCTAAAATCAGAACTCTCTGCCGGTGTAGCTCAGGGGTAGAGTGCTTCCTTGGTAAGGAAGAGGTCTCGGGTTCAAATCCCGACATTGGCTCAAGTAAGTAGGAAATTGAATTAATATATAACTAAGATTAAAAATTAAGTAAAATGGCAAAGGAGAATTTTAATCGTTCCAAACCGCACTTAAACATAGGTACAATTGGACACGTGGATCACGGAAAAACTACATTAACTGCTGCAATTACAAAAGTATTGTCAGATGCTGGTTACTGTCAAGCAAAATCGTTTGATCAAATCGATAACGCTCCAGAGGAGAAAGAAAGAGGTATTACTATTAATACATCACACGTAGAGTATGAAACAGCTAACCGTCACTACGCTCACGTTGACTGTCCTGGTCACGCGGATTACGTAAAGAACATGGTTACTGGTGCTGCTCAAATGGACGGAGCTATCTTAGTAGTTGCTGCTACAGATGGTCCAATGCCACAAACTCGTGAGCACATCCTTTTAGGACGTCAGGTTGGTATTCCAAGAATCGTTGTTTTTATGAACAAAGTGGATATGGTTGATGATGCTGAGTTATTAGAGCTTGTTGAAATGGAAATTAGAGATTTATTATCTTTCTACGAATATGATGGAGATAATGGTCCTGTAGTTCAGGGTTCTGCTTTAGGAGGATTGAATAATGATCCTGCTTGGGTACCAAAAATCATTGAATTAATGGAAGCTGTTGATGCTTGGATCGAAGAGCCAGTGCGTGACGTTGCAAAACCATTCTTGATGCCGGTTGAAGATGTATTTACAATTACTGGTCGTGGAACTGTTGCTACAGGTCGTATCGAAACAGGTATTGCTAATACAGGAGATCCAGTTGAAATCATTGGTATGGGAGCTGATAAATTAACTTCTACTATTACAGGAGTTGAGATGTTCCGTAAAATCCTTGATAGAGGTGAAGCTGGAGATAACGTAGGTTTATTGTTAAGAGGTATTGATAAAGAATCTATCAAAAGAGGAATGGTTATCATTAAGCCAGGATCAGTAAAACCACACGCTACTTTCAAAGCTGAGGTTTATATCTTGAAAAAAGAAGAAGGTGGACGTCATACCCCATTCCATAATAACTACCGTCCACAGTTCTACGTACGTACAACTGACGTAACAGGAGTTATTACTTTACCAGAAGGAGTAGAGATGGTAATGCCAGGAGATAACTTAACTATCAATGTATCTTTATTAAGTCCAATCGCAATGAGCGTAGGTTTACGTTTTGCTATCCGTGAAGGAGGTAGAACTGTAGGTGCAGGTCAGGTTACTGAAATCGTAGGATAATCCTATAAAAATTATAAAAAGCCAGCTGATTTTCTTAACTGAAATCACTGGCTTTTAATTACGGGCGTAGTTCAAGGGTAGAATAGCGGTCTCCAAAACCGTTGATGGGGGTTCGAATCCCTCCGCCCGTGCAATAAAAAAATATATCAAATGACAAAAGTTACTAATTATTTATCAGAGGCTTTCGAAGAGTTAAAGTCAAATGTTACTTGGCCAGCTTGGGCTGAGGTTCAAAAATTGACAATTGTTGTGGCTGTATTTTCGATTCTATTTGCTTTGGCAACTTGGGGAGTAGACGAATTTTTTGCAAAAGCTTTGGCTGGATTTTTTAACTGGTTAAAAGGATAATTTTTTTGTGATGGCAGATAATAATGTGAAAAAATGGTATGTGGTTAGAGCTGTAAGCGGCCAGGAAAATAAGGTTAAAGCTTATATCGAAACTGAAATTGCCAGATTAGGTATGGAGGATTATGTTTCTCAGGTTTTGGTTCCTACTGAAAAAGTGGTAACTGTAAAAGAAGGGAAAAAAATGTCTAAGGATAAAGTTTATTTTCCTGGATATGTTATGATAGAGGCCAATTTAGTTGGTGAGATACCTCATATTATTAAGTCAATAACTAGTGTGATTGGTTTTTTAGGAGAAATTAAAGGTGGAGAGCCTGTTCCTTTGAGACTTTCTGAAGTAAATCGTATGTTAGGAAAAGTAGATGAGTTAGCTGTGAATACAGATACACGTTCTATTCCTTTCAGTTTAGGTGAAACTGTAAAAGTGATTGATGGTCCTTTTAATGGTTTTAATGGTACGGTTGAAAAAATTAATGAAGAAAAGCGTAAACTTGAGGTTATGGTTAAGATTTTCGGAAGAAAAACGCCATTAGAATTAAGTTTTATGCAAGTTGAAAAAGTATAATTTTTTGTTACATCTATAATATCCACCGTAATCGCTTCCAAATGATTATGGTGTTAAATTTTTTAAAAAATGGCTAAAGAAATTAGTAAGGTAGTTAAACTACAAGTTAAGGGAGGTGCTGCGAACCCGTCGCCACCGGTTGGACCTGCTTTAGGAGCTGCTGGGGTTAATATCATGGAGTTTTGTAAGCAATTTAATGCTAGAACTCAGGATAAACCTGGCAAAATTTGTCCAGTGCAAATCACTGTGTACAAAGACAAATCATTTGATTTTGTTGTTAAGACTCCTCCGGCTGCAGTACAGTTAATGGAAGCAGCAAAGCTAAAGTCTGGATCAGGTGAACCAAATCGTAAAAAAGTAGCTAGTGTTACTTGGGATGTTATCAAAGCAATTGCTGAAGATAAAATGGTAGATTTAAATGCATTCACAATCGAATCTGCAATGAGTATGATCGCTGGAACTGCTAGATCTATGGGTATAACTGTATCAGGAGATGCTCCTTTTTAATTAAGAAAAAGAAATGGCAAAATTAACAAAAAAGCAAAAAGAGGCTGCTTCAAAAATTGAAAAGAACAAATTATACTCTCTTAAAGATGCTGCGGCATTATTGAAAGTTGTTGCTTCTGCAAAATTTGATGAGTCTGTTGATATCGCAGTACGTTTGGGTGTAGATCCAAGAAAAGCGAATCAAATGGTTAGAGGTGTAGTTACATTACCTCATGGAACAGGTAAAGATGTTAAAGTATTAGCATTGGTTACTCCGGACAAAGAAGCGGAAGCTAAAGAAGCTGGAGCTGATTATGTAGGTCTTGACGATTACTTACAAAAAATTAAAGATGGTTGGACAGATGTTGATGTTATCATCACTATGCCGGCTGTTATGGGTAAATTAGGTCCATTAGGTCGTATTTTAGGACCTAGAGGTTTAATGCCAAACCCTAAAACAGGTACAGTAACTATGGATGTTGCTAAAGCTGTTGCAGAGGTAAAAGCTGGTAAAATTGACTTTAAAGTTGATAAAACTGGTATCGTTCACGCAGGAATTGGTAAAGTTTCTTTTGGAGCTGAGCAAATTGTTGACAACGCACACGAAATTATTCAAACATTAATAAAACTTAAACCAACTGCTGCTAAAGGTACATACATTAAAGGTATTCACCTTACAAGCACTATGAGTCCTGCTATTGCATTAGACCCAAAAGCAGTATAATTGGTAGTTAAAAATTTTTAGTATGACTAGAGAAGAAAAATCAATCGCGATTGAAAATTTAACTGCGCAGTTAGCTGGTACAAATATCATTTATATATCTGATATTTCTGGTTTAAACGCAGAGACAACTTCAAACTTACGTAGAGCTTGTTTTAAAGCAGGTATCAAATTAGAAGTTGTAAAGAACACTTTGCTTGCAAAAGCAATGGAGGCTTCTGCTAATGATTATGGTGATTTACCTACAGTTTTAGCTGGTAATAGTGCTATTTTCATTTCTGATGTAGCTAATGCTCCTGGAAAAATTATCAAAGATTTCCGTAAGAAATCTGATAAACCAGTTTTAAAAGGTGCTTTCATTAATAATGAAATCTACATTGGAGATAATCAATTAGATGCATTAGCAACTATTAAATCTAAAGAAGAGTTACTTGGAGAACTTATTGGATTATTACAATCTCCAGCTCAAAGAATTATTTCTGCTTTACAAAACAAATTCGCAGGAAGCGAAGAAGAAACTGAAGCATAATAATTCGAAACAAGGAATTTATTTCCTTGTTGCTTAATTAGCGCACAATAAATAAATTATATTTTTACAAATCATTTTAAACGATAGAAAAAATGGCAGATTTGAAACAATTCGCAGAACAATTAGTTAACTTAACAGTTAAAGAAGTTAACGAATTAGCAACAATATTAAAAGACGAGTATGGTATCGAGCCTGCTGCTGCAGCTGTAGTAGTTGCTGCAGGTGGTGGAGAAGGTGCTGCTGAAGAAGCACAAACTGAATTTACAGTTGTATTGAAAGAAGCTGGTGCTTCTAAATTAGCAGTTGTAAAATTAGTAAAAGAACTTACAGGTTTAGGTTTGAAAGAAGCTAAAGATGTAGTTGACGGAGCTCCAAGCAACGTTAAAGAAGGTGTTTCTAAAGAAGAGGCTGAAGGTCTTAAAAAATCATTAGAAGAAGCTGGAGCTGTTGTTGAATTAAAATAATTCAACTCGGTTTTAAGAACTAGGTTTAGGTCCTGAGTTAACACTCAAAGGCCTAAACCATTTTTCGTATAATAAAATACATTAAATTTTATTATCAAATAGTTTAATATACGAAAGAGTTTTTGATCAATACGAAGAAAGAAAATTGAGCTGAATTGATGAGTTCGTTTTTAAAGATGTATTGATTTTAAAAAGAAAGTATAAACTACGCAGTGTGTTTTTACACAAAAAAATTACTTTTTTTTAATCAAAATTTTGTCCATTGATGATAACAAATCAGACTGAAAGATTGAATTTTGCCTCTACAAAAAACATACCCCAATATCCAGATTTTCTGGATGTTCAGGTTAAATCGTTTAAAGATTTCTTCCAATTGGAAACAAAATCTGACGAAAGAGGCGACGAAGGATTGTACAATACCTTCATGGAAAATTTCCCAATTACAGATACGAGAAACAACTTCGTATTGGAATTCCTTGATTATTTTGTAGATCCGCCACGTTATACCATTCAAGAATGTATAGAGAGAGGTCTTACTTATAGTGTGCCTTTAAAAGCCAGATTAAAACTATATTGTACAGATCCGGAACACGAAGATTTTGAAACAATTGTGCAAGATGTTTATCTTGGAACAATACCTTATATGACTCCAAGTGGTACTTTTGTAATCAATGGTGCCGAGCGTGTTGTAGTATCTCAATTACACCGTTCTCCAGGGGTTTTCTTTGGACAGTCATTCCATGCAAATGGAACTAAACTTTATTCTGCCAGAGTAATTCCTTTTAAAGGTTCCTGGATAGAATTCTCTACAGATATCAACAGCGTAATGTATGCTTATATCGATAGAAAGAAAAAATTACCTGTAACAACTTTGTTCCGTGCTATCGGGTTCGAAAGAGATAAGGATATCCTTGAAATTTTCGACTTAGCTGAAGAAATTAAAGTTTCTAAAACGGGTATTAAGAAATATATTGGAAGAAGACTTGCTGCGCGTGTATTGAACACATGGCACGAGGATTTCGTAGATGAGGATACTGGAGAAGTAGTTTCTATCGAACGTAACGAAATCATCCTTGATCGTGATACTATTATCGACAAAGATAATGTTGAAGAAATCATTGATTCTAACGTTAAATCTATTTTGTTACATAAAGAGGATAACAATCAGGCAGATTATGCTATTATTCACAACACGTTACAAAAAGATCCAACAAACTCTGAAAAAGAAGCTGTAGAGCACATTTACCGTCAGTTGCGTAATGCTGAACCGCCTGATGAGGAAACTGCTCGTGGTATTATAGATAAATTATTCTTCTCCGATCAACGTTATAACTTAGGTGAAGTTGGTCGTTACAGAATGAACAAAAAATTGAATTTAGATATCCCTATGGATAAGCAAGTGCTTACCAAAGAAGATATCATTACAATTGTAAAGTATTTGATAGAATTGATCAACTCTAAAGCAGAGATTGATGATATTGATCACTTATCAAACCGTCGTGTTAGAACAGTTGGTGAACAATTGTCTCAACAATTTGGTGTTGGTTTAGCACGTATGGCCAGAACTATTCGTGAGAGAATGAACGTTAGAGATAACGAGGTGTTTACACCAATTGATTTGATTAATGCTAAAACATTATCATCAGTTATCAACTCTTTCTTTGGTACTAACCAGTTATCTCAATTTATGGATCAAACGAATCCATTAGCTGAGATTACGCACAAAAGAAGACTTTCTGCACTTGGACCAGGTGGACTTTCGAGAGAGAGAGCTGGTTTCGAGGTTCGTGACGTTCACTATACGCACTATGGTCGTTTATGTCCGATTGAAACTCCTGAGGGACCAAATATTGGTTTGATTTCATCTCTTGGTGTTTATGCAAAAGTTAATGGAATGGGATTCATTGAAACTCCATACCGTAAAGTAACAAATGGTGTAGTTGATTTAGAAAGTACTCCGGTTTACTTAAGTGCTGAAGAAGAAGAAGGTAAAATGATTGCTCAGGCAAACATTGAAATGGATGAAACTGGTAAAATTACTGCAAGCAATGTTATTGCTCGTGAGGAAGGTGACTTCCCGGTTGTTGAACCATCTGTAGTTCATTATACAGACGTTGCTCCTAATCAGATCGCTTCGATTTCTGCTTCATTGATTCCTTTCCTGGAACATGATGATGCGAACCGTGCGTTGATGGGATCAAACATGATGCGTCAGGCAGTTCCTTTGATCCGTCCTGAAGCACCAATTGTTGGTACAGGTTTAGAGCGTCAGGTAGCTTCAGATTCAAGAGTATTAATCAATGCTGAAGGGCATGGTACTGTTGAATATGTTGATGCAAATATCATTACTATTAAATACGATCGTACAGAAGACGAGAGAATGGTTAGTTTTGATGCTGATGAGAAAACATACAACCTTATTAAATTTAGAAAAACCAATCAAGGTACAAGTATTAACTTGAAACCAATCGTAAGAAAAGGTGACAGAGTTATTCCTGGTCAAGTATTGTCTGAAGGATATGCTACTCAAAATGGAGAATTAGCTTTAGGTAGAAACTTAAAAGTAGCGTTCATGCCATGGAAAGGGTACAACTTCGAGGATGCGATTGTAATTTCTGAAAAAGTAGTTCGTGATGATATTTTTACTTCTATCCACGTTGATGATTATTCATTAGAGGTTAGAGATACTAAGTTAGGAAATGAAGAGTTAACAAACGATATTCCTAACGTTTCTGAAGAAGCTACTAAAGATTTAGATGAAAACGGTATGATTAGAATTGGAGCAGAGGTTAAACCTGGCGACATTTTGATCGGAAAAATTACACCAAAAGGAGAATCAGATCCTACTCCAGAGGAGAAATTGCTTCGTGCAATCTTCGGAGATAAAGCAGGTGATGTGAAAGATGCTTCATTAAAAGCTTCTCCATCTTTACATGGTGTAGTTCTTGACAAAAAATTATTTGCAAGAGCGGTAAAAGATAAACGTAAACGTACTCAGGATAAAGATGCTTTAGGCGCTTTAGAAATGGAATTCGAAACTAAATTTGTTGAATTAAAAGACAGATTGGTTGAAAAATTATTCCTGATCGTGAACGGAAAAACATCTCAGGGTGTAATGAATGATTTGGGTGAAGAAGTTTTACCAAAAGGTAAAAAATATACTCAAAAAATGCTTTACGCAGTAGAAGATTTTGCTCACTTAAGCAAAGGTCAATGGGTTGCTGATGATGCTACAAATAAAATGGTTAATGATTTAATTCATAACTATAAAATTAAGCTGAATGACTTACAAGGAGCTTTAAGAAGAGAAAAATTCACTATTACAGTTGGTGATGAATTACCATCCGGAATCTTGAAATTGGCTAAAATCTATATCGCTAAAAAACGTAAGTTAAAAGTTGGTGATAAAATGGCGGGACGTCACGGTAACAAAGGTATTGTTGCAAGAATCGTTCGTCATGAAGATATGCCTTTCTTAGAGGATGGAACACCTGTAGATATCGTATTGAATCCACTTGGGGTACCTTCACGTATGAACATTGGTCAGATTTATGAAACTGTTCTTGGATGGGCTGGTATGAACTTGGGTAGAAAATTTGCTACTCCAATTTTCGACGGTGCTTCTCTTGATCAGATCAATGCTTTAACTGATGAAGCTAACGTACCACGTTTCGGACATACTTATCTTTATGATGGTGGAACTGGAGAGCGTTTTGCACAAAAAGCAACTGTGGGTGTAATTTACATGCTTAAATTAGGACACATGGTTGATGATAAGATGCACGCACGTTCTATCGGACCATACTCATTGATTACGCAACAACCACTTGGAGGTAAGGCTCAATTTGGAGGTCAGCGTTTTGGAGAGATGGAGGTTTGGGCACTTGAGGCTTATGGAGCTTCTAGTACATTACGTGAAATCTTAACTGTTAAGTCTGATGACGTTATTGGTAGAGCTAAAACTTACGAAGCTATCGTTAAGGGTGAAACTATGCCAGAACCAGGTTTACCGGAATCATTCAATGTATTAATGCACGAATTGAAAGGTCTGGGATTAGATCTTCGTTTGGAAGAATAAATAAAAGTTTTGTAATCAGTCTCATTTTTTAATGGGACTGATTACTCATTTATATCAGTTTTTTAAAGATTTATACCCGTAAACCGTTCCGATTTTTTATAACAATGCAAGGCATTTTATAACTAGCACTTCAAATTTAATTTTGAGGTTTAGAGAAGTAACCCGAGGTAGTGTTTTTAGTCTAAAGTCAAATGTCTTAAAGTTTTAAAGTCCAGAAATGGCTTTTGATTTTCGACTTTATAACTTTCGACTTAAATGAGAATCAATTTTTTAATTGCAAAATAAATCAATAGTAAAAACTATGATGAATAATAGAAACAATAATAAGGATAAAAATCCAGTTAAAAGATTTAACAAAATTTCTATTGGATTGGCTTCGCCAGAATCTATCCTGAAAGAATCAAGAGGAGAGGTTTTAAAGCCAGAAACTATTAACTACAGAACGCACAAACCAGAGCGTGACGGACTTTTCTGTGAAAGAATCTTCGGACCGGTAAAAGATTTCGAATGTGCTTGTGGTAAGTATAAAAGAATTCGTTACAAAGGTATCATTTGCGACCGTTGTGGTGTTGAAGTTACTGAGAAAAAAGTACGTAGAGACAGAGTAGGACACATCAACCTTGTTGTGCCAATTGCTCACATCTGGTATTTCCGTTCTCTTCCAAACAAAATTGGTTATATCCTTGGTCTTCCATCTAAGAAATTAGATATGATTATTTACTACGAAAGATACGTAGTAATCCAGGCAGGTATTGCTAAAAATGCAGATGGTGAATCATTGCAAAGATTGGATTTCTTAACTGAAGAGGAATATTTGAATATTTTAGATACTCTTCCACAAGAAAATCAATATTTAGATGATATGGATCCTAATAAATTTGTTGCCAAAATGGGAGCAGAATGTATTATGGATTTATTAGCACGTATTGACTTAGATGAGTTGTCTTACCAATTGAGACACAGTGCTAATAACGAAACATCTAAACAACGTAAAACTGAAGCTTTAAAAAGATTACAAGTTGTGGAGTCTTTCCGTGAGTCTAACTTAAACCGCGAAAATCGTCCTGAGTGGATGATTATGAAAGTGGTTCCTGTTATTCCACCAGAATTACGTCCGCTTGTACCGCTAGATGGAGGTCGTTTTGCAACTTCAGATTTGAACGATTTATACCGTCGTGTAATCATCCGTAACAACCGTTTGAAAAGATTAATGGAGATTAAAGCTCCGGAAGTTATCTTAAGAAACGAAAAACGTATGTTACAAGAGTCGGTAGATTCATTATTTGATAACACTCGTAAAGCTTCTGCTGTTAAAACAGAATCTAACAGACCATTAAAATCATTATCTGATTCCTTAAAAGGTAAGCAAGGACGTTTCCGTCAAAACTTACTTGGAAAACGTGTGGATTATTCTGCTCGTTCGGTAATTGTTGTTGGTCCTGAATTAAAATTATTCGAATGCGGATTGCCAAAAGATATGGCATCTGAGTTATACAAACCTTTCGTTATCCGTAAATTGATTGAAAGAGGTATTGTTAAAACAGTAAAATCTGCTAAGAAAATCATAGACAAAAAAGAGCCTGTAGTTTGGGATATCCTTGAAAATGTAATTAAAGGACACCCGGTATTACTTAACCGTGCTCCTACGTTACACAGACTTGGTATTCAAGCTTTCCAGCCAAAATTAATTGAAGGAAAAGCGATCCAGTTACACCCATTAGTATGTACGGCTTTCAACGCCGATTTCGATGGTGACCAGATGGCGGTTCACTTACCATTAGGACCAGAGGCTATTTTAGAGGCACAATTATTAATGTTGGCTTCTCACAATATCCTGAACCCTGCAAATGGTGCTCCAATTACTGTACCTTCTCAGGATATGGTCTTGGGTCTATATTATATGACCAAAGAACGCATCTCAACACCAGAACACATAATTTTAGGTCAGGATTTGACTTTCTATTCTGCTGAAGAAGTAAACATTGCATTAAATGAAGGAAGATTAGAATTGAATGCTCGTGTTAAAATTAGAGCAAAAGATTTTAATGATGCTGGAGAATTAGTGTATCAAATTATTCAAACAACTGCGGGGCGTGTATTATTTAACGAAGTAGTACCTGAAGCAGCTGGGTATATCAATGACGTATTGACTAAGAAAAACCTTAGAGATATTATTGGACACATTTTAAGTGTGACTGATGTACCTACTACTGCAGCTTTCTTGGATAATATGAAAGATATGGGGTATAAATTCGCATTTAGAGGAGGTTTGTCATTCTCTTTAGGTGATATTAGAATTCCAGAACAAAAAACAAAATTAATTGCAGATGCCAGAGAGCAAGTTGAAGGTATTTCTGTAAATTATAACATGGGTCTTATTACCAATAACGAACGTTATAACCAAGTTATTGACGTATGGACTTCAGCAAATGCTCAGTTAACAGAATTAGCAATGAAAAATATTAGAGAAGACCAACAAGGTTTCAACTCTGTATATATGATGCTTGACTCTGGGGCGAGGGGTTCTAAGGAGCAGATTCGTCAGTTAACTGGTATGCGTGGTTTGATGGCTAAGCCTAAAAAATCTACTGCCGGTGGTGGTGAGATTATTGAAAACCCGATTCTTTCTAACTTTAAGGAAGGTCTTTCGATCCTTGAGTACTTTATTTCTACTCACGGTGCTCGTAAAGGTCTTGCGGATACGGCTCTTAAAACGGCCGATGCTGGTTACTTAACAAGAAGGCTTCATGACGTTTCTCAGGATGTTATTGTTAATATCGAGGATTGTGGTACTCTTAGAGGTGTTGAAGTTGCTGCATTGAAGAAAAACGAAGAAATCGTTGAATCATTAGGAGAAAGAATTTTGGGACGTGTTGCATTGCAAGATGTAATTAATCCACTTACTAATGAAGTATTAGTTCAGTCTGGTCAACAAATTACTGAAGCAATTATGAGAACTATCGAAGCTTCTCCAATTGAAAAAGTAGAAGTTAGATCTCCATTAACTTGTGAGGCAACAAAAGGTATTTGTGCTAAATGTTACGGTAGAAATTTAGCTACTGGTAAGATGACACAAAGAGGTGAAGCTGTCGGAGTTATTGCAGCCCAGTCTATTGGAGAACCAGGTACACAGTTAACACTTCGTACGTTCCACGTTGGAGGGGTTGCCGGAGGTATCTCAGAAGAGTCTAGTATTGTTACAAGATTCAACGGTAGACTTGAAATCGAAGATTTAAAAACAGTAAAAGGAGAAGACAGCGAAGGAAATTCTGTTGATATCGTGGTTTCACGTTCAACTGAATTGAAATTGGTTGACGAGAAAACCGGAATTGTTTTAAATACACATAATATTCCTTACGGATCCAGTATTTTTGTAAATGACGGAGACGTTGTTACTAAAGGTACTGTAATCTGTAAATGGGATCCATATAATGGTGTAATTGTTTCTGAGTTTACTGGTAAGATTGCTTACGAAGATTTAGAACAAGGACAAACATTCATGGTTGAAATTGATGAGCAGACTGGTTTCCAGGAAAAAGTAATTTCTGAAGCAAGAAACAAAAAATTAATTCCAACTTTATTGGTTTACGGTAAAGAAGGAGAATTGATTCGTTCTTATAACTTACCAGTAGGTGCACACTTAATGGTTGAAAACGGTGAGAAAATTAAAGCGGGTAAAGTATTAGTTAAGATTCCACGTCGTTCTTCTAAATCTGGGGATATTACAGGAGGTTTACCAAGAATTACGGAGTTGTTAGAAGCTCGTAATCCTTCTAACCCGGCTGTAGTTTCTGAAATTGACGGAGTTGTTTCTTTTGGAAAAATCAAAAGAGGTAATCGTGAGATCGTAATCGAATCTAAATTTGGCGATGTTAGAAAATATCTGGTAAAATTATCAAGTCAAATCCTGGTTCAGGAAAATGACTTTGTAAGAGCGGGTGTTCCATTGTCTGACGGAGCGATTACTCCGGATGATATCTTAAGAATTCAGGGTCCAGCTGCTGTACAACAGTATTTGGTAAATGAAATTCAGGAAGTTTACCGTTTGCAAGGGGTGAAAATTAACGATAAGCACTTTGAGGTAGTTATCCGTCAAATGATGCGTAAAGTTAGAGTTCAGGATCCGGGAGATACTTTATTCTTAGAAGATCAATTGATTCATACTAAAGATTTTATCGTTCAAAATGATAAATTATATGGTATGAAAGTAGTTGAAGATTCTGGAGATTCTTCAGTATTGAAACCAGGTCAGATTATTACTCCTCGTGATTTACGTGATGAAAATTCATTATTGAAACGAAATGATAAAAATCTTGTTGTAGCAAGAGATGTAATTACTGCAACTGCAACGCCAGTTTTACAAGGTATTACCAGAGCTTCGTTACAAACTAAATCATTCATTTCGGCTGCGTCATTCCAGGAAACGACTAAAGTACTTAACGAAGCTGCAGTAGCAGGTAAAGTTGATGATCTTGAAGGATTGAAAGAAAATGTAATTGTTGGACACAGAATTCCTGCGGGAACTGGTATGAGAGAATACGATAATACAATCGTAGGTTCTAAAGACGATTACAATGAAATGATGGCAAATAAAGAAGAATATATTTATTAATTCTTATCAATTCCCTCTTTTTCGAAAGAGGGAAATTGAAAAAACATTAAAATTATGAGTAATCCGAAACAACAAGAGCAAATTAATATTGAGTTAGACGAAACTATTGCAGAAGGAATTTATTCTAATCTTGCGATTATTAATCACTCATCATCAGAATTTGTTTTAGATTTTGTAAATATTATGCCGGGTACTCCAAAAGCTAAGGTGAAATCAAGAATTGTCCTGACGCCACAACATGCTAAAAGATTATTGAGAGCAATTGGAGAAAATATTCATCGATTTGAGGCAGCCCATGGTGAAATCAAAGAAACTGAACAGGCACCAATTCCGCTTAATTTTGGTCCGGCAGGACAAGCATAAAATTTTAAAAGCTCCAGAAATGGAGCTTTTTTTATAAAGTGAATTAGCAAAAAGTGTATTTAATCTGATTTAATTCGCTTTCAACGAATATATTTTAATAGTCTGATGTTTAATTATACTTTTGGCTTAACATAAAATAAAGAAAATTAATTTTCCATATAAAGGTTAATTTAATTCTTAAAAAAGCGCCAACTTTTAAAGTTGGCGCTTTTTAATTTTTATATAAGTGTGATATGTTTTTATTCAAATTCTGATGTAAAAAATAGTTTTACATTTGGATATTTGCTTTGTGTCATCTGAATCGTAAAATCAGAATCAGCTAAAAATACTAACTGACCATATTTATCATGAGCCAGGAATTTTTGTTTGATTCTCTTAAATTCTTTAAATTCTTCACTTTTAGGATCGTTAGGTTTTACCCAGCATGCTTTGTGAACAGGGAAGTTTTCGTAAGTACATTTTGCTCCGTATTCATGCTCCAGACGATATTGAATTACCTCGTATTGCAGCGCTCCAACAGTTCCGATAATTTTACGATTATTCATTTCTAATGTAAATAACTGAGCGACACCTTCATCCATCAACTGATCAATTCCTTTATCCAGTTGTTTTGCTTTCATTGGATCAGCATTATTAATGTATCTAAAGTGTTCCGGAGAGAAGCTTGGGATTCCTTTAAAACTCATTAATTCGCCTTCAGTCAAAGTGTCTCCAATTTTAAAGTTTCCGGTATCATGTAAACCCACAATATCTCCAGGATATGAAATATCTACAATTTCTTTCTTTTCGGCAAAAAAAGCATTCGGACTGGAGAATTTTAAATTTTTCTTTTGACGAACATGATAGTAAGGTTTGTTTCTTTCAAAAGTTCCGGAGACAATTTTAATAAAAGCTAAACGGTCGCGGTGTTTAGGATCCATATTAGCATGGATTTTAAAAACAAAACCAGACATTTTTTCTTCGGCAGGATCGACCAAACGAGTTTCAGAATCTTTAGGTCTTGGTGATGGAGCAATTGAAACGAAACAATCCAATAATTCGCGAACTCCAAAATTATTTAAAGCAGAACCAAAAAACACAGGTTGGATTTTTCCATCTAAATAATCCTGACGTTCAAATTTTGGATATACTTCATCGATTAGTTCTAATTCTTCACGAAGTTTTTCAGCTGCTTTTTGCCCTACAATTTTATCTAATTCGGGATTGTTCTGAACATCAGAAAAAGCAATCGTTTCTTCAATATTTTTACGGCTGTCTCCACTGAAAAGGTTTATGTTTTCTTCCCATAAATTATAAATTCCCTGAAAATCATATCCCATTCCGATAGGGAAACTTAAAGGAGTGACTTTTAAGCCTAATTTTTGCTCTACTTCATCCATTAAGTCAAAAGCGTCTTTTCCTTCACGGTCTAATTTGTTGATAAAAACAATCATCGGAATGTTGCGCATTCTACAAACAGCAACCAGTTTTTCAGTTTGTTCCTCAACCCCTTTTGCAACGTCAATTACAACAATAACGCTATCAACAGCGGTTAAGGTTCTAAAAGTATCTTCAGCAAAATCCTTGTGTCCAGGAGTGTCAAGGATATTGATTTTTTTGTCTTTATAATTAAAAGCAAGTACAGAAGTTGAAACCGAAATACCTCTCTGACGTTCGATTTCCATAAAGTCACTCGTTGCTCCTTTTTTGATTTTGTTGTTTTTTACAGCTCCAGCCTCCTGAATAGCTCCTCCAAATAACAATAATTTTTCCGTTAATGTTGTTTTACCGGCATCGGGATGCGATATAATTCCAAAAGTTCTTCTGCGTTGTATTTCTTTTAAAAAGCTCATATTTTGTGTAAATAGGTTTGCAAAAGTACTACTAATTAATACGATTTAAAAATAAATGCGATTCTGTTTTGGTTTAGGTGATTTTGTTTTTTGTTATTTATATTGGTCAAAATCGTTAAGATGTTTTGAACTGTTGGTATTGTGTATAATTTTTTGTTAATAGTATAACAGATAGTTGGATTATGTAATTGAATTGTTATTTTTGTTCGTTATAAGTTGTAAAAAAACGAATGCAATTTTTTTGTATTTTCTAATGTTTTGAAAATATTGATTTAATTAATTTCAGTTTTAAATAAAAGACTAAAACAAGGCCTTACATTCAAATTAAATTTAAAATAATGTTATTAAAAAAATTACAGCTAAAAACGATTGATTACAAGTTAATGCTAACAATTTGTTTTTTACTTTTTTTCAACACAATTATTTCTGCTCAGGAAGTTATTAAAGATGTTGTAGCTGAGAAACCGGTCGAAGCGGCTTCGATTAATAAACAAAAGGTTGATGGTATTATTGCGACAGTAGGAGATTATATTGTTTTAGATTCAGATATTGATAAAGGATATCTTGAAATCACTGCTCAGGGAGGGTCAGTAAAAGATATTACAAGATGCCAGATGTTAGGAAAGCTTTTAGAAGATAAATTGTATGCACATCAGGCTATTCAGGATAGTATCATTGTTAGCGATGCCGAAGTAAAAAGTATGATGGATGAAAGGATGACTTATATGCTGAGACAAACTGGGGGAGATATAAATAAAATTGTAGAATTTTATAAAAAGAGTTCGGTTGAAGAATTTAAAACCTATTTTGCAGATATACTAAAAGAGCAAAAGCTATCTTCTGAAATGCAGAAAAAGATTGTTGATGCCGTTGAAATCACTCCTGAAGAAGTTCGTAATTTCTTTAAAAAAATACCTAAAGATGAGTTGCCGACTTTTGGAGCAGAAATGGAAGTTGCCCAAATCGTTGTAGAACCTAAAGTTTCAAAAGAAGACAAACAAAAAGTAATTGACAGGTTAAACTCTATTCGAAAAGATGTTTTAGAAGGTTCGAGTTTTGCGACAAAAGCAGTTTTATATTCAATGGATCCGGGGTCTGCTCCCGCAGGAGGATATTATAAAATGACAAGAAAAACTCCTTTTGTTAAAGAATTTAAAGATGTGGCCTTTAGTTTGGCTGAAGGGGAAATTTCTGAGCCTTTTGAGACTATTTATGGATACCATATTATAATGGTCGATAAAATAAAAGGTCAGGAAGTTGAATTACGTCATATTTTAATATCTCCAACCGTTTCTGAAACCGCTCTAAAAGAAGCAAAGGAAAGAATTACAAACATTAGAAATAAGATCGTAAACAAAGAAATTTCTTTTGCTGATGCTGCAAGAAATGATTCTGATCAAAAAGAAACTAGAGCAAACGGAGGTACTTTGGTTAATCCGAATACTCAGGATACACGTTTTGAACTGACTAAAATGGATGCGGCATTATACAGCCAGGTTTCAAATTTGAAAGATGATGAAGTTTCTCAGCCACTTTTGGATACAGATGATAAAGGTAAAAAAACGTATAAACTGATTACTGTAACAAACAGAATTGATGAGCACGTAGCTGATTATGCAAAAGATTACACTAAAATTAAAGAGTTAGCATTAAAAGAAAAACAAATCAATGCAATTGCAAAATGGTTTGATACAAAAATTAAAGATACATACATTAAGATTATTGGCGAGTACAGAGATTGTACTTTTACTAATAACTGGTTGAAAAAATAATTTTTATTAAATAAAGAAAAGAGTTAGTTTTATGAATTCATAGAGCTAACTCTTTTTAATTTAAAATATATTCATAAATGTCTGACGTAGCAGCAATTCATAATTTAGTTCAAAAAAGAAACGAATTAAAAACCGAGATAGCAAAAATCATTGTAGGGCAGGATGCCGTTGTAGATCAAATTTTACTTTGCATATTTTCCGGAGGGCATGCGCTTTTAATTGGTGTTCCGGGTTTAGCAAAAACCTTAATGATAAATACGCTTTCTCAGGCTTTGGGTCTGGATTTTAAACGAATTCAGTTTACTCCTGATTTAATGCCTTCAGATATTTTAGGAAGTGAAATTTTGGATGAAAACAGACAATTTAAGTTTATCAAAGGGCCAATATTTTCGAATATCATTTTGGCTGATGAGATCAACAGAACTCCTCCAAAAACTCAGGCTGCCTTATTAGAAGCAATGCAGGAACGTTCTGTGACAATTGCAGGTCAGAACTATAAATTAGATCTGCCTTATTTTGTGTTGGCAACCCAGAACCCTATTGAGCAGGAAGGAACATATCCTCTGCCAGAGGCTCAGTTAGATCGTTTCATGTTTGCGATAAAATTAGAATACCCAACTTTTGAAGAAGAAGTTCAGGTAGTAAAACAAACCACTTCGGATGTGAAGACTGTGATAAACCCTTTGTTTACGGCACAGGAAATCATAGATTTTCAACACTTGATTCGCAGAATTCCTGTAGCAGATAATGTTATTGAATATGCTGTAACTTTGGTAAGTAAAACAAGACCTGATAATCCTTTGTCAAATGATTTTGTTAAAAATTATCTGGATTGGGGTGCAGGACCCAGAGCTTCTCAGAATTTAATTTTGGCAGCCAAAGCTCATGCTGCTTTTAATGGTAAATTTTCACCTGATATTGAAGATGTAAAAGCAGTTGCAACCGGAATTTTGCGTCACAGAATTATCAAAAACTACAAAGCAGATGCTGAGGGAATAACAGAGGAAATTATTATTCAGAAGTTGATGTGATAAGATTAATAATTATATTTTAGCCAAACTGATTAAAATTAGTTTGGCTTTTTTATGTGTGAATGTCAAAAAATATAAATTTTATTTCCTTTTTAAAAATAAGTAAAACTACTTATTGATAGAAGTTTATGCGAAAACTACAACGATATAAATACTTGTTTAGAAGAGTTCTTCTTTAAAATCGAGGTAAAATCCGACTTCCTTTATAACATTAAATTTTTACTTTGTTAAAGAAAAGTTTTTAAATTATTGATAATTTATTTTTTTAATGTAAAATTGATTTTTTGTCAATTTTTAAAGGTTATAGTTGTTTTTTTGTAATAATATTTTTTGAAAAAGCTCCATCCATTATATTTTTTTTAATTCTCAGCTTTAATTCCTAAATTTGCGTACAAAAAAATAAAAATACCTATTTATAAAGACTTCTATTATGAATATTTACAAGGATTACATTCAAGAGATTGAAGAAAGAAAAGCCCAGGGTCTTCATCCGAAACCAATTGATGGTGCTGAATTACTAAGCGAAATCATTGCGCAAATTAAAGATTTAAATAATGAATACAGAGAGGACTCTCTTAAGTTTTTTATTTACAACACTTTGCCTGGGACCACTAGCGCAGCTGGTGAGAAAGCTAAGTTTTTAAAAGAAATCATTCTTGGTGAATCTGAAGTAAAAGAAATTACACCTGCTTTTGCCTTCGAATTATTGTCACATATGAAAGGGGGGCCTTCTATTGAAGTACTTCTTGATTTAGCTTTGGGCAATGATACTGCAATTGCTAATCAAGCGGCTGAAGTTTTAAAAACTCAAGTTTATTTATATGATGCTGATACAGCTCGCTTAGCAGAAGCTTACAGCGCTGGTAACACAGTTGCAAAAGAAATTTTAGAAAGCTACGCAAAAGCTGAATTTTTTACAAAATTACCAGAAGTTGCTGAAGAAATTAAAGTGGTTACTTACATCGCTGCAGAAGGTGATATTTCTACTGATTTATTATCTCCGGGTAACCAGGCACACTCTCGTTCTGACCGTGAATTACATGGAAAATGTATGATCACTCCTGAAGCTCAGGCAGAAATTAAAGCATTGCAGGCACAGCATCCAGATGCTTCTGTTATGTTAATCGCTGAAAAAGGAACAATGGGAGTTGGATCTTCTCGTATGTCAGGTGTAAACAACGTAGCTTTATGGACTGGTAAGCAAGCATCTCCATACATTCCTTTCGTGAACATTGCTCCAATTGTAGCAGGTACTAACGGAATCTCTCCTATCTTCTTAACGACTGTAGATGTAACGGGTGGTATCGGTATCGACTTACAAAACTGGGTAAAGAAAACAGATACAGAAGGAAACGTAGTTCGTAACGAAGCTGGTGATCCTGTTTTAGAAGAAGTTTATTCTGTAGCTACAGGAACTGTATTAACAATCAATACAAAAACTAAAAAATTATACAATGGTGAGAAAGAATTAAAAGATATTTCTAAATCTTTCACTCCTCAAAAATTAGAGTTTATCAAAGCGGGTGGGTCTTATGCTATCGTTTTTGGTAAAAAAGTCCAAACATTTGCTGCACAAACTTTAGGAGTTACTGCTCCAACAGTATTTGCACCGGCTAAAGAAGTTTCTATAGAAGGTCAAGGATTAACTGCTGTTGAAAAAATCTTCAACAAAAATGCAGTTGGTGTAACTCCGGGTAAAACATTATATGCAGGATCAGACGTACGTGTGAAAGTTAACATCGTAGGTTCTCAGGATACTACAGGTTTGATGACTGCTCAGGAATTAGAGTCGATGGCTGCTACAGTTATTTCTCCAGTTGTTGATGGTGCTTACCAATCAGGATGTCACACAGCTTCAGTTTGGGACAAAAAAGCACAAGCTAATATTCCTAAATTAATGAAGTTCATGAATGATTTCGGTGTTATTACAGCGAGAGACCCTAAAGGTGAATATCATTCAATGACGGACGTTATTCACAAAGTGTTAAATGATATTACAATTGATGAGTGGGCAATTATCATCGGTGGAGATTCACATACACGTATGTCTAAAGGGGTTGCTTTCGGTGCCGATTCAGGAACTGTAGCTTTAGCTTTAGCAACAGGTGAAGCTTCTATGCCAATTCCAGAATCTGTAAAAGTTACTTTTAAAGGTGAGATGAAACAACACATGGATTTCCGTGATGTAGTTCATGCGACGCAATCTCAAATGTTGAAGCAATTTGATGGTGAGAACGTTTTCCAAGGTCGTATTATTGAGGTTCATATCGGAACTTTATTAGCTGACCAGGCGTTTACATTTACAGACTGGACTGCCGAAATGAAAGCGAAAGCTTCTATCTGTATTTCTCAGGACGAAACATTAATTCAATCGTTAGAAATTGCTAAGTCTCGTATCCAAATCATGATTGATAAAGGTATGGACAACAAAAACCAAGTTTTACAAGGTTTAATTGATAAAGCAAACAAACGTATCGAGGAAATTAAAACAGGTGCTAAACCAGCTTTAACTCCAGATGATAATGCAAAATACTATGCTGAAGTTGTTATCGATTTAGGTTTAATCGAGGAACCAATGATTGCTGACCCAGACGTTAACAATGTTGATGTTTCTAAACGTTATACACACGATACCATTCGCGAATTATCTTTCTATGGAACAGATAAAAAAGTAGATTTAGGTTTCGTAGGTTCTTGCATGGTTCATAAAGACGATTTAAAAATTGTTTCTCAAATGTTACGTAATGTTGAAAAACAAAATGGGGAAGTTAAATTCAACGCCCCTTTAGTAGTTGCAGCTCCTACGTATAACATCATCGACGAATTAAAAGCTGAAGGTGATTGGGAAATGTTACAAAAATATTCAGGTTTCGAATTCTCAGATGCCTTACCTAAATCAACAGCACGTACAGAATACGAAAACATTATGTATTTAGAGCGTCCTGGTTGTAACTTATGTATGGGTAACCAGGAAAAAGCTGAAAAAGGAGATACTGTATTAGCTACTTCAACTCGTTTGTTCCAGGGACGTGTAGTAGAGGATAGAGATGGTAAAAAAGGAGAATCTTTATTAGCATCAACGCCAGTAGTTGTACTTTCTGCAATTTTAGGAAGAATGCCATCTATCGAAGAGTATAAAGCTTCGGTTGAAGGTATCAACTTAACAAAATTCAAACCAATCTCTACTAAATTATAATAGTAAGAATTTCATAATTTCTAAAAGAGGCAATCTAGTAATAGGTTGCCTCTTTTTATTTATATTTTGGTGTTGCTAAAGCATCGGGCTATTCGTGTATAGTATTCATTCGTTTTTCGCTGCGGGTTAAAGCTTCTATCTCTGCTGGATTACCGTTGCATGATTTGCTAAATCAAATTTTTAAGGTAGAAGGTGTAATTGCAATAGGTTATTGTAAAGGCTAAATAATTATATTAGATTGATTTTCAATTTACTGTCTTTCAAGAAAAATAGAATAGTTTTAAATAATAGTATTAACAATTATTTTAGTATAAACCATAATAAAATCCTTAAATTTAAGCTGATTTACACTAACATAATTAATATATAAGTATGGCATTTGATATAGAAATGATTAAAAAAGTGTATGATAACATGCCCGGTCGTGTTGATGCAGCACGTCAGATTGTTGGTCGTCCACTTACTTTAACAGAGAAAATTTTGTACAACCACCTTTGGGATGGAAATCCGACGAAGGCGTTTGGAAGAGGAGTTGATTATGTAGATTTTGCACCGGATCGTGTAGCTTGTCAGGATGCAACGGCGCAAATGGCATTATTACAATTTATGCATGCCGGAAAGAAAACAGTAGCAGTTCCAACAACAGTGCACTGTGATCATTTGATTCAGGCAAAAGTAGATGCAGCAACCGATTTGGCCAGAGCAAAAACACAAAGTAATGAAGTATTCGACTTCTTGTCGTCTGTTTCTAATAAATACGGAATTGGTTTCTGGAAACCTGGAGCCGGAATTATTCACCAGGTAGTACTGGAAAATTATGCATTTCCTGGCGGAATGATGATTGGTACGGATTCTCACACTGTAAATGCAGGAGGTTTAGGAATGGTAGCCATTGGTGTCGGTGGTGCTGATGCTGTAGACGTTATGTCCGGAATGGCCTGGGAATTGAAATTCCCTAAGCTTATCGGAGTTAAATTAACAGGCAAATTATCAGGCTGGACTGCTCCAAAAGATGTGATTCTTAAAGTTGCCGGTATTCTTACTGTAAAAGGAGGTACCGGAGCAATCGTAGAATATTTTGGAGAAGGAGCTACAGCAATGTCCTGTACAGGTAAAGGAACGATTTGTAACATGGGAGCCGAAATTGGAGCAACCACTTCAACTTTTGGTTATGACGATTCTATGAGTCGTTATCTGCGTTCTACAAACAGAGCTGATGTTGCAGATGCTGCAGATAAAATAGCTTCTTATCTAACTGGAGACCAGGAAGTTTATGCTGACCCTGAAAAATATTTTGATCAGGTTATCGAAATCAATTTGTCTGAGTTAGAGCCGCATTTAAATGGGCCTTTTACTCCGGACTTAGCGACTCCAATTTCTAAAATGAAAGAAGAGGCAATTAAAAATAACTGGCCATTACAAATTCAGGTAGGTTTAATTGGTTCTTGTACAAACTCATCTTACGAAGATATTTCCCGTGCCGCTTCTTTAGCAAAACAGGTTTCAGAGAAAAACTTAAAAACAAAAGCCGAATTTACAATCACTCCGGGATCTGAAGTAGTTCGTTCTACAATCGAAAGAGACGGATTTATCGATACTTTTAATAAAATTGGCGCAACAGTTTTTGCTAACGCCTGCGGACCTTGTATTGGTATGTGGGACAGGGAAGGAGCAGAGAAGGAAGAAAGAAACACAATCGTTCACTCTTTCAACCGTAATTTTTCAAAACGTGCAGATGGTAACCCGAATACTCTAGCTTTTGTAGGTTCTCCAGAGCTTGTAACAGCTTTAGCTATTGCCGGTGATTTAGGATTTAATCCGTTGACGGACAAATTAATTAATGAAGATGGCGAAGAAGTAATGCTTGATGAACCAACAGGAGATGAATTGCCTGAAAAAGGTTTCTATGCCGAAGATCCGGGATTTCAGGCTCCTGCCGAAGACGGTTCAGGAGTTCAGGTAGTTGTTAGTCCTACTTCAGAGCGTTTGCAATTGTTAGCTCCGTTTGAGGCATGGGATGGTAAAAATATTACAGGTGCTAAATTACTAATCAAAGCATTCGGAAAATGTACTACCGATCATATTTCTATGGCAGGACCATGGCTGCGTTTTCGCGGACATTTAGATAATATTTCTAACAACATGCTGATTGGTGCCGTAAATGCATTCAACCAAAAAACAAACTCGGTAAAAAATCAATTGACAGGACAATATGATGCTGTTCCTGCTGTTGCCCGCGCTTACAAAGCAGCCGGAGTTCCATCTATCGTTGTGGGAGATCATAATTATGGAGAAGGTTCTTCTCGTGAACACGCAGCTATGGAACCACGTTTCTTGGGTGTTAAAGCGGTATTGGTAAAATCTTTCGCCCGTATCCACGAAACAAACCTTAAAAAGCAAGGTCTTTTAGGGCTGACTTTTGCTAACGAAGCAGATTACGATAAAATTCAGGAAAATGATACCATCAACTTTACTGATTTGACTGAGTTTGCTCCGGGAAAACCGTTAACATTAGAATTTGTTCATGAAGATGGTTCAAAAGATATTATTTTGGCAAACCATACTTACAATGAAGGTCAGATTGGCTGGTTTGTTGCTGGTTCTGCATTAAATTTAATTGCAGCGGGAAAAGCATAATTTCAAAAAATCAATTATACTCAAAACGCTCTGTTGTAACAGGGCGTTTTTTATTTGTAGCTATTCCGGCTGTCCGCTATATCTTTTGTTTTTTAAAGAAAAAAACAAAAGGATGTCGCTTCCATCCGGGCTAGGACTTTAGTTTTCAAAATAACGTCTGGAGTAAAATTTTAAGATCTTGAAATAAAATTGTAACTCACACAAAAACTTTAGGTTAGCTTAGGGAACTATTTATGTCTGTCAAACTGAAACAAATTTGATGTTAAAAAAAGTGTTTTTTTTACTTTAAAAAGTTAAATTCGCTTTTCTGGTAATATTATTTTCTTTTTTGAGTTTAAAATTATAAGAAAGAAGTAGTATAAAATTAAAATTTCCCCAAATAATGATTTTCAGATTTGTCTTTATATTTTTACTTTTTAGTGTAAGTGTTTTTTCTCAGGAAAATTATATTAAACATACCATTTCAAAAGGTGATAACCTTTACAATATTGCTAAGAAATACGGAGTTAAGCCAAAAGATATTGAAAATGCCAATCCTGATGTACCGAAAATTTTAAAATTGAATTCGGTTTTATTAATTCCCAATTCTAATCCGTCTCAGGAAATAAAATCCAATCAATCCGTTACTCAGACAAATCCCGGTTCACATGAAGTTTTAGCCAAAGAAACACTTTGGGGGATATCCAAAAAATATAAAGTTTCTGTTGAAGATTTAAAAAAAGCAAATCCTTTGTTAGAAACAGAAGGGCTTAAAATAGGACAGCAGATTATTATTCCTTCCAATGCAATTTCAACGGCAGAAAATCAGGTTGAAAATAACAAACCAGAACGAGTTGAAGTTTCGAGAGAAGTGATGCCAAAAGAAACAAAATATGCAATCGCCAAAGAATTCGGAATTACGGTAGCTGAATTAGAAAAACAAAATCCGGAAATCAAGAATAAATTGCCTATTGGTTATCAACTAAAAATTCTTACTTCTAAAGAAAAAGCAGATAGCTTTCAGGCTTCAAAGACTAATCAGGAAATAAAAGAAATGGTTACTGAAACGGTTCAGATAGCTGATAATTTTGCTGTTAAAAAAGATTCAACAACAGTAATAAGAGTTAGTAATCATTCTGATTTAATTAATCAGCTGGTTATAAATGCAACTGAAAACATTGGTACTCGTTATCGTTCCGGAGGAACCACAAAAGCAGGTTTTGATTGCTCAGGGCTAATGTATTGTACTTTTGGTAATTTTGATATTAAACTTCCAAGAAGTTCCATAGAACAATCCCGAATTGGCACAAAAATCAACACAGAAGAAGCACAAAAAGGTGATTTGATCTTTTTTAAAACCAACGGAAGACACCAAATCAATCACGTTGGAATGGTAGTAGAAGTTGTAGAGGGAGAAATTAAATTCGTTCATTCTTCAACTCATGGAGGAGTTATCATTTCGTCAACTAAAGAGCCTTATTATGAAAGGACTTTTTCACAAGTAAATCGTGTTTTAGAATAGTGTAAAAAATCTATTTTTGAATTCTTCAACCGGAAACGGCTTGCTAAATAAGTCGATTACATATTGATTTTCTTTTATATAATTAATTTCAGCAGAATCTAAAGTCGAAGAGAGCACATAAATTTGAATCTTTTTTTTGATTTCTTCACTGAGTTTGTGAAACTCTTCCAAAAACTCATAACCATTCATAATAGGCATTTGAATGTCAAGCAAAATGATGATTGGTTGATTTCTTTGATTTTCATTAAGCCATTGGATACCTTCTTTTCCGTTATTGGCAATAATTATCTCATCAGCATTGAATACTTTTTTAAGTAGCTGCTGTGTAACAATTTGATCGATCAAATTATCTTCAATTAATAAAAATAAAGGTTTAAATTCCATAATGGTTAGGGATTGTTACTATAAATGTACTTCCTGTATTGCTTTCTGTTACAACAGAAATATTTCCATTAATATTTTCTACAGCTTCTTTTACAATATAAAGGCCTAAACCTGACCCTTTATTTTTGTTTGTTCCAAAATACATTTCAAAAATATGATCTTTAAATTCATTTTTAATGCCTATTCCATTATCAGCAATTTCAATTTTGGTAAAGCCATCATGACTATAAGTTTTTATAGCAATAAACATTTGCTGTTTGTTAATATCAGCATATTTTATGGCATTAGAAAGTAAATTGCTAATAATAATTTTTAAGCGTAAACCATCGCTCTGAATTTGGTCTGTAAATAATTCTTTTGTAAAAGTTATTCGGCCTGCATTTTCAATATGCATCAGCTCTGAAATTGATTCGTTAAATATTTCCTGAAGACTTACAGGTTCTATTATGATTTGTTTTCGTTTGTTTTTTGAGTAATCAATAATATCACTAATAAATTGATCCTGTCTCACAAGACTTTGATACATTAGCCCTAAATAATCTTTTATCTGTTCCATGTCATCTTCCAGTTGTGCAATTTCAATTAATCCTTTTAACGATGTTATAGGAGAGCGTAAATCATGTGAGGCGCTATACACAAAGCGATCCAGTTCGTGATTGACTAATATTAGATTTTCGTTTTTAATCTCTGTTTCTTTTTTTGAAGCCAGTAATCTTTTTACCATTATGGAGTAATAAAAAGAAACGCTGCATGCTATAATCAATATAAAAACAACGTTAATAAGGATTAGTACGTTTTTAATTTTACGGGTTCCTTCGCCAATCGTATTTGAAAAGTTACGTTCATTAATGGTTAGTTCATCACTTAGCGAACCAATTTCGTGAAGGTATTTTTTTTGATCATCAGAACTTAAAATGTTACTATTTATTTTAAGATTAATTTCTTTGCCAAGTGCAGATAATTTTACGATTAGTTTATCAGCCTGTTCCCATTCAATGATAGCTTTAGATAAAAAAGAAACCTTCTTAAAATTTTCAAATAACCAAATTACGTCATCCAGGTCTTCCGGGTGATTTCTTCCGGTAACTAATGCTTTTCGGGCTATTTCATTGTCGCCAAACTTTATTAATGTTTCTCTGGCAGTACATGCACTTTGTGGTACTTTTAGTTCTTCCTGAAACAATTTCCATTTAAGGTTGTCTTTTGTAAAGAGATAATGGATAAGAAAACGGGAAGCATCTTTTTGTCCTTTTGAATAATGAGACTCACCGTTGATGTAAGCCCTGTTGGCAGATAATATTTTGATTGTAAAAAGGTTTATACAAATTAGTAGCGCACAAGAAATAAATACAATTAGTAACAATATATAGCCGTTAGTAAAACGTAAATTTCTAAAATAATAGCCCTGAAACATAACTTTGGAATTTGTAGTTAATATTAAATTCTGTCTGCTAATGTATATTATGTAACAGGTTTTCTGTTATTTTCATTTTTTTTAGTTAATAAATTATTAGTAACTCATTAATTTGGATTTATTAGCTAAAAAATCATAGATAAATTTAATAAAAAAAGAATTCCGTTTAACGGATGGTCTATTTTTTCTTGTTAAATTTTAGAACTTAAATAAAGGGTTCTGGAATTGATTTAAATCATTGGTTATGAGTTTGTTGTTTTTTTTGTAATTCTAACTGTAATCAAAAGGTCTTATGAAATCAGAATTTGCGTAAGGGGTAGAGGCGGTATCCTTTTGCCGGCGGAGCAAAGCAAAAGATATAGCCGAAAACCCGACCCGCAGGGATACGCCCAAAAAAGTTTACCGTAATCTAAAGTTTCAGAAAAAAGTATATCTTTAACCAACCAAAAAACCAAAAATAATGCAGGAAAATAACCAGGAAAATTTTAAAAGAGAACTCGGATTATTAGACGGAACCATGCTTGTGGTAGGTTCTATGATTGGCTCCGGAATATTTATAGTGAGTGCAGATATTGCCAGACAAGTAGGTTCAGCCGGATGGCTGACATTGATTTGGCTAATTTCAGGATTAATTACCATTATTGCTGCTGTGAGTTATGGAGAATTGAGTGCCATGTTTCCAAAAGCAGGCGGACAATATGTTTATTTGAAAGAAGCCTATAACAAACTGATTGCTTTTTTGTATGGCTGGAGCTTTTTTGCTGTAATTCAAACCGGAACAATTGCTGCGGTTGGTGTGGCTTTCTCTAAATTCGCAGCTTATCTTTACGAACCGCTGAGTGATGAAAATATCTTATTTGAATTAGGTTTTTTTAAACTAAATGCAGCCCAGATTGTGTCGATTGTTACAATTGTTTTCTTAACCTACATAAACAGTCGTGGTGTAAAAAACGGGAAGACTCTTCAGACCGTTTTAACCATTATCAAAATACTATCATTACTTGGTTTGATTGTTTTTGGCTTAACTCTTGCGGCAAAAGCCTCGGTTTGGAATGCCAACTGGACTGCAGCCTGGACACCTCATTCTTATAATGCAGACCACGGTACATGGCTGCCTATTAGCGGAAAAGCTTTAATTACAGGTATTTCAGCGGCAATGGTTGGGTCATTATTTTCAAGCGATGCCTGGGTTGGTGTAACTTTCATTGCCGGAGAAATTAAAAATCCAAAGCGAAATGTGGGTTTAAGTTTATTTTTAGGAACTTTTATTGTGACCATTATTTATGTACTGACAAACCTGATGTATCTGGCGGTAATTCCAATGGATGAAATTGCAACAGCAAAATCAGACAGGGTTGCGGTAGTTGCTTCTCAGTATATTTTTGGCGATATCGGAACATTGGTTATTGCTATCATGATTATGATTTCGACTTTTGCCTGTAATAACGGATTGATTATGGCAGGTGCGAGAGTGTATTATACCATGGCAAATGATGGTTTGTTCTTTAAAAAAGCAGCTGTTCTTAATGAATTTAGTGTGCCTGCGTGGGCTTTGTGGGCACAATGTATTTGGGCTTCGGCTTTATGTCTTACAGGAAAATATGGTGATTTATTAGATTTTGTAATTATTATCGTTTTGATTTTTTACATCTTGACCATCTGCGGAATTTTTATATTGCGTAAAAAAATGCCGGATGCAGAAAGACCTTATAAAGCTTTTGGATACCCGTTTTTACCATTGTTATATATTGTTGTAGCTTCGGCAATAAGTGTTTCACTGTTAATAACCAAATTTTCGACTTGCGGCTGGGGAATTTTGATTATGTTAATCGGAATTCCGGTTTATTATCTGACCAAGCCAAAAGAATAACACACCAGAATAAATTGAATATACAATGCCTTGTTTTTTAGCAAGGCATTTTTTGTTTTTTAATGAATTAAAATATAAATTTCATTAAAAAAACAAACTAATTAAGCCTTCAAACTAAACCAAAAAGTGCTTCCTAATCCCAAATTACTTTCTACACCAACACTTCCGTTTTGGGCTTCAATAAATTCTTTGCTGATGGCCAAACCTAATCCCGTTCCGGATTTCTGGCTTCCCGGAACCTGGAAATATTTATCGAAAACTTTGTTTTTGTATCGTGTGTCAATTCCTTTTCCGGTGTCGATTACCTGAAAGACGATCTGTGAATTTTCTTTTTTTAATTTGATGTGAATCGTGCTTTTTTCAGAAGAATATCTTATTGCATTCGACAAATAATTAATCAAAACCCAGCCTGTTTTTTCAGCATCGGCTTTCACTTCGGTAAGGTTTTCATCGGTATCAATAATTAATTGAATCTGTTTTTGGTCTGCCTGAACTTTTACGGCTTCAACGGCATAATTTATAATTTCATGGGGATTGCTTTTTTCAATATTCAACTGAATATTTCCGGTTTCCAATTGTGATAAATTGAGCAATTCGCCTGTAATTTTCAACAAGCGCTGACTGTCTTCTTTTATACTTTCGACCAATTGTTTCTGATCGTCGTTCATGTCGCCAGTTTTGTCATTTTCAAGCAATTTAAGGCTTAATTTTATAGAGGCAATTGGTGTTTTTAGTTCGTGCGAAACGGTTGCGATAAAATTGGTTTTGGCAAAATCCAATTCTTTAAAAAGCGTAATATTTCGCAGAATAATTACATCGCCAATATTGATTTCTTTTTCTTCTCCCGTTGGAATTATCGTAATATTCAGAATTTCTTTTTCGAAATAACTTTCTTTTCCGTGGGCATAAATTTTAAGGGGTTGTTTTTTAGGAGAATCTGATTCATCTTTCAAAATCAAAGATCGAATCAAATCATTGGTCGAAGCTAGAGTAGATGCTGATTTTCCGATAACATCTTCCAGTTTCAGACCAATAATTTTAAGCGCTTCATCATTGGCAAACAAAACAATATTTTCATGGTCTAAGCCAATAATAGGATCGTGCATATTATTGATTAAAGTTTCCAGTCGTTTCTTTTCGAAGAATAATTTGTACAAATTACTATCGTTATATTCCTGAAGTTTCTGTGCCATCGTATTAAATGATTTTGCTAGATCTCCAAATTCGCTATGACTTGTAAAATGAACACGTTCAGAATAATTTTTATTGGCAATTTCCTTAATACTCAGGGTTAATTCCTTAATCGGATTGGCTATATTATTTGGCAGGTTAACTAATAAATTAAAAGCAATCAAAAAACACAGTGTTCCTATAATAGCAATTGAGAAATTTGATGTTTCTGCTGTTTTTTTAGCAATGTCACTTTTTTGTTTTATGGCATCAAGATTCAGTTTCATAATAGCAAAAATATCCTGACGGATTTGCGTTTTTACAGCTTCATCAGCATTGTTTTTAGCTAAAAGAGCAAAGCTTTCTTTCAGTTTTTCAGTGGCTTGTTTTTCACCTGGCTCTGTAATATTATGGGTTTGTTTTTCAAGATTTTCTTCAAAACTATGAACCGTTCCTTTTGAACCTGATTTCATTCCATCCAAAGCAAAAATCATGTTTCGCGAATATTCCAGCGTATTATAATTTGATTTCAGAATATTCTCAGTGTCCTGTTTAATCAAAAAAACAGAATAAGCACTCACTAACGAGAGAATGATGATCATTAAAAATAATAATCCAACACCCAGATTCAATTTGGTTTTAATTCTCATATTTTTTTGTGTAAAATGTTATTTGTAAAAGGTAAAATGTTGTTTTTCATTTTACATAAAACCTCTTACATTTCACGAGAGGATAACAAGATCAACATTTGACAATGACAATTTGTTTAGCAAACGTCTAAAAATTGTTGTAGACAAAATTACTTTAAATAAATTCAAATGCGGTTTGCCGATACAAACCGTTGTAATTTGTTTTTCTTCAACGGCAAGTAAAATAGCATCGGCTATATTTTTGTTCTCTAATTTAATCACTTCTGCACCTAATTGCACGGCGAGTTTAAAGTTATTAATTAAATGTCGCTGTTTGTCCAAAGCAATTTTTGTACTGCTTTCCTGAGGTGTCTCCACATACAAAACATACCACGATCCGTTGTAATAACTGGCTAATCGTGCTGCTTTTCTAATTACAATTTTAGCTGTTTTGTCATTACTGCTAATGCAGGCCAACAATTTCTCATGTCGTAAAGCATGAAGATTCGGAACTTCATTTTCAACTTTTCGAACGACCTGACTCGCTACTTCTTTCAAAGCCAGTTCCCGAAGTTGTAAAATCTGTTCCGGTTTAAAAAAGTTCGTTAAGGCCGTCTGAATTTTATCCGGAGTATAAATTTTTCCTTCTTTCAAGCGCACAATCAAATCTTCAGATGTTAAGTCGATATTGACGACTTCATCCGCTAATCGCAAGACATTATCAGGAATGCGTTCCTGAACATCAATATTTGTAATACGTTTTACGTCTTCATTTAAACTCTCAATATGCTGAATATTTATTGCTGAAATTACATTAATTCCAGCTTCCAGAATTTCCAAAACATCCTGCCAGCGTTTTTCGTTTTTGCTTCCTTCAACGTTAGTGTGTGCTAATTCATCCACAATAACCACTTCCGGACGAAGATTAATAATTGCCTGAACGTCGAGTTCTTCCAGTTCTTTTCCTTTATAGAAAATGGTCCGTCTTGGAATAATTGGCAAACCCGATAATAATTCATGCGTTTCCTTTCGCATGTGTGTTTCGATGTAGCCGATTTTTACATCGATTCCGTTTTTCAATAACGAATGCGCTTCTTGAAGCATACGAAAAGTCTTGCCCACACCGGCGCTCATTCCAATGTAGATTTTAAACTTTCCCTTTCGTGATTTCTGAATTAAATTGAGAAAGTGCTGTGCGTTATTTTCTTTTTCTTCTTTCATAGTTTTGCCATGAAGGCGCTAAGTCACAAAGTTTTTTGTTTCACGCAGATTTTAAAAGATTTAAGCAGATATTCGCAGATTATTTAATTAAAAATCCATTTAAATCTGCTGTAATCTGTAGAATCTGCGTGAAATATTTTTTTTAGAAACTAATCGCCAGCGAAGTCGTTACAAACGTATTCGTATCCGTTGGAAGATTATCTTTATTGCTGAAGATTTTGTCTTTACTTGAAAGATTTCTAGCTTCAATTCTAAACATAACATTATCAGTGACTAAGTAATCAAAGTTAGCTGAAAATCCGTAAGTTTTAAAACCGTTTGGGGTTTCAGTCCCAATAGCTATCGGGATAATTACACCTTTTTCATCACTATAATATTCGCCTCGTGCTGCCAGCTGAATTTTATCTGTTGGTTTGTATTGCAGAATCAAAACTGGCGAAAACCAAGTGTCATATTTGTTACTGCTTTTAGCCGATTGCTGAGATCCAACGTCAAAACCAGCCGTTACGTTTGTTTTCTCCGTTACTTTAAATTGTCCATAGAAATTATTAAAATAACGCCACTTTTTATCAATATCCGGCTGTTCATTTCCAACATAAGTACTCCAGTTCAAAGCAACCCGATCAGAAGGTTTGTAAGTAACCTGAGTTCCAAAAGCAGGCGTTTGATTGCCTTCAACTTTCTCAATTCTCTGCCAGCCATTTAAGTACATTCCGGCCAAATACCATTTTCCAGATTCAGAAGTATAACCAATTTTAACTCCCGTTTCATAATAAGGCGAATTCTCAGCCAGAATACTTCTCGTTAAAGTCTGACAGTCTTTTCCAATCGCACTTTCAAAACCAATATGCGAAGGCATGATTCCGGCATCAATCCATAAATTATGGTTTTTAGAAATCTTTATACCAACATTTGCTTCGTAAACATTTTTCAATAAACCTTGCTCAGCCGACATATTATACTCGGCATAAGTTCCTGCCATTAAGGCAAAATTCCCCCGAATATTTTCTTTCGAATAATTCACTTTTGCCATCCCTAAATTCAGGTTTACCTCGTTGCTTTTATTATAGCTGTAAAAAAAGTTCGGCCGTGTATGATTTTCCGGTTTCCCGAAATCATAACTGTAATAAGCGTCTACATATCCTGAAAACGTAAATGGACTTATAGATTCTTGCTGTGCATGTAAATTGCTAAAACCAAAAGCGATTAAAGCAGTAAGTATTATTTTTTTCATTTTGTCATTGCGAGGAACGAAGCACTCGAGCGCCAGCGAACTGAGCGTAAGCTAATCTCATCCTCTGAATTAAATTATTTATTAGTAGATTTTTTAGGAGCTAATCCCGCTATCCACTACAATCTTTTGTGTCTCGTTAAAGAAACGAGACACAAAAGGATTTTCGTTTCTATCGGGGCTAGGGCATTTGGGGTAAAAAAGGCTTTTTCGTTTCCTGCAAGGTTTCCAAAACCTTGTAGGTATTTAATTTTTGCGCTTTGTTTGTCATTCCGAGGAACGAGGAATCTCCACAAGAAACTCCGTATAGAAATTCGCCAATCTTTGTCGAGCTACTCGTGGAGATTCCTCGTTCCTCGGAATGACAAACTTTGCGGTTACTTCATGATAATAGTTGATGCAGATTTTTCATACCTACAAGGTTTTAAAAACCTTGCAGGATAAAAACTTAGAATCTCAGTATCTTAGAACCTTAGCAACTTAGAGCTTTAGCGAAGCGCATCTAACGCCACATTCAACTCCAAAACATTCACAGTTTCAGGACCAACAACAGCCGAATTAATTTTAGATTCTACCAAAGCTTTTACTTTAGCTTCAGCTAAATTTCTTTCTTTAGCCACACGTTTAACCTGAATCAAAGCGCCTTGCGGAGAAATATTAGGATCTAAACCACTTCCTGAAGCCGTTACCATATCGGATGGAATCTCAGATTTTTTCAAATAAGGATGAACCACTAAAAAAGTATCAATTCTTTTTTGAACCAAAGCCAAATATTCAGCATTGCCTGGACCTTTATTGCTTCCGGCACTTCCCGCTGCGTTATAATCAACAGCCGAAGGTCTTCCCCAGAAATAATTAGATTTATCGAACTTCTGTCCGATTTTTTGATAACCAACCACTTTTCCGTTAACCGAAATCGTTTCTCCTTTTCCTTGATTTGGAGCAATTTGTGCGATTCCGTAAATCGCTAAAGGATAAATAACTGCGAATAAGATGAGTGTAACCGCAGTAAGTTTTATTATAGAAAATAGATTTTTCATTTCTTTAAAGTTTCTAAGAGACTAAGTCTCTAAGTTTCTAAGTTTTTTTAATTGTGATAAATCAGTTTTAAAGATTCTAAGAAAAAAACTTAGAATCTTAGCAACTTAGCGCCTTAGCATCTTACATAAATAGTGCTACCAGCAAATCAATTACTTTAATTCCGATAAAAGGAACAATCAATCCGCCAAGGCCATAAATCAAAAGGTTTCTTTTTAAGATGGCACTAGCTCCAATTGGTCGATAATCAACCCCTTTCAGCGCAAGCGGAATCAATATCGGAATGATAATCGCATTGAAAATTACAGCCGATAAAATCGCACTTTCAGGACTATGCAATTGCATAATGTTTAAACCTTGCAGCGCAGGAATTGCAGTAATAAAAAGAGCAGGAACAATAGCAAAATATTTCGCAACGTCATTTGCAATAGAAAAAGTAGTTAAAGTGCCTCGAGTCATTAAAAGCTGTTTTCCAATTTCAACAATTTCAATTAGTTTGGTTGGGTCATTGTCAAGATCGACCATGTTTCCTGCTTCTTTTGCCGCTTGAGTTCCGCTGTTCATCGCAACTCCAACATTTGCTTGGGCAAGAGCAGGAGCATCATTTGTTCCGTCACCCATCATGGCAACCAATCTTCCTTCAGCCTGTTCTTTTCGGATGTAATTCATTTTATCCTCAGGTTTAGCCTCGGCAATAAAATCATCAACACCGGCAGCTTCGGCAATAAATTTAGCCGTAAGCGGATTATCTCCTGTAACCATAACCGTTTTGATTCCCATTCTGCGTAAGCGCTCAAAACGTTCTTTCATTCCGGTTTTGATAATATCCTGAAGTTCGATAACACCCTGAACTTCATTGTTTTTGATTACTACTAATGGAGTTCCTCCGTTAGACGAAATGGTAATTACGTGTTGGGCAGTATCTTCAGGAAAAGCATTTCCGGCTTGTTGTGCAATATTCTTTGCAGCGTCTTGTGCTCCTTTTCGAATATTAGTTCCATCTTTTAATACGACTCCGGAAGTTCTGGTTTCGGCAGTAAATTTGATTGTGTGTAAAATGTTATCTGTGAAATGTGAAATGTCTGATTGCATTTTACTACTTACATCTAACATTTTACTAAGCTCAATGATGCTTTTCCCTTCCGGAGTATCATCTGCAAGTGAACTCAAAACAGCCGATTTTACAAAATCATCAAAAGAAATTCCTTTTGTTGGGTAAAAATTGGTTGCTTTTCTGTTTCCAATGGTAATAGTTCCTGTTTTATCCAAAAGCAATACGTCAATATCTCCGGCAGTTTCAACCGCTTTACCAGATTTTGTAATTACGTTTGCGCGCAAAGCTCTGTCCATTCCAGCAATACCAATCGCAGAAAGCAATCCGCCAATTGTAGTAGGAATTAAACAAACGAACAAAGCAATGAAAGCCGCAATCGTGATGGGTGCGTTGGCATAGTCGGCAAACGGTTTTAGCGTAACGCACACAATCACGAAGATTAAAGTAAATGCGGCTAATAAAATGGTTAAGGCAATTTCGTTTGGTGTTTTCTGACGGCTCGCACCTTCAACCAAAGCAATCATTTTATCTAAAAAGCTTTCACCTGGTTCAGAAGTTACTTTTACTTTAATTTTATCAGATAATACTTTTGTTCCTCCGGTTACTGAAGATTTATCTCCGCCAGCTTCCCGAATTACAGGAGCACTTTCTCCGGTAATGGCACTTTCGTCGATTGTAGCCAGACCTTCGATAATTTCACCATCGGCAGCAATTAAATCACCGGCTTCACAAACGAAAACATCGCCCTTTTTTAATTGTGAAGAGGTTAGATGTAAAAAGTGAGATGTTTGAAGATTGTGAACTGAGACATCTGACATTTCACTTTTTACTTTTTTCACAGATGTTTCTTCTCTGGTTTTTCTTAAACTATCTGCCTGTGCTTTCCCTCTTGCTTCGGCAATTGCTTCGGCGAAATTGGCAAATAAAAGCGTTGCCAGTAAAATCAAGAACACTATTAGGTTGTAAATAAAACTTCCCTGATCATTTGCTCCCATTAATATCGAAATGCAGACAGCAAACATAATGGCAGTTCCAATTTCTACGGTAAACATTACCGGATTTTTGATCATCATTTTTGGATTCAGTTTCACAAAAGACTGCGCTAAGGCTTCTTTTACCTGTTTACTTTCAAACAATGATGTTGATTTATTAGTTGTCATTTTTCTTTGTGTAAAATGTTAGATGTAAAATGTGAAATTTCTTACTTTTGTAAATAATTATTTTAAATATGAAACCACACAAAAAATTGAATTCCTGGATTAAAAGTTTTGAATTCGTTAAAGAAATTTATTTAGTTACGAGGCAATTCCCTTCTGAGGAAAAGTTTGGAATTACTTCCCAAATCCGCAGAGCTTCTGTTTCAGTACCTGTTAACATTGCTGAAGGAGCAGCACGAAAAGGAACAAAAGAATTTATCCATTTTTTACATATTTCACTAGGATCTGTATCAGAACTCGATACTTTAATTTTATTAAGCAAAGAGTTAGATTTTTTCAATGAAAAAGAATGCGGACAATTGATTGAAAAATTAGATATCATAGGAAAACTTATTTATGGATTAATCAAGAACCTAGAAGCACGTTTATGATTTGTTTTTTGTGAGATGTGAAAAGTGAGTTGTAAGTTGATATTATGAGAGTTAATTTGATTTCTTTTTTTCGCATTTCACATCTCACTTTTTACAAATCACATTTTACATTCCAAAATATTCAGCCAATGGACCTAAAGCCAACGCTGGGAAGAACGATAAAGCAGCGATAATTGCGATTACGGCAAAAGTCATGATTCCGAAAATTGAAGTATCCGTTTTTAAAGTTCCTGCACTTTCCGGAATGTATTTTTTGCCTGCCAGTAAACCTGCAATTGCTAATGGACCAATGATTGGAATAAAACGGCTTAACAGTAATACAATTCCCGTAGTGATATTCCAGAACGGATTATTATCTCCCAATCCTTCAAAACCAGAACCGTTATTAGCAGCGCTTGAAGTATATTCGTATAACATTTCTGAGAATCCGTGATTACCGGGATTGTTTAACCAGCCTGTTGCATTTCCGTTAAACCAGTAACCCATTGCGGTATCATGTGCGGCAAAATAAGATGCTAAAGCAGTTCCTGATAATATTAATAAAGGGTGAAGAATGGCAATAAAAGCAGCAATTTTGACTTCCCGCGCTTCGATTTTCTTGCCTAAAAATTCGGGAGTTCGACCAACCATTAATCCGGAGATAAATACAGCCAGAATAATGAAAATATAGTAGTTTAAAATACCAACTCCGCATCCGCCATAAAAGGCATTTACCATCATTGATAATAATTGCATTGCGCCAGAAATCGGCATCGAACTATCGTGCATGCTGTTTACAGAACCTGTCGAAATTACCGTTGTAGCGATACTCCAAAAGCCTGACATTGCGGGACCAAACCGAACTTCTTTTCCTTCCATCGATCCGGTTGTCTGTGCGATTCCCATTTTTTCGATGGCAGGATTTCCGTTGATTTCGCTCATAACTGTTGGAACAACCAGAAGTAAAAAACCAACCGTCATTACACCAAAAATGATATTCGATAATCTTCTTTTGTTGAGGTAAAACCCAAGAGCAAAAATCATTGCAAACGGAATAATCATTTGTGCCCAAAGCTCAACTCCATTCGTAAGATAGGTTGGGTTTTCTAATGGATGCGCTGAGTTGGCTCCAAAAAATCCACCACCGTTTGTACCTATATGTTTAATCGCAATAAATGCCGCAGCAGGTCCGCGAGAAACTTCGACATGATCGCCCTGAAGCGTTGTAATAGCATCTTTGCCTTCAAAAGTCATTGGAGTGCCACTGAAAACTAATACAATAGCTACGATTGCTGAAAGCGGTAATAAAATACGAGTACAGCTTTTGATGAAATAATTGTAAAAATTACCCAATTGTTCTGTCGTTCTTTCTTTCATTGCGGTAAAAATCATTGCAGCAGCAGCCATCCCGATACCGGCAGAAACAAATTGAAGGAACATCAAGACGATTTGTGAAAGGTAAGAAACCCCGCTTTCGCCTGAATAATGCTGTAAGTTGCAATTGACTAAAAATGAAATAGCGGTGTTAAATGCCAAATCAGGTGTCATAGAAGGGTTGTTATCCGGATTAAGGGGCAAAGAACCCTGAAACAATAAGACAAAAAAGCAAAGAAAGAACCAAACCATATTGATACTTAAAAGTGCTTTTAAGTGTTGTTTCCAGTTCATTTCTTCAGCCGAATTAATACTGCTGATTTTAAAAATAAATTTTTCAATTGGATTGAAAATCGGATCAAGAAGTGTTTTATCTCCCAAATAAACTTTAGCAATATATTTTCCTAAAGGAATAGCTAAAACAATGGTGAGGAGAAAAATACCAATGACGCCTAATAATTCTGTGTTCATAATTTTTTATATTTTGTGAGATGTGAAATTGTAAGATGTGAGATGTGATTTGTAAAAAGAATTGACGCATAACATCTAACTTCTCACTTATAACTTTTCACTAGATTAAAATTTTTCGGGTTTGATTAATACATAAACCAAATACACGAAAACGGCGATTGAAATAATAAATAGTGCGGTCATGATTTAGATTTTTTCAAAGAATTCAACTGATTTAAAGCAAATGGCAAAAAGTACAACAGCCAATGCGAGTAAGAGAAAAGTGATTAACATATTAGATGATTTTAGATTTGTGAAATGTGAGAAGTAAAATGTTATTTGTGAAGAGTGATCAGTACATCTTATATCTCACAAACAACATTTCACATTAAACTCCCGAAGCATTAACCTGCTTTATATATTCCGCTTTAAGCGTTTGAGGAAATAGGTGTGAAATATTGCAGTGACGCACTTCCATAAAAGAAGAAACCGAAAAAACATACACATTAGAAATGGCATTTTTGGTTTCGATGCTTCCGGTTACAAATAGGCGTTCAGCAAGTGCCAAGCATTTTTTTGCCCGAACGATATTTCCGGAAATAATAGATTTTTTGGTTATCTCAGCAAACCGTTCGGCTTGTTTGTAGATTGAGGAGACTTGGTTTTTCATGAGAATGAATTTTTAATGTTCTCTCTCCTTATGCCAAAATATGTTCCGAAAAAATCAAGTTACAGCTAAAGTGCTGTCAATAAAAGGAATGTAGTTTTGTGCCAAAAATTAGGCATAATAAAAGCCTATCAAAATGATAAGCTTTTATTGAAATGATAAGGTTATTTCGATTATTACCGTTTCCTGCAAGGTTTTCAAAACCTTGTAGGTATCCTATTTTTAAGTCTAAAGTTCAAATTATTTAAAATCTAAACCTATAAGGTTTTGAAAACCTTGCAGGATTACGGCTGTATATTATATTCTTCTAGTTTTCGATACAAAGTCGCAATTCCAATTTCTAACAATCTTGCGGTTTCCGCTTTATTTCCTTTGGTATAATTCAAAACCTTCTGTATATGAAGTTTTTCAACACTCTGCATCGAAAAAGCTGACATTGGTTTTGAATTGTTTTGAGATTGATGCTGCATTTCATAAGGCAGAACATCGGAAGTTAAAGTATCGCCATTACTCAAAATAACCGATCGTTCAATAATGTTTTTCAGTTCACGGATATTTCCCGGCCAGGAATAGTTTTCTAATTTCTGCAAAAAATCATCTGAGATATGTAAAGTTTTTTTATTTGTTTTTTCAGAAAATTGTTTTACGAAATGATGCGTCAAAACCGCAATATCTTTAATTCGTTCTCTTAAAGAAGGTAATTTTATTTCGAAGATATTCAAACGAAAATACAAATCAGAACGGAAACGATGTTCATCACTTTCTGTTTTTAAATCTCGGTTTGTAGCAGCAATTAATCTGAAATTTGATTTTTTTGGAGTCGTGTCGCCAACCGGAATATATTCAGAAGTTTCTAAAACACGCAATAATTTTGCCTGAAGATCAATTGGCATTTCACCAATTTCATCCAGAAATAAAGTACCGCCATTGGCTTCTTCAATAAAACCTTTTTTATCTTTTAAAGCTCCTGTAAAAGCACCTTGTTTGTGACCAAAAAGTTCGCTTTCTAAAATTTCCTTACTAAAAGTACTGCAGTTTAATGCCACAAAAGATTTTCCTGTACGATTGCTGTTTTCGTGAATCGCCTGTGCAAAAACTTCTTTTCCGGTTCCAGTTTCTCCGGTTAATAAAACAGTCGAATCAGTTTTGGCGACTTTTTGGGCAAGATCAATGACTTGTTCGATTCCTTTTGATTTCCCAATTATGCTGGAAAAGGAATATTTATCTCCAATACGTTTTTCAAGTTGTTGTACTTTTTTCTGCAAATGCACTTTTTCGACCGCTTTATAAAGAAGTGGAATAATTTTATCGTTATCATCGCCTTTTACAATATAATCGAAAGCACCATTTTTCATCGCCTGAACGCCGTCTGGAATATTTCCGAAAGCCGTTAAAAGAATAACTTCTGTCAACGGAAAACTTCCTTTTATGTTCTGCAGAAAATCAACACCGTTTCCGTCAGGAAGTTTTACATCACACAAAACAACATCAATATCAGTTTGTTCCAGTTTCTTAAAACCCGATTTTAAATCTTTGGCTTCAAAAACTTCAAATCCTTCTGATTTTATAATACGCGCCAACAGACTTCTCAGTTTTTCCTCGTCGTCTATAATTAAAATTTTGTGTGTCATTTGCAGATAAGCTAAAACCGAATGGGTGTTTTGATGTACAAATTTAGGTTTTAAATCATTTGAGTTACTTCTTTTTTTGTCTGAATTGAAATATTATAATTCAATTAACATCACAGAATTTATGCTTTCATTTTAAATGAATTAATTTTGTAAAAAGATATTTATTTACATGAAAAATCCAATTTCACTCTCCATATTAGAACTCGCTATTATCAATAATGACAGCAATGCAGCTGAAACATTACATAAAACAAAAGAAATTGCCCAATTAACAGATGCTTTAGGCTACAAAAGGTTTTGGCTTGCCGAACACCACAATATGGCTCATGTAGCCAGTACCGCAACGGTGGTTTTGATTGGATATGTTGCCAGTCAGACAAAAAATATCCGTGTGGGGTCCGGCGGAATTATGCTGCCCAATCATTCTCCTTTAATCGTGGCAGAACAATTTGGAACTTTAGAAACATTGTACCCTGGCCGAGTTGATTTAGGTCTTGGAAGAGCTCCCGGAACCGATCAGCCAACTGCCGAAGCGATTCGAAAAGATTTCTTCGAACAGGCACAGCGATTTCCACAGAACGTATCAAAACTTCAGGATTATTTTTCTGAAGAAAATGCTACTGCAAAAGTGCGTGCCTTCCCTGCCGAAGGAACTAAAGTACCTATCTGGATTTTAGGTTCCAGTATGGAAAGTGCTTCTTTGGCCGCTTCGTACGGCTTTCCGTATGCTTTTGCCGGACATTTTGCACCACGCCAAATGCTGCAGGCATTTGAGTTTTATCGTGATAATTTTCAGCCTTCAGCGGCTTTAGACAAACCGAAAACTATCGCATGCGTAAATATTATTGCTGCCGATACAAATGAAGAAGCCGAAAAGCTGTCAACAAGTTTGTACCAAATGTTTCTAAATTTAATTCGGAATGACCGCAAAGGGCTTCAGCCGCCTGTCGATTCTCTGGATGATATTATGAGCGAAGAAGAACGTTTTCACGTCAATCAGATGACGGCCTGCTCTTTTGTAGGAAGCAAAAAACAACTCGTAGAAGATTTGAAAAAATTTATTGATTATGCTAAAATTGACGAGTTAATGATTACCAGCCCAATTTTTAATCATCAAGCAAAATTAAAAAGCCTGCAATTGACTAAAGAAGTAATAGATGAATTGAATAAGGATTTGTAGAATTTTTTTAAGAAACAATGAAGATAAAATAAATTGCCATTCCGAAAAATCTAAATTTAGATTCCTGCGAAATGGCAATTTGTATATGAATTAATTAGAAATATTTTAATCCAAGTCTATTTTTTCTGATGTCCAGTCTATAGCCAGCATATAATCTTCTTTTTTGAATCCTTTAAACTCTCCCGGCATAATTTTATTGAAAACTTTAGTAAAATTAATGATTCTCTGACAGTCCGTTACAATAGCAGCTCTTGTCCATTTTGTAATGTTTTTAATGCTTAACAAAGCTTCATGAAGCCAGGTACCTAATGCAAAATCGGTTGGAGAATTATCGAAAAAGAATAAATAATTAAGTTTCTGTGTATCATCTATTAAAAGACGTACTTCTGATTTAACAAAATCAACATCGCCTTTAACTGCGTGACCGGCTGTTTTAAAACCAATCATATTTTCGGGTAATTCCTTAATTTTTTCAATCATAACATTTAAATTTTGCAGGTTACATCCATTTTTACAAATATATACGAAAGACCTGTTTTTTTGTTTATGTAAAAAGCTGATAATCTTACATAATTCCAATGTTTGTAAATAATTGCTATTAAAATCGTTTCAGAAATACTAGAGTGTTTTACTCAAAAAAGTATTAAATTAGCTACCATTATAAAACATAAATCCAAATTATGCTTAAGAGAATTTTAGTGGGTGCCGGAATTGTAGTTGCCATTATTCTGGCTTTCAAATATTGCGAATTCAAAAAAGACGATGACTCAACAATCGATTATAATACGAATTTAATACAGCAGCAAATTCTGAATGTAGGCAAATTGGTCGTTACCGAAGGACATTTCTCGGAAGTCATTACGTATAAGAATCAGGAGAAATATTTGATGGACATGATTTCTTTTGAAAAGAAGGCGCTTGTGGTCGTAAACGCCAATGTTACCGTTGCCTACGATTTGCACAAAATGAAATATGATATTGATGAGAAAAATAAAACCATAACCATTCTCAATATTCCGAAAGAAGAAATTACGATTAATCCCGATATTCAGTTTTATGATGTAGAGCAAAGTAAACTGAATCCGTTTACTGGTGATGATTATAATAAAATCAATAAATCAGTAAAAGCGAATCTGGCTAAGAAAATTGAGAAATCTACACTTAAATCAAACGCTCAAAACAGATTAATCAGTGAATTGTCTAAGATTTTAATTATGACCAATTCAATGGGCTGGAAATTGCAATACAATGGAAAAACGATTGAATCGGAGAGTGAGTTTAATGAGGATTTGAAGTTGTAATTTAATGTTCAAAGGTTGAGGGGTTTTCGGCAATCTTTCATTTCGAGGAACGAGAAATCAAATACATAGAGCAACGAGCTGTAAATGCTTTGTGTGATTTTTCCTTCGTCGAAGTGACAAAAAAACTTAGAAAATTATACAATTAATAAAAACTATGTTTAATACTCAGGAAGGTTTTCACACTTATTATGTTTATATCCTCACCAATAGTTACCGTTCTACTTTTTATATTGGAGTTACCAATAATTTAAAATTAAGACTGCAACAACATAAAGAAAATTTAGAAATTGCTAATAAAAGTTTTGCTTCAAAATATGGCTTAGAATTCTTGATTTATTATGAAAAGTTTGTTTGGATTCAGGAAGCAATTTCCAGAGAAAAAGAATTAAAAAAATGGAGAAGAGAAAAGAAAATTGCACTAATAAAGGATTTTAATCCAAAATTAGAATTTCTAAATTATCATTTCGACTCAATTTAACTAGTCTATTTTGTCATTTCGACGAAGGAGAAATCACACTAGAAACTCCTTAATCAAAATCGCCAATCTTTGTCGAATTCCGAGTGTGACTTCTCCTTCGTCGAAGTGACAAGCAATGTGAATGTTGCTTGGCAAAAAACTGGTACGTCTTTGCGAAATTAATTTATAATACTTTTTCAAAAATTAAATCCAGTCCGCCAGCGATTAAATGTGCCACTTCAGGACGTTTTTCTTTCAGTTGATCCAGATAAACCAATACTTCCTGTAAAAGTTGTTTTTCTTCGGAATCTTTTAAAAGTTCGGTAATTTCAACAGAAAGTAACCAATCAGCAGGATGATCTTTTTTTAGTTTTTCAAAAACAGCTTTTAGTTCAGCTTTAGAATCTTTATTATTTCGGATATTTCGAACAGTCGAATATAAAATTTCCAAATCATCACGTTCTGCAGAATGTTTTGCTTTTATGGTAGTCGTTTTCGGAACATTATTAATCAAATCAAAACTATTCACATCGGCTGGACCGGAAAATGCCGAAACCACTTTTTTGCCAATCGCCATATCGTAATTTCCCCATTCCGGCTGAAACAGAATTGTTTCTCCATGTGTTACAGTACAATTTCTGAAACTGATTAGAATGATTTCACCGTGTAAATTTCGGGAGCCGGTAATGATTTCGCCTTCAACGATAATATTGCCTTCAAATTCCAGTTTAACGGTTTCGCTTTCGATAATATTGTAAGCCTGTAAATCCTTCGGGCTCATATCTTCAATTGCCAGATTAAAACCTTTCAGTTTCCCAATCGGACTTCCAAATCCGTGTGGATGTGTTAAAGTTCCGTGACCTACCAATTCTTTTTCACGATAGGATAAAGCTGTTTTTCCTGTGGCCTGAATGTAAACCGGTTTTCCTTCTTCTTCAATAACATTAGTAAAAACTCCTGAAATTTGTAAACCGGTACTCAATTCAATTGTTCCCAAAGCGTTAGATTGAATTAGTTTTTGAATACCTGAAAGACCTCCTGTTCGCAAAGCCATTTTATTAGCAAATTCTTCTAAAATCAAACTCAGATGCGAAAAAGTAGGTGTTACATATAACTGAGGCTGCAATTGTGTAATGTCAAAATTTTGATTGGCAGCCGAAATATCATAAGGAATTTTCTTTACGTTATCGGTCATGCACCAGGCACTTTCACCAATAGAGGAAAGAAGTCCGGCACCATATATTTTAGGGTTTTCAATGGTTCCTATTAAACCATATTCAACTGTCCACCAATGCAGATTTCGAATTTGTGCCATTTCAGACAATTCGCCCATATTGTTTTGCAAATCGGCAACCGCTTTTTCTGCTTCGTCTATTTTTTCCTGAGGCGTATCTTCGGCTTCTTTTAAAATTGAAAGCAGTCGAATCGCTTCATACATTTGATAATCTTTGTGAGAGGATATCGCCTTGCATCCAATCTCGCCAAAACGTCTTAAATATTCTGCATATTCCGGATTGGCAATAATAGGAGCGTGGCCGGCACCTTCGTGAATGATATCCGGCGCTGGAGTATATTCGATATGTTCTAATTGTCTGATATCTGATGCAATAACCAAAACATTATAGGCCTGAAATTCCATAAAAGCATTGGGCGGAATAAACCCGTCAACGGCAACGGCAGCCCAGCCAATTTCGGTCAGAATGCGGTTCATACCATACATGCTCGGAATAGCGTCAATTTCGATTCCGGTTTTTTTTAAACCATCCAGATAGGAGTGATGTGCAACTTTCGACAAATAATCCACGTTTTTACGCATCACATAGCGCCATACCGCCTGGTTAATAGGTGTGTAATCACCATAATCCTGAGGTTTGATGAATTGCTTTAAATGTTTAGGCAATCTTTCTAATAATGGATTTGTTTCAATATTTGAATTCATTTCGAAATCTTTGTAGGTTACAAATGTAAAATTACGTATTTAAGGTGCTAATTTTTGTTAATTATCGTAATTTTTTTGTTCGAAATGATTTTTTATTGCGGTTTCTTTAAATTTTGGTTTTAAAAATTTTCAGAAGCTTGTTCCTGCTGTCCGCTGTATCTTTTGTTTTTTAAAGAAAAAAACAAAAGGATGTCGCTTCCATCAGGGCTAGGGCTATTGGGAATGTAGAAATTTTTAGTTAAAATTCATCATCAAATTCTGTCATCATTAATTCAGGTTTTGTTCGAGAATATTTTATAGTCAGACTATCTCCTTTAGAAATTTTATCATTTTTTTTTAAACGAGCACTTTCTTCGTGAAAAACCCAATTCACATAATATTTTACCCTAATTGAAATAGAATGACCTTTATAGGTAGATTTTTTAGTAACAATTCCACGTGTAGTTTTATAGTCTTTATTAATGAATTTTTTATCCTTTAATTCTTGTTGTCTTTCATAAGTTGCTAATAAATACAATACAGTTAACATTCCGGAAATAGCAAAAATTATAGAAATTATTCCCTTTAAAGTTTTCATCATTTTATATTCAACTTATAATTCGAGCAAATTAGTAAAATTGCTTCGCCTGTTCACTACGGTTCGAGTCGTAGCAAATATTCTACTCATTCTTCAAACCCCTAAAATATTCAATTTTATGATTAAACATAAAGGCCATATTCGTTGCGCGCATTTTGGCTTCTTCGGTAATTACTCCTGAAAACTGGGCATCTATTGAAGTGTTGAAAAGGATTACCCAACGGTCAAAATGAGTTTTGTCTACAGGCAATTGCTTATGCGGAGGAAATGGGGTTCCGGAATAAGCACGAACATCAAATAAAATAGTCTGCCAGAAGCCATACATTTTTTGTAAATGCTCAGGCCAGCGACCCTGCAGTTTATCATTGAAAATTGGTCCCAGTAAATCGTCTTTTTTGACACTGTCATAAAAAGTATCCACCATCTGTTTGATGTCTTCTATGTTTAAAATATCTTTAAGCGCTGCCATGTTTTTAAAATTGAATTTTGAGTTGCAAAAATACGATATAACGTCTTTTTTATTTGCTGATATTTATCATAACAAGAGGTTTATTATCCAATTAACTGCGTAAACAAATCCTGATTGTCATTCAGATATTGAAATTCAAAACCGTTTTTGGTCATATTTAGTTTAATATTCAGAATGTCTTTTTTGTTTTTTAATTCTAATCCAACCACAACAGAGCCCATTTCACGGCTCGTTTTCTTGGTAAACTGAAAATAAGTAATATCATCATCAGGTCCCAGAATATTGTTTACGAATTCTTTTAAAGCCCCCGGACGCTGTGGAAACTGAATCATAAAATAATGCATCAGTCCTTCGTAAAGTAAGGAGCGCTCTTTTATTTCGGCTGTTCTTTCAATATCATTGTTGCTTCCGCTAACCACACAAACTACTTTTTGGCCCTTAATTTTGTCTTTGTAAAAATCTAAAGCGGCAATTGTTAATGCTCCGGCAGGTTCAACGACCATCGCTTCTTCATTGTATAATCGTAAAATGGTGGTACAGACTTTTCCTTCGGGAACCAGGATAATATCGTGTAAATTATGTTTACAAATTTCAAAAGTTTTGTCGCCTACCTGTTTTACAGCAGCGCCGTCAACAAATTTATCAATTGTTTTTAAGACCGTGTTTTTATTTTCTTCAATCGAAGTTTTCATCGAAGGAGCTCCTTTTGGCTCAACTCCAATAATTTTGGTATTCGGACTTAAATGTTTAAAAACCTCCGATAAACCGGAAGCCAGTCCGCCGCCGCCAATCGGAACAAAAACATAATCTATTGGTTCTTTGTAACTTTCCAGAATCTCTAAACCAACAGTTCCTTGTCCTGCAATTACTTTTTCATCATCAAAGGGATGAATGAATATTTTGTGGTTTTTGATAGCGTCTGCAGTTGCCGAGGTGTAAGCATCATCAAAAGTATCTCCGGTAAGTACAATTTCGACAAACGATTTTCCGAATAATTGCACTTGTTTTACTTTTTGTTTTGGAGTCGTTTTGGGCATATAAATTTTGCCCTTAATTTTAAGTAAATTACAGGAATAAGCAACACCCTGAGCATGATTTCCCGCACTGGCACAAACTACTCCAATTTTTTTTTCAGCATCGGTTAACGAAGAAATTTTATTATACGCCCCTCTGATTTTATACGAACGGACAATTTGCAAATCTTCTCTTTTTAATAAAATAGTCGATTTAAATTCGTCCGAAAGATTTAGGTTTTGTGTCAAAGGTGTGGCAGCAACAACATTTTCGAGTTGTTTTTTTGCATTCAGTACTTCGTTAAATAAAGTCATATTTTTTTGGTTTTATTTTTTAGCCACAGATTTTACAGATTCTCACAAATTAAAAATCATATTAATCTTTTAAATCTGTGGCAAAAAATAGTTGATTTAAATTTTCTTAAAATAAAAAAACCTCCCGTTTTGGGAGGTTTCTATAAATTATATTTTACAAACTTATATAACACCTCGCCATTACTGCTGAATTGCAATAATGCTGATAATAGCGATTATAATGTTAGTATAGTTTGTCATTTTTGATGTTTGATAGGCAAATGTATTAATTATTTTTTTGCCTGTGGAGGATATTGTGCCAAAATTTTGTTTACAAAATCAGCAATTTTTTCATCTTTTTTATCAATGTTTCGGGTTAGTGTTCCCTGACCTTCACCCTGCCAGATCATTTCTTTCTTTTTGGCATCGATCAAATCGATGTATAAAGTGCCTTCTGTAGAAGTTGAAACACTTGTTTGATTACCTCCGTACATCATCCAAGGATTCCATCCCCATCCCCAACCGTAACCCCATCCGGCATTAAATTGGTTTACATTAACCTGCTCTCTCGATTTGGTAAAGATGTTTACTAATAAATCAGGATTTTCACTTTTTGTAAAACCTTTTGCCTGCATTTCGGCATCAATTGCGTGTAGAATTCTTCTTTTATCCAAATCAGAAATCTCGACTTTATCAATTCCGGGTTTAAAGAAAGCATACGTTTTATATGGCGCAAAATTGACATTTTTGTCGTAATCAGAATAAACAGTAACACTGCTACATGAAGTAAAAATCAATAACAGCAAAATCGGAACTAATTTGAATGTTTTCATAATTTTTTAGAATTAAATGTTTTGTTTTATTTATAGCAAGCTTTCATCAACCAGATTTGGTAAAGTTACTTTTAATAATGGCTGAACCTCCATTGCACGTTTTATTGCAAAAACAGCGCCTTCGTTTCGAGCCCAGCTTCTTCTTGAAATTCCGTTGTTAACATCCCAAAAAAGCATTGATGCTAAACGTTTTGAAGCCTCATTAGAACCATCAAGAACCATACCAAACCCGCCGTTTATAACCTCTCCCCAGCCAACGCCGCCACCGTTATGAATCGATACCCAGGTTGCTCCCCTAAAGCTATCTCCAATCACGTTGTGAATTGCCATATCGGCAGTAAAACGGGATCCGTCATAAATATTAGAAGTCTCTCTGTAAGGTGAATCAGTTCCTGAAACGTCATGATGATCGCGTCCTAAAACAACAGTGCCAATTTCACCTTTGGCAATTGCCTGATTAAACGCTTCGGCGATTTTGATTCGACCTTCGGCATCTGCATATAAAATACGGGCCTGAGAACCTACAACCAGTTTGTTTTCCTGAGCCCCTTTTATCCATTTGATATTATCCTGCATTTGCTGCTGAATTTCATTTGGAGCAGTTTCTGCCATTTTTTCTAAAACTTCACAAGCGATTGCATCCGTTTTCAGTAAATCTTCAGGTTTTCCCGAAGTACAAACCCAGCGGAAAGGACCAAATCCGTAATCAAAACACATTGGTCCCATAATATCCTGAACGTAACTTGGATATTTAAAATCGATATTATTTTCGGCCATTACATCGGCTCCTGCACGAGAAGCTTCCAGTAAAAAGGCATTTCCGTAATCAAAAAAATACGTTCCTTTTGCGGTATGTTTATTTATGGCATCTGCATGACGACGTAAAGTTTCCTGAACTTTTTCTTTGAATAAATCCGGATTTTCAGCCATCATTTTGTTGGCATCTTCAAAAGAAATTCCAACCGGATAATAACCTCCAGCCCACGGATTATGAAGCGAAGTCTGATCGGATCCCAAATCAATCTTGATATTTTCCTCATCGAAACGCTCCCAAACATCAACCACATTTCCTAAATATGCGATTGAGACGGTTTCTTTATTGGCCTTCGCCAAAGCAACTCTGGCAACCAATTCATCGGTAGAAGTTACGACTTCATTAATCCAGCCCTGTTCATGACGGATTTTAGTAATCTTCGGATTTACTTCAGCACAGACCGTAATACAACCTGCAATATTTCCCGCTTTTGGCTGTGCACCAGACATTCCGCCAAGTCCCGAAGTTACAAATAAATTGCCTTCCGGATTTTGTTTTATTTTTCTAAAACCATTCAAAACCGTAATCGTAGTTCCGTGTACAATTCCTTGCGGGCCAATGTACATATAACTTCCTGCGGTCATTTGCCCGTATTGCGAAACGCCAAGAGCGTTCATTTTTTCCCAGTCGTCCGGTTTGGAGTAATTGGGAATTACCATTCCGTTGGTTACGACAACTCTCGGTGCTTCTTTATTAGAAGGAAATAATCCCATCGGATGTCCGGAATACATGGTTAAAGTTTGTTCGTCTGTCATTTCAGACAAATACTGCATCATCAGTAAATATTGCGCCCAGTTTTGAAAAACAGCTCCGTTTCCTCCATACGTAATCAATTCGTGCGGATGCTGTGCCACGGCATAATCCAGATTGTTCTGAATCATGTGCATTATGGCTTTTGCCTGCAATGATTTCCCGGGATATTCATCAATTGGTCGTGCGTACATTTTATAATCAGGACGAAGACGATACATATAAATACGGCCGTATTTCTCTAATTCTTCTGAAAATTCAGGAATTAACTCAGCGTGGTGTTTTGGTTCAAAATAGCGCAAAGCATTTTTCAGCGCCAGTTTTTTCTCTTCTGACGAAAGAATTTCTTTTCGTTTTGGAGCATGGTTAATAGCCGGATCGTATGCTTGCTTTGGCGGCAATATGGATGGAATTCCTTGTTGTATTTGTTCTTTGAAAGTCATTTTTTTTAGAGATGCTAAGTTGCTAAGGTTCTAAGATGCTAAGGTATTTTAGTTAGATTAACAACAGATTAATTTTTTGTTCTTTGGTTCAAATGTGACCAATTATTTAATTAATGCAATTGGAATTTATTTAAATTATCTAATCTTCAAATTGGCACATTATCTAATTAAAATGACTAAGGATAACGGATATCCGACCTATGATAAGATTTGTGGATTTTAATCCTAAATTTTCGTGAACGAATATCCATTTATAATTTTAGATTTAAGAGTTTAGATTGGAATTTGTAATTTAAAAAATTGGAATTTACCTAATTGCTTAATTATCAAATTGACACATTCTCTAATTGATTAATTAGTTCACTTTCTAATTTCCCCGGTTCGTTTGTCAAAACCGTAAGGACAATGGCGGCATCCGCTTTTGCAGCAATAACCACGTTTTAAATGGTGTTTTTCAGTAAAGCATTTATAACCTTCGGGCGTATAATAAAAATCTTCGCCTTCGATTAATTTATTTTCATTACTTTGCTCTTTCATAAACCTACTTTTGGGTCAGACTTCGATTAATTTAACTCAAAAACAAATGTTTTGATTGTGATATTAATGAAATCGAACAATTTTGTGTCTACAAATTTATAAATTTTACAGCCAATGTTTCTGATTGTTGCCAAATATTTAATTCCGAAAGGATATCGTGGAATGGCTGTATTCCCATTTATTTTAATAAAATATTATAAAGACCTGGTAAATGCTGTTTTTTTAAATCATGAAAAAATTCATTTGAGACAGCAGTTGGAAATGCTTGTAATTCCGTTTTTTATCTGGTATTTTTTAGAATATCTAATTCGTTTAATTCAATATAAAAATGCGGCTTTAGCCTACCGAAATATTAGCCTTGAAAGAGAAGCCTACGCAAAAGAAACCGATTTTAATTATCTGAAAAACCGATCTTTTTTTCAGTTTCTGCATTACATTAAAATAGGCAACAAGCAATAGGCTTTAAGCTTTAAGCACTAAATATATTAAGATACGAATATCACTTTTGACTTTCGACTTTGAACTTTAAATTAAAATGAATCCAGTCTTCAACCAACATATTTCTATTGATTTTCTCAATAATATTTCTTTGACAATAAAACGTGAAGATTTAATTCATCCGTTTGTTTCAGGAAATAAATTCAGAAAACTAAAATACAATTTACTTCAGGCGAAAGCCGAAAATAAACAAACGTTATTGACTTTTGGCGGCGCTTTTTCCAATCATATTGCGGCTGTGGCTTATGCCGGAAAAGAGCAGGGATTAAAAACAATTGGCATTATCCGCGGTGATGAACTTTTTGATAAAATCGAGGAAAATCCAACGCTTAAATTTGCTCAGGAAAACGGAATGCAATTTGAATTTATTTCCAGAGAAGCGTATCGCTTAAAAAATGAAGATTCTTTTATAGAAAATTTAAAGGAAAAATTTGGCGATTTTTATTTAGTTCCCGAAGGAGGCACAAACGAATTGGCTGTAAAAGGCTGCGAAGAGATTTTAACAGATGAAGATGTCGCTTTTGATTACGTTTGCTGTGCCGTTGGAACAGGCGGAACCATTTCGGGATTAATAAATAGTTCTAAGGAAAATCAGAAAGTTTTGGGTTTTCCGGCATTAAAAGGTGACTTTTTAACCGATGAAATTCGTATTTTTGCAAAAAAAGATAACTGGAATTTAATTTCTGACTATCATTTTGGAGGTTATGGCAAGATAAATTTAGAATTAATCGAATTTATCAATGCTTTTTTTGAAGAAAATAAAGTGCCCTTAGATCCAATTTATACGGGAAAGATGGTTTTTGGCGTTATAGATTTAATCCGTAAAAACTATTTTCCTGCGCATTCAAAAATTTTACTCATTCATACCGGCGGACTGCAGGGAATTGAAGGGATGAATTTGAAATTGAAGCAGAAAAAAATACCAATACTCAAAATTGATGATTAAAAAAATTATAATACTCCTCATTATAGCAGCTTTGGCTGGCTGTTCTTCGAGTAAACCGGTTATTGCAACGACCAAAAAAGCAGCAATGCAGAAACCAAGAACGGCTTCGGCAAAAAGAACAACTGATGCTAAACCAATTGGTAAAAAATACTCTTCTACAAATAATACGACTGAAGTTATTCAGTCGACTTCAAAAACAGTTGTCACCAGCGATTTAATCCATAATTATGTTTTGCAGTACAAAGATATTGCCATCGGAAATATGCAGAAATATGGCATTCCTGCAAGTATCATTCTCGCTCAGGGAATATTAGAATCCGGTGCGGGCAAAGGAGATCTGGCTGTGACTGCAAATAATCATTTCGGAATAAAATGTCATAAAGACTGGCTTGGTGAAAGTGTTCGCCATGATGATGATTCGGCTCAGGAATGTTTCAGGAAATACAGGGAACCTTCAGAATCCTACCGGGATCATGCCTTGTTTTTGGTTGGTAAAAACAGATACGCTGTTTTATTTACATACGAAAAAGACGACTACAAAGCCTGGTCAAAGGGATTGAGAGCTTGCGGTTATGCGACAGATCCCAATTATCCGGATAAATTAATAAGCTATATTGAACGTTATAATCTGCATCAGTACGATTGTCAGGTAACGGGGAAAACCTATACAGCAATTAATAAATCGGCACCGGTAAGAAGCTCTTCTTCGGGTTCAGTTTCAAACTCAAACGATCCGAATTTGTACGAAGTCCAAAAAGGAGATACTTTGTATTCGATTTCAAAAAAATTCAACATCCTGGTTGACGAATTAAAACAAAAAAATAACCTGATGGATAATGCGCTTTCGATAGGGCAAAAACTGAAAGTGAAATAATTAATTAACAATTGATAATTAACAATTGTTAATTAGAAAAAATCTAAGAAGTCTAAGATCTAATAATCTAAAATTATAATGATATATAAAAGAAGTAGTCAGCTTTTTGCTGAAGCAGAAAAAGTAATTCCTGGAGGCGTAAATTCGCCGGTAAGGGCATTTAAAGCAGTTGGAGGAACCCCGATTTTTGTAAAAAGTGCCAAAGGGGCTTATTTATTTGATGAAGACGGAAATAAATTAATCGATTATATCAACTCGTGGGGACCAATGGTTTTAGGTCATGCCTATCAGCCGGTTGTGAATGCGGTAATCGAAAAAGCAAAACTGGGAACTTCATTTGGAATGCCAACAGAACTGGAAACACAAATAGCAGCTTTAGCCGTTTCAATGGTTCCGAATATTGATAAAATTCGTTTTGTAAATTCAGGTACAGAAGCTTGTATGAGTGCGATTCGTCTGGCTCGTGGGTTTACAAAAAGAGATAAAATCATCAAATTTGCAGGCTGTTACCACGGACATTCAGATTCCTTTTTGATTCAGGCCGGAAGTGGAGCGGTAACTTTTGGCTCACCAAACAGTCCGGGAGTTACAGAAGGAACTGCAAAAGATACTTTATTGGCAAAATACAATGATTTAGAAAACGTAAAAACATTGGTTGAAGCGAATAAAGGCGAAATCGCAGCCATTATTATTGAAGCAGTTGCAGGAAATATGGGGTGTATTCCGCCTGCAAAAGGTTTTTTAGAAGGGCTAAGAGAATTGTGTACGGCAAACGGAATTTTACTGATTTTTGATGAGGTTATGACAGGTTTTCGTTTAGCAAAAGGTGGAGTTCAGGAATTATACGGTATTGATGCTGATATTGTAACTTTCGGAAAAGTAATTGGAGGAGGACTTCCGGTTGGAGCTTTTGCTGCCCGTGAAGAAATCATGAATCATTTAGCACCCCTTGGCCCGGTTTATCAGGCAGGAACATTATCAGGAAATCCGCTGGCAATGGCTGCCGGATTAGCGATGCTGCAATCTTTAAATAATGATCCTGAAATTTTTACCCGATTAGAAGAAAAAACAGCTTATTTGGAAGCAGGAATCGACAGGGTTTTAAAAGCAAATAATGTTGTGTTTACAATCAATAGAGTTGGTTCTATGATTTCGGTACATTTTGATGCAGATCCTGTTACCGACTTTCAAACGGCTGCTAAAGGTGATAATGAAACCTTTAAGAAATTCTTCCACGGATTATTGCAGGAAGGCGTTTACATTGCGCCATCGGCATACGAAACCTGGTTTATTACGGATGCGTTAACGTATGAGGATTTAGATTTTACCATTAATGCAATTGATAAAGTTTCAAAAACTTTCTAATAACAAAAAGAGGCTTCTAAAAAGCCTCTTTTTTATTATAAAATTAGTCATTATCGTTTCTTCTTTCTCTCATTTTATCCCTTGCCTTATCTTTGTTTTCCTCCTGGTTTTTTTTCCATTTGATGTATTGGTCGGCAGTTAAAATCCCTTTCATTTTGGCATCATTTGCTTCTACTTCTGCAGTCATTTCTTTTTTGAAAGTTTCTTTCTGAGCATCCGTTAGTTTTGTACCTTTTTCTCTTTGCTCTTTTCGGGTCTCTCTTAATTTTTCAGATTTAGTGTTTCTTTCTGCCAAAAGTTGTTTTACCTGTTCCTGTTGTTTTGCATCTAATGTCAAATCAGCAGTTAATTTTTTCAGTTGTTTTTCATTTCGCTGTTCAGGAGTTAATCTTTCTCTTTGTTCACGAGGTGGTCTCTGATTAGCATCCATTTCTCCATCCTGGGCAAAACTTGTTATTCCAACGAATAATAAAGCTGCGATAAATAATTTTTTCATGATTTGTTTTTTTTAATTGATTTACAGCTATAAGACAATGGATTGTGTAAAAGGTTTAATTATTTAACACAATTTTGTTGTTTTATTTATTCGAAATTGATTCAGGTTGCTTTTTTGATTGGGATATTTATTAATTGGAAAGAATATAATAAAACTCGTTAAGTGAAATTGACTAAAAAAATCAATCAAAAATGTAAAAATTGAAAGTAGAACATCCTTTACAATAATTAATGTCGTCCTGAGCGGAGTCGAAGGCTTATGAATTCGGAAGGGCTTCGGCTAAGTTTATCCTGAGCAAAGCCGAACTGACTTAGCCTGACACTTACAACGGCTACAATAAATATTTTTTAAACAAAAGAAGACCTTTTAAGTTTAACAAACCCACCTCTGTTTTCATGTCGTTCAATAGATTGTGATACAATTAAACTTCCAATAGTAATCATGTTTAACAATTCGTAAAAAGACACACTAACTAGATGTGTTTTTTCTATCTGATCCATTTCTTTCTTCCAGCTTAAAAGCTGTTCTTTAGCATTTTGTAAATCATTGTCGACTCTTACAATTCCTGCATTTTGTCTCATTAAATACTGAAGTTTGGTTTTTAATTCAGCGAGAGACTCAGAATCAATTTCAGGCTGATCTGTTTTTTCTTTTTCTGAAATTTTATAGTCAGCTGTTTTTATTTCTACATCTGGATGGGCTAAATACTCATAAATTCTGCCGGAATACACTAAAGCTTCCAATAATGAATTCGAGGCTAATCGATTTGCACCATGCAGACCTGTCTGAGAACATTCGCCACAGGCAAATAAATTGGTTACAGATGTTTTTCCATTAGTATCCACCACAATTCCCCCACAAAGATAATGCTGCGCAGGAACCACCGGAATCCAGTCTTTTGCAATGTCAATTCCGGATGTTAAACAGTGCTTGTAAATCATTGGGAAATGCTTTTTAAAAGCTTCTGTATCAAGATGAGTGCAATCTAAAAGCACATAATCGTCGCCGGATTTTTTTAGTTCTAAATCAATACTTTGCGATACAATATCCCTGGAAGCTAATTCCTGCCTTGAATCATAATCGATCATAAAACGATAACCTCGCTTAGTACGCAGATAAGCACCGAAACCCCGAACCGCCTCAGAAATCAAAAATTTAGATTCGGTGGATGTGTCATAAAAAGCGGTAGGATGAAATTGTATAAATTCCATTTCCTTAATTTTTGCACCCGAACGATACGCCATGGCAATTCCGTCACCCGTTGCGATTACAGGATTGGTCGTATGCCCGTAAAGATGACCGATTCCGCCGGTGGCCAATATTGTAACGTCTGATTTGTAAGTCTGCAAGAGTTTTGTTTTTTCATCTAAAGCAGTAATTCCGAGACAGCAGTTTTCTTCAGTAATCAAATTGACTGCAAAATGATGGTCGAGCACAGTGATATTGTCTTTGTGATACACCTGCTTCAAAATAGCCCGTTCAATTTCGTAACCCGTCTGGTCTTTATGATGCACCACGCGATTTTCAGAATGACCGCCTTCTTTGCCTAAATTCAGATTTCCGTCGGGATTTTTATCAAATTTGGCACCCCATTCGATCAGTTCTTTTAATCGTTTTGGGCCTTCGGTAATGACCATTTTTACGACGGCTTCATTACATAATCCGTCTCCGCAAATAAGTGTATCGCTGATATGTTTTTGATACGAATCTTCGTTTTTGTCAATCACAATGGCAATACCACCCTGAGCATATTTGGTGTTCGATTCGTCAGCATTGGATTTGGTAACGATGGTGATGTTTTTGTTCGGAAATTGTTCTGCCAATCGAAGCGCAAGTGTTAGTCCGGCAACGCCTGAACCAATAATTAAGTAATTGGTATTTGTCATTATTTTGATAATTCAAGCATTCTTTCAATCGGAATTAATGCTTTTTTGATAATATCTTCGGGTACGGTAACTTCAGGGCTTTCATTCACTAAGCAGTCGTACACTTTTTGGAGGGTATTCATTTTCATGTAACCGCATTCGCTGCAGGCGCAGGTATTGTCTTCTTTTGCAGGGGCAGGAATCAATATTTTTTCAGGAACTTCTTCTTGCATTTTATGTGAAATTCCAAATTCTGTAGCGACAATAAATTTATTTGCTGAGTCCGTTTTTACATAATCAATCATTCCGGAAGTAGAGCCGATATAACTGGCAACAGCTAAAATATGAGTTTCAGATTCGGGATGGGCAATGATTTTGGCATCCGGATTTTCTTTATACAATTCAAGTAATTTATCCAATGAAAAAGCTTCATGAACCACACAGGAACCATCCCACAATATCATCTCTCTTCCTGTTTTGCTCATCACATATTTTCCCAGATTTTTATCGGGGGCAAAAATTATCGGTCTGTCTTTTGGAACAGATTCTACTATTTTTACGGCATTGGCAGAAGTGACTACAATATCTGTCAGGGCTTTTACTTCTGCAGAGCAATTCACGTACGTAATCACAAGATGGTCGGGATGCTGATCGATAAAATTTTTAAATAAATCAGGAGGACACGACTCCGCCAATGAACATCCGGCGTTTGCATCCGGAAGAATCACTTTTTTGGAAGGATTTAAAATTTTGGCGGTTTCGGCCATAAAATGTACTCCGGCAAAAAGAATAATATCGGCATCGGCTTTTGCAGCTTCCTGAGATAATCCTAAGCTGTCGCCAACATAATCTGCAATTTCCTGAATTTCGGTCTGCTGATAATAATGTGCTAAAAGAACCGCATTTTTTTCCTTTTTTAGTTTTATAATCTGCTCTTTTAAATTTTGTATTTCGATTGTATTCATTTTTTTTAAAGATTTTTTTTCTAATAATCAGAAACCTCCAAACCTGATGAAGGATCCAAAAATCAGCATTACAATACCGATTGTCGTAACCGATACGATATGAAAAGCCATTTCGGGTAATGTATCCGGATTGGTTTTCAGTTTGGGCAAAACCCGAAATTGAGCGCTTAATGCAAACCCAGCAGTCAGGAACAATAAAACTAATTTTGAAGAAACTACTCTTTCGATTGGAGTGGCAAACTGAAACCAATAATCTATAGTTACGCCATATTTATAAGCCATCAAAATGCCTGTTATGACCAGCAAAAACAAAGAAGTCATGCCTACAGGTTCGTATTTTTTTTCGTAATTCAGAATAATGTCCGGGTCTTTTTCTTTTAGTGCTTTAGGCAGATAGGCCACACAAAGCAGTATATGCCCGCCAACCCAAATGGCTGCGCACAAGAGATGAATGATTAAAAGAAAATGGTGATTCATAGTTTTATGTTTTACAAATTATCCTCTTAAACAAACTTTTATTCTGGCAGAGGAAAGTTTCTGACTGTCTAATTTTTGATACGAATGACCTAACGGTTTTAAGGTTGGTATGCCGTTTACAAAATGCTGTAGGTAATAATTGCCGCTGTAATTTTTGCTTTCTAAATAAGCAATCATTTGCAGAATGTCTTTTTCGGGAATCAGTTCAGAATGCACGGTGGTACGAACTTCAAACGGAACTTTGCTTTCGAGTAATAAATGCAAAGAGGTCTCAAACTTATCGAAAAGTTCTGACTGGGTTATGCGTTTAAAATTTTCCGGTAAGGCTTTAAAATCCAAAGCTACATAATCAATCAGCCGGTTTTTAATCAGTGTTTTAATGACATTTGGCCTTGAGCCGTTGGTATCGATTTTAATATGGAACCCCATTTTTTTTATTTCTATAATGAGTTCTAAAATGTTTTTATGCAAAAGACATTCGCCTCCGCTAAAAACAACGGCATCAAGCAAATTTTTTCGGGTATGAAGAAAAGAAATCACTTTAGAAAATGAAATAGTTCCTTTGCCCTGTACAATTTCAGGATTGTAGCAATACAAACAACGCATATTACAGCCTGCAAACCACAGAATGCAGGCTGATTTATGCGCATAATCCAATAAAGTAAATGGGGTTACGCTGTAAATTGGATTACTTGTATTTTCCTTCATTGAAATGAGTGCGTTGTTGATGTTCTCCTTTTTTACCAATGTTAAAACTCTCTACGGGACGGTGATACCCCATTACTCTGGTGTACACCAGACATTTGGTTCTTAAATGCTGTTTTTCTTCTAAAATTGCTGTGACTGTTTTCATGATTGTTTATAGTTTGTTGTTAATTTTATAGATGCTGAACTAATTTTGCTTCTTCGGCAATAATATTCTCATCGCATTTGGGGCAATATTCATGCTCTCCGTTCAGATAGCCGTGTACAGGACACACACTAAAGACAGGTGTAACGGTGATATAAGGCAGTTTAAAATTCGATAAAACCTTTTTTACAAATTGCTTGCAGGCTTCGGGAGAACTTATTTTTTCGCTCATGTATAAATGCAGAACGGTTCCTCCGGTGTATTTGCATTGCAGTTCATCCTGTAAAAACAAGGCCTCAAAAGGATCTTCGGTGTGGTCTACCGGAATTTGAGAACTGTTGGTGTAATAGATATTTTCCTCCTGTCCTGCCTGATAAATGTCGGTAAATCGTTTCTTGTCTTCTTTTGCAAAACGATAGGTTGTACCTTCGGCTGGCGTGGCTTCGAGATTGTAGAGGTTTCCGGTCTCTTCCTGAAATTCCTTCATTCGGTTTCGGATATGATCTAAAATTTCGGAAGCAAACGCAATTCCGGATGCAGAAGTTATCGTATCCTGATGCTCTGTGAAGTTTACAATCAATTCGTTCATTCCGTTTACGCCAATCGTAGAAAAATGATTTCTAAAATGCTGTAAATAACGTTTTGTGTAGGGATACAAACCACGATCATACATCTCCTGAACAAAGACTCTTTTTTTCTCCAGAGTCGATTTAGAAATGTATAATAACTGATCTAATTCTTTAAATAACTGCGTTTTATCACCTTTAAACAAATACCCCAAACGAGCCATATTTAGAGTAACAACACCAATACTTCCGGTCATTTCGGCACTTCCAAAAAGACCGTTGCCGCGTTTTAACAATTCGCGTAAATCCAGTTGCAAACGACAGCACATACTGCGTACAGCGTTGGGTTTATAGGCATTTGGATTTTCAGTTTTGTTTCCTTCTTCATCCAAAATATACTGGCTTCCAATAAAATTCTGAAAATAAGAAGAACCAATTTTGGCTGTATTTTCGAAAAGCAAGTCGGTATTTTCGCCATTCCAGTCAAATTCTTCGGTGATATTCACTGTTGGAATAGGAAAAGTGAAGGGCTGACCATTGGCATCACCTTCCGTCATCACCGTATAATAGGCTTTGTTGATGAGGTTCATTTCAGTTTGAAAATGCTCGTAACGCAAATCAGTTAGTTTTGCAACGCCTCTTTCCTGAGCCCGAACCAAAAGACCATGACTAAAGTTTCCTTCAAAAAAATGCAAATCATTCTTCGTTGGAATCTGCGTTTTCAAGTCTTCGGGAACCACCCAGTCCAGCGTAATATTCGTAAAAGGCGACTGTCCCCAGCGTGCGGGAACATTGAGGTTATAAACAAAACTTCGTACAGCTTTCAGTACCTCATCAAAAGACAAATCATCCTTAAAAACATACGGAGCCAGATAGGTATCGAAAGAACTAAAAGCCTGAGCACCGGCCCATTCACTTTGTAAAATTCCGAGAAAATTAGCCATTTGTCCCAGAGCCTCCCTGAAATGCGATGGCGCCTTGCTTTCTACACGTCCGCGAACCCTATTAAAACCTTCGTTTAATAAGGCACGTAAGCTCCAGCCGGCGCAATATCCTGTCAGGCAATCTAAATCATGAATATGAATGTCGCCGTTACGGTGTGCATAACCTTCTTCTTTACTGTAAACTTTATCCAGCCAGTAATTGGCGATGATTTTACCGGCTACGTTGTTCACAAGACCTGCGTTGGAGTAGGAGGTATTGGCATTGGCATTGATGCGCCAGTCGGTTTGCTCTATATATTCTTCGATAGTTTGGGTACTGTCTACATAAGTGGTGTCCTGATTTAGGCCATGAACATGCTCTCGCTGCATTTTACGGGTATGACGGAACAACATAAACGAACGCATCACGTCAAAATACCTTTTTTCGAAAAGAATCTTTTCAATTAAGTCCTGAATTTCTTCAACAGCCCAGGTTTCTTTGGTTTGCAGAGCCCCGATAACCTTTGTAAAAACAGACTGATCAGTTGGTATGGAAACGCTCAGAAAGCTTTTTTCGATAGCATCCTTGATTTTAAAAGATTCAAAAGGTTTGTATTGTCCGTTTCTTTTGATAACATATTTTTCCATGAGAGTTCGATTTTTTTGGTTCGTTTTTTAGTATTCAAAAGCAATTATAATTTTATTAAAGATGTTTTTATCTTTAATTATTGTATTGTTTTCATGATGTTTATCGTGAATTGTAATACGTTTTTTTGGGAATGTAATTTTATGATTTTAAAAAAGAAGGTGGAATGATTTTTATCATGTTTTACTTTTTTTTAATAGTATTATTTTGTTGTAATTAAATAAAAGATAAAAAAGTCTTTTATTATTAAAAGGCGATAGAATTAACACCAAGACAATTATGAAACCTAAACTACAATTAAAGAAGCAAAGCATAAGGACTGCTGTCGCTTTTGCATTGATTTTTGGTATGTTTTCCTGTACCAAAAATGAAAAAAAAGATGCTCAGTATTATCAGAGTATTGAAGTAAATGGTAAAAAAGAAGCAGAACTTACTGCACCGCCATTTGTTCCTAAACCGGTTGGAGACCGCGCAGCGACGAATTTGATCGTCAATATGGAAATTAAAGAAGAAGAAGGCGAAATGGTAGACGGAGTAAAATATACCTATTGGACTTTTGGTGGTTCTGTTCCGGGGAGTTTTATTAGAACCAGAGTGGGCGATGAAGTCGAATTTCATTTAAAAAACCATCCGGATAATAAAATGCCACACAATATTGATTTGCATGCTGTAACCGGACCGGGTGGCGGGGCAACTTCTTCATTGGTAGCACCGGGACATGAAAAAGTCTTTAAATTCAAAACAATCAATCCCGGGTTATATGTGTATCACTGTGCTACAGCGCCTGTAGGAATGCACATTGCCAACGGAATGTACGGTTTGATTTTGGTAGAACCCGAAGGAGGATTACCGCCGGTAGACAAAGAATATTACATCATGCAGGGTGATTTTTATACAAAGGGCAGCTACGGAGAGCCCGGAAACCAGCCCTTTGATATGAACAAAGCCATCAAAGAAGAACCCGATTATGTGGTGTTTAACGGAAAAGTTGGCGCTGTAACAGGAGATAAATCAATCACGGCAAAAGTGGGAGAAACGGTACGTATTTTTATGGGTAACGGTGGGCCAAATCTTGTTTCGTCATTCCATGTTATCGGTGAAATTTTCGATAAAGTACATATAGAAGGAGGAGATATGATTAACGAGAATGTACAAACCACCCTGATTCCTGCAGGAGGTTCTGCAATAGTCGAATTTAAAGTGGAGGTTCCCGGAACTTTTATTTTGGTAGATCATTCCATTTTCAGGGCGTTCAACAAAGGAGCTCTCGGAATGCTGAAAGTGGAAGGAGAAGAGAATAAAAAAGTACACTCCGGAACTACGCAGGAAGGGATTTATCTGCCTGAAGGGGGAACTATCCAAAATATGCCTAAAGAAAAAGGTGCTGCTAAAAGTGTTGTAGCTAAAACTGTTCCAGAACAGATAAAATCAGGAAAAGAACTCTACGGAAGAACCTGCTTTGCCTGCCATCAGCCAAGCGGACAAGGTATTCCAAACGCTTTTCCACCATTAGCCAAATCAGATTTCTTAAATGCAAATCCGGACAGAGCAATTAGTGCCGTATTACATGGATTGAGCGGAGAAATTACGGTAAACGGTAAAAAATTTAATAACGTTATGACCAGCCAGCATTTGAGCGATGAGGAAGTTGCTGATGTTTTAACTTATGTGTATAACAGCTGGGGAAATAATAAAACTGTAATTACTCCGGCAAAAGTAAAAACAGTAAGGGCAAAACCAGTACCAAAAGTAACAGCAGAGCATTAATTTCCGGATTGTAGAATTCGGTAGTACATTAAAAACAACAACAATGTTTACGCAAAAAACAGCAATAATTCTCTTTTTATTATTTCTGAATACGATTAGTGCTCAGGAGGTTAAGGCAGTGGCTGTAAGTGGGGGGACTTTTGTTCCCCTCTATGGCGCTGTAAATAAAAAGCCTGTCAGAGTTGCGTCATTCAAATTGGACGTATATCCGGTTACAAATGCGCAATATTTAGCTTTTTTAAAAAAATATCCTGACTACAGCCGTTCTAAAATTAAAGGTGTTTTTGCAGATAAGAGTTATCTGTCTCAATGGGAAAGTGATTTTAATTACGGAAAAAATAATTTGAGTAATGCTCCCGTAACTAATGTTTCGTGGTTTGCTGCCAAAAAATATTGCGAATGTCAGGGAAAAAGACTGCCAACAATGGATGAATGGGAGTTTGTGGGTATGGCCGATGAAAAACGAATTGATGCCCGGACCAAAGAAGAATTTAATAAATACATCATGTCCTGGTATGAAAAACCGAATACGTATGCAAATCCGATTGGGAAAACCTTCAAAAATTACTGGGGAGTTTATGACATGCATGGATTGGTCTGGGAATGGACTGCAGACTTCAACAGTATTTTTCTTTCGGGTGAATCCAGAAAAGATAAAGATACCGATAAGAATCTCTTTTGCGGAAGCGGATCATTTAATGCAACCGATTTGATGAATTATGCTGCTTTTATGCGCTATGCTTTTCGCGGAAGTTTAAAAGCCAGATATACGACAAGAAACCTTGGATTTCGCTGTGCCCAGGACGAAAAAACTGTAGTAAATACCACTAAAAAAACAAGACAATGAAATCAAAAACACAATATCAAAAAATAAGTAATAGAGGTTTAATTTTTCTTTTTACAGGAATTTTTACAATGATATTAGCACTTCAATCTTGTAAACAAAAAGAAAAATCAGCTGTAAAAGAAAAACCGATATCTGACTTGTCAATTTATAATCTTCCTTCAAAATGGACGACGCAAAACAATCAGGATATAGAATTGAAAGACCTGAAAGGGAACGTACTGGTTATGGTCATGATTTACACTTCGTGCAAATCTGCCTGTCCGCGTTTGGTAGCTGATATGCGAAATATTGAATCGCGCCTGTCGGAAAATGTCAAGAAGAATGTCAAACTGGTTCTGGTAAGCATTGATCCCGAAACGGATACGCCAAAGCGTTTAAAAGATTTTTCTGTTGAAAATAAAATGGAAAGCGACCAATGGCTTTTTTTGCGTTCAACAGAAGAAAATACGAGGGAGTTCGCAGCAGTTTTGGCGGTCAATTATAAAAAAATATCTCCTATGGATTTTTCTCATTCAAATATCATAAGCGTTTTTAATACTGATGGAGAACTGGTTTATCAACAGGAAGGATTAGGAGTAAATTCAGATTCGACCATTGCTAAAATAACGGAGGAAGCTCACAAACTAAATTAAGATGAAAACGCTAAAATCGGTAGGTTTAATTTTAATTCTAATGGTAAACCTTGGAAGTTATGCTCAGGAACTGGATGCTAATTTGCAATTCAGGCCTCGTTACGAATACCGAAACGGATATAAAAGTCCGATGGTAAATGGAGAAAATGCGGCTTCATTTGTTTCGCAGCGTTCACGGCTGAATTTCAATTTCAAGCAGGAAAAAATAAAATTGAAACTGACTTTACAAAACATCCGTACCTGGGGTGATGTGACAACAACTTCTACGGCTGATAAAAATGGAATTGCTGTTTTTGAGGCCTGGGGGCAGTATGAATTTAGTCCGAATTGGACGGCGCGACTGGGACGCCAGGTAATTTCGTATGATAATCAGCGTATTTTTGGAGAAATTGACTGGGCACAGCAAGCAGAAAGTCATGATGCTGCTGTGTTTTCTTTTCATCCTAAAAATCATCAGCTCGATTTAGGTGTTGTTTTAAATGCCAATGCCGAAAATTTATTAGAACCAAAAACTCCGTACACTACTAATTATAAATCCATGCAATATGTCTGGTATCATACGGCATTTGATAAAATAAATACCAGCTTTTTAGTATTGAATACAGGTTATGAATTTGAAAAAACGCCAAACAATTTAGAAGTTGATTATAAGCAGACTTTTGGAACTTACTTAACTTTTAAAAATAACAAATGGGATATTGATTTGGGTTTGTACGGACAAACAGGTAAAAGTAGCGATAAAAAAGTCAGTGCCTGGTATGCCGGAGCAAATTTTGGTTACATTTTTACAGCTGCTTTTAAAGCTTCTTTGGGATATGAATTCCTATCGGGAAAAGATCAGGATGATACCGATCCTGTTATCAAATCATTCAGCCCTGTTTTTGGAACCAATCATGCTTTTAATGGTCTCATGGATTATTTTTATGTGGGAAATCACCAAAATAGTGTAGGATTACAGGATGCCTATCTCAAATTGAATTATTTTGTTAAAAAATGGCAGTTTAATTTAGTTCCACATGTTTTCAATGCTCCAAACAGGGTTTTAGATGCTTCTAATAAAAAAATGGATAGTTATTTAGGAACAGAACTCGATTTTACATTAGGGTATACAATTCAAAAAGACATTGTAGTTTCGGCAGGATACTCTCAAATGTTTGCTTCCAAAACTTTAGAAAGAATAAAAAATAGCACAGACGCCTCCAATACCAATAATTGGGCTTGGGTAATGGTTTCTTTTAACCCCCGGATATTAACTTTAAAACAATAAAACCATTCAATTCGTTGGATTTTTCTTATCTAAAATGAATCTGAATTTTACAATGATAGAATAAAAATGACTTATATCATATTTTGCTATAGAAGAACTGATTATCTTTATAATAAGATTAAATTTTAAAAATTTATGAGTAATTTATCACAATCACACAGAATACTATTTTTAAATACTCTTGCCTTTGCAGTTTGTTTTGCCTGTTGGACTTTAAACGGGGTATTGGTGACTTTTTTGACAGACCAGAAAATTTTTGACTGGGATGTTGTTCAGATAGGCTGGCTCTTAGGGATCCCCGTACTTACAGGTTCATTGATGCGATTGCCAATGGGAATTCTAACCGATAAATTTGGAGGGCGCATAGTATATTCTGGTTTACTTATTTTAGCTTCAATTCCTTTGTTTTTACTTCCTTTTGCTGCTAATTTCTGGATGTTTGCTTTGCTGAGTTTTTTATTCGGAATGGTGGGTACCAGTTTTGCTGTTGGAGTAGCGTACACCTCGCTTTGGTATCCAAAAGAATGGCAGGGACGTGCTCTTGGTATTTTCGGAATGGGAACAGCTGGTGCTTCAATTACTCCTTTTATAGCGCCAAGTCTTCTAAAATATTTTTCAGAATCAGATCCGGTAAATGGCTGGAAGTACCTGCCGGTGATTTATGCTTCTGCTTTGTTAATTATGGGGATTGTTTTTATTCTTTTTTCCAAAACAAAAAAAATAGAAGCTAAACCAAAATCAGTAGCAGAACTTTTGCAACCGCTTAAACAGGTGCGTGTATGGCGTTTTGGAACCTATTATTTTTTATTGTTTGGTTCTTTTGTATCATTCTCCCAATGGCTGCTGCCTAATTTTATGAATGTCTATCATACCAGTTTAATTTTAGGTGGTTTGTTTACTACTTGTTTTAGTTTGCCGGCAGGTGTAATTCGTGCTTTTGGAGGATTTCTGTCGGATAAATTTGGTGCCCGAAAAGTAATGTATTGGGTACTGAGCTGTTCAGTAGTTTTAAGTTTTTTATTGCTATTTCCTAAAATGGATATCACTACTTCAGGAAGTGGATTATTGGCAGGAAATGAAGGAACGGTAACACAGGTGTCTCCATCAAAAGTAGTTATCGGTGAAAAAGAGTACCCAATCGTTCAAAAAGATGCTAAGGCAGTACACAGTGATTTTTTTCCGTCTAAAACTACCTGGCAGGAAATAGTGGTTGCCGAAAATCAAAAAGTTCAGAAAAAAGAACTAATTGCAGAAGGAATTACTCAAATTCATTTTGAAGCTAATATGTGGGTGTATTTGGTTTTGGTTATCTTAATAGGTGCCTGCTGGGGAATTGGTTCAGCGGCAGTTTATAAACATATTCCTGAATATTTTCCTACTCAGGTAGGTGTCATAGGAGGAATGGTAGGAATGATCGGCGGTTTAGGAGGATTTATAGGGCCAATAGTATTTGGATACCTGCTTTCATTTACTGGTTTTTGGACAAGTTCATGGCTCTTTATTTTTGCATTATCAATAGTTTGTCTGATTTGGATGCACCGTGTAATTGTAAAAATGACAAGGGAAAAATTACCTGAATTTGCACAGGATATAGACCGAAAAGAATAAACTGCGTATTTTCTAATAAGTAGAAGTTCGAGCAATTGTGTTGCTTTTTGATTTGGAATAGTGAAAATTACTTACATTATAACATTTTTAAGCATTATTGTGTATGAAAACTTACGTAGGTATTTTTACTTAGTTTTTATTTGATTTAATTTTACTGCCAAAGAAAACCTTTCTTTTTAATTTTAAAAATAGATTGAAAAGTATAAATAATATTAAGTGTGTATTTAATATAAGTTAAAATGAAAAATAGAACTTTTAATACAAAAGCATTGCTCATTGCAACATTACTCTCAATATTTATGATTGTATTGGTGTTTTACGGATCAAGGAAATTGCAAAATTTTGATGCTGCATTAATTACCTACCTCTTTGGAACCGTATTTGCTTTTTTTGGTATTGTGTATCGCTATACTGTATGGCTGCAAAGACCTCCAACATGGATATATTTCAAGAGAGGAATTACGTATTTGGTAACAGGAAAAGTGTTTTCACATTTTTGGTTTGCTACCAAAGAAACGGTTGAAAATATTGCGTTTCAAAAGTTTATTTATCCAAGAGGAAAATACCGCTGGATGGCGCATTTTATGATTGCAATAGGATGTACATCTGCTTTTTTAATCACTATTCCATTGACTTTTGGCTGGATTCATTTTACAATGGCTCCAAATAGTATTTCGGTTTACGAAGCTCATTTTTTTGGTTTCAAAGTGATGGATTTTAGGCTGGATTCTATCATGGCATTTTTAACATTTCATGCGTTAAACTGGTCTTCTTACCTCGTTATTTTTGGTTCTTTATATTATTTAAGAAGAAGATTGACGAATCCGGGATTAATTGCTACCCAGACTTTTGAAGGCGATCTGTTACCGCTTATTTTATTAATAGCAATTTCGGTTACCGGGTTAGGACTGACTTACTCTTATCAGTTTATGAAAGGTTTTGCTTTCGACTTTTTAGCAGTACTCCATGCTGTTACCGTAATTATGTTTTTGATTTGGATTCCGTTCGGAAAGTTTTTTCACATCATTCAGCGTCCTGCACAAATTGGTGCACATATATATAAGAAGCAGGGGATGAAAAAAGGAATGGCAGTTTGTCCACATACAGGTGAAGAGTTTACGACAAAACTGCATATTGACGATCTCAAAATAGTGACTAAAGAGTTAGGTTTCGATTTTACTTATGAAGACGGTACTTCACACCTTGATTTAAGTCCGGAAGGGAAAAGATCCCGATTGGCTCAGGCCCACTTAAAAGCAAGACAGGCTGGAGGAAATTTATTTGGATAATTTGTAAAGAAAAAATATAGAAAACATGGCAAAATTACCTGTTTCAGAAGAAAATATCATCGCTCATTTTGGACCTCATAAAAATTATAGTCCAAAAGAAGGGTACGAAGGAAGAGACGAACCGGATGAATTGGTTAAAACCCATTGCTGTTTTTGCGGTATGCAATGTGGTATTCAGTTATCTGTAAAAGATAATAAAGTAGTTGGTTTTGAACCCTGGATGGAATTTCCTTTCAACGAGGGTAGATTGTGTCCAAAAGGAGTTCAGCGTTATTTGCAAAATAATCATCCCGACCGGCTTTTAAGTCCGTTGAAAAGAGTAGAAGGACAAGGATTTGTACCAACCTCGTGGGATGAGGCTATGGACAAAACGGTTTCAGAAATTAAACGTATTCAGGAAAAATATGGCAATGATGCTTTTTCGATGCTTTCGGGAGTTTCTTTAACCAATGAAAAAAGTTATTTGGTAGGAAAATTTGCGAGGGTAGCATTAAAAACAAAAAACTTAGATTACAACGGACGTTTGTGTATGGTAAGTGCCGGTGCGGGAAACAAAAAAGCATTTGGACTGGACAGAGGTTCTAATAATTATTCGGATTTGGAATATGCTGAGGTAATTATTGTGGCCGGAGCCAATGTTAGCGAAACGTTTCCAACCCTGACACACTGGATTTGGAAAGCAAGGGACAGAGGTGCAAAACTGATTGTAATTGATCCAAGAATGATTCCGTTGGCAAGAACAGCAGATATTCATTTGGATGTGCGTCCTGGGACTGATTCGGCTTTGTATGGAGCTATGCTGAAATATTTGGCAGACCATGATATGCTGGATCATGATTTTATTGATAATCATACTTCGGGATTTCAGGAAACTTTGGATGCTGTAAAAGACAATACATTGGAATGGGCAGAAGAAGTTACCGGAATAAAAAAAGAAAAAATTCAGCAGGCAGCAGAGTTGTGGGGAAAAGCCAATACCAGTTTTCTGCTTCATGCCCGTGGCATCGAACACCATTCAAAAGGAGTAGATAACGTTTTGGGTTGTATCAATTTAGTTTTGGCAACAGGAAGAATTGGTAAACCCTACTGCGGATACGCAACCATTACAGGACAAGGAAACGGACAAGGAGGAAGAGAACACGGTCATAAATGTGATCAATTGCCAGGAAACAGGGATATAGAAAATCCGGAACACCGAAAATACATATCAGAAGTTTGGGGAATCAACGAGAAAGATCTACCCGGAAAAGGTTTGTCTGCTTATGAGATCATCGAAGCCATTCACAGAGGAGAAATCAAAGGTTTGTTGTCTATTTGTTTCAATCCATTGGTTTCTTTACCTAACAGCAATTATGTTCGTGAAGCACTGGAAAAATTAGAATTTTATGTTTGTATCGATTTTTTCCTGAACGAAACAGCCCGCCATGCCGATATTGTTTTAGCAGGTTCTTTGCAGGAAGAAGAGGAAGGAACTACCACTTCTGCCGAAGGAAGGGTTATTCGTATCCGTCAGGCCGTTACGCCTCCGGGTGATGCGAGAACAGATACTTCTATTATTTTGGAAATCGCCAAACGATTGGGCGTTAAAGACAAATTTACCTATGAAAGCAGCGAGGCGATTTTTAATGAATTGCGTGTCGCTTCTAAAGGAGGAACTGCCGATTATTACGGAATTACTTATCAAAGAGTTGAAGATGAAATGGGCGTTTTTTGGCCTTGTCCCACAATAGGACATCCCGGAACACCGCGTTTGTGGGAAGACAGAAAGTTCAAAACACCCGATGGGAAAGCACATTTTAATCCTGCTCCTTATAGACTTCCGGGCGAAGTAACTGATGAAGATTATCCGGTAATTTTAACAACAGGACGAGTGGTTTCACAATATTTAAGCGGAACACAAACCCGTAGAATCGGAAAATTAGTAGATCAGTTTCCGGAGCCTTTGTTAGAAATTCATCCTAATATGGCTAAACAATATGGAATTCAGCAAAGAGAATTAGTCCGCGTTTCAACAAGAAGGGGAGAAGGAATTTTTCCTGCCAATATTGTGGAAACCATCAGAGAAGATACTGTATTTATTCCGTACCACTGGTCCGGAAAAAAATCAGCCAATCAATTAACGCCGGGAACATTGGATCCTATTTCTAAAATACCCGAATTTAAAGTCTGTGCCTGCCATTTAGAACCGCTTAATGAAATCGCTCCTCCTTCAAGTGAATCAAAAGCCTATGCCAGTGTTTAATCTATAAAAAAAGAATCAAATGAATTATACCAATTTTAATACTAACGAAGAATTTTTTGTAGACATGCAGCGCTGTATTGGTTGTAAAGCCTGTGAAATGGCCTGCGCCGAATGCGAAACTAATGGTCAGGAATCAATGATACATGTGAATTATGTAGATAGAGCTTCTACAGTACAGACAACCGTTCAGGTGTGTATGCACTGCGATGATCCGGTATGTGCAAATGTTTGTCCGGCCGATGCCATATCCAAAGATGAATTCGGAATCGTTCATACGGCCAATACAGAAAGATGTATCGGCTGTTCGAATTGTGTAATGGCTTGTCCTTTTGGTGTACCCAAAAAAGAGGAGAATTACGATTTGATGATGAAGTGTACCATGTGTTATGACAGAACCAGTGTGGGTAAAAAACCAATGTGCGCAACGGTTTGTCCAAGCGGGGCTTTGTTTTTTGGCACAAGAGATCAAATTCACGAAATGCGTCCTAACAGTACTCCGGTAAACAGTTTTATATTCGGAAACGAAACAGTCAATACCAAGGTTAATATTATGATGCCTAAAGGAAGTACTGAGCTAATTATTTATTAAGTGATTAGAATTAAGTATTAAGAGTATAGAATAAAAGAGAATAGAAGGCAGATTTTAGTTTACAGATGGCTTCTAAAAACTGAAACAAAAACTTTTCACACCATAAAAAATGTCAAAAGAAGATAATTTAAATAAAAACTGGAAAAAAGACTTTCCTATTGAAAAACAACAGGCGACCAGCGTAAGCAGACGTGATTTCGCAAAATTCCTGACATTGGTTTCCGGTGGATTAATGGTAGGCAGCGGTTTAGTAGCTGCCAAGGCTTACATTTATCCAAAAGAAGAAGTAGAAGGAGAGCATTTCGTGTGTAAAAAAGGGGAAGTTCCGGTGGGAGGAACAAGAGCTTTTGTAATTGATGGCAGTACAATTCCGTACATATTAATTCATCTGGAAAATGGTGATTTTAAGGCGTATGAACAGAAATGTACCCATCTTTCCTGCTCTGTTTTTTACAAACCTGGAACCGGAATTATCCATTGTCCATGTCATGAAGGTTCTTTTGATGCCAAAACAGGTGATGTTCTTGCAGGTCCTCCGCCCAGAGCTTTGCCCAAGTTAGATGTTTTTTTTAAAGGAGATGCTGTTTATGTAAAGGCGGCAAAGCAAGAAGAATTAAGGTAAATCATTAAAATAAAACAGTATGAGTAATTTTAGAAGAAGTCAGAATCAATCTAATCCAAACAAACTGAATGCAATTCTTTCATCATTAATTTTTATATTAATCCTTAATGTAAGTATTCAGATTTGGTTACTGTATGCGTCACTAAATAATGCTTTAGAAAATAATAAAGAAATTCTTATCCCGGCATTTATCGCTTCTTTAATATTGTTTTTGATAGGTTTTAGCTGGCTGTATTATTTGCCTAAAGGGAATTTTAAAAAATGACAGATAGTTTCCGTTGGGTATAATTATTAAAAACGTCAGTTCGAGTTTTTTTTGTGTAGAGAAACGAAACAAAAAATGTATCGAGAACCGTTTTTAATGATAATTTTCTGTTCTCGATACAATCCCAATGAAAAATAGGCATCACTCGAACTGACGAAAAATTATCATCAAAAACTAATTACATGCAACGGTAGATAGTTAATCAAAATTTTAAAACAATAATTTATGAGTTTAAATTCTATTTACAATAAAAAAAAGATTGCTTTTTTCTCCACGCAGCCGTATGATAAAATTTTCTTTGATAAGTACAATGACGAATTTAGTTACGAGTTGGATTATTTTGAAACGCAACTGAATCCGCAGACAGTTACTCTAATCGAAAATACTGAAATTGTCTGTGTTTTTGTAAATGATATTGTCAACGAATCAGTAATCAGGCAACTGGCAGAAAAAAATGTAAAAATTATCGCCTTGCGTTGTGCCGGTTTTAACAACGTCGACCTGGAAGCTGCAAAAAAATACAATATAAAAGTCTGCCGTGTTCCGGCTTATTCTCCACAGGCAGTTGCAGAACATGCGATGGCGATGATTTTAACCTTAAACCGGAAAACACACAAAGCCTACAATCGCGTACGTGAACAAAATTTCGCCTTAAATGGTCTATTGGGTTTTGATTTGTTCGGAAAAACAATCGGAATTATCGGAACCGGAAATATCGGGAAAGCTTTTGCTAAAATTGCTTTAGGTTTTGGCTGTAAAGTATTGGCGTATGATATTGTCGAAAATGAAGAAATGATCAAAGACGGCGTTTCTTTTGTAGGTTTAGAAGCCATTTTTAAAACAAGTGATATCATTTCGCTGCATTGCCCATTAAATGATCAGACGAAGCATGTAATCAATAAAAAGTCTATTGATTTAATGAAAGAACACATTATGATTATCAATACCAGCCGTGGCGGACTGATAGAAACATCCTGCGTTATCGAAGGTCTGAAAGAAGGAAAAATAGGTTACCTTGGAATCGATGTTTACGAACAGGAAGAAAAATTGTTCTTTAGAGATTTATCAGCAGATATTATTCAGGATGATGCGATTCAGCGTTTAATGAGTTTTCCTAATGTTTTGGTAACGGCACATCAGGCATTTTTTACCAACGAAGCTTTAACTCAGATTGCTTTGGTCACTTTTAATAATATAAAATCATTATTGACTGATAATGATATCGAAAATAAAGCAGCGTTGCTAGTTTAAATTGAATTAGATTGGCAAACCCGGCAAGTTTTAAAAACCTGTCGGGTTTAAATATAAATAAGAATTAAAAATATCGATTATGAAAAATAAAATTCTGTTTTTAATTGCAATTTTAGCATTCTATTCCTGTCAAAATAAAAATGAGAACAAAAATATAATCAAAGCAATTGTTCAGGACACCTTGTCAAAAACAATTGGCGGTACAGCAGATGTAAGTGATGCTCCGCTCAAAGATGATAAAGCAGTCCGGTTGATTCGTGAACAACTTCAGGTTTTATTAAAGAAAGATCTTCCCGCAATGACAAAAGAAGACCGTTACTTTTACTACGAAGCTTTCGATTTAAATAACGATCAGAAAAACGAATATTTTGTAGGTTTCTCCAATTCGTATTTCTGCGGGAGCGGAGGATGTTCGGGTTATATTTTAAATAATGATGGAAGCCTGATTAACTCCTTTACCGTAACCGATTTTCCAATTTATGTCACTACAATCCCGACAGAAAAGTTTTATGATTTAATCATGGAAACTGGCGGAAAGTTTCATCATATAAAATTCAAAAATGGAAAATATCCTTCAAATCCATCTGTTCAGCCCGAACATAAAGGCGATTTTCCAAAAGAAAGTTCAAAGGTTTTGGATATTCAGGGGAAGAAATTGGAGCGGTATTCGTTTTAGAACATGTTAAAGTAATTGCTAATTGCATTTGCGGAGTATAAATAAACTATATATTTGCAATATATTTACAAATAAAGCTAATAATCATGTTGTTGAATTTTAGAGTTTCTAATTTCCGTTCTATAAATGAAATGGTTGAATTGTCTATGATACCTAGCGATTTAAAAAATCCAATAAACGTAATCAAGAAGACAAATCCCAATGCTACTAAAAATAAAGATTATTATGCCTTAACTTCTGCAGCTATTTATGGACCTAATGCAAGTGGAAAGAGTAATATTATAAGAGCGCTATATGACTTTAGAGCATTTATAGAGATGTCTACAGATAATAAACCAAATGGTAATATTGGTTTATATGATCCATTTAGATTAAGTAATGAAAATTTAACAAAAGGGTCTTATTTTTCGATTGACTTGTTAATTGATAATGTTTTACATGTTTATTCAGTTGAAGTATCAAGTAATGAAATTTTAAATGAAACATTAATGATTTATCCAAAAGGAGTGCAAGTAAAAGTTTTTGAAAGAAATCGCCAAAAAATCATTAAAGGAAATGGATATGAAGGAATTTTTGAAACAATAAAACAACGTACAACGGAGAATCAATTATTTTTAGGTAAAGCTGCGCTTGAAAATGTTGAAATTGCCAAAAAAACTTATGAAGCGATTATTCTTATTATAGTTTTTACAGCGGACAGCTTTCATTCCAATAAGTTTAATGATATTTTTAGTAAAATAATGTTTAAAGATTTACAAGTGTGGGGTGATGTTTTAAAATTATCAAAATCTCTAATTCAAAAAATAGATACTCAAGTTGTTGATTTTGAAGAAATTGATGGTAGTATTAAAACATTTCACTTGAATGATATAAATGAAAAAATAGAGTTTGAATATATAGATGAATCATCTGGAACACAGAGAGTTATTGCATTTAGTCCTATCGTTTTAAATAGATTGAGAGGTGGAAGTATTTTAGTTGTAGATGAATTTGAAAGAAGTTTGCATCCAGAAATTGCGCAATATATATTGAGTTTATTCAATGATCCAGAGGTTAATAAAAATGGAGCGCAATTTATTTTTGCAACTCATGATACTACTCTATTAAGTCCTGAAAATAATTTACGAAGAGATCAAATCAATTTAGTAGAGAAAAATTCAAAAGGGGAAACTGAATTATATACAGTTTCAGATATTAAAGGGATTAGAGAAGGGAATTTTGAAAAATGGTATACCGAAGGAAGATTAGGAGCAGTACCTAATATTGCAAGAGAAACTTTTAGACATGAATTAATTGAATTTATAAATTCATAAATATGGCTAAAAGACCAAAGAATAATTTTAAAGAGAGACAGTTTAAATCAAAGGTTTTGATTCTTTGCGAAGGATTAACTGAGAAGAATTATTTTAATGCAATGAAGGAGGATTTGGGTTTGCCTAAAACCATAGCTGTAAATGTAATTGACTGTAAAGGTGATGTTACTGATGTTTTAAAAAACGCAAAGAAAGAGGGTTTTGAAAAGATATTTGTAGTTTTTGATCATGATAATTTCCCACGAAGAGGAGATGTTTTCAAACTTGCTTCTCAAAAAAGCGCAGATGTTATTTTTTCTAGTATATGTTTTGAAACATGGTACCTGCTCCACTTTAAAAATTCAACCAAAGCTTTTACTTCAGAAGCAGAGTTAGAAAAGGAATTGAAAAAATGTGCAGGAATGGAGAATTATGAAAAAAATAATTTCAAGCACTATTCTATTTTAAAAGATAAAATAACTACAGCGAAATCTCATGCTGAAAAAAGCAGATCAACAGTTATTCAAAATAATGATGGAGTAGAAGTATTTAATTTAAATCCTTTTACTAATGTAGATGAATTGGTAATTTATTTAGAAAATCAAAAACAATAAAAAAGAGCTTCAATTTTGAAGCTCTTTCTAGTATTATTATATTGAAAATTCATTACCCCACCAATTCCACAAACTTAAACTCACCTTCCACGGCAACTTTAGTCAAACCATGTTTAGATAAATTTTTCATAGACGCATCCCATTTTTTACCGCTTAAATTCGCCGTAATTTTTAATTGCTGAAGATCCATTTTATTTTCATTTCCTTTCAATAAATCAACGATAAATTTCTCTTCATCAGAAAGTTCAACTGTTTGTTTTTTCTCAGGACGCATTTGCGGGAACAATAAAACTTCCTGAATAGAAGCGTTGTTTGTTAAATACATAATCAAACGATCCATTCCAATTCCCATTCCGGATGTTGGAGGCATACCGTACTCAAGCGCTCTTAAGAAATCTTCGTCTATGATTCCGTTTGCTTCATCATCACCTTTTGCAGCCAGACGCATTTGATCTTCAAAACGCTCACGCTGATCAATAGGGTCATTTAATTCAGAATACGCATTTGCGATTTCTTTTCCGCAAACCATCAATTCAAAACGTTCCGTCAAATCTGGGTTATCACGGTGCTCTTTACAAAGCGGAGACATTTCTTTTGGATAATCCGTAATAAAAGTTGGCTGAATATAATTTCCTTCACATTTAGCGCCAAAAATCTCATCAATCAATTTTCCTTTACCCATTGTGTTGTCAACCTCGATTCCCATTCCTCTTGCAGCTTCAAACAACTCTTCTTCTGTTTTACCTGAAATGTCAAAACCGGTAAAATGTTTGATAGAATCTGTCATCGTTACACGAGCGTAAGGCGCTTTAAAGTTGATTTGGTGTTCACCAAAAGTAACTTCACTTGTACCGTTTACAGCAATGGCACAATGTTCCAATAAACCTTCTGCAAATTCCATCATCCAGTTGTAGTCTTTGTAAGCTACATATATTTCCATTGCGGTAAACTCAGGATTATGTGTTCTGTCCATACCTTCGTTACGGAAGTTTCTCGAGAACTCATAAACACCTTCAAATCCACCAACAATTAATCTTTTTAAGTATAACTCATTCGCAATACGCATGTAAAGCGGAATATCAAGCGAATTATGGTGCGTAATAAATGGTCGCGCCGAAGCACCACCCGGAATTGACTGTAACACAGGAGTGTCAACTTCAAGATATCCTGCATCGTTAAAATAACCGCGCATTGCAGTAAATAACTTGGTACGTTTGATGAAAGTTTCTTTAACATGTTGGTTAACCGTTAAATCTACATAACGCATTCTGTAACGCAATTCAGCATCATTAAAAGCATCGTGAATATTTCCGTCTTCGTCAACTTTTGGTAATGGTAACGGACGTAATGTTTTACTCAAAAAAGTAAAACCAGTTGCACGAATACATTTTGCACCAACCTGTGTCGTAAACAATTCACCTTCAATACCAATAAAATCACCTAAATCGGTTAATTTTTTGAAAACCTGATTGTACAACGTTTTATCATCGCCTTCACACAAAACATCACGGTTTACGTACAATTGAATACGTCCTTCGCTGTCTTGTAATTCAGCAAAACAAGCTTTACCCTGATCACGAACACTCATCAAACGTCCGGCAACGATTACCTTCTTACCTTCTTCAAACGACTCCTTTATCTGCTTCGAAGTATGATTTACAGGAAAAAGATTAGCAGGATAAGGATTGATTCCTAAGTTGCGTAAGTTTTGAAGTTTTTCTCTTCTGATGATTTCTTGTTCTGATAATGCCATTTTGTGCTTTTTTTTAAGAGTGCAAAGATAGTTTTTAAGTCGCAAAGTTGCAAAGTCATAAAGTCTAAAGTTTTAGAAAAGAGGAATGTTTTTTTATTAGAAGCAGAAAAAAACGTTTCTTAATTATCTGTTGTCCCGCTATCTGTTGCACACGAGCGATCAATGTCATTAAGTTAAGGGACATTATCGTCAGTTCGAGTGTTTTGTTAAAAAATGCGATAGCTTTTTTTAAAAACAAAATGTATCGAGAACCTTAGTATTAAAAAGCTTCTCGATACAATTTTTAATCATAAAGCTATTGCATTATTATTATTATTATTAAAAATCACTCGAAGTGACGACTGAAAATTTCTTAGCTTAATGACATTGCTTGGTTCCTCGTAATGACTAAAAAAAACTTAGTATCTTAGCTTTTCAGAACCTTAAAATCTTTTCAAAAAAAAATGAAATACTTATTCATAGTGCTACTCTTGATTTCTGTTGTAAGCTGCCAAATTACCGAAACCATAACAATCAATCCTGACGGAAGCGGTGATATTGAAGTAGTGCAACTCAGAGATGAAAATAGTTATATGCAAATCGCACGGGAAGAATATTCTAAAGAGAATATATTTGAGGATACTACGTACGTTTTTAAAGATTATATCAAAAAATATAACGAGAATTTTTCAAAATATCTGCCAGAAGAACAGCTGTTGTTTCAAAAATATGCCAATGTAAAAGTACATCTCAAAAAGAGTTCTTTCGAAAAAGAATATAAAAACACATTCGAACTTCACTTTAATAAAGCTTCAGAAATTCCCGATTTATATAAAACTGAAAATTATGTATCAGACATAGCACATAATTATGCATTATCTGCCGAAAACCATTACTACAGAATAACATATGATTTTGACGGAAAAGTTTTTAAACGTAATGTTCTGATTGTAAATACCGCTGAACTCGAAAAAGCAAAAGAAGAATGTAAAAAGTTCGAGAACAAATATGGAACTTTAAAATTAATACAGTGTTATACATTAAAGTACAATTTTCCGGGAAAAATAAAATCAGTTTCGAATGAAAAAGCAATTCTCAGTTCTGATAAAAAATCGTTAGTTGTAGAATTCCGTCTTTCAGATTTTCTTCAGTATCCTGAAAGTACTAATCTGGAAGTGATTTTAGAATAATAAGCTGTAAAGCAACTTAGCATCTCAGAACCTTAGTAGCTTAAAAAAGTTCGTATCTTTGATAAAAATTAATTTAATGAAATTATATCGATTACTTGTTTTTTGTTTTTTACTGGTAACATTAGCCAGTTGTACTTTTACTGAAAATATTTATATAAATGATAACGGAACCGGAAAATTTTCTGTAGATCTTGAAGGTTCTTCAATGATGGAAATGGCCGGAGCTCAATTGGACGAACAAATAGGAGCCAATGCCAAAAAATACATAGATACCAGTTTTACATTCAAGCAATTATTTGAAGAGAAAAAAGACAGCATCGCAAAGCTTTCTCCTGAAATACAGAAGGAACTAAAGAAAATAGAAAATTTCGTTGTACATACCGAAATAAGCACTGAAAAAAAGGTTTTTTTAATGACGCTTTCAACAGATTTTAAAAAGGTAAACGAACTTCAGGATATTTTGAAGACCATCAGTACGCTTCAAAAGTTAGAAGGACGTCCAAGTACAAATCCTCTTGTGAGCAGTTTTGCAGAAAACAAAAGCAAGTTAAACTATACTTACAACGGAAAGAAATTTACACGAAAAGCAGTAATCGATCAGCAAAAAGTGGCTGAAAAAGTAAATGATACAGCTCCAGATATGTCTAAAATGTTTTTTGTATTATCCAATTATGTGGTAAAATATCATTTTCCGAAAAAAATTAAAAAAGTATCAAACCCGAATGCGCTATTCAGCGAAGATAGAAAATCAATTACAATTCAATACCCTTTTACGGATTATATGGAGAATCCCGACAAACTGAACTTTGATGTTGAGTTTGAAAAATAAATAAAATGAATAAAAAAATCCAACTTCAGGATCTGGGCAAAAAAGATTACAAATCGACATGGGAATATCAGGAAGAAATTTTCAAAGATATAGTCGATTTAAAAATTAAAAACAGAAGAGAAGAACTTGAGCTGCCAACGCCAAATTATTTATTGTATGTGGAGCATCCGCATGTTTATACCTTAGGAAAAAGCGGCGATCTGGAAAATTTACTTTTAAATGAAAAACAGCTCGAAGCCAAAGGAGCGACTTTTTATAAAATCAATCGTGGCGGCGATATTACCTATCACGGTCCCGGACAAATTGTAGGTTACCCAATTCTGGATCTGGAAAACTTCTTTACTGATATCCATAAATACCTGCGTTTTCTCGAAGAATCAATTATTTTGACATTAGCAGAATACGGATTAGAGTCGGGCAGAAGCGATGGAGAAACCGGAGTCTGGCTTGGTGTTGGAACTCCGTTTGCACGTAAAATCTGCGCAATGGGTGTTCGCGCATCCCGCTGGGTTACCATGCACGGATTTGCTTTAAATGCAAACGTCGATTTAGGGTATTTTGATAATATCATTCCGTGTGGCATTCGCGGAAAAGGCGTTACTTCCTTAAACGTTGAATTGGGTGTTGAAAAAGTAAACGAAGAAGAAGTGAAAGCTAAAATCATCAAACATTTGAGTGAATTATTCGAAGCAGAATTCGTTTAAAAAATCATCTTATAAAAAGCTGTATCAAAAAAACTGAAGAGAATAACAACCGGAAATTGTCTTTTTCTTCAGCTTTTTTTTATTTTCATTTGGTTTAAATTATTGAAAAAGTAAAAATGATTTGTTAAAAACCTGAGTTCGATTATTATTAAATAGCCTCCAGCTTCAGCTGGAGAACTTATAGTTTAGTTAAAAAGGCTTTAGCCAAATAAAAAGAGTGTTGATTTTTTGGCTAAAGCCAGATTGTCTTTCTAAAACTCAATAAACCTCCAACTGAAAGGAGGTTATTAATATACTTTTTTATTAACCCTTTGGGTGAGATTGATTAAAAAGATTGATTTGATTATAAAAGTATAAAAATTGGGAGTGAAACATCATTTATAACTTAAGGAATTGATGTCATCCTGAGCGGAGTCAAAGGCTTTTGAAGACGAAAAGGCTTCGACTAAGTTTATCCTGAGCAAAGCCGAACGGACTCAGCCTGACACTCATTTTTAATTTCACCCAACGGATTAAACCTTTTTTTATTGGTCTAATAATCAAACTGAGGTTAAAAGACAATATTTTGAATTGTTGACAAATTATGAAAAACAGCAGTTTTGTACTGTTTTTATGCGTAAATTGGTGTCATAGTTTTAATAAAACCTACTTGATTTATGAGAAAAATCTACTTCATCTGTTTCCTTTTTGTATTTAATGGTCTTTTGGCTCAAAAAAAAGATAAATTATATCCAGTTACGGTTTATGAAAAAGTCTGGCAGGAACGTAATAGTGATGCAAGATTGAAAATGATAAAAATAATCTGGTTGGAAGACAGTACTTTTGAAGATCCTTCGGCATCTATAAAAGGAATTACAGCATTTAATAATGTTATCAATGAATTTTATAAAAAATTTCCGGATGCAGTTTTAACATCAGGACCAAAAATTGTAAAAGACAATTATGTAACCTGGGAGTGGAAAATTCAGGATTCTAAAAATAAGCTGATAATGGGTGGTCGTGATTTTGCCCGATTAAACGGAAAAGGACAGGTCAGTAAAATTATCGGTTTTTGGGATAAAGATGCAACTTTGTCTGAAGCTGATGTTTTAAAAAATCTTGAAGCTGAGAATTTTAAAATAGTAGCTCAATATTACGAATGCCTTTTTAAAACAAGGGATTTCAATACGATGGCAACATTAATCGAAGACGGTGCAATTTACAATCAGGCAGAAGGACTTCCATACAGCGGAACTTATAAAGGTTTTAATGAATGGACAAAAATGTTTGCAAAATCAACTGAATTTTTTGAATTGGAAATAGAAAAGGAACCTGTTTATTTTAGTGATGCTTCTAAAAATGAAGTAATTATCTATTTTACCATAAAGTGCAAAGCCAAGAAATCAGGCAAAACGCTTTCAATGCCAATCTCGGAACATTTTGACTTAAAAGATGGAAAAATTACGGCAATCAGGCCGTTTTATTTTGATACCAAACAGTTTGCAGAATTTTTAAAAAGTAAAAAGTAATATCGTTATATACTCATTATTCAGTAGTTATAAATTTACATAAATTGCATATTTTTTTTTAATAAGAAATTTTGGAACAATTTTATTTAATAGTTTCAGTTATAAGTTTTTAAATAGTAAGAACAAGTTTCTAAAGTCTTCAAACGATGCAAAGCGTAATTACAGATTTATCGCGATTAATTGATTGTAATGAAAATGAAAGTATAGCTTTTAAAAATATACTGAGATTAAAAACAATTAAAAAAAACGAACACCTTTTGGTAGAGGGCGATTTTTGTAATTTCGGTCTTTTTATTGCTGAAGGTTGTATTCGTTATTATTATTTGGTTGACGGAGTAGAATCAACCGGTAATTTTTTCTTCGAAAACGATTGGTATGCTGACTTTGAAAGCTTTTTATACGGAAAACCATCTTTACAAAATATAGAAGCTCTCGAAGATTGTGAACTCTATCTGGTTTATAAAAGTGATTTTGAAAAGCTGGTTTCAGAATATCCTGTATTCAATTCCTTTCTTCGGATAATGATGGAAAGAACCATCAAAGGCTTAACCGGAAGAAATATGGCAATGTCGCTTCTTTCTCATGAAGAGCGATATCTGCGTTTTGTAAAATATTGCCCAAAAGTTGTCGAAAGGGTTTCTCTTAAACACATAGCCAGCTATTTAGGAATTCAACCGGAAAGCCTAAGCCGGATAAGAACCCGGATAACACTAAATAGTAAATCTTAACTCAAGTCAATTTTTAAGAAATTTCGACTTTTTATTTTTGCTTGCTATAACTGTAATGCAAAATAAAAATGAAAAGTATATTTCTGATTTTTTTAAGTTTTTTTACGCTGGGTTTCTACGCCCAGACTGGAGTTGTCAAGGGGAAAATAATTGACAAACAATCTGAAAAACCAATTTCGGGAGCTGTTATTATGCTTGTTGGAAATGATGAAAAGCAAATAACCTCTGACGAAGAAGGTAATTTTAGACTATCGGAAATTCCTTTGGGAAGACAAAGTATTTCGATAAGTTTAGAGGGATATGAAAGTACGTCGGTTGCTGATCTTGATATTACAACCGGAAAAGATAACCTGATTACAATTTCAATGACGGAACAATTCAATTCATTGGATGAAATTGTAGTTGTTTCAGGATCTAATAAAGCGAAAGCTATCAATAAAATGGCTGTAGTTTCTACGAAACAGTTTAGCCCGGAAGAGGTTACAAGATTCTCAGGCGGAAGAAGCGATGTAGCACGTCTGGTTTCAAATTTTGCAGGGGTTTCAACTGGTGATGACAGCCGGAATGATATCGTTGTGCGTGGAAATTCGCCTTCGGGAATGCTGTGGAGGATTGAAGGAATGCCTGTTCCAAATCCGAATCACTTTGCGACTTTGGGAACTACAGGTGGGCCTGTTTCGGCTTTGAATCCCAATCTCCTGGCTAATTCTGATTTTATGACTTCAGCCTTTCCAGCAGAATATGGAAACGCAATTGCCGGAGTTTTTGATTTGGGTTTCAGAAAAGGAAATCCGGATGAATATGAGTACATGGTCAGTGCGGGTGCTTATCCCGGATTAGAATTTATGGCAGAAGGTCCGCTCGGCAAAAAGGGCAGTTCGTTTGTTGCATCAGCACGATATGGTTTTGTTGGAGTGACCGGATTAGCAGGAACAGATGCGCAGCCCAATTACAGTGATATTAGTTTTAATATTGATTTTGGAAAAAGCAAAATAGGTAATTTTTCTGTTTTTGGAATTTACGGAACTTCAGATATTGACTTTTTGGGCAAAGACATAGACAAAGAAGATCCTTTTGCCGCTCAGGACGAAGATGGATATGTAACGTCCCTGTTTGGTTCAATAGGTTTGAAACACAATTTGTCTATTGGAAGCAATTCTTCCCTAAAAACAATTATTGGATATTCTAATTCGGGGAACACTTACAAAAATGACCGTTATTACGATTTTGGCACACCTGCTGAAAATAAACTGAGGTTTTCAGATATTGACAATACTGAAAACAGAATGACATTCTCTACTTTGTTCAATTCCAAACTGAGCAAAAAAACGACCATCAGGGCAGGATTGCTTTTAGAAAATTATTCTCTTAAAGCAGATATGCAGACAAGAGACAGACAAGACGATGCTGATGGCGACGGTTATGCCGATTTAGTACAGCTAGTAGCTATTGATGGAAATTACAATATTGTCCAGCCGTTTGCTCAGGGGCAATTTCGATTAACAGAAAAATTGACTTTTAATGCGGGTATTCACGGGCAGTATTTTTCTATAAATAAAGAGTTTGTTTTTGAACCCAGAACGGCAATTTCGTATGCCTTTAATGCATCAAACACAATCAATTTTGGGTATGGTCTGCATCATCAGAGTGTACCGGCTCCCATTTTGTTCCTCAATGAATTTGTAAATGGAAATCCTGTTCAGACCAACAGAAATCTCGATTTAGTGCAGAGCCAGCATTATGTTTTGGGGTATGATGTACGAGTAGGAAAAAGATGGAGGGGGAAAGTAGAGGTGTATTATCAGGATATCAGTAAGGCAGGGGTAGAATCTTTCCCGAGCAGTTATTCAACCTTGACAGAAGGAGCAGATTTTGGTTATTCGATAGATAAAACTTCACTGGTAAGTAAAGGTAAAGGCTTTAATCAGGGAATTGAATTTACAGCCGAAAAGTTCTTCAGCGATGGTTATTATGCTTTGTGTACGACTTCTCTGTTTGAAAGCAAATATAAAGGAAGTGACGGAATCGAACGAAATTCACCTTTTAATAACGGTTATGTGTTTAATCTTTTGGGAGGTAAAGAATTTAAAATCGGAAAGACGAAGAAAAACGTATTTTCAATTGATACTAAATTTACTACAGCCGGAGGTCGTTATTATACACCGGTTGATTTACAAGCTTCAAATGATACGGGTTATGAAATCAGGGATGATGCCAACGCCTTTAGTAAACAATATGATTCGTATTTAAGGCTGGATGTGAAATTCGGAATTAAATTTAACAGTAAAAAGAAGAAGAGATTTCATCAGTTTTACATAGATCTTCAAAATGTAACCAACCATACCAACATTTTTACACTCGAATACAACAGGCTTACCAATGCAATAGACCAGAAAGACCAAATTGGTTTTTCGCCTGATTTTGGATATAAATTTCAGTTTTAGTTAATAGATTTTAGTAAACGAGGCTTATCTTTTTTGATAAGCCTTTTTTATTATTCAAAAAAATCCAGCTCCAACTGTTCCGGCAGGAGCCTGAAACTCATTCGGTGGTATTTTGTCGGACCATATTTTTTAATGGCTTCGCGGTGTTCTTTGGTTGGGTAACCTTTATTTTTCTTCCAGTTGTACATAGGAAATTCTTCGTGAATTTTGTCCATGTAGTCATCGCGATAGGTTTTTGCCAAAACAGAAGCCGCAGCAATACTTAAAAATTTACTGTCCCCTTTTATGATGCTCTGATTCGGAATAGATTTTAGTAATTCGATTTCTGCAGAAGAAAACTGTTTTCCAAAAGTATTTTTTAAACCCAATTTTGCATTCAGGGCACGATTCCCGTCTACAATAATAAATTCAGGAGTCTGGTTTAATTTTAAGATACATTCCTGCATGCCTTTCATGGAAGCATTCAGGATATTTATTTCATCAATTTCTTCAGGATGCAAATGCGTTACGGCAAAACAGATGGCGTTTTCTTCAATAATTGGTTTCAACGATTCTCTTATTTTTTCAGAAAGTTGTTTACTGTCATTCAGGAAAGAATGTTCAAATTCAGCCGGCAAAATTACAGCAGCAGCAGTTACCGGGCCAGCCAGACAGCCTCTGCCGGCTTCATCGGTTCCGGTTTCAAAAATAAATCCTGAAAAATTTTTCTGAAGCATTTCTTTGAATTTTAAATGACAAATATTATAAAATTTTCTGTAAAAAAATACGTTCTCATTCTATTTGGTAAGCAATAGTATAAATTGATGTGTTTTTTTATTTATACATATTTATAATTTACCTTTGCTCTGGCAATTTATCGAAATTATTACACCTACATAACGCATCAAATGAGAATACTTTTTTTTCTATACCTATTAGTCGTACCATCTTTATTGTTTGCTCAGGGAGGAGCTCCTAAAAAGAATTTAGATATGAATTCGCAATATTCGAGTATTACTGATACCGTAAAAAAGAAAAAAGCACTGGTAGCCAAGATTGAGCAATACCAAATTGTTACGTTGGAACACGATACGACTATTGTAGATACTTCGTTGACTTTAAAAAGTGCCTATAGACAAAATTACCTCAGAAGGGATAATTTCGGGCTTTTGCCTTTCTCTAATATTGGTCAGACTTACAATACTTTGCAATATAGCCTGACTGACTTTTCTCCTTATCCGGATATTGGTTTTCAGGGAAAGCATTTTAATTTTATGGATGCCAGCGAAATTAATTATTACCATGTAGCAACACCATTGACAGAGTTGTTTTTTAATACAAGTATAGGCAAAGGACAAAATGTAGATTCGTTTATTACGCTGAATACTTCAAAAAATCTGAATTTCTTTGCAGCTTACAGAGGACTCAGATCTGAAGGAAAATATATTAACCAGTTAACCAGTATTGGAAATTTTAGAATTGGGGCCAGTTATAATACAACTGATAAACGTTATATTTTATACTTGCATTATACTTATCAGGATGTTTTAAATGAAGAAAATGGCGGAATTACAACGACAGAAGATTTTGAAAGCGGAGACCCAAACTTCACCAATCGCCAGCGACTGGAGGTTTATCTGACAGATGCCGAATCTTTCCTCAAAGGGAAAAGACTTTTTTTCGATCACGCTTTTAGAATAAATCCGACACAAGGAAACAATAATTTATACGTTACGCATCAGTTTAATTTTGAAAATAAATTTTTCGAATACAAACAGCCTACAGTTTTATCAACGGTGGGCAGCACATTGGTTGAGAGATTTGGTGAGTCTTATGTTACCAGTAACATTAAGGACCAGACTCGTTTTGAAAAATTATATAATAGAGTAGGAGTGGCATATGAGAATTCATTACTAGGGAAATTTAATTTTTTTATTGATGATTACAGGTCAAATTATAAGTATAACCGTATTATAGTTTATGATGGAGGAACTACTATTCCTGATAATTTATTCAGGGAAATTAATAGTGTTGGAGCACAATACGAATACCAGAAAAACAAATGGAATGGCCGATTTTTATTATCAAGATCCATCACAAAAGAAGCAATTTCTGACTTAGATGCCAAGCTGAGATACAATTTAAATGAAAAAATCCAATTTGATTTCCGTTATAAAAATATTAGCAAGCTGCCTAATAACAATTATCTTCTTTATCAAAGCAGTTATATAGCGTACAATTGGTCAAATATAGATAAATTCAAAAATGAAAAAATCAATTTGCTTAGCGCTAAGATATATACTCCATGGCTGAATGCTGAGGCGAGCTATACGGTTTTAACTGATCATTTGTATTTTAAAGACGATGCAACCCCTCAACAAATTGAGGATCGTGAGCAAATTGTGCGACCGTTTCAATACGGAAATACAATCAATTACTTGTCTGTAAAGGCAAACAGAGAATTTAAATTTGGGGATTTTGGTTTAGATAATACGTTTTTGTATCAAAAAGTAACCCAGTCAGATTTGATTTTAAATGTTCCGGATTTTGTAACGAGAAACACATTTTATTATTCGACTTATTTGTTTAAAAAAGCACTTTATATTCAGACCGGAATCATCTTTAATTACTTTACAAAGTATTATGGAAATGATTACAATCCGGTAGTTGGAGAATTTTTTGTTCAGAATACGAAAAAAATAGGAGGTTATCCAACGTTTGATTTTTTCCTGAATGGAAGAATTCGTCAAACCCGAATTTATTTAAAAGCAGAACATTTTAATGCTGCTTTTTCAGAAAGTATTTATTACTCAGCTCCAAATAATCCATATCGTGATTTCACCATCCGGTTTGGTTTGGTTTGGAATTTCTTTCAATAGACAAAATTCGTTTTATCTTAAAGTAAAATTAAATTGATATAAAAATGGACTTTTCAAATAATATTTTAGAAACCATTGGCAACACCCCATTAGTAAAACTAAATAAAGTTGTTGCTGAAATTGATGCTTTGGTATTAGCAAAAGTCGAAACTTTTAATCCCGGAAATTCTGTTAAAGACAGGATGGCCGTAAAAATGGTTGAAGACGCTGAAGCTGATGGACGACTGAAACCTGGTGGAACCATAATTGAAGGGACTTCGGGAAATACCGGAATGGGATTGGCACTTGTAGCCATCATAAAAGGATACAAACTGATTTGCGTGATTTCTGACAAACAATCCAAAGAAAAAATGGATATTTTGCGTGCTGTTGGTGCTAAAGTAGTGGTTTGTCCTACCAATGTTGAACCAACAGATCCAAGATCTTATTATTCGGTTTCAAAGCGTCTGGCCGAAGAAACACCCAATTCATGGTATGTAAACCAATACGATAATTTATCAAATTCTCTTGCGCATTACGAACAGACAGGACCTGAAATCTGGAAACAAACTGAGGGCAAAATAACTCATTTTGTGGTAGGAGTAGGAACCGGCGGAACTATTTCGGGTGTTGGAAAATATTTAAAAGAGAAAAATCCGAATATTAAAATCTGGGGAATCGACACTTATGGTTCTGTTTTTAAAAAATACCATGAAACCGGAATCTTTGATGAGAACGAAATCTATTCGTATATCACGGAAGGAATCGGAGAAGATATTTTGCCTAAAAATGTTGACTTTTCACTAATAGATGGTTTTACAAAAGTAACCGATAAGGATGCGGCGGTTTATACCAGAAAAATTGCGATGGAAGAAGCGATTTTTGTTGGAAACTCTGCCGGAGCCTGTATAAAAGGCTTATTGCAGCTAAAAGAGCATTTTAAACCTGATGATGTTGTTGTGGTTTTATTTCACGATTCAGGAAGCCGTTATGTAGGAAAGATGTTTAATGATGACTGGATGCGTGAACGTGGTTTTCTTGATGAAAATGTTACAAAAGCAGAAGATGTTATCAAAGATCATATTGACAAAGAATTAATTGTGGTTCGTACTGAAGAATTGGTTTCGCATGCTATTGAGCGTATGCGTAAATATAAAATTTCGCAGATTCCGGTAGTAGATATTAATGGTTTTGTGGGCTCTGTTGATGAAACCGATTTGTTCAGAAGTTATGTAGCTGATAAAAATGTTGCCGAAAAACCAATCAAGGAAGTAATGGGAAAACCTTTTCCAATTGTAAGATTAGGGACTCCAATAGAAGAAGTTTCCAAATTGTTTACCAAAGAAAATGATGCTGTTTTAGTGGATTTAGAAAATGGAAACCATCACATTATCACTAAATATGATATTATTGGCGCTATAAAATAGTAAGGGGTACTATAGCAGTTGCTTTAATTTTTGAAAAAAATAGTATTGCACCAACGGGCTGTTTATATATTAATGATAACCCGTTGGGAGTGATTATTAAGACGTCAGTTCGAGGAATAATTTTTTTACAAAAAAAAGCAATATAAGATGACGTTTGTTTTGTCAGGCTGAGCAGAGTCGACGCCCTAGTTAAATAAAAACGTCATAGGTAGTGAATTTTCTGAAAATGCAATAGCTTTTTCAGAAAATTTGTATCGAGAACCATTTTTGATGATGATTTAATTAAGTAACCCGTTGGGTGTTATCAAGTATAATTATTCCTTCTTTGTAAAACCTTTTCGGGTCATTTCGCCCCAGCCTTTTGTTCCCATAACCTTTTCTTTATAACCAATTAAGGCAGCATAAACCGTTAAAGGATGGAAGTATACCGGTTCAATAAAAGCAGCCAGTAGAAGCTTAAAAAAATCAGTTTGTTTAGGATACTTGTGATAAGTAAATTCTTCACTAAACAAGGCTATAACTGAAAAGAATACAGCAAATGTATAAACAAAAAGTACCAGCAATAAGAAGAAATGCCAGTTAATGAAACCAAAAAATATAAACAGGAGCGTTATAATCAGACCTGTAAATTCTATTGCGGGAGCCAGAAATTCAAAAAATGTCCAGTAAGGGATACTAAGCATACCTAAAAGTTTATATTTAGGGTTTAGGAACATTTTTTTATGAAGTGTAAGTGTTTCAATTGTTCCTCTCATCCATCGGCTGCGCTGTTTCTTGAATATTTTGAAATCTTCAGGAGCTTCTGTCCAGCAAAGTGGGTCAGGGATGTAACTAACCGAGTAGGGTAATTTATTTTCAACCATATAACGACGCATCCGAACGACAAGTTCCATGTCTTCTCCAACTGTTTTTGTGCTGTATCCTCCTGATAACAAAGCTATTTCTTTGTCGAATGCACCAAATGCACCACTGATAAGTAATAGTCCGTCGAGCCTTCCCCAAGCCATTCTTCCTAAAAGAAAAGCTCTAAGATATTCTAAAACCTGTATTCTGGGTAATAAAACATCGGGTATGTTTATTTCAACCAGTCGTCCATTACGGATCACACATTGGTTTGCTATCCTTACTACACCCCCGGTAGCAATAATGCGTTTACCATGAGATTCTAAAAAGGGTTTTGCTAACTTTAATAAAGCGTCTTTGTCAAGGATACAATCAACATCAATACATACTACATAAGGATTATGTGCTATGTTAAGTCCCACGTTTAGGGCATCTGCTTTTCCTCCATTTTCTTTGTCAACGACTATCAGTTTTTTAAATGCAGTATTTTTGGAAGTATATATTCCTCTAATCTTTTTGGTTTCGATTTTTAAATCGACCTTAAATTCTGTCAGAACAAGATCGTAAGTACTAATCAGGATTTCCATTGAATTGTCTTTACTGCCGTCATTTACCACAATCACCTCATAATTATTGTAGTTTAAAGAAAGTAAAGATTTTACATTTTCTTCAATAGTAAAGCCTTCGTTGTAGGCAGGAGCAATTAAGGAGAGTTTGGGGGCAAATTCGCTTGTAAGCAATACTTCATAATCTACAAAACTATTTTTTTTAAGATAACTTCTTAGTGCTTTTGTAGAAAGGTAGGCCAATATAAGATAGGATGACATGATTAGGATTGCGTATCCAAGAATAAGGAGGATATAAACATCCAAAAACCATGTTGTTTCACTATTAAAAAAAATCATTCGTTTATAAGATTTACGTTTAGTGCTTGCAATACACTTTGTGCTTCATATTGTATTAGTGTGTTTGGAGCCTTTTCTGTCAATTGTTCTACATGATGGAGTTTTTGCGTAAGCTTAAGTTCTTTGATAAGTTTTAACCCGAGTGCTACGACTGTTGTATTTTTCGATTCAAGTAAGTATTCGACACCCTGAGTATCGCCAATATCGTGTTTTTTGAAAGCATTTATAATGTTTAATTGCGTCCAGTCATCAATAGGATAGGGGTGTTCAGTAAGGTGTATGATTCCTTTTACTCCTACTAGTTTTATTGAGGCGTTTATAGCGGTGATTTTTAAAGTTTTATTTTTGGATTTAGAAATGGTTATGATGTTGTCAAAAGCATCCGTAATATTCATTTCAGCCAATTCTGTAATTCCTTTACATTTTACTTCCCATTTATGATTTTTAAGTTTTTTTAAAGAATTATTTATTAATTCTGACTCTTTATAAAAGTGTTCCAGTTTTAACGCATAAACACCATCGTAATTTTTATGAAGATTAATAACAGATTCTGCCAGTACTTCTCTGAAGTAAGTGTTTTTTAAAAGCATCCTGTAATCCTGTTCTTCTTTTAGAGTAGAAAAAGGAGTGTCCATAAAAACCACTGAATACATTAATTCGACAATGATTTGCTCGTAATCATTTCTGAGTTTTTCCTGTTTTATTTTTCTGCTTCTGCTTTTAATAATTAATAAGTACAGGACTGTTGATAACCCTACAAATAAGCAGATTGAACCAATTAGAAAAGGTTCTGCCCAGTGGCTGTTTCTATAAAGGTCCCAGATTTTTGTCATATCAATTTATTACAAACGTATATTAAGTAATTTATTAATTCTCACTAAAAGCACAGCCGGACTTATAGGCTTGGCAATAAATTCGTTTGCGCCTATGTCAAAAGAATCAAGTTCGGTTTGTTCTACACCAGAGGAAGTAAATATAATTATCGGAATAGGAGAGTCAATATTTTGTCTTACATATTGGGTAATTTCCATTCCGCTTCTGCCGGGCATATTAATATCTGTCAAAATCAGGTCGTAACTATTTTTTTCAATAGCCTCAAGGGCCTCCTGACCATCAGAAAACTGGTCAACGATAAATCCTTTAGAAGTTAAGAAAAAAGACAATGATTTGCGTAGGATTTCATTATCTTCAGCTAAAACTATTTTCATGGTTTAAATATTTGTTTTGAAGCAAAATTAATTTATAAAATATAAAGCTATAGTATATTTCTCTTTTATCATAGTTCCTTTAGGTTTTTAACTACTTCAATGATTCCACAATGTAAAATATTCATTTTATCGGCGCTTTCAGCGGTAAAATGTCCAATATTGGCTTCTTGTTCAATAATAGACAAGTAATTAGAAAAATCTTCCAGCATGAAAATATCAAAACTGGATCTCATATTATGAGCCAGTTTTTTTACGACATCCATATCATTACTATTAAATGCAGCTTCAAGCTGGTTTATTTCATTTGGAATTTTTTGTATAAATAAATCAATCATATCCTTCTTGAAGTTTACATCGCCACAAGACATCTCTTCTAAAAAGGACAAATCAATTTTTCTCTTAGGAGGAAGTTTGACATCTTTGTTTACAACTGTTTTTATAGTCTCCAGAAGCATTGCCTGCTTAAAAGGTTTAGGTACATAAGCATCCATTCCTACACTGTAACAGCGTTCTTGTTCGCCTACAAGCGAATGTGCAGTCATGGCTACAATCGGAATGGTTAAATTCATTTCATTCCTAATATATTCTGTAGTTTGGTATCCGTCTTTAACAGGCATCTGAAGATCCATTAACACTAAATCATAAGTGTTTTTTGATAATAACGCTATTCCTTCTTCGCCATTTTCGGCAATGTCTAATTCGAAGCCAAAATTATGGATAACACTTTTTGCAAGTTTCTGATTTAAAACATTGTCTTCACAAAGAAGAATTTTAAGTTTGCCCAGTCCTTCTTCGAAAAATGTTTCAGTCGGAATTTCAATGTGATCTGTTTTTTTATAAGTAAGTACAAAGAAAAATTCTGAACCACGTCCCTGTTTGCTTTTTACATGGATTTCAGCGTTTTGAAGTTCGACTAGCTGTTTTACAATGTTGAGACCAAGTCCTGTGCCGCCAAATTTTCTGGTAGTACTTTCTTCTGCCTGAGTAAATCGCTCAAATATAGTTTTGAGTTTGTCTTCTTGTATGCCTATTCCGGTATCTTTGACTGAAAATCTAAGGGAGTAATTATCGGTAGTTTCGCTAACCTTTTTTACAGATATTGTTACTTCACCATCTTCGGTAAATTTAAGGGCATTACCGGCAAGGTTAACCAGTATTTGATTTAGTCTTCCCTGATCGCCAATTACATTTTCGGGCAATTCGGCATCCAGAAAGAGATTAAATTCAACATCCTTATGAACTTTGACCTTTAGTAAATTATAAACATGTTTAAGGGTCTTTTTTAAATTGAAAGGATGTTCATCAATAGTTAAATTACCGGATTCAATTTTAGAAAGGTCAAGGATGTCATTAATGATTAAAAGCAGATTCTCTCCGGCAATTTGAACACTGTCAATATAATCTCTTTGTATGTTGTCTAATTTTGTCTGGGCAAGAAGATCAGTGAAGCCAATTATTGCGTTCAGGGGTGTTCTGATTTCATGACTCATGTTGGCCAAAAAACTATCTTTTACTAATACTGCACGTTCTGCAATTTTTTTCTGCGCATTAAGTTCAATGTTTTTTGTTGATAATTCCAGCTGATTTATCACATGCTTTGCAATAATTGATAAAGCATTTCGTTGATTCTCATTGAGTTCTTTAGAAACATGGTCTATTGCACATATTGTTCCTATGTTGTAACCATCGGGTGTTGTTAGCGGAATACCTGCATAAAACCGTACTTTAAATCCACCTGTAACATTAGGGTCTTCTTTAAACCGATCGTTTAATAGGGTGTCCGGGATTTCAACCATTTTGGTCTCCATAATGGTATATTGGCAAAAGCTAATTTCTCGCGGAACTTCGGATACGCCAATCCCTATTTCGGATTTAAACCACTGTCTGCTTTCGTCTATAAATGAGATATGAGCAATTGGTACGCCACATATATAAGACACTAATTTTGTTGCATCATTAAAAACATGATCCGGCAAAGTGTCAAGAATGTTATAGCGTTTTAATGCGGCTAAACGTTCTGTTTCATTATGTGGTATTGGGAATTCTATATTTTTCATTTTTACAAAAGATAGAGTGTATAAATATAAATAATTTGGATTAGAACTTTGGACTTAAACGAAAAAATAGATTGTGTATTTAGCATTGACCAAGGTTAAAAAAAAAACCCTAATAATCTGATAAACAGTTATTAGGGTTTTAGTTGTGCGGAGAAAGAGGGATTCGAACCCCCGGACCTGTTACAGTCAACAGTTTTCAAGACTGCCGCATTCGACCGCTCTGCCATTTCTCCAATATACCGCAATCATGCTCTGAATGCGGGTGCAAAGATAAAATGTTTTTTCGATTCTCGAAATTTTTCTGCTACTATTTATCAATAAAATGATTTCTCGTGTACTTGTCTACTCTTTAAGGATAAAATTTTAATAAAAACCCCTGAACCTTTTTCAAAACCTTAAAAGGCACGTTTTTCACAACTTTTGTCCTGTTTTTCACAACACTTTTTAAAAACGACCCATCTAAATTTGTTTAGAGTTAGAAACAAATAGTGTATAAAAAGCAAACAGACAAGGGTATGGAGTCAAAAGGAAGTCTTAAAAGTGTAATTGTAGAAATAATTTGTTATCTGTATGTCCTGTTGTTTGTCTACGCGGCAGTAAGCAAACTATTGGATTTCGAAAACTTTCAGGTACAGTTGGGGCAGTCGCCTTTGCTAAGTGCCTTTGCAGTTGGGGTGGCATGGCTCGTTCCGGGTACCGAACTGCTCATTGCACTGGCGCTCATGCTGCCAAAGTTTAGAAGTGTAGGACTTCTGGGAGCCTTCACACTAATGACCATGTTCAGCGTTTACATTTTCATCATCCTACATTACAGTTCCTTTGTTCCCTGTTCCTGTGGAGGAATATTAGAAAAAATGACATGGAACGTCCATCTCGTTTTTAATAGCGTATTCGTCCTGTTGGCAGCTTTGGCAATCGTATGGCAGGCTAAAAAGAATAGAAAAAAAGCAAGCATTTCACCTGTTCTGACCATACCATTTTCCGCCGTTTCAGGTACTCTTGCAATCATTGCGTTATTTCTGTTTTCAGAAAATATCATGCAGTATAAGAACCCGTTTATCAGACGTTATCCACAGCATCCCATAACCTTGATAAACAGCATAGATTTAAAATTTAATTCCTACTATATAGCAGGTTATACCCGGAACAAACTTTATCTGGGCAACTACACCGCACCACTCCATATGATTGCTATAGGTCCCGGTTTAAAAACCCGGCAAATCATAGAAATTGCTTTTGAACCCAAAAACATCCCTTTTAAAAGCGTCAGGATAGCAGTCAGGGATTCCATCTTTTATCTGATGGACGGCAGTGTTCCGGCGGTATTTACAGGCAGTACAAAGAATTGGAAAGTCAACAGCCAGCTCAAAGGAGTTCCTTATTTTACATTAGCAGAACCCATAGACACCACGAGTATACTATTCAGATCAAACAACAGCAAAAAGGGATCACATGTTTTCGGGGTTTACAAGGAAAACCGGCATCCTGAAAGCAGCTACAATCCTTCACTTTTAAAACAGCAGATCGATGGTATTTTTGATACGGACGGTATACTGGTTTTCGACCCCAAAAAACAGCGTATGGTATATGTGTATTACTATCGAAATGAATTTATAGTAGCCGATAAAGAACTTACCCTAAAATATCGGGGACACACAATAGATACCATCACACAGGCAAAAATAAAAATAGCGTATCTCAATAAAAATACGTCCCGAAAAATGGCAGCACCGCCCCTCACAGTCAATGCACATGCCGCATTATGCGAAAATCTGTTATTTGTCCATTCCAATATTCAGGGACAATTTGAAGAAGAACAGCTTTGGAAAAATGCATATATCATGGACGTTTACGATCTCAAAAAGCATCGCTATCTGCTGAGTTTTGCAATCTACAAAGTGGGAGATAAAAAGTTGAGGGCGTTGTATGTAACCGCTTCGCATCTATATGCACTGATGGACAATGAACTGGTGGTGTATGAGCTGCGTACGGTTTTAAAGAAAGAAATAACGGGCAATTAGAAAGTAAAAAATTTTAATGCCGAAAAATATACTGGCCGGTATCAGGAAAAAGACCGAACACCTGTAGAAAAAAGTAGGTCAAAGTGTAACGTAATACAGAATAGTATGAAAACTTTATTTTTAAAAAAAGTAACGCCTTTTGCTGTGGTAGCACTGGCAGTTGCGGGAGCATTTGCAACAACATCCATGCAAAGTGCTTCAGTGGTTGAGCAAGCAATAGGGTATACGCTTAATTCTCAGGGCGCATGTAATATTGAAGTAGAATGTAGCACCATTCCGGCACAGGTTTGTCGCGTCAATGGAGACAGCGGGGCACAGGCCTTTGGTAAAAACGATCAGGAAAACTGTACCGAAATTTTGTTTCGTCCTTAATTTCTCCAATCCTTTTTTCAAAATTGTAATGCAGTTCCGAATACCGGAACTGCATTATTTTTTTAAGAGACACTGTAATTACTCTGTTCCTTTTTCAATCCAGGAGGGCAGGGTTTCATTTTTCAGGTAACAGCCAAACCATTGCCCGACACGCTGTGTAAAATCCTTTTGATTTTCGGGATTAAGCAGACTGTGCCCTTCGTCAGTATAAAACAAGGTAACATTGTTTTTGCCAAGCCGCCGGAGTGCTATATAGTATTCTATACTCTGATGCCAGTCTACATGCTGGTCTTTTTTGCCTGTCCATAACAGCAGAGGGGTTGTGATGTGCTCCGCATTACATACAGGCGAATTACGTGCATAGGCCAGAGGGTCTTCAAAAGGACTTTTCCCTATTCTCCACTGCTCCTTGTTCATCCGCCACAAATCAGGCTTTCCGGTGTCCCATCCTATGGTCAGAAAAAAACTGTTCAGATCCGTTACGGCTGCTCCGGCAATAGCAGCGGCAAACAGGTTGGTCTGCGTAATGATAAAAGCGGTTTCATAGCCCCCGAACGAATGCCCGATCAGTCCTATTTTGTTGGGGTTGACCAGACCGGTTTCAATCACTTTTTTAGTACCCGACACTACACAGTCGGTTGCAGAGATACCGGGATTTCCTTCCTTGTGTAGAATGTCCGGCAGGAACACAAAATACCCCTGTTGTGTAAGGTTCGCAGCATTAAAACCTTCTTCCGAAAAAAGAGAGGGATTACGATACAGATGAAGTTCATTCGACAGATATTCATAAATATGTACTACCATCGGATATTTTTTTCTGGCACTCCATTGAGCCGGATACAATAAAACCCCTTTTAGGTTTTCTTTTTCTGAGTTTTGGTAGTGTACCAGTTCAGATCTTCCCCAATCAAAATCAAAATGATGTGGATTGCTCTGAAAAATCAGTTTTGGAGCCGATGATACCGTTTTGGACAGCAGGGCCGGAGGCAAATCAAACTTTTGCTGCCTGTAGAAAAAAGTGTCCTTTTTCTCGTTGCAGAACAGCTGGTCAATAAAATAATCCCCGTAAACAATAGCTTGCAATTCGGATTGTTTATTCCGTATAAAATAGCCGGTCTTCCCATCATCACCCTCAGCCCGCAGCAAAACTTCTTTTTCCAGATCAAGGACATCACGTCTGAACCCATCATAATACAGGGAGGTTTTGTAGGCAGGCGAAGCATCAGCTATTCGGTAACGAATCCCGGCTTCACGACCTTTGGTTATTCTTCTGTACGAACTTCCGTCAGGCTTGATGGCCCACAGGTCATAGTGGTCATAAAGCACAATTTCCTTGTCATCGACAGTCCAGCCCGGATTGCCATAGGCAGAGGTAGTGACCAGCTTGAATACTTTTCCGTAAAAACAGGCCTTTGTAGCGGCAGTGATATTGGTATGTCGTTTTTCCCTGATCGAATACACCCACCAGTGGTTGGCGCTAAAATAAGCGATGTATTTTCCACCGGGAGAAACAATCATCTGGTAGGCAGAAGCAGCATGATTTTTTAAAAACAATTCCTGTTGGCCGGTCTTAAGGTTCAAAAGATAATAATCCCTGTTGCCGTAATATTCAAATTGCGGTTCATAGGCTTTCGGGTTCGACAGGATGGCATAACGGTAATCTCCGGTAAGCATAAGTTTGGGCAGCTCATTGCTGGTAACAGGCATAAAAGTATTTGCAATAGGAAACCACACAGCAACTTTTGACTGACGTTCAAATCTACCCTCTTTCTGTTCCTGCGAATAAATCCATTTGTCTTTGGTATGCCAGATTTCTACAGCATCTTTTGGTTGGGCATCGCCGGGATTGTTTTTCTTTTTAAGGGATACAAACACACTCTGCAGGTCGTCCGCTATAGTAATTTTATAAGTAGAACCTAAAACGATTGCACGGTCCTTGGGAAATTGAGGCTGGGCAGCTGCATCAAGGCGATACAATTTTTTGGTCTTTAAAATATAATAATGGAGCATGTTTTCGTTCAAATTGCGTCCCTGTCCCAGAAAAGCAACAGATTTGCCGTCTTTTTGCCAGACAAACCCGTCAAAATCAAAATCGCTTTCTCCCGTAATCCATTCAATTTGGGTACTGCGGGTCAGGTGCAGCAGTCCGATTGCCTGTTGGTTGTTGGCAACCACCGAAAAAACCGCGGCAGCACCGTCAGGACTTACCGAAAAACGTTTCACTCCCTTGATTTCCTCAAATCGGCTTTCAGACGGGCGCCTGCTGCGCAAGACATGGCTGTCGGATCCATCTGGCTGCAGGAGCAGTAGGCGGTCGGCTTTTTTCGAATAGGCATAAGCTAAAACATCAGGAATAAGTTCCTTGTTTCCGGTGTTGAGGTCCATAATAGTCAGTTGATTTTCTTTTTGGGTGATAAAGTGATTCGATTCCGTAAAATCAGACCGCTCACAGCTGGCGAAGCTATAAGTAACGGCGGTAGTGGTATTTTTTACAAACAGACTATCGGAGCCATTTTGATACTGAATCCGATAACTGATCCATTTGGAATCACGCGATAGCTGATCAGAACGAAGTTCTCCCCACAAGTGATAATCGTCAGGAGTTAAGTGCTTTTTTGCCCCCTGTCCCCATAAGGGACAGGTTACTAATGGCAAAATAAAAAATAAAACGGCGATTTGGGGTAAAAATTTAAAATTCATACGGGTTGAGGAATTAAGATTAGTGTTCATAACCTGGATTTTGGATGCCCAAAAAAGGATTAGCATTCAGTTCATTAAGCGGAATAGGAAACAGCGCATCGGTGGTATTCCATCCGGGTTTCAGGGGCGTCAGTGTCGCATCCAGCAGGCTAGAGCGTTTAAGGTCAAAAAAACGATGGCCATGCTCGGTAAACAGCTCCCATCTTCTTTCCTGAAGAACGGCTGTTACGAGCTCTTCGGGTGTTACAGCATCCGTATCACCAAGTCCGGCACGTTTGCGCACAGCATTCAGGTCTTCTTTGGCACCAATCAGGTCGCCCTGTCTGGCCCTTGCTTCAGCCCGGATCAGATATTGTTCCGCAAGACGAAATACCACGGCATATTCAACAGAGGTGGTGGTAAAGGTGCGTTCCTTGTATTTATAAGCATGATACCAGTTGGAAGTCCCTTTGGTAACCATTTTAATCCAGTTGACCCGACGTCCGTCTGCAGTGGCAAAAGAGTTGACCAGATTAGGATGTAAGGCAACAAGCGAAGGAGGTCCGGCAGTAAAAATAAATAAGGCGCCTTCCTTCGTGTTTTGTCCTGCTGTGGGCGACTGCAATTGCCAGATGGTTTCTTTAGAACCAATCAGGAAAACCTCGTTCAGTTTAGGGGTCAGCACAAACAAGCCGCTTTCGTTGATCAGGGCAGAAGCAGCGTTGGCAGCCTCGGCATACGACTGCTTGTACAGATACACTCGGGCCAGCAGGGCTTTGGCAGCATATTGGTTAGGGATGCTTCTGTCGGCAGCACTGTATTGGGGCTGCAGCAGGGCAATGGCGTTTTCCAGGTCTGTTAGGATTCTTTCATACACCTCACCCAAAGGCATGCGGGTTGCTTTGCTGTTGATCCGGTAATCTGTAGTGGTAATATAAGGCACATCACCGTACAGATTAACAAGATAAAAATGAAGCAGCGCACGGATAAACAACGACTCGCCACGCAATTGTCTTTTGTTTTCATCGGTAAAATTTTCGTTTCCATCCACAGCTTCCAGAATAGAATTGGCAGCATAGATATGATTGTAGGTGGTATTCCAGTACGTCGCAACAGCAGCATTAGTGGGCAGCAGGGCATTGTTATTAAAGGTATAACTCGCATTAGACGGACTGCCGTAAGGCGTCAGCTCATCGCTGTAATGCCCAAGTTGGTTCGAGAGTCCGGTGTTGACTCCCGTAAGGATGCCTCTGTCCCTGATCTTGGCGTATATATCCGTCAGGGCGGCATTCGCAGTGGCGTACTCCCCAAAAACGGTTTCCTCGGTCAGCTGCGAATCCGGCAGGGGAACTTCAACAAACGAGTCACAGGAAACAAAGGCGAAACAGGCCATCAGGAAACGGGCGATAGGGGACGTAATCGTATAAATAGCTTTCATATTGTTCAGATTAAAAAGTGAATTGTACTCCGGCAGTAAGCACTTTAAGCGGGGGCAGGTATCCGGTAAACGTAAACTCAGGATCACCGCCTTTATAACGGGTAAAAGTCAGCAGGTTCTGGCTTTGCAGCAAAACAGTACATCGGGTATGGGTAAGCTGTAGCGGCACATCGTACGAGAGCGCAATATTTTTCAGTCGGATAAACGAGGCATCCGTGATACTGGCCGTACTTTTATTAAACAAATTATCGCCCTGCACCACACTGCTGTTTACACCCGTTGTATACCGCTGGTAAGAAGCGGGATCGCCCGCACTAACCCAGCTGTTTCCTGCTGTAAGGGGCTGGTTAGACATCTGGCCAGCAAAGCCCATTGGGTAAAGGATATTATCCTGTTTGACAAACTGAAAAAGAAAATCCAGTTTCCAGTTCTTGTACCGAAGCTCATTGTGCAGCCCGCCGTAATACTTTGGGTTCAGGTCGGCTATGGTTTGCTGGTCTTCCGGTGCCGTGATCCTTCCGTCCTGATTCAAATCTTCAAATTCATACACGCCCGTCTGGTCGTTAACGCCTTTAAAAGTATAGAGCAGCAGGATATTCAACGGCTGTCCGATCCGGTATTTTTGACTGTAGGCAGAATTCGCCAGTCCTGGAAATTCAACTAGGCGGTTGCGGGCAAACGTCAGGTTCAGGCTGGTCGTCCAGTTAAAATGGGCAGTGTTACAGTTGACAGTCCGCAGGCTAAGCTCCCAGCCGGTATTCTCTACCGTGGCGTCAAGATTCGACTGCAGTACGCTAAAACCCGTAGTACCCGGCAGCGGAACACCAACCAGCTGATTAGAGGAGCGGTTGCTGTACCACGCCGCCGTGGCAAAAATCCGGTCCTGAAAAAAGCCAAGTTCCAGTGCAGCCTCGGTTTTTTTGTTGGTCTCCCATCCAAAATTGGCATTAAACAGGCGCGTAGGCTGCATCCCGACAGTATTGCTGTAATTGGCACTGGCAGTAGTATAGGTATTAAGAAACATATAATCGCCAATCTGGTCATTACCGGTCGTACCCAAACTGGAACGTATTTTACCAAAACTCAGCCACGGCAGCGCAGCAAAAATCCCTTCTTTATGAAAAAGCCACGCAGCGCCAACAGCACCAAAAGTGGCAAACTGATTGCTCGGGCCAAAACGGCTTGAACCATCACGTCGGGCTGTCAGGTTCAGGATATAACGACTGGCGTACGCATAATTGATTCTCCCAAAAAAAGCCTGATATTGATATTGGGTACTCTCATCCAGCAAAACCTTGGGGAATTTGGCAGCCGCCAAATTATAGATCAGGCTGTTGGAGCTGAAACCGCTTCCCGATTCATACAGTTTTTCAGTAGTCTGATGCTGAAAAGTAGCGCCTAAAAGCACATCCAGAGCACCCCGGCCCGTTTCTTTTTTCCAGTTCAGCTGAGGTTCCGCAATCCACGAAGAGCGATAGGTATGGTTCACATAAATCGTCGATCGGTCACTAGTGATACCGTAGGCAGGGTTGTAAATCGTCGATGGCGAAGTACGGGTTTCCACCGTATTCAGGTCCGTATACCCAAAACTGCTCTTCAGGGTCAGTAGGGGCAGTAACACATAAGACAGCACCGTGTTGGCAACAAGGTCTTTGGTTTTAGACAGAAACTGCGCATTGAGGTTCCGCAGCGGATTGTCCCACGTTCCGTCTTCCCAGTTCAGCTCACCATTGGCATCATACAAAGCAGGGGCATTGGGCGCAAGGGCTCGGGCATCATACGTCAGGTCAAAAGCAGGCAGGTTGTTGTCCTGTGCAGTATACCCGCCGGAAAAGGCAATACGAAACCGATCATCTTCAGAACGATGGTTGATATTGACCTGCGCACCGCCCTTTTTATAAAGAAAATCCCCGGGAAAAACCGTTGTTTCCTGATGGTAGTTTCCGCTCAGCAAAAACTGCGTCCGTTGGGATCCGCCGGATACAGTCCCCTGAAAATCCTGAAGCAGCGTAGTACCGCCCAAAAGTTCTTTTTGCCAGTCGGTATAGCGGTTTTGGTCCCAGGTGCCGTTGATGTCGTAATCGGTGGCGCCGTAACTCGTGAGTCCGTCATTCACAAAAGCCTGTCTCCGCATGGCAAGATACTGTTCGGTGTGCATCAGGTCCATAAATTTTGTCACCCTGCCTGCTCCGGTAGAGGCATTAACAGTAAAAGTCGTTTGGCCCGCTTTGCCTTTTTTGGTGGTAATCAGCACCACACCATTAGCGCCTCTGGAACCATAAATAGCAGTAGCATCCGCATCTTTAAGGACTTCGATACTCTCAATGGCATCGGGGTTAATACTGTTCAGCGGACTCGTAACACTCGGATACGTAGTAGCCGTTTGGTTGTACCCAATAGGGTCAGAAGCATACGGAACCCCGTCTATAATATAAAGTGGCGCATTAGCATCGGTACGCAGGCTGTTTTGTCCTCGTATCTTAATATCAAATCCGCCTCCGGGCACTCCCGTAGTCTGGGTAATACTTACTCCCGCCATACGCCCCTGCATGGTAGCGAGTACATTAGTCACAGGCTGGGTTTCGATGTCCTTTGCTGTAATCCGGGCAATGCTTCCGGTACGTTCGCTTTCCTTAACCGAATAATAGCCGGCATTTACCCGAACTTCTTGTAGGTTAGTGGTATCATAAAGCAATGGCACATCGATTTTGGTACGTCCTTTTATAGGAACAAGAGCCGTTTTAAACCCGATAAAAGAAACCACCAAAGTATCCTGGGCAGAAGCCGAAATAGAATACTGCCCGCTATAATCAGATATAGCAGTAGTATGTGTTTTGCCTTTTACAGCAATAGTAACACCGGGCAGCGGGGTATTGCCATCAGTAATAATACCCAGAATGTGATGTTGTTGAAAAAATGTAGAGGTTTTCCGAAAAGGAATTTTAGCAGAAACAGATGAAAAAGACAATAAGAAGCCCATTAAAAACAGGCAGCAAAGAGCCTTTCCACCCTTGTAGAATGAAAAATTATTCATAATATTGGGTTGGTTAGTGAAACGTTGGTTTTGTTAGCTAAGGTCCTCTACGCTAGTTTGGCGACGAAGTAGAGGGCCATTTTTTTTGCGGATAGTAAACCGCATCAAGTACTATTCTCTCATAGGCAGCAAAAGTTATAAGTTAGTTCTGGCTGCGAAACTTTAAAAATAAATATGAAGTTATTGCTAAGAATGCTAAGCTGAGTAATAAGCATAAAAAAAGGCATGGAACTCAGCTTAAACGATTCAGAGGTACTGGTATACCAAACGTACGAATAAGTGAGCCCACGCCAAGGACGTGAGCATCATACTTATCATCTCGTACGTTTTAAAAATTACCAGTTTTCTGAAACGAGATTCAAAGCGAATGCTTCAAATATTTTATTGAAGAATCGCAAAATTACATTTTTTGTATGTAAAATATCTGTCAAATATAACAAAACAATTTATTTGATACAAATTTGTATCGAATAAATTAATCTTTTTTCTCAAATTTTACTAAATGGAAATAGCTAGTGAAATAGAGTTAAACTTAATTAATTTGCAAATTGGATGTATGCTTCGATTAGCTAGATTAAAACAAAATTTATCCCAACATTCACTTGGAATCAAAATTGACTATAGCTCTACAATGATAGGTAGAGTAGAACGTGCTGAAAGCGTTAGTGGATGGGACAAAATCTACACAATAAGCCGCTATTTAAGAATAGACTTTAATTCGTTATTTGTTTTAAAAAGTTTACCATCGTTAATATCCATTGTTGAGGATTCATTTAATTTAGAAGTTAAATTAACACAGGAAAAAATCGATTACTATAATTTTCTAAAAAAGACATTAAAGATTCAATTTGATCTACTTGAAAAAGAACGACAATCTAAAGGATAAAAAAGCTGTTTTCATTTCTGAAAGAATTAAAAAGAGTTTAAGTATATAAAAAAGATGCATAAGCATCTTTTTTTATATAAAATTTTTCAGAAAAAGCTGTATGGTCTAAAAAAAAGGCTTTATAAAAATTCTCAAAGTAGTCAGGTAACGATTTGTTAACAGTGTTATTGCTGTACAGTTTACTGTTATTGCGAATTGTCGAAGGAGACGATTTTTACCATAAATGCGCGCGGAGCATTGAACCTCCAGTTTGCCAAATCTTTATGTTTTTTTATGGATATTCCAAGTAAAATATCATATAAGTAATATTTATATTAGAGTAATGCTGGGATATATTTACTAAATTTGTGCTATTTTTTCAAAGGCGGGCGACGAAAGACGATAATAATCGCTTTGATTTTTAACTATTAACACAACCATTAAATTAAGATAGATAAACGGTTTTACAAATATATTCATAGAAGAAGTGAAGCGATTTTGTTGAACTTAGTTATATAAAGAACAACAATATGAAGTACTCTATAATGTTTTCAAGTGCTGGTGTTGGAGAAACATATTTAAAAGAAATTGGATTTGATTGCGTAGTTGCTAATGAGTTGGAAATAAAAAGAGCTGACTTTCACAAGCATCTTTACCCTGATTCGCATATGATTTATGGTGATATCTGTAACGAAAATAATTTCAATGATTTTATAGAAAAGTCAATCGAAAACAAAGTGGATTTATTATTAGCTACCCCACCTTGCCAAGGATTCAGTCTGAGTGGTAAAAATAAGAACCATGAACAAATGAAAGAAGATGCAAGGAATTTTCTAATTTTCAAGGTCTTTGATGCCATTGATCGAATTAAGCCCAAATATATACTTATTGAAAATGTGCCACGATTTTTGAAAATGAACTATCCGTATAAAGGTAATTTATACAATATTATTGATTTGCTTAAAGAAAAGTATGGTGAGGAATATAATGTAGACTTTGATATTCTTAATTCAATGGATTATGGTATTCCGCAAAGCAGAAAAAGAACATTTATTAAAATATATAAGAAAGATTTGAAATGGGATTGGCCAGCGAAATCAGACAAAATAATTACTGTTCAAGATGCTATTGGTCATTTACCATCAATTGAATCGGGTGAAATTTCAGAATATAAATGGCATTTTGGTAGAAAACATACTCCTGAACATATTTTGTGGATGAAGCATGCAAGTACAGGACAAAGCGCTTTTAAAAACAAAATACATTTTCCTAAAAATAAAATTGGGAAAAAAATAAATGGTTATCATGATGCTTATGCAAGGATGCATTGGGATAAGCCAGCACCTACGATTACAATTAGGAGTGATGCAATTTCATCAAACTCAAAAGTTCATCCCGGTAGGTTGAGAAATGATAATACTTATTCAGATGCTAGAGTACTTTCGATTCTAGAATTAATGATTCTGTCTTCTTTGCCTGAAGATTGGAATATACCAGAATGGGCTACAGAGGTATTGGTAAGACAAGTCATTGGAGAGTCTGTTCCTCCACTGCTTGTACGTAAAATATTAGAACAAATTTAATGAAAGCAATATCTCTTTTTTCAAGTGCAGGAGTTGGTGAAACTTATCTAAAAGATATAGGAATAGATGTAGTAGTAGGTGCGGAGTTGATTGAAAAACGAGCACAACTATACAAACATCTATATCCTGATAGTGAAATAGTTATCGGTGATATTAGTAAAGAAGAAACGAAGAAACAAATTTCTAAATTTATAACCAATGATGTTAAGCTTTTAATTGCAACACCACCTTGCCAAGGCGTTAGTAGTGTTGGTAAAAATAAAAATCAAGAACAGTTTTTAAATGATGATAGAAATTTTCTAATATTTGACGTGTTTCACTTTATAGACAATTTCGATTTTGATGTTGTTTTGATAGAAAACGTTTCTAATTTTCTAAAAATGTATTTTCCATTTGAGGGGGAATTGTTGAAAATTAGTGATTTGATCACCAAAAAATATAGTGGAAAATACACGATTGATATTATTGATATAAATGCTCAAGATTATGGAGTACCTCAAAGTAGGCCAAGATGCTTTATTAAAATGTATAAGATTAATTATTTATGGCCATCTCCAAAAATTGAGAAACAGATTACACTACATGACTCTATTGGGCATTTACCATCTTTAGAAGCTGGTGAAAAATCTCCTATACAATGGCACTTTGCTAAAGCGCATGCAGAAAGAGATGTTTTAGCTATGAAGCATACGCCGACAGGTAAAAGTGCGATGCGCAACGAAGTCTTTTATCCTACAAAAATTGATGGCGAAAAAGTCAAAGGTTTTCATAATACTTATAAAAGATTGTCGTGGGATAGCCCATGCCATGCTAGAACAACAAAATCTGGAGAGATAAGCTCACACAATAACGTACATCCGGGACGTTTAAAATCTGATGGTACATACTCAGATGCTAGAGTGCTAACAATTCTTGAGACATTAATAGTTTCATCTTTACCTCCTGATTGGAATATACCAGAATGGGCGAACGATAGGTTTATACGTCATGTAATTGGTGAGTCTGTGCCTCCATTGTTAATGAAAAATGTATTTAAAACTCTTAAAAAGAAAAGGTTATGATAATCCCAAGAGATTTTACCTTTAACAAAGATTTATTGATTAGTTACTATTATGGGCTGAAGCAGTTTGTTGGAAAAAAAATAAAACAAACTAAGATCAAAAATTTGTTGCAGGAGCAGTATCCGGATAATAAACACTTTAATGCCCTGGACAGAAAGTTTATATCATTAAAATTTTACGGTTTTGTTTATTTAAATGAAAATGGTGAGCTAATGTTTAATGAGTATTTTGAAGAGTATGTGAATCACCTTGAAAATAATGTAATTGACCCAAATTGCTTTTTAAATTTACTTCTTTCGAGTAAATATAAATATTTCGACAATTCGGAAACCAATTTCTTTGAATTGTTAATTAATCTGCTAAAAGAGAAGTCTATTTTATATTTGGATCATATTGAGGTAATTTCATATGTTCAATATTATGATCGAATAAATGACTTTGATAAACTCATAGAGCTTATAAAGGATAGTAGAACCTTTACATTTACTGATAAAGTAAAGGTGCTAGAGGTCTTTTATGAAAATGACTTAGGCACTATTGCGACTCGCGTTCATGATGCTAAAACTTACTTGTTTTCATTCTTAGAGAGTAATGGTTTTTATACTTTGAAAAACTCATTGCAATCAAAAACTTATATACAATCGGGGTCTCCTAGAATTTTAGAAGACAAACGCTTGTATCTTTCAGAAGATTTATTGGAATACATCAATGGATTTACCTACGAATCAATTGTTGATGAAATTGAATATAATTCCGAACAAGAAAATGGTCTTTATGAAGATCCAGATAACGATGTCGCAACATTAATTAACAAATCAGAAGAAACGCGATTGGCTGTTATAAAGCGCTATAAAGCAGATTTAAAATTGAGAAACAACGCACTTAAAAAAAGTGGTTATGTTTGCGAGATGGCTAAGTTGAAAGGAATTGAGCATAGAACCTTTGCATCTAGAAGATATGATGGGGATTACGCTGAGGTACACCATTTGATACCAATGCATGCGCAGGAGAATGATATGTTTGTACTAGGAGATAAACTAATCAGTTTGGACCAGATGTGTAATTTAATAGTATTATGTCCAACCTGTCATTCTAAACTACACTATGGGAAAAGTGAGGATATTATATTGGAGTTAGAGAGATTGTTTAAGGATAGGGAGCAAGCATTACACAAAAATAAATTAATTGTAAATAAAGAAAATCTACTAGGGTTTTACAATATTAAACAGTAAATGATTTAAGGGTTTTTAAAATTATTACCAACCCTAAAGATCCCGATTGACGCTAGTTTGAAAAAAGTATCCCAGCCGGTGCTCGTTTTCACCTTGAATCCGCATGTTTATATATAAAAAAAACGCAAATATATGATTATAAACACTTTGCATTTATAGTATTTTCACCTAAATTGGTGATGTAACAAATACCATTATGAAAGTACTAAAATCTTCAGAAATAAGTCCTTTTGGAGGCTTAAATTTTGTTTTAAAAGAGTTTGAGACTCTTAATCTAGCGAATCTTCTTAACGAAAACCTACCTTGCTTATCGCCTCAATCTAAATACAAGTGGAAAGATATTTTGTATTCCTTTTGGAGTGTTTTTTTCTGCGGAGGAGATTGTATCGAAGATTTATCGGGTAACTTTAATGACCACTTAAAGCAAAATCCTTTTATAAATATTCCTAGTCCTGACAGGGTATTAGAACGCTTTAAGAAACTTTCTTTGCCTAAAGAAATTTTTTCTACTCCCAGAGGTAATAGTACTCATGAATTCAGTTTTAACAATCCACTTAACAGACTCAATCTTGAAATTTTAAAACAACTAAAATTTGATCTAAATGAAAAATTTACTTTGGATTATGACAATACCCTTTTGTTTAATAATAAAGCAGATAGCCGATGGAGTTATAAAAACAGAAGTGGTTATTGTCCTGGAGTAGGATTCATCGGGAAAAATGTCGTGTTTATTGAGAATAGGAACGGTAATAGCGATGCCAAGACACTTCAAGATGATACTTTGGCAAGAATGTTTGCTTTGCTGAAAGAACAAAACATTAAAGTACATGCTTTTAGAGCTGATGGAGCTTCCTATCATATGGATATTATAGATATTGTTAGTAAAAATGTAGAAAAATTATACATAAGAGCACGTATGAATGATACTTTGGCTAGAGAAATTATAAGTATTGATAACTGGACTGCTGTTGAATTAGGTACCGAAACTGCATACAGAGGTGAGATTGAATTCATACCATTTATTAATACAGCGAAAAGACACAAAAAACAGGATAAATTAAAAACATATAGACTTATTGTTACAAAAATAGAAAGAACTGATAAACAGATAGATTTGTTTACTAATGAGTCATGTAATTACTCAGCGATTCTTACCAATGATTTTGAAAAGACTAAAGATGAAGTAGTTCACTTTTATAATCAAAGAGGAGCAATTGAGAAAGAGTTTGATGTTTTGAAAAATGATTTTGGATGGAACAATATTCCTTTTTCAAAATTAGAACAAAATACTGTTTTTCTTTTATTTACAGCAATTTGTAGAAATTTATATGGCTATATAATTCAAGTGTTTTCTATAAGATTCAAGTATTTGAGTGCAAGTTTTAGGATAAAGAAATTCATATTTAGATTTATAACTATCCCTGCCAAATGGATACGAAATGCCAGACAAAACAAACTGAAAATTTATGGAAATCTGTGTTTTAAGACTTAAAAGCAGATAGGATTACACAACAAATATTTATTATGATTTTACAAAAAAGCATTAATATGTTCAGGATAAATATTGTCCAATATCAAGTATTTTAGGTGAGTTAAGAAAAGATGTCGTTTTTAATTCTTTAATAGCCTGGAAATTCCACTCTTAAAACAAGAAAATTAATATAAATGTCAAAAAATAAAAGCTAATTTTGAGACATGCGGATTCAAGGTTTCAACGAGTGCCTACTTAGATTGATAGGAAGAAGATACCGTTTGCAACTCGGTTTAACCAAATCGTAGATTCTCAGCTGGCGTGAACGTCTCGCTCGTGAAACATAAAAATCAACAAAACTTATAAAGTTAAAAGATAAAAGAACAAAATCGCTGTTAATTATTTGTAAATATTTATTTATACATTCGTAACAAATATTATATGTATTTTTCAGACGTAGCCGCCCAATTCAAGGAGGGTAAGTCGGATATTGTGAGACATATATGCAAGTTAGCAGTAAGCTTGAAAAAAATCACAGTAAATAAGACCCGCTCCCCAGCTCCCCAAAGTGTTCTTAATGAAACGCTGTGCAAACGTCTTCGACTTTGTACAATTTTTTTAATTTTCTTATAAATTCAAAACCTCTTAAAGTCTCCTGACTTTAAATAACTAACTGCTTATGGAATTACTTTATTGATAAGGGTAGAGGTAACTAGATATTCTTTGACACTTTGTAATCTTTTTCGGTTATTTTTGAAAGTATATAAACGGAACAAAAATTCGTATATACACCCAATTTTGGGTAGATTGGCGCTACTTTGTAGCGCAGATAAATAAGTTAGCGGTAAGCTTAACACATATAACTTAAATAATATGAATTACGGAGAAACAAATGCGTATTGGTTTTTAAGATTGAATGGCTTTTTTCTAATTGAGAACTTCGTTGTACACAGAACCGAAGATATTGAGCATTCATCCGACATAGATTTACTTGGAATAAGATTACCATATGTTTTTGAAGAAATTGGAGGTCAAAATAATGATTGGGATGAAGCATTAATGGGAGAACTCAATCCAAATCTTATGACAGGAATTATATGTGAGGTAAAAACAGGAGCATTTAACAATGATGATTTATTCAGGAAAAAATATTTACATTATTACCTTGACAGATTTGGTTTTATGCCAAATTTATCTGACCATGTAAATCAAATTTATGAAAATAAGGTTACAGTAATAGAACACAACGGAACTAAATTTCAAATCCTTAAGCTCTTTATTTCAAATCAGGAATCTCAAAGGAAAGATTTTTTACAACTTCAAATTAAACATTTGCGAAGCTTTATAGAAAATAGGATTCAAAAGTATAAAGTACAAAAATGGCAAGATAGACTATTCTTTCAATGTGACTTTTTGGGAGAACATATTGATAGAAAGTATCATGAAGAAAATTAGCAAAGCCAGCTCCCCGAAGTGTTCTTAATGAAACGCTCTGCAAATGTCTTCGACTTTGCACATTTTTTTAATGTTCTTGTAAAAGCTAAGTTCTCAAAAGTCTCCGACTTTAATTAACTATTTGTTTAATTTAGCTTTGCTGAGGGTAGAGAAGGGCAAATATTCTTTTTGTGGTTTATCATTTTTGTTGGTTTATTTTTGAGAAGATATAAAACGAAATGAAATTGCGCCAATCTGTTATAAAATTGATTGAAATGCGAATTTGTTTCCCTCATATACAAGTTACAAGAAAGCCGAAGACAACTACACTTTATGAAGAAAATCATTTTATATTTACTGCTTCTTACTTCTTTATCAGTAGCTGCACAAAACGAAAACTGCGGAAACAAACAGATTGAGTTAGTTTCGGAACATTCAGTTAAAAGTCGTTATTTCTTTTTTAGGAAAACAAGCTTTGAAAAACATCAGCGAGTAGATAAAATTATCGATGAGAACGGAAAAGTATTGGTAGAATGTACCATGAAATCAAAACAAGACCATGACCAATTTTTCATTAAAAAGTTTCGAAGAATCGTTATAACAAATAACCAAATTCATGAGGTAGAATTTAAATTTAACGATGAATTTGGGTCACTAAAAATTTACAACAAATGTGGAGAATTGATAGAAACCAAAAAGCCAAAAACAAAAGTGTTATATGAAACTTATAACTTCAATGCAACCATCTTGTAACATAGATGCTACAATGGATTTGGGCAATAGGCTTAATGAAAAGATGGTTTTATATTTGAATGATTTGGCAAATCCGAAGAATGGGATTAATTTAGTCCCAAGCCCGTTATAATACCAGAACGTCAGGCTGTGAAAAAACCTATTCAAATTCATAAAGTATTCGGAAAGCTACCGGAGAAAAATCTCAAATAGGAGATTCTCAAGATGTTAATTTTAGTTTTTTCACAGACTGACGTTAGCGGTAATTATTTTCTTCAGCTAATGTAATAAAGTAAAAAATTAGATGAATATTAAAAATTAAATTGTAAAAAATCAATGTTTTTCAGAACATAAAAAAAACGTTAGTTAGAATTTTAGAAAATAACTTAATTAAACAAACTATGAATTTAGTAATTATTGACAGTGTAAATAAGAAATATCATCCATATATTCACGCAACTTTGGAGGTTGAAATGTTTATATGTAACAACCCCCGCTCTCCGAGGTGTTCCTGTGAAAAGCTACCCCCAGTTCCCCGAAGTGTTCCTGATGAAACGCTGTGCAAATGTCTTCGACTTTGCACAATTTTTTAATGTTCTTATAAATTCAAAACCTCTTAAAGTCTCCCGACTTTAAATAACTGTTTTGTATAATTTGGTTTTATTGAATAGGGAAGAGGCAACCAATTATTCTTTGATCGTTTGTAATCTTTTTTGGTTATTTTTGAGAAAATATAAAACGAAATGAAATTGCGTCAATCTACCTTAATTGGGGTGGATAGGCGAATATTTTGTTTCGCATATATACAAGTTAGTGGTAATTTTAAGAACTAACTGCTTAAAAGGCAAATTATGAAAAATCTAATATTATTTATTTTGTGTTTTAAAAGTGTACTACTATTTAGCCAAAACTATATGTCAACAACTTTGCGAACAATTACACTTGACAGTATTGATATAAAATTCAATTACAATGAAAAATTTGGTGGTATTGAAGCAGAAAGCTACTTTAAAAATAGCAATAGCAAATTAAGGACAATATATTATCTAGAGGACGATAAAACTTTTCATCTTATTGTAGTCCAGGAGAAAAGTAAAAATTCTGAAGATACTTGGCGTACTAATGTATTTCAATTTGAGGATGGAAAAATATTTTATCAAAAAGAAAGTTATTATTCAAAAATTAATGGAATTGCTGTAGAACACCAAAAAGAGAATAACGAAATATATCGCAAAGCTTTTAATACCGAATTTTTAAAGAAATATATTTTTGAATTATTTGAAAAGATAAAAAACTACCACTAACAGCTACAACGGATTTGGGCAATAGTCTTAATGGAAAGTTGGTTTTGTATTTGGGATGATTTGGCAAATCGAAGAATGGACTTAATTTAGCCCCGCTCCCGCACGAATCCTTTCGTGTGGGCTTTTGAAACCGCACTCACAATCGTGCCCACAACCGCTCCTAGCTAACAGTCTGCAATAAAATAAATAGCTGCTTTTGCTCTGGTCATAGTTACATAAAACAAACCCTGTTTTTAAAACAGGTAAATATACTTGATTGTGATTTAGTCTTTTATAGTTATTTTTGAGAAGATATAAAACAATATGAAATAAATGAGGCACTCGCTTATAGTGTCTATTTTTATTGCTTGCTTTGGTTAAGGTGAACGTCTAATTCTTTAACTTCGTTTTCGTTAGGCAGAGAACATTCATTCTGATTTTCGCAACAAGAAATAGCTGTGACATGTTAGGTAAGGCAAGGAAGGCTATAATAAGTCGTAATAAAACCCAAAACACAAGCTAAATATGATATTGACTATTAGTATCATTTCTGTCGTAATAATTAGTGCTCTATTGGTTTACCGACAACTAATAGAAAAGAAAAAATATCAGGACACTGCTTACCTGTCTAATTTACAACAGATTATTTTGTTTTTCGAGACAACACAAAATTTTGACGACTATGTTACTTGGGTTCAACGAGACGAGATAAAAACAAGGTTTTCTGCTGTTGGACAATACTTTAAAAACAAAACTTATTTTTACAAGAAAGAAGAAAGTGTTAAAAAATTCAATGATGTTTTCCAAAACTTTGACAATTACATAATTAACTACAATAAAAACTACGTTCTGTCTCAAAAAGAAAAACTAAACCAATATTTCGATAACATTGAAGGCAAAAAATTAGACGACCAACAACGATCGGCTCTAATAACAGATGAATATTCAAACTTGATTATTGCTGGTGCAGGTTCGGGGAAAACCTTAACGATTCTGGGTAAAGTAAAATATTTAATAGAGCAGAAAAAAGTAAAACCTGAAGACATTTTGCTTTTATCATTTACTAAAAAAACGGTCGATGAATTAAACGAAAGGCTAAAGAAGATGGAACTGGGTGCAGAAGCAACTACGTTTCATAAATTGGGCTATGGTATAATCAAAAAACATCTTTCAGAGATTCCTGCTGTTACTAATGAAAACACTTTAAGCGGAGTAATAAAAGCCTATTTAAAAACGGACATTTATAATAATGCGGAAGCATTACAATCCTACATTCAATATGTGGCTTGCTATATGAATATTCCGGAGGAGTACGACAATTACGATTCATTGGGTGAAAAATTAGATACAGAGAAAGGAATTGATTTTCAAACATTAAAATCCAAATGCGAACCTTTGAATATGGTGTCAAAAGCTGTTCTGGACACCATTCAGGGTGAAAGGGTAAAAAGTGTGGAAGAACTCATGATAGCCAATTTTTTATACCTGAACGGAATTGAGTATGAGTATGAAAAACCGTATCCCCATGGACAGACCATGTACCGTCCTGATTTTTATCTAAAAGACTATGATATATATTTAGAACATTTTGGTGTGGATGAACACAACACGGCAAAATGGCTCACTCCTTTTAATGAGCAAAAGTATATCGAAGAAATGCAGTTAAAAAGAGAAACACACAAAACGTATAATACCCGCTCGATGATCCAGGTATTCAAGCAGATTATACCCTATATCTCGACTCCACTAAAAAAGCAATTGTCTTTTGATGCTGTCCGAAGCAAAGCTTATCATGCAGAAGAAAGAGACAAGTTAATAGTAAAGGCCGTTTTAGAAAAACTGATAAAAAAAATTGATTCTTACTAATGCTTTCAGCTTTTGTCTTCTTCTTTGTCCTTATCTGATTTTCTGACATTGATCGGAAGCCCGATCTTAAAACCAAAGTTTGTATCCAGGTCAGGATGTACATTTAAATCTTCCCTTGCCACAAAAAGAAGTATACTTACCACATTTTTCTTGTCTGAGTTGACATTTATCATTATACCTGTTTCAAAAGGTAGTGTTTCTTTTTTTGCAAGTGCTTCATTTTGGCTGTATCCAAATTTACCGTAGATTCCGGCAACTTTTGAGGAAACATATAGCTCGGTGGTATATTTCTGAAGAAATCCATAAGTGTAGGCTACTCCATTTTCTGTATAATAACCTGTTTTTTTCTTTTCCTCAACCATAGTTCCTCCACCTATAATTTCAGGATTAGTGTTATAGATGAAATCCTTTTTCTTAAAATCTTCAAAATTAGATCCCCTTCCAAAATCACCCAGTAACCTGAACATTACAAAGGTGCCGGATTTCCATCTGGTTATATGGTTAAGGCTGGCCTTAACGCCATATAAATCACCTTTTGTATCTTTGAAACGGTCATCAAAACTCTGTATATTAACGTCATTATTGTAAATATCCAGGCTTTCTCTTTCATAAAATCCGGAAAGGCCGAAATAAGTGTTGTACTCAACAGTCCATATGTCCTTAAATAATTTGATCTGCCTATCACTGATTGTATCATCAATATTCTGAGCATTGATAAGAGCCTCATCATAATCTTTAAAGAGTTTTTCTAAGTCAAGCCCTTTTGGCGCATTTATTACTGCATCCTGTGTTTTTCCGTTCTCATCCTCTTTTCCTTTTATCGTTGAAATGGTCTCAATGTTTTTTTTGATTTTGTTGATCATATCGTTGTAACCAGCAAACGGTTTTACGGGATCCGGACCCTTATAATAAGTTTTTAGTACTTTAAAAAGTGCAACTGTATCATTTGCCACTGTACCGGCATCACTTAAAATTTTGTTTGATTTGTCATTTTCACTCTGCCTTTCATATTCCCTGCTGAATAGGCGGTGTTTCTTATTCTGTATTGTAGATTGTGGGAATTTAAGGTCTATAATAATCTTATCGAGGATACTGAAAGTATCTGCTGCTTTTTTTCTCAGCTCCTGTTCGGTTATGTGATTTATATAGCGGGCCCTGTTGGCTTTTTCGCTTTCATAATCGCCTTGTGCCGCCGGATAATACTTTCCATTTGCAAATGGGAGAGGGGCGAAAAAATTTAAGTCTAAGCTTCCTTTTTTGCTGCCGTCTTTATTGTCAAAAATAAATGCACCATCATCTACGGAAAAAGAACCGTCAACTGTTAAAAGCATATAGTTGGTGCTTATTAAAGCACCGCTTAAAGATAGTTCGGTTTTTTTTTCATTATATTCATATGAAAACCCTTGTTTGGTATTATTATCACCTAGAACCATAAAGTTCAGGTCCTGCATTATATTCTTATGGAATGCGGTTTTGTTAAGCGGATTTTCTAAGGTTTCCGTTTTCGGTGCAGCAGGTTTTTCATCCTGTCCGTATGAATATAGTGCACTTAACAAAACAAGAGAAAGAATAAAATACTTAAGGACTATAGTTTTCATAATCAGCAGGTTTTTGTTCAAATATAGGAAAGAACGAGTTAAATAAAATAGGTAAAAACACCTGTTTTAATTTATAATAGTTATACCTGCGGGGCACAACTTTTAAGTTGTGCTTTTTTTATCTTACCCCCGATCTCCGAAGTATTCCTAATGAAACGCTACATTGCTGTGCGAATGTCTCAGACTTCGCACATTTTTTTTAATGTTCTTGTAAATTCAAAACCTCTTAAAGTCTCCCGACTTTAAATAACTAACTGCTTGTGCAATTACTTATTGAGAAGGGTAGAGGTAACTAAAAATTCTTTGATGCTTTGTAATCTTTTTTGGTTATTTTTGAAAATATATAAACGTAACAAACATTCGTATATTCCCAATTTCGGATAGATCATTACTACTTTGTAGCACATCAAATGAGGTTTCGCTCGAAAAAAAGAAAAGAGAAAAACAAAAGTCAGTTTGCACTCTATGAAAAGGTGGAAAATGTGCATAGTTGTAGTCCCGGATTAGCAGTAATAACTTTTAAATAGAAAGTCATGCTGAAGAAAAAGATTAGCTGCTGAAATACCTTCTTGTAATTCCACAACGTTAGATATAATTTAAAAATTACAAATATCAAAATTAGAGAATGAAATCAGATGTCAAACTTATCGAAACAATTCTTGATGGAATTTATTATGAAATGACTGGCGAATTAAGAGCAAATGAAAAGGGTTTTAATCAAGCTGATATTTTTGTTGATCTTTATTTCAAGGAAAACTTTGCGGAAATTATTTTTAACTCATTAAAAAATGATACAGATTTAGCAAAGATTGCAGCTCTTCTTGATATTCTTGTTTGGTCAACTCCTGACAATGGTACAAAACTTGAAAAATTAATATACGATTGGATAATTTCAGATAATAAAATTAAAATTCAAATAATACTTTTAAGACAAGATTCATTTCCTCGATCTGAAAGGGTCGAAAACATTAAAGTCTTAGAAAATGTCAAACAAATTTTTCCGGAATTAACGGAACTTTGTAACTATCATATTGACGAATTCGACTATCAAAAAAAAGCAGGTCTAAGACGACTAGAATTGCTTCACCACATTCGTGAGAATAGAAAGATATAAGGAAACCTGCTCATCTCTTCTAAGTGTTTCTTCATAAAATTGAACAAACATCCCAAGCTCTCCGAAGTGTTCTTATAAAATGCCCCGCTCTCCGAGGTGTTCCATGCTAACGCTACCCCGCTCTCCGAAGTGTTCCTAATTAAACGCTGTGCAAATGTCTTCGACTTTACACATTTTTTTTTAATGTTCTTGTAAATTCAAAACCTCTTAAAGTCTCCCGACTTTAAATAACTGTTTTGTGTAATTTGGTTTTATTGAATAGGATAGAAGCAACCAATATTCCCAACTGGCGCTCGTTTGCAACTAGTGCCTACTTAATAGCTTTTCCAACGCGATTAGAACATGATTTGCTCCTTTGTCATTGATATGCGTTTATAAATGAATTTTCAATTTATTTGTTCGATAGTTATTAATGTTTAATAAAATAAATATAATCTTTTCTTATTTATATGCTCATTTTTGTTTAATATTTCAATTTCTTATTAATCGGAAGCACTTCACGCCAAATTTTATTATTTAATTCACATCCGATAGTACTAATTTAGAAAACGTGCCTGCAAAAAATGTCAAAGCCAAACGGATTATTCTTGTTTGTTTTTAAATAAATTACGGTTTGCAGTAAATATAAACACTATCGACTCCTGCTTCTTTACAACTGTTTATAAATGATGAAATAAACCATAAAATCTGTATAACCTCATTCCTTTCAATAAAGAATTCTGAATCTCGCAATTGCTGAAGTTTAATTTCTAAAGCACTTTTGGAGATAAAATTCAGTACTAGACATACTTCCCTTTGATGATTCGGTTCTAAAATTGTACTCTTAAATCTTTCTGTAAAATCTGCTACCGAATTACCTTTACGCAATCTTGCTATTTGTGTTTGAAATCCATCTTTATTGTAATTACTGTTCCAAAAATTTTGTTTAGAAGCTAATTGAAAATCTTGGGGCGTTAGATTTCCTAAATTTTTCAATGCTTGTCCCACAATGTCCTGAAATGCAGATGCTGAAAAATTTACTTCTTTATATTTCGAATGAATAAATTTAATTTTACTACCGCTAATACTGATATGGTCAGCCCACTCTTTTCCAAGATCATCACATAATAAATATTCGGAATCCTCTAAAAATATGTCTTCCACAATATTAAAAACTGATCCAGCACTGAAATTTATAGAAGTTGCTGAAAACGTACCTTTCTCACTATTTGCAGTTACAAGTTGTTCATCAGGACGAAAGATTTTAATAAAATTGTCAATGTTTCCTAAAAGTCTATTGTCTTTAAATAATTTTCGGTTAGTGTAGATAAGTTCACAATTATCAAAATTAACAATGAATTGATTAGATACATTGATATAATCCAAAAGTTTTTGGATTCTGCCATTATCTTTAAAAAGTATAATATTTCTTAATTTTCGAGAACTTATTGAAATAGATTTTTCATTCATCTTTATTTCTAAATCGTTCGCATATGGATTTTGAATGCTATAAGTATTAAGACCAACAGTATTATTGTTAATAACCTGAAGTAAGGTTTCTACCTTTGATATGTGTTTAATTAGATTAATTGGTCTTTGACTACCATCATCTAAAACAATTCGAGCCTCGTGAATTAAATTTTGTTCCAAATCTTCATATAGTTTTGAGAATACAAATAAAATTGCAATAGGCATAAGGTCCTGCTTGTGATCTTTAAAATCAATTGATTCAGAAAATATTGAAAGAAAAGTTTCTCGGTCTAAATGTGCCCTTAATTTTTCAATCTGTGAGAATCCCCATTTTGAAATTTCTTTTATGGTGCATTTTTTTCCTAATTTATTTATTCTTGAAGTATTCAGTGAGAGTGAAGTTTTTTCGTCATCATTTTTTACTCTCATATTATTTACCACGTAATTACTTGCCCCTAAGGGAGAAAGATTTTGTTTTAAATTAAGAGATTCAAGAGATTTTTGGCGCATAGCTCTATCGGAAACATTCATGTTTTGCATGTTTAACTTTTCGATTTGTGTATCATCATTAACGTATAGAGTGGAAAGAACCTTGGAGTCAATTGGATCAAATTTCTCAATAAATTCATTGAGTTTAGCCACGTTGCGCCTAATAATCATTATATAATCTTTAAAATCCACTATAAGGATGTATGCCAGTTTTATTTCTTCCCAGTTTTCTAAATGCTCTTCGAGAATAGAAGGAATTGCAGTATAACGAAATATACATATAGAATAACTGAAATTCTGCTCATCAATTATAATCTCCTTATTAATAACTCTTAAAAGATAATTCCCTATTCTTCCGGTAGAAATTGTTTTGAAAAGATTTGTAATTAAATATCTTGATAAGTTCACTTCGTCTGGATTAGAATAGAAGTAAGCATTTTCTTTTAATACTATTTGATCTAAAATTTCATTTTCAGTTAGTTGCATTTCTATATATTTTATTTTTATAATTGCTGGTTGTATTATTTTTACAAAATATTTTTATGTCTGAAAAATATTAATACTTTATTTTCAAAGAATTATCTATAAATTCACAAAATTTAGAAATAAATTTCTTAATAATATTACCTCTCTTTTTGTATTAATACTAATTTATCCGATATAAAACTTAAAAATCCGTCATAGTGTTAATTATTATATGGCGCTCATCGAGTTATCCTGAAATACTTTTCGAATGTCTCCTACTCCCGCTCTCCGAAGTGTTGCTAATGAAACGCTGTGCAAATGTCTTCGACTTTGCACATTTTTTTTTAATGTTCTTATAAATTCAAAACTCTTAAAGTCTCCTGACTTTAAATAACTGTTTTATTCGATTTGGTTATATTCAATAGGGAGATATAACTAAATATTCTTTTAGTGTTTTGTAATCTTTTTTGGTTATTTTTGAAAATATATAAAACAATACAAGTTTTCACCGATTTAGATGAATTTGCGAAAGGTTTGTATAGTGTTTAAGCAAGTACATTTAAATCATGTCATAACTATAGATGAAAAAATATCACGTAAAAGAAAAACATCAACAAGAAAACTTATTTATTGCTACAGCGTTAATAAGCACGTCAATGGTAATTACCATTCAGCTCGTTAATGAGAAAATAGATTCACTACAACTATCAATCGCCTTATATTGTTTCTCTGCATCAATTCCACTTTTAGTTGGAAGTATTGCTGCGCTTTATTTAGAAAAGTTATATAAAATTAGAGCTCACATCTGGTATTTATGGATATGTAACTTTTTTGGTTGTTTCCTATCAATAGCAGGAATTGGATCAATCTTCTTTAACTTCAATTGGATTCTTGGAACAATATTTTTAACCTGCTGTTTGTTTACTCTTTTCGTAATTGTTAGTTATACGGGGTTGTTGGAAAAAATAAATAACGACGACCAAAAAGATGAAGAAATAGAAATTCCATAAACTCAAACTAGTTATAGCGTATCGATCGTGAGCGCAAGCAAAATCAATAAAAGTTTTCTAAATATAAAAAGTTAAAGCAATGTAATTAATATAGAACAAATGCATGAAAAGACATTTTTTGATAAATACGAATTGATAAGCTCTTCAAATGATTTTAGAGGACAGTTTAATGTTACCATTGATAAAGTTTGTAAATTTTGTCTAAAAACTTCAAAAGAAAATACATTTAAAAATATCCCGCATGTTATTCCAGAATTATTAGGTAAAAATAATTATACAAGCAATGACGAATGCGATAGCTGTAATAAATTATTCGGTGCATACGAAACAGACTTATCAAATTACATTAGTCCTTATCAAACCCTGATTGGACAAAAAACTAAGAGCAAGATTCCGATTTTCCAAAGCCGAAAAGATTCAGCTGAAAAATCTACAACAATAAAATATATAGATGGAAAACCAAATATAAATTTTAATAACAATCTTGTAGATTTTCATTATGATTATACAAACAAACTAATTAGTATGAACTTAAAAAAGAAAAAGTTTATACCTCTTAATGTGTATAAAAGTTTAGTAAAAATTGGTCTTTCTCTATGTCCAAGAAATGAATTAGAAGATTATAAAAAGACAATTGAATGGTTAGCTAAAAATGATAGTGAAAGTGAGATAGTTTACGATATCCCATTAAATTTGTATCGAACACGATTTGCAAATAAATATTATGACAAACCATTTGCATCGTTATACAAAAGAAGGTTTGAGATAGCTAATAACAAGTACGAACCAAAGCTTTCATTAGTAGTTTGTTCAGGGGTTTTAGTTTTTCAATTATTTATACCATTTTGCACAGAAACAGAAAACATTAATTACAAAGAATATCAATTGGTAAATGATTTATATCCAGCTTTTTTACATAATCTAGATTTTAAAGGAGAAGAAAAAATAGAGATTCATCCATCTCAATTGCCTATAATAAAATATGATATGAATTATTCTGCGCAAGTTGAAGCAGATGAGATAATCCACTTTAAGTATGAGAAACTGGAGTCTATAAAATAGAGTTCATTACTATTGTACTAATTCAAAATCAACTCAAATCTTTTCTTAACATATGAAAAAAGTAATAGTTGGGATATGCAAATTGTGTAAAAAAGAAAAACCTTTGACATATGAACATATTCCTCCAAAATCAGCATTTAATAATAATACAAAGTTTTACGAAGTAAATTCTAAAGACTACTATCAAAATGCTATGGATTACTCAGAAGGGAAGTTAAAACCGAAATCCAGAATAGAACAAGGTGGTTTTGGAAATCATTGTCTATGTGACGAATGTAACGGTTACTTGGGTAAAAAATATGTTAGAGATTATAAAAAATTTGCTGAAATTTCATATGGAATAATAAATCAGTATCAAGATGCAAAATGTTATGAATTTGATGTTTCTGATATAAATTTATTAAAGTTCATAAAACAAATTATAGCAATATTTATCTGTTGTAATAATTCCAATTTTACCAAAACATATGATGGTTTAATTGAATTTGTAATGGATGAAAATTCAAATATACTATCAGATCGGTACAAAGTTTATATGTATCTAAATCATGAAGGAAATATTAGGAATGGTAATATTATGTATACAAATCTTTGCGGCGCAATGTGTGAATTTACTTTTAAGCCATTTGGATTTGTCTTAAATATAGATAATCCAAAACCTATCTTGCAATTATCTGATGTAACAAATTTTAAATATTATAACTCTGAAATTAAGTATCAAAAGTTAATGATTAAATTAAATAAATATCCAACTATACTTCCATTTCCATTGGATTATAGATCTAAAGATGAAATTAAATCGTGAGTTTATTCGTAATCATCCTGTTAATGATTTATAAAATAATTTATATATTCGTACATAAATATTGTATATGTTTAGCACCCCCGCTCCCGCACGAATCCTTTCGTGTGGGCTTTTGAAACCGCACCCACTCGCTTTCTGAAGTTTTTTTATGAAACGCTGGCGAATGTCTATGACTTCCCCGGGCTGGCACGAGTGTCACACTCGTGCACACAATCTAAATAAAAAAACAGATCCCAGCTCCCCGAAGTGTTACATTCTTTATTGAGAAGGAGTAGAGGTAACTAAATATTCTTTGATGCTTTGTAATCTTTTTTGGTTATTTTTGAAAGTATATAAACGTAACAAACATTTGTATATCCACCCAATTTCGCGTAGATTGTCGCTACTTTGTAGTGTATATAAAAAAGTTGTAGGCAATTTTAGAGAACCAGGCCAACAGACAAAATGATGAAATTTGAAAAACATTTCCCCTGCTCTCCGAAGTGTTCCATTCTAACGCTAGGCAAATGTCTCTGACTTTGCGTATTTTTTTTAATGTTCTTGTAAAATCAAAACTCCTGAAAGTCTCCGGACTTTAAATAACGAACTACTTATGCAATTACTTTATTAATAAGGGTAGAGTTAACTAAACATTCTTTGATGCTTTGTAATCTTTTTGGTTATTTTTGAGAATATATAAAACGAAAATGAATTACGCCAATCAAGCTTAACTGTTAGGAATTCGAATATTTGTTTCGTATATATACAACTTATGCGTTACCCACTAGCAACCATCTTTAAAATTGAGCATATGACTAATTTTTGGAAACAATCGGGAATTCCACATAAAGGCTGGATCTTGATAGATGTAATTGATGTTAGAGAAGATGAACAATCGGAAGACGAAACGGAATACGAAAGCTGTATGATGTGTGGTAACGAAAGAATCCGTTATGTTCATATTGTTGAACATCGTGAAATTAATGAAGAGTTTAGAGTTGGTTGCGTTTGCGCTGAAAAAATGACTAATGATTACCTTAATCCAGGAAGACGTGAATCAGAGTTAAGAAACCGAGCGAATAGACGAAAAAATTGGAAAAAGAAAACTTGGAAATTAAGCAGTAAATTAAATTGGTACATAAAAGTTGAAGATCATATTATAGTTATATTTAAAGATAAATTTACTTCAAAATATAAAGTTATGATTGATAAAACAATTGGAAATAAATTTTTTAAAGATTTAGAAGACGCAAAAATGGCAGCGTTTAATGGCATTGAGTATTTCAAGGAAAATAAAGAATGGTAATTTATAATGGCTAAAACATACAACGATTTTTTATCTCCCTCCCACACAAATCCCCCGGCTGGAGAGAGCGTCTCGCTCGTGAAACTTAATAAATATCAATAAAAGTTTCTAAGTTAAGAGAATATAACAACTAAATACACTTTTGAGGCTTTGTAATCTTTTTTGGTTATTTTTGAAAATATATAAGCGTAACAAACATTCGTATATACTCCCAATTTCGGGTAGATTGTCGCTACTTTGTGGCGTATATAAATAAGTTGTGCGTCATTTTAAAACCCACCGAACCCGCTCTACGAAGTGTTCTCTTAAAAAACTAAACCCTAGATCTTCGAAGTCTTCCTAATGAAACGCTGTGCAAATGTCTTCGACTTTGCACAATTTTTTAATGTTGTTGTAAAATCAAAACCTCTTAAAGTCTCCCGACTTTAAATAACTGTTGTGTCATTTAACTATTCCTTGTTTATAACTTGGTTTATAAGTTCGTATGAGTTTTTAAGAGATTAATATTTAGCATTTTATCTTTGTAGTGTTACTTTGTTTAAGCAAAATAACTCGATTCAAATGGGTTGGTTAGAAACTTCGGCATTTGTATTTAAATCTGCTACCGCAAGGGGACTATACACAGCAGAGCTATGGCACTAAGGTATGAGTAGTATGTATAGAAGGTTGATAATAACCGGGGAGTTGATACCAATCTGAAGAGCATTAATCGACTACTTCAGACACGTGATGGGGAGGATGGCTCCGGAAAGAAGTTAACTTTAACCTTGAAAGTGTGTGAGAACTTAAACTGGACAGCCAGTTTAGGGGAGACACACTATGCACATTCCAAAGAGAATTCTCCATAAGGAATTTAAACTATTATATTACTATATATAAATAAAAAGGTCGAAAAAATCAAAAAAAGCCCGAAAAATCGAAAAAAAACGCGCTGCTTAAGCTCAATTCCAAAAGTCTGCTTTTTAAAATTTTGAAAATATTTTTGAGCAAAAGTAAACGCGATTTAATCGATTCGTCAAGTAAAATAATCCAAAAACAAAATACCAAATAAAGAAAACCTTGTCAGTAATGGCGAGGTTTTTTTGTTATACACAAAATATCCCTACTATTCTGAATATGATTTAATCGTTATTTTAAAAAATAAATATTCTGTCATTTTGATGTCACACCACATTCAAAACGCTATTCTGTTCTTTGTAAAACCAATAAAATAAGTGTTTTAATAGAATGATTTTTTATGTCCTATTTTATTTTGAGCCCAATAAATACCTTGCAAGCACTAGAAATTTTTAAAAGGCGTCCTGTTTTAATGTTTAAAACCTTGATGGCAAATAAAAAATATTTTTTTAGAAATCAACCTTTTAAAAAAATGAGTATAAAAATATATAAAGAATTATATTTATGAAAAAAGCAATCTTGTCAATAATAATATATGCTTTTGTCTTCATTATTGTGATGACAATTATTTTAAATTTTGTAGAAAAAGACAGAATACTTCTAATGGCAACTTTTTTCGAAAAAGTTCTTTCGAGCATACCATTTATCAAAATGTTACCATGAAAGAAGAAATGAGTTTATTTTTGTTCGTCCGCTTGACAAATGATTGCAGCTTCTTCTCAACTTTTTCGTTTATCGAATAAGAGTCTTGATATTTACATTAAAAAAAAGTGTTACTCTGCTTTGGGATAATATTGAAATAAATTATTTTAATATTCAACTAAAAAGTTTAATTATTTGTATTTTTTTTATATTTTTGCAATGTTAAAGTTGTTAATCGAGTTGCAAATAAGATTACAACATTCGTAATCTTATTATTCGTATCATGGCAACAGAACAAGAAGTCAGAATGTTTTTGAGCGAATTTAAAGCCAAGTTAGATATCTTTAGTGTTATCTTTCGGGATGATAGAACAGTAAAAAAAAATACTGAGGCATTATTGGCTTTAGATTTATTACCGGCAGAGAGAAAAGAAGTTCTCAAGAAACTTGCTGTGGAAGATTATTGCCAAGGTCCTACTGATGATTTATTGTATAAGATGTCGCCTATGTGGATTTTTGGAAAACTAATAAAAGCAAAAGAAATGTATATTAAAATAACAATAGGTTCAGAAAATCTGCCTGTTATTTGTATTTCTTTTCACGAGGCAGAATTTGCCATGACGTATCCCTTTAAAAAATAAATTATGAAAAGTCCATTTACTGGTAAGGAAATGAGGATTGTTAGGGAGAATACAATATTACCTTACAGAAAAGATGAATTTGAAATTGTATACCAGGCATATGAATGCGAGGATACACAAGAACGTTTTACAGATGATGAATTAGATTTGATTAATATAAATCAGGTTCATAATCAGTATAGAGAAAAATATGGAATTCCTTTCCCAGAAGAAATTAGAAATATTAGAGAAAAATATGATGTCTCAGCAAAAAAGATGTCAGAAATTTTAGGATTAGGTTCAAATGCATATAGATTATATGAAAGTGGCGAAATGCCGTCAGTTTCTATTGGAAGATTGATTTTATCAATAAAAGAGGCAGAAGAATTTAAGAGGCAAATTGAGTTTAGCGCCCATCTATTAAAAGAAACGGAATATAATAGATTAATTAAAAATATAGATCAAATTATAGATAATGATAAGGATGTATGGCGAAAAATCTGCGAAGAGGAATACGCTTATAGGACAATTGATCAAAATTCAGGGTTTAAACTCTTAGATTTAGATAAAATTGCTAACGCATTAAGTTATTTTGGCTCTGCCAAAATAGAACTTTTCAAAACAAAAGTTAACAAACTTTTGTTTTATTCTGATTTCTTGAATTATCAAAGATTTGGAATCTCAATGTTTGGAATTACATACAAAGCAATTCCTTTTGGCCCTGTTCCAGTAGAGTATGAAAAAATATTCAAGCATTTGTATGATGAAGATAGTATAGATATCGAACATTTCCAGATTGATCATAATTATGCTGAGAAATTCATACCGCAATTAAAATTCAATAACACTTTATTTAATGAAGTTGAACTTAAAGTCCTTGAAGATGTAGTAAGTACTTTTAAAAATAAAAATACAACAGAGGTAGTAAATATTAGTCATTTAGAACCTGCTTGGATTGATAATAAAGACACTAGAAATATTATTAGTTATAAGAAATATGCTTTTGATTTAAAGGCAATTGAAATAACTAGTAAATAGTCAAATATTGCATAGAAATACGACGATATATTAATAAAATAACCAGGCTCTCCGAAGTGTTCCTGCGAAAAGCTACATTGCTGTGCGAATGTCTATGACTTCGCACATTTTTTTTTAATGTTCTTATAAATTTAAAACCTCTTAAAGTCTCCTGACTTAAAATAACTGTTTTGTATAATTTGGTTTTATTTATAGAGTTGAGGTAACCAATTATTTTTTTGATAGTTTGTAATCTTTTTTGGTTATTTTTGAAAGTATATAAACGTAACAAACATTTGTATATACATCCAATTTCGGGTAGATTGGTGCTACTTTGTAGAGTATATAAATAAGTTGTACGTTATCTTATCCCAGCTCCCCGAAGTGTTCCTAATGAAACGCTGTGTAAATGTCTTCGACTTTGCACAATTTTTTTAATGTTCTTATAAATTCAAAACCTCTTAAAGTCTCCTGACTTTAAATAACTGTTGATCATTTATAAATATTTATTTATACATTCGTAAATAAATATTGTAGGTATTTGTCACACATTTATAGCCAAATATGGTGGCTTTGTGTGATTTTATCACACATATAAATAAGTTGTAAAACATTTTGACATTAAATTACATATTTAGATTTATTAATAAACATTTATAGCACCTTTTAGTAATGAACAAAACAAACCTTGTATTAATTTTTAGCTTATTAACAATGTTCTATAGTTGTAATAATGATCATGAAAATAATCATGAAACTTCCCCTCCTAAAAATGCAGCTCCAAATAAGTTTTCATTATTAGATGTTAGTAATGGAGCTATTGAGGTTGCTTTGAAACCAACATTAAGTTGGAGCACAGCAACCGATCCAGAAAACGATCCAATAACTTATGATTTAGTGATGGATAATAATGCTAACCCAAGTACAGTAATTGCAACTAACATACATAAAACAACTTTTACAATAAGTAACTCTTTGCAATTTTCAACAGTTTTTTACTGGAAAGTCATTGCAAAAGATAAAGCTGGGAATTCTACCGAATCTAGTATTTTTAGTTTTACTACAAACGTTTTATTTTCTCAAGTAACAGCAAATGCTGGATTTGCTGGAAGATTAGACCATGACACTATGGTTTTTAATGATAAAATGTGGGTGATTGGTGGTACAGATGCAAGTTACAATTCAAGAAATGACATCTGGAATAGTTCTGATGGCAAAACATGGACAGAAATAACTGCAAATGCAGCATTTTCTGGTCGTGGTTCTTTTTCAACTGTAACTTATAATAACAAAATTTGGGTTATAGGTGGTTATTCTTCTGGAAATAAAAATGATGTATGGTCAAGTTCTGATGGCATTAATTGGATAGAAATGACATCTAATGCAAATTTCAGTCCAAGATATGCTCATACATCTGTTGTATTCGATAATAAAATTTGGGTAATTGGAGGTGAGATTGGCTCACTGGATGTTCGAAATGATATATGGAATAGTACTGATGGCATAAATTGGACACAAATAAATGCTTTGGGAGCTCCCAGAAAAGGGCGACATACCGCAGTGGTATTCAATAATAAAATATGGCTTATAGCAGGTTTAGGTCCAAATGGCCTTACAAATGACGTTTGGAATAGTAATGATGGGGTTAATTGGACAGAAGTTACATCAAATGCTCCGTTTGCGAAAAGATATTATCATACCACAGTAGTTTTTGACAATAAACTTTGGGTTATTGGAGGAATAAGCGGAAGTACTATGTACAATGATGTATGGAATAGTAGTGATGGAATAACTTGGATTCAGGTAACATCTGATGCTCCTTTTTCAAAAAGAGACCTTCATACCTCTATAGCATATAAAGATAAATTATGGGTTATTGGTGGTAGAGATACCAATTCCAGAAAAAATGATGTTTGGTCAATGAATTAAAAAAAAGGAAAAACGTTTTACAACAGCCAGCTCCCCGAAGTGTTCCTAATGAAACGCTGTGCAAATGTCTTCGACTTTGCACAATTTTTTAATGTTCTTGTAAATTCAAAACCGCTTAAAGTCTCCCAACTTTAAATAACTGTTTTGTGTAATTTGGTTTTATTGAATTGGGTAGAGGAAGCCAATTATTCTTTTGATAGTTTGTAATCTTTTTTGTTATTTTTGAGTAAATACAAAACGAAATGAAATTGCGTCAATCTACCTTAATTGGGGTGGATATGCGAATGTTTGTTTCGCATATAAATAAGTTAGCAGCAATATTAACGCTGCTCTCCGAAGTGTTCCATTCTAACGCTACGCAAATGTCTCTGACTTTGCGTATTTTTTTTAATGTTCTTGTAAAATCAAAACTCCTGAAAGTCTCCCGACTTTAAATAAGGAACTACTTATGCAATTACTTTATTGAGAAGGGTAGAGGTAACTAAATATTATTTGATGCTTTGTAATCTTTTTTGGTTATTTTTGAAAGTATATAAACGCAACAAACATTCGTATATACATCCAATTTTCGGTAGATTGGCGCTACTTTGTAGCGTATATAAATAAGTTAGGCAACATTTTACATATGAATGAAAAGCAACAAATATCCGACAGAGAATATGCTGCTTCTATGGCACGAAAATATTTAAGTGGGCAAATTTCAAAATATCAAATAATAGATAATTTTCCAGATTACGAAAAAGATGTTAAAATCCGACTTCTCTACAAACAGATTATGGATAAACCGAAAAGAAGCTGGTTTTTCGGAGTTTCTAAAGAAAAATATGAAAAATACATAACAGACACTTATGAAATCATCGAAGATTTAGAAACGGACAAATTAAGATTTAAGACTATGAAAACCCTGTTTAAACAATTGTGGCTACAATCAAACATTTGTTCTGAACCAATTGAAAATATGGGATTTCAGATTTTTGAAGTTTCGAAGATGACCTATAACTCTAAAAAAGAAATTTTACGATATTTAAACTTACTTATTGACAAAAATTATATTATAAGAATATCAGAAGAACCTTTACTTTATGAATTTACTGAAACTGGAAAGAAAATAGAAACAGATTCTGAAATTGAAGAAATAATAAAAAACGTTGCCCAGCTCCCCTAAGCGTTCCATTCTTTATTGAGAAGGGTAGACGTAACTAAATATTCTTTGATGCTTTGTAATCTTTTTTGATTATTTTTGAATGCATATAAACGTAACAAACATTCGTATATACATCCAATTTAGTGTAGATTGGCGCTGCTTTGTAGCGTATATATATATATATATATATATATATATATATAAGTTGGCGGTCAGTTTGGCAGAACTGAAAATAAAGAAGAACATCAGAATGAAAAACTTAAAATTTATTATTGTTATAATCTTTGTGAATGTTTCATTTGGACAAATTCCCGCTCTCCGAAGTGTTCCATTCTAACGCTACGCAAATGTCTCTGACTTTGCGTATTTTTTTTAATGTTCTTGTAAAATCAAAACTCATGAAAGTCTCCCGACTTTAAATAACTAACTGCTTATGCAATTAATTTATAGAGAAGGGGTAGACGTAACTAAATATTCCTTGATGCTTTGTAATCTTTTTTGATTATTTTTGAAGATATATAACACAAAACAAACATTCGTATATGCACTCAATTTCGAGTAGATTGGTGCTACTTTGTAGCGTATATAAATAAGTTATACTGAACCAAAATTAGACCGACGATATGATAAAAACATTAACTTCTTTCCGACTTGATCTTTACTTAATATTTGGTTTTAGTTTAATAGTGATTTTAATTATCGAGTTATTTTTGATCAAAATTCCCGAATTGTTTCCGGGTGGAGAAATGATAGGAACGATTGTATTGAAAATATGTTATTCAATGAGTCCCGATGCATTGCACAGGTAGGGTTAAAGCATGGCAAAGGCATGGATAGTGTATGAATAGTGTATTAAAAACGAAACGTGATAACAAAAGGTACAAGGGTTTGTATTTATCCTAAAGATGTACAGTGCATTATGGGCAAAGAATATGCGCAGGCGAGATTGTATTTATTGAAGATCAAAAAGCATCTTAAAAAAGAAGATCATCAATTAGTTTCAATTCAGGAATTTTGCGAATATACAGGTCTTAAAATAGAGCATGTAGTGCGTTGCATAATTGGATAATCAGGAACAGTTTCGAGGCTGTCATAATGCTGTTTTTAAGAGTAGCCAGTTCAGATAATAGTGATGGTAAACAGGAAAGACAAATAATAAGTTTTAAGTATAAAAAAAGCATGACTTTTTTAGGGTCATGCTTTACTTCTTAGCTATGATAGGTGTTTTTGAAAAAGTACAGAAAACGAAAAAGCCTTTAAACACTAGTGTTTAAAGGCTTTTGACTTTTAAAGTTTCTTCTGAAACTTCTACTGGCGGAGAAAGAGGTTCCGCTGATTTTATGTCAATCCCAGTCAATACAAGGGCTAAATTATATTACTTAAAAAAGGGTCACCTATAGGGTCACTCAACTTTCAGCGTATTAAAAATTACAATAGCAAAGATAAGAAATAAAGAATTGTTGTCGCAATTATCGCCCAGAAATTGATATTTTAAAATTGTTAAATTTTAATGAATTTATTAGTTTATTTTTTTAATTTTTACGGATAATTTTTTATCTTTCTTTATATATTTATCCTGTACGTTTCTTTAGCTGACCAAACAATTAAAAATATTTCGATTTACAGTTTCACGGGAACTTTGGTAAAAGAGATCTCAGGAGAAGTTGAATCCAAAGATGTAAGCAGCCTGTAAAAGGGAAGTTATGTGGTAAAAGTTATAACCGACGAAGTGACTTTTAATCAAAAGATTATCAAAAAGTAATTCGGTTAAAAAGTTAGAAAATAAAGAACCCCGCTTAAAGTGATTTTAGCGGGGTTTCTCTTTATCTCAAAGTTCTCCAAAAAATACTCGTCTAAAAATTTAGGAGGCTTTATTGAAGTCTGTTTAAAATTATTTAACGATTGCTTTTATTGTTTTTTGAATACCTTCAGCTTCAATGGTAACGAAATAAATACCTGATGATAAATTAGAATCATTTACATTAATTGTATTTTGTCCGGCATTCAATACGATACTTTTAGATGATACTCTTTGTCCATCAAAACGGATTAAAGCAATATTTGCTTTTTTGTTTTTTGTACTGTTGACTACCAAATTAATAATACTTTCTACTGGATTTGGTGAGATAGTAGCGTCTAAATACCTATTGTCAATAGCTTCAGAAGTATTTTCACTGGCAATCATTCGACTTGTTGAGGTTCCTGAACTACTGCAACTTGCTGTAGAAGGTAAATTTCCGGTAACCTCCAGCCAGTCTATAATGGCAAATTCTGAATTAACTGTAGTTTCTAATCGAATCGTATTTACACCGCCTGCCAGAGAGATTGTTGCAGATGAAGTAGTATTCCAGGTGTTCCAATTTGTCGTTTTTGGAAATGATAAGCTGGCGATTGCATTTGTACCATTTACCAGTACTTTTGCTACAGTAGCTGAAGAACTTCCTCCGTTAGAATATCTGAATTTAATGGTATAGGTGCCTGATTGAGGTACATTTACAGCGTAATTCACCCCTTTTGCACTAGAATTGGAAAGATTGATATAATACCCTCCATCGGCACCTGTGTAACTATTTTGACGTGACCCATCAGCACCGCAGTAGCCATTTGTAGTAGTGGTACTATCATCAATTCTTAATGTACTACTTCCACTTGTTATTGCTGTAAATGTAGCTGTAAGTGTTGTATTGGCAGTAATTGTGGCTGTGGTCGTCGCAGTTGTTGCACCATTGCTCCAACTTGTAAAAGTATAACCGCTTGCAGGAGTTGCTGTAAGTGTTACTACAGTTCCGCTTGCATAAGTTGCTGCATTTGGACTACGGCTAATTGAGCCTCCGGCTATTGGGCTTGAAGAAGTTGTCAAAGTATAAGTAGTCGATGAACTTGAAGTGAAATTAGCAGTAAGCGTTGTATTTGCATTTATTGTTACGGTTGTACTGGCAGTGGTAGCGCCATTGCTCCAGCTTGTAAAAGTGTACCCGCTTACCGGAGTTGCGGTAAGTGTTACAACAGTTCCGGCTGCATAAGTTGCTGCATTGGGACTACGACTTACAGAACCTCCGGCTGTAGGGCTTGCAGTAGTTGTCAAAGTATAGGTATTCGATGAAGTTGCAGTAAAATTAGCAGTAAGCGTTGTATTTGCATTTATAGTAACGGTTGTAGTGGCAGTGGTAGCTCCGTTACTCCAACTAGTAAAGGTATAGCCACTTGCCGGAGTAGCAGTAAGAGTTACAACAGTTCCGGCTGCATAAGTTGTAGCGTTTGGGCTGCGGGAGATGGTACCTCCGGCTGTAGGATTAGCAGTAGTAGTAAGGGTGTAATTTGTAACTGTTGTTCCTCCATATTCAATTGCACCTACATCAGGAGCAGACCCATTAAAAGTAATTCCGGTAGCCGTTACCCCTGTATTTATTAAATCGCTTCCGGCTGCTAATGCAACAAAATTTCCTAAATTAGGACTACCGTCTGTGTTTTTAATATTTGATGGGACACTCAATGAAACAAAATCGGCACTGCTTACGACCAGTCCTTTTCCGTTTGTACTCACATCATTAATCCACCAAACATTAGAATTGCCTACGTCAGTTCCTGTTTTTTTGTCACTATTTGGACAATTGTAGGATAAATTATTTCGAAATTGATGTGTTCCTCCTTCACGAAAACTGTAATTAGCATCAGCATTATTTACAGAGGTATTGTTTGACATTTCGATTGAACCTAAATTATTATTGTCTGTAAAACCATGATGTCCGTTTCCAAAAGCAACACAACGTCTGACAATATGATTTACAGAAATACCGCTTCCACCCAATTTAAATCCATTTTTATCTCCGTTAGCTGATGTTGTTCCGTCAGTAAGGGTACCGTTATTGTAGGCAACACAATTTTCAAACAGGATGATTCCAATTGGGCCTGTATCTGTTTTAGTATATAGATCCCAGCCGTCATCACTATTATTATGAGAAATACAACCTCTAAAAATGTTTCCGTTTCCACAAGTTAGTTTAGCAGCAAAGCCATCTGCATTTTCTGATGCGGCATCTTTATTGTCTAATGCTTCACAGTTTAGGATGAGATTGTTTGAAGGCCAGTTACTAATGGTTGTGAACGCCGTATTGTATCTGCTTAATTGTAATCCGGAATCTCTGTTTTTTTTAAAAATGCAATTGTCAATGGTATTGTTGTTACCCGATAGCAGCATTCCGTTATCTCCGGCATTTTGAATCGTAATTCCTTTAAAATACCAATAACTTCCGTCAAGTACAATACCTCGGTTAGAATCTGCTAATGCCTGACTTGCAAAATCAATAATTGGGATTTCACCGTTATAAGCTTCTATACGTTTAAGTGAATTAGCAGAACCCGTATTTGTTCGTGCAATTAAAATTGTAGCACTTCTAAAATAAGAGCCGCCCCGCATGAAAATAGTTTGACCTGAAGCCACCTGAGTTATGGCATTTTCAAGAGTCGTAGGGCTTGATAAAGTTCCTGGGTTGCTGGCTGAACCATTAGGAGAAACATAAATTTGTGAAAAAACACAAAATGGAGAAAGTAACATTGCTAAATACAATGTTTGTAATTTTTTTTTCATGATAATCAATTTTGGTTAAGAATAGTTAGGGATAAAAAACAATAGATCTGTCTGTTTTTGTAATCCAATCTAATTTCATTTCAAGTATTAAAGGCATGCTACTTTATACTACTATTATTTTAAAATTAGAATTTTCTTTACATCCTTATTATCATCAATCAAAAAGGTCAAATGATAAAAGTACTAAAACATTCGGAATCATTATTTTTTGATTATCAATACATTAAACTAGCTTTGAAAAATGTAATCGATTGCACAAATGTAGTATTTTTTTTATTATAAAAAACATAAAACATAAAAAACAGTAATAAATTTTGTGAAAAATAAAATTTTATCAGCAAGTAAATTACTAATTAATAATATTTTAATTCTTACAAAAAATGCTTAAGTATTTAGAGTGTTATAATTTCATGCATGCGATAAAGACCCAAATTATAGTCGGGTTACAAAATCGCTTCAAATTTCTCCAACGCTAATTATTAAATTTCAGCTAATGTTTTATTTACTAACTGTACTTAATAAAAATCAGTCAAAACAGTCGGCTAAAATTTTCAAATCTTCCAGTAAAAGGTTTTTATTTGCTCCCTCTCAGTTCACCAAACCGATCAGATATCTTTTAGACATTTGATCGGTTTTTTGTTTAAAATCTAAATTTTTGCTAGTTATTTTGTTTTTTTAGCAATTCTTCGATTCTGAAGAAAATCTGAATAAAAGGACTCTTTATTTAAATTAAATCATCTTAAAATGTTTTAAAATAGCAGATTGTGAAATTCTTTCCGTCGTATGACGGGGCTATAAAAGATGTCGATTTATTTTGTTCACTATGAAATAATTTTCTTGAAATATAGGGATTCATCCAATAGGCAATTTTGGTACTCAGAATTCCAATTCCTGCACCTGCAGCTACATCTGTAAGCCAGTGCCTGTTGTTGTACATTCGAAATATCCCAGTACCTGCAGCCACCGCATACCCCGCCACGCCGTACCATATGGATTTGTCTTTATATTCCTGATATAAAAATTCAGCGCCTGCAAAAGCGATAGCGGTATGACCAGAAGGAAATGAATTGTTGGAAGATCCATCCGGGCGTTCTACATTAGTAACCGACTTCAAAGCAAAAACAGATCCAACGGTTATGATTGTTGAAGTCGCCAGAATTACAGATCGGTCCCGCATATTATTTTTTCCCTTGACCCCAAACGCATTAAGCGCATAAACAGAAACAGCAGGAACATATCTTGAAAAATCATCTATTGTAACCTTTTGATCAATGTCCTCTGTAAATTCGTCACGGATTTGAAAGTTAAAACTTTTAATCTGCCCGCTTTCAGCTCCCCAAAAACCATATCCTATTAAAACTCCTGGGATAATAAGCTGTTTGTAATTGAATCTTATGTTATGTGCTGTATCATTTACTATAGAATCCTTTTGATAGATATTCTGACCTAATATCGAATGAGACACAAATAGTAAAATAAATAAAAAAATAATTTTTCTCATCAAATATTTAATTTTATTGTTGCAACTATTAAAATCTCTTTTGTTTAGATTTTATTAAAGATATCTTTATTATAAACTCACTTTTGCTATTGTCATAAATGTATTAATTATTGAAATATTTAAATATATTTAAAACAAATTTATTGTTTGAGATAACTCTTCAATTTTTCAAATCTTTACATTTACCCACATCTCTTATTTTTTTGTTTAGATTAAAAAGTTAATTACAAAAAACCTTATTATTGATTTTGATTAAACCTTTTATGGTTATAAAGCTTTCGTCGTATCTGAATTTAAAAAAATATAACCCATATCATTCAGCAATATTAATTCATCTAGTATGTTTGCTTGATTTTGTCTTTCAGCGGATTTATCTCGCAATTTTTTTCTGAACATTACAAATGGATTTACTAAAATTGTTAAATTCTAAAGTGTAGCTCTTGTTATAATTTTCAGCGAGTTTTCGGAGAATTTTGTCAAAAATTACTGATGATGTTTCCATGACATTTGTTTTATTAAATATATGAAAATTGATTCAATTTAGATTTTTTTAAATACTGAAACTATTATGAGAATTAAAATTCGAGGTGATGTTTTTACTTTTCTCTATATTTAATTTATATACATAGTATGATCAATAACCTATATTTTGATAACATTCATCAGGATAATTAGAAACGACAGAAATTAAAGATTTATCGAGTTTACAATTTGATTGAATGCATAATCATACTTAACTTTTTCTTTCCATAAAAAATGCCCCAAATAGTATCTAACTTTTTGGGGCATGTTCATTATGAGACTGTTTTTGTTTTTTATATAATCGCTAATTCTTAAATGTTAGAATTTTAAAGCTACTGTCAATTCGAAATCGTCATTGATAGTTTTGTCTCCTAAGTTTTCAAAGAAGTTACCAGAGTTGTATTTGATATCGTATTTAGTTCTGTCAACTTTGAAAGCTGTTGTAGCAGTGTTTCCAGCTACAGTAATATCAAAAGTTACAGGTTTAGTGATTCCTTTGATAGTTAAATCAGCAGTTACAGTGTAAACGTCAGTTGCTTTAGCTCCGATAGTTTTGAAAACTAATTTTGCAGTTGGGAATTTATCAGTTCCAAAGAAATCGTCAGCTTTTAAGTGACCATTCAATTTTCCTTGGTATTCACCAGTTAAATCAGTTGCAGTTAATGAAGTCATATCAACTGTAAAGCTTCCTCCGGTTAATTTTTTTCCTTTGAAAACTACAGCTCCGTCTTTAAAGTTTACAGTTCCAGAGTGCTCTCCAGTTACTTTTTTACCTACCCATTTGATAGTAGATGCTTTAACGTCGATTTTTTTAGTTTGAGCATTTACTGAAATACTAGCTGCTGCTATGAATAATGCTATTGCAATAGTTTTTAAATTTTTCATGTTTAAATTTTAAGATTTGATTTTGGATTAATAATAATTATAGTGTAATAAATAATTCTTCTTGTGATTTTCTAACTTTTTTATAATGTTGCGTATCATCATCTTCATGTCTGTAACCTACAGTGGCAATAACAGAAGCGTTTAAGCCTAATTTATCGAAACCTAGAATTTCGTTGAATGCAGCTGCATTAAAACCTTCCATTGGAGTTGCGTCAATTTTTAATTCAGCAGCAGCGCTTAGTAAGTTACCTAAAGCAATATAAGTTTGTTTAGCTGACCAATTGTTTCTTGTATCTGTTGGCAAATTAGTTATTGCTCCTTTCATCATATCACTGAATCCCGCTAAAGCAGCAACAGGAACACCTCTAGTTTGGCTGATATTATTGATGTAATTGCTTATAGCTTCATCGCCAATATTTAAGTCATTTGCAAAAATGAATAGTTGAGAAGCATCTGTAATTTGAGTCTGACCATAAGCAGCAACTTTCAATTGTTCTCTAATGTCTGGATTCTCAACAATAATTACTTTGTATGGCTGTAAGCCATATGAAGAAGCGCTTAATCGGACAGCTTCTTTAATAGTATTTAAATCTGTCTCTGATATTTTTTTGGTTGCATCATACTGTTTTGTTGCATATCTCCAATTTTGATTTTCTAAGAGTGTACTCATATTTTATTATTTTGTTAGGTTCGGTATTTTTCCAGTAATGTGTTTAATATTTCTAATTCTTCAGAACTTATGTTTTTTGCAAAATAACGTTCGTGTTCATGTATTTTTGGATCTAATTCTTTTAACAGATCCAATCCTTTTTGTGTTATTGCTACTTCTATTTTTCTTCGGTTACCTAAACAAACATTTCTTGTAACAAGATTTTTTAATAATAGTTTATCTACTAATCTTGTCGTATTGCTTGTTTTTGCTAGCATACGTTCCTGTATCACACGCATATTGGCAGGATTTGCTTTTTGGCCTCTCAATATACGCAATACGTTATATTGCTCTTCCGATAGAGCATATGGTTTTATGGACTCGTTGAAATGATCCTGAATCAAATTTTGTGTGTACATAATATTCAGAATAACTTTTTTCTCATTATTTATCATAACTGTACTTTTTATAACCTCTTCAATTGTCATGGCAGTAAGTTTATAATTTGTATATACAAATATACTCTATACTATATTTGTATATACATATATTAATGCTAATTTTTTGTTAATAAAAAATAAGTAGTGATAAAATGTAACAATAGTATAAATTTAAGACTTTACTGAAGTTAAGAAATAGTATTTGATAGAAAATAGGGGAGTAGTAGGTTTATTGTTTTTTGATATTGAAGTTTCATTTTTTCATGACTAAAGTGTTTATCTTTAGTGTAATAGAGCTGCCATGAGAAGGCAGCTCTATTTTTAGAGATATTGCTTATTAAAACGAACCACAAATATTTCCCGAAAAAGTAGCTCCTGCTCCAGCAGAAATATCTGCCTTTACTACCGATGCATCCAAAGTTACTATCGAATAAGGAGGGGTAAATGCGGTATTACTTCCTGCTGTATTTCCGGTAGTGTTGGTAAAAATATTTCCTACTGCCGTTACGGCGGTATATCCTGCCATTAAATCAATTGGTGTGTTAACATTTTCAAATACATTATTTTCTACACGAATACTGGATTCTTGACCAGCCATAATGCACTGAGCACTAGCTGAACTGTTAAAATAACTATTGATGATATGCACCTGACCGTATCGAACTCTTGGCATTCTGGCTTTACAGCCGCTAGCCCACCAGCAGCGAGCAAAGGTAACTTTATATGTTCCACGATCTTGTGGACGATTGTCACCAGATCCTATTAAATTAGAGAATCTATGATCATCCGATCCTCCTGAACCACCAGCTCTTGGAGCTTTGAGGTAGTTGAATTTGGTATAAGAGATCGTAATATAATTAGATTGGTTTTTGATGTCTAAATTTCCGTCGACTCCATCTCTAAATTCACAGTGGTCTACCCAGACGTTCTGGCTGCTGTCAATAACGGCACTATCCCAGCCATCCACATCATAAGCTCCCGGTCCTTCAAAAATCAGGTTTCTGATGATAAGATTCTGGCATCTTGCAATACTTATAATGCCTGAGTTTGCTTTAGTTTGATCGGTAGATACCAATTTAGCACCGCTGGTACCGTAAATTGTCTTACCAGTCTGATCTTTTAGACTTAATCTTGTTGTAATACTGATAGTACCTGTAACTTTAATCACTTTTACAGTTTTGCTCTCAACTGCGGCCTTTAACTGTGCATAAGTGCTAACCGCGGTTTCAGCGGCATTGCCGCCTCCTGTGGTTCCTCCGTTTTGCGATGCCCAGCCGGGAACTTGGTCACAATTGCCTACTTTGGCCGTAAGTCCGGTAGTGGTTTGTACTGTACTGCTTTGATCGTTTTGGGTAGCAGTCTCTTCGTTATTGCAGCTTGCAAAACCGAACATCAGTGTTAGTAGGAACACCGAGAATGTAGATTTCATTTTCATAATTAAAAATTTGGGTTTAAATAATTTTCAAATTTGTGTATAAAATATTACAAAAAATGTGAACTAATTCATCTTTTTTTTACGACTATCCTAAAGTCTAAAATAAAAAGAGCCTGAGAATCCCATACTTTTAATTTTACTAAATAAATATTACTTTATGGGACTGACGTTGACCATAAACAGCTTAGAAGGTTTAAAGAAAAAAAATAATATAGTTGAGATAGATTTAGAAGTCTTTAGAAGTTATTTTTTAGAACTATTTTAATTCATTTTCGATTACATAATATTGTAAGTGCTATAACTCAAATTGATTATCTTTGTTTTACAATTTTATAACATGATATGATTCCAACATATAGGATTGAGGATTTTTCTTCAGATAAAAAAATTGAAAACTTATTTAAATTAGAACGATTTGAAAATCTATCATGGCCTAAAGATTTAAAATGGCCGCACAAACACGATTTTTACGAATTAATCTGGGTGACTGAGGGGACATTTACTCACACTATAGATTATCACGATATCCATATTGAAACAGGTACCCTACTTATAACTTCACCGGGGCAAATTCATTTATTAAGTTCACCGGAAAAGGTCAAAGGATATAGTATCTCCTTCACAGAGCAATTTCTGCTGACACATCAGACACAAGAGTCCATTTTTGAACTTACATTTTTGGAAGAAAGTTTTACCAAACCATACTTATGTTTAGATGAAAATGCTAAAGATGAACTCAGAGCGATTGTTGATCCAATTACTGAAGAGTTAAACAGAGAAGTAAAAGTACCATTAATAATTAATGGATTGCTACTAGTTTTACTTAATCGAATTCAGAGGTTAATGAGTAAAGCACATACAGATATATCGGATTCATTCCATGTACAAATTCACAAAAAGTTCAAAAAGTTAATAGAGCAATATTATACTGAAGAAGCAGATCTGGCATTTTATGCAGACAAACTAAACATTTCTGCCAACTATCTCAATAAGATCGTTAAAAATTTAACAGGTAAAACTGCAGGTGTTATGGTTCGCGATCGTGGATTGACAGAAGCAAAACGGATGTTGGTTTACTGTAACCTTCCTGTAGGGGACATTAGTGAACAACTTGGTTTCAAGGATTTTTCCTATTTTTCTCGTCAGTTTAAAAAGCAAGAAGGACTTTCTCCGACCGAATACCGTAAATCGATGTTTAAAAAATATCTAAACAAATAAAAGCTGTTTCCATGTTTGGAACAAAAAGTACCAATAGTCGACCATTATGTCCTAACATATAGCTCCTTTTCCTTCAGAACTTTGTGCTATTATAAATTTAATTATAAAAGCATGTATAAGGAACTTAAAATTGCTCGAAATTATTTCAAAACTTATCTTGATTTTGATGCATCAATCCCTGAATTGCGTATTCAGGCTAATAAAATGTACGCTACATTACCAGTAGCGGACGATATCAAATATGAAACAGTTGCTGTAGGAGATATAAAAGGAGAATGGACAATCTCACCAGAAGCCCGCGATACTCATGTTTTATATTATATTCATGGAGGAGCTTTTCTCTTTGGAAGTCCGGAAACACATCGTGGTGAGATAAGTGAACTTGGAAGAGCTGGTAAAATGAAAACGTTTGCCATAGATTACCGTTTAGCACCGGAGTATCCTTTTCCACAGCCTCTAGAAGATATTTTTGATGGATATTTGTGGCTGTTAGACCAGGGTTATGATCCTAAAAAAATAATAATTGCTGGTGATTCTGCAGGTGGAAATGCTACTATCAATTTAATGTTTTTTGCACGTGACCGGAATGTACCTTTGCCTGCAGGAGGGATACCAATCTCTCCATGGATTGATTTAAGTCAGAGTGGTGAAACTTATACTACTAGGGAAGGTATTGATCCTGTGGTTAGCCTTTTGGGTATTCAGACACAAGCAGCAGCTTATTTAGGTGGTTCTAACGCAAAACTTCCATTAGCTTCTCCTATTTATGCAGATCCTCATGGTCTTCCTCCGATGTATATAATAGTTGGAGAAGCCGAAGTAATGCTCAGCGAATCATTAACGTTTACGCACAACGCTGTTATGGCAGGTGTCCATGTAAGACTCGAAGTGTGGCCGAAAATGATTCATAATTTCCCTTTATGGCATTCAATGCTACCTGAAGGCAGGGATGCAATTAAAAAAGCAGGTGAATTTATGATATCTCTAACCGGAGGAATCTAAAGTATACAAATAACAGATGCATTGTATGATATAGATTACGATATCAGTTTCTGATCAGGAATATACTTGAACTAAATTAGGTATATTCCTTTTCTTTCATAGACTTTTACAAATGCCAATGCAATTGATTATAATTGGAGATTTTCAATGAAACAGACTTTTGGAAGTTCACAATGCAAAAAAAACTTAAAAGCAAGGAATTATAGTAAATGCTAGGGTTCGAGGAAATAGAGTAGAGGCATTGGATGCACTGCCAATACTTCGATATAGTTAAAAAAGAAGCTTGTTCCACGGTTATGAAAAATGGACATGTAAAGCCTGGTGTGGACTAAAATTATTATAACATTCCATTTATTTCTCAATAGCAATTTTACTTCTTATTTTACTTAGAAATTCTCGGGTAATACCAAGATATGAAGCAATGTGAAGATTGGAAAGCCTGTAATGTATTGGAAATTTTTCAGTAAAATCAATATAGCGCTGATGAGCTGTTTTACTTAAATTATCGATCATTCTTCTTTGCAGCGCAACCAGGGTTTTCTGTGTCATTATCCTAAATAACTTTTCAATCTGAGCGATGCTTTGATAAGCGAATTCCTTATCTGTTTTTGATATTATTAGCACCACACTATCCTCAAGGGCTTGAATATAAAACTCGGATGGTTTCTCATTAGTAAAGCTGTCAATATCGGTGATCCACCAGTTTTCCAATGCAAAATAAAGAATCTGTTCAGCCCCTTTATTATCAATATGGTAGATTCTGAAAATTCCTTTAACTACAAAACCTTCAAATTTACAGATTTCACCTTTTTTTAATAAACAGCATTTTTTCTTAACTTCTTTCAATTGAAATAAATTACAGAATGAATCAATTTCTGCTGAGGAAGAATTAATATGACTCTCGATATATTTTTTTAGAGATTCTCTCATGATGGCTTTGCTTTTGTAATTAAATTGCCCACTTGTCAATTATGGATTAGGAGATGTTTTAAATATTTATTTGTGCTTTAACGGATTTATTCAGCCATCTTTTTTTATATTCATTTTTGTAAATGTGTTTCCAGCGTTTATGACTCCAGAGATAATTTTCAGGATTTAAAACAATGGCATTTTCGAGTTTTTCTGCAAAAACTTTTGTAATAATGCCGGTATCATATGTTTTTGAAAAATCAAAAAGCGGTTCGAGAACAAATTTATAATGGCCTCTTTGCGTAGAAACTATCTTTGCAAAAAGACTTGTTGTCCTATCATGTGCGGTGTTGAGTTCTGTGCCGCTCAAGAAAGCGGTTCTTTGCGATAAAAACGAAGTCCAATAACTTTTTTCGGGAATCTTGGGGCTCTGATCTGCAACTAAAATCAATACATGGCGTTTGTCTGAAAAGGCTTTTAAATCTCTTCTCATATTTTTTGAAGATACCATTTTTGATCCAAAACGATTTCTGATTGTCAGCATTAAATCATTGGCCATTGCATTTTTCAAAGGTTTATAAGCCACTACTATATTTTCATTTTTAAAAGCAGAAGCAATATGTGCATTTGCCCACTCCCAATTGAATTGGTGACCAAGATAAATGTGACAATTTTGATTTTTTTCCAAGACCTTCTTCAGCTCAGAGTAATCTGCTGTTATATGGGATTGCAGTTTTTTTGGGGACATTGAAAGCAGTTTTATCGTTTCAATAAAATTATCACAGAAATTTTTGTAGAATTTTTTTTCAATATCCTTTTTTTCAAAGGTACTTAGGATAGGAAATGAATTAGCAATATTCTCAGCCACTACTTTACGACGATATTTAAATAAAGTATAAAGAAGGTAAGCGCATAGATCTGAGAAAATATATAAAATTCTTAATGGGATTAATGAAATCGGATAAAGTAGTAAGGCGATCATTATTTTGGTTTATAATTATTTTTTTATTTGAAAAATCTGGAATTAGCAAGCACTCAATTTTTACATTCAAGAAAACCAGCAGATGATTTCTTGAAGTTTAGACTATACTTTTGTTGTTTTGTGCAATCCAGTGGTAAATTTCCGATTGAGAGCGTCTAATGTTGTTTTTGTCTATATGAATAGGATCATTAAATCCTTGGTCATTTATTGTTCTTTTTTTTGAATTATCCTCTAACTGAAGTTTAAGTATTGTTTTTATCTGTTTTATATGTTCTTCTTCTTTTAATGGAAAACCGACTTCAATTCTTCTGTTTAAGTTTCTGTCCAACATGTCAGCAGATGATAAATAGATTTTTTCTTTTCCATCATTTGCAAAGCTGTAAATTCTGCCATGCTCTAAAAACATATCTACAATACGATAGATTTTTATGTTTTCGGTTTGATCTTTAATTCCAGGCAACAGCGTACATATTCCACGTACTAATAGTGTTATCTCAACGCCAGCCTGGCTCGCTTCTATAAGTTTAGCGATAATTATTTTTTCATCAATTCCATTTACTTTTAGTAGTATTGACGCTGCTTTTCCTGCCTTCTTGTTTTTTATTTCATTTTCAATCAGATCAATAATGCCGTCTTTCATGTTAAAACCAGCTACCAAAAGGGTTTTTACCATTTTTGCTTTTTCCTTGGTTTTTAAAAACAGGAATACTTTTTTTAAATCGGTTGTGTATTTTTTTTCAGAAGTAAAAAAACCAAAATCAGAATAAATACTGGCAGTGGTTTCATTAAAATTACCAGTCGATAAGTAACTGTAAAACTTATTTTTGCCATCTTTGTTTTTCATTGTAACCATCGCCACTTTGGCATGAACTTTTAAATTAGGCATACTGTAAATAATTTTAATGCCTGCTTTTTTCATCTCTTTGGACCAGAACAAGTTGTTGTTTTCATCAAATCTGGCTTTTACTTCTACAAAAACGGTCACTTTTTTTCCGTTTTTTGCAGCACTTATCAGTGCATTGGCTATCAATGATTGTGAGGAGATACGATATAGGGTAATTTTTATTTCGGTAACATTTTTATGAATTGCAGCCTGATTAAAGAATTGCAGTACATAATAATAGGATTGGTATGGAAAATGAATTAATTGGCTCTGCTTGTCAATGGTTTCAAAAATCGAGGTGTTATTCTCAAAAGCCAGATGCTTTAAAGCAGGGTAACTTTGATCTTGAAGTTTTGGTTTTACCGGATTTGGAAATTTAAACAAATCAAAGAGATTATGATGGCTGCCTCCTTCAACCATCTCATTTTCCCGAAGCCCAAATGCTTTTTTACAAACTAAAACAGTTTCATGATCCATATTAAAATCGTAGAGAAACCGTGTCGAGGAGCCAGATTTTCTCTGCTCAATTTTCGCTTTAATTTTCGCAATTAAATCCCCCGAAGTTTCATCTTCAATTCTATAGTTTTCGTCCCGATTTAATTTTATAGCATTGCAGCTGACAACTTGTTCTAAGGGAAATATAAAGGAGAGACATTTCTTGATAATGGTGTCAATAGAAATAATATAGTGGGTATCTTCTAAACTGTTTAAAAGTTGATAACGTTCGATTTTGTCCGAAGGAATATTCAGGTAAGCATAATTAAACCTTTCATTGGTATCTTTTAGTTTTACCAGCAAATACAATCCTCTGTTATCCAGGAAATAAGGTTTTGGATTGTTTTGTGAAATATAAATGACCTGAATATAGGACAATATAATACTCTTAAAATAATATTCGATTTGCGTTAAATGCTCGTTTATAATTTCCTGATTTTCATAAAAAACTATTTTATTCTCTGCTAATTCAGGTAATATAGTATCCTTCCAAATCATCCCGAATTTATTTTGTTGCTGCTTAACTTCTGATAAAATTTGGTGCAATAGTCTGCCGTTTTTTTGTGAGTCTCCCAGTAATTTATTGACTTTTACCCTGAAAAACTCATCTAAATTGGAAGAATGAATGGCTAAGAATTTAATGCGCTCATACAGTTGATTATTCTTGTCAGCAGCTTCATCTAAAATGCAGCTGTTGAAAGAAAGCCAGGAAATTTCTGAAGGAATTATAGTATTGTGCATTGTTTTTATTTTATTAATTAAATGATTGAGAGAAATCAACTTCCTTTTACATCTATGATAGAATATGGTAAGTATTTATTAGGTTTTAAAATTGAAAACCTAAGGCAAAAGCGACCCTTAGGCCATCTATAGAATTAAACACGCCAAGATTTGCTGTGAGTAATTCTACTCCATTGATAAAAAACCCACCGCCGTAAGAATTGTTCCATTTATTAGAATTATCTTCTTTTATCCAAATCCTTCCATAATCAAAACCCCCATAAATACCTAATCGTATTGGGATAAGTGTTGTTTTCATACTGCTGAATGTATACCTTATGTCAGTATTGTGAAATAAGGATTGCTGTCCTGTAAAACGTTCGTTTCTAAACCCTCGCAAGCCGTTATTACCACCAATGGAAGCGGCCTGATAAAATTCAAAATTATCATTGAAAATAATGTGGCTTTTTATTTGCGTAGCCAGTACTAATTTTCCCGAGGAATCCAGTTTATGATTAAAGCTCACTTCGGGAATTATATAGACGAAATTTCTTTTGCTATTTTCAAGACTTGAGATAAAACCAACTTCTAAAGCTGTTTTCATTCCTATAGTGGGAAAGGCTTTATTGTCGTAATTTTCAAATTGATATTTTGAATTGATTCCTGCAAACTGATTTTTTTGAAAAATTGTATTGGGTAATTCGCTGTTGTTATCAATAAATCTGCCCTTTGTATCATCTACTTCTACTGATTTATAGGATAAGCCAAATGCGAGATCGCCACCGCCATTTGCTCTCCATACCAGTGACGGTGCAAAACCAAATTTCCGTACTTTTACGCGATTGTAGTCTAGGCCATAAATATCGTCATTGTTTTGAGTCTCATTACCATATCCAAAAAAGTTCTGGCTGAAATTGGCACTTTGAAAATCAGACTCAATTACAAGGTTAAATTTTCCAATTACATTAGCAAATTCTCCTTTATAACCCAGCTCAAATCCATTGGTTGCAAAATAATAAGCTCCCTTAAACTGGTGTCTTGCCGTAAAAGGATTTCGTTCAAAACCATAGCCCGTATAAATATCATTCAGCCCAATTTTTAATCCATCATCCGGATTTGCACCTAGAAGTGGAATAATTTGATTGGTATTGAGTTTTAATTTCTTATAATCATATGTATTTACATTATAGTCATCTCTGTATTTTACACTAGCATTCTCTACGTTTTCAATCGTATTCTTTTTCGTTTTATAATCGTAGATGTATATATTTTTGCCATTCTCCACGATAAACTCATCATTGTTCTGCCCGCCTATAAGACGAATTTTTATTTTTTTGCTCTTACCGGTAACTTCAAAATTGTCTTTATCGTCAAGTCCGTAAATCCAGAGTTCTTTAGTGAGTTTAGGATCGTAAATTTTACGAAAGGACAGCTCTCTAACGTCATTTTTCTTTTTTCTGAATACAGATACAATGGTACTATCTCCGCATTCTATTGTGATGAAATCATCTTTGTTGGTTGCAGTTATAACAGCATACTTGTTTACTAATTTAAAATACCGGTCTGCTATTTTCTGCAGGTTATCTTTTCTTGCCAAAAGCAGCTGCTTTATAGATGCAGTAGTTAGATCATTGACTTCTTTTGGAATGTTTTGAAAAGCATTTTCGATTACCTCACTGGTCAGATTATTTTGTATTAAACGGACCTGTTTGTCCCAGATAGTTTTATCTGCCGCCTTTATAAAGGCCATGTCAAGCGGATAGGGCTCTATATTAAAACCTCTGACATCTTTTAAGTCTTCACTGTATTTTCGCAGTAGTTTTGCCGGCGGTATTAATTTTACGGCAGCCCCTAAAATAAAGCCATCTGACATTTTAGAAAAAGCCTGATCGCGGTCTCTGGGCAATGGCCTGAAAACGGTTTTCCCGTTTTCATTAAACTCCAGCCATCTCCATTGGTCCTGATGCCTGTCCCAGTCATTAATGAGCATATCAAATAATCGTGCCCTGATATAAGCCGCTTCGTCTACTGTTTTACTTTCATCTGAATGTAGTTCTAATAAAAGGTCTGCCGTACTAATTACATTACCGGTGAAATTAGAATCTGTAAGCTCGATATTACCCTCTGAAGCCTGCTCTTCCAAAATGTATAATTCATCTCCAAATTCGTCATTAAAATCGCCTAATGCTTTTTGTTTAGGTATGTAATACAATTTTGGATTTAGATGGTGAACTCCTATTGCCTCAGAAAGTGCGGGTATTACTAATGGAGCATAAGGATAAGAACCTGTAAAAACATCCATTATAAAACTTTCTGAGGCTGTGTTTTTAAATTTACCCTCTACATATTGATCTTTGAAAAAACTGGACTGAATGAATTGGCTGGCATTTTTTTTCATTGCCCGTATCACATACTGCCTTCCGTCTTTGGTTTTTAACCGCAGTGTTTTAGACTGATTTCCGCCGCCTTTTCTAACCGGTGTCAGTCCGCCCAGAAGCGTATCAAGATCTGCTGTTTTTACAGTTACCGGAATGCTGTAAAGATCTCTGTATTTTTCTCCCCACAAAAATTTATAAAAGCTGGATTTATCAGTTGCTTTTTTATCATATATACAGCTGCTGACCTGGGAAGGGAAATTAGATTCAAATGTTCTGTCCTGTTTTTTGGTATCAGGTTCTAAAACACATGACTGGTAAACCACTGTACTGTTATTACTGTTGATAAAGCGTACAAATGAAGATCCGTCATCAAAAACATCCACGATCGAATAGCCATTTACTCCATAAGAAAACCTGCCTCCTTTTCTATTTCTGGTTTCTGAGGTTTTTGAACCCGAGCCGCTGATGATTTGATGCAGATTATCCTGAACAATATACTGCAGACTGTGTTCATGACCTGAAATAAAAATCACCTTATCGTTCTGTTGGGCTGCAGCGACTAAATTCTTTTTTAATTCATTATAAAATTTATTCTGTATATCGGCATTGGCAATACCGCTGGTTTCCCGTATTAAGTTCTTTGCACTTCCTAAAACAGGAAATGGTTTTAAATAACTTTTAAAAGAGTACTGACCGCCGTGAGGGCCATTGCTGAACATAGGATGATGAATGGCAACAAAGGTTGTTTTTCCTCTTGCTTTTTTAATTTCACTTCTAAATTCGTCTAAAAAAGCAGCTCTTGTTTTTATGTCACAATCTTCATTTATGGTCGGCTCCTTATCCCAATTGGTTATATACCACTGCGAGTCGACAATGATCAGCACGATATCATCGCTTATATCTACCGTCTCTACTGCGCAGCCGTTTTTAGGCAGAAATGATTTTTTACCCAGTTGTTTTTCTACAAACTCCTGCTCTCTTTTTAGTCCCTGAACACCTTGGCTGTACCAATCATGATTACCCGGAATAAAAATAGTTTTTCCCTTAAAAGAAGAGGTTATATCAATTTGTTCCTGCAGTTTTTTCTTGGCCTCATTTCCTTTATTGTCTTCTTTTTCAGGCAGTCCGGCCGGATAAATATTGTCGCCCAAAAAAAGCAATGTACTATTTTTTGAGGCTGTTTTTAAGTTCTCTGCCAGTGCATTTGATTGATGTATACTATCGCTTACCAAACCGTTGCCTGCATCTCCAATAAGAAAAAAAGTATGCACTAATTTTTTGTCATTTGGATAAATTTCCTGCTGAGTATTGGAAGAACTGTATTGTGGTTTAAGAGTAGCACATGATTCTATTAGCAATGCTACTATCAAAAGATATTGGAGTGGGTGTATTCTCATAATTATTTTTTGTTATCTAAATTTGAAAGCGATTAGAAAAGCCAGAACAGAAATAAAAATTCCCAGCATAAAGATGTTGTAGGTGATTCTCAATAATCGATATTTTTTTTCCAGGATTATTCCCAGATGATATAAATCTTTAATCATAGAATTGTATATATACTGACTATCTTTGATTAATTCATTCATTGCCCAATTATAATCTTCGTAAGGCATTTTATAAAAATTTCCAAAAAACAAAAGATTTACCTTTTTCTCCTTTACTTCATTTTTTGTAAAACTGCCTTTTGTGACATTAGGCCTGGTGGCCAGAATAGCAAATACCATTGAAGCTACACTGGAGACAATTAAAATTAATGTTGGTATGACTAAATTTACATTTATCGGATTGTCCAGTTTTGGAATAATCTTTGAAAGCGAGATAGAAATGATTATAGCATTTACAGATAATAAGATATGAGCTTTATTGTCTACTAAACGGCTTAAATTATTGTGATTGCTAAGTGTAATACGAAACATAGTATCAATACCTTTACCTGATTTTTCTAATTTTGGTTGTTTGATTTTTTTATCATTTTCTGTTAAAAATGATTTTTCTAACTGATCATTTTCAGGTCCACTTTCTTTCATACTACAATTGATTTAGCCGTTTTTTTTCAATTAAACTTAGGTTTTCTTCCTTTAAAATTTGCCATTCTTTTTGTGCAAATTTTGTGTAATACTGATGTTTTTTAAGAAATTCAATATTGAGGTTATACCATTCTGTATCAAGATATTTCCTGTCCGTCGTGTTTTCCCATTCGGCTCTTAGCTGCACTAATGATTCTGGATAATTTTGGCTGGACAAGTGTGAATTGTCAGCATCTTTAATTATTTTTTCAAGTTGGTTTTTAGGAGTATGATTAAATGTGGTTGCCAAAATTAAATCACTTACTTTTTGCTGAATGTTATCCGAGATGTTTTTTTCCAATAGAAAATCCAAGGCAATCCTGATACTGTTTTTTTCATGATCTTCAACTCCATGTATGTAACCGGCATCATGAAACCAGGCTGCCAAAAGGAGTATATCTGTTTTTGTTTGATCTATTTTTTCGGCATTGCAAATGGTTTCAATACCCATAACAACATTTTTTGTGTGTTCCAGATTATGATAGGAGTATTTTGAGTCTAATCTTTCTTTGAAAAGTGCCTCTATAAATACCTGAGCTTCGATCAATAGGATATTGTCGTTATGTTTTATTTTAACCCTAAGGGCTTTTAAACCCGAGACACCTTGCAGATTTTCGACATCTAATTTCTCTATATTAGTTTCCAGTAAACCTTTATGCTGTAAGAATTTGATATACTTGATGTATTCTTTTTCTTCGTTAAAATTTGAATAAACGATTGTTATTTTTCCTTTTTCAGTAATGCGCTCGTCTGAATTTCTTACCAATGCCTTGTCAATTCTTTTTTTTACTACTTCGTATCTTGCATTATAGGCTCCGTCTACATCAAAGCGTTTTTCATCCATTCTGAAACGAACAGAAATAGGAGAGGAGAATACTAAAATAAGTGAGGTTACATCAAGATTATATGGTAGGGTTCTTTTTATTTTATGATGCTCTAATTCCATTTTGCAAAGTGTTTCCAGCTGCCAAAGCCTCAGGTTGTGCAAATACATAGTATCGAAAACTTTATTTGGTTCTATGGATGCTCCGATGTATAGATTGTGTTCCACACCATCAGTTTTAAAGCGTTCATAATAATGAGGAAAAATATTTTGTGCATTGGTTTGTTTCTCATCCAATAGGCTAGTGAGCTGCTTGTTGATAGTCATTATAGTATCATCAAGATCTTTTCGCGTCTGATAGAACATTTCTGTTTTTGGATCCAATTTTTTGAGATACTGACTTACAAGTGTTCTTGTTTTTGGATTGGATTCAGCGCTTTTTAAGATAGAGTGAATTTCAGTTTCTATGTAATAGTGGATGTTTTGTTCAGAATTATTTTTAAGGGGTTGGTCCAGTTCTAATAAAAAGTTTTCCAGCTCAAACTTTTTTTGGTCGATAACTCCCATTTTTTTATCAATGTTCACCATTTCAATTATCCTGATAATTTCAATGATCTGTTTTTTCAAATCACTTACGATGGCATTATTTCTATTTTCCGAAGAACTCTTAATATCTATTTGCCCATATAATGGATAAACCTCTTTGAATATGATTTCTTTGAAAGTATAATCTTTAAGGGGAGTATTGGAATAGAAATAATTTTTGGCTTCTTTTTTGAATTTCCAATAAACGCTGGGATGAATTGAAGTATATTCATTTTGAATAATAGCCTCCAATTGATTTACCATATCAGCATTACTCTTCTCAATAGTCTCTGATATATAAGGCAAGATCATTTCCAGCTTGGTGGCATTAACAGAATTTAGAGCCCTGATCGTTGGAGAGGCCAATTCAAATAATCCCAACAATTTATTGTCTTTGATGACAGGTACCACTACAAAACTTTGAATGTCCTGGCTCAGCAAATGTTCTCCAAATTGATAATTTTCTTTTGTTTTGGCAAATTCTAAAACATCAGGAATTACAAAAGGCTTGTTACTTTTTATTAAACTCTCAAAAGGCCATCGGTAAGGTATATTTTCATAATTTTCGGACTTAACATCTAATAGCAAAAAGCTGTTCAAATTACCTTGATTGAAAGGAGGTCTTATAAAAGAAGCTTCATCCTGATCATAGAAAGTTAGACCTATTCTTAAATCGGGAACCTTAAAAACTGATCTGAAAAGGGACTCAAAACTATCGTTAAGTTTTGATTTTTCCACATCGGTTTTCAGTAAGTTGGATTTTAGTTTTGAAACGGCATTTTCAATGGTTACATCTACTAATGACAGTATGGCAAAACCTTTTAAAAACCATGAATTATAAGGGAAAGCTTTTTTCCACAAATCGATTTTATCATAATTATCGATTAATTCTACGATGTCAGTATGGGTTAAAAACCGGGTGTTTTCTGTTGGATATATTTCTAAAAAGTCAGCATTGTACAATATTTTATAATGTTTCAGAACACCATTTTTATCAGGAATGTCATAGAATATTGGCTGGCCAAAATCAATATTTTGGTTGTAGTAGGCATTTAGTATGAGCGTACAGTTCATGATGTAGAACTGGTCTTCATCCATATTTCTAATACTGAAGTCAAAAGAAACTCCTGCATCGTTTAAAATTTTTTTAAATCGCTCGGAGTAATTAAATGTAATATCGTAAAAAGGCAGAGTAGCTGCTTTTATTTCGTTATGAGTTAATGCTTCCGGGAACAGGTCATCTAGCAAATCTTTTATTAATTCCTGATTATTTTCAATTAGGTCAAGATTATCAATACCTGCAATAAAATCAGGTTTATCCTGTATTTGATTTAATATGCCCTTGGCATGACTGGATTTATGCTCAATATCGGATAATGCTGTTTGTTCTAATCCTTCAATTAATTTGTGAAAAGAAATTAAAATTTTAAAAGGGCTTAAATATTTATAATTCTTAATCATAAAACTGAAATTTAAAAAGGAATAAATATCCTGTGTAATTCTTTGTTAATAGGGAATCCATTTGATAAGAAATGCTTTTACTACCTGAAATTTAGTCCGTGTTGATTATTTATAAATACAGCAAAGACACTTCTGACTTTGCCGTATATTAGATCTTAGATGTGAATCCCACCGGAGACTTCAATTCTTTGTGCATTTATCCATTTGGAATCATCCGAACACAAAAAGGCAACAACGCTTCCAATATCATCAGGTATACCAACTCTTCCTAGTGCAGTATTACCAGCTATCATATCATTAAGTGCTTTATTGTCCCTAACGGCTCCACCGCCAAAATCTGTTTCAATGGCTCCTGGGGCTATGGAATTGACCCTGATTTTTAAAGGACCAAATTCTAATGCCTGATAACGGGTTAAAGCATCAATACCGGCTTTCATAATAGCATACGCAGCGTAATTTGGATAACTAAATCTTGCTAAACCAGAAGATGTGTTTACAATAGTTCCCCCTTCGTTAATCAGGTGAAGTAATTTTTGAGTAAGAAAAAATGGAGCTTTTAAATGAATGGAAGACATTGCATCAAACGCTTCTTCAGTAGTTTCTGCAATTGGTGCATAATGCCCTGTCCCGGCATTATTTACTAATGCATCTATTTTATTTTTTCCAAAATCTTTTTCCAAAATTTCCTTTAAGCTGGAAACAAATCCATCAAAAGTCCCTACTTTTTCTAAATCCAATTGCAGGCTTGAGGATTTCATGCCTAAGGATCTGATTTCTTTTACTACTTCTTGGGCGGACTCTTTGCTGGATTGGAATGTAATGATAACATCAAAACCACTTTTTGCCAATTGTAAGGCTGACTGTTTTCCAAGTCCACGGCTTCCACCTGTTAATAAGACTATTTTACCTGAATTGTTTGTCATTTTTTTACTATTTTGTACTTGTTTTTTTACCAGATAGACATTCCTCCATCAACTTTAATATCAACACCTGTTATGAAAGAACTTTCATCTGAAGCCAGAAATAAGGCAGTATTTGCAACCTCTTCAGGTTTACCAAGACGGCTAACTAATGTTTTTCCTATCATATAATCTGCCCATTCTTTATCTTTAAGTTGTTCCTGCGTTTGGTTAGTTTCTATTACACCTGGCGAAATCGAATTGGCTCTCATTCCGTGTTCACGACCTTCCATAGCCAATTGTTTTGTCATACCAATAATTCCCATCTTGGCGGTTGCGTGGGCAAGGGCACCCAACGTTTTAAATGTTCTGTGTCCCGAAAGTGAAGCCGTATTTACAATTGTGCCGTGACTTTTCTTTAAATATGGCCACGCCGATTGAGTCAAGAAAAATACCAAATCAACCTCTTCACGGGTGTTCATATGCCATTCGTCTTCACTAATATCTTCAATCCAGTTGAAGTGCGCCATTGCAGCATTGTTGAAAAGTACATCGATACGTCCGTATGTTTGTATGGCAAGTTCTACTAACTTTTTACACTCTTCTATCTTTGTCAAATCGGCTGGGTGAAGGGAAATCATACTGCCTCCGGATGCCAAGATTAAATCTAATGTTTTCTGACCAGCATCGCTATTATAATCACAACCAACCACCAAAGCTCCTTCTGCCGCAAAACGGATTGCCGCGGCACGTCCAATACTACCTCCAGTTCCTGTGATAATACATACCTTATTTTCTAATCTGTTTTTCATTTTTAGTTGTTATAATTATTTACTAATGGAATCACTTTACTTCCAATCAATTCAATAGATTCCATTAATTGTGAATGTGTTAAACCTGCATTATCCATCTGGAAAGTAAATCTGGAAACTCCTCCCAAATCTTCACTAAATCGAATAATTTTATCTGCAACCTCTTCTGGTTCGCCGACTAATAAAGCACCATTTTTACCCACTTGGGCTTCAAAATGCCCCGCTGTCATTGGTGGCCAGCCTCTTTCTCTTCCTATTCGGGTAACCGTTTCGGCGTAGCCAGGATAATAATTAGCAAAAGCTTTTTGTCTGTCATTAGCAACATAACCTAAAGAATGAATGCCTACTTTTAATTGTTCCGGAGAGTGTCCTGCTTCTCTTCCCGCTTCTCGATACATATCAACTAATCCTCGAAATCGTCTTGTTTCACCACCAATAATGGCAATCATTAGTGGCAATCCTAGTCTACCTGCTCTTACAAAGGATGCAGGAGTACCGCCAACACCAATCCATAAAGGCAATGTATCTTGAAACGGTCTTGGATATATAGGCTGATTGTTTAAAGGAGCTCTGAACTTTCCTGACCAAGTCAGTTTTTCATTATTTTGAATTTGGATTAGCAATTCCAATTTTTCCAAGAAAAGGGCATCATAATCCTGAAGATTGAATCCGAATAAAGGAAATGATTCTGTAAACGAACCCCTTCCTACAACTAATTCTGTTCTTCCTCTAGAAATAAGATCAAGAGTCGCAAATTCCTGAAAAACCCGCACTGGATCGGCAGCGCTCAAAACAGTTACGGCACTGGTTAATCTAATTTGTTTTGTTCTAGCGGCTGCAGCCGCCAAAATTACGGCTGGTGCTGAATCAAAAAATTCTCCACGATGGTGTTCTCCAATACCAAAACTGGAAAGACCTGCCTGATCCGCCTGTTCTATTCGTGTTAATAAATCTTCGAGTATATCTGCTCCATCAACGGCATTTTTAATTGTGCCAGATGCAAAACTGTCTATTCCAATTTCCATATTATTTTTTTATTAAAAGTTAAATTCTACCACCACCATTGGCAATTATTTGTTGTCCGTTTATCCAACCGCCTTCAGGGCCAACAAGGAATGCTACTACACCGGCAATGTCTTCCGGTTCTCCCATTCTGCCTAAGTTCATTGTTGTTCCGATGCGTTCTAATTCTTCTTTTGATACTTCTTTTTCCATTAATGGAGTTTTAGTTGGTCCGGGAAAAACACTATTTACAGATATTTGGCGAGAACCAAGTTCTTGTGCTAAGATTTCAGTAATTACTTTACCAGGAGCTTTACTAGGTGAATAAATACCAAGGCCGGCAGCTGGATAAAGAGAACTTGTTGAGGATATCTGAATAATACGGCCGCCATTGCGAACATGTTTGGCCGCTTGTTGCATTACAAAAAAGGTTCCTTTATAATTTACGCTATTAATACGGTCGAAGTCTTCTTCGGTAACATCAATAATAGGGATTCCCATTATTCCTATACCAGCATTAGCCACTACAATATCAATACCTCCAAATTCTTTGACAACGTCATTGAAAAGTTGGACAATAGCATCCACTTTACTAACATCTGCCGCAAATCCAACGGCAGTACCCCCTGCCTCCCTAATTTCCTTTACTACTGCCTCAGCTTGTTCAGGATCTCCTATATAATTAACGGCTATCGCAATTCCATCTTTAGCTAAACGAATTGCAAATGCACGGCCCATACCTGTAGATGCTCCTGTGATCAGGGCCACTCTTTTTATTGATGTTGTCATAATTTTATTTTTTATTCATTTTCCATTCATTAGAAAATTACATTTTAAACCGACTTTATAATACGGATATAGTCAGCCATTGCTCTTTTGGAAACATTAGCATCAGGTGCTATAAATTCAAAACCATGCGGAGCTCCCTGATGCAGGTGAAACTCAATTGGAACACCTGCTTTTGCTAATTTACCGGCATATTCTAAATTCTCATTGCGAAAAATATCCAGATCACCTACAGAAATAAAAGTCGGTGGCAAACCTTTAAATTCAGTAAGACGTGCAGGCGAAGCTATAGCAGAAACTCCATCTTTTCCTCGGTCTTCACCAAGCGATGCGGTCCATCCTGTATAGTTGTTATCATAGGTCCAAACTGCAAAAGGTAATAATCGCTCATCAGGAGTAATTATTCGATCGTCTAACATAGGATATATCAGGATTTGATGTGACAACTGAACTTTACGGTCACGTGCCAAAATAGCCACTGCAGCTGCAATACCACCACCTGCACTGTCGCCCATAACAGCAATTCTGTCTTCATCTATTTCCAGAGCAACAGCTTGTTTTTTTAGCCAGGTTAAAGCACTAAAAACTTCTTCAGCCTGTGCATCACCCTGTACTTCCGGAGCAAGATGATAATCCACAGAAAGAAATGGAACATCTGATTGATATGCAAAATGTGAAACAATCCGATCGTACAACTCCAATGATCCGGAGACCCTGCCACCGCCATGTACATAAACAATTGCTGATCCGGAAGCTACTTTTCCCGGAGGGATGTACCATCGCACTTTAATCTCATTGCCCGTACTTGTTTTGATGTTAAAATCCTTGGTGCTAACCTCTGGATGGAATGGGAAGTTTTGACTTAAATTTGCATAAAATCCATTTAGAGTTTCTCTTAATATTTGCCAGTCGCCCTTTTGCGGAAATTCTCCGGGAGGATGTTGATCGGCAAAATTTGACATTGCCTCTGCTATTTCTGTATCCAAACTATAACCTTTGACTCTTGTCAGGTTAGCTGTTTTATTCAATTGATTATTATCCATTTTGCTGAGCTATTTTTTCTGCTATTTTTTCTGCAACAGCAATTACCGTTATATTGGTAGCTGCCGAAATGATGTCTGGGAAAATTGAAGCATCAACTACCCTTAGTGATTCTACCTGATGTACTCTGCCTTGTAAATCAACAACTGCCTCTTTAGAATTTAGATCTCCCATTGGTGCACTGCTTGTAGGGTGGGCGTAGCTGGCTATGTTTTGTTTGATGGCTACTTCCAGTTCCTGATCTGTCTGCACTGTAATTCCTGGTGCAATTTCCGAGTGAATGAATTTAGAAAAAGGTGCTGCCGCGGCAATGCGTCTTGCTATCTTAGCACCCTCGATCATTCTTCTGGTATCTTCTTTATCATCAAGAAAATTCAGGTCTACCTTTGGATTTATATTTGGATCTTTGGTTTCAATCCAAACTTTTCCTTTTGAAAGCGGGGTAGTAACTGCCACACCTAAAACGAACCCCATTTGTGTAGGGCTGTATTCATCGGGAAAAAGATGGGTAGCTGTGATATGAATATCCAGTTCTGATGAATCAAATGCTGAGGTCCATAATTTAGCTGCAATAGGAGGTGATTTAGTTTCTACCATTTCTTTGTGCAAAGCGAAAGCGGCATAATGAAAAGGGTGGTCCTTTACGTTCTCCCCAACAGGAAGTTCTGCAATTAAAGGTATACCGAGCTTTTCCAATTGACTTTTGGGCCCGATACCCGATCTTAACAATACTGCTGCACTTCCATAAGTGCCTCCTGAAAGAATGATCTCATTTGCTAAAAATTCCTCTCCATTGGCTAAAAGTATACCGATTGCTTTTGTTCCATTAAACAAAACCCTGTCAGCTATAGATTGTGATAAGATGGTAAGATTTTTGCGTTCACGCACCTCATTTGAAAGATATGCCATGCCGGTATTTACACGTACACCATTTACCACATTCATTCGGTAAGGACCAACGCCATTCGCCTGGGCGCTATCAAAATCTTCAACAGCCTTGTAGCCTATATTAATTGTTGAATCTACAAATGCTCTTTGAACTGAAGTTAAATCGCTTCTAAGGAGCTGGCGAACGGGCAAAGGCCCGTCAAATCCATGGAGTTCTTTATCTCCTGAATCACTTTTTTCTAATTTTTTAAAATAGGGAAGCATTTCTTCGAAAGACCATCCTTGAAGATTCCATTTCTTAAAATCCTCAGGACGTGCGCGCAAAGCAACTGCACCATTAATGGCAGAACTTCCTCCCAGGACTTTTCCTCTGGGAAGATCTATTTTATTCCCGTAGGAAGTAGGCTCTGATTGAAATCCCCAGTTATGAGCTGCATCTCCACCAGGATTATCAGCACTTGAAATAGCATCCGGGTAGTCCCAGGCCGGATAAGCATTCCCTCCCTCTATTAATAAAATTTTTTTGCTGATATTTTCGCTCAAACGAGAAGCCATAACGGCTCCTGCTGAACCACCACCTACTATGATAAAATCATAATCAGCAGTACTTTTATTTGAATTTTTCATAATATTTTTTTTTAGTTGAATAGTGTAAAAATGAGAAATAAGAAACCTAAAAAGAGGTGCGATTTGATAATAAAAATTATTGACTTTTATCAATGATTTTTATTGACATGGTTACTATATATTGTTTTAAACTGAAGTTATTTTTTATCAAAACTGCCACCAGTCATTGCTTTCTGAAAAGCTTGTGGATTCCAGTATTCACGATAGTTTACAATAAGGCCATTGCGAAAAGTTACAAAAGTAGCATACTTCATCTCATAGGGATTACCATTGCCTATTACAACTCCAGATGCACTCCATTCCGCGATGGCAACATTTGCATCGTCGGTAGGATAGATTTTCAATGTTGGCAGCGATTTTACATCAATATAACTAGGATAGTTTTTTAAATATTGAAAAAGAGCCTCACGACCTTCAAATCGTGCCTGCATGCCTTCAGGGGCAAAAGGGAATTCAGCCACAACATCTTCGGCACAAAGTTCTGACCATCCTTTCATATCTTTGGCTAGAAAGGTGTTTAAACTCTTGCGAAGAAGCTCGGTAGCGGGTACTTTGTTTGAAGTTTTTGGTTTTTTTGTTTGTCCAGTTACTGTTGTACCAAACACTGCTAATGCCACTAATACAATTATTTTTAAATTTTTCATTTTTAAAGTTGTTTTTTAATCAATTCTGATAAGGCAAAATTGCATCGTTATGGAGCTTTAAAGCGATACTATATGATAAAAAAAACCGTTGACATTTGTCAACGGTTTTTATAAAAAAAGAAGTCCTATGCTATTTTGTTGCCTGCTTTCTTATCCTGCTTAGGGTTTCTCGGGTTATGCCCAAATAAGAAGCGATAAGATGCTGTGGAAATCTTTGGATGAATTCTGGATGGTTGCCTGCAAATTCTTCGTAGCGTTTCTCAGCGCTATTATTAAGGGTAAAGTTTAATCTTTGTTGGTTGGCAATGGCATTTCTTTCATCCGTTAGGCGCATCATTTCTACAAGTGTAGGTATTTTTTCCATCAAATCCATCATATCGGCTCTTGTAATAATAAGGAGTTCGGTATCTTCCCAAGCATCGATATTGTATTTTGAGGGTGTCAGCATAGTGGCACTTTCGCGGTCGTTTGCCCAATAGTTCTCAACGAACAGATGCACAATGTGTTCTACTCCTTTGTCGTCAACACGATATTGTCTCATTGCCCCTTTTACAATAAAGCCAGCATATTTACATACATCGCCATCTTGTAAGAAGTATTGCTTTTTTCTCAATTTTTTGAATTGAAAGTTCGCTACAATCAGTGCTTCTTCTTCGTCTGTAAGCGGCAAAGAAACATATTGGTTAATGTAAGATAAAAGATTTTCGTGCATTGATTTGATAATTAAATTAAAATGGTGTTACAGAATTCTAGAATTTAAATTTTTTATTTGATTATTCAGGTTTGGGTACTATACGAACTGCTTTAAAAAATAATAACATCAATCTGATTTTTAGATTCATGCAATGAGTCATGACTTTGTTGTAAAAGCTACATTAGAATATCTTTTTTCAGTTAGAAGAGAATGGCTGGGGATTCCTGTATTGTTGGATACAAACAGTTTTTTTATATACCTGCTTTTAATTGAGTGCGAATGATTCTTTTTAAGGAATCTGTTTATTAAAATGGCTTTTGTCCTCAATTGTTTGTTAAGAGTAACAAATTTAATGCACCAGAGGCAAGTTTTCTCTATTACATAAATTAATTTCATCTCTTTTTTAATTATAATTTATACTTGATAATCAATAATATTGAATTGATTAATATTGAACGGACTTTTTAAGTTCTTGTTTTTGGCTAAAAAAAGGAATCAATAATGTTTGTGATAAATTAAACATTAACTTTAATTTTTTAAAGCAAATCTAAATTAAATTACTTTATTTTTGTTCTATTAGTAACATAAAGTATTGGTTACAATCAGGTAACCAACCAGATATATGAATGAATATCAAATAGAAGATGAGGGTTGTAAAGAGGTCATTAGGGGAGCTCATGATGCAATGGATGTACTTAACGGAAAATGGAAGATTCCTATCATAGCTGTACTTTGTTTTAATAAAAAAAGGTATTCCGATATTTTGAGAGAGGTTAAAGGAGTGTCGGGTAAAATGCTTAGCCGAGAATTAAAGGATATGGAATTAAATCAGCTTTTAAAAAGGACAGTCTTAGACACTAAGCCTTTAACTGTTCAGTATGAACTTACAGAATATGGGCAGAAATTTAAGGTTGTTATTGAACAGCTTGCTATTTGGGGGATTGAATATCGAAAAGAAGTAACAGCCAAATGAGTTATAAATACATGACAAAGGCCAGAGATTTATCTCTGACCTTTGTTATAGATCTAAATGATTTCTAAACGGCTGTCTTTTTTGTAAAGCACCAGCTATAAGCATAGCTTAATCCTCTTTATATATATGTATATATAAATAATGAGTTTTCAATTTTGAGTACCATGATCGTTTATTAATCTAAAACATTTAATTTTTCAAGAGCAATTTGCATTGCATTTTCTTTGAGAGATGAAACAGAAACCCCTTCGACACGAAATACAGTCACGTCGGTCATTCCAAAAAAGCCCAAAGATGTTTTTAGATAAGGTTCAATAAAATCTAGTGCTTTATAATCACCTTCGCTGTAAACGCCGCCTGTTCCGATAGCTAAAAATATTTTTTTTCCATGAATTAAACCAACTGGCCCATCAGCTGTATAACTAAAAGAGACGCCAGCTCTGGCAAGATGATCAATCCAACTTTTCAAGACTGCCGGAATCCCAAAATTATACATTGGCGCACCAATAACAATTACATCAGCTTCAATTAGTTCCCCAAGGGTACTGTCGGAAAGTTTGACGGCTTCCAATTGCGCAGCAGAACGGTTTTCAGGTTGTGTATTAAAAGATTCAATAGTACTGTCAAGAATATAGGGTAGTGGGTCTATATTAAGATTTCGAATCACAACAGAAGCGTTATTATTTTTAGAGACCAGTTTTTTTATAATAGCTTCACCTAATTGAATAGTAAAGGAAGCTTGCGCTCTTGGGCTTGATATTATATGAAGTATTTTCATTTATTAATTTTTATTGTTATAAACTTGGATAATCGGTATACCCTTTTTGAGTGCCTCCGTAAAATGTGGCACGATCGGGTTCATTTAATGGTTCGTTGAGTTCAAATCGTTTTGGTAAATCAGGATTAGCAATAAATGATACCCCATAGGAAATCATTTTAGCGATACCATTTTCCAATTCCTTTTCACCTGATTCACGGGTATATCCGGCATTGGCAATTAATAAGTGTTTGGTTAAGGTACCCAATGTTCCCATTACATCTTTAGGATATTGGTCAAAACCTTCTTCAGGTAGAAATAGAGGATTCATTAAATGTATATAAGCCAAAGGCAACTTGTTTAATTCGTTTATCACATAAGAATAAACGGCTATTGGTTCGCTTTCTATAATACTATTATAAGGAATACTTGGGGATAATTTAATGCCTACTTTATCTTTTCCAACAGCTTTTGTTAGTTCCTGCATAACTTCCAAAATAAAGCGGCTGCGATTTTCAATGTTACCGCCGTATTCATCTATACGAATATTAGAACTTTCCGCTAAGAACTGGTTTGGCAGATATCCTGTCGCCGCATGTAATTCTACACCGTCAAAACCTGCTTCAATTGCATTTAAGGCAGCATTTTTGTAGTCTATTATAACTTGTTTTACTTCTGCAGTCTCTAATGCTCTTGGAACTTCATAATCTTTTGGACCTTGTGAAGAAAAATGTTGTTGTCCTGCAATAGCCAGGGCTGAAGGGGCAACAGGCAATTGGCCATTTTTATCTGCCGAATGACTAACACGACCGGTATGCCAAAGCTGTGCGAAAATTGTACCCCCGTTTTTATGGACAGCATCTGTGACCTTTTTCCAGCTTTCTATTTGAGCTTTTGTGTAAATACCCGGAGTGTAAGGACTTCCAATGGCCTGCTCAGAAATGTTTAATCCTTCTGAAATGATAAGTCCTGCACTTGCCCTTTGTGTATAGTAAAGAATGGTTGATTCGTTTACTGTTCCATCATTTTTGGCGCGTGCACGGGTCATCGGTGACATTGCCATGCTATTCTTTAGTGATAAATCACCGATTTTAATTGCTTGTAATAATTTCATTTTTTTAATGTTTCAAGTATTTATATTCTTAATAAGTTTCTTCTATTACAGTTCTATGAGTATTTAAAATCCAGAATTTTTCTGCAAGCAATTAAAGAGAATGGGTAATACTTTCGGGCAGTATTCTCTCTCTCTCTCTCTCTCTCTCTCTCTCTCTCTCTCTCTGTAATGTTAATAATACCAACATATATATCTTTTTTAATGCGAATTCCACTGAGCTGTAATGCCAGGTTTCGAATACCTGTTTTGCCAAGGACCAGCCCCATCTCTTCTTTCTGGCAAAGTAGCCAAAACAAAAGCATGTTTGTCCCCAAATGCTTTTCGCCCGGGAATAACCGAAATCCAATTATAAATATTTTTGAAAGCAGTACTGTAGACTCCATTTTTTTCTGCAAGAGAAATAATCAGCAGATCACCTTCATCTATCTTTTTAGCAAAGTCCAGTGCCAATTGCGGCATTCCTGTTTTTGTTGTTTTATCCACGTTAAACAATAGTATCTCATACTCATTTAAAACCAAAATTTCAACACTATGATTATTATGGTGTGGCTTACAATTTTTTGTTGATTGAGGCGCTGCTGTTTCTTGCTGCGAATGCTAAAAATTTCCTGTTTTTTTATTAAGAGTTAATTATTTTACATTGTAAATTTAATTTTACCATATTTACCATCATAAAAATCCCTGTAAGCCTGGATTATTTCCTTTTTACTGTTCATCACAAAGGGACCTTCCGATATCATAGGTTCGGTATATTGCTCTCCACCAAGCAATATTATATCAACAGACTTTTTAGAAGCGTTTTTTATTTCAATTTCTCCTGCTTTTCTGCCAAATTCTACCAACTCGCCCGCTTGAAATTCTGAATCGTTTAGTATTGCATTTTGGGTAGTCAGAAAAGCAGCAGCCTCGATATCATCAGTCAAATTGATGGAAAAATTTTTGTGAGCCTCCAAATGTATATGATAGAGAAACTGCTGGGAATAATTCGGGATTTTCGAGCTTAATTCTTCATAGTCCCCTACAATTGCTTTTATCCAGCCAGCATCCTGAAGCAATGTTTTTTTAGGAATTTCTTCCGCCTGTATGGCTATGTGTGCAGGATCTTCTGCTTTGTTTTTTGCAGGCAGGTTGATCCATAACTGCAGGCCATGAATAATTTTACTATTTGTTTGAGAGTCGTAATTAAAATTTTCATCGTGCATTATTCCATTACCAGCTTTCATCCATTGTGCACCGCCCGAATATATTTTTCCCGTATTGCCTGCACTGTCAAAATGTTCCACCTCGCCTTCAAGGATATAGGTGAGTGTAGCAATGCCCCTGTGCGGATGTGCACCCATGCCTTTTTTTGTAATAGTTTCTTTAATGGCAGGAGCTACATAATCCATGAATACAAAAGGACCAACTTTTTTTGCAAATCGATTGGGTAACATTCGATTAATAACCAAGGGGCCAAGGTCTGTTTTATTTCCTTTTGTTGAGAAATTGGTTTCCTTTTTCATAGGTGTCGGATTTATTTTTTGATCGACCATGTTTGAATGTGCTTTGCTAATGTGGGTCGTCTTTATATTTACAAATGATTGCTTGCGCAAACTCTTTGTTAGTGATGATTTCATTACTTAAATTTTATCTGCGTAATAATGAGATATACCCAAAAGCACTAAAAAGATTATTGGTGCAGAAGATACAGAAATTGGGTCACCACTGGCTGTATGTGCAATAAATGCAGTAATAAAGGTAAGGGCAAATCCGAAATAGGCAAAGGATTTAATTTTAGCCGAAACTATTGGCAGGATTAAGGCCAAAGCCCCTAAAATTTTCAGGACTCCAAGTTCAATTCTGAAATAATCAGGGAAACCTAGATGCACAAATGCCGCTTTCATGTCAGCGTTGGTAAAATACCCGAATGCACTGAAAAGCATCATGGCTGTAATAATTCCAGTTGTAGTCCAATAAATAATTTTATTCTTGTTCATTTTTTGTTGTTTTTAGAAGATTAGCTATTTGTTTGTTTTATAATGTAAAATTGCGACAGAAGCATATCTTAAAACGATGCGATATGATAAAAAAAACCGTTGACATTTGTCAACGGTTTTTTTTATCAATCATAATCCGGTAATAACTTTTTAAACTAACATTCTTTTGATAATTGATTATGAACTTTACCCCACTCTGCCATAGCCTCCAATACAGGTAGTAATGTTTTACCTTTTTCGGACAAATAATACTCTACGTGTGGAGGAATAATTTCTTTTGCATCTCTGACAACCAAACCATCAAGTTCTAACTGTTTTAGTTGTTGAGCCAGCATTTTCTCTGTAGTTAATATCAATATTTTTCTTAGTTGCCCAAATCTCAATGGCTCATTTCGAAGTTGATATAGAATTATAGTTTTCCATCTCCCTCCAATCATTTCGATGGTAAAGGACATAGGGCATTTAGTAAGCACATTATTGTTCAAGCTATTGGTTGAATTTTCTTTTCTCTTTGCCATTTCACACTTACTTTTTGGTTAGTACTTGTTTTTATAATAGTGCAAATATAACTTTGTATTATTAAAAATCAAATAAAAGTAAAAATCTATGAAAGTATTATTAATTGGAGCAACGGGTAATATTGGGCAAAGAATTTTAAACGAAGCCTTAAATAAAGGGTACGAAGTAACGGCAGTACAACGTAAACCAGAGGCGCTAGAATTAAAACATCCAAATTTAACAGTAATTAAAGGCGACTTGCTGAACGGGACAGAATTACCTTCACTCATAGCTGGTAAAGATGTTGTTGTATCTGCAATATCACTTTACGCAGGATTAACGCCTGAGCAGTTTAAACAAGCGCATCAAAACCTTATTAATGCCTTGAAGGAACAACCGCAAACAAGAATTATTGCAGTTGGCGGAGGTACCAATAATGAGGTGGCACCAGGTGTAAGAATGTTGGATGTTGAAGATATAATGAAAAATATCCCGGAAGAATATAAGCCTTCGATTTTTGCACATGGCGAAGTTCAGAAATTATATGAAACTTCAGGACTGGAAAATTGGACCTATTTTAATCCTGCGGCAATGATTCAGGCTGGCGAACGCACAGGTAAATTTAGATTAGGAACTACTAATCTGGTTGCAGACGAAAACGGATCAAGCAATATTTCATTCGAAGATTATGCGATGGCATTGGTTGATGAAATCAATAATCAGCAATTTGTAGGCAAACCATTTACCATTGGTTATTAAACCAAATCATTATAAAACAAAATGGAAAATACATTAGAACAATTACTGGTTCAGCATTTAAACGAAATTTGGAACCAACGTAACGAAACACTTAGGGCTAGTGCTATTGAAAGAGTATATGCGAAAGATATTGACTTATTTGAAGTTGGTGAAAAATTTACAGGATATGAGGATGTGAATCATAAAATAAGTAAAACATTAAATGGTCTTCCTCCGGTTTTCTCTATTATACAGTTAAAACCAATTGTCATTAATAACAATATTGGCAAGTTAGAGTGGGGTGTTGGTCCAGAGGGCGCTCCTCCGGTGGCAACAGGTACAGACATTGTTGTTTTTGAAAACGGAAAAATAAAATCACTGTACGTATTTCTTAATAAAGAATAGGTTTTTAATTTACTATCGTTCTTGAGCGTTATTACAGTTTAAAATGCTATGTCTGGTTTTATGATGATAAGAAGTATAGTTTAATCAAAATTTTAAAATTATGAGGTTTTTAGATCTTGCGAAACGTAGATACGCAACCAAAAAGTACGACCCGACTAAAAAAATTTCAGAAGAGCAAATTGAGGATTTGAAAGAAATTATACGGTTAAGTCCGTCTTCAATTAACAGTCAACCGTGGAAGTTTACATTTGTTACGGACGAAGCAAGAAAAAGAGAATTGGCTTCTCAATCTTATTCGAATGAAAATTCGATTAACGATGCCGGTCTTTTAGTCGTGTTTAGTGTAATGGAAGATATTGGGCATTTCGAAAAACGCAATATTTCCATTTTGCCCGAAGCTTGGCGGACGGGTTTTTATGAAACAATGATAAAATCGAATGGTGATGCGGCAACAAAAGCGTGGATGGAAAATCAGGTTTATCTTTCTTTAGGCTACTTTTTGAGTGCCTGCATAAGTATGGGGCTTGATACTACGCCAATGGAGGGGATTGACAGAAAAGCCTATAAACAGATATTATCACAAGAAGGATATGCTCCGTTGTTTGCTGTTACGGTAGGCTATGCTGATACAAATGATCTGATGCACCAAGCTGCTTATCCAAAATTCCGTTTTGAATTAGACGAAGTTGTGCAATGCATTTAAGAAGATGGACAAGTTCATCTAATTACGGATAACATAGGCAGCAAATAAGATATGGCAGTTGCAGGACATCAGCGACTGCTTTTCTTTTTAAGTTCGTTTAATTTTTTGGTTATTTCCTAATTTCATTTTCAAATTCTATAGCTTAAAGGCGAACCATTGATATTTTGTCAAAGGAATTGTGTGAGAAAAATTTCCGAAGCATTAAAGATGTTATTGAATTGATAAAACTGTACTTGCAATATCGTCAGAATATATTGAGTATTATTTTATCTCATTTAGTCCCTTGCTTGAGCGTCTCTTTATGTTTTTTGCCCCAGTCATTAAGCATTAATATTATATCTACAAGCGATTCACAATACTTTGTAATAGAATATTCAACAGTAATAGGTTTAGTATTTTTAGCTTCTCTGATTATTAGCATATTAATTTCAAGTTCTGCCAATTCTTTAGATAATATACGGGGAGAAATTCCTAATAAACGAGACAGTTGATTAAACTGCATTTTCCCGTCCTTAAGCAAAACGGTTATTAAAGGTAATTTCCATTTCCCACCAATGACAGTAAGTGTATCATTCAATGCTACGCGTATTTTTTGGCACTCTTCAAAATCATCTGATAGGTTACTCATTTTTATAAGTTTATAAGTTTATAATTTTCATTACTATTTTAACAATAAACAAACTTACCTTATAATATTAAATAAACGATATACTATTGCAAAGAGAAGTACTATTCTTTTTGTAACCCATAGAATTAACAGATAATATTCTATCTAAATTCGAACTTTATTAATCACAACTACAAATTTAAATTATGAAAAAAATAAGTATTTTAATAGCTATTATGTTTATTGCAAGTAGTAGAGCACAGTCACCGCAACCTTTTATAGGTGCAGATATGATTGTATTTAATGCCAAAATAATTACGGGAAGTCTTTCACAGCCTGAAGCTTCTGCGTTGGCGGTTAAAAGAGGAAGGATTTATTCCGTAGGAACCGATGCTGAAATTCTCATTCTAAAAGACAACAATACAAAATTAATAGATGCTGGCGGAAAGCGACTCATACCCGGTATAAATGATGCCCACACCCACGTGCTGAATGAGAGAAGTTACAACTATACGGTAAGGTGGGATGGTGTGCCAACCTTGAAGCGGGCATTGGAAATGCTGACCGAGCAAGCAGCAAGAACCCCTGAAGGGCAATGGATAAAAGTAATTGGTGGATGGTCGCCCTACCAGTTCAAGGAAAACCGATTTCCAACGATAGAAGAGATTAAAAAAGCGGTTCCGAACAGACCAGCGATCGTGCAATACGCATACAACAGGGCATATTTAAACGATTTGGCTATGAAGGCATTTGGAATAGGAACCAGCCGTTTTCCGTCCGTGCCGGGAACGGAGCTTGAAAAAGATAAAAAAGGCAATTATACTGGTGTAATACGAGGCAATACTTTCTTTTTTGTTTCATTTGAAGTTATGGTGCCACAGGCTAATGACGAAGAACAATTGAATTCACTCATTTATGCAATAAACGATATGAACCGCTTTGGTGTTACTTCTGCCGTAGATGCCGCCAGTATGATTGGATTTCCACAAGGGCACAGCCAGATAGATATATTGGCTCGTGAAAATAGGTTGAACCTAAGGTTTCCTTTTATCGACCTTCAATTTGGAGATGTAACAAGTCCATCTTTGATAGATGCAGAGATTAATGCAATTACAAAAAAATCGCCCGTAAGTCCGGGAGAGAACCTGCACCCCACAATGGCACACGGGCACGAGTATCAAGGTACAGGCGAAGTATTGAGGTTGGAACTGCACGACCACGAAAATTTCGACCGACCAGCAATTATTATTGATAAGGACACGATGCGTTATTACATCGAAAAAGATATAACCAAGCTTGTACAGAGAAGAATCCCTTTTCGTATGCACATCAGTTACAATGAAAATATTACGCCATTTTTAGATGCCTTGGAAAATATCAATAAAAAGACACCTTTGGACGGTTTGCGTTGGAGCATAGAACACGCAGAAACAATTACACCTGAAAATATAGCCAGAGTGAAAAAATTAGGTGGTGGTATTTCGCTTGATACGAAAATGGCACTTCACGGTGAAGGATTTATTAAGACTTATGGGCTTGAAAAAGCATTATATACACCCAGATTGAGAGAGCTTGTAAACAGTGGCATACCGCTTACTATGAGCACCGACGCATTTAGGGCATCTACCTACAATCCGTGGGTTGGTATCAGCTGGATGATTACTGGGAAATCGGTATCAGGAACTGAAATACTGGCAAAAGACAACCGTTTAACAAGAGAAGAAGCACTTAAATTGTTTACTTATGGACCAACTTGGTTTGAGCAAACTGAAAATGAAATGGGTAAAATCGTTCCGGGTAATCTGGCGGATTTTGTATTGTTAAATAAAGACTATTTCACAATACCGGAAGATGAAATAAAAACCATTTCTTCTACGCTAACAGTTGTTGATGGCAGAGTAGTTTTTGGTACAGGAAATTACAGTAACCTGGCTCCAAAATTACCAGCAATACTTCCGGCTTGGTCACCACTAAAATATTTTGGAGGCTATTAACAACTAACATTGCAGATAGAGCATTCATTCCTTGGATGATGCATTATTTTTTAGAATCAATACACAAAAATCAAAGAATTTAATTATGAAAAAGTTATTGTCAATTTTAATAGTTGCGTTATTAAGCACGCAGCTTTTTGCACAAAACACTTGGAAGGTAGATCCGTATCACTCAAAATTAACTTTTAGCGTTACGCACCTTGGCATATCTGATGTAGCAGGGCTATTCAAGAAATTTGATGTAACCATCACTACTGGCAAGGCAGATTTTAGTGATGCGGTTTTTGAACTTTCTACAGACGTTGCAAGCATTAATACAGAAGTGGAAATGAGGGACGATGATTTAAGGTCTGCTAACTTTTTTGAAGTAGAAAAATATCCAAAAATGACTTTCAAAAGCACCTCCATAAAGAAAATCAGCAAAAATAAATACAAGCTGGCAGGGAATCTAACCCTCCACGGTATTACAAAGCTTGTAACAATGGATTTATGGTTTAGAGGTACGGCTGAAAACCCACTGAACAAAATAACATCTGCAGGTTTTCAATTAACAGGAAGTTTAAAACGTTCTGATTTTGGCATCGGACCCAAATTCCTTCCCTCTTTTATAGGAGATAAAGTAAATATAAGGGTGGATAGTGAGTTTATTAAAAAATAAAATTGCATTAAATCTGTTGATGAAAATCAACAGATTTAATTATCATTTATCATCATTTTAAGCAAGTCTTTGGTGGTAACTTTAATTTTTAAATAAATATAATATGATTGAGACAGTTATAGATTCCCGACAGGCGATAATAAGCCCCGGATTTTCCGTAAAACGCATTCTTCCATTTCGATTAAAGAGAATGCTTGGGCCTTTCATCTTTATGGACCATGGTGGCCCCATTAGCGTGCCGGCAACCACCAATTTAGATGTATTGCCGCACCCTCACATTGGCCTATCAACGGTAAGTTATTTACTTGGGGGCAATGTTAATCTAACGCACAGGGATAGCCTTGGTGTGGAGCAATTAATAAAGCCCGGAGAGGTAAACTGGATGACTGCTGGGAAAGGCATAGCCCATAGCGAACGTTTTGAAGACCCTGCAATACTTGCTGGTGGCGGGCTTGAAATGATTCAAACCTGGGTAGCGCTTCCTGAAAAAGACGAGGAAGCAGATCCGTCATTCAAAAACTATACGGCAGAAGAATTACCGATTTTTACCGACAAGGGTATTTGGATGCGTTTGATAGCTGGTGACGCTTATGGATTAACAAGTCACGTTAAAACCAGTTCGCCATTGTTTTACCTGCACGTTGTGCTTGACCATGGTACCCCGTTTGCAATGCCTAAGGAACATAGCGAAAGAGGTGCATACATTGCTAAAGGTAGTGTTGAAGTTCAGGGTGTTACCTATCACGAAGGGCAGTTATTGGTGTTTACCAAGGGTGCTGATACTTTGCTCATTGCAAAGGGAAATACCACTTTAATGTTGTTGGGGGGTGAGCATATAGGAGATCGTTACATCTGGTGGAACTTTGTATCGAGCCGAAAAGAGCGGATCGAACAAGCCAAGGAAGACTGGAAACAGGGGCGGATTCTTTTGCCTCCCACAGATAATAAAGAGTTTGTCCCGCTGCCCGAAGATAATTCAAAGCCAGCCGGAGGGCCACCCCCTGGAGCACTTTCATGATATGATACTACCTGTCCTGGAGGCTATGGCAGAGTGGGGTGAAATTTATGATCAATTATCAAAAGATTGCTAGTTAAAAAGTTAATGTCATACCTAATTTTTTAATATTTAATTCATGAAAAAACCGTTGATATAAAAATGTCAACGGTTTTAAATTATTTAAAGAAGTTATTATGATTACCCCTTGTTTACAAGACCAATTTTTGTTTGTTTAAAACTTTGCTCATTAAGCTCTTTCGCAATATAATGTCCCACATTACCTGCAAAGATCTCTTTGCTTTCGCTTTTGGGGAAATATTTTTCTTCAAAAAGATAATTACCATCAGAATCGCCCTCAATAATCATTGTTGGGCACACCACTAAATAATTGACATCTATAGCTCCAAGATAAGTGTAAGCATCCCAATGATCCGCTCGTGGATTTTTCAAAAATGCCGGCTGTCCTGGCAAGTCTCTTCTTAAGGTATTAAAATTTAAAAGTGTCAAACCCGAACCAGCCACTACAATGAATCTTTGTTCTTTTGAAATGTGCTTGGTAACTAATTTTACAAATGGTGTTAGAACCTGTGTTGGATCTTCAAGATCTCTATTGGCTATAGCACAGGCTATTGCATCATAATCCTTAATGATTTCTGCAATTTTACTTTCATCGTCTAATTCTCCCGAAATGATTTTTACACCATTAATTGGGAATCCAGTTTGTCGGGTATAAACGGTTACTTCATTTCCAAGTTTTAAACTCTCTTTTACAATTTGTTTGCCCACTAATCCGGTGGCTCCAAATACAATTACTTTCATTTTATATTCTTTGTTTTAAATGACTATTTGTAAGTCACTTTTGTTAAACGATATCAATAAATACCGCATTTTTTTCACAAGGGAGACTTCCTTTGGTTTGATCCTCAGTAGCATTGCTGTAAAATTGTCCGTTGGCACATTATCTGTCAAAGTATCTTTGGCTATAAGGCGGGGCTGCATTTTTCACCTTGCTGCAATGCAATAGATTAAAAAAAACGTTGAAAATTATCAACGTTTTTTTTAATCTGAATTGTTATTCTGCAAAATTCCCACCACTCATTGCTTTTTGAAATGCTTGTGGATTCCAGTATTCACGGTAATTTACAACCAAACCGTCGCGGAAAGTTACAAAAGTTGCATAGCTCATTTCGTATGGATTGCCATTACCTATTACAACACCTGAGGCACTCCATTCTGCAATGGCAACATTCACGTCATCAGTACTGTAGATTTTTAAAGTTGGCAGCGATTTTACATCTATATAATTAGGGTAGTCTTTCAAATAAGCGTAAAGAGCTTCTTTACCTTCGAACCTTGCCTGAGATCCTTCAGGGGCAAAAGGGAATTCTGCTACTACGTCATCAGCACAAAGTTCTGACCAGCCTTTCATGTCTTTGGCAAGAAATCTATCTAAAGTATTGCGAAGTAATTGAGTTGCAGGGATGTTTTTTGAATTTTCCATTATTGTTTAAATTTTGATATTTATTTGTAATTAATTTGATAAGGCAAAGTTGCATTGTAAAGGAGTTCTAAAACGATGCGATATGATAAATAAAACTGTTGATAAATGTCAACGGTTTAAAGTTTACCATTTATTGTTCTTGCCCCATCGGAATCGTGCCTGATCTTCTCCTGTATAGTCCGGGTCGAGATAAACGTGTACACTAGCTATTAGATTGTCCCGAAATCTGAATACGTTGCAAAAACGGCCACCTGCTGTTTTTCCGCCTTCCCATGATTTTCCGTCAATTGTTCCTTTTGAGGTTCCTTCTACAATTAGGAAATCCCCCGATAGCATAAAATGCAACTGATCATAATCGTGCAGTATCGATTCCAGACTTCCTTCAAACCCTTTTATCATTTCAAGAAACGAGTCTTTTCCATACCCAAATCCGAATTTTGGAAAATATAATTCGATATCCTGATGAAATAAATCAAGGATTTCGGGACTGCCTTGATCTGCTTTGATAAAATATTGTTTTGCAATTGCTATTTTCTCCTGATCTTTCATAGTATTTTATTGTTTCTTAATCAAATTTTAATTTACAATTCAGTCTTTACTGCTTATAAAGGGAGGTAAGTCTTGGGAATAATTTAAGCGCATTACCACTAAAAATCTGAAATTTTTCGGCTACGGACAAATTAGGGTTGCTTTCTATTTTCTGTTTCCCTTTTAAGGCCAGGTCACTGCGTATATAAGGGAAATCAGTTCCGAATACCACTTTATCCAAACCTGCAATATCACTGAGATGATTGATAACAGGATCGGTCCACGCCAGTGCGGTATCCCAATATAAACGGCGGAAGGTTTCTGCGAAGGTACCGGTAAGGGAACTGTCTCCCATTATTTCCATTTCGTCCACTATGGCAAATCTGCCGGCCAGGTAAGGAGCAGTTCCCCCTGCGTGTGATAAAACATATTTTACATCGGGAGTTTCTGCAAAAGTACCCCCATAATGCATCTGGGCGATAGCCCTGGTAGTATCACTGGGGAAATCAATAAGATTATCGGTAATACCAAGTGTATGGGCAATCGGGTCCGGAGAAGGATTTGGATGGATAAAGACCGTTGCTTTTCGTTTTTGTAATTCCTGGAACAAAGGTTTCATCCGTTTATCACCAAGGTAAATACCCTGTGAATTGGTAAAAAGCACCACGCCGTCTAATTTCAATACATCCAGTGCATATCTTATTTCGGTAATTGCATCATCAAGATCGGGCATCGGAACACTGGCTAAGGCGCCAAAACGTTTAGGATGCTGCCTGATGAGCGAGGCTGCAAAATCATTACATCTTCTTGCCAGTTCCTTTGAAGTATTCCTGTCCTGTAATTGTATTCCCGGGGTGCTGATGGAGGTAACGGCAATATCAATTCCCATTTGATCCATAAATGCCAGGGATTTTTCGGTTGTCCATTCCTGTGGTTTGGAACCGCCAACAGGTTTTCCTTTTTCATTGGTTGCCTCAAAGAAAAAATTGGGCAGCATATGATTATGTGTATCGATAGTTAAGCTCATAATTATTAATTTAAAAAACGTTAACAAAATAGCAATCCTGCTATTTTGTTAACGAAGTATTTAATTCATTAAAAAGGATATTCCTTGGAGGTGCTTCGTGAGTTTATCCATACCAGCTCACTAAAATCCTCTATACTGTGAGGGCCTGTTCGTCCCCATCCGCTATCTTTAACACCACCCATCGGTGCATGTGTTTCTTCGTTTACGGTTGGTGAATTAACATTTACCACACCATGGAGGATTTGAGGGGCCAGTTCAAAAGCTTTATAAGTGTTATTGGTAAAGATTGAGGAAACCAAACCGTAAGAAGTACGATTGGCAATGGACAGAGCCTCTTCGATTGTATCCACTGGCTCTACAATTACCAAAGGACCAAATGTTTCTTCATTTGATGCAATGGCATCATAAGGTACGTCCGTTAAGATAGTAGGGTGGTAAACCAGGCCTTTATTATAACCACCCGCCTGAATTTTAGCTCCCTTGTTCACGGCATCCTTAATACGCTCGTTTACCGTTTCAACTGCAGCCTGGTTGATAAGCGGTCCGATTATGGTTTTAGGATCCTCTGGGTCGCCAAAAGGCAGTGAATTGGTTCTGGCAATAAATTTTTCAAGAAATTCATCATAGATTTTTCTTTGTATGATGATTTTTCGGGTATTCATGCAAATTTGTCCCTGATGAAAGAAGGATCCAAAAGTCGCTGCTTTAACCACATCATCTACATTAACATCATCCAATATAATCATAGGGTTGTAGCCTCCTAATTCAAAAACCGTCCTTTTTAAAGTTTTCCCAGCACGCTCTCCAAGGTATTTTGCTGTTTTTATTCCGCCAATTAAGTTGATTACCCTTACATTGGAATCTTCAAATATGGCATCGGATAATTCTGCAGCTTCACCCGGTGCATGTGTTACAACGTTAATTACACCAGGGGGAAATCCCGCTTCTTCCGCAATTTCGGCAATCATTAGGCCCGCAGAAATTGGCGCATATTCCGATGGTTTTACCACAACTGTATTACCGGCTACTAAAGGAGAAATTACGGTTCTCCAGGAAAGTATGCTGGCACCGTTCCAGGGAGTAAAGCTTGCCACAACACCTAGAGGCCTGCGTAAACCAATTGAAAAAGAACCCGGTACATTGCTCTGCAATACTTCTCCTTTATTTTCATATGCCCATCCTGCACCCATTTCCAGACTTTGAGCAAGAAGATCCTGCTGAAATGTGGCAAATGAAATCGTACTTCCAGTTTCTTTGGCCAGGATTTCAGCAATTTCCGTGCGTCGTCTTTTGATAATTGCCGCTGCTTTGAATAATAGTTCAGATCTTTGTGCTGGTGTAGTAGCAGCCCAGGCAGGAAATGCTTCTGCAGCTGCAGTAAGTGCAATCTGCATCTCTTTTTTACCGCCTGCCGCAACTTTCGCAAATACTTTTCCAGTATAGGGTTCAAGATCATCAAAGGTTCTTCCGTTTTCTGCATCTCGCCAGATCCCTCCTGCATAATACTGATATTTTTTAACTTCCATAATGCTTAATTTTAATGTTATTTACCAAAAAATTATACTGTAAAATTGCATTATAGGTAAGTCTTGAAGCGATGAGATTTGATAAAAAAAAGCATTGATATTTATCAATATTTTGATGTGATGTTAAAAAGGAAGATATTTACTTTAAATTATTGTATAGAGAACTGAGTAATGGTTATCTTAGATTTTCAATATTTAGAAGCAAGAAGGTGAATTTTAAGTTTTTATAAAAGGAATCAAAAGCAAGGCTTGTCTAATGAATTATAAAAAACCGTTGCTATTGGCAACGGTTTATAGTTTATCTGAAGGTTAAAATCAATTCTTTAGTTGTAGCGAGCTAACTATATTTTTACTACAATCTTTCCAAATTGCTGGTTTGACTCTAAATAGTTGTGAGCGACAACAATTTCATCCAGATTAAATATTTTGTCAATAATCGGGTTCAACTTTCCTTCTGCGACACCTTTATCAATAAAAGCAATGGCCTGCATTAACACTTCCATATTGCCTAAAACTTCAATTGCAGAATATCCTTTAATTGTTGGTGTTTTGAGCATAACCTCAAACGCAGGAAAAACGGCGGGTTCGTGACTCAGTGCACCGTATACAAATACTCTCCCGTTTTCAGCAACCGAGCTTAAAAGGTTACTGAATTTAGCCCCTACAACCGGGTCTAAAATAAGATGCGCACCAATATTGTTTGTAATTTTTAAAACCTCGGCAGCTATATCTTCTTCTGATGTTACAATAACATGGGAAGCACCTGCTTTCAATAGTGCCTCTTTTTTCTTTGGCGAAGTGGTTAAGGCGATAGAGATTCCCCCAACATAATTTGTTATTTGAATGGCCGCGAGACCAGCACTGCTTGAAGCTGCATTGATAACCACAAATTCTCCTGATTTTAATTTTCCTGAATGGACTATCATTCCGTACATTGTTGAGTAACTTGTCCATAAAGATGCTGCCTGATCATAAGATAAGTTGGTTGGGTATTTATGTACTGCATAAGACGGCATAAGGATATATTCAGCGTAAGAGGAATAATTATGTAATGAAAATCCGGGAATGACATTTACAACATCACCTACTGTTAAATTAGTGACATCAGTGCCTACCGCTTCAATTATTCCTGCTGCTTCATAGCCTAGCTTAGCAGGGAAAACAGGGTTTTCAATATACATTCCCTGACGATACATCGCATCAGCTCTGTTGATTCCGATTGATTTAACCTGAATCCTTACTTCCTGCGGACCTGGAGCCGGGACTTCCAATTGTTCAACTTTTAATACTTCCGGTTTTCCAGCCTCGTGGAAAACAACTGTTTTTGACATTTTTGATAAATAACTCATTGTTTTATTTTTTATTATAATTTTATTGATTCTGATAAGGCAAAGTTGCATCAATATAAAGCCTTCTGACAATGAGATATGATAAAAAAAACCGTTGATATTTATCAACGGTTTTATAAAAAATTAAATTTTAAAGTTATTTCAAAGCTTGTTTTCTAATTCTGCTCAGTGTCTCTTTGGTTATACCCAAAAAAGAAGCAATGAGATGTTGCGGGAAGCGTTGAATGAACTGTGGGTGATTGGTCGCAAATTCTTCATACCGTTTCTCTGCCGTATTACTAAGAGTGGAATTTAGCCTGCGTTGATTGGCAATGGCATTTCTTTCATCCATTAAACGGATCATTTCTGTCATTGCAGGTATTTTACTCATCAAATCCAGCATTTCGGCTCTTGTTATAACCAGTATTTCTGTATCTTCCCAAGCATCAATATTGTATTTTGAAGCAGTAAGCATAGTGGAACTCTCTCGGTCGTTTGCCCAATAGTTTTCTATGAACAGATGTACGATATGTTCTGCTCCTTTTTCATCTACCCGATATTGCCTCATTGCCCCTTTTACAATGAAACCTGCATATTTGCACACATCACCTTCTTGTAGAAAGTACTGCTTTTTCCTAAACTTTTTGGGTTGAAAAGTTGCTATAACTAAGGCTTCTTCATCCTTTGTCAGTGGTGTAGGGGAGTGCCTATTGATATAAGATAAAAGATTTTCGTGCATTGTTTTGGTTGTTAAATTAAGCCAATACAAATATACAAAAAAACGCTGGTTTTATTTCATTACATCATTTACAACTTGGCTGTCTACAAACTGTTCAAAACTCACGATTTTTCCGTCTTTGAGTTTCCAAACATGCGCCACTCTGGCCACGACAGGTTTTCCTGTTATTTTATAGGTACCTGTATAGGTACCAAAAGCAACAACTTTATCGTCACTGGCAACATAATCTTCAGGCGTGAATTTGTAATCAATCCATTCACTTCCTAATCTGCTGAAAACATTTTTAGTTATGTTTTCCAAACCAATATAAGTCCCTGCATAAGGAAAACCTTTGGCTTCTGTCCAGGAAATATCTTCAGCTACATACTTAGCCAGATTTTGTCCATTTTCTTCTGAAGTCTTGCCTTCATAAGTGCTTTTTACAATTTCGAGATTTGTCATGTTGTTTTTGTTTAAAGAACAACCTGACAATACAATAAGTAATGCCAGGTTTATCAGAATTCTTAGTTTTACCATTTCATTTCACCTGTGTTAACTTTTGCACCTATTTGTAGGGCTGTCTCAAAAGTAAGTGTTGGATATTTTGTTTTAATCGCTTTGATCAAAGATTCAGAAGTTTTGTTGGTTTTCAACGCTTCTTCGTAGAATTGAATATAACTTTTGGTATGATTTACAGTAGTAATATCAAATGGAGAATTGGAATTGGCGTGAGCAGGAATTACAATTTCAGGTTTCAAAGCCGAGATTTTATCTAAAACCGTAATCCAACTTTTGCGAGCTTCTGGGGTTTGTGCATCAGCCATCCAAAGATTAAAAGTAGTTCCGAAGACATTAATCCCGCCAATAACCGCTTTGATAGAAGGAATCCAAACAAAGGTCTTTTTAGGGAATTCATCCAAACCAATGATTTCTAGTTGCTGTCCTTCTAATTCGATGCTGTTTCCTTTTAAAACCTGTGGCAAAACAACATTTGATGTAATGGCTTTACCCAATCGTTCTCCCCAAACGTCTAATTTTTTTTGTGCTGTAGCCTTGATAGCTTCTACTGATGCAGGTGAAGCATAAGCAACTACATCTGGAAAATATTTTTTGAATATTTCCAATCCAAAATAGTAATCGGGATCAGCATGTGAAATGTAGATCGTAGTAAGCTTTTTACCTGATTTTTTAAGCAGTTCTGCTACTTTTTCCGCGTCTGCAAGAGTGAATTGTGCATCAATTAAAACAGCATCTGTTTTTCCTGATACAATTACTGATGCTACACCAAAGCTGTTTTCTGATGCGTTGAAGACTTCCAGTTTCAGATTATTTGCTTCTATGATTTTGAAATTTTGTGCTTGTGTTTCCATATTAAATGAGATTAATGTTATTAAAAATAAGGCAGAAATTACTTTTTTCATCTTTTATATTGTTTAAAATTAATACTACAAAGGTGGTTCAATCAAACCTATAAAACCTTTAAACTAGTTTAATAAATCAGTTTTTCAATTCTCTCAACGATAGTTTCAAAACCTGCATAGCCTTGTTCTAAAATAAACTTTTTATTTTTTATTTCAAGCAACAAGGTTGGATAGGAAGTAGCATACTGCCGGGCCTGTTCAAATGTTTCCAGAGTGTCCTTTTTGATAAAATCGGAATGAAAGGCTTCAATAAATTGTTCTATATCGAGTTTTAGGTCATCACAAATTTGTAAATAGGTTTGATTTGAATTCAAATCTTTTCCGTGCAGATACCTTGCTTTTTGGACTTCAGCAGTAAATGAGACAGTTTTTTCAGGCCATAATTTTTTAACGGCAACAATTGCTCTTGAAGGTAATTCACTGTCCAAAACTATATTTTCATCTTCAATTAATATGAAATAATCTTCTCCAAATTCAGTTCCAGTAGTTTGCTCTACCTGCAGGTCATGTTTTTTAAAATACTGCGCCATTGCTTTTGACTGGCTCCGGGTATTTGCACCGGTCCACATACCTGCAGGAAGGAGTTCAAAGTCAAGTATATCTTTATATTTGTTATAAATTTTTTGCGTATTTACTATGTTTCCATAACACCAACCGCAAAGCGGGTCCATTATATAAATAAGTTTCATCTTTTTTGATCTTTAGTTCTTTGATACAAAGTTAATAATGAGTGAACCACAAATACATTAAACTATTTTAATAAATGATCAGCTTAATTATTATTTATGGGCAATTTTTTTTCTGATATTACTCAAAAAAACGTTAGTAATTCCAAGATAGGCAGCTATTTGTATATTGGATAGGCGTTGGGTTAATTGGGGATATTTTTCTATAAATTCCATATAGCGCTCCTCGGCAGGTTTACTCAAATTATTTATCATTCTTCTTTGCAGGGCAACATGCGTCTTTTGGGTCATTACCCTGAAAAGTTTTTCTATTTGAGGCAAATTCTTATAAGCAAATTCCTTGTCGTCTTTTGAAATCAGAAGGACCACACTATCTTCAAGTGCTTGTATGAAAAGCTGTGAGGGAGATGCATTGGTAAAACTGTCAATATCTGTAATCCACCAATTTTCTGCTGCGAAATAAAGTATCTGATCAAAGCCGTTTTTGTCATTATAATAGACCCGAAAAAGACCTTTGGTGACAAAACCTTCAAATTTACAGATTTCTCCCTGTTGCAGCAAAAAGCTTTTTTTCTTTATTAGCTTCTGATGAAATAAATTGCAAAACTGATCAGTTTCATTGTCTGAAAGTGAAATATGTTTTTTGATATTTTGTTTTAAAAATTCTCTCATAAAGCGGTATATATAGCTGTGAATTCATTTCTTGAATTCTTTGCTTAGCTAAGGTACAAAAAATATGCATTAGGGATTAAGTGTCTGTAAAAGCATTAATTACATTACTATTTTACTCTTTTGTAATTGTTATGTTCAACTTTTAAAATTAGCAAAAAAGGCTGTCTGGGAAAGACAACCTTTAATGACTAATTAAAATAAAAAAAATGAGGTCTAAAGTTCTTATTTTCCTGTTTGGTTATCAGGGCTCATAATTACCTCGACACTTGTAGAACTATCCAAGACGTGCTTACTTAATTGCTGAATAGTTTTTTGGTTAATTCTGGAAATTAAATTTTTATATTCGTCATCCTGTAAAAAAGGAGTCTGATTTAAGCTGCTTTCGTAAACTGTATTATTCCAGAAAGAATTGGTTTTAGTTGATTCCTCCCTGAGTTTTAGCAAAGATTTTTTAATGTCCTCCAGATCATTTGCACTAACCGGATTTGATTTTAAATCATTTAATTCTTTCCATACAATCTGCATTAATTTTTCTTCCTTATCCGGATTGCTGTCAAAAGTCAAAGAAAGATCAAAGCGAGGCGATGGAATCGGTTCTAAATTTCCACCCACATTAACGCCATAACTTCCGCCTTCTTCCTCACGAATAGTCTGCAGGAAACGTTTCGATAGCAATTCGCCAATAATATACATTCCAACTGAATTCTCCTTGCTGTATTCCATTTTTCCTGCCAAGCTTAGATAAACGGTTGTTTTGGCCACTTCCATTGGGCGTTTAAAATGAATAACTGTTTTTCCTTTTGCAGGCCCGATATTATGATCGACAAAATTCTCTTTTAAAGCCGGATTAGAATTTAGGTTTCCAATGTATTTCTGAATTAGTGCTAAAGCGGATTCCGGAATATTTCCAACAAAAATAAAGGTGAAACCGGCAGCATTTTTAAAGCGGTCATGGTAAATGTCTTCCGCTTTTTTTAGATCGATATTTTCTAGGAATTTGTCATTGAATATAAACGTACGCGGGTTGTTATTGGAATTTGCTAATTCAATGGCATCTTTAAAAGTGTTTTCGTTGTCTTGTTTAATATTCTCTAAATTGTTTTTATATTGCTCTTTTAGAATATTAAAAATGTTTGGGTCAAAACGTGGCGACTCAAAAGAAAGGTAAAGCAATTGCAGCATGGTTTCGAAATCGGCTTTATTTGAGCCACCCTGAAATCCCTGTGTATTGTCGCCAATAAAAGGAGCAATCTGAGCCACTTTTCCGGTTAGTTTTTCTTTTAAACCAATGTTGTCAAAATTACCTAACCCTGAAGATCTCGCAATTGTGGTTGCAACTTCTGCCGAAGCTAAATCTTCTGTTTTTACCAATGATTTTCCACCTTTAGAAAAAGCCGAGAAGATAATCTGATTTTGGGAATAAGTCGTTGGCAATACAATTATTTTTGCATCATTTTCTAAAATATATCCTTTAGCCTCTTTTATTCCTTCCACATCAAATGTTTTTTTGATTGCGGCAGGTTTTAATTCCTTATCTATTAATGGTGTGTTGTTCTCTTTTTTTGTATAAGGTTCTAAAGTCATACTTTCGACCTTTTTCATTGTATTTACAACGTCATCTTTAGTAGGGAAATTACTTTTATCCTGATCAGAACCTGTTACGGTAATAATTTGATTGGTTGGTACCTGAATGGTTTTTATATAACTATTTAATTCCTCTAACGAAAGACTTTTTATGATCCCGACAATGAGTTTATAATCATCTTCGGGAGAAAGAAAAGGCTTGGCTTTCAAAAAGTAATTTGTCAGTTTATCGGCCCAGTTGTCATTATCAACTTTATCTTTATTGCTGAGAAAATCATCATATGAACTTATAAAAAGCTTTTTAGTCCGGTCTAATTCTAATTGTGCAGCACCAAAACGTCTTACACGTTCTGCTTCTGTGTAGGCTTCTTGAAAAGCTTCCAGCGTTTTTCCTTTTTTGGATTTGGCTGAAATATTGTAAGACGTATTTAATCTGGAAACAGGTTCAAAATAACTGTTTAAATTTAAACTTGAACTTTGATTCTTTAAGATTAATTCTCTAAAACGATTGTTTAAGATACTCGTGTAAAAAGAGTTCATTACATTTTTGCGTGTAATAATGCTGTCTTTCTCTAAAGGTTCGTCTAAAATATATTTTAAGCTGATAACTGTCGATGAAGCTTCTTTATCAGTAGCGGTTGCAAAATACAATTCATCGTGTTTTGGAATATCTGAATAGGTTCTCACGGCTGCTTTTTTGGCCAGTGGAATATCGGAGAATATCGTTTTGACTTTTTGCTCTATGGCTTTCACATCAATATCTCCTACTACAATAACAGCTTGCAAATCTGGTCTGTACCACTTTTTATAGTAATTACGCAATTCAGCATATTTAAAATTGTTGATGATATTCAAATCACCAATAACATCTCTTTTACTGTATTTTGAATTTTTGTAAACCACCTGATCCGTCTGCATTTTTAAACGAAAATCGCTGTTTCGTCTGGTTCTCCATTCTTCTCTGATTACGCCTCGTTCCGCATCGATTTCAGCATCTGTCAAAGAAAGAGATCCAGACCAGTCGTGCAGTACCCAAAGCGTAGAATCGATTAGTTTTTCGTTAGTAACAGGAACACCGCTTACATTATAAACCGTTTCGTCCTGAGCGGTATAAGCATTGATATCTTTACCAAAACTTACGCCGTTTTTTTCCAGCATTTTAATGATTCCTTTTCCTTTAAAATGTTCCGTACCGTTAAAAGCCATGTGTTCCAGAAAATGTGCCAATCCGTTTTGATTGTCGTCTTCGAGTATGGCACCGACATTTTGAACAAAGTAAAAACTGGCTCTGTCTTTAGGTTCTTCGTTGTGCAGGATATAATACGTTAATCCGTTTTTTAGTTTTCCCGTCGTTACGTTTTCATCCAGAGGAATGTTAGTTTTGAATTGCGAAAACACACCGTTAAACGACAGCAGCAGAATCCCAAAGATGATATTTTTTTTAGTCATTTTTTTATTTTTTTATCCAATGGTTGTCGTTAAAAAATCAATTCGGGTGTTTTTTGATTGGGGCAAAAACAGATCGAATATCCTTTTCAACGACAACAAAGGGGGATTTTTATCTTCTGTTTCTTCTTATTAGTATAAAAGCAGCAATTAAAATAATCAACAAAGGAAATAGACCGATGAAGAGAATTTGATTGATAAAAATCTGATTCGCGTTTGTAGTGATTTTATTATCCGTATTTTTCGGTCGTGTGGTATCAATTGGGAATTCGTAATTGCTGAACCAACTGAAAATATCAGTGAAAAATTGAAATGTTCCTGAGCCCCCTCGGCTTAATTCGGCATTGCCCATAAAATCAGCATCTCCGGCAACAATTATTTTTTGGGTTTTTCCGTTAATATTTCTCGTTAAGGCCACAACTAAAGGAACAGCTGTTAAAGAAGGTTGCTTTTTTAGTTCGTTTGAAATTGAAGTAATGCCCGATTGAGATTCCCATGCAGGCTGATTATTCGTTTTTAAAAGCGGCGTAACTTTAAATCCTGCATCTTTAGTGATTTTGATTCCACTGCTTCCTAAAAATGGAATTGGATTACTATTTATATTTTGACTTAGTTTAAAATTTTTCGGATCAATATTTTTTGCAAAATCAGTTACTAAATAATTAGGAGCATTAGTTTCACTTTCCTGAACCAGAGCTTGTTTGGTATAACTTACACCTAATTTATCTGTGATTGCAGCTAGTGCCGAATTGGTTTCCGGTTCTGCCAGAAGAATTAAATTTTTTCCCTGGTCAATATATTTGGTAATACGGTCAACAGCTCCCTGGCTTAATTGTGTTTTTGGATCGGCAATTATTAAAACGGTTGTTTGTTCAGGAATATTCTGCGCATTAATATCTACTGCTGCAACATCAAATCCCTGATTGATTAGAGAATATCGAAATGATATTTCATTAAATCCTATTTTGTAGTTTCGATCTCCTTTTTTCTCAATACTGCGTTCCATATTTCCTGTTGCGAAAATAATTTTAGGAGCCTGCACAATTAGACGTTTTAAGGCTGCTGAAATTTCTTTTTCGCTTGGCGCTTTAAACATATCATCAAACATTCTTAAATATGTTTTCTTTCCGTTGTATTCTATTGTTCGAACCACTCGGTTTTGTTCCGGTTTTAAATCAATAATTTTCTTTATCTCTTGAGGAGTATATAACTTATCGATTTTAATCTTTTGTGTCTCGATCATCTTTTCCGCAAGCTGCTTGTCGTTTAGTCCCGGATTTTGTGCATATAAAGCTTCGTTGTTTGAAGTATCATAATAATACACATACTCCATTTCTATTTGAGGTAAAAAGCGGGTATAGGTCTCAAAACTGGCCATATCATAATTTCGGTAAGCAGGCAGAAATGTAAAATAGTTGATATCCAGTAAGTTTACATAAGTGGTAATCTTAATTGGCCCATCCATTTTCTCAACTATGTTTAAGCTGTTTGGCGTAAGTGTGCGGCTTTTGGTGCGGCTCATATCATGAAACAATGTAAGGGGTGCACGCGAACTGATATATCCGGCTGCTAAAATAATACTTACCAAGGCAGTATATTTTAAAACTCGTTTGGAAGCAGTCTGGGCATCTCTGCCTGTTTGTAGTTTGTAAATACTCAGTCCAATAAAAAGGCTGCTAACCAGAATAAAATAAAATACATCTTTACTGATAATAAGACCTTCAAGCATTTCATTGGCACGACCTGCTATGGATAGGAAATAGGTAATGTCTTTTACATACTCAACATCCTGCCATAGTTTTCCGATGAAATTTAAACCTGCCAATACCACCAGGGTGCTAATGGCTGCAACGACCTGATAAGAAGTCAGACAAGACATGAAAAGTCCAATTGCAGCATAGGTACAAACCAGTAGATACAATCCGATAAGTCCCGATATGGCAAATTTTAAATCAAAATGGTCAATAGAGAAATAAGCAATAACGACCTGCAGGCCTAATACTGCAATAAATAAGGAACAATAAGCTGCAATAGCTAAATACTTTCCCAGTACGATATCTTTAATTTTTATTGGGGAAGAAAGTAAAAGTTTGATCGATCCGCTGTTGATTTCACGGCTTATCAATCCCATTGTCAAAAGTGGTACGTACAAATACAAATAATTTTGAAGTTCAGTGTACAATCCGCTAAACCCTGAAAAAATGATTTTTGACAAATCATCGATATTTTCTCCAATTTTTTGTGCTCTTTCAAATCGTTCAATAGTGTCAAAGAATTTCCAGCTGGACTGGATTGAAAATATGACTAAAACTACCCAAGCAACCGGCGAATAAAACATCGTGTTGAGTTCAGTTTTAGCTATTCTGTATATTGTTTTCATTTGTTTATTTTTAAGATAGAGTAGAATTTTTAGAAGGCGCTTTTTTAGATAACTGAGCGAAAATTTCATCCAATGATACTTTTTCGAATTGAATCTCGCGTAATTTCCAGTTATTAGTAACACTAAGGGCTACAATTTTTTCAGCAACTTCCTGTGTACCATTAAAAGTAATTTGTACTTTTTTAGGGGAAAGGTATACGGCATGAGAAACTTCAGCAATGGCTGTCAATGCAGCAATTTCCGGCGGATTTTCAAAACTTGCAGTCAATTTATCAGCTTCTATATAATTGTTGAAAGCATCCAGCGTATCGGAGAAAACCATGTGTCCGTTCTCAATCATTCTGATGTCCTGGCAAGTTGCCTGAACTTCAGACAGAATGTGCGAAGAAAATATTACGGCTTTATCTTTAGCGATTTTCTTGATTAAATTTCTGACTTCTAAAATTTGATTGGGATCCAATCCGTTTGTAGGCTCATCTAAAACTACCAGTTTTGGTTCGTGAATAATTGCCTGAGCAATACCAACACGTTGTCTGTATCCTCCGGATAAATTGCGAATTAAACGATTGCTGAAGTGGGAGATTCCGCATTGTTCCTTTGTTCTTTCAACCGCAATTTTTAAATCTTCTTTTTTTACATGACGTAGCTCTGCGCAGTGAATTAAATATTCGTTCACCGTTAAATCCAGATGTAATGGCGGAGTTTGAGGTAAAAATCCAATAAGTTTTTTAGCTTCCACAGGATTTTCCTTGAGGTTGATTCCATCAATAAATATATTTCCATGAGTCTGGTTTAAAACCCCGCAAAGAATATTCATTGTAGTTGATTTTCCGGCACCATTAGATCCTAAAAGACCTAAAATCCTGTTTTTTTTAATCTCAAAACTGATATTTTGTATTGCCCAATCCTTACTGTATTGATGTGACAAGTTCTCAACTCTTACAATTGTTGTTTCCATAGTAATTTTATAAGAAACAAGGATGTTTTGTATAACAACATCCTTGTTCTTTTTTTAATTTAAATATGAGTTTGATTAATATTAATAACCTGTGTTTTGGGTTAAAAATGGATTAGAGCGTCTTGCATTTTCTGGAATTGGATATAGGCTATCCGTTGGGCTCCATATTTTGCCAGCTGTAGCACTTTGTACCTGATCAATCATTCCGCTTCTTTTAAGATCAAACCATCTGTGACCGAATTCTGCAAAAAGTTCACGTTCTCTTTCCAAAGAAATTAAGGCTAACAATTGTGTTGGATCAGTTAGTGTAGTAGATGGCAATAAAGCTCTATTTCGTATTACATTAATATCCTCCTGAGCGCCAGTAAAATCATTTAATCTCACTCTGGCTTCGGCTCTTATCAGATATAATTCTGCTAATCTAAGTACTGTTGAGCGTTCTGAAGGAGAATCACTAAAGTTATTTTTATATTTATTGGGTGCAATTCCTAAAAATACGCCAGCTCTATTTCTAATATCGATTGTCCACTTGGTTTTTCTATCATCACCTGTTTCAAAAAGGGCATTTCCTTTTCTTAACAGATAACTTCCTGCTGAAGTAAATAAAGCAGCTCCTTCATAAGCAAAGACCATATTAGAATAAGGAATTTGTAATATTGACTCTGTATTATTTGCAATGAAGGGGCTATTATTAGCTGTTAACCCTGTAACCATCTTGAAAGTTCCAGTCTCATTTATTACTGAACTGGCAAAAGTTGATGCTTCATTATATCTTCCTAAATAAAGATTAACCCTTGCCAATAAGGCTTCGGCTGCCCACTTTGTTGCTCTAATTCTTTCCTGATCATAATTATCATAGTCAGCAGGAAGGTCTTTTGCTGCATCTGTCAAATCAAGAATAATTTGATTGTAAACTTCCGTTTGATTTGTACGAGGAGCCAGGGCTGTTTGATCAACATCTGTAGTTAACATTAGAGGGACATCCCCCCAGATATTAGTTAAGTAAAAATAAGAAAAGGCCCTCAAAAACTTAGCCTCTGCAATCCAGGCAGCTGATTTTGTAGGACTAAGAGTGTTACTTTGACTTATACCTCTTATTGCCATATTGGCATTATAAATAGTTTTGTAAAACTCAGTCCACATAGAACCAATAGAACCATCAGTTTCCAAAATCTCATTGGTCACATAAATGGTGTTGTTAACAGTTGGATTACTAGGAATCAGTTCATCTGATGTTAGTCCGGGAATGTAATGTATAGAACTGTAATAAGTACCAGTTACCATACTACTATAAATTCCATTTACTGCCGCTTCTGCAGTAGGTTCTGAAGTGAAGATAACTGATGAAGGCAATTGATTAATTGGCAATTCAGCTTCAAGCATATCATCACAACTCGTTAGTCCTATTAAAAGAAAAAACGAAAAGATATAAGTATATTTTTTAGATTTATTTTTCATGTTTCTAGATTTAAAATGTAAACTGAGTTCCAAATGTTATTGTACGCAAAGGAGGCAATGCCAATCCTGGGGTTTCTGGATCAAATCCTTTATATTTGGTAAAGGTTACTAAGTTTTGCCCTTGAATTGTAAGTCGTAAGTTCTTTATGGCTCTCTGCATCTTTTCACTCAATGGAACAGTATACGATGCACTTACATTCTTTAATTTGATGTAAGAAGCGTCAACCATAGAAGCATTTGATCCTATATAATCGAAGAAACTATTTTGATAGGAAGAACTTAAGATGTTTCCCTGCGCTAAATAATCATTGTATTCATCAACTTGATAATTTGCCAGTCCGTATACATATCCCGGCTGTACAGCCACTGATGTCATAAAACTTCTTCCATTTTGCTTCACAAATTGGAATAAAAAATCAAGGGAAAATGATTTATAACTAATAGTGTTTGATATTCCCCCATAATATTTAGGATAAGAATTTCCGTAATATTGTCTGTCTCCATTCCCATTAGCGGCAAAATTACTTCTAATAAATCCATCTCCATTTACATCTTCAACTTGAGCCTCGCCCTTTTCATTAACACCAGTAAAGTGATACAAATAGATACTGGCTAAAGGTTTTCCTATCAAATACCTTGAATAATAAGCTGTGTTTTCTATCCCTGGGAATGATAGTAATTTATTAGAGTTGGTCGAGAAATTAAAAGAGGTAGACCAATTGAAGTTTTTTGTTTTTATATTTGTTGTTGCTAGAGTAAATTCCCATCCTTTGTTTTCAACTTTTGCAGGAAAATTTGCCTGAAAGGTCTCAAATCCAGTTTGTGAACTAAGCGGTGCATCAACCAGTTGGTTTCCTGAAACATTTCTATAGAAAGCCGCTGTAAAAGAAAGACGATCATTAAAAAAACCAAGATCCAATGCCGCTTCAAATTTTTTAGTTACCTCCCATTGGTAATTCGGATTTGCAATTCTGGCAGCAGCCATTGAAGCATTTCCATCTCCGTAGGTACCTGTAGTAAATGTTTCAGCATATCCATAATCTCCAATAGCGTCGTTACCAACTTCTCCGTAACTAGAACGAAGCTTACCAAAACTCAACCATGAGCTATCTTTCAATAAACTTTCTTCAGAGAAAACCCAGGCAGCACCTAAAGAACCAAAATTACCATAACGTTTATTAGGGCCAAAACGAGAAGAACCATCTCTTCTAAAATTAACATTAACAATATATTTATTTAAAATATTATAATTTAGCCTGCTAAAAATTGAAATATACTTGTATTCCGTACTTGCATTAGAAGAAGTAACATTTTTTGCCGAGCCAGTAATGCCAATTAGGTTATCTGCGCTGTAGCCTGAAGTACTAACATAAGAAGGCATTTCGGATTTTCTAGTTTGCCATGAACCACCAACTAAGGCACTAAGATTCCCTTTCCACAAAGGAGTCGAATAATTTAATTGTGGATCAATAGTAAAATTATCTGTAATGTTCGTTGAAACGGTATACTGTCTTGAAAAATTAAGATCTATATTATTATTTTCGTAAAACACATAATTCATTCCTGAAGCCGGTAAAATTTGTTTAGATATTGCTTGGCCTCTTCCATAACCCAAATCTGTTTTAAACGAAAATCCTTTTAAGATTTGATAATCTAAGCTAAGACTTGTTAATAAATTATTTCCTTTATCTTCTACTCTCCTGTCTAAAGCAGCCAAGGGATTCATGTCACCAAAATCTTCTCCATTCCAGTAATAGGTTCCATCTGCATTATAAATAGGACGGTTAGGTGCAGTATTTATAGCATAATTTGTTATATCATAAAAAGGCAATTTATTTTTATCAGTAGCAAATAATACTGAGGCACCTATTTTTAGTTTGTTGTTTAATGTAGTGTGATTAATATTGAAGTTAGTAGAGAATTTATTATAACCAAAATCTCCTGGCAAAACAGTAGTTTCTTTATGATAAGAGGCGCTTAAAAGAAAATTGGTATTGTCATTTCCTCCTTTTAAACTCGCTGAATAATCATTAAAATTAGCAGAACCTCCAATGAGTTTATCCTGCCAGTTGGTTTGAGCATTCTGATCCCATTCCAGCAAAGCAATCCCATTGCTATAGTTAGTAGGTGTGCCACCGGCATTTGTTAATGCTGTTTGCAACATATTTAAATATTGAGGCGTATTGAGTGTTTTTACTCTATGCCCCACTTCTGATATTCCTGAATTGGTGTTTATAGTAAACTCTGTTTTGCCCGATTTTCCTTTTTTTGTAGTAATAAGGACTACTCCATTTGCACCTCGTGATCCATAGATAGCAGTAGCATCAGCATCTTTAAGAATTTCTATACTTGCAATGTCATTTGGATTAATAATATTTAAAGGGCTTGTTGACTTTTGAGCTCCTCTAATAATATTAGGTTGAAGCTCATTAATTTGTGCTTGTTCCTTTATATCATTGGAAATAAAAGGGACCCCATCAATGATATACAACGGAAGATTTTTATTAAGTGTTGAGCCAGGCCTCTGTATGAAATTTGTTCCACGAATATTGATGTTCATATCAGATCCGGCATAACCAGAAGTCTGTGTAACAAAAACCCCCGGAGTTCTTCCCTGAAGGGTTTGCAAAATATTAGTTACGGGTTGTTTTTCAATATCTTCAGATGTAATTTTAACTACAGATCCTGTGGTAGTCCTTTTGGTTGTTGTACCGTAACCAATCACAACGATTTCATCTAGTTTCGCGAAATCGGACTGCATCTTAATGGTAATCGAAGTTTGGTTTTCAACCGTGATTTCTTGTGTTTTATATCCTAAGTAAGATATTTTAAGGGTATGTTTTCCTGAGGGAAGCTCAATATAAAATTGTCCGTCAAAATCAGTGATGCCTTGTTTGTTACTGCCCACTAATGAAACAGTTACTCCAGGTAAGGGCAGGCCGTTTTCATCAAGAATTTTTCCCGTAAGCATATAATCTGCATCATCGGATTTCCCTTTTTTAGAAAAATTTGTTTCTGTTTGGTCAGCAGTCTTTTCTTTTTTGTAAATGACTACATTTTTGTCCACTTGTTTGTAGACCAGATTAGTACCCTGAAATACGGTATTTAAAATATCACTTACACTGCGTGAACCTTTAGGTGTCGTTATTTTTGGAAAATCTTTTATGATCTGGGGCTGGTAAGCGAACAGTAATCCCGTTTTATTTTCAATGGTTTTAAATAAAGTTTTAATATCCTGATTACGAAGTTCAATATCAATGGATATGGATTCTAAATTCTGGCCACTCATCTCGTTGGCAAATACCATAGGTGTACCGCAGGTAAGTAAGAAAATGTGGAATAAACTGATTCGCATAATCATAATGGTTTTTTTTGACAGATTGAAAAAAGATGATTTCTTTTCCCTGTCAAACATGGTTGTTTTACAGCGTAATTTCATAAATTTGCATGTTTTTAATGGTTAGTTCGATTTTAATTATTAAAAATAGTTGCCATCTGGTGTCGGAGCCGGATGGTTTTTTTTTGGATATAACAGTACTTGTTTAATTCTATAGGCAATACTTTTTTTAAGTTATTTATTCAGTTTATTTCTCTTATTCACAGCCCTTTCCTTCCAAAAGAATTGATCCTTTTGCAGTATAGCGGTATTCTGTTTCAATAACACTGCAGACTACTTTTAAAACATGTTCCAGATCCTCATCGTTTAAGAAACTGGCTGTTATCCTGCAGTTATTAATTTTTTCATTTGATAATAAAATCTGCACATTATACTTTTTAGAGATTAAAGACGCAGCTTCTTTTATATTAATATCATCAAGGATCAGATAATTACTTTTCCATTGCGTTACCAGGTCGGCACTTATCTTTTTCTGCTCAAAATCTAAAGTCTTTTTGTTAACCTTAATTTGCTCATTAGGAGTAATTATACCGTATATTTTTTGTGCATTCCCAACCTGAACTTTACCTCTTGTAACGGTAACTTCAATGTTTTGCGAAGAATTTCGTGCATCGATATTAAAAGCGGTACCTAAAACTTTAGTTTCTACTTTCCCGGTATGTACAATAAAGGTTTTTTCTTCGTTTCTTTTTATATCAAAATAAGCCTCTCCAGTCAGTATTACTTCTCTGGTTTTCTTATTAAAAGAATCCTGATTGTATGTTAGGCTACTTTTATTGTTTAGTAAAACGGTACTTCCATCTGGGAGATGAATCAATTGTTTTCCACTAAAAGCCATAGTAAAATCCTGCTTGATGTTTTTTTGTACTGAAGCATCAGGAAGAGAATGATTTGATTTAAAAAAGAAGACAGATGCCATTAATAAAATTGCTGTAACACTTGCTGCTGCCAATATAAAACGTGTACTTCTTTTTTTCTTTTTAATAAATGGAACAAGGGTAGGTGTATTTACAGGTTTAGATAAAATACCTTTGAGAATAGAATCTCCCTGTTGTTGATCCATTTCAAAAGCAATTTCCTCGTCCCGTAATGAAATATCAATTTGTTCTTTAACGAAATCATCATAAAGACCATCGTTCATGGCTTTCATTAACTCATCGGTTTCTAATTGTGAAAGTGTATTTTGCAGGTAACCTTCAAATAATTTTTCAAATACCTTTTTTTGCATCTCTATATATAAATTACAATAGTTGTTAAAACCACAGAAACTCTTTAATGATAAGTTCCTTTTTATATAAAGACAATTTAAAACTGGACAGGTACCAGTCTAAAGTTAAAAAAATGCAAAATTATTTTTAACTTAAAGTTAAATTATTGAAAAACAATTAGTTGAATGTAGTTTTGGATAAGCAAGTAAAGTATATTAAAAGGATGAGGTCTATATGACGAGAAAGCTGAAATTTAATAAATTTCAAAGCTTCATTCATATGTCTTTTAATTGTAAAAGTAGAAATTTGCAGCTGCTCAGCGATTTCCTGATGTGTATAACCCTCAATCCTGGCCATTCTAAACACCTTTTGTTGTTGAGGGGGGAGCTGCTCAATTATTTGATTTAAAATTCTATTATATTGTTCATCCTCTAAAGAAGTATCTGCAGTGGTATATGAAAAATCATCATAACCGATTTTGTTACGTAAAGCAGTTTCCCGGGCTATCTTTTTGATCATGTTAAAAATATGATTTCGTCCAGATATAAAAAGATAATTTTCAAAGTTTTCTATATCTATAAGATTTTCTTTTTTTTGCCAGATCTTCAAAAAAACATCCTGGACTACTTCTTCTGCCAAAATTGTTGATTTGGTAATCTTTAAAGCAGTGGAATATACCACATTTTTATATTTATCATATAAAATCGTAAAGGCTAGTTCACTTCCTTTTGATAAATCAAAAATATGCTTGTTTTGGTCAAAACTGGAATTTACTGACATAGCTATATTATATTAATAAAAAAAAATCCTTTTTTAGCGGCACATTGCACGGAAGAGAAACAAATGATAAGAGCATTATTTTAAAATAATTGCTAAGAATTAATCTTGTGATTATACTGATTTAGATGTGAGTCAAAATTCCATTTTAGTGAGTACTGAAAACGATGATGAATGATAAAAAAAAGCATTGACATTTGTCAATGCTTTTTGCATTGATCTGCTGTTTAGTTTTTATTTATCTATATGGTAATCATGAATTTAAGTATTGTTTAAATGGGGGGTGACAGTAGTTTATTTTATCCAGGAAGAGCTTTTTTTAATACTAAATAGTTAGTTTTTCCATTTTGTAAACCTCAATTCAGAGTTATTTGTGTAATCGATCCAGAAACAATAATATTGTGAATCTTGTATTAGCAGTTTTTGGAAAGCACCGATGTATTCCTGTTGCTTAAAATCTGCGGGTTCACAAATAGTTTTTTGGTTCACGACGCTATTATTTTGGTCAAATGACTTATACAAAACAGAAAACTGATTATCATTAAAGTCTGAATAAAGGATATGCATATCACCTTGCTGATCAAAGTGTGCTGATAGTAAATTACCTTTTTGTGTTATCGAAGAAGTATCGCTCCAATGGTTGCCCTGATCTGTACTGTAAGAAATAAAGACTTTGTCAGGCTGATGGGGACTTTGGCAGCTAACCACCAAATGATCATTAGAGCTGGATAATTCGGACATCACTGCGTTGCGGTTATCTGGGCCTTTCTTTATAATGACAGGCTTCTCAAAAGCGATACTGTCCAAAGAGACTTTCTTTTTTATTAAATAAATATTGTCATTTCCGCTATAGGTACCGCATGAGATGATTACCTGATTATTTTTCAACAGGGCAATCGATGCTCCCAGGTGACTTACATTATCACCTATTTGGATTGTAACGGGCTCGCTCCAGGATTTACCTTTATCGAGAGACATTTGATATTTTAAGGAATTTTTATTTGCTTTTGGATATGCTGTATAAACTAAATGGATTTCGTTTCCAAAAGCTGCGATTGCTGGTTTATCAAGCAGCATGCTGTCACTTTTAAAAGGAACTGATTTGAGTTCAAATATCTTTTTATCGAAATTAAATTCATACACGGAAATATTGCCCTCATAAAAATTATTGCCAATGTGCATAACAGCCAGATATGCCTTGCCATCCGCAGTAGTTGTGAGATAGGGGTTTCCAGTTCCAAATGTGTCGGGTATATCAATTAGGGCTTTCTCATTCCAATGATTACCGTTGTCATTTGAGAATTTATATGCTACCGAGGTATTGGCAGCTGATTCATCATTATCAGTTCTGTTGGGCCTTTTCTCCATCCAGGCAGCTATTATTGTGTTTTTTGAAGGTTTACATGCAGTTACTTCAAATGTGCGGACGTTGTTTAAAGCCACTGAGGGAATTGTTTGGCTTAAGATATAATTAAAACAAAACAACCCGATTAAAAGTAAAATTTTAAATTTCATATGGTATTATTGGTTAGCTGTTTATAGTGGTGCCCTTTCTGAGCCTGATGGAACTTACTATTGAGATAATCCTTCATATTAACTTACTGAGTTATTATAATTTCAATCTCTCTTTAACTAATAACCCTTATTCTTTGAAATGGGTGACTTGATTTAGAATAAAAGAAGCAAAAAAAATAAATTTGCTTTTTTATAATTCAATTTTTTTGATAAGGAATACTTTGTTGTTGATTTCATTACTGCAATTGTGATTACAGATAAGCTTTTAAAGTTCAGAGAACCTAGTGCTATAGCAAGATGTAAGTAAGAGGTTTATTTTCTTAAATGAGTGTTTTGTTCTACATTCCAGATTTTAAATTTACATTCAAATTCAACATAGATTTTTTCCCTTCCCTGCCTGCAAATGGATGGTAAAAAGTAGCAAACCGCGAAAGGTTATTGGAGATACATTTTCCCAGAGTATAGTTCTGTTTTTTACCGGATTTTATCTTTTGATTTGGGTCTCTATCCATTAAATAAAAAGTACTGCTCAGGGAGAGATTTTTATACTTTTTTCTGGATTACGTTTTCTTTTAATTTGATCTTGACTCAATTTGTATTTATGCTTGATGCATTAATATCATGATTTTTTGGTTTTTAATAAGTGCTTTAACCCAGTGAATAAAAATGCTGTAGAGCTGATAGAAAACATGAGCTTGTTTTTTGTCTACACAATAAGACAAGCAAAAAATTTAAGGTATTTGAAATAACTTTAATCCTAAACTTAATTATTAGTTATATTTCTGCAGTTTTCCTTTCTTAGATTGATTTTCGACGGATGAAAATTTATTTTCAATAAAGTATTATTTTTTTGTTCTTAACTTTATATTTTAAACCAAAGTCATCCTGAAGATAAATCATCACCTGCTCAAGATTGTCATTTCCGAAGTTAGCATTCAGCAGACTTTTCTTGAGTATTTTACTTCGATTTTCTATTTCAACATTAAAATGTCTTTCCAAAGCTTTCAATATTAAATCAAGGGGAACTTTACGAAATATTAATCGTCCCTCTACCCATGCAGCATAATTCTCAGCATATACTTCTTGCTTAATAAGCCCATTGTCGTCTTCATTTAGTATTCCCATTTCATCAGGCTTTAACTTAATAGTGCTGCCGGTTTTTGATTTCACTTCTACGGCACCTTCCAGTAGAGCTACTGCTGCTGATTTTTCTTCTGTATAGGATCGGAAGTTAAAATGAGTGCCCAGTACTTTGACTTCCATTGTGTTAGAGTGAACAAGGAAAGGATGCGCATCATCCTTGGAAACTTCAAAGTATGCTTCGCCTGAAAAATAGACCTCTCGATTTTGAGCTGTTTTGATGAATTCTTCAGGGTATTTTAACGTAGAGCCCGCATTTAGATCTACTCTTGTTCCATCTGAAAGATAGAGCGTAAATTTTTTACCATAAGGTACACTGATGGTATTGAATTGAATGGTTTGAGAATTAAGGTTTTCACCGTATGCAAGAGAATTTCCATGCTGGCGTCCTATTGTGAGGCCCTTAGAATTTTTTAAAACATCGTCAGCACCAGTGTTAATAATTTTTTTTCTGCCGTCTGCAAGGGTGATGATCACTGCATTTTCATCTTTTACTGCATTTTCTAAAGTTTGATCTTCAGTGAAATAGGGTTGTAAAAAATAGGCTCCGGTCATAATAACAATTAAGATGGCGGCATATTTTAAAGTGCGGTTAAAAGAAAAACGGTATGAAGTAATCGTTTTTTCTTCTCTCTGTAGGGGCCAGTTGAGCTGTGATGAAGTTTTTCCCCATGCATCCTCAACATTGACAGTGTCTGCAAAATGAAGCTGCCTGTAGTTTCGGTAAGTACCAACATGTTCAAGAAAAATCTTTTCATATTCTTCCTCTCTGAGCATTTCCTCAAGAGCTGTTTGTTCTTCGTGCGAAAGCTCCTTATTGAGATAAGCAGTAATCAGGGGCAGTATATTTTCTTCCTTAGTTAACATAGGTCTTTTATATTAATAATCGTTAATAGGTGAAATGGGTGACTTATTTTATAAATAAAAACAATATTAACAGATATAGTGCTGTACGTAATTGTTTTAAGGATCTGCTATAATGTGTTTTTACAGTGTTTATAGAAATGTTTAGCTCTATTGCCACCTCATTGTATGTCTTGTTATGAAAAGCTATAGCTTTAAAGACTTCCTGACCTTTTGCCGGCAGTAATTCTATTTCCTGATACAGCTTTATTTTTTTTGCTTCCACTGACTGTTCATCTATAAAGTCCTCATCGTAAACTAAATTAATTTGGTTTTCAACACTTTCAAAATAGATAGTCTTATGACGCTGGATTAATTTCAGTGAATTGTTTTTTACTGCTCTGAAAAGATAGGGGCCTGCTGTTTCCGGGCATTTAAAATACAGCTGTTGGTCCCAGAATTTGATAAAAACTTCCTGGACAATATCTTCAGCTGCAATATAGGAATTGCAGAATTTTAATGAATATGAAGCTAAAGGAACATAGTATAACTCAAAGAGTTCTTTAAATGCGCTTCGACTGTCCTCTCCATTTTTTAATTTTTCCAGTATTAATTTATCGTTTAGCTGCATATTTAATCAAATTAGCCATACTGTCGGGCAGTATGGCTATAAATATAGTATTAAAAAAAATCAAGAAAAAATTTTTTTGCAGGGTCTGGTCCTTACTGCAGCACTTCTGTAAGTTTTTCCTCTAATGCGCCGCCGCGAAGGTTCTGTGCCAGGATTCTTCCTTCTTTATCAATTAAAAACGTTGCAGGTATGGCACGAATGTCATAATAATCCATTATTTTACTTTTTTTATCGTCCCTGTCTCTTACCTGAGTCCATGGCAAGGCATCCTGTGTAATGGCTGTTTTCCATTTTTCAGTACTGTCATCAATTGAGACACTAAGCACGGTGAAGTTTTTATCCTTAAATTTGTTATATGCAGCCAGTACATTGGGATTTTCCGCCCGGCAAGGTTTACACCAGCTTGCCCAGATATCAATAAGTACGTATTTTCCTTTATAGGATTCTATGCTGACCTCTTTTCCATCTACATCTTTAAGAGCAAAATTTAAAAATGTCATTCCTTTGGCCGCTTTTTTCATAGTCTCCAATTTTTCTTTCAGGGCAATGCCTTGTGGAGATTTTTTTAATTTTAAAGCAAGGAGTTCATAATCATTTTTCACCTCGTCATAATTGTTGTATAGTTCCCCGATCAGGTCAAAGCAATAGTAGCTGTCGGGATGCGCTGCAATCCATCCTCTATTAAACCTGACACGCAGAGCGGCAGATTCGCTGAGGCCATATTGATCCCCCATCTTATCTTCAATTATTTTCTGCTCAGCATTTAATTGTTCTTTATGGGCTGAGATTTCATCAATGGTTTTTATACCTGAAAATTTGAGTGACTCATTATCATTGGCATCTCCGCTTACGGTAAGAGTTCCAGGCTCAAGATATAAGGTTAGGTATAAATCCTGAATTTTTAGCCTATATTTTTTCGGTTCGGAAGCAACCTGAATTTTTTCGTAGAATGTACCGTCTGCAACTGGTATACTTTTAATGGTTTTAGGTGATCCCTGTTTTAATTCTATAATTTCAATATTAGTATTTAAATTGGCAACCGAACCTTTTAAAATCAGTTCCTGTGCGCTGCTTAAAGTTATAACTCCCAGCAGTAAAATGCTCAATAAGATCTTTTTTTTAATTTCTTTCATTATCGGAATGTTTTTTATTTATTTCGGTATTTTAAAGATTTTATTTCTCCAAAACCGGTGTAGTGCTCTGAGAAAGTGCCGTTTGCTATGTTTCCTGTCCCGGTCAGACTGAAAATATAGACTTCTCCCTGGGCACCGTTATTAACCGCGACTGTAATTTTTTGGTTATGCTCAGGGTCAGTAGGATTTATGGAAAAATCGACATATGGATTTTTATACACTTTCACGTCTGCAATCTGAGAGGACCCGGGAAATTCAAATATTTCAGAAGTACTGCCCGCAGCTATATCAAATTTATAGAGTTTGTTTCCAATACCAAAGTACGCCAGATCAGCACCGTCGGAGAGTGCATCGAAACCTTTCAGCTGATCGATATTTGATAGGTTGATTTGCTGATTGTCATCGGGGTTTCCGTCAGTAAGAGTGTAAAGATAACACTCAGAGGTGCTGTCATCTTTCATAATGAAATGATACTTGCCTGCTGTTCCTTTTGCTGCTGCGAGCATTGTTCTGTTTACTGCGGCCATATCAAAATACGGACTGGATGCTGTTGAAGGCACAGCTGTTATTTTAATATCTGCATATCCGGAATATACGAACCTCTTCCTTACATTATCGTAGAAGTAGGTATTGCCGAAAAAATCATTAAAATCATTATTTACAAATGACATGGGAAAAACAGACGTATAATCTCCGGTCAGGGCGGGAGTGTATGCCCCTTCAAAACTAGGAGATATGCTTGTCAGGTGAATTTTGCCATTATTAATCAAATAAGAGTTGATGCTCAGAGAACCAATTGCTACGTCTGCATACCCTGTTGAGGCAAGTGGAATTCCAAATAGTTTTTCACTAGTACTGAGTTCGGAGAAGCTGTTTGCATCAAAAAGATATATATTGTCTCCGGCGAAATAATAGATTTGTTGCATATCGCTTATGTCATTAATAGGAGAAGCGGCATCAAAACCTGGTCCTGGATAGGTTTTATTGTTGACTTCTTCCGCCGGATTGTATATGACAAGACCGTCTTTTCGAATGAATGACAATTGTCCGCGTCCCTCTTTGTTGCTCACCACAAGCCAACCTTCATAAAATCCTGAACTGACCTTTAAACCGTATCGTTGCAGATATACAACCCCTGTTGCTGCATCTGTTATACTAAACTGCAGATTATATGTTTTAACATCCAGGCCTATAGGCACATTAAGTTCTTTTTCTGTTGATAAAACAATAGGTTTTCCGGGTGCTATTGTTGCGTATGCAGACCATTCGTATGTGTAGGAACGATTATCTTTTATTGTAGTTGCGATTTCCGGAACAATATGAAGCACTTCAAATTGTATGACATTATACTGGGTAGTGTCCGTTACAACAGAGATTTCGTTAGTTGGATCATAATTGAAATCCTGGTCATCACTTTGGCAGCTGGCCAGCAATATTAAAAATAATAATGTCAGGGCATGTAGTATTTTACTTTTCATATTTTGTTGTTTAAATATTCCTAATTATTCAAATGCCACCGGAAGTCCGTTTTCATCTATCATCGGTCCGTTTTCTTGTTCATAGCTTTGCAGTGCATTCTGCATCTGAACCAGATAACTTAAAGTCTGATTGTAGTTCCACTGCAATACTGCATCTATTTTGTCTGTTCCCAATGTTTTTAGCATAAATTGAAATTTGGTTATACTAAAAGTTCCATAACCGTAACTTTCTAGTCCAAGCCAATAATCAGGTTCGGTAAGTTTATTGTTAAAATTGACCACATATCGGTCTGTATTGACCGTTGTGGCAGAAATTTGGATATTACCATTTACAAGGGTTGTTGTACCTATTTCCCTTCCCAGAGCTCCTATTTTAAGGTCTTTTGTTTCGATTACTTTAAGCACTACTTTTAAGTCCTGAGTAAGAAGGGTCTCTTTATTGAATAGGATCAAAGGATATTTAACCGTAGATGTACCTGCTGGCAGAACAATTTTAGGAAGCTCAAAATCAGTGCCCTGAACTGCAGTTGTCCCTTGATCGGCTACCACGCCAATTTCCCTGTCAAAGGGCTTTATTTCACCAGTCAGCCGCATATTTATAAATATGGTATCTTTTTCAAGTTCTGTACTGTTATAGGCAAACGAATACGAAAGACTGTCTGTTTCTGTTCCATTGCTTATGGTGTAAAAAGCAATACCGGCGTTTTCAGGGTCGATAGTGATAATTTCAGATTTTTCACAGCCATATAAAAGAAGCATTATAAGCCCCAAAGCTGCGCCGGAAATTGAATTTATTTTATTTTTCATGATCATTATTTTTAGTCATAACTTGGATTAAACTCTTTTTCACTGTCTGGAACCGGAAGGACATAAGTATTGGCTGTAAGAGGACTGGCATAAAAGTTTATTGATGCTGCATTTGTACGTTTGTAATAAAAAAACATCTGGCCCTCTCCATAGAATTCTTTTTGGTATTCTTTAGTTAATTCTGATTTAAAATTTGCAGGGGTTATCGTAGCAGGGTTCAAAACTCTGTTTACATTTCTACTGGCCAGTACAGTATTCAAAAAAGGAACCCCCTTTGCTGTATCATCTGCAGTTTCAGCAAGTATATAATACATTTCGCTAAGCCTGATAAGAGGGACAATCTGATCAAGACGTGTTTCCTGGGCAACTGCTGAACTGGTCTGCCAGAATTTAGATGGATAAAGCGAACCTCCGTCAAATCCAAACAGATATAACCTTCTAATATCGGTGCTTCCCCCGGCACTTAGTTCGTAAATGGTATTTATATCTTTTTCCGGTCTTGTCAAACTATTGCCAGCGCTTCCAAGATAAAAATGAAAATAATTCTGTTCCCAGGTTGTGATGTCTCTTGCGCGCAATGCAAAAATAAGCTCTGAGGTGAAAAGTCGATCCCTGTTAGGTTCCGTAGTGGAGACACTTGCGGTAGGGATAAAGGTGTATTTTTTAGAGGTTACCACTTCATTTGCCGCAGCATATGCATTGAGGTTATCTCCGTAATATAAGTATACTCTCGCTTGAAGTGCTTTTACGGTATAGTAGTTAACTGAAAACCGGCTACTAAGCAGTGTGTAATCCATGCTGCTGTCTTTCAGCAGTGGTGCGGCATCACTTAGGTCTTTTAGGATCAGGTCCAAAACCTGTCTTGTAGTAGAAGCAGGGGTTGGTTTTTCATCAACAATGATTTTATAGGGGATTGCCTTGCTGTCAGGTCCAAATGCTACTGATTTGCCAAAAATCCTGAGCAGATCAAAATGCAGATATGCTCTTAATGTTAAGGCTTCTCCTCTATAATGATTTTTTTGTGCCTCTGTCAGAAGACCTGTATTTTTTTCTGTGTTTTCCAGTACTTTATTAACTGCCGCTATCTGGTTGTAGCTTTCCTTCCATATATTATTTGTAATGGTAATTACTTCACTGGAAGTATAATTATAATTTCGGGTCTGCACTAGCGGAGCGTTAGTGCCTTCTGTATTGTAATTTTGTGCAAGGGCTGAGACAAATCCCATAGACATATTATCTCCATACAGAGGCCTGCTGGCCATTTTAGCATACACACCAGTGAGGGCCTGTTGAAATCCTATTTGGGAAGAAAATAAATTATCTTCAGAAAGGCTGGATTTTGGCTCTACATCAAGGTAGGATTCACAGCTAAAGCAGATTGCTATGATAATTGTTAAGAATATATTTTGAAGTAACTTTTTCATGTTATTTATTTTTTAAAAGTTAGCCAGCATTGATAATGAATACGCTCTGGCATACGGGTTTGCTGTTCCTCTTTCAATTTCAATAGAACTCCATCGTGCTACATCATTTGCAATGAATGTCATTTTCAAACTGCTCATGCCTAATTTTTCTAACACATAATTTTTTTTATTAAAATTATAAGCTAAAGAACCCGAGAGCATATTGATGGTATTGTCTTCCTGTACAAACCTAGATGTAACTTTAGTGGGTGCTTTTCCCTCTGTGATTCTCGTGTAAGGGCTTACATCGCCTGGCTGTGACCATCCTAAATTGTAGGCTCTTATATCAACATTGTATTGTGGGTTAACTGATTCTACTCTGTCAACCAGGGTCTGGTTGTAAAGTTCTCCCCCCAGGGTATAATCGAAGATCAGGCCTATCTCAAATCCTTTGTACATGAAATTTGTACCAAAATTACCTCTCCATTTAGGATCTGTAACACCCACTGCCACTTTATCTTTAGCATCCCACTCATAGGTTTGTGTTCCATCTTTTTTCAAATAGACCTCCGATCCTGTAACGGGATCAACCCCAAGTGAGCGTACGGCATATATAGTATTTATTGACTGGCCTTCCTCGAACAGTACATTTGGAACTGTTTGGGCAGTATTGAGTTCATTCAAATTATTATTCGATGATTGGAGTTTGTTTGATAATTTCTTTAAAATATTGTTGTTGGTATAGCCGTTGGCGTAGATACTCCAAAAAATATTTTCAGTCCTGTTGTTGATTAGTTTATATCTCACAGAAAATTCAAATCCCTTGTTTCTGATGCTTCCAAGATTTTCAGAGTAGGTAGCAAATCCGGATGAAGGAGCAAGGGTAACTTGTGTAAGGGCATCTTTTGTATCTTCAATATAAAAATCAAAACGGGTATCAAGTCTGCTGTTAAACAAAACAGCATCTATTCCCACATTAAATTTATAAACATTCTGCCAACTTAATGATTTATTGCCCAAATTTTCCAGCGAGGTTCCAATCGAACCGTTATAGAGTGTTTCAACCCCATAACTGTAACGTGTCTGGGCTCCGTATGCCGGGATATTTGTTGAACCTGTTGATCCGTAACTTCCTCTTATCTTTAAGCGGTTAATCCATTCTTTATCTTTAAAAATAGCCTCGTTGTGTATATTCCATCCAAGTCCGGCCGACCAGAAAGTTCCAAATCTTTTATCTGTACCATACTGAGAAGAACCATCGCGGCGAAGTGAGACATCCACTAAGAACCTTTCATCATAACTATAGCTTCCACTGTAAACAAAGCCTACTCTTCTAATAGTGCTTTCATCCCCTGTCGGCTTTCCATTAAGTTCATACTGGGCTGCAAATAATAGGTTATCAAGTTTGTCATATGGAAAACCTTCTGCTACAAAGGTGTAGTATTCGGTAGTGCTGCTCGACAGATTGAGTCCGAGCATGGAATAAAACTGATGTTTGTTCCTTCGAAGGTTAAAGTTTAGCGTAGTTAGATTCTCAAAATAGTTTGTATCGGTATTGGTTTTTGTATAGCTTCCTTTTCTGCTTATATCGGTAACTTCTTCAAAACGGCTGTCCTGCCCCGAAAAAAACTGGTCAGACTGTGAATTTCTGCGGTTAATCGAAAAGTTGCTTTCCAGAAATAGAGAAGGTAAAATTTTGTACTGGAATTGAAAATTATTGGAAAATCCAAAGTAACCGCTGCTGTTCACCGAATTTAAGGTTGCATCGTAGAGAGGATTACGTTCAGTAAAAGTCCTGTTTGCAATGGTATATGATTCCAGATACATTTTAGGGGTGCCATTCTCATCATAAGGTGCCCAATAAGGATTAAGCCTTAAATATTCTTCAAAATTTCCATAAGGTGATTCATTGGCTTTGTTTTGGAAAACCCGAAGGGAATTACTGAATTTAAGTTTATTGGTTCTGTAAGAAAAGTCAAACTGACCTGTAAAGTTGTTTCTGTCCTGCTTTTTCATTACACCGTTTTGAAAATCAGCAGACACTTGTGCCCCGTAACGGATTTTTTCATCTCCACCCTGCAGATATAGTGAAGTCTGGTTTCCGTAGCCATTCTGCACCGGAATTTTTGCCCAGTCAGTATCAACGCCACTTAAAGCAGATTTCAGTCTGTAATTGTATAAGGAGCTGTAAACGTATTGATTATCCGGATTTGCTTTGGTGTAGATTCCGATCCTGTTCTCGAAGTCCAACTTCTGGCTGCTGTTAAGATAGTTGTAGACCGATAGATCAGGTGTCATAATATTGAAGTCATTGATTAGTGTCACTCGTAACTTACCAGGTTCAGGAGTTTTAGTAGTGAAAACCATAACTCCGTTTGCACCTCTTGATCCGTATATGGCAGTTGCAGAAGCATCTTTTAAGATGGTAATGTTATTGATAAGATTGATATCAAGGTCATAAATTCTTTCAATATCGACCTCAAATCCGTCCAGGATTATCAAGGGGGTATTTGGATCTGCAGATAATTCGCCCGTTAAATTGGGAAAAGAATTTGTGCCCCTAATATTAACTTTTGGAAGATTATTAATATTGCCCCCTGCGATATTGTTCTGTGCAATTCTCACCGAAGGATCAATAGCGGTAATGGCGCTAAAAACATTAGTGGCACTGATCTGCTTTATTTCTGCTCCGGTAATGGTTGTTGCAGCTCCTGTGTAGCTGTTGAGTGCCCTTTTGCTCATACCTGTATTCACCACTACAGCCACCTCAGAAAGTTCGGTTATATCTTGTTTCATTTCGACATTAATTTCCGTTTTATCTCCCAGGGAAGTTTTGTAAGTAATGAATCCGAGTGCCTTAAAAACAAGGACGTCATCCAGGGGTTCTTTCTGTATTCTGAATTCTCCGTTCTGATCGGTTAACGTTGAGGTAAGAGCCGTTTCAAAGTATACATTCACCCCTGGTACAGGCAAGCCTTTCTCATCTGTCACTTTTCCTTTAATAGCATCCTGATCAGAAGACTTTGGCTGGATTTCCGTCACGCTTTTTTTGCTTAAAAAGATATGATTTTTTGCTATCCTGAAACTTGTACCCGTGTTTTTGAACAATTCATTTAAGATCGTTTCAATTTTGGCATTACTAATCTTAATGCTTACGATACGATTTAAATCGACATCTTCAATTTTGTATACAAATTTATAAGACGTATTATTTTCCAGTTCATTTAATACCCTCTCTACTTTTACATCCTTTAAATTTATAGAAGTCTGAAATATTATTTTATTTTCTGCTTTTGTAATGAAAATGTTTAAAAGAAGCAGACCAAAGAGCAGGCCTCTTTTCATGGTTAGAAACAGACGGGGACTGGCCGAATGTAAATTATTAAATATTTTTCTCATGAATTTGTAATTGGTTAGGTTTTTTAATTTTCTCTTTTTGGTTTAGCTTTAATCTCACGGGCATAAAATTTAATGGTTATCTATCTTGCATTGTTAATCGATTGTTTCGGATCTACAGATCTTTATAAATCCTGGTTTGTTTAAAGATGATGTCATTTGAGATGAAAAGTTTCTAACAACAACTTTATTTCGTGGTCGAATAACCGGGTCTGCAAAAATATAACCCCTTACCATGTTAAACGGGTGACAGAGAAATTAACTTTTTTTTATATAAAACACAACATTAGTGCTAGTTTAGTGGGTAAAAATGTTTGTATATGTTAAAATATTGTGAAATAATATGTTTTAACGCCTTGTAATGTGGATTTTTTAATTATAGCGCAATTTTTTGATATAATTGCAAAAGTCTGTTTTTTGTGTTATTGTTTGTGATTATGAGATTTAACTGACGATAATATTGTGTTTTTGTGAAATTGGTAATTTATTTCAAATTTGGGTATTAAAAAAATATTATTTTTTTGTCACCTATTATCAATTAATGGTATTAGTATGTTAACTGACGGGCAGCAACATTCCACTTTTAAATTAGAAATGCTTTAGATGAATTTCTGAAATAAAAAGAGACTTATTTCTTAGCAGCCAGAGTACAAACCATGTTTATAATTTACAAATTACAAAAATCAGTTAACGCAATATCTTTATGAAACACATTTTAATTTTATTCATCAGTTTTTTTATCGCCGTACTATCGAAGACCACAGCGCAAAATGTAAAGGAATCTGACCCTCTTCCCCCTGATCTGACTATAATAAAAGGGGTCTTGCCCAATGGCATGACCTATTATATAAAGAGGACTGAAGTGGTAAGAAATGCAGCAAGTTATTATATAATTCAAAATGTGGGTTCTATTTTAGAGAACGACGACCAACAGGGACTAGCCCATTTTTTGGAGCATATGGCCTTTAATGGTACAGAGAGCTTTCCTGGAAAAGGCATTTTAAATACACTTCAGAAAAGCGGAGCGGTTTTCGGGAAGGACATCAATGCCTACACTTCGTTTGATGAAACGGTTTACAACATGAACAATATTCCCACCAAGGACGGACTGGTGGATGTTTGCCTGACTGTACTGCGTGACTGGTCCAATAAATTACTCCTTACAGATGAAGAAATCGATGCTGAAAGAGGAGTTATCAAGGAGGAATGGCGCACCCGGCAAAATGGACAATCCAGGGTCATGGAAAAGTCCCTTCCCGTTAGATTCAATAATGCAAAATATGCGCAAAGGCTTCCTATTGGGCTGATGTCGGTTGTGGAAAATTTTAAGTATAAAGCCCTTCGTGATTTCTATCGGGACTGGTACCGTTCCGATCTGCAGGCTATAGCTGTTATTGGGGATATAGATGTAAAGGTGGTAGAGCAGCAGATTAAGGAAAAATTTGCATCAGTTAAACCTATCTCAGATCCTAAGAAACGTTTTGTAGTTGCTATTGCCCCAAACGATAAAATGCAGTATGTACAGGTTTCGGACCCTGAAATATCAGCCGCTTCGCTGAACTTTGGAATTCGTCATCCAAGGGTATTAAATGAGCAAACAGCGGGTGATTTGAAACGAAGCCTATTGGAATCTATGGCTTTAAAAATGCTTTCTGACCGAATTTCAGAAAAAGCCCAAAGGCCAGAGGCTTCTTTCCTTGGAGCCCGCACCGCCTATTCTGCTATGACAAGAACATCTAATTCATTGGCCATATCTGTAAGTCCGAAACCTAACCTGCAGCAGGCGGCCTTCAAAGAGGTTATGACAGAAGTGGTGCGCGCAGTGAAATTTGGTTATACCGATTCGGAGATTGACAGGGCTAAACAGGTTATTGAGACATCTTATGAGAATCAGATTGCTGCCAAAAATGACAATAGCCATAAAGAAATCGAAGATGCGATTCAGGATAACTTTCTATCGGGTACTGCCATGACCGATGTAGAGCAGGAATATCCGATTGCAAAAAATATATTAGCCTCTTTAAATAAAGAGGAGTTGCACAACACCATCAAAAACTTATATACAAGGGAAAACAGGTTTTTAATTGTTACAGCAGTGGAAGGACAGGATAGTCTTTCTGAGGAAACCGCACTGGATATTTTAGCTGAGGTGGAACTGGGCAGTTCTATTGTACCCTATACTGAAGCCTCTGCAGGAAAAACACTTATATCGGGGCTGGAGATTAAGGCAGGTGATATCAAATCGGTAAAGACCGACAAAAAAACAGGAGCAGTAACCTTTAAGTTGAGCAACGGGGTTGTCGTTCATTATAAGCACACAGATAAGGAAAAAAACAAGGTTTCTTTAAATGCCCTTAGCAACGGGGGAACTTCACTTTTAAAAGATGAGGAGCTGCCTTCTGCAGATTTTGTAACTAATCTGGCAGAGATGTCCGGTCTTGGAGAGTTCAACAGTACGGAATTAAAAAAGATTATCACAGGTAAAACCGCCAGAATCTCTTTGTCATTAGGGGAGATAAATGAATCAATTTACGGGAATTCCAATACTAAAGATGTTGAAACGATGCTGCAGCTGGTTCATCTTCAGTTTGTAAAACCGCGATTTGACCCCGAAGCTTTCAAAGTAATGCAGAGCAGTATTACTAATTATCTTATCAGAAGGAGCAAGGATGTAGGAGAGAAAATCAAGGACAGCCTGACATTGGCCCTTTATGGGAAAGAGAATCCCAGAGAGTCGATTTTCGACCAAAAATATGCTGATGCAGTTTCTTTTGAAAAAATAAGCTCCATTTATAAGCAGCGATTCTCCGATATTTCAGATTTTGAGTTCTTTATGGTAGGGGATATCGATCAGGCGCAGCTCGAGCCACTTTTAAAGAAATATATTGCGGGGATAGAAACGGGTAACTTAAAGGAAAAATTTGCTGATAATGCTCCACAGTGGCTCTCTGAGAGAATTGAGCAGGACATTCAAATCCAGATGAAAAATCCCAAAGCAGTTGTTAAATTGGTCTATAAAAAAGAAATGCCCTATAGCATTAAGAATGCGCTTTACAGCAATGTACTGGGGGACATTCTTCAGCTGCGCCTGATCGCCACAGTACGTGAGGCGGAAGGGGGCGCCTACAGTCCAAATGCCGGGGGCGCTTTATCCAGAGAGCCTAAATCTCAGGTATTGGTTTCTTTTAATTTTGATTGTAATCCAAAAATGGCCGACAAACTGGTGGGTATTGTACAGGCTGAATTTGTAAAGATTTCCAAAGGCGATATCGCTGATGAAGACTGGGATAAGATAAAAACCAACCTGATAAAGGAACATCTGCAGGCAAGAGATAAAAATTCTTATGATATGAGGCTTCTTACCCAATATTTCAGATATGGTGAAAATATCAGTGACCCTAAAAACTTTGAAGAAATAGTCAGCAAAATGACTAAAAAAGAGATACAGCAGTTGGCAGAGTCGATCATCGGGAGCGGCAAATCCTATAAAATAGTATTTAAGCCAAAAAGTTAATATAGCCTGCCTGTATTTAAAAAGTAAAAACAATCAAACAACAATTTGAAAACAACTAAAAACAAACTGAAAATGAAAAAAACAGTCCTTATGCTCTTTCTGGCTTTGAGCCTTATTTCATTGAATAAAAAGACAATTGATTATACGTTAATCTCGGGAGTGATTACCAATAAGACGCAGGACCTTAAAATCACCAGCCGAAACCAGAATTTTTCAAAAACCTTAAAGATAGCCCCTGATGGAAGTTTTAAGGATACACTTAGAGTGGATGAAGGAACTTATTTTATTTTTGACGGTAAAAATTATGCTCCTTTGTATATAGAGAAAGGCGGTGAGATTATAGTGAGTGCAGATGCAAAGAATTTTATGAAGTCCATCGCATTTTCAGGCAAAGGCTCTGCTGCGAGCTCTTACCTGCTAACCAAGGCACGAACCAGAAACCAATTATTGGGAGACGATGTCGCTGCAGTCTATAGTATCGAGGAAACTGCATTTAAGTCAAAATTTACCGAGGTTAAAAATACCCTGATGTCCATTTTGGATGCTGCTCAGGGTCTTTCCGAAACTTTTAAAAGCAGAGAGAAAAGAAACATTAATTACGGGTATCTTGTTTCATTATCCAAGTATGAAGATTATCACGGCTACTATACCAAAAAAGAGGACTTTAAAGTTTCACAGGACTTTTTAAGCGAAATGCCCAATATCACTTTTGTCAGTGCAGAGGACTATAAATACTGTGATGATTACAAGATCTTATTATCGTTATATTTTGAGAAGCAGGCTTCATTAATGGCCAAAAGCGAGGGCATCGCAGATGATCTTGCACTGCTTAAAACATATGCTAAAATTCAGGAGCCTTCTATAAAAAACAACCTGCTTTTTACAGCAGCCAACGAAGGAATTACTTATAGTAATGACCTACAGGAATACTATAAGGTTTTTATGGATGCTTCTTCGAGCGACGAGCAAAAAAAAATAATCACAGGTCTGTATGAGGAATTAAAAAAGATAGGTAAGGGAGTAACTTCTCCCAAATTTTCCAACTATGAAAATTTGGCTGGTGGGACTATGTCTCTTGATGATCTTAAAGGAAAATTTGTATATATTGATGTTTGGGCAACATGGTGCGGACCTTGTAAGGCAGAAATTCCATTTTTGCAAAAAATGGAGAGTGCCTACCACGGTAAAAATATTGCATTTGTGAGTATTTCAGTGGACAAAGCAAAGTCTCATGACAAGTGGAAGGAGATGATTGTTAATGGAAAAATGGGAGGTATACAGCTTTTTGCTGATAATGATTTCGATTCACAGTTTATTAAGGATTATTTGATAAATGCTATTCCAAGGTTTATCCTTATCGATCCTCAGGGCAGGATTATCAGCGCTAATGCACCAAGGCCTTCTGATGAATCTGCTTTGACTGCTTTTTTTACAAAACAGGGCATTTAAATCCGGCTCAACTGAGAGAGGGACTAAAAAATCCAAAACATTTTTATTAAAAGATAAGTCCCGAAATATGCAATACTGATCTTTAACAAAAACTAACTTCTTTTCTTATATTTTATTTTATCAGGAATTTTTTTGAATTAGTAAGCGGAACTTTTCAATAATATTGGAGAAGGAGGGAAAAGAGGACTAATCTTAAAGGTCCTCTTTTTAAATAAAACGCTACTTGGAAAATAGCCTTGAAACAGTAAATAATAATTAGGACATATTGTTTTCACAATGCAGATGGAATATCATTCCATCAGACAGGAAGGACTTTCTGATAATAAATCCTGATTTAGAAAATTAAAAACTGCAGGATTACATCTGTTCCTCCTTGTCCTTTATAATTTTAGAGATAGTTTGCTTTCAATTGGAATATTTTCGTGATGAAGCAGACAAAGTTGTCTCCAGGGGTGCATGATCTTTTTTCTTACAGAGGTAAAGTCCAGAAGTATATCCACAGTGTAAAACATCAAAATATTTAAAAAAAATAATTTTCAGATGTCATATTATTAGCACTCCTAATTATTTGCAATTTAACCTACAAAAATAAAAAAGCTACTTACTTATAATTTTTTTATAATTTTTTTTGAGTAAAAATTAAATTAAATTAGCACACAGAAATTAGTTTTTCTCATGTCTTTTGCCAAATTACATTTAAAAATTAGCTAAAAAAGCTTTTTTGTAATACAATTAGTATTCTAAAATTTAAATTACTAAAGTAAAAGAGATCATTAAATTTGATAAATATATAGTGATAGATAGCGCATATTGTGACTCTTCTGACAGTTAAGTGCAGGGAAGGAATTTTGCGTATTGCTTAATTTAAATATATTCTTGCAGGTGTTAAATTTAGGAAGTAGATGAGCAAAGATCATTCAAATAATGGTTCTGATAATGAATTACTAAAGCGTATAAGTTTGTATGATGATCATGCATCATTTACTGCGCTTTATGATCGGTATTGGAATAAATCTCTTGCTATTGCTTACAATTTAACAAAAGATAAGTCCATTTCTAAAGACATTGTTCAGGATTTGTTTATTGGTTTGTGGAACCGGCGTAAAAACCTCGAAGTGACCAATTTTGATGCTTACCTTGCTACCGCGTTAAAATTTTCTGTATATTCTCATTTTGAAAAAGAGAGAAGAAGAAGAGTCATTCGGGAAGAAAAACTGGAAGTCAAGGAAGAAGCCATACTGGATGATCAGATTGAATCGATGTTCTTGAATGATTATTTATTGAATTTGATGGAGCATCTTCCTGAAAAATGCAGATTGGTAGTGGGTTACAGCCGAATTGATGAGATGAAAAATGCTGAAATTGCCAAAACCATGAATATTTCAGAAAAAACAGTTGAAGGGCATTTGACCAAAGGACTTAAAATTATTCGAAATAAATTCAGGCACTAAAACAGTTCCAGTATTCATGTTGTCAGATGGTTTAGGGTGTGCTGTTGATGATTATTTAAATAAATGATAACTTTTTTTTTACCTGAGCAAGGGTAATATACTTCTTAAGGGGACTTATTTATAGAAACATGTATGAGAGCTCTTGTACAGTCTATAGATAAAATTATGATTTCCCAAAATATTCAAGATTTAATTCATAAGTACCTCAATGGATCCGCAACACTTCAGGAGAAGGAGATCCTTGATACATGGTATAGGGCGGAACAGTTAAATTCACAAGAGTGGACAGCTGATTCTTCTGATGAAGAAACAATTATCAAGCAGGAGATGTTTAACTCTATTAATACTGTGATTTCTCCTGTGAAAGTACGCAGACTGAACCGTAGAATTTACAAATACGCAGCAGCTGCATCCATACTATTATTAACAGCTTCAGCATCGTATTTCCTGTATACTTCCAAAACAACGGAAATTAAAGCCAATATTGTGACCACTGACTTGCCGGGAGGATCAAACGGTGCTGTCTTAACTTTAGCGAATGGAGAAAAGATAGCCTTAAAATCAAATGCTTTAAATAAAATTAATCCCACTAAAATTTTAGGAATCAGCAGTTATAATGACAGTGTGCTGAAATACGAAAATTTAAAGAATCCTGCAGATAAAGAAATTGCCTATAATACCCTGACAACCCCATATGGCCAGCAATTTTCACTTGTATTATCTGATGGAACCAAGGTTTATATGAACGCAGGTTCCACACTCCAATATCCCGTAGTTTTTCAGGGCCCTGAGCGTTTGGTAAAACTAACCGGGGAAGCTTATTTTGAAGTGGTGCACAACAATAAAATGCCATTTAGAATCCAGACAGCAGGACAGCTGATCGAAGATATAGGAACATCATTTAATGTTAAGGCATATGAAGATGAAAATTTTTCTGCCGTTACTCTTGTAGAGGGAAGTGTTAAAGTTCAGAAGAAACTCAATGAAGTGATTCTAAATCCGGGACAGCAAGCGCTTGTTTATAAAGAAAAAAATGAAATATCTGTAAAAGTGGCTGATTTTGATTCGGCCCTTGCCTGGAAAAATGGACTGTTTCATTTTAAGGATGAAAAATTAGATGTAGTGTTAAAACAGCTTGCACGCTGGTACAATCTTAAAATTGAATATCAGGGAGGAATTGTTCCTTCAAAGACAATTAATGGGGAGATTTACAGAAATATGAATGGAGTAGAAGTGCTCTCTATATTAAAAACCCTGGGTGTAAATTATAAACTGGAAGGCAATAAATTGATGGTGAAAAATTAATCTTTTTCGATAGCGATCAAAGCAATATGCGAATTGTGAAAAATAATAAGGATTTATTAATTAAAAAATGCAATATATATGATGTAACCATTTTATCATAGATTAAGCTTTCTATTAAAAAAGAACCGCAATAGTGTTGGAACCACTATCACGGTTTTCAGATCGGTTTAATCGATTTCCTGCAAGAGGAAAACCAAAAACCAAAAAATTAATCTAAACCAAAATTAATGAAATTTATTTATCTACCTATTTTAGAAGCTAAAATAGTAAAGGATCCTTTTGTTTCCCGGCTGAGAAAACTATTCCTGGCGCTATTTTTATTTTTGTCATTCCATGGTATAAATGCCCAGAGCAATACTGGAATCAATTTAAATTTTAAAGATAAGCCGTTACCGGCGATCCTCAAGGCTATTAAAAAACAGTCCGGTTATGTTTTTATCAGCGGTGATGTTGATCTTAATAAATATTATCTTACCGTACAATTAAAGAATGCTACAATAGAAGAAGTGTTAAGCTACTGTTTAGTTCTTCAGGGATTAGAGTATAAAATTGTTAATAAAACCGTAGTTATTTCAAAAGGGGGCAATAAAGGTACTAAAATAGAAAGCAATAGTAAAACTCTGCCTATAGTAACGGGACAGGTTGTAAGGCCGGATGGTTCACCTTTTCAGGGAGCCTCAGTTGCCATAAAAGACACTTATACAGGTGCTATTACAGATGAGAGTGGATTTTTTCTTTTAAATGATGTTCCTGTAAATGCTAAAATTGTAATTTCTTTTATAGGTTTTGCCGATAAGGAAATAGCCGTTAGTGGAAGGGCAGAGATCCCGCAGGTACGATTGGAAGAAGAGGTAAGCGAGCTGGATGAGATTAAGGTACTGGCTTACGGAATCACGACCAGCAAGCGTTTTGCAACGGGTAACTCGGTAAAAATAACCAGTAAAGATATTGAAAAGCAGCCTGTAGGGAATGTCATGCAGGCGCTGCAGGGAAGGGTGGCCGGTATGGTAATCACTCAAACAAGCGGTCTTCACGGAGCAGATGTAAATGTTGCGGTTCGCGGGCAAAATTCCATTTTTAATGATACTAATGAAATAAATGCCAAAAATAATACGAATGTTTTAAAGAGTACACCGTTATATATTGTCGATGGTATCGCATTCCCCGCTGGCGGAATAAACCAGCTTGCATCAAGCAGGGATGCAAATGGCGACTATAATTATATTACAGGACCAAATGGAAATGGAAGTCCATTATCTACTATAAATCCAAGGGATATAGAAAGTATTGAGGTGTTAAAAGATGCTAATGCAACGGCACTTTATGGATCCCGTGGGGCAAACGGTGTAATTTTAATTACCACTAAGAAAGGTAAAGTAGGTAAACCTACTATTTCTGTTGATCTTAATTCGGGTGTTGGAATTGTGAACACCAAAATGAAAGCACTTGGTTTGAATGATTATCTGGCTTTGAGAAGACAGGCATTTGCCAATGATAACAGGACGCCAACAACCAGTAATGCACCGGATTTAACCCTATGGAGCCAGACAGAATCAAAAGATTTTAAAAAGCAATTGGTTGGGGATCCCTCCAGGACCTATACAGGTAATCTATCGGTATCGGGTGGGAACAACGGGATGACCTTTATGCTTTCGGGTAACTTATCGAGCACTGGTTCTGTTTTTGATGACAATCGTCTTTCAAAAAATTACGGATTCCATTTCAGTTCCGGTTATGTAAGCCCTGATCAGAAATTTACTGCCAATATTTCTATGACCATGGGCTCTGGTGTGAGTAATTTAGCGAGTGCCGGTTTTTATACCAATGCTTATTCCTTACCACCCAATTTTCCATTGTACAATCCCGATGGCTCTCTGTATTGGTATACGCAGGGTATTCCTAATATAGCGAATCCTTTGTCTGTTCTTAACAACAGTTATGAAAATAAAATGAATTCAAACAATACGAGTTTAAATTTAAAGTATAACATTAATCCGGATCTTAATATATCGGTCAATACAGGGTTTAACAGATCACAATCTTCCCAAAGTGTTTTAACTCCAAATTCGGCAGGGGACCCGAATAATCCTAACTTTTTCAGCCAGGCTACTTATTCGGAATCCGTAAATAAGAATTTTGTTTTTGAGCCTCAGATCAATTACAATAAGACTTTGAGAAATAGTTCACTGAGTGCCTTATTGGGAGGGACTTATCAGCAAACATCAAGCGAACAGCCTTTTTACATTGAAGCCTCGGGGTTTGCATCAGATTTATACTTGTCGAACTTGTCCCTGGCTACGAATTACAAAGTAAGAAACGGTGATAATTCTTATAAATATGTTTCTATTTTTGGAAATATAAATTATATTTTTAAAGAAAAATATATCGTTAATGGAAATTTCAGACGTGACGGTTCTTCTAAATTTGGTTCTAATAATCTCTTTAGCAATTTTGGTTCAGTTGGTGCCGCGTGGATTTTTACAAGTGAAAAGTTTTTCTCATGGAAACCCCAATGGTTCAGTTTTGGTAAAATAAGAAGCAGTTATGGTGTTGTTGGAAGTGACAATATAGAAAACTATTCTTATCTGGCTACTTACTCCAGTAGTTCTGCAAGTAATTATTATTCAGGTGTTAAAGGTTTAGTACCAACAAGATTAGCCAACCCGGATTACAAATGGGAGCTGTCCAGAAAGTTTGAACTAGCTGCAGATTTTGGTTTTCTGAACGATAGGCTTCTATTGGATGTTTCTTACTACAGAAACCGAACAGGCAATCAGCTGGTAGATTACCCTTTGCCAATGCAAACCGGTTTTTCAAGTTATACTCAAAATCTGGATGCCATCGTTGAAAATACGGGATGGGAAATTACATTAAGCACAATAAATTTTCAGACTGACAAATTCAGATGGTCTACTTCAGGGAATATCAGTTTTGTAAGCAATAAACTGCTATCATTTCCGGGTCTTGAAAATTCTCCCTATGCTTACAGTTATGTAGTTGGGAAGCCTGTCGGGGCTTTAAATTTGCTACATTACACAGGCAATGACGCGAATGGGAGGCCGACATTTGAAGATGTAGACAAGGATGGGGTAATTACACCGGCATTGGGAACAAATACTAAGGTTGGAGATTTGGTTTACAAAGGGACATCTGCTCCTGATTTCTATGGAGGGCTAGTCAATAGCCTTAAGTACGGAGATGTTCAGCTTGACTTTAATTTTACTTTCACAGTGGGGGCCAAAAGCCTTGGTATAGTATCCCAACTTCAGGGTCCACCAGGGAATTTGGCAAATTATCCAACTGCTGTGTTGCAGGAAATGAGAGAACTCGGTTTAGAAAAATTATATAGTACACGTTCATTTTCTACAGATTTTGACAGGCTTAAGTCCTCTGATGCATTTCTGCAAACCAAGTCCTATGCCCGATTAACCAATGTATCATTATCGTATAATTTTCCAGATACGCTGGCTCGACGTATGAAACTTGCCGGTATGCGTGCCTATTTGCAGGGGCAGAATTTGCTTTTGATTAATTTTTCAGGAAAAGCGTATGCGGGAATTGATCCGGAAACGGGTTTAGGAGCAGTACCGCCATTGCAGGTTTTTGTTTGCGGATTACAATTTTCATTTTAATTACTAATTACACTATTATGAGAAACTATAATTTTATTTCATATAAAAGGCTCCTTATGGGTTTACTGCAGTTAATCCTGCCATTGTTGTTTATGGGATGTGATGATTTGATCGATATAGATCCGCCTAAAACAGAGGTAGTGGCTGAGTCTGTATTTCAAAGTGATGCCAATGCAAGTGCTGCCTTGATTGGCATGTATAGCAGTATGGTAAAAAATAATAATATACTGCAAGTAGGATTAGGTACAAGCCTTTCTGCTGACGAAACAGATCCGCTTTACATTTTTGATTTTCTATATACTAATTTTGGCAACAATAATTTGACTTCTTCAGATTTTGGAGCATCAGGATATTGGGGGGGATTTTATCAAATAATATATCAGGCTAACAGTATTATTGATAACAGTACTAATTCTAAGGGAATGACTGATGCAGGGCGCTCAAAAATTATTGCCGAGGCCAAGTTTGTCCGGGCTTTAAATTTCTTTTATCTGGTTAATATGTTTGGTCCTGTGCCGCTTTCAGTAACATCTGATGTAAAAGTTAGCAGGGCTTTAGAGAGAGCTCCTGCTGCGGATGTTTATGCCCAGATTATTTCTGATTTGAAAGAGGCAGAAGCGAATCTTCCAGCAGACTATACCAGTTATGGCGGTAAAAGGGACAGGCCTGTTAAAAGCGCAGCTACTGCCTTACTGGCAAAAGTATACCTGTACATGGGGGATTACGCCAATGCGGAAAGTAAAGCAACTGAAGTGATCAATACGGCTGATCTGTATCAGCTCCTGCCAAGTCAGGAAATTGGCGATGTATTCTTAAAGGACAGCAGTGAAAGTATTTTTGCTTTAAATACGGCAACGGAAACAGGGCATTTTCTTACAAATGAGGATAATTATTATATGTATGGATTTTTATATGGAACTGATGGCCCTGCCTATGTGATGACTGCATCATTAGCTAATGCTTTTGAACCGGGGGATGCGCGAAAAACGGCATGGGTAGGTACTTTCAATTATGATGGGACTGATTATTTTTATGCAGCAAAGTATAAAGATTATGAAGTGACCACATCCCCTTCAGAATACTCGGTTGTTTTGAGATTATCCGAAATGTACCTGATCCGCGCAGAGGCCCGTGCCATGCAAAATAATCTTATAAATGCAAAAGAGGATTTGAATGTTATTCGCCAAAGAGCATTACTTACTGTTATAGAACCTACTTCGCAATCTGAGATACTAGATGCTGTCATTCAGGAAAGACGTGTCGAATTATTCATGGAATACGGAAACAGATGGTTTGATTTAAAAAGAACAGGGAGAGTTGACGCTCTGATGAGTACCCTTAAGCCAGAATCATGGCAATCTACTGATGCCTTTTATCCTATTCCTATTGATGAAATAAGAAAGGCTCCCCAATTAAAACAAAATGATGGGTATTAATTAAAATACATTTTTGGTTAAAACGCAATTACTTTAGTTCGGTTAATTAAATGTTGACTAACTGAATGGTCTTTCTGTGGCCATTCAGTGGTCATCATGAGCCGCTGGGGAGTGTAAATGCAGATAAAAATCAATACCAGAAACCCCAGTGATGCCTTTTTTGTTTTCAATAATGTAAAGCCGAGCGCTGGAGAAAATTCAGGTGCTTACCATAGATTTATAAAATATCCTTTCATTTTTTAAAATTAGAATACTGTAATTCGATATGCTATTCGGGTTACATCTTACCATTCGTTATCATAGATAACCGCCAAGGTTTCGTTACAAATAAATAATATGAAAAAAAATAAAATCAGCTGGATCCTTCCAGCGGTACTTCTCTGTATTGCAGGGATTAATAGTACTTTTTCACAGACTGATAAAAGAAGTTCTAAAAAAGAGAAAGCAGCTAAAATGAATATGAAGTCTGATACGATATCAGATGTGAACAAACCACAGCCCTATGATAAGGTCATTACTTCGGACGCCACTTTGTTCAAAGGTGTATTTGTAGTTGCTAAAGTAAAAGACCGGTACTTATTTGAGATTCCATATTCAGTTTTAGACCGTGATTTTCAGATCACCAGCCGAATAGGAAAAGGGCCTTCCCTTATGCAAAGAACAGTAGAGGTTTCAGCAGGAAAATTGTTAGAGAGTATGCAGATCCGTTTTACCAAAGGGCCAAATGATAATTTGTTCATTAAACGTTTTGTGTATGATGAGGTGGCAACTGACACTTCTGATAATGGGCTTTACAGGGCACTGAAAATAAATGACCTGCAGCCTGTAATGTCAGTATTTAAAATAAAAGCTTACGGAAAAGAATCAATTGTCATAGATGTAACGGACTATATCAATAGTGATTTACGAATTTTTGCAGGGAATTTAAAAGAACTATTTCAGGGGGCATCCTTTCAGGCAGACCGTTCTTACATCAAAAGTATAGAAGCCCTTCCAATGAGTATAGAATTATCAACGGTAAAAACGTATGATGGACCCCAATCTGCTGTTACTACAGAGGTTAATACCTCGTTTTTACTGCTTCCGCTGGAGCTAATGCCTATTCGTTATTCTGATGAAAGAGTTGGATATAGTGAACAATTAAGAACAGACTTAGACCAGGATCCCCAGAGAATCAAAAAAGTCGGCATCATTAACAGATGGTTTTTAGAACCCAGGGCAGAAGATTTTGATAAATATGAAAAGGGCGAAGTCGTTGAGCCTAAAAAACCGATTGTTTTTTATATTAATCCTACTACGCCAAAAAAATGGGTTCCTTATATTAAAAAAGCAGTAAATAACTGGCAGGCTGCATTTGAAAAGGCAGGCTTTAAAAATGCCATATATGCAAAAGAGAGTACCCTTAGTGACTCTCTCTGGAATGCAAAAAACGGGGGACTCAATACTATTGATTATGCGGCTTCATTGGCATCGGATATTATACATAAGCTTGTGATAGATCCAAGAAGCGGAGAGATTTTGCAGGCCAATATAGAAATAAACCATAATGTACTCAATGAGTTGTACAATAATTATGTGCTTCAGGCGGGAACCATTGACAAAAGAGCTCAAAACAGCCAGTTCAGCAATGAGCTGATGGGTGAACTCCTTAGTGCAGAACTTACGGGTCATATAGGACTTTCATTAGGACTTCTGCCAAATGCCGGGGCGGCATCGACGGTTCCCCTGGAAAAGCTGAGAGATAAGCAATGGGTTGCAAAACATGGGATAAGCCCTTCTATTATGCAAAACGCACTGATTAATTATGTGGCACAACCTGAGGATAATATTTCGCAAGATGGGATTTTAGGACGTGTAGGGGATTATGACAAATGGGCTATTTCATGGGGATACAGAATTTTTCCTAAGATGAAAAATCCAATTGAAGAGCGCAATTTTCTGCGCAGAATGATCACCGACAGCCTGCGCGTGAACCCACAATTATACTATGGCGCACAGGTTAAATTGGATGAGGTTGTCTGGGACCCCCGCAACCAGCCTAATAACCTGAGTGATAATATTGTTGAGGCAAGTAAATTAGGGATAAAAAATTTGAGAACAGTAATAAACAAACTTCCTAAATGGAACCAAAATGAGCTGGAAATATATTCAACCAGTGGAGGTAAGCTTGGTGTTAATTTAAGCCGTCTGATAGGCCAATATTATATTTATGTGGAAAATGTATCGAGTCTTTTTGGCACTTATTATTATAATCCCCAGGATCCGGGATCTACCCAGAAGGTATTCAGCAGTGTGCCTTTAGAGAAGCAGAAAGCCGCAATGGCATTTTACAGGTCTGAATTGTTTGAAAAAGGTCCTGAATGGCTTATAAATAATCCAACATCAGAACTCACTTTGGATATTCCGTATAATAACGATATGTATTTAACCGGTACAAACCTATTATCACGAATACTGGATTTTAAAAAGCTTAAAAATATAAATGCAACGGCAGAACGTTTTGGTGGCGATAAAACCTATACATTGATTTCGTATCTAAATGATCTTGATAAGGGGGTCTGGACTGAATTAAACACTTCCAGTAAGGTAAGCAGCTATCATATGCTATTGCAAAAAATGTACTTAAAATCATTGGGTATGGTTATCGATACGCCTCGTGATGTCATGAATACCAATACCATTGCACTGGTCAGAGGGCATCTTATTGATTTAAAACAAAAAATAAGCAATTCAGCGAAGATTTCCGCAGACAAGAATACAAGGGACCATTATCTGGATTTACTGGCAAAAACAAATTTCCTTCTGAATCCCAAAAGAGTAGTTACTCCCCCGGCGCCTGCGCTGCCTTCAGATCCAAACGCGAAGAAAAGCATCCAGCAGGGAAGTGTAGAATATTGGGAAAAAGAGACTGTAGAATACTAAGCTAATCTGAAGAAAAACATTATGTTACATAAAAATATTTATATCGTTTTAGCTGTATTGCTATTTCCTTTTTTTCTGGCTGCCCAGGCTATTGCGCCTGCGCCTTCAGGGACTGTTCCCAGCCAGGTAAGCGAACCGGTTCCCTTTGATGTGCTTATTACCCCTGAAGCGAAGAGTGTTATGGGTCTTATAAATGTATATACGGTTAAGGACCGGTATTATTTTGAAATTAAGGATTCTATTTTAAATCAGCCGATCCTGATATTGAATCGTCTTGTAAAATCATCTGTTGCCATAAACAAGAACAAAGAGGGGTTTGCGGGTGAAGAATTGGGAGAAAATACCATTATTTTCAAAAAAGGTAATGGCAGAAAGATTCTTATTACCAGTACGGAGAGTTTTGACCGATCGGAGGATTCTACTAAAAACGGAATGAAAAGAGCTGTAGAGATGAACAGTACTCCCGGTGTAAGGATGGCTTTTGATGTTAAGGCCTATGGGAAAGAAAAGGCTTCTACTTTAATTGATGTAACTGATTTTCTATCGGGAAATAACAAACTTGTTTCAGGTAATTCATTTGGTCAAAAGCCTTTTCAGGCAGATAAGTCCTATATTGACAAGATTGAGTCTTTTCCAATCAATACAGAAATACAGGCCTATAAAACGTATGGTATCGGAACAAAAGACAGCACCATGACAGTTGTTCTGAATACTTCATTTCTGTTATTGCCAAAAAAGGTAATGAAAGAACGTTACAGTGATTCCAGAATAGGATATTTTACACCTTTTAATTATGATTTTGATAAGGATCCAAAACAGGTCCAAATGGCCCTTAAGATTTCGCGCTGGAGACTAGAACCAAAACCTGAGGATTTAGAAAGGTATAAGCGAGGTGAACTTGTTGAGCCTTTAAAGCCAATTGTTTTTTATATTGATCCGGCAACACCAAAGAAATGGGTTCCGTATCTTATAGCAGGTGTCAATGACTGGCAGGCGGCATTTGAAAAAGCGGGTTTCAAAAATGCCATTAAAGCCATTGAAGTACCTAAAGAGGATAAGGACTGGAACATGAACGATGCCCGTTACAGCGTAATTGTATACAAGCCCTCCACTATGGCCAATGCGATGGGCCCGCATGTCAGTGATAAACGAAGCGGTGAAATAATTGCTTCTCACGTAAGCTGGTACCATAATGTAATGACACTGCTTCACGAATGGTATTTCCTTCAAGCCGGTGCAATTGACAAAAGTGCGCAGCAGCCGGAATTTGATACTGAATTGATGGGTGCATTAATTCGATTTGTTTCCTCCCATGAAATTGGACATACCTTGGGGCTAAAACATAATTTTGGTTCGTCATCAACAGTTCCGGTAGAGAAACTGCGTGATAAAAAATGGGTTGAAGAAAACGGTCACACACCGTCAATTATGGATTATGCCCGATTTAATTATGTAGCACAGCCTGAAGATAATATTTCCAAAGCAGGTATTTTTCCAAGAGTTGGGGACTATGATAAATGGGCTATTGAATGGGGCTATCGCATGTATCCTGATATAAAGGACCTCAATGAAGAAACAAAGATGCTGTTCAAAAAAACTACCGATATTTTAAGGGTCAGCCCCAGATTGTTTTATGGAGAGCAAATAGTTTTTGGTGATTTAAAAGATTCCCGATCTCAAAGTGAGGATTTAAGTGATGATGTCATCACAGCGAATACCTATGGCATAAAAAATCTTAAAAGGATAGCAGCTAATTTACTGCAATGGTCCGAGATGCCAGGCGATCAGTATGCCATAAATTCAGGGAACGGCTTAAGAAGAAATTACGGAGGTCTGCTAACCCAGCTTTCCATATATCATTCCCATGTTGTCAATACAATCGGCAAAGGGTATTATAATAATAAGGCGGCAGGGGATACGACCAGGATTTTTTATCTTATTCCAAAGACTAAACAGCAGCAAGCTATGGCCTATTTGAATAGAGAAGTCTTTGCCAAAGAGCCACTTTGGATACAGCCTGCCCAAATTAGGGATAAGATTTGGAGCCCTACAAGGGGTGAGCTAACATCGCTTGTTTCAGACGGTGTCTTAGTAAGCCTGCTTGAACTGCAAAAGCTTATTAACCTTGAAAATGCAGCCTTGCTGTATGGTGAGAAAACCTACACACCGCGTGATTTTTTTAAAGATCTGGATCAGGGTATCTGGCCGGAGCTTTCCACCGCTGCTACAGTTGGCACTTTTCATATGGGGCTGCAGCAAAAATATATTGCCACCCTGGTTAAAGCCGTAGAGGATGAAAATTTATCGACTAGTCCATTTAGAGGTTTTAATCCCATAAGCGGTATTATAACATCGCAATTAAAGTCTTTAAAAAATAAAATAAAATTAGTATTGCCTAAGATCAAGGATACTGCTACAAAATATCATTATAATGACGTTTTATTACAAATCGATTCCCTTGAGAACGAAAGTATAAATTAAAGATAGTTGAGAATTGGGGCTTTTTATTCGTTTGAGATTTTTTGAATTAGTAAACAAAAAAAAAGAAAGACTTGTAGATATTTATAAAAGCCCTCAAGAGCTGTTCGAAAGGACAGCTCTTTTTTGGGTTTTGGCCGGAGTGCCAAAAAACTTTTTTTACTTTAAATGATAATAATGCTAAAAAATAGAGGTTTGTAAGTGTTATTGACTAGTTAATTATATTTGTAAATGAAAAGTTAATGTGGGTAGAAAAAGAGTAAGATAATTGTCTTTTGATAAAAATTATATATGGAAACAAAAAACAATGAACAGGATCCGAAGTGGATAGCAGGGGTCTGTAAGTCTGAGATAGGACCTGTGCTTGACACCTTATATGTTATAAGCAGTAAATGGCGTATTCATATTATAGTGGCTTTAATCAGCGGGAATAAAAGGTTTGGAGAATTAAAAAAAGGCATACCTAAGATTGCTTCGAAAGTTCTTTCCCAGGAATTAAAAGATATGGAACAGCACGGGTTTATAATAAAAAAGAATTATAGTACCTCTTCTCTCAGGGTGGAGTATGAACTGACCCCTTACAGCCAATCGATTAAACCCGTTATTAATGCTTTGCGGGATTTTGGAAGGCTGCACAGGGATAAAATCAGAATGGAAATAGATATAAAAGAAGCTTCCAAAATGAAAAATAAGTTATAAGTGGCAGGGAAGATTATAAAGTGACATTTGATTATGCTGTAATAAATCAAATTATGGTCAATTATTTAGGTTTTTATAATCAGTAAAATAATTATCCTGCTACTATGCCTGTTGTTTGTGGTCAAAATTTTCAAAGCGTTTATCGGTATGGGAAACATTCCTGAAATAATCTGCCTTTTTTATTGCTTCGGCTAAATTGGATATATCAATGTTTTCTTTGTTTTTATCTTCTATTTGTATTATAATGTCAGGGTTTAAAAGGACAGGCAGGTTATACCTGCCTGATTACTAATTAAGATTTAAGGCATCTGAGCCTTTACTGGCAAAATCCACGCAGAGGTTAAAAGCGGACTGCGTGCGAATCTGTGCTGTACCCCCCATCAAAAGGGACGTTAATTTGGCTTCATCGCTTTTGTAATTTCTCCTATTCTGGAAATAACCCGTTACGGCATTGTAGGCCCCAAATACAGTCCCTTTGGTGGTATCCATAAGCTGTGTTGGGTTGCTCATAGCGTATTCAAATGCGCTATCGACCATATTGGTAAAACAAGTAGATAATTCGTCTTGTTTACCCTCCTGTATGGTTTTAAGCACTTCTTTACTTGGAACAAGGGCGGACTGTATTAGTTTTTTCACTTCATTGTCCGTGATTCGGATTTTTGTCCAATGGTTAAAAATGGATTCCATCTGCGCTGAGAGCATATCGGATATACCCATTACTTTGTGCGCCTGTTCCAAACGCTGTTTGGCATTGGAGGTATGGCGAATACGAACAGTATTGGTCTTATTGTTCATAGCGGCATTCAGGGTATTGTTGCATACGATACGTATGGGGGTGAATGCTGCGGTAATGCTTCCGCTTGCGTCATGGGAAGTGGTCAGGAAAAGATATTTTTCAATCAAATCATCGTTACCAACCCTGATATAATCTGGCAATTTTGCCGTTATAAAGATGCGTTCCCCTTTCCCGAGTGCCCCTGCGGTTTCGTACAGGATACCGTCACCGCCAACGATGCTGTCAAAAAAAGAAAAGGCATCCCTGTTTTGTACAATTTGGTAGTCTTTGCCCACTACACCCAGTACGGCATCATTATCGGTTCGCACCGTACTGAAGTAATTTGGTACTTCTATTTTACTCAGAATGATTTGTTTATCCAGAATAATTTCGGCAGAACCGGCTGTAAACAGTTTGCGTTTTTCCACCTCATAATCCAAACCTGCGTGCTGAATTGCCTGGGCGCTTGTGGGGTAATCGGTAATAATCTGCCCCAAATTGTGCCATGCTTTTTGCTTAGTACTGAAAAAACTGTGTTTTCCGCACTTCTCGTTGTAATTGATATTGTGTGCCATGATGTTAAGTTTTAAATGATTGTGATGCTGTTAAAAAGGTACGTCTGCAGTTTTTTTTGATTTCTTTTTCTTTACTACTGAATTGGCTGTATTACTTTCTGTCTTTTTGGGAAAAACCAAAATCTTGATGTTGTTGGTGTGAAAGGTCAGCGTGCCTGCTGCTTCGCCTTGGCTGTTATTGTAGACATTCATGCCAATACGCCCAAAGAGCTGTACGAGTGTCCCTTTTTTAAGCCACTGTGCTGTTTTTGTATTCAGCCAATAGGAGCAGTCGATATAGGTAACGACTTGCTTTACTTCGGTACTGCCTTTTGGCTTGTAATTGTCATTGATGGCAATACTGAAATTGACCACTTGTTTGTCATTGTTCACTTTTTGAACTGATGCATCTGCTGTTACTCGTCCTGTGATTTCCATAATTTTAATTTTTAAGGATTACTACTGGTTACTTTCTCTGATCCTGCTCCCACAAAAAATGTTTTCAAAACGAAAAACGGGAAAAAAGAAAGCAAGATTCCAGTGGCTTTAGGATGCACAGGTGCTATAAGTCCCGAAGGGTGGCAAGGGGAGCGCCGCCATTATGCGCACAGGGCATGCTGAAGTCACTATCTTAGCTGCCCTTTTAGTCCGTTTCGAGTGAAAACTGCCTGAGATAACCTACAACTTCCTTTAGAAATGATCAAGCGTTTTGAACGGATGAGGCCTTTTGATTTGAATGCGCCTTAAAGTGATTTTATTTTAAGGACAACGAGGAAAATAAAGCAGCGGGCATCCTGCAGGAAAATAAATATTTAACACTTAAAGCAGAAAAAAACGGAGCAACAAAGTAGTCAGGACGGGATAACAAGATGAATCCCGGGAAATATAAAATGTAGCTTTACAGTTTATATTCCGTGATTCATGAAATATTTATACTTTCTATTTACATTTACAGCAGACTGAAAAAACCCTCGTCGAAACATTAGCATCTATCAAATGAAAAACCTCTTGAAGAATCTCAACAGAAAAAAAACACAAAGCCTACAGAAGGCCCATGCTGCCAGACGAGACTGGAGTTCGTTACGTGAACTTGCAAGAGAGATTTTTTCACAGATCATAAGTACAGCTTCTGAGATAAAGTATTATGATTCTCTGTATATAATTGATGAGCAGGATGTGATGTTTCTAAGAACTACAAATTTCTCCAACTTTATACAGTTTTACATTGGGAAAAGACCATCAGGAAGATTTCAGCAAGAGTTTGACAAAGAAGGTGAACTGATGAAAAGCGAACTTGAGGTGATAGATGGCGGAGCATTAATAATTTCACAGTCATCAGATGGGAAGATCCATTTTGTGATTTTTCCCGACACCATTGAAAACCAGCAAAATGAGAAACCTTTTATCCGGTCTGTTTTTAAAAATCCCAGTAAAGTAAAGTATCATCACATTAAAGAGGCAGGTGAAGATTTTTTAACCTTTATTGTACTGACCAGTCCCGACTATATCCCAAATAAACTGGAGAAAATAGAGTTATATATGATAACTAAAAAATATAAAAAAGACATTTTTCCTTTCTTTAAAATACTATTTATATGGGGATTACGCATTATTTCATTTGCAAAAGGATTCTTTGCTGCTTAAAGAAATAACTTATATTTTCTTTTGAAAAAGCACTATTCTGAAAAGGAGAGGGATTGAGTATAGACTTTAACTTTCAATTTATAAAAGTTACTTAAACAATTAATTCCCCGCGTTTATACATAAAGGGAATTAATATCTATGTATTAAATTAATTTCGGATTCGAAGATTGATTAATGTCCTGTGTTTCTCCATTTCTTCCTCCACATTAATATCTGCAATACTAATTGGTGTCAAATCAACCGGATTACGACTTTTTATATATTCCAGTAAGCTGTTTACCTGATGGTAAATACTATCAAGCCACTGCTGATTAACGATAGTAGAATAATACCGATTATCGAGAATTCCTGTTTCATTTCTAAAATCAATTTCACTTTCGAGCTGATATCGAAGATATACCTGGTATTGTTCAAGGTTTGTTGTAATGATTTCATTGTATTTTATTTTCGAGTCAGGCTCAAGCAGATCAACAAGTTTTGCCAGCTTGTGCGTTTTTACTTTATTATACGCTTCTTTTACATCTATACGGGTTTCAAGAAAGATCAAAGATTTTAAAGCGCATTCCAAGGCAAAGCACAAATCAACGAGTAATTTGCTTCTATTGCCTAAATGAGAAGCATGCTCGTTTAAGATTTCATAACGCTTTAGAAATTCATGCGCATCAGTGTAGAAGAAATCAGAAATTTTATTTTGTATCGGCATTTGAAGTGTCATTTATTTATTAAGAGGTACTGCAAAGTGGGACGTCTCAAGGTGCCCACCATTCGAAGTTATCCTTAAGATCATACAGGTTATCCATTTTTCTGGCAAAAACTCTTCGCAGGGGATTGTAGGCGGGATCAGGATTTTGTAAGTCGCCTAAATATGTTCTAAAATACGCTTCCAATGCATATTGAAGCAAGGTCCTGTATATTACATTCCCCTTCTGTTTCTGTTTAATAAATTTTCGATCTGACGGATTATCATTTGAAGTGGCATTAATATGCCAGCTTCCTTTTGTTTTGGCTTCATGCATTAATCCGCATCGCACATGGGCATAAAAAGATGCTGCACTAAAAGGAGTATTTCTGGGATTTCCTGCTTTGTCTTTCGCATGAAAAATTCCTTCAAAAATTGCAGCCGTAGTAAGGAATTCTGTAAACAGCAAACTGCTGTTATTGTATTCATATGCAGGACTGTTAGGAGTTAAGCCATGGTTGTAAACTGCTCCTTTTTTAAACGCGGCAAACATTTCAATTAGCGCACACTGCAGAGTTACTATTGCAAAACCCTCACCTTCTTTGGTATTGGGATGGATAAGATTGTTGATTGCATTAAAATATTTTGTTAGAATTCTATTTTGAAAAATCATTACAGCGATATTCCACTGCCCTGAGTAATCATAAGAATTATTCAAACTGCTTCTTATGTCAACCCATTGATCAATTTCTTTGATTTGTTGTTTCATTAAAAGGGAATTAAAAGACGAATGTACATAAAAATAATTCTGTTTAAAAACTAAAGAAAATGTCGTTCTAATATCAAATAAATCTCCTTCAACCCCCAACAAATGGATAAGAAATAATGCTCTAAACTACTATAACCAATTACGTTCAGGTAAGCGGCTCTATCCGGAAAACTGGTATGGAAAGTCCAAATAATTGTAACCTTTTTGCGCCTTAGTTATCTTCCATAATAGTCGCTACCATAATTTTTCTAATATTTTCAAAACTATATTTTTTGCCAATGGGTTCCTCGCTTGCCGCAATGTTATCGAATATTTTTTGCTTTAATCTTACATCCATTTTTCCTTTACCACCTAGTTTTTGGTGTAATTGATCAAGGATTTGAGCATATTCGTTCATTCGTAAAGATGCAATATGGTTGACAAGATTTTGAATAATTTCCTGCAGTTCACTTTCCTTAATTGACAATATCCTCTCTGGCGCAAAAGCTGTATTATATTCCGCTTTTTTTATTAAAATTTCTGAACCGTAAAACGTACATTCCATAGCTTTCAAATACGTGGTTTTAAAATAGAAAAATAGAATAAACTCATCAACCATTATTGAATATGGTCTAATATTGAACCCTGAGCAATGAAGGTATGTATGAGGTACCTGCTTATAATTTGCCGCCCTTATTAATTTGTATCCTATGTTCTTCAAGTCTTCATCAGAAGTGACGAAATTATCATCAGTCAGGTACTTTTTTAAAATTCTTCTTAGTTTTCTTTCTTCCTTTTCTTTAAGCTTAATTCCGCACTTTTCTAATATGGACAATCTCCAAAGAATTGAAATCCAAAACAAAAAACCAATACCTTCCTTTTCAATACTGTTATAAGTGGTGTCATGATCTGCTGTTTTATTTAAACTTACGGCATACAGGCTTTCCAGATTTCCTAAATTTTTTTCACAGTCAGAACAGAAAAAATGGTCTACTACAAGAGAAATATCATTATTTTCAATTAACTGCTCGTCAACCTCTCCATAAATTTTCTCTAAGTCTTCAGGGAGTATATTTCTACCAAAATAACCCTTGGTTTCCAGTTTTCCTATAACAAATCCTAACTCCTTATCCCTTCCTTTTGCCCCGTTTTGGTTGTCAATTCGTTTCATTAAAAAATGAGGGACTATGTGGGAACCTGTTTTATCAGCTTCTTTTTCTTGGCATAAAAGGCATTTTTTCATAATTAAAATCTGTTGGGATGGCTGCTTAAACAAGTACAAATTTAACTGCAATTTTCAACCTTTCGCTGGCAAAATTTAATTTTTACGTTTTTGTATTTAAGATTTGAATCATCGGACACTTTTTAATAAATCCAATTTCAAAAAGCATGAACCGCGAATCATCTCTATTCCAGTAATTCATGCATTTTTTGCTGCAGTAATTTTTTGTCGGGAAGCTGAATCTTATATTCAGCAACCATAGTAGAAGACATACTCCTATTAAGAGCATACTCCACTACCTTGCTGTCTTTATCGGTGCACAATAATATCCCAATACTTGGATTTTCATGAGGTTTCTTAACATCCCGATCCAATGCTTCGAGATAAAAATTCAGCTGTCCTAAATGTTCCGGTTTAAATTTATCTACTTTTAGTTCGAAAGCAACTAAACACTGCAGTCCTCTGTGATAAAATAAAAGATCAATGTAAAAATCAGTATTGCCCACCTGGAGTTTATATTCCTGATCGATAAAGATAAAATCTTTCCCTAATTCCAAAATAAAATTCTTCATCTGTTTGATTAGTCCCTGCTGTAATTCGCTCTCACTGTAGGGGTCAGAAAGATTTAAAAAATCAAAAATATAACTGTCTTTGAAAGTATTATTGAGATCCGTGTGTATTTCCCGCACCAGTGGTGCGAGTTTTGAATTTCCGATCATTGTTCTTTCAAAAAGGCTGGAGGAAATCTGGCGTTCGAGTTCTCGTTTACTATAGTTTTCCCTTTTAGAGAAGATAAGGTAAAACTCTCGTTCTTCTACTGTTTTGCATCTTGAAAAAATAATCAGATTATTTGTCCAGTTAATTTCCCGCACCAGTGGTGCGAGTTTTGGTGTATCTTTATAGATTTCATAAAACTGCCTCATGCGCCAAAGATTCGCATCGGAGAACCCTTTTAAATCTGGTTCGCTTTTCTGTAAAAAATCAGCCAGTTCTTTGACTATTGATTTTCCCCACTGCGCTGTTTCGATACGATTGTGAATGTACTGCCCAATATTCCAGTAGAGATTAATCATTTCAGTGTTAACTGCTGTAATAGCATTTGATCTTGATTGCTTTATTAATTGGATAATATCGGTAAATTGTTGCTCTATCATTTTTCTTAGATTTAATTTTTCCCTTCTTATTACTTCTTAATTACTAAATGGCTCAGTTCAATATCATTTAACAATCTTTCTTTCTCAGCATAAATGATATCTTTGATGTCCTTTTTTATCTGCAGATAATTGCGTTGTACCATGGAATTATCGACTTTACGGATAATAGGAATATCGACATACCCATCCTGTTCTTTTTTCAATGCTTCATGGTCATTTATTATTTCCGAATGAAATGTTTTGAGTTCAATTTTACAGTCCGGATCATCCGCTACCATTCCCACGAATTCACCGGAACTCAGTCCGGAAATTTTGGACGGCGGTACTGCAGATTCCAATTGTTTGGACCGGCTGATTGAAGTATCTCCGCTATTAATGGAAAGGCTTTCCCTGTCCTGCATAATTTTCCCAAAACGTTCCGATAATTGTTTGGCAGTATCTCCTGTTACCTGTCCACTGACAACGTTTCCAACAATATTCATAATCACATCGGCCTGTTCCCGTCCATAATCTTTACGCAGCTGGCTAAAATCCTGAATACCCAAACAAGTTGCTACTTTATTGCTTCGGGCTGTAGCAATCAAACTGTCCATATTGTTGAGGTAAATAGTTGGGAATTCATCGAATATCAGACTGCTTTTCTGTTTCTTTTTTTGGTTCACCTGCTTTACCAATCGGTTAACATACAGTGATAATACAGCTCCATATATTTGGATTTTCTGAGGATTATTGCCCATACATACAATCTTGGGATCTTCAGGATTATTGATGTCCAATGTGAAATCACTGCCTGATAAAACATAATACAATTGTGGCGAGGAAAGCCGTGCCATGGCAATTTTTGCTGATGCAATCTGACCCTCCAACTGGTCCATTACATTATTTAGGTAGGCATTCACAAAGGGATTAATAAGGACTTCGATTTCTTTTTCAGTCCTAAGCAGGGTAAAAAGGCTGTCATAGTCTTCCTGCATGAGTTCAATTACATGAGGAAGGGTGCAGAATTCGCCGTCTTTGTATTTTCGCAAATACCATATTATGGCCGATAGAAAATTAATCGGTGACTCTACAAAAAAATCACCCTGTCTTTTGATCCATTCCCTGTTGAGTCCGAGTAAAATAGTACGTGCCGATTCTGAAGCATCCGTGATGTCACTCATCCCTGACGGCTCTAGGGGATTACACCGGTTGGTACGGGTCAAATCATCAAAATTAATGACATAAAACTGTGGTAATTTCGGATAGAGATGTTTGTATTTTAGCCAGGTATTATAGACAATTCTGGTCAGGTCATCAAACTTGAAATCATAGACAAACATGGTAAATTTTTTTCGGATGTGCTGGGTAATCACATGACGAATAACAAAATAGGATTTCCCGGATCCGGGAGTACCTGAAACCAAGAGTCCCCGAAAAGGGTTAATAATATTTATCCAACTGTCCCTTACCTTGTCCTTTAAGTGATATCGGGCCGGAAGGTTGATGGAATATTCATTTTCCAAGAATCTTTCTTCCTGGGGAAAAGTTTCATTTTCGTTATTAAAAATATCCTTGCTGTTGAGCCTGTTTTTTATAATACGTGATAATAAAGTACCTCCGGAAAGCATCAGAAGAAAGCCGCTGGAAGTTAGGATCATATAGGCAATTGCTGCCAGAACTAATTCTATTTTCAGGTATAATGAGAGACAACTTATAAAATAAATAAGGATCCCCGTAATGATGTAGGCAAAAGCTGTTTTATAATTTAGTTTTTCATCTTTTCGCCCTTTTGCTCCAATTAAAGAAATGATTAAAAATCCCAGAGCAAAGAGTTTGGATTTATGAAAATTACTGAATAGTCCTGTATGGTAAATATTACCCATTATTTTGTCACTAAAGCCGCTTACAAGATGCCAGGTCCGAAAAGCCGCGTAGAGGTAATAATAAAAATGGATTACTAAAATAATGATGCTGATGAGTCTTGTCATATCCAAGATCTTTCTCAGTGCCTGTTCGTTTTCTCCTGTCTGCATAGCCATGATTTCAAGTTTTATCGATTATTAGAATGTCCTTTTCTTTTTTTCTTTTTGTTTCTCAGCTCGTACGGCAGATAATTAGCTGTCTGTTCAGATTGCATGAGCATCTCTGCTAACTGCCCCATTATAGTGCTGGATCCTATGTATTTGTTATCCAGAAGATCATCCCCAAACAGCGTTGCAATGATTTCCGACTTAGGCGTTTCAAATGTGATTTTGTGTAATTTTTTACTAACCAAATTTGCCGTTTTTTGCTCAGACGGATTAATGGATGCGCAGCGTTCCTGTATTGCTTTGGCACTGTATTGTTTACCCAGCGTACTGCCATTAAAAACACATTTTGTGGTATGATCGACATAGGTAATTCCATAAAGCAATCCTTCTGGGTTTTTTCTAAATACAGTATTGATTCCCTCTTTTTGCAGTAGTTGAACCAGATCAGTAAGTGATATTTCCGCTTTGAAAAATGCCATATCAATGGCGTTTTTTACCCTTCTTATATCTGAGACATTATTTGCGGTATTGGATGCAAATTTTTCCTCTAAAAATTTCAGTGTCGGCTTGTTGTAAAAGAGACTGGCTTTTATGGGGACTCCGATAGGTTTACCATCATCATCCAGTATCCGGTACATTAATCCTTTTGCTTTAAACATTCTTGAATCTTCATTGCCCCGGTCTGCTAAAACATTGTATTGTTTGAGCACGGCATTGAGCTCTGGAAAGCTGGTATATTTATAGGATGACAGCACCTGATCCAGTACATTTGTAATAGCCTTTTTTGAGTCGTTTCGCCCGTATTGAATCTTTCCTGAGATAATTAACTTTGGCTGTAAATCAGTACTGGTTTTCCTCCCTTGCGCCTTCATAAGCCCAAAGCGTTCTTCGATTTCTTTTCTTGCCGGTTCAGATCGGTTTTTACCAATATTTTGCATGTCAATTCGTTTACCATCCCTTTGCACATTTATGGAGACCAGATGGATGTGCGGATGTCCGGAATCGTGATGCTGATATACCAGATAGGGCTGCTGGCCAAATCCGATTTTTTCCATATAATTATCCGCGATAGCCATTAATTTTTCTTTGGAATGATTTTCAGAAGGATCAAAGTTGATTGAAATATGTACACTGTTTCGCTTTACATTTTCATTTAGTTCCAGCTGTTTTAAAAAACGGTTCAGTTTCAAAGGAAGGCTCATTTTATCAACATCAATGGGATAATTTCCGGCACCTATACACTGGGCCACATTTTCTTTTACTTTGTTTTCATTGTAATAGAAAACCTTATGGATAGCGTATCCTGTTTTTATGATCGCAACCATTTTTCGGAGATTTTCCGGATGTAATTTTTGATTTCATCAATCTTGTCAAAAAGGATTTTTTTATCCAGTTCAGCATTTATTATCCATACTTTAAATTCCGGAATTTGATTTAGGGTATGTAGTTTTTTTACTGCCTGATTGAAGTTGTTTCCAATACCATTTAATTGCTTGAACAACGGCATCATTTCATGGACCATATCATCTAAAGACTGGTTCCTGTAAATGGTATTTATAGATTTCTCAAATAGGTGTTTGCGAATGTAATCGCTCAGCTTACGGCAGGTACTGGCTTTCCATTTTTTCTCAATTTTCGCATACTCTTCGGGTGTAAAACGTAACCCGACAATGCGTGTTCTGTTTGAATTTTCTCTTTTCATCATCTCTCTTTTTGATTGTTGTCAAACTTTTTTTATCCTTCCGCAATCACTGCTCACGAGTCCCGAGTGCAGAGCAGCAAGAAGGCTGTTGTTTAACAACAGGACATCTTGCCGATTGCAGGAACGTGGCAATCCTACTGATACTTTAATGTTCTTTAGACATTCTGGTATTTTCTAAGATTTTAAAAATTCAAAATATCCAATTATTACCTCTTTTTGGACAATTTGATATTTTAACTGTATTGTTGCCAGAACTCAATACACTATAAAGACAGTCATTCAATTTTTAATATTTTTTGTAAAATCTATTTCATTTTATTTTTAGAACTCAAGGAAAGTGCACTCTGTATAAAATTCAGAACTATTATAACCGGGTATCTATTATGCCAATTTATCTTCCGAATTTTAGATTGAAAAACGTGCTCTTTCAAAGCAGTAAACCAATTTTAAAACAACAAAATCCTGACTGTTTTAAGGAAGGTTTTTGATTGCTCATTTTGGTCTTTGCTGTTTAATTCAGAGACAAAATTAAGTAAGCGAAATGGATTTTACCTATGATGGACATATTATGTCCATGACACTTTAAGACTGCCTTTATATCTTTGTATTAATAATTTATTAATTAAAAACGTGAAGATTATGACAACAAATGATGTGGCCAAGGTTTTGGATACTGTTCTTAGTATCCCAAGCATGAATGATGTAGTGAAGATTGATTTGAAAATTTCACGAAAAAATGTATTGTTATTAAATCATGTTATTGAACGTGGATTATCTGCTAAGGACAATGATAAACCATCGATTCTTATGACAACTATTCAAGAAGAAAACCTTCAGGAATTAAAACTCTTAGGGGAGGAATGTTTACAAAAAGCAGGGCTTATTGAACTGAGTGAAAAACTGAGTGTCCTTGGTGATGCAATAAAGTAGCGACATTTAAAAATCAACAATTACTTGATGCCATTAGAAAAATAATTTCTAATGGCATCTTTTTCATTATAAACTCCCCCTTATTCTGTTTTTTAACTACAATTGAATGTTATTGAAAAATCCTGGCTTGTTTTTGATAACAATCACACTTACTGTCTATTGTAATTTTGCTTTGGATATGACTCTGAACAAAATGAATAGGAAATTTAGTCTACTGTATTATTTAACCTGGTAATAAATCAACATAACTGAAATATAAAAAGGTAAAGAATCTTCAGATGATGTTGATAGTTCAAAGTTCTAATGTTTTTTACTAAACGTGCAAAAAAATGAAATCAAAGATCAATATTAAAAGTGTTATTATAGAGTCAATTTGTCTTCTGTACATTCTTCTTTTTGTTTATGCGGCTTTGAGCAAATTATTAGACTTTGAGAATTTTCAAACTCAACTGGGACAGTCTCCAATTTTAAGCCTTTATGCTGAATTTTTCTCAATTAGTGTAATTGTAATTGAACTTGTTATGGCTATTTTTATAAGTATTCCCAAAGTAAGGTATTTAGGTTTATGGGGGGCAGTAGTTTTGATGAGTATGTTTACCGCTTATATCGTAATCATTTTAAATTTCAGTTCTTTTATACCCTGTTCCTGTGGAGGCATTTTAGAAAAGTTAGGATGGACTGCACATTTAATTTTTAATTTGGGATTTTTAATCTTAGGCATTACCGCTATAAGACTCAATGCCAAAAGCAATCGTATTGTAATTCCATTTGCGATTGCTGTTTTGGCAGGTGTTATTTTCGTAACGGCATTATTTCTTTTTTCTGAAGATATTATGGAGAAAGAAAATCCTTTTATTAGACGTTTTCCAAATGCCAGTGCAGCAAAAACTGATCGAATTGACTTAAGGAATTTTTCGTATTATATTATTGGTGCCGATAAGGATAAAATATATTTAGCCAATCGTCTGGCTCCGCTTCAAATCTTAGAAGTGGATTCCGATTTCAAAAATAAAAAGAGTCATACCATTACACTGGATCGTGAGAATTTCAAATTTAGGACTGTTGAAGTTCGACTAAATCCTCCCTATTTTTATGTTATTGACGGGAGTGTTCCGGTAATTTACAGAGGGCTTATTTCAACATGGAAAGCAAAAGTAATAAGTGATGGTAAATTTCGCTTTTCAGATATCATTTTCCATGATGGCAAACAGGCATTCATCAGAACTCAAAAGCAGTATACAGGGGAAAATATTCTGGGCTTAAGTAATAATTACACTGGTTCAGAGATACAATATAATAAGGGTTTATTAGAGAAACAGATTGATGGGATTTTTGATACGGATGGAACAATGCAATACAGCAGATCATTACGAAAACTGATTTATGTTTATTACTACCGCAACGAGTATATCGCAGCAGATGAAAATTTAAAGCTTCAATATCGGGCAAATACCATTGATACCACCAGCAAAGCAAAATTGAAAGTGGTAAAGCTAAAGCAATCGGGGGATACTAAACTTGCAGCGCCGCCTTATATGGTTAATCGGCATACCACACTTTGTGATAATCTGCTTTTTGTCAATTCTCTGCTCCGAGGCAGATATGAAGGGAATGATGTATGGAAACATGCCACAGCTGTTGATGTATATGATATATCAAAACAGCATTATATACTAAGTTTTTACGTGTATGATGAAGAAGGCTTTCGCATGAACAATTTTTTTGCAGCCGATTCAGCTATGTATATCATTTCGGGACATTATCTGCTCAAATATGGATACGGAAAAAACCTTAAATCAAAATTTAAAAAGTGACTTAATAATGAGTTTAAAAGATACCGGCCGGTAGCAGGAGTAATGATCGAAAACCTGTAGAAAAGAGTAGATCAAATTTTATTAATTTAAATTTTAAGATTATGAAAACTACAATTTTGAAAGCAATTGTACTGCCTGTGGCTGCATTTGTTTTGGCTAGTGCCGGTGCTGTTAGCACCAATACAGCAAAAGAGAGTAAAGCGGATGCTTTAATTACGGCTTACATTCACAACCCGGCAGTAGATGACTGCCAGCCTGTGCAGGTCAACTGTAGCCCTGGAGCAGGTCCAACTTGTCTTAGCGGCAGCTTTACAGCTTATGGAAAAGAATCCCCAGATTCTTGTACCCTGCAATTGCACCGCAATTAAATGAATCAAATTAATCCTAAAAAGTAATGCAGTTTCTAAAAGTAGAAACTGCATTATTTTTTTAGTTGTAAGATACTCCTTTGGTAATCCATGAAGGTCTGAGATCATCTTTTAAAAAGTAGTCAAACCATTGCATCATCCGATTGGTAAGATCAATTTGATTGTCCGTATTCTCAAGGGAATGATCCTCGTTTGGATAGACCAGCATAATGCTTTTACTTCGCAGTTTTCTAAGGGCTAAATAATAGGAAATACTCTGGTTCCATGGAATTATTCGATCGTTTTTACCTGTCCATAAAAGCAATGGTGTTTTTACATTTTGAGCATTTAAAATAGGAGAATTTCTAGAGTAACTTTCTTTATCATCGTACAGAGATTTTCCTATGCGGAACTGCTGGCTTTCATAGCGCCACATGTCGGACTGAAAAATACCATTTCTGCTGATATTGAAATAAGCTCCGATAACATCACTGACTCCCGCCCCTGATACAGCCGCTGCAAAAAGATTGCTTTGAGAAATGATGAAATTAGTCTGGTACGCTCCGAAGGAGTGTCCAAACAAACCAATTTTATTCTTGTCGACATAACCTTTTTGCGTAGCTGTTTCTACTGCAGCAGTTACGCTGGTCAAGGCTGACATACCAGGATTTCCTAATTCATACTGGATATCTGGCAACAAAACAAAGTATCCGTTAAGAGTATAGTTAGTGACATTAAAGCCTTCGCTGTTGAGTAAAGACGGATTGACATATCTGTGTATTTCATCAGACATACTATCGTAGATATAGACCACCATCGGGTATTTTTTTAAAGGATCAAAATCAGCAGGGAAAAAAAGGGCAGCTTTTAATTCTTCTCCTTTGGGACTGTCGTAATAGAGCAACTCGGATTTACCAAAGAAATAGTTTTTTTGCTGTTTGTTGGAAGCAAATAAAACAGCAGCTTTGCTATCTTTTTTTCTTTTAATTTCCAGCCATGGCGCTTGATCATAGGTCTGTTTTTTGTACAGATAAGTGTTATTCGGGCTTCTTTGTATTTCACTCAAATCATAAGAACCATAATCAATTGGTTTTATACCGGAATGGATGTTTAAAATGCAATAACCAGTTGAATGGTTTTGTGTATTCTCAACAGAGAGGATCAAATCTTTGGACATATCAAAAGATGCCTGCAGTCTCCCGTTATAACTGAGCTGTGAGCTGTTATTGAATTCACAGGATGCGATCCTGTAAACGATGTTTTTCTCACGGCCTTCGGTGAGTCGGATACATGCAGAGCCATCTGTTGCTGTAAGCCAGATATCATAGGCATCGTAAAGTAAAATATTATTGCCATTCGAGCTCCAGCCAGGGTTTCCATAGACCATAAACTGATGAGGGGCGGAAGATTCTGTGCTGTTATCCCATGAAGTCGTAATCTTACCTGTAAGATTGATATGTGTGTTTTGCAAGGGATCGTAAATCCACCAATTCTTTTCTTTATAATAAAGTATTTTGTTACTCAGTGGATCAAATCCTATTTGGCTGGGATCACAAGATTGTTTTTTTAGAATCAGGTTCTGGGTATCATTATTCAGATCTTTGAGATAGTAATCTACTTCGTCATAATATTTGGACTGCAGACCGTATGCATTTTGATCATAAAGAACAGCATAATCCTGCTGGCCGGTCAGCATAAAATTTGGCAGTTCAGTGTTATTTATTGTCAAATATCCATTAGTTTCTGGATACCAGAGCGCCAGATTAGCAATCCCTGTCTTACTTTCTATACGCTGTTTGTCTATAAAGAGCCATTTATCATTTCCATTCCAGATTTCTACTGTTTTTGAATCTTTGTTTGTATTGGGATCCTTTTTTTTAATCTCCATAAAAAACACTTTTTTCCCGTCAGGAGAAATCGATAATGAGGTGTTTTTAAATACAGTCCGATTCTCTGGGGATCCTATTTGAACAGTATAATCAAAAGAAAAAAGTTTCTTGCCGGCAATCCTGAAGTAATTAAGATCGGGCTCTTTTGAAACAGAATCTTTTTCATGGAGAAAAGCAACTGATTCGGCGTTATTCTGCCAGACTAAATTGCAGAATTTACCAATACTGTCTTTTGATATAATACATCTGGAGTAAGGCTGAAACTGGATTATCCCCACTTCAATTTGTTTTTTGGCTTTGGTTGTATAGAGTAAGGTATTTTTTTGGGAACTTAAGCAGTGCTCTGAAATGTTAGCCAGACTGTCTACTATTTCTCCCTTATCATTTCTAATTTTCAAAAGACTTTTCTTGCCATAATCCTGATCAAAACTAAGAATGTACTTTCCGTCCAATACCACTTCATAGTGCTTAACACTTTCAATTGTTTTGAGTTTGCCTGTTTTAAGAGTAAGGATTTTTAAGCAGGATTCAGGCTGTGTAAACGTGAATATGTTTTTCCCTGCAAAATGGCCGTCCTTAGCGCCTGCAAAAGCGAAGGTTTTATTTGTATGAGTGTTCTGTACAAACAAAGTATCAAGGTGGTTTTCATAAGACATTTGATAACTCGTCCAGTTACCGTCATCAGAAAGAGCCTTTACATTTAAAGTTCCCCATTTGATGTAATCGCTTTCCTTAAGATGTTTTTTTTGCTGCGCCTGCCCCGTTAAAGGGCAGGTTAACAGCAAAAGCAACCAATTCAAAATGGAAACGTTAATGTTTCTTTTTATTAAAAAGAGATTGGTCATAACGTATTATTTAGTATCCTTGATTCTGTGGTTTTAGATTTGGATTGGCATTTAGTTCCAGAACAGGAATTGGCCAGAGACTGTCCGTTGCATTCCAGCCGGGCTTAGAAATGGTTAGAGTTTCATTTAATTTTCCGGTTCGTTTTAAATCAAAAAAACGTTGCCCAAATTCAGTAAAGAATTCAAAACGGCGCTGGTTGAGTACATCCCTAATAATCTCTTCTGCACTTATGGCAGTTGTATTGGAAAGCCCAGCGGTGTTTCTAATGATGTTTAAATCTTCTTTGGCACCAATTAAATCTCCCTGATAGGCTCTGGCTTCTGCACGGATAAGATATTGCTCCGAGAGTCGAAACAGGATAGAGTATTCCACCGAAGTGGGTGTACTGGATTCCTGTTTGTATTTGGAAGCATAATACCATGTTGCTCCGTCATTTGTGACCTCTGTAGTCCAGTGTGTTTTTCTCTGATCATTGGCCTCAAAAGCATTTATAAATTCAGGTTTAAGGGCTACAATAGCCGGAGGTCCTGCTGTAAAAATATAGAGACTACCTTCTGATGTATTGGCCCCGGCTGCTGAGGGCATAAACTGCCAAATGGTGGTCTTACTTGTTTTTAGAAATATTTTATTTAAATCACTCTCTCCTACATAAAGCGGATTATTGATCACTGCCGATGCAGCATTGGACGCCTCGGGATATAATTTCATATAGAGATATACTCTTGCCAGAAGAGCCTGGGCTGTACCGCGGTTGGGACGAATGCGATCAGTTGAGGTATAATTCTCTGAGAGCAATGCAATGGACTGGTCCAGATCTTTTACAATGTTCTGGTAAACCTGATCTGCAGATAATCTTGAAACCCGGCTGTTCTGCAAATAATCTGTTGTGGTGATATACGGAATATCCCCATATAGATTTAAAAGATAGAAATGGAGCAAGGCTCTTATAAAAATGGCTTCCCCCAGAGGCTGTTTTTTGTCGGGTTCAGGAATGGAATTGGATTTATTTAATCCTTCAATTATAGAATTGGCAGAATATATTTGGTTATAACTTTGATTCCATATATCATTTACTCCCAAGTCTGCTGCAAATAAAGAGTTGTTGTAAAAGTTACTTACGGCATTTTGCTGATAATAGTCAAATTCATCGGCGTACAAACCCAGATAGCAGGAAATACCCGTTGCGTCTCCTGCTAGTATTCCGCTGTTTCGCATTTTGGTATATACTCCGGACATCGCAGCATTGGCTGTTGCGGCATCTTCAAAAACGGCCTGGGCTGTAAGCTGGGATTTAGGAATGTCCACATCCACAAAGTCATTGCAGGAGCCCAAAAGGGTACATAGTGCAAGGAGCAGGAATTGACAATTACTTAAACGATTCTTATCTCTAAAAAAGAGAGATTGTGGTATTTTAAGTATATTTTTCATGGTTTTGAGTGTTAAGTTAAAATGTGACTTGTATTCCTGCGGTACATACTTTCAGAGGAGGCAGATAACCGGTGTATCTAAATTCAGGATCACCGCCTTTGTATGGGGTGAAGGTCAGCAGGTTCTGTCCCTGAAGCGATATTCTGCAACGGACACCCTTTATTGTGCTCAAGGGAAGATCGTAACTCAGGGCTATATTTTTCAGCCTCACATAGGAAGCGTCTACAATCCCGGAATTGCTGTCAATGTAATTGTAATAGGCGTTTACTGCATCTGAATTTTGCCCCGAGGTATTAATTTGAAAGGAGCCATTATCACCAGCTTGTGTCCATGCATTAGTCATCTGCGATGGCTGGTTTATTGGACTTCCTCCGGGTACATTTGAAGTGTAATTGTAATTTTGCTGTTTTACAAATTGAAAGAGAAAGTCAAGCTGCCAGTTTTTGTATTGAAGCTGGTTTTCCAAACCTCCAAAATATTTTGGGGTCAGATCAGCGATCGTTTTTTTGTCTTCCAAAGAAGTAATTTGACCATCTTTATTTACATCTTCAACTTCATATAATCCGGTTTGTGGATTGATCCCATTGTACTGGTAAACTTTTACAATGTTTGTAGATCGTCCTATTACGTAGTTGTTGGAGTAGGTAGATCCTTCGAGTCCGGGAAAAGAAATCAGTTTGTTTTTGGCAAGCGAGATATTAAAGTTTGTAGACCATTTAAAAGCCCCGGCATTAAAATTTACAGTGCGAAGGGTAAATTCGAAACCTGAATTCTGAACGGTTGCGTCCAGATTGGCATTTATGGAACTGAATCCTGTGGTACCGGGAAGCGGTATTCCAACGAGCTGGTTTGAAGATCTGTTTTGGTACCAGGCAGCGGTAAAGAAAATACGATCCCTTAGGAAACCGGTTTCTATTGCCACTTCGAGTTTTTTATTGATTTCCCAACTGAAATCCGGATTATACAGACGTGTAGGATCCATACCGATGATGCCATTATAACTTTGACCCGAGGACACATAGGTGTCTAAATATTGGTAATCTCCGATCTGGTCACTTCCGGTACTTCCATAGCTGGCGCGAAGTTTTCCAAAACTCAGAAAAGAGTTTTCTTTTAAAAAGTTTTCTTTTGAGAATAGCCAGGCAGCGCCTGCCGCTGCAAAAACAGCAAACTGTTTTCCCGGACCAAATCGGCTTGAACCGTCCCTTCTGGCAGTAAGGTTCAAAATGTATTTCTCATCCCAATTGTAATTGATCCTGCCGAAGAAAGCCTGATATTTATAAATGGTCTGATCGCTTACGAAAATTGATTTTGTTGTTGCCGATGCAATATCAGTAATTAGGCTGTTGCTTGTAAAACCACGACCATATTGGTATAATCTTGAGGAGTTTTGCTGCTGCGCCGTAGCACCAATTAAAACATCGAGTTTACTACTTTCAAATTCATGGTTCCAGCGAAGCTGAGGCTCGATAATCCAGGATTGTCTTGAGGTAAGATTGGAATACATCGATGATCTGCTGCTGCCGATTTTAAAAGCAGGGTCATACATGGTAGAAGGCAGTAATCGCTGTTCTGTATTTTTTAGATCCGTGAATCCCAGATTGACTTTAAGTTCCCAGTTCGGTCTGAATTCATAGCTGATCACACTGTTGGCAACAAGATCATTTGTTTTGGCAGTGGTTACAGCACGAAGCGCTGCAAGAGGATTTTGAAAAGTACTGTTTTCAAAGTTCAGACTCCCGTCAGGGTTATATAAAGCCGGAGCATTTGGCGCTAGGTTTCTGGCAGTACGGGTCAGGTCTGTTGCGGCCTGTTTGTTGTTTTGGAAGGTGTAACCGGTTGAAAAAGTAAGTTTAAATTTTCTGTCTTCACTGGCATGGTTCATATTAAAATGAACTGCTCCCTTATCATATCCAAAATCTCCGGGAAGCACAGTTGTTTCTGTATGATAGGTACCGCTTAGCAGATATTGTGTCAGATCAGAACCTCCCGAGAGGGATGTCTGAAGGTTGGTCATAACGGAGGTTCCTCCCAAGAGCTCTTTCTGCCAGTCGGTATACCGGTTTTGATCCCAAGTTCCGTTGATATCATAATCTGTAGCAGGATAAGAAGTAATACCATCATTTACAAATCCCTGTCTTCTCATCTGCAGATACTGGGGAGTATCCATCAGGTTCATCATTTTGGTTACCTGCCCAAATCCGGATGAGGCAGTGACTGTTACACGGGTTTTTCCAGATGCTCCTTTTTTAGTGGTAATCAATACAACGCCATTGGCTCCACGGGAGCCATAAATAGCAGTGGCATCGGCATCTTTTAAGACCTCGACACTTTCTATGTCAGAGGGATTAATGTTATTAAGAGGGCTTGTCGGGGTCGGAATGCCTGTTGTGGTATTGCTGTATCCAATGATATCGGAAGAGTAGGGAACTCCGTCGATAATGTACAGGGGCTGATTGCCTTCTTCACGCAGACTGTTGGTCCCCCTTATTTTTATCTGAAAGCCTCCACCGGGTATTCCTGAATCCTGAATGATATCCACTCCGGCCATGCGTCCCTGCATGGTGGCCAGTACATTGGTAACAGGCTGTTTTTCGATATCTTTTGCCGATATTTTGGCAATGCTTCCGGTACGCTCACTTTCTTTTACAGAATAATACCCTGCATTTACACGAACCTCTTGCAGGGTTGTGGTATCATAGAGCAATTGTATCTCTATTTTTGTACGGTCTTTTATGGGTACAAGCGCTGTTTTAAATCCGATGAAAGAGACAATCAGCGTATCGGTTGGAGAGGTAAAAAGGGTGTATTGACCACTATAGTCTGAAATGGTAGAAGAATTAAGTTTACTTTTTACAGCAATAGTTACTCCCGGCAAAGGATTATTACCATCAGTTATAGTACCCTGAATTTGATGCTGTTGAAAAAAAATGGCATTATGCCCATTGGAAGATTTGGCAAAAAGAGATGAGAAGGACAAACAAAGCCAGATAAAAAATAGGCAATAAAGATCTTTCCCATCCTTATAAAATGAAAAATTATTCATAATATTGAATTGGTTAGTTAAACGAAGATTTGATTAGCTATGGTCCTCTATACTAGTTTGGTCGCTGTCGTAGAGGGCCATTTTTTATGCATTAAGTAAACGGCTTAATGGTCATATAAGATTTTTATTTTTTCACATGGATAAACGCTTTAAAAGGTTAAACTTTTACTTTTTGCAAATCCAATAACTTAAAGAAGTATTGCTAAGAATTTAAACCAAGATAATCATGCCTAATAAAAAAGGCATGGAACTCAGCTTACTGCACTAGAGGTACTGGTATACCGAGCAACAATAAGTGAGCCCACGCCATTAGGACGTGAGCATCTTACTTATTATCTCGTTGCAAAAATTACCAGTTTTCTAGTGCGAGATTCTAAGCGAATGCTTCAAATATTATGTCAGAAGAATCGCAAAAATTCTATTAGAAATATGAATTTCAAACAAATGTACAAAATTTATTTAACACATACCTATGGGTATGTGTTAAATATTTGATTAATCCTTTTCTTACTATATTAATTGAATCACATGATTATAGAAATTATCATATCGGAATTAGATTTTTATTTAATTGAGCGAGTTAGGGAATTAAGGATAAAATTTGGTCTATCTCAAGTTGCTTTAGCTCATAAGGTAGGAGTATCAGAAGGGTATTTTGGCAAAGTAGAAAATCTAAAACAACCAGGAAAATACAACATTAGAATGTTATCTAGAATAGCAACTGCATTAGAGTTGGTTTCATATTCAGATTTATTTCCTCAGAAAATTTTCTCAAATGATCTGGTTAAAATAAAAATCCAGTTACTGACAAAGAGAGAAATTTTAGATACTGGGAGTAAATCAGGAGAAATACAAGAACGACTGAAAATACTATCTATAACTCCTTTGTCAGAAAAAGAAATAATGAAATTTGACAAAAGAAGCTAAAAAAATAGTAAGGTGATATTTTAACTCAATTGTAGGTTAAAATTAATTGTATACAATTTAAACCGTTCTAATATAAATTATTAAAGAAGTTGGAATTACAAAATAATGACCCAAAATTCCCTTACATAGAAGGTCCTAGAAATTATCAAATTGAAGCTTATGAAAATTGGCTAAAGAATGATTATAAAGGGGTTTTTGCAATGGCTACAGGAACAGGTAAAACTATAACTTCACTAAATTGTCTATTAAATCTTTACAAGGTTAAAAAGTCTTACAAAGCAATTATTTTGGTTCCATCTATAGCATTACTAAATCAGTGGAGAAATGAAGTTGAGTCTTTTAACTTTAGGAATATTTTACAAGTGGGCGGTGGTAATGATTGGGAAAGAGATTTAGCAAGTTATGTAAGTAGTTTTAACTGGGGAAATAAAAAAGATTTAATAATTATAGCTACCTATGGTAGCTTTGTTACCAATAAGTTTCAGAAATACTTTAAAAGGATTGATAAAGACTTTCTTCTAATTGCGGATGAAGCTCATAATATTGCTGCATATAATATTAGAAAAAAATTGCATGATATTAAATGTGAAAAAAGAATTGGATTATCAGCTACTCCAAAAAGGATATATGACATTGAAGGTACTGAGGCTTTAAATGACTTTTTCGAAGATACACCACCTTATACTTTTTCATTTGACATTGAAAAAGCACTAAAGGAAGGTTATTTAGCCGAATATAAATATTTTCCTGTTTTAGTAGAGCTTGATTCTGGTGAAATGCAAGAGTATATTGAAATTTCAATAAAATTATTACGATTCTTTGACTTTGAAAAGGGGGAATTTAAAAAAGACCCAATGGTTGAAATTTTATTGCTAAAAAGGAAAAATGTAATTCATAAAGCAATCAATAAAATTGCATGTTTTAAAAAAATATTAATGCAACTCAATAAAATTGATAAACTTAAATATGTATTTGCTTATGTCCCTGAAGGATATTCTACTCGAGATGATTCCACAGAAAAGCTAATAGATCTATTTATAAAAACTGCTGCTGATACTATTCCCTTACTTAAAATGAATTCTTATACTTCTGATGATGATAAATTAGATCAGATATTAAGAGGTTTTTCTGAAGGAAAAATTGATGTACTTTTTGCAATGAAGATGTTAGATGAAGGTGTTGATATTCCTAGAGCGGAAGTTGGTATATTTTGTTCAAGTACGGGAAATCCAAGGCAATTTATTCAAAGACGTGGAAGGTTACTTAGGAAACACAAAGACAAACCGTTTGCTACAATTTATGATATGGTGGTTGTGCCTGATATGTCAAACGGTTCATCAGATTTTTTTAATATGGAAAAAAAAATGGTCAAAAACGAACTACAAAGAGTTGCACATTTTGCTAGCCTATCAATGAACTTTTATGATTCAAAAACAAACTTACAAGAAGTGCTGTCAAAATACGAATTAAACCTTGACCAAATAATAAGTGAATTATGAGTAAAAGAGATGAAATTTTGAAAGAAATCCTATCAGACCCAGATTTGATGAAAAAATATAACATTAATAAAGCTGAGCTTGATAATCTACAACCTTTTCGACCTGAAAGTAAAAAAATAGTCGATATTTTAGCTACGATAATTAATGAAAATGATAACGATAGAACAGGTAGACAGATATATATGACAATAAAAAATATCCATAAAATATAAACCATGGCATCAATAATCAACAGTATTGCTTTTAAAAATTTTTTTAATTATTATGGAGATTTTGAAGAAAACTACTATGAACTAAAGAATGGTGTCAATATCATAGTGGCAGATAATGGCGCCGGAAAATCAAAATTTTTTAATGCATTTTTATGGCTTTTTGATGATGTTGTCTTAGATTCTGATGACAAACGTCGTAAGAATATAAAAGAAATGTATGTAAAAATTATATCAGATAAAGCAAAAATCGAAACCTCGGTAAGACAGAAAGTAGATTGTGCGATTCAAATTGAGTATACATTTGGAGATAGAGTTAAGTATCAAATTATTAAATCATTTACATTAACTAAACTCAATGATAATATTTCAGATCCTCAAAGTTGGCAACTAGTAATTAATGATACAGAAGTAAATAAAACTGAACTTATTTTAACGAAATTCAAGCCTGTTTACGAAGAAGACGAAAAAAGGAAAATTATAGATCGTTTAATTATGCCAGCTTTTAGAAAATATTCTTTTTTTCAAGGTGAAGAGGTTGATGATATAATTGATTTTAGTGAAAAAGCAAGTATTGAAGATGCTGTTCAAAATTTAACAGATATAAGTAAATACAAAAAGTTAGTTGAACTGACGAATGAATTTAAATCGAAAGCAGAAAAAGATTTGAAAAGCCAAAATAATGCAAACGATGAACAATCAAAAAGATTTCAAGCGGCTTTAGATGAAAAAGATAAGTTTCAATTACAATTGGATTTTGAGAATCAAAAATTATTAGAGTGGGAAACAAGTTATTCAGATGCTGAAAAAGAAAAAAATTATTTAGATAAGCATCATGCGAATGCGGAACGAAGAAAAGAGTTAGATGATAAAATAAGACCTTTAAACAAAAAGTTGAGAGATAAAGTTGATGAGTTTGAAGAGTTTCTTGATCGAATCAATAATCGTTTTTTTGACGGTAACTTTTCGTGGATTGCAATGGGTTTTGAAGAAGAGGTTACAAAATTTCGTAGATTAAATGATGTCTTTATTAATGAGCACTTCCAAAAAAAGGCACTACAAAACATAGAAGAAAATCCTAATAATTATTTTCATTTTTTACCAGTAAATTCTCCTGACGCGGTATCAATTCAAAATATGATTGAAAATGAACATTGTTATGTATGCAACCGCCCAGTAAAAAAGGGAAAGCCTGAGTATGATTATTTAGTAAAATTACTAAACAGGCCAGGAGATACTAATACAGAAAAACCATTTGTAATAAATGATTTAAAAGATTTTTTTGGCAATCTTCAAATTAATGGACAACCTTTTTATAGTAGAATTAGGGGAGTTCATAAAAGTGTGAAAACTACCCAGGAAAAAGAAGAAGATTTAAAAAAGCAAATTCAAAGGATTAAAGAGCAACTAAAGTCATTGACTGATCAGAGAAAGGATATTTTAATTGGCGGTAATGATTCTGATGGTAATCCCGCGGATATTTTGTCAAGTTATCAAGGAGCAATAAGACGAATGGAAAATGCAAGGTCAAAAATTGATGATATTATTAAGCCTAAAATAGGCAAATTAAAAACGGAAATAGGTAATATTGAAATAGAAATTCAGAGTTTAAACACCCTTAAAGATATTCCACAAGGATTTAAAGATAATTATTCAATAGCAATTGATCTAGCAAATGCTACTTTAGTTGCAAAAGAGCGAGTATATGATAATATGGTTAAACTTTTAGAAAAGCATTCAAACGACCATTTTCAAAATTTAATTAAAAATAATGATCTAGCAGGAGGTATTTTAAAATTTGAAAAAACACCTTCTGGTTCAATCAATTTTAATTATCTAGATAGTAAAAACAATGCAGTTTATGGTAGTTCCGAAGGATTTCAAAGGATGAAAAAATTCTCTGTCGTCATGGCGATTATTTCTGCAAATAATACGGAGTATAATTACCCTTTACTTGCGGACGCACCTATTTCAGCTTTTGGAGAAGGTTTTACAGAGGGCTTTTTTGAAGCAACTGGAAAAGTATTTCCACAAAGTATAGTTCTCGTAAAAGAAATATATATGGCTAGTGATGATATGAAAATTAATGATCTTGGAAAAAGGTTGTTAAAAGATAATAGTGTAACAACGATGTATGTGAATCACGTACCTGTAGGTGCAGAACAAGTAGACCTTTTTACAACCAAAACAAGATTAAAATAATGAATTCAGAAACTTTCAAAAGTCAAATTTTAATTAAAAGGCCAAGATACGCGAACAGCAGAATTCCAATTATTCAAGCTTTTGCAAATAAAGGCAAGTCTAAGTCTGAATACAGTCAATTTGGACCAATATATGAATTGTACATTTACGCATTCATTTTAGGATTAAAACGAAACTTAAATCTGCCACTACCTAATAGAAATTTAACTACAGAATTTATTGAAGTTGGAAAATGGAAAAGGGATTCTACACTTGTTGATTTTTTGTTAATGATCATATTTTCACATTGTGAAGAAATCGGATTTACTTGGAATCAGTTAGAAGATATGGAAGAAGCACAACTTAATGGTGTTATAAATGATATCATAACATTTATTGAAAGTTATGCAAATGGAGGATTGGAATATCTTCAAAAAGAATATGAACAAAATAATCTACTTAATAGTCCTTATATGTTCATTGACTTACTTGCCGAAAGTTGTGTAAACACATTAGAATATGAAAACCCTACAACATTAGTAGTGGAGGAGCAAGATGAGGATTTAGTCACGTCTACTATCAAATTAATCGAACAAGGAGAGACTTCAAATACAGAATTCAAGTCCACGCTGAGAATAAATTTGCATACAAATCAACCAGATGATAAAATGGAACTATCTTGTATTAAAACTCTAGCTGGCTTTATGAATACAAAAAGTGGGACATTATTAATAGGCATTTCAGATACAAAAGAAATACTTGGATTAGATGCGGATTTTAAATCATTTGGAAATAAACACGATTTATTAGATGAGTTTCAAAAACATCTGGATAATCTAATTGAGAAATATATGGGTAATTCCGCATTTGCAGCATTAGCATTATCTTTTCCAGAAATAGAAGGAAAAATGATTTGCAGGTTAAATGTAGATTTTAGAAAAAATGGTCCAATATTCGTTAAAAATAAGGGAATAGAAGAATTTTATATAAGACGTTCTGCATCAACAAAAGCTCTAAATCCAAGCGAAATGATGTCTTATATAGAAAACCATTGGGATTAATGATTTTGTTTCTTAGTCTAAAATAAAGTTATTAAAAACATTGGATTTAGATAAATTAGATAAAAGTTTTAGAAGTTGCTCAATGAAAAATAAATATTATTTATAAATCTATCGACAAGATTGTTTGAAACAAAATATAATATGACAATTAAAGAATCAATATTAAAGAGTTTGGAAGATATTAGTGGTCTAGCTAATGCATCAGAAATTTATCAGCATATTGTGAATAAAGGTTATTATGAATTTGGAGCAAAAAAACCAGCTGCAATTGTTTCAGGAATTTTGGGAGAATTTATAAAAAATGGAGATTCAAGAATTAAGAGAAATAAAACTTCTGGGGAAACATATAAATACTATTTAACTAAAATAGAAAAAACTGTTTTAATAGATCAATTAGGTTCAGAAATAGATCCAGACAAAATAAAGCTTAAAAAGAATGATTATCAAGAAAGGGATTTACATAAGTTATTGAGTAGTTTTTTGAAGAATACCGATACTTTCTCAAAAACGATTTTTCATGAACAATCTTTAAGTTCTAAAGATAATCATCAAAAATGGATACACCCGGATGTTATTGGAATACAATTCTTGAATCTGCAGTCAAAAATTAATCAAACTTTTTTAAAAGCAATTAATAAATTAGACATTTTTAAAATTTCTTCTTTTGAAATCAAACGAGAGATTAATTCCGATTATGAATTAAAGAAAACATTTTTTCAGGCGGTTTCAAATTCTAGTTGGGCTAATTATGGATACCTGGTAGCTTTTGAAATTAGTGATAGTTTAAATGAAGAAATGGAACGATTAAATCAATCGTTTGGAATTGGAATAATTGAGTTGAAGGCAAATCCATACGAAAGTAAAATTTTGTATCCAGCAAAATATAGGGACCTAGATTTTAAGACAATTGACAAGTTATGTAAAATAAATAAAGATTTTGAAAAATTCATTGAGCAGATTGAAAAATTAATGACCGCTAGTGATAAATATTATAAATCATCTGAAAAGGAATTAGAAGAATTTTGTGATAAGTACTTTTTAAATGATACTGAAATTGATATTTATTGTAGAGAAAAATATATTCCTATAGATTAGTTTACTTACTCGTTTTCAAGTTTTTTCAACTCAATATATCTCGAGTCATTAAAATCTGTTGTTTCCCATATAGCAAGGCTCATATCAAGATAAAGATATCGTTTTCCGCGGTTATTGAAAGAATATCGATTAATATCGGATATGTTTAAAGTTTTGGCTTTTACCAAATAAACATCAAAAATCTCTGTGTTTTTAATGTTATCAACTTTAATTTCTCTTAAAATATCAGTTAGTATTTTCAATAAACTCTCATAGCCGACTGTTGTTTGTAAAATATTTTCTGTGCTTTTTTCATCTTTGAATTCCCAATATGAATTTCCTTCCTTATCTTTAAATGTATATTTCACAGAATTAAAAAAATAATAAAATATATCTGAAATTATATAATCTTCATTATTTGCATAAAACTTTCTAAAAGGAAGTGGCTTTTGTGAACCACTGCTTCTTATAAGTAATTTTTGTCTTTCTAAATATCTGTCATTTTCAGCCTCTCTTATACTTTCAGATATAAGATTAACGATAGAAGATACCATTGTGGCTTGAGATAAGGGAGGACTATTGTCTTTTGAATAGCTGCCCCCATACAATTTTATTCTTTTGTAAAAAGGAGAATTTATGTGTCCGTTTAAACTTAGCACAACCTGTAAAGCTATTTTTTGAGGTGTGTCAGTGGTTGTTAAACCAAACAAACTAGAAACCAAATCTGAAGATACTTTCTTTTGAGTTCTATTAATTGTTGAAAAAATCATGGCCTGATATTCCAAAGTTTTATCAATAAAGAATGTAACTACTAATTCAATTTTAAGTAAATCTTTTAATCTCTCTGTTTTAAAACTTAATTCCTTTATGATTTCAAGCGAATTAATATCTCTTGAACTTTTTTGTAAAAAAGTAATCTCATCTTTTAAATCCTGTATTGCTTGTTCTATTCCTTTTATTCGATGTTGACCATCAATAATTGTAATAAAAACATTTCCATTTTCATGTTTAAGTTCTTCAAAAACTTTATTGTTTAATGTTATTTCAATTATACCATCATTTTCATTTTGGTTTTCTATTACCTCTTTTGGAATATGTAACACAAGGTTTGTTGGAAATGTTGCGTCCGGATCTTTTGTAAGAAAATCAGATATTTTGTCAACTCTTGGTTTTTCTACATACCGTTGAATTTGGTCATTATATATCGGGATTTGTTCTTCATCATATCCAACAATAAGCCTATTAGTGAACTTTGTGAATTTGAAAATCTGCTCAATTGTAAATACACTGACAACAAAATCCTGTTTATTTTGAAGAACAGGAAATCCTTTTATTACATTATCTATTAAATTACTCATATTACCAATTTTTTCCGTGTTTTGCCTCTGTTTCCTCCGTAATTATTTTATCAAATGACTCTTCTAAGTTGTATGCCTTTTGATAAAAATCATCTCTAATCATAAACATTTTTGATGATATATTAATTGATAAACCTAATATGAATAGACCCAATACAAATAGTAAAATCCTAAAACTTGTAGAATTTGATGGGTATAAAACTGGTAAAACATATAAAATTGTTCCAAGAACGATTAATACTACTTTCCAATCGCTAAACTTACTAGATAAGTTTAGGACATCGCTTTTTAATTCATCTTTTTCAAAATTTTTAACTCTAAATAAATAACTTGACATTGCAAAAAGGACATTAATACCTATTAGAGAAAGAGAACCGTTTAAAGCATAATCGACTACACATTCAATATCATTAGTTACCAAACCTACTAAAGAAATTGAAATGACAATGACTAAAAGAGGATAAAGTAGATTATTAAAAAACCATTTTTCATATTCTTCTTTATTAGATTCAATGCAATCCGTAATGATTTTTTTTTGTGAAGAATTATATTTTAAATGTCCAAACATATGTATCTTTTTAGTTTTTTAATACTTACGATCTTATAAGTGTTTTTAATTGCTTAAATTAAAGGATATTTTTTCGACTAAAAAATCAAAACCGTCTATATTATTTCGATTACTGATTTCGAGGTTTAAAAGTTGTAAACCATCATCTACATGCATTTTAATGTAGCGACTAATATCTTTGTCTGTTTTGTATAGACCATAGTGAACACAAAGCAACCCAAGATAAATATCATAATAATCTCCAAAAAGAACTGATTTGGAATATTCTTTACCACCAGAATCCTTGATATCATTTAAGTCTAATTTTTTATCTTGAGACAAAGAATAAGTGTAGGCTATTCTTGCAATTACATTTTCGGTTCCTAAACCTAGTTTACGAGTTAGCAAGGCAACTACTTCTTTATTATCTTTACTTGTTTTAATTTGCGTAAACATCTTGCTCTTGTTTTAAATGTGTAAATAATTGGTCAACAGGGTAAGGTTTAAAGCTAGAACCATTATTGTTGTTTTCGATGACAAAAACTTTATTTACATTTGGTTTTAAATAGTCATATTCCAATTCAGATAGTTCTTTTTCTAATAAAGGAAACAATACAACTTGCTCAGAAATAGCCGGATAAAATTCTTTAATAATATTTTTAGAATGGTATTTATCAAACTTTTGTAATGGGCTATCAATAAATACTGGAAATTTAATACCAGATTCATCGACTAAAGCTTTTAATAGAGCTGTGGCATATAATTGCTGCTCGCCTTTTGATAGAGAATCTTTGTCTATTACATCATCGTTTTTATCCAATAAATCAATATCCATAACATCATCGACTACATTTACTCGAACATTGTAAATGAAGTCATTTTTGTGCATGATTTTTCTAAGACCAAGCATAATAGATTTTTGCAACGAATATTTTTTATCCTCTTTTATTTTTTTGATAATCTCATTAATTTTTATCAGTAACTTTTCTGTTACTACAAATTTCTTTTGGTCAGTTTCAGCTAATTTAAAATTCTTTTCGTATTCTGATAATACTTTTCTTGTTGAAGCTAATCGACTATTTAAACTATCATATTCCTCAATCAATTTTCCCTTGTCAAGGGTTAATATAGTTATTCTATTTTCGGTTTCAGTTTTTTCTTCGCGTAACTTTTTAGCCAAAGGATTATCTTTTCTAGCTTCTGCTTGCTTAATTTGGTTGTACACTTTAAAAAGTAAAATTCTATTGTTTTTTTCTTCTTGTACTACAGAATTAAATTGGCTTGAAAATGTCCCTTTGATATTATTGAAAACTGCATCAAAGCTTCTAAATTGTTCTGTTGTATAATCTAAAAGTATTATGTCTGATGTATCATGACTTTTTAAGGATTCTTTCTCTGAGATAGTTTTTTTAATAATGTCTTCTACACTGGATTTAGCCTTTATATCTAAGTTTAAAGTTTCCAATTTTTTCAATAAAGTAGCGGTAAATGAATTCAATTCTTTAACCAACGTTACTTTGTCCAGAGAAGTATTATTAGCATTTTGCTCACTAATTAATTGTTCTTTTAATTGTACTAATTTCTTTCCTGCAATAACTAATGGTGCAATATCCATTAGTTTTTTTAGTTTATTTTTAATCTCGGTGGATTCTTCTTTTAAGATATTTCTTTCAGATTTCATTTTTTGAAGTTCCTCTAAAGTAACTCCATTTCCTTCACGTATTAACTTTTCTTGAATGCTATCACTAGTTATTTTATAACTCGAAATTTCACGATCAATATTGGCTTGCTTATCTTGATTAAAATCAATTAATTTAATTAATTCAGACTCTGTATCAGTTAGTTCGAAAAGTTTAGTTTGCTGAGCAGGAGAGGCTCCATCTCTGCGAAGTTTAGTTAGTAAGGTTTCCAGGTTCTTTTTTAAATCTTCATATTTTTTAATCCCTAAAACTTCTGAATACGCTTTGCTTAAATTTTTTAATTCAGATTTTGATTTAGCTTCCGCTAGTGAAACTATTTTTTCAGCATCAAAAAAGAAGAATTTAGCAATTTCACGAGGTAAAATAAAATCATTGATAAAAACTTCATAACCAACTTCTTTTGTTAGTTCGTTTTCTAAACCATCTATAAATATTTTTAATTCCTCTGAGTCGGATTTAAAATCATATGATCTTTTAATAACAACAGATTTGCATGGAATAAAAGGGATTAAAATGTCCTTTAATTCAATTTCTACTGAAAATACAGGGCTTGTTTTTTCATTATTTTCATAATCAGTCTTTACTGCTCTATTTAAAAGAGTCCTAATAAACTTATCATATCCACCAGAATTTTTGATGTCTTTCTTATACTTTTCCTCAACTTCACTCATCATCTTCCCGTAAAAAACCCAAATAAGAGAAGTTAAAAAAGTAGTTTTTCCAAAACCATTTTTACCAGCAATAATACTGATGTTTTTTGAAGAATTAGGAGTTAAAAGTATTTCATTTTCTCCTTTGTAAATTCTGAAATTCTGAAATTTTATTTTATTTATTTTCATAGTCCATTCTCATTTACAAAGCTTTCAATTCTTTTTTCAACATCATTGTGAAGGCCATATTTACTAATCATCAATGTTTTGGTTTCTTGCAAAGCAATTAGATTATCAATTAAATGATAATAATTAGGCTCATCTATACAAACTTCTTTTAAGATTCTACGTTCAGTATCATCAAGTGATTTGATATTGTTTGTACTTATTTCTTTATTGTAAATTTCCTTATACAAATCACCTACGGTATGATCAAAATAACCATCCCTATTCCAAGTAACTTGTATAGCAATCAACTCTTGGTTGTTAATTAAAGTTATGTGTGGTCTTTCTTTCTGAATTTCTTTTTGCACTAATAACAAATCTTTTAGAATTTGATATCTATACAAAGAAGTATATGTACCGTTATTTGTTCCGTCTTCTCGTACAGCAATTTGATTGTTTCTTCTCACATCCATTCTGTTTTCAGAGATGTTTCTTCCCTCAACTAATCTGTTTCTGAAAGCTAATAAAGGTTCCATCCAGTTTTGACCATTATCAACTAATGCTGTCATTGATTTGTCATTTTTTACTACAGTACAAGTCCAACATCCGAATCTGCTTTGTCCACATGAGTTATGCTCTTTGTTTACAACTACCGTTGGACATTCATAATCATCAGCGCTGGCATCAGCATATATTTTGAAAAGAATAGAATTATCAAAGCCCCACGGAGACTTTACTGCATTTATAACGTACCATACTTCTTCCAACATCAAATCTCTAATTGGAGGATATACATAAGTATTAGCAGTACTATTATGTTTTGATAATCGATTCCCTGTAACTTCATGCTTTTTCATTGATCGCTCTCTGGCAACACTTTCTTCATAACGGGTACCCAATAAAACAATTGCTTCTCCTTTTTCATCTATTTGCTCAAGTAAAAAAGAAGACGTTGGCTTTATTTTTAGTTTATCAGTACACCATCTAAATGCATTATTAGGAACAGGATATCCTTTACCAATTACGTTTGTCCAAAAAGTTTCTTCAAGTTTAGGAACAGTTTTCTTTACAAATATAGGTAGATCCTGATTTCTTGCTTCTTCTATAATTTTAGCTAAAACATCATCTACATAACTAGCTATAATTGGGTTTTCAACCATTGTGTCGTTACAAACAACATAAACAGGCCTTTTTAACTGAAATGGAAAAGGTAGATTTTCTCGGATTCTTTGTAAGGCAATCCAAACAAGAGTAAGTAAAACAGTGGAATCTTTTCCACCACTAAAACCAATAATCCAAGGTCTATCTGATTGATCTGCATATGTATACTGATCAATAATCTCATCTATTACAGCCTCAATTCTTTTGCTTCTTATCGGAGTCATTTTTATTTTTTAATTACCTTTAAAATTAAAGAATTTTAAAGTATCATTTGTGCAAATTTAGGCTTAATATAAACAATTTTAGTCTATTGTTTTGTTTTTATTTATATTTAGAAACCGTTACAATTTCTGACTTTTACTAACTTTCTAGATTTCTGAATGTTAAAAACTTAGTGTTATAAAACAGAAGTATTCTAGATTATGTCTTCTTTTAAAACAGATGTTTGCTCATGATGTAACTCTTCTCTTTTTATTGGGACAATTAAAGCTTCTTAAATAAAATTATATTGAAAAATATCTTGTTGCTTTTTAAATTAAAGTAAAAACAGGTATTTCTACCTAACTAATCTATTTCTTAATCAACTAATTTGTCCTTTAAATTCTACAATTACGGAAAACCGTAATAAATAGATTTTTCCACTTATTACTTTTATAAAAATTTAATTAAAAAAGATTAATTATGAAGAGATTTACTGTTAGAGTGCAACTACATAATAAAGAGGGTAAACAATATGAATTAGACTCTGAGACCTATAAAGTCTTACATGCTGAAATGGAAGATTTAGGTTTTACTAAAACAATACGATCAACTACAGGGAAAATCCATGATTTACCTTCAGCAGAATACAATTATATATCAAGCGATGATTCTATCACAAAACATGACATATTGGGAGCAGCTAAAGAAGCTGCTAAGGCTACTGGACAAATTTTTTCAATTTTAGTTAATCCTATTGCGGATGTTGGCAGATGCTGGTACAATCTTGATGAAACCGAAGAAAGTGAAGATTAGTTGGAATATGATGTAGTTTGCAATTCGTTTAAATAAGAAATTAAAATAATTGTCTGTTTTTTTCTACTAGAATGAAACATATTAAAAAAGGGCTGTTTTGTAAAACAGCCCTTCATATTAAGGTGATTTTTTTTTAGATTCCTCAATAGAACCTTTTCTAAGCGCTTTTAAAAGGTTTTCAATTTCTAATATTTATTACATGTTGTATCTCTGACAGTCTTAACACATTTTTCAATTAATGAATTTGATTCTGTTAGAAATGTTTCGATTTTCGTATTTATTTTGCTACTATTTTTTCTTAAATTCAGACCTATTTATACCAGAAGTTCCCCTTGTAAAATTCACTTTAGATTGAATATATTTTGGTTGATAATGTTAAAATAAATATTAATCAATTAATTAATTACCTTTTCCAAATAGCCCCTTTACGACCAGAAGATCGAGTTTGATACCGAAAGCTGGTTTAGTTTTCCACTTTTCATTTGTATAATAGTTAAATTGGTCTTCTGTTACAGGAGTGCTTCCGGATTCGAAATTCGGCATCTCAAACGTATTAACTTTTCGGTAATTCCATCCGTAGAATAAGGCAAACCCCCTTACAACCTCCCAGTTTATGCCTATAAATAGGTTTTCAAAAACCTTATCGTTAAGACCTACTCCAACAGTTGGGTAAAAACGTTCATAAATTTTATGGTCGTCAAGAAAATTACGTCCATTTAGTTTGTAGAAAGGTATCGTTTTTTTACCTAATAAGCTTTCTAATATTACAATAGGGGAATAGTAAAATGTTGCCATAATTGTTGCGACACCTTCTGATTTTCCGTCGTCGGTCACTTTTACTGTTTGAGTAAGCCCATCTGGAGAATTAATAAGACTATATGTAGGGTTTGCAAGCTCTGTTTTTACAAAACCAATATCAAAGGAGCCTTGATAAGTAGGGGTCATTTTTATGGTATAGTTTTCAATGACTGTTTTGGTAATAGTACTGTTTTGGTTTTGCACTGCAACAAGGTCAAAATCAATATTGTCCGTTGCTGTTGACAATAGGAATTTATCGTCACGTACAGTTTCATATTTGATGGCTCCATTTTCCTTAAATGTATTTGCTGCACCCGTATTCCTAAAATTAAGGGCATCATCAAAACTTCCCGATCGTTGTTTAATCGTATATATGGTTGGGTTGAGATCTTTTGAAGAATAAGGGGTTATAACATGTACTACATATTGTGCATTAGATATACCTTGCGGTATAGTGGTTAGAAGATTATTCCCTCTATAATCAATGTAAATATTTACCCGACCTTCTTTATCAATAATACCAAAAGGAGTTATAGTTAATTCTTTGGAAGTTTTGATATAGTTATACACATTATTGAGATAATCGTCAAAGTTAAAATTAGTATTTGTATTAGTATTTGTCTCCGTAGATTTTGTATTAGTTATAGTAAAAGCCCAGCTTTTACCTGTGGCAGTTGCACCATTCATAAGTTCTATAGTTACCTGCTTTTCAACAAGATTATCTGCGAAACTGACAGGATTTGGTAGATCTGCCTGAACTAATGATTTAGGCGTGCCATCTGGACCAGTTACTTTGAGGGAATGTCCGGTAGGTAATGTGTAATTCACAATTATAAATGAATTTATAACTTGTTTTTCGGTTTTAGGATTTTCCTGTGTACCAGCTTTCAAACTAGCGATATTGCCATCAATATTCGCTTGTATTATATCCTGTGCATTGGATATGGTAATGATAAGAAAAAATAAGATTGAGTAGAAGTGTTTCATAAAAATAGGTTTTTAGATTGGATAACATTTTAAGTATTCAAATATTTTATAGAATGGAATTATGTATGACGAGTAATCGTCAGCTCCTACTACAATCCCTACAACTGAATTTATATGGTCTACTACTAGCCCTCCAGAATCGCCAGGTTGAGTTACAACACCCTTAAGCTGAATAAGATTATTGATAGTGATGTTACAGCTTGGATTGTTGATGGACATTGATGTATCTTTTATGGTTGTTGAAACTCCATCATTATAAAATGAATAAATTGTTATCAATTTTCCTGAGGCATTAAGGGTTTTCTCTTTTCCCCATGGAATATTCACTAGATTTCCATTCGGTAGCCTATTTACTATATTTGAAGTTTTTGCAACCGAAATAAAAGCTATGTCGACATCATTATTTAACCTACCGATAGCAAAGCTTCCGTTAAGGGTGGATCCATCAGAGTCTTTAATACTAACATCAAGAGTATTGTTGTCATTTCTGTATAAAAACACACCTTGATTCATAAGTGTCTTAGCTGCAACATGATAATTTGTTACTGCATAAGAGTTGTTGAAAAAATCATTAACAAAAAGCCCCATACTCCCAAACTCATAGCTGTGTGCACTTTCAATCTCACTACCTATGAAAGACTGAAATCTAAATTCTCCAGTTTGGTGTATGTCTGTCTTTATGCGACGCTCAATACCGTCCGGAAAAAAAATATTAAAATAGTCTGGAATAATTTGACCTTCTTTAAGCTCAATTTTGTTCAGTTTGTTGACTACTTGGAACACTATGGCATATTGTATTTGCTTGTTGCCTTTTATGAACTTTTTGTCGATTCGTATACCAGAAATATTCTCACGATGCGGAGCTATAAGTTTCTCTGCCCATTCTGAAATATATTCCTGAAGAAAACGAACTTTTTTAGCAGTAGATAATATCATACATAATTTAGTTTTTAAATCAATACAAAGTTTTAATCAATAAATAATGAAATAATAATTGATGAAATAAATTATGTGAAACGGATTGATTTCTTCGTCCAAGTAACAAATCTCGCCATTTTTATTTATAAAATTCTAGGTAAAAATACCTGATTTAAGAGTTTTTTTAATTTAAAAGTATCAATGGATATCCGGTTTTTTAGATTACTCTTCCTTTCTCATTTGCGGAATCCAATCCTAATGTGTTTTTATAATATGTGGTGGGAATGTATCTGACCTTTGCATTTTTTTTAGAAAATCCAAATATGATGAAAATCTACTGGCTTTTAAAAATGGTATTTAAAGCAATGGAAAATGAAAAGTCCTTTTTTTAGCATTCTTGAAAACATATAAACACAGACAAACTTTCGTTATACATTAAACGCTGCTTGAACACCTTTGCTAATTAATAATTCAGATTCTTTTTTAAATGTTTTTGGTTTCTATTTATTTTTAATTAAAATGTTTTAAAACAGGTGTTTATACTTGCTTCTTGTTAACAAAAAATAATTTACTTAGTAAGATGGAAAATAGATTTATGAAGAATTTGTTAAAATTAAATAAAATAGAACTCCCTAAAATGATTTAGACTTTGAAACAGCTTACAAAGCCTAATATTCAACATCACAATCGTCGATAAAAATATTTTTTTTGGCGTTTTGGATTGTTTAAATTGTGAATAATAAATATTTTTTTAATGCTTTTCATCTCGACAGAAAAGCGAAACTGAATAAAAAAGTATAACATCTTTCTGCAATTATTTTGACAGCCTATTTTGTATGTAGATAAATTTTGTAACGTTTATATAGCATTAATTGTCACTTAATAACAAATAACACAATGAAAAAAATTAGTTGGAAAGTATTTGCCCCATGGTTTTTAACATTTGCCTGTACTGTAACGTTGATTATTATTGGCTTTTTTTTAGTAAATAATATCAATTGGTACAAAACAACAGTTTTTGACAAATCTATAATTGGGATAAATACTCCAGAATACAGATTCTACGCCTATCATTTGCATTTAAGTATGATTAAGCGATCAATTGGATTGTTTTCAGGTTTTTCAATTATGTTTCTTGGACTTGGAATAGCTTTTTATACACTAAAAGAAAACACAACAATTGATGGGCAAGCGAAAGGATTAAGTCTGAAATTAATTACTGCTTCACCAGGAATTATTGCATTAATTGTGGGTGCTTATCTCGTTGCATCAACAATTGATAGTAAAGACCATTTCCCTTCATATAATATTGAATCAATACAAAATGATACACCACTTGATACAGTTCATAAACCAAAGATCCCAACGTAAAAAATATTAAATCATGAAAAAACTATTCATTATTATTGTAATAATTTGTGCTGGAATATTTATTTCATTTCAAGAAAATACAAAAAACGAATTTTCAGAGCAAGAACTACAAACGACATGTCGAGTTTTAGCAAAGCTATCGGACGCATCAATTAATAAGAATAAAAAAGATAAGGTTCTTATATATTATAGTGCATATAAATCTATTAGAGAGGATTATACCTTTACTAATAATTGTGATGTTTATTTCAATGAGGTGAAATCTCAATATGGCTCTGGATTAGGAAGCTGGACAATTAAAACGGATTCTCCACCTATAAAAATAGTGGTTCCGGGTAGTGGTGGATTTACACATCATGAAATTGGATTGCTAGATAAAATAAAGGCCAACAAATTAGATGAAATAGATATAGAAAATGCTCTGCTATTAAAAGATATAAAAAATGGCGAAATAAAAACCGAGAATATAAAAAAAACAGATATTGATGAAATAAAAAAAATATTAAAGAATATGAATAACCTATATTTAGATAAAATTAATTCAGAGAAACTATATCAATTAAAAAAACCTACTTACAATTTGAACGACTTTAATAAAGCGGTTAATGATCAATAAATAAACGACTTCAATTGTATATTTCTTATTGAACTAAATAATAAGAAAAAAGACTGATTGTAAATTGTTAATCAAACAATAAAATCAAATACGTAACTAGACTAAAGAAAATGTTATTTGATGTAAATAATATTGAACTTCAATACAAAAATAACCCTGTTGTTTTTAGATTCTTTTATAAATAAAATAACCTCCAATTATTTGGAAGGCTTAAAGTAGGATGAATTACTTTTAGACTCCTCAATAGAAACTTTTCTAAACTCTTTTAAAAGTTTTTCAATTTCTAAAATTAGTTAATGTCATCTTAATACATATCATACAAGCATTACCACTTAAATTATAAGCAAATAAAAGTTGTCTTCGATTTTCCTAAAAACGTAAACTTAACAATAAATGTTTCCGGAATAAGTAAACTATTTGTAAATTTGTAAAATGACAATTCAAGAAACTTCTTCGGGGAAAATTTATAATGTAGAAATTCTGCCAGTAGAAGATATTGATTTTAAGTCTATAGATAAAAAACGCTATTTTTTCGATTGGAAGGCTGAAAAGAATTACGAAATCTATAAATTAAAAATTATCAATTCAAATGATATTTTAGGAATTATTTCCTTGGAAAGAATACCCGAGGAATGGAGGATCCATATTAGACTTCTAACGGTTTCATTAGAAAATAAAGGTGCGAATAAGAAATTTGATAATATTGCTGCAAACTTAATTGCCCATGCTGCGAAAATTGCAGTAGCAGAATATGCAGAGTTAGCCTGCGTATCACTGAAACCAAAAAGTAATATTGCCCAGCATTATATCGACAAATACAATATGAATATAACCGGAATGACTTTGAGTCTTGAGGTTCCAGAAATTTTAAACTTGATAAAAACATACGATAATGAATAAGAAAGTAAATATTGAAGATATTGAATTTGGAGTAGATTCAAGATACAAATCAAATTCAGAACGTGATACCGATGGAGCGGCTTTAATGGAAGCACGTTTACAACGAATTAAAAACTTACCCGTAGAACAGGTTATTCGTGCCAAACTATTACAATTAAAATTAAAAATGGAAGCTTATATAAGCAAACCGTCTTATGATAATCACCACTATTTTTCAGAATTCTTATCGGCATATATTGATACTATTTACAATAAGAGAAGCAGTTTCGCAAAAGATATTGATATAACTCCGGTAAGTTTAAGTCAAGTGATAAACAATCATAGAGCACCTAAAGAAGAATTTATTTTGAAGTTAATGATCCATTCTGAAAAAACATATGAGAATGTTTGTGAATTCCATAAAAAGACATGGTATCAAGTTTATTTTCATGAAAAAATTTGTGATACTATGTCAACACAAGATAAATGGAGACCAAAAATTGAGAAGCACGTAAAGTTTAGTGAATCTCTAAAGTTAGAAACTGTAGATAACAGCCGATAACCAAAACAGATAATAGAAATTACCTTTTTAAGTTCTAATTTGTTACTTTCATTAATATTAGAATCTCAGGGATTAAAATTACTTATTACAAAAAAGCCTTTCAGAAAATCTGAAAGGCTTTTTAAGTAAAGTAAGATTGAATTATTTTTTTGATTCTTCAATAGAAACTTTTCTAAACTCTTTTAAAAGTTTTTCAATCTCTAAAGATGATTTACGTGCTCGTGCTCCTGCTGCCTTTACACCTTTCTCAGATAAAGATTCAGATTCTGTTTTGAATATTTCAAGTTCGGTGTTGATTTTTACTAATAAATCTTTCATGCTATTTTTATATTAAATTAAGAAAGCAAAAATAGAATTTTGTTTTAGAGAGGCAACAATGACAGGTAAAATAATGTAATTTATTTTTACTCTGAACTTTTATTAATTTCCTCTACAAAATAGGAAGTAGGAAAGCCTGTTTTAGCATAAAAAGCCTGTGAAAATTTTTGGGTGGTGCTAAACCCTACCTCATCAGCCAATGCTGTATTATTATATTTTCTTATTTTTTTATCTTCTTTCATTAATGTGATCAGGTGATCAATTTTTAGATCACTGATGTATTTGACAAATTTTTTACCCCTATAATGATAAATAACTTTTGATAAATATTTTGGATTGCATCCAAACGCAGCTGCAAGTTTTATAGAATTGAGATCTTTTTCAAGATATTTCTTATCATGTTCAAATTTCTCCAATTTAATAAGTATCTCTGCAACCTTATCCTCACTTATCTCTTCAATACCTTTTGGAACTATATTAACTGCATCTTTGTAAGATATTTTGTTATTCTGCATATATTCCTCATACCTTAATTTATAAATGCTTTTGATCTTAAAATGTCTGTACACAAAAAATAATAAGACTATAAACATTGCTGTAATAACACCAATAAAGATTAAGTCATTATACTTTCTTTTATTAAACAAATTTTCAATTCTTTGCTTGTCTGCAAGCAATAATTTTGTATCGTAAATTTTTCGAACCCGACCTGAAAGATAGATGAACTTGTTGTCAAGTATACTATCTGCCTTTAGCAGTTTATCTGTATAATAAAGCTGCTTTTGAAAGTCTTTTTTTGATTTATAATATTTTAACAGTAATTCGTAGTTCTGCCTAAGATCGGGACGCATATAACCTTTAGAATCAAAAATCTTATCTACCTTAACAAAATAAGGAAGCGCCATTTCAGGTTTGTGAAGATTCCAGTAGCTTTTACCAATGTAAAAATATCCAACAGACTCATTGCCAAAATCTTTATTTTCCCTTATAGAGGGAATTGAATAATTAATTTTTTTTATAGCTTCAGCATAATTGTTTTTAAAGTACTGATTAATGCCTTCCGAGTGAATAAAATAATTTTGCATTTCAATATTAGAGAGTCTTACACCTTCTTCAATTCCTTTTTTATTTATCTCAGAACAAAATCCATAATTACCAATCCTATTATAACACAAACCAAGTAAATGCAATGAATTTAAGTAGGCTCTTGTATTTTCATCTTTATAATAATCAATACACTCAATAAACAAGGAAATTGCTTCATCATAAAATCCCAGAAAATATTTTATACTCGCAATATTATATTTAACCTTGTAGATTAAATACTTATCATTGGTCTTGGAAATAAAATCATCTGCTATGAGATAATTATCCAGAGCATTCTTATGTTCTTTCCTGGCATAGTAAACAATTCCTTTTGAAAGATAAGACGAACCAATAAGAGCATTATCAAGCGATTTTTTGGCTGCATAAATCATACTGTCTGCATATACTATTTTTAGCCTTTCTGGAGAATAGTGTAAATAGTTTTTATACCCATTTACAATTTCCTCGGAATTTTTTTCCCTTTTAGCCTTATTCAAAAAGTATTGAAGATAGTATAACTGTTTTATCTTATCATCAGCAGCATCCTCTATACGCTCAAACAAATAATCATAATCTTTTCTATTAAGCGTATCGGAAATTTTGGATTTAATTTCCTGCGGATAGATCTGATCTATTAAACAAAGAATTATTATTAATATATACTTTTTTATAATCATGTTAAATAAAAATTAGATTTTATTTGATGTGATATCTAGTTTTTGACAAAAATGCATTGTAATAATTTTTATCAATCAATTTTCAAAAAAAACAGCATCAAATTTAATTTAAATATTTAATAATCAGTGTGATGTATTTCACTAAATGCCTATGGATTTTCTGAAAATCCATAACAAAAAGCGGAAAATCGATATATAATGTTTTGCAAAATTCGATTCCTGATTTTAGATTTGCCTTGAATTCAAAAGCAAAAAATATTTGACATCGTGTCAGATTAAAGTTCTGCTAACCCGGGTGAAATGAACTGACTTGAAAACAGTCTTTACATTTAACACTTCAAATCATGAAAAATTTTTTATTACCTATGACAGCGCTAATATCGCTACTAATTTCCTGCACAAATGAAAATATGGATGACGCGGAAATTTTAGATACCTCGTATAATTATGAGCAAACATCAAAACTAAGTGATAATCTAAGTCCTGAAAATCCTGATAATGCCTTTGATATAGCTGGTAGAATACATAATGATATTTTAGATGCCTATTTGAGCGGCAATTATTCTGACATCACAGCGGTCGGGGTTGCCCAAAAAGTTGATTCTATTGCAGCATTAAACATCGACTTTTTAAATTTAGACATAAACCTTCCAATCAATTTTACACAAATTCAGGCTATTATTGATGCTCCTGAAGCACAGTTACAGCAGGAGATTACAACTGCGCCAATTACAAATAGTGCTAAAATATGTCTTTCAAATTTCATGGATTCTTTGACAGTTTGGGAAGCCGATGAATATGCTGTCACACATCAATCTATAATCTTATGGGAGTCTTCAGTTATAAACAATCCCCAATTCAGCCAGGAAGAGAAAAGAATAATGCTAACCAGTTCTTCTATTGCCAGATATTCACTTTACTATGCCAAGGAACGTAAAGATAAGGATTGGGAAACCTCAGTAGGGAATAGAGCAGGAGCCGTTCAAGGAGCCGTGAACAATTGTTCTACTGCCATTAGCAGATCTATTGTAACGGGACTGCTTTTATATAATCTGCAAAACCAATAGAGATGAATCGAATTTTCCTGATTGAGAAAAAACTGCTTTACATCTACTGTGTATTTTTGATTCTTTTCAATCTTGTAAGCCTTTATTTCATCATAGATCTATTATCCTATGATGAAATAACAGGCTATTTGGTGGATGGCAGTATAAAAAATGAATCTCCAAGGAAATTAGCCCAGCTGCTTTTTCTAAACGGTATTTCAAATTTACTTTTTGTTTTCGTTTCACTGATAGCCAGATATTTTGCGAAATAATTTAAAAATTAAACTCAGTTTCTAGAATTAAGTTGAATCTTTCTAAAACCAATATTTTGAAATTCAGAAAATTAAAATATAATCACTTAGGTATAAAAATTCACCTCTTTGAAACGTTTTCGAGGACTACAATTATGGAAGTATTAGCAGCAGACCAATTTACAATTCTGCTCATTACTGATGGAGCAGTATGTTTTGGAATAAACAGTAAAAAAATCCATATGTTCATAAATGAACTCATCGTTATCCCAAAAAAGGCAGCTTGTGAAATTTTGATAATGAGTAAGCAACTTCAGATCTGCCAGCTTTCATTTACCTCAGAATTCGCACTAAAAAACAGTATCAGATGGCCGCATATAGGCTATTTTGAATTCTTTGTTTCGAAGGATATCTCTAAGATTTATATCAAAGAAAAGGAAATAGAACCGATGATAAATTTATTTAAATTAATCAATAACAAATTAATTAGCTCAAATAAAAAACCTTATAAAGAAGAAATAATTCTATTGAGTTTTAATCTTTTTCTCTACGAACTGGCAAGGATATATTATCGTTCGTCTTGGCATGATAATATCAAACATGCAGGGAATGAAAAAATAGTTATACATTTTTTTAAACTATTAGAATTTAACTGCAGGAAAGAACACAGTGTAAAATTCTACGCAGATGCCTTGAATGTAACTACTGGACATCTTAACCGAACTGTCAAACAGGTAACCGAAATTACAGCAAAGCAATGTATTGAAAATGCGATCATTCTGGAGGCTAAAATATTACTTCAGAATAATGAATTAAACATTTTACATATCTCAGAAGAACTGAAATTTGCTAACACTTCTTTTTTCAGTACTTTTTTTAAAAGACATACTTCCCTGTCTCCTTCGGAATACCGTTCACGATTAAATTTCAATTAAATAATATTATAACAAATGTTTTGAACGGGTTAAGAATGTTCTACAAGGACTGATTTAGAGTATTTTCGATTGCAAGTCGGGAGAAAGATTTACTAAGTAAAAGTAAAAGAAATGACTCAAACCTATCTTTTAGAATGGATGGATTTAACGGTGACCTCAACTCTTAATCCTGACAAAACAGATCTTACAATGATCACCCCAATTCAATCAAAAGCGATTATTAAAAAAGCGACTGAACAAACATTTTTTATTCAGTCACAGTTTACTATACAGGTTTTTTCACTTACCAAGGAGAAACAGATAAAAATTTTAGTTGGAAATTATTATTACACACTACTATTTCTCTTAGATAAAATCAAAGAAATAAATAATATTAATGATTTACACAGAGATAATCTAAAAGAAGTAACAAATGCTTTAATATCCTGTTTGGATGAATTAATAATTTTTGTAGAATCAAGATTCGCAAACTATTTAACTGTGCCTGTACAAATTATCGAAAGGAAGACAAATAGCCCTGTAGTAATGAATAGCATTTCTGGTAAAGTTTTATGTAAACTTTCAACTGATCAAACAGCCTTAATTTTAAGGGCATCCGATGAATTAAAAATTCTTATTTCAAAATCAATGAATCATTTATTTAAAACCATAGTTCCTTTTTTATCCACTCCAAATAAAACAGATCTGTCTTATAATGCCATGCGCAGCAAGGCTTATGTTTTTGAAGAAAGGGATAAACAAATAGCGATTGAAACATTAGAGCGTATGATTAAACAGATTAAAGAATATTAACTAAATAATTTAAAACTTAAAAATATGAAAAAGCTATCTTATATTTTAGCAACTATGATTTTGATGACAACAGGTTGCCAGCCTAAAAAGCTGGGTGAGAAATTGGCTACCGCCCTTATTATGGAAAAAAATCATTACCCTACTATTGTAGACCATGATATTTTCTGTGGTGATCCCGCGCATGCCTACACCATTTTTAAATCGGGACTTGTAGAAAAAGGATTTGTAAAAGTACTTCAGTCGAAGAAGCTTGGTGATACAACTTCCTTTATAAGTTTTACTACAGCAGCAAAACCGTACTTATTGTCAACACCCAAAGATGATAAAATAAGTAAAATTCAACGTGTAAAAGTTGCAGATGAAGAGTTTGGAGCAATTAAGGAAATCAGAATAATGAGTTCCGGTAATAAGGCAATTGTAGAATATAGTACTATTCGAAAAAAAAATATTTTTGCTGCAGCAATTAAAAACGGATTGAAAGACACATTGTTTCATAAAGTCTATTTTATACGAACAGATGACGGCTGGCAGCTGTTGGACAAAAAATCGGAGATTGAATTTTTGTCATTTTAGAATATGAATTCTTAAATTACTTAGCTGTCTTTACTGTAGGTTTTTACATCTCTATTAATTACAAAGTTAGTAGCCATCAGAAATAAATTCAATTAATCAGTTTAAATACCTACTTTTTTATTCTTAAAGACTTGTCTACAATACATTTGATGTATGATCTAGGGGGGGTAATTAGGTAAAAACTTAGAAATTATTTACATTTAAATTTCAAGAAAGCTAAAAAAATGTAGTAAAAATATTTCTTATATTCGCTGAAGGAAAAGCTAACTTATTGCGCAAACACAACAAAAAAAGTTGTTTTGATGCCATTTTATGGATGTAATTAATGAGTTTAGGCGTAATTTATAAAAAAATCAAAAAATGTACAATATTATAGAATTAGATTTATTTTCAGATTGGTTAAAAATCGCAGAAGATGAATTAAAAGTTGAAGGTTACCAAACAGAAAATATTGATTCCAAAAAAATACCGATTCTTTATTTTACTTTGCAAAAAATGAAGATAAGGTCAATTCCAAGAAAAATTTTAAAATCAGATATTTTTATGTGTCCTTCAGAAATGCTAGATGCTTTAAATATATTAGAAGAAAAAATAATTAATGGGGATGATTTACGACCATATCAAAGTAGATTGCTAAAAAATATTGAAAATAAAGATGGATTACTATTTGATTGGGGAATACATCATTTACATTTAGGAACAATACTTCAAAATGATGGTTTCATTAATAGAACAGGTCCACTTCTTTATGTTAGGTTTTACCAAGATACTGCCTATTTTATTGATGTTTTAGAACACGGAGCCTGGACTAAACAAGACTTATTGAAAATTATACACCGAAATTTTTCAAGTAGTATTGAAGAATATAAGGTCCCTGGAATTGATGGATTAGAAAGAAATTATGATGACGAAGAAATAAAACATTTAAGAGATTTCAATTCTAATACGTTATTGGAAATTGCACCAGGAGAATTTTATTTTGGACCGGGCGGTGGTTTTGTAGGGTCTGGAGATAGTGGAGATGCAGTAAATAAGCATATTGATAATCATAATGGAATTAAAGAATTGGAAGCTAAAATAAAACAAAGTCCTGAAGAAGTAATCAAATTACAACATCCTTTGAGCATTATTACCAACCCAAATTTAGTCTTTAATTTAATAAAGAGAAATGATGAATTTATATTAAAAGAAAGTAATAATAATTTTGAAATTAAACTACAAAATTAAACTACGCCTAACACACGTAACTGTTGCGCAACTCTCTTAAAAAGTAAAATTTCAAGATAAAGCATAAAAAACGACCTCATTTAAGAGAGGTTTATTTTTTTTAAAAGTGTGCTTAAAAACATGTTTATCAAGTCATAGATGGCAGTTTTTAGCAAAGTTGGCACTTTTACTTGTAATTCATACTCCTTCAAATACTTTCTGTATTTGGAGGAGTATTTTTAAAAGACTGAAATTGTGCCGTCATATCTCACTAAATCACAGACAATTTTTAGAAACCAATCTCATTTTTTAATTATAAACCAAAACACGACGTATGAAAATTACAAAAACCAAAGCCTTTTTTTTCTTCTTAATAACATTTATATTGACAAATCATTCTTTTGCACAAAAAGTTGCAGGTTATTCTTTTGATAAATACCCTGCGAAAGAAATTTACAAAGGAAAAAAAGTAAAAGTAAATTTAAGGAGTAGTAATATAGCCAATAGCCATAGGACACAAATTATAAATCAATACAATGAGTCAAAAATTGACTTTGGAGGAAAATATTCTTTTATTTTTTGGGGAGCAGGTACTGGTTTGACACTTGGGGTTATGGTAGATAACAAAACAGGAAATGTTTATGATTTACCTTTGACAGAAGAGAATTCAACTAGAGGTTTTTGTGGATACGATATCTCTGAAGAAGACAACAAATTATATAAAAAAAACAGCAACCTGTTTATTACTTTTACCTGGTCTTGCGAAGAAAATAAAATAACAAAAACAAATGTTATAACGAAAAACTATTCAATTTTTATTTGGGACGAGGCAAATAAAAAATTCTCTCTGTTAAAAAATAAAACTGAGAAAAAAACAGAAAAAATAACCTCCAAATAATGATAAGGACGTAAAACCTTCGTTTGTCAATATGGCGGGTTTAGATTTAATTTAATGCTTTTTGTACTTGAAAAATTAGCCTTTAATAGAAATTCTAAGCTTCATTAATCTGCCACACCTGCCAAGCTACTATACATTGTACGTAATGCTAGAAAACTAACAACCGAAACGATCTAACACTATAAAATATGAACGGAACAATTGATTTACTTAATGTAGGAGACGGAGATGCAATAATTCTATCTCTTAGTAAAGAAGAAGATAACCTTGTTATTGTTATTGACGGAGGAGAAAACAGGCACTACCTCTCTAAGGTTAAACCCATTCTTGAACAACGTCTAAAAGAGAAAGGGAAAACTGCTCCAGATATTGTAGTAGCAACTCATTATGATAGTGACCATATTGGAGGGTTAATCCCTCTTATAGAAGACTATATTGGAGGTATTAGTGAAGTTTGGGTGCATCGTTCTCCTGAACTGAGTCGACAAGCGCTACAAATATTTGAATCTAGACAAGACTTACAACACCTTAAATCTCGTGATGAATTTTTGTTTGAAGGTAAGTTGATGTCAATAAATTCAAATATTAAAGAAGAAGCAATAATGTCTAAATCCAATTTTGTAATTGAATCGTTAAAGCAACTCGATACTTTTTTGGGAAAAATTCCAGTTGATAAGGTAAAGCATGTTTACAGTGGTTATTCACCTAACGGATGGCCAGAGATAAAGGTTTTAGGACCAACAGAAGATTTTTATAATAGTTTATTCCCTAACAGTAAAACTTTAGGAGAATTAATAGTAGAAGAAACTATCGACTACATGAGTGAAGGTTTAGCAAACTATCATAAAAGATTTACGGAATTAGCTAATTATGGTGATAACCCATGCGACGCCTTAAAAACAGAAGCTTCTGCAAAACTTACTCCGACAAACAAAGCGAGTATAATTATTTCTCTAGACAAAGAAAATGATAGATTCCTATTTACTGGAGATGCAGGTATAACTTCATTTAAGGAAATTCCAGACTGGAAAAATCAATTAAAAAATTTATTTTGGTTAAAAATCCCACATCATGGAAGTGACAACAATATCTCGACAGAAATTATTGATATCATGAAACCAAAATTTGCAGACAGTTCTGGTGACCGTCATCAAGATAATCATGTATTAGGTTGTATTTCAAAAAATAATCGTTCGCAACAATTTCCTCGATCAACTAAAAATGGCAGTGACTTATTGATAAATATATAAATCACGAATGCACAACAGTACCTAACCAAAAGTGATGGTTCAAGTGGTTAAATCAAACTTTGTGGCTGATTGAGTGTGAATCGATCCAAAATCGCCACCTTCAGGAATCTGAAAACCGTTAGATGGAACCTTAAAGAACTACAAACAGACAATTATGAATTTTCCGAAAAGAATAAAACAACATAAATCTCAATCAGACTCATTTGCAATACTTCTATATAAACTTAAAGACTTAGGTATATTTAGAAGTGCAACAGAAAATGATTATGGAATTGACTTTGAAATTGAAATTGTACTTAAAGAAAGGGTAATCGGAAGATATTTAAAAGCACAGGTCAAAAGCGCAGAAGATCTTTATATTCGCGCTGATAAAAAACCAACTGTTGGAGGAATTAAACAAACTACATTGTCATATTGGACGGAATTATGTTATAGAACACATGTTGTAGTATTTGTAGTTGACTTAAAAACTGAAAAAATATATTTTACAAAATCAGTATTTTGGCAAGCAACAATATTATTAGATGGTTCAGAAAAAAGTAAAACAATTGAATTTTTACCAGCTGTTGATCTTTCAAACGAAGTCACGGGCAAAACCTTGGAAGAAGCAAAGACATCAGAAATAACAGAAAATTTCTTACTGACAATGCTTATTCAAAAAATAGCATTTCAAAATAGTATTGTAGACATTCTTTATGCACATAAAAGTATTCTTAGGAACATCTATTCTGTATATGAGCTATATACTGATACTTGGCATTATGATGCGTGGACAGAGGTTCAAGCATTAGATATCTTTAAAACAGTTTTGGAGTGCGGAAAAATCTTAATTGATGACGTTCCCGAAACGGACCTGAGTGAAGAAGAGAATAAAAATCTTTTCAATTTTGAATATTGGGCAAGAATTACAGATTGGTCTCATGACGATATATCAAACGAAGTAGCAAAGAAACCATTAAAAATTATTTTTCCCTTACTTTTAGACAAAATTCAATATTACAATACGCTCGTTTTGAAAGGTGCATATTATTGGATTCATAAGGATTTACCCTATCTAAAATTAGTTTTTAAAACTGTAATTCCTGTAGAAAGAACTCATGAAGATATGATTCATTTAAACTATGAATACACAAAATTTGAAAACACTGAACATTTTGACTCATTTATTCACGAAATCATTGAGAAGAATAAAAAACTAAAAGATGAAGAAAATTGCAGTAGCTAACAGCTTGCCACAATAGCTGGTTTTATTTTTCTTAGCTGTAAATTACTAAGTTGAATTTTTGTTTGTCTTAGAACAAATGATTAAAAAGCAAGCTGTTGATTTCAAGTTGTGAAAAAATGGATGCAATGGTAAATCGAAACTATAATTATTATTCAAGAACTCATTAGAAAAACAAATACCATCGAATTTTACCAGCAGTGTGATTTAAAACTGGAATCCTATAATTATAAAATTTGAACCAACTCTTTAGAGTTATTTTTATCTATTAATCAAATGAGCTATGGTATTCCAATTGAATATGGATAACGGAAATTACTATCCTAAATAATTTGTTTCATCATCAAATCAGCCTCCCACTCGGGAGGCTTTTATTTTTTCACCTTTTTTTCACCTTTTTTTTCCTTGATTTTATTGGGGGTTCAACGGGGTACAACTGGGGTACAATAAAAAGTTGTACTTGTCGCGGTTTGCTGTCTGTCGTTTCTTTGCCTTGTAATGATGAAGATCCGGAACTGGAATTATCCATTTACCGTATTATGAGAAACTAATGTAGAACGATAAAATGATGAGATATGTTTACAAACATTTCATGGGGTAATTACATAGTTGTAATTATTCTGCTATTGGCAAGCTGGTATTTATTTGTTGGATTTCGATTTTATTTTGATGACCTCAAAGAAGTCATATCAGGAAAGCGGAAACTTCAATTCCGTGGATTTGAAAATGCAAGTTACGAGGATTCTCAATCCGAATTAAATTATCAGGAATCACCTGAAGCAATCTCAGAACAAACTTCCTTCGGAGAGTTTGACAATACCTTTCAGGACGTTGATACTTTGGTGGCACGATTAAAAACTTTTATTGCAGATGCCGCAAAGAAAAAATTAGTCAAAAAAGAATTTACCTATTATCTGCAGCTTCTCCTAAGAGAATTCCCTTCAGTGAAAAATTCCCCTTTTAATTCTTCCATAGGTGAATTGATAGTCTCAGAATGTGACAAATTCGAATCAATTACTTTAACCCAAAAGGAAGCAGAAGCCCTTTGGGAATAAACTATAAAACAATTTAACGGAGGAATTGCCCCTGTCCATCCCGGCGCAGTATGGCAGATGTAACAGGAAAGTGGAACTGCGACAGCGGCTACACCTCCGTTTTTTTTCTGAATTTTTAAATTTTAAAAATAATGTGCGATGAAAAAATGGAACTGGAATTTTAAAAAGTTTATTGAGCAAAAAACAAATAGTATCTGTATGCTTCTGGCACAATTACTTTTTGCAATAAGTTATGAAACCTATGCCCAGGATGGTCTGGCAGGAATCAATGAAGCCAACCAACAAGTACGAAGTTACTTTGATGCAGGAACAGAACTGATGTATGCCGTAGGAGCATTGTTAGGACTTATTGGTGCTGTGAAAGTATATCAAAAATGGAACGCAGGTGATCCTGATACCGGAAAAGTAGCGGCAGCCTGGTTTGGAAGCTGTGTTTTTCTGGTAGTAGTAGCCACGGTAATAAAATCCTTCTTTGGGATCTAAAACCAGTCGTTATGGAAGATCTACTCAAAGAAAAGTTATGGTTTTACATTATCCATAACAACCCAGATTTGATGTTTACACTACAGGAAGATTATAGTGTATTGGATTATCTCAATGAGAAAATAAGTAGTGTGAAATCCATATTGGAGGATATGTTATCTGATGGTACACCTAAATACATAATCGAAGAAATCTGTCTCAATGTACTTACCGAAGATTTGAAACCATCCCGGTTTTTATATATCCGCTCGCTGCTTTCAGATGAGTTTGAGAGAACCTATGCCGCTTTTCAGGAGTCAGGTATCCTGACCTTTGAGGTAATCAACCTTATGGAAAGCTGCAAGCCAGTTTTTGAAACCATTGGCTTTACTAAAGAAAATGAAGAAGATCCTAATTTGAGAAATGCCCTTATTGGTCAGATTGCTGACTATGTGAATTGAGCTATTTATAGCAGTGTGTAGTATGAAAAGGAGTAATTATGGCTTACAATCTATCTCAAAAACTAAGTGCCAATATTGAGGCGATTACCATTGCAATGCAATGGCAGCAAGGTGATGCTTTATCGGCAGAAGCAGTTGACGCGCTTAAGGCATATGCCGGCTTCGGAGGTATCAAGGCTGTATTATACCCAAATGGCACTACCGAAGACTGGATAAAATCCGGTGCTACTAAAGAAGATCTGAAGTTGCATCCGGACATGACACGACTACATCTAATACTACAGGAACACTATTCTGAAAAAGATTATAATTCAGTTGTTTCTTCACTTCGCAATAGCGTCCTTACTGCATTTTATACACCGGAAATTGTACCTAACACTTTGTACACTGCTTTGGAAGAACAAGGTATTAATCCTAAAAGATTATACGAGCCATCAGCAGGATCAGGAATTTTTATCACTGAAGCAGACAGTGCATTTTCAAATTTGGAACAAATTACTGCTGTGGAAAAAGACCAATTAAGCGGACTGGTACTTTCAGCATTAAACAGTACACTTTCAACCCAAAATACCACACATGTAATAGGACTGGAAGGAGCCCCAACAAATGATAATGGGAGTTATGATCTTGTGGTCAGCAATATTCCCTTTGGTAATTTTTCTGTGTATGATGAGGCTTATCCCGACAAGACGATTTCAGGAAAAATCCATAACTACTTCTTTGCAAAAGGACTGGACAAATTGGCTGATGGAGGTCTTATGGCATACATAACTACAGACGGTTTTTTGAACAGTCCTTCCAATCAGAGTGCTCGCGGATATCTTTTTCAAAATGCAGATTTTGTGAGTGTCACAGTTATGCCCGATAATCTGATGAAGGAGACTGGAAATACCGATGCTCCAAATCATCTTCTTATTGTTCAGAAAAACGAGCATAAAAAAACATTGTCTGATAATGAAAATGAGCTGCTTCAAACCGTTGAACTGGAAAATGAATTTGGAAAATACAGTATTAATAAATATCTGCACAATAGACCCGAGCTAATTATTGGGAATGAAATAAAAGCCGGTAAAAACCAATACGGACAGGCGCATCAAAGTGTGAGACAAAACGCAGATATCAATTCTATTGGAAACTACCTTGGTGAAAATATTACCAAGGGATTAAAAGAAAACTTTAACCCCGAACGCTTTGAGAAGGCTCAAAAAACGGAGATCGTTCAGCCTGCTGAAATAATCGGACAAAAATTCACTTATTTACCCATGCCTGAGAGTAAAGCAAGCGGTATTTCTGTCCAGCTTGGCTTGTTTGATACTGTGCCTGCAGAGAATATCAACCGCGCTATGGATTACATCAATCCTCTCGATGAAACTGTAGTGGATAAAAAAACAGCACGAATACTCAGTACCATACGCACTAATGATAATCCCTCGCATGAAAATGTGGTGCTTATCGCTGCTAAACAAATTAAGACTAATCGATACCTATATAAATTATACTCGAATGTAAAAGAGATCGATGGCTTTTCAGCCAATTGGATGAATGGCGGATTACTGCCGCATGAGTTATTGGCTTTATCCAATACCCTTCAATATTATAATCACAAGTATATTTATGAAGGAGATAAAACCTTGGAATCGGCCTTTAATCTTGAAAGACAGCTTTATGAAGAAAATCTTTCATTCAAAGCGTTCTACAAAGAAGGAACACTGGTTCGCCTTGGAGAAGCTGTTGGAATTATAAGTGATATTAATAACGAACACAAACAGGCCTTTTTCCAACCATTAGCATCACAAGGCAATCTGAAATTCTATGATTCCTATATTGCTATTCGGGATCATTATCTGGAATTGTTTGAGAAAGAGCAATCAGATAAAGCTGGCAGTGAAGAGGTTCGGAAAAATCTAGATGAGCAGTATACCAAATTTGTTTCCCACTATGGTATTTTGAACGGTGCTGAGAATCGAAGTTTAATCATGCATGATTCCGCTTTCGGTTTCACCATTCTTTCTTCATTGGAACGCAAAGAAGGCGAACGTTATGTGAAGTCGGATATTTTAATAGAATCTGTAGTAAAACAGCAGGAACGCTATTATACAGATGATCCTGTTGAAGCGCTGGCCCGAAGTCTGAACGAAAAAGGAGCTGTTGACTTAGGATTTATAACTGCTGCAACAGGACTTGAACAAAACGAGGTTATAGAACGTCTGAACCATCATATTTATTTGAATCCTACAGGTCAGAATTGGGAAACTTCAGACCTCTATTTAAGCGGCAATGTTGTAGAAAAATTACAACAGGCTAAACAGGCTGTGCAGCTATACCCTGAAAACACGCAATACTACAAAGGATTGCAGGCACTGGAAAAAGTACAGCCGGAGCGTATCCCTTTTGAATTACTCGATTTCAATCTTGGCGAGCGATGGATTCCCAACCGATACTATGAGAATTTCGCCGGAAAATTATTTGACCAGCCAACTGAAATTAATTATTTCCCATCACTGGATACCTTTAAAGTAAGTACAGGTCACAATACCAAAATAGATAGGGAATTTTCGGTAACTCCCAAAAGCGGCAGAACCACTTATGGTTACACGATATTGGAGCACGCCCTCGAAAATACGGCTCCCTTTTTTACCTACGAAGTTGAGGGAGCCGGCGGAAAACCCATCCGACTGCCTGATAATGAAGCCATACAGCTTGCCCATCAAAAAATTGAAAATATCCGTAATGGCTTTATTGAGTGGCTGCAGGAATTGCCAATAAGCGATAAAAATGAACTGGAGAGCCTCTATAATAATACGTTCAATTGTTACGTATTGCGAGAATATAACGGAAGTCATCTGAGCTTTCCGGGTTTGGATAAAAAAGCCCTCGAGATTGAAGACTTGTACAGTTCCCAGAAAAATGCAGCTTGGCGTATTATTCAGAACCGTGGCGCTTTAATCGATCATGAGGTTGGGCTTGGAAAAACATTAACCATGATTGTGGCTGCCAATGAAATGAAACGATTAGGGATTATTCATAAGCCTGCAATACTGGCATTGAATGCCAATGTAAATCAAATTGCAGCAACCTATAAAAAGGCTTATCCCAATGCCCGAATATTAGCACCTGGTGAAAATGATTTTACTCCAGCCAAAAGAATGAGACTTTTCCATGAGATTAAAAATAATAATTGGGATTGTATCATTTTAACCCACGATCAGTTTGGTAAAATTCCGCAGTCACCCGAAATACAAAAAGAGATCTTGCAAAATGAACTGGATAATATAGAACGGGATCTTGATACAGCAAGAGATTTGGGAGGCGATATCTCCAAAAAAATATTAAAAGGTCTTGAAATACGAAAAAATAATCTGGACGGCAGACTAAAAACACTGCTGAAAGATATAGAAGATAAAAAGGACAGCGGTATCAACTTTAAAGAAATGGGTATCGATCATTTGTTTGTAGATGAATCTCACAAATTCAAAAATCTGACTTTCACTACACGTCATGACCGTGTTGCGGGAATTGGAAATATGCAGGGAAGTCAAAAGGCGCTTAATATGTTATTTGCGGTACGCACGCTTCAGGAAAAATTCGATTCGGATCTGTGTGTGACCTTTCTTTCGGGTACTCCTATTTCAAACAGTTTGACAGAAATGTACCTGCTTTTCAAATACCTGCGACCTAAAGAAATGGAACGCCAGCATATTGAAAACTTTGATGGATGGGCAGCTGTTTTTGCCAGAAAAACAACTGATTTTGAATTTTCGGTCACCAATGAGATTATTGCCAAGGAGCGTTTTCGCCATTTTATTAAAGTTCCGGAACTGGCACTGTTCTATAATGAGATTACCGATTACAAAACAGCAAAACATATTGATCTGGATAAACCTGAAATTGAGGAGCGTCTTGTCAATATCAGTCCTACACCTGAGCAGAGCGAGTTTATTACCCAGCTCATGCAGTTTGCCAAAACAGGTAATGCGACACTTATCGGCAGGGCACCTCTTACCTCGCAGGAAGACAAAGGCAGGATGCTAATTGCTACCAATTACGCTAAAAAGATGGCTGCTGATATGAGGCTGATAAATGAAGGATATGGTGATCATCCGAATAATAAAGTCAATACATGCGCCAGAAATGTAGCTGAAATTTATCAGGCTTCCATCGAGCATAAAGGCACTCAGATCGTTTTTTCAGATATCGGTACACCAAAGCCGGATGACTTTAATATGTATGATGCCCTTAAAGAAAAACTGGTAAGGGATTTTAATATCCCGGCTCATGAGATTACCTACATACACGATTGGTCCGATAAGAAGAAACCAGAATTGTTTTCTAAAATGAATACAGGTGAGATACGTATTCTTCTGGGCAGTACAGAAAAAGCAGGTACCGGGCTTAATGTACAAAAGCGTGTTGTGGCGATGCATCATATGGATATTCCCTGGAGACCATCAGATCTGGGACAACGCAACGGCCGGGGCAGCAGACAAGGTAATGAAGTTGCCAAACAGCATTATGGTAATAAAGTGAAAAATTTCATCTATGCCACAGAGCAATCCCTGGACAATTACAAATTCAACCTTTTGAAGAACAAACAGACTTTTATCAGTCAGATGAAAAACTGTGAACTTAATGTCAGGACTATTGATGAGGGGGCAATGGATGAGCAAAGCGGAATGAACTTTTCAGAATATATCGCAGTATTATCAGGTGATACTTCATTACTGGAAAAATCAAAATTGGAGAAAAAAGTAACGGTAATGGAAAGCCTTAAAAAAGCACATTACAAGGAAATTTCCAGAACTAAATACCAGGTTGAATACCTAATGGAGGAAAAAGGAATCACCACTAGAACACTGGACAAACTAACTGCCGATCACAGCTTTTACAAAAATAATCTGAAGTATGAACCTGATGGTTCCAAAGCCAATCCCATAGAGTTGTATGACTGCAAGACAGCAGATCCTGAAAGTATCGGCAAAGAAATTATCCTGCTCTATAAAAACTGGAAACCTCCCGAAGGAGAAAACCAGGCCAAACAAATTGGGAAGTTATATGATTTTGGACTCTATATAAAAAGAGAACGTGAAGCCTATCAAAATGATGGTTTGTACCAGTACCGTTACTCCAACAGCTTTTATGCACAACGTTTGGAAGATGGTATTAAATATACTTCAAATGGAGGAACTCCAAATGTGGATAATCCCAAATTGGCAGCCCGACATTTTCTAAATGCCATTGATAAGGTGGAACATCTCACGGCAAAATACCAAAAGTCACTGAATGATATTGAAAACCAGCTGCCACAATTACAACAATTAACCACAAGAGTATTTAGCCAGGAGGATGAGCTGCAAAAAATGAAAAGCGACCTCTTTAGTCTTGAAAGGGAAATTGCCCTAAAAATTCAGGAGAACCAATTAAAAGAAGCCAATCCGCAAGAGGTTAGCCTCAATAATGAAACAAAATTAACAAATACAGCTCCGGTAATTCAACTGCCAATTAAAAGCAGTGAAGAATCACAGCGTCTCACAGCAGCAGAAAGCAATAGTGATAAATGGCAGGAACGCTCTTTTTCGGAGATGAGACGCAGCAGCAGGATGAAATTTTAAAATAAAGACCATGTCAAACAGTGTGTATCAAATCAACAAAGGAATCAACCAGAGCATAGAGTTCAAGGGGTTAAAAGCGCAGTATATCTGGTATTTGGGCGGTGGCGTAATGGTGCTTATGATACTGTTTGCAATTATGTACATAGCCGGTTTACCATCCATTATCTGCATCGGAATTATTGGTGTTTCAGGAACATTTTGGGTTTTGAAAATATATAAAATGAGCCACCAATACGGTGAATATGGAATGATGAAAGCATTGGCAAAACGACAGATTCCCAAAGCAGTGAAATCCCAAAGCAGAAAAATATTTATGATGACCAAATAGAATTTGCTCAGCATTACCTGAGCGGTAAAAAAAAGGATGATGGAAAAGATGATAGATGATATTTTACCAATTATGGATGTGCAGCACGATTGCATCCTGTCCAAACAAGGCGATGTGACAGTAGTGTTTAAAGCAGAACTGCCCGAGATATTTACCTTGTCGGATCAGGAATACGAAGCATTTCATCAGGCGTGGCTTAAAGCGATAAAACTGCTTCCGAAATTTAGCGTATTCCATAAGCAGGACTGGTTTATAGACAGCAAGTTTGAACCCGATTTCACAAGTGAAGACTCCAGTTTTCTTACCCGAAGCAGTGAACGTTTTTTTAATGAACGTCCCTTTCTGGATCATTCTTGTTACATTTTTTTAACCAAAAAACCGGCAGGAAGAAAAACATCCAGTTCCCTGTTTTCAAATTTACTTAGGAGTTCAATAGTTCCGGAAGAAACATTAAAAGCACAGCTGCGTCAGGAATTTATTGACAGTACCGGACAATTCAGACGAATATTGGAAGACAGTGGTTTTGTAAAACTGACCCGCCTTGTTAATGATGAGCTTCGAAGCCACAGCCGAAAAATTGGAATTATTGAACAATATTGTTTTTTGTCTGAAAAACAAAACTCATTTGTTTTTAAGGATATTGCTTTTGATGATGGCTTGCAGGTTGGGGACAAGCATTGCCAGATTTATACTTTAGGGGACGCAGCTGACCTGCCTGCCTTATGCGGTTCGAGGATTAATTATGACCGGTATTCAACCGACAAGACCAAATTCAGTATTGGATTTGCTTCGACTCTGGGGCAATTACTTTCCTGCAACCATATTTACAATCAATATATTTTCATAGAGGACTTCCAAAAAACGTTGCAAAAACTTGAAAGTAAAAGACTGCGATTACAATCCTTATCAGCCTACAGCAGGGAGAACCTTATTGCCCGTGATGCCACCAATGATTTTCTTAATGAGGCTATCAGCCAGCAAAGACTTCCTGTCAAAGCTCATTTTAATGTACTGATCTGGACGGACAATAAAGAAGAACTCAAAGACCTGAAGAACAAAGTTTCTTCAGCAATGGCTCAGATGGATGCTGCCGCTAAACAGGAAACTGTTGGGGCCGCACAAATATTTTGGGCAGGAATTCCCGGGAATTCTGCAGATTTCCCAATGAATGACACCTTCGATACGTTTACAGAACAAGCGACATGCTTCCTGAATCTGGAAACAGGCTATCGTTCTTCCCTTAGTCCAACTGGAATTCGATTAGGAGATCGTTTGACTGGAAAACCGGTCCATGTAGACATTAGTGACGAACCAGTCAAAATAGGGATATGTACCAATAGAAATAAATTCATATTGGGGCCATCTGGAAGCGGTAAATCATTTTTTACCAATCATATGGTTAGAAGTTACTATGAGCAGGGAACTCATGTTGTACTTGTTGATGTCGGGCACAGCTACAAAGGACTGTGTGATATGGTTAATGGCTATTATTTTACCTACGATGAAAAGAACCCTATTAGGTTTAATCCCTTTTATATCAGTGAAGGAGATTCTCTGGATACCGAGAAAAAAGAAAGTATTAAAACACTCTTATTGGCACTTTGGAAAAAAGACAATGAAACATTCAATCGAAGTGAATATGTAGCACTGTCAAATGCGCTTCAATTGTATTATGAAAAATTAGATAGCAATTCTGATTTGTTTCCTTGCTTTGACAGTTTTTATGAATTTCTGAAAAATGAGTTTGTATCCATATTGGAAGGTGACAAAGTAAAGGAAAAAGATTTTGATGTAAACAATTTTCTGTATGTACTGCGTCCTTACTATAAGGGAGGTGAATTTGATTACCTGCTCAATGCTACCGAGAATCTGGATTTGTTGAAAGAACGTTTTATTGTGTTTGAACTCGATAATATCAAAGACCATCCGATACTCTTTCCAGTGGTGACAATCATTATCATGGAAGTCTTTATCAGTAAAATGCGCAAGCTTAAAGGAGTCCGTAAAATGATCCTGATAGAAGAAGCCTGGAAAGCTATTGCCAAGGAAGGAATGGCAGAATATATTCGGTATTTATTCAAGACTGTTCGTAAATTCTTTGGGGAAGCCATTGTAGTGACTCAGGAAGTAGAAGATATTATTTCTTCTCCAGTCGTTAAACAAGCCATCATCAATAACAGCGACTGCAAGATATTACTGGACCAAAGTAAGTATCAAAATAAGTTCGAACAAATTCAGGAACTGCTTGGGCTTACTGAAAAAGAAAAAGCATTGGTATTATCTGTAAACAAAGCCAATGATCCTGATAAGAAATACAAAGAAGTATTTATCTCACTTGGAGGCATGCAGTCTAAAGTATACCGCACCGAGGTATCCCTTGAGGAATATTACGCGTACACAACCGAAGAAACTGAAAAAGTAAAAGTACAGGCGTACGCTAAGAAATTTGATGGTGACATCAGAAAAGGCATTGCGGCGCTTGCAATCGATTTGCGCGCACAAACATCTTGAAAATGGAATTTAAACTACAATACTTATGAAAGCAAAAAAGAAAATCATGATTTGCCTGTTGTGCTTTTTACTGATTAGCACTCCGGCAAGACCGGCAGCGGTCGCAGCAATACCGATTTTAGAAATCGTAAAAGCGGTTGCCAAAAAGGTAATTAAGGCTATTGACCTAAGGATCCAAAAACTGCAGAACAAAACGATCTGGCTTCAGAATGCGCAGAAAAAAATAGAAAATGTACTCTCCAAACTAAAGCTGGATGAGATTTCCGATTGGACCCAGAAACAAAAAGAACTCTATAAGAATTATTACGAGGAACTGGCAAAAGTCAAATCCATTATTACCTATTACCAGCGTATCAAAGATATCAGTGAAAAGCAGGTTCGTTTGGTAGATGAATACGAAAGAGCATGGAACCTGTTTCAAAAAGATGCTCATTTTAAGTCCAGCGAACTCGATTATATGCAAAGCGTGTATTCCGGAATACTCGATGAAAGCCTGAAAAACATTGATCAGATTTTCCTTGTATTGGATTCTTTTACCACACAGATGAGTGATGCCAAAAGACTGGAGATTATAAATGCTGCTGCAGATCAGATTGATGCTAATTATGATGACCTGACGCTCTTCAACAGACAGAATATACTACTGAGCCTTCAAAGAGCCAAAACAGAGCATGATATCAAATCCGTTAAACAATTTTACGGAATTCCGTAAACAAGTAATAAAATCATGAAAAAGATATTTTTAGTAGTGCTTTTTACTGCACTGACCACAGGGAATCTTCATGCACAGGCAAAACAGCAAAGGATGCTTTTAGAGCAAATAGCAGCCCTGCAAGTCTATATCGGATATGTTCAAAAAGGCTATTCGGTAGTCAAAAAAGGACTCAATACCATAGGAGATTTCAAACGTGGAGAATTTAATCTTCATACCGATTATCTGAATTCTCTTAAGACAGTCAATCCCAAAATAAAAAAGTATGCCAGGGTAACGGAAATTATAGGGCTCCAGACAAAAATCATGAAAAGCTACAAAAGCTTATATCAGCAAATCCGGCAGGATGATTTGTTTCATGGAGATGAAGTCGATTATATCAGAAGGGTCTTTGAAAGGTTAATCAAAAATTGTGATACCAATCTGGATGAGCTTCTAACAATCGTTACGGACGGAAAGTTAGAGATGAAAGATGACGAGCGAATGAAACGCATTGATATGATTTACCAGAATATGCTTGATAACTATGCTTTCTCTGAGAGCTTTAGCAATCAAGCTAAAGTTATGGCTGTATCAAAAGCTGCCGAATTAAAAGAAGCAAAAAACAGCCGTGTCCTGCACGGCATAAATACTGATTTGCCATGAAAAAATTACTGATTACAGGAATTGTGTTTATCGGATTGCTATTTCCATCCCAGATAACCGCTCAAAAACAGGAAATCCAGCAATTGATTTTGAACATAGAGAAGTTAGCCCAGTTCAAACAGATTCTAAAGGATATGAAAAAGGGCTATGAAATACTAAGTGGAGGTTATAATACGGTAAAAGATTTGTCTGAAGGAAATTTCAGCCTTCATGAAACATTTCTTGATGCGCTGATGCAGGTTAGTCCCACAGTTAAGAATTACAGGCGTATAGGTGATATTGTGAATTATCAGGTGCTCTTGGTAAAAGAATACAAGTCCGCTTTTAGCCGCTTTAGGGATAGTAAAAATTTCAATGCTGAAGAAATTGCCTATTTCGAAAGGGTGTACGATAATCTGTTTAAACAAAGTCTTAGAAATCTTGATGAACTCACATCGGTGATTACCGCAAATAAAATGCGAATGTCTGATGATGAAAGGTTGGCTGCTATTGACAAAATATATGCAGATATGCAGGACAAACTTTTGTTCCTGAGAAACTTCAACAATAATACTGCTGTACTGGCTTTGCAGCGTGCAAAAGAGCGCAATGATACCCGCGCAATGCGCAGTATTTATAATTTAAATAACTAAATATCCAGTGTTATGATAAAGATAAATAAGCAAATAATACTTGTGCTTCTTGCAATGATATTGCCATTTACGACCAATGCACAAGGAGTTGCAGATGAAATGAACGGCCTGCATAGTGTATTGGAACAATTATATGATGAAATGATGCCTTTATGCAGTAACCTGATTGGAGTCGGACAAGGACTTGCCGGTTTTGCCGCTATGTGGTATATCGCCTCAAGGGTTTGGAGGCATATTGCCAGTGCTGAACCCATAGATTTTTACCCGCTCTTTCGTCCTTTTGTTATCGGATTTTGCATTATGATTTTTCCCTCTGTCCTCTATATGATTAATGGTGTTATGAAACCTACCGTTACAGCAACTGCTGCAATGGTGGAAGGATCGAACAAAGCGATTGAAAGACTACTTAAAGAAAAAGAAGAAGCACTCAAAGATACCGATCCCTGGAAAATGTATGTGGGATCAACTGGAGATGGCAATAGGGCGGAATGGTACAAATATACTTATCCTTCCGGTGACCCCGCAAAAGAAGGAATGCTCGATGGCATTGGTAATGATATCAAATTTGCCATGAGTAAAGCCTCTTATAATTTTCGCAATTCAGTAAAAGAATGGATGAGCGAAGTACTGAGGGTAATATTTGAATCTGCTTCCCTGTGCATCGACACACTTCGGACTTTTCAATTGGTGGTACTTTCTATTTTAGGTCCAATCGTTTTTGGCATTTCGGTCTTCGATGGTTTTCAACATACCCTTACTGTCTGGCTGGCACGCTACATCAATATTTATTTGTGGCTTCCTGTGGCTAATATATTTGGAAGCATCATCGGAAAAATTCAGGAGAATATGCTAAAACTTGACATTGCACAAGCAGGAGAATATGGAGATACTTTCTTTAGCAGGACTGATGTTGCCTATTTGGTCTTTATGATTATTGGGATTATAGGCTATTTCACTGTCCCTTCCGTTGCTAATTACATTGTTCATGCCGGTGGTGGCGGTGCACTGGGGCAAAAAGTGACCAGTATGTTTAGTAATTCTACAACTTCCCTTGTCAATACTACATCTCAGGGCACTACAATGGTAGCGGATGCGATGGGGAATGCTGCCGGACGTATGTATCAAAGCATGTCTGATTCCGGTAATGTTGCGCCTTACTTCAAAGACAAGGACAGTTATATGGGTGATAAATTAAAAGGTAAATCTTAACCCTAAATTCAAAGTTTATGTTTAGCAAAATGAAAAATATTGACACTGCCTTTCGGCATGTTCGCGGCTTTACCATGCTGGTCATTACAGGCTGTGTTTTAATTAGCTGCTTTTCACTTTACAAGAGTTTCACACTCGTATCGCAAATGCAGAATAAGGTTTATATACTGGCTAACGGAAAAGCACTCGAAGCCTATGCTTCAGACCGAAAAGATAACATTCCCGTAGAAGCGAGAGATCATGTAAAGACATTTCACAAGTTCTTCTTTACACTTGATCCCGATGATAAAGTCATTAAAAGTAATGTAACAAAGGCTCTTTATCTGGCTGATGACAGTGCAAAACGTGTCTATGACGATTTAATGGAAAACGGTTACTACTCCGGCATTATATCAGGGAACGTCAGCCAGACCATACAGATTGACAGTGTGACTATTGACCTTAACAACTATCCTTATGGATTCAAATGTTATGCTACTCAAAATATCATCCGTACCACGAGTATTGCACATCGAAACCTTATAACGGAAGGCAACCTTCGTAACGTATCGAGAAGCGACAACAATCCACATGGTTTTTTAATCGAGCGATGGAATACTATTGAGAATCGGGACATAAGTACCGAAAATCGAAAATAATAAACTACTCATTATGAAAGTCACTTTTAAAAGAAAGAGCAATGCTATTACAGGTTCTAAAAATAGTATCTGGGAGAAATTTGAGCAAGCCAATCTTCGATTGCAATATAAGTGTGCACAATGGCTAGAGCGTAAAACGGCTCATTTTTCACGACTCAATTGGATTGTTGTTCTATTCACTTTTATAGTTTTTACAGGAGGTTGCAGCATTTATCTAATTGTGAATAGCTTTTCAAATAATAAATCTAGAAATATAACAATAGCCCCGATTACCAAACCAACCAATCATATACCCTTAAAAGAAAAGCCTCCCCAACTCAATGCGATTATCAGTAAAATAGAATTTGAAAAAATCACAAGTTTTAGGAAATATATGGATAGTCTGGGGCGAAGTCCCACAGGCAAAAAAACTCATGACAGCATTGTATTAAATCGTCCCGGACTTCTGGACAGTTTAACAATAATAGAAAATTATTATTACTCACATCTTAAAAATTAATATCATGGAACAAAACACAAAATCATTAAAGGACTTAAAGCATCGTAAGATGCTCTTGGTACTGCCAATATTGGCTTTGCCATTTCTAACTGCCATATTTTGGGCATTGGGTGGTGGAAAAATGGATGCTGCCAATTCAGTAGCAGCACAGCAAAAAGGTTTTAATCTAAAACTTCCCAATGCGAACCTGAAAGAAGGGCTTTCAATGGATAAAATGAATTACTACGATCTGGCTGCTCTTGATTCAGCAAAGCTTGATGAACTTATCAAAAAAGATCCCAACTATTTAAGCCAATCCTTTCAGATTGATTCCACTGAGGACAGCAGTGCTGTTACTCAAAGAAAAGAACAACATGGTTTAAATAAATCTGTTTATCGCGATCCAAACGAAGAAAAAGTGCATCAAAAATTGGAAGCATTGCAAAAAGCAATCAATACGCCAGTATTAGTCCCAGAGCAAAACAGTGATTATGCTAGATATACAAAATCAGATGAACCCTCAATACATTCCAATGATGTGGACAGGCTGGAACAAATGATGCAATCTATGAATGATGGGCAAGACAGTCAGGATCCGGAACTGCAACAGCTCGGTGGAATGCTGGAGAGTATTTTGGATATCCAACATCCAAACAGAGTACAGGAAAAATTAAAAAAAGCTTCCGAGGCTCAGCGTGGACAAGTCTTTACTATTTCCACCAAAGCGTATGAAGATCCTATTTCTTTTTTACAAAACAAAGCATTAAATAGTTCTGAGTACAAACAGAATGGTTTTTACTCTTTAGACGAATTTGAAAATAATGATTTAATGCAGAATGCTATAGAAGCCATTATTCATGAAACGCAAACAATTGTAAATGGCTCCACGGTTAAGTTCCGAATCATGAACGACATATTTATAAATGGCATTAAAGTTCCAAAAGACAATTTTTTGTTTGGAACAGCTTCCTTAAAAGGAGAACGATTAACTATTAATATTACTAGTATCAGATACAATAACTCCCTATTCCCGGTGGACTTGTCTGTTTATGATATGGATGGACTTGTTGGTATCTATATTCCGGGAGCGATTAATCGTGATGTCGCCAAAGCATCCGCTGATCGCTCCATGCAAACTTTAGGACTTGCATCACTAGACGATTCCTGGGGAGCTCAGGCAGCTGGAGCGGGAATTGAAGCGGCTAAAAGCCTGCTAAGTAAAAAAGTAAAACTGGTTAAAGTAGTTGTAAAAGCGGGATATAAAGTACTGCTGCGTGATGAAAAACAGAAACAAAATGATTCCAATTAAAAACTAAAAATGATACAGATGAAAAATTTTAAACTATTGGTGATGAGTTATTTATTATTTATGACCATCAGTGTATTGGCACAGCAATCAAGTAAAAACCATTTATCCAAAACGGAATCGGACTCTTTAATGATAGCCTATTCAAAAACCACCAATATTGTATTTCCTTTTGCCATAAAAAGTGTCGACAAGGGAAGCCCCGATATACTCGTACAAAAAGCAAAAGGTCTTGAAAACATCCTTCAGGTTAAGGCTGCCCAAAAAGGATTTTTCCAAACTAATCTTACGGTAGTCACAGCTGATGGTAAACTCTACTCTTTCGTGCTGGATTATAATGAAGATTTCCCGCAGCTAAATCTTACGCTGAATAAAACTAAGCCGGATGGACAGGAAATTTATTTTTCAGATGAAATTATTAATGATCAGGAGATTGAGCAATATTCAAAGTTAGCCTTATACGACAAAAAAAAGCTGCGAGGTCAAAAGGAAAGTAAATACGATATTGATTTTAGGCTCAATGGAATTTTTATTCGTGACGAAGTAATGTATTACAGGATAAAGATAACCAACCATTCTAAAATCAATTATGAGATTGATCAGCTTCGTTTTTTTATTCGCGACACTAAAAAAATAAAACGTACTGCTTCACAGGAAATTGAAATTACGCCCATTTATATACTGAATGATATTGATAAAATTCAAGCTGAAGCAGAAAATATCTTTGTGTTTGCGCTGCCAAAATTTACAATTCCGGAAAAAAAATACTTAGCCATTCAGCTAATGGAGAAAAATGGCGGCAGACATTTAGAAGAACATGTCAAGAATACAAAACTGGTACAGGTGACTGTACTTCCCAAACTATAAACTATTTAATAATTAAAAAATTGAAATCATGAACGAGAAAAATTTTGAATACTTAAGAGATCAGATTAAGTATACCGGTTTCGGTGAAGCACTGGAATCTGAATTAAAAGAAAAAATGCAGAAAGAAGAACCTAATTTTACTTTGACGCATAATGCGCAATATGGTAATGATACTGCTGTAGCTACATTAAATTTCAATAAGTCAAAAGAAAGTGATTTGTATTTCTTTAATTCTTATAAAGTGGAATTGCAAAAAGAGAATTCCAAAGAAAATTTGGAGCAAACCTTTTATATCAATAAAGGCAGCAACATCACCATGAAAGAGGCTTACAATCTTATGGAAGGCAGATCTGTAAACAAAGATCTTACCAACAAGGAGGGCGAAATTTACAACGCCTGGCTTCAAATCGATTTTAAACAATCCGAATCTAATGGAAACTTTAAGCTAAACCATTACCATCAGAATTACGGCTATGATTTAGAAGCAACACTGTCCAAGCATCCAATTAAAGAACTGGAAACCCCAAAATACAAAGAAGACTTGATCAATTCTTTAAAAAAGGGTAACCTGCAATCCGCTACTTTCCAAAAGGAAGGCAATGAGATTAAGCAGTATATTGAAGCCAGCCCACAATTCAAGACAATTAATGTATATGACAGCAATTTGCAGCGCATTGATAATCGTAAGTCTAAAGAAGAAAAGCAATCCGAAACTCAGCAAATTTCCGAAAAACAAGGCAGTAAAAAGCAAAACCAAACTGCCGATGATGATGGGCCAGAAGTGCCAAAGGAAGCTAAGAAGAAAAAGAAAAGTCAATCCATGTAATCAGTAATGATGAACGAACAACTTCCCATGAACAGAGTAGAGATGGAATTAAACCAGTGGCGCTCCAGGGAAGAGCGTTTTAGTAAACTGTTTAATTTTAGTCTTTCGGGCAATAGGTCACTGATCAAAGAAAAGCTGCATCATTACGAGCGTATTGGAACAAAGTATAAGGGAACTAAAAATATTGAGGAACGTTTTGTTTTGCAGATGCTCAAGCAGGAAAAGAACAAAATTCTTAAACAGCTTTATCCTAATTTATTGGTAAGACTCATTCGTAAACTAGTTATTGCACCACTTAGAGATCAAATTGCAGTACATAAGGATGCAAAAGAAGAGCAGAAGAATAACCAAGCGCTGTACGATCAGGTACAGCGTATTGGTTTTAAAGATTTGTCAAATCAAATTGAGTACCAAATCAAACAAGGTCATGAACAGTTTACTGTTCCGGTTTCCTATTACGTCAACGAAAAAGAACGACTGAATCATGAGCTGTCTTTTGTTAAAGACCAGAGCGGAGGGTATCAATTTGAAGGTTATAAAGCTAGTCTGTATAATGAGTTAAAACCTGAAGAAAATAGAAGTCAATATTTCAAATTACAGCAAGGGAATTCTGTTGACACAACACAGGCTTATAATTTATTAGGTGGACGAGCGGTTCAAAAGGACAGATCCTGGATGCAACTAGATCTTAACGACAAAGATGCTAGTGGCAATCATAGAATCAAAGAATTTCATTTCGGATACGGTTATGATCTTGAAAAAGCCATACAGGAACTTCCTTTAAAGGAATTAACCAATAAAACAGAAGGCGATAAATTAAATTATTCTTTAAAACAAGGAAACAGGCTGCCTGTAACCTTGATTAAAAATGGAAATGAACATCGGTTTTATATTGAAGCCAACCCTCAGTTTAAATCGGTAAACATTTATGATGAGCATTCAAGAAAAATTACAGTCTCAACAGCATTGGGCAATAAAACAATGGAAACTGTAAAACAAATTCAAAAAACAAGTGAGAGCCAGCAGGAGAAACATTCGAAAAGGAATAGTATGCGTATAAGCTGATAAACTTAAATATAATGAAAACACTAAAACCTTTATCTGATTTCTTTAAGGCAATCGAAAAAGATTACCGTATCAGTGTTACCCATATTGGTATATATGCTGCATTGCTTCAATTTAGGACACAAAAGGGTTTTGTAAATCCTATCGAGGTCTATAGGTCTGAAATTATGAAGTTAGCTAAGATAACCGGGCCTGTAACCTACCATAAATGCATGCGTGAGCTAAATGAGTATGGCTATATAAGTTATCTTCCAAAACGCAATAGAAACCAAAGGAGTACGATTTATTTCAATTCTTAGTGACATTGATAAAGAAATATAATTGCAAAAAAAGTTTATGTTATGAAGAAGTTTGCTTTTGATGAACTTCCCGATGCGGTTTCAAAATTGTATGGGAGGATGCAAGAAATAGAAAGGTTTTTAGAAAAAAATAAACCTAACCTCAGTAAAAGGAATTCGTCACTTAATGCCTTAGCAAAAGAGAAGTGCAGTTCTAATTTCAACAAGAGCGATTTGGCACAACTTTTTTATATTCTTATGGATGAGAAAATTTTATTTTTTGATGATCGAAATCAAAAGTGCAATAGAAGCAAAATTCAGCTTTTTATAGAAAATAATTTTACATATATAGGAGATTTAGGACTTCAAACAAACATAGATACAATAAGTAAACAGTTTTCTGAGTCAAAAGGATTTACCTATAAAGACAAGCAAATAAGATTTCTTGAGAATATTATTGTTATACTTGAAAAACGGAGAGAAAAATTAATTTGCTGGTAATCTGTATCATTTAAAATGCAATACTAAAAATTAACTATTATGTCTAAAGAAGGTAATAAAACAAAAATGTCCTATATAGTAGCAATCAAACAATTGCTAGATCCTTTATATGCCAGACTGGAAAAAATAGATTCAAAAATAAAAGGAAACAATACAAAAGACAGTTTACGATATTATAGAAATGAAGATTTAAAGAAAATATTTGGACTCTCAAATAATACAATCATTAAATACCGTCAAACGGGTATACTTCCTTATACTAAACTAGGTGATATTTACTTGTATGAATCAAGTAAAATAGAAAAAATACTTAGCGAAAACGAGCTGTGATTATTATTGATTGTACATCTGCAAACAAATAATATACTATTTCAACACAAAGGCAAAAGGATTCAATTGTGAATTCTTTTGCCTTTTTTAATAGTAGTGAGTGTTTAACCGGCTAATTGTTCAAGTATACTTTTGTTTTAATTTTGACATATCTTCCATGATATTTATATCCAGTACCTTAGCATAATGCTGCGTCTGTTTAATATTAGTATGTCCCATCATAGCCGAAACATTCTCTATTCTTACTCCATTTCCTAAAGTAACTGTTGTTGCAAACGTATGCCTCGCGACATACCAAGTGAGGTGTTTATTGATACCGCACAAATCAGCAATTTCCTTTAGATAAGCGTTCATTTTTTGATTTGATAACTTTGGGATCAGTCCAATTTGCATGTTCCTGTATTTATTAATAATCACCAAGGTGGGAGGAAGGATAGGGACATTTGCTCTAATTGCTGTTTTTGCTCTATTGGTCACAATCCAAAGATTATCATTCCCATCCGAAGATATATTATTGGATGTAAGGTTAGCGGCATCTACAGGTGCATAACCGGTGTAACAGCTAAAAAGAAAGACATCTTTAACCTTTTCGAGGCGCTTAACTGAAAATTTTTTGTTTTCAATTAAGTTTAATTCTTCCTGAGTAAGAAATATAGCATCAGTGACATGTAGTTTGCCATCATAAACACTAAAAGGGTCTTTCTCTATTATTCCCATTCTGATACTGTATTTACATGCTGTTTTGTACATCCGCATGTATTTGACTACTGAGTTATTTTGAATGCCTATTTTGCCTTTAAAGCTACTGTCATATTTAAGAAAAGCCTCAAGATTGTACACGTAGGCACTGTTCACTTCAGGTAAAGAAATATCTTGTATTCCATATTGCTTTGTCATAAATGTGATGAGCAAATCTTTTGCACGTTCATATTTCTGGTAGGAAGCCTTTGATCGCTCTTTGGCATCAACCTTTCTTTTAAAGAACTCATTATGCCTGTTCATAATTTCGATTAGGCTCACACCATCTTCTTTTACGGCTGTTTCTCCTTTAAATTCATCTTTGAGTAATTGCAATGAAAAATCGGGATCGATTTTAAGAAGTTCATTGAACTTCTTCTCCATACCAAGAAGAAAAAGATCCAGGGCATTCTTGATTACCTTTTCTTTTTCAAGTTTTAGAACACTTCTTAGGTTGTCGGTAAATTGCCATCTTTGTTTTAAGATCGATTTACCCGCAGCCATCGTTATGGATTGCTTCTTGTACGAAATGCGGACATAAATTGGAGATTCTCCACTTTTGTTGAATTTACCTGCTTTGAGATAAAAAATTACTTTTAACATAACTCACAATTTTAAATTAATAATCAAATTGATTTAAAATCGCTGAAAGTTTGTAGTGTTTTCAGGGAATTCCCGGGCAATTCACTTTTTTTAGTGACCCTTTTTTTGCGTTTTTTTGCGAAAAAAAATAGGGGTCACTCATAGGGTCACCGTACTTTGGTAATATATGTGTTTTTTGACAAGTGACAAAAAACAAAAAAGCCTTTAAATACTTGTATTTAAAGGCTTTTGACTTTTAAAGTTTCTTTTGAAACTTCTACTGGCGGAGAAAGAGGGATTCGAACCCCCGGACCTGTTACAGTCAACAGTTTTCAAGACTGCCGCATTCGACCGCTCTGCCATTTCTCCAGTATGTTGCTATCATTTGCTGATTGCGAGTGCAAATATAAGACGCTTTTTCGGTTTTGGAAACTTTTTTAGAACTTTTTTTGATAGATTTTCAAGTATCTAATTATCAGTGTTTACGAAAGTGTAAATTTTTAAAAATTATTCTAAATCGTCTAAAATCGGCGTTGGTTTTTTGTTTTCATCAACGGCAACAAACGAAAAAGTTCCTGAAACTACCGTTTCGCGAAGTTCTGAATACATTTGCTCCATGAAAATATCAACATGAATTTTACAGCTTGTTCTTCCAACACTATCCACTTTTGCAACTAATTCGATTAAAGTTCCGGCCGGAATTGCTTTTTTAAAATCAATTTGGCCTGTAGAAATAGTCACCACCTTCTTTCGGCTGAATCGTGTCGCACAGATAAAAGCAACTTCATCCATCAGATGAAGTGCCGTACCTCCAAATAAAGTATCGTAATGGTTGGTCGTACTCGGAAAAACAGCCTTGAAAATATGCGTTTCAGACTTTATAATTCTTTCTTCTAAAGTCCCCATATTAATAGTTTACATATTCTGTAATCTCCAGACCGTAACCAATCATTCCAACACGTTTGGTTTGCTGGGTATTAGAAACCAGTTTGATTTTTGAAATATCAAGATCATGTAAAATTTGGGCACCGATACCATAGTCTTTAGTGTCTATCACCACTTTAGGGGCTTTCATGGTACCTGCTGCCTGTAAGGCTTTCAACTCAGAGATTCTGTTTAAAAGATTCACAGCAGTCATATCCTGATTGATAAAAATAACCGCACCTTTACCGTCTTCATTGATGATCTTAAACATATCATCTAATTGCTGATCGACATTATTGGTTAAAGTACCCAATAAGTCATTATTAACCTGTGAAGAATGGATACGGGTTAAGATTGATTCTCCTAAATTCCACGTTCCTTTGGTTAAGGCAATATGTATTTGTTTATTCGTTGTTTGTTCGTAAGCTCTTAATCTGAAAGTGCCAAAACGGGTTTCGATATCAAAATCTTCTTTTTTAACGATCAGACTGTCGTGCTGCATTCTGTAGGCAACCAAATCTTCTATCGAAACTAATTTCAAATTGAATTTTTTGGCAACTTCAACCAATTGTGGCAAACGTGCCATGGTTCCGTCTTCATTTAAGATTTCACAAATAACCCCAGCCGATTTAAAACCGGCTAATCTTGCAAAATCTATAGCGGCCTCTGTATGCCCTGTTCTTCGTAATACACCTCCTTGTTTGGCAACCAAAGGGAAAATATGTCCCGGGCGGGCTAATTCATGCGGTTTTGTATTCGGATCTACTAATGATAAAACTGTTTTTGCCCTGTCAGCGGCAGAAATTCCGGTTGTAACCCCGTTTCCTTTTAAATCAATAGAAACAGTAAAAGCAGTTTCCATGTGATCTGTATTATTGGTCACCATCGGACGTAAATCAAGCTCCTTACAACGGCTTTCAGTAAGAGGCGTACAAATTAAGCCACGGCCGTGAGTCGCCATAAAGTTGATCATTTCCGGAGTTGTTTTTTCAGCTGCAGCAAGGAAATCTCCTTCATTTTCGCGATCCTCATCATCGACTACAATGATGACTTTACCTTGACGAATATCTTCTATAGCTTCCTCAATGGTATTGAGTTGTATTTTTGTTGACATAATTATTTATTGTTTTGAGCAGGGAAAAATCGCTCGGAAATTTTCTGAAATACTTGTTGAACAGGTGTTGTTATAGCGTCAAAATTGATAAGTCCGTTATCGTTAGTAGCACGATAGGTTAATAAAATTGCCAAAGGAGATAATATTAACGAAGACATCCAGGCTCCCAGAAACGGAGTCATTCCGCCTTCTTGTGAAAGTCGTTTCCCAAAAGTATTGATAAAATGGAATGTAATAAAGATTAAAACCGCAAATACAATTGGTAAGCCGAGTCCTCCTTTTCGGATAATAGCTCCTAAAGGTGCGCCGATAAAAAACATTAAAAAACAGGCAAAAGCAATAACGAACTTTTCGTAAAATGCTGTGAGGTGTTTGTTAATATCGCGCTGTTTGTCTTTTAATTCTGTTTGAGTTGACTCTATAGAATAGATTGTACTTGTCATATTACTGCTCGCCATATCTAAAATCGCCTTTTTTTGTTTAGTGTCATAAAGGGATAAAAGATTATTAGGTAATGATTTTTTTTTCTTTTTTTCTTTTGTAATAGTAACAAATTTTGACAATCCTACTCGTTGGTTTATGTTTTCAGTAAACGAAACAACTTCATTGTCCCTGTTCTTATTTAGTGAATCCAGTGTGTATCGCAACTCGTTAACATTTAGCATGTTGCTGGTGTTGTTGATGTTTTCGTTTTCAGTATCTGTTTTGTTTAATTCGGATAGATCAATATTGATAATTTGTTTTTTAAAAGCACCTTTTACAAAAGGTAATTTAGCTCTGTCTTCGTATTTTTTTGGAGTTACATCCTGATAATAATAACCATCGTTGAGTACTAATTTTAAAATGCTTGACTTTTCGCTGCTTATTAATTCTCCGTCTTTTGCTTTGATAACCGTTTTGTTTTCCCCCATATTTGTGGGTTTTTCATGAATAGTAACACCAGTTAAAATATTGCCGTTTTCTCCGGATTTTTTATTGACCTTGATATTATAGAAGCCGACATCATTAAATTGTCCTTCTGCAATTGCCATGGCAGGCTTGGCCTGGGCAATGTTTTTTCGGAAATTAACAAATTTATATTCGGCAAAAGGAATAACATTATTAGAAAACCAGAAGGCAACAATGCTTAATAAAAAGATGAAAATAATGAGTACTCTCATGGCTCTCTGAAGGGAAATACCCGAAGATTTCATCGCTGCAAACTCATAGTTTTCTGCCAGATTTCCAAAAGTCATGATCGAAGCTAACAAAACTGATAAGGGCAGAACAAGCGGAATAATCCTTGGCATGGAAAACAGCAGGAACTTGACAACCAATATCAAATCCAAATCCTTGCCGGCGAGTTCAGAAATAAATAGCCAGACTGTTTGAAGTATGAATATAAAAAAAAGGATTACGAATACCGTAGTAAACGTAATCAGAAATGTTTTTAGTAAGTATTTGTCTAAAATTTTCAACCTTGTAATTTAATCTAATTTATTGATGTAGTATTTTGGATATTTACTCGCCACAAAGGTAAATTGATTTTTTGATAAAGGCTGATTGGTTTTAAAAGAATTAACGGTTAAAGTCGTTTTTGTTCCGTTTTTTCCTGTTTCAATCAAATTATAGATGTGTTTGGTCTGCACATCGATGCCCAGAAGGATTTCTTTTCTTTGGTCTTTTCCGGAAGTAGGTACTAATTTGATATATTGAATTTTTCTTCCTTTAACATTTTGAACAATATCCATATTGTATTTGTATCCGGAATTAAAAAAAGTAAGCATTTTTGAAGGTGTGATTGCATTATCATCTTTTTCGTTTACTTTAGAAATAGTAACTTCTTCATCTTCAGGGATAATGGTGTATGTTTTTTGTCCGTCAAAAATTTTAGTAACACCCATGAAATTCAATACATATTGATTTCCTTTCATAATTACATTTCCTTTACTGTCCTGATTGATGTTTTCTTTGGCATTGTTTAAAGAATATTTAAAATCAATAGAAATGTTGTCGTAGCTCTTTATTTTAGCGGTTACCTGGTTCAATAAATCTTTGGCTTTTTTATCCTGAGCCTGAACAGAAGTAAAGCTTAAAAGCAATAAAATTGCCATTTGCAGACATTTTTTACTTGTTTTCATGATGGAATTGTTTGTGATTTCCTGAATTTTCATTTTCATGATGGGGTTAATTTTGTTCATTATTAAAAAATTGATCAAGAGCACTTAAATCTGAAATGTTTACGTTTCGTGCTTTACTGCCTTCAAAAGGGCCTACAATTCCGGCTGCTTCCAGCTGATCGATCAAACGGCCTGCTCTGTTGTAGCCTAATTTTAGTTTTCTTTGCAGTAATGAAGCTGAACCTTGTTGTGCATTGACAATAATCTCCGCAGCTTCTCTAAATAAAGTATCTCTTTCAGAAATATCCATATCAAGATTGATGCCAGTTTCCTCTCCAATAAACTCCGGAAGTAAATAAGCTGTTGCATACGCTTTTTGTGAACCAATAAAATCTGTGATTTTTTCGACCTCAGGAGTGTCGATAAAAGCACATTGAACGCGGATTACGTCGTTTCCGTTTGAATATAATAAATCTCCGCGTCCAATCAACTGATCGGCTCCTTGGGTGTCTAAAATAGTTCTGGAATCAATTTTTGATGTTACTCTAAAGGCAATTCTCGCAGGGAAATTGGCTTTAATCAAACCTGTAATAACGTTTACTGATGGTCTCTGTGTAGCGATAATTAAGTGAATACCAATAGCACGGGCCAATTGAGCCAGACGTGCAATAGGAATCTCAACTTCTTTTCCTGCTGTCATAATTAAATCGGCGAACTCATCGACAACCAAAACAATGTAAGGTAAAAATCGGTGACCGGCTTCCGGGTTTAATTTTCTTGATTTGAATTTCTCGTTGTATTCTTTGATGTTACGAACCATTGCATCTTTTAATAAAGAATAACGGTTGTCCATTTCGGTACAAAGAGAATTCAGAGTATTGACAACTTTTGCGTTATCAGTAATAATAGCATCTTCTGTGTCTGGAAGTTTAGCCAGATAATGTCTTTCGATTTTATTAAAAAGTGTAAGTTCTACTTTTTTCGGATCTACAAGAACAAATTTAACTTCGGCAGGATGTTTTTTGTATAAAAGTGAAGTTAATACAGCATTCAGTCCAACCGATTTTCCTTGTCCTGTAGCACCTGCCATTAAAAGGTGAGGCATTTTAGCTAAATCGACAACAAAAGTTTCGTTGGAAATAGTTTTCCCTAAAGCAATGGGCAATTCCATCTCAGCTTCCTGAAACTTCGCTGATCCGATAACGCTTTTCATCGAAACCATAGTGGGGTTTTTGTTCGGAACCTCAATACCGATAGTTCCTTTTCCTGGAATTGGCGCAATAATACGAATTCCTAAAGCAGATAAAGACAGTGCAATGTCATCTTCTAAACTCTTAATTTTAGAAATTCTGATTCCTGCTTCCGGTACAATTTCATATAAGGTTACAGATGGCCCAACAGTTGCTTTAATCTGTGCAATTTCAATTTTGTAGTTACGAAGTGTATCTACAATTTTGTTTTTGTTTTCTTCCAGTTCTTCCTGATTAATCGTAATTCCGCCGGTCGAATATTCTTTTAATAAGTCGATGGTTGGGAATTTATAATTTGATAAATCTAAAGTTGGGTCGAATAATCCGAAATCTGCGACTAAACGCGATGCCAGATTTTCTTCGATAATATCTTCTTCTTCGGCTTTTTCAATAACAAATTCTTCATTATGATGTACCGGAGTTGTTGTGTTTGCAGGATTGATATCCATCTGAACGGGTTTTATAACCGGATTTAAATCAATTTCTGATGAATTTGATATAGTTGGTTTTAAAGCCTCTTTGTTGATTTCGAATTGAGTGTCTTCGGTTTTTAAATGAATATTGTCTAATTCAGGATCTTCTTCCTCAATGGCAAATTCTTCTAAATTATAAGCACTTTCAGGCTGTTGCTGCTGTTGTGCTGGTTTTATTGAATTTAATTCTGATTTGAATTCATTTTTAGTAGAGTCAAAATAAGACTGAATTTTTTCAGGTGATACTTTTATTTTGAAAATCAAGTAAACGATTAATCCGAAAAGCAGGGTCAGTAAAGTTCCTGTTTTTCCAATATAATCCTGAAGAAATAAATTAAGTTCATATCCAATGGTTCCGCCTAATTCCGGAGCTGAAGTAGCAAAGAATCCAAATAAGACAGAGACAATGATTATGGCAAATAAATCCCAGAACCAAATGTTTTTTAGTCTTTTGGTAGACATTTCTAACGCAAGAAATAACCCGGTTAAGAAAAATAGGCGAACCAGTACAAAAGAAGCCAGGCCAAAACCTCTGTAAACAATAAGGTCAGCAAGGTAAGCTCCGAATTTTCCGAGCCAGTTTTGCACTACTTCAGTACGGTCATTTAAGTGGCTAACTGTACTTTGGTCGGTCTGCCATTGTCCGTTTATGTAAAAAGAAATAAACGCTACTAATAATGCAATAGAGAATAATACCAAAAGACAGCCCAAAACAAATTTTTGCTGTTTGGATAATTTCCATGATTTTTTAGTTTCGTCTTTTGATTCGCTTTTTTTGTCTACAGTTTCTTTTTTTGTTTTTGCCATTCCTGCGTATCCTTATTTTGCCTATATAAATTTGGGTATATAAATAATCAAGCCTATTGCTATTGCTGTCATTGCGGCAAAAAATACTGCTCCGGCAGCAATATCTTTAATGAAACCGATTCTCTCGTGATAATTTGGGTGAATAAAATCGGCAACTTTTTCTACAGCTGTATTCAGGCCTTCTACACTTAGTACAAGACCAATTGCAAAGATTTGAAAAAGCCATTCCTCATGAGAAATATCGAAATAGAAACCGGCAATAGTCATTAATATTCCAAGTGAAAACTGTACCATAACACTGTGTTCGGTACTGATTAATTTAACAGCTCCCTTAAAAGCGTAAGTTACGCTTTTAAGTCGGCCTTTAATAAAAGTATTGTCTTTTTGAAATTCCATTTAATGGGATTATAGTGCTGCTAAAGCAGCTTCGTAATTTGGTTCGTTTGCAATTTCAGCAACTTGTTCTGTGTGTACCACTTTTCCGTCAGCGTCAACTACGATGATTGCTCTTGAAAGTAAACCTTTTAATGGTCCGTCGATGATATCTAAGCCATTAGCTTTTCCAAAAGAACCTTCCTGAAAATCAGATAAGTTTACCACATTTTCTAAACCTTCTGCACCACAAAAACGTTTTTGAGCGAAAGGCAAATCTCTTGAAATACATAAAACGGTTGTGTTTTCTAATGCGCTTGCACTTGCGTTGAAAGTTCTAACAGATGTAGCACAAGTTCCTGTATCAACACTAGGGAAGATGTTTAAAACTAATTTTTTACCTGCGAAGTTACTCAAAGAAGCTACTGATAAATCGTTTTGTACTAAACTGAAGTCAGCTAATTGTGATCCAACTGCCGGTAATTCGCCTGATGTATGAACCGGATTTCCTCCTAATGTGATAGATGCCATGATTTTTGTTTAAAATTAATGAGGTTCAAAAGTAAGGATTAATATTTGAATCTAAAAGTATTTGTTATGGGTTTAAGTCGAGATTAAGTATGGGTTTTGAATGGCCACGAATTCACAAAATTATCTCATAATTTTTGATTTTCAGAAGGTAGATTTTAGATTTGCCTTGCGCTTGTCAGGCTGAGCGGAGTCGAAGCCTGCTCAAAGTAATTTTGACAAAGATTGCAGAGCTGCTTGCGTGGGCTTCGACTCCGCTCAGCCTGACAAAGATGGCCTGAAAACTGTGACTAAACACGGTAAACAAAAAAAAGCGTCTCCAAATAGAAACGCTTTCTCAGTAATGTTTTTTGTTTTTTATTTGAAAAGCAACTTCGATTTATTTATCGATAGAACCTAAAACACGTTTCATGAACGTATTTAAAGCTTCTTTTTTATCTGTTCCCTGCGCAACCAATTTTTGTACTTCAAGAGCGCCGTACATATTTGAAATCAATTCGCCGATTACGTCTAATTCTTCATCTTTAAGAGAAGGAATTTCGGTCATGGCTTCCAGAACTTCAATCGTTTCAATGATATAATCCTGATCGTTTTCTTCGATGAATTGTGTTAAATGCTTTATTACTGGTAATTTCATGATTTTTTGTTTAAGTGTTAAATCGTTTTTTTGTTTAATCGATTAGACGAATAAACAAATAACCAATTACACAATAGCGTTTACAAGGTCAATTAAAACTTCTTGTTTGTTAGTCTGCGTTTCGCCAACTAATTGTCCGTTTACGAAAGTTGCAAATGTCGGCAGGTTGCTCACATTAGCTAATTTTCGTGATTCAGGAGCATTTTCTGCATCAACCAAAACAAAAGTGATAGCTTCATTTTCTGTTGCTAATTTTTTGAATTTTGGTTTCATAATACGGCAATTTCCACACCATGAAGCTGAATATTGTACTACTACTTTTTCGTTTTTAGCAACTAAATCTGCTAACGTATCTTCGTTTAAGTCGATTAACATAGTTTTTATTTTTAAGACACTAAGTTGCTAAGGTTCTAAGATGCTAAGTTTGCTCTCGAACCGAATAACTTTGTGTGGATTTATTTGATGTTTTTTTAAGTCGTTGAGATTCTAAGATCTAAGTTTAATCTTAGAATCTCTTGACTTTGTATTGTAGAATTGTATTTAAGATTCAAAAGTTAAGTTAAAAAACTTAGCATCTTAGAACCTTAGTATCTTAGCAGCTTAATTAGCGCTTAAGTATTCAGCAGTACTAACTCTGTCTGCAGACATAGCTTCTTTACCAGCTTCCCAGTTTGCAGGACAAACTTCACCTTTAGTCTGGATGTGCGTGTAAGCGTCAACCATTCTTAGGTATTCGTTTACGTTACGTCCTAATGGCATATCGTTAACACTTTCGTGGAAGATTTTACCAGTTTCGTCAATTAGGTAAGTAGCTCTGAAAGTTACGTTTGAACCTTCGATGATAACTGAATCCGTTTCTTCGCTGTATTCTGTAGAATCTATATCTAAAATTCCTAAAATGTTAGATAAATTACGGTTTGTATCCGCTAAGATTGGGTAAGTAACACCTTCAATTCCACCATTGTTTTTTGGTGTGTTTAACCAAGCAAAGTGAACTTCGTTAGTATCGCAAGAAGCACCAATTACGATAGTATTTCTTTTTTCGAATTCTGGTAATGCAGCTTGAAAGGCGTGTAATTCAGTTGGGCAAACAAAAGTGAAATCTTTTGGGTACCAAAACAATAATACTTTTTTGTTGTTGTTTACTGCTTCTTCAAAAATGTTGATTTTTAAATTATCACCCATTTCTGAGATAGCATCTACTGCAATACTTGGGAATTTTTTTCCTACTAAAGACATATTTTTCGTTTTACGTTAAAAATTTATTTCTGGTGCAAAAGTAGGGCATAAGTAGAGTTACATACAATAAGATGTGATTATAAAAATTTATAAGTTGATAAATTTTGATTATTAACGGTTTTAACTTATTGAATGTCAATATTTACAGGAAGAATTCCGTTTGAGGAAATTTTATCTAAAAATTGGATTCCTGCTGTTTTTTGAAATTCATCAAAATCTTGATATGCCTGAATTAATCCGAAAGCTTTTTTAAGATTCTGAATTGTGGGTAAAACGTATGGATTTCCGAAAACGTACACGATACATTTTTTGCTTTGAAGCAAACTTGAAAGCAGTTCTAAAACTTCATTGTTAATTTCGAAATTATTCATTGGTTTTGCTTTTGGAACAAACAATGAAATAATAATCGTTTCGAAATTTTCTAATTCTTTTTTAATTGAAGAAATATCCGAAACTTCTAAATTCTCAAAAGCAAATTCCGGGGAAGGCAATTCTGAATTTAAAGTTTTGAAGAAAGTGTTTTCTGTATTTTTATATAAACTTAGTTTTGCTAATGTATTGTTTTTCTGAGCTTCAACAGCTAAATCTGAAATTCCGTTGTCAATGATTTTTGTGATGCAATTCTGAGCGATTTCAAGATTTAATTTCGAAGCATTTTCGAAATTCAATTCGCCTGAAGTGAAATTTTCATTCGAAAATAATCCCACTTTTTCTTTGGCTTTTCTGATTCTTTCATAGCTTTCGAAAATACGGTCTGGAGATGTATTTTTATAGATCGCTTCGATTCCTTCGGGAACATTTTCGGCGAAACATAAAACATCATTTCCTGCGTTGAAAGCTTCCCATTCTAATTGACCTTTGGTTTCATACAATTTTGAAACACTGTGCATATTTAAAGCATCAGAAATGACCAAACCATCATAACCTAATTTATCACGTAAAAGGTCCTGAATAACCGCTTTTGATAAAGTTGCCGAGGTATCTTTTCCATCATTTAAACTCGGAACAGCTAAATGTCCAATCATTATTGAATCGACATTATTTTCAATTCCTTTAATGAACGGATATAATTCGTTTTCTAATAATTCTTCTAAAGTTTCCTTTAAAACTGGTAATCCTAAATGCGAATCGACATTGGTATTTCCGTGTCCGGGAAAGTGTTTCAGACAGCCTAAAACGCCAACTTCAGACATTCCTTTTAAATATTCAACCGCAAAATGGGCTACTTTTTCTTTGTTTTCACCAAAAGAGCGATAGCCAATAACCGGATTATTTGGATTGTTATTGATATCTGCCAAAGGCGATAAATTATACTGAATTCCGGCTGCTTTTAAATCTAAACCAATTTGTTTGCCAACTTCGTAAACCAGTTCCGATTTGGTTTCCGGTAAAGCACCAAGGGTAATCGCATACGGGTATTGTGGTGTTTTTTCGATACGCATCGCCAAACCCCATTCGGCATCAATACTGATTAAAAGTGGCGTAGAAGCGGCTTTTTGATAACGAACAATCAGCGCTTTGATTTTTTCGTAACTATCGTCGTTAAAAACAATTTTCTGTTTGCTTTCGTAATTTGTGGCCGCACTCGCACGACTGTGAAAAAAGGTCAGTCCGCCAATATTGTATTCTTTGATAAGGCGCTCTGTTTCCTGAATGTTTTCTTCGGTATCGTTAATAAATACGGCAGGAAAGAAAAATTGTCCTATTCTTTGGCGTAATGCTTCGGCTGTCATTTTCATTATTATAAAGTCTTTTTCATACAGACACTATTATCTATTTCCTCGTAAGGCGGATAATTGGGTATTATGGTATAATCTAATTTTTGATATAAGTTGATGGCTTCGGGCTGATTCTTTCCGGTTTCGAGAATGGTATAAGTATAACCAAGTTCTTTAGCCCAGATTTCGAGCTCTTTTAAAATCGAAGAAGCAATTCCTTTTTTTCGATGATCAGGATGCACATACATTCTTTTGATTTCAGTTGTACCGCTTTCTTTTTCGCGAAAAGCACCACAACCAACAGGAATGTCATTTTCGTAATACACAATGGTATGTTTTATTTTATCGGTTTTATTAAACTGATTGTAAAACGCATGATCGTCTCCGTCCCGAATCGCTAAATCCTGATCTAATAAAGCCACCAGCTTTATAAAATCTGGATCATCTGAATTGGTTCGTTTTATTGTAGTCATGATATATCTTTGAGTTAATTTTTTCTAACACATAGATACATAGTTTTTTGGAGCGCCCAAAGGCGTTTCACTTTTAATAAACAGTCATAGCTATGTGTTGAGAAACAAGTTTCTCTTTTATTTTACTTTTTTAAATATAGAATCTATGTTTCTATGTGTTTAAAAAAAAATTATTTCAGTTTAGCTTTTTTTTGTTTAGCCAATTGCTTTTTGGTTTCAATTGCTTTTTCCAGTCGGTTTTTAAAGCGAAAGAGTTTTGGAAGCCCTTCTAACCGATCTTCGATTGTGATTTCTTCGTACACAATAATTGCTTTTTCTAAAACCCGAATTTCGTTGTCCAGATCCAGTTGGTTTTTGTAAATATTAGCCAATCTGTCGTAAGGATGATTTCCTTTAAAGCTTTCGGCAACATTTTCTTCGTACAATGCAATTGCTTTTTCAAGATCTCCGGTTTTTTCGAACTCAGCGCCTTTCAGGTTGCGTTCGGCCTGCAAATTTTCATTGATTTCCATAGGTAAAAGTTTGATTTGGGGTTAAACTTCTTCTGATTTTTTTCCGAAATCTTTCGGGAAAATTAAAAAACGTGATAAAATAAGACCTGGAATTGTTGCTATCAAAACCCAGATAAAGAAGTTTTGATAACCTAAATATTGTTGAATATAGCCGCTTACCATTCCCGGAAGCATCATTCCCATCGCCATAAAACCGGTTGCCAATGCATAATGTGCTGTTTTTGATTCTCCTTCGGCAACATGAATCAGGTACATCATAAAAGCAGTAAATCCAAAACCATAACCGAATTGTTCTAAAATCACAACAGCATAAATGTAATAAATTGATGTTGGGTGAAAAAAGGCTAATAAAATGAAACCAATTATCGGTAAATGCATCGCAAGAAACATCGGAAACATCCATTTGGTAAGGCCTTGTTTTGAAATTGCAATTCCGCCCAAAATACCTCCTAAAGTTAAAGCTCCAACGCCAAATGTTCCGTAAATGATCCCAACAGCTTCGGTATCCAGTCCCATTCCTCCCAGTTCTTTTCCATCAAGCAGAAACGGACTTAACATTTTAAGCAGCTGTGATTCTCCTAATCTGAAAACCAGAATAAAAGCCAGAACTAAACCGATTTGTTTTTTCTTAAAAAAACTTGCAAATACAGTTCCGAAGTTTTGATTATGATGTGCTTCTTTATTGTTTTCTAAAGCGTTTATTTCGGTTTTTGGCGTAAAAATGAAGTTATAAAGTGTAATAAAAATCATTAATAAACCAACTGCAATCATGGTGTACGACCAGGCTTTTGTATTGTCTCCGTATTTGTGTTCCAAATATCCGGCAAACAAAACGATTAACCCATTTCCGGCTAAAAGTGAAAGTCGGTAAAAAGTACTTCTGATGCCGAGGAAAAAAGACTGTTGTTCTTTTCGCAATGCCAACAAATAAAAACCATCGCTGGCAATATCATTAGAAGCTGAAGCAAAAGCAGCAACCCAGAAAATCGCCAGAGTCATCATGAAAAATCCGTTTGTTGGAATTGTAAATCCGACTAGTAAAAAGGCAATCGAAATCAATAATTGCATCGATAAAAACCATTTTCTTTTGGTTCCGTGCAATTCTATAAAAGGACTCCAAAGCGGTTTTATAACCCATGGCAAATACAATAAACTGGTGTAAACACCAATATCTTCATTGGAAATTCCTAAATTTTTGTACATAATTACCGAAACCGAAATTATAACGGCATAAGGAAGTCCAGATGCAAAATTAAGAAGCGGAATCCAAGACCAGGGAGTGTTATCTGTTTTCATCAGGTTGTGCAGGGGAATAGATTTTAAATGTCTTTTTTAAGTCGATAATAGTAGGCGTACTTTCGTTTGCAAAATAGTCAATAAATGTCACAGCACAAGCTTTATACTGATTCATTTTTGCAGTTGGAACCGAAAATGAAATTGTTCCGTTGTTTTGACAGACTGTTATTTTTTCAACAATTTGTCTGGCATCATTAATGTCTATTTTCGAAATATGTTCTGCTCCGTAAACCACTATATATCGCACTTTTGTGTTTAAAGGTGATTTGATGTTAAATGTGTAATGCAGGCTGTCTTTTCCGTACTCAGTTACATTTGGTGTATCAATAATAACACGTTTTAAATTAGGAACTGCAGGTGGAAGTGCCGGATACAAATATTGATTTTCTTCTAAATGACGAACAATATCAAAGTTTTTGTCCATGAACCATTTAGCACTGAAATAAGCACTTCCGCTTACGTTTTTGAAACTCCTCAAATAATCAACCTGATTGGGGATTTCTGACATAAAATTCCAGCTTTTATCACTGTCTGTCCTGATTTTATAAGAAGCGTGACCGATGTAAATAGCTGTATTGTTTGAATTCTCAGACCACCATTTTACTAATTTAGAGTAATTGGCAACACGATTATTCATACTCCAATATAACTGAGGAAGGATATAATCAATCCATTTTTGGTCCATCCATAAAACAGGATCGGCATATAAATCGTCGTAATTTGAAGTGGACTGTGTCTCGGAACCTTTTGGATCTACCGATTTATTTCGCCAAACTCCAAACGGGCTGATTCCGAATTGCACCCACGGTTTACTGGCTTTTATAGTGGTAGAAATCGTGTGCACAAAATTGCTCACATTGGCACGTCGCCAGTCGGCAAGTGACAGACCGCTTCCGTATTTTTTGTAGGATGCGGTGTCGTTAAACACTTTTCCTGGAACTGCATACGGATAAAAATAATCATCAAAGTGAATGGCATCAATATCGTATTTATCAACAACCTCTTTCACAACTTTGGTTAAATGCGACTGAACTTCAGGCAAAGCAGGATCGTAATATAATTTTCCTCCATATTCAATCATCCATTCCGGGTGTTTGAAAATGTCGTGATTTGGACTTAATTGCTGTTTGTTTAAATCGAAAGTAGCACGGTATGGGTTCATCCAGGCATGAAATTCAAAACCTCTTTCGTGCGCTTCCTCAATCATCCAGGCCAAAGCATCGTAATACGGATTGGGAGCCTGACCTTCTTTCCCTGTTAAGAATCTTGACCATGGCGCCAGTTCCGTTGGGTAAAAAGCATCGCCAACGCTTCTAATCTGAACGATTACGGCATTGTAATTCAGTTTTTTGTAAGCCTCTAAAATCTCGATATAATCTGCTTTTTCTTTTTCAACGTTATCAATCGCTGTTTTTGGCCAGTCGATATTTACGACAGTTGCAATCCAGACCCCTCTAAATTCATTTTTAGGATGTTTGGTTTTTTCCTGTGAATTGACGTTCCATCCAAAGAAAAATAAATATATGATAGCGTATATTAGGTGCTGATTTTTATGCATTTCAATCTTTTTTAACAGAAACCAAAAATAGTTTTTTTAACGGACTATCGTAAATAATTCAGAAATTATAATTTAAACGCTATTTATTTGGTTTTCATGTAATTGTTTTGGCTTTTTATAGGATTAGTTTTGATTTAATTACATGCTTTACTCTGGATGCTTTTTTTAAACACATAGTAACATAGTTTTTCTTTGTTTGTAAAGGCGTTTCACTTGTTTAAAAAACACAGAGCTATGTGTGAAAATCCAGATTTTTTAAGAACATCTTTTTGAAATTCTAAAACTGTATCTATGTATTTGAAATTTTAAGTTCTGCCTTTATTTTTTAAACACATAGCAACATAGTTTTTCTTTGTCTGTAAAGGCGTTTCACTTGTTTAAAAAACACAGAGCTATGTGTGAAAATCCA
>NZ_JAFEVZ010000020.1 GCF_022802975.1 Flavobacterium pectinovorum
GATACAGCGCACAGCCCGGCCCAGAGGGAAACGCCATAAGTATAAACACGGAAAAGGTCAAATCAAAGAAAGGATCTCTAAAGGATATCTGTTTTATAATTGCTCTAAACTGAGATCTTTTGGTTTTCAAAAGATGAACATTAATTTCTAAAATTATTAAATGATGTTTGATCGATTTTAAACTTTTAGATCTGTTTTTTTATTAAAATCAACTTTGAAAATTAATTTCGGTGATTTTTTTTTTCATATATTTTTATGAGAAGAAACATTATTATTAAGGTTAGCAAATTTTTAATTAAATTATATTTTTTAATAAGCTTTAACGGTTAATGTTGTATATATGGGTTAAGTACGATGTCTTGTACAGATAAATAGTACTAAAGAATATAATTTGCATCGTAAGATAAGTACTAATATTGTTTTTTTTATATAATTTAGATGCGGTATTTTTTTTATATTCAAAATTTAAGTGAAATATAATTGCCTTTTTTGAGATTATTCAAAGAAATTCAATAGAGATTTGTTGAAAACTTAAAAATACATAGATTTGTTTTTTGTAGCATATTTGCTTTTTTATTACTTGCCTTGGAAATAGATATTGTTTTTAAAGAACTTCAAAATCAAAATAAATCCGTTTATAAAAATGTGTTTAACCATTTTTATAGAGGGCTGGTTCTTTATGCGAACAATTTTTTATTCGATCAGCAAACCAGTGAAGATGTAGTGCAGGAAGTATTTATTTTGTTATGGGAAAATGCAAAAAATATAGAAATAAAATCTTCCCTGAAGGCTTATCTATATGCCATGGTGCGAAATAAATGTTTGAATTATCTTAAATCGGTTAAAATTACAGATGATTTAAATATAATCGATTTAAATTCAATGCTGGTTTTAGATGAAGATTTAGATTTGATTTCTGAAGAAGAAAAGACAATTCTTTACAATCATATTCTAAAGATTATTGAAACTTTTCCTGAAAGTATGCAGCAGGTTTTTAAACTTAAATTTATTGAAAATTATAAATATGAAGAAATTGCCGATGAATTGGGAATTTCTGTAAACACCGTCAAAACTCAGCTTAAAAGGGCTAAAGTAAAACTCAGTGAAGCATTGGTTATTTTATTGGCTTTATTATCCATTCATTCGTAAGAAAGTTACTTTGTTTTTTTTGATTATTTAATTTTTTCTTCATTTTTTCTTAAACTTTTGTCACCCATTATTTAGTTTTGATTGTCTTAGTTTTAAATTACATTATGTAATTGTTAATTTAAAGAGATTCTGAAAATGGAATTTAAACTGATCATAAAAAAAATAAACGATACTCTTTCGCCGGAAGAAGAATCAATTTTTGATGTATGGTATAATGAATCTGTAGAGAATAGAGATTATTTTTTTAAAGTTAAGAATAACTATCAAAGCGAGATCGGGAATATAAATCTTGATGAAGCATGGAAAGTTGTTGATAGAAAAATCATTCCTGTAAAAAATAAAAATCAGTTTTACAAATATGCTGTTGCTGCATCAATAGCTTTATTGTTGGGTACAGGAATGTTTTATTTTTCGAAACCAAAAGAACAGATTATTCAGGTAGTTGAAAAACCACAGGAAATTACTCCAGGAGGAAACAGGGGAATCCTGACACTTTCGAACGGAAAGCAAATTGTGCTTTCTGATATTTCCGCAAAAGATACTATTGCTCAAGAAGGAGAAAAAGAAGAAGTAACTATTAAGATGGATGAAAAAGGAGTTATCACCTATGTTATAAATCCGGATGCTGATGTTTCAAAAGCTGGTACTAATTCATTTAATACACTTTCGACACCAACAGGAGGGCAATACAATATTGTTTTGGCAGATGGAACCAAAGTATATTTAAACACAGTTTCGTCTATTAAATATCCAACACAGTTTAATGGAGATCAAAGAATCGTAGAGTTAGAAGGAGAGGCTTATTTTGAAGTGGCTAAAAATAAAAACAAACCTTTTATCGTAAAATCAGGTAATCAGTCTATAGAAGTCCTTGGAACTCATTTTAATGTACATGCTTATAATAATGAAGCAATTATAAAAACTACTTTATTAGAAGGAAGTGTAGCGGTTTCTTATAAAAGTCAAAAAGCTATTTTAAAACCGGGACAACAATCAAATGTATCTGATGATTTTAACAGGATTGGTATTCGAAAAGTAGATACCGAAGCAGCAATTGCTTGGAAAAATGGCCGTTTTAAATTTGATAATGCTGACTTAAAATCGGTAATGAAACAATTAGAACGCTGGTACGGAATAAAAGTAGAATACCGTGGAGATGTATCAGATGTGAGGTTTAACGGAGGTACATTTATGAATAAAAATTTATCTGAGGTGCTAAAAGTACTTGAGCTTAGTAATATAAAATTTAAGGTCGAAGGAAAAACGATTATTGTATATCCCTGATTTTAGATTTACCCGTTTATATTGAGATAATAAACAAAAACCAGAAGCAGTTACGATGCTTCTGGTTGTTAAAAATTTTATAGCCAGTATAAGTTGTTCACTATTGTTTAACTATAACTAAATGTAAATGTATGAAATTTAATTTACAACCAAAAAAGCCTTACAAAAAACTCAAAAAAAAGATTCCCAATCTTGGTTTTTCAGCTCGTTTATGGATGTTAAGCGTACTGTTTATGCTATTGGCCGGTTATACCGGTAAAGCGCAGACGATCAGTATTAACTTTAAAAATGCATCATTTGAAACGGTTTTGAAAGAAGTTGCAAAACAAGCTAATTATGAAGTTTTTTACACACAGAAACTGCTCAAGGATTCGAGCCCTGTAACAATTAATGTAAAGAATTCCGGTTTAAAAGAAACATTGAATCAAATTTTCAGTTCTCAAAATTTAAAATACTCACTTACCAACCAGACTATTGTAGTGACTAAGGAGAAAGAAAAACCGGAAAGTTTGGGAAACGCATTAATCGATATCCGGGGAAAGGTCGTAAATAATAAAAGTGAACCTTTTCCAGGTGTATCGATTACTCTTGCAGGCACCAATAGAGTTAGTGTAACCGATTTTGACGGAAGCTTTACTTTTGATAAAGTACCCTCAAATGGTATAGTTGAATTTACTGGATTAACAATCGAGAAAAAATCTGTTGCTGTTGATGGACGTACCCAATTGACTGTTATTGTTGAAGATAAGGTTGCCGCAATGAAAGAAGTAGTAGTAACAGGTTTTCAAACTATTGCCAGAAGTAACTTTACTGGTGCGATTACCAAAGTAGATGAAAAAACATTAAATGAAAACATCAACGCTGATTTATCAAGTGCACTTGAAGGTCGTGTTGCAGGTTTGATGTTTCAGAAAAATCCAAGTGGAGCGGCGGCAGATAAACCAATTTTAAGGGGTATAGGTACTTTTTCTTCTGTTGAAGTAGGTTACAGTCCGCTTATAGTAATCGATGGTTTACCTACAGAATTGACTCTAAATGATATTAACCCTTATGATATAGAAAGCGTTGATGTTCTTAAAGATGCCGCAGCAGCTTCTATTTATGGTTCAAGAGCAGCAAATGGTATTATTGTTTTAACTACCAAAAAAGGAAATGGAAAATTAAAAGTAAGTATAAATGCAGATTTCTTTATGGCTGAAAAGCCAAATTTAAGAGATATGAATTATGCTTCTACAAGCGATATCATAGATCTTGAACAAGCTGTTTATAACAGAGAAAGAGCCAGATTTGCCAACACTTCTACAATGTTTGCCAATTATGGAGACATCGGAAACAGCAGTATGAAATATTACAGTCCGCTTTACCAGCTTAACAGAAATCTGGAAGAAGGAAAAATCAGCAGTACTGATTATCAGAGCACCATGGCGCAATGGAGAAAAAACGACTACATAAAAGATTATCATGATAATGTATGGCAGAATGAATTCAGACAGCGTTACAATATTGCGTTTTCCGGTAGTACAAGTAAACAGAATACTTATGTATCTTTAAACTATGACGAGTCAAAAAACCGTGTAAAATACAACGAAAGCAGAGCATTTAATCTTTATGCAAAAAGCAGTTTTCAAATCAATAATTGGTTAAATGCAACATTTGGAGTAAATGGAACATACAGTAATGACGACGTAACCGATGGGGATTACAATGATTACCTTACCATTCAAAAAAGATACGAGCGCATTACCGATGACAATGGAGATCTTGTACTGGCACCATTTGTAGGAATTAGAGATGGTTTTACTTCCAGCGGTGTTATTAATCCGGCTGTAGCCGAAAAATTAGCCAGTTTAAGCGGTTTTAAACCTATGACTTTTAATGTTTTAAACTCGCTACAGGAAGGTATCGAAAAACAAAATTCATTAAGCTTAAGAGCATTTGCTAACATTAAAGCTAAAATTTGGAGAGGATTAAGTTATAATGCGCAGTTTCAATATGAGGTAAGAAGAAACGATAATGAGCAATATTATGATATTAATTCATATAAAATGCGTTATGCCATTAATGGTTTAACAGGATATAATCCAGCTACAAATGTTTACACACCAGTAGAAGGTTTTTCTACAGGAGGACGTTACAAACAATCGAGTAGTCAGGCTACCAACTATTCTTTTAGAAATCAATTAGATTTTGCTGAAGAATTTGGAGAAGGCAAACATTCTATTAATGCTTTGGCTGGTTTTGAAATGCGTGAAACCTTTGTTCCAAGAACAATCGAACAGCTGCGTTATGGTTATGACCCTGTAACACTTGCTTCTGCTGTATTGAATAATCTGGCATTAAGCCAAACGGGAGTTGCAAGTTATATATTCGGAAATAATCGAACTCTTGCAGCTTTAGGAAGAACGCAGAAAGAAATATTACACCGTTATCTTTCCTTTTTTAGTACTGCGAGTTACACCTATTTATCAAAATATAACGTAACCGGAAGTTACCGTATAGACAGAGCCGATTTGTTTGGAGTAGATCCTAAGTATAAAAACCGTCCGTTATGGTCTGCAGGTTTAGGATGGAATGTCAGCAATGAAGAATTTATGAAACCAGTAAAATGGGTTAGCATGCTAAAATTAAGAACAACTTATGGTGTTAACGGAAATATTGATCAAAGTACAACTCCATACATTACTGCTACAAGAAGAAACGATAATTTATATCAATCTTTACAATATATTAATATTACAGGACAGCCAAATCCGATGTTAAGATGGGAGAAAACACAAAGTACTAACGTTGGTGTAGATTACAGTTTGTTTAGAGCGAAGTTAAATGGTAGTATTGATTTGTATCGTAAATACAGTACAGACTTATTGGCTACGACAGATTTAGATCCAACAGTTGGAGCTTTGACAAGAAGAATTAATGCCGGAGCTTTATTAAACAAAGGAGTCGAATTTAGTATTGGTTCTGAATGGTACAATAATGGTAATTTCCGTGTTGCTTCTAATGTAATATTTGCGCATAACAAAACGACTGTAAAGAAAGTTACCAGAGCGCAGTCGACAGCTTCTGTGTTTGTTTCTTCACCGGGAGATTTTTTCGAAGAAAATGAATTATACAATAGTTTGTATGCTTATCAATATGGAGGAACAACTAATGGATATCCTTATGTTTTAGATGAGAACGGAAATCCGTCAATTACTTTCGATGCTAACGGAAATCCAATTTCTACAAGTATAAAAACAGTTACTAATCCGGATGCATTAGTAAATATGGGAACTTTGATGCCAACTTACACAGGTTCATTATCACAGCGATTTTCGTATAAGCAATTCGATTTGAATTTCTTATTTGTTTTCTCTGGCGGAAATGTAATGCGTAAAGAAGTTTTGGCTATGGATTCTGATGCACTAAATCTTTCAGGTATTGCAGATCGTTATAATGCTGACAATCAAAATGGCAATACCCGTTTGTATGTAGATTTTGATGAAAGTGTTAGAAATTACGCAGGAACAATCAGCAGTCAATGGAAAAATTCAACGGCAAATGTGGTAGATGGAGATTATATCAAACTTAGAAACATTTCGCTGGCTTATAATCTGCCAAAAACATTTGGTGCCAGAATGAATATTGCATCGGCTAAATTTACTTTTCAAATGAATAATATTTGGTATTGGAGTGCAGCTGGAAATCGTATTGATCCGGAAGTTTACAGCGCGAACTCAGCTACACGTAATTTGCCATCGCCAAAAACGTATTTACTTGGATTTAACCTTACCCTTTAAAAAAATGAAACAGATATATATAACACTGCTTTCGTTCATGATGTTTACAGTATCATCATGCGAAGATTATACAGAGATTACACCAAAAGGAGCTTTAGTTATTGAAACACCCCAACAATTTCTGGAAATGGTATCGCTGCCAAACCGGGGTTATCCAATTAATAACTTTCAGTATTTATCAGACGATCAATGGATGAGGGAAGCAAACGTGATAGGAAGAACTCCAAACATCGATATTATCAATTTTACTTTTGATGAAACTACGGATAGGGTTTCTTTAATAAACAATTCAAGTTTTTATAATCAGGCTTATACCTATATCAACAGATGGAATACGATTATTTCATTAGTTGATGAGAGCAAAGGAGATGAAAGCATAAAACAATTAGCTAAAGCAGAAGCCAAAATTTTTAGAGCCTACGATCACTTTTTGCTGATAAATACGTATGCTAAAGGCTATGATCCACAAACTGCCGCTACTGATGGAGGAATTTGTATCATGGATAAATTTGATTTAGAAGCACAGCCTTCAAAATCTACCGTTGCACAGGTTTATGATTTTATTCAAAAAGACATAGAAGATGCATTACCGTATCTTAAGGAAAAACCACTTGACGTTTACCACCCGTCATTAGCATTTGCTTATGCATTTAAAGCTAAAGTTCATTTGTTTAAACGTGAAATTGCCAATGCTCAGGCAGCAGCAGAAAAATCATTAAGCTACAACAATCAAATATTTGATATGGTTGCTTATAGTGCACAAGGCGGACCAACTGTGCTTGCGGTTCCGGCAGCAAATAATATAGAAGTCTTGAGTTACCAGTATATGACGGGCTACACCGAGATGAATTTTGCACAAAGTTATATCATCAGTCCAGAGTTGCGAACTTTATTTGGTACAAATGATGCACGTTTTAATTTGTTTTTCAATTCAACAAGTACAACAAATCTAGATAAGGATTCAAATACTGCCTATTGGGCAACACAGCATACAAGATTCTTCTATTCGACAGTTGGAATGAAAACTACAGAAGTATACTTAATGCTTGCAGAATGTTATGCCAGGGATAATAAGTTAAATGAAGCAATTACGGTTTTAAATACATTAAGAGCTAAACGTATTTTATCTGGTACCGTAAATTTAGAAGTTCCGCAAACAAGAAAGGAAACAATGGAACTTGTTGTAAACGAACGCAGAAGAGAATTACTCTTAGGTTTTAACCGTTTTTTTGATTTAAAAAGATTAAATACGGAAACGGAATATGCAAAAACAATTACCAGAGTATTTCCAATTGTAAACAAAACTGTTCCGCAACAAACGTACACGTTACAGCCTAATTCGAGGTTATATATTGTTCCATTTCCTTTATCTGTGCTGCAAAAGAATCCTAAACTTACCTTGAACACAGACGAAAAGGTCCCATTTTAATTCAAATGAAGAAATTATCTATAATACTAATCATGTTGCTGGCCACGCAGCAGCATGGTTTTTCACAAAATACGGCAGAAAAAAAAGCAGATAGCACCAGTACGCAGCCAAAAGGAATGCAGGCTTATAACAAAGTAATTACCGATAAAGCTAAAAGTAAAATTGGTCTTTTTGTTGTTAATCAGGTAGATACTAAGTTTTATTTTCAGATTCCGGACAGTTTGTTTAACCGTTATATGCTAGTTGTAACGCGATATCTTTCTACTCCTGAAGGTTTTGGACGTTTTGGTGGTGAGAAAGCCAATGAGCAGACTATTTACTTTGAAAAAGGAGCTAACAATACCGTTTTTTTAAGATCATTGCAATACAAGCAGGATGTCCGTAACGCAGATTCGATGCTGGCAAAAGCATTGGCAGGAAGTAACGAAAATCCAATTGTTGCTGCTTTTCCAATAAAAACAACCAATCCTGATACAGGAAATGTGGTGATTGATGTAACTGATGTTTTCAAAAAAGATAATGCAATGTTCTCTTTGGAAAGCAAAGAAAAAACAGAAAAAAAATTAACTGCTCTTGCCGATGATAAATCTTTTATAGAATCGATAGATGCATATCCTATTAACATTGAAGTAAAAACTACGAAGACGTACACCAACAGTACAGCAAGTAGCGGAACTGCAACATTGAGATTTAATACCTCGATTGTACTGCTTCCAAAAACGCCAATGCGAAAACGTTTTGCGGATGAGAGAGTAGGTTTTTTTGCCAATAAATATGTTTTGTTTGATGATGAACAGCAGCGTGCCCAAACAAAATACATTATTCAGCGTTATCGCCTGGAACCAAAAGACAAAGACATCAAAAAATACCTTAAAGGAGAATTGGTTGAGCCAAAAAAACAAATCGTTTATTATATTGATCCGGCAACACCAAAAAAATGGAGACCTTACTTAATTGCAGGAATCAACGACTGGCAGAAAGCTTTTGAAGCTGCCGGTTTTAAAAATGCTATTGTTGGTAAGGAGTGGCCTGAAAATGATCCTACGATGAGTTTAGAAGATGCAAGATATTCAGTAGTAAGATATCTTGCATCTGAAACGCCAAATGCTTACGGTCCGAGAATTAGTGATCCAAGAAGTGGGGAAATAATCGAGAGCCACGTGGGCTGGTATCATAATGTGATGAAATTAGTTCAAAGATGGTATATGATTCAGGTAGGACCTTTAGATCCAAAAGCCAGAAAAATGCACTTAGATGATGAGTTAATGGGACAGTTAATTCGTTTTGTTTCTTCTCATGAAATAGGGCATACCATTGGTTTGCGTCATAACATGGGGGCGAGCAGCGCTACTCCGGTAGAAAAACTTCGTGATAAAAATTGGGTTGAAGCAAATGGTCATACGGTTTCTATTATGGATTATGCTCGTTTTAATTATGTAGCACAGCCGGAAGACAATATTGGTCCTGCGGGAATCTATCCACGTATTGGAATGTACGATAAATGGGCTGTTAAATGGGGTTATAGCTATCTTCCAAACACTAAAGATGAATTTGAAGAAGAAAAAATTCTCACCAAAATGACGACAGACAGCCTTACCCTTAATCCTAAATTGTGGTTTGGAGGCGAAGGAAAAGACGAAGATCCACGAAGCCAGTCAGAAGACCTTGGTGATGACGCAGTACTAGCAAGTGATTACGGAATAAAAAACTTAAAACGTGTTGTACCAAATCTTGTAGAATGGACGTACGAGCCAAACGATGCATATAACAATTTAGAAGATATGCACAAAGCGGTTGTAGGACAATATTCAAGGTATTTGTATCATGTGCTGAAATATATAGGCAATAACTACGTAACAAAAAGAACTGTTGAAGAAAAAGGTATCGTAAAACAGCCTGTACCTAAAGCAAAAGTAAAAGCAGCCATCGATTATGTGGGAAGACAATTGTTTGTAGCTCCTCTCTGGATGTATCCACAAAAAATTGATGAGCTTATTGCTTTAAAAACAGAAGATCAGATTTCAGACCAGCAAAATCAGGTATTAAACATATTGTTGAGTTCAGGTATTCTTTATAATATCAGCCTTAAAGCAATGCAGTTTGAAGGTGCTTATACAGTACCTGAGTTTTTAAATGACGTACAGCAAACCGTATGGGTAAAATTTACTGGTGACGCAAAACAGGATTTTTACAGACGAGCTTTGCAACGCAGCTATATTGATAAGCTTTACTTGTTGTTATTACCTAAAGAAGCAGAAGGTGCCAGAGCTTTAAATACAGCCCAACGTAGTGATGTAAGATTATATACTAAACAGCATCTTTTAAAATTAAGAACAGATGTTACAAAATTAATGAATGCATCAACAGGATTAAACAAAGAACATTTTGAAAGTATTTTGATAGAAATAGACAAAATCACTTCAAAACTAAATAAAACAGATATATGAAAAAAGTATTAGTTATAGCACTAATCTTCTTAAGCAGTCTGGCTCAGGCTCAGTTGACATCAAAAGAGGAAGTGGCTCCGGAATTGGTAGAAAAACGGGAAGCTTTAAAAAAGGAAATCACAAAAAATTATCTGGATTTAAAAAACAGTCTTGTAGTTTCAGATAGTCTTGCTGTTGTTAAAAATGCAGCTGCATTAAAGAATTCATTAAATAACTTCAGGTTTAAAAAGTTAAATATTGAACAAATGAATGCGGCGACTACAAAAAGAGGAGAAATTATTGATCTTGCCACTCAGGTAGCTGCAACTAAGAATATTAATAAACAGCGAAAAATTGTAGAATCTCTTTCAGTTAAATTTTGGGATTTAGCTCCAAAGTTTAAAGCAGAAGATGCCACATTATATCTTCAGGTATGCCCAATGACCGGGGCGGTCTGGACAAGTGATAGTAAGGAAATTAAAAATCCCTACTATCCAAAAAATATGTTGACTTGCGGTGAAGTAAAAGCAAGTTTATAAAGGTTGAATTAGTTGGATAAATACGGTATTCTGAAAAGAGCCGTATTTGTCTGTTTATATAAAAACTGAAAACAGTTTTAAATGATTTAAAATTTATATTTTCCTTTCGGCTTCTAAAAAAAGTTTCTTAACGGCAAATTGTACAAATTGACGCAAATTAATTTGTACAATTTGCCGTTAAAATTAAAGGTTTCGACTTTGAAGACTTTCTGTATGCCAAACTAAATCACTATGGACTTAAGTTCATAGTGATTTAGTTTTGTATTAGAAAATTGGTTAAAGATGTGAAAAATGAGAATGAATTTACGAACAAAATATTTCTTCAAAAGCAGTAATTCAAGAACTGTAAAACACGTAGTTTAAGAAAATATTAACTGTTAAATAACTGATAATTATCAGGTTGATTTGTTTTTAGAATGGTTAAATTTGAGTATTAACTTATTAATCAGATCAAAAGATGAAAACGATATTATTTCCAACCGATTTTTCTGAAGCAGCTACAAACGCTTTTGTTCATGCCTTAGAATTTGCCAAAGTAGTTAACGCCGAACTCATTTTACTGCATACTTTTGAAATTCCTGTATATGATAGTCAGTTCTTTCCGGAAAATTATGCAGCAATTTATAACTCTATAGAATTAGCTAATTTTGAGAATTTTAAGGATGAAATTCCAAAACTGAAAACTATTGCGATCGAAAGAAATTTAGAAGAAATTGTTATCAAACATCGTTTAATGGATGGTGATTTGCTTTATAATTTAAAAAATGCTGTAGAAGAAGATAAAGCAGATTTTGTTATTATGGGTACCAACGGAATTTCTGACTGGACAACTTTTTTTACGGGATCTAATACCAGTTCAGTAATATCAGGAGTGGATGTTCCTGTTTTATGCGTGCCGATAGATGCAAAATTCAAAAAAATTAAAGTTATTGGTTTTACGACACGTTATCGCGAAAAAGATAAGAAAGAATTAAAAAAAGTATTAAAAATAGCTAAGAAAATGGATGCCAAAGTTCGAAGCTTATATGTTAAAACGTCTGTGTCAGATGTGGCTCCTGAAACAATTAAGGAATGGGAAGTTGAATTTGCCGGTGAAAATGTAGAATTTTTAGTATTGCCAAGCGATGAAGTAAAAGAAACAATTCTTGATTTTATACTCTATAAAGATATTGATGTTCTAACCACCATTACACATAAAAGATCTTTTTTTGAAAGTCTTTTGACTTCCAGTTTTAGTAAAAAAATAACAAAAGAGGTTTCTATACCGGTTTTAGTGATGCATGACAACTAATTTCTGTTGCAATTTAAACAGGCTTTAAGTATATTTTGAAATGGTAAAACCTATATTTGTGGTTCAGCAAAATTAAAAAGATGAACTATTATAAAGAAAAGGTTTTACATTATACAGAGTCATTAAATAAAACCAATAAAAAATTTAACAGCATAAGTCTTTTAAGGCTTTTAAGTATATTTAGTTTTTTATTTCTGATGTTTTATTACATTAAAACAGATAAAATTTTATACTTAATTAGTGCTTTATTATTTTTTATTGGTTTTATTTTTTTAATGCGCATTCATTCGCGTTTGTCTTTTCAAAAACAGTTTTTAACGGCTCTTTTAAAAATAAATGCAAATGAAATATCTTTTCTGAAAAGAGAAAAACTTCCTTTTGAAAACGGTATTGAGTTTAATGATTTTCATCATCCTTATACTTATGATTTAGATATCTTCGGCGACCATTCCTTATTTCAGAATTTAAACAGAACAGCAACTTTTACCGGAAAAAAAACATTAGCAAATCAATTGTTAAAATTAAATTCTAATGAAAGTATTCTTGAAAATCAAGAAGCGGTAAAAGAGCTTGCATCAAAAATTGACTGGAGACAGGAGTTTCTGGCTTTGGCAGTTGTCAGTCATGACAGTAAAGAATCGTATGAATCATTAATGCATTGGAAATCATTTAAAAAAGAGTCTTTATCTAAAGCTTTAAATATAATTTCGATTGTTCTCCCAGCCTTGTTTTTTGGCTTTCTGGCAGCGTATTTTATTACTTCAAAAACAATACTTTTATCCTATCTGACTTATGCTTTTATTGGAAATCTGATTGTTTTTGGAAGTGTATCAAAACGTATCCAGTCTGAAATTGCCAAAGCCGATAATATTGATAAAATTATCAAGCAATACAGTCTTTTGGTTAAAAAGATAGAACTGGAAAAATTTGAATCTAAAAAATTAATTGAATTACAGCAACAGCTGGTTTTTAAAAATACATCAGCCAGTTCGCATTTAAAACAGCTTTCAGAGTTGTTTTCCCGAATGGATACGGTTAGCAATCTTGTGACAGCCGTTCTATTTAATGGAAGCTTTTTATTTAATCTGCATGTTTTAAAAGCACTTTTAAATTGGAAAGAACAGCATGCCGACCAGCTTGAAAAATGGATTGATGTGATTGGTGAATTTGAAATGCTAAACAGTCTGGCAAATCTTGCTTATAATAATTCTGATTTTGTTTTTCCGGAAATCAATTCAGAATATAAAACAGGGTTTAAAAATCTGAGCCATCCATTATTAAATCCGGTAAGCAGGGTAGGGAATGATACTCATTTTTACCCGCAGTCGTTTATGATTTTAACGGGGTCTAATATGTCCGGTAAAAGTACTTTTTTGAGAAGCCTTGGGATTAATATGGTTTTAGGTGGTGTTGGTTCAGTAGTTTGTGCTTCAGAGGCTAATATACATCCACTTCCGGTTTTAGTTTCAATGCGATTGTCTGATTCTTTAGCGGATAGTGAGTCTTACTTTTTTGCCGAGATCAAACGTTTAAAACAAATTATGGATGCCCTTGAAGAAAAACCGGCTTTTGTTTTACTGGATGAAATTTTAAGAGGAACTAATTCTGATGACAAACGAAACGGAACAATCGAAGTAGTTAAAAAGGTTATTGCTAAAAATGCAATTGGCGCCATTGCAACACACGATATTGAAGTTTGCCTGACTACAAATGAATATCCTGAAATTTTAACCAATCAATGTTTTGAAGTTGAAATTAAAGACAATGATTTACATTTTGATTATAAACTTCGCAATGGAATCTGTAAAAATAAAAGTGCTACTTTCTTAATGCAAAAGATGGGGGTTATTTAATTTTTGATCTCAATTGTTTTTTAATAAAAAAGCTTCTCTGCATTTCAAAAGTGAAAGAGGCAGAAAAAGCTTTTAGCGATGTAAGCTATTTTTTAATCTGAACTACAAGTTCGTTTTAATTTTTTCAATAAGAGCATCATATTCGACATCAGACAAATAGGTTTTTTGAGGATTCATTTCAAAAACACTTCCAAATCCGTAACCATCTTTGTATTTCGGAACAATATGCATGTGTAAATGTGATAAAGTATCACTAAAAGCTCCATAATTGATTTTGTCAGGATTAAAGGTTTTTGCAATAGCTTTTGCGGCTGTAGCAACATCTTCCATGAATAAATTGCGTTGCTCATCGCTTAATTCGTAAAACTCAACAGCATGATCGTTGTACACTACATTTAAGCGGCCTGTGTAAGATTGTTCTTTGAAAAGGAAAAGCTGAGATACTTTTAAGTCTGCAACTTTTATCATTAACTGGTGTAAGGTGTCATTGTTTTGACAATAAAGGCATTCTGAAACTGGACTAGGCATGTTTTCTATATTAGTAAATAAATCGGTTTGTAATAATTGAAGTTCTTTGGACAAAAATACTTTTTATTTTAAAAGAAAAAACTTTTTCTGCATTTCAAAAATGAAAGAGGCAGAAAAAGTTTTAGTAAAGTTGAAAACCTGATTTTAGGTTACAATTTGTATTTTAAATTAACCATTACCTGACGAGGGGCAATTGGATTTACACTATAATTTTCATGTACAGTATAGTTTAATTCATTTGTGATGTTCGATAGTTTACATAAAAGAGAGAACTTTTTCCAGTTATATCCAGCTGAAACATCAACAGTGGTATAGCCTTCTAAAGGAATTTCTCTGTACCAGATTCCGTCAGGATATTTAGGATCTGTGCTGTATTGATTGTTCCATCCACCAATTCTTTTTCCGATATAATTTCCAATTGCTCCAACAGAAACACCTTTTAAGAATCCTGACTGCAAAGTATAGAAAAAGCTTAAATTAGCCGTGTTTTGAGGTGTTCTTGCTACTCTGTCACCTTCAATAAAGCTTCCATTTTTTCCTGATGTTTTAGTGTAGCGCATATCATTGTAGCTGTATCCTGCAATTACACTTAAGCCTTCAACTGGTTTTCCTGCAATATCAATTTCAACCCCTTTACTTTTTGTTTCTCCACTCATTACTTTAATATTGGTATCAGAATTTGGAGTTATACCATCTTGCATAAATACTGCAGTTTGTACTAAATTATCATTTGTAATTTGGTAAACGGTTATATTTGTACTCAAAAGTCCTTTAAAAAACTCCTTTTTAATACCAGCTTCATATTGATCAATAATAGAAGGCTTAAGTGGTTGGCTGTTGAAAGTATTTCCTGTATTAGGAGTAAATGAATTTGAATAGCTGGCAAATAATGACATATCTTTTGTTGGTTGAAATATCAATCCTGCTTTTGGCGAAAATGCATTGTCTAAACGTTTTGGAGCAACCGTTGGTATTGCGTCTTGTGGATTTCCTGCACCTGTAGATGTTTCTTTGTAGGTAGTAACTTCTGTTTCTTGCCAGGACCAGCGAATACCAGCAAGAACTTTAATTTTTTCAGTTATTGAAATTAAATCCTGAAAATAAGCTCCAAAACGATTGGCATCAGTTTTTAAAATTTGAGTATTTCGTGCATTAGGAATATCTTTTTTTTGCGTTGAAGGGTCAAAATCGAAAAGATAAATAGTATCATAATTTGCAGGAGAGAATACAAAAGTATAAGCAGTTGTGAAAGAGTTTTCCCAATCAGCACCGGTAAATATTTGATGTTTTACAGATCCGGTATTGAAATTTCCTTGCAGACTTAATTGGTCTCCAAAAATTTGTTCTAAGTTTTTAGCCTGAGTTAATGCTCTATTCCAATAACCTGGAACAGGGTATACTTTAATATCATCTAAATTGGATATTTGTGCAGTAGATTTTTGAGTTCTGTTATAATTCTGGAAAGAACCATTAAAATTAAGCTTCCAGTTTTTGTTGAAATCATGATTCAACAATACAGAAGCGCTGGAAGATTTTGTATTTCCTGTAGACCAAAGAGCACCAAAATAAGTATTGCGAGGAATGTCTAAAATAGTTTTCCCAATAATTCCTGTTCCAAAATCAGGTGTCCAGTCAGCAGTTAAATAATCACCCTGAACCGTAATTTGTGTTTTTGGATTGATAAAAAATAGCAACGATGGATTTACATACAAACGCTCGTTTTTTACCACATCTCTAAAGCTTTCTGAATTTTCATAAGATCCATTAATTCTAAAAGCAATTGACTTACTAAGAGGCCCGTAAAAATCAATAGATGGTTTGTAATATGCATAGCTTCCCATTTGCATTGAGATTTCGCCTCCTCTGGTAAATGATGGTGTTTTGGTTACCAGGTTCAATATTCCGCCCGGTGCAACATTTCCAAATAATAAAGCAGAACCACCTTTTAGAAACTCAACTTTTTCTAAACCTGAAATATCCGGAATGGAACCTGCATTATAACGAAACCCATTTTTAAACATATTGTTAGCAGACATGTCGTATCCTCTTGAGAAAAATGATTCCTGTGCACCACCACGAGCAGAACTTACATAAACACCATTGGCATTTTTAAGAACTTCACTCAATCTGATAGCTTGTTGCTGTTCGATAACTTCAGAACCAATAACTTGTACAGTTTGAGGATTATCCATTGGTTTTAATCCGGAACGAACGGCAGTTACAGGTTTTGGTTCTTTACCTTTAGTAACAATTACTTCATTTAGAATTTCTCCCTTTTTATTTTTTACAGTATCATTAATTGCTGTAGCAGTATCGTTTTCAGATTCAGGGCGATTTTGGCTGTATGAAATAAAACTTATTAATGATAAAACCAGCAGTAATTTATTCTTCATGTTATTTATTTAGATTTAATAAAGATAATTTTCTGCAAATATAATGACAGGCAGATGCTTTAACAAAATATTTAGACTGTTATATACATTAAAATTACATTAAAATAAAATTAATATTTACTTAAATTTGAAACTATCTTTATTTAAATCGGTTAAAAATAGCTATAAAAAAACCTTGCTGTTTTGAGCAAGGTTTAATGTGTTTAAAGTAATATAATGAATTATTTTACGGTAATTAAATAAGTTGCCATTTTCCAAATTTCATCATAAGTTTTACCGTTATGATCTCCTGAAGCTTTTTCAGTATAAGCAAACTCTACCATATAATTACCTGACCAGATAGGTGTAAAAGAGATTTCGCCATTTTCATTGCTCCATAGTTCTTTTTCCCAGCCATTTGGGGCGATTACTTTTATTTTTTGTTTTTTTGCAATTTTTCCTTCATACAAAGCAATTACAGTTACTTTGTTTTTTTGTTTTGCGCTTGTTAGATCTTTAGAAAATAAACTGATTATATTTGAATTTGCAGTAGCTTCGTTTCCTTTAACAGCAGTACCAACAGTAACTGTAGCACTAGAATTATAATCAAGTTTCATTGTACCGTAAACGTCTTTCACTGTATGATGCATCACAATGGTATAAACGCCGTCTTCATCAGGAGTAAAAAAGGCCTGATATTTATTTTCTAAAGCTTTAGAAGTTAATTTAGTTTCTTTTTTTGATGGAGAAATTACTACTAATGTAAAATCTTTCAAATCTGAAAACCATTTATCAGCTTTAGTAATATCATTATCTGAATATTCACCAAAGTAAACCGATATTTCCTGAGCCTTTCCTTTTGTGCCGGCAGCTTTAGTCTCAATCCACAAGGCGTGTGCAAACAAGGATGGAGCAGAAACTAACATTAAAAGTAAAAATGTTAGTTTTTTTAATGAATTTGATTTCATAGTAGAATTTGTTTTATAATTAAGTTCCCGCAAACTTAATATTTATTTAGAATAATTAAAAATAATTAACTAAATTATCTCTTTTTTTTGTATATTGTCAGGCAATTGCCAAGCAAACTTAAAAATTAAAAAAGGAACTAATTTTTTACGTTAGTTCCTTTTAATATATTTATGTTTTTAGAATTTATAGCTAAAACTCGCTACAACATTTCTGGGTTTTTGAGGGTTTACAGTTGCCCATCCACCATTAAAATATTCTTTGTTTGCAATGTTATTGATGTTTAAAGCAATCCTGAATTTGTTTGAGTCATAAAAAACAGAACCGTTCATGACCGTATAAGAAGGCAATACAAATTTACCAAGTTTATCACTGTTTACGATTGCATTTTCACTGGCATAATTTCCTCCAAAACCTAAGCCAAAATCTTTCAGGGCTCCATAATTAAATTTATAAGTTGCCCATAGATTTACTAAATTTTCTGGTCCTGATGACATTGGGCGTTTACCTTCTTCAAGCCAGACATTATCGGTATCTCCTTTGTTTACTTTACTGTCATTATAGCTGTATCCGGCAATAATATTTAAACCTTTTACAGGTGAAGCATTCAAATCAAATTCAAAACCTTTGCTGCGGATTTCACCTCCCTGGACACTGTAATTAAGATTAGTGGTAACGACATTAGAAACATTGATATCATAATAACTTACAGTAGCATTTAATTTGTCAGCTAAAAGATTTGCTTTAATTCCAAATTCTAATTGATTGGCATGCTCCGGTTTAAAAGTTTGGATTCCTGTAGAAACTCCGTCAGAATCTCTTCCTTCACCTGGAGATACATTTCTGAAACCATTCATGTAATTGGCAAATATGGATAATTTGTCTTCAATTGGCTGATATAGTAAACCAAATTTAGGGGATAAAGCCGTTTGGTCATAGTCATCCTTGTCATTTGTAATATCGCCTTCATTATCAAAATAGTCAATGCGTAAACTTGCCATTGCAATCAATTTAGGAAGAATATTGATTACATCAGAAGCATAAGCACTGTAGGTATTATTTCTGGAAGTGTAATTACTGGTTGCGGTATTTGAAAGTAATTTGTCTACAGATGACTGCGTTAAATAATTCGGATTATCTTCATCATATTGTCTAATTTCTCCCTGAGGAGTAACATTATATACTCCTGGCCATCCGGTACCTCCATACATGACATCTTTTTGAAAATAATCAAGGCCTATTACAATGCGGTTTCGCATTTTGCCAATTTTGAAATCACCAACAAAATTTTGCTGAATATCAGTAGTTGTGGTAAAAGAATTCTCTTTTGTAATAACAATTGTAAAATCTCCATTTCCATTCTGATTATCATTAAGATAAGAGTAGTAGCCTTTAGATTTTGTAGACCCTCTGGATAATGCGGTTTGCGAAGTCCATTGATCTGATATTTTATAATTCATTTGTGCCTGCAAATTGTATTTCGGGTTTTTTATGGATAAGTCATTGTTAGTGAAAGACAATTTTGTATTATAATTTAATTCCTCAATATTAGCAAATTGCAAAGGTTTGCTTCTTCCTAAAAGTAGCATTGTTGGTGTTGTTTTTTCTTCCTGCATGAATTCAGTATTAATCAGGAAAGATAACTTTTCATTAACCTTGTAAGAAAGAACCGGAGCAACAAAATAAGAAGTTCGGAAACCCGCATCCTGAAAACTGTTTTCTGTTTGATAAGCGGCATTGATTCTTAAGGAAACATTATCAGATTGATCTACAGCTGTATTTACATCGGCTGTAACGCGGTTAAGCCCAAAGCTCCCGGCAAGATAAGAAACTTCTGCACCAAAACCCGAATATGGTTTTTTAGTTACGGTATTTATGAGTCCGCCGTAACAAATAAGACTGCTGCCAAATAAAGTTCCGGATGGGCCTTTTATCACTTCTATTTTTTCAATGTTAGCAGGATCCAGACTACCGTTTGTTAATCCAGGCATTCCGTTTACAATATTTGCCTGCGTTACAAAACCACGCAAGGTATAAAAGGACCCGCCATTTCCGGCAGCTCCTGTAGATTCCCATAATTTATGAATTCCGGGAACATTTTTTAAGGCATCTTCATAATTGGTTATGCCTTGTTCTTTTAATAAATCAGCTGTAACTACATTATATAACTGAGAATTTTCAATATTTTTCAGGGGCATTTTAGAAACATAATTACTTTGTTTCGGAAAAAGCTTTGCTTTATTGTTATTATATATTGTTACTTCCTGAAGTTGTTTGTTTGAAACTTTTAATTGAAGATTTAGAGAAGTTATTTCGTTGTCTGAAACAGTCACTTCTTCTTGTAAAGTCTCGTAACCTGTCAGGGAAACTTGTAAAGTATAGGTGTTTGTTTTAATTCTGTTGAATTCAAAAAAACCATTTTCGTTTGTGATGGCCTTGTATTTTGTACTTTTAAGAATAACGTTTACATCAGCGGCCGGATTTCCATCTGATGTGGTTATAATTCCTTTTAGTTTTCCATTGTTTTGAGCAAAAGTTTTTGTGGCAGAAATTAGAAATAAGCAAATTATAAAAATAAAATGCGGCATGCGTAGGTTAAGATAGTTCATGGTATTTGTACAATAGAAAATTAAATCATTACTGAAAGGTGCAAATCTAAAAATTTTATTGCTACTGGAAAAAAAATCCCCCTTCTGTTATAAAAAGGGGGATTTCAATAAAAAAAACTAAAAAAGAGTATTTATAATTTATATGTAAAACCTACTGCAATATTTCTCAACATTTGAGGTGTACCTGTTCCTACAATATAATGCTCTTCATTGGTAATGTTATTTAGCTTAAGGTTTAGGATGATTTTTTCAGTACTATAAAAAATAGATGCATTGGCGACAGTGTAGCCGTTGAATATAAAAGTATTAGCCGTATTGAACCAGGAGTCACTTACATAATTTCCTCCTGCACCAAGACCAAGACCGTTTAATTTACCATTCATTATTTTATAACTAATCCAAAGATTTGCAATGTTTTTAGGTGCAAAGGTTGAAAATTTACCCTGAAGAGCTGTTGAGTTTTTAGTATATATATTTTCATTAAATCCATAACCGGCAACAATATTCAGTCCGGTAATAGGATTAGCAATGATGTCTGCTTCAAACCCTTTACTACGCTGTGTTCCATTTTGTATTTTATAGGCTGCGTTTGTAGGATCGGCATAGACTGCATTAGTCACCTGAATGTCATAGTAACTGAATGTACTGCTTAATTTTCCGTTAAATAAATTGAATTTCACACCTCCTTCAGCCTGGTTGGCTTGTTGTGGTTTAAATACTGTCATATCTCCATTAGGTGCAGTTTGAGCAGGTTCTATATTTATAAAACCATTATTGTAATTGGTAAAAAGTGATATTTTGTCTTTCAGTACCTGATAAACGATACCTAATTTTGGGGAAAATTGTGTTTGGTTGTAATTACCGGTTGTTAATCCTGAATTTTGTGAGTATATACCATTATTTATAGCTCGGGTAACTCTCAAACTAGCCATTACCAGTAAGTTGTCTGTAACGTTTAACACATCTGAAACATAAGCACTATATTGATCCAATTTAGAACTTCTAAAATTGTATTTAACTAATGAATTTGCCTCTTCTACCTGAGTTTGACTAATTTCGGGAATAGGTTTGGTTAGATCTACTGTATCTGTATATCCGTTTGCCAATGATACTGGACGATTTAATCCATAGTAATATTGCGACCAATCAATACCTGCCACAATGCGATTTCTAAGTATACCTATTTTAAAATCACCAACAAAGTTTTGTTGTAGCTGTGTTTGACCAAATTTATTATCAGGTTCCCATAATCCAACGACTCTGTTAACAGAAGTATTGCTTGTGAAAGTAGCAGCTGAATATAAATATTGTTTTGGATAATGTCCTTCAGAAAACATATAACTGGTTTGAGAAGTCCAACTATCCGAAATTTTATAATTTGCCGTAACATTTATATTATTCATAAAGTTATAATTGGTAAGACCGTTGCTGCTTAAACTTTTGTCGTAAGGCAGTAAATCTTTTAAACTTTTGACTGTAACTGACGGATTAATGGTGTAAACATAAGTAGCATTGTATTTTTGACTAACGATCTCGGCATCAAAATTTAAAGTAAGATTTGGATTCACTTTATAAGTTAATTTAGGAGAAAAAGAATAACTGTTTGCCCAAAGCGCCCCATCACCGTTAATATAACCATTTCTTGTCTGATAAGAAGCTGTTGCTCTGAATAATAATGTTTTTTCTTTATCGAGTGGCGCATTTACATCAGCAGTTACGCGATTAAGCTGATAGCTGCCGGTTGTATAAGATACTTCACCTCCAAAGGTTTCGTATGGCTTTTTGGTAACATAGTTAAGAACTCCTCCTAAACTGGTAGAAATATTACTAAACAGAGTGCCTACAGGTCCCTTTATGGCTTCAATACGTTCAATATTAACAGGGTCTTCAGGACCGATAGCGGCAGAATTCATACCGTTTCTAAGTGATTGATAACTTGTAAATCCTCTGGATACAATACCAACGCTTCCGCCTCCGGCAGCTCCGGGGATAGCTCCGGGTATATTTCTATGGGCTTGTGCCATATCTGTTGCCAGCTGCTCCTTTATCAACTCTTTGCTCACGGTGTTGTACACTTGTGAATTTTCTAAATTTTTTAGAGGCATTCGGGCTACATAAACGGTCTCTCTATCTGCAAATCTATTTGCTTTCTTAGTATTTATTACGATCTCCTGTAATTCTTTATTAGAAACTTTTAACTGTAAATTAATTGTGGTTGTTTCATTTTCGGTAACAATTACTTCTTGTTGTGCTGTTTCGTAACCCGTTAATGAAATTTGCAGGGTGTAAGTGTTTGCTTTTATACGGTTTAGCTCAAAATTACCGTCTTCATTTGTAATTGTTCCATATTTTGAATTTTTAAGGATAATGTTTACACCGGCTGCAGGTTCACCATCAGAAGTAGTAATATTTCCTTTTATTTTTCCGTTGTTCTGTTGGGCAACAGAACTAAGCGAAAAGAATAAGAACGAATAAATTATAAATACAAAACTTTGAATTTGTTTATTAGAACGATTCATATTATTTTAATTGGTTAATTATTTAGTTTTAAAATGATTATTCTTATTGCGCTAGTATCTAATTAGGCAGTTGTTTTCTTTTTCTTATTATTTCTTCCCCACCAAATCAAAAAACCTGTAACGGGTAAACTCGCTGATACCAAACTGGCAATAAAGGCGAGTATTTTACCGGGAAATCCCAAAATACTTCCTACGTGCAAATCATAATTGATGAATCTAAATTTTTCACCATTATTTTTGTCTTCATAAGTCGTAGTTTTAAGTTTTTTTGCGGTGTATTGGTCAAACTGAACAGAAACGTCATCAAAACGGCTTTTATTTTTGATAAAAGTTCCAACAGTCCCTAATGAATCATTTGCTTTAGGCATAAACATAAAGTAACTTTTGGCTTCTGGCTGGAGTTGTTTTACGGTATTGTAAATTTTATCTACCGGTTTTTTTTCGGTATAGTGAACAGTATCAGATTCAATAACTTTAGAATCTTTTTCGATAGTCTTTCCTCCATTAAAGACCCATTGCACTCCTTTATCATAACATTCAAAAGCCCAGACTAATCCTGTAAGCGCAATAATCAAAGCAAAAATTATCATGTAATACCCTAGGATATTATGTAAATCGTAATTTTTACGTTTCCATTTAGTAGTATCTTTCCATCGGAACCAAAATCGTTGTTTGGCTGCCTGTTTGTTTTTTGGCCACCAGAGTATAAGACCTGTAATTAATGAAATAATAAATATTATCGTTGCAGTTCCTACAATTGGATCGCCTATTTTACTGTTAAAACATAGTGTTTGATGCAGCATTCGTACAAAAACAAAAAACTCAAAGTTGTATTCTTCAAGTTTTTTTACATTTCCTGTATAGGGATCTAAATAAACGTAGGTACTCTGATAACGATTCCAGTACCAAATAGCATCTTTATCAAGTTCTTCAAAAAACCAGATCATTACGGTACGTTTTTCATCATTAATTACCTTGCATCCTGAAAGTGTTTGTTTGGGATTGCTTTTGTTGGCTTCTTTTGCAATTTGTATTAATTGACTAACGGGGAATCTTTTATTTTGTACCTGATCTACATAATAATAATCATGAACTATCGGGCGTAGTTCTTCTTCAAAAACATATATGCAGCCTGTAATTCCAAGTATAATTACGATTAAACCTGAAGCTAATCCCAACCATAAGTGTACTTTCTTTATAAAATTTTTAAATGTCATGTTTAGTAATGCTACAACAGTTTAAATAAAATTGTTATTATGATTAAAAAAACACCCCGTTTTTGCACAGAAACGAGATGTTTTTTATTGTAATTTGGTTTAAAATTTTAATGATAAACTTACCAGAAGGTTTGTCGGTGCTTGTGATGCTCCCCAAATATCCCAATATTTTTTATTGGTTATGTTGTTTAGTTTTAAACCAACTCTCCAGCTAGGCTGGTCATAAAATAGAGTGGCATTGTAGATCATGTACGACGGCATGTAAAAAGTATTATCTACTGTGAAGTAACTGTCATCTACATAATTGGCTCCTAGGCCGGCACCCAGTCCTTTAAAATTATTTTGTAAAGTATAAGTTGTCCAAAAATTGACTACGTTTTCTGGAGAGCTAGCGGCTTTATTTCCCTCAAGGGCAGGATTGGTCGCTTTCAAAATACGATTGTCGTTATAAGCGTACCCTGCAATAATATTTAATCCGTTTATTGGTTTTGCAATTAATTCAAAATCTACCCCTTTGCTTTCTTGTTTTACATCCTGTATGTATGTAGGTAAGACATTGCCCGTAACAATGAATGTTCTTGTAGCATTATCAATTTTAATTTCATAATAACTTGCTGTAACACTTAATTTATTATTGAATGCCTCTGCCTTTATACCTCCTTCAAATTGCTCTGCATAGATTGGATCGAGAATTAATTGACCTCCATTAGGCTGAGTTACAGGTGCAGCATTTTGAAAGCCGTTCATATAATTTCCAAATACAGAAACCTGACCTCTGACAATTTCGTATACCAGTCCTAATTTAGGAGAAATTGCATTTTGGTGAAATGCAATTACAGTTCCGGCTTTATCACGATTAAAATTGTCAAAACGTAAACTTAGCATCGCTGATAATCTGTTAGTAAAGTTGATTACATCACAAACATAGGCGCTAAAAGTTTCCTGATCTCCAACCGGAGATGTTGTTAATGCTAATCCTGCATCTACGGCTTTTCTTCTGATTGGGGTAAAATTTGTTGTTACATCAATATTATCTAGAGTAAATGTTGTGCCTCCAGAGAAATTTCCGCTGAATAATCTGTAATTAACACCAGTTAATAATTTATGTTTAAAAATCCATGTTGAAAATTGACCATTAATGTTTTCCTGTATGTTGGTGTAATTATTATATATAGGTCCCCATAAACCAACTCTTCGGGCTACCTGAGTTGGAGAACTCCAGACAGCATAACTTTGATAACTGCGCTCAACATCTTCTCCTACAAAAGAAAATAGGGTTGTTGATTTCCAGTTTTCTGAAATTTGATATTCAGCGTTTGCAAAAATTTTAGTAGCCGAAGTTTTAGCATCATTATCATCATGGAACATAGATTTTTTATAATCTATTTTTAATTCAGCAGGATTGGTTAAACCGGAAGTTGTACCATAAGTATTATAAGTTCTTCTGGTGTTGTTTGAATTATATAATTCGGCATCAAGATTAAAAGTAAGTTTATCGTTTGCTATATAGGTAAGGGTTGGAGCTATAGCCAGTGATTTGTTAAAACCATAATCTAAAAAACTCTTTTCATTATTAACAGCCATGTTAATTCTAAACAAAACTGTTTTGTCTTTGTTCAGAGGCGTATTTACATCGGCAGTAAGTCGGTTTAAACCAAAACTTCCTGCTGTATAAGACACTTCAGATGCGGTAGTTTTAAAAGGTTTTTTGGTTACGAGATTAACTACACCTCCAAAAGAAGAAACAGATGAACCGAATAAAGTTCCGGAAGGTCCTTTCATAACTTCAATTCGTTCTACATTAGAAAGATCAATTGAGGAACGTCCTGTTACTGTTTCCATACCATTTCGGGCATTAACTCCAACGGTAAAACCTCTGAATCCGATACCAATTCCACCTGAAGGGTAACTTACAGGTACAGCACCGGCACTGTTTCGAATAGCAGTCTCAATATTTACGGCAACTTGCTCCAATAAAAGCTCTTTATGAATTACACTGTAAACCTGTGGGTTTTCAAGATTTGATATTGGCATTCGGGCTACGTAATCGGTCTTTTTGGATAAGATGCTTTTTTTACCGCTTACTACAACTTCCTGTAATTCTTTATTAGAAACTTTTAATTGCAGTTCTAATGATGTTGTTTCATTTTCGGAAACACTCACTTCCTGTTCTAAAGTTTCGTAACCGGTCAATGAAACCTGTAAAGTATAAGTATTTGCTTTTACTCTGTTGAATTCAAAAACACCATCTTCATTAGAGATTGTGCCATATTTAGAGTTTTTAAGAATAACATTTACGCCTGCAGCGGCATCTCCGTCAGAGGTTATGATTACTCCTTTAATTTTTCCGTTGTTTTGTTGAGCAAAAATGCTGAAAGCTGAAAATAGCACACTGATAGAAAGTAGAAAACGTAATGTCTTCAGATTTTGGTAATTCATTGTCATTTAAATTTGGTTAATTAATTACATTTATTTAGAATAAATAAAAACAAGGCAAATGTAGAAATTAATACTTCTTTAACAAATATTATTTAGACTGATTGTATATAATTTGTTGGTATTTATTAAAAAGGGAGAAAAATTATATTAAGTATATTTTTTATTATAAAATATTAAGCATTTAATTGTTTTGCTGTTTTAAAGAATTTTAGAAAAGTTTAAAAAGGGAAGTTGCTTTTAAAAACCCTAATTTTGCAGTCAAATTAAATTGACAAGACTTAATGATCATTCCCTTTTTTAAAAAAATACAGAATACTCCCAAAGGATATAGATTAGCCAATACTGTGTTTTTTTTCCTCTCAGGTTTTGGATATTCTTCATGGGTATCCCGTATTCCGCATATTCAGGCACAGCTACATTTATCTGAAGCCCAGTTTGGAGCTGTTTTATTCGCATTCCCGATTGGATTAATGCTGACAATGCCTTTTACCGGAAAATTACTAAACAAACACAGCAGTCGCTATATCATGCTTTTAGGAGCTATCATGTTTAATATTGTACTGTCCTTACCGGGGTTAGTAGCTTTTGTGTGGCAATTGGTTATTGTACTTTTAATTTTTGGTGCTTCGCGTAATATTTTTAATTTATCGATTAATGCGCAATCTCTTGAAGTTCAGAAATTATATCCAAATTCAATCATAACCCGTTTTCACGCTGTTTGGAGCATGGCTGTTTTTGCAGGAGCCGGTCTGGGCTATGTAATGGTAACACAACGTATTGCGCCTTCCCATCATTTATTAGGGGTAAGTGTTTTTATGCTGGCACTTACGGCTTGCTTTTATCCATTGAGTATTCATAATGAACCTGTTCCTGTTAAAAAGAAATTCTTTGCAATGCCGGAAAAAAACCTGATAAAATTTGCTGTAATTTGTTTTGTTTCAATGGCTTGTGAAAACACCATGTATGACTGGAGCGGTATTTATTTTGAAAATATTTTGAAAGCTTCTCCAAAATTAACCAGTGCTGCATTTGTGTTTTTTGCAACGGCAGTAACTTTAGGACGTATATTTGGAGATTATGGAGTAATGAAATTTGGTATTAAAAAAATTCTGCTTTATAGTGGTATATTAATTACAGCAGGTTTTGCCATTTGTTTTATCCTGCCGTATGCTTATCCAACAATTTTTGGTTATGTTTTAATTGGTTTTGGAGTTTCCTGTGTGGTTCCTTTAGTATTTAGTATTGCAGGAAGATCTTCTAAATTAAACAGTGGTTCTGCCATAACTTCTATATCTACAATTGGTTATCTTGGTTTTTTACTGGTTCCGCCAATGGTGGGCTTTATTTCAGAATACCTGAGTATGAAATGGGCTTTTTTAATTATGGCTCTTTTGGGTATTTTAATGATTTTTATGGTCGATAAGATAGGAGAGAATGAGTAGGTTTTTTTTAAAGTTGCTGAGTTGCTGAGATTCTAAGTTTTGGCAGTGTGTGTTATCTTTTCCTTTTTATTCTTATTTTAAAAATTTGTCAGAACTTCAATTTTAAAAGCATCCTCAATTTTTGATGCAATTTCTAAAGCTGAATTTCTATCATTTGCAAAATACAAGGTGAAATATTTTTCGTTACAGTCGAAAACATTTATTTTGATTGTCTTCTCCGTTATAGTTGTGGTTGCACTCGATTTAAATCCCCGCCCTCCAAAAGTTTGCTTAACGGTGGTTTCTACTAAAGCAATATATTGTATTTCAGGAAAAAAAGTCCATGTTAAACTTATTCGGAATCCATAAACAGCAAATAATTTTCTGAATTTTTTATTTTGAAAATCAATTTCTAAACCTTCTGATGAAATGAAGAAAATTCCCCAGTAAGTTGTTAGTAAAGAGACTAATAAAAGAATTGGTGCATTGCTTTTATTGATGGAAATTATTATAAAAAAACTGAGTATAAATAATAAATTTCCAATTATAAACTTAATTGAAGAAGCTTTTTCAATATAAACGTAATTTTTCAAAGATTAATTTTATAATTAGGGAAGTAGATTTTATTATTTTAAAGAGTTGGGTATAATTAAAGTTTAAGTGTCAGGCTGAGCCACTTTGGCTTCATACAGGATAAACTTAGTCGAAGCCCTTTCGTTTTCAAAAGCCTTCGACACCGCTCAGGATGACATTGAGTTTTATAAGCTTTAAAGTACTTAAACTCGTTGGTTGTAATTATTAAAAACGTCAGTTCGAGTGTTTTTTGTGTAGAGAAACGGAACAAAAAAAGTATCGAGAACCGTTTTTGATGATAATTTTTCTGTTCTCGATACAATTTTCTATCGAAAATCACTCGAACTGACGAAAAATTATCATCAAAAACTAATTACACACAACGGGTTACTTTACTAATATTTTACTTTTTTACAAAAAGCAGCAATTACTTCTTAGTCATAATAAACCTTTCCGTAGTCTGCTTACCATTCAATTTCCCTGTAATCTCAGCCGTTAAAGTGTTATTTGCTCCTTTTGTATAAGTGATTTTTTGAGGATAATCGTGTTTCGGGTTCTCAAAAACCAATTGTTTATCTGATTCCGAAATAGAAGGAAAAGAAACCGGTTTGTCATTATTTTGACCTTTTACGGTTGCTTTATAGGTTAATGTTTCGCCTAATTGAGCTAAAACGATGTTTTCAGAATGAATAGTATCTTTTCCTTTGATAAAATAAGAAGCAGCACTAAAAGTACTGTCGTTTACTTTTTCCCAGTTTTCGGTTAAAACACCATCGGGGGAAATATTTTCCCAGTTTCCGATTAGCCAGTCTGCTTTTTTGATTTTGTCTTTTTCAACGGTTTCTTTTTTCTGGCAGGAAACGAAAGTTATAATAAGAGCGATAAGTGTAATTTTTTGAAACATATTTGTAAGTTTTTGATTTTGTATTGAGTTACTAAAGTATGAAAAAGAATTGTTTATTTGTGAAATGTGAAATGAGAAATGTGAAATGAGAAATGTGAAATGTGAAATGTGAAATGTGAAATGTGTATTCCTTAACATCTGACATTTCACATTTCACATTTCTCACTTTTCACTGCATAAAATCGAATAAACCAATTCTTTTGTAGGTTTTTGATTCTCCAGTTTTGTTCTTACTTCGTCAAAAGTTACTTTAAAATCACAGTTTGATTTGTATTCTGAACAACCATAAGCGGTTTTACCTTTTAGAATATTTCCTTTTTTACATTTAGGACAGGTTAAAGAATCTGAGTTTTCTTTTACCCCGGTTTTTTTCTCGGTTTTCTTAGGCTCTAACTTCAGTTTGTAGTTTTCTTCAAAACGAATCAAACCTTCAACTGTACCATCTTCAGTTTTAAAGCCTTTTATATTGACAGTTGAACCTTTTTGGACTAAACGTAAATATTGGATTTCAGTAATCTTTTTATCATGAAAAACAAAAGGCAATACAAAATTGCAGCCCGATTTGTACTCACTGCATCCAAAAGCTGACTTTCCTTTAATTAATTTTCCTTTTTGGCATTTCGGACATGTTTCTTCCGAAATCCCGGAAGCTTTCTTTTTCTCTTTTTCTGTTTTTACGGCAGGTTTCTGAATCGTTGCTGCGTGAGATATATTAGCATGTCTGGTTTCACTTCGTACTTCAATAACCAAAGCTTCGACCATTCTTTTCATGTTTTTGATAAAGGCTCCGGCGGTAAAAGTACCTTTTTCGATGTCCTTTAATTGTTTTTCCCAGGAACCAGTCAATTCAGCTGATTTGATTAATTCATTCTGAATCGTTTCAATAAGCTGTATTCCGGTTGGTGTTGGTAAAACTTGTTTTTTATTTCGAATAATATACTGACGTTTAAAAAGCGTTTCAATAATGTTCGCCCGTGTTGACGGACGACCAATACCGTTTTCTTTCATCAGTTCCCGCAAATCTTCGTCATCGACTTGTTTTCCTGCGGTTTCCATGGCACGTAATAAAGTTGCTTCTGTAAACTGATTGGGTGGTTTGGTTTCCTTTTCTAAAAATGAAGGTTCGTGGGGGCCTTTCTCTCCCACAACAAAACCCGGTAATATATCAGCTTCTTTTTCTTTGGCATTCGGATCTTCAAAAACAACCCGAAAACCTTTTTTTAAGATTTCTTTTCCGGTGGTTTTAAACATTACGTCAGCAGCTTTTCCAATTACAGTGGTATTGGCTACCAGACAATCATCATAAAAAACGGCAATAAAACGTTTTACAATAATATCATAAACCTGTTGTTGATTGAAAGGAAGGTTGATTTCTATTCCGGTTGGAATAATGGCATGGTGATCGGTTACTTTTTTATCATTAAAAACCTTTGGGGATTTTTTGATTTTTTTTCCTAAAAGCGGTTCCGTTAAATGACTGTAATTTGTTAGTTTTTGCAAAATCCCGGGTACTTTCGGATAGATATCACCTGGTAAGAAAGTTGTATCAACTCTGGGATAAGTAACTACTTTTTGCTCATACAAACTTTGGGCAATTTTAAGTGTTTCATCTGCCGAAAATCCAAATTTAGTATTACAATAAACCTGTAAGCCAGTCAAATCAAACAGTTTTGGGGCATATTCGTTTCCGTTTTTTTTATCAATTGAAACAATTTCGAATTCACTTTCTTTGACCTTATTCGCCAAAATTTCACCGTCTTCTTTATTCAGAAAGCGTCCTTCTTCATAACTAAAAAGTGTTTCCCGATATAACGTCTGTAATTCCCAATAAGGTTGAGGTTTAAAATTCTCAATTTCTTTAAAACGATCCACTACCATTGCTAAAGTTGGAGTTTGCACACGGCCGATAGATAATACTTGTTTGTAACCGCCATGTTTTACGGTGTACAAACGTGTGGCATTCATACCCAGCAGCCAGTCGCCAATCGCTCTGGAAAACCCGGCATAGAATAAATTATCGTAGTTGGCAGATGGTTTTAAGTTTTCAAAACCTTCTTTTATGGCTTCGGTGGTTAGAGATGAAATCCATAAGCGTTGTACTTCGCCTTTGTAATGTGCTTCGTTCATTACCCAGCGCTGAATGAGTTCTCCTTCCTGTCCGGCATCCCCGCAGTTAATCACCAATTCGGCTTTGTCAAATAAACTTTTTATGATTTTAAATTGCTTTTCGATTCCGGAATTCTGAACCACTTTGGTTTCGAATTTTTCAGGAAGCATAGGAAGGTTATTCAAATCCCAGCTTTTCCAGTGTGGTTTGTAATCGTTGGGTTCTTTTAAAGTACATAAATGTCCAAAAGTGTAGGTCACGGCATAACCGTTGCCTTCGTAATAGCCGTCGTGCTTATTGTTTGCTCCCAAAACGGAGGCAATTTCTCTTGCTACACTAGGCTTTTCGGCAATACAGACCTTCATTTTCTCTTTTTATTTGAAAGCGAAATTAAGGATTTAGAAATTGGAATTGAAATGAAATTTTAAGTTTATGATTTTTGGCAAAATGCAAAATAAATGCAGTTTTTATTTTTTAATTCGATTCTTGTAGTTTTTTATCAGAGCATAAATTGAAAATATAAAAATTATTAGATATAGTGAGTCTAACCAGGGTTTTTGAAATCTTATATTTTCAAAATCAAAATGTTTTAACAATGTCCATCCTAAAATGACTGCTATTACACCAAAAATAAACGATGGGATTTTATTATTTTCCATATTTTAAGGTTTTGTTATTATATCAATTGTAATTCCTATTGCAAATGTTAAAATAAAGAAGGTTATCATTCCCAATAAATAGCAAACTAATGCCTTGAAATAGTTAATGATCTTATTCTTTTTAAAGAAATTACCTGTCGCCCAAATTAGATAAACCAGACTAAACATTCCTGCAATGTTTAATAATTTGATGTGTAAAATTCCTTCAAATATAGCAAAAAAAGCAAAAATAAGCATTGAAATACCCAGTACGAAACATAACATTATAAGCAATTCAAAAAAGTTATAGTTATATTTTTTAAAGAATAGTTTTAGCCAAATCGCAATAAACATTCCCGTCAAAATATTCATATAGCCATAATTTGCCTTAAACCACCCTAAAATTTTCACAAAGGCAGATTTTTCTAGCCCTTCATATTTTACATATTCATCTTCAATATGAAAAAAATGACTGATAAGTGTGTAAATTAAAGATGTTATAATTATAAAAATTACCGGTTTTACAAGACGGCTTCTGTTTTCAGAAATATAACTTCTAATATTTTGTCCCGGATTTATAAAAAGTTCTTTAACAGTAAATAAAATTCCACGTTCAAAATGTAAAACATGTTCAATTTCGTGAGCAATATAATGTCCGTCAATTCTTTTCAGTTTTGCTGGATATCCACAGTTTGGACAAAAGTTTTGATTTACTTCGCTTGCACAGTTTTTGCAGTTCATTGTAGTCTAATGATTTTTCTGATTCATTTATTTGCGGTTGTTGCTGTAAAAAATACACTGGCTGTATTATTGTAGTTAAACAATATTTTGTGATGATGGAGTCATTATTTTATGATCTAAAATGAATTATGATCTTAAGGCACTAAATGATTAAAATAGTGAATTATCAATTAGCTGTTTTAAGAATTACGCTTCTTAATTTCAGAATTTATTTCACTAACACCACTATAAACGGCAACTCCTACACCAAGCACAATTGGTAAAAAAGTAAAAAGCAAGGTGTATTTTGATATAGCTATCATGATAATAGAAGAAATAGCAAATAAAATTCCAAAGCTAATTATAGTTACTTGTATTATTTTTTTATTCTTAAGCAACTCTTCCAAACTGGACTCGGATAAAGGTTTTTTCTTCATAATAAAAAGTTAAATTTCTATACAAAAAAAAGCAATGATTTTTAATTTTAGTTTACACTTTTGTGTAGTTTTTAGTATTTTTAAGGGATGGAAAACGAAAAGTACTCATTGCTTAACAGAAATAGAATTAATGCAATATCAGAAGCTGATAAATTTCAGCTGGGTAATTATTTGGAAGTGGTAAAAGCATTTGCGAAAATCACATATCAAAGCGTTTATATTATTGATTATGAAGGAATGAAGTTTGAGTATGTTTCAAACAATCCGTTATTCTTATGTGGCTATTCTTCTGAAGAAGTACTTGAAATGGGGTATGAATTCTATTTCAATAATGTTCCTAAAGAAGATTTAGAATTATTAACTGTAATTAACAATGCCGGATTTGATTTTTATGATAAATTACCAAATGATGAGGAACGAAAATTATACAGTATTTCGTATGATTTTCATTTAAAAGGGAAGCATGACAAACCTATTCTTATTAATCATAAATTAACACCACTTTTTCTAAACGAAAAAGGAACTGTTTGGAAATCATTGTGTATTGTGTCTATTTCGCATAATAAAAAGGCCGGAAATGCAACCATAAGTAAGCAAGGTTCTTCTTTTTTATGGGAATTGAATTTGTCAACCAAAGTCTGGATTTCGAAAGAAAGGCTAAAACTCAAAGAAAAAGAATTGGAAATACTTCTTTTATATGCCCAAGGTTTAACAATAAATCAGATTGCGGAAAAGATGTTTGTTTCACCGGATACCGTAAAATATTATAGAAGAAAAATTTTCGAAATTTTCGAAGTCAAAAATTTTACAGAAGCTTTGGCTTTTGCAATAGACAATAAAATTATCTAAATGTTTGTTAGGTTGTTAGCTTGAAGTCAGTATGTCTTGTTTGCCTGATATTCCTCAATGACTTGTATGAAATGGCTTTGTTTTTCTCAAAAGTAAACCAAATATTATTCATATTTTAATACTTGTGTTTCAATTACTGAATGAAATTCAAATTTATCACAAAATGCTGAAGTTTGCATATTGGCTTTATAGCAAAATAAAAAAGCTGCAAGAATTTAATTTCTGCAGCTTTTTTGTGAGTTATATTGCATCCATGTGTCATGGATTAGAAGTCTATTTAATAAATTTAAACGTCTTTTGATTGTCTAATTGTAACACATAAACACCATTACTAAAGGTACTTAAATCTATTGAGTTTTCACCTGCAGAAAGTTTTTTTGTAGCGATTAATTGTCCTGCAAGATTATATACTGTTGCATTATGATTACTTTCTAATCCGGAAACAATAAGTGACGTTTTTGAATTAGAAATAGAAACGGCTTTTAAATCCTGATTGAATTTGTCTTTAGATAAAGCAGGATCCTGCACGGTAACAACTTTACCCTGGTTTAATAAAGTCATATACAATTTGTCTCCAATTAAAACGACATCTCTAAAGTTAGCATTAAAGAGTCCATTGATATTATCCTTATAAAATGTGTTTTGAGCAACATAAGTTAATGAAGCCTGCACGTTAAGTGGTTTTGTTCCAATACGGTTACCTTCAGCAATAAATACGTTATTACCGTTTACAAATAAGCCTTTATTAAAATTGAGATTAGTCATATATTGAGATACTGAGATTACAGTTTCTGTAGTATCAAATCCAAAAACCGTTTGAAGATTACCAACAGAGATTAATAAATTATTATTATGAAAAGCCATATCATTTGCAGCTTCATCTTCGCATAAGTTGCTTACAACAGTCTCTACCGCCAAATTTGTGATATTGATTTTTTTTACCTGAACCGTAAATTTATCATTTGCATCAGGAGTAGTCTCAGATGCAAAATAGAGGTTAGATCCTGTAATCGCCAATGCCGAAACGTAATTTGTAGTCGTGTAAATCACGTTTAGAGGTGCTCCGGGATTATTGGTGTCAAGAGCAATAATTCTGCAGCCTGAGGAGGTGTCAAAATCTTCATCATAATTTTCTTCTGAAATATAAATAATATTGCCACTAATGGTAAGGTTGCTCATGTAGTAATTTGTTTCAGCAGTATAAATTACATTAGCAGTTGGAGAACCAGAAGCGGTATTGATTTCGTATAATTTTTTAAGCCCTTGTACATACAATATGTTTCCTTTGTTAACCATTCCTGATGGCTCTTCTAAATTTGACAGATAGTCAGTCGCTTCTTGTTGTGAGTAAGAAGTGGAAAAAATTGCAATGAATAAAAAAGTGAAGAGTAGTTTTGTTTTCATAATTAAGGCGTTTATTAGGTTCATAATTAAATTAATACGTAAATATAGATAATTCATAACTAAGAAGAATACTCCTTTTGGTGTATTTTTTAGAATTGAAATGAGATGAAGAAATGGAGGGATATATTAGTTTTAGAGTTAAAAATAACAAGATAATTACTTTAAATAATTTTTTCTGAAAATTTAAAATAATTATATTCGCTTTTGTTAATTTAATTATAATCTACTGGAAATGAATATAAAACAAGCCGCTACTATAGATGAAGTTATTCTTTTACTGGATGAAATAATTGAAACATCCAAACTGGAGCAAAGTGCAATAGGTTTGTTCACGATGTTGTATCGTGAAGTTACTGTAAAAATCAAGGAAGGAATTCAAAATGGTGCTTTTCAGGACGGAGAGCGCATGGAAAGGCTGGATGTCGTTTTTGCCAATCGGTATTTGAAGGCATATTATCAATACAAAGCCAAAGAAAAAGCATCAGAATGTTGGGAATTCTCCTTTCAGCAGGCAGAAAGTTTTTGGCCAATAGTACTTCAGCATTTACTGCTCGGAATTAATGCACATGTAAACCTCGATTTAGGAATTGCTTCAGCAGAAGTAAGTACGGTAGAAAACATTCAGGATTTAGAATCAGATTTTAATCAAATCAATATCATTCTTAGTAATCTGGTAGAGCATGTTGAGAAATGTTTAATCAAGATTTGGCCAACGCTTACCATTATATTAAAATTGACAGGTAAAATTGATAATTTTTTTATTGATTTTAGTATGAAAACCGCCAGAGACGGAGCCTGGAAATTTGCCAATGAATTTGTATCTACTCCTGAAAATCAACGTGATGCCTGTACACAGGTAAGAGATAAAAGAATTACAGAAATCGCCCGATTAGTTTCAAATCCGGGCTATTTTGTAAGTGCTGTTTTCAAATTCATTCGCTTATTTGAAAGGGGAGATGTTGCTCAAAAAATAATTGATTTGAAGATAATTGAAGAAAAAAAGGTTGATTGTGCTGTTATAGTTTAATAATAATCAAAGAGAAGACGATATAAATAGTAACTAGACAATTTAGACTTTTTAAACGTTTCTTTTTCCTTCTTATCAAAGTGACAGGTCATTATTTGTATCCATAAATTATAAAAGTCCCATTATCTTCTTCATAAGGGATGTATAATTCTTTTAAAAGTTGTATAAATTCTTTTGTTTCGTCAATTACTTTTGGAACAGTTAGTCTGCCTTGGTGCTCAGCATAACGGGGTCTTACCTTGATGTATTCAATCGCAAAAAACAAACTCATGCCTTCCTGATAAAACGGACTCCAATCACCCAACCAATCAGGGTTGTCGCTTATTTGTACTTCTTCAAAAGTTTTATCTTCAAATATTAGTTTTTCAATGTAAGGAGGAGCAAATGGTAATTTTTCTATTGCATTTTGAAGTTTTAACCATTTTGTATCATTCATAACAGAACCCAGACTTTTTTCAGTAACAATCTTTCTTGTTTTTTCTTTTAGGTCTAATGCCGAATCATTGTTTTGTATGTAATATTTATACTTTTCTCTTTCGAAAACATTTGGGTCTCCAAAAATGTCTGAGAATGTTTTTTGATTCTTTTGATTTTTCATTGCTTAAAGACTTAATGTTAGTTTAAATTCTGCATTTGCAGCAAAGTTTTTATTTTTTTTTAACGAGCACAACCCAGTCCCGTTCGTCTTTTTCTTCGATGAAATTTTCAATTGAATATATTATATCAAAGCCAATTTTTTTCATTAAGTCAAGAACAAAATTTTTAGACAGACAGCTGTAATAAAATTGTACTCCAAACATACTGCCAAAATGTTCGTCTTCTTCTTTTCCATGGGTAAAAAGAAAATAACCTTCGGGAGCTAATAAGCGATACACTTTGCTGTAAATTTCTTCTTGTCGCTCTTTTGGAAAATGGAAAAGTGAATCCCAGGCTATAATTCCGTTAAATTTTTCATCTGATTCAAAATCAAAAAAATCGCAGGTAGAAAAGACTGAGTTTTTAATCCCGACAGATTTGGCTGTTTTGATCATTTTAGCCGATTGATCTATTCCTGTAATGGAAAAATTTCGGTCAGAAAGATATTTTGCTATTGGCAATCCGGTTCCGCAGCCAATGTCTAAAATTGTTCCTTCTGAATTTATATAATCAGCAAAATCTACAACAGGTTTGTTTACAATAGCACTATTTCTGGCTTTGATCCAGTTGTCAATGATTTTATTGTATGAGTTTTTATTTGTCAAAGCTTTTGATTACAAATCAGGACTATCCTTGAAAGGCAGATTTACAGTTTAAAAACATCAATTTTTTGTATCCAGAAAATTCCTGACTCTAAAAACTGAAGTTTTGTTGGTGCTATTTTATCATTTTTATCTCTCGGGTTTTTAGTGATAAATCTCGCTGTAGAGTTATTAAAATCTAACGTATATTTTGTATCAAAGTCTTCGTTTTTATTGGATAAAAAGTGAACCAGATTGTTTTTTGCACTCCATTTTCCTTTTCCGTATTTATTTACTTCAGGCGGAACTCCGCCCTGCATTTTCGAATACGAATGAAATAAAAAGGTTCCATCCTGATTTAAAGTCAGTTTGTATTCGATTCTATGTTTTCCATCAGTGTTACTAAGTGAACGACTGTAATCGCCTGCAAATTGGTTTGATTGGGCGATTAAAGTCAGATTAAAAATTAGAAGCAGAGTTGTAATGATTAGTTTCATGTATGTTTTGGTTTTATATTTCGTAATATCTCTAAAAGAAATTTAGTGATAAAATCGATAAAAAATATTTCGAAGTAATAACAAATATAAGATATTTCGTCTAATATTCTGTAGGTTTAATAACCAATGAAAAGTTTTTAATTCCCTGATTGAAATATCGGGGATTTTACTTACTTGTGATTCGGTCCACAAATAATGTTGATTATCTGTCGAACCATTATCTTTTAAATATATAGATATTGATGCGCTAGCGCAATGTCATTAAGTTAAGAGATTTTAGATTGAGGATTAACGATTTTTGATTTCAGATTTGGTTTGGCTAAATATTTAGATTTTTGATTTTAAAAGGTTTTTACATCTGAAATTAAAAATCGTTAATCAAAAATCAGTAATCATTTTATCATTTAATCCTTAGCTTAATGACATTGTGCGCTAGCGTCCCGCTCTTGCGCATAATGCTGTAAATAGATATTATTTAGGAACGAATGCACGAGCGGGACGCTCGCGCCAGCAAATTGAGTTCAGTTTGCTTCAGACGCAGCGCTTTTAGCATCAATTGAATTGAGTTTACTTCAGACGCAGCGCTTTTAGTATCAATTGAATTGAGTTTACTTCAGCAGCAACGCTTTTAGTATCAATTGAATTGAGTTTACTTCAGACGCAGTGCTTTTACACATAATTACACTCAGTTTGCCTCAAATGCTGCTCAAATAGTATGAAATATTCTTTTTAAAAAGTAAAATACTACAATTATTTAATGGTTGAATTTATTTTTATAGTTTTTTTACTACATTTATAACTTAACTATAAAAATAAAATAATGAAAAAATTGGAAAACTTAAGTCTAACCCGCCTATCAAATTTGGAATTTGGACAACTTTTGAAAAGTAGCTGTGAAGGGCTGGGAAACATGGAAGGTATTACGATAACAGATGAAGTTTTGGTAAATTATCTGACCATTTTAGAGACTAAATCTGTTGATTATGATAAAGCCCAACTTCAGACAACCAAAAGTGATGAGACTGCTAAAATTGTTGAGGCAGACAAGCAGAGGGATAATGCTGTTACGGCTTTGTTTCGCATACTTAAAGTTTTTGAACTTTCAGAGCAGCCAAATGAGTTGGAAGCTTTTTCAAGCCTTACCAATTTGTTTTACAATTACAAAGGAATTCAAAATTGGAATTTTGTTGAGGAGACCAATGGCATAGACAAACTTCTTACTGATTTGAGCATCCCAAAATACAATCAGCACCTCAATGTTTTGAAGATGCTGCCTTTTGCAGAGCGTCTTAAAACTGCCAACGACCAATTTAAACTGCTTTTTTCAGGACGCACTCATGAAAAAGCCAATAAAGAGGTTTTTGACATCAAACTTCTTCGTCAGGAAATAAACAAAATATACTCAGATATGACCAATTATGTGTTGAGTCTCTCTAAGGCACTGGATTCTGAGCAGTACAACCGTGCGCTAACTTTGATTAATACCACCCGAAAATATTACTCGGATATATTGGCTCGTCGGACTACCAAAGCCACTACAAATACCGCAACAGTCAATTAATTTTTGGTTTTAATAATCCAAAAAGTATAATAGAATTGTTATTGATTCTAAAAAGAACCCTTTCAGAGTTTAAATCTGAAAGGGTTTTTAGTTTTTTGTTGATTGTGTTCACGAGCGGGACGCTTGCGCCAGCACTACGGGTTAGGATGTTTGATTTATAAGTAATAGGATAAATTTTGTTAATAAAAACATAAAAATAATTAAACTACTTAATAATAATATAAATTCGTTTTACAAATCTTACAATCTAACAACCCTTAAAAACCTTAATTATTATGAAAAAAATTATTTGTTTTTTACTTTTAACTGTTGCTTGTACAACAAACGCTCAACAAAAATATGTTATTAATGGCGATGTTACATATGGCAATGTATCAGTAAGTATTATCATAAATGGTGGATCACCAATTTTTATAGGAAATCTACAAACAGGTACAGATCTTGTGTACGACTTGGGACGTGAATTTGACTATGACAATGATTATATAGAAATTAAAGCTGAGAGTACAAGCGCTTATGTAACTATCGATGATGATGGTTATTTATTATAATATATACCTACCTTATTTTCTTGCAAATGGAGATTATTTAGATGCACCGTCTTACAGTTGTACACGTGAGGCATATGGCATTGAAACTTTTGATGGCCAGGGAAATAAACTTATTAGTTGTTTTGTAAGTACATTACCTGTACAATAAAAGCCTGTACACATTGGTATTGACTTTATTAAAATCAACTACAAACACAATTTCCACTAGTAGTACGAGAAATAGATACCATTGAGCTAGGCGACATCTTAGGCTTATGCCAATAAACAAGAGCAAAAACCACAACCCTAAAAAGTTGTGGTTTTGTATTTTATAAATAAAAAAACATAGTGCATTATTTACCAGAATAAATCAAAAATACATTATTACAGATTCGTTAAAATATAGTCAGTCTAACAAGGCTGCTGCAATCAGTGCCAGGCTGGCGCGAGCGTCCCGCTCGTGCACACAATGCTGTAATATAGATATTATTGTAGGAAAGAATACACGAGCGGGAAGCTCGCGCCAGTGGGGGCAAACATTTCCCATTCACGAAGTAGATTTAGTTTACGAAACTGTTATCAGAAGGCCTTTTTTCTAAAGATTTTATTCTTCATCTTTTTCGTAGCCTTCATAATAATAGGACTGTTCAATTCCTTTGAAGATAATTTCCCTATTGTTAATATCGTTAGTTAGATTTTCTTGTAATAAAGTCCGTAATTCCAAATCATTAATGGGACTTCTCTCCATTGATTGTAAATAAAGTGTTTTGTCAACGAGTTGCCAATTTACAACTTTCTTGAGTCTGTTTTTTAAAATCATATCCAGCCAAATTCTCATAGATCTTCCGTTACCTTCCATAAAAGGATGAGCAATATTCATCTCGACATATTTAGCAATAATTTCATGAAAATTATTTTCTGGCATTTGCTCGATCTTCACTAAAATTTCATTGAGATATAAAGCGTTTGCAAATCTAAATCCACCTTTAGAAATATTGAGTTTTCTTATTTCTCCAGAAAAATCATATAAACCCTGAAATAGATAGCGGTGTATTTCTTTGAGACCTTTTGTGGTGCCGATTTCTATTTTTTCAATGTCGTTCGATTCAAACAATCGATATGCATTTTCTAAACTATTTTTGTCAATATTTTTCATATAGATTTAGCTCCAATTTAAGTCTATTACAAAAATACTTTAAATGGATGAAAATATTATATTAATGATTAAATTTTCTTGTTTTATTGGGGTTCATGATACGCGTTTTGCCCTTTCTGGTAACGTTAGTCTGTGAAAAAAAACTCTTTAAATTTATAAGGTATTGTGAGGGCTGCCTGAGAAAAATCTCAAAGATAAAATTCTCAAGAGGTCAATTTTGTTTTTTAATAGTCTGATTTTATGGTTGCTACAAAAAAAAAACATTTTTTCATTAAGTTAATTGCCCAAATCCGTTGTAGTATCTATGTTGTGTGAGGTTTCTTATAGTCTGCTTTTTAAATCCATCATTCCATGAAGAATTCTTGCGATTTCTATTTCGTTCTTAGATATAATTGTGTAGAAGATAATATGTTCACCTGATTTAAAACCTAATATTCCTTTCGTTACGATATCATAGTTTCTACCAAGTTCTGGATTATTTGCTAAATCATTGCATGATGCAAAAAGTAAATCATAATACTTTTCAGCTTGCATTTCAGACCACGTTTCGATTGTATAATCCCAAATTTCAGATAAGTCATCAACAGCTTTGTTTGTAAAATAATACTTAGCCATTTGATTTTTTTCTTGCTTTTAAAACATCAAGATATTTTTTTGCATCAAAATCAACTGCACGTCCACTTTCAATTCCATCATTGATTGCTTTTCTTAACGCTACAATTTTATTTTCTTCATCTTCTAAAAGACGAAGACCGGCTCTGATAACTTCACTTGCGTTATTGAATCTTCCATCATTTACACTGTGTTCAATAAAACTTTCGAAATGATTACCAAGCGATATAGAAGTATTTCGTCCCATAATTTTTTTAGCTAAGTTACCAAAATATGGTAACTTTTCAAATTATTACTAATTTTTTTGGAATCTCACATAACGCCAGTCTCCTCTGGTGCTCGTTTGTAACGAGTACCTAATTATTTATGAAAATAGGATAAAGCGTTTGCAACGCAGCTTTTCAGATAGATTGCCTACAATAAGGTTTATAAGAAACTTTTGTTTTAATAGCCGCGTTACAAACGCTACAATATATCTTTTAATTTATGTAGGTACTCGTTGCAAACGAGCACCAGAGGGGATAAACTATTTTCGGGGAGCGAGTATTATGGGCAAACTGCGTGATTTGGACGGCTGGTTCAGAAACCGACTTCGTTATTGTATTTGGCACGATTGGAAGAAACCCGAACGAAAGAGAAAGAATCTCATACGACTGGGGGTTGACCAAGACCATGCCTATGCTTTTAGTCGAACAAGGAAAGGCGGGTGGGCAATTGCACAGAGTCCGATTTTGAATACCACCATTACCCTGAAACGCCTAAAACAAAGAGGCTATCAATCTTTAATGGATGTTTACATCGAACTTAACCCATCACTTTGCGAACCGCCGAGTACGTGACCCGTACGCTCGGTGGTGTGAGAGGCGCACTCCGTTCTATTTGAGACGGAGCCGTCTACTCGATTATGCCTTCGGTTCTTTATTTATAATACTTCGGTTTAGTTTCTGCACCGTTTTTAAGTCAGAAACACAATTAAAAATTAATTATTATGATTTTAGAAAATCAAGAAATTATAATTAAAGTTGAAGACGGGAAATATTTTCTATCTCGATTTGAAAACGGTAAAGTAAAAGAACAATATCGTCCTGAAACAAATTAAGTTATTCAGGTTTGGATTGTCTCCGTTCTAAATGGTTTTCAACCACCACGAAACCTTCTTCATCTGGATAAACTGACTGATTAAATTCAACTTGTAAAACTCCACCACGGTCTTTTAGTCTATAAAATTCAAGTCCGCCAAAGTAAACTTCCAAATCTTGGTCTTCTACTTTTAATCGTTCAATCAATTCTCTTACAGTTATTTTCATTGTTTATAAATTAAAAATTAAATTATTATGTCAGATTCAAAAACACAAGACAATGAGATTGTCAAAAAAACAAACGAAATTATGAATATCCTAAAAGGATCAACTCTTAAAGATTTCAGCGAAATTATAAGGCGTTTGCAAAGTCGTGTAGCAAGCAATACTAAAATTAGCTAGCTGTATTTATGTCTATTGAGTTTAATGCTGAAACAGCACTATCTAATTTTTCAGATATAGTACTTACTTCATATTCTGAAGATATTTGGTTTGAAATGTCGGTAAGTTTTCCACTTATTTCAATTAATAAGTTCAACATTCTTTCGGCTTGTTCTTCGTTCATAGTTTTGTTTTTTAATGTTATTATTTATTTTTTCAGCCTTAGTTCTGTTGAACTGAGGCATAACGGCTGATGCTAGTGGCTGTTTGCCACTACATAAGTTGTCTCGGAGAGCAGAACGTCTGCAAATAGCCATTATCATATGTTAGCAGTAGTGTTTTAATTTATAACAAAATGGAAAAAGAAGATTTATTATTGAAATTAAAAGAAGAACTTTTAGAGTTAAATAAAATTTGCCATAGACAGTTTGAAGAAAGATTTTCAACTTCAAAACATGAAGATAAATGGCAAGACGATTTATTTAGAGAATACCAAACGCAACGAATTAGAGTTGATTTGTTAATCGAATTATTAGGTTAACATTACTGCTAACGTTTTGGCACTACAGCGGGTTTGGGACTAAATTAAGCCCTATTTTCGGATTTGCCAAATCATTCCAAATACAAAACTATCTTCCCATTAATCCCAATGCCCAAATCCGTTGTAGTGGCTGTGTGTGCCCTGCATGAGCAGGACACACGCCGTAGTCTTTGATAAAAATTGAAAAATACAAATTTCAGATTATAAAACAAAGATATGGCGTGTTATTTTTCCAGAGGGTGTAAGTCCCTTATGAGC
>NZ_JAFEVZ010000021.1 GCF_022802975.1 Flavobacterium pectinovorum
CTATTAAACAAAAAATTGATATAATTTTGTCTTTACAAAGCATTGGTGAGGTTTATTGGTTCGCAAAACAAATTTACTAAACCTCTGCTTTGTTTTTTTATGATATCCAAACTAGCAACTTGAATTATTTACTAAATCTATTTATAATTATCCTATTCATATTGCTTTAAGAAAGATAAAGAGTTCATGTTGCTATAAATAATGTGAAAATGACATTCGATTTGAATGACTACAAAAAAAAGGTTCAACTTTACTCAAGTCAAACCTTTCTCCATATTATTTTTTCTTTTTAGCTTTTGCCTTCTTTTTAGACTTCGCTTTCTTTTTTGCTATTTTTTTAGCTTTCGCCTTTTCCTTAGCTTTTTTGGCTTTTTCCTTTTTCTTGGCTGCGGCTTTTAGTTTTGCTTTTTTAGCTTTTTCTTTCTTTTTGTCTTTTTTAGCTTCTTCTTTTTTCTTTGCTAATTTCTTTTTCGCTTTGTCTTTTTCTTTGTCTTTCACTTTTTTCTTCTTTTTATCTGATTTATCTTTTGAAGGTTCTGCGGCAGCAGTTTCATTGGTAGTTTGCTCTGTTGATTCAGCAACAGCAGTTTTTGCAACCGTTTCTTCTGGTTTTACAGTAGGTGATACTATATTTTTTGCAGGAGCTTTTTTTATTGCTGCTGGTTTAGTAGGTGCTGTAGGTTTTACAGGAGTTTTTACTGCTGCCGGTTTTGCTGTACCCGTTGCAGCAGGTTTAGCAGGAGTTGCTTTAGCCGGAGCTCTGCGGACAGGCTTTTTTATTTCCGGTGTATTTTCGTTTTCTGTTGCAGGCTGAATATTTTCTGTTTTTGGAGAATCAATTTTCTCAGGATTTGTTTCTTCGGTCTTGTTTTCCATAGTTATAGATGCATTTATATGAGAATTATCTTTTTAATGTAACTAAATTGTTAATTTACAGTTAAGTAAAGATAATTATAAAACAAGCTTTCCAATGTTAAGTTTTTAGTGAAAAAAAAGTGATAAGGCGTTGAAAAAGAATTGCTTGAGTTTTTGCCTAAAAATAAAAAGCAAAATTTCTTAACAATTCTACATGAAAAATGAGGTAAATTACTTTATAAAGAATACTTCTGAGATTTTCTGAATACCTTAAAAGTAATAATTGCCGTAGCCCAGATGGGAACGGCATCCTTTTATGGCAGGGTTTGCCATAAAAGATATAGTGTACAGCTGGAATAAGCTCCTGATATTTATACCGAAAACTATTCTAATTCTTTAGGATCTTCATTGTCATCTTCGATAAAATCGAGTTCTAAAGCTCTCACGGTCTGAACCGCATTTCCTGCAATACCGCGAATTGACCCGTACATTCCTAAGGTATTATGCACTACTTTTTCGATTTGTTTTTCGCGCTGTTTCCAGATTCTTTGCATAGCTCTTTTTTCAGCATCCAGATCGCCCTGCATTTGGGTGAAGCCTTCGACAATTCCTTCAATCTGCAAACGGAATTCATTACTTGTTAAGAAATCGTACAACATCGACATTTTATCGCCTTTGTTTTCCTGCGCCTGAACTGCCTGGCTAACCTGAATCAAAGATTGACGAAGCACGGCACTTAAACCTTTAAATTCTTCGTAGGTACAAATCCAGATGCCGTCTCGCATGCCCATTCTTTCCATTCCGGCAGGCATTACTTCGGTAACCAAAACGCCGATGTTGGCTCTTTTTGTTCGGATATCATTTTTAAATTTTTCGATCCACGAAGGCTGAAAAGCTTTTGTTCGTTTGCTTTCGTAATAAATAGAGCCGCAATTTTGCAGTTCGCGGGTATTTACAATCTGAAGACAATCGGCTCCGTTTGCGCCTTTTTTAACTTCATCGATGCTGTCTAACGGAAAATTATTAGCAAGCCATTCCTCAATTGCTAATTCCATTACTTCGCCCTGCAATTGCATAGAACCTTGTTCCTGTTTGCGTTTCATTTCTTCAATCAGCTTTTTTTGGTCGTCTGATTGTTTTTGGTATTCTTTTATTTTTAGTTCATTTTTTTCTTCTTCCTGCTTACGGATTTTATCTCTTTCCAGGACCAAAGTGGCGTTAAGCTGTTTTTGAGCTTCGGCTTCGATTGCGTCCTTCATTTCCAGTTTTTCACGCTGTAATTTGGCAATTTCGCCCTGCATTTTATTCAGTTCACGAATTTTATCCGACTTTTCAGAAAGTTCTTTTTCCATCAATAACAAACGGTCTTTGTTTTCTTCTTCCAGCTTGGTTTTCAGCTTTTCACCAATTTCTTTTTCAGCAGCCTTTTTTTCACGTTCCAATCGTTCAGCAAATAATTCGTTTTCCTGCTTTTTCTTGGCTTCAAATTCGGCTTTGGCTTTTTCGAATTGTTCGTTTTTTAGCTCTAATTCACGGTTTTGAATAGTAGCTTTTTGTTGAAATTCTTTACGGATGCTGTCTTCCAGCTGGTGTTTTAAAACATCATTTACATCGATAGGAGTTCCGCAGCTTGGGCACTGAATTGAAGATTGTTCAGCCATTTTTTATTGATTTTATGGAGTAGAATTATAATTTGCTAAGGTATTTAAAAGTTCTCTTTTTATGGTGTGGATTACTGTACTAAATTGTAACGATTTTTTGTTATGGCCACGAATTTCTTTAACTTTTTTGTTTCACGCAGATTTAAAATGATTTAGACAGATATTTTTATACGGTTTGTCATTTCGACCGGAGGGAGAAATCACACTAGTAGCTCCATTGCAAGAATCCAATCTTTGTCGAATTACTTGAGGGGATTCTTCGTTCCTCAGAATGACAAACTTTATGGTTACTTTATCGGGAATCTTTTTTCTTCAATAAAAACTCAACAGCAGACTGCGTAATTTCAGAATGATCTTCTTTCGAAGTAATCAATGAAACATCCGTAAATAAATTGACTTTTTTGAGTTCAACAAAACGAAGGTCATGATCCTGATTATTTCGGGCAATATTAGATGGGACAATTGAAATTCCTAAACCGTTTTTTACTAATTGTACTATCGAATTAATATTGTTAGACTCGTGAACGACTTCTGGCGTAAAGCCATAAAAAGCGCATAATTCCAATAAAACTTCATGATAATGAGGTGCGTAATCTTTGTTGAAGAAAACAAAAGTTTCATTTTCAAGGTTTGGAATATCTTTTTCTGAATCAATGTTGATGAAATTTTCATTGAAAACAACCGAAAATCCGTCCTTAAACCATAACTGTGATTTTATTTTGGGAGATTTTACAGGTGAACGGATAATGCCTAAATCAATTTTTCCTTTCTCTAAAGCTTCAATTTGCTTGGTTGTGGAGATTTCGAATAATTTGAAATTCACATAGGGAAACTGCTCTTTTAAATGTTGAATCAATTCTGAAATCACAGAGGAATAAATGGAACTGATGTAAGCGATTCTGAATTCACCGGAAACATTCTCTGCAATCTTTTTTGTTTTTACCGAAATGCGTTCCAAATGCTGAAAAAGTGCTGTTACTTCTTCTTTAAAATATTTTCCTGCTTCCGTCAATTCTACTTTTTTGTTGTTTCGAATAAAGAGTTTTGCCTGAAGATCTTCTTCTAATTCTGCGATTTGCCGGCTCAATGGCGGCTGGGAGATAAAGAGTTTCTCTGAAGCTTTGGTAAAGTTCAGTTCTTCGGCCACAGCGAGGAAATATTTTAAATGACGTAATTCCATGATACTTTTAAAGTATTATTAATTGATAAAAATAGTATTTTTAAAGTATTTATGAAAGAGCTAGTTTTGAAAAAGAAAAAAATAACTCTCTCGCAGATTGGGCAGATATAGCAGATTATGAATTTAGATAAAATCATCTTAATCACAATATCCCGATCAATATTAGCAAAAAGGATCCGTTCAATCTGCTCAATCTGCGAGAGATTAAAAAACAAAGACCATGAAAAAATCAACCACACAAGAAATCAAAGAACGTTTTGATAATGATGTTGAACGATTCTCCAATTTAGAAACAGGACAGGTGGCAACTATTGATGCTACGATTTCTTTGGAATTAATAACTGAAGCTTCAAAACGTATTGTTCCGAATGCTCAAAACGTTTTGGATATTGGCTGTGGAGCCGGAAATTATACTTTAATGATGTTGTCTAAAGTGCCGAATTTAAACTGCACTTTGGTCGATTTGAGTTTGCCAATGTTGAATCGTGCTTTTGAAAGGGTTTCGGAAGCAACAAATGGAAAAGTTGAAATCAGGCAAGGTGATATTCGGGAAACAGTTTTAGAAGAAGGGAGTTTTGATATTATTTTGGCTGGTGCAGTTTTACATCATTTGCGTGATGATCAGGATTGGGAAACGACTTTCGCTAAATTGTTTAGATTATTGAAACCTGGTGGCTGTTTGATGATTTCAGATTTGATAACACAAGACACCGATTTGTTGAACGAATATACCTGGCAGCGTTATGGTGAATATTTAGAAGGGATAGGAGGAGCAGAGTACTGTCAGAAAGTATTGGATTATATCGAAATTGAAGATTCTCCAAGATCAATGAATTACCAATTAGATTTGATGAAGAAAGTAGGTTTCTCAAAAGTCGAAATTTTACATAAAAATATGTGTTTCGGGGCTTTTGGAGGGATAAAGTAGTTTTATTTGCCACGATTCACGAATTATTTTTAAAATTTTACGTAAAGTCTTAGATTAATTCGTGAATTGCTTCGCCTATTCACTGTCGCTCGGGTCGTGGCAGAAAAATTATAAAATCTGAGTCGTTTTATAAACCTGAATAGGATCTGAAACGAGATCCCTGATTTGAGAAATAAAATCGGCTAAATAGGGTTGTGAATTGTGTATGTCAAGTCCCGGCTGATCTTTCCATTCTTCCCAAATGATGAATACATTTTCGGCTGTATGTAAATCGTAACGAACACAGGCTTCTTCTTTTCTGGTTTCGGTAATGAGATGGTGCAGCATCTTTTGTATTTGATCGTTATGTTCTGGTTTACCTTTAAAAATGGCAGTTATTGAAATCATGATTATAAAGTTTTAAAAATTTCTTTTAAATGATTGGTGTAATTTTCTTTAAATATAAGAATATTTTCAGGTGTTGCGCCTTTTTCAACATCATGAAAATGAAATCCGTTTACTTTTTGCAAGCCTGTGAATTTATTCATTTTGTGGAAACCAAACATGACACCATCGTCAACAGAAGTTTCGTCAAAGAATTCTCCCGGAAGTGTAAAAGCAGTTGCAGGTGCGTTCCAGCTTGTGGTAAGCATGTATTTGCGTCCATGTAAAAGTCCGCCTGTTCCGTAATTGATGTCTGGATTTACACGACTTCTGCCATCGCTTTTGTAGATTCCGTTATTGTGCCCCTGCGTGAAAACATCATCAATATATTTTTTGAAAAGATTCGGAATCTGAAACCACCAAACCGGTGTGTGATAAATAATTAAATCTGCCCAGACAAATTTTTCTACTTCTTCCTGAAGATCGATTTCGTTCTCGATATGGGTTGTTTTTATTTCGTAATTGTTGTTTTTGGAAAGGAATTCAACTGTCCAGTCTTGCACGGTTTGATTGAATTGTCCGCCTGAATGAGCGAATTTCTGTCCGCCGTTAATTATAAATATCTTTTTCATTTTAATTGTTCTTATGAAAACGGATGTGTGAGGGATAGAGGCGGTATCCTTTTGCGAAATGAAATGTAGCAAAAGATAAAGCCGAAAGCCCGGCCCTTGGGACACACCCAAATTATTTTAATTGTTGTGAATTTGTTTTAACACATAGAAACATAGATTTTTTCTTTTTGGGAAAGTGAATTGAAAGAAACTTGTTTCTAACACATAGTTCTTAATGTTTGTCATTTCGAGGAACGAGAAATCACACTCGGGAATCGACAAAGATTGGCGATATGCATTGTGGAATTTCTAGTGTGATTCCTCCTTTCAGTCGGAATGATAAGATTACGCAGACTATGTTTGTTTACAAGGAAAATCTATGTTTAAAAAAACTATTTTATTTTAGCAATCGCCTGATTAATAAACTCTAATTCTGAAGCTGACAAATCGAAATCCATTGTTTTGGCGTTTGAAATGGCTTGCTCTGCGTTTCTGGCTCCGGCTAAAACTATTGAGATTCCTTTTTGTAAAGTCGTCCAGCGTAAAACCAACTGCGAAATTGAAATGTGTTTTGAATGTGCTAACGAACTCAATTCCTCGATTAAGATTTTTACCTGCTGAAGATCGAATTTTTCGAAATAACCGTTTCTGTGATCGTTTTCTTTTAATTTGCTGTCTAAGAAATATTTTCCGGTCAATAAACCTCTCTCCATTGGGCTGTAGGCAATGATTCCGATGTTTTCTTCAAGTGTAAACGGAATTAGTTCTTCTTCTATTTTACGGTTTAACATGCTATAAGCAACCTGGTTTGAAGTGATCTGAACTGTTTTTTGTGCTTCCTGAATTTGTGCAACATTATAATTGCTTACTCCGAATGCTCTGATTTTTCCTTGCTGAATTAGAGTTTCAACAGCTTCCATGGTTTCAGAAATTGGTGTTGTAACGTCCGGCCAGTGAATTTGCAGTAAATCAATATAATCGGTTTGAAGGCGTTTAAGGCTTTCTTCGATTTCTTTAATTACGTTTTGTTTTGATGAATATTTGTAAATCGGAACTTTTTTACCGTCGTCATCAGCGTCGAAAAAGTAATCGCCTTTTCCGTTGTTGCTTCCGTCCCAAACCAAACCGAATTTAGTCAATAACTGAATTTTTGAACGATCGTGACTTTTGACAGCTTCGCCAATCATTTCTTCGCTTAAGCCGAATCCGTAAAAAGGAGCGGTGTCAATTGTAGTTACGCCATGATCGATTGAAGCGTGAATCGAGTCGATTGAATCTTTCTTATCTGTTCCTGCCCACATGGTTCCGCCAATAGCAAAAGCACCGTAAGTGATCGTTGATAATTCAAGTTCTGAGTTGCCTAATTTTCTATATTCCATGATTGTGTTTTTTTCTTTTTAAAATTGATGAAGCAAAATTATACTGTTTTTAGGGTTTTTATTTGGTATAATTTTGTCTTTTTTAGGTATATTTGCACCTTCAAATAAATTGAATTATGAAAAAAGAAAACTTATATGAACCTTTTACGGTTTCTTTTGAAACGCTAAGTGAATATCCGGATGTAGGAGATCGTCATAATTTTTTCGAACTGGTTTATATTTTGGAAGGGACAGGTTCGCAGTGTATCAACAAAAATATTTTTACGTATGATCCGGGGCATTTGTTTTTATTGACACCGGAAGATTGTCATAATTTCACGATTGAAACTGAAACGAAATTTTTCTTTTTGAGATTTAATGATATTTATTTGAAAAATTCGAGTCTGCAGAATGAAAATATTCAGCGATTGGAATATATCCTTCAAAATGCAAATCATCAGCCGGGCTGTATTTTAAAAAACGATCCTGATAAATGTCTGGTAAAAGTGATGATTGAAGCGATTTGCCGGGAAAAGAAGGATAAGGATATTTACAATCAGGAACTGATTCAGCAATTGGTGAATACACTGATTATTATTGTAGCGAGAAACATTGCGAAATATCTTCCGGAGCAGGTTACTATTGATACTGAGGCTAAAGCGATGGATATTCTGCAATATATTCAGAATAATATTTACTATCCGGAGAAAATAAAAGCAGAATCTATAAGTGATTATTTTGGGATTTCGAATACCTATTTAGGACGTTATTTTAAAAAGCATGCCAGCGAAACAATGCAGCAATATATCAGTAATTACAAAACCAAATTAATTGAACATCGTTTACAGTTCAGCGATAAGCGTATTAACGAAATTGCGTATGAATTTGGTTTTACGGATGAAAGCCACTTTAATAAGTTTTTTAGAAAGCAGAAAGGGTATAGTCCTTCAGAGTTTAGAAAGACGATTCGATTGAGTGCTTAGGTTTTTTTGCCACGAATTTCACGAATTTTGGCTAATTTTTTATTTCACGCAGATTTTAAATGATTTTGGCAGATTTTTAAAAGGATTTTTTTTAAAATAAATCTGTTCGATCTGCAAAATCTGCGAGAGAAAAAAGAAAATTGTATGAACCTCCTTTTGACAAAGCGAATCTGTTTTATTCGCTTTTTTTGAGTTAGATAATCTTCTTAATTACCCTAAGATTATGAGTGTGTTTGTTTAATTCGGGATTGTAAATACCTAAGTGGTCTAAGCGGTCAATGCGGACTTTTCCGCTTGCGTGAATGATGTAATTGTTCTCCATTATGATTCCGACATGAATGATGTTGCCTTCTTCATTATCAAAAAAGGCCAAATCGCCGGGCTCACTTTCTTCAATAAAACTTAAAGGTTCGCCATCAAGAGCTTGCTGAGACGCGTCGCGATGAATTTTGTAACCGTTTAATTTGTAAACCATTTGAGTAAAACCGGAACAGTCAATGCCAAAAGGTGTTTTTCCGCCCCAAAGATATGGTGCGTTCAAATACATAAAAGCAGTGTTTATGATAGCATTTTTAGGTTTTATGCCACTTGTTTTGGTTCCTTCAAAATCAAAATTTGAGGTATTGATTTCGCTGTTGTTTAAAAAAGATAAGGATGCTCCAAGCGGAATGGGAAGCAATAAATTATCCGGTGCTGTGATATAATCAATCAAATCTGCATTTAAGATAATGGCTTCTTTGCTTAACTGATCAAATTGCTCTTTTGAAATTACCTGATATTGTTTAGAATCTACCCAGCCTTCGTAATCATCAAACTGAATCCTGATTCGGGCCCATTGATTTTTACGTTCTAAAATTTCGATGTGTTCTCCAAACAAAAGTTGTGTAACGATTTCACTTCTGTCACTGGCTTCCGATCGAACGGGTACTATGGCTAAATTGCAAATTCCAAACATGTAAGGAAATTTATAAGTTGAAAATCAGGAGTTATTTGATTTAATAACTCCTGATTTGAATATTTATTTATGCTCTTTCGATAACAATTGCAGATGCGCCGCCGCCGCCGTTGCAAATTGCAGCAGCTCCGGTTTTAGCATTGTTTTGTTCTAAAACATTCAGTAAAGTAACAATAATACGTGCTCCTGAAGCTCCAAGAGGATGTCCTAAAGAAACCGCTCCACCGTTTACATTTACTTTATTATTATCGAGATTTAAGATTTTTGAATTGGCTAAACCAACTACAGAAAATGCTTCGTTGAATTCAAAATAATCAACATCTGAGATTGAAATTCCCGCTTTGCTTAACGCTTTTGGAAGCGCTTTTGCAGGACTTGTAGTAAACCATTTTGGTTCCTGTGCGGCATCGGCATAGCCTTTTATGTAAGCCAGGGGTTTTAAACCTAATGCATTTGCTTTTTCTTCAGACATTAAAATCAAAGCAGCAGCTCCGTCATTGATTGTTGAAGCGTTTGCAGCAGTTACAGTTCCGTCTTTTGTGAAAACGGCACTCAGTGAAGGGATTTTATCTAATTTTACATTAGTGTATTCTTCGTCTTTTGAAAATATAATAGGTTCCCCACGTCTTTGCGGAACTTCGACGGGAACAACTTCATTGTCAAATTTTCCGGCATCCCATGCTTTTGCGCTTCTTTCGTAAGATTGAATGGCGAAATTGTCTTGTTCTTCACGGCTGATGTTGTATTCAGTTGCACATGCATCAGCGCAAACTCCCATTGCGTTGTTATCGTAAGCATCTGTTAAGCCATCTTTTTGCATTCCGTCAAGCAGGGTAGCAGGTCCAAATTTGTTTCCGGCACGCATTTGTACGTAATGTGGAATCAGACTCATGCTTTCCATTCCGCCCGCAACTACAATTTCAGCATCTCCGCAGGCAATTGCCTGAGCTGCGAACATGACAGCTTTCATTCCTGAGGCACATACTTTATTGACTGTTGTGGCAGCTACTTCTTCAGACAAACCGGCAAATAACGCTGCCTGACGAGCCGGAGCCTGTCCAACGCCAGCCTGAATTACATTACCCATGAAAACTTCATCAACCAATTTTGGGTCAAGATTAATTTTTTGGAGTGCTCCTTTTATGGCAGCGGCTCCTAATTTTGGTGCGGGTACGGTAGATAAACCTCCCATGAAACTTCCGATAGGTGTTCTAACGGCAGAAACGATAACAACTCTTTTGTTCATGTTCTGTTTAATATTAGTTAGTAAAGCAAATTTACTGTTTATTTAAACAAATTCAAATTTTGTATTGAATAGGGCGGATTTTAAATTTAAGATGAAATTTTTGTTAATTCTATTCGTTTGATTGTGAAGTGTTTTAAAAAAAAGATTGCAAAAAGATAAAAAAAAGCGAAAAAATAGTTGTGAGATATGGAATGTTGTCTTACATTTGCAACCGCAAAACAGAACACGTTTCTTGAGCTTGGAGAGGTGCCAGAGCGGTAATGGAGCAGATTGCTAATCTGTCGACGGGTAACCGTCGCCAGGGTTCGAGTCCCTGTCTCTCCGCTTAAATTTTGCCTCGGGGTGTAGCGTAGCCCGGTTATCGCGCCTGCTTTGGGAGCAGGAGGCCGCAGGTTCGAATCCTGCCACCCCGACAAAACTTTACCATAAAGTTTAAAAAAAATGGTTCCATAGCTCAGCTGGATAGAGCAACGCACTTCTAATGCGTAGGTCGAAGGTTCGAATCCTTCTGGGATCACTACAACTGATTTTTTAAGTTGGTTGAAATGCCTAAACCCGCATCTTACTTGGATGCGGGTTTTTTTTATTCGCTTTTTTAGTTCAAAAACACTCATTCTTTCACTAATTTTTATGGCATATTCGTGGCAATTTATTTAGATAAAAAAAACTGCCACAAAAAACTGCTTAATGCCTTGTTATTCAACATGTAAAGCTCGTTAACGACTTGATTTAGAGATATTATAATTCGACCTTTATTAACTTATTAAATTGTTGAATTATGTTAGAAAGCAGTTTTGGAATTACCTTCTTTTTGAAGAGTTCCGTAAAAAGTACCAATGAAAAATACATTTATCTAAGAATTACTGTAGATGGCGTTCCTAAAGAAACTTCCACAAAAAGAAAGTGGGATCTAAAACGATGGGAGCAAAAGACTGCAAGGGCTACAGGAAATAAGGAAGATGCTAAGACTTTGAATTTGTTTTTAAACTCACTTGAACTTAAAATAAGCCGGTACAGGGACGAACTTTCTGAAAAAGGCGAAACAGTTACCAGTATAAAGCTCATTAATTATGCTTTAGGTAAAACAACAGAAAAAAAATCTACAGTACTGCAGGAATTTCAGCTTCACAATGATCAAATGCTGGCTTTGGTAGAAAAAGAGGAGTATGCTATAGGAACCCATGAGCGTTACAAGATATCAAAAAATCATGTCAGAGAGTTTATGTTTTATAAATACGGTGTTGAGGATATGGAATTTAATGAGCTTAATTTTGAATTTGTAAAAGATTATGAGTTCTATCTTAAAACAGTAAAAAATATCAGTAACAACACTGCCCTTAAGTATATTACTAATTTTAAGAAAATAGTCCTTAGTGCAGTTGATAAGGAAATTATTGCGGCTGATCCATTTAAACGTTTCAAATCCAAAAAAACGAAAGTTCCTAAAAAGCCTTTGACTAATCATGAATTGGACTCATTGGAAAAACATCATTTTTCTACAGCCCGTCTAAGTGTGGTTAGAGATGTTTTTGTTTTTCAATGTTACACTGGTCTTGCGTATGTCGATGTTTATAATCTGAAACAGTCAGATTTAAAAGTAGGTATTGATGGTGAAAAATGGATAATGACAGGGCGGCAGAAAACTGGGAGTCCTATTAATATTCCACTCTTGCCTAAAGCGGTTATGATAATGGAGAGATATCGAAATCATCCACTTTGTTTGGAAAGGAATTCGGTATTGCCTGTAAGTTCAAATCAGAAAATGAATGAATATCTTAAAGAAATAGCTGATTTATGTGGTATAGCAAGTGCTTTAAATACGCATAAGGCGAGACGGACTTTTGCGAGCACTATAACGCTCAATAATGATGTGCCTATTCATGTAGTAAAAGAAATGTTAGGGCACCAGTCTGTCAGCCAGACCGAACAGTATGCAATGACCGAGCAGTTGTCAATAGGTCGCGAGATGCAGGGACTAAAACACAGACTGGCAGATAAGGACAATGTTTCTGGTGAGTTAACTTTACAGACAATTGAGCGAATGGAAAAAGACTTAATCCAAATGAAAAAAAGACTCGGTTTAATCACTTAATTTTATACGACTTCCATTAGATCAGATAATAAATAAAAAGCCCTGAAATGGGCTTTTTATTATTCTGAAGATCTATATCTATCACAGCGTTTTAGAATTTAACGTTGATGTTTGGGTTATAATTTTTAAAGGTTCTTTTGAAGATTTACTTCCATCGTGAGAGCATCAGTTTTAGTTTGCAAAATAGGCACAAACCATTTAATATCCTGTGGTACAGAGTTGATAAAGCAAATCGTTCTATTTTAATCTTAATATTTTCAAAGCGCCCCTGCCAACTATTACAAAAACACAGATACCAATAAGCAGATCTGGCAGCATAGAATTCGTATAGTAAACTAAAATACCTGCTATTATAACTCCGAGATTAATTATAACATCGTTGGACGTAAAAATCATACTTGCTTCCATATGTGCTTCCTTACTTTTTGATTTTTGAAGTAAATAAAGGCATAATGAATTACCAGCAAGAGCAAACAGTGAAACTATAATCATGGTTTCGAAATTTGGGATATTTTCCTGTTGTACGTATCTTCGTATGACTTCAATAAGCCCTAAAATCGCCAAAACAATTTGAAAGTATCCACTTATCTGTGCAACGCTTACTTTCCTTGACACGGTGCTTCCAACTGCTAATAGTGCCAAACCATAAACGATGCTGTCAGCCAGCATATCCAGGCTATCGGCCACTAATCCCATAGAATTGGAAATAAATCCGGTGATAATTTCTATAAGAAAGAATGAGAGATTTATAATCAAAACCTGCCATAACAATTTTCTTTGCCCGGAATCATCTGTTGGAGTTAAAATATCCAGTGTTTCTTCAGAGGTCAATAAAGTGCTGTCAAAATTAAGACTGTCAATAGCGCTAGTGATACTATTGGAGTCATCTGAATGATAAATGCTTAATTTTCTGTTTGGAATATCAAAATCCAGACGTTCTATTTGATTTATATGGCTAAGTTTCATTCTGATAAGCTGCTCTTCACTAGGGCAATCCATCTTTTTAATGTTATAAGTGCTTTTTTTCATAACGCTATAGCTTAATTTTTAAACCAGCATTTATTACAAATCCATCAAGAGGGGCATAAATATCCTTAAAGACAGGATTTGAAATTGGGCCGGTATAAATACTTCCAAATTTGGTTTGTCTGGTGTCGGTAAAGTTTTCAAAATTAGCAAAAACAGAAAAATTCTCCCATAATTTTTCGACCATAAAACCAAAAATCCAGTATTCTCTTCCAGTTGTCCCATCATTTAATTTTTGAGGACTATAATAGTAAGCCTCCAAACCAGCTTTCCATTTATCTTCTACTTCATACATCAAAACATTGTTCAATCGATGTTTGGCTGTTAAAGGGTTTTCAGATTTAATACCGTTGTCGTCTATTGATGCATCAGTATACGTGTACCCCAGAAATAGTTTGAAATCTTTATAGCCTAGTTTTAGATTTGTTTCAGTGCCCTTTGTATCTAAGTAGCCATTGACATTTACAAACTGATAAATATTGTCAGGAAGCGAAGTTAAGATCAGGGGATTATCTACATTGGTATAAAAGAATAACTGATTGATTGATAATGATATGTCTTCAGTGATATTTGTTTTGTAATTTACATCAAAATTAACGCCATAGCTTTTTTCAAGTTTGTTGAAATCACTGTTGATAGGCAATACATTCTGGTACTGAATACGCTCGCTTTCCTCGGTAAATATAGTTGGTGTTTTATAACCCAATCCACCGCCAAGTCTTGAGGTAAGTTTAGGAGTGATTTTAAATAAAGCAGAAATTCTAGGCAAAAGCGAAAACCCGTAATCAATAACATAATCACCTCTAAGACCAGTTTCAATGTCCAGCCATTCTTTTGCTTTTACAGTATTTTGAATAAAAGCCCCATACGTTATCTGATTATAATCTCGAAGGGGAAAAGCGGTAGCACTGTTTTCTGTAAATTTATCAGTATATAAATTGGCTCCTGCAGCCCATTCGGATTTTTCGTTATTCAACGAATATGTAATTTCAGAAAAAGTACTATTCTGAATACCGTCAAAAGTATAATCAGGAATCGTGATGACACGGCTAAAATTATTAAAACTATTTTTGAATGTCAGTGATTCCTTTTCACTTAACCTATGTGTAAGTGTAAATTGAGTGCTGATACGCTGCGTTTTATTTTTTTCAAAATAACTGTCTGGGAAATTGCTCTGGTCTTTTATGTAATCTATGTTTCCTCCAATACGATTTTCGAAAACGGTATTTATGCCAAAATTTAATTTTGTATTTTCATTAAAATAAACAAATAATTTCGGATTGAAATTAAAGCGCTCAAATTTTGGAATAGCCGTAAGCTGGATATCGGCAGGGTCATAAGGTGCATTGCGATCATGTGAGGCAAAAACGGTCAATCCAATTTTATTGAATCGCTGTGAATAAAACCCATTGACATTCAAACCAAGGGCAGAAGTTCCATTTAACAAAAATCGAAGTTCTCTTTCCTCGGTCGGTGTTTTGGAAATTAGATTCACCAAACCTGCAATTGCTCCACCTCCATAAAGTGTAGAGGCGGATCCTTTGATTATTTCTACCTGCTTTAAGTCCAATGGAGGTGTCTGAAGTAATCCCAGGCCACTTGAAGCTCCGGAATAAACAGGGAAACCATCTTTTAATATTTGTGTATATCTTCCGTCTAATCCCTGAATTCTGATAGAGGAGTTTCCCGATGTTGCAGAGGTCTGCTGGGTTTGGATACCGGTACTTTCGTTAAGCATCATTCTGATATCCCCTGGTTTCATATTGGCTTTTTCCTCCAGTTCCTCTCCGGCAATAAATTCAACGCGGGTTGGAATATTGCTTATAGTTCGTGTACCCCTGGTTGAAGTGACTATAATTTCATCCATCTCTTCGGCCTCGCTCTCTAATGAAATTTCTAAGACTTCGCTTTTAAAGGGTACTGTAACGGTTACAATTTGCGATTTATAACCTTCCATCGAAAAAGTAACATTATAAACTCCTTGCTGAAGATTTTCAAAAATAACCAGTCCTTCATCATTTGAAACAGATGATAGATTAGTTTGGCCAATACTGGCAGTTACCCCAGGTATTGTCTCACTTGTTTCAGCATTTTTAATGAGAATCTTAATTTTATTTTGTGCTTGTGCTGTGCCAATATTTACTATTGCCAAAGTCAATAAAATATATTTAAACATTTATTATTTCTTAATATTAATACATAGATAGATTCATGATCTAGAATCATGAAGTTAGAACTATTTTAAATATTAAGATATTTAGGAGGCTGCCAAATTTTGCAAGTGAATGATGAATCAACAAACTTATTGTAAAAGATAGGCTGCGGTATCTCGTTTGTTATAAATTCAAGCTTTTCAGAAATTTTGATTATAGAAGTATGTGTAATTGTAAAACCGGTACAGCTTCCACAAGAATAGAAAGGCGAACATTTTCCATTACATTCACGCTCACAATCATGCGGATCGTTTTTGCAATTTTTCTCAACATTACATTCTGAATGTTTAGAAAATGCAGAACAAGGTACTGTTGCAAGGAGCAGTACTACAATCGATATAAATGTCACCCATGTTTTCACATTACAAATTTATAGATAAAATTCAAACCGTTGTTTGTATATTCAACTTAAATTACAAGAATTATATATGGCAAAATTTAAAAGTACTATAAAGGCAAAAAAAAAGAAGGGATTTAAAGCAAGTAGAAAATTAACTACTAAAGATTTTATTCGAGTTTTTGGAATTGTCTTGATCTGCACACTATTATTATTGGGTATTGCAGCTCGCTGTATTCATTTTTACAAGGAACATATTAAATAATTTAATTTTGTAAGGTAATAATCGTATTTTTACAATCGTGAAAATAACTAATATCATATTATCACTTATCATTTTAATCATTTCCTGTATGCCATGTGCAGACAAGGAAACTAATAACAATGTACTGGATCCAGTTCTCTTTTCTGCAACGGAAATGGATCATTCCCATGACAAGCAAAGTGATATGTGTTCACCGTTTTGCATATGTAATTGCTGCGGAGTACAGGTATTGAGTTATGCACCTGCCATCACATTTGATTTTCCGCTTCTTAGCAAAACCATCAAATGTCCTTTACCAAGTTATACTTCAGTTTTTGCTTCCAATTTTTTCGGAAGTATCTGGCAGCCGCCTCAAATAGCATAATAATGTTGCCCGAGTAATTTCGGGTTAGAGAGTTGTGGAGTTTCCACATTATTAGATAGACAAATATGCCTTGTTATCTCATTTCATTATTATATTCAGATGTTAGACAAAATCATACAATTCAGTATAAAGAATAAGTTCATTATACTTTTATTTACCTTGGCCTTAATTGCCTGGGGAAGCTACTCCATTAAAAAATTGCCGCTCGACGCGCTGCCTGATATAACCAATAATCAGGTTCAGATAATTACCACAGCTCCGACCTTAGCGAGCCAGGAGGTAGAACAATTGATCACCTATCCTTTAGAACAGGCTGTAAAGACAGTCCCGAAAGTTATTGAACTTCGCAGTATTTCCCGTTTTGGACTCTCTGTTGTAACGGTTGTCTTTGAGGATGATGTAGATATTTACTGGGCAAGGGAACAAATATTTCAGCGCTTGAAGCAGGCCGAGGAAAACATTCCCGATTATGCAGGTTCCCCCGAATTAGCGCCAATTTCTACAGGTCTTGGCGAAATTTATCAATATGACGTATACGCCAAAAAAGGATACGAAGATAAATATGATGCTGTAAAACTCAGAACCATACAGGATTGGATTATTATTCCACAGCTACAGGGAATTGAAGGTATTGCAGATGTAAGTACGTGGGGAGGAAAGCTAAAACAATATGAAATTGCAGTCAATCCAAACACTTTAAACAGCCTTGGGGTCACCATTACTGAGATTTTTGATGCTTTGGAAAAAAACAATCAAAATACAGGCGGCGCTTATATCGAAAAAGATCAGTATGCCTATTTTATCCGTGGTGTCGGTATGGCCACCGGAGTAAGAGACCTGGAAAATGTAGTGGTAAAAAACCGCAATGGCTCGCCGGTACTGGTGAGGGATGTGGCGCAGGTCCGTGAAGGGATTTCACTTCGTTACGGCGCGTCTACCAAGGATGGAAAAGGCGAGATTGTTTGCGGTATGGCTTTAATGCTGAAAGGTGAAAATTCCAGTGCAGTGGTGGAACGCATCAAAGAAAAAATGATTCAAATTAATAAAAGCCTGCCTGAAGGTGTTGTTGCGGAAGCTTTTATTGACAGGGGAAAATTAGTAGATAGTGCCATTGGCACGGTGACCAAAAATTTACTGGAAGGTGCATTGATTGTTATTTTCGTTTTGATTTTATTCCTGGGAAATCTTCGTGCCGGGCTGATCGTGGCATCTGTTATTCCTTTGGCGATGCTTTTTGCAGTTATCCTGATGAATGCCTTTGGGGTGAGCGGAAACTTAATGAGCCTGGGTGCCATCGATTTTGGAATAATTGTCGATGGGGCAGTTATCATTGTGGAAGCCACCATGCACCATTTGCAGAAACTCAAGCGAAAAGACCCATTATCGCAACAGGAAATGGATCAGGAGGTTTACAATTCTGCATCAAAAATCAGAAATAGCGCCGCTTTCGGGGAAATTATTATTCTTATAGTTTACCTTCCCATTCTGGCTTTGGTGGGTACAGAAGGGAAAATGTTCAAACCAATGGCCATGACAGTTGGTTTTGCCGTTACTGGTGCCTTTTTGTTATCCCTTACCTATGTGCCTATGATGAGCGCCATGTTCTTATCAAAAAATACAGAGCACAAGGATAATTTTAGTGACCGAATGATGGCCAAACTGGAGAATATCTACCTTCCTTTTTTGAAGAAAGCCCTGGAGTTCAAAAAAATAGTTTTGGGCATCGCCCTTGGGTTATTCGCTTTGGGAATTATAGTTTTTCATAATATGGGCGGTGAATTTATCCCAACCATAGAAGAGGGCGATCTTGCCATAAACGCGACTATCATGACAGGAAGCTCGCTGACGCAGATGGTTAAGACCACTACCGAATATGAAAAAATACTAAAGGCCAAATTTCCTGAAATCAAAACCATTGTAGCCAAGATTGGAAGCGGTGAAATACCAACCGATCCCATGCCTATAGAGAGTGCGGATTTAATTATTGTCCTTAAGGACAAAAAGCACTGGAGCGGGAAGTATGATAACTGGGAGGATTTAGCCAATGCCATGAAGAAAGAGATGGAAGTTATTCCAGGGGCCAATATTGAAATATCCCAGCCTATTCAAATGCGTTTCAACGAGCTTATGACAGGAAGCCGAAGCGATATTGCCATCAAAATTTTTGGAGATGATCTGGAGGTGCTTGATGCAAAAGCAAATGAACTGATTTCCAAAGTCAGGGGCATTAAGGGGATCGGGGATCTGAAAGCCGATAAGGTAACGGGACTTCCTCAGATTACAATTAAATACGATTACAATAAAATCGCCTTGTACGGACTGAACATATCGGATATAAACCAAATAATACGTTCTTCTTTCGCTGGGGAAAGCGCCGGTAAAATATACGAGCAGAGCAAACGCTTTGATGTCGTGGTACGGATGGATGCGCAGAACCGAGGCGATATTACCGATGTCAGCAATTTATTTATTCCGCTTCCCAATGGGCAGCAGGTTCCGCTTTCCCAGGTAGCTTCCATTGATTACGAGCAGGGACCAGTGCAGGTGAGCCGTGAGGACGGCAAACGCAGAATTACTGTAGGGCTTAATGTTCGTGGGCGCGATATCAAAAGTGTCGTAGAAGAAATTCAGCAAAAATTAGATACACAGCTTAAGCTTCCGGCAGGTTACTATGTAACCTACGGCGGACAGTTTGAGAATTTAATCGAAGCGACTAAACGTCTCTCTGTAGCATTGCCGATAGCTTTAGGGCTGATACTGGTTTTGCTGTATTTTACTTTTAACAGCTTCAAACAGGCAGGATTAATTTTCACCGCGATCCCTCTTTCAGCAATCGGGGGTGTATTTGCATTATCAATGCGTGGAATGCCTTTCAGTATTTCAGCGGGGATTGGCTTTATTGCCTTATTTGGTATTGCGGTTCTAAATGGAATAGTCTTGATTTCTTATTTCAATCAGCTTAAAACAGAAGGGATAACTGATCCGTTAGAGCGGGTTTTAATCGGAACCAAAACAAGACTGCGACCGGTACTTATGACAGCGGCAGTTGCTTCACTTGGATTTTTGCCAATGGCCTTATCTACCAGTGGAGGGGCGGAAGTGCAGAAGCCATTAGCGACGGTAGTTATTGGGGGACTATTCTCAGCAACGTTATTGACCCTGATCGTTTTGCCTATATTATACCTATTGCTGGAGAATAGAACAAAAAAAAGAAAAATGATACAAAAGCCTATTATTACGCTACTGGTGCTGTTTTTTACCAGTTTCTCATTTGCTCAAAATAGCCAGGCAATAAGTTTGGAAAAAGCGCTCGAGATGGCAAAATCAAACAACATTGATTTGAAAATTGCCGATAAGGAAATTGAAAAACAAGCTGTTTTAAAAAAGACCGCCTTCCAGCCCGATCCTCTAAACGTCCAGTACCAAGGGGGGCAGTTCAACAGTGCTGACTTTGATCATAACGTTTCAATCCAGCAGTATTTTCCAATAGGAAAAATCACAAAAGCCAATCGTCAGCTGCAGGAAGAGCTGGTAAAATTGGCTGAGAAAAGAAAAGCGTTATCTGAATATGAAATAGAAAAGGCGGTAACACTTTCCTATTATCAGTATTTGTATGGTATTTCAGTTCAAAAATTAAATTTGGAGCTCAGTGATATTTATACCAAATTTCTTAAAAATGCAGAGCTACGTTTTCAGACGGGCGAAAGCGGGAATATTGAAGTGATCAGTGCAAAGGCAAAAGTAAAAGAGATTGAAACCCAGAAAGCGCAGTTGGAATATGATCTGGCAATCTACCAGAAACAACTGCAGTTTTTTATTCAGACAGATCAGGACATAGTTCCCGATGCGTCGGTTTCTTTACTGTACACTCCTGCTGAGCAAAAAGGAAATTCAAAAGCCGAGGCACTTGTTACAGATTTTTATCAGCAGCAAATTGCCGTTTCCCAAAAAGAGGCCAATACCTTTAAAGCCATGCGTACGCCAAAATTAGGACTGGGGTATTTTGCCCAGACCATCAATACCGAATCGCTGTTCCAGGGGTTTACCGCAGGTCTGCAAATCCCGTTATTTGGAGGAGTGAATACTGCAAGGGCTCAGGCAGCTTCTATAAGTATTTCACAATCACAGCTGGCATTGGATAAAAACAAACTGGCTATTAACCTGCAGATGCAGGAACTGGAAAATAATTTTGAAAAGCAGCAAAAAGCACTTTCCTATTATCAAAATGAGGGAATGCAGTATGCTGGCCAGATAATTGAGACGGCGCAAAAAAGTTATGCCAATGGCGATATGAGCTACTGGTCTTATATCAGCTTTTTAAATCAGGCCATCGATATTAAAAAACAATACGCCGAAGCTGCCCATTCTTATAATCAAAGTGCTATAGAAATGCAGTTTCCATCTATTTCAAACAAATAAATTTCACAGAATGAAAAACATATTTAAAAATAACATCTCATTGGTTTGCGTGCAAAGTACTATCCTGATTCTTTTTATTGCTTTGTTTCTGACGACTTCCTGTCAGGATAAAAAAGCAGAAGAATCGCATGAGGAGGAAAAGTCTGAGAATGAAGTGGCATTGACCGAATCTCAATTTAAAACCGTTGGGATTGAAACGGGTTCCGTGGAAAACAGGAATTTAAACAAAATTATAAAGGCCAACGGCTACACTACTGTGCCGCCGCAAAACTCCGCAGAAGTGGCAACGCTTATCGGTGGAACGGTCAAGGATATTTTGGTATTGGAAGGGACTTATGTAAATAAGGGAAAAGTTCTGGCAACCATTCAGAATCTTGAAGTCATTGAAATGCAGGAAGATTATCATTCTGCTTCAGCCAATATTGAATACCTGCAGCTGGAATACAACCGCCAGAAAACCCTAAGTGAAGAAAATGTAAACCCGAGAAAAACTTTTCAGGAGGTCAAAGCCAAATTAGCTGCAGAAAGGGCCAGGGCACAGGCAGCTAAAAATAAACTGGACGCTTTGCATGTAAGCACCAAGGGGAGCAGCTCACTTGTGCCTATTGTTGCACCCATCAGCGGTTATGTGGGGAAAATAAATATTGCAAAAGGCGCTTTTGCAGAAACAGGGGTAACACTTTTTGAAGTAGTTGACAATAGCCAGATGCACCTGGACCTTAATGTTTACGAAAAAGACCTCGGATCTATTTCTGTGGGGCAGGTTATTGATTTTGTCCTCACAAACCAGTCTAACAAATCAATCAAAGGAAAAATATTCGGGATCAACAAATCGTTTTCAAATGAAAGCAAAACAGTGGCGGTTCACGCCAAAATTGATCCTGCCGACGCAAAGGGCCTGATTCCGGGCATGTATGTTTCGGCCAACATCAATATCACAAATGCTACAGTTCCAGCATTGCCAAAAGATGCAATTGTTAGAAATGGTGACAAATATTTTGTGTATATTCAGGAAGAGAATCATCAGGAAGAAAAAAGCGATGCCAAAGAGACAGAAGCAGAACATAATGAAATTCATTTTAAAGCCATCGAAGTAGTACCCGGCACAACAGATTTAGGTTTTACGGAGGTGAAATTTGTGGACCAGATACCCTCTGATGCCAAAATAGTTGTTAAAGGAGCATTTTATCTTTTATCTGCTATAAAAGGCGGTGGGGAGCATGTACATTGACATCAATAAATATGAAAACAAAAGCTGAAAAAATTAAAATTGACTATAAGGGTAATAAGGTTACAGCCTGTAAACTGACGGTAACTTCTGAAATTCCAATAGATATTGATACAGCCAGGAGTAAAATTCAAACAAGCGCCTTACTAAATTTTGTTGCAAATGGCAAAGTCAAGTTTAAACCGACGGGAGGACAGTTTCCTGAAATATGGAAAGAAGGTCATACAGTTTCAACACACATGTTAATTTACAGGTTTTTACCATTTGGAGGGCTTCATTTTCTTTATTTTGAGAAAATTGATCAAGCGAATTTCATATTACAGACAAGAGAATGGGATAACGCCACAAAAGTATGGAACCACAAAATAACACTAAAAAAGATCACTGATAAGTCAATTATTTATGAGGATGAAATTATTATTTATGGTGGTGTACTCACTTCATTTATAACAAGGTGGGCAAAATCATTTTATAAATACAGACAAAAAAGATGGCAATTGGTAGCGAAAGATCCATTTCTAGTAAAATAGTAGCAAACCATACAGTAAGGAAATACTAAGAATAATAGTAAATACATACTTATTATGAAATTAAATACGATAATGCCAGGTAAATTAATTCCTTTTTATAAAAAAGAGTTAGAAGCAGTTAAGGAAAATCTACAACGAGATAATTTACAAAGTGCTTGGTATCATTTAGAGCGAGCACATATTATTGGACAAAAATATCCTTATCAACATACATTTGTACATTGGAAAATGTTACAATTTGGTATTAAAATTAAAAGCTCAAAAGAAGTCATTGGACAAATCCCAAGATTATTGATAGGAGGTGTAAAATCCTTCGTGGGTCATATTCCGGTAGGCAATACAGGAGGTGCTAATGTACCCCCGTTAAAATCAATGGAAATACCAGAAGATTTAAAGAAAATTTTAAATTCAAATTAATAACAATTGTATTATGATACATCAACACAAATATGATGCAAATGGTAAACAGCTTTGTTGCACACTGGAAGAAAAAATTAATGCAAAAACAGATAAAAGCAGCGGATGCTGCCCTGTGGAGGATAAGAGCATCCATGCTGATGATGACGGACATGATCATGACCACGGGCATGATGCTGACCAAAGTACATTTAAAATGTTCCTGCCGGCCATTATTTCCTTTATACTGCTGATTATCGGTATAGGGTTCGATAATTATTTCCAGCAAAACTGGTTTACCGGATATGTCCGTTTAGGGTGGTATATAGCAGCTTACCTTCCTGTGGGACTTCCGGTTTTGAAAGAGGCATTTGAAAGCATTACCAAAGGAGAAGTCTTTTCTGAATTTTTATTGATGTCTATTGCCACTGTTGGTGCTTTTGCCATTGGAGAGTATCCGGAAGGTGTGGCTGTTATGCTTTTCTATACCATTGGGGAAGTATTTCAGACTTTGGCCGTCAGCCGTGCCAAATCCAATATTAAAAGCCTGCTGGACCAGCGCCCTGACGAAGTAAATATCATAAAGGATAACGTTGTACAGACAGTAAAAGCAGCAGATGTTGCCATAGGTGCCGTAATACAGCTGAAATCAGGCGAGAAACTGGGGCTGGATGGGGAATTGCTATCTGATACCGCTTCCTTCAATACCGCTGCCCTTACGGGTGAAAGCAAGCCAGATACCAAGGTAAAAGGCGATACTGTCCTTGCCGGGATGATCAATGGAAACACCATCGCGCAGGTAAAAGTAACTACAGCCTATACTGACAGCAAGCTTTCCAAAATACTGGAGATGGTGCAGAATGCCACAACGCAGAAAGCGCCAACAGAGCTTTTTATTAGGAAATTTGCAAAAATCTATACACCAATAGTGGTTTTCCTGGCTGTTGGTATCTGCTTTCTGCCTTATTTTTTTGTAGAAAATTATGATTTTAACGACTGGCTCTACAGGGCTTTGGTTTTTCTGGTAATATCATGTCCTTGCGCGTTGGTAATCAGTATACCGCTTGGTTATTTCGGTGGTATTGGTGCAGCTAGCAAAAATGGGATATTATTCAAGGGAAGTAATTTTCTGGATAGTATTGCCAATATCCAAAATGTGGTAATGGACAAAACAGGAACTATGACCGAAGGTGTCTTTAAAGTGCAGGACGTTGTGATTTCCGACCAATTTAATAAAGATGAAATTCTTAAAATGGTCAATGCACTCGAAGGCCAGAGTACGCATCCCGTAGCAACGGCCATTCACGATCATGTTGGACAAATCGATCCTTCGATAGTGCTTGAGAAGGTAGAAGAAATTTCGGGACATGGATTAAGGGCTGAAGTTAACGGAAAAGAACTGCATGTAGGTAATTTTAAGCTGATGGATAAATTCGGTATCCAATATGATATTGATCCGAACTCTATTGTCTATACGTTGATTGCCATAGCTTACGATAAAAAGTTTGCCGGTTATTTAACCATTGCTGATACCATAAAAGAAGATGCGCAGCTGACTGTTGACAGGCTAAAAGCAATGGGCGTTAAAACCACCATGCTTAGCGGGGATAAATCCAATGTTGTTCAATTTGTGGCCGATAAGCTTGGCATAGTAAATGCCTTCGGAGATTTGCTTCCTGAGGATAAAGTAAATAAGGTAAATGAAATTAAAGCCAAAAATGAGTCAGTTGCTTTTGTCGGTGATGGTGTAAACGACGCGCCAGTTGTAGCCTTAAGTACTGTTGGTATTGCAATGGGCGGTTTGGGAAGCGATGCCACAATTGAAACTGCCGACGTGGTCATTCAGGATGACAGGCCAAGCAAAATCCCAATGGCTATCAATATAGGAAAACAGACTAGGAAAATTGTCTGGCAGAATATCATATTGGCATTTGCTGTCAAGGCAATTGTCCTTATTCTGGGAGCGGGTGGACTTGCCACAATGTGGGAGGCTGTCTTTGCAGATGTCGGCGTTGCCTTGCTAGCTATACTTAATGCAGTACGGATTCAGAAAATGAAATTCTAATTACAATAAACAGAACAAATATTTGCTGAGGTAAGTCTTGGTATTCATAAACAAAAACCGCACTGCTGTGCGGTTTTTGTTTAATTAGTTTATAGCATTAACTTGCCATTGCCTCACAAGCTTCCGCGCATTTACGGCAGGCTTCCGCGCATTCCTTGCAGTGATCCATGCCCATTGCGCCATGTTTTTCACATTCCTCGGCGCAGGCTCTGCATATTTCTGCGCATTCAGCACATAAGTGGGAGGCATGCTCGCCCCCAATACTCATAAGGTTTGCAGCAGCAAAACAGATCACCGAACATTGCCTATCAAGCTGTATGCATCTTGCAAGCATTTTTATATCGTCTTCATTCAGACATTCCGTTACGCATTTATTACACGCTATACCGCAAGCCAGACAGGCCTCGATACAATTTCTAAATTTCTGGTCCATAATTTTCGTTTTATTGGGTTTATAAAAGTTATTATGTATTATTGAAAGAAAATTAATTGTGTAATACCAATTGGTATTTGTTTGAGTAATCTTTACACGCACGCCTAAAGAAAACCACATATTATAAAGTTAACTTTAATAGAGGCAATGAAATGGTTTGGTTATAATAATAAATTAAATGATTTTAAGTTAACTAAAATAGTCCCAATATTTGACTTCTGTTTATAAAATTTAAAAGAAGTTTTACATTATGCAGACCCACATTTAAAACGATAAAGGATAGTTTGTGTATAATTATTACAGCTATTTGATTCTTACAGTGTGATCATTTTAGGCCTGCCATCGAAATAATTTATTTAAAACAACACCTGAAATAGTTTAGACTTTTTAGGGTTTATAAAAGTTTCGAACCTAAACTTCTTAGAACCTTGTTTTACTGGTTTTCTATTTTTTAAGAGCTTCATGTGCCACGATTCTGCCACAAAACACAAATTAGTCATTAGAATTCAGTGATCAGTTATGAATTTTATCTTATTTGTACCTCAAATTCATTTAGTATTAAATTTCGAAAATTTAAAATATGTAAATGCTTATTTGACGTATTGTAGAATCTCAGTTTCCAGAAATTCCCAAGAAACTTTTGAACTGATATTGTAAAGAGAAAAATGTTTCTGGGCAAAAGGTACTTCTGAGTATGTACGAATAAGGCTTTCTGTTGTTACGTTATGCAGGCTGCATTTTAGAAATAGAAAATGATGGGGATCCTTTAATTCAATAAAGCCAAGGGTGGCACTGTTTTTAGGACAAAGCAGTAAAATTAGCATTCTTTTGAGATAACTGCTAGGATCAGTATTCCATATATCTTCAATGTTAGCGACAAGTATCTCAATTGCATTATCAATTATCAGAGCGCTGAGATAAATTTGATTTTGAGAATTAAAATAATCTAGTAAGATTGTACCATGATGCCTTTGGTGAGCTATTTCCTTGTAGATGCTAATAGCAGATTTCTTGTCATTTGAATATTTTGAGTAATAAAATGTAGTAAAATAGTCTTCATAATACAGTTTGCCTAAAACAGGAAGCAAGGTAAACAAAATGATTCTTATTCTCTGTCTTCTAATGTAAGGGCTGCCCTCGAGCATGGAATAAAATAATGCGTAAGTTTTCTTGGGACTGCGGACAGTCAAAAGACGTTTGCTAATATTTGACAGCACTGAATTTTTCAGGTCTGACTCTTCCATATGGATGTAATATTTAATTAACTTATTTAGGGTAATTTTATTTAAAATCGAGTGAATCAAAATATCAAAAGGGGGATCCATAACGAAACGTTCTTTCTTGGCTGTAATTAACTTTTCAAGCAATTCTATGTGTTTTCTCTGCATATTATTGATTTTAATATGTTGTCCAATTCTGCTATTACTTATTCAAATATTTTATTTCCCCTTCGGGCTTTGGCTTTATAGAAATAAACTCAATATAGTCTGTTTCTGTAAGTTGAATTCTAGTGCCTTCGGCAATTACGTCCAAGCTTACTGGCGGCTCTGGATTGCCATAATGCAGTGTGGTGATATCTACAATAAAGTCTGAAAGGAGCCTGTCGATTTTTTCGTGCATCACATTAATTGTAAGGTAAAATGTATTCTCAAATATTGTTGAGTTTAAAAAATATTTTTCTTTATAGTTGCGAATCGCGGTAAATTGATATCCCAAAGTGGTATCAGTTATTTTTATGATTACTTGCTCATGTCGCTCGCGCTCAATAAAGTTTTGGGTTCCATATTGAATGTGGCTTTTTTTTATTCTTTCTTTCATTAGCGATGAATGGACGAAATCATATTCCAGCGCAAACTTGAAGGTTACTAATTGCAGAAGTTGAAATAGATCAATAAATTCTTGAACCTGAGGAAGAGAATGATCTTTGTGGGTTTTGACAAAATCTATATACTTTTCTTTAGAGCCAAATATTTGGACTGCCGTCTCCGAAATTTTAAGGCTTGTGTTAGAAAAAGACTCGATATCTGTAAGCTGTGCGCACAAAAGCTCTATGTCATTTCGAGACCAGAACTCTATTAACAGCTCATTGGTTTTATCGTTATCAATCAACTTAGATCCCTGATAAACGTTGAATGATCTGAAATTATCTATCTCCCAGAGTACTCTATCATACTTAACTAAATATTTGTCATACAGCTCAGCTGTTTTAGCAATTATATAATCTTCGTCGAGATGCCATAACTCATTGACGGGCTTAATTTGCCAAATTGTACTAATTAAAATAATTCTTGTTTCCTCAGAAACCAGATCGCTGCTGAATAGATTTTCATCAAGCCATTTTCGATACTCCGCGATTCCTATAGTAGTCAGACTATCATAAAGCTCTGCGGCAAATTTTTCTATAAGCTTATAGATATCTATGTCATATTGGTTTTTAAGTGCATTCATCTCGTAGATAATTGTAACATATTCTATAATGCGCTTAAGCTTAGGCTGATCAGCTGTAGAGAAATACCCCAGTCTGCCGATGAGCTGGTCTTCTTTTCCTTGCTGTTTTATTTTAAGCAGTTCTGTCTTAAGTGTTTCCCTTTCTGTTGTAAACAACAATTCAAATTCGGACTGTTTAAGAAAATTTGCAAAGATGCGCTGTTGCATCAGCATTTGAAAGTTATTGGCAAATTTGATGGAGTCCTGACCTTGAGGTATATTTTCATCTCCAAATAGGTAAGCCAAAGTTTTTATAAGCAGTACTTTATCAGATCGCATAATTTTTTCATTACCGATTTTATGCTCCTTTTTATCGTTTAATATTTCATTATAGGCCTGATATTTATCCAGATCCCAAATACTGTTGATTGATTCGTTGGACACAGAATGTAGAACATCTAGCATAAGTTCCTTCTGGTCCTTTTGAACTTGTATGAGGTTGTAAGTTCCTTTGGTTCGGTCAATAGTTAAAAAGTCTCCCCTGTTTTCATTTAACTGTTTTAAGACCTGTGGAAATTTCAGTTTAAAAAAGGTGAAATTTATAAAATCTTTTAGGTTCAGATATGCAAAGTCTTCCTGAAAAAGAGAAATGTCATACTTAATTTGATTTACAACCCTTTTCACGTCCCTGAAATTTTTCACGTAATCCCCGAAGAGTAAATTGGGGTCACTTAATGCTACCTTTAATCTGGGCTCTAAATCCAAAGGGCGAGGGCTGAATTCGCGAAGCATTTCAGTTGTAAAATACTGTTTTAGGACGCTGTTGTCAATTTCGGGAAGATATATTTCAAGCTGGAAGAACTTATCGACAAACTTGGTATCGAGAATATTTCCTTTTTCGGCCAGACGTTTTATAACATACTGCTTGTCCATGGCCAGTACAAAAAAAGTATTGGTAAAGTTTGCGGTATTACGAATAAGCTTTAGGGTCTGCAGAATCTCTTTCTGGTTCAGACGGTCCAGATCATCAATGAAAACAATAATTTTTTTGTGTGTTTCCACCAACATCTTATTGATGTTCTCATAGAGTTCGCAGGCAGAAGACTGAGAGAAATTTGTGATGTGATTCTCCAAAAAATTACTCAGGCTCTTGTTCTGGTAGAGGTCAGTCAATTTTTGAGAGTAGTCAACTATTTGGTTAGAGAGCCTTCCGTTATAAGGTGACAGGGCATTGCTGAGCAAGGTAAAGAACTCGTTTATGATTTCATTCTCATTGTGATTTAGATAGGGCAGAAAATGAATCGGGATTATTTCATTTTTTTGAAATTGTTTTGAGCTTTCAATTGCAGATTTAGTCATCTGGATGACGCTGGATTTACCATTTCCCCATGAGCCGATCAGTCCAATAGATATTGATTTTGGATGTTTATCGCTTAGTAATATATCAGTTAATTTTCCAACAGTGGGAGAAAAGTCAACGAGGTCCTCACCCTGGGTCGAAATAGGATCATCTCCTATCAAAAAATTCTTTACCACGGTCTGCTTCCTGCGTCGTTTTAAATACCAGCCAATAGCATTAAAGGCAAAGTAAAAAAGCACAAGTGCCAGTGCCAGTTCAATATATTGGACAGAAAAATTAGAGTTGGCAACGGCTAAATGCAGGTTCCAGTTTAGCCCATTGCCATTGAAGCGGTAGTATAAAAGTAAAAGAAATGACAACGAAAAAAAAATATACTCGGCCGCGGTGGGAACGTATTTGTCTGCTATTAATTTTATAGATAAAAATCCTGTTGACCATAAAAAGGCAATTATTATAATCAATTGTAGATACCACTCATTAGTGGTGGGGTTGGACATTAAAAATGTTTCTATAAATAAGCTAATATACTTTTCGAAATAGAGGAAGGTAAAAATAAGCACAGCAACAGGTACAAAAAAGCTGGTTTTTTGAAAAAAAAGGCGTAGAAATCTTCCCATAGTCGTTATGTTGATATTTGTAGAATTAAACTTTTATGTAAATATACAATTACTTCTTAACTAAAAAATTCTTACTTAAATAGTTCCATTTTTCATATTTGCTCCACAAAGGCAGAATGAAAAACACATCAAAAACGAAGCGTATGAATAACATTGTAAATGGCTTTATATTCAAGCCATTTTAGACCTGACAAAATTGCCATCTCAAATTTGTGCAAATCTTGCCGCAAGCGAAGTTTTTTTATTGGTCTCAGATTCGGGTTTAAAACCCTGCAATTTATTGCAGTACTTTTGTTTGGATAATAAGCTGATAGGTTAGCATTATTAAAATATTGGCTGAAGAAATCTTTGCACGAACGAGCAAGCTTGCCAATAAGCTTACACAATTTTATAAAAAAAACAGGAATTTTCCAAATTTATCATTTTAGCAGAATGGGTTTCCAGAAGTTAAGATACTGTTTCGCTTTATCGTTGTCGAGTTTTTGTTTTCAACTGGAGAATTTTATTAAATAAAAAATCGCTTTAAACAAAAGTCTGTTTTTTTTAATTTAAAATTTTTAACTAGTCTTCTTGATTAACAGAATGGAAAATCATTAAACAAGAATATTATAAGATTTTAGACGGGCAGGAACCCCATTTGGACTGTCAGTCTTTGTCTGGCATTATACTTCGCCTAGAGGTAAAAGTTAGTATATTTGAAATAACTAAATAACCAATTTATTAAGCAATTATGGCAGATTACGACTTAACGGTATTTTCTCCAGACGAATTTGAGGAATTCAGCAGAGATCTGCTTCAGGAAAAATTCAAGATTTTTATAGAATCTTTCAAAACTGGTAAGGACGGGGGAATTGATTTAAGGTTTGGCCTCGATAAATCAAAAAAAGTTATTGTTCAGGCCAAGCGGTATAAGAATTACACCAGCTTGTTGACCAATCTTAAAAAAGAGGTTTCTAAAGTTCAGAAGCTGAATCCTTCAAGGTATATAATCAGCACTACGGCTGGCTTGTCACCTCACAATAAAGATGCTATAAAGAAACTATTTGCTCCATACATAGAATCTACCGAAGATATTTTGGGAAGAGATGATCTATTGAACCTGCTGTCCCAAAGCAGCAAAGTAGAGGAGAAATATTTTAAATTATGGATCACCAGCACCACAATTCTGAACAAGGTCCTTCACAGTAAAATATATAACCAGTCTAATTTTGAGCTCGATGAGATAAAAAGACAGGCAAGGATCTATGTTCAGAATCCAAGTTTTTATAAAGCCGGGAAAATATTAGACCAGCACCGCTATATCATCATATCAGGGATTCCCGGAATCGGAAAAACAACTCTTTCGAGGATGCTTACACTTTCTCTGCTTTCTAAAGGATATGAGGAATTCATTTATTTGAGTGATAATATAGACGACGGCTATTCCTATTTCAAGGAAGAGCGCAAACAGATATTCCTTTTTGATGATTTTCTGGGGAAAAATTTTTTTGATGCCGTCACGCTTCAAAAGAATGACGATAAGATTGTCAAATTCATAAATAAGATTAAAAATTCACCAGATAAGGTTCTAATACTTGCAACGCGCGAATATATTCTGAATCAAGCTAAAGAAGTTTACGAAGCCTTTAAAATACATGACATAGAGATTGCGAAATGCACGCTTGATTTATCAAGCTATACAAAAATCAGCAAAGCAAAAATACTCTACAACCATCTGTTTCATGGAGAAATTTCGGATGAACATCTCGAAAATCTACTTCAAGGGAAGAAATATCAAAAATTGATTGACCACCCGAATTACAGTCCGAGAATTATCGAAGCATTTATCGGACAGCAAATATGGAAAAGATGTGAGCCTAAAGATTTTTTTGAAGTATTAAAAGGATTATTCGATTTTCCTGACAGCGTCTGGATGAACAGTTTTGAGACTTCACTCGATAAATTCTCGCAATATGTCCTTTTGGTTTTAGCGACTCTTGGCACGCCTGTATTGCTCAGTGATCTCGAAGTAGCTGTAAAGGAATTTTTCAAAAATAACAGCCAAAAGCTTTTGACCCATTACGACTCCATAAAATTCCTTAAGTCAATACGGGAGCTCGAAAATACATTTATAAGAACCCAAAGGGATAATAAGGGCGTTCTTGCAGTGGAGTACCAGAACCCATCAATATACGATTTTCTGGTCAAATATCTGGCGGATAAAAAATCCATAATTGAAGATCTGATTGGTTCATTCAAATTCACCGATCAGTTTCATACCATTTTTTCAGGCAGGGTATTTGTTGGACGCATCACGCTCACGGAAGATTTAGTTGAGGTGTTAGCCGAGAGACTTGAATACCTGGAGAAATCTCTCGTAACTTGCAAGCTACATAAATATACTTCAAGATATGAATTTGCCCTTGAAAAGCCTAAGGCTGCCAGTTATATGTTTCTGAATTACCTGTATTCCAATTATTCATCAGATGGAAGGGTTTCGGAATTTGTTTACAGGCAGTTTGGAAAAAGGATACTGTATGAACTGGCATCGGATCGGCTGGATTATGTTGAGCTGATGGAGGAGCTGGATCTCGAAAGGTTCACTTTTGATGAGGAAAAGGTGATCGATGCATTCTTCTGCTACAGCGAAAATTTGGATGATCTTGAAGTCTTTACCCGCTTCCAGGAAATTTTACCAGAAGCATATAATGAATATGTAATTGACGGTCATTTCATAGGTATTGCGGAGGATGCCATTTACAAGGGGCTTGAGCATCTTACTCCTGATGAAATATATGAATTTAGGAACCGACTGGATAACATTAAGGAAACTTTTCCTTATCTGGATACCGAAAGACAATATGAAGAACTGACTAGGCGGGAATCCGAATATGAAGATTACATCGATCATCAGATTGACATGGCGCAGGAAGACCGGTATTTTCATAGCCATGATGAAGACAACCGTTCAGAGGACAGTATAATAAGCGATATTTTCGGTAGTCTGAGAGACTAATTATAGGAGTTGGAGTATATGTTGTTTTTGTTAACTTTCGGTTTATTCAGAATTTTACGGCGAATTGAAAACCACGTTGAAGAGAAAACATCTTAATTTATAATATATTCGAACCTAAACTCGTCAGCACCTTATTTTGTTGACTTTCTAGTTTTCAAAAACACCGTGTGCCAAGATTTTGCCACAAATCTCTGATTGCTAAATATTATAACAGTTTTTGATTAGTAATATTATAACAGTTTTTGATGTAGTAATGTTTCGAACTTAGGTCTATAAGTGACAGTTTTATAGTGTTTTGAACTGTCTCGTAAAAAAAGTGCACCGATTCTGCACCCAGAATCTAGTTGATCCATTTGAATATTTTATTATCCCAAATATCGTCCTCTAAAAGTTTCGAACCTAAACTTCTTAGACCTTGATTTTGCTGAGCTTCTAGTTTTCAAAAACTCCATGCGCCAGGATTCTACCACAAAACTTAGACTGGTGAATCTTTAAAAACCGCCTTAACTTTTTGTGGCAAAAAAGGTATCACTTCCATCTTTAATTGCTGTGATTTAGGATCTAAACTCATAGCGTTATTTTGATCGATGAATTATTAGAAGCGAATTTTTGGATACATAGAGATTTGCTGCAAAAAAAAAGAAGTTTCGGCTTTGAACCATAAAATCATTTAAGAGTTTGACATTAAAGTTGTTATATAAATTCAGGCTAATTTTCTCTCCACTTTTTGTTAGAAATCCATGATTAAATAGTTATTTAAATTGGTAAGATGATTTTACATTCCATGAATTCTTATATTTGACTGTGGCAGATGGGAGAGAACCATTGTTGGTCTTAATAATGAATTATATAAATAAGTAGAAATGAATTATAAGGTTTTCTTTGCATTCCAGATGGATGTAGAAGATAAATTCGGAAAAGGATTTATTCAATCTGCAATTGAGATTGCAATTGCCAAATTCAGGTCAGAAGGAACAAATGTATCATTAGATTTTGGTTTTAGAAAAACTCCTGGTACTCCATTGTTAATTGATGAAATGTTAAGGAAAAGTAATGAATCAGATATGGTTATTGTCGATTTAACATATACATCTGCAAAAGAATTTTTAGCTGCTGAAATAATTGGTGAAGATGCAGATTCTACTTCTATCAGAATACCAAAAGGAGATCGTAAACTTTCTCCAAACCCAAATGTTCTTTTAGAAACCGGCTATGCTTGGGCCAAAAAGGGAACTTACAGAACTTTAGCTGTAATGAATGAGGCATATGGAAGCCCTAGTGATTTGCCTGTTGATTTAAAAGGGTTTCGTTGGGGAATTACATATAATTTAAATGAATCAAATAATGAAAACAGAAAAGCTGTTAGAGCTGAGTTAGCTAAAGATTTTTATGATGCAATAAAAGCAGCAATTCATTCAGAGAGTGACTATCAAAGAGATAAATGGAAGCCACTAAGATTACACAAAGATTGGTCGCCGAAAGATTATCAGACAGTTTATTTACCAACTTCGAATATCAAAGAAAAAATTAAACAGCTTAGAATTGACTTAGAAAGAACAGATCGACCTCAAAGAATTGTCGGCCCTAAAAATTCTGGTAAAACAAGATTAGCATATGAGCTATATAGAGAAATTGACAGCTCACTTCCTAAAGTTGATAATTTAGAGAAGATTTTATATTATGATATTGATGGAAGTGATTATAGATCGATTGAAAACAAATTATTGGATCTTCAAACACTTAATCAGCGAAAAATTGTCATACTTGATAATTGTCCTTTAAAAATCCATAAAAAAGTTTTTAATGAATATTTCTATGATTCGCATATAAGCTTATTAACAATCAGTAATGATGAAGACGGTGAGGGAGCAAGCCATTTCGTTGATCAAGATTTTGCCAATGAAATAATTGAAAAAATATCAAATGAGAATGGGAATCCTAGAAATACAAACTTCATTATTGAGAATGCTAAAGGGAATTTAAGGAATGCGCTTGCTATGATTGGAAAAATACCAGAAGGGTCCGAGGGGTTTTCAACTGATTATAACGAAAAATGGAATCAGCTTTTAGGTGCAGATTTAGGTGAACCCGAAGTATTAAATCTGTTAGAGGAGCTTTCTCTTTTTACGCATGTGGGGTATTATGACAGCTTCCAGCCGCAGTCTGAATTTTTATTGTCTCAAACGGGGATTGCCACAAGGGAAGATCTCGAACTTATTATCAATAAGTTAGAAGAAATAGGTATTGTTAAAATTGCTGGAGACTTTATTGTTTTAGAGGTCTTTGTTGAAGAATTAGCTTTTAACAGACTTGAGAAATTGGCAAACGAAGATGTAGAACAGTTTTTTACAAAAATCACCGAAATTGGTTTGTCAAAACAATTCAGTAAAAGATTAATCGAGCTGAACAAATTAAAAGGAGCACATCATTTAATAGAAATTCTGTCAGTAGAAGGTGGCTTACTGACTAAATATGAATTTGTTAACTCCGATCAAGGTGCAAGGATAATAATGGGGCTTGCTGAATTGGAACCAGATAAAATTTTAAATGCTTTAGAATCATTTTTAAATACGAAATCAAACGAAGAACTTATAGAAATAAAGGAGGGCAGGCGTTATCTGGTTTGGGCATTGGAAAGATTAGTATTCAGAAAGCAAACTTTTAATGGTGCTGCAAAACTACTTTATAGATTGGCAGTAGCTGAAAATGAGAACATAGGGAATAATGCTAAATCGCAATTTATTCAATTGTTTCAATGTGTTTTACCGGCTACAGAAGCAACTTTAGATGATAGAATTGAACTTTTAAACGAATTAATTCAGAGTGAAAATGGCAGTTTTAATATAATTAATGCTGCATTAGATCGAGGTCTAATGGTGCATGGGTTTACCAGAATGGGAGGTGCTGACTTACAGGCTGGAGAAAAGCTGCAGGATTACAATCCTACTGGTGCGGAAATATTTAAGTATTGGGAAGATATAATTAATTATGTAATTCAGTTAGAAAGTTATGATGTATTAGTAAACAGACTCAATTCGCAGATATTTAGTGGAAACCAGAAAGCTATGGTGGATGCTGTTGAAAAAATGTTAGAGAAAAAATCTGAAATTGATAAAAATCTTCGCCAGCAGTTTGATTATATTTTAAGTGAAAAGAGAGAATTGCCTAAAGATATTTTTGACAAAATTCAAGAATTACTAAATAAGTACACCAAAAATACCATTCGTGAGAAATTGGAATTTATGGTAGCACTCGCTCCTTATTCTACCTATAAAGGCAAGGATGGGAATATTATTAATCGATCGGAAGTAAAGGCTAATGAATTTGCTAATGAATTTGCTGATTTAAAGGACAAAAGCTGGATGAATGACTTGGATGTCCTTCTTCAAGACGAACAGCGTTTAACTTTTGGTTTTGCAAAAAACATTGCAAATAATAATCCGGATTACAGTGAATTAATTGAAACTGCAATTCAGAAATTAGAGCAGATTCCTTTTGAAAAACAGAATATTAGTTTTATTGAGGGATACTTGTCGGGTATTTTAAATCAAGATTTCATAAGAGATACAATTAGCAGGTTTTTAAAAAATGATAAAGTAAATTATCATAGCATTAAATTGACAAGATATTTACTATTGGAAATTAATGACCTGGAAATTCTATATCCATTAATCGAGAAAAATCCAAACTATGCAATATCACTACAATATTTAAGTATAAAAACTTTATCAGAAGATGAAATTTTAAATTTCATTGAATGGTTAAAAAATATCGAACCGTATGGCTGGTGGGTAGCTATTGATTTATGTGAATTTAATTTTAAAAAAGAATTGGATCTTACGGATAAAGTTTTAAACCTTTTTTCAAAATTGCTTCAAAGGGAAGGTGTTTTAAAAGGAGAAGGAACATACAATGCATTCTCAATGCGTCAATATGTTGAGCTTTTAAGAAAACTAGAAGCAAAAGGTTTAGATGATTCGACAGTTCAATTTCTTGCTAATGAAGTTATAAGTGCAACAAAAGAATTATCCTTAAAACATGAAAATAGCATAGAAGATATTTTAGAAATTATTCTCAAGGATTATTGGAATATTTCATGGCCTATTATTGCGCTTGAAATGCAGCGAAATGACTTTTATGGTTGGTACAATCTTAAAAAGTTATTAAAGGCATATCATAATTTTGAGGAAAGCAAATTACTTGATTGGATGGATCAATATCCATTTGAATCACCGCAAAAAATTATCCAATTCATACAATTTTCCGTCAAAAATCAAGACGAAGAAGTTTGGTCAGCACTTGCAATGGAAATGTTCAATAGATTTGCCGAAAATGACGTTTTTTTACAGAACCTAAGTAGTGTGCTTCACAGCTATTTTTGGTCAGGATCACTAGTTCCTTTATTCGAATCTAGAATAAATTTATTGGAGCAGCTTTTAAATCATCCACAAGTTAAAATTCAAGAATTCGCTAAAGAAAATATAATTGATTTTGAAGAAAAGATCGAAAGAGAAAAACGTAAGGATGAAAATTACGGATTAGAATAAAAAATAATATTCGTTCCGTTTTATATGGAATCCGGCTCTTTTAGTCTGTACCGGGATAAAATTCCAAAGTAAATGTTGGATTCCAACCTTTGAATTGAAATAGGCTAGGGAGTGACCATGCAAAACGTTCGGATCTTTTATTAACACTAGATATTTCAATTGTATGCATTGCAGCTCTTGCGTTATCTAGTTGAAGAATTTCTTCAATCATTTAATTGCGGTTTTGATTCTAAAGCTTTTGCGGTTGAGTGATGTAGATAATACATTGGGTAAATTGTTTTTTCAGGGAAATCAGATAAATTTATTGGCATATTTTATATTTTTGGTTTTATTAAATATATGAAAATTCTTAAATTATCATTTGAATCTCTATTATTACTTCTCATTTTAAATATTATTTTGCTGAGAAAAAGATGTTTTTAAATTTCTGTTTTCACTATGTGCAAAGTAGATTGTATTTTTTCAGGCTTTCCATCTTTTATGGTTTTAACTTAGAATTCAATATAGCTTTACATCAAAAAAAATCTTTGACAATGCAGCTTTAAAATCGGTAACATCATCAAGATATAATATTCTCAGATCTTTAATAGCTCTGGAACATGCTACATATAAAAGGTTTTTTGTCTGCTCAAATTCTTCATTATCTTCCTCTGTGCCATTTTGTACTGCCATGAAAAAATTTTTGAAATACATTTTATTTTTTCCAAAAGCATTACCCATTAGTATTAAAACATTATCGAATTCAAGTCCTTTTGTCCCATGATAAGTGTGATAGACTATTTCAGTTTCGTTGTCCCTTTGAATATATTTATACCATAATTCAAATTCATTAAGATTAATGTTTAAGAAATTTTCAATAGATTTTGCGGTCTCAGCAATATCTTCTTCTTTTAAGTTGGGATAAAGTATTTCGGACAGGTAGCTTTCTATAGATTTATATGGGAAGCCTTCAAAATCAAATAATTGATTTATTAATTCTTTATATTTTTTGTTTTCAGTAGAGGTGTAGATGCTAGTGATTGATTCTAATAATTCATTTAAGGTATTACCCTTAATTTTTTTTAATGAAGCAATAAAAACCCTTAAAAGTCCTATATCTGGAAAAAACGGTCAACTTGACCACGCTTTTTCAATATAAAGTGACCACCGATTTCGGGTCAAGCTGACCACCCCTTTTCAATTTAAACTGACCACCTTGTTTCGGTTCAAATTGACCACCAAACAC
>NZ_JAFEVZ010000022.1 GCF_022802975.1 Flavobacterium pectinovorum
TAGCCTTTTTGATATCTTGATTTTGTCAAGTTTTTCTGGTTTGGGGCGCTTTGATCAACTTATATCAAATTATAAAAAAACCTTTTCTTCCCTTTTTACCTATTTATAACACAGCAAACATCCAAAAATTATCTTCTTTCTTCGTTTTCTTCCTGAAATAATCTTCTATTTAACAAAATCTAACTCCGAAAAAACATACCATAGCACCGATAGAAGCCTAAATCATTTTCTACAGGGGTTCGGTACTAAAGATTCTAGCCCATAGAGGGAGTAAGCTTCTTATTAATATAATCAAATCCCAAATTCCATTCTTAAAAAAAATTAGACTTCCCTATCCAGGACAATTGACTTTTAAAACATCAATAAAACTTCGTTTAAATTTACCCTTATATATTATAGTATAATTTTCTACTTTATATATATGTACAAAAAAAATAAACCCCGCAAGTTTTCTAAAAAAAAACTGCCGGGGCTTTAATTTTACTATTTCTGCCTACACAAAGACAGCGATGTTTTATCAAACACTAAGATTAATTAATGATAAGTTTTTCTGTAGCTGTTTTACCATCTTGTTCTATATTCAAGATATATACTCCAGATGGCAATCTTAATAAATCTAATTCTTTGTCTGCTGTATTTAAAGAAAATACTTTTTTACCTGACATATCTGAAATCCTTATATTCTTAACACCCCCTGAAACTGTTTCGATATACACTTTCCCATCAGTAACCGGATTTGGATAAACTGCAAATCCCGGAATTGCATTAGTTGGTACTCCTAAACTACATGCTGCTGTTGAAATATTAACCGTACGCGTTATTGATGCTTCATGATTCATAGCGTCTTTTACGGTGTAGATTAAAACATACGTCCCTGAGGTATTTACATCAACACTTCCCGTCACAACAACATCTGCGGTTATATCAGCATTTAAATTATCTTTTGCTTCAACTCCTGCTTCTGCATATACACAACCTTTATCTAATGAAACAATAGCACTACCTAATAATATAATGGTTGGTTTTGCATACTCTATTGTTACAGTCCAATTTTGAATTGTTCCATCTTGTGCAATTACATTGTAAACTACCGGGCCTGTATAATCCAATACCGACACACCACTATTCTGAGGATAAGTTCCAATGCGTAAAGCAGCGAAATTTGATAATTGGAATACCGGCCTAAACTCACCAAAATCCGCATTGTTATCAACATAAACCTTTACTGTTTTTGCCACAGGATCAATTACACTTGAACCAACCTGATTTTGCACAGTATAATCAACAATATTAGCTTCTGCATTTTTTGCATTAATAGTAACGTTATAATTTGTCACAGAAAGTTTATTCTCTGAAATTACAGTAACTAAAAAACTATTTGTATAATTTGCAGCAATAGTTTTTGAATTTGTCTGCAGTACCCCATCTATATAAAGCTCTGCTCCTTGTGAAACCACGAAATCCGCAATTAAGTTCGTAACATCAACTCCAAATGGCACTGTCTTCGTTACATTATTACCCACGATATCTGTATTAATTTCCTGAGTCAAAGCTAAATTTTCAGCAGTCTTAAAATCATAAGAAAGTAATTTGCTCTCTTTATTTAAACCTGCAGTAACTTTAATGGTATAATTTTCTTCAAGCCCAGTATTAAATCCTCTTCCTAAGACTTTAAATGTAACTGGATTAGTATAATCATTACCCGAGACACCACTTACTTGCTGATTTCCATTAACTGTTGCAATACTATTCATTCCTAAAGAGAAATTTGCAACTGCACTTGTAACATCTGCACCATCATTTAACACTACTGAATATGTTTTAGTTGCCGCATCATAAGATGAAGATAATTGATTTAAGAAATCTATACTTTGCATCAAAACCGGAACATTCCAGAATTTCCCCTCTCCTAAACCATCTGTATCTGCATTTGTTACCACAGCTGTATTATCACTAATAGTGCGATCGAAAACAAATTGTTTATTTCCTTCAGAAAAAGGATAATATGCCAATAATCCCGGTTCGTTTCCAATATATCTTGTGGTAGCATTGGCGATAATTGTTGCCTGATTACGAACACCTGCCCAGATACGGACTTCATCTATGTTTCCATTCAAACCACGTGCTAAACCAGCATTATTACCTATATAAGCCGCAGCTGCCGCATTTGAACTAGCAGCTCCTGCCGTACCTGTACTTGTGTAAGCCACTTGTACCCCATCAATATAAACTCTATAAAGATTGGCAGCACTTACCGAATAAGCAATATGATGCCATGTTTTTTGTTTAATAGAATTTGCAGCTGTATTGATTACATAAGAACCTGCCGCAGTAGTTATCGAAACTACTAAACTGTTCTCTTTGTAAATAGATAAGTTGCTATCGTTATGAATAAACACTAACGCAGTACTTTTATCCAAAAGTCTTCCGTATACTGTTGGAGCTTTTTGGTTTACCCAAGCTTCAAAAGTATAATTGTTTGTCAGGTTTAAAGCTGGCGTAACATCCGTTTTGATAAAATCATTTATTCCATCAAAAGTTCCTGTAACATTGGTTCCATAATCCGCAACATGAGAAATAACAACTGATTTCGAATCATTACTTGGATCTGTATCTCCTGCTAATTTCGTATATACTTCTAAAGTATAATCAGAAGGAACACTTAAATTTGCTTTTGTCACGAATAAATAATTAGCTATCGCACCTGCAGGGATAGAAGACGTAACTGTTCCTACAACCTCAGTACCTCCATTAATTTTATAAGCTACAGGGAAATTAGAAATTGCAACATTAGATAAATTTCGAATTGCAGCAGTTACAGTTACCGGGGCTTTCCCTGGCTTAACTGGCGCTACGATTCTTTCTACACTCACATTTGCTGCTGTATATGGCAATACGTTAATCGTATATTCCTCAACCTCAAAATCCTCTCTTGAGCTAGTCAAACCATCAAATGTTGGCCCTAAAACCACATTGTAATATTCTTGTGGAGAACGAAACATGTGTATTACACGCATTTGTTTTTCTCCTGCTGTCGTACCTGCCGGAATTGTTAAACCTCCCACAAGTGTAAAATTATTCCTAAAATAATGAGTACTTGTTGTTGAAGGAAGTGCTGGCGATACAGATGTTTGTAATGTATTTACCCAAAAAGTACCTGCATAAAACTCATCTGTTAAATTTCCGTCGCCATTTAAATCAATAACAATCATAGTAAACACTCCGACATTAGACACCTGATCCCTACTAATTGGCGCTTCAGGTTTTGTTATTGTAACTTCTGGCTGATATGTAAATCCTGCGTAAACCGGAATTTTTACTGATTTAAAATCAGAATAAGCTGTTGTTCCAGAAGGATTCACAATATCATTCCATTTAAGTTTAGAAACAGCATATCCATTTGTATTCGTATGAGTTGGTAAATCATTTTTATTATAAACAACTTTTTCACGAATATCATTAGCAGCATTATCATCCGCAATATCAACTCCACTTTTGATTGTATAGGTAGCATCAGTAATTGACAAATCTGCTTTAGCAGTAAACGTATAATTCACTGTAGCATAAGATCCAATAGACGGAACAAGTTCTATCACTTTTGCTCCACCATTTACCTGATAAAAAACAGGATAATCTATTAAAGCATTAGGACCTAAATTCGTAACTCTTATTATAACACTATGAGCATTAGATTTTTTACCTAAAACTTCAGGCGCTACTATAGAAGCAATGCTTACATCATTTATTGTTAATTTTGTTGCACAAGAAATTGCCGCAATCCATCCGGGTGTATTTTCAATCTCATCAGAAACAAATCTAAAAGTTAATTCTCCATTTGTAGCTGAAGACGTTAATGAAGGCGGTAGTGCATTTCCTGTAAATGTACCTAATAAAGGAGAGGAAATATTCGGTCCGTTATAAACATATAAAAAGTCATAATCAGCTTCTAAATCAAACTCACTGAATTCAACTTTTACACTACTGCCGGCTGTAGCAGGCACAAAAGTAATTACCTGCGTAAGCTGATCACCGTAATTACCATAACGAGAACCAGCATCTGTAAATACTGCAGAACATGTTGTTAGACTAGATCTTGATCCCATTAACACATCTGAACCAATATTAAAAACCTGCTTACTCAATGAATTATTATCAACAACTGCATCTGAAGCATAATTTACACTTGCTGTGACCGCATAAATACCTCCTGCTGAAAAATCTGCTTTTTGAACAAAATCATAAGACACTTCGCTTAATGGAGCAATAGGACCCGGTATTGTTTCTAATACTTCCGCACCATTATTAACTTTATACGAAACCGATACATTACTTACAGCAACCGGAGAATGATTATAGATTTTAATCTTTACTGTTTCGGTTGCAGTAAACGTTGCATTAGTAGTTAATTCAGATAATTCAAGATCATTTGAAGTAGCTTCAAAAATATTTACATTATCAACATACACCGCATTGTAAACATTTTCATTACTAACCACTACAACATCATTATCCATAACCGATTCAAAAGCTACACTAAATGTAGTTCCTGCAAAAGCTGATAAATCATACAATAATTCTGTATTACCAGACAAAGCTGCACCTCCGTAAACACTAACATTTTCAGTACTTGTTACAGGAGTTCCGTTTATTGTAAGTCTGAAGAAATTTTTATTTGCAGGTCCTACACTGTTCCAAAGCAAATTAAACTTCAGACGCAATGCTTTTCCTGCAAGCGTTGTGGCATCTATATCACAGAAAGATACTTTTTTAATATAATCCGGATTGTTTGTAAACGCATTTGCATCTGTACTTGCTACCCAAGGAGAAGCTGATAGGGTTCCAGATCCGGCCATTTTTGCCCCATCTAACAAATCAGCACTAATATATTCATATTTCACAAGTCCCGTAGAACCTTTAGAAAACACATAATTAGTTGCTTTTCTTGAATTAAAATCTTCAACAAATGGTAAATTTATCGAACTTAAAAGTGGTTGAGAAACAGGTTCTACATTTACCGCTCTTACTCTTTCAGAAACAATTCCGGTAGCTATGTCAACAGCACGAACAGAAAACCAATTGTCGTCTCCAGTCGTAATATTTGAAAAAGTATAAGTTGGACTTGTAACTGTTGCAACAACATCAAATTTATAACCGTTCATTTTTAACACCTCATACTTAGAACCCGGAATTGCATCCCAATTCATTTGATAAGATGATTTACCACATGCCGAAGGAGCAATAACTAAGTTTTCCGGTTCTTTGATGATGTTAAAAACCTCTTTTGAAGTATCTACTTTTGAACCTGCTATAACTCTAATTTTTGCATTTGCAATGATATCCGCAGGAACTTTCCATGCAAAATTTCTTGCTGATGACGGAATATCTTTTGCTATTAATTGATAAGTTACCCCTCCATCAATTGAATATTCAAGAGTAAAAGGCCTTACATCTCCTTCATAATCCCAACGAATGTATTCTGTAGTTTCAGTATTAAATTTTTCACCTCCTACCGGATAGGTTAAAATTAACTCAGGAGCTACATAATCATATACTACAGAAAATTGCTGCGTATTAAGAGGAACCCGTGTACCTGTAACAATGATTTTATATGTACCCGCAGTCGGATTATCTAATGTTACTTGCTCGATATTATTCACATTATCAACCCCACGCACAGCGTTAGCATTCGGAGCTGTTGGATTTAAAACCCATGGTAAGGTTGTTACGCCATCTTTTACGATTTTGATATCTAAATCATTTACCTGAACAGATGTTCCACCAGGCGTACCACCAATATCCGTGTATGCAAGAAGCACTTTCAATGTTACTAATCCTGCGGGAACAACGATATCTTTTTCATAAGTGGCTCCGTTAGCAACAGATGCAGTATAAAACATTTTTTTATCCAAACCTTTAACTGCACGTAATCCGTTTAAGTTTCCAAAACCATATTTATAGTCCGGACCAGGATTTCCAGCATCTTTAGCCGTATTGGTTACCAAAGCTTTCATCAAAGAAGCTAAAGGTTTTTCTCCATAGGTATTTTTATATCTTTCATACAATAATGCCAAAGTTCCTGTTACTCCAGGCGTTGCCATTGAGGTTCCGCTCATTACCTGATACGAATTACTATAATCTAATGAATAAACATCTGTACCTACTGCAGCAATCTGAGGTACCAAACGCCCATCAATAGTTGGCCCAAAACTACTATAACTACTAATTAAATCATTTGGATTATTAGCCGCAACATGCAATGAATTTTTTGAATTTTTAGTTGAAGTATTGAATCCTCCAGGATAAGCTGTCTGAGCATTTCCATTTGAATATACGTTGAGCAAATAAGGATAAGCCACAGTAACGTTATCATCACCACGATCGCCTGTATTGTATCTGCCCGTATTAAATCCGGAAGTAAGATTCACTCCATAAGAATTTGACGTTATCTCGATTTTATCATCATTTGCCGCAAGCACTCTTTCTTGCTGAACAGACAAACCATTAGACTGCGTATTAAAATTCCATCCATACATCTGTACTTCAGGAGCCATTCCTTTTGCTCTTGGATCTAGTAATCCCGCACCGCCTATAGTCCCAGCTACGTGATCACCATGCGAAGAATTCGATTCATACTCTCTATTTACAACCCTTCCTGTATGATCTTTATGCGGCTCAAGATTTCCATCCCAAACACCAACTTTGACACCTTTTCCTGTTAAGCCATAACCTAACCCCGGAATTGTTGAGCCAAGAATATTTGCTTTATGTGAAGTGACACCAGGTTTATTATCGCTTTCTACAGGAGGTGGTACCAATTCAATATTTTGTACCCAGTTAAATTTCGCTATCTCTTCAAGTTTATCTTTACTTACCTGTAAATAAATTTCACTAAAAATCACATCGTTTTTAATGTTTTTTATAAACAAACCAGTTAAATCATCTTCAATAATTTTACCTTCGACCCCTTTAAAATAACTGATAACAATCTTTACCCCATTACCCTCTTTAGCATAATCCGGAATAGCATTATCTACAATCATTGGATCTAATTTATATTTAGGATCTACAGTAATCGACGCCCTAATATTATCAGAAACAGCACTATTCGCATAAAAATCAGAAGAAACTTTAGCATAATAAGCATTATTTGACAAATAACTAAGTAAAGTCACTCCTTCTGATTTCAATTTTTGCTGCTCTTCAACCGTGGGAATTTTAGCAAATTGCAACAAAGTGTACTCTACTTTGGGAATTTTCTTGCCAGTATTTTTTTTCTCTTTAAACTGTTGTTTAAAATTTGATGTCGTTACTATCTTATTTCCGTTTACTGAAATTACAAAATCAGTATCAGATTTTTTTTGCGACCATAAAACAATGGTCATTAGCAACATAAATAAATTAAGTAATTTTATTCTCATAATGGTTTTTTTATTTAATAGCATTCTTTTACAGGGTAAACTTACAAAATCATCTCTAATAAAATGTTACATTTGTAAATAATTTATTAAAAAAACATTAATTTAAAACAAAAACATGTCTCTAACCCAATATTTAAATAAATTAACCTGTTAAATAAAAGCTTACGACATTTAAGCAAAATCAGGAACTAATAACAAAATCAAACAATTTATTTACAGCCAACAAGTTGTATGTATTTTTGTAATAAGTTATATTTGCATTCACAAAATTATAAACAATGATTAAGATTACTTTACCCGATGGGTCAATTAGAGAGTTCGCTCAAGGCGTAACTCCAATGGAGGTCGCTAAAAACATTAGCGAAGGTTTTGCAAGAAACGTGATTTCTGCATCTTTTAATGGTACAACTATTGAAACCGAAACTCCATTGACGACCGACGGTAATCTTATACTATATACCTGGAATGATGCTGAAGGAAAAAAAGCTTTCTGGCATTCGACTTCTCACGTAATGGCGCAAGCTCTTGAGGAATTATACCCTGGAATTAAATTAACTCTTGGACCTGCAATTGCTAATGGTTTCTATTATGATGTGGATTTTGAAGACCAAAAAATTTCAGAAGCCGACTTTAAAAAGATCGAAGACCGTGTTCTTGAGATTTCAAGAGGAAAACACGAATTTAAAATGCGTCCGGTTAGTAAAGCTGATGCATTAGAAATGTACAAAGACAACGTTTACAAGACTGAATTAATTTCTAATCTTGAAGACGGAACAATTACATTTTGTGATCACGCTACTTTTACCGATTTATGTCGCGGAGGCCATATACCGAATACCGGAATCATCAAAGCTATGAAAATCATGAGCGTTGCAGGCGCTTACTGGAGAGGAGATGAGAAAAACAAACAGTTAACCCGTGTTTATGGAACATCTTTCCCTAAACAAAAAGATTTAACTGAGTACCTTGAACTTCTAGAAGAAGCAAAACGTCGTGACCACCGCAAACTTGGTAAAGAACTTGAATTGTTTGCTTTCTCTCAAAAAGTTGGTCAAGGTTTACCTTTATGGCTACCTAAAGGTGCAGCACTTAGAGATCGTTTAGAACAATTTTTAAAAAGAGCTCAAAAGAAAGCCGGATACGAGCAAGTGGTTACTCCACATATTGGACAAAAAGAACTTTATGTTACTTCTGGGCATTATGCTAAATATGGTGCAGATAGTTTTCAGCCAATTAATACACCAGCAGAAGGTGAAGAGTTTTTATTAAAACCTATGAACTGCCCTCATCACTGTGAAATTTACAACGTAAGACCTTGGTCATACAAAGATCTACCAAAACGTTATGCTGAATTTGGTACTGTATATAGATACGAACAATCTGGTGAATTACACGGATTAACTCGTGTTAGAGGGTTTACTCAGGATGATGCGCATATTTTCTGCACTCCGGAACAATTAGATGAGGAATTTAAAAAAGTAATTGATCTTGTCCTTTATGTATTTGGTTCGTTAGGTTTCGAAAACTTTACTGCTCAAATTTCCTTGAGAGATCAGGAAAACAGAGAAAAATATATTGGTACTGACGAAAACTGGGAAAAGGCTGAAAATGCCATTATAAATGCTGCAAAAGATAAAGGTTTAAATACAGTTGTTGAATATGGCGAAGCTGCATTTTACGGTCCGAAACTGGATTTCATGGTTAAAGATGCTTTAGGAAGACAATGGCAATTGGGGACAATCCAGGTAGATTACAACCTTCCCGAACGTTTTGAATTAACTTACAAAGGGGCTGACAATGAATTACACAGACCCGTAATGATCCACAGAGCTCCTTTTGGATCGATGGAACGTTTTATCGCAATTTTACTAGAACACACAGTAGGAAATTTCCCACTTTGGCTAATGCCCGAACAAGCTATTATATTGTCTTTGAGTGAGAAATACGAAAATTATGCTAAAAAAGTTTTAGATTTGATAGAAAATCACGAAATTCGCGCCCTAATTGACAACCGAAACGAAACTATTGGTAAGAAAATTAGAGACGCAGAAATGCAGAAAATACCATTTATGCTTATCGTGGGTGAAGAAGAAGAGAAAAACAATACTATTTCTATTCGCCGCCACGGACAGGAAGGAAAAGGAAACATTACAGTTACAATAGATGAGTTTGTCAAAATTGTAAACGAAGAAATAAACAAAACATTAAAAGTTTTTACAGTTTAACTTAAATTATAAAGTCATAGCAATAAGAAGCAACAGAGGTTTTCAACCTCGCGTAGAAAAAAAAGATGCACACAGAATAAACAACCTTATTCGTGGTGTACAAGAAGTAAGACTAGTAGGTGAAAACATCGAGCCCGGTGTATTTAAACTAGCAGACGCATTACGTTTAGCTGATCAATTTGAATTGGATCTAGTTGAGATTTCACCGAATGCTGAGCCTCCGGTTTGTAAAATCATGGATTACAAGAAATTCGTTTACGAACAAAAGAAACGTGACAAAGTATTAAAAGCTAAGTCGTCTCAGGTTGTAGTAAAAGAAATTCGTTTTGGCCCTCAGACTGATGAGCATGATTATGAATTTAAAAGAAAAAATGCTGAAAAGTTCCTTAAAGAAGGTGCTAAATTAAAAGCATTTGTATTTTTTAAAGGACGTTCTATCATCTATAAAGATCAAGGGCAGATTTTATTATTACGTTTGGCTACAGATTTAGAAGAACATGGTAAAGTGGAAGCCATGCCAGTTTTGGAAGGAAAGAGAATGATTATGTTCATTGCTCCGAAGAAAAAGAAATAAGTCTTAAAGTCAAAAGTCTTAAAGTCGAAAGTCATGAACTGACTTTTGGCTTTAAGCTTTTAGACTTTTGACCAAGATATAAGTAAGTAAGAATAAATTAAAACACTAGGAAAAATGCCTAAAATGAAAACAAAATCTAGCGCTAAGAAACGTTTTAAAGTTACTGGCTCTGGAAAGATTAAAAGAAAGCATGCTTTTAAAAGTCACATCTTGACTAAAAAATCTAAAAAACGTAAATTAGCTTTGACACACTCAGCGCTAGTTCACTCAACAGATATGAAAAGCATCAAACAACAATTAAGAATTATCTAATAACGCTTTAAGCTTTATGCCGTAAGCAATACGCTTATAGCCTAATGCCATCGCTTATAGCAAATTCAGGTTAAAAAAATATTTATATAACCTTGGAGTATGGCTTTTAAGTTCCTTTGATTCAATTCAGGACGCCTGCTACAAAAACACATTAAAATTATGCCAAGATCGGTAAATTCAGTTGCTAAAAGAGCAAGAAGAAAAAAAATAATGAAGCAAGCCAAAGGTTTCTTTGGCAGACGTAAAAACGTTTGGACAGTTGCTAAGAATGCAGTAGAGAAAGCAATGTGCTACGCTTACCGCGATAGAAAACAAAACAAAAGAAATTTCCGTTCTTTATGGATTCAACGTATTAACGCTGGTGCCAGATTAGAAGGAATGTCTTATTCTCAATTCATGGGAAAAGTTAAAGCTAACGGAATCGAATTGAACCGTAAAGTTCTTGCAGATTTAGCTATGAACCACCCTGAAGCTTTCAAAGCAATACTTAATAAAGTAAAATAAACGTTTTATCAACTCAATTTAGATTACTTACTTATTATAAAGAAACCATTCGTTAATTCGAATGGTTTTTTGTTTTTACACTTTCACTAAACCTGATTATTAATGAAAAGACTATTTTTAACTCTATTTATAATGCAAATTCTCTTAGCCAGATCACAAGAGAAAAATCTCGACAAGAATTCCACCAGTACAATAGTTGGGATAATTGACATAAGAGATTCTAACTGTCTTTCTGAAATTGAAAGAGCAAAAATGGATTTTAAATTTCAAGAAATTTTTTATTATATCGAACCTGAAGGATATCTTGACAGCGACTCTAAAAGACATCATCCCTATTTAAAAGAATTGCTTAAAGAAAAGCAAATTGGATTTAGCTATTCTAATGAGACAGAATTTTCATTATTCAAAATTGGGAATGAAAGGGAAAGTTACCCGGCAGTAACAAACTGTTATTCTAAAGCTTCAAATGAGTTATTAAATCTAAAGTATGGACATAATTTTACAAAACAAATTGAAAGGACTGCTGATAGTTTATATGTAATAAGCAGAATAGAAATACCATTCCAGTATCCGAATGGAGTAGATAATTATTGCATGATATATCCAAATGCAACAGAATTCTTAGAGCAAAAGGCGCAAATAATAAAGGACTTTTTTACAATCTTTAAGTTTCCAAATGGTTTTCTGAAAAGTATAAATCAAAGAGATTTCTTTGCAAAAACAAATTTCCTTATTAAAAGAGACTCAAAAGTATCTGATATTAATATCGAAATTAAATTTACAAATTTTGAAAATAAAAAATTTACGGATTCAATTGTTAATCAACTTAAAAATTTTATTGAAAACGCTAACTGGAAACCAGCTATTTCTAGTGGTGTATTAGTTAATAGCAAATTTGAAATAAATTTTTATAATTAAATTATTTTGAATTTCGTTATTTTATATCGGAGACAAATTTAAAAGTAACTTTACACAAAACCAAACCGGCCTTATGTACAAAACACTTTTTGACCATATAGAAAAATTTACACCATTAAAACCTTTCGAAATTGAGATTTTAGAATCAGGTTTAGGCATTACAAAAATCAAAAAGAAACAACATGTTTTACAAGAAGGCCAGATTTGTAATACGATGTATTTTATTACAAAAGGTTGCTTTAGACAATACATCATTAATAATAAGGGAACAGAGCAAACACTTCAATTTGGAATTGAAAGCTGGTGGATTACTGATTATTTAAGCTTTCACAATCAGACACCATCACATTTTTATATTCAGGCTGTAGAAAACTCTGAAATAATTGCAATTGAAAAACCTGTACTCGAATCCTTATTAATTCAAATTCCTAAGTTAGAACGCTACTTTCGAATCGTTTCACAAAAATCATTTGGAGCCGCTCAAATGCGTATTAAATTTCTATTTACAATGTCGGCCGAAGAAAGATATAACCATTTCAAAAACCAACAACCAGATTTTGTACAGCGTGTCCCTCAATATATGCTTGCCTCTTATCTGGATTTTTCGGCTGAATTTATGAGTAAAATCAGAGCCGGAAAAGTCTAATCTGAATTTCTTGAAGTAGTTCAAGATTTATAAAATAGGATTGACTGACCTTTGTTTCAACTTTAAAAACAAGTAAAATGAAACCAAGAATCATTATTCCGCAAGTTGCCCCAGAAGCCTATCAAGCCTTAATGAATTTAGAAAGTTATATTTCTAAAACATCTTTAACTTCAACACATAAAGAACTTATAAAAATTCGTGCTTCTCAAATTAATGGCTGCGCTTTCTGTATCAATATGCACACGGCAGACGCCAGAAAATATGGTGAAACAGAACAGCGCATCTACCTGATCAGTGCATGGCGTGAAGCTGATATTTATTCAGAAGAAGAAAAAGCAATTTTGGCTTTGACTGAAGAAGTTACCATGATTAGCCATCACATTTCAGAAGAAACATATCAAAATGCTGCAGTCCTTTTTGACGAAAAATATTTAGCCGAAATTATTTTAGCAATTATTACAATCAATGCATGGAACAGATTTGCTATTACAACAGGATTGAGAGTTTCATAAATTATAATTTTAAAACAACAAAACCCTCTAATTTGGAGGGTTTTGTTGTTTTAAAACTCAATTACGTCTTTAATTTTTTCTTTTTAGCCGCAGGAAACAAAACATTATTCAAAATCAATCTATAGCCCGGAGAATTAGGATGCAAATCTAAAACTGTTGGGGGATCGCCTACCTGATGCTGGAAATCTTCCGGATCATGACCTCCAAAAAAAGTGAACATCCCTTTTCCTTTTTCTCCATGAATGTAACGAGCTTCACCATTGATCTCACAAGTTCCCATAACTAAAACATTCGACTTAATTAAAGCAGCATCAAAAGAAGTGGTCTGCCCCATAAAACCTTTTACTAATTGTGTATGGTTCTGACAAAGCATGCTCGGAATCGGGTCCCATTTTGCAGAATATTCCATTAAAGTAAAATAATCTTTATCCGGAGCCACTCTACGTTTTGCAGTCATATCAATATCGGAAAATTCATATTGTTCAGGTCTTCTTTCAAGAGTAAAATCTTTAAAAGCAAAAGAATTTCCATAATTCAATTTTGATTGATAATTCGATTCACTTGCATCACCATCAAACATTGCTTCGCAGATATCAACACCATCAGCTGTCAAAGAAATATCAAAGCTATCCGTCGCAGAACACATTGCAAACATAAAACCTCCACCAATAACAAAATCTCTTATTTTTTTAGCTACAGCACCTTTTTCCTGAGAAACTTTTGCATAGCCTAATTTAGCAGCTAAAGCCTCAGCATCTTTTTTTTGTTCAATATACCAGGGTGTGTTTTTGTAAGCCGCATAAAATTTACCATATTGTCCTGTAAAATCCTCATGATGCAAATGCAGCCAATCGTATAACAACAGTTGATCACTTAAAACCTCTTCATCATAAATAGGTGTAAAAGGAATTTCAGCATACGTTAAAACAAGTGTTACTGCATCATCCCAAGGCTGCTTTCCTTTTGGAGTATACACAGCAATTTTAGGTGCTTTTTCTAAAATAACAGATTCCATGTTTTGTGAAGGACTTGAAATTTCATCTAAAATTGAAGCTTCTTCACTATCTGAAAGAATTTCAAAACTTACGCCTCGAATCTTACATTCTTTACGAATTTCATCGGCATCAGGCAACAAAAATGAACCTCCCCGGTAATTTAAAAGCCAACTTGCTTTATAATCTTTATTTAAACACCAATAGGCTATCCCATAAGCTTTAAGATGGTTTTGCTGGGTAGTTTCATCCATCGGAAGGAGTATAAAAGATGCTTTTGCTGATAATGACAATAAAAACAATACTATATATATTAAACTTTGTCTCATTTGATAAACTATTTACTGTAAAGGTATAAAGGAAGTATTAAAAAGCATATTGAAAATGCTGATTTTATTGATGAAAAAATTATTATTATTTCATTAATTTTTCATCAAACACAATAAAAAAACAGGTATAAATACTTACAACAGAAAAAGATATTCTGATTAAATTTGGCAATTTAGTAACAAAAATTAAGGAAATAATGAAATTCAATGAGTCTGATAAGCAATCAAAACCATTAAATATTTTACAAAAGATAGCGCTTTGCTTACTCGCAATTACAGTTATTTCGTATTATATTCTGTCTATACAATTTTTAACAAGCTGACTTAAAGATTCAATACTGCAATTTCATTTTGAATAGCATAAACCACTAATCCGGCAATATTTCTTGATTCGGTTTTAAGCAACAAATTATTCCTGTGCCCTTCAACGGTTCTGGGACTTAAAAAAAGTTCTTCGGCAATTTCGGCTGTTGTTTTTTGATTGCAAATGAGTTGAAGTATTTCGATTTCACGCGGGGATAAAAAACCGGATTCTAAATTAATTTTAGAGCTTTTAGATTGTGAAATAGTCTCTTGTATAGTTTTTAAGATATTTTCATTATAAAAGAAACCTTTTTTAGCAACCTCATTAATTGTATTAATTAAATCTTTTGGAGTTGTATTTTTTATCAAATAAGCGACAGCTCCTACCTGAATCATATTTGTTATGAAAGATTTTGTTGCATAGCTTGTTAAAGCAATAATTTTAATGCCTGGAAATATTTTTCGGATAACTTTGGTTGCCTCTACTCCATTTAAAACAGGCATTTTCAAATCCATAATGATAATATCAGGCTTACTTTCATTATTATTCAAATGCGAAATAAGCTCATCTCCATTTGATGCTTCAAAAAGAATTTCAATATTTGCCTCTCTTTGAAGTAAAAAAGAAATCCCTTTACGAAATAAGACTTCGTCATCAACTAAAGCTATTTTGACTATAGAATCGCTCATTTTCTTTAGATTTTTGAATCTTTTAAAATTTTCAAGTTACAAAAATATATTAAGTAAAATAAAAAAAACAACTTTTATCAAATAATATTCTTTCATAAAATGAATAAATTTGTTAAAAGACAAAGAAAACATCAATTCCCTTACCAATACTTGAACTTATATTCATAGTTCCATTTAAGAAAGATATTCTACTATCAATGTTTTTCATTCCAAGACCTTTCTGACTTTCAGAACTCTCACAATCAAAACCTATCCCGTTATCTTTATAAAAACAAGTATTCACTGTATCAACATTTTCAAAACGAATAAAAATCTCAGAAGCCTTTCCATGCCTCAACGAATTATTCATCAATTCTTGCAGAATCCTAAAGATATGTAAGTGTCTGTCTTTATCTTTTTCATCAAATTCAATTTTATTTTGATAATTAACCTTAACAGATTTACTACTTTCAAATTCTTCACATAATTCTTCTATACCAGCATGAAGTCCAAATTTGTCAAAAACCGGAGGCAGTAAATTATGAGCAATTTTTCTTGAATTATCTAATGCTTTAGCTGTAATACTAATAATATTAGATGTGATTTCCTGCGTTTCTTCAATTGTTAAATTTGCAGAAGTTAATAAATAGCTATTTAATGAGACCACATTTAACTTTGAACTAATATCGTCATGCAAATCCTGAGCTATTCGTTTGCGTTCTTCTTCTTGTGTAACAATAATAGCGTACAATTGTTCTCTTTGATGTGCCAATATTAAATCTTTTTTTTCCAATTCTTTTTGAATAATTTTTTTTCTGGAAAAATAGAAAAATACAACTAAAGCAACTGACACAATCATAAAAAAAAGCGATATATATAAAATAATCGCAACTATTTCTTTTTCAGTAATTGAATTTACATTCATATAAACGTGTGGTATTTCTTTTAATCATAGAATATAATTACAACCAAAGATATTGTATTTAGACATACCGCATCAAAATAATGCAATAAAAAATCCTCATCAAAAAACTTTCTGATGAGGATTTTTTATTTTAAATAATGGAAATACGTTTGTTAATATAATTTTATTCCTAATATTTTAGCAATATTTACTTTACGTCTTTTTAGAAAAACTTACTTTCCACTCAAACAATATACTGAGATAATATACTACTACTAAAAGTGCATTTATTGTCCAGCTGAGGTATTTAATTTCATTACATAAATTGGAGGATAAATTCCCCAGTAATAATAAAACTGTAGCTCCCAACATATAAACAACAATACCAATAGTTACATAATAATATTCTTTTTTTTCTGTAAGCATATTATAAAAATGAATTAATGCAAAAAAAACGATTAATAAAGAAGTAATCGTTATTTCAAGTAAATTAAATTTTGACCATTGCGAAGGATCGAAATATAGCTGTACTCCAAAAACTATTAGAGCCAAAGAAATACTAAAAATTACAATTTTTTTTTGAATACTGTTTTTAAATAGTGATTTATAAAAAAAACCTAACAAAATCATTTGTCCAATAAAAAAAAGATTAACTAATAATAAATTATTTTTTTTTAAATAATATAATAACTCCATACTAAATTGCACAACAAATGTAAAAGCCAGATAGCATACAAAAAAACCATTAGCCTTTTCTTTACGAAAAAAGCTAATGGTATATAAAATAAGGTTAATCAATAAAACTAAATAACCTGAATATATTAAAGAATCTATCATTATTCTAATGGACTGGCTGGGTCTCCAAAAGGAGGAACTGGCCGACTAGTATCATAAACAACGGCACCACCAGCAGTAGTTTTAGCTGTCTCATTTGCTCCACTTCTAAAAACATCTCTGTAAATACCTGTTTCAGGATCAAGCTTTGTCCCAACAAATATCAATGTTTCTTCTCCGGCATTATTAATTCCTTTATAGGCACGAACTGCATCAATATCCTGATCTAAAACTAATTTTAATGCATCCAGAGGAATTAGGTATCCTGTAATTTTTCCCTCACCAGTTACTTCTTTAGAATCACGGTATTTTTTTGTCCATTCAGCACCTTCAGACAAGGGTATTTCGACACTTCCAAAATTTAATTTTCCTGACATAATTTTAATTTGTTTAGGTTAAAGTTAATATTGACTACTTAAATATTTGTTTGCTAAACTAATAAAATATTTTAAAAAACAGAAGATTTAAAAATAAAAAAAACAAAAGGACCAACCCTAAAAAACACCTGACAAACAAACACTTATCAATAAAAATAAAAAAACAGGTATAAATACGCATATCCAACTTTTTATTATGATTTAATTTTGTTTTAAACATTTAACAAAAAAACATGCACAAAAAAATCTATTTGAAGATTTTTTGAGTTTGAATTAATGTAATCGTAATAAAGAATTAGATTTTGTAATGCAGGTACTGAGATTTCCCACCTCATAACATAAAAAAGGCTATTCATGCCATTTTATTGTTTAAAAAAAACCTGATAGAATATTTTTGAATAGTTGAAGAAAGCAATCTTCAATGATAATGAATTAAGCATTTATCTCATCGAATGACAATATCTGAAAAGATAAAAAGTCAAAAGAGTATGTAATTTATTTTTTAACTATATAACCAAAAACTATGTCTACAGAACCATTTATCGGAGAAATTAAAATTTTTGGATTTGATTTTCCACCTAGAGGCTATATGAGCTGCAACGGTCAACTCTTATCAATTGCTCAAAATACTGCTCTTTTTTCTTTACTCGGAACAGTGTATGGAGGAAACGGACAAGCAACATTTGGACTTCCTAATTTACAAGGCAGAATGCCGATTGGACAGGGCCAAGGCGCTGGATTACCGCCGTATGCTATGGGTCAGGTTGCAGGTACTACAAATGTTACATTATTAACATCTAACATTCCTGCTCATACGCACCCTGCTGCAGGCCTTACAGTAAATATTCCTGTTTCTACAGGAGGACCGGATATTGCCTCTCCCGAAGGAGCTTTTCTTGCCGATACTGGTGTAGAAATATTTTCAAGTATACCTACAGCAACAAAAAATTACGGAGCCTCAACTGTTGGCGGAAATACAGGGCCTACAGGAGCCTCAACCCCATTTAGTATAATGAACCCTTATCTCGTTATCAATTATTCGATTGCGACACAAGGAATTTTTCCAAGTAGAAATTAAATAAATCTAAATTTATGTCAACAGAACCATTTATAGGAGAAATAAAATTACTTGGGTTTAATTTTGCTCCGTTAGGATATCAAACATGCCAAGGGCAATTGATGAGTATTGCTCAAAATACAGCGTTATTTGCTTTGTTAGGAACTTATTACGGTGGAAACGGACAAGTAACATTTGCATTACCTGATTTACAAGGAAGAGTTCCCATTGGTCAAGGACAAGGAGCTGGACTTCCTGCATATACAATAGGAGAAAAAGGAGGATTAACAAGTCTTACTTTATTAACTCAAAATTTACCTGCGCATATTCATCCAGGGACTGGAATTTCAGTAAATATTCCAGTTTCTACTGGAGGACCTGATATTGCTTCCCCTGAAAATGCATTTCTTTCTGACAGAGGTGTAGAAGTTTATTCTTCTATATCAACTACAGGAAAAAGTTATGGAGCACCTACTGTTTCAGGAAATACAGGAGTTACTGGATCATCACTCCCATTCAATATAATGAACCCGTATTTGACCATAAATTATTCCATCGCAACAGAAGGAATATTCCCAAGTAGAAATTAATTCAAATATTATAAGGAAATTTTCATATTGAAAATTTCCTTTTTTATTATCTAAAAGATATGCAGACAATAGGAATTTTATTAGCCCGATCAACATACTATCAAAGTATTAGCTTCGATCTTTATGAAGGATTACGTTCAGGATTAAAACATTTAGGAAAAAATGAAATTCGAATCGTTACCGAAAACATAGGTTTTGGAGCTGACAAACAACAATGCTACAGAAGCGCAGAAAAACTTTTACTGGACGAAAATGTTTCTGTAGTAATTGCTTACATAGGACATCGTATGGCACAATTGCTTCGCCCACTTTTTCTCGCTGCCAACAAAATGTTGATTGTTTTAGATGCCGGTGCGAATGTACCTCAAGAATGGCCTACTTGTCCAAATATATTTTATCATTCATTGCACAATTCCTTAGGTGCTTCAATTGCTGCGAAACAAGCTATAAATGATGGATATACATCAGCCGGAATGGTAACCGGTTATTATGATGGCGGTTATTTACATACTTATAGTATCTCTAAAGGCTTTGAAGAAAATGGAGGAAAAATCTCTTTTAATCACGCTACTGGATATAAAACAGAAGACTTTACGGTTGCACCTTTAAAAGAACATCTAGAAAATTTTCCAAACAGTGCCTTATTAAGTTTGTTTAGTGGTGATTTTGTTCACTGGTACTTTAAAGGTATTAAAAATTCATTTGAAGGGCAAAATATTCCAGTTTACTTACCTCCTTTTGGACTAGACGAAATGATGTTAGCTGATGCAGAATATCCCGGTAACAATATAAAAGGAATTGCCGCATGGTCAAAAAAAATAGAATCCAATGAAAACAAAACATTTATCGAAATCATAAATGCTGCTGGCAGAACACCCAACCTGTTTTCATTATTAAGTTGGGAAAGTGCTTTTATAGCTTTAAAAGTTATAGAATTAATTGATCAGAGTAAAAACAATATGACGCAAATAGCATCAGGTTTACAATCTTTTACATTTAAAAGCCCAAGAGGTACTATTTATTTTGACTCAAAAACGAATACTTCAATATCCCCTTTATACCACGTCTCTGTCATTTCAACAACTGAAGGCAAATGTGAATTACAATTAGAAAATATGACCAATGATGTACAGGAACACTTTGACAATCTAATTACACATGACCTAAACAACTCATCATCGGCATGGTATAACAGTTACACCTGTATCTAATTATGGAAGACAAGAAGAAAAAAATAATGATATTATGTGGTGGAAAATTTGCTTTTCCTTCATTGCAGTTACTAGCGTATGAAAAATTTATATGCGGAATTGGTATTGGCAAAGGGAGTAACATGATTATAGATGCTTTGGAAAGAGAATCAGAAGACAGTAACATTAGTTTTAGGTCTTTTCCAAATAAAAAAAATATCTCCGAAATGAGACCTTGGATTGATACAATCCAGCCTGATTATATATTCTGTATTTCTTTTCCATTTCTCCTTCCAGAAACTATTCTCTCTTATGGACATGAAAAATTCATCAATTTTCATCCGGGACCATTACCTCGATATCGTGGTGTAATGCCCATTTTTGAGGTTTTAAAAAATCAGGAAACAGAAACTGCTATCTGTGCACATTTTATGAATTCCAAATTTGATGAGGGAAATATAATTTTTAATGACCCTATAACTATTCAGAAGGAAGATACTTATGGAAAATTAACTGTCAGATTAAGTGATCGTCTGGCTCAGGTAACTTTAAATATGGCAAACATGTTACAATTTGCTAATCGTATTCCAAATCAGCCACAAGATAAAAATTTGGCATATTATTATGAAAAACCTGAATTATCAGATACTTATATCAACTGGAAACGAATGACAGCAGGTGAAATTATCGCACTCATTAACGCATGCAATCCATGGAATACAGGTGCAGATGCTACATTATTAGGAGAACAGGTCAAGATAATTATAGCTTCGATATTAGATGAACCTCATAATAATCAACCCGGAACAATAGTATCAATAACTGATACCATTAATATAGCGTGTGAAGACAACAAACAAATTGCAATTACAATACTCAGTACAGATGAAGGTATTATGACAGCCAATCAATTTTCATCATCTAAAAATCTGGCACTAAAAATAAATTATTAACAAATTAAATAATGTAATCATGAAAAAAAACTTTACTTTAATTTATGCAATGTTACTTTTCCTCTTTTGGATAAAGGGAAGTGCACAAACGCAATTTTGGAGCGACACTTTTGATGCTCTTCCAACTGGTGGGCTCAGAGTTCCGGAAGAAAATGGAGGAACTACTTCTCCTAGTGCAAGTTATTTCAAATTAACTGATGGTTCCACTATACAACAAATTGTTCCTTTTACCGGAAAACAAGGAACATACTTTTGGGCTGGAGAAGACCATAATGCTGCAGGTACTGGTTTTGTTACAAGTGGTGCACAAGGAGCAGCTACAAATAGCCCTAATAATGAACTCCAAATCCAATGGACAGGAATTCCAATTACCGGAAAAACAGGATTAAGTTTCAAAGGTTTAATTGCTGCTGCAAGTACCAATGAGCCTTGGGACAACACAAATGCCTGTGCCAGTGGCGTTGGAACAACCAATACAGATTACATTATTGTTGAATATAGTATTGATGGAGCTCCTTATAGTAGTTTAATACGTTTTTTTAACAGAGGGAGTGCGGCAAATGGAGTAGACAAATATTTATTCGAAGATACCGATGGCAATGGTTGTGGGGATGGTACACAATTAACTAATGTTTTTGGCGAATTTAGTAAAACTATTGCTGGCACAGGAAATATTCTGAACCTAAGAATACGCGTGTTTTCTGAAGGAAATAATGAAGAATGGGGTATAGATAATTTTAGATTATTTGAAGCACCTACGAATGCAGCTCCAACTGATTTATCTCTTTCCGCTACTGCAATTAACGAAAATGTAGCGGCAGGGTCAACAGTAGGGATTTTATCTTCTGTTGACTTGGATTTAGGAAATACTTTTACTTATTCTTTGGTATCTGGAGTGGGAAGCACTGACAATGCTGCATTCACTATTAGCGGTGCAAACCTGCAAATTGTGGCAAGCCCGGATTTTGAAACTAAATCTTCATACTCGATTCGCGTAAAAACTGCCGATCAGGGAGCATTGAGTTTTGAAAAAACGTTTACAATCAATGTAAATAACCTCAATGAAGTGCCAACTGACTTAGCGCTTTCGGCTACGGCTATTAACGAAAATGTAGCAGCCGGTTCAACGGTAGGAATACTTTCTTCTATTGATGTAGATGCTGCCAATACTTTTACTTACACTTTGGTCGCTGGTGCAGGAAGTACTGATAATTCAGCTTTCACTATCAGCGGTGCAAACCTGC
>NZ_JAFEVZ010000023.1 GCF_022802975.1 Flavobacterium pectinovorum
AACCGGAAGAAATGCTCTTCCGGATTTATTTTTATTGTAACCAGAGTTCACTTTGCGTTAATGCTTTATTAGACAATATTTCTAAAGAAGGAATAGGAAACAACAAATTTCTTGCTGTAACACTTTTACCTCCTAAACCGCCATATTGCTGCGCAGTTGCATTTGTATTGGCGCCTATTTCGGCACCTACTGAATTCATTGTTGCAACAAACTTATTCCAACGAATTAAATCCATTTTACGCAATCCTTCAAAACACAATTCGCGCATACGTTCATCTTCAATAGCCAGTTGAAAAGTGCCCGTATTAAGTCCATTTAAATCAGCTATTACACTTGGCGTATTAATTGGAAGTCCATATCCTCTGCGTCGTACCTGATTAATGGCTTCGTATGCATTTGTAGTTGCTCCGTTTACCTGATTTTCAGCTTCGGCATACATTAAAAGAACATCTGAATATCTTAAAACAGGGAAATTGATTGGCGTATAATTTTTATTTTTTGGTGTCAGAGTTTCATATTCCCTTCTCCACTTTCCACAATCCCTGGTGTAAGGCTGCGTTTTGGAAATAGCTGTTTTAGTAGCCACATTAGTAGTATTATTGACCGCAAAAGTATAAGTTGTCAATACCCAGTCACGACGTAAATCACCTGTGCCATACTTACTCCATAAACGTCCGGTTCCTTTTACAAAACCATAGCAATATCCTAAGTTAGTTAATAAAACTGAAGTTGCAGATGATGGCGCCATAGTAATACCATTTTGGCTTCCTAAACGTCCTGCATCAGAATAACCATCGGTACGATTTCCTTTAAATTCAATTTCCCACATACTTTCTTTTATGTCATAAACATCACTTGCGTGATTGATGAATATCTGACGGTATGCATTATTTGAATTAACCGGAACAGTTGCTATAGTCTGATTAAAACTATTATAAGCCGGATCTGTATTATAACTAACATTTAAAGCATGTTCTCCTGAATCTATTACTTTTTTTGACCAGCTTAATGCATCTGCGTATTTTGCAGTATCCATTAAAGGATAACCTGCCATTTGCAGACATACTCTTGCCAGAATCCCCTGAACTACCGTTTTTGAAACACGGCTTGGATATCCTATAGATGAAGATTTTGCCACTTTTGCTTCGGCATCAGTCATGTCTTTTACTATCTGAGCATATACTTCAGCAGTGGCTGTTTTTGGTATCTGAACTGAATTAGGGCTTGTTGTAGGCGTAAGTTTTAAAGGTACATCTCCAAATCTGGAAACCAGCATAAAGTAATAGTATCCTCTTAAAAATAAAGCTTCACCTAATATAACCTGTCTTTTTACTTCATCCATTTTTGGCACATTAATATGCGCTATTAAATCATTGGCTCTGTTAACTCCGTTATAAAGTTCTGTCCACAAATTGGTAACCTCTGTTGAACTTGGATTAAAATTATAAACCTGTACACCTGTTGTCTGAGCAGAACGGGCAAAGTAACCTTCATCTGTACAAACCTCAAGATAAGTGTACAAATTATTACCATATATTTTCTCTGAACCTAATGGATCATACACCCCTGCCAAAGCCTGGGTTAAACCTTCTTCATTCGTATAATATTGTTCTAAAGCAATTTTATCAGTTGGCTCGGTATTTAAAAAATCTTCACAGGAACTTGTCATAATTCCCACTAAAATCAGTACTATATATATCTTTTTCATTTGAAAATAATTTAGTGTTGTTAAAATGTAATGTTTGTACCGAAAGCAAAAGTACGGGCACGAGGATAGGCCGAAAAATCAAATCCCGGAGTTAAGGCAGAACTATACGTATTTACCTCCGGATCTAATCCTGAATACTTTGTCCAGGTTACTAAATTCTGTCCTGACACAAAGAATCTCAATGATTTCAAACGTAATTTAGCAACAAACTTTGAATCCAGATTGTACCCTAAAGCAACTGTTTTTAATCTTAAATAAGAACCATCTTCAATATAATTTGTTGAATATCCTCCGCCAAAGAAACCTCTTGTACGAAACATATCAGAGTCTTGATTTTCAGCAGTCCAACGATTTTGATAACTAGCATACTGATTCAGATTTCCCTGAGCATTTGCATTTCCTTCAAATAAAAGACGGTTTGCATTTAAAATATCATTGCCATACGACCATTGAAAGAAAACATTTAAATCAAAACCTTTATAAGTAAAATTATTACTGAAACCACCGGTATGTTTTGGTAAACCACTACCAATTGTAATATAATCCTGTGAGTTAACAACGTTATCACCATTTTGATCTTTATATTTGATATCTCCCGGCTGAATACTTGCTCTTGTGTTTCCATTAGTGGCTACTCCTGCTTTTAACAAAAGAGTACCGTTTGTCTGCTCATCAAAATCTTCCCTCTTATAGGTTCCCAGCCATTCATATCCATACATTTGCCCTAAAGGGTCTCCAATTTTTGCAATATATGCACTTGTATTTCCCCATGTATTGTCCCATTTAATAACACTCTCAAGCGAAGTTTGCCCTTCACCTAAAGCTGTTAATTTACTTTTATTAAAAGCAATGTTAGCACTTGAAGTCCATGTAAAATCCTTAGTAACAATATTTTTAGTAGTCAAAGTGATTTCCAAACCTTTATTTTCTACACTACCAACATTTTTGAATGCAGCGCCAAAACCTGAACTTGGCGGAAGCTGTGTATTCAATAATAAATCTTTAGTTACTTTTTTATAAACATCCACACTCAAAGAGATTCTTTCTTTAAAAAAACCTAAATCAATTCCCGCATCAATCTGTTCTGTAGTTTCCCATTTCAAATCAGAATTACCCAGTTTTGTAGCCACTACACCCGGTACGTATTGATTGTCAAAAACATAACTATTAATTATTGGATCAAAGTAGCTTGTGAGATAATCAAAATCCCCTACACGATTATTTCCGGTTTGCCCGTAACTGATACGCAATTTACCTGTTGATAACTGCTCGAAATTTTTAATGAATTCTTCCTTATCGAATTTCCATGCAAGTGCTGCAGACGGAAAGTATCCCCAATGGTTTTTTGAAGGAAATTTAGAAGATCCGTCAGCTCTGAATGAAGCCGTGAACAAATATTTAGAATCGTAACTGTAATTCACCCTTGTTAAAAAAGAAGCCATTGTCCAGTCGGAAGCCAAAGGATCTACCCTTAACTGAACGCCCTGATCGAATCCGTCAAATCTCAGGTCTTCATTAGGTAATTGGTTTACAGCTCTTCCGTTACTCCAGGTTTTTCTCTGTTGCACAGTAAATCCTCCTAAAGCAGTTAATTTTGATTTTTCGCCTAATTTTTTATCCCAGGTCAGGGTGTTTTCATTCAGCCAGTTGTTGTAATTGGTGTGCGAAATTTTTCCGTTAACACCGCTTACACTACCCGGGCGTCCGCTTGAAGTTTTTGTATTGTAGAACTCGTCTCTTTCTGTTCTGTTTTCAATAATTCCATACGTTGACCTCCATTTTAAATCTTTGGTAAACTGATATTCTACATATCCGTTTGCGTTGATATTATTGGTTTTTGTTACATCATAAGTGTTCTCAAGACTCATTACAGGATTGATTCTGTAATCATTAGAAGCATTCATATCCGGATCCTGAAATTCGTCAACCAAATTAAAATCATCAGAAGCAACAGGTCGCATTCCCCAGATCGAGGTCATAACATTGGTAGTCGAACCATTTTCTCCTTTAGTCGGATCGATTCCTGTTTGTTTCAAAAGACTGTAATTTGTATTAATTCCTATTTTTAGCTTATTGGTAATTGCATAATCAACAACCGCACGTCCCTGATATCTTGCATAATTTGAATTCAACAAAATACCATCCTGATCTGTAGCTGAGGCTGAAAAGGCATATTTAAGCTTTTTTGTTCCTCCTCTTACCGCAAAATCATTATTGCGATACAAAGCGGTACGGCTTGTAAGATCCTGCCAGTCAATCGCTTTTTGGTTTTTATAGTAATCAAGTGTTTTTCCGTCAGAAAGATAAATTTCGGTTGGAGTCATAGGAGTTCCGGTAGCTGCAGGATTAAATTCTAATTGGTATTTTACATATTCGTAAGGATTCATTAATTCTAACTTGTTAGCCATATTCTGAATTCCGGTAGTACTGTTAAAACTGAATACTGCCTTACCTTCTTTACCTTTTTTAGTTGTAATTACCACAACACCATTGGCTCCTCTGGCTCCATAAATAGCGGTAGCCGATGCATCTTTTAAAATATCAATAGATTCGATATCTGCCGGATTGATCACATTGTTGTTAGGGTCTTCAATTAAAAAACCATCCACAACATACAAAGGACTGTTACCCTGAGTAACGGAGTTATTTCCTCGAATAACAATATTAACACCAGAACCCGGTCTACCATCTGCAGAAGTTACCTGAACCCCTGCCACACGGCCTGCCAAAGCATCATCAAAAGAACGAACAGGCGCTTTATTGATGTCTTCCATAGTTACACTGGATACTGATCCTGTTAAATCTTTTCTTTTTACTGCTCCATATCCTACTACCACAATCTCCTCCAGATCATTGGTTGAAGATTTTAATGTAACAACCATTGAAGTTTTATTTCCAACAGGAGCTGTAAAAGTTTCAAAGCCCATATAGCTGAAAATCAATTGAGATGAAGCACTCGCTTTTACATTGAACTGACCTGTAAAATCAGTAAGTACGGTTTGTTTTGTTTCTTTTACCATAACGGTAACACCAGGCAGAGGATCTTTCTTATCATCATATACAGTACCGGATATCGTCTGGGTTTGTGCTTTTACAAAAACTGGCATGAGTATCAAAAAAATACCAACAAGTAAAGGCTTGAAAACCTTATCGAAAGGCGGATATTTTAAATTAAATTTTTTCATAATTCTAGTTTAGTTTTTTGGTTAATTTGTCGGTTGTGTGATACAATATTATGTAAAGGTTATTATAAAAACAAGTAAATGACAAAAAAATGTGCTCGAACACATAAATTTAATACAATAATCAAAAATTCCTTACATATCAAGACCTAAAAAGAATGTGCTCGAGCACTTTATTAACATCTAATAAAGGTAAAAACCTACAAAAAACAAATTGCTCAAACCTGATTATCAATAACAAACAAATAATTGTTACAAAATAAAAAAGAGGAACACAAAGTCCCTCTTAAATTATTCTTCCTACCTTTTTAAAGTAATACGTTTATTTTAAAAACGGTATTGCCAAAATACCTGAATATGTTCCGTTTTCAAAACCGCCTTCTCCATCCATCGTAGAAAAATACATACAGCGCGGTTTATTGTTCTCAAAAAGTATAAATGGCCTTTCTAATTGCCCTCTTTTTTCAATTGTCTTATCACTCCACTGAATTGTTTTAGAGTACGCTTTTGGATCAATGTCCATTTTCCAGTCTGTTCCATTAGCAGAATGTGCCAAAACTCCTCCGCCCCATTCACTTGTATATTTCCCTTTATGGTCTTTAAACACAACATGATACCCTCTTTTATCTTTCCACAAAAAAGGATCTTCCAATTCTCCTGTTATTTTAGCATCAAAAACAGGTTTTTTATTATTCAAAACGGTATAAGGCCCGGTAATAGTTTTCGCAAAAGCAACACCAAGCGACATCGGTCCGTGTATGTTGCCTTCGTATGCCCTGGCTTTAAAAATCATCAAAACCGAATCGTCTTCATTGATTACCATAGTGGGATTAGAGGTCAGAAAGCTATAAAAAGTATTGGGCTCTGTTTCAAGAATAGGTTTGTCCATTCTTTCCCAAGGTCCATCAAGATTATTTGCAACTGCGAGTCCAACACGTTTATTGCTACGGCCTACAATACACCATTTGCTTTCTACAGTAAGTTCATCATGCTTCGCTTCTTCAAAAGGATGTGTAGAACCTACATAAAACATATAATATTTCCCTTTATGTTTAAATATCTGTGGATTGAATGTGGATCGTCCATCCCAATACTGGGCTCCACGGGCTTCGAGTGCTTTATTTACAAACCGAAAAGGGCCTTCGGGTTTATCAGCAACGGCATGAATAATTTCTGCAGAAACCATCCAGCCCGGATGAAAAACAATGGTATCCGGATAACAGGACGAAAACAAATGATATTTACCATCATCTCCTTTTATCACCGTATTATCCCAAACCCAATAACCTTTGAGAAAAAAACCACCCTTTTTATCAGCCTGACCTAAATTGTGTAAGATTTCATTTTTTGAGTTTTTTTTCAGCTCTACTAAATTTTTTAACTTTTCCTGAGATGAAACTGACTGAAAACCAATTAACACAAGACATAAAAAAAGCATTCTTTTCATAACCCTATTTTTTTACTAAATTAATCTGACTCGAAAATCCATGTCTGCATTCCATCGTAATGACTGTATTTTTTCCTTCAGTTACTATAGATTTTACTGCTGAATCAGCTGCGAGTTTCCATTCTCCTTTCAGCGTAATGGTCAGGTCAACAGGCATACTATAGTTGCTAAAGCCTTTATCTTTACCTGCCGAAAAATTAAGATCCGGCTGCACAGCACTTACTGTTAGATTTTTCGATTCGTTTTTAATCATTAAAAGTGAAGGAACAGAAACACTTTTTAAAACAGCATTATCCAACTCTTTACCCGAATCAAATATTACGAATCCTGTTGTTTCAGTATCCTTATCTTTTACAATATGGGCAACATTATCAGCTCTCAGAATTTGATAAGATTTATCCTTTTTAATTTTCTTTTCGAAAGAATTAAAAGCCTCTTTTTGAAGTCCCGGATAAACAACATACTGATAAGAAGCATCTTTTGGAGCTTTTCCGTGTTCTATCCATGAGGAAGCAAAGTCTCCGTTTGTAACCGTAGCATCTTTTACTTTTGGATTCATTTTACCTGTATTAATCGAATAGGCATTATTATAAGATTCCTGAGCTTGTCTCCTGATTTCAATTGTATTGGGTGATAAAATATAATATCCGTTTTGATAGGCATCAATCAGCCATTTACCTGATTTTCCTGTTGATTCCATTGCCGCCTGATAAGGAAAATTTGAAATATTTTTACTTTCAGATGAAGAGATTGGCATCGATTTATCTGCTATAAAATTTTGGAACAAATTTGTCTGTACCGGATTTACGGTATCAATACTCGAAATTCCGGTACCAATACAGATTAATTTATCGCCAAAAGAAAAAACCGATTTATTGGCTTTCAATTTTCCGGAAAATCCTGCTTTGCTCTCTGATGTCTCTGCATCAGAACCTTTGGATTCATTCAATTTCATTCCGAAAACTCCGTTAGAACCCAAAGTCACTGCTCCGGCAAAAGTCTCATCAGACCTAAACATCAATAATGGTGTGTCGGGTTCCAGCTCTTTAAAAGGTAAATAGATAATTGTTGTTCCGGGATATCTGTTCCAGTCCCAACCTTCTTGTTTAAAACCACTGGCCTGATCGCCGCCAATATTGTTTATCTGGATACTTCCATTTGCAGGATATCTTCCGTATCTATTGGCATCAACATATATTTCAGACGCCCAGACATATTTGCTGTATCCTTTGATGATAGCTGCCCAGTCATTTCTTCTGTGAATTGAAGTTGCTGCATACGGAAGCACGTGGTAGCCCGGCAGAATATCCTTACCAATAGTATTTGCCTGAAATAAAGCGGTATTTGATTTATCACTTTCGCCCCATAATCTTAAATAAGCTGCTGCTGCTTCATTATCGATTTTAGAAGTTCCTTCAGGATTTCCGGATTGCGCCATGAGCAAAAATCCGTTTTTTAATGATTTAATAGCATCACCTTCTAATGGATGACGACCCGCATTTCCAAAACCAAAATCATACAACTGACTGTACAAACGTGTCGTCAAAAGTGCTTTTTTAAAGTTTTTATGACCAGCCTCATTAATTCTGAACTGCGTTCCCGAAAGTGTAAAAATCACAGGAGGTATACTGGCAAAAGCGCCTAATCCATAAGCCGGATAATGCCCGTTATGATGCCATGAAGTCCCATCAATTTTAAAGACTCCCAGCTCATTATCCTGAGCTAAAGTTATCGAAATATATTTTGAATATGCCTCTAATAAAGCTGCCTGTTTTTCCACATTATCCGACATAAAAACCAGCATCAAATGATAGAAAGACTGTGTATTATAATAATCGATATTCGAATGAAATTCTTCTTCAGGCCCGAGAATCTTGCCCAGGTTAAAAACCCACTGCAAACTATTTCCTATTTCATTCAGTAAACCTGCTTTTTTTAATGGTTCTCTCATCATAAAAAAAGCTTCTGTAAGTTCTCGTGTGTTATAGCCTATATGATGTCTTGTACCTCCCGATGCGCCTTCCTGCCAGCCCTGATCTAAATAATATCGGGATGCAGTAATAAACATTTCTTCTATCTGAGCCTTGTTATCATCTGTACTTTTAAGGTAAAAAGTCGCTATTTTTTTTATCGTTTTACCAAAGGTTCCTATATCAGTAAAATTTTTCTGATCAGGATGTACCTCTTCAAGCTTAAAAGTCAAAGGAGGTCCCAAAACCGTTTCCTCTTTTACTAAATTTAACTTAGCAAATTCTTCCTTTGCTTTTAATAGACTATTATTTTTTTCAACACTTTTATTGAAAGTATCATCAATGCGTTTTTTGATGATAGTGAGTTCATTTTTCGTTGCCTCCGAAACTGCTTTTAAAGGCAGTTCCTGAACCCGTTTCATATCTCTGATTAAAGGCATCCAGTGATCTGCTCCTTCTTCTAAATTTCGTTTGATAAAAGGTACCATTACATCCGGGTACGAATGACGGTCATCCTGATATTGGGAAAAAACAATATCATCAAAAAATAATTTCCCTTTCCCTGTAGCCGAATTGGAACTTATCCTGAAAGTATCATACCCAACTGGGTCTTCTTTTTTAGGCGGATTTCCACTCATTTCATAAAAAGGAACCCTGATGGTTCTCCAGCCTGTAAAATTTAAATTGATCGGAAACCAAACCTCTTCTTTGCCATTTTTATCATAAGAAATTTTAATGGTTTCATTCTGTGCTTTTTCATTGTATAAAGACATGATTAAAGTCGGGCTTGCAGGAAAATAATCTCCGTATTGTAAGGGACTGTCTTTTTTGCTTATTATTTTAAAATTAGAAGTTTCAAAAAAACTTCCTCCCGACCATTCCCATTGCAGTGAAGATTTCCCAAATTGATGGTGTTTATTACTAATCGATAAGCTGCCTGAATTATTCTTTTTATAAGTAACGATTGAAGTTTCATTTTCAAACGATTCTTTTACGGGAGCATTACCCGATTGTTGCGAAAACCCTAAGGTTCCTGCTAAAAAGAGGTTCATTATAAAGAGCTTTTCAACGATTTTAGTCTCTATTTTCATGGCAATTAAATGGTTTAAATATTCAAAATTAAGGCTATTTATAGTATTGCCTTATCTGAATTGAATTATTAATTCCCAATCAAAATTTCAATGCATCATTTTGATTGGGAATATAGTTAAGTTTTATTTTTTAATAATTTTAGTTTTAAAGGTTTGGCTTCCATTCTGAATGACTACAAAATAAGTACCAACTGATAAATCGCCAACAAAAACCCTTTTTGAAACATTGTTAAAACGAACTTCACGAACCTTGTTACCTAAAACATTGTACACACTAATCGTTGGGTTTACCTCTAATACCGGTACATTAATATTAAAATAATCCTGAACTGGATTCGGATATAAAACAACATTTGGCGAATTAAACGTTTCTTCATCAATTTTAAGCGTGTTAGCTGATGATGCTAATTTTATTTCGACCGGAAGACCATCAGCCACAGTAAATGCAATTATAGTTTCTGTAGCTGTAGCTGAAACAATATTCGCATTCGAATTTAGCTGTGACAAATTCCATTCATTACTTAATTTTAAGGTAATCACTTTTGGTGTCGAAGGCGCAGCTCCCATGTCCGGATTACTTACAGACAGCACTATTTCAGAAAAATTTTCATTCAAAACTTTATACATAACCAAACACGGTGTGTCATTTGCTTTTAGCAATCCGTTAGTAATTGTGGTATTCGCAGCCGGTAAAGCATACGCCCATGTTTTAGAGCTTTTATGCTCAATTATTTGCTGATTGGTATTGTTTTGATAAACAGTATAAGGTTTATTGGAAGATTGCATTTCCAGAGCAAATTGTGTCATTTTAGCCGAATCTGCCAAAGGCATACAAATAAATTCATAAGAGCTGTTGGTTGGTGCATTTCCGTGATCAAGGTAAGCAAGATGGTAATTATTGGATGAATTGGCCGCTATAGTAGCTTCAGTCGGAGTCGTTTGGTTTTGATAAGGTGTCGTCTGAGCAGAATTTCTAATTTTTAAGGTTCCTGAATTCGGTAAAATATAATAACCTGTACTATAGTTATCAATAATCCAGTTAGGCGACGTTGCTGAAAATGACTCCGTACTTTGACTTGTTTTTACATTTCCGTTTACCAAAACATCTGCTGAATTGTTATTAAGCCTTTGAAACAATGTCGTAACGGTAGGATTGACAGTATCGTCATTTTTAATACCGCTGGCCAGACAGATAATAAAATTGTCTATGGCAAAATACGTTTTAGTAAATTCAAAAGTAGCATTATGGGTAATCGCTCCATAAGTGCTTCCGAAACCTAAGTTATTACGTTCTTTAAACTTCATTGAGAATAATCCTGACTGTCCAGTGGTATTGGACAAAACGCCATTATTCAACTGATTGAATGCTAAAGAACCGGCAAAACCATAAGTGTTATATTCATCAACACGCTCTTTTTCGGCGTGTAATTTATCCCATGACAATACAATTGTGGTAGCTCCCGGGTTGTAATTCCAGTCCCATCCTATTTCGCTGTAACCGTTTCCTGTACTGCTGTTTCCCGGATATATAATTTCTAATGCACCATAACTCTGGTATCTTCCAAATCTGTTCTGATTGATGTAAATCTCAGAACCCCATAACACATCAGATTGTCCTTTCATCGAAGCGACCCAGTTATTTTTTCTATAAATTCCTAAGTTACCATAGTTGAACTGAATAAAACCTTCTTCAAATGAAGCAACAGTACTGTTATTAAACTGACTGTTGACTCCATATTTTCTATTATAAATTCCGGCTAAAGCAGGATCAGCAGTGCTTAATCCTAAAATTTTTCCTCCAGATATGGCTGTATTGGCCAAAGTACCTGATGCCAAAGTACTGGTTTTTGACTGCGGATTTCTTCCTGCCATTGCAAAAGGCTTTACCCCTGCATCGTTAGAATACATTGTTTGTGCATAAACCGCATCTCTAAATCTAAGATAAGAAGCCTGATCAATTTGAAAACCAGTCCCTTCTAAAGCTTTCAAAGCTATCGAAACGGTATTGTAGGCATACATATATCCATCATAAGCGGCGTTGTGATGATACCCTAAACCATCTTTTTTCAAACCGTCTTTTGCTCCATACGTATAAATTAAGAAACGGTCCAGATATCTTTTAACTGTTTTTAAATATCGTATTTTCTCATCATTGGTTTTAAACCAGTCCGCATAAGCCAGTAAAACATCTATATCGAGATACATGGTATCTGTATTAATGGCATCAGTTTGTGTGGTATTGAAATCGTAATTTACATCGAACATGTTTTTAAACAAAGCCGTTTCCTGATAAAGTGTGTTTCCAAATATCGCTTTTACTGTATCCGGAAGATAAGAATTCAGAAAAATGGCACCACGTGAAAAAGTTGGATAACTATAAAAAGTCAAAGCCGAATTAGATTTCGGGCTACAGTTCAGACTCGCTATATACCAAACCGCTTTCGCCGCTTTGTCGCTTACACTGGTATCAGTTGGATTAAACTTCAAATACCTGGCAAACATTTTTAAAAAACTGATTTGCGAATCGTCAGTTATAGCATTTCCGGTTATATTCGTTCCTGTTACCGTTATGTTTAAAGCGTCGTATTGAGCCAGAGCTGTATTTAACTGAGCTGTTGTAGGAGCCGTTGTTCCTAACAATTGATTTGATAAACTGGCACGAATAGCAGCCAAATCATTAATTTCTGCAGTTGTAGCCGTTGTGAGGGGCAAATCAAAATTAAATATTGGTTTACAAACTTCGATCATATTTATAAATTCTCCATTTACCTTTAGATAATCCAAAGCTGCTACACGAACAATATTCAGGTCATCTGCACGAACAAATCGTACCATAATCTGGTCACCAACGCTGGAAGCGGTAAAAGTATGTGATAATGTTGCCGTTCCAACTACTCCGGTACTTGTCGTGATATTAGCCGTTTCTGCCAAAACAAGATTATCCGTTACATTGTAAACCTGCATTTTGAATCTTGCAAATGATGCCGCATTTTGATAATATTTTATTTCAAGATTAATCTGCTCGCCAGTTAGCGGGCTTCCTCCCAAAGTATATTGCACGCCCTGAAGTGCAGGTGTATTGGCAGTTCCTTTAATAAGCATTGCACCATCATTAAGACCATCTCCATTGTCTGCATCTGTAAAAGCAAGCGTTACAGGGGTAGTATTTTCAATTCTTGCCCAATTATAGTTGAATCCGTCAATTGTAATTTGAGCACTGATTTTATTTGAAATTAAAAACAAACAAATCAGTAACAGCGTAATATTAGATTTCATTCTTTTAGTGATTTTTAATTAGTTAAAATTTTTCATTAACATTTTAAATCGAATCCGCCAACATACAATACAAAAGCCATTTAATATTCTCCATTGCTAATTTGGAAGAAACATCTACCAAGCACGGAAAGAATTAAAACACAGCTTGTTTCAAATCAAATTAAAATGATAATAAAGATTGGTTATAACGCTTAAGCCTCACAACATTACAAAAACGGTTTCATAAAAACAAGGAAAAACACAAAAATGTGCTCGAGAACACTAAAATGTACTCGAACACATTTAAAAATTATAAGATAAAACTGAAGAGGTTAAAATTTCAATATAAAAGGATTCAAAAACAAAAAAACCTTTAAAAATTTAATTTTAAAGGTTTTCAAATTCAATCTGATTTTTTTGGGGCAAAATGAGATTTCTTTATACTAATACTCCCATCTTACAAAAGCTTCCATGGCTGCGTAAGTAGCAAGTCCGAGTTGTTTGTAAAAATGTGCTGTTTCACTGTTTCTGTCTTCGGCTCTCTGCCAAAATTCCCTTGCATCTGATCCCTGAAAAACAACTCCGTCTTTTTGAGACTGGTGCTTGAATATTCCGTGTCTTTTTGCCAAAACCTGGTCAGGGCTCATAGGAACGGCCATTTCGATTTCGTCAATACCCCACTCCTGCCATGCTCCTCTATATAGCCAAACCCAGCAATCATTCATAAAATCTTTTGGTTTAAGATTTTTTACAGCTTCAAAAATAGCATCCAAACATACCTTGTGTGTTCCGTGTGGATCTGCTAAGTCACCTGCAGCATAAATTTGATGTGGCTTGATTTTTTCGATTAAATCCATCGTTAACTGAATATCTATCTGACCAATCGGATTTTTTTCAATCTTACCAGTTTCATAGAAAGGAAGTTCCATGAAATGAATTTGTTCGTCCGGTAAACCAACAAAATGACTTGTAGCACGGGCTTCTCCTTTTCTAATTAATCCTTTTATATATCGTACTTCAGGAATATCAATTTCGCTTGCTTTTTTGTTCTTTAAAAAGGCTAATGCTTTTTTATAAATCGTTTCGGCTTCTTCGCTCTTAATACCAAATTTATCATTGTAATCGCAAACAAAACTGGCAAATCGTAACGCTTCATCATCAGCAACGGCAATGTTTCCTGACGTTTGATACGCTACATGCACTTCGTGGCCCTGATCCTGTAATCGCATAAAAGTTCCTCCCATACTGATAATGTCATCATCAGGATGCGGACTAAAGATTAACACTCTTTTTCTTGAAGGCTCAGCTCTTTCAGGTCTGTGTGAATCATCTGCATTCGGTTTTCCGCCTGGCCATCCCGTAATGGTATTTTGTAACTGATTGAATATTTTGATGTTGATATCGTATGCAGGACCTGAATCTGCTAATAAATCGCTCATTCCGTTTTCAATATAATCTGCATCGGTCAGCATTAAAATTGGTTTTTGCAAATGAAGCGCCAATCCTAAAACAGCTTTTCGGATGAGTTTGTCTGTCCAGACAATTTTCTCCACCAGCCATGGCGTATTGATTCTGGTTAGTTTTGAAGAAGCTTCTTTATCCAAAACAAAAACAGCATTTTGATGTTCCTGCAGAAAAGAAGCCGGAATACGGTTTGTCACTTCACCTTCAACAGAAGCTTTGATGATATTAGATTTTCCAACTCCCCAAGCCATTAAAATTACTTGTTTTGCTTCCATTATCTTTTTTACTCCAAGTGTAATTGCTGTTCTTGGCGTATTGCTCAATCCTGAAAAATCACCGCTTGCTGCAACTCTGGTGATATGATCTAAGGCAACCAGACGTGTTTTTGAATTCTGCAAAGATCCTGATTCATTAAATCCGATATGACCGTTACCTCCAATTCCTAAAATCTGTAAATCAATTCCGCCCAGAGCTTCAATTTTGTTTTCATAATCGGCACAATAATTCGCAATTTCTTCTTTTGATAAAGTTCCGTCAGGGATATGAATGTTTTCAGGTAAAATATCCACCTGATTAAACAATAATTCCTTCATAAAACGCACGTAGCTGTTTATCGAATCCGGTTCCATTGGGTAATATTCATCCAGATTGAATGATACTACATTTTTAAAACTCAGGCCTTCTTCTTTATGCAGGCGTACTAACTCGGCATATAATCCTTTTGGAGAAGAACCTGTTGCTAAGCCTAAAACACATAATTCATTGTTTTTTTGTTTGGATTGAATCAATGCCGCTATTTCTTTTGCAACCGATACAGAAGCAGCGGTAGAGTTTTCGAAAACCACTGTATTAATGTTTTCAAATCGCTTTTCAAATCCTGTAGATTTGTCTATATTACTTTTTAACATTGTAAGTTAATTTTAAATTTTTATTTATTGTGAATCTACGTCCGGGACCAACTGGTAATTTTATGTCCCTTGTGCGCAAAGAAGATAATCATCAAGTAAGCCGGTAAAAGCATTAAATACGCTATCTGGTTTCCGGATTTTTCTGTTGTTAAAATGTGTTCCGTTCCATTTGCCAGATTGATGCTTTCTGCTAAAAGGCCGTATAACAATGGAAATATTGCTCCGCCAATAATCGCCATAATTAATATTGCACCGCCAATTTTTGTATGTCCTCCCAAATTTTGAAGTGCCAACGGCCAGATTGCCGGCCAGCAAAGCGCATTGGCAAGTCCAAACAGGGCGACCAAAATAATTATCAAAGGCAAATCTGGTAATAAAGGTAATTGAATGATAATTCCCGGAGATAAAGAAACTATTAAGATTACCAAAACAACTCCCAAAATTCCTGAAATTTTTAATGCCGTAACCTGAGACAGGTATTTTGGTATTAAAGTAATTCCGACGATATACCCTAACAACATTGCGGTCATGGTAAATGAGGTCAGGTTAAGATAAAAATCGCCGTTTTCTCCGTAAACTCCAAGCTGTTTTCCAAAAGTTCCAATGGTGTCACCTGCAATAACCTCTGCAGCAACATATAGCATCAGCGTTATTGCCCCCAAAACAAGCTGAGGGTATTTTGATGCACTTTTAATTTGTTTGTAAATACTTAAATCTGCAACGTGACCATCTTCATCTAAGTCTATTTCAGGAAGAGGGGAAAACTTCGCTAAAACTGCCAAAATCAAAATTACAATTCCCATGTAGATGTAAGGTGTTTGTAATTGCAGTGCCAGTGTGTCCAGTGTAGCCGATTTGGCGGCAGCATCCAGGAGATCTATTTTTTCCTTCGTATACTGCTTCATGTTGGAGAGTACCAAAGTGGTCAATACTAACGGAGCTATAAATCCTGCCAGTTTATTGGCAATTCCTAAAACACTAATTCTTGCTGCGGCACTTTCTCTTGGGCCAATTACAACAACATACGGATTAGCGGCGGTTTGCAAAATAGCCAATCCCGTACCCATAATGAACAAGGCTATCAAAAACAAAAGAAAGGTTCTCGTTTCTGCAGCAGGATAAAACATAAATGCGCCAATGGCAATTACAGTTAAACCGAGTGAAATACCATTTTTATAACCTGTTTTTTCTATAATCCATGAAGATGGAATCGCCATTACAAAATAAGCAATGTAAAAGGCAAAAGTTACAAAATAGGCTTGCGATCCGGTTAAATCACAGGCAATTTCGAAGAATGGAATTAATGGTCCATTTAGCCAGGTAACGAATCCTAAAATAAAAAATAACAGGGTCAAAATTGCCATAGGAATTAAAACATTACCCTGACCTTTTTCTAATGTGTTTTGAGTTTGTGCCATTTGTTCAATACAGTATTTATTTGGTAAATCTATTCTTTTTGAAAAGTATCAAAATTTGTCTGATGAATCAAATCATCCTTTTTTATTTTAACAATTCCTGATGGTAAAAGGCGATGGTTTCTTCTAAAGCGGTTTCAATAGAATGACCCGGTTTAAATCCTAAATCATTAAATTTTGTGGGATCTGCTTTTGAATGTTTGATATCACCGGAACGCTCTTCCAGAAACTGAATTTGGGATTTGGAATTTGTGATTTTAATTATTTTTTCTGCTAATTCTAAAATAGAAGTGCTGTAACCCAAAGCAACATTATACGTTTCACTTCCTGTTTGAGAAGCCAGAATATTTGCTTTTACAACATCTTTCACATAAATAAAATCTCTGGTTTGAGAACCGTCGCCATATATAGTTAGTGGTTGGTTTTGAAGCGCTTTATTAATGAAAATAGGCACTGCAGCCGCATAAGCCGACTGAGGGTTTTGTCTTGGTCCGAAAACATTGAAATAGCGCAGTGAAGCAGTGGGAACATTCCATTGATCCTGATACATTTTTAGATAAAATTCTCCGTCTAATTTTGTAATGGCATAAGGAGTCATCGGTTCCGGAATCATAGTTTCTACTTTAGGCAAAACAGGGTTATTCCCATAATTTGCAGCCGAGGAAGAAAGTACTACTTTGCATTCGTTATTTTTTCTTGCAGCTTCCAGAATATTAATGGTTCCGATGGTATTAATATCAATACACTCATCTAAACGCAATAACGATTCGGGAACACTAACCAAAGCTGCGAGATGAAAAATCCCGCTCGCACCTTGTACCAACTCTTCTACAAGATTTTTATCCCTTATGTCTCCATGAACAAACTGAACATTCAGCCCGTTGAGATTTTTTTCGAATCCGGTTCTTAAACTATCCAGTACAATTACTTCATGCCCTTCTCCGGATAGCTGTTCCGCAATATGACTTCCTATAAATCCTGCTCCTCCTGTGATTACATATTTTTTCATTTCGTTTTCAGTTAAAAATTATTAATTCCACTCCAAAACAGGGAAATGTTTTTTCAGATAAGCTTTTACTTCTGCAATATCCTCTTTTGCAGTTAAGTCCGGAACATGTTCAGAAAAAGGGATTCCTAATGCCGTATTCGGAAAATCCTGTAATAGATTCAAAAGTACAGTTGGTAATTCTTTTTCGTCTCTTTCGGGATGAACCGGGCAATTTTTAAGATAAGGATATAAGGCTTCTCCTTTGAACTTAAAGGCGTTCATGCTCACCCTGATTTTACCTTCAGCATCTTTAAAAGATTCTACGACAGCAGCATCCGGTTTTTCGACAATATCCAGAAGAAAATGATCCTTATTCAATTCTGCCACCGCAAAACGTGAAATACGCTCAGAAGGAAATTCCATTGCATCACGGTCATAACTGATAAACGCATTAGGACTATTCGTTTCACGAAGTGCATACAATGCCTCTGATGAATACAAATTATCACTATTACAAACCGAATAAAATTGAGTGTTTAGCTCGGGATATTGTTCTACAGCCTGAAACAATGCATCAGCAGTCCCAAATGGCTTCACTCTTCCTTCAGGAATATACTGAACAGCAAACGAAACATTCAAACCATGAAAATCATTATCCTTATCCTTGCTTCCGTAAAAAGATTTGAATAAATCTCCCTGCTCTCCTATGATAATGTATATGTTTTTGTAGCCTGCTTTTTTTGCATTTACTAAAAGATAATCCATCAATGGTCTTCCATTTGGTCCTACCCCTATCAGTCCTTTACTTCTTTCGTTAGCCTGAGCTATTTCTTCCTCGCTCAGATTACTTACCTCAGCCGGTTTTTTCATTCTTGAAGAAGCGCCTCCTGCTAAAATTACTAAATTGTCATGCATACTCTTTTTTTTTTAATTTTAATATCTATACTATTCTCGCTCCAGGATCAACATTCACTGCATACGCTGCAACAGCACCTGCTGCCAGCATTGCGTCTGCTACCTGCGATTCTTTGCCGGGTTCAGCTATGGCTACAATACTGCCTCCACCTCCTGAACCCACTATTTTAGCTCCATAAGCACCTGCTTTTAATGCCGCATTAATCATAGCATCAATTCTTGGCACTGTAATTTTTAGCAGATCCCTTAAAACAGCATGATGACCGTTCATTAATTCGCCAATCTTTTTTAAATCAAGAGAGGCTTTTTGAAATTCTTTCAGTGCCAGTTTGGTATAATGGTGATTTTTAACCGCTGCTTCAAAATAAGGAATCAGTCTGTCCGGTAAAAAGTTGGAGTACTTTTTTAAATCTTCAATTTCGGCCTTATTTAAATCGAAATTTTTATCATTTTGTTTTACCAAATCAATAGACAATAATGCATTATTTTTCAATTCGCCAATTAAACCAATTGTTTCCTTTGGAACTCCTGAAACCCCTGTTACCAGACCGTTCAGTTCTTTTCCTATAACTGTAACGGCAAAAGGATTTACGGTATTTATGTACACCACATTTCCAACACCAATACTGTAATGGTCCATCATTCCTCCCGGCTCACCATGTTCAACCACTTCAGATAAGTAGCCCATTTTAGAAATAAATTCAGGAGTTACTTTTTCATCCACTCCAAAAGCTTCGATCAGAAAATTGATCCATGCCAATAACAAAGCCGATGAACTTGATGTTCCGGAATTGATTGGAATATTTCCGGTTATATTGATATCGTATCCAACATTTGGAATACAACCATACCTTCTAAGCACTCTTAACGAAGAGGCAAAATAATCTCGTGGTTTTAATTCAGAAAAAGTTTCATCGATCTTAATAATCCTAGTTTCATTAATATCCACCATGTTTAAATTAAAAAAACCGGTGCTGTTTTGCACTGCGGTTAACCTTATATCCCTGTCAATTGCACACGCAATAACAGGCAGTCCAAGATAATCCTGATGATCACCAAACAAGCATGTCCTTCCCGGCGCTAATGATATAATTTCTTTCACTTTTTAAATTTTTAAAACATTATTAAACAACAACTTACAACAACAACCAACCTTTAAAATCTAAAGCTTTTTTAGATTTCATAATGCGAAACTATAGATTTAATTTTACTAATACAAGGAAAACAAGGAAAAATGTGCTCGAACACACTAAATTTATGTTCTCGAGCACAAGAAAAACTTCTTAAACCCGAAAAAAAGCCGTATTATTGAACAATAATTTACTAATTGACTCAAAATATTAAACCAAAACTCAAATTTCTTTTTCTGCCTTAAATAAATTACTGTTTAAGATTTTAGCTTTCAACTTCTGAACAAAACCAATGAAAATCTGCAGGCTAAAAAACCTATACTAATACATTAAGAAAATTTGTAAAAAATAAATAAACCAAACTTTTATACATTTGTGTGTTATGGATAAAAAACTTACAATAAAAGATATCGCTCAATTGGCGGGTGTTTCTAAAGGAACAGTCGACAGAGTTCTACATAAAAGAGGTAAAGTTTCTCAAAAAGCACTGGACAGTATTAATGCCGTACTGGAACAAGCTGATTATGAACCCAACCTGATTGCACGAAATCTTAAAAACAATAAGATCTATTCTATTTGTGTGGTGCTGCCTAATCCGGAATCCGATTCTTACTGGCAGCCCTGTATAAAAGGAATAGAACAGGCCAAAAAAGAATTTAAAGCATTCAATTTATCAATCAGTTCCTATTATTTTGATCCTGAAGATACCGAATCGTTTATAGCTGTAAACAAAAGCGTTTTGAATTTAGCTCCGGATGCTGTTTTACTGGCTCCGCTATTTTATAAAGAAGCATTGGATGCTGTTGAAAAATATACCGAACAGGATATATTGGTCAATACTTTTAATAATCAGCTTGAATCTGAAGAAATTAGAAATTTCGTTGGCCAGGATTTACACCAAAGTGGCAGGGTTGCCGCAAAATTAATCCATTCTATTGCGGAAAAAGGTCAGATTGCCATTATCCATTTTGATGAAAAAATCAAGAATGCTGTACACATGCAGGAAAAAGAAAAGGGATTTAGAAATTATTTTAGCCAAAAAGAAAATTCAGATTATGAAGTCACTACTTTAAAATTAAAAAGAAAAAACTACGAAACAAAACTGGAAGACTTTCTTAAAGAAAATCCCAAACTCACAGGTATATTTATCACTACTTCAAAGGCCCATCAAATTGCCGAAATTATTGATAAAACTAAAAATAATACGATCTCACTTATTGGTTATGACCTGTTAGACAAAAACATAAGCTTTCTAAATAAGGGAACCATTGATTTCCTGATTAATCAAAATCCTAAACAACAAGTTTATTTGGGATTAAGCTTTTTAGTTGATCATTTTATTTTTGGAAAAGAAATTAACCCTTCAACACTTTTACCCATAGATATTGTAAATTCTGAAAATGCGAGTTATTATATGGAATAACTAGTTTAACCCGTTGGATGTAATTAATTCAAGTTGCTAGTTTGGATATCATAAAAAAACAAAGCAGAGGTTTAGTAAATTTGTTTTGCGAACCAATAAACCTCACCAATGCTTTGTAAAGACAAAATTATATCAATTTTTTGTTTA
>NZ_JAFEVZ010000024.1 GCF_022802975.1 Flavobacterium pectinovorum
CTTTTGAAAAAACCTTTACTATAAATGTAAATAACCTCAATGAAGTGCCAACTGACTTAGCGCTTTCGGCTACGGCTATTAACGAAAATGTAGCGGCCGGTTCAACGGTAGGAATACTTTCTTCTATAGATGTAGATGCTGCCAATACTTTTACTTACACTTTGGTCGCTGGCGCAGGAAGTACTGATAATTCAGCTTTCACTATCAGCGGTGCGAACCTGCAAATTGTGGCAAGCCCGGATTTTGAAACTAAATCTTCTTATTCTATCAGACTAAGAACTGCAGATCAGGGAGGTTTGAGTTTTGAAAAAACTTTTACGATTAATGTAAACAACCTGAATGAAGTACCAACTGATTTAGCGCTTTCGGCTACAGCTATTAACGAAAATGTGGCTGCAGGAACAACAGTAGGAGTGCTTTCTTCTATAGATGTAGATGCTGCAAATACCTTTACCTATACTTTGGTCGCTGGTGCAGGAAGTACTGATAATTCAGCTTTCACTATCAGCGGTGCGAACCTGCAAATCGTGGCAAGCCCGGATTTTGAAACTAAATCTTCGTATTCTATCAGACTAAGAACTGCCGATCAGGGAGGACTTTCTTTTGAAAAAACTTTTACTATCAATGTAAATAACCTCAATGAAGTGCCAACTGACTTAGCGCTTTCGGCTACAGCTATTAACGAAAATGTAGCCGCTGGATCAACAGTAGGAATACTTTCTTCTATAGATGTAGATGCTGCCAATACTTTCACTTACACTTTGGTCGCTGGTGCAGGAAGTACTGATAATTCAGCTTTCACCATCAGCGGTGCTAACCTGCAAATTGTGGCAAGCCCGGATTTTGAAACTAAATCTTCTTATTCAATTAGAGTAAGAACGGCAGATCAGGGGGGGCTTTCTTTTGAAAAAACGTTTACAATCAATGTAAATAACCTGAATGAAGTGCCAACTGACTTAGCGCTTTCGGCTACAGCAATTAACGAAAATGTAGCCGCTGGTACAACTGTAGGGATACTTTCTTCTATAGATGTAGATGCTGCCAATACTTTCACTTACACTTTGGTCGCTGGTGCAGGAAGTACTGATAATTCAGCTTTCACTATCAGCGGTGCTAATCTGCAAATTGTAGCAAGCCCGGATTTTGAAACTAAATCTTCTTATGCCATTCGTCTAAGAACTGCAGATCAGGGAGGACTTTCTTTTGAAAAAACGTTTACAATCAATATAAATAACCTGAATGAAGTTCCAACAAATTTAAATCTTTCGGCTACAGCAATTAACGAAAATGTAGCGGCCGGATCAACTGTAGGAGTACTTTCTTCTATAGATGTAGACGCTGCCAATACTTTCACTTACACTTTGGTCGCTGGTGCAGGAAGTACTGATAATTCAGCTTTCACCATCAGCGGTGCTAACCTGCAAATTGTAGCAAGCCCGGATTTTGAAACTAAATCTTCGTATTCTATCAGACTAAGAACTGCCGATCAGGGAGGACTTTCTTTTGAAAAAACCTTTACAATCAATGTAAACAACCTTAACGAAGTACCTACAGACCTGGCTCTTTCTGCTACGGCAATCAACGAAAATGTAGCTGCAGGAACAACAGTAGGAGTACTTTCTTCTATAGATGTTGATGCTGCAAATACCTTTACCTATACTTTGGTCGCTGGTGCAGGAAGTACTGATAATTCAGCTTTCACTATCAGCGGTGCGAACCTGCAAATTGTGGCTAGCCCGGATTTTGAAACTAAATCTTCTTATTCTATTAGACTAAGAACGGCCGATCAGGGGGGACTTTCTTTTGAAAAAACCTTTACCATAAATGTAAACAACCTGAATGAAGTACCAACTGATTTAGCGCTTTCGGCTACAGCTATTAACGAAAATGTGGCAGCCGGATCAACGGTAGGAATACTTTCTTCTATAGATGTAGATGCTGCCAATACTTTTACTTACACTTTGGTCGCTGGCGCAGGAAGTACTGATAATTCAGCTTTCACTATCAGCGGTGCGAACCTGCAAATTGTGGCTAGTCCGGATTTTGAAACTAAATCTTCATACTCGATTCGCATAAGAACTGCCGATCAGGGGGGGCTTAGTTTTGAAAAAACTTTTACGATTACTATTACTGATTTATGTGAATTAAATAACACAGTAGCTCAGACAAATGGTGTTTTAACAGCTAATCAGGCTGGAGCAACCTACCAATGGATTCAATGTCCAGCTATTCTATTAGTTGGAGAAAACGGGCAATCCTTCACGCCAACAGCTATTGGTTCATATGCGGTTGTTATAACAATTGGAGCATGTAGTACTTTATCATCATGTATACCTGTAACATCTTTAGCCAATCCTAATTTTGAAGAAAAATCTAAATTTGTAATATACCCTAATCCAAGTAAGGGTATTGTAAACATTCAATCTGATCATGATGCTGATTTAAATATTACAAATCAATTAGGACAAACTATCAAAACAGCAAAAGTTACATCTGATATAGATAACACAATTAATCTTGAAAGTTACTCCGATGGAGTTTATTTTATTACAGAAAAGAAAGGCAGTAAACTAATTACTCACAAATTAATTCTGAAAAAATAATTCAAAAAAGGTTTTATAATTCTTTTAAAATCAGAAAGGGGAAGACTAATAATCTTCCCCTTTCTCTTTATTTTTAAAATTATAAATTTATCAAATCTTAAAACGGTACATCACTATCATCATCGTCATCATTCAGATTACTTCCGAAAGCCTCATTTGCAGAAGGCAGGTTTTTAGTGATAAACGGATTATCATCATGATTCATTTTTGATGGTAAATCATCATAACTGCCTGAAAAATCATCAAGGTTATCAAATTTTCCAAGGTGCCCAATAAATTTTAGACGAATATTTTCAATACCACCATTACGGTGTTTTGCAATCATAATTTCTGCCTGACCAGCAGTTGGCGACGCCTCATCATCATCCCATTCGTCAATTTTATAATATTCAGGTCTGTATAAAAATGAAACGATATCGGCATCCTGCTCGATAGCTCCAGATTCACGAAGATCTGATAGCAAAGGACGTTTGCTCGATCCACGGGTTTCAACGGCACGCGATAACTGCGAAAGCGCAATTACCGGCACATTTAATTCTTTTGCCAAAGCTTTTAAATTTCGCGAAATGGTAGAGATTTCCTGCTCACGATTTCCTCCTCCTTTATTATTTCCTCCTGCAGTCATCAACTGCAAATAATCGATAATAATGATTTTAATACCGTGTTGCGAAGCTAAACGACGACATTTTGCTCTTAAATCGAAAATAGAAAGCGATGGGGTATCATCAATAAATAAAGGAGCTTTTTCTAAGTCCTTTACTTTGGTACTCAACATGGTCCATTCATGAGGTTCTAGTTTACCTGTACGCAATTTTTCTGATGACAATCCGGTTTCTGATGAAATTAACCTGGTAATCAGCTGAACAGATGCCATCTCCAGAGAGAATAAAGCTACTCCGTGTCCGAATTGAATGGCAATATTTCTGGCCATAGAAAGTACAAACGCCGTTTTTCCCATTGCAGGTCTTGCTGCAATAATAATTAAATCACTAGGCTGCCATCCGGAAGTTAGTTTATCTAAATTAGTAAAACCGGTTTCCACACCACTTAGTCCCTCTTTTTTAGAAATTTCTTCAATTTTCTTTTTAGCTTGTAAAACTAAACTTTGTGCTGTTTCAGAACTACGTTTGATATTTCCCTGAGTTACCTCATATAGTTTTGATTCGGCTTGGTCTAATAAATCAAAAACGTCTGTAGTTTCATCATACGATGCTTCAATAATTTCAGATGAAATTCTAATCAAACTCCTTTGGATAAACTTTTGCAGAATGATACGAGAGTGAAATTCGATATGCGCTGAAGATGCAATTTTTTGTGTCAGCTGAATCAAATAAAAATCACCACCGGCAATTTCTAATTTACCATTTTTTTTCAATTGGGCCGAAACCGTCAGCAAATCGATTGGCTGTGTTTCTGTAAAAAGCTGAATGATTGCTTCAAAAATAAATTTGTGTGCGTCTTTATAAAATGCATCAGCCTGTAAAATATCAATTACATCATCAACCCCTTTTTTATCAATCATCATTGCCCCAAGCACAGCCTCTTCTAAATCAAGCACTTGCGGAGGTAATTTTCCTTTTTCTAAATTAATAATTGTGGTTTTATCTACCTTTACAGGGTTTATATTTTTGAAATTTTCCATATAGCGAAAGTAACGAAATTTAAAAAAATATCACTATCTAGTTATAAGTAATGATTGTTTATAAATAAGTATTTTTTGTTCATAACCAAAAAAAAATCCGAAGCAGTAAGGCTTCGGATTTCAAATCATATTCTATAAATTTATTCCTTATACTCGCCCATATTACTGTATTTGTCCATTCTTTGGGCAATTAAGTCGGCTGTTGATAAATCTTTCAATTCATTATATCCTTTGGTAATATATTCTGCTACGGTTTTAAAAGTAGTTTCTCTGTCATAATGTGCTCCACCAAGAGGTTCCGGAATAACATCATCAACTAAGTTTTGTTTTTTCATATCAGATGAAGTCAATTTTAAAGCATCAGCAGCACGCTCTTTGTACTCCCAGCTTTTCCATAAAATTGAAGAACAAGATTCCGGAGAAATTACAGAATACCATGTATTCTCTAACATATAAACTTTATCTCCAACACCTATTCCTAAAGCTCCCCCGGAAGCACCTTCACCAACAATGATGGTAATAATTGGCACTTTCAAACGAACCATTTCAAAAATATTTCTGGCGATAGCTTCTCCCTGCCCTCTTTCTTCAGCTTCAAGTCCCGGATAGGCACCAGGAGTATCTACCAAAGTTAAAACCGGTATTCCGAATTTTTCTGCCATTTTCATCAAACGCAAAGCTTTACGGTATCCTTCCGGATTTGCCATACCAAAATTACGATACTGACGTGTTTTTGTATTAAAACCTTTTTGCTGACCCACAATCATAAACGACTGACCGTTTATTTTTCCAAGTCCTCCCACCATTGCTTTATCATCTTTAAATCCACGATCACCATGAAGTTCTAAAAATGTATCACCGCAAATAGCTCTGATATAATCTAAAGTGTAAGGTCTGTTTGGGTGTCTTGACAATTGTACACGCTGCCAGGCCGTAAGGTTTTTGTATATATCTTTTTTAGTTTGTTCTAATTTTTTATTGATTTCTTTACATGTTGGTGTTACATCAACATCAGATTCTTTTCCAATTATAACGCACTTTTCTAACTGTTCTTCAAGTTCTTTGATTGGAAGCTCAAAATCTAAATATTCCATGGATTTTTGAATTTTGTTTTTAAATCGAACCGCAAATATAAAAATATTATATCATTGACGAAGTGAATTGTTATTTAAAGTATTAAAATGCAATTTAAAAATAAGGTAAATATTACACTTTCCCTTTGTTTTGATAATGTTTAAAAACGCCATTTAAAATAACTGTAATTACAATTATCAGTGCGCCAATATAAAACTCTGTACTCATTTTTTCCTTTCCTCCCAGAATAAAATAAGCCAGCATAATTCCGTAAACAGGCTCTAAATTAGTCGTTAGCATTACGGTATAAGGTGTTAACTTCTGCATTACTTTTACCGAAGCTGTAAAAGCATAAGCCGTACATATTGAAGCTAAAACCAACAATAAAGCCCAATTATTTAACGACATGGTAAAAAAATCAACAGTGAATTTTCCCTGAAACAAAAAATAAATAGTAATAAAAAATACTCCCGCGCCAAATTCATAAAATGTTATAACAGAAGGTTCGTGATCAGAGATCAGTTTCCCATTCATTAAAGTAAACAAAACACCCAAAATTATTGACGCTAAGGCATAATAAACACCTGTCAGGTATTTAATTTCAACTTGCAAAATCAATCCTAAACCCGCTATGATAATTAATCCGAAGAAAACTTCGTACCACAATATCTTTCTTCCATAAAAAAGCGGTTCCAGCAACGATGCAAAAAATGCTCCCAGCGAGAATATGGAGAGTGTAATCGAAACATTAGAAATATGAATCGCTTTAAAAAAGAAAATCCAATGCAATGCAATTAACAAACCGACAAAAATTAACTTAAAAAGTTCTTTTACCGGAACATGAAAAGACTGTTTTTTATAAACGATAAAAGCACCCAGGAAAATCATGGCTAGCAGCATTCTGTACCATACCAAATTATCAGCATCAATGGTTATTAAAGCGCCTAATATGGCTGTAAAACCCCAGATAAAAACAATTAAATGAAGATTTAAATAACTTTTTAAATTATCGTTTCGCATTGCGTAATAAGTAAACTGCCAGAATTCCGAAAACAATGTTCGGGAACCAGACAGCTAATAAAGGTGAAAAAGTAGATTTTTCGGCAAGAGTACCGAATATTTTATCGAAAAAGACAAATGAAAACGCAATTGCAATTCCTATCGCCAGATTGGTTCCCATACCTCCACGACGTTTCATAGACGAAACTGCCACGGCAATAATTGTCAGAATAAAAGCAGAAACCGGTACACTGTATTTTTTATAAAGCACCACTAGATAAGTATTGATATTTCCGGAGCCTCTTTTTCTTTCTTTTTCAATAAAATCAATTAATTTTCCTAAAGAAAGGGTTTCAGCAATATAAACTACCGGAGTTAAATCTGCCAGTTCAAACTTGAATTTCACATTTTTCTCTGGTGCTTTTTCAATTTTATCATTTAGCTCTCCAAGAGTTCTTTTGGTATAATCGTACAAAGTGTAACTCTTTAATTTCGGATCCCATTTAATACGACTGGCTGTAATCTTATAAGTTAGTTTGTCTTTTTCAAAATGTTCCAGTGAAAAATTAAAAGCAGTTTTCGATTCTTCATTAAAACTATTAACAAAGATAAAATCATTATCATTCAGCTGGCGGTAAACATTGGTGTTTTCACCCCGCATAAGCTGTTTACCATTTCCTTTTAAATAGGTGTATCTAAAATTATTAAAGCCTTCACTGGCAGCAGGAACAATAAAAAAACCCATTAAAAGTACAAAAACCGAAACAATAGAAGCTCCTATAATATAAGGCCTTAAAAAACGTGTAAATGAAATTCCTGAACTTAAAATCGCAATAATTTCAGTATTATTTGCCAATTTTGAAGTAAACCAGATTACTGATAAAAACAAAAATATCGGAAACAACGAATTTGCAAAATAAACGGTAAAGTTGTAATAATAAATAGCGATTTGCGTAAAAGGAATCTTGTTTTCCAACATTTTATTCACCTTTTCAGAAACGTCAATTACAATTCCAATTGGAATAAATAAAAGAATCATCACCGAAAAAGTGGCTAAATATCTTTTTAAAATATACTTATCTATTATTGTTAACATAGATTTTTTGTTTTTCTTGTTTCAGATTTCAGGTTTCAAGTTCTTTTGGTGATAACTTGAAACCTGAAACTAAAATAACTTGAAACTTTTTTATAGTCTTTGACTCATGTTTTTAACCATCATTTCTTTCCATGGTCTAAAATCTCCTGCTAAGATATGTTTTCTGGCCTCACGAACCAACCACATATAAAAACCAAGATTATGAATCGTAGCAATTTGTTTTCCCAAATATTCGTTGGCAGCAAATAAGTGACGCAAATATGCTTTTGTATATTCAGTATCCACAAAAGTATGCCCCATTTCATCAATTGGAGAAAAATCTGCTTCCCACTTTTTATTTTTAATATTGATGGTTCCGTTTGCTGTAAACAACATTCCGTTTCTTGCGTTACGTGTTGGCATTACACAGTCGAACATATCAATTCCTAATGCAATATTTTCTAATATATTTATAGGAGTTCCAACCCCCATTAAATACCGAGGTTTGTCTTCCGGAAGAATTTCGCAAACCACTTCAGTCATGGCGTACATTTCTTCAGCAGGCTCCCCTACTGACAATCCACCAATAGCATTTCCCTGCTGACCGGAATTGGCAATATATTCTGCAGATTGACGACGTAAATCTTTATAAGTACTTCCCTGAACAATTGGAAAAAACGTTTGTTCGTAACCGTATTTATAAGGAACCTTGTCCAAATGATTAATACAACGGTCCAGCCAACGGTGGGTCATGTGCATCGAACGTTGCGCATATCTATAATCACAAGGATAAGGCGTACACTCATCAAAAGCCATAATAATATCGGCTCCAATTGTACGCTGAATCTCCATTACATTTTCCGGCGTAAAAAAGTGATAAGAACCGTCAATATGCGACTTGAACTTTACTCCTTCTTCCTTAATTTTTCTGTTATTCGAAAGAGAATACACCTGATATCCGCCAGAATCCGTCAAAATATTACGATCCCAATTCATAAATTTATGCAATCCGCCTGCTTTTTCAAGGATTTCAGTCTGCGGACGCAAATACAAATGATAAGTATTTCCAAGAATAATATCCGGATTAATATCGTCTTTCAATTCACGCTGATGCACGCCTTTTACAGAAGCCACCGTTCCAACAGGCATAAAAATAGGTGTTTCAATTACACCGTGATCTGTAGTAATACTTCCTGCTCTCGCTTTTGATTGCGGATCTTTTTGTAATAAATCAAACTTCATCTGTTTCTTTTTTCAGGGTGCAAAGATAGGTTAATTTGAGACAATTTTTATGAATTAGAAAATTTGTCAATTAGAAAATTAGATAATATTTTTCAAGCACTTGAAACATGAAATCTGAAACTTCCGGATTTATAATTTGGGATTTCAAAATTATCCAGAGCGTTACCTAAAAGTCGGGCTATTATTCGCTGTATTCTACAATTAACAAAAAGACAAAACAGCAATCTCTCTTTTTAAAAACTTAAATCTTTTACTCTATTTTTTTAGAATCAATAAAAAAAGAATCAAAATCTAACAATTCCAGCAAACTAAAGCAAAAAATCATTTGTCAGCCCGCAAAATAAAATTTACTTTTGCACCAGTTTAACTTTTACATATAAAATGAAGCCTAACACACAACAATTAAGCGATTTAACTATCCAAGTAAGAAGAGATATTCTTCGAATGGTACATGCTGTCAACTCAGGTCACCCAGGTGGTTCACTAGGTTGTACTGAATTTTTGGTAACACTATACCAAAATATTATGGAACGCAAAGAAGGTTTTGATATGGACGGAATTGGAGAAGACCTATTCTTCCTTTCAAACGGGCATATTTCTCCTGTATTTTACAGTGTTTTAGCACGCAGCGGTTATTTCCCTGTTTCAGAACTTGCAACTTTCAGATTATTAAACTCTCGTTTGCAAGGACACCCAACAACACACGAAGGTTTACCTGGTGTTCGTATGGCTTCTGGTTCATTAGGACAAGGTTTATCTGTAGCTCTTGGCGCTGCTCAGGCAAAAAAATTAAATGGTGACAATCACTTAATCTTTACTTTACACGGAGACGGCGAATTACAAGAAGGTCAAAACTGGGAAGCTATCATGTATGCTTCTGCTAAAAAAGTAGACAATCTTATTGCAACTATTGATGTTAACGGAAAACAAATTGACGGAACTACTGACGAAGTTCTTGCAATGGGAAGTCTTCGCGCAAAATTCGAGGCTTTTGACTGGGATGTTTTAGAAATTGCTGAAGGAAATAATATTGATGCCATCATTGCAGGATTAACTGATGCCAAATCAAGAACAGGAAAAGGAAAACCGGTTTGTATATTATTATACACTGAAATGGGTAACGGTGTTGACTTTATGATGCATACGCACGCATGGCACGGAAAAGCACCTAACAACGATCAGTTAGCAAATGCTTTAGCTCAAAACACCTCAACATTAGCAGATTATTAAAAAAAGCTATAAGCTGTAAGCCATAAGCCTAAAGCTTATTGCCTAAAGCTTACTGCCTAAAGCAAAAAACAAAAATGAAAAAATACGAAAATACAGGAAGTAAAGACACTCGTTCAGGTTTTGGAGCGGGAATGACGGAACTAGGTCAGAAAAACGAAAACGTTGTGGCATTATGTGCTGATTTAATTGGATCATTAAAATTTGATGAATTCAAAAAAAATCACCCGGAGCGTTTTTTCCAAATTGGAATTGCAGAAGCTAACATGATTGGAATCGCTGCTGGTTTGACAATTGGAGGAAAAATTCCTTTTACAGGAACTTTCGCTAACTTCTCTACAGGAAGAGTTTACGACCAGATTCGTCAATCAGTTGCTTATTCTGATAAAAACGTAAAAATCTGTGCTTCTCACGCTGGGTTAACATTAGGAGAAGACGGTGCAACCCACCAAATCTTAGAAGATATAGGATTAATGAAAATGCTGCCGGGAATGACTGTAATCAACACTTGCGATTACAATCAGACAAAAGCTGCAACATTAGCATTAGCAGATCACCACGGTCCTGCTTACTTGCGTTTTGGACGTCCGGTTGTACCTAACTTTACTCCTGCTGACGAACCATTCGTTATTGGAAAAGCTATTTTACTAAACGAAGGGACTGATGTTACGATTGTAGCCACCGGACACTTAGTTTGGGAAGCTCTTATCGCTGCTGAAGCCTTAGAAGCAAAAGGAATCTCTGCTGAAGTAATTAATATTCACACCATTAAACCACTTGACGAAGAAGCGATTCTAAAATCATTAGCAAAAACTAAATGTGTGGTTACTGCAGAAGAGCACAACATTCTTGGAGGTCTTGGAGAAAGCGTTTCAAGAGTACTTGCTCTTAACACTCCTGCTCCACAAGAGTTTGTAGCTGTAAACGATAGTTTTGGCGAATCCGGAACTCCTGAGCAATTAATGGAGAAATACAAACTTAACAATCAGGCGATTGTTGAAGCTGCTGAAAGAGTTATCAAAAGAAAATAATTTTAGATTTTCTTTTTTATAGATAAAAACCTCGAAATTCATATTTCGAGGTTTTTTTGTACTCAATTGATATTATATTACTGTCTATAAGATAATAACATACTCTTAAAAAAGACTATTCTATTTAAATTTGAATTTAATCTTCCCAACCACAAAGCGTTAATCCGTAGCCTTGTGCTTGCGAAAGAGATACTTTTGTTAATTGATGGCGACAAGCAGTTAAGCCTCGGCAATTTTCTTTATAATGATATTTTTTTGCCCCGGTTGGTCCGCATATATAAACTTTACTCTCCAACGGCTGGAATGAGGAAAGAAAAACAAAAAGAACAATTAATAATAGACTATATTTCATGCGAAGTGTTTTTATTTGACCATTAAATAATATTCATTTCTTTTTTTATCAAAGGCTTTTAGTTTTCCGTAAGAAACCCATTCGGTATTAATTTCAATATCGTCAATGCTGTCGTTCATTAAAATTCCGGCGCCGTATTTTCCTTCAACATTTATATTTCCAAAAACCGAATCACCTTTACTATTAATTCCCTTTACATCATAATTATACTCATAATGCCCGCAATATCCGGTTCTGTATTCGTATTGATAAGTTTTGTCAACATGATAGGTTTTGGCTTCTTCGGGCGTAATTGTTTTGCGGTCATCTGTCGTAATTACTTTTTTATAAAAAGAATTGATTTGCATTGGAGGTGGAGCATCAGCTTTTTTACAGGAAAATGTAAATAACAGCAAAAACAGGATGGAGTAGTTTTTTAGCATAGGCGGGTGTGCTTTATAGTTGATGAATGTTGGGATAAATCTAAATACAATTCGGTATTTTAAAATGAGTACTTATACCTGATTTATTAGATGAAATTTAGCTTTAAATAATTCACTTTCTAAAAATGAGTACTTATGCCTGTCCCGGAGTTTCATAAATATCCAGAGTATCCAGTAATTCTTTTTCAAAATGGTAAATGTCTTCGATAGATAAAATAGCAGTTTTGGACTCTGTTTTGTTATCATTAAAAAGGCTGATGTATTTTTTTCCTCCGTTAAGATGCAGCCTGCAAAGCGGTTTTCGGTTATTATCGTCTAAAAGAATTCCAAAATACGATTGTGTATCCCGGTGAACGATTCTCTTAATTGGAATTTTTCTCCTCAAAATTGCCACGACAATTCGGTAAGCCTCCAGTTCTTCTTCAGTCGTAATAACTTTATTTTCATCTTCAATAATTACGATTTCTTCATCCTGCTGCTTAATTGTTTCTTTCGTTAGTGCAGCATTCAATCGGTCATTAATCTTGTCATTAATGTATTGACTAAGCGATTTCTGAACTAAATCCTTAAACTCGTCTAACACTTTTTCAGTCAGTCTTCCCGTGTACACTTTATTTGCAAAAAGTTTAGTAAAATCATTCGACGGATTTTCGAGTTCTGCGTTAATCTGCTTTTTAATTTCTTTGATGTATTTTAAAGAACTGGCATTGCTGACAATATTATCCACATCAAAATTAGACTTGTGAAATTTAGTAATCTCATTAATCGTATTTTCTTTAAGATTCGTGATATCAAATTCCAGAAATGGTTTTTCATCCATTTTATTCGGAGCATCCAAGTCGGTAAAAAACTGATAATTGATTCCGTTTGTCAAAAGGGCAAATCTGGTTTTAGTAACATGGAAATAGCGAAACAACTGCGAATTATGAATGGTCAGTTTTTCTTTCCAGCTTTTGCATTCTACTATTATGATTGGTTCTCCGTTCTGGAAAATAGCATAATCTACTTTTTCGCCTTTTTTTAAGCCAAGATCGGCTGTAAATTCAGGAACTACTTCAAGCGGATTAAAAGCATCGTATCCGAGAGCGTTTATAAAAGGCAATACAAAAGCATGTTTGGTAGATTCTTCTGTGTCAATTTTATTTTTTAGCTGATTGATTTTATCGGCTAATGATTTTAGTTGAATATTGATTTCCATTGGTTGGTAGTTTAAATTAATTATTTCAAATGTAGCGTCAATTAAAATCAGTTTTTTATGGAAAACCGTAAAAGCAGATTTATTGATTTCTAAATAAAATCGATTCAGAATTTCTTTTCTAGTATAAAGTCTTTAATAATTTTTTCCATGTTTGAAGGAAGGTCAGCATTTTTAATTTCAAAATGTTTGATTTTCATATCGGTAAACCATTTTGTCCAATAGGCTTTTATTACTTTTTCTTCATACGGATTATTTTGATTCGGATTAACCCCTAAAACCAAAACTTCCAGATTAGATAAATCATCACCCGTTTTAATAAAACCATAATCCTGGCCCTGAATTTTTTTCTCCCAGTCTTTGGTATTTAAGCCATTCTTTCGAATTAACTCCGGAGTGATGTAAGATGTACGGTTTCCTTCTTTCATTAGGGTATTGTCATAAAACATGTAACCATCCGTCAGTATAACCAGAATATTTCGGTCATCGTTTTCTATGCACTGGTCTTTTACCTTAGTGTCAAAAAAACTCCAGATATCAGAGCCGATAAAATTGTTGTCTTTTATAGCCGATACGTATATTTTTGAGGTTTGTGAAGCGTAATTTGCATTGATAGAATTCAGTAAATCCTTTGAAGCATTATTTTTATCAATAACAATTTTTAACTTCTGTGAAATTGAATTGATACCCGGATCTTTAGGTTCCGGATTAAAAAACAATTGCATTTTATCATCAATCTGTCGTATCCTTTTTGATTTTAAATGTGCTGTAAAAGCTTCCGAAACCGATTTTATGTATCCCAAATCCCTTTGGTAATATTCCATCGTTGGGTTAGGATTTTTTTGGATACTAATTCTGTCTGATAAATCGAGAAGTATACTAATATTATAATTTTCGGATTTAGCATTTTTAAAGCTGACCTCTTCTTTGCCTTTATCAGGTTCCTGTTTGCATGAAAATGCCAGAAAGATTAGTGATGATATGGTAAATGTTTTTAGAATAGTGTTCATAGGATTAGTTTTTAGAATATACCAAATGCTGAAAGTCAGGATCGACTAAGTTTAATTTGCTAAGATGTTCTTCGGAGTGAAGTTCGCAGCTTTCCAAAAGTTCTGTTTTTTCTTTATGGGCCAAAGCAATTTCGGTGTTTATGGCCTGAAACCATCCTTCTTTGTATTGATGATGATAATGCAGGTATTCTTTTACCGGAAATACAAAACCATCAATTTTAGACTGGAGTTCAGAAATTCTTCCGTTTGCCGTTACAACCTGCTGTTTGAAATCATTTATCTTATTGATATATTCGGCTTTCAATTTTTCTAAATCAATCAGATTTTCTTTTTTTCCTCTTATAAAAGCTCTGATTTTGTCTATGTTTTCAAACTCTTTCATTACAAAATCAAAAACAAGTCCCCAAATGATGTAAACTACAAAACCTGCAAAAATGATCATCCAGAATTCGGCTTCGCCCAAAGCGATATTTAGGTTGTAAGGAGCAGAATCTGTGGTTTTATTAAACTCATAAATCTTTTTTTCGATTTGATAAGCCAATAAAGCATCAAATAAAAAGGTGGTGACAAAAAGAGCAATCATTCTGAAAACATTTTTGATCCCTTTTCCTTTTTGTACCATGTGAATTACATAGCCCAATCCCATAAATACAAAAGGAATTGTTATTACCAAAACCCCTTCAAGCCAGCTTGCTTTAAAAGAATTTGTTAAGGCATCGGCGTCAAAAATGGCAGCTGTTAGACTATCATTTGAGAATTCTTTGAAAAATGCAGAATAAGATGCAGAAATATAAAACACTAAAACGTAAAGTGTAATAGGAAGCAATAAAAACAAACCAATATAAAACTGCGCTTTTAAGCCTTTGCCATCTTCAATTCCGAATTTATCAGGATTGCGTTTTACTTCTATGATTTCATTTTTTATCAGACTAGCAGACTCGTTGATATCCTGCTCTTTCTTTTCGTAAATTCCAATTGCAGTTTCACACTTTTTGAGTTCTGTGCGATTCTTTTCCTGTTCTTCACGGTAAGGCTGTTTTAACCTGTCTTGTTCTAATTTTTGTTTTCGGCATTGGTCTTCAAAACTCATGTATAAGTTCTGTAAACAGGCTTTCAGAACAATGGGTTTGCCCGTTGCTTTTATTGAAGCAGCGAAACCACTCTGATAATAGGTAATTCTGATTTGTTCTCTGTCTTCTTCATTTTCTTCGAAAAGTTTAGAAGAAGAATCTGTAGATTTTTTTAAACTAAATAATTGTGAAAGTGTTTTCATAGGTTAAGCGTTTAGTTGACTAATAATTTCTTCTTTACCAATGTTTTTCTGGACACAATCAATCAGATAGTCAGACAAGTCATTGATGTTTTCTTCAACGAAATCGAATTTTCTGCAATATTTTCTAAGCATATTCAATTCATCATCCGTTACTTTTTCGTCAGCCCATATAATTCTTGCCAAGTCATACAGATATTCGATTTTTGTAGTTAAGGCTTCCGGAACTATAAAATCGGTATTGACAGGATTTAAAAAGAGCTTATCAAGTTCTTCTTTCGGAATTCCTCTTTCATCTGCAAAATGATATAGCATTTGAAGTTCTAATACATTAAATTGATCATCAGATAATGCCATTTGATATAATCTCAAAAAATGGCCTTTAAGTTCTAGTGTTATCATATTTATTTCTTTAAGTTTTCACAGGCAATACCATCACCGTCAGAATCTAAGTTTTTGTAGCAGCTTTTATTATTGTCATATGCGGATTGTGCTTCTTGCTGATTTGCGAAATCACCACAAGTTTTTGTTGGACAATCTGAATTTGAATCTGATGAACAAGAAATTGAAAATGCTATTACTGTAAAAACTGCAAGTAGAATTATTATAAGTTTATTATGTTTCATTTTATTTGATAAATTAAAAATGTTAAAAGTCCTGTGAATATGAATAGTACAAAACATCCGCTATTTTGGTATTTTAATCCAGGGATGCCTGTTTTTACAGAATAGCCGGATTTGCTAAATGTTCCCATTTTTGTTCTTAAGCTCGGAGAAATTCCGGATTTACTAATATTGAGTCCCAGTCCGGCTCCAAGGTTAATTCTTTTTTGAAATCGAAAGCCCATGACAGATTAGCTGGTATGGCATGAAGGACAACAAGTTTTGCATCCATTTGATTTTGAATAAGTTTTTTTTGCCTCAGCAACAGCAGGTTTACAATCTGAGAATGTGCCTAAATATTTTCTGTTTGACGGCAAATAGATACAATATTCAGTATGAACTTCATGATCACCATTTGACTGGGCAGTATTGTTTACGTAATAATTTTTCATGATTTAAGAAAGTTTTAATTAATTATTGATTTTGATATTTCAAACTTAAACCTATTTTAAATCAGTGTTTTACGGAAAACCATAATCCGAAAAATTTTAAATTTCAGCAATAAAAAAAAGCCCCCGAAGGAGCTTTAAAACGAAGTAAAGAGAAATCTAAATTATCCCCATATCCTTAGTAATCGAAACCAAATGCACAGTATTATTTGCTTTAAAAAAGTCTTTGAGTTTAGACAGTCTTTTTTCGACAGCGCTTTTGCTGTTGGGCTTAATATCTGAGTTTTTAAAAATTTCTATCATTTCATCCTGCGAAGTACCCGCAGACAGATGTTTTAGAATTTGAATATCCACATCGTCAATTTCGTAATTGTTTTTTTCCTGAAGGGCAGAAGCAACTTCCGGTGAGATGAATTTTTGATCTGAGGCTGAAATTATGTTAATTGCTTTTTTAAGTTCTTCGATACTGTTTCGCCCCTTTAATACATAGGCATCAATTTCAGAATTTTCAAAAAGTGATTTGATCCGAAGTCCTTTTTCTTCGATTGAATAGGCAATGATTTTAATGTCGGGTTGTATCTCACGAACCTTCTGAATGAGTTCATCTCCACTAATTATTTTTACTTCGCGATGATCTTTTTTAAATGAAAGATCACTGATTAATAAATCGTATGGCTCATTATCCTGAATAGCTTTTCTTATTTTTAGTAAAGCATCATCGCAATATTTTGCATGTTGAAAATTGACAATGTTGAAATCATTTAAAGTTTGCTTGACTGCTAAATTGAATTCTTCAAAATCTTCAGCTATTATTACTTTTTTAAACATAGGCTTTTATTTAGGCATTGTTATTTTTACTTTGAAACCTTTATGGGGTTCAGTACCAAAAGTAATTGTTCCTTTTATGGCCAGAATACGGTTTTCCATATTTTGCAAACCATTTTTTATAATTTTTGATTTTTCACAGCCTTTTCCGTTATCAGTGTAATCGATAGAAACAGAGTTTGATTGGCTGGCAAACTTTATAACAACTAAAGGTGCCTCACTATGCTTCTTCATATTTACCATTAATTCCTGTAAAACTCTTTGGATAGTAAACTTTTTAGTGTCTTCAATTATATCCCAGCTAATTTTTTCAATATTGGTAATAATAACATTGGTATTCTCACTATTATAAGTAGAAAGCATTTCTTTTAAGTTAACCGAATAATTTGGTCCGGTATCAATATCATTATTTTCTCTCGAAATACCACGAACCCGTGTGTAAATGTGATCCAGTTTTTTAACTAAAGTTTCTTTTGTGTTTTCGGTAGTTAATGTCTGGGTTTGGGTAAAAGTAATAGCATGAAAAACATCATTTGCTAATTCGTCATGAATATCTTTGGCAATTCTGGTTTCGGTATCCTGAACAGCCTTTATTTTTTCAATTCTATTTCGGTTATCAGAATGTTTTTTTAAATATGCCAGTAAAAACAAAAGAATAATGAAAGCGGAAACAAACATAATTTTTTGGTTTTCGGCGTCTTTAAGTGCCAGTGCATTTTCTGCTTTTTCTAAACGCAGTTTTTCGTTTTCGTCTTTTTCTTTTTTAGAATCGTATTTAATTTTGGCAAATTTATTTTTGTAGTTGTTTCTGATTTTAATGATACTGTCGTTTAGGGTAATATATTTTTTTGCATATTCAGTTCCCAAACCATTAGCTATTAAGATTGCTAAAGATTTTAAACGCTCATCGACACTATTACATTTAGTTGCAATTTGATAAGCATTTTTAGCATAGTCATTTGATTTATCTATATCAGTTTTTACATAATATTCTGCCAGATGCAAATTACTTTCAATAGCTCCGTATATATCATTAATTCGGGTTCTTATTTCAAGACTTTCAAGCATTAATGTCAGACCTTTTTTGGTTATTCCTTTTTTAAAATATGCATACCCCAAATTGTCTTTAACTCTTGCATGATTTTCTCTATTATCCAATATTTTTTGGTTAAGGATAGATTCTAAAAAAAATATGGCTTTATCATATTTTTTTTGTTGAATGTTAACAACTGCAATATTATTTAAAGGAAATTGTTTGGAGAAAGAGTCAGTGCAGTCTTTAATTGCTTCATTATAATAATAAATGGCGTCATCATAAATCGCTAATTCTTTATCAGCAATTCCGAATAAGTTGTTAATTGAAGCACTGTAAACATCTTTCTTTTTAATGTAAGGTAAAGCCTCAGTAAGAGTTTCTTTACTTCCGTAATAATCACCATTTATTTGCTGGATAGAAGCCATCTGTATAAGGTTGTACACAATATTTGAACTATCCTTTAATTTTTCATATATGTTTTTAGATTTGTTAAAATTGTAGAAAGAATTATTAAAGTTTTTTTGCAGAAATTTTGCAGTTCCTTTTTCCCTTAAGTCAAATGCCTCTTCTATGAGAGTTGTATTTTGAAGAGTTATTGTTTTTTTGTTTTTACATGAGATGATAAATACAAAAAAGATGAAATATAAAAACGGGGATCGTAACATAAGACTTACTTTCCCCGAAATTACTAATTAATTGTATTACTCAGTATTCTTAATTTGGTTTTTTTGGAGGAGGCGGAACCGGAATTGTAGCATCTCCAGGACCATCGTCTGCATATGATGGGGTTATGGGGTTAATCGTTTTTTTTGCCTCAGTTTCATATTCATCTGCTGTACAAGAGAATAATGTAGTGGTCAATAGCGCAAACGCTCCCAGTAAAAAAATCTTTTTCATTTTATTAATTTTTTAAGATTAGAAATGGGTATTGCTGTCCGGATTCTGTCCAGATCTTGTTTCAATACCAAATTTTGGTTGGGAAGTGAAGTGCGTAGAACAGTAAAATTTTATTTATACTTCCCGGATAAAGTCCGCCTTACGGTTTTCCGCACTTATTAATTGAACTAGTTTTGTACTTTTGTTTTAACCTGCAGATTAAAACGTTAACTTGATTCTGAGGCAAAGTAACAACCATTGTAAACCTGAATCTATTGGGAATTCCCAGCAATTCCTGCACTATGGTTACAATCCTGAAATGACCCTGAAATTCCTTAGAATTCCTAAAAAAAATGCCTATGTATAACTATACTTTATTAGAAAAATATAAAGCTGCTATTAAAGCCAAATATGAAATTGAGATGGAGGGAGATTATTCTTATTATTTAAAAAATCCTTCCAGAGGAAAATTGAGAGATTTGTGTTGGATGATATTCGAGAAAAAAGCAGATCAAGAAGATTTAAATGTTTTTTGTACCTTATTAGGTATGCCATTCGACCTCACGAAGAAGGATAAGTTTAAAGAGCAAAAAGATAAATTTAGGCCTATTGAAACTTTTTTTAAAGGAGAAACAGATCCATCCAACATAGATGCAATCAATCTTGCAGCAATTTTAATAGATTTTCCATTGCGCCCATTTGTTAAATTTAAAGCTAAATATACTGGTGAGATTAAAATAGGAAGTTTTAATGAGCCCGAATTATCTGTATTAAAAGATGAGCAAAAAGAGAAAAATGTTTGTGACGATGATGAAGATATAAATGAAACAGAGAGTTCTGATAAAGTTTTGAAACCAATAAGCTTATTTATGGATTTCGAAAAGAAAGAGTTTCCTAGAAAAACTGGTAGAACAAAAAGAAATGTATTGATAATAACGGCAGGTGCTTTTTGTCTGTTCTTTTTAGTTTATTATTTTGTACAAAAAAACGAATGTATCCAATGGTCAGATGATCATTATGAAGAAGTAAGCTGTGATTTGAAAATACAAGGAATAGGAACCTACAATGTAGTAGAACCTTTTGATGAAAGAATAATTAACCTTAGAAAAATTCAGGTTAGCGATACCACTACTTTTTTTAAAAATGGAGAAGCTGTTATTTGGTATGCGAAAACAAACGATAGTGTAGATTTTTTTAACACACACGGAAGACATCCTGAAAACAAAAAACCATTAAAACCCGTAACGCAGTATATTATTGATAAGTACGTAAAAAATAAATAGCTGAAATTAAAAAACCTCCCGAAGTTGCTTCTAGAGTGCACCCAAAAGTTTAGACGAATTTATAATTAAATTTGATAATAATGAGCTCGATATTGTATCGGGCTCATTCCTTTTAGATTTAGTTTTATTCTTTCATTGTTGTAATATTCTATATACTC
>NZ_JAFEVZ010000025.1 GCF_022802975.1 Flavobacterium pectinovorum
AATACCTCTGATACTTTCACCCAAGTGATAACAATCGAAGATACCACTGCCCCAACATGGACAACTGAAACGGCTTCTTTAAATGTGACTCTACAATGCAGCGATCTTACAGGATTAGAAAACGCTCAGGCAATGTTCCCTGTAGCTTCTGATCTTTGTGATACCGATGTATCCAATATCACAAAAGTTACCGGTCAGTTTATGGCTGCTGAGGGATGCTCAAACGCAGGAACTTATACCAATACTTGGACTGTAAAAGACGATTGTGGCAATACTTCTGATACTTTCACCCAAGTGATAACAATCGAAGATACCACTGCGCCAACATGGGCTACTGAAACGGCTTCTTTAAATGTGACTTTACAATGCAGCGATCTTACAGGATTAGAAAACGCTCAGGCAATGTTTCCTGTAGCTTCTGATCTTTGCGATACCGATGTATCCAATATCACAAAAGTTACCGGTCAGTTTATGGCTGCTGAAGGTTGTGGAAATTCCGGAACCTACACCAACACCTGGACTGTAAAAGACGATTGTGGCAATACTTCTGATACTTTCACCCAAGTGATCACTATCGAAGATACCACTGCGCCAACATGGGCTACTGAAACAGCTTCTTTGAATGTAACTTTACAATGCAGCGACACTTCAGGATTAGCAACCGCTCAGGCAATGTTCCCTGTAGCTTCCGATCTTTGTGATACCGATGTATCAAATATCGTAAAAGTTACCGGTCAGTTTATGACTACTGAAGGTTGTGGAAATTCCGGAACTTATACCAACACCTGGACCGTGAAAGACGATTGTGGCAATACTTCTGATACTTTCACCCAAGTGATCACGATCGAAGATACCACTGCGCCAACATGGGCTACTGAAACGGCTTCTTTAAATGTGACTTTACAATGCAGTGATCTTTCTGGATTGGAAAACGCTCAGGCAATGTTCCCTGTGGCTTCCGATCTTTGCGATACCGATGTATCGAATATCACAAAAGTCACCGGTCAGTTCATGGCTGTTGAAGGTTGTGGAAATTCCGGAACCTACACCAACACCTGGACCGTGAAAGACGATTGTGGCAATACTTCTGATACTTTCACGCAAATAATCACGATCGAAGATACCACTGCGCCAACTTGGACTACTGAAACGGCTTCTTTAAATGTGACTTTACAATGCAGTGATCTTTCTGGATTGGAAAACGCTCAGGCAATGTTCCCTGTAGCTTCCGATCTTTGCGATACCGATGTATCAAATATCGTAAAAGTTACCGGTCAGTTTATGGCTGCTGAAGGTTGTGGAAATTCCGGAACTTACACCAATACCTGGACTGTAAAAGACGATTGTGGCAATACTTCTGATACTTTCACGCAAATAATCACGATCGAAGATACCACTGCGCCAACATGGGCTACTGAAACGGCTTCTTTAAATGTGACTCTACAATGCAGCGACCTTTCTGGATTGGAAAACGCTCAGGCAATGTTCCCTGTGGCTTCCGATCTTTGTGATACCGATGTATCCAATATCACAAAAGTTACCGGTCAGTTTATGGCTGCTGAGGGATGCTCAAACGCAGGAACTTATACCAATACCTGGACTATTACCGACGATTGTGGCAATACCTCTGATACTTTCACTCAGGTGATTACTCTGGAGGATACCACAGCTCCAATGTTTACTGGAAATCTTCCTTCAGACATTACTGTTTCCTGTGATGCAGTTCCTGAACCGGCTACTCTAGAAGCTTCTGACAATTGCAATGGTAATTTACCAATTGTTTTCTCTGAAATTAAAAGCGGTATCGAAAATGAATGTGCCACCAATTATACTTTGACCCGTAAATGGACAACCAGTGATTGCAGCGGAAATATCGTTTCTCATACTCAGATTATAACTGTAAGAGATACTACTCCACCTACAGGAACACCTCCTTTTGATGTTTCAGGATTACAAAATATTGCTGACATTCCTGTTGGAAGTTCTCAAGACATAAAAGATGCAGCAGATAATTGCAGTGAAAGCGTAAACATTTCGATAAGCGATTCGAATAATGGAGGAAGCGGCTGTGAAGGAAATCCATACATCTTAACCAGAACATATACACTGACAGATTGTGCCGGCAACAAAACCGAACTAATACAAACGTTTACTATTGAAAATAAAATTTCTGTAACGGGAGTAGCATCAAATGTGACCTGTTTTGGAGGAAATAATGGTTCTATTTTAGTAAACAACAGCCCTGGTTCTGTAGTCGTTATCAAAAATGAAAACAATGAGGTTGTGGGCAATACTAATTTACGCGCCGGAGTCTATACACTTACAGCAACATCCGCAGTAAACAATAACAATCAGGTTTGTACAGCAACAGCTACCGTGACTATCACACAACCAACAAATGTTATTGTTAACCTTAACAGTGAAGCTTGTAATGCCGATTCATCACCTTTAAACTTATCCAGTTTATTACCCGAAGATATTTCCAGAACAGGAATCTGGACAGATACAAATGGTACTAATGCATTACAGGGAAATATCCTTAATGCTTTTGGTCTTGCATTAGGCAATTATACATTTGAATATCGAACAACTAATGAAGATTGCCCTAGAAACGTCTCATTGAATTTACTGGTAAATGATGACTGCAGAGTATTAGCCTGTGAAAATGTATTAGTCCATAATGCTTTTTCTCCTAATGGTGACGGTATCAATGATTTCTTCAAAATTGACAATATTGACCTGACTACCTGTTATCCTGAAAATACTGTAGAAATTTATAATCGTTGGGGAATATTAGTATTCGAAACTACTAATTACAACAACACCACCAACGCTTTTGACGGAACCTCCAGAGGCAGAACCACTATTAAACAATCTGAAGGACTGCCTACCGGAACTTACTTTTATATCATTACTTACAAGTCATTAGACGGTAATAATGTAGCTCATTCTAATAAAAAAGACGGTTTTCTTTATTTATCAAAATAATTACCATTTGTAATTCGGTGTCAACTCTTTACACCGAATTACAAATAATAAAAATCCTTGTTTGAGTAAGTGAATATAGGGCTTATTGTTAAGGATTTTCAATCATAAAAAATCATTAGTAATAATTGCAAAAAAAATAACTACTATGAGAACAAAATTATTTTCCTTCGTCATTATGTTTGTATCCATGGTAAGTTTTGCACAGCAAGATGCTCAATTTACGCAATACATGTACAATACCATAAATGTTAATCCTGCCTATGCAGGTTCTCGCGGGGCTTTGAGTGTTTTCGGATTATACCGTACACAATGGGTTGGACTGGATGGTGCTCCGGAAACAGGCTGTATTTCAGTCAATTCCCCAATAAATAACAGTAAAATAGGAGTTGGTGTTTCACTGGTCAACGACAAAATTGGCCCTACAAATGAGACTAATATCTCTGCTGATCTTTCGTACACCATTCAGACGTCTGCCGATTTTAAACTGTCTTTTGGTATTAAAGGAACAGCCAATTTATTCAATCTCGATGTTAATAAACTAAACCCTGATGTAGCCGGAGACCCTCAATTTCAGGATTTCAATAACAAATTCTCACCTAATATAGGTGCCGGGGTTTACTGGCATTCAGACAAAGCTTACATCGGTTTATCTGTACCTAATTTTATTGAAACCAATCGCTATAACGACAATGATATTGCCATTTATAAAGATAAAATCAATTATTATTTCATGGCTGGATATGTTTTCAATCTTGATAAATATGAGTATATAAAATTCAAACCCGCAATATTGACTAAAATGGTAGAAGGAGCCCCACTACAAGCAGATGTTTCAGCTAATTTCATGTTTATCGACAAGTTTGTAGTGGGTGTTGCTTACCGATGGAGTGCTTCGTTAAGCGCTATGGTTGGGTTTCAAATCTCTGAAGGTCTTTACCTGGGATACGGTTATGATCGTGAAACCACCAACTTAAACAATTACAACTCAGGATCGCATGAAATATTTCTGCGCTATGAATTTGTTACTAAAAATGGTAAAATGACAACTCCTCGTTTCTTTTAAAAATAATTATTATGAAAAATTTTATACTCCTTTGCTTCACAATGGTAAGTGTTTTTTCATTCAAATGTTATTCTCAACAATCGAAAATGAACGCTGCTGATAAAAAATACGATGGCTATGCTTATATCGATGCCATAAAGACCTATGAAAGGGTGGCTCAAAAAGGATACAAATCCGAAGATATGTTTAAAAAACTGGGGAATGCCTATTATTTTAATTCTGAGTTTGAAGGGGCTGCGAAATGGTATGGCGAATTATTTGCCATGAACCCCAGCCCGGAACCCGAGTTTTATTATCGATACGCACAGTCTTTAAAAGCAACCGGACAAACAGCCCAGGCTAATAAAATCCTTGACGAATTTAATTCTAAATATAAAGATGATAACAGAGGTAAACTTTATAAACAGAATGTAAATTACCTGGATAAAATCAAAGCCAATTCAGGACGTTATAATATTGAAGATGCCGGAATCAATTCTCAGTATTCTGATTACAGCACTTTTGTAGTCAATAATAAAATCTATTTTGCTTCGGCAAGAGATACCGGTAATTTTTCTAAACGCAAACATAAATGGACAGGCGAATATTTTACCAATTTATATGTTACAGATGTTGATTCTGTCAAAGTAAAAAAATTCAAAACGGCATTGAATAGTAAATTCCATGAATCCTCACCCGTACTTACAAAAGACGGAAAAACAATTTATTTCACACGTAATAATTATATCGATGGAAAAAAAGGAAAAAATGAAGACAAAATTACTTTTATCAAAATTTATAAAGCAACTCTCGAAAACGGCAAATGGACTAATATTAGAGAGCTTCCCTTCAGCAGCAACAATTACAGTACTGCTCATCCTGCACTTAGCCCTGATGAAAAAACGTTGTATTTTGCTTCTGATATGCCCGGAACTATTGGGCAGTCTGATATTTTTAAGGTTAGCATCAATGAAAACGGTGGGTATGGAACACCTCAAAACTTAGGCAAATCAATCAATACCGAAGGCAAAGAAACGTTTCCGTATGTTAGCAATGAAAACGAAATTTATTTTGCATCAGACGGTCATCCAGGACTTGGCGGACTGGATGTTTTTGTAGGTCAGATTGACCCTGATGGAAGTATCAGTGATATTCAAAACGTAGGGGCCGATGTCAATTCTCCTAAAGATGATTTTGCTTACACCATTGATTCTGCCACCAGAGAAGGTTATTTTAGTTCTAACAAAGATGGCGGTCGCGGTTCTGACGATATTTATAAATTTCTGGAAACAAGAAGACTAAAATGTATTCAGGAATTGTATGGCCTTATTACTGATGAAGCTACCGGAATGATTTTGCCGGAAGCTAAAGTTAGCCTATATGACCGAAATCTGGATCTTAAAAAAGTGACAAGCGCAGATAACACCGGAAACTACACTTTTCAGGTCGAATGCGGTGAAATGTATTATGTAAGAGCCGAAAAACCAGAATATAACACCAAAGAAGTAAGTATTGAAATTCCTGATAAAACTGGTAAAACAAATCTTCCTATTGCTTTGGAATCTGCAAAATGCAAAGTCGCAATTGGCGATGATTTAGGAAAATGTTTCGGTATAAAAATGATTTATTTTGACCTTGACAAATCCAACATCAGAGAAGAAGCTGCTTTGGATTTAGAAAAAATATTAGATGTTTTAAATGAAAACCCAAAAATGAAACTCGACATTCGTTCTCATACTGACAGCAGGGCAAGTCATAAATACAACGAATCTTTGTCTGACCGAAGAGCAAAATCTACCATAGAATGGCTCATTATGAATGGTGTTGCCAAAAACCGCTTAACCGGAAAAGGCTATGGAGAAACACAGCTCGTAAACCAATGTGCTGACGGTGTAAAATGTACAGAAGAAGAGCATCAGGCAAACAGACGCAGCGAATTTATTATCACTGCTTTGTAAACTAAAAACAACCAAAAACCAATAACCTCAGCTACCCTTCGGGGTAGCTTTTAATAAATAAGTCGTTGCAAACATGACTTTACAACGACTTAATAACTAAACCTGAATACTAAATTTTTTCTAAATTTTTGCAAAAATATTGGTGTAATATTTTTTACCGGTTTCTGCATCAATTTTAATAGCAATACCAAAATGGGTATAATCACCTTCTATATTTTCTTTATGAGTCGGACTTTCTAACCAGGCCAGTACAGCGGCTTCTGAAGTTTTGTAATTATAAGCCACATTTTCACCCACTTTTTTCGCCCCCAAAACACTTCTAATATTCTCTGATCGTGCAACAAAATCATTATGATTAACTACTTTATTCGCAATCATATAAAAATCATGCTCTTCTGATTTATACGAAATATGATTGATTTTTTCTAATGCATTTAAGCCAATACTCAAACGATGCTTGTTTATCAAATCAAGTGCCTGAAGTTCAGATTCATTATAAGCATAATCAGTTACAAGTTCAGATTGTGAATCATCAATTCCTTCAGCTGAATCTGATGTACATGAATTAAACACAAAAACAAGCGCAAGAAGCAACGTTGTCCGAAGCCATTTTTTCATAAATTTTGTTGGTATGTATAAATAAATTGTGGGGCAACTTATTTAATTCTGTAAATAAAATAATTTAATTATCGTTTTAAAAATAATAAAATTACCGTTTAATAACCAAAATTAATCGATAAAAAACACAACATCAACATTTTAACAAATAAAAATCTTACACTAAGGTGCTAACCTATCAATCTTCCAGGTAAAATCAGACTGACTAAAATAACGAATTCTGTCATGTAGGCGATTGGCTCTTCCCTGCCAGAATTCAACTTCTAAAGGAGTCACTAAAAATCCACCCCAATGTTCCGGTCTTGGTATCGATTTACCTTCAAAAGCTTTCTCCAGCTCATTCAAATTTTCCTCCAAAAATGATCTTGACGGAATCACTTCACTCTGATTTGAAACCACAGCTCCCAATTTACTTCCGTCAGGGCGTGAATCAAAATAATTGTCCGAAATAATTTCAGACGTTTTTTGAGCAATTCCTTTAATGATAACCTGACGTTCCATATTCGGCCAGAAAAAAGACAAACAAACATGCGGATTTGCTGCAATCGCTTTTCCTTTTTCTGAATTATAATTGGTATAAAATATAAATCCTTCCTCAGAGAATTTCTTTAATAAAACCACTCTCGATTTTGGAAAACCATCCAATCCAATAGTAGAAACGGTCATGGCGTTTACTTCACCACTTCCTCCAAAGTCTTCAACTTCATGAAACCATCTGTTAAAAAGATTAATCGGATCTTCAGGAATAGAAGTTTCCAATAATTCACTTTTTTCGTATGATTTTCTATAATTACTTAAATCACTCATAGTTTTAGTTTTTTTTGTTTCAGGTTTCAGGTATTAGGTTTCTCAAAAGAAAACTTAGAACCTTAGTATCTTAGAATCTCAGTACCTTTAAAATTCAAATTCAAACGAAACCCCATCATTTCCCAAAAGTACATTTGAAAAAATGGTTTCGGCTTCTTTTTTAAAAGGTTCAATTCCCTCGTATCGTGTCGAATAATGTCCTAAAACCAACTGTTTTACATTTGCTTTTAATGCTATCGTTGCCGCTTCTTTTGCTGTAGAATGTAATGTTTTTTGTGCCAAATGAGCTTCAGATTCCAAAAAGGTAGATTCATGATACAAAATATCTACATTTTCGATAATTGGGATAATGGCTTCGTTGTAAACCGTATCTGAACAGAAAGCATAACTTTTAGCCGGTACAGGGTCAAAAGTCAGTTTTTCATTTTCAATTATAGTTCCGTCATCCAATTTGATATCACCACCATTTTTTATCTTCTGATAATAAGCAACATGAATATCATATTTCTGAACAGCTTCAACGTTTAGTTTTCTTTCATCTGGTTTTTCCTGAAAAAGATAACCATTTGTATAAACACGATGTTTCAGCGGAATTGTCTTTACTATAACTTTTTTATCTTCAAAAACGACTTCACTTTCTTTCGATTCCAATTCATGGAAAAATAAATCATAAGTTGTCCAGGATTCTGTCAGTTTTAATTGAAGCAAAATAAGTTCTTTAATTCCTTTTGGACCGTAAATATGTAAATCAGTCGTTCTTCCTAAAAGTGCAAAAGTCGAAACAGTTCCTATTAATCCGTAAAGATGATCTCCGTGAAGATGCGAAATAAAAATGTGATTAATTTTGGAGAATTTAATCTTATTCTTTCGAAGCTGAACCTGGGTTCCTTCGCCACAGTCAATCAAAAACAATCTGTTTTTAATTTCTAAAACCTGCGAAGTCGGGTTGGTAATTGTCCTGGGAGTTGCCGCATAGCAGCCAAGTATCGTTAATTTCAATTTGTTTATTGTTTAATCGGTCAATCGTTTAATCGGCTAAAATCAAATCAAAACGATTAAACAGTTAAACGAATAAACAACTAAACCTTATTTAAAATCCTAAGTCTCTTTCAATTTCTTCCATTTCGATAATATCGTGCGCTTCTAAAAGAGAAGGCACAACAGTCAATTTATCTGAAATTGCATTGAAATCAAGATCTGAAACTACAATTACAAATGATTTCTTTGCCTTTTTCTGTTGTTTGGAAAGCGGTAAAAAAAGCTTCAGATCACTTTCAGATAAATTAGAATCCGAAGTCAAATCGATAATAATATTGTGCTTTTCAAAGGTTTTAAACTGCTGCGTCACTTTATCAATGAAAGATTTAAAATCTCCCTGAGTATCCTTAATGGTAACGGTATGTCCTTTTTGATCTACTTTCATTTTATAATTTGTGGGCTTATATAAAAATTGATATTTCTGAACGCTAAGATACGAAGATTTTTTTATTGTTGTTTCTGGTTTCAGGTTTCAAGCTTCAGGTTTTTGCTTTATCTTGAATATTTGTTTGAAAAAGTTTTGTCATTTCGACCTTTTGGGAGAAATCACACTCATAAGTCGACAAAGATTGGTTCATACATTGCGGAGTTTCTAGTGTGATTTCTCCCTTCGCTCGAAATGACAAACATTACGCAACTTGAAACATTAAACCTGAAACAAAACTAAACCTACTGAATCTTAGAAGCCAAAAGATAAATAACCGCCATTCTGATTGCAACACCATTCTCCACCTGATTCAAAATTACGGAATGATCAGAATCGGCAACTTCAGAAGTAATTTCTACTCCCCTGTTGATGGGTCCCGGGTGCATGATTACAATTTCTTTTCCAAGCGAATCCAAAAGCGGTTTGTCAACTCCGTATTGCTGGGCGTATTCACGTGTTGACGGGAAGAAATTCACATCCATACGTTCATTTTGTACTCGAAGCATGTTCGCCACATCACACCATTCTAACGCTTTGCGTAAATTGGGTTCAACCGTAACACCAAGCGATTCAATATATCTTGGAATCAGTGTTTTTGGCCCGCAGACTTTAACTTCTGCGCCTTGCATCTGCAGCGCATATATATTCGATAACGCTACTCTCGAATGCAGAATATCACCCACAATTACCACTTTTTTTCCAACTACATCGCCCAGTTTTTCTCTTATCGAATAACTGTCTAACAAAGCCTGAGTTGGGTGTTCGTGTGCGCCGTCGCCTGCATTTACGATACTGGCTTTAACATTTTTAGATAAAAAATAAGCCGCTCCGGGATTGGAGTGGCGCATGACAACCATATCTACTTTCATCGAAAGGATATTATTTACAGTATCAATCAGGGTCTCTCCTTTTTTAACCGATGACTGAGCAGCAGAAAAACTGATCACATCAGCAGATAAACGTTTCTGCGCTAATTCGAAAGAGAGTTTGGTTCTGGTACTGTTTTCAAAGAAAATATTGGCAATGGTAATATCTCGTAATGAAGGAACTTTTTTAATTGGCCGGTTAATGACTTCTTTAAAATGATCTGCCGTTTCAAAAATCAGGTTTATATCATTCTCATTGATGTATTTTATTCCTAATAAATGATTTACGCTTAATTCTTTCATGTTTAATGTTTAACTATTTATTTGTTTAATCGTTTAATCGTTTTCTTTCCGATTAAACAGTTAACCGATTTAACGGTTCAACTTTTTCTAATTTCTTTAATCGCTTAATCATTTGGTTATTCCGATTAAACAATTAACCGGTTAACCGATTAAACTAATTTGTCACTAAGTGAACAACATCTTCACCCTCATTTTCTTTCCAGCTTACTTTTACTTTTTCGCCATTAATTGCATCTACCTGACGGCCACGATAATCGGGCTGAATAGGCAAATTACGGCTGAAACGTCTGTCGATCAACACCAGTAATTCGATTTCTGAAGGTCTCCCGAAAGACTGAATTGCGGTTAAGGCAGAACGAATGCTGCGGCCGGTAAACAAAACATCATCGATAAAAATGACTTTTTTATTTTCGACTATAAAATTAATTTGGGTTTTATTGGCTTCAAGCGGTTTATCAGTTCTTCGAAAATCATCTCTAAAGAAAGTAATATCCAAATAACCGAGTGAAATTTCAGGCGTATTGTATTCGTTTTCTAAAATTTGTTTTAAACGCTCCGCAAGAAAGACTCCTCTCGGCTGAATCCCGATTAAAATAGTGTCTGAAAAATCAAGATGTTTTTCGATTAACTGACAAGCCAAACGATGGAGTATGATAGTAACTTCTTTTGAATTAAGTAATACTTTCTGGCTCATAATTAATTGTAATGATTGGTCGGGCAAATATACGGAATCTGATTTTATTTGTTGGGGTGTTGGGGTTGGAAATATTTATATTGAATTGGCATCAAATGTTAACTATAAAACAGTTTCTATAATTAAAAATTTTATATTAGCAGAAAAACACAACGCTAGCGCAAAATGCTTTCCGTGTCCTCAAAGTATATCAGGATAGACATTAAAATTCCGTAGGAATGAACTATATTGTAGCAACGGATTTCAATCCGTTGTATAAAGAGAACAACCGTACATAAAGTTCCATCGGAACGGTTCATATTCATAAACATAATAATATGTGTCGAACCTATGTTTTTTTTACCTCATCCCGAGACCGGATTAAAATGCGGCCCTACAATATTCAATCGAGCCGATGGCTCTTTTTAACAATGATCTATAATAAAATGCAAATAACTAAATGAAAGCAAGTATCCTGAAATTTATAACAAAACCTAAAAACATATTTCTGTTGGATGGTTGTGGTGCTTTACTCACTACATTATTGATTTTTTTTGTTCTTCGAACTTTCAATGATTTCTTTGGTTTATCAAAAAGCACTTTGGAATATCTCGCTTCAGTAGGACTGGTATTTTCAATCTATTCTCTTTCCTGTTATTTTTTAGTAAGCAACCATTGGAAATCTTTTTTAAAAATTATCTGCACTGCAAACATCCTTTACTCTGTTTTGACTTTTGGGATTATAATTTTCAATTATCAAAATATTTCAATATTTGGAATGATTTACTTTTTAGGAGAAATAATAGTAATTGGCGGAGTTGTTTACTTCGAAATAAAGGCAATAAAACGACAATGGTGATTTTTAAAATTCCGTAGGAATGTAACATTTTGTAGCAACGGATTTCAATCCGTTCTAAAATTGAACGACCAATAATAAAGTTCCATCGGAACGGTTTCATATAAATGCATAATATGTGCCGAACCTACGGTTCTTTATTCCTAATTCCCGTATTCATAGACTACAATATTTGACCGAGCCGATGGCTCTATTGTCAGTCTTTTTCATTTTTAAATCAAATCCAAATCATAAAACTTTTCCCAAAAATTGTATAACATATTTTCTTTACTGCTTAAGTAATTTTATTCCTGAACTTAAAAACTCAGAATCATGCAAAATAAAATTACAAGATTGTTAATGGTATTATTCATACTATTTTCATTTACAAGCTGCGAATTAGTTGGAGACATTTTTAAAGCCGGAATGGGTGTCGGGATCTTTATCGTGATTTTTATAATCGTGATCATTATCTGGATTTTTGCCAAGGTATTCAAAAGGTAAAACATAAAAAATGCCCGTTATTTTCATAACGGGCACTTTATTTCTAAACACATAGGAACATAGTTTTTTTGAACTTAAAAAAGGCGTTTCACTTTTTACAAAAAAACATAGTTGCTGTGTCTTTTAATATTAAAGATTGTACATCTTTTTTCTTTGTTCCTGAATCTTATCATCATCAAGATATTCGTCAAATGTCATGTAACGATCGATAACCCCGTTTGGTGTCAATTCTACAATTCTGTTACCAACAGTTTGTGCAAACTCGTGATCATGCGTGGTGAAGATTACAGAACCTTTAAAATTTTTCAATGAGTTGTTGAACGCTGTAATAGACTCCAAATCTAAGTGATTGGTTGGTTCGTCCAGCATTAAAACATTAGCACGTTCCATCATCATTCTGGACAACATACAACGAACTTTTTCTCCTCCTGATAAAACTCTTGATGTTTTTAAAGCTTCTTCTCCTGAAAAAATCATTTTCCCTAAGAAACCTCTAATAAATACCTCATCACGCTCTTCTTCTGTTTTAGCATATTGACGTAACCAGTCTACTAAACTTAAATCATTTTCGAAGAAATCATGGTTTTCAGCCGGTAAATAGGCCTGGTTGGTTGTAATTCCCCAGTCAAATGTTCCTGAATCTGCTTTTTGTTCTCCGTTTAAGATTTCGTAGAAAGCTGTTGTAGCACGTGAATCTTTAGAAAAAAGAACAATCTTATCTCCTTTTGCCATATTCAGATCCACATCTTTAAATAAAAGCTCACCATCTACAGATGCAGATAAACCTTCTACATTCAAAATCTGATCTCCTGCTTCACGATCCTGATCGAAAATAATCGCAGGGTAACGACGGCTGGATGGTTTGATTTCAGAAATATTCAGTTTCGAAATCATTTTTTTACGGGAAGTTGCTTGTTTCGATTTTGCAACGTTTGCACTAAAACGACGAATAAATTCCTCAAGTTCCTGTTTCTTTTCTTCTGCTTTTTTATTTTGCTGAGCACGCTGTTTTGCCGCTAATTGGCTGGACTCGTACCAGAACGTATAGTTTCCTGAATAGTGATTGATTTTTCCGAAATCAATATCAGAAATATGGGTACAAACCGCATCTAAAAAGTGACGGTCGTGAGATACAACTATTACAGTGTTTTCGTAGTTTGCTAAGAAATTTTCTAACCAGGCGATGGTCTCGAAATCCAAGTCGTTGGTAGGCTCATCCATAATCAATACATCAGGATTTCCAAAAAGTGCCTGTGCCAAAAGCACACGAACTTTCATTTTTCCTTCCATATCTGACATTAAAGTATAATGATCTGCTTCAGAAATTCCTAAGTTAGACAACATCGCTGCAGCATCAGAATCGGCGTTCCATCCGTTCATTTCTTCGAACTGAACCTGAAGCTCCCCTATTCGGTCTGCGTTTTTATCGTTGTAGTCTAAATAAAGTTCATCCATTTCTTTTTTAACAGCGTACAAAACTTTATTTCCCATCAAAACGGTTTCCAAAACAGTGTGTTCATCGAACAAATTGTGGTTTTGGGTTAAAACCGACATACGTTTTCCCGGTTCTAAGTGAATATGCCCCGAAGTTGGGTCCATATCACCTGAAATGATTTTTAGAAATGTAGATTTTCCAGCACCATTGGCCCCAATAACGCCGTAAATATTTCCGTGTGTGAATGTAGTATTTACTTCGTCAAACAAAATTCGTTTGCCAAATTGTACTGATAAATTATTGACTGTTAACATGAATGTCTTTTTTATTAATTTGGTGCAAAAGTACGGAAAAAGGTTCAATTTTTTCCACCATATAAGTAATATAAGTTCATTTAAAACGGAGCTTATAATTTTAAAGTTCTAAAAATTACGCAAAATCAGCAATCTGCAACTTCATCAAACGAAACTTATAATCTCTTAATATGAGCCTATATGGTTTAAAATGATTTTTCCCTACATATAAGTAATATAAGTTCATTTAAAAACGAAACTTATAATTTTAAAGTTCTAAAAATTACGCAAAATCAGCAATCTGCAACTTCATCAAACGAAACTTATAATCTCTTAATATGAGCCTATATGGTTTAAAATGATTTTTCC
>NZ_JAFEVZ010000026.1 GCF_022802975.1 Flavobacterium pectinovorum
ACTAGTTAAAGGTCGATGTTTTTTTAAAACTTCTTCTACACAGAGAAGCTTAAACTCATATGAATATTTGACTTTTCGTTCCATAAAAATGCCCCCAAATAGTGTCTAACTTTTTGGGGGCAGTTCACTTCCGGGAGGTTTTAATTACTAAATCGAGTTAAAATAAATTTATAATTTTCTTCAGAAAAGTAATTTAATTATCCCCGTAATTCGGACATCCGAAACATTTTCGTGACAAATCAAACTGATAGGTCAATGAAAGTTCATAAACGCCGCCTGTTTTTCCTATTTTAGTAGTATTCAAATCATAAGAAAGACCTAATCGTAAATGCTCATACTGCAGTCCGGTAAAAAAGTTAACAGAAGTTAGCAATTCATTATTCATTCCGTTTTTAGCAGGATTGGTAACGAAAGTTGTTCCAAAAAACATTTTTTCAAATAAGATAGAAGCTCCTAAATCAAATCGGTTATATCTCCCTTGCTGCATATAGTTTGAGGTAACAAACATTTTTGTCTCGTAAGGAAAAAACAATACATCGATGTAATCAGCCACCAGAAATTCGTAACCTGAACTTAACGAGAAAAAGGTGTTTAAGGGCAGATTTCCGTTTGCGCTCAAGGCGATATTCGGCCGGTTAAGATGTTTCATCGAAAGACCAATCCAAAGATCATCGGTATTAAAAACCATCCCTGCAGAAACATCAAAAAAAGTAACCCTGTCATTGGCTAGTAAAGGATCGACCGAAGTGGCATTATTTGAACCGTTTATATTAATCTGATCTTCCAGTAATAAATTACCAAAGGCAAATGATTTTAATCCAAATCCTGCTTCGATACCCGGTCTGAATGTCCAGGTGTCATTTATTCTTACCCTGTAGGCATAATTGGCATTGATTTGTGTAAAATTGTACCTGGTTGCGTTTTCCCTTTGATTTAAAATATTTAAGCCAATTCCGCTGTTAAGTTTGTCACTCCAGGTATTTACAAAGGCATAATCTGTATCAATGCTTAAATCTAATTCTGGCCATTGTTCACGATGAATAATTCCGGCATAAGTAGTTTCCATAAAACCGGTAAAACCTGGATTTAAAGTTTCCGGAACTAAAAAATATTGTGTAAAAATAGGATCCTGTGCTCTTGTTTCGGTGTAAAAACAACATGTTATCAATGTAACAACTAGTAATTTTAATCTCATTTTATAATCCGTTGTTTTTATTTAATTAATGTTAATGATCCTTTTTCGGTTACAGTATGGTTGTAGAAAGTTTTGGCCGTTATTCTAAAATAATAATTACCATTTTCAGCCTCCAGATCTTTAATTTTACCTCGCCAGCCATGAATGTTTACTCCTGTTTCTGAATAAATAATACCTCCCCATGTGTCATAAATATCAAGGGTTACATTGTTCAATCCCTTAAATACAGGCGCAAACGAATCGTTGATTCCATCATTATTAGGCGTAAAAGCATTTGGCATAACCAGCGTGTATCCTTTTTCAACAAGTATTGTAGCCTCATAAGAATATTGGCATCCAAAAGGGTAATTTACAACTTGTCTTATGGTATAAGTTCCTTCTCGGGTATAAATGTGTTCCGGACTTGTTTCGGTAGAAAAATTACCGTCTCCAAAATCCCATGACGTACTTATAAAATCTCCTGTGGCTAAATTTGTGAATTTAACAGGATCGTAAATAGCATAAAGGTCAAACATCTCTTTTCCGTAAGAACTGGTAGAAAAATTTGCTACACCTAAAACAGGTTTGTTGACATTGTGAGACACATCCATAGTACAACCAAAACTGTCGGTAACGGTAAAAATGATTAATCCCTTATTATCAGTTTTCATTATTTCGCCATTAACACCGGAAACCACTCCGTCTGACCATTTTAAAGTATAGGGCGGAATACCTCCTTTAACATGTCCTACGAATGTCTGATCTACAAATCGGGTATCACAATTAAAATCAGTTAAAACTTCGATTGTAGGTGTAAGCTGTTCAAATCGGATAATTTTAAAGGTATCTGATTTTTTACAGCCTCTGGAATCAGTTACCGTAACAGTATAGTTATCGGGGGTGAGTTGGCTCAAATCTTCAGTTCGTGCGCCATTAGACCAGACATACGTATAAGGAGCCGTACCTCCTGTAACAATAAGATCTATAACCCCGGTATTTGCTTTAACACAATCAAGCGGGTTGGAGACATCTCCTCTTATTTCTAATTCAAGCGGATCAACAACAACAAATGTTTCTTCTATTACACATAATTTGGCATCGGTAATTTTTACTTTATACTTTCCGGGACCAAGATTGTTTCTTTCATCTCCAGCTGTAGCCCCATCACTCCATTCCAGTTTAAGTGGTGCCTGTCCGCCCTCAAGATAGAGTCGGATGTGTGCATCATTAGCTCCATGACAAGAAATATTTTGAAAGTCCGGATTGATTCTAAAAACCGGGGCATTGTTAATCGTTATCGGAAATACTTTAGGACACCCTAAGGCATCAGTAATGGTAATTGAATAGTTTCCGGCAGACAAATTAGACTGCTCCATGCCGGTTCCTAAATTGCTCCATTTTATAATATACGGATCGCCGGTAGCAAAAGGAACACCACCGGTAATACTATTAATTTTGATTACTCCATCTCTAACGCTATAACAAGTTAAATGAGTTACTGAGGCATTTAACTTTATTTCAGGGTTTTGAAGTATTTCAACTGTTAGTGGAACAGTACAGCCTGAATTATCCGTAACCGTTAAATTATAAGTTCCGGCATAAAGGTTTCTTGGATTTTGAATATTACTTCTAAAATTGTTTGGACCTATCCAGTTATAACGATGAGGAAGTCTTCCTCCTGATGAACTTACATTAATTTCACCGGTATTATATCCGTAGCATAAAACATCAACCTGGCTTTCCCATTTTACTTCCAGTAATGGTGGTTCGATAATCGTAAAACTCTGTCCCGTAAGTTCTCCACAATTATTGGCTTCGGTTATTTTTACCTGATAAACCCCTTTTTCCAAATTATTCAGGTTCCCGGAATTAACAGGATACGGATTTCCGTCTTTTGTCCAGACAAAATTATAAGGAGGTGTTCCACCTGCTACAAAGGTATTAATCGTTCCGTTTTTTAATCCAAAACAGGTGATATCATTTGAAACTTCGCTTACAATTCTAAACAAACCAGGTTCTGAAACATTAAATGACGTATTAAAAGGACAGCCTCCATTATCTGTAATTGATAAATAATATAAACCCGCTTTTAAATTAGAGATATCTTCATCTGAACTTGTAAATCCGTTAGGACTTGTCCAGGATATTATATAAGGTTTCCCTGTAGTATGAGGTGTTCCCCCACTCACAGTTAAGCTGATCGAACCATCATTAGATCCAAAACAGGTTCCGTTTTTTATAGTCTGCGCTACTTTTATTACTGGCTCTACCGTAACGGTAACAGTAAAATCAGGTCCCGGACACTGAGTAGATATTGGTGATACAGTATAAGTTACAGTTGCAGGACTGGCTGTATTATTTATTAACGTCTGGCTAATACTTGTTCTTGGACTTGATTGGGCACTTGCACCACTTATTGCCCCCGGTGGAGAAACTACCGGAGCAGACCACACATAAGTAGTTCCTCCCGGGACATTATCTGTTCCGTTACTGAAAGGTGTAATCTGAAAGGATTTACCACTGCATATTTTGTCTGTTTTATTAGTTATAACTGGTGAAAGAACCATATCGACAGAGAATCTTTTTATATCTTCTGATGTACCACAACTATTTGTAACCCTAAAAATAGCTTCATAATTACCTGTTTTGGTGTAGTTGATAGGACCTGGATTCGGCAATGTAGATGTTCTTGGAGTTCCTCCTTCAAAAATCCACTCATAGGTGATTTCTGAAGCCGGGGAACAATTTTCTTCTACCGTTCCTTCAGGATAAATTGTTGCTGATTTACAAAAATCTGAAATTGGTTTTAAGGAAATTACAGGTTTCTTTTTTACATGAATTGCCTGAGAAGCGCTTTCACGATCTCTTCCACAAGAGTTTCGTGTTTTAAGTTTTAGATAATAAATTCCGGGCGTTGTAAAATTAAAAGCCGGATCTTTAGAATTATAACCCGTTCCGTTAGCAAAGTCCCACTGTCCTCTTTGTGATCCGGGTGATGTTTCTTTACCGCAATAGGCAGGACTATAACCTGTGATTTCCCATTCGAAAGTTGAAACACCACAGCTTAAATTTGTATCGGTGGTATTTGTGATCTGAACTATTTTTGATTCACAAGCATTACCAAAAGTAAAGCTAGGCTCTAATACAGGTTCAACACATATTTGTTGTGAAGGAGGCGTAATTCCAACTCCACAAGGTGTTGTAGCCTTGAGTGTAACGTTATATTTTCCAGGAACTCTATAAACATGAGATGGATTAACTTCTCTGGATACCGGTGTTCCATCCCCAAAATCCCAGGTATAAACATTTTGGGGATTACACCCATTATTAAAACCGGCAAAAGTAGTATTGTAAAATTGTACACCTGTATTAACACATGCTACACGCTGAACATTAAAACTGATCACCGGAACGTCTAAAATAATAATAGGACCAGCAGTAAGAACCGTACTTCCGCAAGATCCCTGCGTTGTAATTGTTAAACTAACCGTATTTCCTGATGGACAATTGGCTCTTGTGAATTTGTGTGGAATAGGGTAGTTTTGTGAAGCCTGAGGATTTAATCGGTTATAATAAACAGAACTTTCCAGTTGAGCCTGAGTAAAAGTTTGCGAAGTACCATCATCATAATTAACAAAATACTCAGTGTCAGAAGGATTAAGTGCCCAGGAACCAATAGCAAAATTCATAGGTTCCACAGGAATACATAAATTAGTTGTGTTTCCTGGTGAGATAAGAGCCCCCATTGGGTTATTGGAGTTTTTAACTACATAAGTTACAGAATTATTACAGCCATTAGTTCCAATTGCTGTAATTACCATATTATAAGAACCTAATTTTTGGTATTCATGACTTGCTGGGAAAGTTACACCTGTCTGCGTGCTGCCATCTCCCCAGTTAACATTGTAAGATGTTACACAGGAAGCAGAAGCTGAACTGTTTCCAACATTAATAGTGTATTTTGGATTCGAGTTATTATCCCCGCATCTTTCAAAAGGTTTATTAGAACCCGGAGCATTACGGTCAATAAATTTTAAATCGGGCTTTTCTTTTACATTAATAGCTTTTGTGATACTTTTTTCACCAGTAGCATCTGTAACAGTTAATTTTACATTAAAAATTTTAATTCCGCAGCCAACCGCTGTAAAGCTATGACTTGGATTCATTTCTGTAGAAGTTGTTCCGTCATCAAAATCCCATTTATATGTAAAAGGAGCGGTGCCGGTTACTCTTGGGGTGAACGTGACAGGAGTTCCTGAACAGGCACCATCATTAGTGAAACTGAAATCTATGTCTGGTGCTGTAAAACTGCTGTAATCTTTATTGGTAAAATTATTTCTATCGTTACGATTATAACTATAGCCAGTATTAGAAATGATTAAAACAAAAAGTAATGGTAAGAAGTAAAGTTTCTTCATGTAGTATAATTCGGTTATTTTCGGCGGTAAAAGTATATCTTTTTTTTAATCAAAGAAAGATTGCTAATAATCATTTTTGTCTGATTTGTAAGTTTTATAATAAACATTAAGCTCTCATGTGATTTTTTATATTTAAAAGATACCAGCCAATCTTTCTGGTTTATTATTTTACGTTTTAATTTCTCAACAAGGAATAAAAAAAAACAAGATAACAATTTGGTATTATGATACTGAAAACGACATCTGGATAATGTTTTATAGCAGAATTTAAGAAGCTTTCTATAAAATAATTTCTTATTATTTTATATATTCGCTAAAAGTAGTTAATAATAATTCAGCGGATTTTTTTATAGGCATTTCAAAAAATAATCAATTAAAAAACTTGTATTTTAAATGTTCTTAATCTCATCATGACGTGTAAATTAATACCCTAATTTAACCAAACAATGACCTTACTTTTCTTTTTTAGTGCCTTAGGAGCTTTTAATGGTTTATTACTTTCATTATATTTTTTCATAAATGCCCGAAAGAAAAATTTTGCAAACTATTTTTTATCCCTATTATTATTGGTTTTAAGTATTCGAATTATTAAATCAATATTTTTCTATTTCAACCCCAACTTATCAAATATTTTTATTCAGATTGGGCTTTCTGCCTGCCTCTTGATTGGCCCATTTCTTTTTTTATACTTAAAATCATACACAGAAGATAAAAAACCAAATTGGATAATACATATAATCCCTTCTTTTACAGCAATAACCATTTTAGGCTATTTTTATCCTTATGTTGAACACAGTATGATTTGGAGCACCTGGATTATAAAAACGATATATTTTCAGTGGTTTGTTTACATTGTTTTGGCTTCAAAATACCTTCATCCAACAATTGAAAAAATCAGGGAAAAAGAACCTCTAAAAAAAATAGATGTTTGGCTTCTTAGCATTTATTTAGGGGTTACCTTTATATGGCTGGCATACAGTACTGCCGCCTATACCTCGTATATTGTGGGAGCTTTATCTTTTACCTTTATTTTTTATTTAATTATTTTACTTTTAATTTACAGAAACAGTAAGGAATCTGATTTTTCTCCCGAAAAAGAGAAGTATAAAAACAAAGAAATAGACAAGGAAACACTTTATTTAATTGAACAAAAATTATCAATTATAATTGAAAAAGAACTGTTTCTTAATCCCGGTTTTAATCTCGAAGAAGCGGCAAAAGAACTAAAAATCACAAAGCATCTTTTATCACAATATGTAAATGAAATAGTAGGCAAATCTTTTTCAAGTCTTATTAAAGAATACAGAATCGAGAAAGCAAAGAAATTATTAGAAACCGAAAAAAACTATTCTGTCGAAAGTTTGGGATATGATAGTGGTTTTAATTCTAAATCTACTTTTTTCACCGCATTTAAAAAAATCACAGGGCTAACTCCTGCAGAATATCAAAAATCGCATTTAAAATGAGTTCGATATTATAGAATCATACTTCTTCATTATAAAATAAAACCTTTAGAATATCCGTAACCGGGATATTTGCTCATTATTAATCTAAATTTTAAAAATGAGAAAAGTGTTTTTTTTTATTGTATTTATTCTGAGCAACACCTTAATCGCCCAGGTCAAAATTTCAGGAAAAGTTATTACGACTGAAAATACTCCATTGGAATATGCCGAAGTTATCCTTTTTACAGAAAAGTCTGTTCCTGTAGCAAAACACCTGACAAATGAAAAAGGTGAATTTAGTATCGAATATCAAAAAGGCAGCTACACATTAGAAATTCGTCAATTCAAAGAAGTTTTACACACTAAAACCATAGAACTGAATTCAGATTTAGAATTGGAAACCATAACCGTAAATACCACAAACACATTAGAAACCGTAGTGATTTCTAAAAAGAAAGAACTCGTAGAAAGAAAAGTAGACAGGCTTGTTTTTAACCTGGAAAACACCATCAGTACAACAGGCGGAGATGCTCTGGAGGCATTAAAAATTACTCCGGGCGTATTGGTGCGTAATGAAAGCATTACTATAATTGGCAAACAAACCATCAGGGTGCTGATAGATGATAAAATGCTGGAACTTGCAGAGGCAGATCTGGCAAATTTTTTAAGATCTATTCCTGCCGACAACATTAAAAGTATTGAAGTTATTACAACACCGCCAGCCAAATATGATGCCGCAGGTGGCAGCGGATTAATCAATATTAAATTAAAAAAATCTCAAAGGGACGCATGGAGTCTTTCTTTAGGAAACAGTTATTTACTTCGGTCAGAGGGAGAAGGAGCGATTACAAGTAATTTCATGTACAATAAAAACAAGTTAAGCCTTAGCACTTCACTAAATTACAGAGATGGTGGTGAATTTCACGATTACCAGGATTATATCTATTTTCCTGATGAATTATGGAATACCAAACAAGGATTTAACAGAAAATACAAAAGATTTAATGCCGTTCTTGGCATGCAGTATACAGCCACACCGAAATGGATTTTTGGTTTTCAATATATTGCAAATCTAAATAAAACAGTATCTCATAGGAAATCAAAATCAATGGTTTATGATGATACTAGCGAAGTATCTTTTAATGATATAATATCTGTTGTCGATGCTTATCAAAAGCCGGAGTTTAATTCGCTAAATCTGTTCAATGAAGTTAAACTTGATTCTCTTGGAAAGAAAATAATTTTGAATCTGGATTATTTTAAATATTCGAATCAGGATACAAGACCTTACGAAGGAACTTCAGAAATAAAAAATCCTTATGCCGTTCAGTATTTTAAAGGAATTAACGATAACAGCCAAACAACCCATAATTATTCGGGTAAAGTCGATGTAGAGATCCCTACAAAATGGGCAGTCTGGAGTACAGGAGGAAAAGTCTCCTTTTCAAAACCTGAAAATAATATTGCCTCTTTTAATAGCGGACTAGTCGATGATCCGGTTACCAGTATGCCGCAAGTAACTCATAAATTTGATTATAAAGAAAATATTCAGGCATTGTATTTCTCAGGAAATAAAAAATTCAATAAGCTCGAAGTTCAAATTGGTTTGAGAATGGAAGCAACTCAAACCAAATCGTATGATGGAAATTTAAATCAATCAATAAGTAATAAGTACACCAAACTGTTTCCTACTATTAATTTATCGTATGCTCCTAATGAAAATTCAACTTACAGATTCAGTTACGGAAAAAGAATAGGGCGCCCTAATTTTGCAGAATTGAATCCGAATGTTACGTTTATCAATCCTTTTTTAACCGTCGAAGGCAATCCAGTCCTCAAACCTTTTTTTATTGACAATTTCGAATTGATTTATTCGTATAAAAAACTCGAAAGTAAATTATATCACAGTATCGAAAATAATATATTCAACCAGATTGGCCTTCCAGACATCAACACCAGTACAGTTCGTCTTACCTTTAGAAACATCTATAATGTAAAACGATATGGGTTTTCAGAATTTTATGTTTTTGATAAATTCAGCTGGTGGAACAGCAACAATATGTTTGATGTAAATTATATGACTTCAGAAACTATAGATTTACCGGCAGAAGGATTATCCGGCTTTAGTTCCTCTTTTTCAAGCAATAATGACTTTACTTTAAATAAAAACAAAACGGTATTGCTTAATGTTAATTTCAGCTATAATTTTCCGTCAACATACGGATTAGGAAAAGAGAAATCATCAAGCGGAACAGCACTTTCAGCTCAATATCTTTTGTTTAATAAAGATTTAAGAATCTCATTAAGGGCTAATGATATCTTCAGGACAGAGCGGATAAGGTTTTATTCTATAATAGACGGTGTACGTCGAAACTCTGAATATTATTTTGATTCCAGATTTGTACAATTGTCTTTGAATTATAAGTTTGGGAACAAGAAAGTGAATGTTGAAAAAAGAAGAACAGGAAATGAGGAAGAAAGAGCGAGAACAGGGAATTAATAATTCCGGAAGTAAAACAAAAAACCTATTTCGCCATGAAATAGGTTTTTTGTTCAGTGACCTTGACGGTACAGAATTAGAACCTTTTAATTGAAGATTTAAAGATTTTAAATGATGTTTAATTTAATTTCAAATCTCCTACATGATCTTTTTAGAAATATTTTATTTTAAAATTAAATTGCAAACCACTATCTGTAAAAGAAAATGAAATAATAAATGACAGTTTCATTAAATTTGAATTTATTTAGTTTTTATTTTATTGAAACTTTAGAATATATCACAGTAATTTTATTGGTATATAAATATCTATTATGTGATAATTTTCAGGATGTGATTTAGGATCATTTAAATGACTTAAAAAGAAATTTCTATTGTCTGGTTGATAACCATTTTCTTCAAACCAAACCTTGTAAATATAATTCCAGGTTTTAAAACATTCAGACATTGGTGCTTCTTTATGGAAGACAGCATATAATCCACCACTTATTACGGTATTGCCAATTATCCCTTCTCCGACAATATTATTAGGAACAGACAGGCATACATCTGCTTGAAGCATTCCAGATAAATTAGCATTGCTTCTATAAACAGTTAGTGCTTTGGTTTCAGGAAAATTAACTAAATTTCTGGGAGTAGCCCAGCTAAAAAGCTGCTCAAACATTTTGCCAAATGTTTCACTATCATGATTGTGGACATTGAGATTTCTAATATAAATAACATTAAACTCCTCCATTTTTTTGATTTCAAAATCAAGTTTTACAATTTCACTCATTTCATTTTTTTTAAAATTATTTAATTTGAGTGCAAGGTAGTCTTCGATTTTTGACTGCATTTTTCCAATATTGCTATCAATTATACCAATATTGCTATTTTTATGATGTTTTCGCCATTCACTTGGTGTCAAATCTTTTACCTCACGAAAAGCTCTTGAAAAAGATGAAATACTTAGAAAACCGCAATCGGCTGCAATTTCGCTAATCGTTTTTGATGGATTATTCATTAAGAAAAATAAAGCTCTTTCTATTTTTGCATTTTTAATAAATTCATTGATTGTTGTTCCTGTTACCGACTTAAAAATTCTATGGAAATGAAATTTTGAAAAATTAGAAAGACCAGCCAATTTTTCTAAAGAAAGTTCTTCATGAAGGTTTTCTTTAATATAATCTATACTTTTATTGATTCTAAAGTAATACTCTTTAATAGACTCTTCCCTTGTCATACTTGTTGATATGTAATGCCTTTTAAACTAAATGTTTTAAAATACGCAAACGAATATTGAAGCAAAGTTAAGAATGTACTAGAGACATATTTTGTTTTTTAAAGTGATTTTTTAAAGTAAAATTATTCTGTTTATAATTTAAAGCCCCATAATGGGGTTCGAACCAAAATCAATTATAAACATTGACTTTGTAAAAAGTAAAAATAAAGGATCAATACATATTGTTGTGGGGAAATATTAAAATATCGATTTTTGTATTTTAAAATTATATAGAAATGCAGGATTCTTTTGCGGAGCTTCTCAAGTTGTTATTGCCTGAAATAATAGTTGATTAT
>NZ_JAFEVZ010000027.1 GCF_022802975.1 Flavobacterium pectinovorum
GTACGGCATCAACCAATATCAGCATTACTGAGCCATCGGCAGCGTTATCCGCTACAGCTACTCAGGTAAATGCCAATTGTAATGTTGCTACTTCAAAAGTTACCGTTACCGCTACAGGAGGAACTCCGGGGTACACTTATTCTTTTGTATTAAATAATGCAGGGGAAGGAACTTACAGCGCTTCTAATACAGCGGATCTTAATCCTGCTTCTGTATGGGATGTTTGGGTTAAAGACGCAAATGGTTGTACTTTTAAGCTTGATCTTACAATTGCTAAAGATGCAGCACCAACATTAGTTACTGCAACCGGTGCAGGTTGTTTAGGTACTCCAGGAGGTTACAATATCACTGCTGTTGCTACAGGAGGAACAGGAACGTTATCTTACAGTATTAATGGCGGTGCGTCATATCAGGCTAGTAATGTTTTTCCAATAACTTCAGCTGGAACTTATATTATTAGAGTAAAAGATACCAACGAGTGTACTATTGATAGTGACCCAGTTATTGTGGCTCCACAATTAACTGTAAGTGCAGTTTTAAATAAAGATATTACTTGTAATCCTGCTCCAACAGCTGCACAGATTACTGTAAACCCTACAGGAGGTGTAGGGCCATTTACTTATACAAGTTCTCCAAATACCGGAACTTTTGCAGGAAACGTATTTACAACAAGTACGCCAGGAAACTATACTTTTACAGTTACGGATACAAATACTTGTTCAGCGTCTACAACAACTGCAATTGTTGTTACCCCAACAGTTAATCCTGATATCACCGGAGTTTCGCAAACGCAATCTATTAATTGTAGTGGAGATAATACAGCGGCAATTGATATAACTATAGATAATACGCAAGGATTAGCTCCATTTGTATTTACTGTATTGAATACAACAACAGGAACTAATTATGGAACACAGACTTCTGGTTTAGCTGCTGGAAATTATACAATTACAGTAAGAGATGCTAAAGGTTGTACAAATACTGAGAATATTAATATTTCGCAACCAAATCCTATTGTGGTTGATTTTGATGTTGATCCTATTTCTTGTGGAGCCGGAGGTGTTTCATTAGGAAGAATTATCGTTAATGGAGTAACAGGCGGAACTCCAAATTATACATATCATGTTACTGGAGTGGGCTACAACCAAAAATTCACAAATCAGCCGGGTAACTCACAAGTGTTCGATATTGTAGATTTTGGATTGTATGAATTAATTGTTACAGATGCAAATGGTTGTCAGAGTTTGCACCAAAACATTTTGGTTGCATCACCACCAGATGATTTAGATATTACGGTTTCACCATCACCGGTAGTTTGTTCGGGAACAGGATCTGCAGTTGTAGCTATTAGTCCTTTGAATACAAGTATAGGTGCAGGACCATTTTATTTCAGTTTATACACAGGTTCTGTTCCTACATATCCTTCAGGAACATGGTTGCCAGAAGATGGAACAGGAAGTAAAAAAACAACATTTAATAATTTGATAGCGGGTGTAACTTATACATTTGTGGTATATGATGCTAATGCAGCACATGGAGGAACAGGTACAGGATGTTACTATTATGAAACTTCTGAATTCCCAATAGGCACAAACTCTACTATTAAAGTTGATTCTCTAGTTGAAAATAATATTACTTGTAAAGGTTCAGCAAATGGTAATGTTACATTCACAATGAATCATACTTATGGAGTAGCTACACCGGTTACATACCAGATCTATAATTCACAATCAGTTACAGCGGTTGGTGGTTCAGTTAATGTAACTATCCCGGCTAGTGGTTCATTGGTTGTAAATAATTTTGGTTCACTGCCATTCGGAAACTATTTTGTTTTAATTACCGAAGCTGCAGGAGCTACAAATGCAGGATGTAGTGCAACATCTGACCCGTTTGATATTACAGAATCTGCTATTGATTTATCAGTTACAGCTTCAAAAATTAAAAACGTTAATTGTAATGAAGATGGCGTAATTGCTGCTCAGGCCAAAGACGGTACAGCACCTTATACATATCAATATTTATTAGCTTCGGCTACTGCTCCAACAGCAAGTACTACTGGTTGGGCACCTAATACAACTTTTGGAACGAGAGTAACAGGAAACTATATTGTTTACGCAAAAGATGCTTATGGTTGTATTAAAACAGCAACGGTAACATTAAATGCAGATGATGCACCTGTGGTTATTCCACCGACTGCGCCAATTTGTTATGATGGTACAGCGTTTACAATTACTTTTTCAGGAACAGTTGATCCTGACATTGCAGGAGGAGCAACTTATAGTGTAAACGGAAGTACTTTCCAAAGCTCACCAAGCTTCACGTTTAACGCAGCAGGAACTTATAATTTAGTGATTAAAGATGGAAACGGATGTACAGCAAATGTTGATTACGAAGTATATCCTAAACTAAACTTGTCTGCATCATTAACAAAAGAATTAGATTGTACATCAGACCCTGAGGCTGAAATAACTTTAACAACAACAGGCGGAAATACAACACCAGCTGCAAATTACAGTTATGAAGTATCTTTCAACAGTGGTGCGTTTGGACCGGCTTCTAATCCATATTTAGCTGCTACTACAGGAAATTATGTGTTTAGAGTTACGGATCTTAATAATACTGTGGTTTGTCAAACGACAACTAGTTTAGTTTTAGATCCAATTACACCAACAGTATTTACAACAGCAGAAACGAATGTAAGTTGTAAAGATGGTTTAGATGGTACTATTACAGTAAATGTAACTTCAGGAGTTGGTCCTTATGAATATCAATTGGATGGTGGAACTTTCCAATCGTCGAATGTTTTCAAAGGATTGGCAGATGGTACAACTTACACAATTACGGTTAAAGATGCTAAATCATGTCTTTATACAAAAACTCCAATAACAATCACTGAGCCATCCGCCTTATTGGCTACAGCAGCAGTAACGCCATTTGGCTGTAATTTGGGTAATGTAGCTCAGCCTGCCGTTGTAACGGTAACGGCAACAGCTGGTACAGGACCATATAAGTATAAATTTAACGGATCGTCTAGTTATAATACAGATAATACTTTGATTGTATCAGACAATGGTACGGTACAGACTATTACGTATTCAGTAGAAGACGCTCATGGCTGTATCTTTAATGGCAGTACTACAGTTGATCCATATTTACCGATTACTGATATTACTTTTACTTTGACTACCGCACCGGTTTGTCCGGGCAATGTTGCCGATGTTACTTTGGCTATGGTTGGCGGATATAGTCCTGTGGCTAAATACGAGATTATCTCACCGGCAGCCAAAGCTCATAATAACGTAACAGATCCTTTATTTACAGGATTAGAGACCAATATTACTTATTTATTTAGAGTAACGGATTCCAACGGTTGTTCGATTGAAAGAAATTACACAGTTGCGCCAGTAACGCCAATAGCTATTGACGGTTCAGTAATCAACCATATTACGTGTAATGATGCCAACGGAACCACTGATAATGGATCGGCTAAGTTTACTGTTAGCGGTTTCAGTGCATCGCGCAATTATACGATAGGAATTTCTCCGTCAGTTGCGGCAGCACAAACGTCTCATGTTGGAGATGTAATCACTTTAACGGGTCTTGCATCAGGAACTTATACGGTAACTGTTACGGACGATACGACTAATTGTTCAGCAAGTGCTGATGTGACTATTGTAGAGCCAGCTCCAATTGCTTTCACAGCAATCGGAACAAAAGTGTTCTGTTCACAGGAGTTCTCAACGATCACAGTTAGCGCAGTAACAGGGGGAACAGGAGCTTATACGTATGCAGTTGTAAAATCAGGAGCTACGGCACCTATCGCTTCTGCTTACAGTACTAGTGCAGTACTTTCAGTAGATACTAATCTTACTGATTTAGTATGGGATGTTTATGTAAAAGACGCCAATGGCTGTATTCACATGGATGATGTTACAATCACTCATGATGCGCCACCAACGATTTTGGTTCCTGCACAGCAATGTTATGTTGGATCAAACCTTACAGTAGATCTAAGTCCAAATACATTGACTACAACGTATAATGGAACAAAATTCTATACCTTGAACGGATCTGCATTGGCTGGTTCAATAGCTACCTTTACAGCTCCTGGTACTTATAGCTTAGGAATCAAGGATGATAACGGATGTGAGGCTTTTGTAAGCTATACAATCAGAGAACAATTATTGGCTACGGCTACTTTGACAAAAGACTTGTATTGCGCAGCACCGGTTAATGCTACTATTGATGTGGCTATCACAGGTGGAGTAGGTACTTATAATTATCAGATGTATGTAGGAGGGACCGCTACAGGAGGATTAATTCCAGTAACAGGTTCAGGCTTTACAGCTTCAGTTTCAGCGGCAGGTACTTATACTTTTGAGATTATCGACAGTAATTCACCAAGCTGTTCAGTAATGACAACAGCGGTAGTTGTCAATGCGCCTGCTACACCATTAGCAACAGCAGCTGCAAGCCATGTAAGTTGTCAGGGCAGTGCAGATGGAACCATTACGGTAACACCATCAAATGGAGTTGGTCCTTATACTTATGTACTAACAGGTACAGGAGCCAATACAACAGGTAATGCAACAGGAATTTATACAGACTTAAGAGCAGGATCGTATTCGGTTGTGGTTACAGATTCTAAAGGATGTGTTTCATTGCCAGTTGGAGTAACGATTAATGAGCCATCCGCCTTATTGGCTACAGCAGCTGTAACGCCATTTGGCTGTAATTTGGGTAATGTAGCTCAGCCAGCCGTTGTAACGGTAACGGCAACAGCTGGTACAGGACCATATAAGTATAAATTTAACGGATCGTCTACTTATAATACAGATAATACTTTGATTGTATCAGACAATGGTACGGTACAGACTATTACGTATTCAGTAGAAGACGCTCATGGCTGTATCTTTAATGGCAGTACTACAGTTGATCCATATTTACCGATTACTGATATTACTTTTACTTTGACTACCGCACCGGTTTGTCCGGGCAATGTTGCCGATGTTACTTTGGCTATGGTTGGCGGATATAGTCCAGTGGCTAAATACGAGATTATCTCACCTGCTGGGAAAGCTCATAATAACGTAACAAATCCTTTATTTACGGGATTAGAGACCAATATTACTTATTTATTTAAAGTAACGGATTCCAACGGTTGTTCGATTGAAAGAAATTACACAGTTGCGCCAGTAACGCCAATAGCAATTGGCGGTTCAGTAATCAACCATATTACGTGTAATGATGCCAACGGAACCACTGATAATGGATCGGCTAAGTTTACTGTTAGCGGTTTCAGTGCATCGCGCAATTATACGATAGGAATTTCTCCGTCAGTTGCGGCAGCACAAACGTCTCATGTTGGAGATGTAATCACCCTAACGGGTCTTGCATCAGGAACTTATACGGTAACAGTTACCGACAATACGACTAATTGTTCAGCAAGTGCTGATGTGACTATTGTAGAACCAGCTCCAATTGCTTTCACGGCAATCGGAACAAAAGTGTTCTGTTCACAGGAGTTCTCAACGATCACAGTTAGCGCAGTAACAGGGGGAACAGGAGCTTATACGTATGCAGTTGTAAAATCAGGAGCTACAGCACCTATCGCTTCTGCTTACAGTACTAGCGCAATACTTTCAGTAGATACTAATCTTACTGATTTAGTATGGGATGTTTATGTAAAAGACGCCAATGGCTGTATTCACATGGATGATGTTACAATCACCCATGATGCGCCACCAACGATTTTGGTTCCTGCACAGCAATGTTATGTTGGATCAAACCTTACAGTAGATCTAAGTCCAAATACATTGACTACAACGCATAATGGAACAAAATTCTATACCTTGAACGGATCTGCATTGGCTGGTTCAATAGCTACCTTTACAGCTCCTGGTACTTATAGCTTAGGAATCAAGGATGATAACGGATGTGAGGCTTTTGTAAGCTA
>NZ_JAFEVZ010000028.1 GCF_022802975.1 Flavobacterium pectinovorum
AAGATAACATCTCCTCTTAACCTTCCAGCACCGGGCAGGTGTCAGGCCCTATACTTCATCTTACGATTTTGCAGAGCCCTGTGTTTTTGATAAACAGTCGCCTGGACCTCTTCACTGCGGCCCCGATTGCTCGGGGCGACCCTTCTCCCGAAGTTACGGGTCTATTTTGCCTAATTCCTTAGCCATGAATCTCTCGAGCACCTTAGGATTCTCTCCTCAACTACCTGTGTCGGTTTACGGTACTGGTACTAATTACCTGAAGTTTAGAGGTTTTTCTTGGAAGCCCTTAGGCGCACTATCTCTTTGTCCGAAGACTCCGAGTACTATCGTATTTCCCCAAAAGATGTGGATTTGCCTGCATCTCTTATAGGTAGGTACTTCAACGAACTATTCCGTCAGTTCGCGGCGCTTTCATCACTCCGTCACCCCATCACAGTAATTAGTAGTACGGGAATATTAACCCGTTAGCCATCGACTGTCCCTTTCGGGTTCGCCTTAGGACCAGACTAACCCACAGCTGATTAGCATAGCTGTGGAAACCTTAGTTTTTCGGTGTGCGGGTTTCTCGCCCGCATTATCGTTACTTATGCCTACATTTTCTTTTCCAGCCAGTCCAGCATACCTTACGATACACCTTCAACCCTGCTGGAATGCTCCCCTACCACTTACAGTAAACTGTAAATCCATAGCTTCGGTAATATGTTTATGCCCGATTATTATCCATGCTCGTCCGCTCGACTAGTGAGCTGTTACGCACTCTTTAAATGAATGGCTGCTTCCAAGCCAACATCCTAGCTGTCTGGGCAGACAAACCTCGTTCTTTCAACTTAACATATATTTGGGGACCTTAGCTGATGGTCTGGGTTCTTTCCCTCTCGGACTTGGACCTTAGCACCCAAGCCCTCACTGCTGTGAAACATTATATAGCATTCGGAGTTTGTCAGGAATTGGTAGGCGGTGAAGCCCCCGCATCCAATCAGTAGCTCTACCTCTATATAACTATCATCAGCGCTGCACCTAAATGCATTTCGGGGAGTACGAGCTATTTCCGAGTTTGATTGGCCTTTCACCCCTACCCACAGGTCATCCGAAGACTTTTCAACGTCAACCGGTTCGGACCTCCACACTGTGTTACCAGCGCTTCATCCTGCCCATGGGTAGATCACACGGTTTCGCGTCTAACACTACTGACTAAAGCGCCCTATTCAGACTCGCTTTCGCTACGGATCCGTGGCTTAACCACTTAACCTTGCCAGCAACGTTAACTCGTAGGCTCATTATGCAAAAGGCACGCCGTCACCCCACGAAAGGGCTCCGACCGCTTGTAAGCGTATGGTTTCAGGATCTATTTCACTCCGTTATTCACGGTTCTTTTCACCTTTCCCTCACGGTACTGGTTCACTATCGGTCTCTCAGGAGTATTTAGCCTTAGCGGATGGTCCCGCCAAATTCAGACAGGGTTTCACGTGCCCCGCCCTACTCAGGATACCACTATCTATTATACTTGTTACCCATACGGGGCTATCACCCTCTATGGCGTCACTTTCCAGTAACTTCCGGTTCCTTGTACATAAAATGTCGTGGTCCTACAACCCCAACATTGCCGTAACAACATTGGTTTGGGCTAATCCGCGTTCGCTCGCCACTACTTACGGAATCACTTTTGTTTTCTTCTCCTCCGCCTACTTAGATGTTTCAGTTCAGCGGGTTTGCCCACCTATCGGTGTACTATGTCTTCAACATAGTGGGTTGCCCCATTCAGGTATCTACGGATCAATTGGTGTGTGCCCATCCCCGTAGCTTTTCGCAGCTTATCACGCCTTTCATCGCCTCTGAGAGCCTAGGCATCCCCCATACGCCCTTATTTTGCTTATTGTACCAATCTTGTTAATTAAAACAAGACCGTTTTTTTTTGTTTATTATTATTCGTATCGCTACTATAACAAAAAACGCTTTCTACTTTTTATTATTTTCTTATCTCAATATGTCAATGAACTTTAACAATTAATAATTATCAATTGATAATTGTCAATTATTTAGTGGAGAATAACGGAGTCGAACCGTTGACCTCCTGCGTGCAAGGCAGGCGCTCTAGCCAGCTGAGCTAATCCCCCATTTTCAATTTTAGATTCTTGAATTCAGATTTTAGATTTCTAATTCTTCTCTAACCTCTTTTGGCGAATCCCAGCGTCCAGAATTTCCTTTTAATTAAGCTTATCAGTCTTTTTAATTATCAATTGTCAATTAATAATTGTCAATTTGATTTTAAAAAGTAGTCCCGGGCAGACTCGAACTGCCGACCCCTACATTATCAGTGTAGTACTCTAACCAGCTGAGCTACGAGACTCTGTTTTTACTTAATTCTTTTATCATTTTTTTTAAATTAACAGCAAGAGTAATTGAATCTTTCAATTCAGAACTTTCAAAATAATCATCTTTTTTCCTCAGCGTGTGCAAGCACTAACACTAAGGCTCTAGAAAGGAGGTGTTCCAGCCGCACCTTCCGGTACGGCTACCTTGTTACGACTTAGCCCTAGTTACCAGTTTTACCCTAGGCAGCTCCTTGCGGTCACCGACTTCAGGCACCCCCAGCTTCCATGGCTTGACGGGCGGTGTGTACAAGGCCCGGGAACGTATTCACCGGATCATGGCTGATATCCGATTACTAGCGATTCCAGCTTCACGGAGTCGAGTTGCAGACTCCGATCCGAACTGTGACCGGTTTTATAGATTCGCTCCTGGTCGCCCAGTGGCTGCTCTCTGTACCGGCCATTGTAGCACGTGTGTAGCCCAAGGCGTAAGGGCCGTGATGATTTGACGTCATCCCCACCTTCCTCACAGTTTGCACTGGCAGTCTTGTTAGAGTTCCCGACATGACTCGCTGGCAACTAACAACAGGGGTTGCGCTCGTTATAGGACTTAACCTGACACCTCACGGCACGAGCTGACGACAACCATGCAGCACCTTGTAAATTGTCTTGCGAAAGATCTGTTTCCAAACCGGTCAATCTACATTTAAGCCTTGGTAAGGTTCCTCGCGTATCATCGAATTAAACCACATGCTCCACCGCTTGTGCGGGCCCCCGTCAATTCCTTTGAGTTTCATTCTTGCGAACGTACTCCCCAGGTGGGATACTTATCACTTTCGCTTAGCCACTGAAGTTGCCCCCAACAGCTAGTATCCATCGTTTACGGCGTGGACTACCAGGGTATCTAATCCTGTTCGCTACCCACGCTTTCGTCCATCAGCGTCAATCAATTAGTAGTAACCTGCCTTCGCAATTGGTATTCCATGTAATCTCTAAGCATTTCACCGCTACACTACATATTCTAGTTACTTCCTAATAATTCAAGTTCAGCAGTATCAATGGCCGTTCCACCGTTGAGCGATGGGCTTTCACCACTGACTTACTAAACCGCCTACGGACCCTTTAAACCCAATGATTCCGGATAACGCTTGGATCCTCCGTATTACCGCGGCTGCTGGCACGGAGTTAGCCGATCCTTATTCTTACGATACCGTCAAATTCCTTCACGAAGGAGTGTTTCTTCTCGTATAAAAGCAGTTTACAATCCATAGGACCGTCATCCTGCACGCGGCATGGCTGGATCAGGCTTGCGCCCATTGTCCAATATTCCTCACTGCTGCCTCCCGTAGGAGTCTGGTCCGTGTCTCAGTACCAGTGTGGGGGATCTCCCTCTCAGGACCCCTACCCATCGTAGCCTTGGTAAGCCGTTACCTTACCAACTAGCTAATGGGACGCATGCTCATCTTTTACCGTTGTGACTTTAATAGTGATCTCATGCGAGATTGCTATACTATGGGGTATTAATCCAAATTTCTCTGGGCTATCCCCCTGTAAAAGGTAGATTGCATACGCGTTACGCACCCGTGCGCCGGTCTCTGCTTCCGAAGAAGCATACCCCTCGACTTGCATGTGTTAAGCCTGCCGCTAGCGTTCATCCTGAGCCAGGATCAAACTCTTCATCGTATATTGTTTGAATTAAATTACTTTAACTCTAAGTATTATGCGATGAGTATCTATCGGTTCTTTTTCGAATCTCACAATTCTATTACTCTTATTCTTTTGTTCTAACATCTCTGTTAAAACGGCTGTCAATTCAATATGTCTACGAACGTGTATTTCTTATTTTATTTACTTTGATTTGTTTCTCAAAGCGG
>NZ_JAFEVZ010000029.1 GCF_022802975.1 Flavobacterium pectinovorum
CTGTAAAACTCAGTGATATTGACCACTGTTTTCCAATTTAAAGTGACCACTTCGTTTCGGTTTAAAGTGACCATCTAATTTCGGTGCAAAGTGAGCACCTAAAAAACTACTTTTTTTCGTGTGTTAATTATTGTTTCAAATATAGATAAATAATTATTCCTTGATTATGCTTTTTTTCTTTCTCATTGATTCCCCATGCAGCTCAACCCTGTGGGCCTGGTGTATTAATCTGTCAAGGATTGCATCTGCTATGGTTTTCTCGCCGATTATGTCATACCATCCCTGAACGGGGATCTGCGAGGTTACTATAATAGAACCATTGTTGTGCCTGTCCTCGATGATCTCTAAAAGTGTGATTCTGTTCTGGCTGTCCAATGCTTGGAGTCCAAAGTCATCTAGTATGATAACATCCTGCCTTTGTATTTTCATCAGTTCTCTTAGGTATGTGCCATCTGCCTTGGCCATTTTCAGCTTTGCAAATAATTTTGCAGTATTAAAATAACTTACTTTATACCCTTCGATACAGGCCTGATAACCAAGTGCTGTTCCTAAAAAACTTTTACCAACCCCTGTGCTTCCTGTGATTAGTATATTTTCATTCTTTTCTACAAAACTGCATTCTGCAAGCCGGAGTATAAGATTTCTGTCAATGTTCCGGGACTGGTCAAAATTGATGCTTTCAATATTTGATTTGTAATGGAAGCGTGCATTGGTAATACTGCGTTCAATACGCCTGTTGTGGCGTTCATCCCATTCGGCATCTATTATCATTGACATAAACTGGTCAATGGTATAATGATCGGTTTTACCGCTCTCGATAGCTGTCATGAAGGCGTTATGCATTCCATGAAGCTTCATCTGTTTCATTTTTGCTACAGTAGATTCATTCATTGTAAATTGATTTTAGTTATAATAATTTTTTCCTCTGATATTGCCGTGGTCGGGAAGATCCTGATCTTCTTCCTTTTCGTGTTCCATAGGTATCTTATCCAGACTGTTTTCTAAGATGTTCTGTATGGTTTTAAAATTATAAATCTTAAAGTCCAGAGCACGTTTGCAGGCATTTGCTAATCTTTCTGCACCTACTTTCTTCTCAAAAGATAATATACCTAGACAGCTTTTATAGGCCTGCTCGGGGTGGTTCCTGCTTTCTATTATCTGCATAATATATTCTCCTACTGCCGGATCAATGCTGTTGGCCCATTCAATAAACCTTAAGGCATTCCACTGTGCTACAAACTGATGTGTGCTTGCCATATGTTCTGGATTTGTGGTATAGATGTAGGGCTTTGGATTTCTGATATGAGTGGCTATACGGTTGTATTTGAAGTATATTTCAACAGTAGAGCTTGTGTAGAGCAGCTTTACTTTTTTCTTTAAATATTGATAGGGCACGCTGTAGTAGTTTTTATCCTGGCTTAACTGGACGTGCCCGTTCTGCATTACTGTTGCCAGAGACTGGTATTTAATCTCAAAGCGTTCCAGAGGAAGAGGCTGCAGTTCATGCCTTTCATCTTCCATGAAGAGTTCAAAACGAGAGTAGGGTCTTCCGGTAAGTTTCTTGTTGTTATGTGCATCGAGCAGATTCCATATTTCCTGGTTCAGTTCTTCTATGCTGAAGTATTTAGAGTCTTTCAGATTTGCATAAATTCTTCTGTAAAGTATCTTGACTGCTCCTTCAACTAAAGATTTGTCTCTGGGCCTGTAGGCTCTTGCAGGCAGAATAGTGGTTTCATAATGTTCAGCTAAATCTGCAAGAGTTTCATTAATGGTGGGTTCGAAGCGGCTGGTTCTGACTACGGCAGATTTTAGGTTGTCAGGTACAATTGCAGCAGGCGTTCCTTGAAAAAAACGCATTGCATTTTCTACCGAAGCTACAAAATCTTCCTTCTGCTGGCTCATAGAAGCTTCTGCGTAAGTATACTGGCTGGCACCGAGTATGGCAACAAAAAACTGTACTTCCTGAACCTCAGACGTACTTTTGTCTATAAATGAGAGCGTCTTTCCAGCATAATCCACATACATTTTATCGCCAGCCTTATGATTCATATGCATCACAGGGTTTACCTTGTTGCTCCAGTCTCTGAAGCGGTTCCTGAACTGCGTTACTCGAAGACCATCGGGATGGGTTTCAATATACCTTTCCCACATGGTCTGTATGGTGATCCCCACTTTTTTTAATTCCCGTTCCATCTGAGGAAAATAAGCATACAGATCTTCTATTCTTGAGGAAACAACTTCTGTCGGCCCCTGAGAAAACAGTTCGTCCAATTCGGTGTCAGTTTTATTGTTTACGGTTTCCAGGCTTAATCCAAGCACTTCAAATAAAGAAATATATTTTTTTACAGTATTTCTGGATAGAGATAAATATCGGCTTATAAACAGCTTGCTTTTGCCGTTGCAGTGCAACTTAATGACTTTTCTGATTTTGTTCATGTCTAGTTTGTTATTTGCCATAGTCTGTAGTTTTTATACAGATCCATGGTTTAACAACATGAAAAGAAGTAGTGTTTGGTGGTCAATTTGAACCGAAACAAGGTGGTCAGTTTAAATTGAAAAGGGGTGGTCAGCTTGACCCGAAATCGGTGGTCACTTTATATTGAAAAAGCGTGGTCAAGTTGACCGTTTTTTCCA
>NZ_JAFEVZ010000002.1 GCF_022802975.1 Flavobacterium pectinovorum
GCTAAATCAGAGTTAGTATTTACCACTAAATTGTACATTTCCGGCATATTACCCATTCCGAACATTCCGCCGCCGCCTGATTGACTCATTTCTTTCATTCTACGCATAAATTCTGGCTGTGTGATGATGAAAGGAGCTGCCTGGCTGTCCATAGCTTCTAATTGTACAGAATATGCTTTTGGGATATAAGCTTCTAATGATGTTTTAAGTGTTTCTTTTTCTTGATCTGATAATTTTGAAATTGTGTTTTCATCTTTTTTGATTAGGTTATCAATATGATCAGAATTTATAATAAGAGTGTGATTCAGATTAAAAATAGTAATGTTTTAATCTTGACTTATCAGTTATAAAAACAATTCTAGGAATTTTGAAAAATGGATCGAAAACTATTTTTAAAATCTTTGATTGTAGTTGTAAATAGCTTATTAAAAAAGATGTAGTATAAAGTTTTTAACACTACTACGTTTTCGTGAAGTTATTAAATTGAGATAATGTTAAAAGTATAAAAAGTTGCATAAATTTAACGCAGTTATTGAAAATGAAATTTAATTAAATGAAATTTTTATCTAAAATAAATAGGGATTAATTGATAAATTAACTTCTTAATCTCAAATTTTAATTAAAGTGGCATTTTTTTATTTTGTTTTAAAAATTAAATTTTTTTAACCTCAAATTTATGAATATGAAATTACTTTTAAAAAAGACTTTATTTTTAGGTCTGTTTGTTTACCTCTCATTTTCTTCCATTGCAAAAGCACAAACATTTAAAGATGATATTATGTTTCAAGCTTTTGGATGGGATGTACATACGCAATCTTCTGTTAGTGCAGAAGGAGGATTGTATAATTATCTTAATGCGAGAGCTTCGGGTTATGCTGCGGCTGGTTTTACAGTGCTTTGGATGCCACCTCCAAGCAAATCAACAGGAGGGGTTGGGTATATTCCAACTGAATTATTTAACTTTAGTCAAACAGTTTATGGTTCAGAGTTGCAATTAACTACTCTTTTAAATACATTAAATGGGAGTACGCCAAAAATTCATCCAATGGCAGATATTGTTGTAAATCATAGAGGAGGATCGACTAATTGGACAGATTTTACAAATCCAACCTGGGATTGTCATTCAATTACCAGTACAGATGAGGCAAATACTGTTGCAATTACGGGTGTTAGGCCTTGTGGAAATCCTGATACTGGAGAAGATTTTGGAGCGGCAAGAGATTTAGATCATACCAATGCTCAAGTGCAAACAGGAGTGAAAGAGTATTTATCAAGATTGAAGGCTTTAGGATTTGATAGCTGGAGATGGGATGTAGCGAAAGGATTTTCGGCTAATTATTTTGGAGACTATATAGCAGCTTCAGCACCATACGCTTCTGTAGGAGAGTATTGGGACGGTGATGTTAGTAAACTAAAATCCTGGGTAGATGGTACAGGAAAGAGATCGACAGCCTTTGATTTTGCATTGTATTATAAATTAAGTGCTGCTTTAAATGGTAATTATAGTCAAATAGCTGCTAATCCTGGTTTAGCCGGTCAATTTGGGTATGCTAGTTTGGCAGTAACTTTTGTAGATAATCATGATACTTTTGTTAAAACCGAATGGATAGGTGGGGTAAATATTATGAAAGGCTATGCATATATTTTAACTCATCCAGGAATTCCATGTGTCTTTTTTCCTCATTATTATGGTGGGACTTATACAAAAGATGGTGTTACAAGAACTTATTCTGCTAATGAATCAGCTATTAATAAATTAATGGCTATCCGTAAAGCAAATGGGATTAACGCAAATAGTAGTGTAGTGGTTTCAAATTCCGGAAGTTTTTATTCTGCTACTATAGATGATAAAGTAGCTGTAAGAATTGGGGCTGGGTCATGGACACCATCTGGTACTGGTTGGAATGAAGCTGCTTCAGGTACTGACTATAAAGTTTGGTCTAAAACAGTAGCCAATACTGCTCCTGTGGTTGCGATTACCCCAGCTGGAGGTTCTTTTGTAGAAGGTTCAACGGTTTCAGTTACGATCGCTGCTACTGATGATAAAGTAGGTTCGGTTATTTATTATACTACAGATGGTTCTACTCCAACAATTAGTTCTCCTGTTTATACAGCTGCTATTAGTATTAAGTCAAATGCTACTGTAAAAGCAATTGCAAAAGATGTGGATGGTTTATTGTCAGGCGTTGTATCTCAAACATATACTTTTTTACCATTAGGTAATATAACAATCCAATTTTTGCCTCCTTCGAGTTGGACAGCACCAATTAATATTTATCATTGGAATGCCGTTCCTAAAGCAAATTTAGCCGATGCAGCATGGCCTGGTAAAGTAATGACTGGGCCTAATTCATCAGGATATTATACCTATACGTTTACTAATATTGCAAGTACTAATATTATTTTCAATAGAGGAACCGGGACTCCTCAAACCGCTGATATTATAGGGGTAAATAAAAGTACTTGTTACAATATGTCAACAGGAACTTTGGTTGAAGAAACTTGTGCTAATTTAGGCGTAGGACAAATTGATATTGAATCTTCGAAAGTGATACTTTATCCAAATCCTGTTTTAAGTTCTTTTAAGATTAATGTTGAAGTATCAGAAGTTTACATCTATGATATTTCTGGTAGAATTGTAAAAGAATTCAAAGGTTCTTTTGATAAGGATGCAAGTTTTGAAATTACTAATTTAGTTAATGGGATGTATTTTGTGTCAACGAAAACTATTGATGGAAAAAGATCAACATTGCCGATTGTCAAAAAATAATTCTTGAAAATAAAAAAGAGGCTGTCTATCTAAAAATAAAGACAGCCTCTTCCTATTTTGAGAAGACTTTTATTGTATTGAAGGATTTTCTTTACGAGTAAAAAACTTCATATAATATTCAATTCTTTTCAGTGTTTTTGGAGATATAATTATCTCTTTCTTGAATCTAATGTATGTTCAATCAAAAACAGCTTTTTTACAACCTAAGTAAGTTTACTTGGTGTACTTTTCAAAAACTGATTCAGCATTTTTTGCTTTTTTCGAAGGTAAGACAGAATCGCATTTATCTTTTTCAATTACCGGATTCCAATCCCCTTCAAGATTACTTGCCGTTGTTGTATTGGCTGCAAATATTTTTTCTTTGGTATATTCTGCTGCTTCGGTTTTATTTAACTGTTTAGACCATGATATTCGATTGTCAGATTTCGAACCCGGTCCAAAACAATCATATTCTGCATAGAAAGAAGTTTTCCAATTGTCATAGGCTTTATTTTCCGGATCTTTAGACCATATCGACCAACCCTCCGGGATTATAACGGATTCTTCATAAGAATTAATAAAAACGGTATTTGCACCTGCTCCCCATGGTCTTCCTAGAGACACTTTTGAAACGGCTGCTTTAGGATATTTCATTATGACACAATCTTTGAATACAAAACCATATTTACTTTTTCCTGCTTCATGGTTTCCCGCAGTGATGTAAGAGTCTTTTCTGCATTGGATAAAACAATTTTCAAACAACGCTATTCCTGCTCCAAAAATAAAGTCTGTTGTTCCATCAATGATGCAGTCTTTGATATATGTTCTTTTATTGGCTTTAAGGTAAAATGTATCCTGAAAACCGCTCATTTTGCAATTATGAAAAATTGCTCTGTCACCGTTTACCATTAAAGCTACTGCCTGACCGCCTTTTTTATACTGAGGCAACTCACTACTAATTGTATTTTCAAAAGTTATGTTTTCTGCAAAAAAATCATTGGCTTCAATTAATACACTAAATGATTTGCTTGTTCCTCCGGCAATTTCAGCATAATCATCATAAGTAAGAATCGTGTTTTTATAAGATTCGCCAATTAACGTTACATTTTTCTTTGATGCGGCTAATTTTAATTTCTCTTTATAAGTACCTGGTTTTACAAAAATAATGGTACGTTTAGAATTATGATCAGGTACAGCATTAAAAGCGTCCTGAACTTTAGTGTAATTCCCGCTTCCATCAGCTGCTACGACAATATCATAAGCAGTTTTATTTTTCTGGGCGTGTAAAACCGCGCTGAAACTAATAAGTAAGAAATAAAAAGTAAGTAAAGTTTTTTTCATGTTAGATTTATGAATGATAAAGTTTAAAAATAAAATTTCCAAGGAACACTATTGCCCCTTGGAAAATTTTATAAAAATAATTGAAATTAAACTAAGAAATAATATTTTTTACTTTGTGTCCGAAAATTCCAAAATAAAGGATAATTGCAAAACAAACTAAAGGAATTATATATCCAGCCTGAATATCGTCATGTTTCATGTCAATTAAAGTTCCCATTGCGTAGGGAAGAATTGCACCACCCACAATAGACATTACCAGCCATGATGACCCCGTTTCTGTATTGGATTTTAAACCTACTAACCCTAAAGAGAAAATAGTTGGAAACATGATTGACATGAAAAATCCAATTCCGCCAAGTGCATAAATAATAGCAATTCCAGATCCATATATGGCAACTAAACAAAGACAAATGCTGATTACACAATAGATAGAAAGAAGCATATAATCTTTGACGAATTTTAAAAAGAAAGTTCCACTAAATCTGCCCACCATAAATAAAAAGCCGTATGCTGTTAAGTAATAAGCCGCCGTTTTTTCATCTAATCCGGCTTCTTTTTGAGCTATTCTGATAAAAAAACTGGTAATGCAAACCTGTGCACCTACATAAAAGAATTGTGCTACAACTGCCCAACTTAAGTGAGCGAATTTCAAAACAGAGAAAAACCCGGGTTTAACTTCGTTTTCTGTTTGTTTTGATTTCATTGATGGTAAATGCATAAAATAAAATACAATGGCTACTAAAACCAATATACTCCCTAAAATGATATAAGGCAGTTTTACTGATGAAGCTTCTTCTAATAAATAAGCTGCTCTTGTGGTATCTGACATTGCTGCTAATTGTTCAGGTGTATGATTGACACCAGAAAGTATGAATACACCTCCCAAAAGCGGGGCGACAGTTACCGCTAAACCATTAAAAGAAGCAGCCAAATTCAATCTGGTTGAAGATGATTCCGGAGGACCTAAAATAGCGGCATACGGATTAGCACTCGTTTCTAAAATGGTTAATCCACAACCAATAACAAATAAAGCAAACAGGAAAAGTTCATAAGTTCTGGTATTTGCTGCCGGAACAAAAAGAAATGCTCCTATGGCAAAAACTAATAAACCGGTAATGATGCTATTTTTATAACCTATTTTTTTTATAATCATTCCCGCAGGAATTGCCATTATAAAATAAGCAAAAAAGATAGCCGTGTCAATTAAGGTAGATTGACTGTTATTAAGCTGGCAAGCCTTTTTTAAGTGCGGAATCAAAATACCGTCAAGCCCGTGCGCCATTCCCCAAAGGAAAAATAAACTGGTAATTAAAATAAAAGGCAAAAGATATTGATTCCCTTTTCCGTTTTCTGTTGGTACTTCGTGTTGGTCGCCTGTTTGGTTGGTTACTTGCATAGTTAGATTTTTTTTTAAAGGTTCAAAGCCTCAAAGGCTCAAAGTTGCAAAGGTTTTGGGTTCAAGTAAAGAAACCTTTGTCTCTTTGTTACTTTGAACCTTTGTACTGCAAAAGAATTATTTCTTTTTTACTAATAAAAGGTGGTCACATACTAAAACGACTTCGCCCTTTTGGTTAATGATTTCAACATGTTCTGTTACCGTTCCCATGTCAGGCTTTTTCGCTTCTCCTTTTTCAGAAATGGTAATTTCAGAATGAATTGTGTCCCCAATATGAACCGGTTTTACAAATCGCATTCGGTCATAACCTTTAGAAAATGCTTCCGGATTAATTTCGGATGCTGTCAATCCGATACCGATGCTGAAAACCATTGTTCCGTGGGCAATTCGCTGTCCGAAAGGTTGTGTCTTACACCACTCCTCATCCATGTGATGCGGAAAAAAATCGCCGGTATGCCCTGCGTGAACGACAAAATCAGTTTCGGTAATGGTTCTGCCTAATGTAACTCTTTTATCATTAAGCTGATAGTCTTCGAAAAATGTGGATTTGAAATACATATTTTTAGTTTTTTTAGTCCTTAGTAATTAGTCGTTAGTGACTAGCTCAGTTGCTAATTACTAATGACTTTTCACTAATCACTATATTTATATAATTTTTTTTGGCGTTTAAACACGCTTTCCGCTATATCTTTTTTGGCCGAAAAAAGCCAAAAAAGGATGCCGCTTCAATCGTTAACGCGGGCAATCGTTGTTATAAGTCATTTAATAGAATTCCTCCTTTTTGATTACTGATGTAACAGGCTTCAACAACTTTCATCGTGTCTAGAACATCCTGAACACTTGCTAATAATTTAGCATCAGACCCTTCTTTAAAACGCATTAGGTTCGACATGGTACCAATGAAAGCCTCCGGAAACCAGGAACCTTCTAAATTGATTTTTTCCCATTCGTAGGTACCATCTTTTTCTATCGCCACTTCAAATTCGTCGGGCATACCATCAGGGTAATTCATCAATAAGCCCATTTTGGCTTTAATGGCGCCTTTTGTTCCTTCCCATTTGATATAGCTTTCTTCATGTTTTGGTCCAAAATGATGATCGTGATTGGTATTGATCACCACACGCATTGAATTTCCATAATCCAAAATAATTGAAGAACGGCAGGAAGATAATTTTTTCAAAGGATGATTGGTTGTTTTCGCATAAACTCCTTTTGGATTTCCTAAAAACGAACGAATACAATCAATATAATGTACGCTGTGAAAAAGAATTTCCAACCTGGGATGTTCCTTAATCAGCGGAAACAATTCCCAAGGTGTGTTTACCGTTACTTTGAATTCTAAATCATACAAATCACCAATGATTCCTTCTTTAATAAGATGCCTCGCAGCACTAACAAAAGAGGCAAATCGCAATTGGAAATTGATTGCAGCAACTAATTTTTTTCTTTCGCATACCGCCACAATTTCTCTGGCCTGAGCCAAATCATTTCCCATCGGTTTTTGAATCAGCACGGCAGCGCCATCAGGAAGCTGTTCCAGTATTTCGATGTATTGATCGGGTAATACGGTAATGTCATAAACGGCATTCGATGGAGCCTTTTTTACAGCTTCGGCTACATTTTCAAAAACATTCGGAATGCCAAATTGTTTTGCCATATCCTGTGCTTTAGAGAGCGTTCTGTTGGTAATACCAAAAACACTCATGCCAGCCATTTTATAAGCTGGAAGATGAGCATCTTTTACGATACCGCTCGCGCCAATGATAATAATCGGTTGCGTTGTTTCTGGTAATAAAGGTTTATATGGAATATTCATAACTATATAATTTGCAGAATAGTATTCTGTGTTTCTTCTAATAATTTTTCGGATGGAATGTTGCTTTCTAATGATTTTAAAACCATCTTGTCAATAAGCTCGGCTACTTTTGGCCACACCGGAGTTTGTGGTAGGGTTAAAGCGTTTTCGTGTAAGGTTTCCAATTTATGATAAAACGGAATTATTTTATTAATATCAGTATCATTCCAGGTAGATTTTCTGCAGCCGATTCCGCCTTCTTTTGTTAATAATTTGTCACTTTCAGAAGTAGTTGCAAAACGTAAAAAATCATAAGCCAGTTTTTTATGTTTACTTCCTGATCCAATGCTATACAACCAATACACATTCAAAGAAGCCGTTTTATGATTGGGATCCGATGGGATTGAAGTGATATCAATTTTTCCTTTCACTTTTGATTCTTCAATCACTTCGCACATCGAGGCAAATCCAAACCAGTTGATTGCCATTGCTGCTTCTCCTTTGGCGAAAGCCATACCGGCTTCAACAGAACCAAAATCTTTTGATTGCGGATGAATGGCTTTTTTATTGTTGGCAATCGTTCTGTAAAAATTCAAAGCTTCAATTGCAGCGGTGTGGTTAATATCGATTTGATTTTGGGAGTTTAATAAAGAGCCGCCTCTTGTCCATAATTGCAGGCAAAAATCAAAAACCATATTGTGACCGTCAGGGTAATGGGCAAAAACAGAGCCGTATAAATTTTGCTCAGGGCGATTGAAAAATTCGGCAATTTGAGTAAATTGTTCCCACGTTTTTGGAGGATTTAATTCGTACCCAAATTGTTTCTTGAAATTTTCTTTTTCTAACGAATCTTCAAATAAATCTTTTCTATAAATCAAACATTCCGGTCCATCGTGAAAAGGCAGTCCGTAGGTCCCATTATTGATTTGTTGTAAATGCAATAAGGATTGATGCCAGCCTTCAGGATAATTTTGAGGAGGATTCTCTGCAATCAATGAGGTCAAATCAAGAACCGCTTTTTCATTCGCAGCATCAAAAATCCAATCAGTATTGATGTGTGCGATGTCCCAGTTTCCGTTTATTAATCCTTTTTTTGTAATGGTTTCTTCATACAAATCGTGTAATTCCAATGGAATCATTTCGGCTTCAATGCTGATGTTGTTTTTTAGGCAGAACAAATCCCACAGCTTTTGCAGTGTGCTTTCAAAAGGATCAAATTTCCTGACAGCGATTCTTAGTTTGGTCATTACTAATTTATATTTAATGTTTTTCCTGCAAGGTCTTTTTTTGACCTTGTAGGTATATTTATGTTTCAATACGTGCTAGGTTTTTTTAAAACCTAGCACGATTTTGTGTAATTAGTTACTTATAAATTCTTTAATAATCTGCTCATTGTCCTGTCCTAATTTGGGTGAACCTTTACCTGAAGTGAAAATTTCTCCGTCTATTCTAATAGGACATCGTGTGGTTTTATAATTGTAGCTGTCCAGCATTTCTACTCTTTGTATGAAATCTAAAACCTGAAATCCTTCTTCGGCAAAAAGCTGTTTGTAGTTCAGGACTTTGGCACACCAAATATCAGCCGGTTCTAAAATATCCAGCCAAAATTGGGTTTCCTGAGTTTGCAAATGTTCGGCTAAAATATTCTTGATGTCATCTCTTAATTCAAATTTATTTTCAGGAAACTGCAGCAATTCATCACATTTTAAAAGAGAAGCCAAAACCGGAATTGATCCCATAGCCAAAGCTAAATAGCCATTTTGAGTTTTGTAAATACCGTAAGGCGCACCTAAATAAGGATGGGCATTATTGGATTTTGTTCGTACAGGCAATTCACCGCCATCATTAAAAAAGGTGGTAATCGTTTCAAACTGAAAATCAAAAGCCGATTCCAGCATGCTTACCTGAACTTTCGCCCCGATATTATGGGTTGCTTTTCTGTACAAAGCCGCTAAAATCCCTTGTGCCAAATGCGCTCCCGCCAACATGTCTACAATCGATAATCCCATCGGAACCGGACCATCTTCCTGATTGCCACTTAGCCACGTTAAGGCTGTCAGCGATTGTAGTAATAAATCCTGTCCGGGTAAATCTTTTAAATCTGATTTGGTACCGTAGCCCGAAATTTCGGCATAGATTATATTTGGATTGATTGCTGCGACTTCGTCATAACTCAAACCTACGCGTTCCATCACTCCTGGTCTGAAGTTATGCATTACAACATCGGCTTTGGCCAATAATTTTTTTAATTTTTCAAGTTCTGACGGTTGTTTGAAATCAATAGCGAATGATTCTTTATTTCTGTTGATGGTATGAAAAACAGATGATTCTCCATTCATAATCAAATCAGAAGTATATAAGGTTCGGCAGATATCGCCTGTTCCCGGTTTCTCAATTTTTATCACACGGGCACCCAGATCTGCCAAACGCAAACTGGCTGAGGGACCGGAAAGAAACTGGCTAAAATCTACTATTAAATAATCTTCTAATGGTTTCATCCTGCTAGTTTAAAAATTGTTCGTGTATTGTTAAATTGTCTTCACCCACTTTAGGCGCTGCTTTGGTACTGGTTAAAATTTCACCATCCAGTTGAATTGGGCTTCTCGTAGTAACTAATATTTCGCCTGCCGAATTTTGTACGGTTTGTTTCAATTGCAATTCGTTTACAAAAGGCTGGCTGTCTAATTCCTCATAATTAAGGACTTTTCCACACCAGATTCCTTCTTTTTGAAGTAATTCAATCCAATAATCTACTTTTTGAGTCAATAATTTTTCGGCTAATATTTCCCTGATTTCATCTCTTTGAGAAAACCATTGGTGTTTATCAGTGTATTTTTGGAAATCGATTTCTAAAACACTTCCAATAAAAAGCAAATCGCCCATTGCAAGAGAAATATATCCGTTTTTAGTTTGATAAATTCCGTAAGGTGCGCTTAGAAAAGCATGAGCACTTCCTTTGACATCGCTTCTTTGTGGCTGTTGTCCTCCATCATTCAAGTAAGAAGTTATTGCTTCAAACTGCACATCCAAAACCGATTCCAGCAAGCTGACTTCAACTAAAACACCTTTTCCGGTTTTAGCTCTTTTAAGTAAAGCTGCTAAGATTCCCTGAACGAAATGGTTGCCGCACATCAAATCGGCTACAGCCAGACCAAACGGAACTGGTCCCTGACTTTTTCGACCGCTTAACCAGCTTAATCCGGAAAGGGATTGTAGCAATAAATCTTGTCCCGGCTTGTTTGCCCAGGGACCTTTGTCTCCGTAACCCGTAATCGTTCCGTAGATTATTTTTGGATTGATTTTTAAAACATTGTTAAAGGTCAAACCAATTTTATCCATTACACCAGGCCTGAAATTATGCGTCATAATATCTGCCTTGGCAATCAGTTTTTTTACTAAAATTAAATCTTCCGGATTTTTTAAATCGGCGGCAAACGATTCTTTATTTCTGTTGATGGTATGAAAAAGTAAACTGCTGTCGTCAACAAAAAGATCTTTTATGCTTAATTGTCGACAGGCTTCACCTTTTACAGGACGCTCGATTTTAATAACCCTGGCACCTAAATCGGCTAATTTTAAACCCGCAGAAGGTCCTGCCAAAAACTGGCAAAACTCCAACACAACTAATCCTTCTAATGGTCTCATACTGTTATAAGTTTAAAGACTTTATGTATAGTCCATTCATTACTTCCAAAACAGATTCTTCATCACCGCCATTCATTAAATAATCACGAACCACATCACCTGCATGATCCTGAAAATACATATGTCCGGAATATCTTGGTCTTAAAAAAGCTCTTTCTAAAGCAGGTAATGTATTTTTGAAATAATCATGAGTGATTCCGTTGATTCGTTCATTTTTCCAGGCTTGTAAATGACCAGGCTGTCCTCCATTATCTGAAAAAATATTCTGTTGTACGTGTGATGAACCTGTGAATTCAGCATATTTTATAGCTTCGGGAATATGCTGGCTAAAGGAAGAAACTGCTAAACCGGTTCCACCCAAAGAGCTGATCATTGGTTTGTCGTTCAATTTAACTAAATCATAAAAGTGAAGCAGGTTTTTACTGTAACCAATTCTTGAATAATTGGAATAGCCGTAAGCGAAAGGGCAGTAGGCAATTTCATCTGTATTGACCATAGCTTCATATACCTGAATCGGATTTCGGTTAAAATTTGCCGGATCCATTAATTGAGCAAGTTCACGATGCATCTGTAAAGCTTTTTTTCCTGTTTCCACAGAAATTACTTTTTCCTGTGATTGAAAAGGGTCTTCGCCTAAACTACAGCAAAAAGAGTAAAATGTCATTAAGGAATCTACCGGAATTCCTGCAAAGGCAACTAATCCTTTTTTCGCTAAAGCCAATAAAGCATCATAGGTCTGTGGGACTTTTAATCCTTGTTTTTCTAAAATATCCAATCGGGCAGCTGCTACCGGAGTTGCCGCATCAATTGGCAAAGCCCATAATTTATTGTGAAAGACATAACTTCCGTAAGATTTACCCACGGTATTGATTTCCTGATCTTTGATATATTCGGCAGAAAGATAATCTGATAAAGGCAATATTGTTTTGGTATCGGCACCAAAACCAGTCCATGGATGATCGATAACCAAAAGGTCAAATCTTTTGGCTAAGTCTTCAATCGAAGCATCTGCAAATTCCTGTAAACTTCTTTTTTCCCAGCTGATTTCTATATCCGGATTCAACTCTGTAAAACGTTGAGCTGTGGCAACCATTGGCAATAAACCTCTGGTGTGATTCCACGTAATCCCTTTTAGTTTTTTCATTTTGATAGTCTGATTTAATAAATGTGATTTTCACATTTACAAATATAGAAATTAGATTCAATTGCTATGATTATATGATTTATTTTTTCCCAGATACTACAGTCTTTTTTTATATTTTATACAAATTACATATAAAATGTGATATTGTTTTTAATTATATCTATTTTTTTGATTGATTTTTAAAATAAATGGCAGGGATTAATATTAAGTTTTATATTTGTAAATGTAAAAATCACATTTATTTCTACATTTAAATTACATAAAATACAATTTTTAAAGTAGCAGTTATGCTTAAAACTTCTTTTCTTCTTAAAATAATTGTGTTACTGATTTTTGTAACGACAATTTCAAATGCTCAAAATACAATTTCGAATCAACTGAAATGGTCTGAACGAATGGCTTTAACCCTGATGCAGCGACATCCGCAATCGTATATGATTGATGATGCCAAAGTAGCGCATATCAGTTATGTTCATGGTTTGGTTACTTATGCTTTTCAGGAATTAAGCAAGCAAAAAAATAATGAAAAATACGCTGCTTATGCGAAACAGTATGCTGATGAATTGATTGATGCTGATGGAAATATTAAAACATATAAATATGAGTCTTTTAATATCGATAATATACCTACGGGCCGAATTTTGTTTGATATCTATGAGCAAACCAAAGACAAACGCTATTTAATTGCCATGCAAACTTTGCGTAAACAATTAGAAGAGCAGCCTCGTACCGCAAGTGGTGGTTTTTGGCATAAAAAAATATATCCTAACCAAATGTGGCTGGATGGTTTGTATATGGGTGAACCATTTTATGCAGAATATACCGTTACTTTTGAAAAAGGTGCTAAACTGGATGATATTGCACATGAATTTGAATTGATTCAGAAAAAGGCAACCGATGCAAAAACAGGGTTGTTATACCATGCCTGGGATGAAAGCAAAGAAATGCCTTGGGCAAACAAAGAGACCGGCGTTTCTCCTAATTTCTGGTCCCGATCTATGGGCTGGTATGTGATGGGATTGGTAGATGTTCTGGATTATTTCCCTAAAGATCACCCAAAGCGTAAAGAACTGATTTTATATTTAAACAATATTTCGAATGCCTTAGTTAAATTTCAGGATCCATCAGGATTATGGTATCAGGTTACAGATATGGGAACCAGAGACGGTAATTATTTAGAAACTTCGGGTACGGCGATGTTTGCTTATGCCTTTGCAAAGGGAGCTAAAAAGGGATATTTGCCTAAAAAATTCAAAAAAATTGCTGAAAAAGCCTTTGATGGTATAACTTCAAAATTTGTTAAAGTATATCCTAATGGAGAAATTGAAATCACCAATGCCTGCGCAGTAGCAGGTTTGGGAGGAAAACCTTATCGAGACGGATCTTACGAATATTATATTAATGAAAAAAGGAAAGATAATGACCCTAAAGTAACCGGACCCTTTATTTTGGCAGCTTTAGAATTAAATCGATAATTAAAAAACTAAACATATATGTTTTCATTACAAAATAAAAAAGCAGTTATTACCGGTGGTGGCAGCGGAATAGGAAGGGCCATTGCAACTCTGTTCGCAAAACAAGGTGCAGAAATTCATATCATTGATTTAACAAAAGAAAGTGCTCAGGATGCTGTTTCTGATATAGAGCAATTGGGCGGAAAAGTATTTTCATACGCATGTAATGTAACAGATCAAAAAGAGGTTGTTGCGACCTTTGAAAAAATTGGAAATATCCATATTTTAATCAATAATGCCGGTATTGCCCATGTGGGAAAAGTAGGCACAACTTTGGAAATCGATTTCCAAAGGGTGATGGATGTAAACGTGAAAGGAGTTTACAACTGTTTGTATGCTGCGATTCCGCAATTTCGATTGTCTAATGGAGGTGTCATTTTAAATATGGCGTCAATAGCTTCATGGGTTGGAATTCAGGATCGTTTCGCTTATTCAACGGCTAAAGGGGCTGTAATGGCAATGACTTTATCAGTTGCTAGAGATTACATTGATGAAGGGATTCGATGCAATTCAATTTCTCCTGCAAGGGTTCATACTCCTTTTGTAGACGGATTTATCAATAAAAATTATCCGGGTAAAGAAGCTGAAATTTTTGAAAAACTGTCAAAGTCACAACCGATTGGGCGTATGGGGCAACCAGATGAAATTGCTGCTCTGGCTCTGTATTTATGCAGTGACGAAGCAGGATTTATTACAGGAAGTGATTATCCAATTGATGGAGGGTTTATAAAATTAAATAATTAGAAAAAGGTTCTGAGCTGCTAAGTTTCTAAGCCACTAAGCTAAAAAAAATCTCAGAAGCTTAGTGTCTTAGCACCTTAATAGCTTAAGAAAAAGTAACTTAAAAAAAATAAAGGAAATGAAATTAATACGTTTTGGTGCAGCTGGACAAGAAAAACCGGGAGTTATAATCGGAGAAAAAAGATATGATGTTTCTTCAATTGTGACTGATTTTAACGAAGCTTTTTTCGAAGACAATGGTTTAGAGAAATTAAAGAAAGCATTAGAGAGCAATCCTGTTTTACCGGAAGTAGGAGCAGATGTCCGTTTAGGTTCTCCGGTTGCAAGACCTTCAAAAATAATCTGTATCGGATTGAATTATGTAGATCATTGTCATGAAACCGGTGCTCCAATTCCGGCAGAACCAATTATCTTTTTCAAATCAACTACTTCTTTATGTGGTCCGAATGATGATTTGATTATTCCAAAAAACAGTGAAAAAACAGATTGGGAAATTGAGCTGGCATTTGTAGTAGGTAAAAAAGCAAGCTATGTTGAAGAGGCTGAAGCTTTGGATTATGTTGCCGGTTATGCTTTATTGAATGATTATAGCGAAAGAGCTTTTCAAATCGAAATGGGCGGACAATGGGCAAAAGGAAAAGGTTGTGATACTTTCGCACCTCTTGGGCCATTCTTGGCTACACAGGATGAAATTGCTGATGTAAATAATTTGCCAATGTGGCTGACAGTTAACGGAAAGAAATTCCAAAACAGTAATACTTCAAATCTGGTTTTCAAAATTCCATTTTTAGTGCATTACCTAAGTCAGTTTATGACCTTGCTTCCTGGCGATATCATCAGTACAGGAACGCCTCCGGGAGTTGGATTAGGAATTAAGCCGGATCCAATTTACATCAAAGCGGGAGATGTTATCGAATTGGGTATGGACGGTTTAGGTTCAAGTAAACAGGTAGCAAAAGCTTACAGTAAATAATACAAATTTGGAAGTTTCAGGACTTCTGAAAATAAAACAGATTCAAATTAAATGAAATATATTGTTTGTGAAAAGCCGCAAGAGTTTCTATATAAAGAGAAACCAATGCCGGAACCAAAGGAAGGCGAAGTGCTTTTGAAAATTAAAAGAATCGGTGTCTGCGGAACCGATATTCATGCTTTTGGAGGAACGCAGCCTTATTTTGAATATCCAAGAATTCTGGGACATGAATTGGCGGCAGAATATATAAAAGGAAATGCAAAAGGTTTTGAACCGGGAGATAAAGTAACTTTTATACCTTATTTCAATTGTGGAACTTGTGTTGCCTGCAGAAACGGACTGACAAATTGTTGTGCGAACATTAAAGTTTTTGGTGTTCATATTGATGGGGGAATGGCAGAATATGTTACGATTCCGGAACAATATTTATTGCACGGACAAGGTTTGGATTATGACGAACTGGCTTTGGTTGAACCATTAGCAATTGCAGCACACGGAGTAAGAAGAGCCGCTGTAAAAGCAACCGACACTGTTTTAGTAATGGGTGCAGGACCTATTGGATTAGGATTGATTCAGTTTGCTAAAATTGCAGGAGCCAAAGTGATTGTAATGGATATTAACGATTATAGATTAGGTTTTTGTAAAAATGAACTGAATGCTGATGCAACCATCAATCCATTAAATGAAGATGTCGCCGAAAGATTAAAAGAATTAACCAATGGCGATATGGCGAACGTAGTGATTGATGCTACGGGAAACCAAAAAGTCATGAATAGTGCTTTTAATTACATTTCGCATGGCGGAAGATTTGTTTTGGTTGGACTTCAAAAAGGAGAATTGAGTTTCAGTCATCCTGATTTTCATAAAAGGGAATCTACTTTAATGAGCAGCAGAAATGCGACTATCGAAGATTTTGAATATGTAATGAAATGTCTGAAAGCAGGAAAAATAGACCCTAAGAAGTATATTACGCACAGAGCGGATTTTTCTGAAATGATAAATGAATTTGGAAATTGGATTGATCCGAAAAATAACGTTATCAAAGCGTTGATCGAAATAAACTAAAATTATTTGTAAAATGTAAAATGTGATACGATAAATTTCATTGTGAGAAAATTTAGAAAAAATATAACTGAATAAGTTTTCCTTTTATATCTCCAAAAATTACGTTTCATAATCTACATTTCACATTTTACAAATTACTTCTAACATAATAATGATATGGATTTAGGACTAAAAGGTAAAATTGTAGTAGTTTCCGGTTCAGCCGGAAAAGAAGGAAGTATTGGAGAAACCATAATTAAAAGACTGGCAGATGAAGGAGCTATTCCGGCATTGGTAGACAGAAACAGCCGTGGTGTTGGGTATGCAGAAGAACTTCAGAAAAGAGGAATTGATGCCTTATTTGTTCAGACGGATGTTACCAATCCTGAAGAAATGGAAAATGCCGTTAAACAAATTATAGCCAAATACGGCAGAATTGATGCCGTAATCAATAACGTAGGTGTTAATGACGGCGTTAGCTTAGATTCAAGTTATGAGGAATTTATGGATTCTTTAAAACTGAATGTGGTAAGTTACTTTTTAATGGTAAAATATGCACTTCCGTATCTAAAAGAATCAAAAGGGAATGTTTTAAATATTGGGTCAAAAGTGGCTTTGACAGGACAAGGTGGAACTTCAGGTTATGCTGCTGCAAAAGGGGGCGTTCTTGGACTGACCAGAGAATGGGCAGTAGATTTGATTCAGTACGGAATTCGTTCGAATGCGATTATCATTGCAGAAAGTTATACTCCGGCATACGAAGACTGGATCAAGACATTACCGGATGGAGAAACGGTTTTGAAAAAAATCAATAAAAGTATTCCGTTTGAATCCAGAATGACTAAAACAGAAGAAATTGCAGATACAGCACTTTTTATTATTTCTGAGCGTTCTTCTCACACGACAGGACAATTTGTTTTTGTTGATGGTGGTTATGTACACCTGGATCGTGCGTTAATCAGTGATGTAAATTAGTGTTTATGAATAACCGAATTGACTCCCATCAGCATTTTTGGATACTTGATCCGGTTCGAGACAGCTGGATTGATGATTCGATGCAAAAGATTCAAAGGGATTTTTTACCCGAAGATTTAGGACCATTGCTTTCCCAAAATCAATTTTCAGGCTGTGTGGCTGTTCAGGCGAGTCAGTCTGAAGAAGAAACCGAATTTTTATTGGATCTGGCTTCAAAAAATGATTTTATAAAAGGAGTCGTTGGCTGGATTGATTTGAGAGCTAATAACATTTCAGAACGATTAAAATACTTTTCGAAACATGAAAAACTGAAAGGTTTCAGGCATGTCGTGCAGGGAGAACCGGATGATTTTATGTTTAGGACAGCTTTTCGTAACGGAATCGAAGCTTTAAAAGAATTTGATTTTACTTATGATATTCTAATTTTTCATCGTCAATTGCCGGCTGCAATAGATTTGGTAAAATCATTTCCTGAACAAAAATTTGTCATTGATCATATTGCAAAACCGGATATTAAATCGGGCGATATTGCATCATGGAAAAAAGGAATAGAAGAGATTTCTAAATTTGAAAATGTTTGGTGTAAAATTTCCGGAATGGTTACAGAAGCCGACTGGGATAATTGGAAATCATCTGATTTAAAACCATATCTGGATGTGATTTTTGAAAACTTTTCTGCAGACAAATTGATGTTTGGTTCGGATTGGCCAGTTTGTAATGTGGCTTCAGATTATAAGCAACTGGTAAAAACATTAGAAGATTATATGTCTCAGTTTTCAATAGAGGATCAGAATAAAATCTGGTCTGAAAATGCGAAATCATTTTATAATTTGAATGACTAAAATGATAATTTCAGTTAATAAAAAAAGCGTGAATTTCTACAATTCACGCTTTTTTTATATTTAGTTCAGACTTTTTATTTTTTTAAGACATCAGTTTCAGGAGTCCATTTTTTCTGCCACTCCGGATATTTTTTTAATACTTTCTCAGGATTGTAGGTGTACCACGCATAACCGCTTCGACGCTCACGGCTTACTTCGGCCAGTGAATATAGGTACACACTATCTCTATCGCAAAATAAAGGTCTTCCGGTTCCTAATTCATAATAACGTGTCCAGATTGGAGGTGCTGTAGAATCGGTTACAACACGACGATCATCTTTAACTTTCTTGAATTTTGAGTCAAATTCAGGAGCTTCAAAAGTTTCTATTCTGGTATTGTATATTTTAGAATCCTCAAACCATTTAACGGCGCTTTGTATCGATCTGATAACCTGTTCGCTAGGGTTGTCAATCTTCATTAAAAACAAAACAATATCAACACTCTCTGCATTACTGACACTTGGCGGTTCAAACTTTCTCGCCCATACAGGAAGTAATGTTACTTCGTCATGTTGCTGACACCAGGCACTAAGTTTTCCGTGGTCAGAAATTTGTGTTTTTAAGATACAGTCTATTCCTTTTTCGTAAGCTTTACTTACTTTGTTTTTTGTTTCAGTATCTATGAAACTAAAATTAGAATCGTTCTGAACTATTTTTCCTAACAAATTCATGATTCCCATGTAAGCACCATCATTAAAAGTTATATGGCGGCTATACCCTTTTTCTAAAGGAAAATATTGTGGCCATCCTCCATTAGAAAATTGTGCTTCCAGAATAAAATCGATTCCTTTTAGACAGGCAGTTTTGTATTTTTCAATTTTAGTCTGCGTGTAGACCTGTGCAAGGTAATAGATATGTGTATAGGTGGTAGCGTTATCAAAAGTGGTATGTAAAATTGATTTTGAACTTACAACATCATTTATTTGTTCAAGCGTCAAAATAGCACGCATATCATAATTTTTTGGCCACCCTCCGTTATCACGTTGAAAATAGATGATATTATCCGCTATTTTAGTGTATTCAGATTCTTCGTATCTCGGCTGATTTGGTATCGGATTTACAATATTGTTTTTATCGGTAATACCGTACCAGTGATTCGTGCTGTCGCCAAATAGTTTTGTGCTGATCACTGCTTTATTATTTTTGTCGGTTTGTGCGACAGAATAAAGGAATGAAAAAGAGATTGTGATAGCGAATAATAAGCTCTTGTTTCTGGATAATTTTTGCAGGATTTTCATAGCAAATTTTTAAGTTGGCTTCTGTTGTGTTTTTTGCTTAGACATAACAGAAGCCAAATGGTTTAATCAACTATAGTTTTACAGCTGATTTCGGAACAGTTTCTCCGATGATGGTTTTTTTAGCAAAATCTGAATTTACAGAAGGAACAAATTCAACATTCTCAGTAGCTTCTCCATTAATCGTAATAGCATCAGATGCTGTCGAATTAAATTCAATATTTTTAAAAGACATATTTTTACCGTTATAAATACTAATTACGTTTGGTGTTTTAATATCCAGTTTAGCATTGCTGATTTTGATTCCGTTAGCATCAATGATTGAAAATCCTTTTTCTGCTTTGGCCGTTAAATTCGAAATTTCAATGTTTTCAAGATTCATTTCTGGTAATCCTTGTAAAAATACAGCTTGTTGTGCTCCTGCAATGGTGATGTTTTTTATCGAAATATTTTTAAACTGAGGTGTTTTTTCATCAACAGGCATTTTTTTGGTAGTGATGGTGTTTCCGCCTTCAGCCAAAGTTTCTGCAATAGATTTTCCACCATAATATAGATCAAAAGAAATGGCCTGAGAAGGAATATCAGTCATGAAAATATCAGAGATAAAAATATTTTCGACAACACCTCCGCGTCCTCGGTTACTTTTAAAACGCAATCCAACATCTGTTCCCATAAAAGAACAATTAGAAACGTGCAGGTTTTTTACACCTCCGGACATTTCACTTCCTACCGTTACACCTCCGTGACCATGATAGACGATATTGTTTTTTACGATAATGTTTTCACAAGGAACACCTCGGTCACGCCCGTCTTTATCTTTTCCTGATTTGATACAAATCGCATCATCACCAACATCAAAACTTGAATTTTCAACGATAACATTTTTACAGGATTCTACATCAAGACCATCTCCGTTTTGCGAAAACCAAGGGTTGCGAACCGTTACATTTCGAACAATTAAATCTTCAATCAGTAACGGATGAATGTTCCATGCCGGAGAATTTTGAAATACAGGTCCGTCAAATAACACTCTTTTACTGTTTTGAATACTAACCAAAACCGGACGTAAGAAATCATGAATAGCTTCAAAATCTTCTTTGGTTTTTAAATCCAGACGTACATTCTGATCTGCACCTACAGAAGCTTTCATAAAGGTTTCTGATGGATACCAGCTTGTTTTACTTTCGTTCAAAACTCCGCCAGAAGCAACAAATTTCTTCCATTGGCTTTCTGTAAGTTTAGCTTTTTTAACCTGTCTCCAAACTTCACCGGAACCATCCCAAACACCATTTCCGGTAAAGGCAACATCTTCAAGGTTTTTTCCGTAAAGAGGAGAAATACAACGCCAGGTATTTAAACCTTCAAAACTGGTTTCGATAATTGGGTATAAACTTTTATCAGGAGAAAATTTGATTAAAGCACCGGTTTGTGCATGTAACTCAATTTTGCTTTTTAGAATGATTGGACCAGTTAACCAGATTCCCGGAGGAATAATTAATTTTCCGCCTCCTTTTTTTGAAAGCGCATTAATAGCATCTTCAAAAGCTTTTGTGTTTAAAACATATCCTCCGTTTACAGCGTCAAAATCCTTTAAATTGACAGTGTTTTTGGGAATTTTTGGCTCATTGACCTTTGCCATTTTAAATTCAATGTTGTCGTAAGTGCCATTGGATTTTGACTTTTGAGCTACCGCATTTCCTGAACAGCCAATAGTCAGAACAGCCAATAGCATACGGAAAAATTGTTTTGGATTAGTTTTCATTCGTATTGAATTAGTTAAAGTTTGATTTTTTATATATCGAAATAGTACGATATGTTTATATTGGTAAAACTTTTTTTATAAATAGTAAAATAAGTTCCCCAAAAAAACGAAAATACTACAATGTAATCGATTGCACAAATTTAATAAAAATATTTACAATATATTTAATAGGTGAAATAGGATTCTAACATCTTTAAGTCTAATATTTTTTTGTCAAAAATTAAAAACTATCATTAAGCACATTTAAAAGAATACAGGAGGGAACAGGACACTTATATTTTTATGTTCTGTTAAATTGTATTCATTATTTGGTAAAAGTGTAAAAAATACATTTATTTGTAAATCTAATACTGTCAAGAAATAAAACCTTTACGGTTTTACCTAAAAAAGAAAAAAATGCGTTTAAATATTTTTACTAAAGTTTTCATTATCTTTTTGATAACAATTTGCACATGCTCATTACATGCTGCTGAAATCTGGGTTTCTCCACAAGGAAAAGATATTAATCCTGGGACAAAATCAAGTCCGTTGGCGACCGTTCAGATGGCTGTGAGAAAAGCGAGAGAACTACGCCGTCTGAAAGATCCATCCATAAAAGATGGAATTCGCATAATTGTAATGAACGGAACCTATCATTTAAACGAGCCATTATTCATAAGACCTGAAGATTCCGGAACGGCAGAAAGTCCAACGACTATTGAAGCTGATGTCAATGCCAAGCCTATTTTAAGCGGCGGAATCGAAATCAAAAACTGGAAAAAATCAACACTTGCCATAAACGGTTTAAAAATAGGAACAATTTGGGAAGCCGATGCACCTCAGCAGGCGGGCGAAATCATCAATTACCGTCAGTTATGGGTGAATGGCAAAAAAGCCGTAAGAGCCAAAAGTACAGTCGGAACCAAAATGGAGAGAATTCTTTCCTGGGATGCCGCAACCGAAACTTGCTGGATTCCTTTTAAAAACAAATCAGTTAAGTTTGAACCGGGAATGGAAATGTACATCGTGCAATGGTGGGCCATCGCTAATCTCCGAATCAAAAATATTGAAATAGTTAAAGACAGCGCAAGGCTTTCATTCGAACAGCCGGAAAGCAAAATTCAGAGCGAACATCCTTGGCCAGCTCCGTGGATTTCTAAAAATAACGGAAATTCAGCGTTCTATTTAAACAACGGAATCTCGATGCTGAACGAACCTGGAGAATGGTATCTGGATAGGAAAAAAGCTAAAATTTATTATATCCCAAGAAAAGGAGAAGAACTGAATTCGGCTAAAGTTACTGCGCCGGTTTTAGAAAATTTGGTAAAAATTGAAGGAACTCTGGATACTCCGGTACATCATTTTAATTTCAAAGGAATTTCGTTTCAGTACAGCAATTGGCTTCGTCCTTCATATCAGGGACACGTTCCGTTGCAGGCAGGAATGTATTTACTCGATGCCTACAAACTGAAAACTCCGGGAACTCCGAATCAGGCGACTTTAGAAAATCAGGGCTGGGTTGGGAGACCAAGAGCAGCTGTTGAGGTAAATTATGCGAATAATACACTTTTCGAATCTTGTACTTTTGAACATCTGTCTTCTACAGGATTAGATTTGCACCGAGGAACGAATCATAATATTGTCAAAGGAAACCTTTTCAAAGACATTGGCGGCAACGGAATTAATTTGGGTGTTTTCTCCGAAGAATCTTTTGAAGCGCATTTACCTTATACCGTAAAAGATGATAGAGTAGTTTGTTCAGATGAATTGATTACCGATAACTTAATTACCAATGTGGCTAATGAAGATTGGGGATGTCTGGGAATTGCTGCCGGTTTTATAAGAAATCTGACGATTGAACATAACGAAATTTCAGATGTGGCCTATAGCGGTATTTCGATGGGTTGGGGTTGGACGCACACCGAAAACGTGATGCGTAACAATAAAATTCAGCGAAATAAAATTCATCATTACGCCAAACATTTACACGATGTAGCCGGAATTTATACACTTTCAGCACAGGCGGACAGCCGAATTGAAGAGAACTATATTGATAAAGTGTACAACAGTCCGTATGCACACGATCCATTTTTATGGCTGTATTTGTATACCGATGAAGGAAGTCAGGGCTTTACGATTAAAAACAACTGGATTCCAATTCAGAAAATCCTGAAAAACAACAATGGCCCGAAAGGAAATATCTGGCAGGACAATTATGCTTTTGTAGATCCAAAAATCAAAGAAAATGCCGGAATTCGTGCGCCATACAACAACCTATTAGCGAAAGAAGTTGTCGTTGACGAAGCCTGGGGATTGCAGGAAATGCCAAAATCGGTTGCCATAGAATTAATTGGAAAAGATCTGGATATCGAAAAAATTAAATCGACGATAAAAGGTTTCCGAATTGTAGGCGAAGAATTGTACCAATGGGAAAATCATTTGGTAATTTATGGATTGATGAATCAGCCGGAAAGAACGAAACGAAAACTGGCTTTGGCTTTTCCAACAGTGGAAATAAAAATCTACGAAAATCCGGTTTATGATTTTCAGAATTTCCAAAGATGCAAAGATGCCAAAGTAGCTTCTGAATGGGAGAATATCGTTCTGACTGCAAATTTAGTTGAAGACGAAAAACTGCAAAAAGAATACGTGGATTATCATACCACCCAATTCGAAAAATGGCCGGAAATCGCCAAAGGTTTCTGCAACGCTGATTTTCAGCAATTGCAGGTTTTCAAAAACGGAAGACAATTAATGTTGGTGATCAGTATTCCGAAAGGAGAAAATCTGGATAAACTGAATCCAAAAACTACCGAAAACAATCCGCGTGTAGATGATTGGAACGCCTTAATGAAAAAATACCAAACTGGAATCGAAGGCACAAAGCCGGGAGAAGTTTGGATTTTTCTGAACAAAGTTAAAGCAGAAGAGAAAAAGTAGAATAAAGAAAAAATCTGCTCAATCTGCGTAATCTGCGTGAAAAATAAAACTAACAATCTTAATTAACCACACCTCATGTTAAAAATAGCAATCTTAGGACTTGGAGAAGGACGTAGCACGATGTCGGCCGCTTTAGAAAGTTCAAAATTAGAACTTGTAAAAGTGTGCGACAGAAATGAAGAAATCTGCAAGCAAAGAGCAAAAGAATTCGATTTTCATTCATACACAACTAATTACGACGATTTATTAAACGATGAATCCATTGACATCATCGCGATTTATACGCCGGACCATCTGCACGCTCAACACGTAAAGCAGGCTTTACTGGCAGGAAAGCACGTAGTGTGTACCAAACCGTTTATCGATGATCTTTCGGATGCTAAAGAACTATTGGAACTAAGTAAAACAACCGGTAAAAAGGTTTTCATCGGACAAAGTTCAAGATTCTTCGAACCGGCCAAAAGACAAAGAGCCGATTATGAAGCCGGCTTAATAGGTGATTTAATTACGATTGAAGCGCAATATCACGCAGATCACAGATGGTTTTTAAAGAAAGAATGGTCATTATTGCAGTCTTTCAAATGGCTGTACGGAGGTTTGAGCCATCCTGTAGATTTCATTCGTTGGTATCTTCCAAATATTCAGGAAGTAATGGGGTATGGAATGATCAGCAGTAACGGAGCTGTTGCAGGCTTAAAAAACGAAGATACGATGCATTTTATTTTCAAAGCTACAGATGGAAGAATTGCCAGAGTGAGCGGAGTTTATACTTCGCCAACACAGCCAGCTCAAAGAGACAGTGGAATGAGCACAATTTTGAGAGCAACAGAAGGTGCGAGTCAGGCCGATTATCACGAATTGCGTTATGCCGTTACGGACAAAACCGGTGAAGAAAAAGTGATCACCTGGGGAGACAGCACTATAAAATATTATTTCCGTTTTGAAGGGCAGAGCCATCATGGCGGAGAATACCAAAATTATTTAGAATATTTTGTGGACAGTATTGAACAGAATTTTGAAGCCTATCCAAATATGGAAGAAGGCATCGGAACCGTGGCATTATTACAGGCAATGGATAAATCATTACAAACCGGAATGCCAGTAAAAATTGCTGATGTTCTTAACGAATACGGACTATGAACAGCATCTACGATAAGTTAACGACTTTAGATTTTATCATTGTAGCGATTTATCTGGTGACTTTATTGGTTATTGGTTATGTGGTGAGCGTGAAGCAGAGCAAGAAGAACGAAACGCTTTTTATGGCGGGAAATTCCTTGAACTGGTACAACATCGGATTCAATATGTGGGGGACGAATGTCGGACCTTCATCCTTATTGGCTTTTGCCAGTATTGGTTATGCCACCGGAATCGTAGCCGGAAATTTCGAATGGTATGCTTTTGTATTTTTATTGCTTTTGGCTATCGTTTTTGCACCGAGATATATTGCCAGTAAAGTCAGCACGATGCCCGAATATATGGGAAAACGTTATGGCGACAGCACCCAGACGATTTTGGCCTGGTATGCGATGGTGAAAATTTTAGTAAGCTGGCTGTCGTTGGGATTGTTTAGCGGTGGAATTTTGGTACGCCAGATTTTAGGAATTCCGATGTGGCAGAGTGTGACGGTTTTGGTGATTTTCTCCGGAATTTTTACTTACGCCGGAGGATTGAAAGCCATTGCCAAAGTGAATGTTTTTCAGATGATTTTATTGATTGTCGTTTCACTAACCTTATCGTATTTAGGATTACAGAAAGTCGGCGGCATAGAAGCTTTAATTGCCAAAACACCTTCTAATTTCTGGAATCTGGTACAGCCTGCAGACGATGCAAATTATCCGTGGCCTGCTATTTTATTGGGTTATCCGGTGGCCGCAGTAGCGTTCTTTTGTACCGACCAATCGATGGTACAGAGTGTTTTGGGAGCCAAGAATCTGGAGCAGGGACAATTGGGGGTGAACTTCATAGGCTGGCTAAAAGTAATGGCTTTGCCATTGTTTATTTTACCGGGAATTCTGTGTTCCGTTTTGTTTCCGGAATTGGGCAAAAACTCCGATTTGGCTTATATGACCATGGTTACGAATTTATTCCCAAGCGGAATGAACGGTTTGGTAATTTGCGTGATGATTGCCGTTTTGGTAGGCACAATTGGTTCCTCACTGAATGCGTTGAGTACCGTTTTTACGAATGATATTTATGTAAAGAAAATGAATCCGACGGCATCTATAAAAGAACAGATCAAAATCGGAAGATTGACCATTGGGGCAGGTTGTGTATTTGCGATCCTGATTGCTATTGCGATTGACAATATCAAGGGGCAGAATTTATTCAACATCTTTCAGGCAGTTTTGGGCTTTTTGGCACCCTCATTATCTGTGGTGTTTTTGTTGAGTGTTTTCTGGAAACGCACCACAAAAAAAGCTGTAAACGCTACTTTGTCCTGGGGTTCAGCCTTTAGTTTATTCGTAGGAGTTTTGTATTTATGGATTTTCCCGGCAGATAAATACCCGGTTTGGCCACACTTTTTATTGATTTCGTTTTACATTTTTGCTGTGCTTTTAATTGCGGCAGTGCTAATTTCTTTAGTGGATAAAAATCCGGAAGTTAATTTTTCAGATGAAAGGGATATTCCTAAAACTAGTAAAAAGGTGAAACTATTATTTGGTTTGTTGGGGTTGACAATCTTGGTTTTGTATCTTGTTTTCAATTTCAATTAGATGCTAAAGAAAGCATAACAAGTAGATATGTACAGTATTGCACATGAAAAGAAACAATTTTTAAATCCAATTTCCTCAAAACCATTGAATTAATTCAATATTTTTATAAAAAACCATAAGTACCTTGTGCTGTTCAAACTAACACAAAACTTATGAAAAAAATCTACTATTTAATGCTGTCCCTTTTGGTATCGGGATCAGTTTCAGCAGCTACTTATTATGTGACACCAACCGGAAATGCTTCTAATTCGGGTTCGAGTTTTACTAACGCTATGAATTTTAAAACGGCTGTGGGCAAAGCCGTTGCAGGAGATGTTATTTTATTACAGGCCGGAACGTATACAATAGCGTATACTGCCGGTGCTAAAAACACTATTTCGTTTACAAAATCGGGCACTTCTTCAAGTCCTATTAAGGTAGAATGTGTAAACAATGGAAGAGCCGTAATAGATTTTTCGTTTCCGGATCAGGAATGGGTACAGGATTCGTATGGTTTTAGCATTACAGGTTCTTATTGGAGTTTCAAAGGAATTGCCATTACCAGAGCAGGTTATCAGGGAGCATATGTAACAGGTGCCAATACTATTTTCGAAAATTGTGCTTTTTATAACAATCGTAATACCGGCCTGGAAATTAACAAAGGTGGTTCGAATACAATAGTAAAAAACTGCGATGCTTACCGAAATTATGACCCTAAAAAAAAGGGAAGCATGGCTGATGGTTTTGGTCCAAAACAAGAACAGGGACCCGGAAATAAATTCATTAACTGCCGTGCCTGGGAAAATTCAGATGACGGATACGATTGTTTTGACAGTACCCAAAAAGTAACTTTCGAAAATTGCTGGGCAATCAGAAACGGCGTTGATGTGTGGAATTACGGAGGCTTTACCGGAAACGGAAATGGTTTTAAAGTAGGAGGGAATTCTGTTCCGGCTGACAATGTACTGACCAAATGTGTTGCAATAGGACATCCCAAAAAAGGATTCGATCAGAACAACAATACCGGAAGCATAACACTATATAATTGTACAGGATTCGGAAACAACATCAACTTTGGTTTTGGAAATCCGGTGCAGTCGGGAAAGAAACATATTTTTAAAAATAATATTTCATTATCCGGAACAATTTCTATTTCAAATGCTACACAGCAAAACAACTCGTGGAATCTAAGTGTCACTGTAAATACCTCCGATTTTACAAGTAGCAGTACTTCACTTGCCATCGGAGCCCGACAGTCAAATGGGGATCTTCCGACTAACTTGCCTTTCAAATTAGCTCAGGGAAGCGATTTAATTGACAAAGGAACAAATGTTGGTCTTTCTTACTCGGGCAGTAATCCTGATTTGGGTTATTCCGAAAGTAACTTTACAACCGCTAAAAAAATAAATACTGATGAGGTTGAGAAAACAATAGAGGGTACTGACTCTGATTTCACTTTTAATTACTATCCAAATCCGGTAAAAAACATTTTGACAATAGAAGGCAATGAAATTACAAAAGGAGCTGTAATTCAATTGTTTGATTTATCCGGTAAATTGATTGTCAATAAAGTAGTGAATGGAGAGACACAAAACTTAAGTTTAGAAAATCTTCCATCTGGAGCTTATATTTTGACTTTAACAACTAATGGAAATAAAATTAGTAAACGTATTATTAAAGAGTAGAGCTGAAGAATTTATAATTATCCATAAAGTAACTCATAGAAATCCAAAAGCCGCAAATCATAAGACTTGCGGCTTTTAGCGTTAGTAATTGAAGGTTATTTTATATAATTTTTTGATGACATTCAGTCTAAACCACTTTTGCAATTTGTGTATTTACACGAATATTATTAGGAGCGTCTAAGCCTGGTGTTTCATAATTGCTGAATTCTAAATTAACACCCGGTCTAAAAATCAGGCAGTGTGTTGAACCTCCAAAATGAAACATCCCCAGCTCGTCGCCTTTTTTCACAATGTCTCCGGCTTGTACTTTTATTTCGCAGCTGGAAACCTCTGCCATCCCCACAGGCATTACACACATCAATCCAATAGACGGATTATCTGCCTCAATAAATATAACCGCTCTGGTGGCAACTGCAGTTAAAAAGGGTTGTGAATTGTTAGGCGCACTCGAATCGGCTCCCTCCGGATTGTAGAAACCCTGGTATAGATTTTCTAAATAATAAGAACCGTTTACAATAGCCGTTTTTACGATTCTACCGTTTACAGGACTGTGCCAGCGGTGGTAGCTCAAAGCGCTCAAAAAGGCCTGATAAACTGTTCCACCCTCAAATTGAGGTGCTAATGAGTCAAAATTCATCATGTTTTCTAACGAATAAGGTTGTCCTTTTAACCAAAACTGATCCGACAAAGCCACATTCTTAGCCACTTGCAAAGGTGCCGACTCACAAGCATTTACAATAATCGAATCATCATCGGGAGCAGTAACAGGGCGCACATCCGGGCAAAACAATCTCGTGAAAAAATCGTCCCAGCTTTTGAATCCATAATAGGGATCTGAAGGATCCGACTGAAAAACATCAGAAAATGTAGCAGTGACAGGAATCGGATTCGGTTCTAAGCCTAAAGCACCCTTGGCAACTTCCATCATTTCAGATTGTGCCAAATCGCTCAGCCATGCAATTACGTTTTCAGAAGGGTCATTTTCGATCAAAACATATCGGGAATCTTCTGTAACCAAAAATTTAGACCAGTAGTTTAATATTTTTTTCAGCTGCTGATTGACTAATGCGTTTGAAAAAACATCGTACCCAAAATTGGTTGCCATTGGCCATGCTAAAAGAGCGTTAATAGGAAATCCAATCATGCCTGCGGCGGTTTGATTTCCGGGAGCTACGGTTTGATAAGCTTCGGGAGCGGTTTGCATGATTCCGTTGAGTAAAACAAGGAAATCTTCAAAATTCACAGGTTCCGGTTCCCAAAGTAAAGGAGTTCTTTGTTTTAAAAAATGTGCTTCGGAAAACATTCCCTGAACATTGGCATATAAAACAGGGTCTGAGTACACCAGATTTTGAAATTCGGCAATTTCAGGAATGAGCGGTGTTGGATTTTTTTTGACAAATTCCTTGATTTTGAGTGTCCAGTTTTCTATAATTTGCGGGTCCTGAGGTAACCAGCTTCCCAATAATTGTTTTGCTTTGTTGAATGTAGTTGCTTCCATGGTTTTTTTGGGTTAAATTAATAACTAAGATATTTTAGAAAATAACTCAAAAAATTAAATTAGGTATGGAAGCTTATTTTTTTGTTATGAAAGAACTCATATTGCTGGTAGGAAATTAAAGATTTTTGGCGAAGACGTTAATTTTAAAATTAAGAATTGAAACTTGAAAATATGAAAACTTGGTATTGCTTTTTAAGTATAAAAAAACACATAGTCTCCAACAGAGCTCTATGTGTTTTTTGATTAAATGAATGCTGAAATTTGCTCGCAAAGTCGCAAAGTTTATTTTAAAAATCTAAAAAAGAAAACCTTTGCATCTTTGCGAGATTAAAAAATCAGCCCTTTTTTCGACCTTCAATATTCGGCAAAAAGCCGGTAATAACACCAATCAACGGCAGGAAGGCACAAATCTTAAAAACATATTCGATACTGGTCGCATCAGCAATTTTTCCTAAAACCGCAGAACCCAAACCGCCCATTCCGAAAGCAAATCCGAAGAAAAGACCGGCTACCAAACCCACTTTTCCCGGCAGTAATTCGGTAGCGTAAACTAAAATTGCCGAGAAAGCAGACGAAATAATCAGTCCAATAATTACAGATAAAATTCCAACCCAGAATAAAGAAACGTAAGGCAGCATCATAGTAAAAGGAGCAACACCCAATATAGAAATCCAGATGACATATTTTCTTCCAAAACGATCACCAATTGGTCCGCCAATCAAAGTTCCTGCAGCAACTGCTCCCGAAAATAAAAATAAATAAACCTGAGACTGTTGAATCGAGATATGAAATTTATCAATCAAAAAGAACGTATAATAACTCGTAATACTCGCCATGTAGAAATATTTGGAGAAAATCAAAACCAATAAAATTGCTAACGAAGCAATCACTCTGTTTTTGGACAAATGATGCGTTTCGATTTTAAGAGCCGATTTATTAGCCATTCTTTCAGATAAATGTGCTGTGTACCAAAGGGCAATTTTATATAAAGCAAAAATCCCAACCAAAGCAATAATACAAAACCAAGCCACATAACTTTGTCCGTGCGGAATGATAATAAAAGCGGCCAATAAAGGCCCGATAGCGCTTCCTGCATTTCCGCCTAATTGAAAGATGGACTGCGCCAGCCCTTTTTTACCTCCCGAAGCAAGATGCGCCACCCGGGAAGATTCGGGATGGAAAATCGAAGACCCGATTCCGATTAAGCTCACAGATAATAAAAGATACGTAAAACTCGAAGCAATTGAAACAAGGAATAGTCCGGTCATTGTAAATAACATTCCGATAATCAACGAATAAGGTTTTGATTTTTTGTCGGTATACATTCCCACAAAAGGCTGAAGGATAGAAGCAACAATCTGGTAGGTAAAAGTGATAATCCCGATTTGAGAAAAACTTAGATTGAAATTATCTTTCAGTAACGGATAAATGGACGGAACAACAGCCTGTAAAAGATCATTGATCAAATGCGAAAAACTGATGATAAAAAGAATAGAATAGGTAGTTTTTTTGAGTATTTCCGAATTGGTTTTAATGGTCTCCATGAGTTATTTTTAGATTATGACAGATTAGAAATGATATCTGCAATTAATTTTTTTACAAAGGTGAAAATAAATGAGTGTGTCTTAATTACTATATTTGGACAATGAATAACGATGTTCGGACATATAAAGTAGTTGATTTTGGATTTCAGATAAATCCTGACTTACCAGTTGTGGGTTATACCGAAATGGTAACTGATGCCGTTTGTATATCACATTCGCATCCACGGGCACAGCTTATTTATGCTACCAGCGGTGTTATGAATGTCGTAGTCAATAATCAGATTTGGGTTGTAAATCCGCTGCAGGGACTTTGGATTCCGGGTCATACCGAGCATCAGGTAACGTTTCAGAAAGATGTTAATTTATATAGTGTCTATGTCGATCCTTCGTTTATGGATGGGTTGCCGAAAGTCAGTTTTTCTTTTGATATTTCGGTATTTCTAAAACAATTGGTTTTTAAAATCATTTCTTTTGGAACTGATGGAAATATCACATCTCCCAAAAGAAGAATCATCGATGTATTCCTGGACGAATTGGCCTTAATCGAACCAAGTGCCACTTTCCTGCCAACAACCAACCATGAAAGACTGCAAAAAGTAGTGCAGCTTTTGCTCAATGATGTAGCTAGTAAAAATACGATTGAGTATTATGCCGACATATCTTTTATGAGCAGCAAAACCTTATCCCGCTTATTCATCAAAGAACTCGGAATGAATTTCAGCGACTGGCGTACCCGATTGAAATTACTGGAAGCCATAAAACGATTAGGCGAAAAGCAATCCATAAAAGAAATAGCGCTCGATTTGGGTTATGAAACTGCGAGTGCTTTTATTTTTATGTTTAAAAAGCATTTGGGAACGACACCTGCTAATTATATTTTGGAGGATCAGAAATGAGGATATTACTAAACTTTAACTAAAGAAGTTAATAGTTATCTAATTAAATAATCAAATCCCTTGAGTCTGCCAGTTTTCCTAATTCTAAATAAATCTTCTACATAAAAACCATGAGTAACGAAGATTTTTCCATTATCTATTTTGAAATAGGGTTCCGGAAAGTTTTCTATTATTTGTTTTTCAAACCTTTCGTCATAAGTAAATTCAATGGGGTCGACAAAATTTAGCAGTTCCGGCTGATTAACAGAGTCTGGAGTGATTGTGTGAAAAAGATTTTTGGGTTTTAAAGGTGATGCCCATCGGCCTTCTTTTGTCATGTAAACATCGTCAAACAAATATTTAACCTGAATTAATTCGTCTTTATATTGTAAAACATAAAGCAAGCTGTAATCGTATTCGAGAAAACTACTTTTAAAAGGCGAATAATTTTGCGGTAAAGGAGCTGAATGCGCATAGGAGGTAAACTGAATAGTATCTTTTGGATAATCGCCATAAATGTTTTTTACCACTTCATATTTTGCGAGCGTTCTGCTATCTGAAGGAAGATTGCAATGGCCGGGTGGAGAGTTCCAGGCTTTGATTTTTTTACCAACAAAGACGTATAATTTTGTAGGCTTTTCAGGATGTTCCGGCCAGACTTCACAAGGTTCTAATTTTAGTTTTAAATTGAGATTTTTCTTTTTTACTAAATCTGCAACTGCATATTTCTGGGTAATGTGAGCATACGATTCGAAAAATAAACTATCGGTAAGATTGGCTCTGATCTCAAAGTTGCCTAAACTGTCTGTTTGTGTTGAATAGCTTTTATTTGAGTGAAGCTGATTTACGTTTGCATCTGTTTTATGATAATCATATTTAAAATCAGTTTTGTTTTTAATGGCATTTGCTTTTACGGTTTTATATTGTAGGGCATTATATTTTATGAGTTTGTTGATGGTATCATTTACAATTATAGAAACGGTACGGTCTGAATAAGTTCCGGTATTTTGAACATTTCCTTTTATTATCGCTTTTTGAGAAAAAACTATCTGAAAAGTAAATATAAAAAGTAGGATGTATTTTTTCATATTGTGATTAATATTTTAAGAGGTATAAATCAATAGCTTTAGAATTCTGATTGTTTATAAATTTAAAACAAATTACAACAATTTTTTGAGTATTTAATTTATAGAATTCTGTTTTGGTAATTTCACTGAATTTGAATTAATAGTGTTTTAAAATTCTTTCAAAAAAGAAATATTTTGTTAATTTCAGGATGGTGCAGGATACTACAGGTTGTGAAATGTAAAAATAACACTTATCTTTAGTCCCAAAATATCTTTTTTATGCGAAATCGATTTCTAAATTTTAAAAAATTATTTGTTTTTACAGTTTTATTTTCTTCCGTTTTGGTATTTGCCCAGGAAAATAAGCCTGCGACGTGGATTTGGTATCCGGGAGATTTTGAAATTTGGTTAAGCAATAAAATGCAGGTTAGGCGTACAGAACGCGAAGCAGTATTTCCACCGCTTTGGCAATATTACAGTCCGTATGCCCTGGTAACTTTTCAAACCGAAGTAGATATCCCAAAACCGGATGAGGTAAATATCTACTCAGAAGGATCTTTTCAATTACTTTTAGATGGCGTTCAGATTTATGGACAGCCAAAATCAATAAAAATTCCTGCCGGGAAACACAAAATTTCTTTTAAAGTTTACAATCAGGAAGTGTTGCCGGCTATTTATATTTCGGGTCAATATGTTAAGTCTAATGCCTCTTGGCAGGTGACCAATGAAGATAAACTTTGGATTGACGAAAATGGAAAAGCACAGCAATCCGGTACGCCTTGGGTGCCTGTTGGTTCCTGGAATTTTGATTCGCCAGAAAATAAACCTTCCGGATTTAAACTAACAACCAAGCCTTTAAGTTCCAAGAAAACAGAAAAAACAGGCGCTGGTCAGTTGATCGATTTTGGCAAAGAAACTTTTGGTTATATTAAAATTTACGGTTTAAAAGGAAAAGGCAAAGTAGCACTTTATTATGGTGAATCTCGAGAAGAAGCTTTGGATACTGCAAAATGTGAAACCTTAGATCATTTATCTTTTGATGGAAAACAGTCTGAAACTTACACACATAATGGATCGAAAGCATTTCGCTATGTTCAGGTACAGGCAGATGCAGGGGTAAAATACGATTCGATTTCAATGCTTTATGAATATCTGCCATTAGACTATCGTGGCGCATTCAAATCTTCAGACCAACAATTGAATCAAATTTGGGATGTGTCGGCTTACACGATGCATTTAACTTCCCGTGAATTTTTTATAGACGGAATCAAACGCGACCGCTGGGTTTGGTCGGGCGATGCTTATCAAAGTTATTTAATGAATTATTATTTATTCTTTGATTCGGCTTCCGTAGAACGAACGCTGTTGGCTCTTCGTGGAAAAGATCCTGTAACCGCTCATGTAAATATCATTATGGATTATTCGCTGTATTGGTTTGTGGGTGTTTACGATTACTATCTGCACACGGGCGATACCAAATTCATCAAAACTTTTTACCCAAGAATGAAATCGCTTATGGATTTCTGTTTGGAAAGAAGAAACAAAAACGGATTTCTGGAACCATTAGAAGGTGATTGGGTTTTTATCGACTGGGCGAACGGATTACCAAAAACCGGCGAAGTTAGTTTTGAGCAGATGCTTTTAGCCAGAAGTTTAGAAGCTATGGCTGTGAGTGCCGAAATTGCGGGTAAAAGCGAAGACCAAAAACAATATCAGAAATTAGGAGATGATTTAAAAACCAAATTATTTGATGTCTTTTGGGACAAAAAAGAAAACGTGATGAAGCACCAGCGTATCGACGGAAAAATGCAGGATATTGTAACCAGATACGCTAATATGTTCGGTATTTTCTTCAATTATTTTAATGAAGAACAAAAACAAAGCGTAAAAAATAAAGTACTGCTCAATAAAGAGGTACTCCAAATCACAACGCCCTATATGCGTTTTTACGAGTTAGAAGCGTTGTGTGCGATGGGCGAACAAAATTATGTGCTGAAAGAAATGAAAGACTATTGGGGCGGAATGCTAAAAGAAGGCGCAACCTCTTTCTGGGAAGAATACAATCCAACGAAAAAAGGAACAGAACATTTAGCGATGTACGGACGCCCTTACGGAAAAAGCCTTTGCCATGCCTGGGGCGCAAGTCCGATTTACTTATTAGGAAAATATTATTTAGGTGTAAAACCAACCGCTCCGGGCTATTCCCAATACGAAATCAAACCAAATCTTGGCGGTTTAAAATGGATGGAAGGAAAAGTGCCGACACCAAATGGAGAAGTTACTGTCTATTGCAGTACCAAAGAAATCAAAGTAAAAGCAGGCGAAGGAGAAGGAAAATTGATTTTTGAAAGTGCAGGCAAACCAAAAGCGAGTTCAGGAACCATTACAGAATTAGCAAAAAATAAATATCAGTTGATCGTAAAACCAAATGTAGAGTATAAAGTGAGTTATAAAGCTTTGTGAGTAATTATTTAGTTATTAGCTCATAGTTTTTAACATACAGTTTGTCATTCCGACGAAGGAGGAATCACACTCGTAACCACAAAGATTACAACGCCAGTTTTGTCATTTCGACAGAGGAGAAATCTTCGCAAGTAGCTCCACAAAGATTGATCTGCAAAGCGTGCTCAGCAAACGAAGATTTCTCGTTCCTCGAAATGACAAGATTGAAGAAATTCAGAAGTCAATAAAAAATAAAAACCCATGTTTTCAAAAAATATAAAATACAATTTCAAGTTAAAAACTGCTTTCCTAATGCTGTTTGTAATCTGCATTCAAGTTACAGCACAAACCACCGCATGGAAGCCAGCATCATTTGAAATTGTAAAATCCAATTATAAAACATTCAAAACAACGCAATACGCTCATGTATTTTCAGGAAGTAAACACAATATAGTGGGTCTGGCTCCGGAATTACAAGGGCTGACAGGAATTGAACTTCCTTTGGATAAATATAAAAACGGGACAAACTCGCCTTTGCAGTTAAAATTCAAAGAACCGGTTCAGCTTTTGATTGGTCTTTTTCAGGAAACAAATAATAAGGAATATCTTCAGACGAATGCGATAGAGAACGGCAAATTGATTCTTGAAAATGGGGTTACAATCACAGGTTTAGCTCCTGTAAATGTGTATGCCATCGCTTACGCAAAAGGAACACACACAATTTTCCCAAACCAAAAAGGATTGTTTGCCATTTTGGGAGTAATAAAAAGCAGTCAGCAATTGGTTTCCCGAAACGCCGAATTATTAGACGGAAAGCTTTGGAATCCAACTTATATCATCGAAGGATTCTCCGATGAAAAACCATTATTCGAAATCATTGGCGGAGAAAACAAAGCCGTGATCGACGAAGGAATGCCCGGAACCGAAGGAATTCAGGGAGGTTTTGAAGGAGGAAGAGTCGTAAAAGTCGGCGATACTTATCACATGTTTCCAACTGAAAGAGCAGGAGAAAAAGGAGTGGAATATTATTATGACCGTGTAAAAACCAAAATTGGTCACTGGACAAGTAAAGACGCCATTCACTGGAAAAGAGAATCAACAATCTATCAAGCCAGCGGAGTTTATGCCGTAACCGAAGATGATAACCCAATGAATGATCGTCGTGCTGCCATTTGGTCGTATATGCCGGTTTTTAACGAAAAGGCAAACAAATGGTACGGCTATTATTTGGCTTATACGGTTAGTAAAGAGATAGAACCAAACCATTCTTTCGGAAGAATTTGGCGTTGTGAATCTACTGTAGAGGGGATCAACGGAATTGGTGGTCCTTATAAAGATATGGGAATTATCATGGAACCAGGATTGGATTCTCAACCTTGGGAAGGCCGTCAGGGAGTAGCTTCTTTTTTTCCGTATAAAGTCGGCGACAAATATTTCGGATTTTACAGCGGAGCTTATCCATTTGCCTCCTGGGCAGATTATCCGAAGAAATCAGGAAAAGGTTGGTTTGTGGCTTTGGCAGAATCCAAAAGTTTAGAAGGACCCTGGACAAGATTAAACAAAGGTTTGGAACCGATAAAAACGATACATCCGCAATTTGTCGAAAATCCGATTGTGAGTCAATTACCAAACGGATTGTACATCGCTGTTTTTGACGGAGGCCCGGAAGGTTGGGGACATCATTTACCAAATATGATTGGATACACACTTTCAAAAGACGGAATCAATTGGGGGGAAGCGCGCTATTTGCCAATAGAAACCAAAGTAGATAAAACCTGGGATATTATGAGAACGCCATTATGTTTAATTCCTGAAGGCAATGATGTGTACACGATTATCTACAATACAATCGATTTGAAAAAAAGATTTCATCCAACCGGAATGGTGAAAGTGAAATTGAACAAAGATGTGATGGAGTCTAAATTGAAAGAATTGAAAAAATAAATTAAAGTTCTCGCAGATTTGGCAGATAAAGCAGATAAAAAATCCGCTTAATCAGCAAAATCTGCGAGAGAAAAATAAAAAACTTAGAGCCTTAGCACCCTCGTGGCAAAAAAAACATAAAATGAAAATTAAATATCTGATCATAACCATTTCAGCACTTACAATAGTTAGTTGTGCAACCAAATACAAAAAAAGAGAAATCAACGAAACCGTAATGCAGGAAATTTACAATGAAGTAAAAACACCTTACAAATACGGTTTGGTGATGGTGCCAACGGACAACTCCTATAAAATGGATTGCCCGAGTGTATTTAGAAAAGATGGAAAATGGTACATGACGTATTTAATTTATGACGGAAGAGGATACGAAACCTGGCTGGCAGAAAGTGAGAACTTACTAGATTGGAAACATTTAGGAAAAGTAATGTCTTTCTCAGAAAATGAGAAACACTGGGATGTCAACCAAAAAGCAGGATATATTTCGTTGCAAGATCCAACCTGGGGCGGAAGTTACGAATGGAAAAAATACGATGATAAATACTGGATGAGTTATTTTGGCGGAGACAGTAAAGGTTACGAAGCAGGAGTTTTGTCGATTGGAATGGCTTATACCACAGCATCACCGACAAAGCCACACGAATTTAAGAGATTAGAAAATCCGGCTTTGACACCAAAAGATAAAGATGTAAGCTGGTGGGATAACAGTACGATGTATAAAAACAGTGTGATTCGCGATAAAGAAAAATTGACCGGACATAATTTTATCATGTATTACAATGCCCGTGGTGATAGTATAAATCCGGCAAAAGGAGCAGAAAGAATTGGAATGGCGGTTTCTGACGATATGAAAACCTGGAAACGTTTCGGGAAAAATCCGGTATTGAACAATCATAGAGGAATAACAGGCGATGCTTTCATTCAGAGAATCAACGATACCTGGGTAATGTTTTATTTCGGTGCTTTTTGGACAGGTTGGGATCAGGGCGCTTTTAACCGTTTTGCCGTTTCGAATGATTTAGTAAACTGGACCGATTGGAAAGGCGACAATTTAATACAGTCATCAGAACCGTACGATGATATGTTTGCTCATAAATCATTTGTTGTAAAACATGATGGCGTTGTCTATCATTTTTATTGCGCAGTGAATAAAGCAGAACAAAGGGGAATTGCAGTAGCAACTTCGAAGGATTTAGGAAAAAGCCAGTTGAATTTTGTTGCACCTCCTGAAAAAAAGGATAAGAAGAAGAATTAAATATTAAGACACAGTTTGTCATTTCGACGAAGGAGAAATCTCCACAAGTAGCTCCAAACAGAAAGGCTACCAATGTTTGTAGAATATCGCACGGAGATTCCTCCTTCGTCGGAATGACAAAAACACTAAAAATAAAATAATGTTCAAACCATTTCAAACAGATAACTTTTCTAGGTTTCGATTTTCGATACCTAAATCAGTATTTACATTTTACATTTTACTTCTAACATCCTACACAACACAGGCGCAATCCGTAACAGGAGAACCGGCCGGAGTTCCGGAACTTCATAAAAAGTACGAATTTGCACCGTGGGAAGATCCAACAATAACAAGCATCAACAGACAACCGTCGAGAGCAACTGCATATTCCTACACAACTGTTGAAGACGCATTACAAGGCGACAGAACTAAAAGCCGAATCCAAATGCTGAACGGCGACTGGGATTTTAAATATGCGGTTAACTTAAAAGAAGCTAATAAAGATTTCTATAAAACCACCGTTTCAGGCTGGGATAAAATTGAAGTCCCTTCCAACTGGGAAATGAAAGGATATGATAATCCGATTTACAAAAGTGCCGTTTATCCGTTTAGACCCATAAATCCACCTTATATTCCTAAAGATTATAATGGAGTTGGTTCCTACCAACGCAGTTTTACCGTTCCTGAAAACTGGAAAGATATGACAGTGACTTTACATTTCGGGGCGGTAAGTTCCGGTTTTGAAGTGTGGTTAAACGGAGAATTTTTGGGATATGGAGAAGATAGTTTCCTGCCATCCGAGTTTGATATTTCACCTTATTTGAAGGCTGGTGAAAATATAGTTTCGGTTCGAGTGATTCGCTGGGCAGATGGTTCCTATCTGGAAGATCAAGACCATTGGCGTATGAGCGGGATCCAGCGTGAAGTTTTTATTATGGCTGAGCCAAAACTACGCATTCAGGATTTCTTTGTGCAAACCAAATTAGACAAACAATACACAGATGCGATTTTTAAATTGCGTCCGAAAGTAGAGAATTTAACTGGTGAAAGAGTCAAAGTTAAAGATTATACCATGAATGTTCAGTTGTATGATGCCAATAATACGGCTATGTTCAAAGAACCGCTTCAAAGACCGGTGATTGATTTGATCAACGAAAGTTACCCACGTCTGGATAATGTGCGTTTCGGATTCTTTCAGGAAACGATTAAAAATCCAAAAAAATGGAGTTCCGAGGAGCCGAATTTATACACGATGGTCATTTCTATAAAAGATAAAAACGGAAATATTACCGAAGCGAAAAGTTGTAAAGTAGGTTTCCGTTCGATAGAATTCTCCAAAGAAAACGGCAAAATGCTCATCAACGGAAAAGAGACTTATGTTTATGGCGTGAACCGTCACGATCATAATCCAATCCGCGGGAAAGCCGTTACGAGAGAAGATATCAAACAAGATATTACAACCATTAAAAAGTTTAATTTCAACTTTATACGAACAAGTCACTATCCAAACGATCCGTATTTTTATGAATTATGCGATCAATACGGAATCATGGTAATGGACGAAGCCAATCAGGAAACGCACGGAATTGGAGGTAAATTGAGCAACGATCCAAAATGGACAAACGCCTATTTGGAGCGTATGACCCGAATGGTCGAAAGAGATAAAAATCACCCGTCAGTAGTAATGTGGAGTTTAGGTAACGAAGGCGGAAAAGGTCCAAACCACGCAGCAATGTCAGGCTGGGTTCACGATTTCGACATTACGCGTCCGGTACATTATGAGCCGGCACAAGGAAATGCGAAGTTAGATGGATATATCGATCCGCTGGATCCCGGATATCCAAAAACAATCGATCATGCCTATCGATTCGAAAATCCGCAGGATGATTCGTATGTTGATATGGTCAGCCGTTTTTATCCAGGCGTTTTCACACCGAAATTTTTAGTTGACCAAAAGAAAGATACCCGACCAATTATTTTCGTTGAATATTCTCATGCCATGGGGAATTCAGTTGGAAATTTAAAAGAATTGTGGGATGAATTTCGTTCGCTTCCAAGAGTTATCGGAGGCTGCATTTGGGAATTTAAAGATCAGGGACTGGTAAAATTCGATTCCAGATCTGGTCAGAACTATTTTGCTCACGGAGGAGATTTTGGCGAAAAATACCACGATGGAAATTTCAACACCAAAGGGATTGTAGATTCTAATGGAAAACCAAAAGGTTCGATTTTTGAGAATAAATGGGTGTATCAGCCAGCGGTTTCAACTTTAAACGGAAATCAATTAGAAATAAAAAATCGCAGTGCTGTAAAATCTTTGGCAGATTATATTCCAGTTCTGAAAATATTAGAAAACGGAAACGTAATCAAAACGCAGATTTTAAAACCTTTCAATTTAGAGGCAGGACAATCCACAACATTAAATGTGACTCAGTATCTGCCGAAGATGAAAGCAGATGCAGAGTACATTTTGAATATCGAATTTCAGCTTTCGAAAGATGAACTTTGGGCATCAAAAGGGTACGCTGTTGCGGAAGATCAGTTTCTGCTGAAAAAGGCAGCAGTTGTTTTAGAATCCAAAAAAGGAAATCTAAATGTTTCCGAATCAGATTCAGATTTTAACATCAAAGGAAAAGCTTTCGACATCAAAATCAACAAAGCAAACGGAGCTTTGAGTTCGTATGTTTTTAATGGAGAAGAACAGGTTTTAGCACCATTGCTTCCCAATTTCGTTAGACCTTTGACAGACAATGACAAAAGAGGATGGAAATCGCAAAAGCTTTTGAAACAATGGTACAAAGCCAAACCAAAATTGGTTAACGTGAAAATCGATAAATCAGCTTCTGAAATCAAAATCACAAGCGATTACGAAATTATAAAAGACAGTGCGAGCGTAAATGTAGTGTACAACATCAGCCCTGACGGAACAATCAAAGTAGATTATAGTTTAAAAGCATCAAATAAGTTACCAAACATTCCAAAAATCGGAATGCAGATGGGAGTTCAAAGAAAATTCGATCAGATTTCGTGGTACGGAAAAGGAGAACTGGAAAATTACAACGACAGAAGTTTTGGCTCGTTTGTTGGTAAATATTCACTTCCAATACATGATTTCATCGAGCATTATCCAAAGCCACAGGAAAACGGAAACAGAACCGAAGTACGATGGATGGCATTAAGTTCTCCACAAAAAAGCAATGGATTTTTGGTGGTAAATGATACCAAAGTTTTAAGTATGAGTGCGTGGCCGTATACTCAGGAAAATCTAAGTACAGCTACTCATACATATGAATTGAAAGACCCTGGATTTTTGACAGTGAATATTGATTTAATTCAAATGGGAGTCGGAGGAAACGACAGCTGGACATTAGTAGCTCAGCCAATTGAGCAATATCAGATAAAGTCAGGAGACTATCAATATAGTTTTTATTTGACGCCTTTCAGCGGTTCAAAAAATGAATTGGAAAGTAGTTTGAAGAAGTTTAAATATTAGATAATTGATAATTGATAATTGATAATTGATAATTGATAATTTTAAAATTAAGAACTAAAATTAAAAGATACAGTTTGTCATTTCGACGTGAGGAGAAATCACACACGTATATCGACAAAGATTGGAGAAATACGTTGTGGAGTTTCTAGTGTGATTTCTCCTTAAGTCGAAATGACAAAAAAAGAAATATCAAAAACTAAAAAAATAATCTGCCAAATCTGCTAAATCTGCGAGAGTAAATTTTTCCCACAGATTTTGCAGATAAAGCAGATCATCAAAAAACAAACAATAATGTTTCAAAAAAAACACCTCTTTTTTATCCTCCTTTTGGCGAGCTTCGTCTCTGCACAAGAAGTCCATAAAAAAGAAACTTTTCAGCCAACATTAGAATCCTCCAAATCGTGGGTGTATTGGTATTGGATGAAATCGGCCTATTCCAAAGCAGGAATCACAGATGATTTAGAAGCAATGAAACAAGCTGGAATTGCAGGTGCGTATTTAATGACCATCAAAGGTCCGGCAAATCCACCATTACTTGATCCGCCGGTTTTACAATTGACTCCCGAATTTTGGGATATGATCCATTGGGCTTTTAAAGAAGCAGATCGTTTAGGTTTGAAACTGGCTTTTCACGGTGCAGACGGTTTTGCTGTTGCAGGAGGTCCGTGGATTACGCCTGAAATGTCAATGCAGAAAGTGGTTTGGTCGACAACTGAAATTTTAGGAGGAAAAAAAGCAGCTTCAAAACTTCCCGTTCCGGAACATTACAAAGACTATTATAAAGACATTGCGACTTTTGCTATTCTGATAAAAGAATATCAAACAACATCACAAATTCAATTGCCAAAAGTTACAACATCAAATAATTCAGATGCTTCGTTTTTGGCAGATCCTAAAAAAGACGAGAACTTTAAATTTGCCGATGCAGGCTGGATTCAGTACGAATTTGCTCAGCCTTTTACCTGCAAATCGATTGTAGTTGAAACCAAAGGGAGAGATTATCAAGCACAGCGTTTAATTGTGGAAGTGAGTGATGACGGAGTTCATTTTAAATTCCACGAAAGACTGATCGCGCCTCGTCACGGCTGGCAGGATATGGATTTCCCAAACACGCATACCATTGTGCCTGTTACGGCAAAATATTTCAGGTTTGTTTATGATCCAAAGGGAACAGAACCAGGTGCAGAAGATTTGGATTTTGCAAAATGGAAACAAAACCTGAAAGTGAGTAAAATTACACTTTCGAATCAGTCTTTGATTAATAATTACGAAGGAAAATCAGGCGCAATTTGGCGTTTGACTCCACAGACTACAGAAAAACAAATACCAAATACTGATGCATTCAAAAAATCAGAAATCATTAATATTTCGAGTTTTGTTGATACTGATGGAAACCTGAACTGGAAAGCACCAAAAGGAAAATGGAAAATTATCCGAATGGGACATACTTCTACCGGACATGAAAATGCAACAGGAGGAGCCGGAAAAGGATTGGAAGTAGATAAATTTAATCCGGAATTGATTCGTTTTCAATTGGATCATTGGTTCGGAGAAGCGGTTCGTTCTGCTGGGCCTGAACTGGCTTCGAAAGTTCTTGAAATCCTGCATTTTGACAGTTGGGAATGCGGAAGCCAAAACTGGTCTTCGGTTTTTCAGGCTGAATTTAAAAAGAGACGTGGCTACGATCTTGTAGATTATCTTCCAGTTATGGCCGGAATTCCGATAGAAAGTGCCGATTTTTCAGAGAAAGTTTTATACGATGTTCGAAAAACAATTGCCGATTTAGTAGCCGATAATTTCTACGGAACTGTCGCTGAAATTGCCAAAGAATACAACGTTAAGTTAAGTTCAGAAAACGTTGCGCCAACCATGATGAGTGATGGTTTGCTGCATTATAAATATGTCGATTATCCGGGCGGTGAATTTTGGCTGAAAAGCCCAACTCATGACAAACCTTTTGATATGGTAGATGCCATTTCGGGTGGACATATTTATGGAAAAGATATTATTCAGGCAGAATCATTTACCGCTTTGCGAATGGATTGGGACGAACATCCGGGAAATCTAAAAACGACAGCAGACCGAAATTATGCTTTAGGAATTAACCGTTTATTTTACCACGTTTTTGTACATAATCCGTGGACAGACAGAAAACCGGGAATGACTTTAGACGATATCGGAACTTTTTTCCAAAGAGACCAAACCTGGTGGAAACCCGGAAAAGCTTGGTTTGATTATTGTCAAAGAGTTCAGTTTCAATTGCAAAAAGGAAAACCGGTAATTGATTTGGCGGTTTTTATTGGAGAAGATTTCCCTTCACGTTCTTTTGTTCCCGATCGATTGGTGCCTTTTATTCCGAATGTATTTGGAAAAGAAAGACTCGAAAGCGAGAAAATCCGTTTGGAAAATGAAGGTCAGCCGACTGCGAAAATGCCGAAAGAAGTTACCTATTCTAAAAATATCACCGATTTATCGCAATGGATTAATCCTCTAAATGGGTATCAGTATGATTCATTCAATGCCGATGTTTTAATCAACAGAGCAAAAGTTCAAAACGGAAAAGTAACTTTTGAGGGCGGAATCGAGTACGGCGCTTTATTCTTTCCGGGAAGTCATAAAATGGCACCAAATAAAATTTTGTCTTTGGCTTCTGCCGAAAAAATATTGCAATTGCTAAAAGACGGAGCGACCATTTTTGTAGATGAAAAACCAAACATTCAGCCGGGAATTCAGTCAGAAGCCGATCAGAAGAAATGGCAGAATGTAATTGATGAAATCTGGAATAACACCAATTCCTCCACATGGAAAATCGGAAAAGGAACAGTTGTAAAATTACCTTATTTAGAGAATGATTTTGCAGAAATTGGAATTACACAAGACATTTATTTTCCAAATTTAAGCAGAGCCGATTCAGAAGCGATTGCGTGGGCGCACCGAAAATCTGACACTGAAGATGTTTATTTTCTGTCCAATCAAAAAGGAGAAAAACGTTCTTTTGAAGCATCGTTTAGAATTTCAGGAAAAGTTCCGCAATGGTATAATCCGGTTACAAATCAAACTTCGGTATTAGCCAATTGGAAAATAGAAAACGGAAGAACAATTGTTTCTTTAACTTTAGATGCCAACGAATCCGGTTTTGTGATTTTTAAAGAAGAAACGAAAGATGTTTTAGCTCAAGGAAAATCTTCTGAATTTGAAAAACTTCAGGTTTTAGATGAAAACTGGGATCTACAATTTGATCCTGAATTCAAAGGTCCGAAAGAAGTGGTAAAAACGAACAAACTTTTTGACTGGAGCACTTCTGAAAATGATCAGATTAAATATTATTCGGGAACTGTGGTTTACAAAAAAGAGTTTATTTGGAAAGGGAAAGATACCAGTAAAATATGGCTTGATTTAGGCGAAATTGTAAATATGGCCGAAGTTTCAATTAACGGAAAAGACTGCGGAACGCTTTGGACTTTTCCTTTTAAAACTGATATTTCACAGGTGTTACAAAAAGGAAAAAACACAATCATAATAAAAGTGACAAATACCTGGGCAAACCGTTTAATAGGCGATCAAAAACTGCCAAAAGAAGAAAGACTAACCTGGACAACAGCACCATTTAGATTAGAAGGAAATCCGTTATTGAAAGCGGGATTATTAGGTCCGGTAAGTATTGTAAAAGAAAAATAAAAGCTAGCCACAGATTAAAGGATTAAAAATGATTACTTAATCTGTGATAAAAGAAAAGAAAAATCAATTGCCTCCAGCTTTAGCTGGAGGTTTCAAAAGATAATAAGATAAGGGCTTTAGCCAAAGAGTTAGTTTGGCTAAAGCCTAAGAAGTTGAAAAATTATAACCTCCAGCTAAAGCTGGAGGCAATTGAAAAAAAATAGCCAAAGATTAAAATTATTCAATGAATATTAACTACAAGTTTAAGAATTATCAAAAGAAATGATCGATGAAAATTCGTGATAAAAGAAAAGTTAGATCAATTGCCTCCAGCTTTAGCTGGAGGTTTAGAAGAAGATAAAAATTGGGCTTTAGCCAAACTAATTATTTGGCTAAAGCCCTAAAAATGAAAATACTTTATGACTTCCAGCTAAAGCTGGAGGCAATTGAAAACAAAAACATCAATAGATTAAAGAATTTCAAGTGATTAATAATCCTTTTTAATTTTTTAATCTGTGGCAAAAAACAAATATAAAATGAGACATTTTAGAAAATCAATTATTGTGCTTCTTTTGATTTTAGGAAGTTTTGAAATGAATGCAAAAATCAAACTACCGGCATTGTTTACTGATAACATGATGTTACAGCAAAAATCGAACGCACCAATTTGGGGCTGGGCAGAAAAGAACGCAAATGTTACCATCAAAACATCATGGAATTCTAAAATCTACAAAGTAAAAGCTGATGCTTCCGGTAAATGGAAAACAGAATTACAAACACCATCATTTGGCGGGCCATTTACAATTGAAGTGAGTGAAGTAAACGAAAAAGTAACCATCAAAAACGTTTTAATTGGTGAAGTCTGGCTTTGTTCAGGACAATCTAATATGGAAATGCCTTTGAAAGGATTTCAGGGACAGCCTGTAAAAAACGGAAATGAAATTATTGTAAGATCCACGAATAAAAACATTCGATTAATTACGATTCCGAGAGCCACAGTTTTAGAACCAAAAGAAGATTTTGAAGGAAAATGGGAAGTTGCATCGCCTAAATCAACTTCAAATTTTAGCGCAACAGCCTGGTATTTTGGTTCGCTTCTACAGGAAGTTTTAGATGTTCCTGTTGGATTGATTCATGTTTCGTATGGTGGTTCAAGTATGGAAGCGTGGATGAATCAGGAAATGCTTAAAGATTTTGCAAGTGCTAAAATTCCGACCACAAAAGAAGAATTGGCCAAAGATCCGAATCGTGTTCCAACGACTTTGTTCAACGGAATGCTTTCGCCGGTTATTGGTTACGGAATCAAAGGCTGTATCTGGTATCAGGGAGAATCAAATTATGAAAGAGCTTCGGAATATACGGCTTTGATGAAAAAAATGGTCAGCAGTTGGAGAGCTTTGTGGAAACAGGGAGATTTCCCTTTTTACTATGCGCAAATCGCACCGTTTAATTATGCTTCATTTCACCCGAAAGATTATTTAGAAAAATACAATTCGGCTTATTTGAGAGAAGCGCAACTCAAAGCTTCGGCAGTAATTCCGAATTCAGGAATGGCAGTTTTAATGGATGTTGGGGAAGAAAATAACATTCACCCAATGGACAAAGAAAAAGGAGGAAACCGACTGGCTTTTCAGGCATTGGCCAGAACCTACGGAATCGAAGGCTTTGAATTTGAAAGCCCAAAATACAAATCGATGGAAATAAAAGACGGTTCAGTTACCGTTTCTTTTGATAATGTTGAAAACGGAATAACGGCTTACGACAAAGAAGTTACCGGCTTTGAATTGGCGGGAGAAGATAAAATTTTCTATCCAGCTAAAACGGTTGTGAGAAGAAAATCAGTAGTTCTGACTTCGGATAAAGTTGCCAAACCTGTAGCGATTCGCTATTTGTTTAAAGATTTTGTAAAAGCAGAATTGTTTAGTGGAGGCGGTTTGCCGGTTTCTTCGTTTAGAACTGATGAGTGGTAATACACGGTATCTCCTGCAAGGTTTTCAAAACCTTGTAGGTGTGGGTTGTAGTATGAGTTTAACGTCTAGTTTCATTTCGACGAAGGAGAAATCTTCGCGAGTAACTCGACAAAGATTTGAACCTGGCATGATGATTGTTTGGGACGCTTAATTTATAAATCTCGCAGATTTGACAGATTTAGGAGATAAAAATAAATCTGCTTAATCAGCAAAATCTGCGAGAGAAAATTAAAAATAGATATCTACAAGGTTTTGAAAACCTTGCAGGAAAGAAAACGATGAAAAATAATATACTATTAATACTTCTCTTCACTACGTTTTGCATCAAAGCGCAAATACCTGTGCTCAATAATTATAATCAAATCTGGACAACTCAAAGTAACAATTCATCCGAATCAATGCCTTTGGGAGGTGGGGATATTGGTATGAATGTTTGGGTAGAGAAAGGCGATTTGTATTTTTATTTTTCGCGAAGCGGAACTTTCGATGAACATAATACATTATTGAAATTAGGTCGTGTAAAAGTGACTTTAACTCCGAATCCGTTTGAGGGTGCAGCAGGTTTTTATCAGGAATTAAAATTGAAAGACGGTTACGTTTTGGTTGGACAAAATAATACCAAAATCAAACTTTGGGTAGATGTTTTTAAACCGATTATCCATGTCGATTTAGAAAGTAAAAATTCGTTACAAATGACAGCTTCTTATGAAAGCTGGCGTCATCAAAACCGTATTTCAAAAGGAAAAGAAAACAATGCCAATTCTTATAAATGGGCACCTCAGGGAGACCTTATCAATTTTAAAGATTCGATTGCTTTTGAGAATAACGGAATTAAATTCTATCACAGAAATCGCCAACAAACCGTTTTTGAGGTGGCGGTAAAACAGCAGAAAATGGAATCGGTTAAAGATCAAATGCTGAATCCGATTGCCAATTTAACTTTTGGCGGATTTATGAAAGGCGAGAATCTAAAACCGGACGGGAATTATCTTGGAAAATACCAGTCTGCCGATTTTAAAGGTTTTACGTTATCAAGTATTAAACCTTCAAAAAAACATTCATTAGAAATTTATTTAAACACTAATCAATCTGATGTTGAAACTTGGGATAGCGGATTAAAAAGTTTGATTGCTGAAAATAAAAACACAGCCAGACAAGCCGAAAAAAACACGATAAAATGGTGGAATAATTTCTGGAATCGCAGTTTTATTTATACGCAAAAAAATCAATCTATTGAAAAGGATTCGGTGTATCAAATCGGGCAGAATTATCAGCTATTCAGATACATGCTAGGATGCAATGCCTACGGAAAATATCCAACCAAATTTAATGGCGGATTGTTTACAGTTGATCCTGTTTTTACTAATAAAGATCTGAATTTTACCCCCGATTTCAGGAATTGGGGAGGCGGAACCATGACCGCTCAAAACCAGCGATTGGTTTATTTTCCGATGGTAAAAAGTGGTGATTTTGATATGATGAAATCGCAATTGGATTATTATTTGAGTCTTCAAAAAAATGCCGAATTGCGTTCGCAGGTTTATTGGAAACACGGTGGAGCTTCTTTTACAGAGCAATTGGAAAATTTCGGACTGCCCAATCCTGCAGAATACGAATGGAAACGCCCAGCCGATTATGATCCGGGAATGGAATACAATGCCTGGCTGGAATACGAATGGGACACGGTTTTTGAGTTTTGTCAAATGATGCTGCAACAGAAAGAATTTGCCGGCGAAGACATTCAGAAATACAATCCGTTTATCATCAGCTGTCTTCGTTTTTTTGACGAACATTATCAATATCTTGCAAAGCAACGAGGAAGAAAAGCATTAGATGGCAACGGACACTTGATACTTTATCCGGGTTCTGGTGCTGAAACTTACAAAATGGCGAACAATGCCAACAGTACGATTTCGGCTTTGACGGTAATTACTGAACAGCTTTTAAACCTTTCGGTGAAAGAATTGTCCAAAGAAGATACTGAATATTTAGAAGGTTTTCAAAAACGAATTCCGCCTTTGAATTTTAGAATTTTTGACGGACATCAGACATTGGCTCCGGCAAAAACCTGGGAGCGTATCAATAATTCCGAAGCCCCGCAATTGTATCCCGTGTATCCGTGGGGAATTTACGGCATTGGAAAACCTGATTTTCAAACCGCTTTGAATACCTGGGAATATGATACAGATGCTATTAAATTCAGAAGTCATATTGGATGGAAACAGGACAATATTTTTTCGGCTCGTTTGGGTTTAACGGAAGAAGCAGCAAAATACAATTTGCTAAAAATGTCCAATTCGGATAGAAGATTCCCTGCCTTTTGGGGACCGGGATTTGACTGGGTTCCGGATCATAACTGGGGAGGTTCCGGAATGATTGGCATGCAGGAAATGCTTTTGCAGGAAGCCGATGGGAAAATCTATCTTTTTCCGGCCTGGCCAAAAGACTGGAATGTGCATTTTAAATTACATGCCAAACATAATACTACAGTTGAAGCTCAACTCATAAATGGTGAGATGAAAGTTCTAAAAGTAATTCCGGAAGAAAGGAAAAAAGATATTGTGAATATGCTCAGTAATTAGAAATAATCTTATCAAAGAAGACTAATAAAGTTAGCCACAGATTAAAGGATTTTCACAGATTGGAAAATATCAAAAAAAGTAAAAATCTGCTTAAATTATTTTAAATCTGCGTGAAAAAAATAGCACGCAGATTTGAGAAGATCATCGCAGATTATAAGTTGTTTAAAAATCTTTTTAATCTGTGGCAAAAAATAATTAAGGGAAATTAAATTAAAAGAAAAATGATAAAGAAATTAGCGGGCGTTTATGCTTTGGCAATGCTTTTGACAGCAAATGGGCAGGCACAGAATACCGAAAAACAGATTGTAAAAGTCGATTTTGATTTTGCAGGAAGAAGACTTGATGAAGTGCATGACCCTAATTATGAATCTTGGGTAATTAGTGAACAAAAAGAAGCCGATAAATCATTTAACGGATTAAACTTTAAATTAAAAGGAAATTTTAATTCAAAATGGTACAAGCTAGGAATGAGTGCACCTTTCTATAGCAGATTGGCAAGCGATGGTTTGGTTACGGCTGAAAATTTGGAATTGAAAATCATCGGATTAAAAGAAGGAAAACATACGCTTTTGACTTTTCATAATGCTTTTGATGTGATTACCGGAAAGACTTTTTCTCCAATCAAAATCTATGTTAATGGAAAACTGGAAGAAACCGTAAACGCAAGCCAGAGAGCCAATGCGAAAATCGATGCTTCGATGGTGTATATTAATTTTACTGCCGAAAAAGGAAAAGACGTAATTGTTCGTTTTGAAATAGATCCAACCACAAATCCTGATGTTGTCAAACAAATTGTCATCAATGGTTTTGAAATTGATACACCAAATTTGATGAATCAGGCACGTACACCAAAACCGGAAAACAGAGACGAACATGTTGAAGTGAATAAAAAATTGGAGTTAACCTGGGACGCCTCAAAAAATGCAGTGGCACATCAATTGTATTTTGGTGAAGACGAAAATGATGTGGCGAAAGCAAATGAAAATGCTACAGCATACAAAGGAAAATTGACTCAAAATAAATTTGAAGTTTCGAATTTATACAGTGGTTCTACCTATTATTGGAGAGTAGATGCTATTGACAATAAAGGAACGGTAACTCCGGGTAATGTTTGGTCTTTTAGACCTGCACAATTGGCATTCGTTGGGGCGGAAGGATATGGGCGATATGCCATTGGAGGTCGTGGCGGAAAAGTAGTTGAAGTAACCAATTTGAACGATGACGGCCCGGGAAGTTTGCGTGATGCTATCAATCAGGAAATTGGACCGAGAACCATTGTTTTTAATGTATCGGGTAATATCAAACTAGAATCAAGATTGGTTGCGAATCAACCGAATATAACTATTGCGGGTCAAACAGCACCTGGCGAAGGAATTACCATAAGTAGAGCACCAATAGGATTGACTGGAAATGATGGAATTGTCCGTTTTTTGAAAGTGCGAATTGGAGGAGGTAGAACCTTTGACGGTATGGGATTGACGGGCGCTAATTACAGTATTATTGATCATTGTTCGATTAGTTGGACTATTGATGAATCCTTTAGTTCTCGTGGCGCACATCATATTACGTTACAGCGTACCTTGATTTCTGAAGCATTAAATGTGGCAGGCCATCATAAATATGCAGAAGGGAAAATGCACGGATATGCGGCAACTATTGGTGGCGATATTGGAAGTTTTCATCACAATTTACTGGCTCACAACGAAGGGAGAAACTGGAGTATCGGTGGAGGTTTAAATGGAGATGGCTATTATTCAGGAAAAGTAGATATCCGTAATAATGTCGTTTACAATTGGGGACATCGTGCTACAGACGGAGGAGCGAGTGAAGTTAATTTTGTCAATAATTATTACAAACCAGGAGCCTCAACTAAAATTTTTGTGGCTTTGAATGCTCAAATTGAAGGTGTTGGAAAAGGAAAGCAACAGTATTATTTTGATGGAAACGTAATGCCGGGTTATTTTGATGAAAAAAATCAGGATAAAGGCAGAAAATTCACCTTATCTAATAAGGCAACTGCGGATTATGAGGTGTTTTTGCCAAAACCATTTTTCGAATCTTTTGTAAACACACAATCGGCTACTGCAGCTTATAAAAATGTACTTTCGGATATAGGAGCGAATCAACCATTCTTCGATAAACATGATAAGAGAATTGTAGATGAAACTTTAAAAGGAACTTATACTTTTAAAGGAAGTAAAAGTGGTTTAGCAGGGCTAATCGATAACGAGCAAGATGCAGGAGGTTTCCCGGATTTTGCTAATGAAACCCGTCCTGCCGATTGGGATACGGATCATGATGGATTACCAAATTGGTGGGAAAAAGCGTTTGGCTTAAACGAAAATTCGAAGGTCGGAGATTTTTCAGATGCGAATCAAGATACCGATAAAGATGGATTTACGCAGTTGGATAATTATTTAGACTGGTTGGCACAGCCTCATTATTTTGTAAATTCTGGTAAAAAAACAAGTTTGACTGTAGCAGATTTTTTCAAAGGATATGAGAAAAAACCGGTTTATACTTTTTCGGAAGTTAAAAATGGTAAAGTTGTTTTGAAAGGTAAAGAAATTCAGTTTACGGCAGGCGAAAAAGGATTCGCATCTTTCATCGTAACCGTAAAAGATGCTGATGGAGATTCAATGAGCCGTACAATTAATTTCTTCGTAAAATAAAAAAGGGTTTCACGCAGATTCAAACAGATTCAAGCAGATCTGTACAGATTTTTTAATAGTTAGAATCAAAAATAAATCTGCTCTAATCTGTCTAAATCTGCGTGAAAAACTAGCAAACTTATTAAAAAATCCGTTTTATCCGTGTCTTGCGATAGCAATCCGTATAATCTGCGTTCCATTCAAACTATTTGAATTAAAAAAAATATAAAATGAAAAAGAACATCATTCTATTATCAGCAGTACTTTTTTCAACAGCTTTTGTGGCTCAGAACAAAGGTTTGATTGCCAATTCTGAAAGCCCTTATTCTAAATTACAGAGCGTAGGCTTGCAGGATGTAAAATGGACAAACGGTTTCTGGAAAGAACAATTTGATGTAGAAACCAAAAACACATTGCCGTATATGTGGGATTTGTATCATAACGACGAGGTTTCGCACGCTTATAAAAACTTCGAAATTGCAGCGGGAGAAAGTAAAGGAACTTTTAAAGGCCCATCTTTTCACGATGGAGATTTTTATAAGATTTTTGAAGGAATGGCTGCGACCTATGCCGTAACCAAAGACAAGAAACTCGATGCCGAAATGGACAAAGCTATTGCGCTTTTTGCCAAAACACAACGCAAGGACGGTTATTTGCACACGCCAGTTTTAATTGATGAACGCTGGGGAACTTTGGGCCCTGAAGAAGTAAAGAAACAATTGGGTTTCGAGAAATACAATATGGGACATTTGATGACGGCAGCCTGTATTCATTATCGTGCGACAGGAAAAACGAATTTTTTGAATATTGGAAAAGGAGTTGCAGATTTCTTGTATGATTTCTACAAAAAAGCATCACCAGAATTAGCCCGAAACGCTATTTGTCCGTCACATTATATGGGAATTGTCGAAATGTACCGAACGACTAAAAATTCAAAATACCTGGAATTAGCCAATAATCTAATCGATATTAGAGGAACCACCGATGATGGAACCGATGACAATCAGGACAGGATTCCGTTCAGGCAGCAAACCACTGCAATGGGTCACGCTGTAAGAGCGAATTACCTTTATGCCGGAGTAGCCGATTTGTATGCCGAAACAGGAGAGAAAAAATTACTGGATAATCTGGAATCAATTTGGGATGATGTAACGTATAGAAAAATGTACATTACAGGTGCTTGTGGTTCTTTGTATGACGGTGTTTCGCCGGATGGGACTTCATACAATCCAACCGATGTTCAAAAAATTCATCAGGCATACGGAAGACCTTTTCAATTACCAAATGCTACGGCTCACACTGAAACTTGTGCCAATATTGGAAATGTGTTGTGGAACTGGAGAATGCTTCAGATTACAGGTGATGCGAAATATGCGGATATTGTAGAATTGGCATTGTACAATAGTGTGTTATCAGGAATTAGTTTAGAAGGAAGGGAATTCTTTTATAACAATCCATTGAATGTTTCGAAAGATTTGCCTTTTAAACAAAGATGGAGCAAAGAACGTGAAGGCTATATCGCCTTGTCAAATTGTTGTGCACCCAACGTAACCAGAACCATTGCTGAGGTAAGTAATTACGCTTATAATTTCTCAAAAGAAGGATTGTATGTGAATTTATACGGAAGCAATAGTCTGAATTCAACTACGCTTTCAGGAGAAAAAATTGAGATCGAACAACAAACCAATTATCCTTGGGATGGAAAAGTCACTTTGAAAATTGTAAAAGCACCGAAAGATATTTATTCTTTTTTATTGAGAATTCCGGGCTGGAGCCAGGGAACTAAAATTACAATTAATGGTAAAAAAGTTGATGATTCAATTGCCTCTGGAACTTATTATAAAATTATCCGAAAATGGACAAAAGGAGATGTTATCGAATTGAATATCCCAATGCCGGTCGAATTGATGCAGGCGAATCCATTGGTAGAAGAAGTAAAAAATCAGGTGGCTGTAAAAAGAGGTCCAATTGTATATTGCCTGGAATCGAATGAACTTCCGGAGAATGTGAAAGTGAATGATGTTATTTTGGATTTGAATTCTAAATTCACTACAGATTTTATTAAAATTGATAACAGAGAATTATTAAGTATAACTGCCAGTTCGTCAAGTACTCCGGATAATTCCTGGGATAAAAAATTGTACAAACCTATTTCGACAAAAGACAACAAACAATACAGTATCAAATTAATTCCTTATTTTGCGTGGGGAAATCACGGAAAAGGCGAAATGTCTGTGTGGTTATCGCATTAAAATCATGTTAATTTACCATATAAGTCATATAAGTTTCTATTGTATAATGTCTAAAAACTTAAATGAACTTATTTTTACTTTATTTTAATCAAAATAGTAAAAGAGAATCTTATATGACTTATATGTTGAAAAATAAAAATCTATGAAATACATCTTAACTCTTTTACTGGCTTTTAATTTTATTATAGTATCAGCTCAAACTACCGACAATCGTTTTGAATTAACCGTTGCACAGGACGGTTCCGGAGATTTTAAAACCATTCAGGAGGCGATTAATAAAGTGAGAGATCATGCTGAAAAGCGAGTGATTATTACCATCAAGTCTGGTATTTATAATGAAAAAGTGGTCATTCCTTCTTTTAAAAGAAACATAACTTTAAAAGGTTTGGATAGAGAAAAAACGGTTATTTCATATAATGATTATTCCGGGAAACTTTTTCGTGGAATCGATGTTACCGGAGATGCTAAATTCAGTACCTATACCTCTTATACTTTATTGGTTCAGGGAAACGATTGTTCTGTAGAAAATCTGACTGTAGAAAATACATCCGGAAGAGTAGGTCAGGCAGTGGCTTTGCATACCGAAGGCGATCGGATTTCAGTAAAAAACTGTTCCATTTTAGGAAATCAGGATACGTTGTATTTGGCCAAAGGAGGAACCCGAAATTATTTTGAAAACTGTCATATTAATGGTACTGTAGATTTTATTTTTGGAGCAGCAACCGCTTATTTTTACAATTGTACGATTGAAAGTTTAAGTAATTCGTATGTAACGGCAGCATCAACGTATCAACAAGATAAATATGGATTTGTATTTGTAGATTGTAAACTTACTGCAAAAGACACTGCTGTAAATCAGGTTTTTCTTGGACGTCCGTGGCGGCCTTATGCGCAAACGGTTTTTATCAATACAGAATTAGGTTCGCATATTGTTCCCGAAGGCTGGAATCCGTGGAAAGGCGATAAAAATTTCCCGGATAAAGAAAAAACAGTTTATTATGCAGAATTAGGCAGTAAAGGAGAAGGAGCAAAAGATTTGTCTAAAAGAGTTTCATGGTCGCACCAGTTAAAAAAATCCGATCTTAAAAAATACAGCCAGGATAAAGTATTGAATGGCTGGAATCCTAAATTATAACATCTGCAGCAATTGTTTTTTTGACCGGTAGTTTTTAAGCTCATTATTAGTTTTAAATCTAAGGAGTCCTAACGACTTCCAAAGGTTTTTTTGTACCTGTAAAGATCAGAAGTATATCTCAAAATTACTTATGGATCTTTGATACAGATTTTTACCAAACCTTTTAAAACTTACATTAAGTGGTACTCATTTCAGACTGCTTAAAGATAAGGATAAGTAAAGACAGGTTTTAACACAATGAAAAAATAGCAAAAGCCAATCTTGTGCCTGAATATAATTGGTTTATGAAGAATTCTACTCTTATAAATTCGAAAATGGAAATAAAATGCATTAATATTTAATAAGAATTTACTTATTTAAAGTTATTTTGTTTCAATTTTTTTAATTTTTTTTAATTTTTTTTTCAGTTGTCCAAAACATCATTTTTTGTAAGATTTTTAACTGAAAGAAATCGATTTCCTACATTGTTTTGATCTGAAAAAGTTGCACATTATTACTTTTTTTCCAGTCTGTTTTATTAAACCACCTGATTTTTAGGCATTTTTTCTTACTTATTTTGTTCGTATCTTGTTATATTCAAAATTTGCCCCTTTTTTTTGGTATAACATTATTTTGTCTTACATTTTTTTGCTGATATAGTTTTTTTATTGGTTTTTTTTTAACGATAATTTTGGAGCAGGACACTACAGGACAGTTGTGGTTTTCAATCATTATATTTTTGAAATCGAGTAATAAATGTATTTTTAACGTTTAAAATTCTGCAGGCATTTAACAGCCCAAAAAATGCAGCTTTTTCTTTAAAAAAATAGAATACGTTTTTTATAACTAAACTAACCTAACTATTAATCTAACTAAATCAAAGATTTATGAAACAAGCACTTATAAAAAGATGTAGTTTTATTTTGTTTGCATTGATGAGCATTGTCACTTATGCTCAAACTGCAAACAGTCAAATTAAGATCACAGGTACTGTTACTGATCCCACAGGTTTACTTATACCTGGAGTAAACGTAACTGAAAAATCTACCAAAAACTCTGTAAGTACAGATTTTAGTGGTAGGTATGAAATTAATGTAAAGCCTGGTGCAACATTAGTTTTTTCTTTTATTGGGATGAAGAAAATGGAAATTCCTTTAAACGGGCGTACTAATCTTAACGCTAAACTACAGGAAGATTCTAATGTATTGAATGAAATTGTAGTTGTGGGTTATGGATCTCAGAAGAAAGATAGAATAACGGGTGCGATAGCAACTATTAAACCAGAGGATGTTCAGGATTTACCTACTACTAGTTTATCTGAGTCTCTAAGAGGTTTAGTTCCAGGTGTAGCAGTTCTTGATGGGGGCAGAAGACCTGGAGATCTAGCTAGTATACAAATTCGTCAAACTTTTAGTTTCTCTAAAGATGGAGGTTATACGCATCCCTTGGTTGTTATAGATGATATGGTTCAGGTCGACCCTGAAACCGGGAAGCCTACGATGGAAACATTTAATCTTTTGGACCCTACTGAAGTCGAAAGTATTACGATTTTGAAAGATGCTTCTGCTGCTATTTATGGTTCTCGTGCTTCTCAGGGAGCAATTGTAGTAAAAACCAAAAGAGGTAAGGTTGGACAGGCAAAATTTTCATACCAACAGCAATTTGCTGTAAATGATGCTATTAGCCACAGTAAAGTGATGAATGCTCATGAATTTGGTGTTTTTGCTAATCGTTTCATGACAGATAAAAATTTAACAAATGCAGGCGCAAACCTTTATTCAGAAGCGGAATTAAATGAAATGAAAGGTTTAAATTATAATTGGTTGGATAAAGCATGGAAACCGGCTACCCAGATAAAACATGCATTGAATGTGTCTGGAGGTACAGAAAAGGCAACCTACTTTGCTGGTGCTACTTATTTGGATCAGGGTGCTAATTTAGGTAACCAGGATTATAATAAATGGACTTTCCGTACTGGTATTACGGCTAAAATTTCCAGTTCATTAGATTTTGCTGCAACTGTATCGGCTAACACTACAAGTGTGGAAAAATCATATGTAAAATCAGTTACTTTAAATGATGGAAGTTATGGTTCACAAGCTGGTGGTGAAAGATTAGATTACGGTGTGTTATTGCATATGCCACAGTATATTCCATGGGAAACTACCGTAAATGGACAAAATTATTATATGTCTCCAATTCCGCGTACAGACCGTAATATGGGGAGTGCGAATATAAATAATAATATAGCCGGATGGAATTATTTTGCCACATTAGACAATGGGTCTAAATCTGTTAATGAAGACTTTTCATACAATGTGAATTTGTCATTGAATTATAAAGTTCCTTTTGTAAAAGGATTATCAGTAAAAGGTTCTTATGCCAGGGTACAATATTCCGAGAATGCTGAACAAGTACAATTGCCATATACTTTAGCCCGAAGTACAAATTATTATACTCAGGGTAATCACTTGGTGAGACCAGGAACAAGTGTAGGAGCAAATGCTACTTATTCTATTGATACGAATATCCGTAATGCCAGAGTACTTTATGATAATAATATGAGTAGTAGCGTACAGACTAACTTTTTTGCTAATTATGACAGAACATTTGACAATCATGAGATTGGAGCGATGTTTTCTGTTGAGCGTTCAGAAAATGAATCCAAAAATACTCGTTTGTATTATGAAAACACCGGAGCTGATTATGCAGGAACGCATCATACAGCCGGAACATTAACACCTGCACATTCTTACTCTACAAGAGGAGAAAATGGTACAATGTCATATTTGGGACGTGTAAATTATGCATACAAATCTAAATATTTGATGACATTGCTTTTTAGAACTGATGCTTCTACTAAGTTTGCACCTGAAAATTATTGGGGATTTTTCCCTTCTGCACAATTCGGATGGGTTACATCAAAAGAAGATTGGTTTACGGAAGCACTTCCTGGTGTTGACTTCTTTAAAATTAGATATTCGATCGGAAAAACCGGAAAAGATAACATAAATCCGTGGAGATGGTTAAAATTATATGATATTAAAACAGATCAAGGCTGGCAATTTGGACCAGCTGGAGGATCTCTTGGATCAGGTCTTACACCGAGAGTGGATCCTAATCGTAATGTTGGATGGGATACAACGATTAAACACAATTTAGGTTTTGATGTAAATGTATTGAAAAACAGATTGCAGATGAACTTTGATTTTTACTATGACAGAACTACGGATATGTTAACTAAAATTACGGAGACTGTTGGAGTTCCAATCTCAGTAGGAGGTGGATTTGCTGAAGAAAATTATGCTGCTGTTGATGCATGGGGAACGGAAGTAAGCCTTAATTGGAGTGATAAAATTAAAGACAATTTTCAGTATAATGTTGGTGTGAATTTTGGTTTTTCTAATAATGAGGTGAAGAGATACCCTGAATTGGCATTGGCTCATCCATCTAGTAATCAGGAGATTGCAGGCAGGTCGCTTTTCTTCCCTGAATGGGGGTTCAGAACATGGAAAGGAACTTCTACTGGAGATGGTATTTTAAGAACTGATGCAGATATTCTAAACTATTGGAATTATTTGACTGAACGAGCTACTGCGGTTGGAGGAGCCCCTAGTTATATGAATATAAACCAAATGTCGGGTATGCGTAAAGGTATGTTAGCTTACCAGGATTTAGGAGGTCAGTTTAGTTCAGCAACAGGAACTCAGGCAGGCCCTGACGGGATAATTGACCGAGATGGTCTGGATTATGCTAAATTGGCTAATTCAAGCAGAACTTATGGTTTTACAACTAACCTAGGTGTAAAATACAAAGGGTTTTATGCCCGTACACAAATAGCTACGTCGTGGGGAGGAATTCGTTTGGTTGATATGGTTAATCAGAATACAGGTACAACGCATAACATGTGGGCTCGTGAAACTTTTTGGAATGATATGTATGCAGAAGATAACGTTGATGGAAAGTATCCAAGCGCAGCTTTTCTTGAGAACAATGGTAAACCTTCTGATTTCTGGATGTTAGATACATTCCGTTGCACAGTTAGAAATTTAACTGTAGGATATGGTTTGCCGTCTGATTTATTAAAAAGCTTAAATATTTCAAGTTTGACTATTGGAGTAACAGGAAATAATTTATGGGATTTATATAATCCATACCCGGATAAGTACAGAAATATGTATGATAATTCTTCTGTCCCTTATCCAACATTAAGAACTTGGGCTATTAACTTTAATGTCTCATTCTAATTTTAACTAGAGTAATTATGAAAATTAAAATAAATTCAATTTTAGCACTGGTATCCGTGTTGATTGTAAGTTTTTCGTGTAGTGATAATTTTTTAGAAGAAAAAAGGGTCTATGGCCTTGATGATGAAACTTTCTATGAGCAACCAGGGCGTGTTTCCTGGTACGTAGATAACTTATACAATGATTATTTTAGAGCCTATAATTCACCATTGAAGTCAGTTGTCGGATTGTATAATGATACCCGTTCCCGTTTGACGGAAGAAATTGGTGGAATGCAAAGTTTAATAAATCCAACGATTTCTTATGTTAACGCTTCTGATGGAGATGCTTATTATGGAGCAAGGCTGGAAGATAAAATAACTAATAATCCATATACGCGTATTCGTGACTGTAATACTCTTCTGGAAAACATAGATGTTAAAGGAGCAAGTTTAGATGCAAAATTTCGTGATGAGGCTAAAGGGCAGGTATATTATTTAAGAGCGATTCAGTATTTTGATTTGATGCGTGTTTATGGTGGTGTTCCAATTATTACTACTGTCCAAACGCCGTCAATAGAAGATCCGTCTATTAAATTACCACGGGCAAAAGTATCTGAAGTTGTAGCTCAAATTATCGCAGATTTAGATGCTGCAGCTGCTTTATTGCCTCCTACATGGAATGCAGCTAATTATGGCCGTTTTACAAAAGGTGCAGCATTGGCTCAAAAATCCAGAGTATTGTTGACATTTGCCAGCCCTTTATTCAATAAAAACTGGGATAATTCTACAGAGCGTTGGGATGCCGCTTTGGCAGCCGGTCTTGCTGCGGAAACTCAGCTGACAGCTGATGGATTTGGATTGTTTGGTACAAATGCTAAACAATGGTCGGAGATGTTTTTAGTCAATAATTCATTTTGTAAAGAAGCTATTGTAGTTCAGTTGTTAGCGAGTACAAGTAGTGCAGTTAACATTAATAACGGATGGGAAGGCAGCATACGCTTGACAAGTCAGGGTGGGCGTGGAGCTATAGAAGCACCTAAAGAAATGATTGATTTGTTTCCAATGGCAAATGGCTCAAGACCTACAACTGCTAATGGATATGATGAGTTTGTGTTCTTTAAAGGAAGAGATCCTCGTTTTTACCGAACTTTTGCTTTTTCGGGAAGTAACTGGCCTTATACTAATTCTTTACTTACCGCAGCACAACCTACTGTTTGGGCTTATCGTTGGGTAGACAATAGTAATAGAGTTTATTTTAGTGGAAATAATAATGAAAATAGCCCTGCTTTTGTTCGAAAAATGTCTAATCCTGCAGAAAGTAATGCATCGTCATTCGCATTCTCTGGAACTGATATTTTTGAATATCGTTATGCGGAATTATTATTAAATATTGCAGAATGTTATGCTGCTAAAGGTGAAATTGCAAATTGCTTATCTTATTTAACTAAAATTAGACAAAGAGTTGGTATTACATCAGCAAATAATTACGGTATAGGAACTTTAAGCAGTAAGTATGCTGCGATAGAGGCTTGTTTGTATGAACGCCGGGTAGAACTTGCTTATGAAGGAAAACGTTATTGGGATATTCAACGCTGGATGTTGTATAGTAATGATGCGCCTAATGGAATTGTAGCTAATACTTGTAGTAAATTAGGTTTAACTCCTTTGAACGGAACACAACGTACAGGGTATTATTTAGATTATAAAACTAAAACAACTTCATCTGCAGATCCACTTATAAATGCACGTGCAGGTATTTCAGTTGATCCTGATGCTCCTGATTTTAGTACTCAAATGGTACAATTAGAAGCTTTTTACAGAAATAACTTAGTAAAAACAGAGTTGTTGCCTCCGTTAACTCCATTAGATCACGTAAATAATCAACCAGTCAAAATAGATTTTAAGACAAATTATTACATAATGGGACTTAGACAGGATGTATTAGCAACAAACCCTTGGTTGGAACAAACTATTGGTTGGAACGGCGCTACTGCTTCAGCAGGGACTTTCAATTATCAAGAATAAATTTACAAACTAAAAATGCCTGATTATTTTCAGGCATTTTTATTAATATCTTAATAAAACGTTAACATTAAATTTAGACTTTTCACCTGTATTCTGTCAAAAAGATACAGGTGATTTGTTTAAAAAGAATTACCAAATTAAAATTAACATGAAAAATTCAGCATTATTTGTATTGCCTCTTTTGCTTTTGGGAAGCATGAAATGTTTCGCCCAATACCCAAAAATAAGTCCCGAAGTACAGGCACAGGAAAAAGCAATTAAAGAAGAAGCCAATAAGCTTTCGGATGCAGCCTGGGAAAAAGCATTAGTTGTAATTGAAGAAGAAGCGAAACACGGTAAGCCATACATTCCATGGGCATCAAGACCGAACGATTTACCACAGGCGTCTATACCTGCTTTTCCAGGAGCTGAAGGAGGAGGTATGTACACTTTTGGAGGTCGTGGCGGAAATGTGTATGTGGTAACAAGCTTAGAAGACCGTGGACCGGGAACTTTACGTGAAGCTTGTGAGCAGGGTGGAGCCAGAATCGTTGTGTTTAATGTATCGGGAATTATCAAAATCAAGAGTCCGTTAATTATTCGCGCACCTTACATTACTATTGCAGGACAAACTGCTCCTGGAGACGGAATTTGCGTAGCCGGAGAATCTGTATGGATTGATACACATGATGTTATTATAAGGCACATGCGTTTCCGCAGAGGAGAAACTTTCGTAGGACGTCGTGATGATGCCATTGGAGGAAACCCAGTTGGAAATATCATGATTGACCACGTTTCTGCAACCTGGGGATTAGATGAAAATATGTCTATGTACCGACACATGTACAGTCCGGGTGCAGGTTATCCGGATGAAAAAAAACCAACGGTAAACATCACTATTCAAAACAGTTTGTTCGGAGAAGCTTTGGATACTTATAACCATGCTTTCGGAAGTACTTTAGGTGGAGAGAATTGCTCTTTCATGAAAAATATGTGGGCTAGCAATGCCGGCCGAAATCCTTCAATTGGCTGGAATGGAATCTTCAACTTTGTAAATAATGTCGTGTACAATTGGTACAACAGATCAACAGACGGAGGTGATTATACCGCTAATTACAACATCATTAACAATTTTTACAAACCGGGTCCAGTAACTGATTTGTCTCAGCCAATCAGCTACAGAATCTTAAAACCGGAATCAGGAAGAAGCAAATTGCCTTATATGGTTTTCGGTAGAGCGTACGTAACAGGAAACATCGTTAACAATAACGAAAAAGTAACCAAAGACAATTGGGATGGCGGTATTCAGATCGAAAACAAAAAAGGCGAATTAATGGGCTATGATGAGGCTAAAACTTATTTCGATAAAATGAAAAGCGACAGGCCTTTTCCAATGCCATGGTTTTCTAAGATCATGAAAGCCGATGAAGCTTATGAATACGTTTTGAAAAATGCAGGGGCGACTTTGCCAATCAGAGACAAAGTGGACGAAAGAATCGTTAGAACTGTAAAAACAGGAGTTCCGGAATACGCAAAAGGATTAGAGAAAAAAACATTCTACCAATTTGAACACCGTCGTTTACCGATGGATTCATACAAGCAGGGAATCATCACGGATATCTCACAAGTTGGCGGATATCCTGAATACAAAGGAAAAGCTTATGTTGATACAGACAAAGACGGTATGCCGGATGCATGGGAGAAAAAATACGGTTTGGATCCAAAAGACCCATCCGATGCTAAAAAGGATTTAAATGGGGACGGTTATTCTAATATCGAAGACTACATCAACGGTGTAAATCCGGCAATCAAAGTAGACTGGACAGATTTAGCCAATAACAAAGAAACATTGGTTAGACCTTTGTTAGATTTAAAATAAAAGTAAAGTTAGGTCATAAAGTTTGAGATAAACTTTCGACTTTATGACCTTTGACTTTAGACTAAAAAATAAATAAAATGAATTCAATTAAGAAATTAGGTGTATTGTTTTTACTTTTTGCTTTTTGCAAATTAAGCGCACAACAATATGCAGTCCCGGAATATATAAAGGTTAGCAATGAAAGAGCAAGTAAAATTGTCGAAAAATTAGCCTTGAATAACAAACAAAAAGAAACCGCTGTAACCAATATTATTGCAGAGCAGTTTCGTGATTTGAGCAAAATTCAGGACGCTAGAGATACTGAAATCAAAAAAGTAAAAGACGATAGCAGTTTAGCCAAAGAAAAGCAAAACAAGAAAATTGATAAACTAAAAACTAATGCTGACAAATCAATTGACAAACTGCACAAATCCTATCTGAAAAAATTAGGAACACAGTTAAACGAAGCCAAAATAACTGAAGTAAAAGACGGAATGACTTATGGGGTGCTTCCTGTAACGGTGACCGCCTATAACGACATGATACCTACTTTGACCAAAGAGGAAAAAGAATATATCTATAAAGCATTGGTTGAAGCCCGTGAACTTGCTATGGATGGTGGTTCATCCAAAGAAAAGCATGCCTGGTTTGGTAAATACAAAGGAAGAATAAACAATTACCTTTCTAAACGAGGTTATGATTTGACCAAAGAACGTGAAGGCTGGAATAAACGTATTGCAGAAAGAGAGAAAAATAAAAAGAAGGAATAGTCATGACTTTTTTTATAAGTGTAATTTTAACATTTTTAAATTAAACCTTTTGTAAATTACAGTGTCAAACTTTTCTAACCCGTTGGGTGTAATTATTAAAAACGTCAGTTCGAGTGTTTTTTGTGTAGAGAAACGGAACAAAAAATGTATCGAGAACCGTTTTTAATACTAATTTTCTGTTCTCGATACAATCCCGATGAAAAATCGGGTTCACTCGAACTGACGAAAAATTATCATTAAAAACTAATTACACCCAACGGGTTTTCTAACTTATAATTTCATACCAAACACTCATGCAAAACAATTTCCAAAAGACCGTCCTTAGAAGAACAATCATAGCAGCTTCCTTTTGTTCTGTTTTTTCATCAGCTTATGCTCAGTATCCTGATATTCCAAAACCGCTTCAGGAAAAAACTGATCTTATGATGAAAGCCGAAAGTGAGCGTTTGGATCAGATTTGGAAAGCTAATGAACACATCATCAAAGCCGAATCTTTGCAAGGACGTCCTTATGTGCCTTGGGCTTCATTGCCAACAGATTTGGTAAACGCTGATATTCCTGCTTTTCCGGGTGCAATGGGTGGAGGAGCACAAACGCCGGGAGGTCGTGGCGGTAAAATATTTGTTGTTACAAGTTTAGAAGACAGCGGAAAAGGAACGTTTCGTGAAGCGCTGGAAGCCGTAGGAGCTCGTACTGTAGTATTTAACGTTTCGGGAATCATTCGCCTTCAAAAACCAATTACCGTTCGTGCGCCTTACATCACAATTGCGGGACAAACTGCTCCGGGTGACGGAATTTGCGTTGCAGGAGAATCTGTTTTATTAGATACCCATGACATTATCATCCGTTATATGCGTTTTCGCCGCGGAGAAACCGAAGTGACCCGTCGTGACGATGCTTTGGGAGGAAATGTAATCGGAAACGTAATTATCGATCATTGCTCCATGAGCTGGGGATTAGACGAAAATATTTCGTTATACCGTCATCAGTTTCAGGTAAATGAAAAATCAAAATTAGAGAAACTGCCGGCCGTTAATGTGACCATTCAGAATACCATTTCGTCAGAAGGTCTGGATACTTACAATCACGCTTTCGGAAGTACTATCGGCGGTTTAAATAGTATGTTTATCCGCAATTTATGGGCCGATAATATTTCGAGAAATGCCTCGGTTGGAATGTACGGAAGTTTTAACTTTGTGAATAATGTCGTTTTCAATTGGTGGAACCGTACTCTGGATGGTGGTGATTATCGTTCACAATACAATATTATCAATAATTATTTCAAACCAGGACCAATCACGCCAACCGATCAGCCGATTCGCTATAGAATCATCAAACCGGAATCAGGTTATATTAGTCCAAAACAGTACGGAAAAGCCTTTGTTGATGGAAATTATATAGTGGGTTCTCCTGAAGTAACGGCTGATAACTGGAACGGAGGAGTACAATTAGAAGATTTGTCACCTGAAATAACCAAAGACTTTTTGGCACAAATTAAACAAAATAAGGCTTTCGCAACGCCACCAATTACCATTATGAAAGCAGAACTGGCTTATAATTTTGTGTTGGAAAATGCAGGAGCGACTTTGCCGAAACGTGATGCTGTTGATGAACGAATCGTTAAACAGGTTCGTACCGGAAAAATTGAAGTAAAAGACGGTTTGGAAAATACAATTGGTAAGGAATTTATAAAAAGAAGATTACCTGCGGATTCATACAAAAAAGGAATTATTACACATCCGAATCAGGTGGGAGGTTATCCGGAATACAAAGGAAAAGCCTATAAAGATTCTGATAATGATGGTATTCCGGATGCCTGGGAAAAGAAATTTGGTCTGGATCCAAAAGATGCTTCCGATGCGAACAAAGATGCAAACGGAGACGGATATACTAACTTAGAGAAATATTTTAACGGAATTGATCCAAACACTAAAACAGACTGGACAAAACCTGAAAATAATAAGGATACTTTATCGAAAGTTCTATTGCAGTAAAGTTTTAAATTTCGATAATAAAATAAGTTCAAAGTTTGTCATTTCGACGAAGGAGAAATCACACTAGCAGGAAACGCACCGTTGTGGAATATGGGATGCGATTTGCTTCGCCAGTTCGCAATCGCTCGGGTCTCCTTCGTCGAAATGACAGAATTGTAGAAAATATAAATTCTAGAAATCTAAAATTAAATGAATTTTATTCAACTCAAAAATATCATAACAAAACAGGATTTACTCGTTTTATCCTGCTTTGTTATTTTCTTTAGTGTCAATATTAAAGCACAAACCACATTTCCGGATATTACAAAATCCAAAGAAGGAAAACTGGAACGCACCGCTGACGCAAAAGGAAACCAGATTCCTGATTTTTCGTATGCGGGGTATAAAGCTTCTGCTGTTGTGATTCCTAATATTGCGATTAAAGTTTTTGTACCCCATATTGATGGTGATGCCACAAAAATAATTCAATCAGCAATTGATTATGTTGCCAAATTAAAAGCAGATAAAAACGGTTTTAAAGGGACCGTACTTTTAGACAAAGGAACCTTCAAAGTATCGGGTGAAATTAATATTAAGGAAAGCGGAATTGTACTAAGAGGAAGTGGTTCGGGAAGCAACGGAACAATACTTTTAGGAACCACAACTAACAGAAAAGCAATTGTCAATATTAGCGGAATTAATAATCAGCTTTTAAAGGAAACATTCCAATTAGATGCAAATTACACGCCATTAGGAGCAACTATTTTAATCCTAAAAAATGCAACTAATCTCAAAAAAGGAGATCATATAGTAATCAATACACCAATCACAAAAAAATGGATTGACCTTTTATCCATGAATGATTTTGGTGGAGAAAGTGGCTGGATTGGCTGGAAATCCGATGATTTCGTGATTCGTGCAGACAGGGAAATTACAAATGTTGAGGGAAATAAAATTACGATTGATGCACCTTTAACGAATGCTTTAGACGAAGAATTGTCAAAATCAACTGTAGTAAATTATATTTGGTCAGGCCGAATTAGTAATGTAGGTGTAGAGAACCTGACTTTGAAATCAGAATATGATACAACAAATCCCAAAGATGAGCAGCACCGTTGGACAGGAATTTCTGTTGAAAACGCTGAAGATGTTTGGGTACGACAAGTCAATTTTGAACAATTTGCAGGCGGAGCTGTTTCGGTTTTAAAAACAGCCAAAAGAATTACAGTTGAAGATTGTCTTTCTCTGAATCCAATTTCGGAAATAGCAGCACACAGAAGAAATACGTTTTATACAGAAGGACAGCAGACTTTATTTCAAAGATGCTATTCTGAATTCGGATACAATGATTTTGTAGTTGGAGGTTACGCTACAGCAGGACCCAATGTCTTTTTGCAATGCGAATCACATCTGCCATACAGTTTCAGCGGTTCTGTCGGAAGCTGGGCAACCGGAATCCTTTTTGATGTTTCTTTAATTGACGGAAACGCCATCAGTTTCAAAAACAAAGAACAAGACGGAAGAGGTTTAGGCTGGAATGTTGCCAATAGCGTTATCTGGGAAACTTCTGCATCCAAAATAGAAAATTATAGTCCGCCAACAGCCAACAACTGGGCTTTTGGAGTATGGGCGCAATGGGCAGGAAACGGACACTGGAAAGATGTAAACAATTACATTAGTCCAAGAAGTTTATTTTATGCATTGTTGGAACAGCGTCTGGGCAAATTACCTATGGAGGCTCAAATTATGGACTTAGGTTCAGAACCTTCTTCAAGTCCAACAATTGAACAAGCCACAGCCTTAACAGCCGAAGCTTACAAATTAAACGAAACCTTAAAAGAATTTATTACTAAAGCATCAATAAGAAATCCTATTGGAGTTGATTATGCCAAAGCAAAACGTATCGACGAAGTAAAAGCCGATGCAGTTACGAATATCAATACCGATAAAATTACTTTAACCAATGGATTATTAACCACTTCAAAAGGAGTAATTACTGGAGAAGTTGTAGACGTACCGTGGTGGAGAGGAAGTTTGCGTGAATCTGAAATTGCAAAATCAAGACCGCATATTACAAGATTTGTTCCGGGACATTACGGATTAGGTTATACAGATAACTTGGAAGAAACCGTAAACTATTTAGTCGAAAATAATAAATCGGCGATCGACCATAATTACGGATTGTGGTACGAGCAAAGAATGGCAGACCACGAACGAATCAGAAGAATGGATGCCGATGTTTGGGCGCCTTTCTACGAACAGCCTTTCGACAGAAGCGGACAGGAAATTGCCTGGGATCATCTGAGCAAGTACGATTTGACCCGATACAATGCCTGGTATTGGAACCGATTGAAAACCTTTGCCGAATTAGCAGGTCAAAAAAATAAGCTGTTGCTAAACGAAGCCTATTTTCAACATAATATTTTAGAAGCCGGAGCACATTGGGCAAGTTCCCCTTGGCGTCCAGCCAATAATATCAATACGACAGGATTACCGGAACCACCGCCTTATGCAGGAGACAAAAGAATTTTTCTTGCCGAGCAGTTTTATGATGTAAAAAATGCTGATATACGAAAGTTACACGTAGCATTCATTGAAAAAAACATCGAAAATTTCAAAGACAATGCTAATGTTTTGCAACTCACAAGTGCTGAATACACAGGTCCTTTAGCATTCATGCAATTTTGGATTGATGTGATAGCTAATTATGAAAAAACACATCAAAATGAATCCAAAATCGCTTTGAGTGCCACAAAAGATGTTCAGGATGCTATTCTAAATGACGAAGTAAGATCCAAAACTGTTGACGTAATTGATATCAGATATTGGTATTACAAAGAAGACGGAACGCTGTATGCTCCGGAAGGCGGAAAAAATTTAGCACCGCGTCAGCACGCACGTAAAATCAAAACCGGAAAAGAAACAGACGATCAGGTTTACAGAGCAGTTCGTGAATACCGTGAAAAATATCCGGAAAAAGCAGTGTTGTATTCCACAATGGGAGCACCACGGTTTGGCTGGCCGGCTTTAATGGCAGGAGCCTCTTTGGCGAATGTTCCAAAAATTGAACTTTCTGCCTTTCATTCCGCTCTTACTGGTATGAAGTTTGCAGAAGGAACTACTTTTTCAGACAAGCTTTGGAAGCTTGAAAATAAAGGGAATGCCTATCTTTTTTATCTGAAAAACGATCAGGATGTTTCGATCGATTTATCAAATTACAAAGGAACTTTCGAAGTATATACAATCAATGCTTCCAATGGGAATATCACCAAAAAAGCAAATATCAGCGGAGGGAAACAAGTCGTAATTCCGCAAGCTGAAATCAAAGAAAAAGTATTATTCGTAGTGAAAAAAAGTTAGCCACAGATTACAAAGATTAACACAGATTTATTATTCAAGAATTAAGAATTAAATCTGCTTTATCTGCAAGATCTGCGAGAAAAAATAAATACCCAGACCAGAAAGAAATCATTTTAATCCTTCTAATCTGTGGCAAAAAAATAAAAAAACAAAAACATAATTCAAAATAAAAATAAAATGAACCTGAAATACCTATTCGCCCTGAGCATAAGCCTGATGTTGACAGCACAAACCGGTTTTTCGCAATCCAAAAACCTGCCTAGACTTAAAGTTTCCCCAAATCAGCACTATTTTGTTACCGAAGACGGAAAACCTTTTTTCTGGTTAGGCGATACAGGCTGGCTGACATTCGGAAAATTGGACAGAGAAGGTGTTGTTAAATATTTGGAAGACAGAAAAGCAAAAGGGTTCAATGTCGTTCAGGTGATGGTTTTGCATAATGTGAATGCTGTAAATGCGTATGGCGATCAGGCATTAATGAATGATAATTTGTCACATCAAATTACGTCACCGGGCAACGACCCAAACAATGCTCCCGAATACGATTACTGGGACCATATAGATTATACTTTGGAAGTAGCACAAAAAAACGGAATCTATCTGGCAATGGTTCCGGTTTGGGGAACTAATATTAGCAGTGCTAAAAGCAAAGTAACGAAAGCGGATGTTGAAAAATACGCCAAGTTTTTAGCAGACCGATATAAAAAAAGAACCAATATAATCTGGCTGAACGGTGGCGATACCTACGGAGATAAATTTCAGGACATCTGGAACGCACTCGGAAGTGTTTTAAAAACCAGTAATCCGGATCAATTAGTAACATTTCATCCATTCGGAAGAACCGATTCATCAGAGAATTATCATAATGCAAGCTGGCTGGATTTCAATATGTTCCAATCAGGACACAGAAGATACGATCAGGATACTTTGAAAAATTCATTCAAAGAAGACAATTATAAATTCGTTCAAAGAGACTGGGATTTAAAACCAACAAAACCAACCTTAGACGGAGAACCATCGTATGAAGGAATTCCACACGGTCTGCACGATACCTTACAGCCAAAATGGACTGCCAATGATGTACGTCGTTACGGATACTGGTCGGTTTTCGCAGGAGGAGCGGGTTACACCTACGGACACAATGCCGTAATGCAAATGTTCAGAAAAGGTGACAATCCGGCCTACGGAAACAAAGAATTGTGGAATGACGCTATCAATGCGCCGGGAGCAGGACAAATGATACATATTAAAAATCTGATGTTGGAATTTCCGTATTTAGAAAGAGTTCCGGATCAGTCATTAGTGGTCAATCAAGGTCAAAAATACGATTATCAGGTGGCAACAAGAGGAAATGATTATGCTTTGATTTACACCTATACAGGAAGAAAGATTACCGTGAATATGGGTAAAATTTCAGGAGATAAAGTAACCGCAACCTGGTACAACCCAAGGAATGGAGAAAAAACACAGATTGGAATTTTTGATAATAAAGGAAAAAAGGAATTCCAGCCTTCCGGCAAAAAAGAAGACGGAAACGACTGGGTTTTGATTTTAAGTTCAAAGTAATGTAAACACAATCTTGTCATTTCGACGAAGGAGAAATCACAAACGAAATTCGATAAAAATGACAAAAATGAGAATAAATATCTCTCGCAGATTTAGCAGATCAAGCAGATAAAAAATCCCGCACAATCTGCTAAATCTGCGAGAGCCAAAAATAGCAACACTATGAAAATAAAAAACATCATAATAGTACTCTTCTTCATCACAGGACTAAACACCGCTTTCGCCAATGACGGCTGGCTAAACATCCTAAACGAAGGCGGAAACAACAAAGGAATAAAATGCACCGAAGCCATTCAGAATGCCATAGAAAAAGCATCTAAAAACGGAGGCGGAACCATATTTTTTCCAGCCGGGGAATACCTAACAGGCGCTTTAAAACTAAAAAGCAACATCACCATCCATTTGGATTCAGGCGCTCTTTTGAAATTTTCAGAGAATTTTGACGACTATCTTCCGTATGTAGAAATGCGTTACGAAGGCATCGTGATGCAGTCGTTCTCCCCATTATTTTATGCCAAAGATGTCGAAAATATCACTATCAAAGGAAGAGGCGTAATCGACGGACAAGGAAAAGCGTGGTGGAATGAAGTGTACCGAATCGAAACTGCAAAAGGTCCGATTCCGGAAACCAAATACCAAAAAATGTGGACGGAGCAAAACAAAGGAATCGTTTACGAACCTTACTATAAAAGAACGATTGACAAACACTTTTTCAGACCTTCTTTTTTCCAGGCCTACAATTGCAAAAATATTTTAATCGAAGGCGTAACCTTCAAAAACTCGCCTTTCTGGACCATAAATCCTGAATTTTGCGACAATGTAACTGTAACCGGAATCACAATTAACAATCCGCATTCCCCAAACACAGACGGAATCAACCCTTCGTCCTGCACCAACGTACACATTTCAAACTGCCACATCAGCGTGGGCGACGATTGTATCACCATCAAATCGGGTCGCGATGCAGACGGCCGTAAATACGGAAAAGCAACCGAAAATGTGACGATCACCAATTGTACGATGTTAAGCGGTCACGGTGGTGTCGTAATCGGAAGCGAAATGTCAGGCGGAATCAAAAAAATCACGATATCCAACTGTGTTTTTGACGGAACCGATCGTGGAATCCGTATCAAAGCCGCTCGTGGTCGTGGCGGAGTGGTCGAGGACATTCGCGTCGACAATATCGTAATGAAAAACATCAAAGAAGAAGCCATTATTCTCGATCTTTTCTACGACAAAGACAATCCCGTAGAGCCCGTTTCCGAGCGCACGCCGATTTTCAGAAACATCCACATCAGCAACGTTACGGGCGGAAATGTCAACAAAGCCGGATTCGTTCGCGGAATCGTTGAAATGCCAATCCAGAACATCACGTTCTCCAACATCAATATGGATGGCAAGGAAGGCTTCACCATAAACACGGCGACCGATGTAGAATTTCACGACGTAAAAGTCAACGCAACCGTGGGTTCTTCTTTCAAAATCAGCGATTCCAAAAACCTGATTCTGGACAATGTAGGTTCATCGACACCGATAAAAGGAGTTCCGGTTATCAAAATCGACAACGCCTCGAACATTATGATCAACAACAATTTTCCATTCAACGCCACCGATATTTTCATCGAAGCAAACGGAAAAGACACGAAAAATATCTTCCTAAAAAACAATGTGTTCAACAATGTGACCACAGTTGTGAAAAAAGGAAAAGACCTGGATAAAAAAGCAATTACAGAATAGATTAAATAATATAACACAGATTTCACAGATTAGCACAAATTAATTGATACAAATAAAAAATGACACTAAAATATGAGGAATACAAAGCTTAGCGCTTCTTTGCGTAAACCTTTGCGAATCTTTGCGGTAAAGTTTTGGGTTAGTTAAATGAATAAAGTAGAATCTGTGATAATTAGTGAAATCTGTGTTTAATAAGAAAACATGAAAAAAATATTCATCATACTAACGCTTTCACTTTTCGCAGTAAGCTATTCCCAGAAAAAGAAAGAAATTTTCCTTTTCAGCTCTTTCAGGGAACCCGCTACCGAAGGTTTGTATCTCGCCTACAGCGAAGACGGCTACAACTGGAAAGGTTTGGAAGGATCATTCCTAAAACCCGAAATCGGAGCCAGCAAAATTATGCGTGATCCCTCCATTACAAAAGGTGCAGACGGAACCTATCATATGGTGTGGACAACCGACTGGAAAGGCGGAAATGGTTTCGGCTATGCCAGTTCCAAAGATTTGATCCATTGGTCAAAACAAGAATATATTCCAGTAATGAAACACGAACCTGAAGTCGTAAACGTGTGGGCGCCCGAGATTTTTTATGATGATGTCAAAAATGAATACATCATTATCTGGGCTTCGACAATTCCATTCCGATTCGAAAAAGGAGTAGAAGACGAGAAAAACAATCACCGTATGTATTACGTAACCACCAAGGATTTCAAAACCTTTTCGGATACCAAATTATACTATGATCCCGGTTTCAGCGTCATCGATTGTGTGATTGTGAAAAAAGGCAAAAAGGATTACGTTTTGGTTTTAAAAGATAACACGAGACCCATGCGAAACATAGAAGTTGCTTTCGGTAAATCGCCTTTAGGACCATTCGAAAAAAGATCAAAACCCTTGACGGAATATTTATCAGAAGGCCCAACAGTTGTGAAAGTCGGTAAAAACTGGTTGCTGTATTATGACAACTACGGATCCAAAAATTACAAAGCCTTAAGCACATCAGATTTTGTAAATTTTGAAGATGTTTCCTCAAAAATAAAATTGCCCGAAGGACATAAACACGGAACGATTACAACAATTTCGTCAGCCGTTTTAAAAGGATTGATAGAAAGAAAATAAAAAATAATCTGCTAAATCTGCAGACCCGAGCGAAAGCGAACAGGCGAAGCAATGTGCGAGAGTAATTTTTTCACGCAGATTTTAAAGAGATTAAAGCAGATTAGGCAGATTTTTTAAAATATAAATCTGCTTTAATCAGCCAAAATCTGTAAAATCTGCGTGAAACAAAATATTAAAGACAATGATTGCATTTAAAAACATAAAAACCAATATCGCAACCGCGTCAGCAGTTCTTTTGACTTGCGGAGCAGTAACTTCTGCATTGGCACAAAATGACACGATTCGATATACAGGCAAAACACTTTCCAATATCGATTACCACCACGGGCAATTGAGTCCGGCAGTGGGTGTTCACGCAACGCAGATTATGCGCGCCAGCCGTGAACATCCTGAAAAAGCAGACGGTTTTGGCTGGACTTACAACCACCAGTCGATGATGGCGTATTGGAATAATACTTTTTACCTGCATTATTTAAGCGACCCGTCTGGAGAACACATTCCGCCGAGCCAGACTTTTATGATGACTTCCAAAGACGGAGTAAACTGGACAAAACCAGCAGTACTTTTTCCAATTTATCACGTTCCTGACGGATTCAAAAAAGAAGGAGTAGAAGGCGTAGCGAAAAATATCGATGCGATTATGCATCAGCGAATGGGTTTCTATGTTTCCTCCGACAACAGATTACTGGCAACCGGTTATTACGGAGTTGCCTTAGACAAAAAAGACGACCCGAATGACGGAAAAGGAATTGGTCGTGTAATCAGAGAGATTTACAAAGACGGAACTTATGGACCAATATATTTTATCCGATACAATAAAACCGGAAATCCGTTGCCAACGACTTTTCCATTTTACACCAAAAGCAAAGACAAAAAATTCATCAAAGCCTGCGATGAGCTGATGTCAAAACCTTTACTGATGCAACAATGGGTTGAAGAAGCTGATCGCGATGACGCTTTGATTCCATTAAAAAAACAATACAAAGCATTCAATTATTACCATTTACCAAACGGAAACGTAGTTGGTTTATGGAAATTTGCTTTGACCTCCTTAAGTAAAGACAACGGAAAAACATGGGAATACACTCCATTAAGAGCACCTGGATTTGTAAACAGCAACGCTAAAATCTGGGGACAAAAAACGTCTGATAACCGTTATGCAACTGTTTATAATCCGTCAGAATACCGTTGGCCATTGGCAATATCCACCAGCGACGACGGACTGAATTACAAAGATTTATTATTGGTTCACGGTGAAGTAAGTCCGATGCGTTATGGCGGAAACTACAAATCGGCGGGGCCACAATACGTTCGCGGAATAAATGAAGGAGACGGAACTCCGCCGGATGGAAAACTTTGGGTAAGTTACAGTGTCAACAAAGAAGATATCTGGGTGGCTTCTGTTCCGGTTCCTGTGACCAGCGAAGTAAAAGAAAACGCCAATGATGTTTTCAACGATTTGCCAAACGGAGAAGAATTAAAATTATGGAATACCTACGATTTATCCTGGGCATCCACCAAAATCGAAAAGAAAACAGACGGTAAAAAATGGCTGACTTTACGAGATCAGGACTTTTTTGACTATTCCCGTGCCGAGCGTGTGATTCCGTTTGCACAAAAAATGGAAGCGACTTTCACCGTAAAACCGGAACAAAATAATCACGGTTTACTGCAGGTGGAATTCCAAAACAAACAAGGACTGCCTGCGATTCGCATCATTTTCGATTCGGATGGAGAAATAAAAGTAAAACACGGTGCCCGTCACGGCGGAATTGGAAAATACGAAGCCGGAAAAGACTATACAATTACAGTTAAATTAGATGTAACTTCCCGTTCCTACACCGTAAAAGTGAATGACGGCAAAGAAACCAACAAAATATTCTATGCTCCGGTTGATGGTATTTCACGCATTATGTTCCGCACAGGCAATCAGCGTTACACACCAAATGCCGACACAGAACCTGATACACCAGATTTTACAGATTTACCAGATACAGGGAAATTAATTCCAGAAGCAGTTTTTAATATTAAATCATTGGTCACAAAGAAATTATAAGATTGAAATATTTAAAGATTAAAAAATAAATCTGCCCAATCTGCTGAATCTGCGTGCAAAAAATAAAAAATGAAGAATTTCAAAAAAATAGTATTCCTCTTTTGTCTTCTGATAACTTTCATCTCGAATGGACAAATTTCTGCTGAGCATTTAAGATGCGAAATGACAGAAAACCCATTGGCAGTAATTCAAAATCAGCCAAGATTAAGCTGGCAGTTGGTTTCAAAAGAATTTTATGCCTCACAAATAGGTTATCAGATTTTGGTTTCCTCTTCGGAAGAAAATCTAAAAAAGGACAACGGCGATATCTGGAACAGCGGAAGAGTAAATTCAGAGAAAAATCTTCAAATTACTTACAGCGGAACTCCGCTAAAAAGCGAAACCAAATATTTTTGGAAAGTCAAAGTGTGGAATCAAAAAGGCAAGGCATCCAATTGGAGCAAAACAGCTTTGTTCAGAATGTCACCTTTAGCATCAGATTTGAATCCAGTCTGGATTGGTGCGATTACAAAAGCCAACAGCCATTTACCGGAAGGTAGAAATTACCATACAGCCACTTTCAACAGACAGAAAAAAGATGCTTTGATCAATGCTTCGGATTCATTGTCGTGCAGAAGTATTATGTTGCGTAAGCCTTTCGAAGTAAAAAAAGAAATCAAGGAAGCGGTAGTTTACATTTCAGGTTTAGGACATTATGAACTGACGATTAACGGAAAGAAAATCGGCAATAGTGAGTTTGCTCCTTTATGGACAGATTACGACAAAACCGTTAATTTTAATACGTATGAATTGAACGCGAAGGAACTGCAAATCGGAGAAAATGTAATTGGCGTTCTATTAGGCAACGGAATGTACAACACGCTTGCCGAACGCTATTCGAAATTTTATGTAAGTTTTGGTCCACCGACTTTATTTTTCAAAATGAAAGTGATTTATAAAGACGGCGCGGAGGAAATCATAAAATCCGATGAAAGCTGGAAATACAGCAAAAGTCCGATTACTTACAATAGTATTTTTGGAGGAGAAGATTACAACGCGAATCTGGAACAAAAAGGCTGGAACAATAAAGATTTTAATGATTCGACCTGGAAAAAAGTAGTTGTTCAGGAGGCTCCAAAAGGTATTTTGAGACCACAGATTACAACACCAATTACAGTTCAAAAACAATATGGAGTTAAGGAAGCAAAAGAACTGAAACCTAACTTTTATATTTTCAATATGGGCCAAAATCTTTCGGGATTTACCACCATAAAAGTCAAAGGAAAAAAAGGACAGACCGTTCGTGTTTGGGTAGGGGAAAGTTTAAATGAAGACGGAACGGTCGGACAGGGAAAAACCGGAAAACCGTATTATTACGATTATACTTTGAAAGGCGAAGGCATTGAAGAATGGCAACCGAAATTCAGTTATTACGGTTATCAGTACGTTCAGATTGAAAACATCAATTACAAGAAAATCAAGGACGAAAATCTTCCGACTTTGTTAGACTTAAAATCAAATTTTATTTACAATTCGGCAGGTGAAGCAGGGACTTTCGAATCTTCAAATGATATTTTCAATAAAACACATTTACTGATTAACAACGCTATAAAAAGTAATTTCCAAAGTGTTTTTACCGATTGTCCGCAACGCGAAAAATTAGGCTGGCTCGAAGAAATTCACTTAAATGGACCGGGATTATTGTTCAATTATAATCTCGAAAGTTTTATTCCAGCAACGATGCAAAACATCTCGGATTCGCAAAGAGATAACGGTTTAATTCCAACCATTGTTCCCGAATATGTAGTTTTTGGAGGCGATTTCACCGATTCTCCGGAATGGGGAGCTACAGGTGTAATTTTGCCGTGGATGTATTACGAATATTATGGCGATGCTTCATTAATCGAGAAATATTATCCCGTAATGAAAAGATATGTCGATTATTTAGGAACCAAAGCCACCAATCATATCGTTTCCCACGGATTGGGCGATTGGTACGATTACGGAACCCATTCGGCGGGTTATTCCAAAAACAGCCCGATTGCGCTTTCGGCAACTTCTCATTATTTTTATGGAGCGAATTTAGTTGCAAAAGCGGCAAAACTATTGAATAAAACGGAAGATATTACGAAATATGAAACTTTGACTTCGGATATTAAAAACGCTTTCAACAAGGAATTTTTTAATACAGAAACAAAGCAATACGGAACCAGCAGTCAGTTTAGCAATGCCGTTCCAATTTTTATGGATATCGTAGAACCGCAACATAAATCGGCAGTAATGCAGAATTTATTAGCCGATATCAAAGCCAAAGGTGACCGATTAACCACAGGCGATGTTGGAAACCGTTATTTATTTCAGGCTTTGGCACGAAACGGCGAAAACGAAACGATGTACAAAATGAACAATCATTACGATGCGCCGGGTTATGGTTTTCAGATTAAATTTGGCCTGACCACTCTGACGGAACAATGGGATCCGCGAAAAGGAAACTCGTGGAATCACTTTATGATGGGACAAATCGAAGAATGGTTTTACCAAAGTCTGGCCGGAATCATTCCCGATAATCAAAATCCAGGATTCAAACATTTCTTTATTCAGCCGGAAATCGTGGGCGATATGACTTTTGTAAGAGCAACGTACCAATCTATTTACGGAAATATTGCATCGGCCTGGGAAAAGAAAGACGGAAAATTAATCCTGAAAGTTGCCATTCCTGTGAATACATCAGCGACCATAAAATTGCCAATCACCAATAATTCAGAAATAAAAGTCAACGGAAAACCGACTAAAAATTTGAAATTAGGTTCAGGAAAATATACAATAGAATGCAAAATATAGAACGAAAATATAGAACGCAGATGACACGGATTTACTTCGTAAAAACGCTGATAAAAACGGATTTTTTAATTTTAAAATAAATAAAATCCGTTTTTAATCCGCGTCTTCGCTTTAGCGAATCCGTGTCATCCGCCTTCAATTTTAAGTTAGTTAATAAACAATAATGATGAAAGTAAAACACATATATACAGTAATAATCTCAATCTTCGCATTGACGTTTGCAAACGCGCAATGCACATCCGATACGAATTTTAGAAAACCGGTTTCAGAAACGATAAAAAACATTGAAACCATTTTCAAAATCACCATAATTGACGACCGTGGTTTATTGAAAGGAAAAGAACTCGATTACGCTGATTGGCGAATTGAGCAAGGAAATTTAGAAGTGTCTCTGGCAAATGTTTTAGTCCCTTTTGAGTTGACGTATTTCAAACAGCCGGACGGAAAATATCAAATCCGAAAATATGAAAACCATAAAGTTTCCATTGATAAAGGAAAAGAGCGTTTGGATTATTTAACTACTTTATATTCTAATGTTTCTGATTGGGAAGCACGCAAAAAAGAAATAAAAGCCTGTATGATCACGTCTTTTGGTTTGGACAAAGCACCGCCAACACCCAAATCAAAACCAATCTTAACACCAAAAAGAATTTATAAAGATTACAGCGTTGAGAACATTGCGTTGGAAATTCTTCCGGGCGTTTACACAACAGGATCGATTTACAAACCGTATCCTTTAAACAAAAAATCACCGATTATCTTAACGCCAGATGGACATTTCGGCGATGGAAGATACCGAAAAGACGAACAATACCGTTGCGCCATAATGGCCAAAATGGGAGCAATCGTAGTAAGTTACGACCTGTTTGCCTGGGGCGAATCCCTATTGCAATTTCCCGAAGAAACGCACCGAAACAGCATTGCTTCAACCGTTCAGGTCTTGAGCGGAATCCGATTATTGGATTATTTGGCCACCATAAAAAATGCCGATGTTTCAAGAGTTGGCGTTACGGGCGGTTCTGGCGGAGGTTCGCACACGATGTTTTTGGCCGCTTTAGATGATCGAATCACGGTTTCGGCTCCCGTGGTGATGGTTTCCTCGCATTTTTCGGGAGGTTGTCCGTGCGAGAGCGGTCGCGGAATCCACCTTTGCGGTAATGGAACCAACAATGCCGAAATCTCCGCAATGATGGCGCCAAAACCACAGTTGATTGTGTCCGACGGAAAAGACTGGACACTCGCAGTTCCCGAATTAGAATTCCCTTTCATCCAAAGAACTTACGATTTGTACGGCAAAAAAGATTTGGTAGAAAATGCCCATTTTGCCAAGGAAGGGCACGATTTTGGCGTTTCAAAGCGTATGGCGCTGTACCCATTTATGGCGAAATATTTAGGTCTGGATCTCAACAAAGTGAAGAACGAAAAAGGCGAAATCGACGAGTCAAGTTGTGTGATTGAACCTTATGATAAATTATATGTTTTTGGCAACAAAGCCGAAAATCTGCCTAAAAACGCAATAAAAGACATCAACAAATTATATGAAATGTTCGGAGAAAAAAATCTGAAAGTATATGAAGTTAAGAAGTAATAGTTGGGCGTGACCCAATTTGAAAAAGGGGGCAACTCTCGAAACCGTTCAGTCGCCCCCTTTCCCAAATCGGGTCGGGCTATCCGCGCTACTTCGGTAGCCAGCTTCTATCCCTCACGCACTCTCATAACTTGAAAAATTTGTGATAATTTGTGCAATTTGTGGTTAAAAAATAATTAGGGCATTTGCCCAAAAAGTATAAAATATGAAGTTTAAAAATAAAATAATTGCTTTTCTAGGAGTTTCGTTATTTGTTTTACAAAATACAACAGCGCAAACCAACAGCCAACTAAAATTGTGGTACGACAAACCCGCAACAATCTGGAACGAAGCTTTGCCTTTGGGTAACGGCCGTTTGGGTGCAATGGTTTTTGGAGATCCCGCGGTGGAGCGTTTGCAATTGAACGAAGAAACCATTTGGGCGGGTTCGCCAAACAGCAATGCGCATACCAAATCAATTGAGGCTTTGCCAAAAGTAAGACAGCTGGTTTTCGAAGGGAAATTTGACGAAGCACAGGCTTTGGCGACACAGGATATTATGTCGCAAACCAATGACGGAATGCCGTATCAGACTTTTGGAAGCGCATATATTTCGTTTCCGGGGCATCAAAAATATACCAATTATTACCGTGATTTGGATATCGAAAACGCTACGGCAAAAGTGAAATACACCGTAAACGGAGTAGAATTTACCAGAGAAATTTTGACCTCGTTTTCAGATCAGGTGATTGTCGTGAAATTATCGGCAAGTCAGCCCGGACAGATTACGGCGAATGTTTTTATGAACAGCCCGATTGACAAAACCGTTCCGTCGACTGAAGGGAATCAAATTCTGCTTTCGGGAGTTGGAACTAATTTCGAAAACGTAAAAGGAAAAGTGAAATTTCAGGGACGAATCGAAGCCAAAAATAAAGGTGGAGAAGTTTCAGCAAGCAACGGAATTCTAATCATAAACAAAGCTGATGAGGTAACTCTTTACATTTCGATAGCGACCAATTTCAAAAACTATCAGGACATTACCGAAGACGAAGTAGCGAAAAGCAAATCGTTTTTAGAAAAAGCTTTACCGAAAAGTTTTGATGAAATCAAAAAAGCACACGTAGCCTATTATCAAAAATTCTTCAACAGAGTGGCTTTGGATTTAGGTTCAAACGATGCCATCAAAAAACCAACAAACGAAAGAATCCGTGATTTCAAAAATCAATTCGATCCGCAATTGACGAGTTTATATTTTCAGTTTGGACGTTATTTATTGATTTCGAGTTCACAGCCGGGCGGTCAGCCTGCTAATTTACAGGGAATTTGGAATGATATGGTAACTCCGCCCTGGGACAGTAAATACACAACCAATATAAATGCCGAGATGAATTATTGGCCGGCAGAAGTAACCAATCTTTCCGAAATGCACGAGCCTTTTATCCAAATGGCAAAAGAATTGAGCGCGACGGGAGCAGTAACAGCAAAAACAATGTACAATGCGAACGGCTGGGTCTTGCACCACAACACCGATATCTGGCGCGTAACCGCTCCGGTGGATTCTGCAACTTCGGGAATGTGGATGACAGGCGGTGCCTGGGTTTCGCAGGATTTGTGGGAACGCTATTTATACACAGGCGACATCAATTATTTAAAAGAAATTTATCCTGTGATTAAAGGAGCAGCAGATTTCTTTTTGGATTTTATGATTTCCGATCCCAACACAGGTTATTTGGTTGTGGTGCCGTCAAGTTCGCCTGAAAACACACACGCTGGCGGAACCGGAAAATCGACTATTGCTTCCGGAACAACGATGGACAATCAGTTAGTTTTTGATTTGTTTTCGAATGTGATTAAAGCTTCGAAACTAGTTGCACCGGATGAAAATTACACAAAAAAGTTAAGTGAAGCTTTGGCAAAAATGCCTCCGATGAAAATCGGAAAACACAGTCAGTTACAGGAATGGCAGGACGATTGGGATAATCCAAAAGACAATCACCGACACGTTTCCCATTTGTACGGCTTGTTTCCGAGTAATCAGATTTCGCCAATCAAAACACCGGAATTATTTGAAGGGGCCAAACAATCCTTAATTTACAGAACAGACGAATCAACAGGCTGGTCAATGGGCTGGAAAGTGAATTTGTGGGCCAGATTATTAGACGGAAATCACGCTTACAAACTGATTCAGGATCAATTGCATTTGGTAACCGCTGACCAAAGAAAAGGCGGTGGAACCTATCCAAATATGCTGGATGCACATCAGCCGTTTCAGATTGACGGTAACTTTGGCTGTACTGCCGGAATCGCCGAAATGCTGATGCAGAGTCAGGAAGATGCGATTCATTTATTGCCTGCGTTGCCAACAGTCTGGAAAGACGGAAGCATCAAAGGTTTGGTAACCCGAGGCGGATTTGTAATCGATATGACCTGGAAAAACAATAAAATTTCGACTTTGAAAGTGTACTCAAAATTAGGAGGAAACTGTCGATTGAAATTGGAAAACACGTTGAAAGCAGATAAAGGAATTACACTTAAAAAAGCAAAAGGGAAAAACCCAAATCCATTATTTTATGATGTGGAAGTAAAGAAACCAATTATTGCTAAAGAAGCAAAATTGCCTAAAGTCAAATTGCCGAAGTATAATGAATATGATGTGGAGATGAAAGCTGGGCAGACGTATAGTTTTTCTGCGAATTAAGTCTTGTTTGTCATTTCGACGTAAGGAGAAATCACACAAGTAGAGCACTCACTGTTGTGGAATATTGGATGTGATTTCTCCTCCGTCGAAATGACAAAACTGTGAGAAAAAACAGAATGAAAACCTTGCACGAGTAGAAATTAAATAAACGTGATTATTAGACCGCGTGAGTGATGGCAGTGGAGCTCTTTTTTTGAGAGGCTTTTTCAGCCGAACAAAAAAAAGCGGGAACGTACAGCACGACCCGAAGTTTTTCACGAAGGGTCACGCCCAAAAAATTAAAATAAATAGAATATGTTACACCAATTTAAATATAAAATAATGGCGATTGTCATTCTGATTTCGGCTTTGAACAGCGGTTGTAAATCGGTTGCGGGGCATTCTAAGAAAGGAACTTCTGTGGTTTTGAAAGCGGATAATTTTAAGCATTATGTGGATTATTTCAACACGATGGAAGACGAGAATCTGAAATTTGCGATTCCAAATGACAGCGCGTGGGCGTGGATGGAAAAGAATGTTCCGTTGTTTGAATGTCCACAGCAAAATTTTGAGGAGATTTATTATTATCGTTGGTGGACGGCTCGAAAACACATCAAGAAAACTCCACTTGGTTTCGGAATTACGGAGTTTTTAGTGGATCGTTCGTATGCCGATAAATACAATTTGATTGCGTGTGCAGTGGGGCATCATATCAATGAATTTCGCTGGGTGCATGATCCGCAGTACATTGAGCAGGATGTCAAAATTTGGTACCGTGGCAATGAGGGAAAACCGATGAACAAATTGTATAAATTCAGCAGTTGGACGGCCGATGCACTGTACAATCGGTATTTGGTGAATAAGGATGAAAAATTCTTATTGGATATGTATCCGGATATGGTTACGGATTATGCGGTTTGGGAAAAAGACCGTCAGCGCAAGGATGGTTTGTTTTGGCAACACGATGTAAAGGACGGTATGGAAGAATCGTTGAGTGGCGGGCGAAAAGTACAAAATGCAAGACCAACGATTAACAGTTATATGTATGGGAATGCGGTGGCGATTTCGAAAATGGCATCGATGAAAGGCGACAAAGAAGTGGAGGCAAAATTTAAAGCCAAAGCCGATGTTTTGCAACAATTGGTGGAAACGAAATTATGGAATCCGAAAAGTGAATTCTTTGAAACGTTTACCGAAAAAGATACGCTGGCACAAGTAAGAGAAGCGATAGGATTTATTCCGTGGTATTTTAATCTGCCACAAAAAGACAAAGGTTTTGAAAAAGCCTGGGAACAGATTAAGGATGAAAAAGGGTTTTCAGCGCCTTTTGGATTGACAACGGCAGAGCGCAGAAGTCTGCGTTTCAGAACCCACGGAACCGGAACCTGCGAATGGGACGGTGCAATTTGGCCTTTTGCGAGTTCACAGACTTTGACAGCTTTGGCGAATGTTCTGAACAATTACAATCAGAATTTCGTTGCGAAAACTGATTATTTCAAGCAAATGGATTTGTATGTGCAGTCGCAATATTACCGCGGAAAGCCATACATTGGAGAATATCTTGACGAAACTACTGGGTATTGGTTAATGGGAGACAAAGAACGTAGCCGTTATTACAATCACTCAACTTTTAACGATTTGATGATTACGGGATTAGTTGGTTTACGCCCGAGAGCGGATGAAAAGATTGAAGTAAATCCATTGATTCCACAGGAAAAATGGGATTGGTTTTGTTTGGATAATGTACTTTATCACGGAAATATAATTACGATTCTTTGGGATAAAACAGGAGAGAAGTATCATAAAGGAAAAGGGTTTAGGATTTTTAAGAATGGTAAGGAAATTGCTGTTTCAGAAAAATTGGAGAAATTAGTATCGGAATAAAAAGAATTGCACGCAGATTTGAACGGATTTAAGCAGATAAACGCAGATTTTTATCTCAATCTTACTCAAATAAAATCTGCCTAAATCTGTGAAATCTGCGTGAAATAAAAATTACAACTTATGAAAAAATCATTTCTATATACCTTCATCCTCATTGCATCGCTCTGTTTTTCTTTGGCGCAAGCCCAAAATAAGATCAGTGTAACCAATCTGCAATGCGAAATGCTGAACAATCCCGAAGGAATCGATGTACTCAAACCCCGTTTGAGCTGGCAGATAAAGTCGGATGTGAATGATGTAAAACAAACGGCCTATCAAATTATGGTTGCTTCGACTTTAGAAAATCTGAATGGGAACAAAGCTGATTTGTGGGATAGCGGAAAAGTAACAAGCAATGAATCGGTTAATATTATCTACAATGGAAAAAAGCTGGGAGACCGACAAAATGCATTTTGGAAAGTAACTGTTTTTACGAATAAAGGCGAAATTAAATCGGTAGAAAGTGCTCATTTCAGCATCGGAATTTTAACCTATGCCGACTGGAAATCGACTCGTTGGATTGGCTATGAAAAATTGTCGAAGGATGACAGTGTTTCGCAGTATTCGAGATTATCAGCACGTTATCTTCGAAAAGAAATCAACCTAAAAAAACAGGTGAAAAGTGCCAAGGTGTATATCATGGGAATGGGCTTGTATGAGCTGTACATTAACGGAAATAAAATTGGCGATCAGGTTTTGGCACCCGTTCCGACGGATTATACCAAAAACGTAAAATACAATGTTTTTGATGTGACTTCGCAATTAAAAGAAGGCAAAAATATGCTGGGAACCATTTTAGGAAACGGACGTTTTTTTGCGATGCGTCAGGACTACAAACCGTATAAAATAAAATCATTTGGTTTCCCGAAAATGGCTTTGCAGTTGTTTGTCGAATATACCGATGGAACCAAAGACATCATCCGAACTGACGACACCTGGAAACTAACCACTGACGGACCGATTTTGTCCAACAACGAATACGACGGAGAAGAATATGATGCCCGAAAGGAAATGAAAGGCTGGGCAACGACCAATTTTGACGATAAAAATTGGATAAATGCCAGATACGTTCAGGAACCGGGCGGTTTTTATGAAGCACAAATGTCGCCGAATATGAAAATTATGGGCGAGGTAAAACCAATTTCCATAAAAGCGACTTCAAAAGGAACTTATATTTTGGATATGGGTCAGAATATGGTGGGCTGGCTGCAACTTAAAGTAAAAGGAAAAAGTGGTGACCAAATCACAATGAAATTTGCCGAGTCTTTGCAAGCTGATGGTTCGTTGTACATTGCCAATTTGCGTGATGCGAAAACAACTGATGTGTATATACTGAAGGGCGAAGGCGAAGAAATCTGGGAACCACGATTTATATTTCACGGTTTTCGATTTGTCGAAATTTCAGGTTTCCCAACCAAACCAACTTTGGATAATTTCGTTGGAAAAGTGGTGTATGACGATATCAAAACCACCGGAACTTTCGAATCTTCGGATGCTACGATGAACCAGATTTTCAAAAATGCCTGGTGGGGAATCAGCGGAAATTACAAAGGAATGCCAATAGACTGTCCACAGCGAAACGAGCGTCAGCCTTGGTTGGGAGATCGTACGACGGGTGCTTATGGAGAAAGTTTTTTATTCGACAATCAGACTTTGTATGCCAAATGGCTTGATGATATTAAATACTCCCAAACACAGGATGGAGGATTGCCAGATGTGGCACCGGCTTTTTGGCGTTATTACGGCGATAATGTGACCTGGCCGGGAACCTACATCACGGTGGGTGATATGTTGTATCAACAATTTGGTGATAAAGAAGTGATCAAAAAACAATATCCGTCGATGAAAAAATGGATGGTGTATATGGAAGAAAATTATCTTCAAAATGATTTAATGGACAAGGACAAATACGGTGATTGGTGCGTTCCGCCGGAATCATTAGAGTTGATTCGTTCCAAAGATCCTACGCGTTTAACCGATGGACAATTATTGTCGAGTGCATTTTATTATCAGCTTTTGGGCATTATGAAAAAGTTTGCCAAAATCGCAAATGCAGAATCTGATATTGCTCACTATGATGATTTGACAACAAGAATCAAAAAAGCATTCAACGACAAATTTTTAAATACTGACAAAAATTACTACGATAATAATACCGTTACGGCAAATGTGTTGCCATTGGCTTTTGGGATGGTTCCTGAAAATTTAATAGACAAAGTTTTCCAAAATATGGTTCACGAAGTTGAGGTAACGAAAAACGGTCATATCAGCACAGGTGTAATTGGAACACAATTTTTGATGCGAACGCTGACAAACTTAGGAAGAGGAGATTTGGCTTTCAAACTGGCTTCCAACAAAACCTACCCGAGTTGGGGTTTTATGGTCGAAAACGGTGCCACAACCATTTGGGAATTATGGAACGGAAACACTGCAGACCCATCAATGAATTCGCAAAACCACGTGATGCTTTTGGGTGATTTACTGATTTGGTACTACGAAAATATGGCGGGTATCAAAAGCAATCCTGAAACTCCGGGTTTCAAACAAATCATTATGAAACCAGATTTCAATGCAGGGCTGACTTTTGTAAATGCATCTTACGAATCAATTTATGGCTTGATTAAAAGTGACTGGAAGAAAAACAAAAACACTTTAGAATGGAAAATTACCATTCCGGCCAATTCATCGGCTGTGGTGTATTTGCCAACAGGGAATGCTTCATCAGTAACGGTAAATAAGCAAAAACTGGCTCAATTTTCATCTTCTTATAAAACAGAAAACAATAACATAGTCCTGACTTTAGAATCTGGTTCTTATGTTTTGAATGTAAAATAAAAACACCTAAATTTTTCCTAATTCAGGACTGTACAGGTTGCAAAATCATTTATTTAGTGTTATTTTTACACTTAATAAATTTTTGCAGGCTTATTTTTGTATAATGCATTGAAAATAAACATAATAAATATTTAAAGAATAAATTGATGAAACTGAAACACATAACGATTGCCTTTTTTGGACTGCTGCTTTTGGGAAGCTGTAAATCGGCTTTGGAAAAAAAGACATGGAAAGAAGGAATTTTAGTAGATGAATTCATTTACGAAAAAGCGCCTTATCCGTCCTGCCATTCCGTAACGATTGTGGAAGCAACCAATGGAGATTTAGTTTCGGCCTGGTTTGGAGGATCACACGAAAGACATCCGGATGTTTGTATTTATTCGGCCATAAAACCAAAAGGAAGCGACAAATGGGGTGAACCCATTAAGGTAGCTGATGGTGTGATGAAAGACGGAACAAGATTTCCAACCTGGAATCCTGTTTTGTACCAAACTCCGGGAGGCGATTTAATGCTGTTTTATAAAATAGGACCAAAACCATCTGAGTGGTGGGGCGTTTACAGAACGTCTTCTGATGGTGGAAAAACCTGGTCTGATAAAATTGATATGCCAAGTAAAGATTTCTTGGGACCAATCAAAAACAAACCGGTTTTATTAAGTAACGGAACATTGTTGCTTCCTTCAAGTACCGAAGGAAATGGCTGGCATCTGCGTATGGAATCCACTCCTGATTTCGGAAAAACCTGGGTGATGGGCGATACAATTTCAAGAGGCAAACAAAAAATAAATGCTATTCAGCCAAGTATTTTGTTTCATAAAGACGGAAGCATTCAGGCAATTGGAAGAACGAAAAACAGAGCAATTTTTAGCACGTTTTCTAAAGACAACGGAAAAACCTGGTCGGATGTAGAACTAATCGGATTGCCAAACAACAACTCCGGAACTGATGCGGTAACATTGAAAAACGGAAAACACTTATTAGTTTACAACCACGTTCTGCCTCCGGGAAAAGAAGCCAAAGGGCCAAGAACACCTTTAAATCTTTCTATTTCTGATGACGGTATCAATTGGAAAGCGACATTAGTTTTGGAAGATTCAAAAATCAGCCAATACTCCTATCCGTCCATCATTCAGAGTTCAGACGGAATGGTGCATATTGTGTACACCTGGAGAAGAGAAAAACTGAAATATGTAAAAATCGATCCTAGAAAACTGATAGCACTTCCAATCAAAAACGGAATCTGGCCAGGACAGGAAGGCGTTGAAGTGAAGGCTGTGAAAGCGGAAGAGGAATAAAATATTTACAACAGAGTATCAGTAGAAGAATTTTAATCTCCATAATCTGCTAAATCTGCGAGAGTTAATTTTTTCACGCAGATTTAGCAGATCTGGCAGATTTTTTAATCAATTCAAATTCTTAATCTTTGGCAAAAAAACTCAATAAAATGAAATTTAATAATAGAAAAAACTTAATTATTGTAATTCTCCTTGTTTTGGCAGGAGCATTCAACAGCGAAGTTTCTGCACAATCCAACAAAAAGCAAAAATACAAAGTAGCTGTTTGCGACTGGATGATTTTAAAAAGACAAAAACTTGGAGCCTTTGGTTTGGCTAGCGAAATAAAAGCAGACGGAATCGAACTCGATATGGGCGGTTTGGGAAAAAGACCAACATTCGACAGCAAACTGGGCGATCCAATCGAAAGACAAAAGTTTCTGGATAAGTCCAAAGAAACAGGTGTTGGAATCAGTTCAATCGCAATGTCAGGGTTTTATGCACAATCCTTTGCCAAAAGAGATTCCATTAACTTGATGATTAACGATTGTGTGGCAACCATGAAAAATATGAAGGTGAAAGTCGCTTATCTTCCATTGGGTACGGAAAGCGATTTGACTAAAAATCCTGAACTGCGTCCGATCATCATCGAAAGATTAAAATGGGCAGGAAAACAAGTCGGTAAAATTGGTGGGGTAATTGCCATTGAAACTTCACTAAACGCTACAGAAGAAAAAAAGCTATTAGAAGAAATTGGCTGTAAACACATTAAAAGTTCTTTTAATTTTGCAAACGCAGTCGATAACGGAAGAGACATCGCAACCGAATTAAAGATTTTAGGCAAAAAACACCTGGCACAAATTCACGCTTCAACCACAGATACTGTCTGGCTTGAAAACGATAAAAATGTCGATATGCCAAAAATCAAAAAAACGCTGGACGAAATGAAATGGAGTGGCTGGCTTATTGTAGAACGTTCCCGCGACGTAACGCAGGTACATAACGTGAAAGCCAATTACGGAGCCAACGTAGCTTATTTAAAGCGCATTTTCCAGAATTAATATCAAAAAATCTGCCAAGTCTGCGTGAAAAATTAGCACGCAGATTTAAATTAATTTAAGCAGATTTGGCAGATTTTTATCATTCGCTAAGAATAAAAATTACAACACAATGAAATATCTAAGTTTATTCTTTTTAGGACTATATGCCACTTTTGCATCGGCACAAAACTCCAATTTTGGGGTTCAATTCTCGGATGCTATTATCAAAAGGTATCAGCCTACTATTGATGTTTTTGCAAATAAAGGCTGGGATCATACCAATAGTATTGTTCTGTACGGAATAGAAAAAACATATTCAAAGACCAAAAATCAAGCATATCTTAAATATGTTAAAGATTTTGTAGATTCGTTTGTTGATGAAAAAGGAAATATTAAAGAACTGAAACCTGAACTTGATGCGATACATCCGGGTATTTTGTGTTTGTCTTTGTATGAATACACGAAAGAAGAAAAATACAAAATTGCAGCTACTCAACTCAAAAAATATTTAGTTGGAACAAGTACGACTCCATCTCTATTTCATAAAACTCCAGACGGTGGGTATTGGCACAAAAATAACGGGCATTATGATGAGGTAATGACTATAGATGGCGTCTATATGGCGAACCCATTTCTTTTAAAGTATGGCATATTATTTAACGATACTGAAAGTATTGACATTGCATTGTTTCAAACTTTTTTAGCCGCCTCAAAAATGTTTAATATTGAAACACATTTGCCTTATCACGGTTATGATTATAAAAAAACAGAAATTTGGGCAAATTCTATTACAGGAACAGCTTCTTTTGTTTGGAGTAGAAATGTAGGTTGGTTTTCGATGGCATTAGCAGATATGTTAGAAGCACTTCCTGCTACTCACAAAGACTACAAAAGGCTATTGTATTTGTACCAACAATTAGCCATTGGCATAAAAAAAACTCAAAATACTACCGATGGTCTGTGGTGTCAATTGATAAGTTACAACAAACTAGCAGAAAACTATACAGAAACAAGTGGTTCAGGAATGATACTTTATGCCTTAAAAAAAGGACTAAATAATAACTGGTTAGATGCTTCTTATAATATTATTGTTGAAAATGGCTGGAACGGTTTCAAAAAATATATTGCAGTTTACACTGATGGAAAACCACAAATTAAATCTTTTTGTCCTGGAATGGGTATTAAAGATAGCATCAAAGAATATTTAGCTGTTCGCCCGGTTGATTGTCCATCGCCAACGTTTAAAAATCAACCTCATGGATATTGTGCGGTATTAATGGCTGCATCAGTTTTGGAAAAATAATTTATCTAACTTTTTTAATCTGTCAAAATCTGTGGCAAAAATCACGATTATAATTTGCGAAAATTTACTTCGTCAGTTCGCTGTCGCTCGTGTGCGCAATTTGTGGTCAAAAAATAAAAAAACAATGAAATATTTAAGTTTACTCTTTTTGGGATTAATTTCCACTTTTGTATCGGCGCAAAACATTACCATCGTTCGTGATGCCAAAGCACCAAGAGCACAATATGGAGCTGAAAAATTATCCGAAACCGCAGCAGCAAAAGGATTCAAAGTAGTTTTTGCTGACAAAGCACCTAAAAAATTAAAAGACAAAGTAATCGTCATTGGCGAAAAAGGAACCGATTTTTGGAAACAAAATACTAAAACGGCCAAAATCGACGACAGCCAATTAACCAAGAAAGAAGGCTTTCAAATCCGCACACAAAAAAATATTATTTACATTGAAGGAGCCGATGCAACCGGAGCTTTGTACGGAGTTTTGGAATTGGCGGACCGAATCAAAACTTCAGGTGAAATTCCTTCTGAAATTAATATAGAAGACAGTCCCGAAATGGTTTTGAGAGGATCTTGTATCGGAGTGCAAAAACCGGTTTATCTTCCGGGCAGGGACGTTTACGAATATCCATACACGCCCGAATCGTTCCCTTGGTTTTACGACAAAAAACTATGGACAAAATACTTGGATATGATGGTCGACAACCGACTAAATTCCCTGTATTTATGGAACGGACATCCGTTTGCTTCATTGGTAAAACTAAAAGATTATCCGTTTGCTTTGGAAGTAAGCGAAGAAGATTTCAAAAAGAACGAAGAAATTTATAACTACCTGACCGTAGAAGCCAACAAAAGAGGAATCTGGGTGATTCAGATGTTTTATAATATCATTGTTTCCAAACCTTTTGCAGAGCATTACAATATTAAAACCCAAGATCGTTCACGCCCAATTACGCCTGAAATTGCGGATTATACCAAAAAATCAATCACTGCTTTTATCGAAAAATATCCAAACGTAGGATTGTTGGTTTGTTTGGGAGAAGCCATCAACACCATCGATGATGACGTTGAATGGTTTACCAAAACAATTATTCCGGGAGTTCAGGACGGACTGAAAGCTTTAGGAAAAACACAGGAACCACCAATCATCCTTCGTGCTCACGACACCGATGCACCGCTGGTAATGGAAAAATCGCTTCCGTTGTATAAAAATCTATACACGATGCACAAATATAATGGCGAGTCCCTGACGACTTACACGCCACGCGGACCTTGGGGAGAAATTCATAAAAAGTTGAGTTCGCTAAATTCAGTTCATATTTCAAACGTACATATTTTGGCAAATCTGGAGCCTTTCCGTTACGGATCTCCTGATTTTATTCAGAAAACGGTTCAGGCAATGCACACTGCACACGGTGCCAATGCGCTTCACTTATATCCGCAGGCATCGTATTGGGACTGGCCTTACACGGCTGATAAAACCGATAAACGACTGCTGGAAATGGATCGTGACTGGATTTGGTACAAAGCCTGGGCGAGATATGCGTGGGAAAGCAACAGAGACAGAACAGCCGAAATTCAGTTTTGGGACAAGCAATTGGGAGATAAATTCGGAACCGATGCCGAAGGTGCCAATAATATTCTGAAAGCTTACGAAGAAGCAGGAGAAATTGCCCCAAAAACATTAAGACGTTTCGGAATTACCGAAGGAAATCGTCAAACTTTATTGTTAGGAATGTTCGAAAGTCAATTAGTAAATCCAGCCAAATGGAGAGTGTATCCGGGATTCCACGAATCTTGCGGACCAGTTGGAGAATTGCTTTTGGAATACGCCAAAAAAGAATGGAACAAAGAACCGCACGTTGGTGAATTGCCAACACAAATCATCGCCGAAATTACGCAACACGGAAAATTAGCCGTAGAAGCCATCGATAAAGCCGAGTCAAAAGTGACGAAAGACAAGGATGAATTCCTGCGTCTGAAAAACGATATGCACGCTTACAAAGCCTTCGCCGATTTCTTTTCGGAAAAAGTAAAAGCGGCCATTTTGGTATTGCGTTACAGCTATTCTAACGAAATTGCGGATTTGGATAAAGCCCTTCCGCATCTTGAAGAAAGCATCAAACACTATGAATTATTGGTGAATCTAACCAAAGATCATTATTTGTATGCCAACAGCATGCAGACCGCACAACGCCGAATTCCGATTGGTGGCGATGACGGAAACAATAAAACCTGGGCAGAATTATTGCCGCATTATGAAAGAGAATTAGCTAATTTCAAACGAAATTTGGAACTTCTAAAATCGTCAAAAGATGGAAAAGTTGTAATCAAAGAAAGTAAGCCGTGGAAAACAGCTGAAGTAACTTTATTAAGTGAAAGCAAAGGAACTTACGCAGTCAAAAACGGAACAAAAGTGTACGGAACGCCAATTTCGGAACTGACAAAAATAGCTCCTGAACTGAAAAACCTAAAAGGAATTACATTCGATGAAGCCTCACAAAACGAAAACGGAACACACCTGAAATTCAAAAACACCAAAGCCGTAAAACTGGTGGTGGGTTATTTTAATTCCGATCAGAAAAGATTTTTATTCCCGCCAAGTCTGGAAACAGATGCAGCCGGAAATGCACACGGACAGGCCGAAGTGATTTTGGCAAGTGCGATGAATTTGAAGGAATTACCAAGAATTAATATTCACACCTACACCTTTCAACCGGGTGAAAACAAACTCGATTTAGGCAAAGGAAGAGTACTGATTTTAGGCTTCATTGATGCCGACCAAACCATGACAACCCGTGATGTAGGTTACATCGATGCAGGCGAAAAAGGTGCGGTAGACTGGTTGTTTTATTAAAGAAAAAATCTCCCGCAGATTTAACAGATATTGCAGATTTTATTTTTAATCTGCTCAATCAGCCACCCGAGCGATAGCGAAAAGGCGGAGCAAATCTGCGGGAGAAATAAAAAATATTTTGATTATATTTTGGGCGTGTCCCTCCGTGAAAAACTACGGGTCGTGCTATCCGCTATATCTTTTGGGGTGAACCCCGCCCCAAAAGGATGTCGCTGCTATCCCTCACGCAAATACGAGTCATTGCGAGGAACGAAGCAATCTCATAAGGAGAGGATTTAGGTTAAGAATGATAAACACAATCTTGTCATCCCGAGGAACGAGGGGTCTCCGCAAGATGCTCTACAAAGATTGGCAACATTTCTTTGCGGAGTTACTAATGGAGATTTCTCCTTCGTCGAAATGACAAACAAGGAGCATAAAAGAATCCAACTTAAATAACCTTATATAACTTATATGGTTGAAGAAATATGAAGAAAATAGTTTTTTTTATTTTTTGTTTTTTTGTAGGTGCTTGCTTTGTATGGAGTCAAAGTAGCAAGGAATCGGCGAAGTTTCGTAAAGAAGTTTCGCTGAATGCCTCCTGGGAAACTATTGTGTTGAATCAGCTTCCGGAAAAGGAAGAAACTTTTGTACAAAATCCAAAAGTAGATTCACAATGGCAAAAAGTAAATGTACCTCACAACTGGGATCAGTATTACGGTTTTCTAAGAACCAAACACGGCAATTTGCACGGAACTGCCTGGTATCACAAAACACTGCAATTAGACAAAAAAGACAATTCCAAAAGACTTTTCCTCTTTTTCGAAGGAGTGAGTTCTTATGCTACAGTTTGGGTAAACGGCAAAAAAGTAGGCGAACACAAAGGAGGAAGAACCACTTTTACAGTCGATATTACAAAAGCCGTTTCTTTCGAAAAAACAAATGACATAATAGTTAAAGCCTCACATCCATCATTTATTGCCGATTTGCCTTGGGTTTGCGGAGGCTGTTCAGGAGAGTGGGGATTCTCAGAAGGCTCACAGCCAATGGGGATTTTCAGACCTGTAACTTTGGTCGTTACCGATGAAGTTCGAATAGAGCCTTTCGGCGTTCACATTTGGAATGACAAAGCAACTTCCAAAGAAAAAGCAATCCTGAACATTACGACCGAAATCAAAAATTACGGAACTTCAAACCGAAACCTAACTATCGAAAACATCCTTTTTGATAAAAACGGAAAGAAAGTGGTTAGCGTAAAAAGTGATATCAAAAACACTTCAGGAGAAACAAAACAAATAGCACAAACACTTCCCGAAATTGCAAACCCAAAACTATGGTCGCCAGCAAATCCGTATTTATATCAATTGGTAACGACCATTTTTGAAAACGGAAAAAAAATAGACGAGCTAAAAACGCCTTACGGAATCCGTTGGGTAAGCTGGCCCGTGAGCCGTGACGGTAAAGACAATCGTTTTTTCATAAACGACGAACCTCTATTCATTAATGGAACCTGCGAATACGAACATTTAATTGGGAACAGCCATTCGTTTTCAAATGATCAGATTCATTCCCGAATCGAGCAAATCAAAGCTGGCGGTTTCAATGCTTTCCGCGAAGCACACCAACCGCATAATTTAGAATATCAAAAAGAACTGGATGAAAACGGGATCCTATTCTGGAGTCAGTTTTCGGCACATATCTGGTATGATACACCCGAATTCAAAGAGAATTTTAAAACCTTATTACGAGAATGGATTAAAGAACGCCGAAACAATGCTTCGGTTGTGATGTGGGGACTGCAAAACGAAAGTACCATTCCGGCAGCATTTGCCGAAGAATGTACTAAAATCATCCGTGAAATGGATCCGCTTTCGGCTTCGCAACGCATCGTAACCACTTGCAACGGAGGCGAAGGAACCGATTGGAATGTCGTTCAAAACTGGTCAGGAACCTATGGTGGCGATCCGTTTAATTACGATGTCGAAATGAGTAAACAATTGCTAAATGGCGAATACGGTGCCTGGCGTTCACACGATCTCCACACCGAAGGCGAATTCGACCAAAAAGGAATTTTAAGCGAAAACCGTTTCTCGCAATTAATGGAAATAAAAGTCCGTGAAGCCGAATCGGTAAAAGATAAAATTGCAGGACAGTTCAACTGGCTTTTTGCCTCGCACGAAAATCCGGGACGTTCTCAAAACGGTGAAGGTTTCAGGGATATAGACAAGGTTGGGCCAGTCAATTACAAAGGACTTTTCAGCATTTGGGGCGAACCTCTGGATGCCTATTATATGTACCGTGCCAATTATGTTTCGAACAAAACTAACCCAATGGTGTACATCGTATCGCACACCTGGCCGAATCGTTGGGATGCTCCGGGAATTAAAAACGGAATCGATGTCTATTCGAATTGTGATGAGGTGGAATTGTTTAATGACATCAATAAAGCATCACTTGGAAAACTAAAAAATCCGGGATTGGGACAGCATTTTCAGTTTAATAATGTCAACATTCAATACAATGTTTTGTATGCCGTTGGTTATGTAAACGGAAAAGCAGTTGCCAAAGATTATATCGTTTTGAATGGTTTGCCAAAAGCACCGAATCTCAATACTTTAGATACGAAAAACGAAACAATATTAAAACCTAAAAAAGGCTACAATTATATTTACAGAGTCAATTCCGGAGGAAGTGAAATCAAAGATTCTAACGGAAATGTTTGGCAGGCAGACGTTCATAAAAGTGGAGAAAACACTTGGGGTTCTTTGTCGTGGACGGATAATTTCAAACAATTACCTGATTTTTATGCCAGCCAGCGAAGCACTTTCGACCCAATTTCGGGTACAAAAAACTGGGGTTTATTTCAGAGTTTCAGATACGGAATTGACAAATTGCGTTACGAATTCCCAGCACCTGACGGAGAATATCTGGTAGAATTATATTTCACAGAACCCTGGTACGGAACCGGTGGCGGACTCGATTGCAAAGGCTGGCGTTTGTTTGACATTGCTATCAACGATAATGTGGTTTTGAAAGATTTGGATATTTGGAGTGAAGTGGGACACGATTCGGCGCTAAAGAAAACCTTTGTTGTAAAAAGCAAAAATGGTAAAATCACGATTTCTTTCCCAAATGTAAAAGCGAGTCAGGCTATGATTTCAGCAATAGCTGTTGCAACCAAAGATAAGTCGGTAAAAGGAGCTTTGGCTTCGCCTAGAAATATTCAGAACGCTACATCTAATTCAGAAACTAAAATTGGTTCGTGGCTGGATATTAATTCGAAACAATATTTGGATTCGGAAGTTGTGTTTACGCAATTACCTGCTGAAGTTTTTGGTGCTGATTATTTACAATTATCTTCTAATGCAAAACCTTCAGGTTCATTTATAACTAAAGAAGATTCAGTAATTTATCTTTTTAGTACATCAAAAGATTCTATTTCAGGCTACAAAAGAATGACTGAAACCGTTAAAAATTCAGATAAAGTTGAATTTTCAGTTTTCCATAAAAAAGTAAAAAAGGGAGAAAAAGTAGTTTTTGAAAATTCAATTGCAGTTGTTCCAACCTACGATATGGGTGAAAAAGACGATTCAAGACCCGTTGTACTTTTAGAAGCCGAAACTGCCAAAACCACTGGAACCGGAATCGAAAAAGGCAATTTCAAAAAAGCAGATTATATCGAATTCAAAGAAAAAACAAAAAACAGCATTCAGTTTGAAGTAAAACCCGGAGTTGCTGGAATTTACCTGATGCGTTTCCGATTTATGAACCGAAACGAAACCCCGTTGAAGGTCAAATTCAAAATGGAAGATGCCTACGGAATTATGATGCGAAACGATTCTATTGAATTTCCATCTGCTACCGAGAAATGGAAAGTTTTAAACACAACTTCCGGCGGATATATCAACGCAGGAACCTATAAAATCACGATAGAATCTGATGATTTGAAAGGATTGATGTTGGATAATTTCGAGTTTCAATAACCGTCATTGCGAGGAACGAAGCAATCACATAAAGTGAGCACGCACTGTTGTAGAATATTGGATGTGATTTCTCCTTACGTCGAAAATGACAAACTTTGTGTAAAATTTAGATTAGAATAAAAAAATAAAGTTTATGAACATGTATAAAAACATTTTTCAAAAAATTGCAATAGCCTTAACAATACTGCTTTCAATAGCAGGTTTCGCACAAGCCAAAAAAGCCAGAATTATTGAAGATTTCAATAAAAACTGGAATTTCAAATTAGGGGATCATCCACAGGCAACCAATGTTGATTTCAGCACTACGGATTGGGAAAATTTACAACTGCCTCACGATTGGAGTATCGAAGGCGCATTCAATAAAGATTTTTCAACAGGATCTAAGCAAGGATTTTTGCCGGCAGGAAAAGGCTGGTATCGCAAAACATTTGTCTTGTCAAAAGATTGGGAAAGCAAATCGATTTCGATAGAATTTGATGGTGTTTTCAAGAACAGCGAAGTTTTTATTAACGGCCATTCGTTGGGAATTCGACCTAGTGGGTACATTTCTTTTGCCTATGAAATGACTCCTTACTTGCATTTTGGAAAACAAGAAAATATTATTGCCGTAAAAGTCGATAACGATGCACAGCCCAATTCCAGATGGTACACCGGTTCTGGAATTTACAGAAACGTACGTTTGGTGGCTGTCGAAAAATTGCACGTAGCACATTGGGGAACGTATGTAACCACTCCCAAAATCAGCAAAGAAAAAGCATCGGTACATTTTGAGGCGACCATAGAAAATAAAGCAAATACTGAAAAAGAATTCAAATTCATCACCTCCATTGTAGATACTAAAAATAAAGAAGTAGCTAATGCGGTGTCAACAGAAAAAATAGGTGCCAATTCCAATTCTAAAAAAACACATAATTTGGAAGTGAAAAACCCAAATTTATGGGATACCGAAAATCCGTATTTGTATAAGGTGCTTACCAAAATTTACGAGAATAAAAAATTAGTTGATACTTATGAAACACCATTAGGAATTCGATTTTTCTCTTTTGATGCCGAAAAAGGATTCTCTTTAAACGGAAAACCAATCAAAATATATGGAGTTTGTCTGCATCACGACAACGGTGCTTTAGGGTCTGTAGAAAACATTCACGCCGTCCGCAGAAAACTGACTTTACTGAAAGAAATGGGTTGCAATGCCATCCGTATGTCGCATAATCCGCATTCGTTGGAGATGATGCAATTGTGTGATGAAATGGGTTTCATTGTCCAGGACGAAGCATTTGATGTTTGGAAAAAACCAAAAGTAAAGAATGATGCTCACAAAGAATGGGATGCCTGGTACAAAAGAGATTTAGAAGATTTAATTTTGAGAGACCGCAATAATCCGTCGGTGATGATGTGGAGCATTGGAAACGAAATCCGTGAACAATTCGACAGCACGGGAATTGCGATTACCAGAGAATTGGCGCAAATCGTAAAAAATCTGGATACCACTCGTCCAATAACAAGTGCGTTGACAGAGAATGTTCCGGAGAAAAATTTTATTTATCAATCAGGTGCTTTGGATTTATTGGGATTCAATTACAAGCATGAAGATTACACAACCTTTCCAACCCGTTTCAAAGGGCAAAAAATAATTGCTTCTGAGACTGTTTCTGCTCTTGAAACCCGCGGACATTATGACCAGCCTTCGGATGTGGTTAAAGCGTGGCCCGTTAAATACGGAGAGAAATTTGATGGCAATGCAGACTGGACGGTTTCGGCTTACGATAATGTAAAATCATTTTGGGGTTCGACGCACGAAGAAAGCTGGAAAGCGATAAAAAATTCCGATTTCATTGCAGGTACTTTTGTCTGGACTGGTCTTGATTATATAGGTGAACCCGATCCATATCCATTTCCGGCACGCAGTTCGTATTTCGGAATCATCGATTTGGCCGGACTTCCAAAAGATGTCTATTATATGTACCAAAGCGAATGGGCAAAGAAACCCGTTTTGCACATCTTTCCGCACTGGAACTGGCAAAAAGACCAGGAAGTCGATGTTTGGGCGTATTACAACAATGCCGATGAAGTAGAATTGTTCCTGAACGGAAAATCATTAGGCAAAAAATCCAAACAAAACGACGATCTGCATATTTTTTGGCGTGTAAAATTCGAACAGGGAACCTTAAAAGCCATTTCCAGAAAAGATGGAAAAGTAGTTTTGGAAAAAGAAATTCACACCGCTGGACCGGCTTCCAAAATAGATTTAAAAAGCGACAAAACAGCCATTAAAAATGATGGTTACGAATTAGTTTATGTAACCATTTCGATTCAGGACAAAGACGGAAACCTATCACCAAATGCCAATGACCTGATTAACTTTGAAGTTACAGGCGGAGGAAAATTAGTTGGAGTTGACAACGGTTATCAGGCAGGTTTGGATTCGTTCAAAGCGAGTTCCTGCAAAGTTTATAACGGAAAATGCATCGCCATCATCCAGTCGAACGGAAAGAAAGAAAAGATTCAGTTAAAAGCTTCTACAGCCAACGGAATTGCACCTGCAACGATTGATGTAAAAGTTGAATAACCACTTTAAGGAAATAATTGTATTCAAAACTCCATTAGCGATAATGGAGTTTTTTGTTTTATGATTTGTGATAATTTTTCCTATATTGTCAGGAATAAATATTGATGTCATTTATGATAAAAATGCTAGGCCAATTGAATAAATTGGAATCGTTTTGCTAATTCATATAATTAATAAAATAGAATAATGATTACAAAATTCAAATCCATAAACAATCTAGCTGTTTTTCAAAATTTTAATTGGGACACGGCTATACGTGATGACAGAAACAATGTAGTTTTATTTAAATCAATAAACATTTTTTATGGACGTAATTATTCGGGGAAGACAACACTTTCTCGAATAGTTAGGGCATTGGAAACAGGTAATATTTCTGATAAATACCAAAACCCACAATTTGAAGTTAGCATTAAGGACCTCGGAGATAGTACACCGAGTAATTTAACTGCATACGGAAAGAAAGTCAGAGTATTTAATGAAGATTTTGTGAAAGACAATCTTCGGTTCATCGTAAATTCTAATGAAAGCATTACACCATTTGCAATAATTGGAGGTAATGCTACCATTGAAGCAGAAATACAAATCTTAAAAAATGATTTAGGAAGCAATGAAGATGGAATTGAAAGTGGATTTTATCTTGAATTTAAAAATGCTTCGACAACCGCAAATATAGCGTCTCAAGCATATCAAACAGAAAATAGTAGTTTAAATCAACAGTTAAGTTTTAAAGCAATTAATAATCCAAATGGAATTAAATACAAATCTGAAAGATATGGAGATCAAAATTATAATATCAACAAACTCCAAAGTGATGTTAATACTGTTTTAGAGACTTCATTTCAACCACTTAATGATGATGAAGTGACTCAAAAACTTAATTTCCTTAATGAAAGAGCAAATGCAGATATTCCAGAGATTATAAAGCCCAGTTTAGATTTAAACACACTTAATGCGAAAGCAAAAGAACTTGTAACAAAATCAATTAGTAGTTCTAATAAAATTGAACAACTTTTGAAAGATGCTATTCTTAATCGTTGGGTAAAAGAAGGAAGGCAAATACACAAAGACAAAATTGAAATATGTTCATTTTGTGGTAATGATATTTCAGAAGAACGTTGGATAGAACTTGATAGTCATTTTGACGAAGAATCTGAAAAATTAGAAAAAGAAATAGACATGTTGATTTCTGGAATTGAAAATTCAATTCGGAATGTTGATACGCAATTGCCTATAAATAAAAATGCTTTCTATTCAAAGTTTCATTCGAATTTAGATACTTTGATTTTGCAAAGACAACAATCTATAGATAGTATAAAATCCGAATTAAATCGTATTAAAGTAAGTCTACAAGAGCGGAAAAATGACCTGTTAAATTCTAAAATATTTGTTGATATAATAGATAACAGTAAACAACTTGAAGATTGTTGGATAACATTTGAAAGTTTCAGAACTCAGGCCAACGACTACAGTAATTCATTAGGAAATGAACAAACCGAAGCAAAAAAGTTATTGCGGTTACGTGAAGTTCGTGATTTTGTAGATACAATTCAATACACCACTGTGACGGCAAAAATTCAAATGTTAAAAGGAACTTATGATATCGAAGCGAGAAAAAAACAAATAATAGATCAAAAAATTCAACAACAAATTATCCAGATTGAAGAAAAAGAACGTCTGATTAAAGATGAAGAAAAAGGGGCATCGAAAGTAAATGAGTATTTAAATAACTTTTTCGGACACGATTTTCTTACTTTGCAGGCGTTAGAAGAAACTGACAAAAAGATAAGATTTGAAATAGTAAGAAACGGACAAAAAGCCCATCATTTAAGTGAAGGAGAATGTAGCTTAATTGCATTTTGTTATTTTATGGCGAAACTTGAAGATGTTGAAACAAAAGGAAGTAAACCAATCATTTGGATTGACGACCCTATTTCAAGTTTAGATAGCAATCACATTTTTTTTATTTATAGTCTTATCAATGCGGAAATAATTACAAAACAAGAGTTTGAACAAATTTTTATTTCTACTCATAATCTTGATTTTTTAAAATATTTGAAGCGATTGCCGAATGCTTTAAATAAAAATCAATGCGGTTATTTTTTAATTTCAAGAGAAAAAGAAAAAAGCAGAATTAGAATAATGCCAAGATATTTGAAGGATTATGTAACTGAGTTTAATTTTCTATTTCATCAAATTTATATGTGTTCAACTGCTGACGCAGATAATGAAGAGCAACATAATTTGTTTTACAATTTTGGAAACAATACTCGTAAATTTTTAGAAGCATTTCTTTATTATAAATACCCAAATGCTAATGATCAAATAGAAAAACTTACAAAATTTTTTGGTGAGAACAGACAGGCGTCAACAATGACAGACAGAATTAACAATGAATTGTCACATTTAGAAGGTCTCTTTGAAAGAAGTATGATGCCAATTGATATACCTGAAATGAAAAAAACAGCTAAATTCATATTAGATAAAATCAAAGAAAAGGATAATGAACAGTATGAAGCATTACTTTTGAGCATAGGTGTAGCTGTTACAATAGAATAAATGTCAAATTATAGTTTTAGTTTAAAATTAAATCTATCTATTCATAGCTATTCATTTAAAATTAAACTTTTTAAAAATTTAGTATGCTGTGTAAATTCAATTTTATAGAGTTACATTAAATATATTATGACAATTAAATACTTGTTTTTAATACTTGATAAAAATTCACTAAAAAAGTGAATTTTTTAAAAACATTCCTATCTTTGCACTATGAAACCAGAAGCCTATGGAAATCACTTTTACCGAAGATTACTTAAAAGAGCTTTATGAAGAAGGTAAAGCCAAGAATAAAAAATACAGGTTTCAAAAAGATGTAATCAAAAAATACAAACAAACAATCGATAAATTAAGAGTTGCTAAAAATATTGAGGATTTGTATCCTATTAAAAGTTTAAATTATGAAAAATTAATTGGAGATAAAAAAGGAATTGAATCTGTTCGGGTTGATAAAAAATATCGAATAGAATTTATTAGTTCTGTTGAAGGTGAAGAACATAATACAATTACAATTTGTTCAATTATTGATTTGAGTAATCATTACTCATAAAAAAACTTAACATTATTATGACAGCAATAAACCAAATTACCCCATTTGAAGCTACTCATCCAGGTACATTAATAAAAGATGAATTAGAAGTTAGAGATGATATAAAGCAAAAAGATTTAGCAGAATTATTGGGAGTTAAACCCTCATTTTTAAATGAAATCATCAAAGGAAAAAGACCGATAACTGCTGATTTAGCTATATTGTTAGAAAAAACACTTGAGATACCTGCCGACTATTGGATGAAATTTCAATCACAATACGAGATTGATTGTGCGAGGATTAAAGAAAAAAATATTAATAAAATAAAGTTGATAGAATTATGGAATATAATTAAAGAGTATGTTCCGGTTAATTATTTTAAGAAACAAGGTTATTTGACTGAAAATCTTGAAGAAAATATCAATAAAATTAAATTAATATACGCTATAACTACGATTGATGGTTTGGTAAATATTTTTGCAACTAAAAAGTTTGCTTTCTACAAGAAATCTGAAAAATTAAAAATTGATGATAAGAATATGATTGCTTGGAATTCGCTAGCTGAATATGAAGCTAAAAATCAATCTATAAATACTTTTAATTTTGATAATATTGATTCATTAACCAAGAGTTTAAATGATATTTTTTTCGAAAATGACAATACGTTGTTTAAAGTAAAAAAAGTATTAAATCAATATGGAGTTAAATTTTCAACTATAGAAAAACTTGAAAAAACTCCCGTTGATGGATATTCTTTTTGGTCAGAAAATAATCCGGCAATAGCAGTTACATTAAGACATAGTAGAATTGATAATTTTGCTTTCACAATAATGCACGAGATAGGTCATATAGCATTGCACTTAAAAAATAATAAAGAACAAAAATTTTTAGATCTCACTAATCAAGAAGTTAATCATTATGAAACTGAGGCTAATGATTTCGCTCAGAAAAAATTAATTTCTGAAAAATGTTGGGAGGATATTGTTCAGAATTATATTCCTCTTGATGATAATGAAATAGAGAAAATTTCTAAAAAATATAATATTCATCCAGCCATAATTTTAGGACGAGCCTGTTATGAAATGAGTTATTATGCTTTGAATACTTCAATTGATAAAAAGTTGAAGTAATAGTAGTTAATGAATCTTCAGCTAGCGTAATCGTTCCGCTCGTTGACACTATCAAATCAAAAAAACCTTTAAACCTCATTCACCTCCGTCATATCTATAGTTTTCGGATGCAGACTAATAAGTTGTAAAACGATAGCAGTAACCACTACAAATAACAGCAGTACAAAAACGTGTCTCATTCCTCCATTATCAGCAGCTTTTCCTAAAAACTCGGTGATAACAGCACCTGCCGAAATACCTACGAAATTCATAATTCCATATCCGGTGGCACGGTAGCGAGGCGCAACAAACTGACAAAGAATAGGCATATTGTTGGTGTCGTATATTCCGAATCCAAGGCCAAAAAGAATAGCACCAAAAATAATAGCTACAGTATCACAACAGTAGCCAAATAGAAATAATGCCGGAATGGTAAGAAACAATCCAATAGCACTGGTGTAAATTCTTCCTTTAAGATGTTTCATCACCCATCGGTCTGAAATGGCACCACCAATTAAAACGCCAAAAAAGGAAGACATCGAAATGGTTACCGTTGCAATTGGTCCCGCCAACGACATGTCTAAATGTAAGGTTTCAGTAAATAAGGTCGGTAACCAGTTTTTGGCCGCCCAGCCCGGTAAACTTGGTGAAGCGAAATAAAAGAGTAAAACCCAAAAGGAAATATTGCCAAATAATATTCCCAATCCTTTGAACATTTGCCTGAATTCGTAGCTGACAGATGACTTTTTTGTGGAATCAAAAAAATACGTTTTCTTTTCCTGTAGAAAAAAGATTAGTACCAAACTGTAAAGTACACCAAGTAAACCTACGGAGTGAAAGCTGAAATGCCAGGAGAAATGCTTAGAAACAGTGGCTCCAAAACCACCCAGCGCCTGTCCTAAATAAATTCCGGTGGTATGAATGGCAATAGCAAAAGAGCGTGTTTTTTCCTGATGGTAATCTGCAATTAATGATAATGCGGCCGGAATATAAAAAGCTTCACTAAAACCCATAATGCCACGCAAAATATAAATCTGATTGAAAGTTGTGGCATAACCCATCGCCATAGTAACCCCGGACCAGATAAAAAGACTTGCTATGATGATTCTTTTTCGGTTAAACCGATCCGCTATAATTCCGGAAACTGGGCTCATAAGTGCATATATCCAAAGGAAAATAGCCATTAAGAGACCGAAATTCTCAGCTTTGGCCAATTCAGGAATGTCATCCATCATTGCTGATTTCATAGTGGAAAGCATTTGTCGGTCTAAATAATTCAATAAAGCGACAAACCACAACAAGCCAACAACAATCCATGGATAGGATTTTTTTTCATTCAATTTTGCAATCATTCTTCTTTTTCAAAATAATGGGCGAATATACGAATTCAAACGCACAGCAAAGAATTGTTTTTCCATCAGTATAAAAAGTATGTTACTAAATAAACATTCACAAGGAAACCCTATATTCGTATTGGTAATCAGATTAATTCGTAATTAAAAAGCCTATGACACCGAACGACAAACAAAATGAACGTGTAGCCCAAATGACGTTTGCGTCGGTTTATCCACATTATGTAGCTAAAGTGGAGAAAAAAGGCAGAACCATAGCTGAATTGCATCAGTTAATAGAATGGCTGACGGGATATGACGAAAAGAAATTACAAGAACTGATTGATGAAAAAACAACCTTTAAAGACTTTTTTGAAAAAGCCAGTCTCAATCCTAATGCTTCGCTCATTACGGGCGTAATTTGCGGGTACCGCATTGAGGAAATCGAGAATCCGTTGATGCGTCAGGTACGTTACTTAGATAAATTGGTAGATGAACTGGCAAAAGGCAAAAAAATGGAAAAGATTTTACGGGTTTAATATTTTTTGTCACAAAAGAAAAGAAAATTAATTTTTATTTCGTTAAAATAACTTCTTCCATACAGCACACAGCAGGACACTTACTCCCTATAAATTCATTTATTTAGAATTTCTTAAAAAAATGAAGAACAATGGAAAGAGTTTTTGCGGAGTATCTTATCGAAACCCCTTATGAGGTAGAACAGGCAGCGGCAGTTTTGGCGGGTGAACAGTCATCAGGAACCTTTGTATCTGTTCCGGGCGAAACCGAAGAATTGAAAAAACGTTTTGCCGCAAGGGTAGAGAATATTCAATTATTGGATTTGGCAGACGAACCATCCATTCCGGGAGGAAGTATTCCAGGGAAAAAATACCAGAAAGCAAGAGTAAAAGTAAGCTGGTCGATAGAAAACTTTGGCTATAATCTGCCGGTTTTGATTAGCACTTTACAAGGAAATCTATACGAAATCACGCAATTTACCGGTTTAAAATTAATGGATTTTGAAGTGCCGGATTCTTTCGCAACTCATTTTAAAGGACCAAAATTCGGAATCAAAGGCTCTAAATTATCCTGCGGAGTGAGCGACCGACCAATGATTGGTACAATTATAAAACCAAGCATCGGAATGAGCGTTGACGAAACCGCTACTTTGGTCAAATCACTGATTGATGCCGGAATCGATTTTATCAAAGATGATGAATTGATGGGATCAGCTGCGAATTCGTTTTTTGATGACCGTGTAAAAGCCATTATGAAAGTCATTCGTGACAACGAACAAAAGACAGGTAAAAAAGTAATGTATGCCTTCAATATCAGTGATGAAATTGACGAAATGCAGCGAAAATACGATTTGATTAAAAAGGAAGAAGGAAGCTGTGCGATGATCAGCATCAACAGTGTAGGTTTGTCGGGAACAAAAAAAATCTGCGATCAGGGCGAACTCGTGATTCACGGTCACAGAAACGGCTGGGGAATGCTGAACAGGCATCCGCTGTTGGGAATTGAATTCCCGGCTTATCAAAAAATTCAGCGTCTGGCAGGAGTCGATCAGCTGCACGTTAACGGAATCCAGAATAAATTTTGGGAATCGGATGACTCGGTGGTGACGTCGATAAAATCCTGTTTGAAACCCTTTTTAGGCGGATACGAAATATTGCCTGTAGTATCTTCGGGACAATGGGGCGGGCAAGCCGTAGAAACCTACCGAAGAACTCAAACCACCGATTTGTTGTATATGGCAGGTGGCGGAATTTTGGCACATCCAATGGGACCAAAAGCCGGAGTAAACGCATTACAGCAAGCCTGGACAGGAGCCGTTGACGGTTTGTCTGTGGAAGAAACTGCTTTGAAATATCCTGAATTTGCCGAATCGGTAAAGAAATTTTCGAAATAATGAAGAGCGATAAATTGCTTTTGGCCTATTATGGCGACGATTTCACGGGTTCTACGGATGCTCTTGAATTTCTCACATTGGCCGGAGTGAAAACAGTTCTCTTTCTTCGAAAACCGAATCAAAAAGACTTAGATCGCTTTCCGGGAATTCAGGCCATTGGTCTGGCAGGAAAAAGCAGATCGATGTCGCCTTCAGAAATGGAAACAGAACTTTGTAATGCCTTTGAAAATCTGAAAAGTTTTGCCCCAAATCATTTTCATTATAAAGTCTGTTCCACTTTTGATTCCGCACCACACGTTGGCAATATCGGGAAGGCAATCGAAATCGGAAGCGAAGTTTTCAATCAAAAAACAGTTTTGGTTTCACCATCAGCACCACATTTGGGACGATTTTGTGTTTTCGGAAATCTTTTTGCCCGAATGGGAACTATCGGAAACGGTGAAATTTACCGTATCGATCGTCATCCATCCATGAGCAAACATCCCGTTACACCCGCTTTAGAAGGTGATTTGACTTTGCATTTGGCAAAACAAACGGAGAAATCCATCAATCTTGTCAATTTAACGACAATCGAAAAGGGCATATCAGAAGTTCTGGAAGTAGTAGAAAATAATCAAGCAGAAATTCTGTTTTTTGACGGTTTCAATTTAGATCACCTGAAAACTATCGGAAGTGTCTTTAACCAATTGGCAACTGAAAAAACATTGTTTTCAGTAGGTTCATCCGGAATCGAAATGGCGTTGGGGTTAGACTGGAAAGACAAAAAAGTCATAGGAAACGAAACAGCATTTGAATCGGCAGGAGAAGTTTCGCCTATACTTGTTTTATCGGGAAGCTGTTCTCCTGTAACATCCAGCCAGATTGAATATGCATTAGAAAATGGATTTTTAGAAATTCCATTAGAAAGCAAAGCAGTTGATAGTCAGTATCAGCAACAAATTATAGAAGAAACGGTTTCTCAAATTATAGCCAATTTCAATCAGGGAAAAAGCACAATTCTGCACACGAGTACAGGTCCAAACGACCCGCGCATTGCCGAAACAGAATTGTTTTTTAAATCAAAAGGATTTTCAGTAAATGAGATTCAGAAACAATGCAGTTCAGTTTACGGAAGCGTTTTGGGACAAATAACAAATGAAGTGCTAAAAGCCGTTCCGCTAAAAAGAATCCTTTTTGCAGGCGGTGATACTTCAAGTTATTCCGCATCAGAACTGGATATTCTGGCATTGGAAATGATTGCGCCAATTGCTCCCGGAGCACCGCTTTGCAAAGCAGTTTCGGATAATGAATGGGTAAACGGAATAGAAATGAATTTTAAAGGCGGACAAGTAGGTACCGCCGATTATTTTATAAAAGTATTAAAAGGAGAAAAATTATGAGCGCAAAAACGTTAGGTTTTGTACACACATCGGCAACATTGGTTCCGTTGTTTCAGCAGTTAAGCAATGAATTTTTAAACGGAGCAGAAACCTTCAATATAGTCGATGACAGTCTGATCAAAGACGTAATCAAAAAAGGAAAATTAATGCCCAACACAGCTGCCAGAGTAGTAAGTCATGTTAAGCTTGCTGAATCTGCAGGTGCCGATGTAATTTTGGTAACGTGCTCGTCTATTGGTGTAGCGATTGAAACCGCTGCGACGTTGAGTAACGTTCCGGTAATTCGTGTAGATCAGGCAATGGCGGATGAAGCCGTACAGATCAGTAATAAAATTGGAGTGATTGCCACTTTGCCAACGACTCTTGAACCAACGAGCGATCTGGTGCGAAGAAGAGCTGAACTGGCAGGTAAAAATGCAACGATTACTTCTAAATTATGCGAAGGCGCTTTTGAAGCGTTAATGAGTGGAGATGCAGCCAAACATGACGAAATGGTAGCAAAAGCCCTGAAAGAATTAATGAAAGAAGTAGATGTAATTGTTCTGGCACAGGCTTCAATGGCAAGAGTGGTAGATGGTTTAAGTGCAGAAGAAAAATTAGTTCCAATTTTAGCAAGTCCCGCCATAGCCATGAAAAAACTGGCCGAGCTTTATTTCTAAAAACAATAACAGATTAATTTTTACCATATAAGTTATATAAGTTCATTTAAGCCAAACGTATAAAAGCAACAACTTATATTGACTTATATAACTTATATGGTTTAAAGAAAAGTTTTGAATAAAATAATATGTTTTAATAATGTTTAGTATGCGTAAATATTTTCTTTGGACAGCCCCACTATTTTTCATCGTTGCCGGTTTTGGCTGGTTACAGCAAATAGATATACTTTGGAAATTGGGATTAATCTTTGGATTTTCGAGTATTGCCATTGGAGCAGGACACGTGAAAATATTGAGCGGTTATCAATATACCTTTTGGATTATTACCGCAGTCTGCGCCGGATTGATTTATCCTGATTTTTTCCTGCACGTAGGCAGTTTCGATATGCGAAACAAATGGCTCATTTTAATTATCATTCAGATGGTAATGTTCGGAATGGGGACGCAGATGAGTATCGAGGATTTTACCGGTATCCGAAAATCGGGCAAAGGAGTTTTGATTGGTTTATTGGGACATTTTACCATCATGCCGATTATGGGGTTTTTAATTGCCAAAACATTTGCTTTTGAACCCGAAATCGCAGCCGGAATTATTCTGATAGGTTCCTGCAGCAGCGGACTGGCTTCGAATGTGATGACCTATATTGCCAAAGGAAACCTGGTTTTGTCCGTAACCGTAACCGCAATGTCAACTCTGGCAGCACCGATTATGACGCCGTTTTTGATGAAAATATTCGCAGGAACGCTCGTTGAGGTACATTTTTTCAATATGATGATGGAAATCATTAAAATTGTCCTTGTGCCTTTAGCAGCAGCCATGATTCACGATATTTTAAAAACTTACGGAAGTGTAGCAAAAAGAAAAATCTATATTCTGACTGTGATTTCAATACTTTGGCTGGCGGTTGTTGTTTTCTTCGGAGATTCGTTCGCAATTATCCAAGATACGACAGCTTCACACATCTTAGAAATCATCAATTTTACCTGCGGAGCTTTTATCGTAGGTGTATTGTATCATTGGCTGTACAAGGTATATCCAAAAATTGATGCAATCATGCCGTATTTCTCGATGTTCGGAATCATTTATTTTACGTTGGTAACTACCGCTGCCGGTAGAGATAATTTAATTCAGATTGGATTTTTGCTTTTCCTGGCTTCGGTATTGCACAACGGAGCAGGTTATTTTTTTGGCTATTGGCTCAGCAGATTAAGCGGTCTAGACAAAAAGAGCAGTCAGACTATTGCTTTCGAAGTCGGTCTTCAAAACGGCGGAATGGCTTCCGGATTGGCAGGGGCGATGGGCAAGCTGGCAACAGTTGGTCTGGCCTCAGCGGTATTCAGCCCGTGGATGAATGTTTCGGGTTCTTTGCTGGCTAATTACTGGCGAAAAATAGGTAATCCAGAAGATGAAACTACTCCTGGTACACATTAGAAAAATCACAACTCCATTTCACCGATGGAGTTTTTTTATAAAACTCAGTTTTATAATTTGGGCATAAGCTTGTCCCGATAACTCGGGTAATGTCATTAAGTTAAGGGACATTATCGTCAGTTCGAGTGTTTTGTTAAAAAATGCGATAGCTTTTTTTTAAACAAAATGTATCGAGAACCTTAGTATTAAAAAGCTTCTCGATACAATTTTTAATCATAAAGCTATTGCATTATTATTAAAAATCACTCGAAGTGACGACTGAAAATTACTTAACTTAATGACATTGAGCTACTGGGAGGCTGTACATTATATTCCCGATTAACAAAAACTACAGCAAAAAAGCCTTGTTTTTCTAAATCGGGAGATGCCATTCCCATCCCTTATGCAAATTGGTTTTCAATAGAAAATTTGGGTTGAATTAAGCGTTCAGAATTTGTAATAAAAAGAATATTATATTCGTAAAGAAATATATTGATGCAGATAGATTCTAAGAAGATAAGTTTGTTAATAGATACGCAACTAAATGCTTTGATTTCAATCTATATAGATGAAATATAAAATCAAAAAATTATGAAAACCAAATTTTACTTAATTGCATTAGTATTATTAAGCAGTTTAATATCTTCTTGTTCATCAGACGATGAATTAAACTATCAAAGTGATTTCGAAAAAAGTAAGGCGACCTGGTTAGGTTTCAAAGGATTTTCAAATAACTCATATAAGTATGTTGTATTGAGTGGTTCTGTTTTTCTGGCCTACGGTTGGGAAACAACTATAACAGTTTCAAACGGAAAAATAGTTCAGAGGTATTTTAAATATACCGGAAATACCGAAAGCATTCCTGATAATGTACCATTAGAATGGACTGAAGGAGAAAATGAAATAAATACCCATCAAAGTGGTGCGGCAGCACTAACATTAGATGAAATCTATAATAAAGCAGAAAAAGAATGGCTGATTAAAAGGAAAGATGTAACAGTATATTTTGAAGCAAAAAACAATGGATTGATTTCATCTTGTGGTTATGTTCCTAAAGGATGCATGGACGATTGTTTTTCCGGAATCAGAATAAAAAGTATAGATCCGTATCTAATTGAGAGATAAAAATGAAAAAATAAGCACCTTCTTTGGCTACCAGTTCTTCTTTTGACGTTTCATGAGTAAAGCGAATCTGATAATTTATAAAAAAAACAGGATGTTGATAGGATTGAAAAGAGATGAAATCGGTAAGATATTATTGTAATTTCAAATTAAAAATATGAAGAAACGAAAGAGAATATATTACTCTGCAGGATTAATCAGTATCATACTGCTTCCTGTTTTGTGCTTAATTCATATCAAAAACAGTAAGCCATTTAGAAATAGCTATTCGATGAGTTTTCAAAATTGGGACGGACAGGAAAATTCAGAATTCTTTAAAAATAATATAGCTTTTTTAAATACTAAAAAATTTACGACTGTTGCCTTAACGGGTAATACTGTTTCGGATAGTATTAAATTAGAAGAAGCTCAAAAAAACATCGAAGTATTAGTGAAATCAAAGGATTCGGTTAGTGGAATTAAATTTCACTTTGGGCAAAAATCGCAATACTGGACTTATATTAGAGTTTTGGATATTATAAACATAGAACAAGGAGGGAATTATTTTAGTTATAAAAATGATATATTATTCACAAATCCAAAGCCCCCAAAATCTGTAAAATTTGACAAAAATGCAGAGCCTTTGCGAATTATTACTTGTGGTTCTGGTGGTTTTGATTCTGATTTTGAAGAAGATATTTGGGGACCAATATGGCAAAAGACAATAGAAATCGGCAAAAAATATTATTTGTCAATTATTGCCTATATCCTTATGCTGTTTTTTACTTTTCGAAGAATTGTAAAAGAACCATAAGGTGTCCGTAAGTATAACATAATTAAATAGATAAAAAATGAAACAAATCAGTATTGCCCTATTCGGGATTTTAGCAGTAATTTTAGTTGGATGCAGTGGTTCAGATACCTATCGAGGTTCATGGAAAGCTACGGATGCCAAGGGCGAAAAATTTGAATTGTTTTTTAATGCAAAAGATTTTACGGTTAGAAACAATTCTGGCAAAAAAGAAAAATTTGAGTACAGTCAGAATTCTGTTCAAATTGAAAATTCTGTTTCTACATACGGAATCCAATTGGCTGACGGAAGAAGTTATCAAATTAATTTCCCTAAATCTGATGATGAAAGCATTGGACTGATCAAAGATGAAAATGGGACTCCTTTATACGTAATCAGCAGAAAAGGGTATCTGAAATATGAAGATGTTTTTAAGTTGAATTAAATTCTGTTTTAGCTAAAAAGCGGGAATGTTTGTTTTTTAATTTCCGCAGGTTTTGCTTTATAAATAATTGATTTTTAGTATTTTGGATTTGTTTTTTTTGTAACTTGTTTCCTGTTTAACCTATAAACCAAAAATCATGAAAAAATCTAGCTTATTTATCTGTGGGATTATATTATTAGCCGTATTAATGGTTTCATGTCATAAAGGACGTAACAAATTGGTAAATTCATGGAAAATTACTGCCGTTGAAGCAAAAATACCGCTTTCAGACTCTTTAAAAAGTGCAATTTTAGCTAATGGTATGTTGACCTTTACAAAAGACGGACACGTAACAGGCTTTTTACAAAGAGAAATAACCGATGGTACTTATGCTTTAACGAAGGGAGGAAAAAGTCTGGTAATTAAAGATGAAACAGGAACGCCTTATCCTTGTGAAAGTATCATAACAGAAGATAAATTGATATTAGACAGCAAAGAAATGAAAATAACACTGGATAAAATTTAAACAGGCTCCAAAACAGGAAATGAAAATTTTAAATTACAAAACCTCCAAAATAAAAAGATTTTGGAGGTTTTGTAATTTATATAGTTTTAGTATAAGATTTTGTTTTTAATGCAATCGCTTAGTCCCATTGATTGTTTTTTGAGACTGCAATGTTGCCTGCTCCTGTAAAGAATAAAGTCAGGGCTCCAAAGAAATACAAGCCAAGCAGTTCAATAGCCCATCCTCCGTGTTCTCCCATAGAAAATATTTCAGAGCTGTGCGCCATTAAAACAGCAACCAAACAATTAAAAGCATATACTGCAGCCGCTATTCTGGTTCTGAAACCAATTAAAATAGCAATTGGGGCGAGTATTTCGCCTACTAATACACCATAAGCAATAAAATCCGGAATGCCTTTTTCGGCAAGCATCGTTTTAATGAATTCTAAGCCTCCGCTAAATTTGGCAATACCATGCAGGAGCATTAAAAGGCTAATTGTGATACGCAGTATCAATAAACCTAAATCGTTGTTTTTTCTCATAATTTGTTAATCATTAGAAGTTAATAGACTCAAATATATTGAAATAGTTGAATTGATAGTATTGTGATTATAAGAACATATAAACAAGTTGTTCCAATGTTTTGGATTTTCTGTTTGAATCAAGAGTTGGTTTTTGCAATTTATAATATTCCCGTTTCAAGTTGTTCTAAGTAAATAAAATCAGGTGATTTAACTCCCGCATCAGCTCTGATTTTGATAAGTTTTGGAGATTGAAAGAAATCTTTTGCCTTTTCAAGTGAAGACCAAACCGAAAAATGTACAATCTTGTTTGGTTCATTCTCATATTTAAGGACCTGATATGATATTTCTCCTGCTTCTTTTCTAATTACAGATGAATTATCAAATATTTTTTTCCAGGCAATGTAATCTTCGACTTCGTGAATGATTAATACGTATTTCATTTTGTATTGTTTTTTTTAAGTGTTTTTGTTTTTACAGTATATCAAGCGGTATAAACTTAGGTATTAAAATAATTGGTGTAATTTAAGAAAAAAGCAATTAATTTTTGTAGTAAAATCAATGATATATTAGCACTGAATAAAGCTGATTTAACAACTTGGAATGAGCTGTTATATTAATGTTTTTAAAGCTCATTAAGAGGTTATAATTTTGGAATTCGATTTGTTGAAAGAATTGAATCGATTAATAAATAAAACAAACAATTGATGAATGCAATACTTTGGGAAGAAGTTTTAAAATTTGAATTAGTTTATTCCCATGACTTTGAAACTCTTCTTTATTTATTGGATGGGATGATGACAGCATTATCATCCCATTATTATGAAAGTAAATCTTTCATAGTTTAATCTTGTGGAATTTCTTCAGCCAAAATTTCGTTTCCTGCTTTGTCGTAATATGTACAAGTCATTTTATCCATACAAATTTCCCATTTTTCGATGCCGAAAGTGGCGCACATTTTAATGAAAGTTAGAAAGTCTGTTTTGCCTTGTTGATGAGCAATTAACTCGGTTTTGAATTCTTCACTTTTTGGATAATCACTAATCACTAAAGGCTCATACTTTGCAGGTACTTTTGCTGTATAATCGTTTGCACCATGATAGTCAACATGTCCATCGGTTACGTAAGTTTCATAGTGTGTAACGCCTAATGTCTTAATTTTTTTAATATAAGACGGAAAGTCTGCGCCTGATTTTACTTTGCTGTGGGCAGTTTTGATTTGTTCTGTTGTAAACATTTTTTCTTGTTTTTTAATTGTTAAACGATTTATTGATTTACACGCAATCACAATGCTCAAACCGTATAGTATGATTGTCGATTTTAGAAATGATTTTATCATTTGTCCTTGCATTAAGATTACAATGCAAAGATGTAATTATGAAAAATCCTGTAATTGTAAAAAATCGTTTTTCTACAAGAAGCGTTTGAAGTTTTCAGGAGTGTCTCCTGTAAATTGTTTGAAGTCTTTTATAAAATGAGCCTGATCAAAGAAATTGTTTTCGTAGCAGATTTCAGTCAGCGTTTTGGTTTTGTTCAAATTGTCAAGTATAGTATTGAAACGCACAATTGAAGCGAATTTTTTGGCCGTTGTTCCAACCACTTTTCTAAACCGTTTTTCAAACGGACTTTGGCTGATAAATAACTTTTCGTTCAGCTCTTTTATGCGTATGGTTCCATTTGTCTGATAGATGAGTTTAACAGCTTCAACAATCAATTTGTCTGTTTCAATATCTTTGAGCTGTGATAGTAGAAATTTTTCCACAATACCAACCCGAGATTTTTCAGAGGTAGCGGTCGACAATTTTTCTTCTACTTCGCTTACACTGTTTTTGTCAAAAATATCATGCAATGAAAGGCTTAAATTAAATAATTCGTTTGCAGGATGCGAGGCAAAATGAGTAAAACCAATTTCAGTAAAGAAAATGAGTATAGTTCCTATATCGGCCGAATTTTTAAAGATTTTATACCCGTCAGTAATTCCCGTTATTCCTGATGAAGACAACTCATTTATCGCGTTATCTTTTATGTTTGCTAGTTTTCCTTTGTATTGAAAGCCAATCACAAGTCCCGAAGAAGGAAAAACTTTATATTCATTTTCTAATTCATTTTCCGACACTACAAAATACTTGATGTAGGGCCTTAGTCTTTCGGTCGGAAAATGTTTGTCAAATTTCATTGTTTTGTATGTTGGCACCATAAAGTTTTACAATACTACACAAAAAATCAATATTAAAATGAACGTTTTTTTAGAAAATACCACGGAAATCCGGAATTATTTAAAACAAAAAAACTCCTTAATTTCTTAAGGAGTTTTTTGGTGGGCGATGAGGGGTTCGAACCCCCGACCCCCTCGGTGTAAACGAGGTGCTCTGAACCAGCTGAGCTAATCGCCCTATTTTACTAGGTTGCTATCATTTCGTGATTGCGAGTGCAAATATACGCTAGTTTTTGAGTTCTGCAAAGAAAATCAATTAAAAAATAAAACTTTTTTAAAAATAATTTTTATCTCCTTGTTTATGAATTTGTTATTAAAAGTGTTTTTCAAAACTTTTTGCACAAAAAAGAACTGTTTTTAATTCAAAGGCAATTCAGCAACTACAAAAGTGCTTCCTCCAACGTAAATAAAATCATTTTTGGCAGCATTTTTCTTTGCTTCTGCGAAAGCGATTTCAACCGAATCATATTTTTCTCCTTCTAAATCAAATTGTTTCGCAGCATTTTTTAAGGTTTCGGCAGGTAAACCTCTCGAAGAATCCGGACTGCAGAAATAATATTGCGCTTCTTTTGGGAATAAAGGCAGAATAGCATCCAGATCTTTATCATTGACCACTCCTAAAACAATATGCAGTTTCTCATACTTCTCATTTTGAAGCTGATTCATTACAACGGTCACCCCGTGTTTGTTATGAGCCGTATCGCAGATGATTTTAGGGTTTTCGCCCAATTGCTGCCATCTTCCCTGTAATCCGGTATTTTTTACAACATGCAATAAACCGCTCTTAAGACTTTCATCTGAAACTTTAAAATTGGTGATTTCATTTAAAATCTGAATCGTCTGCTGAACCGTTTTTTTGTTGTAAAACTGATAATCACCAATTAAGTCAGAAAGAAAAACTTCAGCAATCAAATCGGATGCAAAATAAATATCTGTTTGGTTTTCTTCGGCTTTAGCTAAAAAAACAGGCTGAGTTTCCGGAGTATATTCGCCAATAACGACTGGTACATTGGGTTTTATAATTCCGGCTTTTTCTCCCGCAATAGCTTCCAGCGTGTTCCCCAAAAACTGGGTGTGGTCCAAACCAATATTGGTAATTACTGAAATTAGAGGCGTAATGATGTTCGTAGCATCCAGTCTTCCGCCAAGTCCAACTTCGATAATGGCAATATCAACTTCCTCGGTAGCAAAATAATCAAAAGCCAGACCAACCGACATTTCGAAAAAACTCATGTCGTTCGCTTCAAAAAAATCTTTGTGTTTCGCAATAAATTCAATGACAAAATCTTCCGAAATTTCCTTTCCGTTTATTTTGATTCTTTCCCTGAAATCTTTCAGGTGCGGCGAAGTGTACAAGCCAACTTTATATCCCGCTTCCTGCAAAACCGAAGCCAGCATGTGCGAAGTAGATCCTTTGCCATTGGTTCCTGCCACGTGAATACATTTTAAGCTGTTCTGCGGATTGCCCAAATGTGCTGTCAGCAGTCTGATATTGGTTAAGTCTTCCTTGTATGCTGAAGCCCCCTGAAGCTGATACATGGGCAATTGATTAAACATCCAATGGGTAGTTTCCTGATAGTTCATTTTTGAATAAAATAGCGGTTAATTGAAATAATTTCCGATTTTATTAGTTTAATAATAGAGTGAAAATTATCTTTATTGCAAATTTCAAATATTTTTTAGAATTAATTATTATAAACCAGAATTAATATATGTTTAGCTTCATTCAATTACAAACAGATACCATCGCAAACGCTGCATCTAACGTAGTTATCGAAAAAATTGCACCCAGTACCGAAATTTCAGTTTTAGGATTTATTTTAAAAGGAGGTGTATTTCTTATTCCAATCGCAATCTTATTATTTTATACTATTTACGTTATCATAGAACGTTATTTATATATCACAAAAGCATCAAAAATAGACAGCCGTTTAATGCAGGATGTGGGAGATAAACTGCATGCAGGAAATATTGAACTGGCCAGATCAATTGTAGAAAGAAGCAATACGTCTGCCGGAAATATTTTAAAGGAAGGTGTTTTGGTTATCGGGCGTCCAATTGCAGAAATCGAATCCAATATGGATCGTGCTGCCGATATTGAAATTGGCGAAATGGAAAGCCGTTTAGGGCATCTTGGTCTTATTGCCGGTATTGCACCAACGCTTGGATTTGTTGGGACTATTTCGGGTGTAATTAAAATTTTCTACAGTATTTCGGTAACAGAGAATATTAGTATCGGAAACATTTCCGGTGGATTATACGAAAAAATGATCAGTAGTGGGGCAGGGCTTATTGTAGGGATTATTGCCTACAGTGCGTACCACATTCTGAATGGTAAAATTGACGATTTTGCCTTAAAAATTCAGAAACAGATATTAGAATTTGTCAATATAATTCAAAGAGCATAAGCCATGTCTATTAAGAGAAAAAGAAGATTTCATGCTGAGGTGGCAACATCGTCGTTAAGTGATATTATGTTTTTCCTGCTGTTGTTTTTCCTTATTATATCAACGCTTGCAAATCCGAATGTGATCAAAATGACATTGCCAAAAGCAAAAGCAAACGAAAAAACCAATAAACAGCTCATCAGTTTATCAGTTACCGAAGATAAAAAATTCTACATCGACAAACAGCCTGTAGCTTTTGAAGAATTAGAAACCAGTCTTATGTCTAAAATTGGAGACAACAAGGAGCAAACCGTTGTAGTTCGTATTCCGTTTAATTTACAGGTTCAGGATCTGGTAGATGTATTACAAATAGGAGTAAAGAACAATCTAAAATTCGTAATTGCCACGAGTCCGAAGTAAAACAATCATTTGGGCGTGACCACAATAAAAAAATGGGCTAATCAGCGAGATGTTGATACGCCCATTTTTTTATTGCGGTCGGCTATTCGCGATACTTCGGTAGTTTGCTGCAAACGAAGTTCACTGAACTCCGATGAACATAAAGATTAAGTGAAGTAATCCCTCACGCAAGAAAAAGAGAGTATGAGTAAAGAAAAAAAGAGCACAGAGGAAAGAATATAGATTAAAGAAATAGTAACCATAAAGTATGTCATTTCGACGTAAGGAGAAATCACACGTGAAACTCCGCAAAGTAATGTCGATAATCTTTGGCGATCAGCTGGTGTGATTTCTCCCTTCGGTCGAAATGACAATTCACATAAAAAAGGCTTTCTGATTATTCAGAAAGCCTTTTTTATGTGAATTAATTAATCCGTGAAATTCGTGTTTTAATTCAAACTGAAATTATAAATAATCTTCCCAACTTGCTTTACAGGAGCATCATTGTCAGATTCCCATTTCGTATTCATAGCAGCAATTCTTGCCTGGTCTAATAAACATTTTGCAGTGTTTGTTGTTCCTTTAATTCCGGGAGTAGCACTAATTGTTTTTCCGTTTTGATCTACCGAAACTTCAACAACGACTTTCCCTTCTTCGTTGCAGGTGTATTTTGGTGCCGGTTTCGATAAGGCTTTACGGTTTCCAAGTGAATAACCTGATCCACCGCCTGAACCTCCTCCGCTTCCGGCTCCGTAACCGCTTCCGGTACCAATACCATTTCCTGTGCCATTACCGCCTCCGGTTCCTCCGCCTGAACCTCCGGAACCATAATATCCGTTTGAACTTAGGCTTCCGTTTGCTTTTCCTTTATTTCCTGCCACTTTATCATCGCCGTCTCCACCTTTATTTGAACCTTTCATGATGCTGGCTAATGCATCATTGGTTGAGTTAGAAACTTTTGGTTTTTCAGGTACAGGTTTTGTTTCCGGTTTTACTACAGGAGTATTTTTTTTAGGTTTTTCTTTTGTCGGAATCACTACATCTGTTTCATCAGTAGCTGAATTTTCCTGTGTAATGACAGATTCATCCGGAGCTGCTTTTGCCGGAGCTGCTTTTGCATTATTTTTTACATCCAGGACTTCACTTTTATAATTGGCTCCTGAACCCAAATCGCTGTCTCCAAAATTTACGGTTACACCACCGCCACCACCGCCTTCGGCAAGTGCAACGTTATTTTCAGGATTATAAGGAGGCCAGAAACGTATAAAAAAAAGCAACAGCAATAATACTGCGTATATAGCTGTAGAGATTAATAAGGATTTCTTTTTATCTGAAGAATCGGTCAGGGTCATTTTGATTCTGAATTATAATTGTATTTAATAAAAACGCCTAAAAGTACTAAAAATTGTTTATAATAAAAGGCTGAGACAATTTTATCGCTAAGGTTTTTTGCACGCAGATTTCGCAGATTTAAGCAGATTTTTAATTTTAAAATTGTATCTGCGCTAATCTGCTAAAATCTATTTTAAATCTGCGTGAAATATCAATAAAGAGAAGTGTTTTTTTAATCCAAATAATCTGTGAAAAAAAAGCGAGCTAAAATTTAGCCCGCTTAGAAATGAATTATAAAGGAGATTACACTAACTGTTTCAATGCAATCTCAAAAGCAGTCGCACTAATATTTGTTTTTGAAGGATTCAAAGCATGCGCTTTTACAATCGCATTTTTTATAATTTCGGATGTATCGTTAAAAATAGCCTCATCAGTCATTTGAACTTTTTTCTCCATGAAATAAGCAAAAACCCTTGCCATTCCGCAATTCGAAATAAAATCGGGAATCAAACTTACTTTATGATCTACTTCCTCCATGATTGATCCAAAGAAAATTTCCTTATCGGCAAAAGGAACATTTGCTCCGCATGAAATAACTTCAAGACCATTTGAGATTAAACTGTCTATTTGAGTCTGAGTAACTAATCTTGAAGCTGCGCATGGTGTGAAAATTTCAGCGCCAATGGTCCATATTTTTGAGTTGATTTCTTCAAACGGAATCATATTATCGGCAACTAATTTATTTCCGTCTTTGTTTAAAAATAAAGCCCTGATTTCTTCAAAAGAAAAACCATCTTCTTTGATTAAACCACCGTCACGGTCAATAATACCAATGACTTTAGCGCCCATTTCGGCCAAATAAAAAGCAGCTGCAGATCCTACGTTTCCAAATCCCTGAACAATTGCTTTTTTACCTTTTATATCTCCGCCATAGGTAGTGTAAAAATGGCGAACCGCTTCAGCAACACCAAAACCGGTAATCATGTCTGCTACAGTATATTTTCTGGTTACATCCGGAGAGAATTTAGGGTTTTCTATCACTTTTATTACTCCCTGACGCAATTGACCAATTCGGTTAATTTTGTCAGCTTCCGTTGGTTTAAAATGACCATTAAAAACGCCTTCTTGTGGATGCCACACTCCGCATTCTTCTGTCATCGGAATCACTTCATGAATTTCATCGACATTCAAATCGCCGCCGGTTCCGTAATAACTTTTTAATAAAGGAGAAACTGCTTTGTACCAACGTTGTAAAACCCCTTTTTTGCGAGGATCGTTCGGGTCAAAATTGATTCCCGATTTAGCGCCTCCAATTGCAGGGCCTGAAACTGAGAATTTTACTTCCATTGTTTTTGCCAATGACAAAACCTCATTCATGTCAAGGCCTTTTCTCATTCTGGTACCTCCGCCGGCTGCTCCTCCGCGAAGTGAATTGATTACGGTCCAGCCTTCGGCTTCTGTTTCAGAATCTTTCCAGTTAAAAACAATTTCAGGTTCTTTATTTTCGAATTGCTGCAATAAATCTTTCATTTTGTTAAAGTATGTTTAGTTTTTGTAAAAGTATGAAATAGAATAATGCGAATAATGTATTTGGTATCAATTTTATTATTGGAAAAAAGAAAGCCGAAAACAGATCGTTTTCGGCTTTAAGATTTATATTAATCAGGAAATTATTGCCCCAATAAATTTTTCTTTAAGGTTTCATCAACCGGTTTGTTTGAAAGCCAGATTCCAAACAATGCTTTTTTGAAATCAAATCCCGGAATTTTTCCTTTCAGAGCTTCGTTTTTAATAACATTAATGGTTTGGTCCATTGGGTTGTAAGCCAATATAAATACGTCTTTTTCTGTGATTTTGTCGCTCAAAAGTGTTTTTAACTGCTCAATTCTCGGTCTCAACTCTTCAAGATTACTTCCTGCAGATTTTTCAAAACCAACATTCATGGCTTTGGTTAATTTATTAGCAGAAACCATAGACGAAGTAATTTCAATTCGTATGGCCATTTCAGTATCGCTGTCAATAATGAATTGAGGATCCTGAGTTAATTGTGATAAATACAAAGCCTGAACATAAACTTCTAACCACATTTTTGATCTTCCGCCTGCACCGTTAAGTTGTAAAGTTTTGTTTAGAACTTCTATTTTTCTTGGAACAGTAACACCGTTTACATCGATGTGAGATTGCGCAGATACTGTGAATTGTATGCTTAAAAGGAGTGTGAGCAACAGTAAAATCTTTTTCATAGTCTTTCTTGATAATTGTTTTTTTTAGTTTTAGTTTTTTGCAAAAATACTGTTAATTTCTAAAATTCTACCTTTTAAAAGCCAAGTTTTTTGTGATATTGTCTTTGGTTTTTGAAATCTATTGAATTAAGAATCAAATTAGTAAGAGTAATTTTACTGTGTTTTGCTGCATGTGTCTTCTCTTATTAGATTATCATTGAAGAATATCCAGATGAGTGTATTTTAATTTTTCTAATCAATAATTTTATTCTTAAATTCTGAGTAATTTGTTGTGAAATTAAAGTTTAGATGTTTTTTATTTAACAGATCAACGAAAACGTTATCGTATTTTTTGATTAAAGCTTAAAATACTATGCATGCATTGTTATTTGATATTTAAAATTTATCTTTGAAAAGCTTCTTTATGGAAAATATGGAATGCATTTTAACAACTAAAGAACCACTATTATGGATTTTAATCTAACAGAAGAGCATTTAATGATTCAGCAGGCAGCGAGAGATTTTGCTCAAAATGAATTATTGCCGGGTGTAATTGAAAGAGACGAGAAGCAAATTTTTCCGACGGAACAAATAAAAAAAATGGGACAATTAGGTTTCATGGGAATGATGGTGGATCCTAAATACGGAGGAAGCGGTCTGGATACAGTTTCGTACGTAATTGCAATGGAAGAAATTTCTAAAGTGGATGCTTCGGCTTCAGTAGTGATGTCTGTAAACAATTCTTTAGTTTGCTGGGGAATACAAGAATTTGGAACCGAAGAGCAAAAACAAAAATATTTACCGGGACTGGCTTCGGGTGAAATTCACGGTGCTTTTTGTTTAAGTGAGCCTGAAGCGGGAAGTGATGCCACTTCGCAAAAAACAACCGCTATTGATATGGGAGACCATTATTTGGTAAACGGTACAAAAAACTGGATTACCAACGGAAATACGGCTTCTGTTTATTTGGTTATTGCACAAACGCATGCCGAACTGAAACATAAAGGAATAAATGTGCTGATTATGACCAAAGATATGCCCGGATTTTCAATCGGACCAAAAGAGCAAAAAATGGGTATTCGAGGGTCAGATACGCATTCATTAATGTTTAGTGATGTGAAGGTTCCCAAAGAAAACAGAATCGGTGAGGATGGTTTCGGGTTTAAATTTGCTATGAAAACGCTTGCGGGCGGACGTATTGGAATTGCTTCTCAGGCTCTGGGAATCGCTTCAGGGGCTTACGAACTTGCTTTGAAATATTCAAAAGAGCGCAAAGCTTTCGGTACTGAAATCTGTAATCATCAGGCCATTGCATTTAAACTGGCGGATATGGCGGTTAATATTGAAGCAGCCCGTCATTTGTGTATGAAAGCCGCCTGGGATAAAGACCAGCATAAAAATTATGATGTAAGCGGTGCTATGGCTAAATTATTTGCTTCCCAGACAGCTATGGATACAGCAGTAGAAGCGGTTCAGATTCACGGAGGAAATGGGTATGTAAAAGAATATCATGTGGAACGTATGATGCGTGACGCCAAAATCACCCAAATTTATGAAGGAACTTCTGAGATTCAGAAAATTGTAATTTCAAGAGCAGTTATCGGAGGATAATTTTCTCTTTTTAATAGTCAAAACCCTTTCGGCTTTTTTAGCTTTGAAAGGGTTTTTTTACGTTTATTTTTTTTACTTTTCCGAAGTTTATCTTTTTAATCTATTTGAGTAGTATTCAACAATCATTTTTTATGAAAAAACTATACTTTATCCTGCCATTTGTTTTGTTAGGCTGTAAATCCGAAATTTCAACAGTGAGCGGAAAAACTTCACAGTCAACATCTGAAAAGGCTGAAATTAATTATACAGTTGAACAAAATGAAGTTTCTGATTTTTTAAAATACCTTTCCTCTGATGAATTGGAAGGAAGAGAAACAGGAACGCAGGGTATTGAAAAAGCAGCTGTTTTTCTGGAAGATTTTTTTAAGAAGAATAATGTGAAACCCTATTTCAGTACGTATCGTGATACGCTTACGAATTTTAAGTCGCCGGCTTATAATATTGTAGGTTATTTGGAAGGAAGCGATCCTGAACTCAAAAAAGAATTTGTGGTTTTGAGTGCGCATTACGATCATATTGGTCTGCAAAAAGACAAGCAGGATGACATGATTAATAACGGTGCAAACGATGATGCTTCAGGAGTGACTGTGGTAGCAGAAATGGCTAAATATTTTGCGAAGACAAAATCGAATAAAAGAAGTATTCTTTTTGTATTTTTTGCAGGAGAAGAAAAAGGATTATTAGGGTCGAAAAGTTTAGTGCAGAAACTTAAAAAGAAAGATTTTAATTTATACGCCCAGTTAAATATTGAAATGGTTGGTGTACCAATGAAAAGAGATTACCTGGCCTATATTACTGGTTTTGATAAATCAAATATGGCAGAGAGAATTAATCAGTACACCGGAAAAAACACAATTGGTTTCCTGCCAAAAGAAGCAGAATATGAGCTTTTTTACCGATCTGATAATTATCCTTTTTATGATGTTTTCAAGAAACCTTGCCAGTCTATAAGTACTTTTGATTTTGAAAATTTCGAATTTTATCATCATCCGTCAGATGAATTTCAGGTAATGAATATTCCGCATATAACTAAATTTGTGCAGGAGTTTTTGCCTGCTGTTACCAAAATTGCAACATCGCCTGCTCAGGAAATTACGATGACAAAATAAAGATTCCTTTTACAAGATTTGATTATTTTTGCGCTATGAAAAATATTATAATTACAGGAACTTCAAGAGGAATTGGTTATGAATTGGCATTACAGTTTGCAAATGAAGGTCATCAGGTTTTAGCCATTTCAAGAAAAACGCCAAAAGCGCTTTTAGAACACCAAAATGTAACCTGCCTTTCGGTTGATTTGGCAGATGAATCCCAACTCGACACAGTGTGTGATTTTCTTTCTTCAAGCTGGAAAAAAGTGGATGCTGTAGTACATAATGCCGGGGCTTTAATTTGGAAACCTTTTGCAGAAACTACCCAGACAGATTTTGAAAATATTTATAAAGTGAATGTTTTTGCCGTTGCCAATCTTACCCGAATTTGTTTGCCGTATCTTGAAAAAGGAAGCCATGTGGTTACCATCAGTTCAATTGGCGGAGTACGAGGCAGTCTTAAGTTTGCAGGACTTGCGGCTTACAGTTCAAGTAAAGGAGCAGTTAGTACCTTAACCGAATTATTGGCTGAAGAATATAAAGAAAAAGGCATTTCATTTAATGTTTTAGCCTTGGGTTCTGTTCAGACTGAAATGCTCAATGAAGCTTTCCCGGGTTATCAGGCACCCATTTCTGCAGAAGGAATGGCAACTTATATTTATGATTTTACGCTTAACGGAAATAAATATTTTAACGGAAAAGTGTTAGAAGTTTCTTCGACTAATCCTTAGTTTGTTTTTAATTTAACCTCAAATTTAACCATCACGAATTTATGAAAAGAAAATTTTTAGTTCTTACAATTGTTTTTTACTGCCTTTTTTTTGGTTCAAAGATTTCAGCCCAGGCTTATAAGTCAGAGAACATTAACTTTAATACTTATATATTTCCTACAAGCTATATTCCCAAAGATTATTATAATTATGGAGTAAAAATAAACCTTTCAGAAAATCCAATTTCAGTAATAATTGATGGAGAGAAAAAGTCATCACGTCCTCCACTTACTTATCATGCTGGTGATTTTTTTTCTGAAAAAGAATTAATACGTCTTATAGTAGGGACAGAAGATGAAGAAAAGATTAAAATCGGTTTTGTTCCTACTATACTGGAGTTTGGACATACAAATCAGCCAATTGAAGCGAAAGATCACTTTATAATAGATGTTTCCTATAAGAATGTTGTATATGGTGCTGATATAAGTGAAAATAAATCTTTAGAAACTCCATTTACATATACTGTATATTACAGTTATGACACCGTAATTAAAATCATAAATAGCTATAGTAAGCAAGTCGTTATGGAAAAAAAGGATACTACTTATAAAAAAATGATTTCTTACAGTTTTGAAGGTTACATACCCGGATTTAAAACAAAGCCGGAAGCAGTAAATTATTTAATTGCTAATATTGATAAAGGTTTTACTAATGACGTTGTGAATGATATTAAACAATATTTGAGGCCGACGCTGGACTTTTGGTTAGATGTTCAATACATTCAGGATAGATGTTTTTTTTCCAGAATTTCGAAAGAAGATAAAAATCCATTGTTCTTAAAATTAAATCAGGATGTTGATGCTATAGAAAAATGGTCACGTCAAAAAACAGAACCAATGTTTGATGATGCTTTTCTTTCTGCCAATGCTGAATTTATTCAAAAAAATAATTTGGAAAGCAACACAGATCAATCTCGATATTTTCATGATAAAACTCGTTTGTTGAATTATAAAAACTTTCTTGATGATAAAAAAGTTCTTACTGATTTTATCTTAAAAATGAATCAGTATACGAAACAATTTGATGCAAATGATAAAGGGCAAAAAGTTGCTTTATGGGCCTGTTATGTAAACATTGCTTCAGGTTTTTCTGTTTTGGGTAATTACAAAAGCAGTTTAGAATACATACAGAAAGCAAGATTATTAGATTATCAGGAAAGACAAGTAAAGAATATTGAAGATAAAGTGATAGAAAGGCAAAAGAATCATAATATTTTTGTTGATGCTAATGGAGAAATAAAAAAAGATGTAAACGATTTGTATTTGAAATATTTCAAGCTTTAATATAAATAACTTTGTTGAGATCAATTAAAATGATTATATCTTGAACGAAACTCTTGCAAAATATATTCCCGAACATGCCGTAAAGCCTGTTTTCGATTTGATTGTTGCCAATCAGGTGCATCTTAAAATCGTCAATGAACGCCAAACACGTCACGGCGATTACAGACGTGGACCTAGTGGTAAACATGAAATTACAGTAAATGCAAGTTTGAATAAATATCGTTTTTTGATTACACTGATTCATGAAATTTCTCATTTAGTGGCTTTTGAGAAGTTTGGACGAAATATAAAACCTCACGGAAATGAGTGGAAATTTACATTTCAGCGTTTGATGGTTCCGTTTATTCGTCCGGAGATATTTCCAAATCAGATTCTGCCACTTTTGGCAAGACATTTTAAGAATCCTTCGGCAAGTAGTGATACGGATACCACTTTGTCTTTAGCTCTTAAGCAATATGACAAAGAAAACGATAAGAATTATGTATTTGAGATTCCGTATGGGAGTGTTTTCAGAATTAAGAACGGTAAAGTTTTCAAGAAGATTGCAGTCAGGACAAAACGTTTTGAATGTCTGGAAATCAGTTCCGGGAAATTGTATCTTTTTAATCCGAATGCTGAGGTAGAATTGATAAATATCCAGTAAAGAAATCCCAAATTCCATTTTAAAGATTGGAATTTGGGATTTTTTTTTGAAAACTTAAAATCAAAACTTTAGTAAAACATATAATTTATCTTATGTTTATAGTAAAAATCCAATTGAATAATCACTAAGTAATTATGATAAAAAAACTACTTCAAATTGTTGTTGCTCTTACTTTTTCAGTTTCACTATGTGCACAAGAAAAGGATACTATTCAATTTGTTAAGACAGGATCTCCAATTCTTTATTTTGAACTATTTGGCGGGATTTCTGTTATAAAGGATTTTGGATATACAGGTGGTTTTGAATTGAATTACCAATACAAAAAAAGTCTTTTTAGTTTTAGATATTCAGATGTAAAAAGCATTAAAGAGGATAAGGAAAAAAGATTACTTATTATACCTTATTATTTTGCCTCAGAAAATATCAAAGAATATGCTTTGTTGTACGGTATAAGAAATGTAAAACAAAAAACTTCTTTTAGTATTTCAGCAGGAATCAGCCACAATTATTTAACAAAAACACTTAAAGATAATGAGGGTAATTTCTATCTAAGATCTGAAAGTTATGTTGGATTCCCTTTTGAGGCAAATATGAAGTGGTTTTCTTTAAAAAAACGTTCTAAAATGATATGGAATGTATTGATACCTAGTGGAGGGGTTAAGCTATTTGGTAATATATCTGAACGGAGTTTTATAGGATTGGGAGGTACCTTCGGTATAGGTCTTAATAAAAAGTATTAATTGTAAAATAAAAAAATCCCAAATTCCATTTTAAAGATTTGGAATTTGGGATTTTTTTATATTGGAATTTTAAAAGCTTCTAGCCTTTCAAATATGCTTCTCTTACCTTTTTGAATAAATTCGAAGAATAAACAAATTTTACGATGTCTTTGTTGTCTGTTCTAAAAATTTCTTCTTTAGTTCCCTGCCAGGCTTTAAGACCTTTCTTCAGGAAAACAATATTTTCTCCAATTTCCATTACCGAGTTCATATCGTGGGTATTGATTACCGTTGTAATATTGTATTCTTTAGTAATTTCCTGAATTAGATTATCAATCAATGTAGAGGTGTTAGGATCCAGACCAGAGTTTGGTTCATCACAAAATAAGTATTTTGGATTATTTACGATAGCACGTGCAATTGCCACACGTTTCTGCATACCTCCTGAAATCTCAGATGGCAGTTTTTTGTGAGCCTCAACTAAGTTTACTCTTTCTAAAACAAAATCAACACGTTCTTTAATTTTTGCTTTGTTGTCGTTCGTAAACATTCTTAACGGAAACGCAACATTTTCTTCCACAGTCATCGAATCAAATAATGCGCTTCCCTGAAATACCATTCCGATTTCAGTTCTCAATTCACGTTTTTCATCCTTGTCTAAATCAGAATAAACTCTTCCATCAAACTCAATTGTTCCTGTGTCAGGGGTGTGAATTCCTAATAATGTTTTTAACAAAACGGTTTTCCCGGATCCACTTTGTCCAATAATTAAGTTGGTTTTACCCGTTTCAAAAACGGTCGAAACGCCTTTTAAAACTTTGCTGTCACCAAATGATTTTTCAATATTTTTTACTTCTATCATTACCCTAATAATAATTGAGTTAATATATAATTAAAAAGAATGATACAAACAGATGTCCATACAAACGATACTGTACTAGCTTTACCAACTTCTAATGCGCCGCCTTTCATATAATAACCGTGAAAAGATGGAATTGTAGCCAATAACATGGCAAAAATTAAAGTTTTAATAAAAGCGTATGTAATATGAAAAGGAATAAATTCCATTTGGGCTCCTGCAATAAAATCCTGACTTGTAGAAAATCCGCCATAAGCACTCGCAAGCCACCCTCCGAAAATGCCTAAAAACATACTAATTCCAATTACAAAAGGATACATTAGCAAAGCTACAATTTTCGGAAAAACGAGATAGTTTAGTGAATTAACTCCCATAACTTCTAATGCATCAATTTGTTCGGTAACACGCATTGTTCCGATACTTGATGTGATATATGATCCCATTTTACCGGCCATAATAACGGATATAAAAGTAGGGGCAAACTCCAGAATTACAGATTGACGCGTGGCAAAACCAATTAAATATTTTGGAATTAAGGGATTCGTTAAATTCAGAGCAGTCTGAATTGCTACAACCCCGCCAATAAAGAAAGAGATAAAACAAACGATTCCCAGAGAATCAATGATTAAATCGTCGATTTCCTTGAAAATTAATTTTTTCATGACAGACCATTTAGTCTGTTTGTTGAAAATTTCTTTCAGCATTAAAAAATATTTCCCTATCTGGGATAAATAACGAATTAACATCATGGTTTTACAAATATTGGCTAAGGTAAAAAGAAGTTATGAGTTTTGGGGTATGAGTTCCTGATTTTCGGTTTTTTTTGGCAATCAGATTAACTTTTGTTTCATTTTTTGAAAACGGTATTTTCTTATGAATTTAGCCTGTTCATCGGTAACCAATAAAGGAGTATTTGCTTTTTTTGCTTTCCAGAACCCTCTTATATAATCAAGAAAGAGAAAAGGTTTTTTCTTCATCATAGCCAGTTTTGCCGAAGCAATTGCAGTAATCCAGAAGCCGTAACCTAAAGTATAAAATGCTTCTCCTTGTTTATAGCGGGCCGTTTTGTTGTAGTTTGCGCCTGTTGGTTTTAAATGTTTTACGTGTAATGATTTATCTGTGACAATTTTCCAGTCATAATATTTACACAATAATTCGTCTACAGTATCCCAGCCCATAGCTGGTTTTAAACCGCCAATTTGTTTGTAGGTTGCTGCACGATATGCTTTTAAGGCTCCTCGAATATGATCTTTATCGGTTAGGTTTTCTAAAACCCATTCTCCGTTTTTTTCAATATAGCAAAATCCGCCCACCATTCCGATTCTTGAATCAGATTCGAAATGCTTGATGATGGTTTCAAAATAATTGGGAGGGAAAATTAAATCTCCGTCTATTTTTACAATAATATCATAATCAGAATCCAGCGTTTCAAAGCCTTTCTGAAATGCCTGAATCACTTTACTACCCGGTAAATGAATCGCATCAGAAGTTTTGTTTACAACCGAAATAAACGGATGCTCTTTTGCAAAAACCAACACAACTTCTTCTGTTTTATCTGTAGAATTGTCATTCACCACAACTACTTTTGAAGGTAAAACAGTTTGTGAAATTAAAGATTGTAAGGTCAAACCAATTAAATCTTGTTCGTTGTGTGCGGGAATGACGATGTAGTATTTCATATTAAATTCCAATTTTTTTAAATTCCAAATTCCAATTCTTTGAGAATGAATCCCAATTTTTTTTAAATTCCAAATTCCAATTAAAGCTAGTTCAATTGGAATTTGGAATTTAAATATTGGAATTTTTATTTAATTTTCTCTGCAACAACAATATAATATCTTGGAGTGAAATATCTCAATAAAGGTCTTAATCCAAACTTTTTTACAGGATGTGTAAATTGCAGACGATCTGTTATTTTCCATCCCGTTTTTTCTAAAAGCCAGTCAAGCTGCCAGTCTTCAAATTCGTGATAATGTCTGTCCCACATATCCGTTTTAGAACGATAAGCCGGAGAAAACCATAGACGTAACGGAATTGAAATTAGTAATTTATCGCATTTTACGTTTTCTAAAATCGTATAAGGATTTAGCAAATGTTCGAAAATTTCAAATGCAGTAAAAACAGTATAGTCTTCTGTTTGTAAGGCAGTTTGATCGTTGTCTAAATCTTCTCCTTTTGTGTTTTTTACAGTATAGCCATTCTCCTCCATTATTTTAGAAAACGGATTTGATACACCAAAATCAAAAATAGTTTCTGATGTGCTAACGTGTTTTTGTAAAAATTCTAAAGTAAGTTTGAATCTTTTATTCGGAAACGTTTTTTCGTACATTTTTTATTTTTTATCAGCAAAGGGGCAAATATACAAAGTTATCTTCTTCTTTATGTTTTTTAATTTGAAGTAAGTTGTTTTATAAAATATGAATGTATCTCTCGCAAAGAGACCCGAAGGCGCAAAGTTTTGATCAAAAAATAACCATATAAGTATATAAGATGGTTTAAGTTTTTTACTTAATTGGACTTATATACTTATATGGTTTAATAAACTTTGTAGCGTTGCGAGATTATTTTACTGGCTTTTAAAATAAAACTTAATTTATTTTAATATCTATATACAAAAGCATTAACATTCATTCCGGCACCAACCGAAGCAAAGATAACAACATCGCCTTTGTTGATTTCGTGATTTTCAATTTTTCCCTGAATTAACAGGTCGTATAAAGTGGGTACGGTTGCCACACTGCTGTTACCCAAATCATGAATGCTCATGGGCATGATGTCTTTTGGCGGAGTTTTTCCGTATAATTTATAGAAACGGTCGATAATAGCTTCGTCCATTTTTTCGTTTGCCTGATGAATAAGGATTTTTTTAACCTCATCGATGGCAATGCCGCTTTTATCCAGACAGTCTTTCATGGCATTCGGTACATTGCTCAATGCAAATTCGTAAATTTTACGCCCATACATTTTGATGTATTTTACGTCTGGATCTAAATCAGGATTGTATGATTTTCCGAAGAAAAGGAAGTTTGCTTCATCATTTGCAAAAGTAGCACTTTCATAAGATAATAAGCCGGCTTCGTCAGTGGAGGCTTCTAAAATGGATGCTCCCGCACCATCAGAATAAATCATCGAATCACGGTCGTGATCATCAACAACTCTTGAAAGGGTTTCTGCGCCAATAACCAAAACCCTTTTTGCCATTCCGGATTTGATAAACGCATTGGCCTGCAATACGCCTTCAATCCAGCCCGGACACCCAAAAAGGATATCGTAAGCAACACATTTTGGATTTTTGATATCCAGTTTGTTTTTAACACGGGTTGCCAGACTCGGAATCATATCTGACTGAATTGTTCCGGATTTTACATCGCCAAAGTTGTGCGCAAAAATGATATAATCTAATGTTTCTTTGTCGATGTTAGCATTTGCAATTGCTTTTTCGGCTGCAAAAAAGGCTAAATCTGAAGTGATATGCTGGTCTTCGGCATAGCGGCGGTTTTGTATTCCGGTAATGCCTTTAAATTTTTTTATTACTGTTTCGTTAGGATACCCAAAAGGAGTTCCGTCTTCATTTAAAAAAATATGTTTGTCAAAATCGGTATTCTTAACTTCTTTTTGCGGAATGTAACTTCCGATACCTATAATCTTTATTTTCATTGGATCCTTTTTCCTGTAAATTCAGGGCTAATTTATAAATAAATATATTATCACGAGGATAAAAATTAGTATGCATGCATATAATTATGAAATAGTGATTTTTTAAGTGATAAAATGATTATTTTTTAATGATTTTTTAATTTGACAGAGATTTCAAACGATTGAAATAAATGCTGGAGTTTAAAAAAAAATATGTTTCAAGTTTCAGGTTTCAGGTTTCACGTTGTGAAGGATAACTTGAAACCTGAAACCAATTTTAAAAAAAACAAACCCGACAGTATTTTCAACGTGTCGGGTTCGTATATATTGTGAGAAACTAATTTTAGTTTTCCATATAAGCTTCAATAGGAGCACAGCTGCAAACTAAGTTTCTGTCACCGTATGCATCGTCAACACGACGAACGGATGGCCAGAATTTATTTTCAGCAATATACTCTAACGGATAAGCTGCTTTTTCTCTGGTGTATGGAAAATCCCAACTATCGGCAGTTAACATTGCTAAAGTATGCGGAGCATTTTTCAATACGTTGTTTTTATCGTCAGCCGTAGCAGTTTCAATTTCTTTTCTGATTGCAATAAGTGCATCACAGAAGCGGTCTAATTCAGCCAAATCTTCAGATTCAGTTGGTTCAATCATAAGTGTTCCAGCAACAGGGAAAGAAACTGTCGGTGCGTGGAAACCGTAATCCATTAAACGTTTTGCGATATCACCAACTTCGATTCCGTTTTCTTTGAATGAACGACAATCTAAAATCATTTCGTGAGCTGCTCTTCCGCATTCTCCGGTATAAAGAATTGGATAGTGTCCTTCGAAACGGGATTTCATATAGTTAGCATTCAAAATAGCATGTTCTGTAGCGCTTTTTAATCCTTCAGCACCCATCATGGTAATGTAGCCGTAAGAGATTAAACATACTAAAGCTGATCCGTAAGGTGCAGATGAAATAGCTGTAATGGCTTGTTCACCGCCTACATTTAGGATTGGGTTTGTTGGCAAGAAAGGAACTAATTTTTCGTTCACACAAATTGGCCCAACACCTGGTCCACCGCCACCGTGAGGAATAGCGAAAGTTTTGTGTAAGTTTAAGTGACAAACGTCAGCACCAATAGTAGCAGGATTTGTTAAACCTACCTGAGCATTCATGTTGGCACCGTCCATGTAAACCAATCCACCGTTTTCGTGGATTAATTTTGTAATATCGATGATAGTAGACTCGTAAACTCCGTGAGTAGAAGGATACGTTACCATTAAACAAGACAAATCGTCTTTGTGTTCAATCGCTTTTTCTCTTAAATCTTCAACGTCGATGTTTCCTTCAGGAGTAGTTTTGGTAACGATAATTTTCATTCCGGCCATAGCTGCAGAAGCCGGGTTGGTTCCGTGTGCAGATGAAGGAATCAAACATACATTACGGTGACCTTCGCCACGGGAAATATGATACGCACGAATAGCCATTAAACCGGCATATTCTCCCTGAGCTCCGGAGTTTGGCTGCAAAGTTGTTCCGGCAAATCCGGTAATTACATTTAATTGCTCCTCTAATTTTTTAAGCATTGTGATGTAACCTTCTGCTTGTTCAACTGGTGCAAAAGGGTGAATGCTGTTCCAGTTTGGCATTGATAAAGGCAACATTTCAGAAGCTGCGTTTAATTTCATCGTACAAGAACCTAATGAAATCATGGAGTGATTCAATGACAAATCCTTACGCTCTAATTTTTTGATGTAACGCATCAACTGACTTTCTGAATGATGATTGTTGAAAACATCATGTGTTAAGAAAGAAGATGTTCTTTCTAATGAAGCTGGTAATTGATTTGCCTCAGTTAATTCAGATACTGTTAAAGTTTCTTTTCCTAAAGCCTCAGCAAAAATTGCAATGATTTGATTGATATCGCTAATTGAAGTTGTTTCGTTTAATGAAATTGAAATCGTATCAGCATCAACATAGAAGAAGTTTACTTCGTTTTTCTCAGCAACAGCTTTTACTTTTTGAGCATCTGCTTTTACTAAAATAGTATCAAAGTAAGCGGTGTTCGTTTGGTAAACTCCTAATTTATTTAAAGCTTCAGCAGTAGTAACCGCAGAGGCGTGAACTTTGTTTGCAATGTATTTTAAACCTTTTGGTCCGTGGTAAACGGCGTACATACCAGCCATAACAGCTAATAAAACCTGAGCTGTACAAATATTTGAAGTCGCTTTTTCACGTTTGATGTGCTGTTCACGAGTTCCTAGCGCCATACGTAAAGCGCGATTTCCATTTGTATCAACAGAAACTCCAATGATACGACCCGGCATAGATCTTTTGTATTCATCTTTAGTTGCAAAAAATGCTGCGTGAGGTCCGCCATATCCCATTGGTACACCAAAACGCTGAGTAGTTCCTACCACAACAGCAGCTCCCATTTCTCCCGGAGAAGTTAAAGTAGCTAAGGATAAGATATCTGCAGCAACAGCAACTTTTATTTCGTTTGCTGCAGCTTTAGCGATAAAGGCAGTGTAATCGTTTACTTGTCCGTATTTTCCAGGGTATTGAAGAATTGCACCGAAGAATTCGTTAGAGAAATCAAATGTTTCATGGTTTCCAACAACCAATTCAATTCCAACCGGAGTTGAACGGGTTTGTAATACTGATAATGTTTGCGGTAAGATTTCTTCTGAAACGAAGAATTTGTTTACGTTGTTTTTCTTTTGATCGCGGGTACGAACGTCAAACAATAACGCCATTGCTTCGGCAGCAGCCGTTCCTTCGTCAAGAAGAGATGCATTTGCAATTTCCATTCCAGTCAATTCGATAACCGTAGTCTGGAAGTTTAAGATTGCTTCTAAACGTCCCTGAGCAATTTCTGCCTGATAAGGTGTGTAAGCAGTGTACCAGCCCGGATTTTCAAAGATATTTCTTTGAATTGGAGCAGGTACAATGGTTGGGTGGTATCCTAAACCTATATATGATTTGAAAACTTTATTTTTTTTGCCTAATTCCATGATATGAGCAGCATACTCATATTCGGTCATTGCCGGATCAAGGACTAAATCATTTTTTAAACGAATTCCATCTGGAAATGTTTCATAAAGTAACTGGTCCATGTCTGTAACACCAATTGTTTTGAACATGTGTTCAAGGTCATTTTCTCCTGTTCCAATGTGTCTTAAAGCAAAAGCATCTGTTTTCATTTGTAACGATCTAATTTTTTAATGAGAATGTAATTTGCAGGTATATTTCGGATTTAATCTTATTTTATACAGGTTTATTACATTTTATAGTAAATGTGTTGTTTTTTTGTGGCGCAAAATTAAGTATTATTAATAATTTAATGGGTATTTTTAACTTCAATTTTTATGAAATTTACAACTAAAGAGTTGATTTGTTACCAATTGATTAGATTTGAGGAATGAAACTATTAAAACAGATATTTGATTTTTACTTAAACAGCAGTATTCACGTGGCTTTATCCTGTTATGCTTTGGTACGGATTACGTTTCATGTGTTTCATATACAGTATGATGAACCCATGGCATTGTTTGTGTTTTTCGGAACAATTGTAGGATATAATTTCGTAAAATATGATGCACTGGTTCGGGTTAAGAAAAATCCAATTGGTATTCAGCTGAAAATTATTGCTGTTTTAAGTTTTGTTTCGTTGATTTTGGTGGGTTATTATTTCTTCCATTTAAAGCGGATTACTCAAATTGTTTCGGTGGGAATATTTGCCATTACGGCACTTTATACACTTCCATTTTTTCCAAACAGAAAGAACGCCAGAAACTGGGCAGGTGTAAAAATCTATATTGTGGCGCTTTGCTGGGTAGGGGCTACGCTGGTTTTACCTTTAATAAATGCAGAACTTCCTTCTACTCTTGATTTTTTTATTAAATGTTTACAGCGATTTGTTTTGGTTTTTGTATTGATTTTGGTTTTTGAAATCATTGATTTAGCCAATGACGACCCGCATTTGCAGACCGTTCCGCAAACTATAGGTGTAAAACGTACTAAATATTTAGGTTTTTTATTGCTGGTTCCTTTTTGGAGTTTAGAAGTTTTGATCTCCACATTCAATTATCATGATGCTGTCATTAATCTTATAATGGTTGTTATGTTAATGTTGTTTATTGCATTTGCTAATCCCAATCGTTCTAAATATTATACTTCTTTCTGGGTCGAAAGTGTGCCGATTCTTTGGTGGCTGATGATTGTGTTTTTGTAATACATATTTATTTTGCAGTATCATTTTGTAGATATTGTCCAATAATACCTAATTTTTTAGTCTTTCTAAAACGGGTTAATCTCCAATACAGCCTTTTTTTTCTCTCTCATAACTAAGAATTTCCTTCTTGTATCATTTTTCTCATGTTTTTTTATTGTCTGATATAATTTTGAATCAGAAATAAAAAGCTAGCAATATTTATTTTTAATTCTTTCGTATTGATTTTCAGTGTGTTTGTAGGTCTACTTCCTGAAAATTTAGTTGAAACAGCAAAATAAAAAAGTGGAGCAGAACCCACTTAAAAAAAACGAACTGTTTCGCACAGTAAAAAGCGAAGGCAAATCCTGAAAAGCCTTACGAGTAGGGAAATAAATAAATCAAATCATGAGTCAAGCTTCTTCAGCAGCCTCAGCGGCACAGATCGATATTCTTGTTGTAATAGACACAGAGTATATTAAGAATACTTTTTCTAAAAATTCAGATCCTAATAATCCGGTAGGAATAGACCATAACAGTCAATACATGATAGCTTACAGCCCAAGAGGGATTGTTTCTGGTCAGGGTACAGCAGATTTAAGTTTTAGAGCAAACACAGGAGATTATGTTTCTTTTAGAGGAACATCAATTCAGCAAAATTCGGATGATTCTGTAATTCTTTACGGAATTAAATACTGGAGCGGAGACAAAGTCTTTAATACATTTATAACTGACATCGTTACGCGAAACAGAGCTGTACAGCCAAATCCAGATCAGCCAAATGGTATTCCGCCAGTTGCAACAGTTCAAAATTTCACCAGCTATGATTCTAGAATAGCAAGAGGAGGAACAGAGAATTTTTATGTATATATCGCTGTTTATACTCTTGCCGATGATGGACAAACACAAGAATTATATGGATATTACTATTGGGATCCACAAGTTGTTGTCCCATCTTAATTATTAATTAAATAAGCTTTCAAAAAACACGAACCCTAATTCAGTTCGTGTTTTTTTAATTCTAAAAACAATTAAAAATGGCTACTTCTACTCCTGTTATTCAAAAAAAATCATGTCAAATTTTGATTGTTGTTGATACTGCAGCAATTAAAAGTAAAAATTATGATATTGATGGTGAGAAACCAATCAAAATAAAAAAGGCAGAGTGGTTTCTAATTTATCAAAAGACAAATATCCATACAGTTACAGACTCTTTGCATTCGGTTTCTATTGATTCCAAAAAAAATAACAACATCATGATTTTTGGAATTTCTATTGATGGAGGCTCCTCGGATGCTATTATTCTAAATCAAATTAAAAACTACAATTCAAAAAAAAACATTCTTTCATTTGAACCAATTTGTGTGTCCGAAAATGTGGTTTCAAATACTGTAAATGATGAAGGTGAGTTGTTTTTAACGAATGTTGAACAAAATTTCATCTGGTTTGAGTCTGTAATTTTTCATCCGGGAAAAATTAAGGTTAAAATATACTTCTCTCTATACTATTTAAGTTCAGATGGCAACCAACAAGATTTATATGGTCACTTTTGGTTTCCTTTAGAGATTAAGCTTTATTGATATTTTAAAATTAGCATCAATAATTAAAACCTCTTTTTTGAATTGGACAATGTTAGATAACTTTTTAATTAATGGATGTCATGCACAAAATACATTTGTTTGACAGGACACTTTTAATCAAAATTGATGCAGGAATTAAAATGAATTAATGTAAAAAATAACTCCATGTCAATTTTCATCTCTTTCGTGACTAACAATTTCTTTCTCGTGACATTTCTTTACTAAGTTCTATAAATCTAATATAGTTTTGGGATAGAATAATAAGAGCTACTTCTTTGAAAATCTTAGGAATAGAAATAAAAAGTGGAGCAGATCCCACTGAAAAAAACGAGGCGGTTCTGAAAAGCCTTATGAGTAAGAAGAAATGTAAATTTAAAAGTTATGGCAGATTTATTAGCAGGTGCTTATTTAGCAAAAGGCACAATTGGAAATGTAGGTACACCAGGTGCGCCAGTTGCAACATTTAGTTTAGTAGTAGTACCATCTCAGCATTCTGTAACAGGAACAGTAGTAATTACTCAGGCGGTAAATGGTCCTGATAGTCATATTGTTGTTCAGGTAAAAGGAAGAATATATTCTACAGGATTTGGAAATTACACTCAGGTTGTGAGTCTTCAGGGACAATATGTACAATCTTTTCCGCCACCGGCAATTGGTGCTTTTTTAGCAGATTTTAATGCTCATTTGGCGATCGATAATGCATGGAACGGGATAGGAGGTTTCTCTTACTACCAACATCAAATTGAAAATGTACCGGTTGCAGCGGCGAAAAATTTACAAGAACAGTTAGTATAATTTGCTTTCCGAATAATATTTTATTTAAGGGTAGGAAGAATAAAATTGTTGACCAATTGAATTTTACTTTAAAGATCGCCTGCTTTTGGCGATCTTTTTATTTAGATCTTATTTTTATAATTCAAAAAAAATGAAAAAAAAATATTTAATTATTGGGTTATTATCTGCAATAACAGGTGCTGGGGCTTACTATTTTTATAACCAAAATGAAGGAGCTGAAGAAAATGGAAGCACCGCTAAATACACTAGTATTTCATCAGATACATGTAATTGCGAAACCAGCTGGTTTCCGCATGATCAGACACCTGCTCCGAAAGAAGGTGACGGAAGCCCTTTTGATAGTGAGAGCACGACAAATTGTGATTTTCATCAATGGTCTTGGCAAAAGTTTTTATGGCTTACCAAACCTTTACCAAACGGAAATCCATTGTTTTTAGATTCCCTGAACATCGTTTCTCCTGAGATGGAAAATGTTGCTCCGCAGCTGGGATTAAAATTAGCCCTGAGTTCTATTAAACAGGCAGGACCTGAAGGAATTTTGGTTTCTAATCCTAAGTATAACAATGTTGCTGATACGGTATATTATTCCATTCACATCAATAATTTATTTAAGGATAAAGCTGTCGAAATGGCTAATCTGATTCATACCGGCAAATTACCGTATTCAAATCTAGAAACATTTCCGGTTGGTGCACTGGAATTAAAAGTTTCATGGATCGATATAAATGCAATTCAGAAGGAAAAACAGGCCGATTATTTTACGACGAAAGCGGCAGTTCAGAACAAAAAAGGACAATATGTGGCAAAAACTATGGCCTTGTTAGGGATGCACGTTGTGGGGGTTGTAAAAAATCATCCTGAATTTATCTGGGCAACTTTTGAACATAAAGAACTGGCTCCGGTTTACGACCTGAAAAATAATTCGGTTACTTCTGCAAATGAAATGCTGTTTTATGAAAAAGGTACAACCTCCGGGATACAAAGTATTAAATGGAAAAATGGCCAGCCTTTAGTTCCAAACAAAGCTTTTATTCTTTACGAATACGGAATTCCAAAAGATCTGGACTCCGGTTCTTATATGGCGACAAGTCAGGCTGAACCGGCTAATTTTAATAATATTACCAACATTAATACATGTGTGGCATCTAATCTGAAAGATGTTTTTAAGAATTATTTTTATAACGGTTCTATCTGGCTAAATTTTGATGGAATGTCTTCTGAAAATCAGGCCAAGGCAATCGTGACCAGAAATATATCCAGTGCATTGCCTGATTCGCTGGCAAGAGGCTCTGTTAATCTCGCTAATATCACAATGGAAACTTATACACAAACGTTTACCAAAGATATACACGACATCAAAAACACCAATTTAGTAAGCTGTTTTACCTGTCATCAATCCAGTAATTTTGATAAAACAGCGGGAGGGAAATCTCCTTTGTACTTGAGTCATGTTTTTGAGTCTTACCTGTACACGACCAAGCCGAAGCCAAGTGCTAAAAATGCTGGCGATACTAAGCTGAGACGTATTGAAGAAACAAGAGCTTTGAAATTAAAACAGTTTGAAGAGTTTGTTCGTGCTAAACAATAATAACCGCTAACAGATTATGCTTTTTTGGGGGAAAGTTAATTCGTTTTGAGGGGATTAAGGTTGTTGTTTAAAAATGTAATTATCTGTTTTCGCTTATTTTTTTCAGAATTTCATTTCTCATAGAAAGAAAGTTAGTCAGGTGATTTTTTAAAAACAAGGTATCGAATAATTTTCCGATAATGCCAAACGGAGTTTCATATTGCAGTTGATCTGTCATTATGGTAACTCCGTTTTTTTCTTCAAAAAAATGCTCATGTCTGAAAGATTTGAATTTTCCTTCTTCCATTTCATCCACAAAATAATCGTAGAAATTCATTGCAGTGATTCGGCTTTTATGAGTTAGATAAAATCCGAAATGTTTACCGCGCCAGGTTACGGTTTCGTTTAAACTGATTAAACCTGAAGTTACACCGTCAATTGCTTTTTCTTTTGAAGGGCTGCAGATTGCTGGTGAATATCTATATTTCGTGATACATCAAAAACAGTTTTTAATGGAGCGTTTATTTTTGTGATGAGATGAATGGTTGTCATTAATTTATGTTTTTTTGCGCAAACTTGTCATTCCGAGGAACGAGGAATCTCCGTTAGAAGCTCTACAAAGATTGAGGATTTTGATTGCGGAGATTCCTCGTTCCTCGGAATGACAATATTGTGTGAATTGGGGGAGTAAGAAGTTCTTTACTGCAATAAATTTTTAAAAGCTTCATCAATATCTCCAAACTTAAATTGAAACCCATTTTCCAAAAGCCTTTTGGGAATCACATTTCTACTTTTTAAAACCAGTTCTGCTTCTGTTCGAATAAAGAAAGACCCAATTTTCAGTAAAAATTTACTCATCGGAATACCAAAAGGAAAATCAACTGCTTTTCTAAGTTTCTGCATAAAATCTGCATTTCGAATGGGTTTGGGAGCAACGATATTGATAACGCCTGTGAGTTCTTTTTGAATGATTAAATCAACTGCATTTACAAAATCCTCTTCGTGAATCCAGCTCACAAACTGATTACCAATTCCCTGTTTTCCTCCAAAACCAATTTTCGCCAAAGTTTTTAGCGGAATAAAAGCACCTCCGTTTTTCCCTAAAACGATAGAAGTTCGCAAAGCGGTTTTTAATGTATTTGGCGTTTCAGTTTTAAAGAATGCTTTTTCCCATGAAAGTGCCACATTAATAGAAAAATCGTTTCCGATCTCGCCATCAGTTTCATCCATTTGTTTGTCTAATGAAAAACGATAAATGGTTGCGGTTGAAGAATTCAGCCAGTGTTTCGGTGGGTTTTGGCAATTTAAAACTGCCTTGTTCAGGATTTTGGTACTTTGAATACGGGATAATAAAATCTCTTTTTTATTCTTTTCTGTATAGCGGCAATCGACAGATTTACCCGCCATATTGATTAAGACAGCAGCGTTTTCAAGTTCTTTTTCCCAGCCGGAGAAAGTTCTGGCATTCCAGTTTACATATTTAATTCCGTCAATTGTTTTGGAGTTTCCTCTGGTCAGAATTACGATTTCTTCAAATTGATCTTTAAAATGATTTACCAAAACCTGTCCTAAAAAACCGGTTCCGGCTGCGATAATGAGTTTTTTCATCATTAGAAATTTAAAATTAAAAACAGGGCAATAATTCTATAGAGAACCCAGGTGTAAGATAGATAAAATGGAAGTTTTAAAATTTTAATTCTTCTAAAATGTTCCAAAAACATAATGAATACCGTTACTCCAAACCATCCTGAAATTATCATTTGCGGAAGTTGAATAAATAGACTCAAAATTAAAACCGGACTTAAAATTAAAGATCCCAACAAAGAAACCGTCATTAAATTCCCCGCATAATTGAGAATCGTTTTCCTGTCAAATTTGAAAAGAAACCAACTTTGGAAAACAATTTGTCCAAATGCCAAAATCAATTCTCTTGTAATGGTGCTTTTCGGAAAATTCAAAATCAAATTAGAATATCCAAATAATATAAAAGTTGTTGCTGTTAATGCAAATCCGATAAACAGAAATCTGTATTTATAATTGAAATCAGGGATGCATTGCAGTTTGTTTTCTTCTTTTATCTTTCCCGGAATAATTACTTTCCGGTTGTAAGAAACAAAAGAATACAGTTTTTTAAGAATGAAATGAATAGGTTTTCGGGTTGCAATTTTTTCAATTAAAGGGAAAGAAAAACCAACAACTTTAATTAAACTGTCAACTCCATAAACTACTGTTTGTGCTTTATTGTCAATCAAAGCAATTTCGTTTGGAGCACGTTTTAAGTCTACAAAATTTTGCTCCTCTTCAGATAATTGACAATAAGATTTTCTTCCGTTTTGATCCAACATTCCGCTTTTTACAAACCCGGTTGTGTACAAATTGCAAAGCGGGCAATCTTCGTCATAAAGTAAGGTTTGGTTTTCGAGCGTTTTCATGAGATAAATGTTTAAGCTTTATAAACCAGTTTTTCTTCTTCCTGAGCTTCTTTTGCTTTTCTTTTTCCTCTAAAAAAGAAATACAAATTAAAGAACAACATAATTCCCAGATAAATAGAAAATCCTCCAATTTTATAGCTTAATCTTTCAATCAATTCCTGATAACTATTTTCGCTGATGTTCATTTGAAGAATCATAAGGGCAAAACCAATATTTAAAAGGTAAAAACCGGTTTCAAAAAGTCTGTTCGTTGCATCGGCTATATCTTCACGGCCTTTAAAAATATCCAGCATAAAGATTTTGCCGTTTTTGAAAAGTGTTTTAGAAACATAATAAGTAAGGAATAATGCAATTGGTAAATAAATACTGTAACCGATTAAGATTTTTGTAGTTTCCATAATAGTTGATTTTAGTTGTTATTTAATGAGTTTGTGAATGTATTTTGAAATAATTATAATGTTGAGGTAATGCAATACTGATATAATAAAAATAATGACAGCTGTTTTGAAGCAAATAATTTCGGTTAATTGTGTGAGCGATATTATTTTTTGCCAGGAAATCAATGTCATTGCACAATAACCAATATTTAAAAGGTAATAGCCCAAAAGCAAAACCTGATTGATTTTTTGACAGATATCAGCATGATTTGGAATTAGTTCTGCGACATAAATGTTTCCGTTTTTATAGCAGATTTTTCCAACTTTCAGAATAATAAAAATTGTAATGCTGAGGTAAATAAAATACCCGATGATGTTGAGGTTCATAATTGTTTCAGATTAACATTTCGTGTTCTAATACATTTAAAAATTCCAGTTTTCGTTTATTCTTTACTGTGATTTTTGAACCTTTAGCAAGGAATACAGAAGCTGGTTTTTGAGCCTGAAGAAGCCCAAAATCGGTTCCGTATGTATTTTCAAAATCAATATCAACATGGTATTTTAAAACTTCAAGCTGTTCCCATCTCGGATGTGTTACCTCATATTCAAATGTGGTTTTCTCATTGATTTTTGTATATCCGAAATAATGTTCTGTAATAAACTCAGCTTCAGAATCAACCTGAATTTCTTTAAAATCTTTTCTAGTTTCTAAATGAATTGTATTCCAGTTTTTATCATTTTTCCATTGATATATAAAAGTTTTTGTTTCCACATTTTTTACAACTTCATGTCTCATTTCTTGAGTTTCATAATGTTCCTGATACAACGTATTGGCAATAAAAGCAATCGCTTTTTTCGGAACAATTTCCTTGATAAAAACAACTCCTCGTTTCCATTCCCCATTCTCAAAACGTTTTACATAGAATCTCAAATTCACTTCTTCAAAATTGATATGAAACGGAACTTTCAAACCTAAAACTTTGGTGTTTTTGAACATAAAACCAACTAAGCTGACATAACATTTGTTGTTCCAGAAATCTATTTCAGTACCATTAGGAAGATATTTTTCTAAGATTTTAGCATCAACCTCGTAATTGAAAAGTGCTAAGTTTTTCCATTCTGCTTTTAAGAAGTTCATAGTTTGGCTTTTTGATAAATTATTATTGAAAGGAAAATTGCAATTACTGAAGGAACACCAAAAAGTACATAGCTTAAAAAATTATATAATTCCATTTTGCAAATGACAATAAGGGAAATAAAGAACAAAAGAACGCTTGTGGCATATATTTGAAGGTTTTTGTCATGAGGTTCTTCAGCTAACATTTTTAAGCCAATAGTAATTTGGAATATTCCAGTAAGAAATAGCGAGAGCATAGCGTAGGATAAAAATCCGGCGTCAGATACTGCGATTAAACAAAAGAATATTGGTAATCCCACAAAAAAATAATTTAGATAGTTAATTGCTTTCATGGCTGTTGATTGTTTATGTTTTCTTGTTTAATTAATATTCTAATAAAATAAAAAGCAGTGGCATTTGGTATTATGGTTACAAAGACAACTTGTAAAAAGTCATTCCACATGATAATTTGGAAAAATGAAAATAGTATAGAGAAATTCAAAATGGTAATAAGCCAATATCTTTTAATTTCTTTTTTAATGTCATCATTATTTGGTTTTGAAAATATTTTAATTGTCAGAAATATTGCTGAAATCACATTCGTTACGGTCAGGAATGACTGTCCGATAAATCGGAAGTAACAAGTCAAATAAAGTAGAAAACAAATTACGCTTGCAAAAAGATTAAATTGTTTGAAGCTTATCATAATTATTGATTGTTTTAAACTTTCAGAAAAAAATGAAAGTTTGGATTAAATTTTTTTAGTTTTAGAATTATTTCATGATTTTCATGACCAATTTCCCTAACCAGTTATCATTAAATTCAGTCATTTTGTCCAGCATGTTATCTGCTTTTAGAACAAAATCATACAATTTTGTGGTTTGATCTACAAAGTGTTTTTCTTCTGCTGAATCTTTGGCTTCGATTGTCGAAACTTCTTTTAAAATTTTAAGAGCAGGTTTGATTTCTCTTTTACTTCTCTCTCTCGAAATTTTCACAGCCAATTCATCTAAATCTTTTTCGGCTGTAAAAAACTCTTTTCTTTCTCCGGCTTTATATTCTTTATACACAATTCCCCAATCCATCAAAGCTCTTAAGTTCATACTGGCGTTTCCTCTGGAAATTTGTAATTCCTCCATAATATCTTCCATAGAAACAGCTTCGTTCGAGACCATTAATAAAGCATGAATTTGTGCCATGGTTTTATTAATGCCCCATTGAGAGCCTAATGCTCCCCAGGTTTGTACAAACTTATTTTTTGCTTCTTTGAATTTCATTTGTCAATTTTATTGTTTTTCAAACGGTCAAATGCAAATCGCATAAATGCTCATTGTCATGAGACAAATGTAAACAAAAGTTTTTAAACTTTCAAAAATAATTGAAACCTATTTAGTGAATTATAAAGTTGTGTTAATTCGACGCTCGAAATTTTAGATTACATAATGAGAAGGATATTTTTGTAAAAATCACTTTTTATGGAATTATACTACACCTTTTCAGTACTGATTGTACTGGCTTCTTTCTTCGCCTATTTAAACCTAAGATTTTTAAAACTTCCGGGAACGATCGGAATAATGATTATTGCCATGTTGGTTTCGGTTGGAATTCGTCTTTTAGGAGATTCTTATTTCCCTGCCACTACTAAACATTTTTTTGAGTTGATAAAACAATTTGATTTCAACGAAATCCTAATGGGGGCTATGTTGAACTTTCTTCTGTTCGCAGGTGCTCTTCATGTAAATATGGCTGATCTTAAAGAACAAAAAGTTCCGATTATGATATATTCCACAGTTAGTGTTGTACTGTCGGCATTGATTATTTCCATGTTACTTTATTATATCGCACCACTTTTAGGAATTCATATTCCGTATATATTTTGTCTGGTTTTTGGGACTTTAATTTCTCCAACAGATCCAATTGTAGTTTTGGGAGTTTTAAAAGAGGCGAAAGTTCCTAAAAGAATCGAAACCAAAATTGTGGGAGAATCATTGTTTAATGATGGAGTTGCAGTAGTAATGTTTGCTGTTGTTCTAAAAATGGCAACAGATCCTACATTTGATGTAAGTTTTGGTTCTATCGCCTGGCTATTTGCAAAAGAAGGAATTGGCGGGCTTTTATTAGGGGCTGTTTTAGGATTTACGGCATCAAATGTGATGAAGAAAATTGACGATTATAAAGTGTCAGTTTTAATCACGCTTTCTATTGTTACGGGAGGATTTCTGGTAGCCCAAAGTTTGCACGTTTCAAGTCCGTTGGCAATGGTAGTTGCCGGATTAATTATTGGTAATTACGGTAAAAAAGTAGCCATGAGTGAAGTTACCAAAGATTATCTGGGAAAATTTTGGGAACTTATCGATGAGATCTTAAATGCTGTTTTGTTTTTATTTATTGGCTTTGAATTGTTATTACTGCCAGATTTGAATAAACAATTGCTGACAGGTTTCGTTGCGATTTTTATAGTGCTGTTTGCCAGAATTTTTTCAATCGTTTTGCCGTGGAAATTTTTCGATATATTTAAATTTTTCGGAATCAAATCGGCTTACAATAAAGGTTCCCTGATGGTTTTGGTCTGGGGAGGAATTCGCGGTGGAGTTTCTATTGCGTTAGTACTTTCAATGCCTGAGGGAGAATATAAAAATTTATTGCTTGAAGTAACTTATATTGTGGTTTTATTTTCAATTGTAGTTCAGGGACTGACTGTTGGGAAATTAGCGAAACGAGTTTTGGAGAAAGAGTAGAGAATATAGAGAATAGAAAAAAGAGGGAAGATTTCTTCTTTGCCAATAATTATATACTGAAAACCCTGCAAGTAATTCTTGCAGGGTTTTGTTTTTATCGTTTATCTTCTTTAGAATAATTAGATTCTCCGTTAATATTAATTTCTCCTCCTAAAAAATGAGGCTCACGATTTCGTAAAACATCAAAAAAGGATTTTAAAGTAGATAGGTATTCTCTGAAACAAACATAGATATAGCCTCGATATTCTCCTTTATTTGCAGAATACCCAGCAGATTTAATCCCGAGTTTTTGTCCAATATAAATTGCCCTGTTTAAATGATATTTCTGTGAAATTAAAGTAGCTCTTTTAATTTTGAAAATATGTTTCGCACGATACATGGTTGAATACGTATCGAAACCGGCATAATCTATAAAGATTTTGGTTGTGTCAACTCCGTGATTAAAACAGTAATTTTTCATAACTGCTAATTCGTCATATTCTTCACGGCCATTATCTCCCGAAAGCAAAATTTTATTAATACGTTTTGCTTTCCAAAGCATAATTCCAGCATCAAGTCGGTCTTTTAAATATTTGCTTGGCTGATTTCCGTTAATTCCTGCACCAAAAATAATTCCGACATCATTCTTCGGAAATTTTTTAATTGAATAATGAATGTACTTCTTAGTCGAATTTTTTACGTAATAGTTAACAGAAACAATTGCAATCAGCCCAATAATGGCGAGATAAAGCGCTATTTTAAAATATTTTTTCAAGGCTTGTATTTGTAAGATTAAGATTTAAAAATACGAAGATAGTCAAAGTAAAATCAAATAAAAAAACCGAAGTGTTTTTACTTCGGTTTCAAATTTAATGCTCTAAGAAACTTAGTATCTAAGAAACTCTATAACAATCCCGCCCTTTTCAACAAAGCTTCCGGTTTTGGTTCCTGACCTCTGAAACGTTTGTACAAAATCATTGGGTGTTCTGTACCACCTTTTGAAAGGACATTATCTTTGAATTTTTTCGCTACTTCTTCGTTGAAAATACCTTTTTCCTGGAAAAATTCAAAAGCATCTGCATCCAGAACTTCTGCCCATTTATAGCTATAATATCCAGAAGAATATCCTCCTTGGAAAATATGAGAGAATGCTGTACTCATAGCATTTTCTTTTACATCGGGATACAATTGTGTATTCGCAAATTGTTCGGTTTCAAAAGCTTTCAAATCGGTAATGTTTGTCGGATCTTGTCCGTGCCAGGCCATATCCAATAATCCGAAACTTAACTGACGTAACGTTGCCAAACCTTCCTGGAAACTGGCACTTTCTTTAATTTTCTGAACGTATTCAATCGGAATAATTTCTCCTGTTTCGTAATGATTCGCAAATAAAGCCAAAGCTTCCGGTTCGTAACACCAATTTTCCATAATCTGACTTGGCAATTCTACGAAATCCCAGTAAACAGAAGTTCCGGATAAACTCGGATACGTTGTGTTCGCCAGCATTCCGTGTAAACCGTGACCAAATTCGTGGAATAAAGTGGTTGCCTCATTAAAAGTTAATAATGAAGGTTTTGTTTCAGTTGGTTTTGTAAAATTACATACATTCGAAATATGTGGTCTTTCGTTTACGCCGTCTTTTACATATTGAGATTTGAATGAAGTCATCCACGCACCGTTTCTTTTTCCTTTTCTTGGGAAGAAATCAGCGTAGAAAATCGAAACCAAATTATTTTCAGCATCTCTTACTTCGTAAGTCGTAACCTCTTCATGGTATTTATCGATATCAAAAACTTCTGTAAAAGTTAATCCGAATAATTTGTTTGCTACTGTAAATGCACCGTCTAGAACTTTTTCTAACTGAAAATAAGGTTTTAGTTTTTCATCATCCAAATTAAAAAGTTGTTGTTTTAATTTTTCAGAATAATATGCACCGTCCCATTTTTCTAATTGCTCGATTCCGTCTAAAGTTGTAGCGAAAGTCGTTAACTCAGCAAATTCTTTTTGCGCTGCTGGTTTTGCTTTAGCCAATAAATCATTTAAAAAAGAGAAAACTTTCTCAGGACTTTCGGCCATTCTTTCTTCCAAAACAAAATGTGCGTGTGTTTTATAACCTAATAAATTAGCTCTTTCAAAACGCAGTTTAGCAATCTTTAAAACATTTTCCTGATTGTCGAATTCGTTATTTTGAAACGATCTGGCACCAAAAGCGATTGCCATTTTTTTACGCAGTTCGCGATTGTCAGCATACGTCAAAAACGGAAGATAACTTGGATGATCCAGAGTAAAAATCCAGCCTTCTTTTTCCTGACTTTTGGCTAATAATCTTGCAGCTTCGATTGTTCCTTCTGGTAATCCTGCTAAATCACTTTCGTTGGTTAAATGCAATTCGAAAGCATTGGTTTCTGCCAAAATATTTTGTTCAAATTGTAACTTTAACTTAGATAATTCTTTGTCGATTTCTCGTAAGCGGTCTTTTTTGTCTTCAGCAAGATTAGCTCCGTTTCTGGAGAAACTTTTGTATTTTTTGTCTAATAAAGTAGTTTGTTCCGGATTTAAACCTAAACTCTCTTTTTGATTGTAAACCGCTTTTATTTTGGCAAACAATTCAGCATTTAGTGTAATGTCATTTCCAAATTCTGCTAATAAAGGCGAAACTTCCTGAGCAATTTTCTGCATTTCGTCATTCGTTTCAGCCGAATTCAGATTAAAGAAAATACTCGAAAGACGGTCCAGAATCTCACCTGAATATTCCATTGCCAGAATAGTGTTTTCAAAAGTAGGCGTTTCAGGATTATTTACGATTGCATCAATTTCGGATTTTGCCAAAGTAATTCCTTCCTGAAAAGCAGGAACATAATCTTCGATTTTAATTTGCGAAAAAGGTGCGGTGTTATGTTTGGTGTTAAAATATTGTGTTAATATGCTCATGTTTATTTATGTTGTTTAAAAATATAAAATCATAATTTGAATTTCTTCGTATCCTGAAAAGTATTCCAAAAACGAAGTAGTTCTAAATTAGTATTTTCGATACGATAATAAAGTGAAATGTGTTTTGTAATGACAATTTTATAAACGTTTTTGTAGTTCGTTTTTATAAATAAAACATTGTCATTTTTTAAAAGTGATATGGAGGTATTTACTTTTTCGATGAAATTCAAAGCTACTTTTTCAAACCATTCTGCTTCCAAATAATCGATGTTGTTCCAAAAGTCTTTTTTTGCTTGTGGAGCCCAAATTACATTCATTATTTAAAATATTTTGAATAACGATTTTTGGTTTCTTCCATAACGACATCATGTGAGATTCCTTCATTATTATCTAAAGAATAAATGGCCTCGTTTATATTATTTTTTTGCTCTTCAGAAAGACTTTCTTTAGATTGAATGAGCTCAACAATCTCCTGAATTAAATCAGGATTATCAATGTCTAAAACAATTTTAGCCAGCTCTATTTTAGAAGTTTGAATGTTCATTTTGCTTTTTTCTCAAAGTTAAGTTTTTCTTTTAGAAATTTTTATAATGAATCGTTAATAATTTTAAAGGTCTATTCCGCAAAGAATCTCAAAGAAAAAACACAGAGATTCACAAAAAATTTGTGTAGCTCTGTGTCTTCTTTGTAAATCTCTGTGGAATTAACTTATTTATTAAGACCTTCAGCCGCTTTATTAACAGCCGCTTTTAATTCTTCTTTATAAGCAATAATCGTATCCAAAACTTTTTTGTCGTGGCTTCCGATGATTTGTGCCGCTAAAATTCCCGCATTTTTTGCTCCGTTTAAAGCTACAGTGGCAACCGGAACTCCGCCCGGCATTTGCAGAATAGAAAGTACAGAATCCCACCCATCAATTGAATTGCTTGATTTTACCGGAACACCAATTACAGGAAGCGGAGACATTGAAGCCACCATTCCCGGTAAATGTGCCGCACCGCCCGCACCGGCAATAATTACCGAGATTCCGCGAGTGTGTGCATTCTTGCTGAAATCGAATAATTTCTCCGGCGTTCTGTGTGCCGAAACGATATCTACTTCAACTTCTACATTAAATTGTTTTAATATGTCGATGGCATCCTGCATCACTGGCATGTCTGAGATGCTTCCCATTATAATGGCTACTTTGCTCATGTTTTTATTTTTGTTGTGTTTTTATTTCAGGTTTAAAGTTTCATGTTGTTGGAAACTGAAAACTGTTTGTTTAGACTGCGACTGTAACTAATTACTAAGCACTAATAACTCTAATAGTATTCTTAACTTCCTGCGCAATTCTTCTTGCCTCAGTCATATCCTCATTTACGATTGTTACGTGTCCCATTTTTCTAAACGGACGAGTTTGTTTTTTACCGTAAATATGAGGTGTAACGCCATTCCATCCTAAAATGGTTTCGATGTTTTCATACACTACATTTCCTGAAAAGCCTTCAGCACCGACTAAATTTACCATAATTCCGGCAGCTTTACTGTCTGTGTTTCCTAACGGAAGATCTAAAATAGCGCGTAAATGATTTTCGAATTGTGAAGTATAACTTGCTTCGATTGAATAATGTCCTGAATTATGTGGGCGTGGAGCAACTTCGTTTACCAAAATTTCATCTTCGTTCGTTTGAAACATTTCAACAGCCAAAAGACCAACGTGATTGAATTTTTCAGAAACATTCAAAGCAATGGCTCTTGCTTTTTCTGCTACCTTTTCATCGATTCTTGCCGGACAGATTACGTATTCTACTTGGTTGGCTTCCGGGTGAAATTCCATTTCCACAACCGGATAGGTTTTCATTTCTCCTGATGGATTTCTTACCACAATTACTGCCAATTCGTTTTTGAACGGAACCATAGTTTCTGCAATACATTCAACATTTGGCAATGTATCTAAATCAGACACCTGGCGAACTATTTTTACACCATTTCCATCATAACCAAATTCAGTACATTTCCATACAAAAGGCAATTTCAGATCGTTGATTTTAGATTTTAACTTATCTAAATTTTCGAATCTTTCAAATGGTGCGGTTGGAATATTATTAGCTGCGTAAAATTGTTTTTGGATTCCTTTATTCTGAATTCCTTTTAAAGTTTTTGGAGACGGATATACTTTTAGACCTTCGTTTTCCAATTGCGTTAAAGCTTCCAGATTGACCAATTCGATTTCAAAAGTCAGAACATCAACTTGTTTCCCAAAGTTGTAAACCGTATCATAGTCCATTAAATCGCCCTGAAAGAATTTGTTGCAGGCAATTTTGCTCGGCGCTTCATCACTCGGATCTAAAACATACGTTTGTATGTCAAATTTTCTGGTGTCGAACAAAAGCATTTTACCCAATTGTCCGCCGCCTAATATTCCTAATTTAAAATCAGAAGAAAAATAATTCATTGTTTTTATAGTGTATTTAAGAATTCATCTGGTGTGAATACATTGATTTCTGAAAATTTAAAATCTTTCAAATCCCGGGTTACAATGCAATCCATGTTGTGAATAGATTGTGCAGCGGTAATTTGTATAGCATCTTCAAAATCTTTATGATTTGATTTTAAGCTTTTTTTGATAATGTTCACATCAATAGGAATTATTTCTATATTTTGTATAATTTCATCCAAAGCCATTCTTATTTTGTCCTCAGCAATTAATCTTTTTAATAAATAATGAAGCGTAATAACTGTATTGGAAGTAGAAAAAAGTTTGATTTTTTTATCAACTCCTAAAGTGTATATTTTTAAAGAATTATGCACAAAAGGTTGTCGATTTGCAAAAATGTCCATCAGAATATTAGTGTCAATAAATACGTTTTTCATAGACCGTATTTTTCTCTATAATGTTCTTCTCGTACCTTTTCTTCGTCAAAATCATCTGGTAAAGTAACAATTCCAATCAGTTTTTTTACTTTTGGAGGAATGTCATCGTATGTTTGTTCTTTCTCAATCAGATTTTTGAAATAGCTTTCTACCAGTTCAGATAAACTTCTGCCTGTTTTTTTTGCATACGATTTTGCCTGCTCAATAACTTCTTTTTCTAACGATAAAGTGAGTTTAGTATTCATATACGTATAGTTTTTGCAAAGATACGTAAAATAATTATTGTATAAAATTTAAGGTAAAATATTCGACTGAAATTATACTTTTAGTAAAGATGCTTACAAAGGACTTGATTGAAGAAAATGTTATTTAATTTTCTTCAAAACTTCACGTGCGACAGCCTGATACGCAGCTGAATGATTCCCGTAATCCTTGTCGACAATTATTTTAAGTTCAGGATGAATCCAGTCGTAATATTTCCCCAAAAGATATAATGTTCTAATGGAATAGGCTTTTGTAGCAACTTTTACATCATTTATCAGCCAGTCAAAACTCGCTTCTATACAATCCTGCAGGTTTTCTTCAGAAAGGTTAATGTTGTTTTCGCTTTTCCTGTAATGTGATTTTACAAGAAGTTGTGTCACTTTTGCAATGGGACGAAGTGAACTTTCATCTTTCAAAACCTTCAAATTTGAACAGAAAAAATCCAAATGAGGCTGCAGCCAGATTAATTCTTCATAAGATACAAATTCTAAAATCCAGCAGGCTTTATGGTTGTTTTTGTCTTCGGGTGAAAAACATATAGAGATTAATTCATTAAACAAATAAGGATGATCGAGGATTTCTTGCGAGCATTTTAAACGGTTTTCCCTGTGAGCGGTCACATAATCGAGTTTTTGTTGCAGTTCCGAAGACATTTTTTTTGAATTTGATTTAAAAATACAAATTTAGTCCCAATTTTCGATTCTCAAATTCGAAATCTGTATCTTTGCACATTGTTTTAAACTCAAAATAATGATACAACTTCACGATAAACAATTTGTTCCGTTTATTTCGGCTAAAGAAATTGATTTTGCTTTATCCAAAATAGTGGCACAGGTAGAAGATGATTTTGGAGATGATACTCCGATTTTTGTTGGTGTTTTGAATGGTGCATTTATGGTTGTTGCTGATTTTCTGAAAAAATATAAAAGTCCCTGCGAAGTTTCATTCATCAAAATGGCGTCGTATGAAGGAACAGAAAGTACCAATTCGGTTAAAGAATTAATCGGAATCAATCAGGATCTTTCGGGAAGAACTGTGGTCATAATTGAAGATATTATTGATACAGGAAACACAATCGAAGAATTAAAACAGAAGTTTAAGGAGCAAAATGTAAAGCATTTTAAAATTGCAACTTTGTTCTTTAAACCCGATGCTTATAAAAAAGACATCAAAATAGATTACATCGGAATCAGAATTCCAAACAAATTCATTGTAGGTTACGGTCTGGACTACGATGGTTTAGGGAGAAATTTACCCGAAATCTATAAGTTAGCAGAATAATTTTAAACAAACACAACTATATATTCATTTTAAACTTCTTAAAAATAAAGGAGTCACAACAATTACATTCATTATGATTAACATCGTTTTATTTGGAAAGCCGGGAGCAGGAAAAGGAACTCAGGCAGAATTTTTAAAAGAAAAATACAATTTAACACACCTTTCAACAGGAGATATTTTTCGTTTCAATTTAAAAAATGATACTGAACTAGGTAAAAAAGCAAGAGTTTTTATGGACAATGGAGAATTGGTTCCTTGCGAATTAACTACCGAAATGTTAATTGATGAGGTAAAAAAACATCCTGATACTGCCGGATTTTTATTTGATGGATATCCAAGAACAATCAATCAGGCTGAGGCTTTAGATAAATTTTTACCAACAATTGGTTCAAAAGTTACGGCTACAATCGCTTTAGAAGCTGATGATGAAATTTTGGTAGCACGTTTGCTTGAAAGAGGAAAAACAAGCGGAAGAGTTGACGATCAGGACGAAGATAAAATTCGCGTGAGATATCAGGAATACAACGAAAAAACAGCTCCGCTAATTGGATATTATAAAGAGCAAAATAAATTTCATGCCGTAAACGGTATCGGAACAATTGAAGAAATTACAGAAAGATTAACATCAGTTATAGATAATTTGTAGTTTTTGAAAGTTGGTTTTTTTTGTTTAATACTATAATTTTTTAATTATGAATTTAACTGTAAAAATAGGATTTGATGAAATAGTACAATTGGTTAAACAGTTGCCTGCAAGTAAAATAAAACAATTGCAGGATTCAGTTAATCAGGAATTTATTTCTAAAAAAGCAAAGGAAGAGATTTCATCATTTCAAGATTTTCTTTTACAAGCTCCTGTTATGAATGATGAGCAGTTGAAGGAATTTGAAGAAAACAGAAAGAAATTTAAACAATGGAGAACGAAGAAATAATTTGTTTAGATACTTCTGTTTTAATTGATTTTTTTAGAAAGAAAGATAAAACAAAATCTTTCTTTTATGAATTGACAAAATCTTACTCATTGTTTGCAGTTTCAATTATTACTGAATATGAAATTATAATAGGAAGTAATACTGAGACGGATGTATTCTGGAATGATTTTTTTGAAAAGATAACAGTCTTGTCTTTTGATAAAGAATCTAGTTTAAATGCAGTTAAAATTTTTAAACAATTAAAAAAAGACAGCAAACTAATTGAAATTCCGGATATTCTTATTGCTGCAACAGCTCAGGCAAATCAATTAAAATTAGCAACACTTAATAAAAAACATTTCGAAAGAATTGGTGGTTTGGAAATAATCATTAAAAACTAAAATCAAAATTATAAATTGGAAATACTAATAATATTTTTTCTAATACTATTAAACGGAGTTTTCTCGATGTCAGAAATTGCATTGATTTCGGCTAGAAAAAACAGACTTGAAACTGCTGCAAAAAAAGGAAATAAAAGCGCTAAAACAGCACTCGACTTAGCTAATTCTCCAAACAAATTTTTATCAACGGTACAAATCGGAATCACCTTAATCGGAATTTTGACGGGTATATATTCGGGGGATAAAATCACAATGGATGTTGAAATTTTTGTGAGCGGATTTGCCGTTTTAAAACCTTATGCACATTCTGTTGCTGTTGGAATTGTGGTGGTCGTTTTAACTTTCTTTTCATTAGTTTTAGGTGAGTTATTGCCAAAACGAATTGGATTGAATTATCCCGAAGCTATTGCCAAAATGGTAGCGATGCCAATGAAAGTGATTTCGATTATCACGGCGCCATTTATCTGGCTGCTTACATCATCAACCGATTTTTTATTGAATATCCTTCAAATAAAACCAACTGCTGACGGAAAAGTTACCGAAGAAGAAATTAAAGCCATCATCAAAGAAGGAACCGAAGTAGGTGAAGTTCAGGAAATTGAGCAGGATATTGTGGAGCGTGTTTTTCATATTGGAGACAGGAAAGTAAGCTCTCTTATGACGCACCGAAAATCAGTAGACATGCTGCCGCTGCATACTGATAAAGCCAAAATTAAAGAACTGGTAGTTCAGGATTTACATGCGGTTTATCCGGTTTACAATGATAATTATGATGATATTGTTGGGGTTGTAACTTTAAAAAATATTTTTGCCAATATAGAAAAAGATAATTTTGATCTGGCTTTGATAATGACCGATGCACCCTATTTAATGGAACAGACGACTGCTTACAAGGCGTTGGAAAATTTCAAAAAAACCGGAGTTCATTATGCGTTAGTTTCAGACGAATATGGCGTTTTTCAGGGACTGATTACCCTGAACGATATCCTTGAAGCTTTGGTCGGTGATGCATCTGAGTTTTATAAAGATGAATTCAAGCTTGTAGAAAGAGAAGACGGGTCCTGGCTGGTTGACGGACATTATTCCTTACACGATTTCTTGACGTATTTCGAATTAGATGAACTCACAAACGATTACGAAGTAAACACGGTAAGCGGTATGATCATGACGGAGCTTTCACATATTCCAAAAGAAGGTGAAAAATTAATTTGGCAAAAATTCGTCTTAGAAGTTGTGGATATGGACGGTGTTAAGATTGATAAAGTGTTGGTAAAAGCTTTAAAAGAGTAGAGAGAATTTTGTTTCAAGTTTAAAATGATTCAAGTTTAAGGTTAGCGTACTGCATACTTGAAACTTGGAACATGAAGCGTGAAACTACAGATAAACAAGAAAAAATGACAGAAGGAAATTTTGTAGATTACGTTAAGATATACGTTTCTTCAGGAAAAGGAGGAAAAGGTTCTACGCATTTGCATAGGGAGAAATTTATTGAAAAAGGAGGCCCGGACGGAGGTGACGGTGGCCGTGGTGGACATGTGTATTTAGTAGGAAATAAAGGTTTGTGGACGTTATTTCATTTAAAGTTTGCACGTCACATTAAAGCGGGTCACGGAGGAGACGGAGGAGGAGATCGTAGTACCGGAGCTGATGGAGACGATAAATTTATCGAAGTACCTTTAGGAACTGTTGTAAAAGACAAAGAAACAGGTGAAACCTTATTTGAAATTACTGAAGACGGTGAAAAAAGAATTCTCTCAAAAGGAGGAAAAGGAGGTTTAGGAAACTGGCACTTTAGAAGTTCAACAAATCAAACACCACGTTATGCACAGCCAGGTTTACCGGGTGTAGAAATGGATGTTATTCTGGAGCTTAAAGTTTTGGCAGATGTTGGATTGGTAGGTTTTCCTAATGCCGGAAAATCAACTTTGCTTTCTGTATTGACGTCGGCAAAACCTAAAATAGCCGATTATCCTTTTACGACTTTAAAACCAAATCTTGGGATTGTCGCTTACAGAGATTTTCAGTCTTTTGTGATTGCCGATATTCCCGGAATTATTGAAGGTGCTGCCGAAGGAAAAGGTCTTGGACATTATTTCCTGCGTCATATTGAACGTAACTCAACTTTATTGTTTTTAGTTCCGGTTGATACGCCGGATATTAGAGCAGAATATGATATTCTGGTTAACGAATTGACCAAATACAATCCTGAAATGCTGGATAAAGAACGTCTTTTGGTAATCTCAAAATGTGATATGCTGGATGATGAACTTAAAGTCGAATTGAAAGCCGAATTAGACGTAACTTTCAAGGATGTTCCTTATATGTTTATTTCATCTGTTGCACAGCAAGGTCTGACCGACTTAAAAGATAAACTTTGGAAAATGCTTAACGAATAAAAAAAAAGCTAATTTTTTAAAAGGTGTTCTGTTTTCAGAACACCTTTTTTGTTTTTAAGAATGTTAAATTCGTAAAAAAATAATAAAAAATGGCTTTCAAATTTAATTTTCAATGTGAATTAAGTGTTATGATTGTGAAAATGAGTTATATTCGCATGACTTAAACAAAATAACATGAAAAAAATAATTTTATTCTTGACGATGTGTCTTATGGCTTTTCCCGTAAGAGCTGATGAAGGAATGTGGTTCTTAATGTTTATTGAAAGACTGAACCATAGAGACATGCAGAAAATGGGCTTGCAATTGACAGCCGAAGAAATTTACAGTATTAATCATCACAGTTTAAAAGATGCTATTGTACAGTTTAACGGAGGGTGTACAGCAGAAATCGTTTCTAAAAGTGGTTTGGTTTTAACCAATCATCACTGTGGGTACGATGCTATTGCAGAACTTTCAACTGCTGAGCAAAACTATTTGAAAGATGGTTTTTGGGCAAAAGAAAAAAGTGCCGAGATGAAGCCAAAATCGTTATACGTTCGTTTCTTTGTACGTATGGACGATGTTTCAAAAAGAATTTTGTCAAAAGTAAATAATACAATGACAGAAACGGAAAGAAACAAAATCATTCAGCAGGAAATTGCTTTGATTGAAAAAGAAAACAACGAAGGCGGAAAATATACGGTTTCTGTTCGTCCTTTCTTTCAAGGAAATGAATATTATTATTTTGTTTATCAGGATTATACTGATGTTCGTTTAGTTGGAACACCTCCGGAGAGTGTTGGTAAATTTGGTGGAGACACAGACAACTGGGAGTGGCCTCGTCAAACAGGAGATTTTTCAATGTTCAGAGTATATGCTGATAAAGACGGAAATCCTGCAGAATATTCTAAAAACAATGTGCCATTACAGCCAAAACATTATTTACCTGTAAGTATTAAAGGAGTAAAAGAAAATGATTTTGCCATGATTTTAGGGTATCCGGGAAGAACAAACCGCTGGATGCCGGCTGGCGGAATTGAGCAAAATATTAAATATGCTTATCCTGCATGGGTTGAAGGTGCCAAAACCGGAATGGATCAAATGAAAAAGTATATGGATCAGGATGCTACTGTTCGTTTGCAGTATGCTTCAAAATATGCTTCGACTGCCAATTACTGGAAAAACCGTCAGGGTATGATTGATGCCTTAACAAAAGCGGGAACAGTAGATGTAAAAGCGGCTCAGGAAGATAAATTCTACGAATGGGCAAGTAAACCGGCAAACAAAGAAAAGTACGAAAATGTAATTCCTACAATTAATGATTATTACAGAGAAACGAATTTAAAAGCGACTCACGATAATTATTTGATCCAGCTTTTACGTACTTCAGCTCTTGCAACAGGACCTGCCAATTTAGGAAATGCATTAATTGCATACTCTAAAGAAAATGACGCTAAAAAAGCAGAAATGCTGCCTAAAATCAACGCAATGGTTGAAGATATTTACAGCGAATTTTATGCTCCATTAGAAAAAGATGTATTAACGGCACAATTAAATTTGTACGCTTCAAAAGCTGCTGAATATGGTTTAGCTCCACAAATTGCTAAAATGAAAGCGGCTAACAACGGTGACTTTACTGCTGATATTGCAAAAGCAACTGAAACCAGTTTTTTTGCATCTAAAGAAAAAATTCTAGAATACTTAGCAAGTCCAAAACCGGCTGCGCTTCCACTAGATCCTTTGTATATTATTTCTACCGATTTGTTGACAAAATACCGTGCTAAATCACCAGATCAGGCAAAAGCTGATGATGGATTTGCAACTGCTTACCGTGTATTAGTTGAAGGTTTAAGAGAATCAAAATTAAACGCAGTGAAATATCCGGATGCAAACTCTACTTTAAGATTGTCTTACGGAAAAGTTCGTGCTTTGCCTGCAGATCCTCGCAACGATGCTAAAATCAACAATTATACTACCATGGAAAGTATGGTAAAAAAGTATAAAGCAGGAGATCAGGAATTTGATTTACCGTCAAGATTGTTAGAATTAAACAAAGCAAAAGATTACGGTCAATATGCTGATAAAGCAGGATATATGCCGGTAAATTTCTTAACTGATAATGATATTACAGGAGGAAACTCAGGTTCACCGGTTCTTAACGGAAAAGGAGAATTAATCGGAATCGCTTTTGACGGAAACATCGAAGCTATGGCCGGGGACGTAATTTTCGACTCTAAATTGCAAAGAACCATCAACGTAGATATTCGTTATGTACTTTGGATTATTGACAAATACGCTGGAGCTAAAAATATTATTGATGAATTGACGATTGCAAAATAATCTCAATTTATTATAAAACGAAACCCGATAGATTTTAAATCTGTCGGGTTTTTTGTTAATTTTACTTTGATTAAATTTGATTAGTGATGATATCAATCTTTGATTCTAATTTTTGAAAGTCTTTATCATTTGTTACAACTTTATAATTGTTGTTTCGAATTAGTTCTGCCAAATAGGCATCATTAAAGTCGACAGTATCAAAATCTTTTAAAATGTTTTCTTTATTAATACCATTAAAATAATCTGAAATTAAATGGATGTTTGGAAGTTCTAAAATTGATTTTAGTAATTCTTTTACGTTTTGGACACTTTTTTTATATTCTTCTGTAGCTCCAAAATCCTTTTTAAAATCTTTGACTTCACTGAACTTGTTTTTACTTTTCCATTGCTTAAAGTCTATTCTTAATAGAACATTTGCAAATTCAGATAAAATCATTGAAGAAATATAAATCGGGATTTCTCGCTGTAAAGTTTCCTTAAATAATTTTGAATATTCTTTTTGATCTTTTGGTTTGAAATTAGCAAGATTTCCAAATAATAATAACCAAACATTTGTGTCAAAAAAAAATTGGTCAGTATAGCCAATTTTGTAAGTTTCTATATTAATCGTTGCCATTTATAGCATCATTAGAGTTTTTTTCAAAACTTTCTTTGTTTGCAAAATATTCTTTGGCTCTTTCTGTTACTTTTTTAAACAGAATTTTATCCTCATCAGCAACATTAATTAATTTCAGATATGGAGATATTTCTTCACTTTTATATTTACTGTATAGTTGACCTATGGCAGCGTTTAAAAAAGCAGTAGTTAAAACGATAATCTCAGAAAAATCTAGTTTAGTTTTTTTATGTTCCTCAAGGTTTTTGTCTAAAAGATTAAAAACTAAATTTCCATCATCAGTTGTAACAGCAAAGTTTCCACCGATAACTTCGTTAATTTTTATATTTCCCATTGTAATTACCATAAATAAAGTTTGCAAAGTTAAAAAATATTATCCAAATCTATCTCTTCTTTAAGAATATATTCATTTGTATCTGATAAATTAAATTCTAGATTAGCTATTGTACCATGAAAAGTAAAATTTAAATTTTGTTTAAATACTGTTCCTTTTCTCAATTCCCAATAGCCATCTGAAGAAATTATCTGAATTTTACCATTGTTTAATTTTATAAAATCAAAAATTATGGCTAATCCTAATCCTCCAGAAATTGTACCTGTTTTTGTGGTGTTTTTATCTTGTGTTGCCCATTCTATGCATTCGCTCCCAGACCAATTAGTTTTCATATAATTATTTACGTTGTTTTTAATGGTCTGTCCCATGTCAACAATAGTTATATCTAACATTTTTTTACTTGGAAAATATTGACCACATGTGTGTATGTTTTTGCATTCACCATGTGTTCTTGCATTTTCATATAATTCAAAAATACTTTCATTAATCTTTTTACTTAAGAGTTTTGAAAGTTTTGGAAAGCCTTGCTTTTTTAATATTTCATTATCAATGTATGATGAAAATGATTTACCTTGTTTATGACTAAATGTCTTATAATCGAGCTCGGTATTATAAGTTTCGAACGGTTTGTGAATTCCAAATTTTGTTAAAAAACCATTCCTAGATAAAATATCTTTAGGGTTTTTGATGTTTATTAGAGAAATTTCATTTCCTTTATTTTCTAATTCTTCAATCATTGCACCAAAAATGGCACATAAGTTTGCTTCAAACCAATTATTATATCTAAAATCTATTTCTATTTTACTGTCACGAATGGTTGACATTTTTTCATAAAAATGTATTAATGTTTCGTAACCGGAAACTTCTGAGGTTATTTTTTTAGGAAAATCAATTTTCATTTCAAACATTACGATTGTTTTTATAATTCGCTAAAAATAAGCGATTATTCTTATGTTTATATAGTGAATTTGCTAAAAGTTTTTTATTATTTCACTTTAACCCGAATTCCTTTTGTATGACTTGCAAATTCAGGAGCATACATACTTTGGATGGTAGTAATTCCGTTGGAAAATTCACCACTGTTATTTACCCGAATATCATATTCAAGAACATAAGTTCCTTTGTTAATTCTGTCAAAAAAGAAATGAGTTGCTGCATCTTTGGTACTCATATAATAGCTTAATTGGTCTTTGTATTGGTATTCTGAAAGTACATTTACAGGTTCAAAACAAGAAGCTCTCATATCTTTCAAATGAATATATTCGGTATCTTCTTTGGCAGTAATGACTAATCTCACGGTTACTAAATCACCAATTTTCAAAGGATTTTTAGTTGTGATTCTTTCTAATTCATTTCCTTTTAAAGTATTTTTCTTCAGATACAATTCTTTAGAAACTGATAAAACTGCTCCTAAATTGTTTTTGATTTTATCCAAATCTTCAAAATATTGCCAATAAACGCCACCAAATCCTGGAACTTTAGATTTGTTTTCAATTTTTATAGAAGCCATTTCTTTTTTAACTTCGTCTGCTTTCCAGTTCATTTTGATATAACCTGTCGCCGCTTCTTTTTCGTTTTCGACTAATTTTTTGGTTATTATTTTTTCATCACCAATTTTAATAACAGTATTGTCTTTTACAGAAAGCCAGTCGGTTCCCTGCATCAATAAAGCATAAATCGCTTCGGTAGTTGATTTTGTCGTTGGCCAGTTTTTGGTTTGTTTGTTTTTTAATAACCAGACTTTCATGGCATCAACAGATTTTGTGTCGTTATTTACTTCGGCGAAAGCCTCAATCAACAATGCCTGAGTTTCAATTGGCGCCTGATACCAATACCAGCCTGATTTATTGGCAATCCAATACATTCCCCAATCTTCATTACTTGATGCCGTTTCTTTTAAACTTTCGATGATTTTTTTGGCAGAATCTTTTTCACCAAAGCGATTTAAAGTCAAAGCAGTCAATCCTTTTTCGTAAAGGGAATAATTCAACCACTCTTTTTTAGCAGTTTCCAGATATAATTTCGTTGCTTTTTTTAAAGTATCAGAAAGAGGGTATTTCTCCAAGTAAAAACTTCGGGTATAGAGGTAATGCAAATCAGAATAAGGATTGAACCATAATAGTTTATCTCCTTTTTTTAAATTATGGGTTCTGGTTTTATGATATTCTAAAAATTTATTGTCCAGAAATGGAATTCCGGTTTTGGCAATTTCATTAGTTTTTGAAGCGCTGTTTTCATCGTTACTCAATTTCGATAAATGCCCTAAACCTGCTAAAATATGTCTGGTAATATATTCATTTTCATAACCGCCGTCAAACCATGAAAATCCTCCGGAGTTGTTTTGTTTCTTTTTTAGTTTTTCAAAAGTGGCTTCCTGTGATGTTTTCATTTTCTCCAAATCAAATAAAAGAGCCAGATTTTTTTTCTTTTCTTCTTCGCTTTGTGCAGCATCATTCAGCCATGGAGTTTCAGCCAGAATTATCGATTTTAATTCTTCATTTTCTTCCAGTTTCGAATCCAATTTCCCATTTTTTCTCCAGTCTTCAAAAACAGTTGCGATTTTAGGATTACTCGAAATAATTTCAGAAGCCAAAGCATTTGCATAAAAGCGGGCAAAAGTTTGTTCGGCACATTCGTGTTCGTATTCCATCAAATAGGGAAGGGACTGAATTGCCAGCCAAGTCGGGTTTGAAGTGTATTCTAAAGTAAACTGATGGTTTCTTAAAGTGGTTGAATTATTGTTTTTTAAATTCTCAAAGGTGTATTCTTTCGTTGAATTTTCACGAACCCAAACCGGAATACTTTCGGTAACCAGCATATTGTTAGTTAAAACCGGAAGTATGTTTTCTTCCCCATCAGAGAAATTACCTGATTTTGCTGCAATTCTATATTGAACGCCTTGTAAACCTTCCGGAATTGTAATTTTCCAGTTGACTGTTGTATTGCCAAAAGCCGGAATTGTAAAATTTTTAATGTTTTTAGCGTTCAGCATTTTCGCATCAATTGGCTGCATGGTTGCGGCATCAAAAAACTGTAAGCTTGCGATTCCGTTTTTAGCTTCAGCAGTAACATTCGAAATTTTGGCACTAATAACAATCGTGTCTTTTTCTCTGAAGAAACGTGGGAAATTCGGTAAAACCATCAATTCTTTTTGTGTAATCACACTTTTTTCCAAATAACCGGAAACAGCCTTTTTATTGTGTGCCAATAAACGTAGTTTCCAGGACGTCAAAGCTTCGGGAGAGGTAAAATTGAAACTCACTTTTCCGGCTGCATCCGTTCTTAAATTTGGTAAAAAGAAAGCGGTTTCAGAAAGGTTTTTTCTGGCTTTTACTTTTGCTAAGGCTTCTACGGCTTTTTTAGTTGTAAGTATGATAACTCCGTTTGCTCCTTTGCTTCCGTAGAGCGCAGTTGCTTTGTTATCTTTTAAAATATCCATCGATAAAATATCTGCCGGATTTATGTTGTTTATATCAGTTGTAATTTCTCCATCAACTACATATAAAGGAGGTATTCCGTTGTTATCAGCAGCACCTCTAATTTTCAGACCCGGAGCTCTCCCTGCTAATGCTTCGCTTATTCCGGCGGTATTATAAACACTATTGTCTTCTTGTATGGTTTCTGAACCAATATGTTTAATCTGTGTTATTGCTCCGGTAACATCTTTCTTTTTCATTGTTCCATAGCCGACCACCACTACTTCATTTAAAACATCAGGGTCGCCAATCAATGAGATGTTAATGATTTTGTTGTTTCCTACTAAAACTGTTTGGTTTTCAAATCCAATATAGGAGAATATTATTTCTTCATTTTCTGTAGCCTCAATTTGATAATAACCATCAAAATCAGAGACTGTTGCTCTTTGTGTTCCTTTTATATTTACAGTAACTCCGGGAAGTATCAAACCAGATTTTTCAGAAACAACTCCGTAAATAAGTTTTGTATTATCTGGTTTTTTTAGTTTTTTATAAACTTGTTTTAAATATAGATTTTGCTGGTATTGATTGAAGGAGTCGTTAAAGTTAAATCCAAACCAGATTAATTTGGAGGTTTCATCATTGAGGCTAATTCCGTATGAAACAGGATTTAAGTTTCTTAATGAGTTTGAAATTTTATCAAAACCCAAACGGGTTTTAAAATTTGCACTATTGTAATTGTAATCTGTAAAAGCTAATGCATTCCAATCTTTTATGGTAAACTGGTCTAAAGAACTGTCATACATAGAGGCTAAAATTTCAGCTTCATTTATGGTATTGGCTGATTTTAATTGAAAAGACCAATTCTCTTTGCTGCCAGGTTCTATTTTATTTCTGAAACTGGTTACCTCAATTTCTAATTTGGGTTCTTCTTTTTTTAGAAGAATTTGTATCTGATCGTTAAAGACTTCATTTTCAAAAATACTTTCAAAACTGATATTTATTTTTTCTTCAAAATATTCATCTAAAGGAATTTTTGCGATAAGTTCATTGTTTTCTAAATGAAACATATTGCTGAAAAAAATTTGACTTTTGTAATTTCCGGTTGCAGTAATGTAAAGTTCAGGTATTACCGAAGCCAGTTTTAGTAACACAAAACCATCTTTTTTAGGGTTAGTATTGATTTGTTCTGCAGTAAATAATTTGCTCGGATTAAATTTGTCTTTGCTTTGTATCAGTCGAAAATTAGCGGTCGTTTCAATTGGGTTGTCAAAGCTGTCTTTTGCAGAAAAAACAATTTTATAATTACCCGATTTGTAATTGGCAATAAAATCTAAAGCTAATTTTTTATCAGTTGAAGTATCAATTTTTTTAGAAAAAAGTAAAGTTTCATCTGCTTTTGATGAATTTGTTCTGATGTTCTTCTCGAAAGGAAACAGATTTTCGAATTCAGAATCAGTAATTTGTTGAATCTCGGGCTGCGGAAAAACACGGGTTTTGAATTTATTCGAAAAAGGACTCACAAAGTATAGTTTTAATTCTCCTTTGACAGTTTGAAATTCTCCGTTTAAATTAGTGCTTGTTAGTGTAATTTCATTTTTGTTTTTTGTTACAATTTCATTTTCAATAGTTGTACCAAGTATTAAATCATGGTAACCAACTTTTACATTTGTTGCAGCCGTGTGTGTTTCTCCATTTATGTCGGTAACCGTTACATCTATTTGATAATTAAAAACAGGGAATTCTTTTTGCACAGCATTTTTAGAAGGCTGCGCATTAAAATTGACTACAAATTTTCCGGTAGCATCCGTTTGGGTTTCTCCAGTTGCCAGGGTTTCCTTTTTTTCGTCATAATAATAATGTCTGAGGTAGCTGGTATATCTTGAAACGGTATAGCTAACTTTTGCATCTGAAATGTTACTTCCTGCAAATGCTTTTGCGATTCCGTTTACTTCAATATTTTGATTAATGCGGTAGCTGTCTTTTTTAGGTTCAAAGCGTACTTCAAACTTTGGACGTTTGTATTCTTCAACTTTAAATCTGGTGATAGCGTTTCCAAAATTAGTTGTGTTCCAAAAATCGGAAGCCATTTTTAGCGAAACTTTTGGAGCACTTGCATCTATGGTAAATGTACCCGTTAAACCTGTTTTTGGCAATATAAATTCTCCCGAAAAAGAGCCAAATTCATTGGTCGTTACTTCAAATTCTTTAAAGGATTTGTAGTTAGCATCCAGAATAGTAATTTTTACCCAGGTATTGCTCACAACACTCGCATTGTTTTTATTCTTCTGAATAACAATACCTTTATAATATACCGTTTGCCCGGGGCGATAAATAGCCCGGTCTAAATAAAATTCGATATTACCTTTGTTTTCTTCTTTTTCGTTTGCTGAGTAATCATTATTTGTACCGAGATAGCTTTTCGTTAGTGAAAGTGTATCATTTACACCAAATAATGTAATAGGTTCCTGATAGTAATAATTATTTTCTTTTACAAAGGAAGCCAAACCATTTTTATCCGTTTTAATCGCTTGATTAAGTAAGTTTACCGAAATGTTTTCTAAAGGTTTGCCTGTTTTTCTGTCCGTAACCAGAAAAATTTGTGTGTCTTTCTTTTGAGTTGCCAGAACAGCTAAGTTAGAAACAGAAATGGTTTCAAAGGCGAATGCTTTTCCGGTTTTTAAATCTGAATCACTTTCTGAATACACCAAATAATTGCCGGTTTTAAGCTGAGGTAAAAGTACTTCTGTAGTATATTCAAAATAATCATTTTTGTTCAAAAGATTGTAATTTTCAGAAACTATAGGTTTTCTGTTTTCAATAATGGCTTCTGCCAGACTGTCTTTTGGGGATGAAGAATTTCTAAAGTGCTGAACCTCTTGCTGACTGATTTTGTAAAATGAAACAGCGAACCGGTTTATGTTTTTATATTGAACAAAAGCCCGGGTATTTTCATCTGAATAGCTTTGTTTTTGAAGCTGTATGTTTAATGATTTAAAAACTAAATTTTGTTTGTTTTGGATTGCCAGTTTATAGGCATTCGAACGATTATTAATTGCTATAACGCTGTCAAGTAATGCAATTGCTTTACTGTTATAATCAGGATGCGTTTGTTTTGAAGCTAGTTTTTTTAAAGTTAGTGCTTTCTCCAGTTGAATTTTCTGAATCAGGTTTATGTCATTGGATTTTTCCTGAAGTCTGTTCAGGGATTTCAGAAAAACAACTTCTTCGGGTGTCGTTAAATTAGTATGGCAAAATTGAAGGCGTTCAAACTGGTTTTCCGGTGTTGGATTTTCTGTTTCCTGTTTCTGAAACAATAGTAATGTTTTTTTAAGATTGCTGTCAGTTACAAAATCGAAATTCAATTTTGTAAAATCTTTGGATTTTCCTAAAAGTTGCTCTTTAATAGCTTCAAAATTATTTTTTTGAATTTGCCAATGTTGTATTTTCGGAGCATAAAATTTGATGTTTTCATTTAATAAATAATCAAATAGATTTTCATTTTTGAAATTTTCCAGCTTTAAATAATCAAAAATGGGTTCGTATTGCGACAATAGAGTAGCTTTTAGTTTTTTTTCATTAGATAATGTATGCTGTAAAGTAATTTCAATTTTGCTTTTAAACAGCGTATCTGTCCAGGTCAAAAAATCTTCGTCAAGAAAGGTTGTATTGGTTCTTTGTTGAATTTTATAACTATTTATGTTGTAATAGTCATCGAGGCATTTTGCATAAACTAAATTCAAAATTGCTTTTGAAGGAAGTGAAACCCGGTCAATATCTGTTTTTAAATTGTTCAAAATTTTGGTCTGTGCATTTTCCTCAAATATTTGTAAATATTTAGACTGATAAAAAAAACATTTTATCATTTGCACTTCGTCTTTGTCTGAAACGGCTTTCTTGTAGATTTGGTCTACGATTTTGCTGGCCGATTTAATTTTGCCTTCATTTTCAAAAGCAATTATTCTTTCCCACTTTTTATCATTCTGTTGCGCTAACAATGTAGAAGAAAGCAATAAGAAAACAAATACTATATTTTTCATAAAAAGAGTTTTATTGTATAGAGAGTAGTTTTTGAAAAAAGGTTGGGAAGGCATTAAATAATTTTCGTACAAATTACTAATTTATCTCTAAAAGTAAATATGCATTTTATATTTCCTTATTTTTGAGTTATGAAAAAACTTCTGCTTCTTTTTTTGCTTACACCAATTTTGATTTGGTCACAATCGAATTTTGAAAAAGCCGAAAAGTTATTTCATGCTAAAAAGTACGAAGAATCCCAATCTCTTTTTGAAGGAGTTTTAAAAGTCAGGCCTTTAGATATAAAGACTCTTGAGTATTTGGGAGAAATCGCTGCTTATGAAAAAGCATGGCTAAAAGGGGCAGAATATTATAAGAAACTCAAAGAAATAAAACCAAACGAAGCAGATTACTTTTATAAATATGGAGGCTGTCTGGCAATGAGAGCCAACGAAGTTAATAAGTTAAAAGCTTTAGGACTGGTAGATGATATGAGAGAAGCTTTTGAAAAAGCGATTAGTCTCAATCAAAAACATATTCCTGCCCGATGGGCTCTGATAGAATTGTATTTGCAATTGCCCGGAATTGTTGGCGGCAGCGAATCAAAAGCAATTTCATATTCAAATGAGTTAGCAAAGATTTCACCTGTCGATGGTTTTTTGTCAAAAGGCAGAATAGACGAATATTTTAAAAGGTATGCGTTGGCAGAAAAAAATTATTTGAAAGCAAATGAAATTGGCAAATCAAAAGTTACATTTCAAAAATTATATAATTTATATTTGAACAAATTAAAAGAGCCTAAAAAAGCGCAGGAATTAAAACGAAAATTTGAAGCATAAATAACTTCAAAAGAGATTCTAACCAAAATTGGAATTTATAAAATTTGGAATTTAAATGAAAACACATTTTATCGCCATAGGCGGAAGTGCCATGCATAATCTGGCATTGGCATTGCATAACAAAGGATATCAGGTTACAGGAAGCGATGATGCTATTTTTGAACCTTCAAAATCAAGATTAGAAAAAAAAGGAATTCTTCCATCAGAAATGGGATGGTTTCCTGAAAAAATTACTGCAGATATTGAAGCAGTAATATTAGGAATGCATGCCAAAGCTGATAATCCCGAATTGCTTAAAGCTCAGGAATTAGGATTGAAAATTTATTCGTATCCGGAATTTTTATACGAACAGTCAAAAAATAAAACCCGCGTTGTAATTGGAGGTTCTCACGGAAAAACAACCATAACTTCGATGATTTTGCACGTGATGCACTACCACAATATTGCAGTTGATTATATGGTGGGAGCACAGTTGGAAGGTTTTGACACTATGGTGCACCTAACTGAAGAAAATGATTTTATGGTTCTCGAAGGTGATGAGTATTTGTCATCTCCAATTGATCGACGTCCAAAGTTTCATTTGTATCAGCCAAATATTGCTTTAATTTCAGGAATTGCATGGGATCATATTAATGTGTTTCCAACGTATGAAAATTATGTAGAACAGTTTGAAATTTTCATTGGAAAAATTACCAATGGCGGAATTTTAGTTTACAATGAAAATGACCCTGAAGTAAAACGCGTTTCAGAAGCTGCAGCAAACCCAATTCGTAAACTTGCTTATCATACTCCGGAATATTCGGTAAGTGATGGTGTTACTTTATTAAAAACACCGGAAGGCAATATGCCAATCGAAGTTTTTGGGGCGCATAATTTAAATAATCTTGCAGGAGCAAAATGGATCTGTCAGAATATGGGTGTTGATGAAGCCGACTTTTACGAAGCAATTGCGAGTTTCAAAGGAGCATCAAAACGATTAGAAAAAATCGCTGAAGGAAAAGGAAAAGTTGCCTATAAAGATTTTGCACATTCACCAAGTAAAGTAGCAGCGACTACAAAAGCCGTAAAAGAACAATATCCGGACAGAACTTTGGTAGCCTGTTTAGAATTGCATACGTATAGCAGTTTAAATGCAGAATTCCTAAAAGAATATGAAGGGGCGTTGGAATATGCAGATGTTGCCGTTGTATTTTATTCACCGGATGCTGTAAAAATTAAGCAATTGGAAGAAGTAACTTACGAACAAATCGCTAATTCTTTCAATAGAGAAGATTTGATTATTTACACCAATCCTTCTGAATTCAAAGAGTATTTATTCAATTTAAATCTGGATAATTCAGCCTTGCTTTTGATGAGCTCAGGTAATTATGGAGGTTTGAATTTTGATGAGGTAAAGGGGTTGATTAATTAGATAATTAGTCAATTTGAAAATTAGATAATTTGCCGATTGCTTTTAAGCAATTGGCATTTTTTAAATTATCTAATTGACACATTTTCTAATTCTCTAATTTAAATTGGTGTAACTATAATGCCCCACAACTTTATATTCAAACAGACAATCTTCTAAAACCTGACCGCCGCCAACGTTATGAACAATTAGGTTACGTTTTCCGTCTTCTGATTTTTTGTTTGTGATAATTCCAATATGAGGTAATTTTCCGTTAATCATCCAGGTTACAATTTCTCCGGTTTTATAATCTTTTGCATCATCAGAAACAGGTAATTTTGTGCCTTTTCTTTCAAAGAAAACTTCCAGATTAGGAACTCTTCTATGATCGATATTGGTATCTGTTTTTGTCATTCCCCACTTTTTTAAATTTGGATATTTAGAAAAGTTTGCGGACATGTCTTCATGGACTTCTTTTTGTAAATCAATGTTTAATTTTCGATAGGTACGAATCACAACATCTGTGCAAACGCCTTTATTTGCTGGGATATCTCCGTTTGGATATTTTATGGAGAAATAAGCCGGATCATAATCTATCGAAGGATCAAGTATGGAGATGGCCGCTTCAGACAATTTTTCTTCAAAAGTTTTTACAGCAGTTTGCTGAGTATTAGTAAAAGCTAATTTGTTACTTTCTTTTTTGTTACAAGAAATAAATAATAATACGATTAAAACGCTGGAGATAGATTTCATTTTTTTTGTTTTAAAATTAGTGATTATCGAAATAACAAATGAGTTTTAATGAATGATTTTTCTTATTTTTGAAAATATTGATAAAACTATATGCCTGAAAAAATTAAAGTTGTCCATACAACAAGCGAAAATCCTGATTTCATATTTTTATACAACACCTTTGATACTTTTTTGTGGGAACGCTATCCCGAATTAAAAACAGATTATTGGGGTAATAATATTATAGAATTTAATCCAAATGTGGTTATTGTATATTTAGATAATAAAGCGGTTGGTTGCGGCTGTTTTAAAAAGTACAATGGCACTACTGCCGAACTCAAAAGAATGTTTGTTTTACCAGAAGCAAGAGGCCTTGGCTTAGCTCAGCTAATTATTAGTGAAGTAGAAAATAAGGCAATTGACCACGGTTTCGAAGTTTTGATTTTAGAAACGCTGTATAAACAAATTGAAGCAATTACGTTATATCAAAAAGTTGGATTTGAAATAATTGACAACTATGAGCCTTACGTAGGCCTGAAAAATAGTATCTGTATGAGTAAAAGCATTAATATTTAACAAATGGAAGCAACTCATTTTCCAATTACACATTGGTCTGAAGACGACAGACCTCGCGAAAAATTAATGCTGAAAGGTAAAAGTGTCTTAAGCGATGCCGAATTAATTGCTATTTTAATTGGTTCCGGTAGTCGGAATGAATCGGCAGTTGATTTGAGCAAAAGAATTTTGGCCAGTGTTGACACTCTGAATTCGTTAGGAAAAATGTCTATTTCGCAATTGATAGATTTTAAAGGAATAGGGGAGGCAAAGGCCATTACTATAATTGCTGCATTAGAGCTAGGAAGAAGACGCAGGGCAGAGGATTCGGTTGAATTGACCAAAATCACATCCAGTAAAATGGTTTTCGAAATTATGCAGCCTATTATTGGTGAGCTCCCGCATGAAGAGTTTTGGGTGCTTTTTCTGAATAATTCAAATAAAGTGATTTTAAAGTCTCAATTAAGTAAAGGAGGAATTTCAGGAACTATTGTCGATGTTCGTCTGGTTTTTAAATTAGCGCTTGAGTCAGGGGCTACAGGCTTGATTTTATGCCATAATCATCCTTCGGGGGCTTTGATTCCCAGTGATGCCGATAAACACATTACCAAAAAATTGAAGATGGCAGGAGATAGTTTAGATGTTAAAGTTTTAGATCATTTGATTATTACTGAAACAAAATATTATAGTTTTGTAGATGAAGGAATTTTATAAATTATGCATACAAATATTACCGATATATTCTTTGATTTAGACCATACGCTTTGGGATTTTGACCGGAACTCAGAAATGGCTTTTGACCGGATTTTTAAAAGTAAATTTCCGGAAATTAAATGTCAGGATTTTATAGAAAAATACATTCCTGTAAATCAGGCTTGCTGGAAATTATATCAACATGACAAAATTACGCATCAGGAACTGCGTTATAACAGATTAAAGTTCTCTTTTGATGCTTTGGGGATTGTCGTTTCTGATGAAGATATTGATCAGATTGCAAATGATTATATCGAATTTTTAACAGATAATAATCATTTGTTTGAAGGTGCAATTGAAATTTTAGACTATTTAAAATCAAAGTACAAATTGCACATCATAACAAATGGTTTTGCCAGTGTTCAGGAAAAGAAAATAAAGAATGCAGCTTTGCGTGATTATTTTAGCACAATTACAAATTCTGAACTGGCAGGCGTAAAAAAGCCAAATAGTATTATCTTTGATTACGCAATCAATTCTGCAAACGCTTCAAAGGAAAATTGTATTATGATTGGCGATTGTCTGGATGCCGATGTTAATGGTGCTCTGGATGCGGGTTTAGATGCGATTTTTTTTAATGATAAAAACATTGAAGCTCCGCAAAATATTAAACAAATAAACCATTTATTAGAACTTAAAAAATATTTATAACTATGAAAATTAGACTTTTTTTAATAACGCTTTTCATGTCTGCTTTAGGTTTTTCGCAATCTATTAATGATTACAAAGCCGTTATTGTGCCTATTGATTTTGATTTCACAAAGGGGATAAATCCTTATCGATTGTCAACGATGACAAAAGCAAATTTAATAAAAGCAGGTTTTGAAGCTTATTATGAAAACGACCAGCTTCCGGCAGAATTAATTAATCGTTGTGATTTGTTATATGTTGATGTGAAAAAAGATAATGCTTTTTTAGTAACAAAACTTTTTTTAGAGTTTAAAGATTGCTACGGAAAAATCGTTTATACTTCTGAAACAGGAAAAAGCAAAGAGAAAGAGTTTGATGTAGCTTACAGAGAATCATTAGATCTGGCTTTTGTATCTGTAAATGGGCTGCATTATAAATATAGTGGAAAAACCATTGCAACTTCTGGCGTTGCTTCAAATAGTACAGTTGCTGTTCCGGTAGTTGCTGTAGCTCCTGTTTCTACACAAATTTCTGTACCAGTTGCAGATGTTTCTGATCCAAATTTACTTTATGCACAACCAACAGATACAGGTTATCAATTAATAGATAAAACACCAAAAGTGGTTATGAAATTGCTTAAAACGTCTCGTCCTGATTCTTTTATAGCAATAAAAGATGGTGTTCAGGGAACTTTAAATGCAAAAGACAATCAGTGGTTTTTTGAATATTATCAAAACGACAAATTAGTTTCTGAAAAAGTTACAGTTAAGTTTTAGATAAAGAAATTTGAATATCTATTTTGTAAAACAATAAACAATAAACAATAAACAATAAACAATAAATAGGAAAATCTAATATCCATATTTATCTTTCCAACGGTTCTTTAAAAATTCACGGTTACTATTCTCTCTCGAATTCTGACCTGGATTATAAAGAACCGTTTCTTTTATAGCATCAGGCAAAAATTCCTGTTCGGTAAAGTTATTGGCATAATCATGTGAGTATTTATAATCTTCACCATAACCCAATTCTTTCATCAGTTTTGTTGGAGCATTGCGCAAATGAATCGGAACCGGCAAATCACCGGTTTGTTTGACCAATTGCTGTGCATTTCCAATGGCCATGTAAGAGGCATTACTTTTAGGCGAAGTAGCCAGATAAATCGCACACTGGCTTAAAATAATTCTGCTTTCCGGATAGCCAATAGTAGAAACTGCCTGAAAAGTATTATTCGCCATAATAAAAGCCGTAGGGTTGGCATTTCCAATATCTTCACTTGATAAAATCAACATTCGTCGGGCAATAAACTTTACATCTTCGCCGCCTTCGATCATTCTGGCCAGCCAATAAACAGCCCCATTAGGGTCACTTCCACGAATCGATTTTATAAAAGCCGAAACGATATCATAATGCTGTTCGCCACTTTTATCATACAAAACCGTATTTTGCTGAACCAGTTCAAAAACACGATCGTTTGTAATGATAATTTCATCACTGGCTGAAGCATTTACCACCAATTCAAAAATATTTAATAATTTTCTTCCATCACCGCCGGAAAGTCTTAATAAAGCTTCAGTTTCTTTCAGAACAATATTTTTGGTCGCCAGATAAGAATCGATTTTCATCGCACGATGTAGCAAAGTCTCCAGATCTTCTTTCGTAAAAGCATTCAAAATATACACTTGAGAGCGTGACAATAATGCAGGAATTACCTCAAAACTTGGGTTTTCGGTCGTTGCGCCAATTAGCGTGATAATACCTTTTTCGACTGCAGCTAAAAGCGAATCTTGTTGTGATTTACTAAATCGGTGAATCTCATCAATAAATAAAATAGGATTTCTGGCCGTAAATAAACCTCCATTTTGTTTCGCTTTTTCAATCACATCGCGAATGTCTTTCACGCCAGAGTTTATTGCGCTCAAAATATAAAAAGGGCGTTTCGATTCCTGAGCGATAATTTGAGCCAGAGTCGTTTTTCCGGTTCCTGGAGGCCCCCAAAAGATTAAGGAAGGTATAATTCCCTTTGAAATTTGTTGCGTCAAAGATCCGTTTGGTCCAACCAAATGACTTTGACTTATATAGTCTTCTAATTTTTGCGGTCGTATGCGTTCGGCTAAAGGTGCTTCCATTTTGTAAAATTACTATTTTTAATTTTTTCAGGAGCTATTTCCTGCTATCCGTTTCAATCTTTTGTGCCGAACACCGGCACAAAAGGATTTCCACTTCTATCAGGGCTAGGCCTCGACTTTTGCAGGATATTTTCGGTTAGCTGACAAATTAACAGTAAATTGTTTTTGGATAGTTTTTTGATGACAATCTATCAAATCGATGTAAGAATATGAACGACAATCATTTTAAATTTTCAAATTACGTACTGGCGCTTCCGTTGTTTTTTGTGCTTTTTTTGTGGGTCATATATTGGATTCAAATTCGCTTTGATTTCGATTTCTATCAACACGGAATTTACCCGAGGGATTTCTCTGGTCTTCAGGGGATTTTGTTCAGCCCTTTTATTCACGAAAACTTAGGGCATTTATATAATAATTCTATTCCGCTTTTGGTTTTACTGGCGGCGATGCAATATTTTTATCCCAAACAAACTTTGGGTGTTATTGTTTTCGGTATTCTGTTTTCAGGATTAATAACCTGGATCATCGGGCGTCAGAATTATCATATTGGGGCAAGCGGATTAATTTATGTTTTGGTAAGTTTTATATTTTTTAAAGGTATTCAAACCGGTTATTATCGTCTGGTGGCACTCTCACTTTCTGTAATTTTATTGTATGGAGGAATGATTTGGTATGTTTTTCCTGATGTTGATCAATCGATTTCCTGGGAAGGTCATTTAGCTGGTTTTATTACAGGTTTTATAATATCGTTATTTTATAAAACACCAGAATATGCCAAGCCCATTGTTTATGATTGGCAAAAACCGGATTTTAATCCGGAAGAAGATGCTTTTATGAAACACTTTGATGAAAACGGAAATTTTGTAAATACTGAAATCCCTGAAGAAGAGCCTGAAAATATTTCAACTTATTTTAATTCTGATGTTTCGGTACACTACATTATAACGAAATCAGAAGATAAAACAGTTTATTGAATATGTTTCATAAAAAAACACTTCGATTTAGAAGTGTTTTTTATTCTTTATAATGTAGGCTATTATTTAACTTCTTTGACGAACAGTTTCGTATAAAAAAGCACCACAGGCAACAGAAACATTCAATGATCCAATTGTTCCAAACATAGGAAGTTTTGCTTTCTCATCTACAATTTTTAAAACAGAAGGGTTAATTCCTCTGTCTTCAGATCCCATAATGATCGCCAGGGGTTCATTTAATTGCAGATCATAAATATTCGATTCCGTTTTTTCAGTTGCGGCAACAGTTTTAATCCCTGATCCCTGAAGGTAGAAAATAGCATCTTTAATATGTTCAACTTTACAAATAGGGACATTAAAAACGGCTCCGGCTGAAGTTTTTACGGTATCTCCGTTTACAGGTGCCGAACCTGCTTTTTGAACAATGATTCCGTTTACACCGGTACATTCTGCAGTTCTGATAATGGCACCAAAATTTCTTGCATCAGAAATCTGGTCTAATATTAAAAATAGGGGTTTAGAACCGGATTCAATAGTCGATTCAACCAGATGTTCTAATTCAATAAATCCGATAGGAGATATGGTAGCAACAGCTCCCTGGTGATTATTTGGTGTTAAGCGATTCAGTTTTTCAACAGGAACGTAGGAGAAGTTAATGTTAGCACGTTTCATTACCTTCATTAAATCCTTCATTAACTCACCCGAAATTTCTTTTTGTATGAATACTTTGTCTACTTCTTTTCCTGCCTGAATTGCTTCTATAATGGCTCTGATTCCAAATATTTGATGTTCTTTTTCCATAGCGCAAATGTAAGTATAATGTTTTATATAAAAAAAAACCACCCCAAATGAATGGAGTGGTTTTGATATGAATGAACAAGAAATTAAATTAATTAACTTTTTGAAGTTTTAAATTATATGTTCCGTATGTTCCAGAGTTTGTAGGTGTGAAGTAGCCTATTGATAAGTTAATTTCGCCAGAACAAGATCCTACAGTTCCTGTGCCTTTTGCTAAGTACATTGTTGCACTGCCGTAATTAATTAGTTTATTTGTGGTTACTGTAGTTTTATTGGTAGCCGGATCAACAGTTACTATATAATAAGTAGGAGAACTTGCTGGCACTGGAATTCTAAAAACGTAAGTTCCATCAGCAGCGTTGTAATCTAATTGTATAATGTTATTTGGGAAATAATCTTCCCATCCGTCTTCTACTACTTTATAACTTCCGCTAAAAAGTGATGCATCTGATAATGGACAAAGGGCAACATAGGTTTGAGAAGGTACCCATAAAGTAGAGTTTGCTATATCAGCACCGAATAAAGGAGCTCCTGCATCTGAGTACATCTTAGTAACGGTACCATTTTTTTGAGTAATTTCAGTTGTGATTAAAAGTTTATCATTAAGACCGAAACTTGTAAAAGTTGGGAACGCCTTCACTAAATCAGCTTTTTTGTAAGTTAATTTAGCTGGAAAAGTAGTGATGCCAGTTTGTAAAACAGCTTTTTTAAGTACCCCACTTTGTGTGAAGAAAGCTACGACGTCCATAGAGGCAACATTACCGGTTCCTATTTCTAAATTTAATCCTAAATTTATGTCTTGACCGTTTTGAAGTGCTATGATGTTTACACCTTGATCTGTTGTTGCATCTTTTCGTATGTCTGGAGCAGTACCTTCAGTTAAATTAAGAACTGAATCACCTCCGTCGTTTTCACATGACACTGCTATAAATACAAATAGCAGTGATGTGAATAATATTTTTATGTTTTTCATTTTATCAGTTTTTAATGATTAATTATCCCAAAAGATTTTGTAAGTTGCTGGGTTTTTCTGTACTGGTGCACTTGAATTTGTGTTTAATTCGGGTTGTGGCCAGTAGAATGAAACTTGAAAAGGATTACTTACTACAGTTTGAGAGTCATCTAAAGGAAAAGCATCTCCGTTATTTAATTGATACTCTTTAGTTGTACTGTTTGGATCGGCTAAAATTGGATAGCCTGTTCTTCTGTAATCAGTATATTGATCTGTAGGATCTCCAAAAGTAGCTACCCATTTTTGTGTCATAATGATTTCTAACTGTTTATTTGCTGATGCAGCACCATATTCAGTTATTACTTTGTCTATAAATGTTGTAACTGCAGCGATTCCTGTTGTAACCGCTGGAGTTCCAGCTGTTGTTGTTAAAGGAGGAACTGTTTGAAGTGATTGATTACCCTTAACAACCTGGTCAACTTTAATAAAACTTGCCAATATTGCCTCTCTAAGTTTAGTTGAAGCATTTCCTGGTAATTTACCAACTTGAATTAACTCAGCCTGAATATATAAGAACTCATCATAAGTCAAAATTCTATGAGGTGCAATACCTGTGCCTGATCTTGTAGATAAAGTGGTCACATCTGCTCCCTGTCCATCGTCATAACGTCCTCCTGCCGGGAAAATCCCTGGGTACGTATATGATCTTTCCTGACTTTTGTCTCTGTTAGGTCCTGTACTTCCGAATCGGATAGTGTAGAATCCAGTTTCTTTATCCCAGTAATCTGCATTTGGGTTTCCTGATATAGCGTCAGGAGGAAGTGTTGCACCTGCTTTTGTTTGGTTGAAATAATAGTACTTCATCCTTGGGTCAGGATTACCAGTATGGATGTTAGGGTTTACACCTTTTAAAATTTCGTACATCCATGGACTTTGGTAAGCTCCAAATTGTGTACTTTCATAAGATTCTGTAAACAATCTGTTTCTTTCAATTGTAGGAGAATTTACATTAAATCTATCAATCTGAAAATCATCTCCAATTCCTTGAAAGAAATTATTTTCTGCAACTAAAGCATTAAAACCTGCCTGATCAAAATCAGAAGTAAGTCTGGTTTGATTGTATAATTTTAATTTGAAGGTATTTGCAAATCGAATCCATTTGTTAAGATCTCCTTTGTAAATTAAATCATCGGTTCCTGGTTTTTTAGTTCCAGCATTACTTTTTATATTAATCTTTGCTTCATCAATTAGTTTGAAAACAGTAGCATATATCTCTTTTTGATTGTCAAATTTTGGTGCTATGATACCGGTTGTCAATTGTGTAGCTTCTGTAAAAGGTACATCACCCCATAGGTCTACAGCATAGGCCATAACAAAGGCTTTTTGTATTTGGCCAATTCCAACGTATGTTAAATCACCGCTCTCAGTAGCTTGGGTGATTAAAGTTTGGATGTCTGTAAGGGTTAAGTAAATACTGTTCCAATCATTATTTAAAGGGATGTTATCTGCTTTTAAACTATATTGGTCTTGATCTTCTCGGGATGTCATTTGGTGTGTATAGGTGGCTATTACACTTCCTGGGCCATTGTTGAAATCTCCAATCTCACCAATACTTGTTTCAATATTGGTTAAAAGATAATTCAAAGGGGCTATAGTAGGATCGTCAGTATCTTTATCAACATCCAAATAATCGCTACAACTACTAAATATGGTAGTGAGTGATAATAAAACGATTGCTGTTTTATTATTTTTTATATGGTTATATAATTTCATGTCTTTTGTGTTAAAATGTTAAATTAATCTTGAATCCCCATCTTTTTGCTGTTGGTGCAGCAGATGTTTCGATACCTTGTAGGGTAGATTTTCCGTAACTGGTTGTTTCTGGGTCAAAGTTAGTGTATTTAGGTACGTTTGGTGCATAGTACCATAAGTTGCTACCTAAAGCACTAAAACTTATTTTACCAAAAGGTGTTTTTTCTAAGTATTTTGACGGAACATCATACGTAAGATTTACTTCTCTTAATCTGAAAGTAGTACCATCGTAAACTTCAGCTTCGTCAACTGCATTAATTCCAAAAGTACTTCCGGCTCCAGATGGTGTAAAATAAAGTTCAAACACTGATAGTTGTTTTGTGTTAGGAATTTGATTTCCATTACCGTCTAAAATTGGCGTACCAGTAGCATTGTCTCCATAGTAACCTGGAATGATAACGGTTCTTTCTCTGTTTTCAGTATCTTTCGTTACCCCTCTACCTAATAAGGTTGAGATGGTAGAAGAAGAAACGTCACCACCTTGTTTCCAGTCAAATTGAGTTCTTAAACTCCATGCTTTGTAAACAAAAGTATTAGCAAAACTTACTCTGAACTTAGCGTTTGGATCTCCTATGATACCTGGAGTTGGGTCAATAATGACAGCGCCATTTGCTTGGTTAATTAAGAAGTTTCCGTTAGCGTCACGTGCAAATTTTGTTCCGTAAAATACTCCGAATGCTTCGCCTGGAATAGCAGCTGAAACGGCATTAATATTATTAATAATTCTATCCTGACCAGCATTTAAATTCAAGACTTCGTTATCATTTTTAGTAAACTGAGTTACTAATGACCACTTGAAACTGTTTGTTTTTACAGGAACTAAAGTCAATCCAAGTTCTATACCTTTGTTTCTGATAGAACCTGCATTTGTGTTTAATTCTTGGAATCCTGTAGAAGAAGGCACGGTAACAGGAGTAATCAAATCTTTAGTTGTTTTGCTATACAAACTTAAATCTACAACAATGCGTTTGTTGAAAAATTCTAAATCTGTTCCTACCTCAAATTCTTCTGAGAATTCAGGTTTTACGCTTTGATCTCCTAAATCTGTATTGTTACCAATTTGGGGAAGATTATTGTAAGATGGGTTTATATTGTAAGCAATCTTCAAGAATTCAGCGGGAACATCTCTACCTACTTTTGCAAAACTTGCTCTTAATTTAGCGAATGTTAACACGTCGCTTTTGATGTCAAAAGCTTCGGTAATAATAGCAGAAGCACTCACAGAAGGATAAAAGTATGAGTTGTTGTTTTTTGGTAAAGAAGAACTCCAGTCATTTCTAGCTGTTGCATTCAAAAATAAATATTCTCTGAACGATAAAGTTACATCCGCAAAAACACCTATATTTCTTTTTGTTGTTCTATCGTCTCCTAAATTTGCAATGTTTCTAACATTTTGGAAAGTAAAAATGTCCGGTACTAAGAATTCTTTTCCTTGATTGGTTATTCTTGAGTCTTCATTTTGTAGAACGTTGTTTCCTAAAATAGCAGTAAGATCAAAATCTTCGCTAAGTTTGTAGTTGAAGTTCAGTAAAAAAGTTGATTCTATATCTTGGTTGGTAAAGTTATCACTTAGTAAATCCCCCAGACCATTGTTTGCTCTTGATCCAAGATCACGAACTTGTAGTCTGTTTAATGTGTACTTATTTAAACCTGCTCTGTAGGAAGCAGAAATGTTGTCGTTGAATACGTAATTTAAATTAATACCCGTAACGACTCTTTCTGTGTGAGTAGTAATTTGATCGTGTTCCCAAGACCAAAGAGGGTGATCAAACTGAGTTCCGTTTGGTGTAACTGAAGCTCCTGTAACTGGATGTACATAAGGTAAATTTAAATCCCAGTTTCTTGCTAAGAACAAAGTTCTGGCAAATGAAGAAGATGCACCGTCAAATTGATTTTCTCCAAAAAAAGCACCAACTTGTTTTGTTTTTGAGTAAGATAAGTTTGCTCCTACGGTGAATTTTTTGCTTAATTTGAAATTTCCTCCTGCTGACATAGATGTTCTGTCGTAAACGTTGTATGGGATATAACCATCTTGGCGTAAGTCTGAAATGGTAGCATTAAAAGTTCCATCAGATCCTGCATAATTAAAACCTATTGTTTTGTCTAATACTGTACCAGTTCTAAAAAGGTCTTTTACGTTGTTTGGTTTAGCTACGTAAGGAACTGTTGAACCAAATTGGTCAGGGAATGCAGATAGTAAAGAAGCCCATGTAGGAATGGTTGCTAAAGAGTCAAATCGTGGTCCCCAAGAACCATTAGCATTAGAGTACTGGAAGTTTGATCCAGCTCCATAAGTGTTTTGGTAATCTGGTAAATTCGCTATAGTTTCAAAATAAGTACCCAATCCAACATTTACGCTTAGTTTTTCTGATTGATTGGATTTTGTGTTTCCAGATTTTGTAGTTACAACAATAACTCCATTCATTGCTCTAGATCCGTAAAGAGCAGCTGCAGCAGTACTTTTAAGTACGTTTATCGATGCGATGTCATTTGGATCTAAAGAAGAAAGGGCAGATTCGTAACCACCACCACCAGTAATTTGGCTCGTACTGGTTACCGATACGTTACTGTAAGCTATACCATCTACAATAATTAACGGATCTGTGTTTCCTGTCAAAGAGTTGACCCCTCTGATTGTAATTTGGTTGGCAGCACCGGCAACACCTGTTGAAGTATTGATGTTAACCCCGGCTACTTTTCCAGCAAGTGCTCTTGATAAATCTGGTTCTGAATTTTGTGTAATTTCTTCTGCTTTAACAGAGCTAACTGAATACCCTAGTTTTTTTGGATTACGTTTAATACCAAAAGCAGTTACTACAACAGATTCAAGTTGCTGAGCATCTGAGTCAGATAGTTTAATGTTTAATACAGAAGAACTTGCAGCAACTTCCTGGGTTTTCATCCCAATGTAGCTAAATACCAAAACCTGATTTGGTGATGCTTTAACAGAAAATTTCCCATCAAAGTCTGTTTGTGTTCCTGATTTAGTTCCTTTTACTAATACACTAACACCTGGTAAAGGCATTCCTGCATTGTCGGAAACTGTTCCAGAAACAGCTCTTTCTTGTGCAAATGTGATTTGCGCAACTAGTGCTAATAAGAGCACTAAAAATCCATTGAACTTTAGTTTCATTTTTAAATATTTTGAATTAGTATCGCAAAACTCTTAATAATTTGTTAACTATCCTAATAAATAAAAATGTTTTTTCGGTAAACATCAAAATTTAACATTATAACATATGTTTATGATAGTGTTATATAATTTTAAATTCTGTCCATTTACCAAGCTATTTGTAAGGTTAATCTTTAATAATCCATTGTTTGTTTGTGTGCTTGTTCCAATTCCAATTCCTGTTAATTTGTTAATTTTGTTTTTATTCACACTTCTTGTCAGGTCTTGATAAATTCCGTAGTCAAGAATTGAATTCACATATAAATTCTTAGAAACTATATATCTGTATTCTGTAAGAATTGAAGAAAGAAGGTTTGCTTGTAAGCTATTTTCTAAAAAACCTCTGATTGAGTTTGTTCCTCCAAAACGAAATAATTCGTTGGTCATGTAATTTTTACTCTTAAGATAGAAATTATGTGAATTTATGTTAATGAAATTTCTCTCGTTAAGTTCGAAATTGTACGAGAGGTTTAAGTTTGTGTAAAATTGATTGCTTGAATTGACGGTTTCGGGTTGGTTATTTGTATTTCTTTTTCCAAATCCAAATGTTAAGTTAATATTGGCTTTTTTGGGTAACAAATAATTAACAGCATCTGTTTTTATGTAATCAAATGTTGTTGTTATAAAAGAATTTTTAAAGTCACTTATGCTTGAATTGTTTGTGTTTTGAATGTCGCTTGATTCGGTAGATTGGTAGCCTAAATATAGTTTTGAATTGTAGTTTATATAATAACCTAAGTCGATTGCTGTTTTTGTGTTTTGAAAAGTGCTGTCTTGTTTGAAAATGTTTAATTGCGCTTTAATTCCAAGCGGGGATTTGAATATGTATGGTATTTCTAATTTTGTATTAAAGGTTCTTTGTTGGTTTCCGTCGCTTTTCCAGTATAAAGAAAATTGTTCTCCGGCTTTAAGTGTGTTTTGTAAGGTTATGTCGAGATAGCCATTTAGGTTTAGCTTTTTGTTTTCATCGTTTGAAAATCCAATGTATCCGTCAAAAGTGTTTGCTTTTCTTTTTTCAAGATATACATAAGCTTTTGTTGAGTCATTTGTGAATAATATTTCAGGATACTTTGTTTGATTTACAAGTTCAAAATTATTTATGTCTTCATGAAGTTCTTTAATTACTTTTTGGTTAAAAGTTTTATTGATGTATTTTTTGTTGAGCTGTTTTAGGTGTCCTTTTGGAAAATAATCCTTACGATTGTTATTTGTGTAATTTATTATAATGGAATTAAGGCTTCTTTTTTTTTCGGAATTAAAATTTAAGTCGGCATAAATTATCAAATTCTTTCTTCGAATATTTTCTAATTTTATTTTGCTTAAAGCAAAACCTTGTTTTTCTGCATCAATAATTTTTTGATTTATGTAGTTTTCTGTTTCTTCATAGGGAATAATTAAGGTGTCATTTTTTGTTTCTGAGGAATTAAAAAATGAATTATTTCTACCTATATATATATAGGTGTATTTTATTTGGTTTCCAAGTGAGAGTTTGTGTGTGTATGTTGTGTCGTTTTTTTTTTGGTTTTCAAGTGTTTTGGTGTCTAGAAAGCCTTTTTTTTGAAGCTTTTCTATGGTTATATTAGATTCATTAAGAACCGATTTAATATTTGAGTGTTTTTGGATATAATTTAATGAGTCAATAATTGTGTTTTCTGTTTTGTTTGTGCCGATTATTTTTAAATTAAAATTTTGAGCATGTGTATAGAGGCTTATTAAGCAGAGGGCGATTATTTGGAATAACTGTTTCAAGGGCAATTGTTTCATTTATTAAAAGTATTGCAAATATCTATTGTTTGTTTGTAAAAACATAAGCATAAATAATGTTGTTGAAAATTAATGATTTAACGTTTGTATAGTGAAAAATATTTTATACATTTGCAACCCCGTAAAAAGCGGGAATTTAATAAACATAATAATTTTTAGTATTAATTATGCCAACAATTCAACAATTAGTAAGAACAGGAAGAACTCAGATCACTAAGAAGAGTAAATCGGTTGCTTTAGATTCTTGTCCTCAAAGAAGAGGGGTTTGTACGCGTGTTTACACTACTACACCAAAAAAACCAAACTCTGCAATGCGTAAAGTTGCGCGTGTACGTTTGACAAATGGTAATGAAGTGAATGCTTACATCCCTGGAGAAGGACATAATCTACAAGAGCACTCGATAGTATTAGTGCGAGGTGGAAGGGTAAAAGATTTACCAGGTGTTAGATATCATATCGTTCGTGGAGCGCTTGATACGTCAGGTGTTGCAGGAAGAACGCAAAGAAGATCTAAGTACGGTGCTAAACGCCCAAAAGAAGCAAAAAAGTAATTTAAAAACTTTTAAGAAAAAGACATGAGAAAAAGAGCGGCAAAGAAAAGACCACTTTTACCGGATCCAAGGTTTAACGACCAATTAGTAACACGTTTTGTGAACAACTTAATGTGGGATGGTAAGAAATCTACAGCTTTCAAAGTATTTTATGATGCAATTGATATCATTGAATCTAAAAAGCAAAATGATGAGAAAACTTCATTAGAGATCTGGAAAGATGCTTTAACAAACGTTATGCCTCACGTAGAAGTACGTAGTCGTAGAGTTGGTGGAGCTACATTCCAAATCCCAATGCAGATTCGTCCAGACAGAAAAATTTCTATGGCAATGAAGTGGTTAATACTTTATTCAAGAAGAAGAAATGAAAAATCTATGGCACAACGTTTAGCGTCAGAATGTTTAGCTGCTGCTAAAGAAGAAGGTGCTGCGGTTAAGAAAAGAATGGATACTCACAAAATGGCAGAAGCTAATAAAGCATTCTCTCACTTTAGATTTTAATTCGTAAGAAATGGCTAGAGATTTAAAATATACAAGAAATATCGGAATTGCTGCTCACATTGATGCTGGTAAAACAACAACAACTGAGCGTATTCTTTTTTATACTGGAAAGTCACACAAAATTGGTGAGGTGCACGATGGTGCTGCAACAATGGACTGGATGGCGCAAGAGCAGGAAAGAGGTATTACAATTACTTCTGCTGCTACAACTTGTACTTGGAATTTTCCAACTGAACAAGGTAAAGCGTTGCCAGAATCATTGCCATACCACTTTAATATTATTGATACTCCTGGACACGTTGACTTTACTGTAGAGGTAAACCGTTCTTTACGTGTGCTTGATGGTTTGGTTTTCTTATTTAGTGCTGTTGATGGTGTTGAGCCTCAATCAGAAACTAACTGGAGACTTGCTGATCAATATAGAGTTCCTCGTATGGGATTTGTAAATAAAATGGACCGTCAGGGTGCTAACTTCTTAGGAGTATGCGGACAGGTTAAAGATATGTTGAAATCGAATGCGGTTGCAATTACTTTGCCTATTGGAGATGAAGCTGATTTTAAAGGTATTGTTGATTTAGTTAAAAACCAAGCAATTGTTTGGCATGACGAAACTCAAGGAGCTACTTTTGATATCGTTGATATTCCTGCTGATATGGTAGATGAGGTTAGACAATATCGTTCTATTCTTATTGAGGAGATTGCTACTTACGACGAGAATCTTTTGGATAAATACATGGAAGATGAAAACTCTATTACAGAGGAAGAAATCAATAATGCATTAAGAGCCGCTACTATTGATATGGCAATTATTCCAATGCTTGCTGGTTCATCTTTCAAAAACAAAGGTGTTCAGTTTATGTTGGATGCTGTTTGTAAGTATTTGCCGTCTCCATTAGATAAAGAAGGTATCGAAGGAATTCATCCTGATGATGCTGATTTATTAGAAGAAGATCAAACTAAAATCTTGCGTAAGCCAGATGTTAAGGAGCCATTCGCTGCTTTGGCATTTAAAATCGCTACTGATCCATTTGTAGGTCGTTTAGCTTTCTTCCGTGCTTATTCTGGACGTTTAGATGCGGGTTCTTATGTTTTAAATACTCGTTCTGGTAACAAAGAGAGAATTTCTCGTATTTACCAAATGCACGCTAATAAACAAAATCCAATCGAATTTATTGAGGCTGGAGATATTGGAGCTGCTGTAGGATTTAAAGATATTAAAACAGGAGATACTTTGTGTGATGAAAAGAATCCAATTATCTTGGAATCTATGAAATTTCCTGATCCTGTGATTGGTATTGCTATTGAGCCAAAAACAAAAGCTGACGTTGATAAAATGGGTATGGCTTTGGCTAAATTAGCTGAAGAGGATCCGACATTTACCGTTAGAACTGATGAAGCTTCTGGGCAAACTATTATTTCTGGTATGGGTGAGCTTCACTTGGATATCTTGGTAGATCGTATGAAACGTGAATTCAAAGTTGAAGTGAATCAAGGTGAGCCTCAGGTTGAGTATAAAGAAGCGTTTACAAAATCTGCTCAACATAGAGAAACTTATAAGAAACAATCTGGAGGTCGTGGTAAATTCGGTGATATCGTATTTACAATCGAGCCTGCTGACGAAGTTGATGGTAAGGTTCCGGTTGGATTGCAGTTTATTAATGCTGTAAAAGGTGGTAACGTTCCTAAAGAATATATCCCTGCTGTAGAAAAAGGATTTAGAGAAGCTATGAAAACGGGTCCATTAGCAGGATATGCTGTGGATAGTTTGAAAGTAACTTTAACTGATGGATCTTTCCACCCTGTGGATTCTGATGCATTATCTTTTGAGTTAGCTGCAAGAATGGGTTATAAAGAATCTGGACGTGCTGCTGGGGCTGTTATTCTTGAGCCAATCATGAAAATCGAAGTTATTACTCCTGAGGAAAACATGGGTGATATTGTAGGTGACTTGAACCGTCGTAGAGGTCAGGTTAATGATATGGGTGATAGAAATGGAGCTAAAACTATCAAGGCTGATGTGCCTTTATCTGAAATGTTTGGTTATGTTACAACATTAAGAACATTATCTTCAGGTAGAGCAACTTCAACAATGGAGTTTTCTCACTATGCAGAGACGCCTTCTAATATTTCAGAAGCGGTAATTAAAAAAGCAAAAGGTAACGCTTAATTCTTAAGAAAATGAGTCAAAAAATTAGAATAAAACTAAAATCTTACGATCACATGTTGGTAGATAAATCTGCTGAAAAGATCGTAAAAACAGTAAAGACTACTGGAGCAGTTGTAACAGGTCCAATTCCGTTGCCAACTCACAAAAAACTTTTCACTGTGTTGCGTTCTCCGCATGTTAACAAAAAAGCGAGAGAGCAATTTGAAGTAATGTCATACAAGAGATTGATTGATATTTATTCATCTTCATCAAAAACTATTGATGCTTTAATGAAGCTTGAATTGCCAAGTGGGGTTGAAGTTGAGATTAAAGTATAATTTTTATATTTTTTTTACATATAAAAAGCGAGGCAGTGATGTCTCGCTTTTTTTGTTGGGTATTTGTGATTCTTGATTTAATTTTTTGAGATTGGGTTTGAAGTTAAAATGTGTAAGTGTCTTTGTTTTAGGGTGCTGATGGCTTTTTTTGTTGTGGTTAGTTTAAGTAATTGTTAAATGTAAAATTGATTTTGCTTGATAGATAAGGTTTGATTTTTTGTGTAGATAATGAGTCTTTTGTTGTGGGTTTTGTGCTTGGATTTTGATAATGAGCGATTTAATTTTTGTAACCGTTTGGTAAATTGAATTTTAATGTCTACTTTTGCACTCCCTGTTTGGAAATTTCTGTTATTTTCAAATTGAAGGGAATTTTAGTAATTAATAATTAATATTTATGTCTGGGTTAATTGGTAAAAAAATCGGCATGACTAGTATTTTCGATGAAAACGGGAAAAACATTCCTTGTACTGTAATCGAGGCTGGGCCGTGTGTTGTTACCCAAGTCAGAACCAATGAGGTTGACGGGTATGAAGCGTTGCAACTTGGTTTCGATGACAAAAACGAGAAACATTCCACAAAAGCGGCTTTAGGTCACTTTAAAAAGGCTGGAACTGTTGCTAAGAAAAAAGTCGTTGAATTTCAGGATTTTGCAACTGAACAAAAATTAGGAGATCTTATCGATGTTTCTATTTTTGCTGAAGGAGAATTTGTAGATGTACAAGGTGTGTCTAAAGGTAAAGGTTTTCAAGGGGTTGTTAAACGTCACGGATTTGGTGGTGTTGGGCAAGCAACTCACGGTCAACACAACCGTTTAAGAGCGCCAGGTTCTGTAGGAGCTTCTTCTTATCCATCTAGAGTATTCAAAGGAATGCGTATGGCTGGAAGAATGGGAGGAGATAATGTAAAAGTTCAAAACCTTAGAGTTTTAAAAGTAGTTGCTGAAAAGAACTTACTTGTTATTAAAGGATGTGTTCCTGGACATAAAAACTCTTACGTAATCATTCAGAAGTAATGGAAGTAAAAGTATTAGATTTCAACGGAAAAGATACTGGAAGAAAAGTTCAACTTTCTGATTCAGTATTCGCAATTGAACCAAATAATCACGCTGTATACCTTGATGTTAAGCAATATCTTGCTAATCAAAGACAAGGGACTCACAAAGCTAAAGAAAGAGCTGAAGTGACAGGAAGTACACGTAAGATTAAAAAACAAAAAGGAACAGGTACGGCTCGTGCGGGAAGTATCAAAAATCCATTGTTTAAAGGTGGTGGAACAATTTTCGGACCAAGGCCAAGAAGTTATTCATTCAAATTGAATAAAGGCTTGAAAAGATTGGCAAGAAAATCTGCTTTCTCTATCAAGGCAAAAGAGTCAAATGTTATCGTTCTTGAAGACTTTAATTTTGAAGCTCCAAACACTAAAAATTTCATTAACGTTTTGAAAGCTTTAGGGTTAGAAAATAAAAAATCTCTATTCGTGTTGGGTGAGTCAAATAAAAATGTATATTTGTCGTCACGCAATTTAAAGGCTTCAAATGTCGTAACTAGCTCAGAATTAAGCACTTACGCAATACTTAACGCTAATAATTTAGTGCTTTTGGAAGGTTCTTTAGAGTTAATTGAAGAAAATTTAAGTAAATAATAGGAATATGAGCATTATTATCAGACCTATAGTAACGGAAAAAGTAACCAAAGAAAGTGAAGTTCTAAACCGTTTTGGATTTGTTGTTGACAAAAAAGCGAACAAAGTTCAGATTAAGAAAGCTGTTGAAGCTGCTTATGGGGTAACTATTGTTTCGGTTAATACAATGAATGTAAGACCAGACAGATCTACTAAATACACTAAAAGTGGTTTAATCAGTGGAAAGACAAATGCAATTAAAAAAGCAATTGTTCAAGTACAAGAAGGAGAAACAATTGATTTTTACAACAATATCTAAGATAGAAAAATGTCAGTAAGAAAATTAAAACCTATTACCCCAGGTCAGCGATTTAGAGTTGTGAATGGTTATGACGCCATTACAACTGATAAGCCGGAACGCTCTTTGATAGCGCCGATAAAAAACTCTGGAGGTAGAAATAGTCAAGGAAAGATGACCATGCGTTATACGGGTGGTGGTCACAAGCAGAGATATCGTATTATTGATTTCAAAAGAACTAAAGACGGAATTCCGGCTACAGTGAAATCAATTGAATATGATCCAAATCGTACTGCATTTATCGCTTTATTAGCTTATGCTGATGGAGAGAAAACTTATATTATCGCGCAAAACGGATTGAAAGTTGGTCAGAAATTAGTTTCTGGTCCAGAATCTCAACCTGAAATCGGTAATACATTACCTTTAAGCAGAATTCCTCTTGGAACTGTTATATCTTGTATTGAGTTACGTCCAGGACAAGGAGCTGTTATTGCTCGTTCAGCTGGAACTTTTGCTCAGTTAATGGCAAGAGACGGGAAATATGCAACAATTAAAATGCCATCTGGTGAAACAAGATTGATCTTGTTAACTTGTTCGGCTACAATTGGAGCTGTTTCTAATTCTGATCACCAATTGGTTGTATCTGGAAAAGCAGGTAGAACAAGATGGTTAGGAAGAAGACCTAGAACTAGACCAGTAGCGATGAACCCAGTTGATCACCCTATGGGAGGTGGTGAAGGACGTTCTTCTGGAGGGCACCCACGTTCAAGAAACGGATTGCCAGCTAAAGGTTACAGAACTCGTTCTAAGAAAAACCCGAGTAACAAGTATATCGTAGAACGTAGAAAGAAATAATAAGATATGGCACGTTCATTAAAAAAAGGACCTTTCGTTCATTATAAATTAGACAAGAAAGTTCAGGAAAACGTAGAAAGTGGTAAAAATGCAGTTGTTAAGACTTGGTCTAGAGCTTCAATGATTACTCCGGATTTCGTTGGACAAACTATCGCAGTTCATAACGGTCGTCAATTTGTACCAGTTTACGTAACAGAAAACATGGTAGGTCACAAATTAGGAGAGTTTTCACCAACTAGATCTTTTAGAGGTCATGCTGGAGCAAAAAATAAAGGTAAAAAATAAGAAGCAATGGGAGTTCGTAAAAGAGAAACAGCAGATGCGAGAAAAGAGGCTAATAAGTCTATTGCTTTCGCGAAATTGAATAACTGCCCTACTTCACCTAGAAAAATGCGCTTAGTAGCGGACTTGGTAAGAGGTCAGAAGGTAGAAAGAGCACTTAACATTTTAAGATTCAGTTCTAAAGAAGCTTCAAGAAAATTAGAAAAACTATTGTTGTCTGCAATCAATAACTGGGAGCAAAAAAATAGTGAAGGTAATTTAGAAGAAGCTGGATTATTTGTTAAAGAGATCAGAGTAGATGGAGGAATGATGTTAAAAAGACTTCGTCCAGCTCCACAAGGTCGTGCACACAGAATAAGAAAACGTTCTAACCACGTAACAATCGTGCTTGGAGCTATCAATAACACACAAAGCAATTCTTAAGCAGCATGGGACAAAAGACAAATCCAATTGGAAATAGACTTGGTATCATCAGAGGATGGGACTCAAACTGGTATGGTGGAAATGATTACGGTGATAAATTAGCCGAAGATCACAAAATCAGAAAGTATATCCACGCTCGTTTATCAAAAGCTAGTGTATCAAAAGTAATCATCGAGAGAACTTTGAAACTTGTAACCGTTACTATCACTACTGCTAGACCTGGTATCATTATCGGAAAAGGAGGACAAGAGGTAGACAAGTTAAAAGAAGAACTTAAGAAAGTTACTGACAAAGAGGTTCAAATCAACATCTTTGAAATTAAAAGACCTGAGTTAGATGCTTATCTTGTGGCGACAAGCATCGCTCGTCAAATCGAAAGCCGTATTTCTTACAGACGTGCAATCAAAATGGCTATTGCTGCTTCTATGCGTATGAACGCTGAAGGTATCAAAGTTTTGATTTCTGGTCGTTTGAATGGTGCTGAGATGGCGCGTTCAGAAGGTTTCAAAGAAGGTAGAATTCCTCTATCAACTTTCAGAGCTGATATTGATTATGCTTTGGCTGAAGCTCACACTACTTACGGTAGAATGGGTATCAAAGTATGGATCATGAAAGGTGAGGTTTACGGGAAGAGAGATCTTTCTCCACTTGCAGGAATGGATAAAAAACAATCTGGAACTGGTGGTGGTAAAGGTGGAGATTCTCCAAGAGGAGATAGAAAACCTTTTAACAAAGGTGGTAAACCAGATGCTCGTAAAAGAAAGTAAATTTTTAAACTAAAGAAAAATGTTACAGCCTAAAAGAACAAAATACCGTAAGGTACAAAAAGGTAAGATGAAAGGTAACTCTCAAAGAGGGCATGAACTTTCTAATGGAATGTTTGGTATTAAATCTGTACATGAAGATGGAATGTTCTTAACTTCTCGTCAAATCGAAGCTGCGCGTATCGCTGCGACTCGTTATATGAAGAGAGAGGGACAATTATGGATTAAAATATTTCCAGACAAACCTATCACTAAGAAGCCTCTTGAAGTACGTATGGGTAAAGGTAAAGGAGCAGTTGAGTATTGGGCTGCTGTTGTTAAACCAGGAAGAATTATGTTTGAAGTTGGAGGAGTTCCTTTGTCAGTTGCAAAAGAGGCGTTACGTCTTGCAGCTCAAAAGCTTCCAGTTAAAACTAAGTTCGTCGTTGCTAGAGATTTCGAAGCATAATTAATATTTATTATGAAACAATCAGAAATAAAAGATCTTTCTGCAGCGGAGTTGCAAGAAAAGCTTAGTCAAACTAAGAAAGTATATGCTGACCTAAAAATGGCTCACGCTATTTCTCCAATTGCTAACCCACTTCAGATTAGAAGCGTTAGAAGAACAGTTGCAAGATTGGCTACAGAGTTAACTAAAAGAGAGTTACAATAATTGTATTCTGCTGAAAGATGGAAGAAAAAAGAAATTTAAGAAAAGAAAGAATAGGTGTTGTTACTTCAAATAAAATGGATAAATCTATTGTTATTGCTGAAGTAAGAAAAGTAAAACACCCATTATACGGTAAGTTCGTGTTGAAAACTAAGAAATATGTTGCACACGACGAAACAAACGACTGTAACATTGGAGATACTGTAAGAATTAGCGAAACGCGTCCTTTAAGTAAAACAAAATGTTGGAGATTAGTTGAAATCTTAGAAAGAGCTAAATAATTATGGTACAACAGGAATCAAGACTAAAAGTAGCAGATAACACGGGGGCTAAGGAAGTTTTAACTATCCGTGTTTTAGGAGGTACCAAAAGAAGGTATGCCTCTGTTGGTGACAAGATTGTAGTATCTATTAAAGATGCAACTCCAAACGGAAACGTGAAAAAAGGAGCTGTTTCAACTGCAGTTGTTGTGCGTACCAAAAAAGAAGTGAGAAGAGCTGATGGTTCTTATATCCGTTTCGATGATAATGCATGTGTTCTTTTGAATGCTGCAGGGGAAATGAGAGGAACACGTGTTTTTGGTCCGGTAGCAAGAGAACTTCGTGAAAAACAATTCATGAAAATTGTATCATTAGCACCAGAAGTGCTTTAATTCGTTTTAAGATGATAAAGCTAAAAATAAAATCAGGAGATATCGTAAGAGTTATTGCTGGAGACCATAAAGGTGCTGAAGGTAAAGTTTTACGTGTTTACCGTGAGAAAAATAAAGCGATAGTTGAAGGTGTAAACATGGTTTCAAAACATACAAAACCAAGTGCTAAAAACCCTCAAGGTGGTATCGTTAAGAAAGAAGCTTCTATTCAAATTTCTAACATTTCTCTAATTGATCCTAAAACTAAGGAGACAACTAGAGTGGGTGTTAGAGTAGAAGGAGATAAGAAAGTAAGATTTTCAAAAAAATCTAATCAAGTACTATAGTAATGGCATATACACCTAGACTAAAAGAAGAATATAAGAGTAGAGTAATCTCTGCTCTTAAAGAAGAGTTCGGATATACAAACGTTATGCAAGTTCCAAAACTTGAAAAAATCGTTTTGAGCCGTGGAGTTGGTGCAGCTGTATCTGATAAAAAACTTATTGACTATGCAGTTGATGAGTTGACAAAGATCACTGGACAAAAAGCAGTATCTACAATTTCTAAGAAAGACGTTGCGTCTTTTAAATTAAGAAAAGGGATGCCTATTGGAGCAAAAGTTACTTTGCGTGGAGAAAGAATGTATGAGTTTTTAGATAGACTTGTTACTTCTGCTTTGCCACGTGTTAGAGATTTTAGTGGTATTAAAGCTACTGGTTTCGACGGAAGAGGTAACTATAATCTTGGAGTTTTAGAGCAAATCATTTTTCCGGAAATTGATATTGACAAAGTAAATAAAATTTCAGGAATGGATATTACTTTTGTTACAACTGCAAAAACAGATAAAGAGGCAAAGTCATTATTGGCTGAATTAGGTTTACCTTTTAAAAAGAATTAAGATATGGCTAAAGAATCAATGAAAGCCCGTGAGGTGAAAAGAGAGAAAACGGTAGCTAAGTATGCTGAAAAAAGAAAAGCTTTGTTAGAAGCTGGAGATTATGAAGGCTTACAAAAATTACCTAAAAATGCTTCACCGGTTCGTTTGCATAATCGTTGTAAATTAACAGGTAGACCAAGAGGTTATATTCGTCAGTTTGGTATTTCACGTGTAACTTTCCGTGAGATGGCTAATAATGGATTGATTCCTGGTGTTAAAAAAGCATCTTGGTAATCTCGCAATAAGTTATTACTTTTGCAAACCAGAAAATATTTTTAATTGATTAAAGGTTCGGGAGATGAGTGTCTCCCGAAAACCATAATCGCAATCAAATACATATGTATACAGATCCTATTGCAGATTATTTGACTAGAGTTCGTAATGCTGTGGCTGCAAACCACAAAGTTGTTGAAATTCCAGCTTCTAATCTAAAAAAAGAAATAACTAAGATCTTATTTGATCAAGGTTATATCTTAAGTTACAAATTTGAAGACAACTCTGTTCAGGGTTCAATCAAAATTGCTTTGAAGTATGATAAAGATACTAAAGAGCCTGTAATTAAAGATATCCAAAGAATTAGTAAACCTGGTTTACGTAAATACGCAGGTGCTGCCAAATTGCCAAGAATCCTTAACGGATTAGGAATTGCTATTGTTTCTACATCAAAAGGTTTGATGACAGGAAAACAAGCTAAGCAATTAAATGTAGGTGGTGAAGTAATTTGTTACGTATACTAATTTTAAAGACTAAATAAGATGTCAAGAATAGGTAAAAGCCCAATTGTAATCCCTGCTGGAGTAACTGTAGAAGTTAAAGAAGGTATTATTACAGTAAAAGGAAAAAAAGGTCAACTAACTCAGGAGTTTTCGGACGTAACTGTAACGGTTGAAGGCGATCAAGCTTTAGTAGAAAGATCGTCTGATCATAAAAACCAAAGAGCAAAACACGGATTGTACAGATCATTAATCAGTAATATGATTGTTGGTGTATCTGAAGGTTTTACAAAAGAACTTGAATTAGTTGGAGTTGGTTATAGAGCTTCAAACCAAGGTCAAAAGTTAGATTTAGCTCTTGGATATTCTCACAATATTGTTTTAGAAGTTGCTCCTGAGGTAGTGGTAGAAACAATATCTGAAAAAGGAAAAAACCCTATCGTAAAATTAACATCATTTGATAAACAACTTTTAGGACAGGTTGCTGCGAAAATCAGAGGTTTTCGTAAGCCTGAGCCTTACAAAGGAAAAGGTGTTAAATTTGTGGGTGAAGTATTAAGAAGAAAAGCAGGTAAATCAGCTTAAAAAATAAGATTATGTCATTAACAAAATCTGATAGAAGACAGAGAATTAGATTCAGAATTAGAAAATCAATTAGTGGTACTGCTACTAATCCAAGACTATCTGTGTTTAGAAGTAACAAAGAAATTTACGCTCAACTTATTGATGATGTAAATGGAGTTACTTTATTAGCTGCATCTTCAAGAGAAAAAGAAATAGGAAAAGGTACTAACGTTGAAATCGCTGCTGCTGTTGGAAAACTAGTTGCTGAGAAAGCGTTAAAAGCCGGGATTGATACCATCACTTTTGACAGAGGTGGATATTTATATCACGGTCGTATTAAATCATTAGCAGAAGGCGCAAGAGCGGCTGGACTTAAATTCTAATATATTATGTCTAAATACAAAAATGTAGAATTGGTAAAACCAAGTGGTCTTGAACTTAAAGATCGTCTGGTAAGTGTTAATCGTGTTACTAAAGTTACAAAAGGAGGTAGAGCTTTTGGTTTTTCTGCTATTGTAGTTGTAGGTGATGAAAACGGAGTAGTGGGTCACGGTTTAGGGAAATCTAAAGACGTTTCTGAAGCAATTGCGAAAGCAGTAGAAGATGCTAAGAAAAATTTAGTAAAAATTCCTTTGAATGGACAATCTGTTCCTCACGAACAAAAAGGTAAATTTGGTGGTGCACGTGTGTTCTTGATTCCTGCGTCTCATGGTACAGGAGTTATTGCTGGTGGAGCTGTTCGTTCAGTTCTTGAATCAGTAGGTATTCATGATGTATTATCTAAATCTCAAGGATCATCAAATCCTCATAACGTGGTTAAAGCAACTTTTGATGCTTTATTACAAATGAGAAGCGCTTACACAGTTGCAAAACAAAGAGGTGTTTCTTTAGAAAAAGTTTTTAAAGGTTAATTCAAGGAAATTATGGCTAAATTATTAGTAAAACAAGTAAGAAGCAAAATCAACTGCCCTCTTTCTCAAAAGAGAGGTTTGGAAGCTTTGGGTCTACGTAAAATGGGACAAGTTGTAGAGCATGATTCAAACCCTGCTATCCTTGGGATGATAAACAAAGTTAAACACTTAGTTTCTGTAGAAGAAGCTAAATAACAAATACTGTTATGAATTTAAGTAACTTACAACCAGCTGAAGGGTCAACACACAATCAAAATAAAAGATTAGGTAGAGGAGAAGGTTCTGGAAAAGGTGGTACTTCTGCAAGAGGTCACAAGGGAGCAAAATCTCGTTCTGGTTATTCTAAAAAGATTGGTTTTGAGGGAGGGCAAATGCCACTTCAAAGACGTGTGCCTAAGTTTGGTTTCACAAACATCAATCGTAAAGAATACGAAGGTGTTAATTTAGATACGCTTCAATTATTAGTAGACAATGGTGTAATTACTGATTCTGTTTCAATGACAGATTTCGTAGCAAACCGTCTAGCTACCAAAAATGAAATCGTTAAGATTTTAGGTAGAGGAGAGTTGAAAGCAAAATTAAAAGTAACTGCTCACAAATTTACTGCTACTGCAAAAGCTGCAATCGAAGCTGCTGGTGGAGAGGCTGTAACAATATAATTTTTCTATTGTATGAAGAAATTTATTGAATCAATAAGTAATGTTTGGAAAATCGAAGAACTAAAAAACAGAATCCTAATGACATTGGGTTTACTTTTAGTATATCGTTTTGGTGCACACGTTACGCTTCCTGGGATTGACGCAACTCAATTGACTGGTTTAGCAGGACAAACAGAAAAGGGTCTAGGATCTATTCTAGATATGTTTACCGGAGGTGCTTTCTCTAAAGCTTCAGTTTTTGCTTTAGGTATCATGCCTTACATTTCTGCATCTATTGTTGTTCAGTTAATGGGAATTGCGATTCCTTATTTGCAAAAACTTCAAAATGATGGAGAAAGTGGTAGAAAAAAGATTAATCAAATTACACGTTGGTTAACTATTGCTATTACATTGGTTCAAGGTCCGACTTATATCTATAATTTATACAGAACACTACCGGGTAATGCTTTTTTACTTGGGTTTAATTCTCCGGAATTCTTATTTTCGGCTGTTATTATCTTAGTTACAGGTACTATTTTTGCTATGTGGCTTGGAGAAAAAATTACAGATAAAGGTATTGGAAATGGAATTTCATTATTAATCATGGTTGGTATATTAGCTCGTTTACCACAAGCTTTTATACAAGAATTTAAATCTGTGGTTACTAATAATACAGGAGGTTTAATGTTAATGGCTATTGAGATTATTGTTTGGCTATTGGTAATTATTGCTTGTGTATTGCTTACAATGGCAGTACGTAGAATCCCAGTTCAATATGCTCGTCGTACAACAACAGGAGATTATGAGCAAGATTTGGCAGGTGGTAATAGACAATGGATTCCGCTTAAGCTTAATGCTTCAGGGGTAATGCCAATCATTTTTGCTCAGGCAATTATGTTTATTCCTGCTGCTGTAGCTGGATTGTCTAAATCAGACACGTCACAATCTATCGTTGGAACATTTAGTGATATGTTCGGTTTTTGGTATAATTTTGTTTTTGCAACTTTAATTATTGTATTTACATTCTTTTATACTGCAATTACTGTACCTACTAACAAGATGGCTGATGATTTAAAAAGAAGCGGGGGTTTTATTCCAGGGATTAGACCGGGAGCTGAAACTTCGGATTTTTTAGATAAAGTGATGTCTTTAATAACTTTCCCAGGATCTTTATTTCTTGCTTTAATTGCTGTGTTCCCAGCTATTGTTGTAAGTGTTATGGATGTACAACAATCTTGGGCAATGTTTTTTGGAGGTACCTCTTTAATAATTATGGTTGGTGTTGCAATAGATACTATTCAGCAAATCAATTCATACTTGTTAAATAAACATTATGATGGTTTAATGAAGACTGGTAAGAATAGAAAAGCAGTAGCTTAATATATTTATGGCAAAACAATCAGCAATAGAACAAGACGGATCAATCATTGAAGCATTATCAAATGCGATGTTCCGTGTAGAGTTAGAAAATGGACACATTGTAATTGCTCATATTTCTGGAAAAATGCGAATGCATTATATCAAATTATTACCTGGTGATAAAGTGAAACTAGAAATGAGCCCTTATGATTTGTCAAAAGCAAGAATTACTTATCGATATTAAAAAGCTGTAAGCAATAGGCAATAAGCATTAAGCAATAAACTTATGCCTAAAGCCTAAAGCCTAAAGCCTAAAGCAAATTCACTATGAAAGTTAGAGCATCAGTAAAAAAGAGAAGTGCCGAGTGCATTATCGTGCGTAGAAAAGGGAGACTGTACGTAATAAACAAAAAGAATCCTAGATTTAAACAAAGACAAGGATAATTATGGCAAGAATAGCAGGGGTAGATATCCCAAAAAACAAAAGAGGTGTTATTGCACTTACCTATATCTTCGGATTAGGAAAAAGTAGAGCTATTGAGATTTTAGAAAAAGCTCAGGTTAGCCAAGATAAAAAAGTTCAAGATTGGAATGATGACGAGATCGGAGCAATTCGTGAAGCTGTTGGAGCGTTCAAAATTGAAGGAGAATTACGTTCTGAGGTTTCTTTAAACATCAAACGTTTAATGGATATTGGATGTTACAGAGGTATCCGTCATAGATCTGGTCTTCCGTTAAGAGGACAAAGAACTAAAAACAACTCTAGAACTAGAAAAGGTAAAAGAAAAACTGTTGCTAACAAGAAAAAAGCAACTAAATAATAAGTAATATGGCTAAAGCAACTGCAAAAAAACGTAAAGTTATCGTTGAATCAACGGGTGAAGCTCATATTTCTGCCACTTTCAACAACATCATTATTTCTTTGACAAACAAGAAAGGTGAAGTTATTTCTTGGTCTTCAGCTGGTAAAATGGGTTTCAGAGGTTCTAAAAAGAACACTCCGTACGCAGCTCAAATGGCAGCAGAAGATTGTAGTAAAGTAGCTCTTGAGGCAGGACTTAAAAAAGTTAAGGTTTATGTTAAGGGACCAGGTAACGGACGTGAGTCTGCTATCCGTTCTATTCATAACGGAGGAATTGAAGTTACTGAGATTATCGATGTTACTCCAATGCCTCACAACGGTTGTCGTCCTCCAAAGAGACGTAGAGTATAATAATTTATTTAAGTATAACAAGGTAGAATAAACGATTATCGAAGGATATGACCTGAATTCATAATCTCTACCTTAAATTAATTTTTTGAAATGGCAAGATATACTGGTCCTAAAACTAGAATTGCTCGTAAATTTGGCGAAGCAATCTTCGGAGATGATAAATCTTTCGAAAAAAGAAATTACCCACCTGGACAACACGGGATGGCTAAAAAAAGAGGTAAAAAATCTGAGTATGCTGTTCAGTTAATGGAAAAGCAAAAAGCTAAATATTCTTATGGAATTTTAGAAAAACAATTCAGAGGTTTATTCAAAAAAGCATCAGCTACTAAAGGTGTTACTGGTGAGGTTCTTTTACAATTGTGTGAAGCAAGATTAGATAATGTTGTTTTTAGAATGGGAATTGCTCCATCTCGTAGAGGTGCTAGACAATTAGTTTCTCATAGACATATTACTGTAAACGGAGAAGTTGTAAACATTCCTTCTTACCACCTTAAGCCTGGTGATAAAGTTGCTGTTCGTGAGAAATCTAAATCTTTAGAGGCAATCGAACGTTCTTTATCAAATTCAAGTCATGTTTATGAATGGATTACTTGGAATAATGATCTTAAAGAAGGAACTTTTGTTTCTGTACCTGCAAGACTTCAAATTCCAGAAAACATTAAAGAACAATTAATCGTAGAGTTGTACAACAAATAATAATTGACTTAGTCGAAATTTATGGCAATATTTAATTTTCAAAAGCCCGATAAAGTTATCATGATCGATTCAACCGATTTTGAAGGTAAATTCGAATTTAGACCTTTAGAACCTGGTTATGGATTGACAGTTGGTAATGCACTTAGAAGAGTTTTGCTTTCAGCATTAGAAGGTTATGCAATTACATCTGTTCGTATCGAGGGTGTAGATCATGAGTTTTCTACTATTTCAGGTGTTGTTGAGGATGTTACCGAAATTATACTTAATCTGAAGCAAGTGCGTTTCAAACGTCAAATTGAAGATATAGATAATGAAGCAGTTACTATTTCTGTTTCAGGTAAAGATCAATTAACGGCAGGTGATTTTCAAAAATTTATTTCAGGTTTTCAAGTACTGAATCCAGACCTTGTTATCTGTAATTTAGATTCAAAGATCAAATTGAACTTCGATTTAACAATCGAAAAAGGTAGAGGATATGTTCCTGCTGAGGAGAACAAAAAACAAAATGCGGCAATTGGTACTATTTTTACAGATTCAATTTTTACTCCGGTAAAAAATGTAAAATATGCAATTGAAAACTTTCGTGTAGAGCAAAAAACAGATTACGAAAAATTAGTTTTTGAAATTAAAACTGATGGTTCTATTAATCCAAAAGACGCTCTTACTGAAGCTGCTAAAGTTTTAATTCACCACTTCATGTTATTTTCTGACGAAAGAATTACACTCGAGGCTGACGAAATTGCACAAACAGAATCGTATGATGAAGAGTCATTGCATATGAGACAATTGCTTAAAACTAAGCTTGTTGATATGGATTTATCTGTTAGAGCATTAAATTGCTTGAAAGCGGCTGAAGTTGATACACTTGGTGATTTAGTATCGTTCAATAAAAATGACTTAATGAAATTCCGTAATTTTGGTAAAAAATCTTTAACAGAGCTAGATGAACTTGTAGCGGTTAAAAATTTAACTTTCGGGATGGATTTAGCTAAATACAAATTAGATAAAGAATAATTCAATCCCGCTTGCGGGATTAAATTTAAAATAGCAATGAGACACGGAAAAAAATTCAATCACTTAAGCAGACAGACTGGACATAGAAAAGCTATGTTGGCTAATATGGCTTGTTCTCTTATCGAGCACAAACGTATTAATACTACTGTTGCTAAGGCTAAAGCGCTTAAACAATTTGTTGAGCCTTTAATCACAAAATCAAAAGAAGATACGACTCACAATCGTCGTATTGTTTTTGCTTACTTACGTAGTAAATATGCTGTAACTGACTTGTTCAGAGACGTAGCTGCTAAAGTTGGTGACCGTCCAGGTGGATACACTCGTATCATTAAAGTTGGAAATCGTTTGGGAGATAATGCTGATATGGCAATGATCGAACTTGTGGATTTCAATGAACTTTACAATGGAGGTAAAAAAGAAGTTAAAAAAGCAAAAAGCCGTCGTGGTGGTAAAGCTAAAAAAGCTGAGGAGACTACTCCAGAAGCTCCTGCAGCTGAATCAGAATCGACAACTGAAGCTTCTGAATAATTATGAAAGTAATGATTCTATAAAAATCAAGGATAGACTAATTTTTAGTTTATCCTTTTTTTTTGATTTTTTTATATAAATTTCAAATTTAACTTATTTACTGTGCGAGGTTTTATTTTTATGAATGAAATTTTTAAAAAATCTTGGAGACACTCTTTTAAAGAAGTAAATTTGCGGAATATTTAACTACAAATGAAATTGATTAAAAACGGTTTCAGAATACGATTAAAAAAACAATACAAATTTAAGAATGAAATATACTACACGACAAAGCGCCATTTTATTACTAAGCGATGGGACTGTCTTTCACGGAAAATCTATCGGTATTAGCGGTAAGACTTTTGGTGAAGTTTGTTTTAATACTGGAATGACAGGATATCAGGAGATTTTTACAGATCCTTCTTACTTTGGTCAAATTATGGTAGCAACCAATACGCATATTGGGAATTACGGTGTTAATGATTTAGAAATTGAATCCGATAGTATCAAAATTGCTGGTCTGGTTTGTAAAAACTTTAGCTTTAATTATTCAAGAGAAGATGCTTACGGAAGTTTAGAAGATTATTTTGTAAAACAAAATTTAATCTGTATTTCGGATGTTGATACACGTGCACTAGTAAGTTATATACGTGATAATGGAGCGATGAATTCTGTTATTTGTACGGATGGTACTTCGATTGAAGATTTGAAAAAAGAATTGGCTAATGTGCCAAACATGGAAGGTTTAGAGTTGGCATCAAAGGTTTCGACTACTGAGCCTTATTTTTTTGGAGACGAAAATGCTACTTATAAAATTTCAGCTTTAGATCTTGGTATAAAAAAGAACATCCTTAGAAATCTTGCAAAAAGAGATTGTTACATAAAAGTTTACCCATATAATTCTACATATAAAGACTTGTCAGAATTTAATCCAGATGGTTATTTCTTGTCAAATGGTCCGGGTGATCCTGATCCTCTTTTTGGAGCTATTGAGGTGGCGAAAGAAATTTTGGCAAATGACAAACCTTTGTTTGGAATTTGTTTGGGTCATCAAGTTATTGCTTTGGCAAACGGAGTTCAGACTTATAAAATGTTCAACGGTCACAGAGGAATCAATCACCCGGTAAAAAATCTTATTACTGGAAAAGGTGAAATTACTTCTCAAAATCACGGTTTTGCAGTAAACAAAGAAGCTTTGGATAATCATCCAGATTTAGAGATTACCCATTTGCATTTGAATGACGGTACAGTAGCTGGAATGAGAATGAAAAACAAAAACTGTTTCTCAGTACAATACCATCCAGAAGCTAGCCCTGGACCACACGATTCGTCATATTTATTCGATCAGTTTGTTGAGAATATAAAAGGAGCTTCATCTAAAACGATGTAGTTAATAAATAAAGGGGTTTAATAGTTAAAATACGTTTTTACTATTAAATTTTTTTATAATTTCGAAAAAAAAATATAATTTACTAATAAAAAAACAAAAATAATGAGTATTATAATTAAAGTTCACGCAAGACAAATTCTTGATTCCAGAGGTAATCCTACTATTGAAGTTGATGTAGTAACTGAAAATGGTGTTTTAGGTAGAGCAGCGGTTCCGTCTGGAGCTTCAACTGGAGAGCACGAAGCTGTTGAATTACGTGATGGAGGTAAAGCTTATCTTGGAAAAGGAGTTTTGAATGCAGTGAATAATGTAAATACTGTTATTGCTGAAGAATTAGTTGGAACGTCTGTTTTCGAACAAAACACGATTGATCAATTGATGATCGATTTAGACGGAACTCCAAATAAATCAAAATTAGGTGCTAACGCGATTCTTGGCGTTTCTTTGGCGGCTGCAAAAGCGGCTGCAAATGAGCTAGGATTGCCATTATACAGATACGTTGGTGGGGTTTCTGCTAACACATTGCCAGTGCCAATGATGAATATCATCAATGGTGGTTCTCACTCTGATGCTCCGATTGCATTTCAAGAATTTATGATTTTCCCTGTAAAGGCAACTTCTTTTACACATTCTATGCAAATGGGAACTGAAATTTTTCACAGCTTGAAGAAAGTTTTACATGACAGAGGTTTAAGCACAGCTGTAGGTGATGAAGGTGGTTTTGCTCCAAATTTAGCAGGTGGTACTGAAGATGCGTTGGATACTATCAAATTAGCGGTTGAAAAAGCGGGTTATACTTTTGGAGACGAAATTATGATCGCTCTTGATTGTGCTGCTTCTGAGTTTTATGTAGACGGTAAATACGATTATACTAAATTTGAAGGTGAAACTGGAAAAATCAGAACTTCTGAAGAGCAAGCTGATTATTTAGCTGAGCTTGCTTCTAAGTATCCAATTATCTCTATCGAAGATGGTATGTATGAAGATGACTGGAACGGGTGGAAATACTTAACTGAAAAAATTGGAGATAAAGTACAATTAGTAGGTGATGATTTATTCGTAACTAACGTTGCTCGTTTGTCAACAGGAATTGAAAAAGGTATTGCGAATTCAATTTTAGTAAAAGTTAATCAAATTGGTACTTTGACAGAAACTATTGCTGCTGTGAATATGGCTAAAAATGCTGGTTATACTTCAGTAATGTCTCACCGTTCTGGTGAAACTGAAGATAATACAATTGCTGACTTAGCTGTAGCTTTAAACTGTGGGCAAATAAAAACAGGTTCTGCTTCTCGTTCTGATCGTATGGCAAAATACAATCAATTGTTGAGAATTGAAGAAGAATTAGGGAGTACCGCTTATTTTCCGGGGTTAAATGCTTTTAAAATCAAATAATTGTAAGAGTTATATTGTAGAATCAAGCCATTCGTGTAAACGAATGGTTTTTTTTTGGAGTTTTAACAAATTCATAGTATTATTCTTTTTTTAATTAGTCTTAAATTCCTTAGATTTGATAAATTATTATTTTAAAGAATTATTTCCCATATATTATGTCAAAAATAGCTACATTAGAAGTAGATGGTAAGAAAATTGAACTTCCGGTAATAACAGGAAGCGAAAATGAATCGGCTATCGATATTAACAAATTACGTGACTTAACTGGTATTATTACTATTGATCCTGGTTATAAAAACTCTGGTTCATGCAAAAGTGGAATCACTTTTCTGGATGGAGAACTTGGAATTTTACGTTACAGAGGGTATTCCATCGAAGATCTTGCAGAGAAAGCAAGTTTTTTAGAGGTTTCTTATCTTTTGATTTTTGGTGAGTTGCCTACTGCTGCACAATTAGAAGAATTTGAAAATGGTATTAAAAAACATTCTTTGGTAAACGAAGAAATGAAAAATATCATCGATGGTTTTCCAAAAACAGCTCACCCGATGGGTGTTTTATCTGCTTTAACAAGTGCTTTAACAGCATTTAATCCAAAAGCGGTAAATGTTGATAACGAAAAAGAAATGTACGAGGCTATTTGTAAAACAATGGCTAAATTTCTTGTAATTGCTACATGGACATATAGAAAGTCAATGGGCTATCCTTTGAATTACTATGACAATACAAAAGGATATGTAGAAAGTTTTATGCAATTAATGTTCAAATTACCTACAGGCCCTTATTCAGCAAATCCGGTTATTGTTAATGCTTTAGATAAATTATTTATTCTTCATGCAGATCATGAGCAAAATTGTTCTACTTCTACAGTAAGAATGGTAGGGTCTTCTCATGCTGGTTTGTTTGCTTCAGTATCTGCAGGAGTTTCTGCTCTTTGGGGACCTCTTCACGGAGGTGCAAACCAAGCAGTGTTAGAAATGCTGGAAGAAATCAATAAAGATGGTGGAGATACTGATAAATTCTTAGCGAAAGCGAAAGATAAAAATGATCCTTTCCGTTTAATGGGATTCGGACACAGAGTTTACAAAAATTTTGATCCAAGAGCAAAAATAATTAAAAAGGCTGCTAAAGAAGTTTTGGAAACTTTAGGTGTTGAAGATCCAATTTTGGAGATTGCAAAAAAATTAGAAGCTGCTGCCCTTGAAGATGATTACTTCAAATCAAGAAATTTATATCCAAATGTAGATTTCTATTCTGGAATTATTTACAGAGCTTTAGGTATTCCAACAGATATGTTTACAGTAATGTTTGCTATTGGAAGGTTGCCTGGCTGGATAGCACAATGGAAAGAAATGAGAGAAAATAAAGAACCAATTGGAAGACCAAGACAGATTTATACTGGTCATCCTTTGAGAGATTTTAAATCAAATAAATAAAATGAAAGCTTCACTTAACTGTGAAGCTTTTTTTATATTTGCAACAAAATCTAATATTTATGTTGCAATTAAATGTAAAGAACGAAACATCAAGGTTACGCGCTGTAGTTTTGGGTTCTGCTGTTCATAATGGACCAACTCCTTTGTTAGAAGAAGCCTATGATCCTAAATCATTGGAACATATTAAAGCCGGAACATATCCTGTAGAAAAAGATATGATTGCTGAAATGGATGCCTTCAATGCTATTTTTCAAAAGTATAATGTAGCTGTTTATCGTCCGGAAATGATTAAAAATTACAATCAGATTTTTGCCAGAGATATTGGTTTTGTAATTGATGATATCTTTGTTAAATCAAATATTTTGCCGGATAGGGAGCGTGAACTTGAAGCAATTCAATACGTAATTGATCAAATAAATCCTTTAAAAGTGGTTCGTCCACCTGAAGAAGTTCATATTGAAGGCGGAGATGTTATGCTTTGGAATGATCATATTTTTATTGGAACCTATAAAGGGAGCGATTATAAAGATTATATTACGGCAAGGACTAATATGCAGGGAGTAAATTATATTAAAAATTTGTTTCCAACTAAAATTGTTAAAGAATTTGATTTGGTAAAATCAAAATTAGAAGCCCGTGACAATGCTTTACATTTAGATTGCTGTTTTCAGCCTGTTGGAAAAAATAAGGGTATTATTTATAAAAGAGGTTTTCGTGAAGAAGCAGATTATTTGTATTTAGTTAATCTTTTTGGAAAGGAAAATTTATTTCATATCGAAAGAAATGAAATGTATAATATGTTTTCGAATGTGTTTTCAATCGATGAAAATATTGTCGTTTCCGAAAAGAATTTCACGAGATTAAATAATTGGTTACGTGCTAATGGTTTTACAGTTGAAGAGATTCCATATGCAGAAATAGCAAAACAGGAAGGATTGCTAAGATGTTCAACATTGCCTTTAATTAGAGACTAAAATTTGTTTCAGGTTTCAGGTTCCAAGTTTGTAGCGACGTAAAATCTGAAACTTGAAACCTGAAACAAAAAAAACAAAAATAGAAAATGAAACAAACTACAAATTCAATCGTAATGATTCGTCCGGTTGCATTCAGAATGAATGAACAAACGGCAGTAAATAACTATTATCAGAAAGTATTAGACGGACTTTTGCCAAGTACAGTAAATGTAAAAGCGCAACAGGAATTTGATGTTTTCGTAGAGAAGTTAAGAACTGTTGGGGTTGATGTTACCGTTGTAGAAGATACTTTAGAAACTGATACGCCAGATAGTGTTTTTCCAAACAACTGGGTTTCTTTTCATGAAAATGGAGATGTGGCCTTGTATCCTATGTTTGCTGAAAACCGTCGTCAGGAACGTCGTGAGGATATTTTGGATACTCTTGAAGAAAAAGGTTTTGAGATTAGCAATATTATGGATTATACTTCTGCAGAAGAAGATGGTATTTTTCTTGAAGGGACAGGAAGTTTGCTTTTAGACAGAGCAAACGGAAAAGCATATTGTGCTTTGTCGCCTCGTGCGGATGAAGAATTGTTTATTGAATTCTGCGAAGATTTTGACTATGCTCCGGTAATTTTTGAAGCTTTTCAAACAGTTGACGGAGAACGAAAACTAATCTATCATACTAATGTAATGATGTGTATAGGTGAAACTTTTGCGGTTATTTGTGCAGATAGCATCGATGATAAAAAAGAACGCAAAATGGTTTTAGAAAATCTAAAAGCTGACCAAAAAGAAATTATTTTAATTACAGAAGCACAAGTGAATAATTTTGCAGGTAATATGTTGGAAGTTCGAGGGTCAAATGATAAAAAATATATTGTTATGAGTACATCGGCACATCAAAGCTTAACGGAAAAACAAATTAAGCAATTAGAAAATCATGCAGAAATTTTAAGCTCAAGTTTAGATACTATTGAAGCTTGTGGTGGAGGAAGTGCAAGATGTATGATGGCTGAAGTTTTCCTGCCAAAGAATTAATTTTTTTTAAAAGAATTAATAAAAAATCCAAATTCCAAAAACTGAATAATTACAGTGTGGGATTTGGATTTTGTGTTTTAATGTTCAAAGAATTTACATCAAATTCCCTTTTACGATATTGATTATAGAACTCACGATATACTGAATTCCTATTGCAATTACAATGAAGCCAATAATTCTGGAAATAGCAACAATGCCTGAAGCTCCTAAAATACGGGCTAAGTAATGTGCGCTTTTTAAAATGATGAAAATTGTAATTGCAATTGCTAAAATAGCTAAACTTGAAATTATTATTTCTCCTACTTCATGATGTTCCTGGTAAAAAGCAATTAATAAAGAGATAGACCCCGGCCCGGCCAGCATCGGAATTGCTAAAGGGGTTAATGCAATGTCGTTTCTTTTTTGTGCATCATTTTCAATCTTTTTGTTGATTCCTCTTTTCTTGCTTATTTTTCCGGATAACAATGAAAATCCTGAATTTAAAATTACCAAACCACCGGCAATTCGAAGCGCATCAATACTAATCCCAAAAAAAGTCAGCACATATTGCCCGATAAAAAAAGAAACGATCAAAATAATAAAAACATTAATAGCGGTCCACAATGAAATTCTGGATCTTTCACTATCTGAGTCGTCATGGGTTAGTCCTACAAATATAGGTACAGTACCAATTGGATTTAAAACAGAGAAAAGAGCGGCAAATAAGTAAATGAATAAATCCATAATGTGTTTGGGTTGATAAGGTAAAAGTAATTAAATTTTAATATTTTACTCTAAAATGATGTTAGGATATTGTTTTTTCGCCTTTATGACTCTAAATGAATAACGAGCAGGAAATCCGCTCTTTTTTGATTACTTTTGTGGGATATTCAGAAATAATGAAAAATAAAAAAACTTTAGTTCTTGGTGCAACTACAAAACCGGAACGTTATGCTTTTAAAGCAATAAATATGCTTACTCAAAAAGGACATACAGTTTTGGCAATAGGTCAAAATGCAGGCGAAGTAGCAGGTGTGAAAATTCATACTAAAGCCATTCCTGTCAAAAATATAGATACAGTAACTTTATATTTAAATCCGGTTCGTCAGCGAGATTATTATAATTATATCATCGAGGCACAGCCTAAACGAGTAGTTTTTAATCCTGGTGCTGAGAATCCTGAGTTATATCAATTATTGGAATTGAATAATATTAAGGCAGAAGTTGCTTGTACGCTGGTTTTATTAGCAACTAATCAATATTAGTTTTTTAAGGAGCTAATCCAGCTATCCGCTTTATCTTTTTCTGTCTAAAGAAGCCAGTAAAAGGATACCGCTGCTATCTGGGCTGGAAAAGTTGTTTTGCGAGAGGTTTAGAGGATTTAAGATTTTTTGTTTTAGTACTTTCAAAAGCCTGAAAACCATTAAAAATGTTATTTTTGTCTTCATGGAATTTTCATCAAAATTAATAGAAAAAGCTGTAAACGAAATGTCTCAGTTGCCTGGAATTGGTAAAAGAACAGCATTACGTTTAGTGCTTCATTTATTAAAACAGCCCAAGGAGCAAACAGGTTTTTTGTCTCAGGCGCTTTTAAACATGCGTGAGGATATAAAGTTTTGCGAAAATTGTCATAATATTTCGGATACAAAAGTGTGCGAAATTTGTGCTAATCAATCAAGAAACCATCAGACTATTTGCGTTGTAGAGGATATCAGGGATGTGATGGCTATAGAAAATACCGGGCAGTATAAAGGGATTTACCATGTTTTAGGAGGGAAAATTTCTCCAATAGAGGGAGTTGGTCCAAGTCAGTTGAATATATTAAGTTTAGTTGAAAAAGTAAAGTTGGGTAAAGTTGTTGAGATTATTTTTGCCTTAAGTTCTACTATGGAAGGTGATACGACAAATTTTTATATTTACAAACAAATTTCCAATTCTGAAATTATAATTTCTACAATAGCAAGAGGAATTTCAGTAGGAGATGAATTAGAATACGCTGATGAAGTAACATTAGGTCGAAGTATTTTGCATCGTGTACCTTTTGAAAAAACATTCAAAAACAATTAAATAAATGCGAATTAAGCGAGATTTCCTGAAGATTACAGGAATGGTTATATTTGCTTATAAAATTTTAAAAATGACAAAAAACTGTTTTTATTTATTATTAATTAGTACGTTTTTTACATCATGTATTCCTGTAAAAGATTTAGTGTATTTACAGGATAAAGGAACATCTACTAATGGAACTACAGTTTCTGCGGTTGAATCAAAGCCTTACAGGTTACAAGTTAACGATGTTTTAAGTATAGATATCAAAGCAATAGATTCTAAGTTAATAGCTATTTTTAAGCCTTCAGAGGAGGTTAACAGCAGTACTGGAAAATCTGAAACGGGATTATATTTCAATGGATTTAATGTGGATGATCATGGAAATATTAGAATGCCAATTTTAGGAGAAATGAATGTAATTGGATACACACTTGAAGAAGTACGTGTTAGAATTGAAAAAAAATTATTGGAAGAATACTTTAAGGCAGAGGCAAATATATTTGTAACCGTAAAATTAGCAGGTTTCAGATATACAATAAACGGTGAAGTGGGATCTACAGGTACTAAAACATTATTTCAGGAGCATGTGAACATCATGGAGGCTATTGCAAATTCAGGAGATATCACTACTGTGGGTAATAGAAAAGCGGTAACTATAATACGCCAGACACCTACAGGAGTACAAATGAATGATATCGATCTTACAGATGTAAATGTGATGAAATCTCCTTACTATTACTTACAGCCTAATGATTATATTTATGTAAAGCCACTAAAACAAAAAACCTGGGGTACCGGTCAGACAGGAATACAATCTGTAGGTACAATTATAACTTTATTATCTTTGGCGACAACCGTTTATTTATTATTGAAAAATTAAAACGAAATACAAAAGATGTTAGATATAAAAGATTTTTCCATTTTTGAAAATCATCCAAGCTTTGATTTTAAAGGTTTTTTGCTGAAAATAGCTGGGTATTGGAAATTATTTTTGGTGAGTTTGATTATTGCTTTTACCATTGCTTACCAGGTTAATATTCGTAAGGAAAAGATTTATGCAATGCAGACTTTAATTTCAATTAAAGAAGAAAGTAATCCTTTTTTTACTTCCAATACAAGTCTGGTTTTTAATTGGGGAGGTATTTCAGATCAGGTAAGTGGTATTTCGACTATTCTGCAGTCTAGGTCTCATAATGAATTGGTAGTAGATAAGTTGCAGTATTATATAGACTATCTTGAAAAAGGCAAGTATAATATGCTTGATGTGTATGGTGCTGTCCCTTTTTATGTTAATATCGATAAAACAAAACCACAATTAGCCCGGACATTAATTAGTGTTAAGTTTTTAAGCCCAAATGAATATGAAATTAGAGTTCCATTTGAAAATAACTCAGTTTCATTGCTTACCTATTCGGATAATACTTATAGTAATACAGCTGTTCAGCCTGTAGAGTTTGTTAAAAGATACAAAGTTGGAGAGAGGGTTGTGTTGCCATTTTTAAATTGGAAACTTGAAATAGTAGATAATCCCGGTATTTATAAAGGAAAAGAATATTTTGTCAGATTTAATGATTTTAACAGTACTGTTTCCCGTTACCGCGGAATAGGAGTAGATGCTGATCAAAAATCCGGCTCAATTTTGGCATTATCATTACAGGGGACAAATAAAGCAAGGATGGTAGAATATTTGAATTCTACTGTTAGGATGTTGATTAAGATTCAGTTAGATGGTAAGAATCAGTTTGCAACCAATACGATAAATTTTATTGACAGTACACTTGTAGCAATGGAGTCTCAACTGAAAGAAACAGGTAATGAGCTTAAGACTTTCAGAAAAGATAAAAATATATATACAATAGAACAGGGCGGCGAAAAAATTTCAGATAAAATTTTAGAATTTGATGTCGAAAAAGATGGAATAACACGTAAAATAGCTTACTATAATTCCTTAAAAGCTTATCTTAATAATAGTGTAGACTATTCTAAGCTGCCTGCTCCGTCCGTTGCCGGAATTGAAGATCCTAATATAGTTACTAACATTTCAAAACTTATTGCCCTGTCAACACAAAGATCTGAAATGTCTTATGCCGTAAAGAGCGATAAGATTTTTAAAGATTTTGATAATCAAATGATTGCTATAAAGAATGTTTTGCTGGAAAATATAGCAACAGCTAAATCATCTTTGCAATATGATTTAGCCTTAATCAGTAATAAAATTGGCGAAAGTGAGAGTACCATCAAAAGACTTCCTGAAGAACAGCAAGAGTTACTGAAAATTAAAAGAAAATACGATTTAAGTGATAATATCTATAGTACATTTCTTCAAAAGAGAAATGAGGCAGATATAGTAAAAGCATCTAATTTGTCAGATATTCATTTTATAGATACTGCAAAAGATATTGGAGGAGGACTTATTGGTCCGAAAACATCTGTAAATTATGTATTGGCATTATTTTTAGGTTTTTTAATTCCTTTAATCATCGTTTTTTTACTTTTCTTTATTAACAATACAATTCAAAATACTGAGGATATTAGTAAACAATCGCAAATACCATTAATTGGTATTGTGGGGGTAAATAGAGAAGATACAAGTTTGGCAGTTTTCCAAAAACCAAAATCTGCATTATCGGAAGCTTTTAGAGGAATTCGCTCGTCATTACAATTTTTGTACAAAAAAAAGCAGCTTGACGGTGCCAAAACGTTAATGATTACTTCGTCTATTAGTGGTGAAGGAAAAACATTTTGTTCTATAAATATTGCAACAGTTTTTGCTTTGAGTGAAAAAAAGACGGTTATAATTGGAATGGATTTAAGAAAACCAAGATTGGCAGACGAATTCAATCTGGTGAACCAATATGGAGTTGTTAACTATTTAATTAAACAAAAGAGCCTGGCAGAAATTGTGAATAAGACTCAAATTCCGTATCTGGATGTTATTCTTTCGGGGCCTATTCCTCCTAATCCTTCAGAATTAATTATAAGCGAAGTTATGGGAGAGTTTATTGATGAACTGAAAAAAACGTATGATTATATTATTCTAGATACACCGCCGGTTGGCCTTGTTGCTGATGCATTAGAATTGGTTCAGTTTAGTGATGTTACACTTTATGTTGTAAGGCAAAATTATTCGAAAAAAGAAATGATTACATTATTGAATAATCGTGTCAAAAGAGGTGAGTTAAGTAACGTTAGTATTGTTTTGAATGGTTTTGAAAATAAGGCTAAATACGGATCGACATATGGTTATGGGTATTATGGCAGTTATGGGGCGTATTCAAATGGTTATCATGATGAAGAAAAGAAAGTAAGTTTTCTAAATAATATTTTAAAAACATTTAAAAAATAATATTTTAAAATAGATGAAAGCAAACATTCAAAATACTATTTTAATAACGGGGGGAGCTGGTTTTATAGGTTCTAACTTGTGCGAATATTTTTTAAATTCGGGGCAAAAAGTAATTTGCTTAGATAATTTTTCAACGGGTCACCATCACAATCTAAACGGTTTTATAACAAATCCGAATTTCAAATTAATTGAAGGTGATATTCGAAGTATATCTGATTGTAATTTGGCTGTTAATGGAGTAGATTATGTATTGCATCAGGCAGCATTAGGTTCTGTGCCAAGATCAATAAATGATCCGATTACAACTAATGAGGTTAATGTTTCAGGATTTTTAAATATGCTGGTTGCATCACGTGATGCAAAAGTAAAGCGATTTATTTATGCAGCAAGCTCTTCTACGTATGGTGATTCACAAGGCTTGCCTAAGGTAGAAGAAGTAATAGGAAAACCATTATCTCCTTATGCAATAACTAAATATGTAAATGAATTATATGCTGAAATTTTTAGTAAAACGTATGGATTAGAAACTATTGGTTTGCGTTATTTTAATGTTTTTGGAAGAAGACAAGATCCTAAAGGTGCTTACGCAGCAGTAATTCCTAAATTTGTAATGCAATTAATGAATTACGAAAGTCCGGTGATTAATGGTAACGGAAATTACTCACGAGATTTTACTTATATTGATAATGTAATTCAGATGAATGCTCTGGCAATTTCGTCTAATAATGCTGAAGCTACTAATACTGTTTATAATACAGCATTTGGAGATAGAAATACTTTGAATGATTTAGTTCAATATTTGAAAAAGTATTTAACCGAATTTGATTCAAAAATAGCAGATGTGCCTATTGTTTATGGTGAAACAAGAATTGGAGATATTCCACATTCATTAGCAAGTATAGAAAAAGCAAAAACAATGTTGGGATATAATCCTCAATATTCACTTGATGAAGGGTTGAAAGAGGCAGTATATTGGTACTGGAATAATTTAAAATAAAAAGGAAGCATATAAAGAAAATATGAAAATCACAAAAATTTGTTGCATCGGTGCAGGTTATGTAGGAGGTCCAACGATGGCAGTAATTGCACAAAAATGTCCACATATTCAAGTAACTGTTGTTGATTTGAATGAACAAAGAATTAAAGACTGGAATGATCCAAATACAGATAATATTCCAATTTATGAGCCTGGTCTTTCTGAAATTGTAGCTGAGGCGAGAGGTAGAAATCTTTTCTTTTCGACCGATGTAGATAAGGCTATTGATGAGGCAGATGTTATTTTTATCTCTGTGAATACACCAACCAAGACTTATGGAAAAGGTAAAGGAATGGCTGCTGATCTGAAATATATAGAATTGTGTGCCAGACAAATAGCAAAAGTTTCTAAAAGCCATAAAATAGTAGTAGAAAAATCGACTTTACCTGTACGTACTGCCGAAGCTATAAAAAGTATTTTGGATAATACCGGAAACGGAGTTCAGTTTCAGATTCTTTCTAATCCTGAATTTTTAGCTGAAGGAACTGCGGTTACAGATTTATTAAATCCAGATAGAATTCTTATTGGAGGAGATTCAACACCGGAGGGACAAGCTGCAATTAATGCTTTAGTTAATGTTTATGCTAATTGGGTGAGTAAAGATAAAATTCTAACAACAAATGTTTGGTCGTCTGAATTATCTAAACTTACAGCAAATGCTTTTTTAGCGCAACGTATATCATCGATTAATGCAATGTCTGAATTGTGTGAGAAAACGGGTGCAGATGTAAATGAGGTGGCTCGCGCTATTGGAATGGACAGTCGTATTGGTTCTAAGTTTTTAAAGGCTTCTGTAGGATTTGGAGGTTCTTGTTTTCAAAAGGATATTCTGAATTTGGTTTACATTGCAAAATCTTACGGATTAAATGAAGTTGCTGATTACTGGGAGCAGGTAATCATTATGAATGATTATCAAAAGAGAAGATTTTCAAATAAAATTGTTCAGATTTTGTATAACACAGTAGCCGATAAAAAAATAACTTTTTTAGGATGGGCATTTAAAAAAGATACAAATGATACTCGTGAATCTGCGGCAATATATGTAGCAGATGATTTGATTAATGAGCAGGCAAAAATCTCAGTTTATGATCCAAAGGTGTCAAAAAATAAAATTTTAAGTGATTTAGATTATTTAGAAACGAGAAAGTCTTCAGAAAATGAGGATGCTGTTTTAACATTTGAAAATCCTTATGAGGCATGTAAAGACGCACATGCTATTGCAATACTTACAGAATGGGATGAATTTACAAAATACGATTGGCAAAAAATATATGATGGTATGCAAAAGCCGGCTTTTGTTTTTGATGGAAGAAATATATTAAATGCCAAAGAATTAAAATCAATTGGTTTTATTTACAATGCAATAGGTTCTTAAAAAATAAATCACATGAATTGGTATGTTGTTTATACGAAACCTAAATGGGAAAAAAAAGTTGCCGAAAAGTTAAATGAAATAGGAATTGAATGCTATTGTCCTTTAATTACTCAGGTAAAACAATGGTCTGACAGAAAGAAAAAAGTTGAAGTTCCTCTTTTTAATTCTTATGTTTTTGTTCAATTATCAGATAAAGATAGGAATTCAGTATTTCAGGTTGCAGGGACAATACGTTATTTATTTTGGTTAGGAAAAGCGGCAATCGTTCGAAATGAAGAAATTGCAACGATTAAAAAAAGCCTTTCAGATACCAAAATTTTGGATATTTCTGTAGAGCCATATAAAAAAGGAGATAAGATAAAACTAGAAACTGGAGTTTTTAATAGTCAGGATGCAATTGTTCAAGAGGTAACAAATACTCATTATATTTTGGTTTTAGAATCTTTAGGGTGTGTTTTAAAAATAAAATATAAAAAAGATGTTTTGTAATTTTAAATAAAAAAAAACGATCACTTCTTTGTTTAAAAAGGTTATTGAGATTTACGATTGAGATAAAATTAAAGAAAGCGAAAATCATTAAATTTAGTGATTTTTAGCTTTTTTTTTGGTCAGATTCTTTTTTGTTTGCTGACTTATAGGTTTTTAAAGTTAATTTTTTAGGTTAATTATAAGATTTTTTAAGGGTTGATAAAATTGACTTATTGTGCTATATTTGCTGAAATTGAATTCTTCGATATTCATGTCATAAATGTGACTTTGGATTGCGAAGCCGTGCAATGTTACAAACGAAATTAAGGAAAAATATGAATAATAACGTGAAAATAGCCGTTATTGGATTAGGTTATGTAGGTTTGCCTTTGGCTCGTTTATTTGCTACAAAATATCCTGTAGTAGGGTTTGATATTAATGAATCAAGAGTTGTAAGTTTAAAGCAGGGAATCGATACGACATTAGAAGTTGAAGACGCTGTTTTACAAGACGTATTAATTGATACAGTAAATGAAAAAAAAGGTCTTTATTGTACTTCAGATATAAAAAATATTGCCAATTGTAATTATTTTATAATTACTGTTCCAACCCCTGTTGACAGAAATAATAGACCAGATTTAACTCCGTTGTATAAAGCGAGTGAGGCAGTGGGTAAGATACTAAAACAAGGTGACATTGTAATTTATGAATCTACAGTTTATCCTGGTGTAACAGAGGAGAAATGCGTTCCGGTTTTAGAAAAAATATCAGGATTAGAATTTAATGTAGACTTTTTTGCAGGATATTCACCAGAAAGAATTAATCCCGGAGATAAAGAGCATACTGTAGATAAAATTCTGAAAATTACCTCTGGCTCTACCTCTGAAATAGGCTTAAAAGTAGATGCACTTTATAAATCGGTTATTACCGCGGGAACATATTTAGCACCTACAATAAAAGTTGCTGAAGCGGCTAAAGTAATTGAAAACTCACAACGGGATATTAATATTGCTTTTGTAAACGAGCTTGCTAAAATATTCAATTTAATGAATATAGATACTCAGGAAGTATTAGCAGCTGCTGGAACAAAATGGAATTTCCTGCCTTTTAAACCAGGTTTAGTAGGCGGGCATTGTATAGGTGTTGATCCTTATTATCTGGCACAAAGAGCACAAGAATTTGGATATCATCCTGAAATAATTTTGGCCGGACGCCGTTTAAACGATAGCATGGGCGAGTATATAGCATCTCAGGTAGTAAAACTAATGATAAAAAAAGGTGTTTCGGTAAACAATGCAGAACTTTTGATGCTTGGAATTACCTTTAAAGAAAACTGTCCGGATGTTCGCAATACTAAAATCGTAGATGTCGTAAGAGCGTTAAAAGAATACGGAATTTCAGTTACAATATATGATCCTATAGCAAATATTGAAGAGGTTAAAAAAGAATATGGATTAACAACTATAAATATTGTTCCAAAAGAAAAATTTGATGCAATAGTTTTAGGAGTAGCGCATTCTGAATTTTTAAAGTTAGATTTTGTAGAAATTCAAAAAGCAAATAGTTTAATATATGATGTAAAAGGAGTTTTAGGAACTATAGCTGATAATAGATTATAGTTTTTAAACTCTTTTTTTATTTAGAAAAAAATGAACGAAAACAATTCAATTACACATGTTATTTTAACTGGAGGTGTAGGTAGTAGATTATGGCCGCTTTCTCGTAAAAGTCAGCCTAAGCAATATTTGGAGATATTTGAAGGAAAATCTTTGTTTGAAATGACTGTTGAACGAAATAGTCATCTGGCAAATAATGTGATGGTAGTTGGAAATGTTGATAACCATCATTTAAGTGGTGTGGTAATGGAGAAATCTAAAACTTCATATATTAATATCGTTGAAGCTACCCCAAGAAACACGGCTGCTGCGATTGCATTTGCCGCTTTTGCTTCAGATCCGGAAGATATATTGATTATAACACCATCTGATCATATTATTGATAAAATGGAAGATTATAATAATGCTATAAATCTGGCAATTTCAAAAGCCAGGGAAGGTTTTATTGTAACTTTTGGAATCATTCCAACCAAACCAGAAACAGGTTATGGTTATATAGAATCAAAAGGAGATAAGGTTATTTCATTTAGAGAAAAACCAAACGAGACAACGGCTAAAGATTTTATTGCAAAAGGTAATTTCTTATGGAATAGCGGAATGTTTTGTTTTAAAGCAAGTGTTCTTCTCGATGAATTGAAACAATTTCAGCCTGAAGTTTATGAAAAGTCTAAGATAGTTTGGGAGTCAAGCAAAGAGGGTTTTTTAGATTTAGATGCATCTTTGGAAATTCCATCTATCAGTATTGATTATGCTGTTATGGAACGCAGTAAGAAAATTAAAGTTGTTCCTGCATCATTTTCATGGTCAGATTTAGGTTCCTTTGAATCAGTTTATGATTATTTGGTTTCAAAAGGACATCCAATAGATAAAAACGGCAATATGGTTATCGGTTGTGATAAATACACTACTTTTTTAGGATTAAAAAACACGATTTTTGTTTATACAGCTACGGCTAATTTAATTTTGCAAAAAGAGAGTTCTCAGGACGTAAAAGACATATATAGCGCATTGGAAAAACAAAACTCAGAATTATTAAATTAATAAAATGAAAAAAATCCTTATAACTGGTGGTGCTGGTTTTATCGGTTCACATGTAGTAAGACGTTTTGTAAATAAATATCCTGAATATCAAATTTACAATCTGGATGCTTTAACTTATGCAGGGAATCTGGAAAACATTAAAGACATTGAAAATCTACCCAATTATAATTTTGTAAAAGGAGATATTGTTGATGAAACTTTTATTAATGAACTCTTTTTAAACCACAATTTTGATGGTGTATTGCACTTAGCAGCAGAATCTCATGTTGACAGATCAATAGAAGATCCATTGGCATTTGTAAAAACAAACGTTATTGGAACTATGAATTTGCTTAATGCAGCGAAAAAACAATGGAAAGATAATTTTGAAGGAAAGAGATTTTATCATATCAGTACAGATGAAGTTTATGGTTCTTTAGGAACTGAAGGCCTTTTTACAGAAACTACTCCGTATGATCCCAACTCGCCTTATTCCGCTTCAAAAGCAAGTTCAGACCATTTTGTAAGAGCTTATGGCGAAACTTACGGACTGCCTTATGTTTTAACAAACTGTTCTAATAATTATGGATCATATCATTTTCCTGAAAAACTAATTCCACTTTTCATCAATAATATTATCAATAATAAGCCATTACCTGTTTATGGTGATGGTAATTATACTCGTGACTGGCTTTTTGTAGAAGATCATGCTATTGCAATTGATCTGGTGTTTCATGAAGGGAAAAACCATGAAACGTATAATATTGGAGGTTTTAATGAATGGAAAAATATTGATTTGGTCAAATTATTATGCCAGATTATGGATGAAAAGTTAGGAAGAGATTCTGGAACTTCTGAGAAGTTAATTACTTATGTAAAAGACAGACCGGGACATGATTTGCGCTATGCGATTGACGCTTCTAAAATTAATAAAGAATTAGGTTGGAAACCCTCAGTAACTTTTGAAGAAGGTTTAGAAAAAACCATTAATTGGTATTTAAACAATGAAGAATGGTTGAAAAATGTAACTTCTGGGGCTTATAAAGATTATTATAAAAAGCAATATTCTTAAAAAATTCTATACTGATTTGAATTTTTTATTAAAATCAAAATATCATTAAATATGAAAAATATAACCGTTGTACTTTTATTTTTTTTTACTTTTTTACTTTCTTTTCAAGTAAATGCTCAGGATTTAATGAAATCAAGTGATTTGAGTACTTTAAAAGTAGACTATTTATCTGATAATGATATTGCTAAAATACGAACTCAACTGCAAACCAATAACATGACTATTGAACAAGCTGAATCTATGGCTTTATCAAAAGGGATGAGTGGGGCAGAATTTGCAAAATTAAAGAGAAGAATAAATGAAGGAGCAGTAAATGCTTTAAATAAAAAAAACAGTGAAAATAGTATAGCAAACAAAAAAGAGTCTGGGCGTGCACAGGATAAAATTGTAAATAATAAAGTTAAGGATTCTGCAAATGCTTTAATATTTGGTTCTGAATTGTTTGATAATCCAACATTGAATTTCGAACCTGATTCGAATCTTGCTACTCCAATGAATTATGTTTTAGGGCCGGGCGATGAACTTCAGGTAAGTGTTTACGGAGTACAGGAATATAATGCAAGCATCCCTGTGAGTGTAGAAGGAAAAATTACTATTCAGTATGTTGGACAAATTTCAGTTTCGGGAATATCAATTGAAGCAGCAACTCAAAAAATAAAAGCGGCAATCGCAAAAGTTTACAGTACTGTAAGATCCGGACAATCTCAGGTAAGTGTTAGTTTAAGCCGAATTAGAACTATTAAAATTACTATTGTCGGAGGAAAACAGCCTGGTAATTATTCGATTTCATCTTTGGCGACAGTATATAATGCTTTACATTTAGCAGGGGGACCGGGGAAAAATGGCAGTTACAGAAATATTGAATTAATTAGAAATAATAAAGTTTATAAAAACATAGATATTTATCGTTTTTTAGTTAAAGGTGATCAGTCTGATAATGTGTCTTTAAAAGAAAATGATGTGATACGAATTCCGGTTTATTCACAAAGGGTTACAGTTGAAGGGCAAGTTAAAAGACCTGGAGTTTTCGAGATGAAAAAAGGAGAAAAATTCACAGATCTATTAAATTTTGCTTCAGGATTTAATGATTTTGCTTATACTGCTTCAGTGAATGTTTTGCAAAAAACAGGCAAAGAATTTAAAGTTCATGATATTAATCAAAGTGAATTTTCTACTTATGTCCCTCAATCTGGTGATGTTTTCAAGATTACTAAAATTTTAAACCGATTTGAAAACCGTATAAAAATAGAAGGAGCCGTTTTTAGGCCCAATTATTATTCTTTTAATGAAGGGATGAGAATTTCAAACCTTATTACAAGAGCAGAAGGTCTTAAAGAAGATGCTTATACGAAAAGAGCCCGAATAATTCGTTTAAAATCTGATTTGACAACAGAAATAGTAAATATTGATTTAGCAAGCGCTTTATCAGGAGATTTAAATGCTGATATTGAACTAAAAAGAGAAGATGAAGTAACAGTATATTCTATTTTAGATTTTAGAGAAGAATATAAAGTTACTATTGATGGCGAAGTGAAAAATCCGGGAGAGTATGATTATTATGATAATCTGACATTGAATGATTTAGTGGTTCAGGTTGGAGGTTTGACAGGTTCTGCTTCAAAAAGAGTAGAAATTGCCAGAATGATAAAATCGGATGAAATTGATGATGCTAATCCAAAACGTATAGAATTAGTAGAATTAGAAATTACAGCTGATAATAATGAACAGGTAAAAAACTTTGTCTTAAAACCATTTGATGTTATTAATATTCGAAGAATGGCTGTATATGAAAAACCACAAATGGTAAACATTAGTGGAGCTGTTGCCTATCCTGGAAAATATGTATTGGCTAATAAAAAAGAGTCTGTTTACAATATAGTGATGAGGGCAGGTGGCTTAACATCTGTTGCTAACTTAGAGGGAATGAAAATTAAAAGGCCTATTAAACAAGAACAGATTGACGACATAAAAAGAGTTGACTTGAATTTGTCTAAAAACGACACATTGAAAGAAGATCTGGTTAAAAAACTTAAAGAGGAATTAAAATATGCAACAATTCCTTTGGATTGGAAAAAAATTGTAAAAGATAAAGAGCATTATTCAAATGTTACTTTATTTCCTGATGATGAAATAGAAGTTTCTACATTAAATGAAGGAGTTAAAGTTACAGGAAACGTATTGCTTAATTCTGAAATTCCTTATAGAAGCGGAAAAAGCTTTAAATATTATATAAATGCAGTTGGAGGGGTTGATAGTAAAGGCTGGAAGAAAAAAGCATATATCATTTATCCTAATGGAAAAGCTTCAGTAACAGGTTCCTTTTTGTTTTTCAGATCATATCCTAAAGTTACTCCGGATTCTCAAATAGTTGTTCCTGAAAAACCGGAAACTAAAAAAATGTCAACGGGAGAATGGGTAAGTATAGGAAGTGTCATTACCAGTTTAGCATTATTAATTGTAACAGCGTTTAAATAATATTATATGGATAACAAGTCTGTTAATAATGAAGAGATTACATTAAAAGAATTATTTCAGAAAGTGAAAGAATGGTGGAGTTATTTACTTTCTCAATGGAAAATTATTTTAGTGGCAGGTATAATTGGAGCTTCTTTGGGGCTTACTTATTCATTTATTAAAAAACCAATTTATACTGCTACATTATCTTTTGCTTTAGAAGATGAAAAAAGTGGAGGATTAGGTGGTGCTTTGGGATTAGCAAGTACATTTGGTATTGATTTAGGAGGAGGAGGAGGAAGTATTTTTACAGGTTCTAATTTAACTGAATTGTTTAAGTCTAGAGCAATGGTAGAGAAAACATTATTATCTCCTGTTACAGTAAACGGGAAGGTTATTTCTTTAGCTGAAATGTATATTCAAAATAATCGTTGGCGTGAAAAATGGAACGATAATCCAAAATTTGCAAGTTTAGCGTTTTTGCCTAATATCAATAGAAAATTATATACGCGAGTTCAGGATAGTATTTTGGGTAAAATGTATGAAGATTTGTCTAAAAAAGGACTATCGGTGGCTCAAAAAGACAAAAAAATTTCGATTATTAGCATAGATGTTTCTTCAACAAATGAGCTGTTTGCAAAATTCTTTTGTGAAGCATTGGCAAGGGAAGTGTCTGATTTTTATGTAGATACTAAAAGTAAAAAAGCCCGTATGAATATGGCGATTTTGGAAAGACAAACAGATTCAATAAGAAGAGAACTTAATGGCGCAATTAAAGGAGTTGCTGTTGCTAATGACAATACTTTTAATTTGAATCCTGCATTAAATGTTCGAAGAGTTCCTTCAGCTAAGAGGGAAGTAGATGTTCAAGCCAATACTGCAATTTTAACAGAATTGATTAAGCAGTTTGAATTAGCTAAAGTTACTTTGCGTAAAGAAACTCCGTTAATTCAAATAATTGATAAACCAATTTTGCCTTTGTCGAAAGATTATTTTGGAAAGTTAAAAGGTTTGGTTATGGGTGGTTTTTTTGCAGGTTTTTTAACAGTTGCATTTTTAATAATAAACAGGTTGCTTAAGAATTTGCAGTGATTTCAAATTTTACATTAAGTTTACAAATGCTTGACAAAAAAGAATTTAGAAAATATGAAAAAATAAAAGAGTTTAATGGATAATGTTTTAAAAAAAAATTTTTCATATTTGTTTTTGCTCCAAAATGCAAATTATATCATTCCATTATTTTTACTGCCATATTTAGCTCATAATTTAGGGACCGAAAATTTTGGAAAAATAAATTTTGCACAAGCTGTAATCGTTTATTTTTCACTAATAATAGATTTTGGTTTTAATGTTTCAAGTACTCAGTCTATAGCTAAGGTTCAACACGATAAATTTGAAATTAGTAAAATATTTTGGAACACTATATATTCTAAATTCTTTTTCTCTTTTATTAGTTTTGTAGTTCTTTTTTTGATTATATCCTGTGTACCTAAACTTAACTCTATTTCCTCTCTTCTGTATACAGCTTTTTTAGGTGTTTTTTCATCTGTTTTTTTTCCAAATTGGTTTTTTTTAGGAATTGAAAAAATGGGGGTTATTACTGTTTTAAATGTCATTCCAAGAATAATAGTATTAGTATTAGTGTTCTTGCTGATTCATAGTAAAAACGACTACTTATTAGCACTTCAGATTCAAGTTGGGGGAATGTTTTTAACAGCAATATTTGGTATGGGTTTGGTTTTTTTTAAAAAAATGGTTTATTTATTAAAGCCAGACTTTAGAGGTATTGTTTTAGAAATCAAAAATAGCTGGCCAATTTTTATTTCAGGAGTAGCAACAAATTTATATACAACAACAAACTTAGTAGTTTTAGGATTTTTGACAAATGACTCTATTGTTGGGGTTTATTCGGCAGCTGACAAAATAATTAAAGCTATAATCTCTTTGTTGTCTGCTGTAACTCAGGTGGTTTTTCCTAGGGTAAATGTTTATTTTGTTGATTCTAAAGAAAAAGCATTAGAATTTATTGATAAAATTTTAAAATTAGTTTTGGTGGCAACTTCTATTGGGGGTGTTCTTTTACTTATTCTTTCGCCATTCATTGTTAAATTATTATTTGGCTTACCAGATTATTTTGATTCAATCAAAGTCTTAAGAATAACAAGTTTTTTACCAATGTTTGCTACAATTAATGGTATTATAGCTATCAATATATTGATAACGTTTGATTTAAAAAAAGTGTTGTTGAAAATAGTTGCAATTGGAGGATTTTTTAGTTTATTATTTGTTTTTCCTTTCACATATTTTTTTGGTGTTATAGGAACTGGATTAACTGCATTAGGAACTGAAATTTTAATTTTTTGTCTTTTGTTGTTTGAATTAAGAAAAAGAGATATCAATATATTGGGAATAAAAAATATTAGTAACGTGATTTCACATAAATCATAATATTTCTAATATGAAAAGTAAGAATGTAATAATCTTGTTGACGGCATGCGTAAATCCTAAAGGAATGTCGTTTACTAAGTTGCAAGATGCAGATGAAAGGATAAAACAATATAGTAACGCTTTGAAATTTTATTTAGAAGAAACAGATTTTAATATTGTTATTGTTGAAAATACTTTGTACGAGAAAGGGTTTGATGTTGATGATAAGCGTGTTGAATATTTGACTTTTGATGGCAATAATTATGATAAATCTTTAGGAAAAGGATATGGAGAAGCATTAATTATTGAGCATGCTTTAGAAAAATCTACTTTTTTAAAAAATGCGGATTACATTATAAAAATTACAGGAAGACTGCAGATTAAGAATATTGTAAAAATCATAAAGTCTTTAAAATTAAATTCCTCAAGATTAGAAAACATTGTTTTTTCTAATATAACATGGAATATGAAATTTTGTTATTCGAATTTTTTTATATCAAACAGATTCTTTTTAAATAGATTTTTAGATTCAAAAAAAAATATTAACGATTCTAAAACAATTTTTTTTGAAAATATTTTGATGAATTCAATTATCGACTGGAAAAAAGATAATAATAATTTTTCGGTTTTAAAATTTCCAATCATTATCGAAGGTTTTTCGGGTTCAACTGGTGAGAGCTATTCAAATAAATTGACATCTTCTTTTTTATTTGTCACACAATATTTTAAATCTTTCTATTTTAATTCTGTAAAACAATGGAAATGATTAGGGTTGCTGTTTTGATGACGGTTTTTAATAGAAAACTTTTAACTATTAGGTGTCTTGAAAATTTTGAAAAAGCTGCAAAAAATACTCCCGATATAAATTATGATATTTATATTTTGGATGATGGGTCCACTGATGGAACAGGGAATGTTTTAAAGACATTATTTCCAAACGTTAAAGTTATTGAGGGAGATGGAAGCTATTTTTGGTGCCGTGGTATGGTCAAAGTTTGGTCTGAAGCTTCAAAGTTTGATTACGATGCATATATTTTATTAAATAATGATTCGTATATTTTTGATTTTGCACTTGAAGAGCTCATAAGTTCTAGTAAAGAGAAAAATCATCAATCTATAATAAGTGGTGCGTTTAGATCAGAATTTTATAATGTTTCTACTTATGGAGGGAAATTAAAAGGACAGGCTTTAACTTTAATACCAGATGGGACTTTACAAAAAATAGAATTATTAAATGGTAATTTAGTATTAGTTCCAAAAGTTATTTATGACAAAATAGGAATGTTAGATCCATTGTTTCATCATTCAATAGGAGATTATGATTATGGACTTAGAGCGATTAAAAACAAATTCATGGTTGTTCTTACAAAAAGATATGTAGGCACTTGTGAGTTACATGATAGTATTCAAATATGTTATGATAGTAAAAAAGCGTTATTCTCCAGATTTAAAAATTTTTATTCACCGCTTGGAGATAATCCTTTCCAAAGATTTTATTTTTTAAATAGGCATTATTCTTTTTTTAAAGCAATTAGTGCCTTTTTTGTAACACATTTGTATGTTTTTTTTCCTGGTTTATTGAATTGGTATGAGAAATTAAAAAACAATAAAACTGTCTAGTTATGGATGATACAAGTTATTATTACACTATTCCATATGTTGTAGTTCTTTTTTTATTTCTTTTTCTCGGATTCTTAGATGTAAAGTTAACAAGAATAAATAAGGACTATATTAGGGTAATATCAGTTTGTTTATTTTTTTGGTTTTTTGGTTTTAGAGGTTTTGTTGGTAGTGATTTTACTTCTTATTATTTGTTTTATAAGGACATACCGAGTATATTAAACCTAACGGCTAATGATTTTTTAAATTGGTCTTTTTTTGAACCAGGATTTATTTTTTTTTCTTCAATAATAAAATTATTTTCTAGTAATTATCATTTTTTTGTTTTTGTAAATACTATAATTGATATTACATTATTATTAATAGTTTTAAAAAGATATTCGAATGAATATTTAGTTTATTCGTTAGCCGTTTTTTTTGTATTTGGAAGCGAGTTTGAAATCAACCTTGTTAGAAATATAAAGTCAATTTTATTGTTTTTGTTTTCATTGAAATTTTTAGAAGAGAGAAAGTTCTTTCCTTATTTTTTTGTGAATTTAATAGGATTGTCATTTCATAGTACAGCAATTTTTTTTATGCCATTATATTCTTTTCTACATAGATCATCAAAAAAAATCTTTTTTTTGGTTTTTTTTATTGGATGTGTTTTGTATTTTCTACAAATAAAATATATAGCATTGATCGCAGGTTTATTAAGTGAAATTCTTGGAGGTATTTATTTAGCTAAAGCAACAATTTATTTAGAGTCTGAATCTTCCGGAATAACACTTGCTTTTCTTTATATTTTTGTTCCTTTTATTTTAATTTATAAGAATTATGATAAAATTGTATCTAAAAATAATTACAATATATTATTTGTTAATATGTTTTTGCTTTATTGTGTTGCTAATTTATATTTTACAGAAATACTTGTTTTTAGATCAAGATTTGGTGCGCTTTTCGTACTAAGTTTATGTATCCTTTTTCCACAAATTTTATCCGAATATAAAACTAGAAAATTACATAGTTATGCATTAAATTTTATTTTTTATATTTTATTCTTCAGTAAAATAATACTGACAAACACACCTTTGCCTAATTTTTATGATAATCTGACTTTTGGAATTATGAATTATGATAAAAGAATTTCTAATATGAACCAATATTCATCAGAGAGTTACTATTAAGTCGTAAATGAAAAAGATTGTTTTTTTATTACCTGGGCATGGAAAAAAACCGATAGGGGGACACAAAGTTGTTTATGAATATGCAAATAGGTTTTTTAACTGTGGTTACGAGGTTTCAATCATTTATGGAGCGTCTTGTCTTTTTAATAAGATGTCTTTCTATGGACAGTGTTATTCTATTTTAAGATATTTTTATTTTAAATTATCAAAGAAATATTTTCCTTACAAATGGTTCGATTTACATAAAGGGATTTCGATTAAATATACTTGGGATTTAAATGAAAAATACGTTGAGGGAGATGTTGTTTTTGCAACAAGTATGGAAACCGCAGTTTCACTGAATACCTATAAAAAAGTGTCAAATAAATCAAAATATTATTTGATACAAGATTTTGAATATTGGCATTGGGGTAAAGAAGAAGCTCTTAAAACATGGTATTTTGATTTTAATCGTATAGTTATTTCTCAATGGTTAAAGGATATGGGAGATAGTTTACAATTAAATACAACATTGATTGAAAATGGTTTCGATTTTAATTACTTTGGTTTAGATAAACCAATTAAATTAAGAAATAAATTTACCGCAATTATGTTGTACCATAAACTCCCTTCTAAAGGATCGAAAGACGGTTTAAAAGCTTTTGAAATAGTAAAATCTAAAATACCTGAATTAAAGGTAATTTTGTTTGGAACTTCAAAAAAGCCAACGGATTTACCTAATTGGTATGTTTATTATCAACTACCTGATAAAGAAACATTGAGAAAAATTTATAATGAAGCGGCAATGTATTTAGGGACAAGTCATACAGAAGGATGGGGATTAACAGTAGGTGAGGCTATGCAGTGTGGCTGTGCTGTAATTTGTACGGATAATGCAGGGTATTCTATTATGGCTAAACATGAAAAGACAGCATTGGTTTCAACTATTAAGAATTATGAAGATTTAGCCTTTAATATGATAAGACTTATTGAAAATGACAAATTAAGATTTGAAATTGCAACAAATGGCTATGAAAATATTCAAAAATTTACATGGGAAAATTCATTTCAAAAGATTAAAAGTTTAATTAACCAAAATTTTGCTTGATGATTTCAGTTTGTATGGCTACTTACAATGGTGGTAAGTATATAGAAAGACAATTGATTTCAATCTTAAGACAATTAGGGCCGGAAGACGAAATTGTAATTTCAGATGATGGTTCAAGTGATAATACAGTGCAAATTATTAATAGTCTTAATGATTCAAGAATTTTATTTTTAGCTCATGAAAGAAATCTAAAGAAAAAAAATAAACTACGTTCTCATTACTTAGTTTCTTTAAATTTTGAAAATGCTCTAAAAAATGCAAAAGGAGATTTTATTTTTTTAGCAGATCAGGATGATATATGGGCCGATGATAAAGTTGAAATAATGATGTTTTATTTAAAATCAAATTCTTTAGTTATGAGTGATTGTAAAGTAATTGATGAAGATGATAACATTGTTAAGGAATCCTTTTTTAATAAATTAAAACTGCCTCGAGGAATATTTCTAAATATAAAAAAACCAGTTTATCATGGTTGTTGTATGGCATTCAAAAAGGATGTTTTAATTAAAGCATTGCCTTTTCCTGAAAAATTAATTTTGCATGATACTTGGATTGGAATACTTGCAGAAAATTTAGATAACGTTAAATTTATTGAAGATAAATTAGTTTTTTATAGGAGGCATTCTTTAAATACCTCGTTTTTAGGTAGAAAAAGTAATAATACCGTTTTATTCCAAATAAAATATAGAGTTGCACTTTTTTTTCAAATTACTGAAAGAATTTTATGTGCAAAACTTAGTTAGTTATTGTACTGTTTCATTATAGAGATTTTAATTTATAATTATTTGCTTACCCCTAATTATTGATATGACTAATTTTTCGGTATTAATATCTGTTTATATTAAAACAAAATTATGGCAATTTGAAGAATGTTTAAACTCTATTGACAATCAAAGTTTATTACCATCAGAAATAATAATTGTTAAAGATGGAATTTTAAATTTTGATTTAAACGAAATTGTTTACAAGTATCCTAAATTAAACATTGTCATTGTCATAAATGAGAATAATTTAGGATTGCCAAAATCATTAAATAAAGGAATAGATAAATGTAGTAATGAAATTATTTTTAGGATGGATTCTGATGATATATGCCTGGAAGATCGTTTTTATTTGCAATTACAAAAGTTTATTTCTAATGACAAACTAGCTGTTTTAGGTACAAACGTATGCTTAATAGATGATAATTCTGTTGAAATTGCCAAAAGTAGAAATGTTCCTGTTTTTGATGCAGATATTAGAAAAACAATGCGGTACAAAAATCCTTTTAATCATCCGAGTGTGGTTTTTAGAAAATCTCTTGTTCAATCAGTAGGGGGTTATACGGATGTTTATCTTTATGAAGATTGGTATTTATGGTTTAAATTGACTAGACTTAAAGATGTCGAATTTGAAAATATGGCAGAGAGATTGTTAAAGTATAGAATTAGGTCTTTTTCTGAAAGATCAGGATTTAACATTGTTAAAGCAGAGAATACGTTTTATTTTTTATTATTTAAAAATAAATATATTAACTTTTTTGTGTTACTAATAAATGTTTTTTTTAAATCTATTATAAGAGTTATGCCAAAGAATGTTTACAATTCATTTAAGCATTATTTTGATAAAATAGGTTAATATTTAAAACAAAGAAAATACGATAATAGATTTTTAGAAGTGTTTAAACGGAATCTATTTTAAAAAACAAAGAAAAGTACCAAACAAATGCAATACACAATACTTGGAATAATTTTAATGATTTTAATGCTACTCTATTTTAAAGTAGCAAATCGTTTTAATATTATAGACAAACCCAACGAAAGAAGTTCTCATACTGAGATTACTTTGCGTGGAGGGGGTATTGTTTTTTGGTTTTCGGCTTTGCTCTATTTCGCGCAGCATATTCAAAATAACTATTTTTTCTTTACAGGAATCACCTTAGTGAGTTTAGTGAGTTTTTGGGATGATATACAGAGTTTATCCAATAAAATAAGGGTTTCAATTCATTTTCTGGCAATTACTTTAGTGCTTTATGATTTAGGAGTTTTTCATGAAATTTCCTTTTTTATAATTGTGGTGATTTATATTGCAGCTATTGGTTTCTTGAATATTTATAATTTTATGGATGGTATAAACGGTATTACAGGTTTATACACTTTGGTTATTATGGGTTCATTGTTGTATGTAAACAATAATATTCAGTTATTTACAGATAGCAGTTTTATAAAATATGCGATGATGGCCAGTTTGGTTTTTCTTTTCTTTAATTATAGAAAAAGGGCGAAGTGTTTTGCAGGAGATGTTGGCAGTATAGCGATTGCTTTTTGGGTTATTTATTTTATTTTGAAACTTATTTTAATAACAAATTCAGTAATATGGATTTTACTTTTTGCCGTTTATGGAACAGATGGTGTTTGTACTATTTTGCATCGTTTGTGTCTGAAACAAAATATTTTTGAGCCTCATCGTTTACACTTATATCAGATTTTAAGCAACGAATATAAAATTCAGCACAGATTAGTTGCCCTATTCTATGCCTTTGCACAAATAATAGCATCTTTTTTAGTGGTATTTTTATATCAAAAAATTCAGGATGGATTAATATTCGCAATAGTTATCGCCCCTTTGTTTTTAATTTATTTATCGAAATTTTATTTACTGAAAAAACAGAATTTAAAATTAAATTAATGGGAGCTAAAGTAATTGAAGGCGGGATTTTTTCAGATCACAGAGGAAGAATTTCTTATGTAAATGATTTTAGTTTTAAGGATATAGAGCGATTTTATATCATTAGTAATTCTGATGAAAATCCAATAAGAGCCTGGCAGGGGCACAAATTAGATGCTAAAAACTTTTATTGTATAAACGGATCTTTTAAAATTCATTTTGTAAAAATTGATAACTGGGATAATCCTTCGAAAGATTTACATATTGAAACTATAATTGTAAGTGCTTCCGAAAGTAAAATAGTACATATTCCTGCAGGTTATGCAAATGCTGTTGAATCTTTAGAAACAGACTCAAAATTGATGTCATTTTCTACTTTGCCTCTGACAGCTGTTAGCGATGATGATGTACGGTATGCTTCAGATTATTGGAAAATTAATGAATAATAAAAGAATTTTTTTATCCCTTTCGCAACAAAGCGGGTTTGAACAAGAATACATTCAGAAAGCACTTGATGATAATTGGATCACTTCAGGAGGGCCTAACGTAAATGATTTTGAAAATGTTCTGGAAAATTACCTTGAAGTAGAATCTCATGTTACGGCTTTAAATTCAGGTACATCTGCAATTCACTTAGCGTTAATTTTACTAGGAATTGGAGCGGGTGATGAGGTTGTTTGTCAAAGTTTAACATTTTCGGCATCAGCAAATCCTATTTTATATCAGGGAGCAATTCCTGTTTTTGTAGACAGCGAACCTGAAACATGGAATATATGCCCTCAAAGTCTTGAGGTTGCAATAGAGGAAAGAATAAAAAAAGGTAAAAAACCTAAAGCTATTATTGCTGTTCATTTGTATGGTAATCCGTATAAAGTAGATGAAATTCATGCAGTTGCAGAGCGATACGAAATTCCGGTTATTGAAGATAGTGCAGAAGCTTTAGGAAGTTCTTACAAAGAAAAAAAATGTGGGACTTTTGGAACTTTTGGTATTTTCTCTTTTAATGGGAATAAAATTATTACGACCTCTAGTGGGGGAGCTTTAGTTTCGAATTCAAAAAAAATAAAAGAAAAAGCTATTTTTTATGCGACTCAGGCTAAAGAAAAAGCGGTGCACTACCAACATAGCGAAATAGGCTATAATTACAGAATGAGTAATATTTGTGCCGGAATTGGACTTGGACAAATGAAAATTTTAGATAAAAATATTGATTCCAGAAGAGAAATGAATCGTTTTTACAATGAGGTTTTTAAAGATATTGAAGAGATAAAATTGTTTCAGACTGGAAATAATGATTTTTTTTCGAACCATTGGTTAAGTACAGTTTTAGTTGAAGCGAATACAAATAAAAACATAAGCAGGGAAAATTTAAGATTGGCTTTTGAAAGTAAAAATATAGAATCCCGCCCGATTTGGAAACCAATGCATTTGCAACCTGTTTTTTCTGATTATCCTTATTATGGTAGCAATGTTGCCGAAAATTTATTCGAAAAAGGGTTGTGTCTGCCTTCCGGTTCTGGCTTGGGAGAAGATGAAAAAGATAGAATTAAAGAAGTTATTCATGCCTTCTTTAAAAAATTATAATACTTAATATGAAAATTGAAGAAACATTTATAAAAGATTTACTTATCGTTGAACCGACTGTTTTTGGCGATGAGAGAGGTTATTTTTTTGAGTCGTACAGTAAAACAAAATTTGAAGATTTAGAAATAGATATTGAATTCGTTCAGGATAATCAGTCTTTTTCTAAAAAAGGAACATTAAGAGGATTACACTATCAAAATCCTCCTTTTGCACAAACCAAACTGGTTCGCGTTTTAGAAGGAGAAATTATAGATGTTGCAGTAGATTTAAGAAAAGATTCGCCAACTTACGGAAAATCATTTAGTATTTTGCTTTCGGCAGAAAATAAAAAACAATTGCTGGTGCCACAAGGTTTTGCTCATGGTTTTTCGGTTATTAGCGAAACGGCTTCGGTAATGTATAAATGTGATCAGTTTTATAATAAAGCTTCAGAAGGCGGAATTAAATTTGATGATCCATCTTTAAATATTGATTGGGGAATGGATTTAAATGATGCAATTGTGTCTGAAAAAGATCAGATTTTGCCTTTTATTGAAAATTGTAACAGTTTGTTTTAATGAAGAAAATATTAGTAACAGGAGCTAACGGACAATTAGGGTCTGAACTTTCAGAACTTTCGTCTGATTATTCACAATATGAATGGTATTTTGCAGACAGAACTCAAATTACTTTAGATAATTTAGATTTACTAAAAACACAATTAAATAAAATACAGCCGGATATAATTTTAAATTGTGGCGCTTATACAGCTGTTGATAAGGCAGAATCAGAGAAAGATCTTGCGTTTACTATAAATCATTTGGCAGTAGGGTTGATTGCAAAACATGCAAAAGATAATGATGTAAAATTAATCCATATTTCTACAGATTATGTTTTTGACGGAACTTCATCAATTGCCTTAAATGAAGAAGCAAAAACAAATCCGATAAATATTTATGGTGCCAGTAAACTTGCTGGTGAAGTTGCTTGTTTAAAAGAAAATCCAGATTCGATTATTATCAGAACCTCTTGGGTTTATAGTAAATTTGGAAATAATTTTGTAAAAACAATGCAGCGATTGATGCAGGAAAGAGAATCAATTAATGTAGTGAATGATCAAACAGGATCTCCAACTTATGCAGCAGATTTAGCACAAGCTATGCTGTGTATTTTAGAAACTTCAAATTGGATACCCGGAATATATAATTATTCAAATGAAGGAGAAATAAGCTGGTATGAATTTGCGTTGAGCATAAAAGAACTTGGAGGATATAGTTGTAATATTGAAGGAATTCCTTCGGTATCTTATCCAACTCCGGCCAAACGTCCGAAATTTTCATTATTAGATAAGAAAAAAATAAAAACAATTTATAATTTAGATGTTCCAGATTATAAAGAAAGTTTAAAAAAATGTTTGTGTAAATGATTTAAGATTGAAGGAGAATATTTCATATCTCAATTATAAAATCTAAAAAATATATTTATGAAAGGAATTATATTAGCCGGAGGTTCAGGAACAAGATTGCATCCTTTGACTCTTGCTATGAGTAAGCAAATGATGCCTGTTTATGATAAGCCAATGATTTATTATCCATTATCGATATTGATGATGTCAGGAATAAATGAAATATTGATTATTTCGACACCTCATGATTTGCCAAATTTTAAAAAGTTATTAGGAGATGGTTCTAGTTTGGGATGCAGATTTAGTTATGCAGAACAAGCTGTCCCTAATGGTTTGGCTCAGGCTTTTGTAATAGGGGAGGAATTTATTGGCAATGATGATGTAGCTTTAATATTAGGGGATAACATATTTTTCGGTTCGAATATGCAGGAGCTTTTAAAGTCGAATACAAAACCCAATGGCGGTGTTGTGTTTGCTTATCACGTTTCAGACCCGGAACGTTATGGAGTCGTAGAATTTGATGAAAACCTGAATGCTATTTCTATTGAAGAAAAACCTTTAGAACCAAAATCAAGTTATGCAGTTCCCGGATTATATTTTTATGATAATTCAGTAGTAGAAATAGCTAAAAATATTCAGCCAAGTGCCCGGGGCGAGTATGAAATTACAGATGTAAATAAAGTTTATTTAGAAAAAGGGTTGTTAAAAGTAGGTATTTTAAGCAGAGGGACAGCCTGGCTGGATACAGGAACTTTTAATAGCTTAATGCAGGCAGGACAATTTGTACAGGTTTTAGAAGAAAGACAGGGATTAAAAGTGGGTTGTATAGAAGAAATTGCCTGGAGACAAGGTTTTATTTCGGATCAACAGCTTGAAGAACTTGCGCTGCCTCTTGTGAAATCTGGATATGGCGCTTATCTAATCGAATTTTTAAAACAAAAGAACAAAGGAGCCCGGTTTTAATTTTTAAAGAAATAATTTTTTAAATTGTTTAATTAGTACTTTTGTAAGTATGCAGAGTTTTCAATACTAAATACAACTAATTTGAATACAGATAAACCAACCAAAATGTCTGATTTGTTGCATAACAGTTTTTCACCAAGAAACCTTAAAGCAAATATTAACAATCTTAGTTATTTGCCAAGGTGGATTATCGTTGCCATTGATATAATGGTTCTTATCTTTTCGTTTACCTTTACTTATATGTTATTTGAAGGTACTGCTCTGGGGTATATTGTAACATCACATCAGTTTTATTTTGTATCAGGTCTTATACTTGTTAATATATTTTTCTTTTGGTTGTTTAGAACTTATTCAGGAATAATAAGACACTCATCTTATATTGATGCTATAAAGCTCCTGTTTTCTCAAATGTCAGTTTTGATTTCCTTTCTGATTTTCAATTTGGTGTTTGAATTATATTCAGGACATAAAGCATTTTTAAATACGGGACTTTTTATAAATGTAGTACTGTCTTTTTGTGGATTATTTTTATATAGAGTAGTTGTAAAACAAACTTTTGAAATTTATTTTTCAGAGAAGACAGATTCTAAATTAATAAGGACAGTTATTTATGGTACTGATGCTAACGCTATTTCAGTTGCCAATGCCTTAAAATTCGAAACTCCTTCAAGATTTAAGATTGTTGGTTTTGTAGATAAAAACAGCCAAAACGCTTCTAAACGTATGTTGGATTTACCTATATTGATTCAAAAGAAAAAATTACCGGCATTAATGCGATCTGTTGCTGCTGAAGGGGTAATTATCGCAGATAAGAGTTTGTCTAAAGACGAACAGTTAATTATTGTGGATCAATGTTTAGAATTTAATTATAGAGTATATACAGTACCGTTAATTTCTGACTGGGAAAACCAAAAGGAAATTTCTCAAAAAGTAAAGAATATCCAAATTGAGGATTTACTGGAAAGGAAACCAATTGTTTTGGACAGTAAATCTATATCGAAGCAATTAAAAGATAAAGTCATACTAATTACAGGTGCTGCAGGTTCTATTGGAAGTGAAATAGTAAGACAGGTTTTAGGATTTAATCCCAAAACAATAATAGTTTTAGACCATGCAGAAACACCTTTGCATAATTTATGTTTAGAAACACTGGCATTAGACTCTCAAACTAAAATACGAGCTGTTATTGCAGATGTTAAAAGCAAAAAAGCTTTAGAAAAAGTATTTGCGGATTTTAGGCCACAGGTAGTTTTTCATGCCGCAGCTTACAAACATGTTCCGTTAATGGAACAGAATCCTTCACAAGCAATCCTTACAAACGTTAAAGGGACAAAAAATTTAGCTGATTTGTCCTGTAAATATAATGTGAAAAAATTTGTAATGGTTTCTACTGATAAAGCAGTAAATCCTAGTAATGTTATGGGAGCCAGTAAACGTATTGCAGAGAAATATGTCCAATCTTTGTTTTTGAAAAATAAAAGAGAAAAGGACGAAGGTGTTACAAAATTTATAACAACTCGTTTTGGGAATGTTTTAGGCTCTAATGGTTCTGTTGTTCCATTATTTACAAAGCAAATTGCAGAGGGAGGTCCCGTTACCATAACCCATCAGGATATTATTCGTTACTTTATGACCATTCCGGAAGCTTGTCAGCTAGTTCTGGAGGCAGGAGCTATGGGGAATGGTGGCGAAATTTATATCTTTGACATGGGAAAACCGGTAAGGATTATTGATTTAGCTAAAAAAATGATAAAGTTAGCCGGATTTATTCCCGATAAAGAGATAAAAATAAAAATTGTTGGTCTTAGGCCAGGAGAAAAATTATATGAAGAATTACTAAACGATACTTCGAAAACGTTGCCTACTTATCATAATAAAATTATGATAGCTCAGGAAATTCAGGATGAATATGAAAACTTGCATGCTGAAATTGAAGAGCTCATAGCAATTGCGAATTTTTACAGTAACGATGATATAGTAAGTAAAATGAAAAAAATTGTTCCTGAATTTAAGAGTATGAATTCTACTTTTGAAGTTTTAGACAAATAAAAGTCAGATTTTAATTATATACAAAAAAGGTGTTTTATAAAACACCTTTTTACTTTTTAATCTTTTTCTGAACAGGTAAAAATCCTGTTAATTTAAAAAATGAATAATACTGATAATAAAGATTGGCTGTTTGAAATAACACCAAAAAATAATTTTTTTTCTTTAAATTTTAAAGAAATCTGGCAATACAGGGATTTGTTATTTCTGTTTGTAAAACGAGACGTCATTACAGTTTATAAACAAACCGTATTAGGTCCGCTTTGGTACTTAATTCAGCCTTTATTTACATCGGTTACCTTTACCATTATTTTTAATAATGTTGCAGGAATCAATACAGGCACAATACCTCCGTTTTTATTTAATTTGGCCGGAATTACAGTTTGGAATTATTTTACAGCATGTCTTAATGGAACTTCGGATACTTTTAAGGCCAATGCCAGTATTTTTGGCAAAGTTTACTTTCCCAGAATAATAACACCACTGTCAGTGGTAATTTCAAATCTGATAAAATTCGGAATTCAATTTTTGATTTTTATCGTATTTTATATTTTTTATTATTTTAAAGGATATAATCTGGTTTTGAATATTTATGTTTTATTTTTTCCGGTTTTGATCGCTGTTATGGGGATTTTAGGGTTAGGATTAGGAATGCTAATCTCGTCTATGGTAACTAAATACCGTGATTTTAGTTATTTAGTTACTTTCGGTATCCAATTATTAATGTATCTCTCCGCAGTAATGTATCCAATGGCATTGATTAAAGATAAATTGCCTAAATTTGGTTGGCTGGTTGAGTATAACCCGTTGGCATATATCATTGAGACTTCTCGTTATATGCTTTTAAATACCGGAGAAATTTCAGTTTTAGGATTAAGCTATACTTTATTAGTTACGATTGCTGTATTTTTTATTGGTCTTTTAATTTTTAATAAGACAGAGAAGAGTTTTATTGATACTGTATAAGATAATTGCAATATCAAAAAATAATTTCTATATATTCCAATTAACATTTTTTTATTGTAATCCAAGTTTAAATTGAAAGATATTATATTAAAAGCCGAAAATATTTCTAAACAATACCGTTTAGGGCAAGTCGGTACCGGAACTTTGAGCCATGACCTGAACCGTTGGTGGCATCAGATTCGGGGCAAGGAAAATCCATATTTAAAGATAGGAGATACCAATGACCGATCTACGAAAGGGAATTCAGATTATGTCTGGGCTTTACAGGATATAAATTTTGAAGTGGAGCGTGGAGAAGTATTGGGTATTATTGGTAAAAACGGAGCAGGAAAATCGACACTCTTAAAAATTTTATCCAAAGTTACAGCTCCAACAACAGGAACTATTAAATCAAGAGGACGTATAGCTTCTCTTTTAGAAGTTGGTACAGGATTCAACGGAGAAATGACCGGTCGGGAAAATATTTTCTTAAACGGGGCTATTTTGGGAATGACAAAAAAAGAAATCGCCTCAAAATTAGATGAGATTATAGAATTTTCAGGATGTGAACGTTATATTGATACACCCGTAAAAAGATACAGTTCAGGAATGACTGTTCGTCTCGCCTTTGCTGTAGCTGCTTTTTTAGAGCCTGAAATCTTGGTTATAGATGAGGTTTTGGCTGTGGGTGATGCTGAGTTTCAAAAAAAAGCTATTGGAAAGATGCAGGATATTTCTAAAGGTGAAGGGAGAACTGTTTTGTTTGTGAGTCATAATATGGCGGCGGTTAAGAGTTTGTGTACGAGGGGGATAGTTATGGAACATGGAAAGGTTGTTTTTGATGGAGGAATTGAAGGTGCTTTGAATTCGTATTTAATAAATTTTGATAGCTTTAATTCAAAAAAAATATTTGAAATAGAAGATAGAAGCGGAAATGGTAAAACTTTATTTTATGATTTTTTTATTGAAAATAAATATGGCAATCGAATTGATAAAATACTTACTGGGGATTCAATAAATTTGGTTTTTATATTAAAGGTTAATGAAGAATCTAAAAGAATTAACCTTGGGTTTTCTTTACATAATCAGTATGAAGATATATTAACTTATTTGTATAGTGATTTTCAGGATATATGTTTTACCGGAAATAGACAAGATTTATTAAGAGTTAGTTGTAAAATAAATGAATTTCCATTAAATGATGGTAATATCATTATAAAAGGTAGAATTGAAGTTGATGGAGTTGAATCAGATTGGCTAAGAGAACCCATAGCAATAATTGATATTGAAAATGGGGATTTTTATGGTACAGGGAGAGTAAGTGAATTAAATACTCCATTTTTAATAAAAGGTATATGGGAATTATCAAAAGAATTATAAAGAAATATTTCTACAATAAAAACAAAACAAATACTAGTGATTTTTCTTATAAAGCTTATTCTCAAGAAGGAGAAGATATTCTTTTGACAAGGATTTTTGAAGGCAAAAAGGATGGTTTTTATTTGGATATTGGAGCACATCATCCTAAACGATTTTCAAATACTTATCTGTTTTATAAAAAAGGTTGGAGAGGTATTAATATCGATCCAATGCCTGGAATAATGAAGGAGTTTGAGAAAATGCGTCCCAGAGATATTAATTTAGAAATTGGAATTTCAAAACAAGAACAAATTTTGACATATTATATTTTTAATGAACCTGCTCTTAATACTTTTAATTGTGAGGAAGCAAAACTAAAGGATGGTATTAATGAAGGTCAATTTTATATTATTGATAGGAAGGAAATCAGAACATATCCATTGGCTAAAATTTTAGAAGAACATATTGAAGGTTCTCAAGAGATTGATTTTTTTAGTATTGATGTTGAGGGGTTAGATTTAGATGTTTTAAAATCAAATAATTGGGTTAAATACAAGCCTAAATACATTTTGATAGAGGAATTAAGAACTTCGATTGATTGTATTATAAGGGAAAGCGAAATTTATTCATATTTGAGTCAATATAATTATTCGTTAATGTATAGGACATATAATACTTCAATATATAAAATAAATGACTAGCCATTCTCCAATAGTCCTTTTTACATATAATCGTCCATGGCATACTCAGCAAGTATTGAATTCCCTTGCCCAAAATCAAGAGGCTAAGGATAGCATTCTTTATGTTTACTGTGACGGTGCAAAAATAAATGCGGCTGATGAGGATTTGTTGAAAATAGAAGAAGTTAGAGACTTAGTTATTGTAGAAAACAGATTTAAGGAAGTAATAATTAAAATTCAACCAAAAAATAAAGGCTTAGCCAATTCGATTATTGAAGGGGTTACCGAAGTTGTAAATAATCATGGAAAGGTTATTGTTTTGGAGGATGATTTAATTGTATCGCCTTATTTTTTGGCATACATGAATGATTCATTAGATCGATATAAGAATAATTTGAAAGTTGGTCAAATTGGAGCATGCAATTTTTTTGGATGTGGAAAAAAATTTCCAGATTATTTTTTTGTCCCATTGCCGGATTGTTGGGGATGGGCAACTTGGAAAGACAGATGGCAAGATTTTAATCCAAATGTTGACGAATTGGTAAAACAATTGGAGAAGGATGTAGCTAAAAAGCATATTTTTAATGTTTACGGATCGTATAATTTTATGAATATGTTAAATTCGCAAAAACAAGGAAAAGTAGATTCGTGGGCGATACGCTGGCAGGCAGTTTGTGTTTTAAAAGGATGGTTAACACTTTATCCCAATCCTTCGATGACTAATCATATCGAGTCTATGGAGGCAACACATGCAAATATGAATATTACTCCTCCAATGATATTTTCAGCTCCTAATTTTTTCACGATTGAAGTCGAAGAAATTGATAAAGTAATTAAAGCATTTAAATTAGGATATTCTGGAAAAGGAGATTATTATGGTAAAGAAAAAAAAGAATTAGTAATCAAGAAAATAAAAAGAATAATAAAATTGTTTATACCACCGATTATTTTTGTTATTTGGAAAAAAATTATAAAATGATAGAAAATATTCAACATAATAATCTTTTACTCGCCATCATCATTCGATCGGAATACAAAAAAGAAGGAATTGAGTTTTTTACCAATGATAATGATTCGCAACAACTGGGCTATATGAACAGACCCGAAGGTTATGTCATTGCGCCACACCGTCATAATTTGGTACCTCGTGAAGTACATTTGACACAAGAGGTACTTCTTATAAAAAGCGGCAAAGTCCGGGTTGATTTTTATGACAATGAGCAAAATTATATACAAAGTGCAGTTTTAGAAAAAGGAGATGTAATCTTACTTTCTGATGGCGGTCATGGATTTCAGATGCTTGAGAAGTCGGAAATGATTGAGGTTAAACAAGGCCCCTATTGTGGAGATAGAGATAAAATTAGATTTACTCCGGTGGATGATAGCGAGTTGAAAATAAAATAAAATGGCAAATTTTCTGAATTACAGTAAGTATTACGATCTGCTTTATAAAGATAAAAACTATAAAGAGGAAACCAATTATATTACCCAGACTTTAAAAGAGTTGAACCCCTCTGTCAAAGACATATTAGAATTGGGTTCAGGAAGTGGTTCCCATGCTTATTTTTTATCCCAAAACGGATTTAGTATAACTGGCATTGAACGAAGCCAAAGTATGGTGCAGGAATCCTTGCAAAAAGAAATTCCTAATTTTGAACCTATTCAGGCTGATATAACAGATTTTGAATTGAATCAGCAATTTGATGCTGTGATTTCTATTTTTCATGTAATCAGTTATTTAACCAATAATGACTCTTTGATTGATTGTTTGCAACTGGTTCATAAACATTTAAAACCGAAAGGAATATTTTTGTTCGATTTTTGGTACACGCCCGCAGTATACAGTTTAAAACCTGAAACCAGAATTCGAAGACTGGAAGACGAATCTATTTCGGTTGTACGTATAGCAGAATCTACGATTCATACTCAAACTAATGTGGTCGATGTAAATTTTGAAGTTCATATTCAGGATAAGCAAACCTTGCAGACTCAGGTTTTAAAAGAATTACATCCAATGCGTCATTTTTCTATTCCTGAATTAGAATTATTGGCAAGATTGACTGGTTTTGAAATTGTTAAATCAGAAGAATTTTTAACAAAAAGTAAGCCTTCAGATACAACTTGGGGGGTTTGCTTAATTTTAAGAAAAAAATAAATGATACCAGTAAATACTCCTTTATTGTCCGGAAATGAATTGAAATATGTTTCGGAATGTATTGAAACAGGCTGGATTTCATCAGAAGGACCTTTTATTTCCCGATTTGAAACCCAATTTGCCCAATATGTAAATAGGAGGCACGGAATAGCTGTAGCCAATGGATCTGCGGCCTTAGATATTGCGGTAAAAGGGTTAGGCATAGGAACAGGTGATGAGGTTATAATGCCCTCTTTTACTATTATTTCTCCGGCACAATCTGTTGTAACAGCGGGAGCAACACCCGTTTTGGTTGATAGTGACCCGGTTACCTGGAACATGGATGTAAGCCAAATCGAAGCAAAAATTACTTCTAAAACTAAAGCAATACTTGTCGTGCACATTTACGGGTTACCAGTCGATATGGATCCCGTTTTGGCATTATGTGAGAAGTATAATTTAAAATTGATTGAAGATGCAGCCGAAATGCACGGACAAACCTATAAAGGTAAAATGTGTGGTAGTTTTGGAGATATCAGTATTTTTAGTTTTTACCCAAATAAGCATATCACAACAGGAGAAGGAGGAATGCTGGTTTGTAACGATGAAAATCTTGTTGAACAGTGCAAAAAACTCCGCAATTTAGCATTCGAACCTAAAGGGAGACGATTTATTCATCATGAACTTGGCTGGAATTACAGGATGACTAATCTGCAAGCTGCTTTAGGAGTAGCCCAATTGGAAAAAATAGAGTATCATATTCAAAGAAAAAGAGAAATAGGTACCTCTTACAGTCAAAAGCTAAAAAAACTGGCAGGCTTTCAACTTCCATTAGAGAAAACAGATTATGCTGAAAATATTTATTGGGTTTTTGGTTTGGTAGCCGATAGTGAAGAGCAGCAAGAAGCAATGGTAAAAAAACTGGCAGAGGCAAAAATAGGGACACGTCCTTTTTTTTGGTGTATGCACGAGCAACCGGTTTTTAAAAAAATGGGATTGTTCGAAAATGAAACTTATCCTGTTGCCGAAAAATTAGCCCGAAATGGATTTTATATCCCAAGTGGTTTAGGGTTAAGCGATGAAGATATTGATAAAGTAGTATCTGCAATAATCTAAAGAATTAATGTCAAAAAAAATTGGAATAATATTCTGGGATGGTTGGCTAGGTGTTGCACCTACACTAATATCGATAATTGAATATTTTGCTGAAAAAAATAATGAGGTTTTTGTTTATCTAAGGGATGATGATGAGTTCGATTTGTCAATTATAGAAACTTTCGATCAGGAAAAAGTTACGGTTTGTAGAATTCCTTCAAAAGGTAATTTTTTACAAAAGAAAATGATACACACTTTTGCAAGGATTCTGGTAAAAGTTAAAAATTGGCATTTGATTTCGGTAGAAAGATGTGATCAGATTTTATACAATTTAGAACAACTAAAATCATACCTTGATATAAGTAACTTTTCTAAACAAATACAAAAGAAACAAGAGAAATCTTTTGATTTGACATTTTGCGTTGATACTCTGGGGCTTTTTGTACATAAAAAAAGTAGAATGAAATCGGAGAAAATAATAAATCTGTCATTAGAGTTATTATATGATTTAAAGGGCAATAAAGAATGGCTAAATAAACTCATTAAGAAAAATGAAAGAGAATATTTAAAATCAAAAGTTCTTTTTACTCTTATTCAAGATACATTTAGATGGCAAGCTTATAAGAAAATTAATAATATTGAGCATGACCGTTTTTTATTATTGCCAAATTCTACCAGAAAAAGTTCAGTAAATGATAAAATACAAAAAAGTGATTTTTTCTATAAAAAATTTAATTTAGATTCTGAAACTACAATAGTTTTATCGGCAGGTATGATTTGCGATGAAGTATGCAGTTATGAAATTGCACAAGCAGCAGGAGATTATAATTTTAAAAGCAAGACAAAAATTATATTTCATAATAGAATAAAGAATGATAGAATTGGTCAGTCCTATCTGGAAAATGTTAGAGTTGCAGGAAAAGATAATCTCTGTTTATCATTAGATCCGGTAGCATTTTCAGAATTGCATAAGATTTTTAATTCAGCCCATATTGGTTTAGTTATCTATAAAACAGATAATATAGATGAGAATTTTAATTCAATTGGTGCTGCTTCGGGCAAATTATACCAATACATAAAATATGGTTTACCAATAATAGTTTCAAAATTAGAAGGTTTAGAGAAAATTGTTGAAGATCATAATATAGGCATAACTGTAAATAGTCCAATTGAAATCCCCATTGCAATAGAGAAAATTATCACAAATTATCAATATTACAGTAACAATGCACGGATGGCATTTGAAAAAAAACTAAATATAGATTTCTTTTTGGATGATATTTATAAAAAAATTTGAATTTACCCCTGGAGATTTTGAATTTTAAAACGTATTTTTTGTTCAAAATACCAAAAATTGATACGTATCATTAAAGGAATTAATTAAAATGAATTATCCCAAAATATCAATCGTAACACCAAATTTTAACGGAGGAGAATATTTAGAACAAACCATTCAATCGGTTTTATCTCAAAATTATCCTAATTTAGAATACATTGTTATTGATGGGGGCAGTACAGACAATTCAATTGCTATAATTAAAAAATATGAAAACCAATTGGCCTATTGGATAAGTGAACCGGATAACGGTCTTTATGAAGCAGTCCAAAAAGGCTTTGACAAATCTACCGGTGAAATTATGGCCTGGATCAATTCAGACGATTTGTATCATCCAAAAGCTTTTTTTACAGTAGCAGAAATATTTAACCTGAAAGGTGTAAACTGGCTGCAGGGAGTTCCGTCTACTTTAGATGAAATGGGAAGGACAATAGCTGTCAGTAAAGTCAAAAGATGGTCTAAGCTGAATTATTATTTAGGAAATTTTCATTGGATTCAACAGGAATCTGTTTTTTGGAGACGGTCTTTGTGGAATATCTCCGGAGCAAAATTGGATACTGAAATGAAATATGCAAGTGATCTGGAATTGTGGATTCGTTTTTTTAGACATGAAAAACTATTTGTTACAAATGCTTTACTGGCAGGTTTTAGAATGAGATCAAAAAACCAATTGTCTTTAGATTATAAAGAGGCATATTTTAAAGAGGCAAGCGATAAAATAAAAAATGAGGTTAATAATGTTTTATCAAATGAGGAAAGAAAAAAGGTTGAACGAATAAAAAAACAGGATGATATCATTCACAAATTGCATCTGAAACTCTTGCAGAGAATGTATGATAAACTTTTTTATTTGAAAATTAATAAAAAGAAAGAATCTGTGTTTGGTTATCCGCCTATGATAATTTTTGACAGAATAAAACAAGAATTTAAAATTACAGAATAAATGTTGAAACTATCAATTGTTACAATCAATTACAACGATAGCCAAGGGTTAAAAAAAACTGTAGAAAGTGTAATTAATCAAACTTACAGGGAATTTGAATACATTGTTATTGATGGAGGATCTACTGACGGCAGTGCTGAATATCTACAAAATCAGGATCAGAATTTAAATTATTGGATAAGTGAACCCGATAACGGTATCTATAATGCCATGAACAAGGGGATAGTAAAAGCGACAGGAGAATATTTATTGTTTTTGAATAGTGGAGATGTATTATTGAATGATGAAATACTAAAAAACATTGTTTTAAATTTAAATCAAAAAGCGGTGTATTATGCGCCGATATATTTGGATCAGGATAATGAAACTAAAAAAAAGGTTGAATATCCGCTACAAATAGATGAAAAGTTTGCATTTACAAATACAATATGCCAACAGGCGGTAATTTATCATAGCTCGGTTTTTAAGAATAATTTTTTTGATGAAAATTTAAAATATATTTCAGACTGGAAAATGCATTTTGTTTTATTTAAGGCAAAAATTAATTTTATTCATTTAAACGTTCCGTTTGCCATATATGATTTAAACGGATTGACCAGTAAGGGAGAAACAAAATATAATTCCCACAAAGAGAGATTAAAAGTACAGTTTTTAGAGTTTTTGTATCATTTTTTAAAATATTACGGAACAAATAAAAGGGTACTTTTTAAAGTATTAAAAATATTTCTGAGAGTTTAATTTTTAATTATAACAGGATTTTTATACCAGCTAAGTAAAGCTATAAATTTTTGAGATGATAACTATTTTATATGCATACCGAAACAGAGAGATTAGTCGTATCAAGCGATCTCTCGATTCATTGGCTTCTCAAAAAAAGCAGAATTTTAGGGTTGTTTTTGTCGATTACGGATCTGAGTTGTCTATTGCTCATGAGGTATTGAGTTTGACAAAAGAATATTTATTTATTCAATATTATTATTTAAATACTGCTCATCAGCCATGGAATAAAAGCAAAGCATTTAATTATGTTTTGAAAGCTCTTGATTCTGAATATTGTTTTACAGCTGATGTAGATATGATTTTTCATCCAGAATTCACATCAATTTTAGAAAAAGAATGCAATCCTGACAAAGCCACTTATTTTCAGGTAGGTTACATGTCAGATGATGAAAATAAGAAGGAGAGTGTCAATTATGATGACTATAATATTAAATTTTTAAGTACTAAAGAGGCTACAGGAATGACACTTTTTCCGGTTCAGTGGCTAAAAAAGATACAGGGATTTGATGAATTTTTTCATTTTTGGGGAGCTGAGGATACTGAAATTCATAATCGGATAAGAAAGACAGGATGTGAATTAGTATTTTATGATCAAAAAGTCCTGATGCTGCATCAATGGCATACAAATTACAGAAACAGGGAAACTTTACAATTAAATACAGAATTGCAATTATCCCGAATAGTAGAAATAAATCACTGTCATTTAAAATATAATTCTGAAAGTGAAATTGAGAATGTAAATTCAGAAATTTGGGGAGAAGTAATTTCAGAGTCGGACTTTAATGCATTGGAGGGGTTTGATAATGAGTTGGTTTTGAGTAATAAGACAGAAGTAATCGAACATTTTTTGTTTGTTGAGCTTCCACGATTTCAAAACAGCATTTTATCAGTTCGTTTTGTCGAAGATGATTTTCAAAATTCTTTAAAGTACAAATTCAAAAATAGAATAGGTAAAAAAGTGCCAAAATATTATAGTTTAAAAGAAATTAATGATAAACTGCTTTTACATATTATTTCATTTTATCATCAATTTCCTTATACCTATAAAGTCAGTAATGATCTAAAAAGTATAAGTTTTAAAATAAAAAAGACGCGTTAATTTTCAAAAACTAAATGGAAAAAGTAATCCTTATATCACAATTTCCGCTGCCCTATTCTAAAATAGGCAGTTGGACTACAATGTATTACAATTATTTAAAAAATAATCACCAAATAGATTGTGTAATTTGCCATAAGCCAGAGCGTCATTTTGATACTGTAAAATATCAACTTGTTTCTGAAAATATAGTTGATAAAATAAAAAGAAAGTTCTTTAAAAAAACATATACAGGATATTTAAAAGCACTTAGGCGGGTAGTCAAGCCGAATGAAAAATATATTATCCAGATTGTTGATAATTTTGGAATAATCAAGCCATTACAGAAATTTTTGATTAAAAATGGTTTGAGGGGAAATTGCCAAATTCAATTTTTTTATCATGGATTTCCACCTTTTTTAGAAAATTTTCATGGCAGATGGTTTTTTGAAAGTATAGACGAAATGATTTTACTTACGCACGACAGTTATAAGGTACATAAGGATTGTTATACGATTTTGCCCTGTAAATTTTCAATACTGCATAATGGAATTGATACTGAAAAGTTTCATAAAATTTCTTTGGAGGAAAAATTGCGTTTTAAAAACGAATTAGATTTAAAAGATAAAAAAGTATTTATTTGGTGTTCTAAAGATCTTCCAAAAAAAGGGTTAGACTTTATATTGGAAGTTTGGAAAAAGATTCATTTACAAAATAAAGATACAGCTTTGCTGGTTGTTGGAGCCACACGAAATATACAAATTGAAGGAGTTCATTTTTTGGGAAAAATTTCAAATAATGAATTGCCTAAATACTATCAAATGTCCGATTGTTATTTATTTCCCACACTCTGGCATGAAGGTTTTGGTATGAGTTTAATAGAAGCGATGCATTCAGGATGTTATTGTATTGCTTCGGCAATAGGAGGTGTTCCGGAAGTTTTGCAATATGGAAAGTTAGGAAGGTTAATAGAAAATTCGCATTTTCAGCAAGAATGGGAAGATGCTGTTTTAGAATTTCTTAATCAAAAAGAAATAAAAGAAACTGTAATTCCGGATAATTTATATTCAACTCAAAGCTGGAATTCAGGTATGAATAAAATTATTGAAAATGCAAAAGACAGATTGAAATAGATGAAAACCATAGCTATTATTCCGGCTCGTGGAGGCTCTAAAAGATTGCCTCAAAAAAATATAAAATTGCTTGGAGGAATTCCATTGATTGCTCATAGTATTTTATACGCTAAGGCAAATAGCGATATAATTAATGAAATTTACGTATCAACTGATGATGATGAAATAAAAAATGTAGCATCGCAATATGGAGCAAAAGTAATTGACAGACCAAAATCACTATCAGGAGATCTGGAACCTACAGTTTCTGCTTTGAAAAATGTATTGCAACAGATCGATGATACAATAGAAAATGTTATTCTTTTGCAACCTACAAATCCGTTAAGACCGCAAAGTTTGCTAAAAGAATCTTTCAATTATTATCAGGAAAAAAAGCATGATAGTTTATTTACTGTAAGCCAGAATCATCAAAAATTTGGCAAAATAGAGAATCAAAAATTCATTCCCTTTAATTATGAAATAGGTCAGCGCAGTCAGGATTTAGAGCCACTTTTTTATGAAAACGGATTGCTTTATATTAGTAAGGGTAAATTGATTTTAGAAGATAAAATAATTTCTGAAAATGCCTTCCCTTTTCTGGTAGATTCTATTTTTGCCAAAGTTGACATAGACACGCAGGAAGATTTTGATTACGCAGAATATTTTTTCAATAAACATATAAAAATATAAATCATAACATATTTTATGAACCCATTCATAGAAATTGCAGGAAGAAAAGTTGGAGTGGATTTCCCACCTTTAGTTATTGCCGAAATCGGAATTAATCATGAAGGTTCTTTACAAGTAGCCAAAGAAATGGTTGATGCAGCAAAACGAGCTGGCGTTGAGGTAGTCAAACATCAAACTCACATTGTAGAAGATGAAATGAGCGGAGCAGCAAAAAAAGTGATTCCGGGTAATGCTAATGTTTCTATCTACGAAATCATGGAACGCTGTTCTTTGAATGAAGCGGATGAATTTGAACTTAAAAATTATGTAGAAAGTAAAGGAATGATTTTTATTTCTACGCCATTTTCGCGTGCCGCTGCAGACCGTTTGAAAGAATTTGATATACCTGCTTATAAAATTGGTTCTGGTGAATGCAATAATTATCCACTATTAGAACATATAGCTTCTTTTGGGAAGCCTGTTATTTTAAGTACAGGAATGAATACGATTGAAAGTATTAAAAAAGCGGTTGCTATTTTTGATGGACATAATATTCCTGTTGCTTTATTGCATACAACAAATTTATATCCAACACCAATTCATTTGGTTCGTTTTGGTGCCATGATAGAGATGCATGAAGCTTTTCGGGATAAAGTGTTTGGATTGTCTGATCACACTTTGAATAATAATGCCTGTTTAGGAGCAGTAGCTCTTGGTGCAAGTATTTTGGAACGACATTTTACAGACCACATGCAGCGTTCAGGTCCGGATATTGTATGTAGTATGGATGAAAAAGCCTGTCAGGAATTAATTGTTTCAAGTGCAGAAATAGCTCTGATGCGCGGCGGAACCAAAAGACCGGCTTTGGAAGAACAAGTTACAATTGATTTTGCTTTTGCAACAGTTTGTGCTATAAAGCCAATTAAAAAAGGAGAAAAATTATCTAAAGAAAATATCTGGGTAAAACGACCGGGAACAGGTAAAATTCTGGCCGAGCATTTTAATGATTTGATAGATAAAATTGCAGTGAGAGATATTAGTAATGATGAGCAATTAGATTTTTCTGATTTTAAATAATACTTAATAAAAATCTATGATATCGATAGTAATTAGAAATAGAAACGAGGCAAAAGCGCTTGAAAATGTTTTATCTATCGTTACAAAAGTTTATTCTGAGGATTACACAGAGATTATAATTGTTGATAATTATTCAACAGATGATAGTGTAAGTATAGCTGAAAAATATAAATGTAAAGTAGTTTATATAAAAGACTTTAGTTATGGCGGGGCAACTAATCTTGGTATTGAAACAGCTAAATCAGATTACGTTTTGCTACTTAGCTCACATGCAATTCCAATAGGTCAAAGTTTTTTTAAAAATTCCATTACTGCTTTAAAATCCAAAGAAAAAATTGCTGGAATCAGATACATAAATAGTATAGAGAATTATAAGAGGGCCGTTAAAAATAATTTCATCGTTTTTCAACCTTTACATTATGGATTAATGACAGCCTGTGCTCTTGTAAATAAAAAAGTATGGGAGCAATTTAAATTTGATGAAAGGCTATCTGCTATTGAAGACAAAGAATGGTCTGAAAGAGTGGCTAATAAAGGGTTTGAAATTTTAGATTTAAATGAAACTTTTTTTTATTTTATAAAAAGGAGTAGAAAATCAAATATCTTAAGGTATAAAAATGAAACAATTTCAGAGTATTTATTACACAAAAAAAAATACCAAAGTGTCGTTGTAATTGTAGCATCTTTTTTCAAGAAAATTATTGTCATAAACACAAAAAATTATTTCAAGACATTAATCTATGATATTTTAATTTTAAAAACGAGACTGGAAATTTATAGAAAGTTAAAAAAATAATGCTTTAAATCAATGAAAAAAATCCTTTTTCTTACTGGAACCCGTGCAGATTTTGGAAAAATAAAATCATTAATTCAAGTTCTGGAAGCACAGCCTGATTTTGAAGTTTTTGTTTTTGTAACAGGGATGCATCTACAGGAAATCTATGGTTATACATTGATAGAAATTGAACGTTGTAATTTTAAAAATGTATTTACATTCGAGAATCATACACACGAAACCACAATGGATTTAACATTGGCTAAAACTATTGAAGGTTTGTCGGGTTATTGTAAAAGTATCAATCCTGATATGATAGTGGTTCATGGTGATCGTGTAGAAACACTTGCAGGAGCAATTGTTGGGTCATTAAATAATATTTTGGTTGCTCATATAGAAGGTGGCGAAATTTCAGGAACCGTAGATGAGTTAATTCGGCACAGTGTGAGTAAATTAAGCCACATACATTTTGTATCAAATAAAGAAGCTGAACAAAGGCTGATTCAAATGGGAGAAGTAAAAGAATCGGTTTTTATAATTGGATCTCCGGATATCGATATTATGTTTTCCAGCCAATTACCGGAATTAAATGTCGTAAAAGAGTATTATGAAATTCCATTTCAGGAATTTGCCATTGTAATGTTTCATCCGGTAACTACTGAATTTCAGTTCATGCAGCAGCATGCAAATTCTTTTGTAGATTGCTTATTGAAAGACAATCATAATTATGTGGTTATTTTTCCAAACAATGATTTAGGAAGCCAGTTTATTATGGATGCCTACAAAAAGTTAAAGTATAATGACCGGTTCAGAATTTTTCCCTCAATTCGATTTGAATACTTTTTAACATTATTGAAAAACAGTCAGTTTATTATAGGTAATAGTAGTGCCGGGATTCGCGAAGCACCTTATTATGGAGTTCCAATTATTAATATTGGAACCCGCCAGCAAAACAGGGCTGTACATGCAGATATTATTAATGTCGATTATTCTGAAAAAGGCATAAATGAAGGACTTTCCATAATAGAATTGCACAAAATTCAATATTCAGATAATAATTTTGGAGAAGGAAATAGCAATACACTTTTTTTGGAATGTCTTCTTAAAGAAAAAATATGGAAATTAAATCATCAAAAACAGTTTAAAGATTTATAATTATGATAACATTTTCTAGATTAGGTAATAAAGGAAAATTGGGAAATCAGCTATTTCAAATAGCTTCAACAATGAGTTTAGCCGAAAAATTTAGCCATGAATGTTCTTTTCCTAATTGGGATTATTCAAAATATTTTGAAAAACCACTTCCTGTTTTTAAGCAAAATTTAAATATTGATTTTGAATTACTTAAAGAGGAAAGGTATGGTTTTTATGATTGGAATTTAGAGGATAAAAATTACAACATCGACGGATGGCTACAGTCTGAAAAATATTTTAAATTAAATCTAGTAAAAGAGTTGTTTCAGTTTGAAAAAATATTTGATCAGGAACTTTGTTTAAAATATAAATATCTCTTTAAAAAAAAAACAATATTAATATCTGTTAGAAGGGGAGATTTTGTAAAGCATCCTTTTTATTATCAACTATCTCACCAGTTTTATTTAAAAAGCATTATTTCTAATTTTCCAGATTGGAAAAGTAGAAATTTAATTTTTACAAGCGATGATATTAATTATTGTAAATATCATTTTTCATTTTTAAAAAATAGTTTTTTTTTGGAAAATTTGTCCGCTATTGAGCAATTGGCTTTAGGATCAAAATGTGATGATTTTGTTATTAGTAATTCAACTTTCTCATGGTGGATAGCATGGCTAGGAGAACAAAAAGAGACTAAAATAGTAAGACCAATAAAAAATTTTCGAGGTTCATTTGCCAAACATCATAATGATTTTGATTATTTTCCGGAACGATGGATAAGCTTTGATGATCAAGATGTAATGTTAGAATCTAGATACATTCTTTTTTATTTAAAAGGTATGATATATGATTTTTTATTTGAGGTTAAATTTCAAATAAGAAGAGTCAGGAGAAAATTAAAGAGATTTAATTATATTATACCAAAAAAAGCTATCTAGCATTTAAACAGTATATTTATTTTTATTAAGATAAGAGTGAAAAACAATAATAAGATTTTTATTTTATTGCCTGATGGTATCGGACTTCGAAATTTTGCTTTTTCAAATTTTTACAAAATTGGATTAGACAAAAATTTTGGTATTAAGTATTGGAATAATACACCATTTGATTTGACGACATTGGGTTTTGATGAAATCGAAATCAAAGGCGCGAAATCGAATCCATTAACCGATAGTTATAAAAATGCAAGAAAGCATATCGAACTTAATTTGAGTATTAAGACTGAAAAAGATACAGTTTATAATACCTATAGATTCCCTTTTACATATAAAAAAATAAGGCCAGCCGTGAAAAATCTGGTAACTAAATTTTTAATTGCGACTCATTCTTCACCTAAAGGATTAGAAAAAATTCGTGAAAAAATTAAAAACTTAGAAAGTAGTACCCCATATTACAATAACTGCATAGAAATACTTCAAGATGAAAAACCTGATTTTGTTTTTTGTACCAATCAACGCCCGGTTTTAGCAATTGCACCTTTATTAGCAGCAAAAAAAATAGGGATTCCTACAGCAACATTTATTTTTTCATGGGATAATTTGCCAAAGGCTACTATGGTAGTTGAAACGGATTTTTATTTTGTATGGAGTGAACACATGAAAAGGGAATTACTACATTATTATCCTTATATCAAAGAAAATCAAATTTCTATTACTGGAACACCACAGTTTGAAATTCACTTTGATAAAAACAAATTGATTCCAAAAGAGGAATTTTACAAACAGCACCATCTCGATTTAAACAAAAAATATATTTGTTATTCCGGTGATGATATTACAACTTGTCCAGACGACCCTCAGTATCTGAATAATGTTGCCCAAGCGGTTCGTGAATTAAATAATCAGGGAAGTTCTTTGGGAATTATTTTTAGAAGATGCCCTGTAGATTTCTCAAATAGATATGATTTTGTTTTAGAAAAAAATAAAGACATTATTACTCCAATAGTTCCTTTATGGCAAAAAACAGGAGAAGAATGGAATACTATTTTGCCAACTCAGGCAGATAATACGTTGCAGGTTAATACAATATATCATACTGAAATGGTAATTAATCTGGGTTCGTCAATGGTGTTTGATTATGCATGTTTCAAAAAACCATGTGCATTTCTTAATTATGATGTGCCAAATAAAATAGACAAAAACTGGTCAGTTTCTAAAATTTATAATTATGTTCATTTTCGTTCCATGTCTGATGAAAAGGCGGTTATTTGGTTAAATTCTCCAGATGAAATAGCGAACAAAATTAAATTTGGTTTAGAACAAAAAAATGAAATTGTCAACAAGGCCCAAAATTGGTTCGAAATAATTAATCAGGATCCTCCGGAAAATGCTTCTAACAGGATTTGGGAAAGTATTGAAGCTATTCTAAGCCAAAGATTTTAGTACTTTTGGCTTTTTTATATAAATTAATTTATGTTTTTTAACTCCATAGCATTTGCTGTTTTTTTGCCAATCGTTTTTTTCTTGTATTGGTTTGTATTCAATAAAACAAAAAGCAGCCAAAATGCTTTATTAATTATTGCCAGTTACTATTTTTATTCATGTTGGGACTGGAGATTCCTTTTTTTATTGGTGTTTTCAACTTTTTTAGACTATTATACCGGAATTCAGATAGAAAAAGGAAAATCTGAGAAAAGCCGTAAGTTTTGGTTCTGGCTCAGTATTTTAGTCAATTTAGGGTTTTTAGGAATCTTTAAATACTATAACTTTTTTTCCGTTTCATTTTCAGAATTATTAAATTCAGTTGGATTACAGGCGAGTCCAATTTTACTGAATGTAATTCTTCCAGTCGGAATTTCATTTTATACGTTTCACGGTTTATCGTATGTAATTGATATCTATTATAAGCGAATTAAAGCCGAATATAATTTTGTAGATTATTCACTGTTTGTAAGTTACTTTCCGCTTCTGGTAGCCGGTCCAATCGAAAGAGCCACTCATTTATTGCCTCAGGTAAAAGTAAAACGTGAGTTTAATTTTGAAAAAGCCAAAGAAGGCATTTATCAAATTATTTGGGGATTGGTTAAAAAAGTAGTCATTGCTGATACTTGTGCTACTTACGCTAATGCCATTTTCGATCATTATCCTTCTATGAATTCCTTTTCATTGATTCTGGGAGCCATTTATTTTGCTTTTCAAATCTATGGTGACTTTTCAGGATATTCGGATATTGCATTAGGTACTTCAAAATTATTTGGTTTGGATTTATTGAGAAATTTCAATTATCCTTACTTTTCAAGAGATATAGCCGAATTTTGGCGTCGCTGGCACATTTCACTTTCATCCTGGTTTCGTGATTATTTGTACATTCCCTTAGGAGGAAGTAAAGGCGGACTTTGGATGAAAATTAGAAACACTTTTATCATTTTTGTAGTTAGCGGTTTTTGGCATGGAGCCAATTGGACATACATAGCCTGGGGATTTATAAACGCAGTTTATTTTCTACCGTTACTTTTGCGCAGTAGTAATCGAAACAATATGGATACAATAGCGCTTTCATGGAACTTTAATTCTGTGAAGACATTGGTTAGTATTCTTTCGACTTTTTTAATTACTTGCATTGCGTGGGTATTTTTTAGAGCTAAAACTATAACAGATGCTGTTTTGTATTTAAAACGAATTTTTACCAGTAAAGATTTTGGTTTTCAATATTTAGACAACGAACGATACAGTTACGAATTACTTCTTATGATTGGATTATTTGTTTTGGTAGAATGGAATAACCGGACTAAAATTGAACCTATTTCAGGAAAAAGAAGCCTGTTAAAATTAGCTTTGGCCATTATAGCTATTATGGCTTTTGGTACTTTTTCAGATTATAAAGAATTTATATATTTTCAGTTTTAATGAAGCATTTTCTAATTTATATAGCCAAAATCCTTGTTGTAGTTCTGCTAATTGCTATAGTTTTAGACGGAATTTATACGTGTGTTTTTTTACAATCTAAAAACAGAGGAAAAATTGAAACAGTTTTTAATTCAAAACAGCAAAATTATGATGTCGTAATTTTGGGTTCCTCCCGGGCTAATAATCATTTTGTTTCAAAAATGTTTGAGGATAAAGGATTAAAAACATTTAATTACGGAATGAGCGGAGGGCATTTGTTTGAAGCTTCCCTGATGCTGAAATTGATGATTGAAAGAAAATATACAATCAAAAATGTAATTCTGGAAGCCGATTTAAATCTTTCAAACGACCACGAATCAGAAGGGATTTCGGCCAAATTTTTACCTTATATTCACAATTCAGCTGTAATAAAAAATCATTTCGAAACTCAGGAAAATTTTAATGAATTGTATTATATCCCTTTTTACAGATATGTAAAATATGATGGTAAAATTGGATTTAGAGAAACTTATAAAATTGTAACTGGAGAAAAAACAAATGCTTTAGATAATTTAGGATATTACCCATTAGCGAAACACCAAAATGGTAACATGAAAAATAATATTCTCAATCTAAAACCTTTAAAACGTAACAAATATTACGAAGAAATCAAGAATATTTGTAGAGACAATAATATCAATTTTATTGCTGTAATGACGCCAATGTGCGAGAATGTAGTGGGAATGAACTATTTTGATAAAGTGAAAAAAGCGTACCCCGAAATTCATAATTATGAAAACGTAGTGGTAGAAAATAAATACTTTTCGTCTTGTGGTCACATGACAGATGCGGGGGCCAAAATGTTTACAATGAAAATTTTAAAAGATTTTTTTAATAAATAAGAATGAAAATAGCTTTTTTAACTCCGGAATACCCACACTCGAAAACAGGAAATTCAGGCGGAATCGGGACAAGTATTAAAAATTTAGCAATTGGGCTTTTAGCTAAAGGAGTTTCGGTGCGCATATTAGTATATGGACAAAAAGAAGATGGCGCATTTAATGATGACGGAATTCATATTCAGCAAATAAAAAATATTAAGTTTAAAGGTTTATCCTGGTTTTTGACAAGAAAAAAAATCGAAAAAATAATCAATCAACTACATATTAATAATGAAATTGATTTGGTTGAAGCAGCAGACTGGACCGGTATTTCATCATTTATAAAACCCAAATCATGTCCGTTAATTATAAGATTAAACGGGTCTGACACCTATTTTTGTCATTTGGATAATCGTAAGGTAAAAAGGGTTAATAAGTTTCATGAAAAAAAAGCATTACAAAATGCTGATGGATTACTGTCTGTGAGTCAGTTTACAGCGGATACCACAAATATGATTTTTGGTTTGAAGAAGAAATTTACAATCATTCCAAACCCTATTGATATTAATTTATTTCAGGCAAATAATGAAGATCATCCGAAACAGAAAACGATACTGTATTTTGGAAGTCTAATTCGAAAAAAAGGACTTTTAGAATTGCCATTGATTTTCAATAAAGTAATAGAAAATAATCCTGAAGCCAAATTAATTTTGATTGGGAGGGATGTTCCGGATATTATTTCAGGAAATTCTTCTACCTGGCAAATGATGCAGGAATTATTTTCAGACAAGGCAGGGCAACAGACAGAGTATTTGGGAAGCGTTCCGTATATCGAAATAAAAGAAAAAATTAAACAGGCAACAGTTTGTGTTTTTCCTTCTTTTGCAGAGGCTTTTCCGGTTTCGTGGCTGGAAGCTATGGCAATGAAAAAACCAATCGTAGCCTCAAATGTGGGATGGGCTCAGGAAATGATTGATGATGGTAAAAATGGCTTTTTAGAGTATCCGGCAAATCATGAGAATTTTGCGCAAAAAATTAATAATTGTCTGGAGGATGAGATTTTGTGTCATAAATTAGCACAAGCGGCGAGAAATAAAGTAGAAAAATATTTTGATATACATGTAATAGCCAATCAGAACATAGAATTTTACAAAAAAGTAATTAGCCAAAAAAACAGAGAAAGATGATAATTGTATATCATGAAAACAATAAAGTAATTAGCGTTAGTAATGACAATAAAAATTTGCCTTTTTTGGGTAAAAATATCGCAGCAACTTTATTTGAAATTGCAACTGCTTTTCCTGAAGAGTTAGTAATTTGGTGTTATATTGATTTAAAATCTAGTTTGAATTTTTCTGAATTTGAAGCCATTTTTCATCATAAAAAGATAATGGCTTCTTATAATCCATTAAAAAATTCATTTTTATCAGATGCTATTGGCTATGTAGAAGAATCTGTTTTTATAAATAGCGATAAAAAAGTTACTTATCCTACCTGGCAAATGAGTAGTTACGTTGGAGGAATTCAGGCTAGTGTTTTATTAGCTTTGAAAAAGAACATAAGTGTTTCAGACAATCTGGATTATTTTTTGCATTCTTTGGCAAAACTCGCAATGTCAAAAGGTCTTTTGTGTTATTCAGAACCAAAATTGTTAAAGAGAATACCTCATTTAAATAAAATTCATAAAAGCAGTAATTTTATTTTATTTCGATTTGTAAAACAACATTATAAAACGCGTTGGTCATTTTTATTGTTTTTGAATTTGTTTTTTTACGAAAGAAAAATTCTCATTTTGCCTTTTGTTTTTTCACTGCTTTATTCCCGAAGAAAGTTAAAAAACGACTTATTAGATAATATTAAAGTTGAGTCAGTAAAAAAAGTAGTTGAGTCAGGAACTATAGATGTTATCATTCCTACCATCGGTAGAAAGCAATATTTGCATGATGTTTTAAAAGATTTGTCAAATCAGACCCATTTTCCCGAAAAAGTTATAATTGTTGAGCAAAACCCAAATCCTGAAAGTGTTTCGGAATTGGATTATCTTACAAATGAAACATGGAATTTTGAAATTAAACATATTTTTACACATCAGGCAGGAGCATGTAATGCCCGGAATTTGGCTTTAGCCGAAGTAAAAAGCGAATGGGTATTTTTAAATGATGATGATAATAGATTTAACAGTGATTTAATTGCTAAAACATTAGAGAATTGTATTAAATACGGAACCCAAGTTGCCAGTAATTCCTATTTGAGATTAAATGAAAAAAAACAAGTTAATGAAGTGATTCAATCATCTATTTTTGGTTCGGGCAATAGTTTCTTGAAGTCTGATTTGTTAAATTTAGTTTCTTTTAGAAAAGGTTTTGAGTTTGGTTATGGAGAAGATAGTGATTTTGGAATGCAATTAAGGAATTTAGGAATTGACATTTTGTATTTTCCAAACCCGGAAATCATCCATTTAAAAGCACCAATTGGCGGATTCAGAACCAAGCCAGTTTTGGGATGGCAAAATGATGAGATTCAGCCTAAACCATCACCAACCGTTATGCTGTATAAGATATTACATTTAAATGAAAAGCAAATATCGGGTTATAAAACGATTTTGTTTTTTAAATTTTATAAAGTGCAGCCAATAAAAAATCCAATCAGCTATTTCTTTAATTTTAAAAAGCAATGGAGTAGAAGCTTATACTGGGCAAATCAACTAAAAAATCAGAGATGAAATTTTCGTTAATTATTTGTACCTATATGCGTCCGCAACCGTTATTGAAATTATTAGATTCGGTTCAAAAACAATCATTGTATCCGGATGAAATTTTGATTATTGATGGTTCGACAAATAATCTGACTGAAGTTGTTTTAAATGAAAACCGATTTGACCATTTAAAGTATTCTTTGGTAAATCAAGAAAACAGAGGTCTTACCAAACAAAGAAATTTTGGGATTTCGAAAGTGGCTGAGGATATTGATATTGTCTGTTTTTTAGATGACGATACTGTTTTAGAACCAGATTATTTTAAAAATTTGCTTTGTACATATAAGTTGTATCCGGAAGCTTTAGGTGTAGGAGGATATATTTCTAATGAAATCGAATGGATAAAAGTAGAAGAGAATTATTCCCCAAAAATAAATGAATTTTATTTTGACGGATGGAAACGTAAAGATGGCAGTAGGTTTGTTTTAAGAAAAAAACTGAATTTGGACAGTGATTGCCCACCTGGTTTCTCTTCTTCATTTTCACATGGCAGGAGTGTAGGTTTTTTGCCTCCAACAAATAAAGTATATGAGGTAGAACAATTGATGGGAGGAGTTTCGTCGTTTAGAAAATCAGTTTTTGAGCAATTTTCATTTTCTGTTTATTTTCAAGGATATGGTTTATATGAAGATGCTGATTTTACAATAAGAGTTTCAAAAACGGGAAAATTATACTTAAATACTGCTGCAAAACTTTCTCATTTTCATGCTGAATCAGGTCGTCCCAATAAATATCAATACGGAAAAATGGTAGTACGAAACGGATGGTATGTTTGGCGTGTTAAAAATTCAAATCCAAATATAACAGATCGTTTGAAGTGGAATGCCATAACGATTTTATTAACTTTAATCCGTTTTACCAATATAATAAAAGGAAACAACAAAAAACAAGCTTTTACAGAAGCAATAGGCAGGACTGTAGGATGGTGTAGTTTACTTTTTAATGAGCCAAAACAAAAATGATATTTATATTAAAAAAGAAGATTCTAAAAAAAATCAAAGAGTTTAGGTTAAACTATTCGTATGTTCGATTTTATGATCAGAATGAACCAGTGATTTATATTAACTTAAATCATCGCACAAAAGTTAGAACTTATCTTAATCTTTTTTTTAGAATCCATGAAGTTTATAAGGAACCAATCGTTGTGAAATTTTCATTATTGAGAATGTTTTTTTTGGCAAAATGGTTTAATGAACTCGATTATATTTATTTTGAAAAACCATTTTCAAAAACAACAAAACTTAAAATTTTCAGTCACCATAAAAAAGCTGATTTCAGAGTTAATTACAATTACAGAAAAATATATTCTTCTGATGATTATCAGGAAAATGCATTGCCATACATCATGCATCCTGCTAATTATTTGCAAAAAGAGTCTGAAATTTTGCCAAAACGAATTGGAATTTTAATGAGTGGTAATTTTGATGAGAAAATTTATAATACAAATGTCATTCAGGATAATTTTGGCTTACACAATAGATGGGAAATCTATAAAGCAGTTTTAAGATCTGATAAATTAATTCAAATCACGGGAGATGAATTAATAGAAGGCTTAGAGTCAGGTAAATTTAAGAACAGATTTACCTTAATGAAATGGCAATCAGGAGCAATTCCTACAGAAAAATGGCGGTATTATCTCTCATCTGCTGATTTTATTTTTTGTGCTCCGGGAATGACAATGCCCATGTGTCATAATGTTTTAGAAGCGATGTCTGTTGGGGTAATTCCAATTTTAAATTATCCTCATTGGCTTAATCCCTCTTTAGAAAATGATTTGAATTGTTTGGTTTATCGTGACCTTTCTGAGATTGCGGAAATAATAAATAAAGCACTTTCTTTGTCTGATGATAAAAAAAATGAAATGGCGAAAAATGTTATGAAATATTATCAAATGTATTATGAGAATTACGTTTTTAATGAAAAAGGAAATCGTGAATTAATACTATTAAATGAAAATATTAAAGATTTAGTTTAATGAAATTCGTAATTATCACACACGTCATTCACAATCAAAAAGAAAATCAATATTTTGGTTATGCACCTTATGTACGTGAAATGAATATTTGGTTAAAATATGTTGATGAGCTTGTAGTGGTGGCACCATTAGAAAATAAAGAGATAACAGCAATTGATTTGCCCTATAATCATAAAAAAATTGATTTTAGAGTTATTCCGAATTTCAATCTTATAGATTTTAAGAATATTGTTTTGGCATTATTGAAATTGCCGAAAATTTTCTGGAGAATATTTTGGGCCATGAAAAGTGCCGATCATATTCATTTGAGATGCCCGGGAAATGTTGGATTAATTGGTTGTCTGGTTCAAATATTCTTCCCAAATAAAATAAAAACAGCAAAATATGCCGGAAACTGGGATCCTAAAAGTAAACAGCCCTGGACATACAAATTGCAAAAGTACATTTTGAGTAATACTTTTTTTACTAAAAATATGCAGGTTTTGGTTTATGGGGAATGGGATAATCAATCTATAAACATTAAACCTTTTTTTACTGCTACATATTCAGAATCAGAGAAGGAAACAATTAAAAAAACAAATTTAGATTTAGGTATTCATTTTGTTTTTGTTGGAAGTTTAGTTTTAGGTAAAAATCCAATCTATGCTGTAAAATTGGTTGAAAAACTAATTAAAAAGGGAAAAAATATTACTTTAGAAATATATGGTGAAGGCTCTGAAAGACAAAATTTGGAAAATTACATTCAAAAGAATCAGTTAGAGAATTATGTGATTTTACACGGAAACCAAAATAAAGAAACTATAAAAAAAGCATATCAAAAATGCCATTTTGTAATTTTAGCATCTAAAAGCGAAGGCTGGCCAAAAGCTATTGCTGAAGCTATGTTTTGGGGTTGTGTTCCGGTTGTAACCAAAGTTTCTTGTGTTCCTTCTATGTTGGATTATGGAAATAGAGGTGTTTTTTTGCAAAACAATTTAGAGATAGATTTTATCGAGATAATAAAAGTTATAAACAATGAATCAGGCTTTCGGACAGCGTCTTCAGAAAGTATGAAATGGTCTCAACAGTTTACTATTGAAAAATTTGATAGAAATATTAAAGAAATAATGGGTTTTTATTTTTAATTGTCAATCGTGTTTTTTTGCTAAAACAATTGTCCAGGGTAAGGGTGATTCTACGGCTATTACCTTACCATATTCTTTTTCAATTAATCTAATAATAGAATGTTTAGACCAATGGTTTAAATGTCCTGGAGTATTTCCAAAATCGCTTATATATTTAAATCTGCACATATTCAAAATACGCCATATTGGTTCACGAGGGACACCTAAAATTAAAAATTTTGAAGAAACTCTTTTTAATTCTTGTAATGCTAATTTGGGGTAATCTAAATGTTCCAAAACTTCTAATAAGAAAACTAAATCGACACTGTTATTTTCGTATTGAAGTTCATAAATACTTTCTTGAAAGATAGTTAAGCTTGGATTGTTTTTTTTTGCAATTAGGACTAAATTTTCGACAAATTCTGAAGCAGTTAAATTGCTGATCATTCCATTAAGCTTAATAGTAGATCTTCCTTCTCCGCAACCTATCTCGTGTGCTGAATTTACGGGTGTAATTTTAGCTACTAATTTTTCTACTGATTTAAAATAATTGTTTACTAAAAACTTTGATATAAAGTTTGTGTCTTCGTATTTACCTGAAAAATCTTCTTTCTCAGGATTAGCCTTTAATTTAGAATAATCAATTTTTTTCATTTTACATTTTCTTTAATTGTACACATAATATTTTAATACTATATATCGAAGAGGCATTAATATAAGGATAGTTATAGCTGTAGATACAAGATAATCTAAGTTGAAATAAATTCCAATGTTGTATAGGAAATTTGCAGCAATATAAAATACAAGTAGGTTAATGCAAAATTTAATTAACTTTTTTCTGTTATGATTTGTTTTGAAAAGGAGTTTCAGTTGGACAAAATAAAGCATTGAATACCAAATTGCATAAGTTAACATAAACGAAACGGATTTGTTAACATGCATTATGTTTACAAAAATATATAATGAAAGAAATATATATAAGTAACCAAAAATACTGATATAAATATAACGTAGAATTTCAGTCCTAAATTTTTTATTTCTAATGATTTTCAAAGTGCGTCTTTTTGAGAAGGTATAATATTTTTTCCTGATTTTTCCTGATACGACCAAGCATATCGGCCATAAAAGCAAAAATAGTAACAATAGCGCTCATTCCTAAGAGAGATAATCCAATTACACCAAAACTTTTATATGGCGTAATGGTGTCATACATGATCCAATGCATCAATGCCCAACCACCAAAAAATAGTGCTAATAACAAAATAAAAGCTGCGATGCTTAAAAAAAATTGCAAAGGTTTATAATCTTTTAGGGATTTGAAAATTATGGATGAAGTTTTAAAGCCATATAAAAATAAATTATTAGCAATTCTTGATACACGGTCTTCAAAGTACTTTACATTCACAGGTACTTGGCTCAATTTAAAACCTTTATCTAATAAATCAAGTATAGTTTCATGAGTGTAGGTGAAACTGCCATGTAAATTTAAACTCAACAATGCATCATTAGAATAAGCTCTAAAGCCACAGGAAGCATCAAGAATTTTAGTTTTGCCAACAAAACTTACAATTTGATTAACTTTCTTATTTCCCCAAAATTTAATTTTAGGCATATTATCCGGTTTTCCGTTTGAGAAACGCACTCCAATGCAAAAATCAGCCTCATTATTTATAATGGGAGTCAGCATTTGAGATATTTGGTTAACATCAAATTGCCCATCAGCATCTATACTAACAATTGCGTCTGTTTTTGTTTGTAAGGCATAATTAATAGCAGTTTGAAAAGCTGCGCCAACTCCTTTATTCTTATTATGACTTAAAACTGTTGCACCTCCTTTTTGTGCTTCAGTCACCGTTAGGTCTGTGCTGCCATCATTCACTACTAAGATTTCAATTGTATCAAATCCTACAATTGTTTTTGGTATAGAATTAATAACTTTTAAAATTGTTTTTTCCTCATTGAGAGCGGGCATATAAATAATTAATTTTTGCGACATACTTAGAGGATTTTTTTTAGGATTAAGAATGTTAGTCGAATTTCGTTTAAAAACAAAACTAAGCCAATAACTTGAGCAACCAAAACAAAATACTTTGGATTTGAGAAGTACTTATTGTAAATTAAATAATAACTTAAATAAATTATAGGTAATAATACTAACCAATACCGGCTAAATCCTGTCCCGGCCAAAATAAAACCTAAAATGATCAAAGTAAAAGCAAAAAATAAATTTAAAATGATTGTGTTTTTGATTTTTTTTAAAAGACCAAAAAATACAGCAAAAAGTAATATGAAACTAATAAGATAGTTCCTTACTCCTGTGACTGGTACAAATAAAGATATAAATGCAGGTATCCCATTAATGCGACTAACTTCATAATGTTTTTCTAAACCTAAGCCACATTTTATATTATACCAAAGCGGATTTTCACCAACTTTAAATCGATTGAAGTAACTGATTTCACTTAAATTTTGAGATTCTATATTGTATATGTATTTAAACCAAAATAACAATGGAGAAGCAATAATTAGAGATATTAAGACAAGTCTCCAAAAATCCTTTTTAGATTTTTTTATAAATGAATAATAATAAATAAGGAGAAGTAATCCTAAAATAGCATATACATATCGGGTAAAAACTAATAAGATGAACAAAAAGAAAAGTCTTTTGAAATTTGAGATGTTTTTAGGTTCATTGAAATAATATAAAAAGCCCCAGAATGTAAAAAAAATAATAGCTTCAGGATATAGAGAAGGAAGAAAAGAAATAAAGTTAGAAGAAATTGCTGTTAATAAAATTATACTGTAAATTATTCTTTTGTCTATGTCAAGTTTAGATAAAATTAAATAACAAAATCGAAAGCCTAAAACAGTTAATATGATGTGAAACATTTTGTGCAAAGCAAACCCTAAAAGAGGGACACTTTTAAAACTAAAAAAAGCCATTAAAAATGGAATTATTGGTATTACTGAAGAAGGATAATCCGTTTGGTAGTATTTTCCGGATAAGATATTGCTAGAAATTTTAAAATAAGTAATTTCGTCTGCTTGTAAAGGTATAAACAAATTTCTTAATGATAATATTAGAATAGATATAAAGAGAAAGCTAAATGCTTTTTCCGTTTTTATAAAAGAAATGATAGGTTGCATAAAAGGATGTTTGTTCGGTAAAAGTAATATTTTTTATTTCATTATTATAAAACAAATAAATTGTAAAAAATAAAGTAACAATTTCGTTTATATTTGTCAGAAGTGGAGTAGATAATAAATCTCTGGACTTTATAAATGGATGATTTGAAAATAGAGTAAAAAGTTATCACATAATGATATTTTGAAGCTGAAATTAAAAAGCTGCTAAAATGAGAATAGTACAAATAATAGACTCTTTGGAAGCTGGTGGAGCAGAGAGAATGGCTGTGAATTATGCAAATGCTTTAGCTGAAAAAATCGAGTTTTCAGCATTAGTTGCAACCAGAAAAGAAGGTGTTTTGAAAAATCAAATTGATTTAAAAGTACCGTATTTATTTTTGGAAAAACATAAAAGGATTGATGTAAAGGCCGTTTTTAAACTAAGAAAGTTTATAAAAGATAATAATGTTGATATAATTCATGCCCATAGTTCTTCTTTTTTTATTGCTGTTTTAGTAAAATTGACTCTGCCAAGTTTAAAAATTATTTGGCATGACCATTACGGAATTTCACAGAATTTGACTTCTAGAAAAAATTTGGGGCTAAAGTGGGGATCTCTTTTTTTTACCGGAACTATCGCGGTAAATGAATCATTAAAAAAATGGGCAGAATCTTATCTATGGTGTTCTAAAGTTGTTTATTTTCCAAATTTCATTTTAAATGTTTTTCAGGCAAATGAAAAAATAGAATTAAAAGGGATTACAGGTAAAAGAATAATTTGTGTAGCCAATCTTCGTCCGCAAAAAAACCATAAATTGCTTATTGAGACAGCAAAAATAATTAAAGAAAAATTCCCGGACTGGACATTTCATCTGTTTGGAAAGGACTTTGAAGACGATTATTCGGACCAAATTAAGAACAGCATCAAAAACTTAAAATTAGAAAAAAATATCTTTTTTTACGGAACGATACAAGATGTAAGTACTGTATTAAAACAGTGCGATATTGCTGTTTTGCCTTCGATATCAGAAGGATTGCCATTATCACTATTGGAGTATGGTTTGTGTCAAATGCCGGTTGTGGCAACTAATGTTGGTGAAATACCAAAAATTATTATTTCTAATAAAGAAGGCTTGATTGTAGAATCTAATGATGTGAATCAATTTACAACTGCCCTTACTGAATTTATCCAAAACGATAATTACAGAAAGGAAGCTGGATTGGCTTTAAAACAAAAGATATTATCTGATTTTAGTGAAGAATCCGTTATTCAGCAATATATTTTGTGGTTGAATTTTTGATTTTTTGTGTAAAATATTTTGAATTCAAATGAAAAACATTCGATTATCGTATATTAATCTCCTTATAATCCATGCAGTAATTGCGTTGGTAATTTTCGTTGTGCCGTTTTTATCAAAAATTTATGCACTATTAATTCCTTTAATTGGTTTTTATGTAGTTTATAGTACTAAAAATAAAAATAATGAAGTTCTTTTAGTAACAGCGTATATGGTGGGGGTTGAGGTTTTTTTGCGGATGACAGGCGGTAACTTCAATAATGAATTTGTTAAGGTTAGTGTGATTTTTTTTATGTTTTTAGGGATGGTGTACAGTAATTTTTCTATTAATGCATTTATATATTGGGTGTTTTTATTATTATTAATTCCAGGTATATTAGTAACCTCATCCACTGCTGATTTTAATTCAGACATTCGAAAATTATTAGTTTTTAATTTATCCGGGGCAGTTTGTCTTGCGATATCTGCGATATACATGTATAAAAGAAGAATTTTGTTTTCTGATTTACAAAATGTTGTCGTTGCAATGGGCTTGCCGGTTGTAACAACCGCTGTTTATTTATTTTTATTTAATCCAAGTGTTAAGGATGTTGTTACCGGAACACAGTCAAATTTTGAGACATCAGGAGGTTTTGGGCCTAATCAGGTTTCTACAATTTTGGGTTTAGGAATGTTTGTCTTTTTTGCACAATTGATTTTATTTTCAAAATCAAAAAAAAGGATGATTTTGAACGGAATTCTTTTGTTATTTATAAGCTACAGGGCGATTGTTACTTTCTCTAGAGGTGGTGTTATAACAGCTATAGTTATGATTATTTGCCTGTTGTTTTTATTGTATTATTTTTCTAACGCAAAAGGGAGAAGTAAATTTACTCTAGTTTTTATAGTTACAGCTTTAATGGCTGGAGGAATTTGGACTTACAGTTCTTTGCAAACATCAGGTCTGATTAATAAACGCTATGCAAATAAGGATGCAATTGGAAGAACAAAAAAAGATCGTTTGGGAGGAAGAGAGAAAATTATGGGTGAGGAACTTAAAATTTTTATCGATAATCCCATTACAGGCGTAGGAGCTGGTATGGGGAAAAAAGCAAGGAAAGAGCATAATGGGGGAGAAGTTGCTTCACATAACGAAATATCTCGTATGTTAAGTGAACACGGTTTGTTTGGTGTTTTGGGATTATTGATACTTTTTATAACTCCCTTTGTTTTGTATATTAATAATAGACAGCATCTGTATTTTTTATCGTTTTACTTTTTTTGGCTTCTGACGATTAATCATGCTGCTATGCGAACAGCTGCGCCTGCTTTTGTTTATGCGTTATCACTTCTTTTAGTACAGGTTAAAATTCCTGAAAAAGCAGAAAATTCAGGCGATTAAATTCTATTTTTTATAATACATTTGCCTCAGATTAAAGAACTTGAAATAAAAAAAAAACAGGATACATGCAAAAAAATAAAAAAATGCATTTTGAAATTTCAGAAAGAAAAGTACTGCTTAGACTTTTTGATATTGCTTTTATTTTGTTTGCTTTATATTTAATGGACCAGCTTTTTTATTATCCGTATTTCGATTTGGGTAATGCAAATTATTTTAAACCAGTTTTATTCATTGTGTATCTGAGTGGTTTTGGTGCGATCTTTGAAATGTATAATCTTCAGATTGCCAGCAACCAGTTTCAGGTACTTAGAAGTGTTATTTTAACTGTAACAACAGCTTCATTAGTGTATTTGTTTACACCAATTTTATCTCCGGAGCTTCCAAAACAGCGGTTGGTTATTCTTATTTTTTATTTGACTATTCTTGGGGCATTGTTGATTTGGCGTTTTTTTTATGTTTACTTTTTGGCAACACAACGATTTTCACAAAATGTAATTTTGATTTGTAATAAACATCAGGTTGATGAACTTGTTTTAGGACTTGAAAATGTTGATCCTCATTATAAAATTATTGGATTTGTAAATTCGGATTCTTTAGTCGGAGAAGATTTTTCTTTGAAGTATATAAAAGAGATTGAAAAAGATAATTTGTTAGCTTTTGTGAGTAAAAATAATATCTCAGAAATTGTAATTGCCTCTCAAAAAACGGAGGGTATTACAGCCGATTTGTACCAGCATTTACTTCATTTGCTGGAGGCTGGAAACATTATAAGAGAATATACACAGGTGTACGAAAGCAAAACACAGCGTATTCCTGTTCAGTATATTTCCAGGGATTTTTATCGTTTTTTTCCATTTAGCCGCAGTAATAACAATAAACTGTATTTATTACTGGTAAGTTTTCTTGAATTTATTTTTTCATTAACAGGCTTGCTTTTCTGTGTCTTCTTTATTCCGTTGATTTTTATTGCAAATACCTTTTGGAATAAAGGAACATTGTTTTATACACAAGAAAGGGTAGGCAAAAACGGAAGGGTATTTCAAATTTACAAGTTCAGGACGATGACTGAAAATTCTGAAACTAATGGGGCTGTTTTTGCAACATCAAATGATAAGAGAATTACGCCATTTGGAAAGTTCATGCGTAAAACAAGAATTGATGAATTGCCTCAGTTTATAAATGTTTTAAAAGGAGATATGGCCGTTATTGGACCAAGACCCGAAAGGCCATTTTTTGTAAAAGAAATTGCAGAAGTAATGCCTTTCTATGAAACCCGTCATGTTATAAAACCAGGACTTACGGGTTGGGCACAAGTCAATTATTCATACGGAGAATCAATAGAAGAAAGTTTGATAAAACTGCAGTATGATTTATACTATATCAAACATAGAAGTGTATTTCTCGACTTAAGTATTACTTTCAAAACCATAACAACGGTTTTGTTCTACAGAGGACAATAATTTTTCAGATTATTATAGGAATTCTTTTTTTATTTCTAATAGCAACCCTTACTAAAATAACTCCACTTGTAATTATCATTGGCAGTATAATAAAAAAGTGCGCTTTGTTAATTATAAAAAGTGTGTAAATAAGTAATAAAACCAAATGCAGTACAGCAAATTTAAAAGTCCATCTTTTATTATTAATAGCTGAAAAAATAATTAAAGCCAATAAAAGCGGACTAAATAAAAGAACGTTATAGTTCATCGCCAATTCATGGTGGAATGAATAAAATCCCATAGAGACAAAAAAGATTCCCATTAAGGATAAAATAAATAAATAGATTTTATCTATAAATTTTTTGTTTACCAGGATAATAAAACCAAGCAAAATGAGATAACTGTAAACGTTATTCCACCAGGAAGCAGGTGTTTCTTTTTCAAAACTCAATATTGTTTTGCTTTTACTTACAAAAGCATGATTTTGAAAAGTTGTTTTGTCTAAACTGTTTTTCAATTCAAAAGGCAGGAATATTTTAGTGCCTAATTGATCTACTTTTGTTCCAAAAATGATACTTGTTCCCAACTTTTCATAAAAATGACCTTCAAAATAAGGGAATAAAATACTTCTGTATGTTTTATCTGTATCTCTTTTTTTGGTGATTACCTCTTTATTTAATGTTTTATTAATGATGTCAACCACCATTGAAGTACAGTTTTTGTCAATAAATTTATAAGTATAGTAACGATCTTCTGAAAGCAGGGTAGTGTTTAAGTTGTCAAAAAGTTTTTGTTTTGTCTCTTGCGAAATAAGCAATTCTTGTTCATAAACGCTTCTTTTTTCGTAATTATATTCATTTAAAAAATCAGTATAAGAATGTGCAATTACAAAATATTGTAAATCACCTTTAGCAAATTTAGCCACGAAATTAGGTGTTCTGAAATCAAAAGCCCCATAATTATAGACAATATCAATATTGTTTGCAGGATCAGCAACACGAATGGCAGTATGTCCGAAAAAAGAATAAGTTTCGTTACCAAGTCCACATGTTAAAATACTTATATGTGCTTCTTTTGATAATGGTAAATTTTGGCCAAAACTAAAATTGTATAATAGTAATAGAAACATTATTTTTCGAAACGTACAACTTCTCATATTTGATTTTTTAAATAATAAATCCTTATCTAAAGATTCCTAAATCTACTTTAAGCGAAAAAATATTCGAGTACAATGCGGTACTTTGGTTCCCTAAATCAGTAAGAGCGTAATCGACCTGAATTCCTTTATACTTAAAACCAAGACCAATATTGGGTTGGAAATTTAATTTTTCAGAATTGTCTAACTGCATTACATTTTGAAAATTTCCTGCTCCAGCTCTTAAAAAAACAAGTTCGGTATAACCAAATTCAAATCCCACTGCAGGATCAATGCTTACCATTTTTGATGAGATAATATCGTTCGTCTGTTCAAAACGCATATTTAAATTTGTGGCAACCAAAAGGCTGGTGTCATTATGAAATTCAAACTTTTTTGAAATTCCTAATTGAGCTTTTGGAAGCGTAATTTCAGTACTTTCAGGTAATTCATTATTTTCTCCCGGAATAGCATCTGATATTTTTTTGTATTCTTCCTCGTCAATATTCCATACATTGTAAGTAGTTGTAATATCCCGTAACATCAATCCGAATTTCCAGTCGTTTTTTTCGAACTGAAGTCCGAAGTCAAAACCAAAACCCCAGGAATTTGCAAATTTTCCAATTACGCGTCTAATAATTTTGGCATTTACACCGTATTGAAATCCTTCGATAGGTAATCTTCTGGCATAGGAAAAGGTAAAGCCGTAATCAGCAGTAGAAAATAAGCTGATACGGTTGTAGTCAATATTGCCCTGATTGTCGATTAATTGTGTGGTGTCCATGATGTCATCAACTCCAAAACGAATCATCGAAATTCCCCAGGCACTTCGGTCGTCAATTGGACTTGCATATCCAATATAATCGTATTGTGCAATATTCGCAAAATAATTGGCATGCATCAGCGAAATTTGATGATCCTCAAGATGTGTCAATCCCGCAGGATTCCAGTAAACAGAATTGACATCATTAGTCGAAGCGACAACAGCACTCGACATTCCTAAAGCTGCTGCATCAACACCAATATTCATAAACTCATTCGAATATTTCCGAACGGTTTGTGCATAATGCGAAGTGCAATTACAAAACAATAAAAATACTAAGATTTTTTTCAACGTATTTATTTTTTCAAACCTGAGCTTGTTTAATTTTTACCAAAAATATAATTTTTTACCGAGCTTATTTCTTCCTTTTCATAAATAATATAAAAGTCGGGCATTAGATTAAAAAACTCTATTAAAAACGCAGATAAGATTGACTTATTATACTAAATTTGCTCTTTAAATCTTCAAAAATATAAAAGATGAACATTAAAAAACATATTCCTAATTTAATTACACTAATCAATCTTTTTTGTGGCTGTGTTGCCTTAGTTTTTGTTTCTGAAAAAAATTATGAAATGGCTTTTTACATGGTTTGTTTAGGAATATTTTTTGATTTTTTTGATGGTTTTTTTGCGAGACTTTTTAAAGTATCGAGTCCGCTTGGGCTTCAGTTGGATTCTTTGGCCGATATGGTAACCAGTGGAGTTGTACCGGGTTATGTAATGTACAGTTTGTTTGTAAAAAGTGCCAATCCTCATGAGGTAATCGGTTCGGCTTTTATTCCGTTTTTAGGATTTATCGTAACCTTGGGATCTTGCTATCGATTGGCTAATTTTAATATTGATACACGCCAAACGGATTCTTTTATTGGGTTGCCCACTCCGGCAAATGCGCTTTTTATTTTGAGCCTGCCTTTAGTGATTGATTATTCAGATTCATTCATGCTATTCGAAATTTTGACAAATCATTGGGTTCTGTTTGTTATTGTTTTGTGTAGTGCTTACATTTTGAATGCTGAAATTCCGCTATTTGCTTTAAAGATTAAAAAGTTTACTTTCAAGGATAATGTACTGCAAATTGTATTTTTAGTAATTTCTCTTGTTTTGCTTTTGTTGCTTCAATTTTGTGCACTTCCTGTAATTATTATTTTTTATGTATTGTTATCAGTCATAAATAATAAATTTTTGAAAAAGTAGTTTTATCCGAATGGCAAGAAGAACTTCTTATTCCCGAAAAGCAAAACCTAAAAAATCAATTTTCAGGAGAGGTTTCCGGTTCATCATTTTTTCGTTTTTTGTGTTGCTTTTTGTGGGTATCATTTATCATTATCGTGATGGATTATCTTATTATTTAGGCTTTAAATCGGACAAAGTTTTAGACGAAGATGAGGTTGATAAACATCTTTCAGATGTTCGTAATATTCAGGTTTTAGAAAAACATAAAGGAAAAGTAATTGGAATTGATGTTTCTGAATTTCAGGGAAGAGTCGATTGGGATGAGGTAGGTGTTTTAGAAGAAAAATATCCGGTAGAGTTTGTTTTTATTCGTGCTACGGCAGGAAATAATAAGGTTGATAGTAAATTCAAAACAAATTGGGAAGGTGCCAAAGAGCATAAAATAATGCGGGGGGCTTATCATTATTATCGTCCTAATGAAAATTCAATTGAGCAGGCAAATCTTTTTATAAAAACGGTCAAACTTAAAAGCGGTGATTTACCTCCTGTTTTGGATATTGAAAAACTGCCAAAAAATCAGCCTTTGGACAGTTTGAAAAAAGGATTGAAAAGATGGCTGAATAAAGTTGAAACGCATTATGGAGTTCGGCCTATTATTTATAGTGGAGAACGTTATTATGATGACTTTCTGAAAGAAGAATTCAGTGAATATTTATTTTGGATAGCCAACTATAATTTTTACAGAGAGAAAATTGATGAAGATTGGCTTTTTTGGCAGTTTACCGAAAAAGCTTCTTTGTCAGGAATTAAAAACAGAGTGGATGTCAATATTTATAATGGCGATTTAGAACAATTGCAGTTTATTACTGTTGAGTAATTTTTGTAAAATGTAAAAAGTGAAATGTAAAAAGTAAAATGTAAAAAGTGCAAGTGAAAAGTGAGATAAAAAAATGGTAAAAAGTAATTTACATTTCACTTTTTACCATTCACATATAACTTTCTTAAAACTCCAATTTCTTTTTGCGAAGTTCGAAGTTTTGTCCAAGATAAACGCGGCGAACCATTTCATCTTCAACTAATTCTTCCGGTACTCCTGCTTTTAGGATTCCGCCTTCAAACATTAAATACGTTTTGTCAGTAATGGCCAGTGTTTCCTGAACATTGTGATCGGTAATCAGGATTCCGATGTTTTTATTTTTTAGCTGGGCTACAATTCTCTGAATATCTTCAACCGCAACCGGGTCAACTCCTGCAAAAGGTTCATCCAGTAAAATGAACTTTGGATCTGTGGCTAATGCACGCGCAATTTCGGTCCGACGGCGTTCTCCCCCCGAAAGTAAATCACCTCTATTCGTGCGAATATGTTCTAAGCTGAATTCTTCAATTAAGCTTTCCATTTTAGCAATTTGAGCTTCTTTTGAAAGTTTGGTCAATTGCAGAACACTCAGGATATTATCTTCAATGCTTAATTTTCTAAAAACAGAAGCTTCTTGTGCCAGATAACCAATTCCCTGCTGAGCACGTTTATACATCGGATAATCGGTAATATTCAAATCATCCAGATAAATATTTCCCTGGTTCGGTTTTACCAATCCCACAATCATGTAAAAAGAAGTTGTTTTTCCGGCACCATTTGGTCCTAAAAGCCCCACGATTTCTCCCTGATTTACTTCAACAGAAATTCCTTTTACAACACTGCGTCCTTTGTAGGTTTTGATTAAATTATCGGCTCTTAGCTTCATTTTTTAATTAGATAATTATAATTAGATAATTTGAAAATGAGATAATTATAGGCTAACTCAAAATCAATTTTATAATTTGTTTGAAAGGCAAAATAAATGTAAAATAATCAATCTGATGAATCAATTAACAAATTATTGCGTTTTCAAAATTTAGAATTTGTATTTCAGAATTAAATAATTAGAGCATTTCAAGAAAAATATCTAATTATCAAATTGACACATTTTCTAATTACTTAGATTCTTCTAAAGCCTCCCAAAATTCGTAAGCTCTTCTTAAATGCGGGATGACGATTGTTCCTCCAACCAAAGTTGCAATTCCCATTGCTTCCATCATTTCTTCTTTTGTAACTCCTTCTTTATAGCTTGTCTCTAAATGATATTTTACACAATCATCACAGCGTAAAACGGCAGAAGCTACTAAGCCTAAAAGTTCCTTTGTCTTTACATCCAAAGCACCCGGTGCATAAGCATTAGTGTCAAGATTAAAAATTCGCTTTACAATTTTATTGTTGTCAGCGAGTAATTTTTCGTTCATTTTAGAACGATAGTCGTTAAATTCTTGGATGATATCAGACATTTTCTTTTTCTTTATTTTTATAAACAACCTTCGAAATCAGGATACTTACTTCGTATATAACCAACATTGGTATTGCTACTATTGTCTGGCTTACCACATCTGGTGGTGTTACGATTGCGGCAATAATCAAGATTAGAATTACGGCATATTTCCAATATTTTCTTAAAAAAACAGGAGTTACCAATCCTAATTTGGTTAAAAAATAAATGATAATAGGCAGTTCGAAGAACAAACCACTTGCCAAAACGCTGGTTTTTACCATTCCCATATAAGAGTCAAGCGTAAATTGGTTTTTTACTACGTCACTCACAGAGAAAGTGGCAACGAAATTGACAGACATTGGAATTACAATAAAATACCCAAAAATTACACCTAAAAAGAACAGGAGAGAAGAAGTGAAAATAAACACCTTCGCATTTTTTCTTTCTTTCTCGTATAAAGCTGGACTGATAAATTTCCAGAGTTCCCATAAGATATAGGGGAAACCTAAAATGAAACCGACCAAAATACACATCCATACAAAAATATTCACCTGACCTTCCATTTCAGTGTTCTGAATAATGAAATTCAGTTCAGTAATGCAGATGCTGTCTGCAAATCCTAATTGGTGTGACAAATCGCAAAACCATACATAAGTAAAAAATGTAGGTCTTGTTGGGCCTAAAATTATTTCATCAAATAAATAATCACTAAAAAAATAGGTCACAAAAGCCATAATAAGAATAGCAATTGTACTTCTTACCAAAAGCCATCTTAATTCTTCAAGATGGTCTAAAAATGACATTTCGCCAAGGTTTTTCTTTGCCATTATACGATTCCTTCTTTTAAAATGTCATGTAAATGTAAAACGCCTTTGTATTCTCCATTGTCAGTAACGATTAACTGAGTTATGGAGAAATCTTCTAAAATATTTAAGGCATCAACCGCCATCGTTTCAGACGAAACCAGTTTTGGGTTTTTACTCATAATATCTTTTGCAGTTAAATTGGCAATTGTGTCCCGGTCATTAAGCATTCTTCTAATGTCTCCGTCAGTAATGATTCCAACAATTTTGTCGTTTTCAACTACTGCTGTAACCCCCAGTCTTTTTTCAGAAATTTCGAAAATTACTTTTTTAACAGAGGTGTCTGGCGTAACTGTAGGTTTTAAAGAATGTTCAATCATATCTTTGACACGAAGTAATAATTTTTTTCCCAGAGCTCCTCCCGGATGATAAACTGCAAAATCTTCAGGTTTAAAATCACGCATTTCCATAAGGCAAACTGCAAGAGCATCTCCCATTACAAGTTGAGCTGTTGTACTGTTGGTTGGGGCAAGATTTATGGGACAGGCTTCCATATCAACAGTAGTATTTAGAACATAATCAGAGCCTTTAGCTAAAAAGGAGGTTATGTTTCCTGTCATTCCAATTAAAATATTTCCAAAACGTTTTAATAAAGGCACTAAAGCCTTAATTTCAGGACTATTTCCGCTTTTTGAAATACAGATGATGATGTCTTCATTTTGAATCATTCCTAAATCGCCGTGAATGGCTTCAGAGGCATGAAGAAACATTGAAGGTGTTCCTGTTGAATTAAAAGTTGCAACCATTTTTTGTGCAATGATGGCACTTTTTCCAATTCCGGTAACAATCAATCTGCCTTTTGTGTTGTATATGCGTTGGGTAGCTTCGTAGAAATTTTCATCAAGAAAATCAATTAATTTTGTAATTGCTTCACTTTCAGACAGTATTGTTTTTTTTGCTATAGCTAAAATATTTTCTTTTGTAATCAAAACAGGAAAGTTAAAATTTGTGAATGTGAAAGAAATTCGTATCTTTATGATGCAAATTTATACAAAATACCATTAATATAAAGAATGAATTCAAACGAAATTGAAATACATAAGGAATTAAAGAAGTATTTCGGCTTTAGCCAATTTAAAGGCTTGCAGGAGCAAGTTATTACAAGTATTTTAGACGAGAAGAATACTTTTGTAATTATGCCTACGGGCGGTGGAAAGTCTCTTTGTTATCAATTGCCCGCTTTAATTAAGGACGGAACTGCGATTGTTGTTTCTCCTTTGATTGCTTTGATGAAGAATCAGGTTGATGCCATTCGAAGCCTCTCTTCTGAAAACGGAATTGCTCATGTACTGAATTCCTCTCTTACAAAAACAGAAATTGCGCAGGTTAAAAAAGATATTACATCCGGCTTAACCAAACTTTTATATGTTGCTCCCGAATCTTTAACAAAAGAAGAATATGTGGCTTTTTTACAAAGTGTGCCTATTTCATTTGTAGCCATTGATGAAGCGCATTGTATTTCAGAATGGGGGCATGATTTCAGGCCTGAATATAGAAATCTGAAAAATATCATCAAGCAATTAGGAAGAGTGCCAATCATTGGACTTACCGCTACTGCAACTCCAAAAGTTCAGGAAGATATTTTGAAAAATCTCGATATGTCTGATGCTAATACTTTTAAAGCATCATTCAACAGACCGAATTTATATTATGAAGTTCGTACCAAAACTAAAAATATAGAATCGGATATTATTCGGTTTATTAAACAGCATAAAGGCAAATCAGGAATTATTTATTGCTTAAGCCGTAAAAAAGTAGAATCGATTGCCGAAGTTTTACAAGTAAACGGAATCAGTGCGGTTCCATATCATGCAGGTCTGGATGCAAAAACCCGTGCCAAACATCAGGATATGTTTTTGATGGAAGATGTTGATGTAGTGGTGGCAACTATTGCTTTCGGAATGGGAATCGATAAACCTGACGTTCGTTTTGTGATTCATCACGATATTCCAAAATCACTAGAGAGTTATTATCAGGAAACTGGCCGTGCCGGACGTGACGGTGGAGAAGGACATTGTTTGGCTTACTATTCTTACAAGGATGTAGAAAAGCTGGAAAAATTCATGTCCGGGAAACCGGTAGCTGAACAGGAGATTGGTTTTGCATTATTGCAGGAAGTTGTGGCTTATGCTGAAACTTCAATGTCAAGAAGAAAGTTTCTGTTGCATTATTTTGGTGAAGAATTTCCGGATGATGGTGATGGAGCTGACATGGATGATAATGTACGGAATCCTAAAAATAAAATTGAAGCCAAAGATCAGGTTGTTAAATTATTGGAAATTGTTCGCGATACCAAACATATTTACAAATCAAAAGAAATTGTGTTTACTTTAATTGGTCGTATAAATGCTGTCATTAAGGCACATAAAACAGATACACAGTCATTTTTTGGTTCAGGATCTGATCATGACGAAAAGTATTGGATGGCTTTGCTTCGACAAGTTTTAGTGGCTGGGTATTTATCTAAAGATATTGAAACTTATGGGGTGGTTAAAATCACCAAAAACGGATTGGATTTTATTAAAAATCCTGTTTCGTTTACGATGTCTGAAGATCATGAATACAGTGAGTCTGAAGATGAAGCCATTGTTACGGCTGGAAAATCATCAGGAACGGCAGATGAAGTTTTAATGGGGATGTTACGTGAATTACGTAAAAAAGTAGCCAAAAAACTCGGAGTTCCTCCTTTTGTGGTTTTTCAGGATCCTTCTCTGGAGGATATGGCTTTAAAATATCCGATTACTTTAACAGAGTTATATAATATTCATGGTGTTGGTGAAGGAAAGGCTAAAAAGTATGGCAACGATTTTGTAACTTTAATAAGCCGTTATGTAGAGGATAATGATATTATTCGCCCGGATGATTTAGTTGTAAAATCTACCGGAGTAAATTCTGCTAATAAATTGTATATCATTCAGAATATAGACAGAAAACTGCCTTTAAGCGATATTGCCTCTGCAAAAGGGTTAACAATGGATGCTCTGATCAAAGAAATGGAACAAATTGTATATTCCGGAACCAAGTTAAATATCAAATACTGGGTCGATGATATGCTGGACGACGATCAACAGGAGGAAATTCATGATTATTTCATGGAATCAGAATCTGATAAAATAGAAGACGCACTTAAAGAATTCGATGGTGATTATGATATTGATGAATTGCGACTGATGCGTATTAAGTTTATTAGTGAAGTAGCAAACTAGTTATAGGTTTAATGTGAGATGTAAAATGTATTTTTTTGATATTTTCATCTCACATTTTTCATTTTACAACTTACTCAGAATAAACTTCTCCCCGATGTGGTTTCAAAGCATCTCTTACCTGAATCATATTTTCATCAGTTACCACCATAAAAGCAATAGCCTGCATGTCGTTTATGATTTTAAAACCCGTAATGTTCAACTGGAGTTTTTCAATAGCGATATATTCTTTTAAATGAATTTCATGATGTTCAGCAGTTTTTGCCGAAGCCGGACCACGAAAATCCCAAATTAGTTTTATTTTTCTGGACATTTTTTTATAGATACAAAGGTTTAAAAATACAAAGGTACAAAGTCTATTTGAAAAAGGCTCCAAGGTTCTGAGATGTTAGGGGTCTAGGTTTTTCGTAGAGACGCACTGTAGTGTGTCTAACTGCTCTTAAAAAAAAGAAATCTTTTTAATCCAAATAATCTGTGGCTAAAAACTAATTTCGAAGATTTTGGGCAAGATGCTTCAGTACAAAAACGGTTTATGTCTTTGTCAATCTGAGGGCAATTTTACAGTAAACATAAAATATCATTTTAAAATGTTATTTTTGCATGTTCTTTTCATAAATAGAAAAGCTAATCGCGTAAAAAAATACAATGCCAAGAGAACTTTTACTTCAGGTGACTCCGGAAACTGCAGCAAACGAAGTGTTGCTTAAAGACTATTTGTCTAAACAAATTAAAGTTTCTCCCCAGGAAATTCAACATATTACAATTTTAAAACGTTCGATTGATGCTCGTCAAAAAGCAATTAAAATCAATTTGAAAGTTATCATATACTTAAAAGGAGAATCTTTTCAGGAAACCAAAATTAATCTTCCTATATATAAAGACGTTTCTTCTGCTCAGGAAGTTATTGTGGTTGGAGCGGGTCCGGCCGGACTTTTTGCCGCTTTGCAGTTAATTGAGTCAGGCTTAAAGCCAATTGTACTCGAACGAGGGAAAGATGTCCGCGGACGACGACGTGATTTAAAAGCAATAAACAGAGAACATATTGTAAACGAAGATTCTAATTATTGTTTTGGTGAAGGAGGAGCCGGAACTTATTCTGATGGGAAATTATATACCCGATCTAAAAAGCGTGGCGATGTCACTAGAATCTTAGAACTTTTAGTCGCTTTTGGAGCTTCTGAAGATATTTTGGTCGAAGCACATCCGCATATCGGAACAAACAAACTTCCTAAAATTATTGAAGATATCCGAAATAAAATTATTGAATTTGGAGGACAGGTTTTGTTTGATACCCGGGTAACAGATATTTTGGTTAAAAACAATGAAGTTGAAGGAATCGTAACTCAAAATGGAGATAAGATTCTGACTAATAAATTAATTTTGGCTACGGGGCATTCAGCACGTGATATTTTTGAATTATTAGATAAGAAGAAAATTTTTATTGAAGCGAAACCATTTGCTTTAGGTGTTCGTGCAGAACATTCGCAGGAATTAATAGATAGTATTCAATACAGCTGCGATTATCGCGGCGAGCATTTGCCTCCGGCGCCGTATTCTATTGTAAAACAAGTGAATGGTCGTGGTATGTACTCTTTTTGTATGTGTCCGGGAGGTGTAATTGCGCCTTGTGCAACAAGTCCGGGCGAAGTGGTTACAAATGGCTGGTCGCCCTCTAAGCGAGATCAGCTAACGGCAAATTCCGGGATTGTAATTGAGTTGAAATTAGAAGATTTTAAACCTTTTGCAAAATTCGGTGCTTTGGCCGGAATGGAATTTCAAAAAAGTATCGAACAAAAAGCATGGCATTTGGCTGGGCAAACTCAAAAAGTTCCGGCACAGAGAATGATTGATTTTACGCAGAATAAAGTTTCTGCTGATATTCCAAAAACGTCTTATGTTCCCGGAACAACTTCGGTAGAAATGGGGCAGGTTTTTCCTGGTTTTTTATCTCAAATTTTGCGAGAGGGGTTCAAAGAGTTTGGAAAATCAATGCGTGGTTATTTAACTAATGAAGCTATTTTGCATGCACCGGAAAGCCGAACTTCATCACCGGTCAGAATTCCAAGAGATCCTCAGACTTTAGAGCATTTACAAATCAAAGGATTGTATCCTTGCGGTGAGGGTGCAGGTTACGCAGGAGGAATTATCTCTGCAGCAATTGATGGCGAAAAATGTGCTTTGATGATCGCTGAGTCTTTAAAATAATCTTTTCTGATTTTTTAAACATTGCAATTCAAAATCAATAACTAAAAAAAATAGAGTTATTTGATGATTCTAACTGCTTGGGGTAGTTTTTTTGATGTAATTAATATTTGGTTAAGTGTGTGGGAATCTTAAAAAAAGTACACATTTATTATGTTTATTTTTTTTTAATTTTCTTTATAGGAATTAAAAAAATATAATCTGTATTTTTTTTGTATGTAATTACTTTGTAATTCTGAATTTTTATCAAAAGAATAGTTGTTGAGTTATTGAAAGACATTTTTTTCTTTTTTTAAATCTTCAATGATTTAGTGTTTCTTTCTCTTTTTTCTTAGGGATGGTTGTTTAATTTTAATTTTTAATCATAAATTCTTATTTATAGAGTGTTTTTTTTAGGGAATAGAAAAAAATATAGAAAAAAATATAGTGAAATTAAAAAAAAAATCTAATTTTATGCAATCGATTACAAAATGATTGTTTGCTTATGATTTTTATTATAAAAAAATATTTTAAAGTTATTTTTTTAGGATATTTTTTCTGTGAATATTTCTCTTGATAATCAATTTTTACAATTATTAAAACCCAAAAACAGCAAAAAAATGAAAAAAATTAGAACTTATCTTTTATTACTATTAACAAGTACTACTTTTCTAATTCATGCTCAAAAAGCACCAAAAATAGATTTAACTTTGTGGAAATTAACCATTCCTGAAGGTTCAGTAACAACATATAAAGCACCAAAACTTTTGGACTATTCTGAAAATATGGAAATTACCAAATTTATGTTTAATGACTTGTCAGACAGGTCTTTGGTTTTTTATGTTTATCCTTCAATTAAGTCTAAAAGATCTTTTAATAAAACAGATTTAAAAGAACAAAACTCGTTTGGTGGAGATGCAAGCTGGTCTTTTAAACAAGGAGGAAAATTAAAGGCTTCGATTAAAATGGGGGATATTTCTAAAAAAAATGATCAAAATCCACGTGTTATATTTGCTCAGATAGGCGGAAGGTTAAAAGAAGATCAGGTTAATCAAATTGGTGCAAAAGATAAATCTGCTCCGTCAATCTTAAAAGTTTTTTGGGATAACGGATATGTTAAATTAAGATCGAAAAGACTTGCTGATCCATCTATTACAGGTATTGATGTGTTAAAAGAAGATTCATGGATTGATGACGATGGTTATACTTTTAAAAACAAGGTAGGTTTTGATAAATTTTCTTTTCAAATTGAAATTTCCGATGGAAAGATGGAAGTTAGTGTAAATGGGGAGAAAAAAGTATATTCAGGTGGTGATTATAAATTATGGAATTCATTTGATAACTATTTTACTGTAGGGTGTAATCTTCAGGGAGATGAAACAGGAGCGTATGCAAATGTGAAGTTTTATTCTTTAGATGTTACTCACTAAGAATTTAGAATCATAAAAATAAATAGAAAAGTCTGTATCAAAAATGGTACAGACTTTTTTTATTGATGAAATATTGAAAATAATAAAGAGCTTAAGGTTTCTTTTTTAATTTAGTTTTAAAAACTTTTTCAAATTTTTCTAATTTAGGTTGAATGACCATTTTGCAATATGGCTGATTTTTGTTTTTTGCATAATAATTTTGATGATAATCTTCAGCTTTGTAAAATTTGGTAAAAGGTTCTGTTTTAGTAACAATTGGACTATTGTAAACTTTTGCGTTATTAAGTTCTGTTATAATGTTTTGTGCTGCTTTTTTTTGTTCTTCGTTTTTATAAAAAATGACAGAACGATATTGAGTTCCTACATCGGCTCCTTGTCTGTTCAGGGTTGTAGGATCATGAACGGTAAAGAAAACTTTAAAAATTTCATTAATATCTGTTACGTTTTTGTCATAAGTAATTTGTACCACTTCGGCATGTCCTGTTGTTCCTGTGCAAACTTCTTCATAAGTGGGGTTCGCAATTTTTCCTCCGGAAAAACCTGAAACTACTGATTTGACTCCGTTTAAATTTTCATAAACAGCTTCTACACACCAGTAACAACCACCGCCAAGAGTAATGGTTTCAAGATTGGATGTGTTTTTGGTTTTGTTTCCTTGTGAGAATCCATTAAATGATAATGTGATGAGGAGAATTAAAATTGTATTTTTCATAGTTGAGGATATTATTTTTGAGAGTCAGGAATAAAATCAAGGGCAATTGAATTCATACAATAACGTTTTCCGGTTGGTGCCGGGCCATCATCAAATAAATGACCCAAATGTCCGCCACAACGCCCGCAAAGTGCTTCAATTCTTTCCATTCCGAGTGAATTATCATTTTCAAAAACAATGCTTTTTTTGTTTTCCTGTTCAAAAAAACTTGGCCATCCGCAATTGCTTGAAAACTTGGCGCCCGATCTAAAGAGTGTATTTCCGCAGGAAGCACAATAATAAGTTCCCTTTTCATCGGTATTCCAATATTTTCCTGTGAAAGGTCTTTCAGTGTCAGCCTCACGCATTACTGCGTAAACATCTTCCGGTAGTACTTTCTTCCATTCGGCATCAGTTATTTTTAGTTTTGTTGTATCTGTATTTGAATAATAAGGATTTCCGGGCTTGTTAATTTTATTTTCCATAGCAGCAGTTTTGGTGTTCTGTTTTTTTGAGGATTGCCCGCATGCCTGAAGAATAAAAAGTGGAATTAAAAAGCAAAGATTGAAGAATTGTGTTCTTGTTTTCATTGTTTTAGTGCTTTAATTTATCATTTCAAATGTACAATTAGATTTTGTATAGCAATACCTTATACTTTACAATTGAGATTTTTTTAAGTATGTTTTAACTTTGTATTATTTACGAAAAATATTGTTATGCAGTTTTATTGTCTTGTTTTTAAGGTTAGTTTTGATATTTGTTGAGTTATATTGTGTTGTTGATGAGTTAGATACAAGGTTTATTGTCCGTTAAACTTTTCACAATCTTTTCTGAGATTTTCCAGCCAATTCTTTTTTCGTATTTTTGTTATATCAACACGCCTTATGATAGAAGAAAACGTAATATTAGTTAATCAAAACGATGAGCAAATAGGCTTAATGCCAAAATTAGAAGCACATGAAAAAGCAGTTTTACACCGCGCTTTCTCAGTTTTTATTTTAAATAGTAAAAATGAAATTATGCTGCAGCAGCGTGCTCATCAAAAATACCATTCCCCTTTACTCTGGACAAATACTTGTTGTAGTCATCAACGTGAAGGGGAAACAAATGTAGAAGCCGGAAGCAGGAGACTGTTCGAAGAAATGGGTTTCAGTGCCGAACTAAAAGAGCTGTTTCATTTTATATACAAAGCGCCTTTTGATAATGGCTTAACAGAGCATGAGCTCGATCACGTAATGATTGGGTATTATAATGAAAAACCGGTCATTAATCCGGAAGAGGTTGAGGATTGGAAATGGATGAAAATTGAAGATATTAAAGAGGATATTGAAAAACAGCCCGAAATTTATACTGTTTGGTTCAAAATAATTTTTGATGAATTTTATCATTATTTAGAAGACCATAAAATTTAACGATACTAACCAAAAACCTAATGAGAGTAACCATATCAAGGAAAGCACATTTTAATGCTGCACATCGATTGCATAGGAAAGACTGGACGTTTGAAAAAAACGATACAGTTTTTGGAAAATGTAATAATCCTAATTTTCACGGTCATAATTATGGTTTAACAGTAAGTGTTACAGGAAAAATTGACCCGGAAACCGGTTTTGTTTTAGATGTGAAAGTATTAGCGGATATTATACACGAAGAAGTAGAAATTCCGTTTGATCACAAAAACCTGAATCTGGACGTTCCTGAATTTCAGGATTTGAATCCAACTGCCGAAAATATTGCAGTTGTGATATGGAATAAAATTAGAAAAAGAGTTCAGCCTGATTTTGACTTAGAAATCGTTTTGAATGAAACGGATCGCAATTTTGTAACTTATAAAGGAGAGTAAAGAATGTCGTTAAAAATAGGAGATATAGTTCCGAATTTTACTGCCAAAGATAGTCACGGAGAAGTTTTTGAAAGCCAAAGTGTTTTGGGGCGAAAACCACTTGTGATTTATTTTTACCCTAAAGATAATACGCCTGGTTGTACTACCGAGGCCTGTAGTTTTAGGGATCAATATGAGGATTTTAAGGATTTAGGAGCTGAAGTAATTGGAATAAGCAGTGATAGTGTGAAATCTCATCACAAATTTGCTAAAAAACATGAGCTGCCTTTTATATTATTGTCAGATCAGGATAAGAAACTGAGGCATCTTTTTGGAGTCCGTAATAATTTGTTTGGACTTTTACCGGGAAGAGTGACGTATGTTATCGATAGAAACGGAGTCGTGATCTTGATTTTTGACAGTATGAATGCTGTAAGTCATATTCCGAAAGCATTAGAGACAATTAAAGAATTAGTATTATAAATTAAAGAAATAGTATTACACACATATTGAATAAATAAAGATATTAGCCCCAAAAAAATATGAAACAAAAGACATATCCTTTGCAATTTGAACCAATTTTAAAAGAGAGAATCTGGGGAGGAGTAAAACTGAAGACGATTCTTAATAAACCAATTATTTCGGAAATTACCGGTGAAAGCTGGGAGTTATCAACTGTAGAGGGTGATGTTAGTATTGTGGCTAATGGTGGGCTGAGAGGAAAATCGTTAATGGAGGTTATTGAAGAATCTCCAAACGAAATTCTGGGAACAGCAGTTTATAAACGTTTTGGAAAACAATTTCCTTTACTTTTTAAATATTTAGATGCCAGAGAAGATCTTTCGATTCAGGTTCATCCAAATGATGAACTGGCAAAAGAACGTCATAATTCTTTTGGTAAAACCGAAATGTGGTACGTGATGCAGGCTGATGATGATGCGAGAATAATCGTTGGTTTCAAAGAAAATTCAAGTAAAGAAGAATATTTGAAACACTTAAATGATAAATCTTTAGTTTCTGTTTTGGATGATGTTAAAGTAAAATCTGGAGATGTATTCTTTTTAGAAACCGGAACTGTTCATGCAATTGGTGCAGGGTTGGTAATAGCCGAAATTCAGCAGACATCAGATATTACCTATCGTCTTTATGATTTTGATCGCAAAGATGCTCAGGGAAATACAAGAGAACTTCACGTAGATCTTGCGCTTGACGCAATCAACTATAATAAAGTAGATACTCAGAAGAAATATGACTCTAAAGTTAATACATCAAATACCGTAGTAGATTGTCCTTATTTTACAACTAACTTTATTCCGTTAGAAAATAATGTAGAGGTTTTAAAATCCGGAGAAACATTTACAGTTTATATGTGTATTGAAGGAAGTTTTGAAATCATATACGATACTTTTAAGCAATCGTATAAAAAAGGCGATACGATTTTGGTTCCTGCTGAGGTAAATGTGTTTGTTTTGAGTGGAAATGCTTCAATTTTAGAAATTTACATTTCATAACAGATATTCTAAAGATAATATGTACTTTTGCAGACGCAAATTAAAATTATAATAAAAATGGCAAACGTTAAAAATTTAAAGAAAGACATCAATTTCGTATTAGGAGATATTATTGAGGCAGTTTATTTGTTTGAGATGTCTACAACAGGAAATCCTACTCCGGAAACGAATGCTTTGATCGATGAGGCTATTACTGCTTTTGATACTTTGATTACAAAAGTGAACGCAAAAAATGTTGAAAATAAAAAAGCACACTTTAAACAAATCAATGTTGAATTAGAACAAACTGCAAATCAATTGATTGAAAAAATCAACGCATTATAAGCGAAAAAAAGTATAAAAAAGTGCAAATTTATTTTGGGAAAACGAAAAACCGCTTTATATTTGCACCCGTAATGAGGCCGATGTAGCTCAGCTGGCTAGAGCAGCTGATTTGTAATCAGCAGGTCGTGGGTTCGAGTCCCTCTATCGGCTCAACAAAAACCATCACAGAAATGTGGTGGTTTTTTAAATTATAGAGAGTGGTGTGAAATTATTTTTGGAAATATAAAAAACAATTTTATCTTTGCACCCGTTAAATAGGCCGATGTAGCTCAGCTGGCTAGAGCAGCTGATTTGTAATCAGCAGGTCGTGGGTTCGAGTCCCTCTATCGGCTCAACGAAAACCATCACAGAAATGTGGTGGTTTTTTTGATTTATACAAAATCTGAATTTTAAAAGGATCCAAAAAAAGCGTCTTGAAATTAATCAGGACGCTTCTGTTTTTCTTATAAATTAATTTTAATGTGCTTCCAGCCAATTTTTACCCAAACCAATTTCTACTTCCAACGGGACATCCATTTTAAAGGCATTTTCCATTTCGTGTTTAATCATAGGTTGGATTTTTTCTAATTCGTCATTATGCACATCAAATACAAGCTCATCATGAACCTGTAGCAGCATTTTAGATTTCCAGTTTTCTGAAACCAATTTTTTATGAATGTTAATCATCGCAATTTTGATGATATCGGCGGCTGAACCCTGAATTGGAGCGTTAACAGCATTTCGTTCGGCACCGCTTTTGACCATCATATTGGCTGAATTAATATCTTTAAGATAACGTCTTCTTCCTAAAACTGTTTGTACATAGCCATTTTCACGGGCAAAATCTACCTGATTAGACATATAAGATTTTAGTTTTGGATAAGTGGCATAATAGGCCTCGATCAATTCAGCACTTTCTTTTCGCGAAAGTGAAGTCTGATTGCTTAAACCAAAGGCTGAAACCCCATAGATAATTCCGAAATTCACGGTTTTAGCATTGCTGCGTTGTTCTTTGGTTACTTCTTCTAAAGGAACGTTGAATACTTTTGCCGCAGTGCTTTTGTGAATGTCTTCATTGTTTTGAAAAGCAGAAATCATAGTTGACTCGCCAGATAAAGCGGCAATAATTCTTAATTCTATTTGCGAGTAATCCGCAGAAAGTAAGGTGTAATTTTCATCACGGGCAATAAATGCCTTACGAATCAATCGTCCTCTTTCGGTACGAATTGGAATGTTTTGTAAGTTGGGGTTATTCGAACTCAGGCGGCCGGTTGCTGCAACAGTTTGCATATAATCCGTGTGAACACGCCCTGTTTTTTTGTCCACCTGATTTGGTAATGCATCAATATAAGTACTTTGCAATTTTACCATTTGACGCCATTCGAGAATGTCTTTTACGATTGGATTGTCATTTGCTAAATAACTTAATATTTCTTCTCCGGTGGCGTATTGGCCTGTTTTGGTTTTCTTTTGTTTGGCTCCGCCAATTTTTAATTTATCAAATAAAATGTCGCCTAATTGTTTTGGAGATGCCAGATTGAATTTTTCTCCGGCAGTTTCATAGATTTTTTGTTCTAAAGCATTGCTTTCGGCAGCCATTTCAACCGACATTGATTCTAAATAGGGCACATCCAGATTGATGCCTTCCAGTTCCATTGCAGCCAAAACAGGAATCAACGGAATTTCAATTTCATCAAATAATTTTTTGGTTTCGGCTTTATCGAGAATCGGGCTGAAATTTTGTTTTAACTGATAGGTAATATCAGCATCTTCGGCGGCGTATTCTTTGATTTCTTCTAAAGCTACGTCACGCATTGATTTTTGATTCTTCCCTTTTTTACCAATTAAATCTTCAATCGATTTTGGTGAATATTTTAAATAAGTTTCACTCAAAACATCCATATTATGGCGCATATCAGGATTAATCAAGTAATGCGCAATCATCGTGTCAAACAATTTTCCTTTGATTTGAACGCCATAATTCGATAAAATTTTCAAATCATATTTAACGTTCTGACCAATTTTTTCAATAGATTCATTCTCGAAAAAAGGTTTGAATTTATCTGCTAATATTTGTGCCTCTTCCTGATTTTCAGGAAACGGAACATAAAATGCTTTTCCTTTTTCATAAGCAAAAGACATTCCAACTATTTCAGCATTCAAGGTATCAATTCCGGTAGTTTCAGTATCAAAACAAACTGAAGTTTGATTCAGCAGATTTTGTAAAAGCAGTTTTATGGCAAAATCTCCCTGAATAATCTGGTAGAAATGTTCTGTGTTTTCTAATGTTGCATAAAATGAATTCGGTTTTGCCTCGCTGCTTTCCTCATCTGAAAAACCAAATAAATCGAATTGATCTTCATTGGATTTTTTAGCAGGAGTTTTTTTAATTGTTATTTCCTCATTGGTATTGCTATTGTCATTGGTATTATCACTGTAAAGTTTATCAAACTGTGTTTTCATCTGACGGAATTCTAATTCCTGAAACAATTCGTCTGTTTTTTCAATATCAGGTTTTGATAATTCGTAGTCTTCAGCATTGAAAGTTACAGGGCAATCCAATAGAATTGCTGCTAATTTTTTGGATAACAAACCTAGTGCTGCATTGGCTTCAATTTTATCTTTTATGGCGCCTTTCAATTGGTGTGTATTAGCCAATAGATTTTCCATTGATCCGTATTCTTTCAGAAATTTTTTGGCTGTTTTTTCGCCAACACCCGGTAATCCGGGAATATTATCTGCGGCATCGCCCATCATTCCTAAGAAATCGATAACTTGCTCAGGACGATCGATTTCGAATCTTTCTAATACTTCCGGAATTCCCCAAATTTCAATGTCGTTCCCCATTCGGGCGGGTTTGTACATGAAAATATTTTCAGAAACCAATTGGGCAAAATCCTTGTCCGGAGTTACCATATAAACTTTAAAATCTTCTTTTTCTGCTTGTTTGGCAATGGTTCCAATTAAATCATCGGCTTCAAAACCGGCAACTTCTATAATAGGAATATGCATCGCTTTCAGTAATTCCTGAATGTAAGGAACTGCAATTTTAATCGCTTCGGGAGTTTCGTCACGATTTGCCTTGTATTCCTGATACATTTCATATCTATAAGTGCTTCCTCCTTTGTCAAAAGCTACGGCTAAATGATCGGGTTTTTCACGTTTTATTACGTCCATCAAGGCATTCATGAAACCCATAATAGCCGAAGTATCCATTCCTTTCGAATTGATTCTTGGGTTTTTTATAAAGGCAAAATAACCGCGAAATATTAAGGCGTAAGCATCAAGAAGGTAAAGGCGTTTTTGTGACATTGAAATAAATTTTAAGGTGTAAAAATAACAAACAAATCCTCATTTCGTGAACTAAATTTTCCCTTTCATATATTTTTCGATTATTTCTTGATTCAAGAATCTTTATTTTGCTCAAAAATTAAATTTTATGTCAGTAATTATTAAAAAACTCAATTGTAAAATAATATTATTGGTGGTTGCGGTATTGATAATAATCGGATTGAATATGTATAATTTGATTTGTTTATGAAGTTAAACCAAAGGAATATTCACCACCACTTTTGTGCCCACAAGAACATCGGTTTCTTTAATATCTGTGTACAGTATGAGTTCCTGTAGCTGTAAATTGTCATTCAGTAATTCTAATCGTTGTTGTATGGATTTTATGGAAAAAGAATTGTGATTTTCGAGGTTTCCTGCTTTAATTTCAGTTGATTTTTGACGACCAATTCCGTTGTCGATGATGGTGCAGATGAGGTATTTTTCGTTTAGACTCAAATCAAAATTAATTGTAATTATTTTCAGTCCTTTTTTGTGCAACAATCCGTGTTTGATGCTGTTTTCCAGAAAGGGTTGAAGCAGCATTGGCGATAATTTTATATAATCTTCATCGATAATTTCGGAAGTTGTTATCGTGTATTCAAAGTCTTTGGCAAAACGCATTTTTTCGAGTTCGAGATATTTGGTTAAAATATCGATTTCGGCAGCAATGGTGATTTGTTTTTTACCTGAAACTTCCAGAATTTGTCTGGTCAAATAAGTAAAATTGCTCAACTGTTCATTTGCCTTTAGTTTGTCACCATACATAAATTGTTCCTGAATGCTGTTGAGCGCGTTGAATATAAAATGCGGGTTCATTTGGCTTTTCAAGGCTTTGAGTTCACTATCGGTGGCTTTTTTTTCGGCTTCCAGTCGTTTTTGGGTCTCAATAAGCTGGGTTTTCAAAAGTTCGTTTTTCTTATTTTCTCTATACCTTGAAAAAAGGAAATATGCAATGAGTGTCAATGCCAAAAACGAAATAATGATACTGTTGATAAGAATGTTTTTTTTGTTGGATTCCAGTTCAGCGATTTTCTTTTTTTGGTTCAACTCTTTGATGGTAGCTTCTTTTTTTTCGGTTTCGTATTGATAAGTTGCTTTGAGTGCGATGTCTTTGCTTTCATCAAAATATATTTTTTCGCTGATGTTAATTGCTATAGATTTGAATAGATAAGCATTTTTAAAATCATTTTGCTTGAAATAAATTTGACTTAAAATTCCAGCAGCATTTTTTTCATCAGAGGGAGAATTCGTTTTTTTTGTTAAATAATAACCTTTTGAAGCGTATTCTTTAGCTAAAGCTAATTTATTTGTTGTTAAATAAACTGTGGAAAGGGAGATGCATATTTTAGAAAACATTATTTGACTATTTATACTCTTATATAGTTTGGCAGATTTTAGATAATTGATTTCGGAATTTTGCAAATCATTCTTTTTAAAGTAGGTGTCAGCAAAATTTTTATATGTTGCTGCAATTAAATCACTATTATCTGTTTTTTTAGCCAATAAAAAGGCTTGTTTATTGAAGTATAATGCTTTTTTGAGGCGGCCTAAATTGTTATTTGTCGTTGCCAGATTAATAAGTACTAAAGTTAATCTTTCCTGATTTTTGATTTGTTTGTCAATTTTTAAACATTTTTCATAATAGGAAATGCTGGTTTCGAAATCTTTTTGACTGTCAAAAATTCTTCCCAAGGCAAAATAGGTACGCTCTAATCCTTCTAAATTATTTGTTTTTTCAAATAATGGTAAAGCTTCAAGATTGTGTTTTATGGCAAGTGAATTGTTTCCTAAATTATTGTAAACAAATCCGAGATCGGTCAAAATATAGGCAAGGTTGGTTTTGTCTTTTGAGTGTTTTGCACAGGAATATGCCTGTTGCATGTAGACTAATGTGCTGTCTAATTTCCCTAAATAATCGAATGCAGTTCCTATGTTTTGTAAAGCTAAAGCACTTCCGTAAGTGTAATTTATTTTGGTTGTAATACGGAAAGACTTTTTGTAAACCAGAATTGCTTTTTCAAATTCTTCTGTATAAATAAGAAAAGCACCTTCGTTGTTATAAGCAATGCTTAAATATTTTAGATAAGCTTTTTTTAAAGCCGGATTGGTTTCTGATTGACTTTTTTCCTGAGTGATTTTTTTTAATTCATTGTTATGTTTTATCCAAATAGTATGGTTGCTTTCGGACTCAATAACCTGGTCTAAAAAATAGCATCTTAGGGTATCTTTTTTGGTGTGATTGTTAAGTTTAGTAATTAATTCATTTGTTTTTTGGGCATAAAAGAGTGTACTCATTAAAAGCAAAAACAAAAGAATTGTTCTCTTGAAATTCATCTTATACAATATTATTCATTTGCATAAAATCCTCAAATTCTTCTTTCTTTTCTCTGGAAACAGGTAATAAAATCTTATCATCATACGTAATTGACAATCCGTCTTTTTTGCTGTATTTTTTAATCAAAGTTATGTTGACAAAATAGGAGCGATGTATCCTGAAAAAACGAGTGTCGGATGAAAGTAGGTTTTCAAAATGTTTGATTTTTTTTACTACCAGATCTTTGCCCTTTTTGTGATGGATTGTGGTATAAGAACTGTCGGCTTCAAAATAAAAGATGTCATTTATGTCCATAAAAACAATACCGTCCCCAATGTGAATGCCAATTTTTCTGATCTGATTTTCTAATAAATTTTCTTTCAAAATGGCAATATTGTTCGTTTGTGTATTTCTATTTCGTTTTTCAGCAACTTTTTCAATAGCTTCTTTGAGCTTGGCAATACTTACGGGTTTTAAGATATAATCGACTGCCGAAACTTCGAAGGCTCTGATCGCATATTGTGAATAAGCGGTACAAAAAATGGTTTCAAAATTGGGTTTGTTGAAGTATTCGAACAATGCAAATCCATTTTCATTTGGCATTTCGACATCAAGGAATACCAAATCAATATCGTTATTGTTGATGATTTTTACTGCCGATTTTACATTTTCGGCTTCGCCAATTAATTCAATTTCGGGGCAATATTCTTCGATAAAATTATGGAGTAAAGACCTCGCATTTGGTTCATCGTCAACAATTAGGGTTTTTATTTTTTCCATACAAATAATTATTTCAACAATAACAGTTTTTTAATCGAAAAACCGCAGCATCAGAGATTAATCTTCAGGTGCGGATTCTTCATAAAACTATTTCAGTTTATTTGATAATCAGTTTTTGGGTAGTTACGTTGTTTTCATTATCTTCAATACGAACTAAATAAATTCCTTTTTTTAAGTTAGAAACATTGATATTTTTTGTTGTAAAAGAAGCGATTTTTTGTCCCGGCAATGAAAAAATTTCTACAGATTTTACCTCGTTTTCGGTTTCAATTGTGAAATTATCTGATGTTGGATTAGGATAGATAAAAACGTTTGAATTTTTAGATACGAAGTCCTGATTTGAGAGTGTAACACCGGAACTGTTCCCCATTATATTCATAATTTCAATATCTGTGATGGCTCTGTTATAAATGTAAAATTCATCTAAATTGCCTGTGTAATATTTTGATGGATGAAGATTTCCGTCTGTACTTGTTCCGCCTCCAACAGAGAATATGGTGTTGAATTGTTCGATGGTTGCAGCTGCGGTATATCCACTTGATGAAACGACCAGTTGTCCGTTGATGTAGCACTTCATTCTTTTGTAACCATCTGTTTCTGTACTCCAAACAAAGGCATAGTGTGTCCAGGTATTCAAATATGTTCCAGTTGCTCCCATCATAAGGTTGCTCCAGGCTGTGTTGGTTGGACTTTTGAAGCCACAACTCAGATTTCCTGCTGCTCTAAAATAATGGACTCCAAAAAACTCAAAAGAAGTACTGTATATATTGGGAGGTGTAGTCCTTTTTTCCCAAAAAGCAACAGAATATTCTCCGCTATTTAAGGCAGAATAAATTGTAGTGTTAACCAAAGCTTGCGAACCAGAAAAAGCAACACTTTGCCCATACATTCCGTTATCATAAGTAGCGTTGGTTGCTGTCCCGTTAGTTAGGTTGTGGGTGTTGTCAAAGTTGTTATTGTTATTTTCAAAGTTGTAAAATGCTAATAATCCGGTTTTACTTACAGGTCCTGTTGTCGTTGCATTTGTAGCATTTTTAACATTCAAAATTTCTGATGCAGTTAAAGCTCTGTTGTAAATGTATAATTCGTCTAAAGTTCCGTTCATACATTTTGAATTGTTAATAACGCCATTGTTTGTACCGCCACCAAAAATGAATTTGTTTGTAGTACCATTTATTCCCTGGTCATTCAGAAGCCATCCGCCAATGTTTAGTACACCATCAAGATAATAATTGATTACGCCAGCCTGTTTGACAATTGCATGATGATGCCAGGAGCCTGCCATAGCGCTTTGTTGTTGCAAGGTTAAACAAGCCCAGCCGCCAGCGTTAATTCCTAGCTCGTATCTATTGGAGTATGAACCATTGTTGCAGCTGGAAACATTTTGTGCTCTGTAATATAAAGCTTCACTCATCTCAAATGAGGTAGAATAATTATTTGGAATTCCAATAGGTCTGAATTCCCACCATGCAATTGTAGAATTTACCCCCAAAGTTGCAGCATCAGTTAAAGTAGCGTTGACTAATGCTGATGCACCGCCAAAAACAACTCCTTGTCCGTATTTTCCATTGCTGTAAGTAACGTTTGTACTGGTGCCGTTAGTAAAATTATGAGAGGTCGAATTGCTGTTCAATGTGTTTTCAAAGTTAAAATAACTTATGAGTCCACTTGTTGTAGCTTGTGAGAAGCCTAACATTGGTAAGGCTAATGCAATTGAGAGTAGTATTTTTTTCATAATAATTGTTTTAAGTCTTTGTAAAAGTCTATAAATGCTTTTGAGTGAATTTTAAAATTTCACGAAATGATAGTTTTCTTTCACTAATGGCAGCATTTATACTTACGGTCGTACCATTTGATGGATGGTAAAAACCGTTGATTGCATTTGGATAGTTCGCATTCAAGGATGCAAAAGTTGAAGTATTTGTGTCGTTTCCGTAGTCTGGAAAATTAAAACTAAAATGATGTAATAGGGTTTTAGAATTTACCTTTAATCCTATGGACGCAATTGTAATAAATAGTAATTTTTCCCGCATATTGTTTTCTTAATAGTTAGAAAAACAAAAGTAAAATGATACTATTCAGACTGTACCCCCAAAAAAGGGTAGGTTGTTGTAAAAGAGTGTTTTTTATTAAAAAAGGATAGAAATTTTTGTTCCTTGGTTTTTTTGGCTTGTAAATTGGAGTTCTAATCCTGATTCTGTAGCTCTTGATTTGATGTTTTTTAATCCATTGACCCGTGTTAGTGTGTTTGGGTCAAAACCAATACCGTTATCTTCAAATTCTAATACGATATCTTTATTATTATAGAATAATGATAAACAAACCGTTTGTGCATTGGAGTGTACTAAGGCATTGGTCATTACTTCTTTCATAATCAAAATAAGCTGGGAGCAGACGGCCATAGAAATTGTTTTTTGTTCGTACTCCTCGTTTATGGGATGACTAATAAAATCAATACCGGAACTGTTGAATAGCTTTTCGCCAAAATCTTTAATGTAAATATAGACTTCAAAAAGATTGTTTTTCTCAATATTCAGTGACCATATAAAATCTTTTGTTTCGCTGTAAACCTCATTGCTCAGATTGCTGATTCTTGTGATTTCGGCTTTAATTTGCTCTTCCGAAAAGCTGTTGCCGATACTTAACATTTGGGATATAGAGGATATAGAAGCCAGTTTATTCCCCATCACATCATGAAAATCTCTGGCTATATTTATTCTCAATTTGGCTATTTCCTGCATTCTTTTGTCTAACTCGTATTCCAAAGTATTGATGTTTTCTTCCTTTTCCTGAATAAATTCTTCTTCAAACAAATCTTTTTTGGTGACAAAAAATATGATGATAATCAGGATTATAAAGACAAATAAGAGGTTGGTCATTTTGGTATTGAAATCAATGGCGTCAAAGTCTTGTTTAAAAGGAACTAAATGTTTGATTTCTGCATAAAAAACGGCTGATAAATTTACAAAAGCAGCAAAAGCCACTATCATGCCCATTCTGGTTTCGACCAAAACAATTAAGCCAAGAATAAGTGTGAAATACCAATAAATATCAAAAGAATATGGTCCTCCGGTAAACCAAACTGCTACAGACGTATTGATAATATCATTGGTAGATGAAACAATGATAGCATATTTTGTGGTTTTGGCATAAATAACACAGGCAAGAGTTACGAGGTTAAAAAATAATGAAAAAAGGTAAAGATATAAATCGAATGTATTGGCGTATTTACCCCCAATAATATAATAAGTGTTGCAGATAATAAAAACCAGTGTCAAAAAAAAGTAAATTTTCTTTTTGACTTTTTCAAGTTTTGAAACCGTGTCGTAATGTCTAAAAATGTTCTGCCAATTTATACCCATTTGTTTTTTCTGGCCAATACTATGGCATCTTCTTTATTGTTGACCTGCAGTTTTATGTAAAGATTTTTAATATGAAACTTAACCGTTTCTGTAGAAATATTGAGTTGAATAGCCGCCGTTTTGTAACTTGCGCCTTTGGCTAATAAATTTAATATTTTGTTTTCCTGAACGGTGAGTGGCGAGTCATTTTTTGTTTTAAAACTATTCAGCACCATTCGGGCTATTTTGAAACTCATTGGTGCGCCTCCGGCTGAAGCTTCGTCCAGCGCGTTAATTATGTCCGAAAAACTGGTGTTTTTGGTCATGTATCCGCAAGCTCCTGATCTTAAGGCATCAAACACCTGTTCGCTGTCATCAAAAACGGTGAGCATCAAAATTTCTAGTTGAGGGTATTTCTTTTTTAATAGCGAAGTACATGTTACGCCATTCATTTTACCTTCCAGTTCAATATCCATAATGACAAAATCCGGTAAATTATTGCCGATGTCTTTTACAGCTTCTTCTCCAGAAGTGTAAGATTTCAAAATTTTATATTTTCCTGTAGATTCTATAGAAAAAGTAAGGGCATGTGTTAGATCCTGGTTGTCTTCTATTATTACAATGTTTCTCATTAAAATTAAATTTATAACAAATATAAAAGAATTTCAAATTATTAGTATTTAAGGTTTTATCAGAGCAAAATAAAGATTCAAAAAATGATACAAACCGTTAACCATCTTTATTTGAAGTTAGCGGTTTGTACTAATTTAAAATAATGGAATCAGCTTATTTTTTTGACATATCCGTTGCCTTGCTTATGTCTTTTGTGTAGGTTTCTGTATCGCCTTCTCTGCCACTGTTTTTTCCATAAACAATAACTAATTCAGTATCGCTGAGTTTTGTGATGCTGATGGAGACAGTTCCTTTGGCTGAGGTTAGCGTAATAGTGTTGTCAACTTTTAACCCATGTAGAAGTAGAATTTTCTGTAACAATAGTTCCTGTTTGAGTTCCTTGTGCGTAGCTTCCCCTATCTTTAAATTCGACGTAGTTGTAGCTTTTAACTGTTTCGGCAATACGGCTTACAGTTTTGATTTCATCAGCTTTTGTTTTAGATATCCCTGATACATAATACCATTTTCCGTACAATTGATTAGTACTGGTAATGGATGGTTTAGCTTCGTCATTATCATTACTGCAAGAAAAAGCAGTTAAGCTGGTAATGATTACAAAAAGGATAATTAATTTTTTCATAGTTCTCTTTTTTTAATTTATTGATGCGAATTTTGATAATAAAAAGGAACTATTCGAAAAAGGTATATCAAACGCTGCTTTATAAGCTTGAACCATTGGAAATATTTCATGAATAGGGACTAAAAAAGAATTGTGTTAAAATTTTTGTAATAAAATGATTTTGAAATCAATCTTCATGCGGTCTTCATTTTGTGAAGGTAATTTTGATCTGTAAAATAAAAGGAATTAATTTAAAATTTAGAAATCATGAGAAATTTATTAATGTTATTAGTGGCAGTTTTAGGAACAAGTGCAATGGTTCATGCATTTCCTGCAAAAGACGTTAAAGTAGGTCCTGTAAAAGAAGTAAAAGCAACAAAACATCCAAAACACAAATCTGATAAAAAAACAAAATCAGTAAAAAGTGAAGCTCCAAAAGCTGAAACAGCAAAAATGAAAAAATAAACAGTATTCCTGTTTTTTTTCGAAACATTGTAAAAGGAGGAAAACAGGAATAATGATTATGAGAATGCGGTTGAAGAAAGCTGATAAAGAAATTTGTCAGCTTTTTTTATTCGTTAATTTTTTAATAATGCGTGATTGGATTTTTATAATTGATTAATTTTAATTGTACTAAAAAACTATTCCTATGAATGTTTTGATTGTTGAAGATAATAAAGAAATTGCCGAAGAAGTTTGTGACTTTCTCTGCAGTGCAGGTTATATCTGTAAAATTGCGAATAATTGTGCAGATGCGCTGGAAGAATTTGGCAGTAACGATTATGATGCCATGCTGCTGGATTTGGGATTGCCGGATGGTGACGGTTTTGAGGTTTTGAAAGCCATTCGGAAAACAAAATCAAAAATAGCAGTAATTGTACTTACGGCCCGAGGAGAATTAGATGACCGAATCAACGGGCTTCATCTTGGTGCTGATGATTATCTGACAAAACCTTTTGCACTTACAGAATTGGCGGCCAGACTGTTTGCTGTGATTCGCAGGATTCACGGTTTTACACTAAATAATTTAGGTATTCACGGATTTTTATTGCAGCTTCAGGATTACAAGGTTAGTTTTAATGAAGTTTCGATTAATCTGACTAAAAAGGAATTTGATATTTTTCAATATTTGGTTTTGAATAAAAACCGGGTTATTACCCGGCTTCAATTGACTGAACATATTTGGGGAGATATATTAGAAATAAATTCGGATTCAAATTTTATAGATGTTCATGTTCGAAACCTTCGTAAAAAACTTGATAAACATACTTCTATCGATTGGTTTGAAACGGTTCGAAATGTTGGTTATCGTATAAACGAATAAATAAATTCTTGTGAAGATAAAACATCAATTAGCCATCTTTAATGCACTGACACGATTGTTGGTGATTTTGATTTTATGGCTGATGCTGCCTATTTTGGTTGAAAATGTTGTATATCGGCATATTAATAATGGACTGATCGAAAAAAAGAAAAAATTCATTGAACATTTAAATCAACAGGAAATAAATGATTTTATTGAAAATAAAGGAGATTCAACAGAAACATATTCACAATTTTCAACACTTCACAGTGAATTTTTAGTTCTTTCAAAAGTATCGGTCAAGTTTCGTCAAAAAGAAACAATTTTTAAAAAGGAATACAGGATTATTGAAGGAGAAGAAAATGAATATAGAATTCTGCAATATCATTTTGTTTACGAAAATCAGGGCTATCAACTGGAAATTGGAAGTAGTCTGAGCGAAGTAAATGATCTCACATTTATTATCAGGCTTTTTATTATAATCGTTTTGGTTATTATTCTTTTGGTAACTTTTTTGGCTGATACGGTTTATATTGAATATCTGCTTAAGCCTTTCTATAAAATTATTGATACAAAAATAAAGAGGGTAAACGAGCCTGAAGTTTTTGATCATACACCAATAAATGCAAAATCCAGAGATTTTAGAGAATTGGATTTGGTATTGAATCAAATGATGGATCGGATTGCAGATGTATTTAAAAAAGAAAAACAGTTTATCTCAAATGTTTCGCACGAGCTTTTAACCCCCATTACTTTATTGAAAAGTAAGCTGGAAAATCTTTTACAAAACGGCTCATTGGATGATAATGCAATTGATAAAATTGCAGGTTCTCTGAAAACCTTGGACATGCTGAAGAAAATCATAAACAATTTGTTGCTGATTTCAAGAATCGAAAACAATCAATACCAATCAAACGAAAATATTAATTTTCAGGAAATAATAAGTGAATTGCAGGAAGATCTTCAGGATCGGATTGAGGATAAGGGAATTCGGTTTTTTAATAAAATAAAACATGATTTTGTGTTTAGAGGGAATAAAACATTAATTCATGTCCTGATTTATAACCTGGTTACAAATGCTGTAAAGTATAATAAGCCTGATGGTGAAATTATAGTTTCTGATGGTTTGTTACAGGATCGATATTTTATTTCAATTGCAGATTCCGGTATTGGATTAAGTGAATCACAAATCGAACAAATCTTCAATCGCTTTGCAAGAGTAAGTGCTGATCAGGAAGGGCAGGGCTTAGGATTGGCAATTGCAAAAAGTATAGCGGTCTTTCATCATATTGAAATTAAAGTTTCTTCTGTTATAAATGAAGGGACAGTGTTTACTTTGTTGTTTTTGTAAAAAGTGAAAATATAATTAAAAGTTAATTTTTTCTGAGAAGGTTAATCTTCATTTTGTCTTCATTTAGCGATTCTATCTTTGAATCAAATAAATGAAGTAATACAAATCAAAAATCTACAATTATGAAAAAGTTAGTAATGTTAGCGGTATTTCTTTTAGGAACAGCTGCAATGGTAAATGCTCAGGCAACTCCCGCTCAGGCAACAGCTTCAAAAGAAGTTAAAGCTGTCAAACACGACAAAAAAGGGCATAAAAAAGCAAAAGCAGACAAAAAAGCAGAAACAGATGCAGCTAAGCCGGAAGCTGCAAAAGTTCAAAAATAAACTTCAAAAGTTTGTTCAGCAAACTTTGCTGTGGATTATAAAAAGGTTTTAAAAAATTTTGTAGCAAAAGCTGATGGAGAAATTCATCAGCTTTTTGTGATTTGTTGAGTTAAATTTTTGATAATAGAAAGTGATAAAATTTTCATTCTTTGTTACTTTGTTTAAAACTGTAAATAATGATTCTTCGTTTTGTAATTCTGTGTGCTCTTTTTTTATTTATTGAGTTCTATTCTTATCAGGCCTTCCGTACTTTGATTAAATTAAGATGGGTTTTAATTGCTTATCAGGTTATAAGTGTACTGCTTTTGGCTTTTATTATATATTCTTTTACACAATTTGACCGTTCTGTTGGGCAAACCAAATATAACATGTTTACAATGGGCTTAATGTTGATGGTTTATGTCCCAAAAATTGTGCTTACTTTGATAATGTTTGGTGAAGATATTTTTAGAATTGGAGCCAGTATTTTAAATTATTGCATGTACAATGCGCCGAGAAAGGAAATGATGCCGGATAGACGAAAATTTGTCAGTCAATTGGCTTTAGGTCTGGCCGCAATTCCATTTTTATCTTTGATTTACGGAATTTTTGAAGGAAAATATAATTATAAGGTTATTAAACAAACTATTTTTTTTCCTGATTTGCCAGATGCTTTTGATGGGTTTAAAATTACGCAGATCTCTGATGTGCATAGTGGTAGTTTTGATAATCCTGAAAAAATAAATTACGCTATAGATTTGATCAATGAGCAGGATTCAGATATGATTTTGTTTACCGGAGATATCGTCAATACACATGCTAAAGAAATGCATCCCTGGCTCGATACTTTTAATCGAATAAAAGAATACAAATACGGTAAGTTTTCGGTTTTAGGGAATCATGATTATGGAGAATATGTTAGCTGGCCATCTGAAAAAGAAAAAGACGAAAACTTTCAGGAGATTAAAAATCTGTATCACCAGCTGGGTTTTAAGTTGTTGCTTAACGAACATACTTATATTCAAAAAGGAAGTGATAAAATTGCTTTGATAGGTGTAGAGAACTGGGGTAAAAACTTCAAGAAAGCCGGTGATTTGAATAAAGCTTCGCAAAATGTTACTCAGGATGATTTTAAGGTTTTAATGAGCCATGATCCAAGTCATTGGGAATATGAAATAAAAGAACATCCCAAGAACTTTCATTTGACTTTGTCCGGTCATACGCATGGAATGCAATTTGGAATTGAAATTCCAGGATACTTTAAATGGAGTCTGGCGCAATATATTTATAAGCAGTGGGCCGGTTTGTATGAAAACGCTGGTCGGTATGTTTATGTCAACAGAGGCTTTGGTTTTCACGCCTATCCGGGGCGAGTTGGTATCATGCCGGAAATCACAGTTATCGAACTAAAAAAGGGTAACAATGTGGCTTAATTCGTTAAAAATGCTACATTTGTATAATGGTAATCTCTTTTTAGTAGATTTAAAAATTTAATTTTTGGTTTTATGTCAAAATTTGGAGAACTAATAAATGCTCAGGTCCCTGTGTTAATTGATTTTTACACAGATTGGAATGAATCGTCAGTTTCTATGCATCCTGTTATTAAGGATGTTGCGGCTGCGCTTGGTGATAAAGCCAAGGTGATTAAAATTGATGTGGATAAAAATCAGGAATTGGCAGAAGCTTTACGAATTAAAGGGCTTCCTACATTGATGATTTATAAAGAAGGTCAAATGATCTGGAGGCAATCCGGAGAATTAGATGCTAATACTATTATCGGAATTGTTCAGGAACAGTTCGGTTTATAAAGATTTTTCTTCATAAGGTGCAGTTTAGCTGACAACATCAAATACAAAACCATTTTCTTTTAGGAAGCTCAATGTTTTTGGTAACGCAAATTTTAAATTTTGCGATGCTTTTATGCTGTCATGAAAAACAATTACACTTCCGGATTTTACATTTTTGGTCACATTTTCCAGGCATTTTTCTGGAGTGATAGTTTGGTCAAAATCGGCACTTAAAACATCCCACATTACTATTTTATAACCCAAACCTCGTAAGATTTTTGATTGTGCTTTTTTGATTTTACCGTAAGGTGGACGAAATAATAAACTACTCAGTTTTTTTCCTGCTAATACAGCAGTACAATTTTTTACATTTTCGATATAATCGTTTGTTTGGCTTTTCCACCCATTTGCATGGTTCATGGTATGGTTTCCTATTGAATGTCCTTCAGCGATTAATTTTTCAAATAAGGAAGTATGAGCATTAATGTTTTTTCCAATGCAAAAAAAAGTTGCCTTTGCATCAAATTTCTTTAATTCTGATAAAACCCAGTCTGTAACTTCAGGAGTTGGTCCATCATCAAATGTCAGGTATATTTTCTTTTCCTTGTTAGGGATGTCCCAACAATATTTAGAAAATACCGTTTTTATAAATGAATTTGTTTTGACCCAGTAAAAGCTCATTTTGAAACAATTTAGAAATATGTAAAATTAAAAAATGCGGTGCTATTTAACTAACAGCACCGCATTTTTTTAATTACTATATTTTTCGTATATTATTCTTTTTCTCTTCCAAAACGTTCAAAAACATTTACATAAGTATTGAAAGTCTTTTTGTGGTTGTCGTAAAAACCGAGGTCTTTATTTGTTTTCATAACCTGAAGCAGACTTCTGTAGCGTTCAATATCTGTGATGATATCAATAGCTAAATCTGACTGATCTGCTCCGCTTAAAGTGGCGTAATAATTAAGGTTCTCTTTGTATTTTTGAACCAGTTTATTAAGCAAATCCTGTGCTTTTTCTTTTTCTCCAACTTTGTAATAACCATCAGTAAAAGGTTCTACTAAAGAATAATAGCCAAATTTATCTAATGGCATTTTTGTAATAGCCAGATTAATGATGTTTTTTGCTTTATCTATTTTGCCTTCGGCGATAAGCTCGTTCATTAAACGAGAAAGATTCGTGCGATAAGTGATGCTGTTTCTTCTGGTTTCAGGATCGTGATAAATATTGCCGTTGCTGTTGCCCCAATCCCATTTTGTTACGATATCGTACATTTTGTCAGCGTCAATCTGTCCCATATCCATTGGTCCTCCGTCTTTTGAAGGAGTGTTTTTGATTGGGACCAATTTGTAAACCATTCCGTCTAATTGAAGATAATCTTTAAGCCATAAATAATCTTCGTCATCAAAAGCACCTCCGCTGAAATAGATTGGTCTTTTCCAGTTGTTATTTGCCAGGATATCCAGCATCATGAGACGATTTTTGTATATAGCATTTCCTTTGACATCTATATCCATGTATGAGACGATAGAATCATTGTATTTAGGATTAACTACTTTGTTTTTGATGATTGTATTTTTATCAATTGAAACCCTAATTTTATTTGTAGGATAAAAGTGGATTATTTGTCCGTTTTGTAAAGTAACAGTTGATTTTGGGTTTTTAATAAAGCTGATAAAATCATTAATATCCCAACGGGTTTCTACTTTTGGTATATGAGCCACATAATCTAATTTGTCACCTACATATTCATCATGGGTAAATGATATTGGTAATGGGTCAGATTCATAAGCTTTGGCTTTCATTTGATCGATATACCAATCGGTCATGAAAAGACTTGTGTTTACTATTTTTACATCGGTTCTGATGCCTTCAATTTCCTGGGCATACCATAAAGGGAACGTGTCATTATCACCGATAGTAAACAAGATGGCATTTTTATCACAGGATGTTAAATATGCTTTTGCCATTGCAACGGCTGTATATTTATTTGATCTGTCGTGATCATCCCAGTTTTGAGAAGCCATTAAAACCGGTGCGGCTAATAGACTTACGGCAATAATAACAGGACCTGCAATTTTTGGAGCAAGGTATTTCTGAATGGTTTCGTATAATGAATAGACTCCTAAGCCTATCCAGATGGCAAAAACATAAAAAGATCCAACTAAGGCATAATCTCTTTCTCGAGGTTCAAAAGGCCTTTCGTTTAAGTAAATTTTAAGTGCAATTCCTGTAAATAAAAACAATACTAAAAGAACATAAAAACTTTTAAGATCTTTATTAGCATGATACATAAGTCCTATGAGCCCTAAAATGAAAGGTAAAAAGAAATATACATTTCTTCCTTTGTTGTTTAAGACATCTGAAGGTAAATTGTCCTGAGATCCCAAATGCAATGAGTCTAAAGGCTTAATTCCGCTAATCCAGTTACCGTCTAAATTGTCGTATTTTCCCTGAACATCACTTTGGCGGCCTACGAAATTCCACATTAAATATCTCCAGTACATATATCCAAACTGATATTCAAACATAAAACTGAAATTATCAACTGTAGTTGGTTTTTCGATGATTAAATAATCTCCATAACTTCTCAGGAATTTTACATAGCCTTCATTGTCAATTTGTTTTTGAGCATAAGCCTGTCTGAATTCATGAACTGTTTTTTCAACTTCATTGCGCAATTGTGCAATGGCTTTGTTGTATTCGTCTTCACTTAATTGATTGGCATCGATTCCGTATTTTCCTAAATCATCTTCGTAAGGATAATTAGGGTTTATTTTGAACTGAGGCGGATTTGTGAAATTGATGTAATTCTGAATATGTCCGGCTTCAGGACTCCACATTCTAGGCAGAATCGTTTTTTGATTGTCATCAGAATTTTGCTGTGCATTTTTATAATTATTGGTAATGACGTATTTGCCGGTTTTGTAATCTCTTTCATAGTTTGGCGCTTTGTCCAGATAAGGCGTTTTTTCATCCAGTCCTGCAAAAACTTCGGTGTATTGAGGGCCGTAAAACAAAGGATTTACACCATATTGTTCACGATTATAATAAGCTAAAACTTCTGTAGCATCAGATGGTTTGTTTTCGTTGATAACAGTATTTGCATTTGCACGAACCGGCAGCATCATCCAGGTAGAAAAACCAATCAAAATAAATAAGATGCAAAGAATAATAGTATTGTAGAAAATTAAGCCTTTTTGTTTGGTGAATTTTAATCCGAAATAGAAGAAAGCAATAAAAAGTAAAGCAACAAAAATGGTTCCTGAATTAAAAGGAAGTCCCATACTGTTGACCATGAATATTTCTGTTTTACCAAAGAAGGCCATGGTTAGCGGCAGAAGCAGTTTGAAAATGAATAGTAAAATTCCAATAACAACAATATTGGCTATGATGAAGTTTTTTATGGTAACTTTTTCGTAATGTTTAAAGTAGTATAAAAAGCCTATCGAAGGAATAGTTAACAGAGCCATAAAGTGAACTCCAAACGAAAGTCCTACTACAAGCGAAATAATCAATAGCCATTTGTTTCCTTTTGGTTTGTCCATATCTTGTTCCCAACGCAATCCAAGCCAAAAAAGCAATGCAATTAGCAATGAAGCCATAGCATAAACTTCGGCCTCAACAGCATTAAACCAAAAGCTATCAGAAAATGTATAGGCTAAGGCACCAACAAAAGAGCTTCCTAAAATTACAATGGAATTATTTTGATCGATTTCGGCAAAACGGGCTACAATTTTTTTTAAAATCATGGTTGATGACCAGAACATGAATAAAATAGTAAAAGCACTTGAAAAAACAGACATCATATTTACCATTAGTGCAACATGCTGGTTGTCGATTGCAAACATGGCAAAAAAGGCTCCCATCATTTGATATAAAGGTGCTCCGGGAGGGTGGCCAACTTCAAGTTTGGCGGCTGTGGCAATATATTCGCCACAATCCCAGAAGCTCATGGTAGGTTCAACAGTTAGTGTATAGGTAATTAAAGCGATTGCAAATGCAAACCATCCAATAATTGTATTCCATTTATTGAAATTGAATTGTGCCATATTCAGGTGTTAAAATTTTGTATGTTTTCTATCTTACAAAGAAAATGTTTTTTTGTGTAAAGAAACGAGCATTAACAAAAAATTCTGCAAAAGTATTTGGCGAAGGTAATGTGTTGTATTTGAAGTGATTTTGATTTTTTTATAGGTTTTGATGTTTTAAAAAATGAAAAGAATGATTTTTTTTGATCAAAAAATTTGTATAAACTAAATAAAGGCTTAAATTTGCACTCGCTAAACAATAGCACTGCTGGTCTATGGTGTAATGGTAACACAACTGTTTTTGGTGCAGTCTTTCTAGGTTCGAGTCCTAGTAGACCAACAGAAAAGCCTCTCAGAAATGAGAGGCTTTTTTTATTGCAAAAAAATCTTTTAAAAATTTGTATAAATTAAATAAATTTTTAATTTTGCACCCGCTAAACAATAGCACTGCTGGTCTATGGTGTAATGGTAACACAACTGTTTTTGGTGCAGTCTTTCTAGGTTCGAGTCCTAGTAGACCAACTGGCAAAAAAGGAATCCTGTAAGTTCAATGCTTACAGGATTTTGTTTTTTATAGCATATTAAAATGCGGTTGCGCTGGTATTTTTTAAAACAGAAAGGCCTGAAATATTTCAGGCCTTTCTGTTTTTTATGATTCAAATTATTTCTTCTCTGTTTTTTTTATGGTATTTACATACTTAGTAAGCTTTTTGCCGTATAATGAAGTTGCTACTTTAGGTGTCATAGACTTTTGAATAGTGTCCAAAAACTTGATATTGATATCGTAAATCTCTGCTAAAGCTATATATGGTGCTATTTCGTGGTCTTTGTTGTTAATAGCAAAGTTGGTAGCAAATAAATATTTTCGTTTGATATTCGAATCGCCTTTTGCTATAATACTGTCAATTGCTTTTTGATCCTGCCTTTTTAAAGCCTTAAATTTTGCTTCAATTAATGAAAGGTTCTCATCCCTAAAACGTACATTTACTTTTTGATATTCTTCATATAATTCATGATTTTTTGAACCTGTAATTTTTGCTCCATTTATAAAATTATCAAGATTTGTATCGATATTTATATTACCCGGTTCAGCAAAAAACATAATATTATTATCTAATGAATTCGTTACTCCACGATCAAGGAATAAATAAAGCATTTCTGGTGATTCTAATTTTATATTGCTTTCAAAGGCTGAATTGCCATCAATTTTGATACTGTCTATTGCTACAAGAGCTGTGTCATTATATTTTTGGATGTATAAAGTTCCTTCTTTTAATCCTTTTATGTTTCCTGTAAGATGTAAACCGTCAGTTGTTTCTTTTTTGTCACATGAGACAGTTAATAAGGTAATTGCAATAAATGCAATAATTGATTTTTTCATTGTTTTTTAGATTTTGGTGCAAAATAAAGAATTTTTTTAAATGAAGGAGATGGAAGGTTTAATTTTTCAGAAATAAATATGATAGATTCTTAAAGTTAAAATTTTGTCTTTTCCGGCTTTTAACAATCAACTAAAAACTAAGTGTTATCTTTGCAGGCTAAAATTTTTAAAATAAAATAAAAATGTCACAAAAAAATGTCCTGAAAGGAGTTTTTCTGGTTGCCTTGGGTGCTGCAAGTTATGGTATGCTGGCTACTTTTGTAAAAATGGCTTACACTGAAGGTTATACTACAGCAGAGGTTACTACTTCTCAATTTATATTAGGTATTTCAGGTATTTTGTTGATTAATGCTTTTCAAAAGACAAAGCATAAAGAGAAGGTCGTAAAAGCTACTTCCGGAAATATTTTTAATTTAATGCTGGCCGGAACTTCGCTTGGTATGACCAGTTTATTTTATTACCTGGCGGTACGATATATTCCGGTTTCTATTGGTATTGTTTTACTGATGCAAACTGTATGGATGGGTGTTTTGCTTGAAATGATTTTAGAAAAGAAACTTCCGTCGCTTCAAAAAATAATAGCTGTTTTTATTGTTCTTGCCGGAACTGTATTGGCAACTAATATTCTTAATAACGATATCGCATTAGACTGGAGGGGAATTGGCTGGGGTGTGCTTGCTGCGGCATCATTCACCACGACTATGTTTACTGCAAATCGTGTGGCTGTCGGAATATCTTCGGCACAACGAAGTTTATATATGCTTTTAGGCGGTGCTGTTATTGTTTTCTCGTTTGCATTAGCTACACAAAATACACCGTTTAATTTTTCAATTTTTTTAAAATGGGGTATTGTGCTTTCTCTTTTCGGAACAATAATTCCTCCAATGCTTATGAATGCAGGTTTTCCGTTGACAGGAATTGGTTTAGGAAGCATTGTTTCTGCACTTGAACTGCCTGTTTCTGTAATGATGGCATTTGTTTTATTGAATGAAAAAGTGATTTTTTTGCAATGGATTGGAATTGTTCTGATTGTTTTAGCAATCATTATCATGAATATTAATTTCAGAAGAAATAATTGATTTTACTTATTTGTAAAAGAAATCATACTTTCTGGTAAAAAGTCTTTAAAAAATTATTAAATTCGTGGTAAACTCTGATTATGATGTATTTATCATGGCATTTGTATTTAATGGCTTTTCTTTATATCGTTGCCGGAATTAATCATTTCAGGTCTCCGGGAATGTATCTTAAAATCATTCCGTCTTATTTTTCAAACCCCAAATTATTAAATATTTTAAGTGGAGCAGCCGAAATTATTTTAGGCTTTCTTCTGATTGTTCCTTTTTTGAGTCCTTTTGCTGCGTGGGGAATTATAGCTTTATTGATTGCTGTATTTCCGGCAAATATTTTCATGTATCAAAACAAAAAAGCAGGCTTTGGTTTACCAAAATGGATTTTATTGCTACGTATGCCGTTACAGCTCTTGTTAATTTTATGGGCATACCAATATACGCTTTGACTATTAACCATTAATTAAAATTATTTATTATGAAAAAATTATTTGCAGAGTTTTTTGGAACGTATTGGCTCGTTTTTGGAGGTTGTGGAAGTGCTCTTTTTGCGGCAGGAATACCTGAGTTAGGAATTGGATTTGCAGGTGTTTCACTGGCATTTGGTCTAACTGTACTGACAATGGCGTATGCTGTTGGGCATATTTCCGGAGGACACTTTAACCCGGCAGTATCTTTTGGGTTGTGGGCCGGTGGAAGATTTTCAATAAAAGATTTGATTCCGTATATCGTAGCGCAATGTATTGGTGCGCTCGCTGCTGCCGGTACTTTATTTATTATCTGGTCAGGAAAAGCCGGGAATGCAATAGATAATACTAAAGCCGGTGCTTTTGCATCGAATGGATTTGGAGCATTCTCACCAGATGGATATTCTTTGGCATCTGCTTTTATAGCTGAATTTGTACTTACTTTATTCTTTTTACTAGTAATATTAGGCGCTACGGATAAATTTGCAAATGGAAAATTTGCCGGAGTTGCCATCGGATTAGCTTTGACATTAATTCACTTAATCAGTATTCCAATTACAAATACTTCAGTAAATCCGGCAAGATCTTTATCTCAGGCAATTTTTGCAGGAGGTGAACCATTATCGCAGGTTTGGTTGTTTTGGGCAGCACCCATTTTAGGTGCAATAGTAGCAGGATTTATTTATAAAACTTTATTGCAAAATCACGGAGACGAATAATAATTTGGCTCTTCGTCTAAAACAGTGGATTTCAAAAAAGACAATTTCTTAGTGAAACATAAAAAAATCTGCTAAATCCGCCAAATCTGCGGGAAGTAATTTAAAATTTATCCCGCAGATTTGGCAGATTTAGCGAATTCTGTAGCTGCCGAAAATTGATTTTCCATTAATTATGGCGAAGAACCAATAATTTTCAGTCTAAAAAAATGGAAAGAGAAAATCAGATGAAAATTTGTTTTCTCTTTTTTTTGAAACTTGTCGAAAATGATTTTTGGAATGCTTTTAAGAATGCATAAATAGTATAAGAATAAATGATAAATTGAAAATTTTATAAAGATGTTTCTAAAAATTCAGATACTGTAAAAAAATGCTAAAATCAATAAAAAAAATATACTCGATCTGATGAACTAATTATTTTTTTTATTAATATTGATACTTAAATTGAAAATCAATCTATTAATCATTAACCCTCTATTTGAATTAATTTTCACGTGATGAAAAAGAGTAACCGCAAAGAATTGAATTGGGAACAAACTGAAAAACTTGTTTCGTTGGCATTAGAAGAGAAGAATCCATTTGAAATTATAAAAAAAGAATTTGGATTGTCAGAAAAAGAAGTTCTGGAAATTATGAAAAAGAAAATGCCTCTTGAAAAATTTGAGATGTGGAAAAAGAAGGCAGTCGCAAACAAACCAAAACCAAAACCAGTTAAAATAGACGATTTTGATGAAGATTTGGATGGGAAATATTATATTAAAAATAAATTTGACTAATCAAAAACTCCTGAATTACAGGAGTTTTTTTATTTCTGTCTTTGCTGTAACAGTTTTGCATTTTGTAAGACTTATAAAAAAAACGCTAAATAAATGAAAAAAATAATTTGCACATTAGCTCTTGCCGTTGTATTCTGGGGCTGTAAAACGGGTACAACAAGCGCAGCTAAAAATAATGTAGCTGTCAATATTAATCTTACTGACGTAAAGGATGACAAAGTTTTGGTAACGGTTACGGCACCAGACATAAAAACGGATGAAGTAATTTACAGCATTCCTAAAACAGTTCCGGGAACTTATTCTACGGATAATTACGGAAAGTATTCTGATAATTTTAAAGCTTTTGATGCCAAAGGAAATGCATTAACAGTAAAAAGACTGGATGATAATTCCTGGTCTATTTCGGATGCTAAAAAGTTAAAAACAGTAACTTATTTAGTTGGAGATACTTTTGATACAGAAAAAGGAACCGGTTTTGGTAATGATGATATATTTTCGCCAGCCGGAACAAATATTAATGCCGGCGTAAATTTCCTTGTAAATACCCATGGTTTTGTGGGGTATTTTCAGGATAAATTAGATATTCCGTATAAAGTTACGATTACACATCCTGAAACGCTGTGGGGAGCAACTTCAATGACTGATGAAGATGCAAGTAAAACAAGCGATGTTTTTACAACGTCCCGTTATGCTGTTTTAGTAGAAAATCCAATTATGTATTCTAAACCGGATTATACAACATTTAATGTTAACGGAATGGATATCCTGATAGCTGTTTATTCGCCAACAGGTAAATTTACTGCAGAGAGCATTACTCCGGAAATGAAAACAATGATGACGGCTCAAAAAAACTTTTTAGGAAAAGTAAACGCTACTAAAAAATATACCGTTTTACTGTATTTGTCAAGTATGGCAAAAGATGATGCTCATGGTTTTGGAGCTTTAGAGCATCCAACAGCAACTACAGTTGTTTTACCGGAATCAATGCCAAAAGATCAATTGGTAGAGTCGATGAAGGATGTAGTTTCTCATGAATTTTTTCATATTGTAACGCCATTAACGATTCACTCCAAAGAAATTCAGTATTTTGATTATAATGCACCAAAAATGTCTGAACATTTATGGATGTATGAAGGTGTGACAGAGTATTTTGCGAATCTTTTTCAGATTAATCAGGGATTGATTGATGAAGCTGAATTTTATACCCGCATTTCTGATAAAATTGAACATGCAAAAGGGTTAAACGATACCATGTCGTTTACTGTAATGAGTAAAAATGTTTTAGAACAGCCTTATAAAGATCAATACTTAAATGTGTATGAAAAAGGAGCTTTAATTGGAATGTGTATCGATATTATCATCAGAGAAAAAAGTAATGGAGAGAGAGGAATTCTTGATTTGATGCATAAATTGTCTGAAGAATATGGTGTTGAAAAACCTTTTAATGATAATGAACTTTTTGATAAAATCACGAAATTAACTTATCCTGAAGTTGGAGAATTTTTAAAAACGTATGTTGCAGGAACAACTCCAATTCCTTATGACCAGTATTTAGCGAAAGTGGGTGTGTCAAAAGCTTCTGAGAAAAAAGCAGGTTCCGTTTTCTTAAAAGGGCAAGTTCCGTATGTAGGAGTTGATCCAAAAACAAAAGAAATAAGTGTACGTCCGGATATTGAGTTAAATCCTTTTTTTACTAATTTAAATCTCAAGCCTGGTGATGTTATTTTGTCTATAAATGCTAAAGCATATAATTTGGATAATATTTATGATTTAGTTAGCGAAAGTGAAAACTGGAAAGAGAACGATTCAATTACGGTTCAGATAAAAAGAGCTGGTGCAAATCAGACTATAAAAGGAACTGTAAAATTGCCTTATGAGGAGGCAGAAATTTTTAAAGCTACTGATGCTTCAAAAGAAAAACTTAAAAATGCATGGCTGAAAGGTTAATGAAAAAAAGTTAAAAAGCCCCTGAAAATATTTTCAGGGGCTTTTTTGATGAGTAAAACTTGTATGTTTTAATTAGTTTTTTAAATATTTTTCCAGAAACTGATCCTGTTCCCAAAGTAAATGCAGGATATTTTCTTTAGCAACATAACTGTGTGATTCCTTTGGTAAAATTACCATTCTTGCTGGACCACCTAGTCCTTTTAAGGCCTGAAAATAACGTTCTGTTTGTAAAGTAAAAGTTCCCGGATTATTATCTGCTTCTCCATGAACCAATAAAATAGGGGTTTTCATTTTGTCAGCATTCATAAAAGGAGACATGGTATTGTACACAGTCGGAACTTCCCAGTAATTACGCTGTTCTGTCTGAAAACCAAATGGAGTTAAGGTTCTGTTATAAGCTCCGCTTCGGGCAATTCCACAGGCAAAAAGATTGGAATGTGTTAATAAATTTGCTGTCATAAAAGCGCCATAAGAATGTCCGCCAACTGCAACTTTCTTGCGGTTGATGTATCCTAAAGCATCTACAGCATTTATTGCGGCTTCAGCATTGTCAACTAATTGAGTAATAAAATTGTCATTTGGTTCTGTTGTACCTTCTCCAATTATAGGAAAAGCAGCATCGTCCAAAACTACATATCCTTTTGTTACCCAATACACAAATGAACCATAGTACGGAAAAGTAAATTCATTTGGGTTTTGACTAGTTTGCCCCGCACTGTTTTTATCTTTGTATTCTGCCGGATAAGCCCAGATTAATAAAGGCAGTTTTTCCTTTTTTACTTTATCATATCCAGCAGGTAAATATAAAGTTCCTGATAATTCAACACCATCTTTACGTTTGTATTTGATAACTTCTTTACTGACATTTTTAATGCTTTCAAACGGGTTTTTAAAAGTGGTAATCGGGGTCAGACTGTTTTGTTTTTTAATGTTTCTGAAATAATAATTTGGATAGTCATTTTTTGACTGGATCTGTACCAAAACTTTCCCGGTTTTAAAATCTTCAATTCCTAATAAGTCTTCTTTTTTATCTTTATAAGTTGAAGTATAAAGACGTTTGGTCTGTAATGTTTTTAGATTGAATTCATCAATAAAAGGAAATTGTCCGTCTTTTGTATAGCCTTCACCAATACGGTAAGCATTGTCATTCTCGATGGCCAGTACATATTTGTTGTATGCATTTTTTCTGGTTTCAAAAACACCGGGATCCGAATAGATATCCTGCGAATTCCTGTCTGAAATTATTTTTGGCTGCTGATTAGGATCTGAGGGATTTATCAGATATGTTTTTGTATTTCTGGTGTCGTACCATTGGTCAGAAACTATGGCTGTATTGTCATTTCCCCAGATAATATCATCAAAACGCTGAGGTATTTTTGCAAGGCTTGCGGCATTATTTGTAAAGGGTGCATCCCAAAGAAAAATTTCATCTCTAAAATCTGTTTTGTTTGCAGGATCTCCTTCATCCAAAGCTACAACATAAGATAAGGTGGCAGGTTTGTCATTTCGCCATGCCATTTCTCTTTTTCCTTTTCTGACAGCCATAAAGCCTTTAGGGATTATTTCGTTTAACGGAACTTCATTTACCGTTTTTATTTCTTTGCCATCTTTGTCATAAACTATTGTTTTAGACGGAAATCTGTTTAAAGGGACAACGTATGAAAAAGGCTTTTCAATAGTGGTTAGCATAATATAATTTCCATCAGGAGAAATTCTTTCTCCGGCGTACATTGCCGCTTCTTTAAACAAGGTAGTAGTTCCGTTAAGGCTTACTTTGTATAATTCAGAGGTAATAATATTTTCAAAATTAGCTTCATCATTTTTGTTTTTCAGCATATCCGGATACGTTCTGTTTTGAGATTTCTCTCCCGAAGCATTTGAAATAATCGGACCAGTTGGTAAGTCTTTTTTAGAGTCAAGCAGTGGCTGTCTGTTTTTAGGAAGCATTTTTGTCAAAATGGTTTCGTTGTCTAAAAACCAGCTAAAAGGATTTCCAAGATTAGCATTTACAGTTGCATCGGTAAGTTTAGTTGCTTTGGCATTTGCCACATCTAATACCCAAAGTTCAACACCTGAGTTTGTGGTATGCGAAAACAAAATCTTCTTGTCATTAGGAGACCAAAGCGCATTGCTTATTTTAGGATTTTCAGGTAAACCGGAAACCTGTATTTCCTCTTTACCGCTTATTTTTTTTATTTTGAAATTGTTGATATACGTTACAGTACTCGAAATGTTGGTAAGTGGATTGATTCTTAAGCCAGCCAAACGAAGTTCTTCCTGATTTAAATCATCTAAAGATTTATAAGTGCTTCTGTAAGATAAAAGCATGTACTCCTTTTTTGTATCCATTGATACAGTAGGCGCTCTTTCGTAATCAGCCAGATCTAAAATTGATTTGGATGGTTTTTGATACGTTAGGTTTTCTTGTGCAAAAGCAATAAAACCAAAGCTTAAAAATAAAAGCAGTGTAACTTTTAATTTCATAATTTTAATTTTTGTGTTAACAATCGTGGATGTATTTGATAAGACTAAAGTATTGTAATTTTGTTACATTTTTACTGTTTTCATCTCGATTATTTGATTTATTAAACAAAAATATTTTTTTTAAACAATCAACAGAGTTGTTAGAATTTTAAAAGGAAATGAAATTGTTAATTACGAAAAAAGTAGTAATTTGTATGCTGATGTTTTAAAGTATATTAAATTTGCATTCCAATTTTTTAATAAATAATAAAAAGTATGTATCATTCAAAAATAGCGGGCTTAGGATATTATGTTCCTTCAAATGTGGTGACAAACGATGATTTGTCTAAGATTATGGATACCAATGATGAATGGATTCAGGAGCGAACCGGAATTCAGGAGAGAAGGCATATTATTCGTGGAGAAGATACTACCACTTCAATGGGAGTAAAAGCAGCTAAAATTGCAATTGAACGTTCCGGCGTAGCCAAAGAAGATATTGATTTTGTAGTTTTTGCTACATTGAGCCCTGATTATTATTTTCCAGGACCCGGAGTTTTAGTACAGCGTGATTTAGGATTAAGAACCGTTGGAGCTTTAGATGTCAGAAACCAATGTTCTGGTTTTGTGTATGCAATATCTGTTGCAGATCAATATATTAAAACCGGAATGTATAAAAATATTCTGGTCATTGGTTCTGAGGTTCATTCTACAGGATTAGATATGACAACACGTGGACGTGGAGTTTCGGTAATTTTTGGAGACGGGGCAGGAGCGGCAGTTTTAAGCCGTGAAGAAGATTTGACTAAAGGAATTTTATCAACTCATTTACATTCAGAAGGACAGCATGCCGAAGAACTGGCTTTGCAGGCACCGGGAATGGGAGCACGCTGGGTAACCGATATTATTGCGGATAATGATCCAAATGACGAAAGTTATTACCCATATATGAATGGACAATTTGTATTTAAAAACGCAGTCGTTCGTTTCTCCGAAGTTATCAATGAAGGTTTAGAAGCAAATGGTTTGCAGGTTTCGGATATTGATATGCTGATTCCGCATCAGGCAAATTTGAGAATTTCGCAATTCATTCAGAATAAGTTCAAATTATCAGACGATCAGGTACATAATAATGTTCAGAAGTACGGAAATACAACTGCAGCATCAATTCCAATCGCTTTGACGGAAGCCTGGGAGCAGGGGAAAATAAAATCCGGTGATACCGTTGTTTTAGCCGCTTTCGGAAGTGGATTTACCTGGGCAAGTGCTATTATAAAATGGTAATATAGAATTTTACAATATTATAAAACCTGTTTACTTCAAACAGGTTTTTTTATGCGTATTTGTTATGTTGAGTGAAGCCGAAGCCTTGTTTAAAAACGAATTTAAAATATTGGTATAATCAAAAAATCCTGAAGTTGGCAAACTTCAGGACTTTTTTCTACAAGTGTTTATTAAAACTATTTAAAACTGATTAAATAAGAAAGGATTAGAACATTCCGCCACCGCCTTTATTGGTGTTGTCTTCTCTTTGTTTACGTTGCAGGTTTTTAATTTTTCCACCTCCAAAATTATACGTTAAACCTAAATAAATCGTTTGGCTTTCCCAAGAGAATTGTCCAGACTGTGGATAAGGGTAATTGGTGTCAAAAGCATATTTCATAGTATTGAAAACATCGTTAAAACGTAAGCTCAGATTCATTTTGTTGTCTAACAATGTGTAGCGGGATCCCATATCTATTTTATACATTTCATGGCTGTCATTTTGTATTCCTTCAACAGCTCCTCTGTAAAAACCGAATACTAAAAAGCTTAAACGTTTGTTTACTTTAAAGTTTGAATTCATACGGCCATTAAATGCCGCAACCGTAACTTTTCTTTCTTCTGGGAATGTTTTTGGGTTTTTTGTGTCATCATATTTGAACACAATTCCTTCCTGATTAATACTTGAGAAATCGATAGATGGTGAAATATCCCACCATTTTGTGATTTTATAATTAAACGAAACTTCAAAACCGTAAGCAGTATTATGATCGTAATTCGCATAAGTCATAATCTGTTTTTCACCACTTGGATCAGCATCGTCAGGATATAAGATTCTGCTGATCTGATCATTTATACTTCTAACAAAAACGCCTGCAGTAAAACTTCCTTTTTCTAAGGTTTTTGTATAATTTAATTCAACCGAATTGGTAAACTGAGGTCTTAAATCAGAATTTCCCAATGACGTTACCAACGGGGTAGAAAACTCACGAATAGGTTTTGTCTGCTCTAAACTAGGGCGGTCAACACGACGGCTGTAACTTAATTGCAAAACATTTTTTTCATTTAGGTTGTACGTTAAATAAGCCGATGGATATAAAGTAATATAGTCATCATCAAATTTGTCTTTACCAAAGTTTGAATTGGCAGCAGCTTTATAACTTTCAAAACGTGCCCCAACCTGATAACTGAATTTGGTAAATTTTTGAGCAAAAGTTACATAAGCAGAATAGATATCAGTGTCGTACGTATAATTCAAAATACGCTCTGCTGCAGGAACTCCGGGGTTTTTAGTAATGTAATCATTATCTGTTCTTGTGATTCTTGCTTCGGCACCCGCTTCAAATGTTGTTTTTTCATTGAATGGATTAACATAATCGATGTTTAGCGTGCTTAATTGTCGCGTTCCTTTGGTAAAATCATCATAAATAATACTATTTGTACTATTATCAAGATTTGTTGTTTTGGTATCAAAAGAAGCATATTGAGTTTCTTTATTGTCACTGTAATTGGCTTCAAAATCTAAAGTATGACCTTCTTTTTTAAAGATATGTTTATAGGCAAGGTTGTAAGTTCCAACCTGATCCGGTCCCCAATATCGTGATTTTTGAAAAATGTTCGAAACATCAGAATTTGATACATTATTGTAATCAATATCAGTATTTACAAAACCTTTATTATTCGATTTGTTTTGGTTGGTATAAAAGGATATGGTATTGTGATCGTTAATTAAATAATCCATACCTATTTTATATAAGTATGAATCATTGTCATTCAAAATATCTAAGTTTTGAGTAATATCCTGATCTGCTCTCTTAATGAAACCATCATTAAAAAACGTTCCAAAATTCTGTCCCACATTTCCAAAGAAATTTACTTTCCCGGTTTTGTAATTCAAGTCTAATGACTGATTGTATTTTGCAGTTTGGCCGAAGGTAATTCCGCCGCTATAAGTTCCGTTAAAACCGGTATTGGTATTTTTGTGCAACACAATATTGATGATTCCCGACATTCCTTCCGGATTGTATTTTGCACTTGGATTGGTAATCAATTCAATTTTTTTGATAGAAGTTGATGGAATTTGTTTTAATAATTGAGCCGGATCAATATTAGATGGGCGTCCGTCAATTAATACACGTACATTTTCGTTTCCACGAAGCGAAAGTTTTCCGTCCTGATCTACATTTACTGATGGAATATTGTTCATGATATCAGATGCAGAAGCTCCTGCGGTAGTCAAATCTTTTCCAACATTAATCACTTTTCGGTCAATTTTCTGTTCAATTGTAGAACGTTCAGCGACAATGTTTACTCCTTTTAGCTGTGTTGCTTCTTCTTCAAGAGAAATATTAACAGTTGCCGTTTTTTTATTGTCACTTAAAATTACAGATCCAATATATTTTCTAAATCCAATGTATTGAATTTCGATTGTATAACTTTTTAGGGCAAGGTTTTTAATGGTAAAATCTCCGTTGTCGTCTGTGTTTGCTCCTGAGACTACTTTTCCGTTGTCTTTGATCGAAACCGTAGCGTAAGCGATTGGGGTATTATTTGATTTTTCAATAATTTTCCCGGAAACTGTTCCTGTATTCTGGGCCTGAGCTGTTGCAATTACACCCAGTAATGCAAACAGAAAAAATTTTAATTTCATAATTAGTTAAATGATTATTTTGATTTGATTGATGATGATTGTATTTAAATTACCTAATAAGACATTTTTAACAACGATTTGTTACAAGATTTTAATTGGAAAAATTTTAAATTTTATTGGATGTTCTGTTTTGTAAGAGATTAACGTTTTAATTTTTTGATAATTTTAACAATTATGCTGAGTCGGTTTTTGAAGATTTCGAAGTGTTTTCTGGTATTTAATATGTTTTTCGTTTTCTCTAATTGATGAATAAGCAGTATATTTGCTCACTTTAAAATAAGTTTACATGTCATTATCACAAATTCTTACTCCTTCTATACAAAACGCCATTCAGGCATTATTTGATGTTACTGTTGATAAAATCGAATTACAAACTACTCGAAAAGAGTTTGAAGGCGATATTACAATGGTTATTTTTCCTTTATTGAAAGTGATTAAAAGTAATCCTGTCGAATTAGGAAATAAAATAGGGGATTATCTGGTTGATAATGTTGCTGAGGTGTCGCGATACAACGTAGTTTCAGGCTTTTTGAATATTGTGATTGCAGATGGTTATTATCTGAATTTCTTTAACGGAATAAAAGATAATAACAACTTTGGCTATGTAACACCAAACCCGGAAGATAAAGCGATAATGGTAGAATATTCTTCGCCAAACACGAATAAACCTTTACACTTAGGTCATGTTCGTAACAATTTGTTAGGATATTCAGTGGCTGAAATTATTAAAGCTTCGGGTAAAAAAGTATATAAAACACAAATCATCAACGACCGTGGAATTCATATCTGCAAATCGATGCTGGCCTGGGAAAAGTATGGAAACGGTGAAACTCCTGAAAGTTCAAATTTGAAAGGAGATAAATTGGTTGGTAAATATTATGTGGAGTTTGATAAAGCCTATAAAGCCGAAATCAACGAATTAATAGCAACCGGAAAAACCGAAGAAGAAGCAAAAAAACAAGCCCCTATTATTATCGAAGCGCAAGATATGCTGAAAAAATGGGAAGCCGGAGACGAAAAAGTAATCACGCTTTGGAAAAAAATGAACCAATGGGTTTATGATGGTTTTGCTGTAACATACACCAATCTTGGAGTTGATTTTGATAAATATTACTACGAAAGTAATACCTATTTATTAGGAAAAGATGTTGTTCAGGTAGGACTTGACAGAGGCGTTTTTGAAAAAGATCCGGATGGTTCAGTATGGATCGATTTGACAGATGAAGGTTTAGATCGTAAAATAGTTTTGCGTTCAGACGGAACTGCTGTTTATATGACGCAGGATATCGGAACTGCCATTCAGCGTGTAAAAGATATGCCGGATGTGGGCGGAATGGTTTACACCGTAGGAAACGAGCAGGATTATCACTTTAAAGTATTATTTTTAATTCTTAAAAAGTTAGGTTTTGACTGGGCTTCAAGCTTATATCATTTATCATACGGAATGGTTGATTTACCGTCCGGGAAAATGAAAAGTCGTGAAGGAACTGTGGTAGATGCGGATGATTTGATGCAGGATATGACCGATACAGCCAAACAAATTTCTGAAGATTTAGGAAAACTTGAAAGTTATTCTGCTGAAGAAAAAGCGAAATTGTACAAAACAATTGGTCTGGGCGCTTTGAAATATTACATTTTAAAAGTAGATCCAAAAAAGCGTATTTTGTTTAATCCTGAAGAATCGGTTGATTTTGCGGGTAATACAGGTCCGTTTATTCAATATACGTATGCGAGAATCCAGTCAATCATTCGCAAAGCTGATTTTGATTACAATCTCACACTGAGCGGAGTCGAAGTGATTCACGAAAAAGAAAAAGAGTTGGTAAAACAAATTGAGTTGTTCCCTGAAGTAATTCAAAATGCAGCACAAAACCACAGCCCGGCTTTGATTGCAAATTATACGTATGATTTGGTAAAAGAATATAATTCATTCTATCAATCGGTACATATTTTAGGAGAAACAGACCTGACTAAAAAAATATTCAGAGTACAGCTTTCGAAAAAAGTGGCTGAGGTTATCAAATCAGCTTTTACGTTATTAGGAATTGAAGTTCCGGAGAGAATGTAAAAAGTTTCTAATGATTTTTCGAAATAAGCAAAAATAAAAAGAGCCGATAGTCCTAAAACTATCGGCTCTTTTTTAACTAACACAAAATAAATTATTTTACGAACTTGTCGATAATTACATCAGTTTCTGCTTTTGTCGCAGTTGGTTTCAAATCAAACAAAAGAGAATAAAGTGATTTTTTATCTACTTTAGCTTCTAAGTTTAAGTCTTTGTGTCTTTCAAAAAGTGTCTGCCATTTATCACGGACATTTTTCCAAAGTGCATTATTTTCCTTCCACCATTTTTGACCTGCAATACATTTAATATCTGGAACTTTAGTGTACACATCCATTCCTTTTTCCTGTGCTAACAAAACATCTTTTCCGCTGTCGTCACGAATCAATTTATCATTGTCCTGCTCATGGTTCCATCCTGTAGAAGTGATTTCATGGATGTTTCTTCTTTTTAAAACATTATAATCGTTGCGTTTTGTATGCTCTCTTCTTGGCAGAGGCGCATCCGTTATATTTGCCCAATAGTCTTGTCCGTCAACATGAACCCAGGTTGCAGTTCCTTCATATCTCGGGCTATCATCTACCTGATATACTTTTTGAGTCCATTGGCCTTTTACGTCTTTTTTATCCAGTTTTTTATACTTCCATGAAGTGTTTTTGTCAAACAAATACAAATCGGTGTTTTCGAACAGCCAGTCCTGTCTCCAGTGTTTGATGATCATATCGTCGCTTACAATTAATAAGTGCTGCATGACAATTTTGTTTGGAGTATCTTCTACTAATTCTACCCATTCCAAAGCAGATTCATGTTTGGTTTGCGAAGGTTTGTAAGTTGCCGAATCTTTTGCATACTGAAAAGTTTCTGCAAAGTTGAATTTTACTTCATAACATCCGCACATGGATTTAATTGATTTGATGTCTTGCTGTTTTTTATCCTGACTGAAACCAAGGCTGCAAGTTAAAGCCATAACAGCAGAAAAATAGAGGCTTTTTGTAATCATAACTTAATTTATTTGTTTTAAATTTTTTTGCAAATATATAAATTTTATTTAGAACAAATAAAAATAATGTTATATTTGCAGAATTATTAAGACTGAATAAAAATAATGAAAATTAGAATTACCCTTTTTACGCTGTTTGTTTTTTGTCAAATTTCGTTTGCTCAGAAAAAAGATACTATTGCTTCACAAGAAAAATTATCTGAGGTTGTTGTTACCGGACAATTAGGGCCACAGTCTGTAAAAAAATCTGTTTTTAATGTACGTGTGATTTCTAAAGAAAATATAAAACAGCTGGCTGCAAATAATTTAGCTGATGTATTAAATCAATATTTAAATATTAACGTGACATCTAATGGTAATGATGGACGTTCTAAGGTTTCCATGTTTGGACTGGATGCCCAGTACTTTAAGATTTTGGTTGATAATATACCTTTAGTAAGTGATACAGGTATGGGTACAAATGTCGATTTAACTCAAGTAAATCTTGATGATGTTGAGCGAATCGAAATTATCGAAGGATCAATGGGTGTAACTCATGGAGCCAATGCGGTAAGTGGTATTTTAAATATTATTACTAAAAAAGGCGGTGGATATAAATGGCAGATTGGTGCAACTGTTCAGGAAGAAACAGTAGGTAAAGAGTTTGGTTTTTTTGATAAAGGACGTCATATACAATCGGCTAAAATTGGGCATAATTTTAATGAAAACTGGTTTGTAAATATTGGAGGAAATCGTAATGCAATGGCGGGTTATTTTGAAAATATGCAAGGAAAAGATTATGATAAAAATGATGGACTTAGAGGATATACACAGCTTCCGAAGGAGCAATTGGTAGGGAATGCCATTTTGGGTTATCAAAAAGATGCTTTTAGAATTTTTTACAAATTTGACTATTATGGCGAAGATGTTCATTACTACAATCCAGTTGTAAATATACAAGACAATTATCCATTTGCAGATACGTATTTTTCGAGAGACAAAAGATATATAACCAATCGTTATTACCACCATTTGAATGCCAATGGAAATCTTTTCTCGAAGTTAAAATATAATGTGTCGGTTTCTCAACAGAAACAAAAGCGTGATTTAGAAAATTTCGTCTATCACATAGATACAAAACAAGAGGTAGATAACGAAAGAGACACTTATCAATCAAAAGAGGTGTTTTATTCAACAGGTACACTTAGCAATTTCTTTGATAATGAAAAGGTAGACTTTCAGCTTGGTTATGAAGTTACCAACGAGAATGGTTTTTATGATTCTTCAGTGGGAGCTTTTAGAGATGATGATCAACAGGGTGTAGATATTAGAAAGACACTTGAGAATTACGATATTTATTCGGTTGCAGAAATTAGTCTAAATGATAAATTCTCAATTCGCCCAGGGCTTCGATTTTCATTTCAAAGTGCTTTTGATAATCAATATGCAAGTTCTTTGGGTTTAAGATATCTTTTTGATAAAGGATTAGAGGCAAGAGCTTCTTTGGGTAAATCGTACCGTACTCCAAACTTTGATGAGTTGTATACTTATTTTGTAGACTCAAACCATAACATGCAGGGAAATCCGGATTTAATTCCTGAAACAAGTACTTCTTATGAAATGAGCTTAAAAAGAGCCTGTACTTTTGATTCTGGTGCTCAACTCTCGAACAACTTAGCAGTTACGTTTCTGAATGTTGATGATAGAATTGATCTGGTTACAATGCAGGTAACTCCACGGCATTTTAAATACGTTAATATCAACAGATATAAAATGTGGAACATTTCAACAATAGAGCAATATACTTATGAAAATTGGAATGTAATGCTAGGTGCTGCTGTAGTTGGAATTTCCAGAAGACTTGATTTGGCGGCTCAAAACTTAGTATCTGATGATAAATTTTTCTACTCGTTCAGGTTAAATTCAAGTATCTCTTATAATATTACAAAATGGAATACTTTGTTGGCTGTCTTCTACAAGTACAATGGAAAGCAGCAGCAATATGTTGCAGGATCTGACAGTGATGGAAAAGAAGGTTTCTTTTTAAACGAACTTAAACCTTTTAGCTGGATGGATGCTTCTATTCGAAAAACATTCTTTAAAAATCAATTTGAAGTGACAGTCGGAGCCAGAAACCTTTTTGATGTTACCAATCTGCAATCTGTACAAAACGGAGGCGGAGGTGACGCAAGTGGCGGTGTACACGGAGGCGGAGGTACAGCCTCCGATATGTTAGGTTACGGCCGTTCATACTTCTTAAAACTTACGTATAATCTAAATTTTAATTAATAAATCAAATACCATGAAAAAAAACTTTATTCTAATAATTTCTTTTGTATTGCTTGCTTTCACAGCTTGTAATAGTGATGATGAAGCAGTGCAGGTCAATGCGGTTGCTTTTGCAGCTACTTCAGTAAATTTATCTGCTGAAACAACTCCAATCGAAATTAAGTTCGCGTTACCAACGGCATCAGCCGGATCATTAACTTTGACTGTTTCCGAAACTGCGGTAGCAAATGGTACAGATTTTAGCACTACTCCGGCAGTAGCAGCAAACACTGTTGTAGTGCCTTTTGAAAAAAATGTTTCAACTGTAAGTTTTACTTTCAAGAAATTGAAAGAAGCTATTGAAGGAGAAGTTAAAAATGTGGTTTTCACTATCACAAGTGTAACAATTAATTCTGTAATTTCTGACAATAAATCAATTCAGGTAAACTTTAACGAGACAGCTTCTTTAGGAAATGCATTAGCTCCGTTAGTTGGAGGGCCAACAGAGCCGAATCAGGTTTTTGTTGATTTAAGCAGTGGAAAAATGACTGCTGTTCCTAGAGTTTCCTGGGATTTAGGATTCTACTCTGGAACAGATTTTAGAGTGATAATAAACCACACTGTAAGGATGACAGCTAAACAAACAACCAGTACTAATATTGACGAAGTTCAGGCAGAAGATGCGACTATGCTTGTTGATGGTTATGGAAGTTTAACTCAAATTGATGATCCTGCAGGAGATCTTACTAAAACGGCTATTGCAGAAATATCTGCAACAGATGCTGATAACAAAGTATATGTGATTAATATGGGAAGTAATCCGGGGACAGTTGATCCTAAAGTTGGATCAGAGGGTACAGGTACAGGACCTGCCAGAGGATGGAAAAAAGTTAGGATTTTAAGAAGTGGTAATGATTATAAAGTTCAATATGCTGATATTGCAGCTACTACTCACGAAGAAATCATTGTTTCAAAAAATGCAGCATATAATTTTACTTTCTTAAGTTTATTAAATAAGAAAACAGTTAGTGTAGAGCCTCAAAAAACACAATGGGATATTACTTTTACAAGTTTTACTAATACAGCAGGTCCAAATCCTTATAATTTTGCAGACTTCATTTTAAATAATGTTAAAGGTGGTGCCAAAGCATATCAGGTTCTTACGACAGCTTTTACATATGATGCTTTCGCATTAGCAAATGTTGACAATACTAAATTTACAGATGATCAAAGAAATATTGGTTCAAACTGGAGAGGAACTGTAGCATCAGGAACAACAGATGCAAATGGTAACCCAGTTTCTTCATTTAATGCGAGATCAGATCGTTTCTATGTTGTTAAAGATTCGGCAGGAAATGTTTATAAAGTGAGATTTACAGCAGGTGTAAATGCTGCTGGAGAAAGAGGTTATCCTACTTTCCAGTACGCAATCTTAAAATAATATAAAATTTAATAACCTCGAATAAATTAATATTCGGGGTTCATTTTCAGATAGACAGTATTTAACTTTTCAATTAGTTAATAACTTGGTTTTTTTATTTTTTTTTGATAGAGGTTAGAATTTTTTCTAACCTCTTTTTTTGTCTTAATAATTTCGAATTGAAATATTACATTTCTAAGATTCATAAAAAAAACGCCAAACTATTCTTGAGGGTAAATAGTTTTGACGCTTTATCTAACAATTAATTTTGGCTGTTTAACAGCTCTCCAACTATTCAATAATTATTTTTTTCCAGGATTTATCGTTTTCATTTTTCAGTTCAACTAAATAAATTCCCGTTTGTAAATTTTTCAATGATACTTCAACAGTATTCGATTTATCTTTTACTTCAATAGTTTGAATTAGTGTTCCTATTAGAGAATATACAGTTATTTGATCTAAACCGGTTTTTGTTTCAATAGTAAAATTGCCGTTTGAAGGATTTGGATAAATAGAAGATGCTTTTAAACTAAAATCGTCTACTCCTAAAGTAGCTGATAAAGGGACATCTATATTATACCCACGATTTCCTCCATGATAGTTTAAGGATTGACCGGCAGAACCATTTTTAGCCCAGGCAAAATCTATAGAAGTGTTAGCATAATTAAAGGTATAATCGTTTGCATCTCCGGTTGATAAATTTCGTTCTGCTATTACCGTTCTAATTCCGGAAGCTACTGTATTAGATGTTACTGTCCAGTTTTGTGAGGCATCTGTATTCGGAAATTGGCGTCCAACATGATTTCCATCAACTAGACTAGTACCGTTGAAATATACAAAATCTTGTCCGGACGCCATACCGCCACCAATTGCAAAACTTCCAAATTGCAGCGCAAACCATCTGTCTGAAGGACCGGTAAGCGTTAGTGTGGCTTTTGAGGTGGTATTGTTTAAGGTTAAATTGGCTGTCGTATTGGTTGACAAAGTAATGTTTCCGGTAGATTTTTGCTGGGCAAAACCGCTCAGACTAATTGCTAAAATTGCTAAAAGAGTAATTTTTTTCATAGTTGATTATTTTAAAAGGTTAATGATTGGTTCATTTTGAGAAAAAACAGCATATTCGAATGCTGTTTTTCCTTTGTTATCTTTAATGGTTTTATCTGCTTTATAGTTTAAAAGCAGTTTGACTAACTGTTCATTTTTGAATTGTACAGCAAGGGATAATGCCGTAGTTCCGTTTGCATCAGCTGTATTTGGACTCGCTTTTTTTTCCAGTAGTAATTTTACTAATTCGGGTTGGTTTTTGTAAGTTGCAGCCATCAGTGCTGTTCCCATATCAGAGTTGTAGTTAATGTCTTTTACATTTTCTATCAGGAATTTGGCGACTTCAATATTTCCTCTGTAACAGGCCAGAATCAACGGGCTTGTCTTATTTTCGTTAAGAGAATTGATTAAATCAGGATTTGATTTGTTCAGATTTTGAATCTCTGTTAAAGTTCCGCTTCTGGCAATATCAAAAACGTTTTTTTCTTGTGCAGCAGCAACAAAAAAGCAAAATAAGAGGTTTAGTAATACTAGTTTTTTCATGGTAGAAACAGTTATTTGATTAATTCGTTTCCAGAGTAAAATTCATCGAAACTTTTACATTTTCGGCAATTTTTCCTTTTACCAGACTTGGAATTTCAATTTTGTAATCCTGTGGTTTTACTGAAATAGCACTTGATGCCAGAATTTTTGCTCCGCTTAAAGTAAGGCTGATTTTAGTTTTTATCTTTTTGGTAACACCGTGTATAGTCAAATCGCCTTCTAAATCATAAATGGTTTTTGAAGCAGATAATTTTTTGGCATCAAAATTCAAAATCTTCCCTTTAAAAGTCGCTTTTGGAAATTGGGAAGATTCCATATAATTTTCATTAAAATGCTCTTCCATTAATGGTGCTTTAAATTTGAATGATTTTATCAAAGTCAAAGCCACAAAGTCACCTGTGCTTTTTTCAAGAATACAGGAAGTCGTTTTATTTGTTGCGGCTATTTCTTCAAAAGCAGGCATAGATGCTTCAAATTTCACTTCCCCGGTTCTGGTTACCATCTTTTGCGAAAAAGCCATATTTCCCGCCAATAAAAACAATGCTGATATTAGTATTTCTTTCATTTTATATAGTTTTAATTTTTATATCCTTCTTTTTGCCAAAGTATAATCATGTCAATAGTTGCTCTAGACAAAGGGGCTGATCTTGGCGGCATAACACCTCCGCAAGATTGGGTTTGGTCAATTCTACAGATTAAATTGCCATTTTGCGTAGCATCTTTTACCTGGTCATAAGTTTCTAAAGTGGGAAATTGTCCACCATTGGAGTGGCATCCTGTGCAATTTGTTTTTATTACAGCTTCAATATTTGCCGTATAAGTTGGCGAAGTACTTTTTTCTGTTTCTTCTGAAATATCTTCGTAAGTTCTCGGTGTGCAGGAAACTGTAAATGCTGCACAGGTAAATAGTAGTATTAGGATACTCTTTTTCATAGGGAGATAATATTTTTAACTTAAATAGTTGTTGTTTTTAAAAAGATCTGTACATGTTAAAACCAAAATAGACTTTCCCTTTATTCCAGTCTCCTGAGGCGGTAGAAAATACAGCAACATCGTTCATAGGCTGGCTGTTTGAGAATACAAGCTGAAAAACGTGTCCGCCGGTTTCAATATCCAGACCAACCGTAAGCGGATTATGATACAGGTCTATAGCCTTTTTTTCTGTAATTACTCTTGCAGCATATTCAAGGTTCACACTCATTCTTTTGGCAATTTTGTATCGTAATCCTCCTGCTGCAGAAAATACATTTTGCTGTTCAAGCGCATCGTCATATAAGTTTTTGTAGACATTGATAAGTCCCAATTCAACAGAAAGTTTTTCGTTGACCTTTCTGGAAACCAATAATTGAGTTGTAAAAGCCAGACGATCCGAAAATTGTAAATTTGGATACATTTCTTCTTCCAGAGCGCTGTTGATGTCTAATGTATTGTACCCAACAATCGTAACCGGAAATCCGTTTACTTCCTGATTAGCCATTTTATATTTGGCAGTTATTTCATAGATTTTATTGTAGGTATGTCGCGTAGCTCCAAAACTTAGCCAGTTGGTTACACCATAGATTCCTCCAAATTTTGTCAGGGCATTATCTAAACCAAAGAAATTGTTAAATCCTTCAGACAAATCGCCAAAACGGTGCGAAACAAGCATGTACCATTCGCCTTTTGCTGGCAGTTTTGTAGATTGCATGTTGGCAATCTGCAAGCCTTTAAAAGCTGCAATTTCAATTTGTTTTTCATCTGATTTAATGGTGTCTAACTGACTTAGCAAATCGTCCTGGGCAAATAGATTTCCCGTTAAAAAAAACACAAGCACAAAGCCTAAAAAATTTCTCATTTTAATTTTATTAATCATTATTTACTACCGAACACTGGTCTAATTTTAATTCCCCCATTAAGTCATCATATCCTACAACTCTTCCTTTTAGGGTTAAAAGCTGGCCTTCTTTAATGGAAGGATTAGATTCTTTTAAATCACAAACAATTGTATGGTCTATAATGATCTGTTTTGGGCTGATTTTGCTGACAGTTCCTGCGATAGCTATCGCTTTCTCGAGATATTTTGTGTTTGATTTTTCAATGTTCGAACCAAATTCAGCAATAATACTTTTTGAGGAAACTGTAAAAGCAGCTTCTTCGGCTGAAACATTTCTGGCACCTCCATACCAGGTGTAGTAGTAACCAAAAACTCCAAAAACAGTTATTGCTAAAACTGTCAGGATTATTTTTTTCTTCATTTTTTCGTTTTTAAATAGATTTAATGATAAAACAGCCATGATAAAGATTACCCTACCAAAGAATTGTTGTTTTTGTAAAAAAAGATGAAAAAATGGGGAACTTTTATTATCCCAAAAAGTTTTGGATTAAAAAGAAACTCTAAAACTCACATTTGGAGTTCGTTGCAAAGAGAAAGTTTCAACTTCCTCTATAGAATTCGAAAGCGAACTTATTCTGTAATATTCGCTGATTTCATTTTTTTTGTTGAGAATGTTAAGAATGGATACTCCTAATTTATATTGAATACCGCTTGTAGTTTCCCATTTGTAAGTTGAAGAAAGATTAACCTGCGAAAAGATTTGTAAATTAGTACTGTTGGGTTTTTTGTAAACAAGAACTGGATCTGAAAGATCAATTTTGGAAATGTCCGGAGCAGTTGTTGGTCTGCCGGAAGACCATTTTGTTCCTAAGGCAATTTTAAAGTTGTTTTTTTCGTAAATCGCAGCCCACGAAATAGTATGCGTTAACTCGAAGTTGTTTGGAAAAATTGGGTATTCATAATTTGTAAAGTGGTAATTATTGTTATTGTAGGTGTAACTGAGCCAGGTCAGAAAGTGATTCATCTTTTTTTGAATCAGGAATTCTGTTCCTAAAATTTCATAATCGCCGGTTATGCGTACAAATTCTAACTGGTTCTGAAAACCCTGACTGGCAGTTGTAATTCCGGTTACTTTTTTATAAAAATTTTCGATATCCAAAAGCCAGTCATTTTTTTTATAAAATAAATTTAAAGATATCTGTCTGCTTCTCTGAATCGGAATTGACTCATTATTCGAAATAATCCAGCGTCTTTTTTCAATGCCGAAATAATCTTTTTGCAAATCAATAATCTGTTGCAAATTTTGGCTTTTTAATTCTCCCAGGACTTCTAAAGTTAGATTTTTGTTGAAGCCATAGTTAAATTGTATTCGGGGTTCAGGAATATATTTTTTGAATTTTTCTATATAATTCAATCGTATTCCGGCATTAAGAATTACTCTGTTAATCGTATCATTATATTTTCCTTCTAAAATTAGAGAATGAGTTCTTAAAACATCTTTGGTTTTACGATAGAAATCAGGGTTGCTAACCTGCTCTAAATTAGTAACACCAATTTCGTTGAACTGATATCCATTATTAAAGTTGATTTTTGAATTGATTATATGATTGTTTTCTAAATTAATTCCGTTATTATCAACCGTGTTTTCCTGAGTAACGATCTGGTTTTCATTTGTTGTTTTTTGGTCTCCTAAAAGTTCATAAGAAGAGTTATAGACATTAATTTTAGTTGTATTGAAGTTATTCCAGGTTCTCTTCCATGATATATTTCCGCCATAGTTTTGCTGTCTCAAAATGTTATCCTCAGATTTGTTTGTGTTGTTTACCGAGGCGCTTTGAAAGACTTTGAGATTATCTTTTATTGTTATCAAGTCAACTATAAGCTGGTCTTTAGACCCTATTTTTTGGACATACTTAAAGGTTGCATCATAGAAATCAAATTCTTTATCGCTTTGATAATCGATATTTTGACTTTTAGAAAAATCAGTAATGGTGGTGTTTTGAAATACTTTATTAAAATATTCCTTGTACGTTGGGGTTTCTGTGAAATCAGTAATTGATTTTCGTGCTGAAATTTCAATATAACTTTTTTTCGAAAGATTATATTTCGCATAAATATCGGCGTTAATCATGTTGATCCCGGCACTAAAAGAGTTTTTTTCTGCTGTTTCAGGAGTAGAAGAAATAGCCACTACGCTAGAAACACTTTCTCCGTAAAAAGCAGAACTTCCGTTTTTATAGATAGAAATAGTGTGTGCCAGATTAGGATTGAAAACCGATATTAAACCAAAAAAATGTCCCGTTTGAAACATTCGTATTCCATTCCATAAAAATAAATTCTGATCGTGTGTACCGCCACGTACGTTGATACTCGAGACACTTTCGTCCAGACTGTTTACACCCGGAATTTGCTGCATGGTCTGCAAGGCATCAGGTTCGATAAGTCCGGGCAGGATACCAAATTTTTTAGGTTTAATCTCAAAAGAACCGTCGCCGTTTTTAGAAATTCCCGAAGCCAGAATAGGATTGGTCTTAATTTCTTCGAGTTCTGTAACCTCTGATTCTAAGATGACGCTGAGACAGTTTTTAGAAGCTGCATTACCTGCTGAAATCTTTTTGGTTATATATCCGACATGACTAATGGAGAAGACATTTTTAGCACTTTTTTTAAATTCAAAATATCCGTTTGAGTCAGTTATAGTCTCCGTGTTATTGTTTAAATGAATATTGGCATCTTCAATAGGTTTTTTATCTGTATTAGAAAAAACATATCCACAGATTATTTCAGATTCATTTTGTTTTTTATAAATATTAATGAATTTATTTCCGAGGTTTTCAAAAGATAAATTGGTTTTTATTGAAAGATATTGCAGTTTTTGTTCTAAAGAAAGTGATTTCTTGGGAGGGGTTAATTGCAGGTCTTCAACAGTATCTTCGGTATAATTAAAATTTACCTGATGCTGTTGCTCGATTTCGATTATGATTTTTTTTAATGGCATAGCTTTTCCTTTGTCCTGTGCAGAAAGGCTCAGGGCAAGGAAAAACAAAAAAAGCGAAAAATGAAATTGTTTGGGGAGCAACATTTATTTTTCGTCAAAAATTATTTTATTTTTTGAAACTTTTTTTGCTTTTAAATGATAGGTTGTACTAATAATTTGTATGGCCACATCTAAGTCTTTAGTAGGTAATTTTCCTGTAAACAGCGAAGTTGTATCTTTCGCATTCAATTCGATTGTAATGTTATATTGTCTTTGAACTTCGTCTAAAAGGTTTTTGATATTTTCTTTATTAAAACATATTTGGTTGTCAATCCATTCCGGTTTTGATGATTCTATAGCGGTATTGAATTGTTTTCCGTTTTCAAAAGTCACGCTTTGTCCGTGTGTCAATATGATTTGTTTGTTGGCATAATTTACTTTTACGCGTCCTTCATAACAGGTTACGTCAAATCTGTTTTTTCGGGCTTTTACATTAAATTGAGTTCCTAAAACCGAAACTTTTCCAAGATTGGTTTCAACTTCAAAACGCTTGCCTTTTGATACTTTGAAATAAGCCTCGCCATCCAGTTTCAGATTTCTGTTGCTGTCCCAGTTTAATTTCTTAAAATTAATCTCAGAACCTGAATTCAGAACAACTTCAGAATTATCAGGTAATGAAAAAGCAGTTTTTTCTCCAAAATTTGCTGTTTCGGTTTGTAACACAAGATTTTTCATCGCAAAAGTAATTCCAAGTGCCAAAACAAAAACGGCAGCAGCACGGAACATCCATTTTTTGTATAAAGGAACTACTTTTGGAGTTGCTTTTTTCTGTTGAAGTATGTTCGACAGCATTTCATTTTCGTCCAAATCATCTACTTCCAGATGAGCGGTGTATTCTTTTATTTTTTTGTATTTTTCAAAATCCGGACTTGCTTCAAATTCGGCTAATTCTTTTTCTGATAAATCATCATTGAGCCATCTTGCTAATAAATCATTTTTTTTCATTGTATTAGTGGTATTATATCATTAAACAATTGGGATTGGATTTACCCTACTTTTTATAGATCAATTTCTTTACGTAAGCTTAATAAAGCCAGATGAATACGTTTTTCTACTGCTTTTACGCTAATATTCAAAGTTTCGGCAATTTCGCTATATTTTTTTTTGTCAATTCGATGCATCAAAAAAGCTACTCGCTGTTTTTCATTTAGGTTTTCAATAGCTTTTAAAAGTTTGGTCTGAAATTGTTTTTCTTCTAAAATAAACTCGGGACTTTCATTGGTTCTGTCTAAATTGGCGAAGTTTTTTTCATATCGCAAAATCACTTTTTGATGCGCAATTTCATTTAAAGTGCTGTTATTTGCAATTGTATAAATATATGATTTCGCTTTTTCAATCGGTACAGAAGCACAGTTTTGCCAAAGTTTCAAAAACGCTTCCTGAGCTATATCTTCAGCCTGATCTTTATTGCCAAATTTGTAAAAAAGAAAATTCCGAAGTGCTTTGATATGACTTTTAAAAAAAGACGAAAAGATAATTTCGTCGCAAGTATTTGGTTGGTTTAGGTTTAGCATTAGCAGTAATATCTTTCAATTTCGATTTTGCAAAAGTATTTGTTTTTAATTCAAGTAGGGTAAAAGCGAAGTAAATTGTTTTTATTAACGTATAGACAGAGTGAATTATTCACTATTCTAAAGTTTGGCTTTGCCTTATCTCTGTTCTGTTTACATATAATTTTTCTTTGTAAAAAAAGGATTACTTATGTAGAAATATATCAATTGTGTAACAACTGATGGTCAATTTGCTGAAAACAATATTGTTAAATTATTACCTTTGTAAAAATATAAATATGTTTCGTTTAAAAAAATATTTATCTATTGTGGTTATTCTGTTCTTTTTCTCTTGTCAAAGCGAAACGGATGAACAGGGTCATAATACCCAGACAGTTACCAATGCGTCACCTCTTACGTCTTATTTACAAAGGGTTGCGATGGTAAAAACGGTACAGGATAATATAATCGACGGGTCGACCTATTGCACTATAAAACTGCCCTATACTGTTAAGGTTAATAATGTAGCCATTGCCATAAATACGACTGCAGATTATCAAAAAGTATTGGATAATATCAATGCAAATACTACTGATGATGATATTGTAAAGATAGATTTTCCGGTTACAATGGTTTACTATAATTACATTGAAAAGCTGATTCCAAATCAATCCGATTTTGATTCCTTAATAGACTATTGGAATCTTTACCCTGATCTTTTATCCAAAATCAACGGGTTGAATATAAATTATCCAATAACGATCAGTATTTACAACAGTTACAACCAGATAGGGAGTTCTGTATCTATTGCAAGTGATCAGGCGTTTTTTAATTTTATAAAAAATTTAAATGCCAGTCAGTATATTTCACTAAACTATCCTATTTCAGTAACCGATTATAATAATCAGACAAAATCTATTACGAATAATTCAGAATTCGAAAATGCAATTAAATATGTAATTGATAATTGTTCAGAAAATAATATTGTTGCACTCGATTTTACTGAGACAATAACAAAAGGATCTTGGAAAATTCCTTTCGTTTTTGAGGCTTCAGACAAAACAGCACTGTACAATGGATATACATTTGTTTTTAAAAGTGATAAATCTGTAGTTGCTATCAAAGACGGAGTTTCTGAAACGGGACAATGGGATGTGAAAACAACATATGATACAAAGGAATTTAAAATAAGTTTCAGTTCAAATTTACTTCGCCAATTAGACTTTAACTGGAAATTGTTTGAGTTCAATAATTCTCTGATACGCTTTCGGGAGGTAAGTAATACGACTAACTATCTTTATTTTGAAAAAAATGAATACTAACTGCAGCAAATGGCTTGATCAAAAAAATAAGTATAACAAAAAACCAGTTAGTTAGGCTGGTTTTTTTATTGATATTCACTAAATTTTACAAGTGGGTAACTTTGTGACTTTGGAACTTTAGTTTATATTTGCACTTCAATAAAAGAAAACAAAATTATGTTTGATAATTTAAGTGATAAGCTGGATAAAGCGTTCCATATATTAAAGGGACACGGTAAAATTACAGAAGTAAACGTTGCCGATACCTTAAAAGAAGTTCGTCGTGCATTGCTTGATGCCGATGTTAACTTTAAAATTGCCAAAGATTTTACTGCAAGGGTAAAAGAAAAAGCAATTGGACAGGATGTATTGACTACACTTCAGCCAGGACAATTATTGGTAAAGCTGGTTAAAGATGAACTTACCGAATTAATGGGTGGTGATGTTGCGGGTGTAAATCTTTCCGGAAATCCAACAGTGATTTTGATGTCTGGTTTGCAAGGTTCCGGTAAAACAACTTTCTCAGGAAAATTAGCTAACTTCTTAAAAACAAAGAAAAATAAAAAACCACTTCTTGTAGCCTGTGATATCTACCGTCCTGCGGCGATTAACCAGTTGCATGTTGTGGGAGATCAAATAGGTGTTGAGGTTTACTCAGAACCGGAAAATAAAAATCCTGTAGAAATTGCTCAAAACGCAATCAAACATGCCAAAGCAAACGGATTTAATGTTGTTATCGTCGATACAGCAGGACGTTTGGCAGTAGATCAGGAAATGATGGATGAAATTGCCCGTGTTCACAAAGCAATTCAGCCTCAGGAAACCTTATTCGTTGTCGACTCCATGACAGGACAAGACGCTGTAAACACTGCAAAAGCTTTCAACGATATCTTGAATTTTGATGGAGTTATCTTAACTAAATTAGATGGTGATACTCGTGGTGGAGCAGCGCTTTCAATAAAATCGATTGTAAACAAGCCAATTAAGTTTGTTGGTACCGGAGAAAAAATGGAAGCTATAGATGTTTTCTACCCGGAACGTATGGCGGAGCGTATCTTAGGAATGGGAGACGTTGTGTCGCTTGTTGAAAGAGCTCAGGAACAATTTGATGAAGAAGAAGCCAGAAAACTTCAAAAGAAAATCGCTAAAAACGAATTCGGTTTTGATGATTTCCTTACACAGATTCAACAGGTTAAGAAAATGGGTAATATGAAAGACCTGGTTGGAATGATACCAGGAGCTTCAAAAGCCATGAAAGATGTAGAGATTGAAGACGATGCTTTCAAACATATTGAAGCAATCATTCATTCTATGACCCCTGGAGAAAGAAGCAAACCGGCTATTATCGATGTAAAAAGAAAAGCCAGAATCGCTAAAGGTTCCGGAACAAAAGTCGAGCAGGTAAATCAGCTAATGAAGCAGTTTGACCAAATGAGCAAGATGATGAAGATGATGCAGGGACCGGGCGGAAAAAACCTGATGAAAATGATGGGAGGCATGAAAGGAATGCCAGGCGGAATGCCGAGATAATAAAATTGAAAGTTTCAAGTTTCAGGTTTCAAGTTAGAGACTGAAATTTGAAACTTTTTCACTTAAGATATTTAAGAGTTTCGTTTCAACGCTAAACCTGAAACTTGAAACCTGAAACAAAATAAATTTAAACCTGAAACAAAAAACAATGCAGATACTAGACGGTAAAAAAACATCTGAAGACATTAAAAATGAAATTGCAGCCGAAGTTCAATCCATAAAAGAAGCCGGAGGAAAAGTACCTCATTTAGCAGCTGTTTTGGTGGGTAATAATGGGGCAAGTTTAACTTATGTAGGAAGTAAAGTAAAATCCTGTCAGCAAATTGGCTTCGATTCAACTTTGGTAGCTTTGCCTGAAGATATTACCGAAGCAGATTTATTAGCAAAAATTAAGGAGTTAAACGAAGATGATAATCTTGACGGATATATCGTTCAGTTGCCTTTGCCAAAACATATCAACGAAGAAAAAATTCTTTTGGCAATTGATCCTGACAAAGATGTTGACGGGTTTCACCCGACAAACTTTGGAAGAATGGCTTTAGAAATGGAAACATTTATTCCTGCAACACCATTCGGAATCATGCAGTTGTTAGAGCGTTACAAAGTAGAAACTGCAGGAAAACATACTGTAGTAATTGGAAGAAGCCATATCGTAGGACGTCCGATGAGTATCTTAATGAGCCGCAAAGGAAATCCTGGAGATTCGACCGTTACCCTAACGCACAGTCGTACTAAAAACTTAGAAGAATTTACTAAAAATGCCGATATTATCATTACCGCTTTGGGGGTTCCTGAATTTTTAAAGGGTGATATGGTTAAGGACGGAGTTGTAATTATTGACGTTGGAATTACTCGTGTAGATGATGCATCAAATCCAAAAGGATATGTGATAAAAGGCGACGTTGATTTTGACGGTGTAAGCAAAAAAGCTTCATTCATCACACCGGTTCCGGGCGGAGTAGGACCAATGACCATTGCGATGTTACTTCAAAATACACTTTTGGCGAGAAAAATTAGAAGTAGAAAATAATAATTTGAGATAACTTATTAAAAGTCCTAAACGAAAGTTTAGGACTTTTTTTGTAGTTTATGTTTAGATAAATGGGCAGATTGTATTTTAATCAATAGAAAATCATCTAAATGCAATTTTTAATATTTAATTGAGTTTATTATAAATGATTAGATTTAAAATAATAAAAAACTTATTAAAAACAACCTGTTTTTTTGTGTAAAAAAGAATAAAACATAAACGATTAAATAACGAAACACTGATATTCAAAGCCTGAAGAAAATTTTTCATATATGTAAAATTTATTTTTTAGCGGTCATATATGGTATCGCCTTTTACTTATTGGTGTTTGCTTGCAGCAAACTCTTTGTTAATGGCGATTTCATATTTCCAGAAATGATAATCAGTGTTTAATAATTGAGGTTTTTCGCCTAAAATAATGGATTTCAAAAAAGACAATTTCTTAGTGAAACATAAAAAAAATCTGCTAAATCTGCGGGATAAATTTTAAATTACTTCCCGCAGATTTGGCTGATTTAGCAGATTTAGCGAATTCCGTAGCTGCCGGAAATTGATTTTCCATTAATTATGGAGAAGAACCATAATTGAAGAACATATATAAAGCATTATAAACAAAAAGTAATCTAAATATCTATGAAATGAGCATGACCGAAAATTGGTCGCAAAAACCAATGATGATATGCGAATTACATATGACCGATAAAAAACAATAAATATCAATATATGAATAAAATAGTTACAGTTTCTATTGTTGTTTTAATTTTTAATCTGCCAATTTTTGCTCAGACAAAAAAATTAAACAATTTAAATTCAGCGGAAATATCAAATAATAAAAAAGGATTAAGTTTAAAGAGAAATCCTGGAATTGATGCTAAAAAAAGTATTGACAATTCAGATACAATAGAGATATCCCTTGAGAAAGCTGAAGGATTTGGACCAAACGGAAACAGTAGTCACGTAATTGCTCCTAAGAGTAGTATGGACAGTTTAGAATTGGCAGCATTTCCAAAAATGAAAAATATTCCAAATACTTTAAGTAATGTTGTTGAGTATTGTTTTCATTTAAATAGATTTCAGTTCTTTTATCAAAATTATCGCAAAGGAGTATTTCCTAAAGACTATTTTTTTAAAGAAGCTGCGAGACAAAAATGGAATTTAAAAGACACCATTCGATTAACAGAAAAAGAGTTAAAAAACACAATTTCTATTGCCACTGGAGTTAATTCAGAAGGTAATTCGGTTTGTATTATTGATTCTCAGAATAATGATGACTTTTCTGATGATGTATTCAAAATTCTGTTATCGAATGTTTATAAGCAGGATGATGTTGTAAGTAATTCATTATCAATAGATGTGGAGGCTTTTAATGGTGAATCTGTTAAAAAAGAAAAACAATTAATGTTTGTTGAATTATCTAGAGATAAAAAAGCAGTATCATTTAGTTTTCCTCAATTTAGATATGGCAGGTTTAAATACAAAAACAAATCATATCTCATTTCTGGAGAATCATACTCATATTTTCAATCTATTTATGTTTTAGAAGACAAACCCTATTTTTCATCTCCCGGCAGAGACAAAGAAATTAAACCTTTTCAATTTGTAGAACTCGGAGGTGATTATTTTCAATACATTCCAAAATCTCAAAATTCAGAAAAGATATTATTGCAAAAAGTACCTCGTCCGGAAGAAAAGTCATTACTTGTTTCAAATCAAGTAGAAATGGTAGCACCCAATATTAAAGGATTAAACATCCTGAATGATTCAAATATTTCTTTAAAATCCACTAAAGGGAAATATGTTTTTATCGACTTTTGGTCGACATCCTGTGGTCCATGTATTGCAGAGTTTCCTAATATAAAAGAGGCTTATGAAAAATATGATAGGAGTCAATTAGAAATAATTGGAATTGTTGATGATAGAACTGGAGGTAAAATCAAGGAATTTATCCAAAGTAAAAATTTAATCTGGCCCAATATCAATATGAATATTAAATCAACAGTTATTCAGGGTTATGATATTAAAAGTTATCCAACTACTTATTTGATTGATCCTAATGGAATAATTATAGCAACTAATTTAAGAGGAAGTGAGCTATTGAATAAATTACTTTCCTTAAAAGTAAAAGAGTAATTGACACAGCACAGATGTAATAAGTGATGGTTTTAAAAGATTTTAAAATTCTAATAAAAAGATATTTGAACCCGTTGGGTGAAATTGATTAAAAAGATTGATTTGATTATAAAAGTATAAAAATTGAGAGTGAAACATCATTTATAACTTAGGAAATTGATGTCATCCTGAGCGGAGTCGAAGGCTTTTGAATACGAAAGGGCTTCGACTAAGTATATCCTGAGGAAAGCCGAACGGACTCAGTCTGACACTCCTTTTTAATTTCACCCAACGGGTTATTTGACTTTAATTTTTTTTATGCACTTAAATAAGCGTCATTTGTCTTTAATATGTGTCAATTTTAAATATCGAAAAAAAAGATCAGGTATTTATATTGTCAATTCAAAATAAATAATAACTTTGTAATGCAAAGTACTTTAATTATGAATCAGAAGCACCAGGAAGATTTAGCACATATTCGTTCTATGATGGAACGCTCTTCAAGATTTATATCCTTAAGCGGGCTCTCAGGAGTTTTTGCGGGATTGTCTGCTCTTATCGGCGGATTGTACGTTTACCAATTGTTTAAAGCAAATGGTCTGGACTATTTTGATGGTTATCATAAATTGTACTCGGTCAATTTAGTTTCAGAGTTAATTTGGATTGCTCTCATAATTTTGGTGTCTGCACTTACATTTGGAATCTTTTTTACTATTAGAAAAAGTAAAAAATATGATTTACCGATTTGGACATCGGCAACAAAAAAGATGCTGTTAAATTTAGCCATTCCACTTGTGGCAGGCGGTATATTTTGTCTGGCGCTTTTATACCATCAAATATATGTTTTAATTGCTCCTGCGACTTTAATTTTTTACGGACTTGCTCTTGTAAATGCAGAAAAATATACCTTTTCGGATGTCAAGTATTTGGGATATTGCGAATTGGTTTTAGGCTTTATTTCTCTGTTCTTTTTAGGATATGGTTTGGTTTTTTGGATCATAGGTTTTGGTATTTTACACATTTTGTACGGACTAATAATGTTCAAAAAATACAAATAGACCAATGGGAATCATTGATAAACTAAATAAAGATTTTGAAAGCCGTGTCAGATTAGGTATAATGTCTATTCTGATCGTTAATGAGTGGATTGATTTCACAGAAATGAAAACACTTTTGAATATCACAGACGGTAATTTAGCAAGTCATTCCTCTGCCCTTGAAAAAGCGCAGTATATTGAAGTAAAAAAAGAATTTGTAGGTAAAAAACCTAGAACTTCCTATAAAGTTACAGATCTCGGGCGTGCTGCCTTTAAAGAACATCTCAATTATCTTGAAAAATTAATGAAATTCTAAAAGCTAAAATTTTTTATCTAAAAACTTTGAAATACAAAGTACTTTTTAATTTATTCGGTTAAAACAACAAACAACAAACAACAAACAATTAATTCTATAATCATGAAAAAACATCAATTTATTCTGGCCAGCAGTTTGATTTTTACACTGCTTTTTTACAATGAGACATTAGGGGTTAATCTGGCGCTTTTCGGTTTGGGCTTAACCGCTGCCATCTGTTATTTTTTTCAGGACAAATTTACAGACAGAACCCATTTAATATTAGTTGTTACTTCTATACTGTCTTGTCTGGCGTTTGCCTGGTATGGAGATTTTGCTTCTTTTTGGGCTTTGGCATTGTCGATTACCTTTTTACAGTTTAAAACCCATGAAAGAGAACTTAAAGTCATTCAGGTTATGCCGCTAATCTTTTTAAACGGAATTACATCAATAGGCCGTATTTTTATGTTTGCGCAATGGCTTCCCGAAAAGAAAATCCATAATAATTTTGCTAAAAAACTGGTAGCCTTTGTTGTTATTCCAACCATTTTTTTAGGATTGTTTTTTATTGTCTATTCTTTCGGAAGCGATCATTTTTCTTCACTCTTTACAGATTATACTTTAGACATTGATATCTGGCAGCTTATCGTTATTTCAGGTTTAGGATTCTACATTTCATTTAGCTTTTGGAATTACTGGATTCCCGAAGTTTGTTATGAAAAAAAACATTTACTGGATAATGATTTTAGCAATACTGAGGAGATCGAAAACCGAAATACATTTTCTTTCCTTGATGTCGATTTTGAAAGAAAGAGCGGCGAAATTACGCTCATACTGCTAAATCTAATGTTGTTGATTTTCATCGGAACCTATAATTACGAGCAGTTTTTTGAGGTGGTCGAAAAAACGAATTTAAGCTCAGATACACACGAACGTGTAAATGCCGTAATCTTCTCCATCGTCATGGCTGTCGGGGTAATTCTATTTTATTTCAAAGGCGGATTCAATTTTGATGAAAAAGCTGCACAGATCAAAAGACTTGCCAAAATCTGGATTGTGTTAAACTGTGTTTTAATTATAAGTGCATTTACAAAAAATACCGAATATATTGCCTTTTTTGGGTTAACCTATAAAAGGCTGGGAGTGTATTTGTTTTTAGCTTTAGCAATTGTAGGTTTAATGTTTTCTTTTCAAAAAATTATCAGGCAAAAAACAAACGCTTATCTTTTTAATCACATGATTTGGTACTTGTACGGAACGATTTTGGTTTGCAGTTATTTCAATTGGGGAAATCTGATTACCAATTATAATATTTCAGTTAATAAAGGAGTAGAGCCGAAGTTTCTTAGTGATTTGAATTTTAATGATGAATCAAGAAGAGAATATTTTTTAAAGAACAATTTAGACGGTCAGCTAAAAGAAACTGCAAGAGAATACGAAATTCATTCTTATCAGGAAAAATCTTTTTTATCAAAACCGTTGTATTATGAGTTTTTGAAAAATAGATAAAAGAGAAAAACAAATCCTATTCTAATGAGTAGGATTTGTTTTATAAAAAAGATTGTTTGTTGAATTTGTGTAATTTATTTAACGTTAAAAGACTAAAAACATCGTTTAATAACGTATTTGTAAAAAGTTATTAAGAAATACTTTGTTATATTTGAATTCTGAAATTTACTGGTTATATCAGTTAAATATGCCTTAATTTAGTACTGTTTCATGAAAAATATTAATTAACCTAACCTCTAAAAAATTATTACTATGGAAAAAACTATTCTTAATTCTCCAATCGAAAAAATCTACCCTCCGGGTAAATGCATTAAAAAAGCAACAAAAAATAAACTAACTCAAAAACCTGTAAGCTTTCCAGAAAACAATACACAAATTCCTTTTTCTCCTATAGTTCAGGCTACTTTCACAGATTCTGAAACGCTTCAGGTTAGAGCCGTTTTTTTGGTGTCAACCAATACAGAACTAAATAATGATAAATTAGAATTTATGATTTATCAAAATTGGTATGTAGATCTTGAAGGAAATCGTCAGTTACAATTTTTTATAACTTATGATATAGATGATGCTATAGGTAAAGACTTTGATATTTATGAGATAAGTTTTAAAGCTGAAAAAGATCCTTATGGGGAAGATGCATTTAAGAGCGTTAAAACGATTCAGACTTTTCTATGGGATATAGATCCTGAAACTTCAAGAGGAACTGAAACTTCTGTGGTAAGAACTTAGAAGATTATAAATATAGAAATGAACAATAATCAAAAATGTTTTTTTATTGCTTTATCTTTTTTATTGAATTCTATTTTTGTTTTTTCACAAGGTAAACCTGTAGACTATTTACTTAAATCGGAAGTAAAAAAGAAAGTTTTAAAATATAACCAAGAAATTAATTTTAACAAAGCACAAGTTTTCTTTTTTGGAAAGAACTGGGATTCAACATTAGTTTATTCAATAAAGCAGCTTAGTAGTAAAAAAGCTCCCGAGTTAAAAAATTATTGTCATTATTTTAGAGCAGTCAGCTTCTTGGAGAAAAAAATTTTTAATGAGGCAAAAAAAGAATTTAATTTAATTTCTTCTGACTTTAGATTTAACTATAAAGTCAATTTTTTACTTGGTGAAATTGCATTAGAGCAAAATGAATTTAAAATAGCACTATCACATTTTAATGCTATCGAAAAACTTAGTGAAGACCTATATGATTTTAAAGAAAGTGGAGTTTTACTTAACATAGGATTATGCCATTTGCACTTGAGGGAATTTGATGATGCTGAAAAGTATTTTTTTAGAAGTGTCGAATTGCAAGAGGTTGAAAAAGACAGTTTAATGCTTATAAGTTCTTATATGAATATTGCGAATTTGTATTACACTCAGTACAAAGATAATCAGGCAATACCTTATTTTGAAAAGGCTTATAGCTTATCTAAAAAAGTAAAATCCTTTGATTTAAAAAGAGCAGCAGCCAAAAATATGGCAGCAGTAGAAGAAAATAGAAAAAATTTCCAGACTGCATTGGTATACAGAAAAGAATACGAAGCTTGGAAAGATTCCCTAAACGACCAAAATAAAGTCTGGGAAATTGCAGAAGTTGAAAAGAAATTTGCCATTAAGCAAAAACAAAAAGAAGTCAATGTTCTCGCTGCAGAGAATAAAGCAAAAATAGCCGAAAGAAATGGGTTTCTCATTTCTTCGGTTTTATTGTTTGTACTGTTGGGTACCGGGGTTTATTTTTACAGACAAAAAATCAGAAACAATAAAATCATCTTAGCACAGAAAAATGAACTGGATGAACTCAATGCTACAAAAGATAAATTGTTCTCTATTGTCAGCCATGATTTGCGTTCCTCTGTAAATGCACTGAAAGTGAGTAATAGTAAGCTTTTAGATAATCTGGAAAGTAAAAACTACACAGAACTCGATGTTTTACTCCACAAAAACAGCTCCATTGCCAGTGGTGCCTATAATTTGCTGGATAACCTGCTCAATTGGGCTTTATTGCAGACCCAGCAGAGCTATTTTTATCAGGAATCCTTGCATCTGACTTCAATTGTTAAGCATGTAGAATACAATTACAAACCGTTGATGCTAAACAAGAATATTGATTTTAAAAGCAGTATTTCAACTTCAGATTATGTGTTTGCTGATCTGGATTCGCTTAAAATCATCATTCGGAATTTTTTAGACAATGCCATTAAATTCTCTAAAGAAAACGGAACGATTTCTATTTACAGCCGTCCTGCATCAGAAGAATTTTGTTATCTGGTCATCGAAGACACCGGATTAGGGATGAGCGAAGCAACAAGAAGAGAATTATTAAAAGAAACCATTTTGCTGTCTAAAAAGCAAAACGATGATAGTATAGGAACCGGGTTAGGAATGCAGTTGTGCAAAAGCCTGATTCGCAAAAACGAAGGAACACTCGACATAGAAAGTGAAGAAGGTGTTGGAACTAAAATCATCATAGGATTACCAAAGTTTAAAAATCATGGATAATATAAATGTACTTATTGTCGAAGATACGCCGGCCGAAAGCGATGCACTTGTAAAAGTACTAACCGAAAACAATTACAACATCGCCGGAATTGCCCGTACGTACCAGGATGCGCTAACACTATTTTACCAAAACACAATTGACATCGTGGTTATCGATGTTTTTTTAGATGGAAAAGCGGACGGAATTACCTTTGCAGAAACAATCAATATTGTTCCCAATAGTGTAAAACCATTTGTTTTTTTAACCAGCTCAAAAGATCGTCAGATATTTGAAAGAGCCAAACTGACCAAACCTTTTAGCTTTTTGATGAAACCATTCAATGAACTTGAAATTTTATATGCCCTTGAGATGGCTGTCGAAAAGTTTTACGGGCAAAGCAATGCTTTTCACAGCGAAGATCAAAATGCAGTAATAAGTAATGATTCGCTGTTTATCAAAAAAAATAAATCCTTAAAAAAAGTACAAATTAAGAATATTGTCTACATAGAAGTCGAAGACCGCTACTGTAATATTATAACCGAAACAGAAAAGTTTGTCATTTTGATCTCCTTAACCAAAATCATTCAGCTGCTGGATCCGGCAAAATTTTTTCAGACCCATCGAAATTACATTGTAAACGCTTCAAAAATTCAGGAAATAATTGTGAATGATAATTTGATTGTTCTAAAAGGGAATCATAAAGTTACGTTAAGCGATAAGTACAAAGACTTCGTGAAAAACTTTAGAGTATTAAAATAGCGATCACTTGAATGTCGAAGTCATTGTTATGGCAAAAGGATTAATAATCTCCTCTTTTTTTAAACCTCGGATCGTGTTTTGAAATAAATTCTGTTCTTCGCTTCGGAGCTTCGGTTTTAGGTAAACTTGCTTCTTCGGTTTTGCTGGAAGGTTCGATTAACTGATTTAATTCTTTGATTTCAGCATCGGTTAAATCCCTGTAACGACCCACGGGAACATCCAGTGAAATATTGATGATCCGGATGCGTTTTAATGCCGTAACTTCATAACCTAAATACTCAGACATTCTTCTAATCTGACGATTTAAACCTTGTGTCAGAATAATCTTAAAAGTGTATTTACTGATTTGTTCTACTTTACATTTTCGGGTAACAGTATCTAAAATTGGAACACCATTTCCCATGCGTTGTATAAAACGTTCCGTAATAGGTTTGTTTACCGTTACGGTATATTCTTTTTCGTGATTGTTTCGGGCGCGTAAAATCTTGTTTACAATATCGCCGTCATTGGTCATAAAAATCAGTCCTTCGCTGGCTTTGTCGAGCCTTCCAATCGGAAAAATACGTTTTGGATAATTGATGTAATCGACAATATTGTTTCGGACTTCAAGATTGGTGGTGCATTCAATTCCGGTAGGTTTGTTGAAAGCCAGATACACCATTTTTTCGTGTTTCTCAACGATTAACTTTCCATCTATGCGCACTTCGTCATCAGGCGAAACTTTGGTTCCCATTTCAGGTACGGCACCGTTTATGGTTACACGTCCTTCTTCGATAAGTTTGTCTGCTTCTCGACGAGAACAATAACCGGTTTCTCCAATGAATTTGTTAAGGCGTTTTAGATTTTCTTCCATATTGCAAAAGTAGGCAAAATTTAGACTTCTTAGATCTTTAGATTTTAGACTTCTTAGATTTTTGGAAAAACTCATATAGAATCTACAAAAAACCTTTGTTTCTTTATCACTTTGAATCTTTTGAAGAAAAAAGAAACTCAATTACCTTTTCATACAATTCATCATCGTGCATGCCATGGCCTAAACCTTTGGTTTCTATAAACTGGCTGTTTTTCCAGTTGCTTGCGATTTTTTTTCCTTCTTCAAAAGCGACAATTTTATCTGTTGTATCGTGCGCAATTAATCCGGGAATATTAAATTGAGAAGCGAATTTTTGCCCGGAGAAATCTTCGAGTTTAAAATTGAAATGCGTTAAAAAACGATTTTCCAGAAGTGAAAACATTTTGGTATTCAGACTCAGCATCGATACATAATTGTCAATCAGTGTTTTTAGTTCTGAAGGTGCTCCCAAAATGACCATTTTATTGATGCTGGTATCAGGGAATAGATATTGATGATACACACAGGCAGCTCCGCCAATAGAATGTCCGATGATAATATCCGGTTGGTATTTTTCTACCGTTTTATTGATAAACTCGGCATAAAGCGGAACATTAAATTCCTTACCGCTGCTTTGTCCATGTGCAGGAGCGTCAAGGGCGATAATCGTACTTCCTGATTTTTGAAGATGCGGCAGTGTTTTTTTCCAACGCGAAGCATTACTTTCCCATCCGTGAACCAGCAGGATTTTGGTTTCGTTTCCTTTCCAGATATAGGTTTGAAAATGGTGTTCGTTGTGGTGAAACGTTTCTGTTTCTGTATTCTTTAAAACTTTTGGTAATTTTTCTTTTTGTAATCTGCCTTCACGTGGCTGACTGAAAAGTGCGTATGAAAGTTCTATGGCTTTTTGTGGTCGAACATAACTCAGCAAGTTAATGTATTGCCCAACCGATTTTAATGTAATAAAACGAATTCCTTTTTTAAGTCCCAAAACCAGTAAATTTTATAGTAAAAAAAAGTCCCGATGTAGATCGGGACAATTTTATTTAGATTTTAGCGAACAATTGTTCCATTTTTTCTCTTTCTTCATCAGCAAGTGAGCTGTCAACTAAGATTCTTCCAGAGTGCTCATCAGTGATAATTTTCTTTCTTGAAGCAATTTCTACCTGTGTTTGTGGTGGAATTGTGAAGAAAGACCCTGCTGAAGCTCCTCTTTCGATTGATACTACCGCTAATCCGTTACGAACACTGCTTCTGATTCTGTTGTAAGCAGCCAATAATCTGTCTTCGATTTGTGCAGAATACTCGGCAGATTTCTCAGTTAAGAAGATTTCTTCTTTTTGAGTTTCAGCCATGATAGCATCTAACTCAGATTTTTTATGTTTTAAATGAGAACTTTTAGCTTCTAATTTTTCTTTTAAATTAGAGATAACTTCTTTTTTGTGTTCGATAGAAGCTTTCATTTCTTTGATTTGCTTTTCAGCTAATTGAATTTCTAATTCCTGAAATTCAACTTCTTTAGTCAAAGAATTAAATTCTCTGTTATTGCGAACTGATTCTTGTTGTTTAGTGTATTTTTTGATAACCTCTTTGTGCTCTTCAATAGCATTTTTCTTAGTTTTAATAAGATCCTCAACTACTTCAAGTTCACTTTTAAGTTTTTCTGAACGAGTGCTTAAACCTGCAACTTCATCTTCTAAATCTTCAACTTCTAATGGAAGTTCTCCTCTTACGTTTCTGATTTCGTCAATTCTCGAGTCAATAAGCTGTAAATCGTATATTGCTCTTAACTTGTCCTCAACACTTAATTCTTTCGTATTCGCCATATTCTATAAGTACTTAACTGGATTTGTATTTTCTTCTGATAAAATGATGGCAAAATTAAGGATTTTTTTCCTAAGATAATCAACAATATAATTTTTTGTATAGCGTTCGCTCTCAAAATGACCAATATCGGCTAAAAGTAACTTGTTTTCGGCTTCATAAAATTGATGATATTTTAAATCGGCTGTTAAAAAAGCATCAGCCCCGGTCTGAATTGCATTTTTGATAGCAAAACTTCCTGAGCCGCCAAGAACAGCAACTTTCTTTGTTTTTTTTCCTGTAAAGGCTGAATGACGAATCCCATCAGCAATCATTTTGTCTTTTACAAAGTGAAGAAAATCTTTCTCATCCATTTCTGATTCCAGTTCGCCAATCATGCCCAGGCCGATATTTTGGTGTGAATTCTGTAAATCATAAATTTCATAAGCTACTTCTTCATAAATATGATTCGTTAAAAGAGCTTTTAAAACTCTGGATTGTAAATGTTTTTCAAAAACAACTTCAATTTTTATTTCGGTTCCGGTATGGAGTTTTCCTTTTTCTCCAATTACAGGATTGCTGTCTTCATTTCCCTGAAAAGTAAAAAAACCTTCAGAATTAAAACTGCAATTTTCATAGTTTCCAATAGTTCCGGCTCCGGCTTCAAACAATGCATTTCGAACTTTATCTGAATTATCAGGAGTGGTGTAAGTAACTAATTTTTGAATGAAATTCTGTTTCGGAATTAATACCTTAGTATTGATTAAACCTAAAGCATCGCAAAATATTTTGTTTACTCCTTGCGAATGATTGTCCAGCGCAGTGTGAACGGCATAAATGGCGATGTCATTTTTGATGGCTTTTAAAATGGCACGTTCGACATAGTTTTTACCTGTGATTTTTTTGATTCCGGAGAATAATATCGGATGAAAGCAAACGACCAGATTACAGTTTTTAGCAATCGCTTCTTCAATTACAGTTTCCAAAGCATCGTGGCAGACCAAAACTCCGGAACTTTCCGTTTCTGCATCACCCACTAAAAGTCCCACGTTATCAAAGTCTTCGGCGTAAGCCAAAGGAGCCATTTGTTCTAGAACGTTTATTATATTTTTGATTTTCATTTGAATTTTGTTTCAGGTTTCAAGTTTCAGGTTTGGATTTGAAACACAAAACAAATTAACGAATAAACTTTAAATTTTTTGATGTTGTTTTATACAAAAGTAATACGAGTAGCACAATATTACTGGTATTACTTTTTTGTATATTTGTATTTCTAAATCCAAAGTTATGACGACAATAAAAATTAACGAACGTACCAAGTCAGGCAAAGCATTCATGGCTATGTTTGACGCTTTTTTTAAAGGCGTTGAAGGAATTGAAGTTATTGAAACGGCTTCTGAAAAAACAAAAAAAAGTGAAAGTCCATACGATCCTGAATTTGTGAAAATGGTATTGGACTCAGAGAAAAGAGGTAAGTATACAGAAGTTGATCCAAAGAATGTATGGGGAAGTTTAGGCTTAAAATAGAAAAATTAGCTGAAGCACATTTAAAGAAACATTTTAAAGCAGGCAATCAAGGCAGTATTAAAAAAATCACTCAAATATTAGATGAACTCAGTGAAACTCCTTATGAAGGTGTTGGGAAACCGGAAGCATTAAAATACGGACTAAGTGGTTTTTGGTCGAGAGAAATAAATTCTAAAGACAGAATTATATATAAAGTAGAAGAAGATATAGTTACCGTTTTTGTAATTTCCGCAATGGGTCATTATTCTGATAAATAACTTTATGAATTTACTTCGAAAAATATTTTTCCCGTTTGCCATTTTATATGGACTTATTACTTCAATTCGTAATTTTCTTTTTGATAAAGGAATTTTAAAATCTACTTCATTTGATATTCCTGTTATTGCGGTTGGAAATCTCAGTGTAGGCGGAACCGGCAAAACGCCTCAAATTGAATATTTAATACGGTTATTGTCGGATAATTACAGAGTCGCTACTTTAAGTCGTGGTTATAAGCGTAAGTCCGAAGGTTTTGTTTTGGCTGATGTAACTTCAAATGCCGAAATTTTAGGTGATGAACCTTTTCAGTTTTACCAAAAATTTCCAAATATTCAGGTCGCAGTTGATGCAAATCGAACAAACGGAATTTCTCAATTACTTTCTCAAAAAATAAAACCGGAAATAATTTTACTGGATGATGCTTATCAGCACCGAAAAGTAAAAGCAGGATTTTATATTTTACTGACTGCATTTGATGATTTATATGCAGATGATTTTATGCTGCCAACCGGAAATTTGCGTGAGAGCAGGAGCGGGGCAAATAGAGCGAATATTGTTGTGGTAACGAAATGTCCGAAGAATTTATCCGATGAAGAACAAAATAAGATTAGGGAGAAATTAAAATTAAATTGTTCGCAGCAAATCTATTTTACTTTTATAGATTATGATGATGCGATTTACAACAAAGAAAATAAAATAGCTGTAACCGAAATTAAATCAGAGCCAAAAGTGCTTTTGGCCGGAATTGCAAAACCTAAACCGTTTTTTGATTTTCTGAAAAATGAAAAGGATGAATGTTTGACATTTCCGGATCATCATCATTTTACTGAAACGGATTTAAATGAAATTCAGCATAAGGCTCAGGGTAAAAAAATCATTACTACTGAAAAAGATTTTGTGCGACTGAAAGACTCTGATTTGGTTTCACGATTGTATTATCTTCCTATAAAAAGTACTTTTATCAATCATCAGCAAAATTTCAATGCGTCTATTCTCGAGTATGTAAAAAGTTGATTTTAAGTGAAATTTAATCAAAAAACTTAGCAATAGTGTTGTAGAATATATCCGGGACAAAAGGTTTTGTAATTACATCATTCATTCCAAAAGATAAAAGCTGCTCTCTGTTTTCGTCTAGCGAAATGGCGGTTAGGGCAATAATTGGTGTAGTTTTATTGAATTCCCGAATTAACTGTGTAGCTGTTGTGCCGTTTATACCAGGCAAATGAACATCCATTAAAATTAAATCAAAACTTTTTGTTTTCAATAATTCGATTGCTTCTTCTCCATTGTCAATGATTTCGCAGCAAATAGATTTGTTTTCGAGCATTTTTCGGGTAATCATTTGATTGATTTTATTATCTTCAATCAATAAAATGGCTTTGTTTTTTAATTGATTATCATCGTAAGGTTTTACGTTCTGAATTTTTTCTGATGGTTTTTTACTGATGTTAAAGTTTAGTTTAAAATTAAACGTAGAGCCTTTGCCAACTTCGCTTTCTAAGTGAATTTTACCTCCTAACAGGTGAATGAGTTTTTTTACAATAGTAAGCCCTAAGCCTGTTCCGCCATATTTGCGATTTACTTCTACAGAACCTTGCGAAAAGCTTTCAAAAACTTTTTTCTGTTTGTCTTTCGGAATCCCGATTCCGGTATCAGTAATTTCAAAATAAACTGTTGCTATTTCATCTTCCAGAGCATGCAATTTAGCAATAACTGTGACTTTTCCGTTTTGAGTGAATTTTAATGCATTGTTGATTAAGTTCAGAATTATTTGTGAAAGCTTCGTTGTGTCGCCAATTAGATTATCCGGAATTGCATCGTCTATTTCCAATAGAAAATGATTGTTATTTGCGGTTGCTAATTCTTTTAAGGAATTTTGGATATTGTTAAGTAAAGCTTTTAAGTCGAAGCTAATTCTTTCGATTTCAATTTTACTCGAATCAATTTTGTTGATTTCAAGTATTTCATTAATAAATGTAGTGAGGTAATTTCCGGAGAATTTTAACGAATCTAAATATTTTAATTGAGATTCTTTTGGGCTTTCTTCAAGTAATAAATGGGTAATACCATTAATTGCATTTAATGGGGTCCGGAGTTCATGGCTTACTGTAGATAAAAACTCTGATCTGGCTCTTGAAGCCTCCTCTGCTTTGTTTTTTGCCAGAATAAGCTCTTTGTTTTTCTCCCTGAGAACTAAGTTGTTTTGATTTCTAATAACATTGTTTTTGTAAAGGGCCAGACTCAACAAGGATAAAATAGAAATAAGTGCAATTGCTAGAATGCTGATTAATTTAGAATATCGATATGTTTTAACCTGAACTGTTTCTTCGTTTTTTCTTCTTTCTTCTTGTAAAAGATGCGTTTGATTGATTTTTTTATACTTATCAGAATTTGATTTGCTGTTTTTTATAGTTAAAATATTGTGTTCTATTTGATTATGTTCATTCAAATAACTGTAAGCCCGTTCGTATTCTTTATTGTTTTTATAATACTGGCTTATGGCTAATATAATATTGGCTTTTTGTTTTAAATTTTGAGTTTTTGCATTTGAATCGAGGGCCTTGTTAAAATAAAAAATGGCAGAATCATTTCTTTTTAATTGTGTTTCGATTAATCCAAGTTGATAATAACACTCTGATTTGATTATGAATGTTTTGACATTGTCCGGATGCTGAATTATTTTTTTTAGTGTTTTGGATGCTAAATCATATTTCTTTAGCGCTTTAAAAGACATTGCTTTTTGAAAATTCAAATATTCATAAGAATTTCTAAAAGCGGATTTGTCAATAATGCTAACAGCTTTGTCAGAGCCGGCTAATTTGTTGCCATACAAATTACGGTCTATATTCGTTTTAGTTTGCGAATATAAAGAGGTGTAAAAAAAACTGATAAAAATAAAAAGGTATTTCATATTGTAATACTTTTTATAATGAATCTTATGTTTTTCTCATCAGCAGAATTAAGTCAATTAATCTTGATGAGTAGCCTATTTCATTATCATACCAGCCTACTACTTTTACCATTTTGTCTATGACAGACGTTAATTGGGCGTCAAATAAACATGAATGAGTGTTGCCTATAATGTCAACCGATACGATTGGATCCTCTGTATAATCCAGTATTTTATTTAAATATGTTTTTGATGCATTTTGAAAGGCATCATTGATTTCTTCAATAGTTACGGCACGTTTTACATTAAACGTAATATCTGTTAAAGAGCCATCCGGAACCGGAACACGAATACCACAGCCTCCAATTTTTTGGTGCAGATTAGGGAAGATTTTGGTGAGCGCCTTAGCTGCTCCCGTTGTCGTAGGAACAATTGACTGGCTGGCTCCTCTGGCTCTTCTTAAATCTTTATGCGGTTGATCGTGTAAACTCTGATCAGTTGTGTAAGAGTGAATTGTGGTAATGTAAGCCTGTTCAATACCACACAATTCATCAATTATTTTAATCATCGGAGCAGCATTGTTTGTTGTGCAGCTTGCGTTCGAAACAATCTTTTCGCTTCCGTCTAAAATGCTTTCGTTTACACCTAAAACAACGGTTTTTATAGTGTCTACTTCAGACGGAGCAGAAAGAATCACTTTTTTTGCCCCTGCTTCAATATGTGTATTTAATTCTTCGTGGGTTTTGTATTTCCCCGTTGATTCAATTACAAAATCTATATTATGACTTTTCCAGTCTAAATTTGAAATCTTATTTTCATGAAAAAACAAATAATGTTTTTCATCAACTATTATACTTTTTTCATCATGTGATACTGCAAAAGGCAAAACCCCATGAATACTGTCATATTTTATCAAATGCGACATCGTTTTGTTATCTGCAATATCATTAATTGCAACAACTTCAATTTCAGGATGGTTTAAAAGTAAGCGAAATAAATTTCTGCCAATTCTTCCAAAACCGTTTATAGCAATTCTAGTTTTCAAATTTTTTGTTCTGTTGATTTGTTTAATCGGTCAAACAATTTAACGATTAACCGAATAAACTTTTTACAATATATGTTTTTGTGCTTTGTAAGACGAACGAACAAGAGGACCGCTCTCTACATGACGGAATCCCAGTTCAACCCCAAATTTTTCATACCTGGCAAATTGATCCGGAGTAATAAACTCTTTTACCGGTAAATGTTTTTTACTTGGCTGTAAATATTGCCCAATGGTTACCACATCAACATTTGCATTACGGAGGTCTCTCATGGTTTGAAAAACTTCTTCTTCTTGTTCGCCAAGTCCTAACATGATTCCGGATTTGGTTCTGTTGATTCCTTTTTCTTTTAAATAGCGTAAAACTTCTAAACTACGATCGTATTTTGCCTGAATACGTACTTCACGGGTCAGTCTTCGAACAGTTTCCATATTGTGAGAAACGACTTCCGGGTTTGCTTCTACAATTCGGTCAAGGTTTCTTTCGATTCCCTGAAAATCAGGAATTAATGTTTCAAGCGTGGTATTTGGGTTCATTCTGCGAATTGCCTTTACGGTTTCAATCCAGATAATAGAACCGCCATCTTTTAAGTCATCCCTGTCAACACTTGTAATTACAGCGTGTTTAATATTCATTATTTTGATAGAGCGGGCCACTTTTTCAGGTTCGTCCCAGTCTACAGTTTCAGGTCTTCCGGTTTTTACACCACAAAAACCGCATGAACGTGTGCATACATTTCCTAAAATCATAAAAGTAGCCGTTCCTTCTCCCCAGCATTCGCCCATATTAGGGCAACTTCCTGAAGTACAGATGGTATTAAGGCTGTATTTGTCTACCAAACCACGAAGTTCGGTATATTTTTGTCCAATAGGAAGCTTAACTTTTAACCATTTAGGCTTTCCGGTTGGTATATTTTCTATTGCGGTTTCCATACATTAAAATTGAACTACAAATATACGTAAAGTTGTATAAGTTAGGATACTGTCTAATTACTATCTTGTCGATTTTATTGGTTAATTATCGATGATTTGTTAATTTTGTGTGATAAATCATGTGCTAATTTGAATAATACGATGAAGTTGCTATTTAAATGGTTAAAAAAGAAATGAATATTTAAGGGATTTATATTTTTGGTTATAAGTATATTTGTGCTGTTAATTTAAATCTAAAATAAGAATGAAAAATAAATTTATACTTTTAGGAATTCTGTTTGCATCTTTTAATGTGACTCAAATGAAGGCACAGATTAATTTAGGAGAAAAGGCTATGGGAGCACTTCAAAAAGGAGTTACAAGTTTTACCTTAACAAACGCTGATGCGGCAAAATTATCTAAAGAAGCTGTTGATAAATTAGATGCTGAACATGAAGTGGCTGGTCCAAATGATCCGTACACTTTAAGATTGAACAGGGTTTTTGGGAAACATACTTCTGGGGATGGCTTTACTTTAAACTATAAAGTTTATAAAATAAAAGAAGTAAATGCATTTGCGACTGCTGATGGAAGTGTACGTGTATATTCTGGCTTAATGGATATTATGGATGATAATGAATTGCTGGCTGTAATTGGTCATGAAATTGGTCACGTTGCCAATAATGATTCAAGAGATGCTATGCGGGCGGCTTATCAAAAAGAAGCTTTAATTGATGGCGTTTCTTCTCAGTCTGCAACAATTTCGAGTGTTACGGATAGTCAGTTAGGAAAAATAGGGAGCGCTATGATTGACAGCAAGCACAGCCGAAAACAAGAAGCTGAAGCTGATTTGTTTGCTTATAATTTTATGAAAAAAAATGGTTATAATGTTAATGCTGAAGAATCTGCATTCAGAATCTTAGCCAAAATGAGCGAGGGTAAAGAAGCGTCATTTTTAGAAAGAATGATGAGTTCGCATCCGGATTCAAAACAAAGAGCTGAAGATGCAAAAAAGAGAGCTGAGAAAGATGGGGTGTATAAAGCGTATGTTCAGCAAAAAATAGACAATACAGCACCGGTAGTGAAGAAAACAACAACTACAAAAAAAACGACCGCAAAAAAAACAACTACTACTAAAAAGAAATAATTATTTTTAGATTAGCAATAAACCCCGACAAGTTTTTAGAATTTGTCGGGGTTTATTATTTCAAAATTATCCTAAAACGTGATGTGCTAATACTTTTTGCACTTCATATACATTTACTGATTTGTTGAATTGTTTTACAATGCTTGGTTGCAGCTCGCTTGAAACCCAGATTTTTAATTCGGCATCAAGTTCAAAAGTTCCTGCAGTTTCAACACTAAATCGGGTAATGCTTTTATATGAAATTGATTTGTATTCGGTCTTACTGCCTGTTAAGCCTTGTACGTCAACTAAAATCAATCTTTTGTTAGTAAAGATAAAGGTGTCACGAATTAATTTAAAACCCATTTCGATTTGTTCGCTATCGGTTAAAAGCTGTCCGTATTTTTTAAGTAAATCTTCCTGGCTTACAGAACCTGCGTTACCAAGAATAGCTGAAAATATTCCCATTTTTTAGTTTTTAATATTATTATAATTGATTGTTTTTAAACAGCTGTAAAAGTAATTAAAAATATAGGAATCTGTTTTTTCAGATATTAAGAAAAGATGTCGAATTATTTTTTATAATTAAAGTTTGATTCATAAAAAAAGCAGAATCTAAATTCTGCTTTTTTGTCTTGTTATTCTATTTCTGTTTTTATCGTTATCGGAAGATTATATGCGGTTCGAACAGCTTTTCCGTCTAATATTCCCGGAGTCCATTTTGTTTTTAATGATTTTAAAACACGTATAGCTTCTTTGCCTAATCCGTAACCGGGATCATTTTTTACTGTAATATCAGTCATTGAGCCGTCTTTTTCGATAACAAAAGAAACATATACTCTAAGCGTTTTTTCTGCATCCAGTTCTGGTTTGTTGAAGTTGTTTCCAACATAAGTGTAGAACTTAGCCATTCCGCCCGGAAATTCAGGCATTTTGTCTAATATGGCTGTGCTTACAAGTGAATTTCCATCTCCTGCTGTATTAGCTCCATCTCCGGTTCCGGTTCCGCTGCCCCCGGTTGTTGGTAATGCATTAACTGCAGTTCCGTTTCCGGTAGAAGTGTTGTCTGCAGTAGGGGTATTGTGTGTATTAGGTGCAATAACTTCTGGTGTGGCATCATGAGTTGGAACGACAACAGGATTTACTAATTGTACTTCAGTTGATGCCGGAGCACTTTCTTGTAAAGGTGGTGCTATTGCTTCTTCTGTTTTTGGTTGTATAATAGTTGGATCCATATTTACTGGGACTATTGGATCATCAAAAATTGTGGGTGGTTCAATTATGGTATCGACAGTTCTAAATTTGTTGATCACAATAGACATGGTTCCTAATGTAGCAATCAATAGCAATGCTGTAAAAAGTGCGGTAATTGAGTTTTTGGAACTTTCCTGACGTAATTGGTACGCGCCGTACTCTTTGTTTTTGTTTTCAAAAACAAGATCAGTCCATTTGGTTTCGTAAAGGCTTAATTTAGACATAGTAATTAGATTTAAAAGGTTAAGTAACATTAAATCATAAGCATGACAGGTTTTTAGTTTTGACTAATAACGAAAACAAAGAACTTTTGGTATGTGAAATAATTATTTTTTTAAGAATAAAGATATAGATGTTTTATTCTTTACTTAAAGATAGTGAATTATCTGTTGCGTTCGATAATTTCTGCTAATAATTTTTTAGCGCGAAGCAGTTTTACTTTTACATTGCTTAAAGGCTCATTTATTTTGAGCGCAATTTCCTGATACGTCATTTCCTGAAAGTAACGTAACTGGATGACTTCCTGATAATGTGGTTTTAATTCTTTGATGCACGAAAGCAAACGGGATAAATTTTGCTCTTTAATTAATGCATCTTCTGCGGATGGTGTAGGATCGGCAATATTGTAAGCCTGCTGATCTTCGTTATCGGTGATTTCAATAAAAAGATTCGTTTTCTTTTTACGCAATAAATCAATATATACGTTTTTTGCAATACTGATTAACCAGGTATTGAATTTAAATTCCGGGTTGTAAGTGGCAATTTTATCGAAAGCTTTTGAGAACGTTTCAATAGTAATATCTTCAGCCGTAGTTTCATTTTCTGTACGTTTTAGCATAAAACCGTACACTTCGTTCCAATAAAAATCTAATAAAAAAGTAAAGGCGATTTGGTCGCCTTCTTTTGCTTTTTCTATTTTAGAATTTATTTCCAATTTACCGGTTTTGAAAAAATATTAGTTATAAAGATATTGATTTGCGTGAATATAAGCACGATTTCAATAACAGGAAACCAGATTTTTAGATCGTTTTCTTTTAATTTTCCGGCTGAGAACCCAATTACAATCCAGGTAACTGTATATCGTGTAGCTAATAATGCCAAAACAGCGATCCATTGAAATTGAAATGCCAATAAAAGGATAACTAAAATAAAGAATAATAATTGTGAGCTGTAAAAAATACTTAATTGAATTTTGTCAAAAAACTTATAATAATTGGCTGTAGCAACATGCCTTCTTTTTTGGCTAAACCAGTCTCTGTAAGTTTCTTTTGGTTTTGAATAAGTAAAGCTTTCCGGTGTGTATGCAATTGCAGTGTTTGTTTTGTTTGCCGCCTGGTTTACAAACAAATCATCATCCCCCGAACGTACCTGTATATGTTCGATAAAGCCATTTACATTAAAAAACTCTTCTTTTTTATAGGCTAAGTTTCTGCCGACTCCCATGTACGGAAGCCCTGTTTTTGCCCATGAAAAATATTGTACAGCCGTAAGGACTGTTTCGAAACGAATGATTTTATTTAGTAAAGAACGCTCAATTTTTTCATAACCTCCGTATCCTAAAACAATTGTTTTATTCATTGTAAATTGCGAAGTCATAGCAGTAATCCATTCTTTTGAAGTTGGATAACAATCTGCGTCTGTAAATAATAAATAGTCTTTTGTTGAAGCTTTGATTCCTAATGTTAAAGCATATTTTTTATTTCCCCAAAAAGCTTCGTTGTTTTTTACTTTTACAAGACGAACGTTTGGATATTGGCTTTCAAATTGTTCAAAAACTTCTAACGTTTCATCACTTGACGCATCATCAATTAAAACAATTTCAAAATCAGGATAATTTTGCTCTGCTAATAATGGAATGTATTTTTTTACATTTTCTTCTTCGTTTTTTGCACAAACAATTACTGAAACTGGGAGTTTTTTTGGTGTAATAGTTTGAGGTTTACTGAAAGCGAACTTTCCAAAAATTCCTAAGTAGTAAAAAATTTGTATGAATACAACGGCAATAAAGAAGTAAAGTAAAAGTATAAGCATCTGATTTTAATGTCTTTTAATTTTTGAATCTTGCGAGTGCAAATGTACTTATGAATTCCTAATTTTCAATGGTTAAAACCGATTTACTTTTGGCATTTTGACATTTCTTTTGCAACAGCAATAGACTGAGGGTTTTCGGTTTTCTCCAACTCCGAAATTATGTTTTTATAATTGTAATCATCACGGTTTTGTGATAGTTTTTTAGTTGCCTGAATTTCATCAATTTCTATTTCAAAGCCAAAAATCCCTCTAGCTTCCCGCATTGTTTTTGCTGATAAATTTTCTACACGAACAGGTTTTTCTGAGTTTGCTTCATATTTATCGACCAGCTTTTTAAGCTGTTCTATTGAAGTGGCTTCATCCACAATTTTAATTCTTCCGTAAACATGTACGGCTATGTAATTCCATGTTGGCACATTTTCATGATCGTACCAGGAAGAAGAAATATAAGAATGAGGGCCGGTAAATACCGCCAGAACCTGATCGTTTTCTGCAAATCCTTCTGCTTGCGGATTTAGTTTTGAAATATGTCCCTGCAAGATTTCTTTTCCGTCCGCATTCATTTCAAGTTCTATCGGAATATGAGTTGCGCATAATTTTCCGTTAGTTTGATTAATTAAAATCCCAAAACTGTTTTCTTTCAAAAAAGTTCTGATCGATTCCGGATTTTCATTTTTATAAATGGCTGGTGTGTACATTTTGATAAATTAATTTGTAACGAGTATTTTTCTAAAATTAAATAAATTTTGATTCACACTGGTGTATAAAATAATAATTCCGATAAAAGTAAAAGTAACTCCATTAATTAAGCATTGCGTTTTAAAATCATTAGAAAATAAATCGCCGAATGAAGATAGTAAGTGTGACAGGGTACTTTTTATGAAAAATTTCAGCCTTAAAAGAATGTATATTATAGTTGAAACTAAAATTGTATTTAAGGGACATAGTTTGTTTTTCCAATTCAGGAAAGAAATAAGTAAAATTCCAATTAACAAACCTATAAATATCCAGATATAGACATCAGGCCAAAAACTGACATTGTTTTTCATGCCTGGAAATAATCTGTTCCAGCATTCTGATTTTTTATCCTGAAAAAAAGTAACCACACAAATAATCTCTTCAGCCACAGTGTAAAATCTTAATTGTAATACGCCATGCATCAGGAAAACCATTCCTGCTAATTGAAATAAGATTACTCTGATGTCGAGTTTTTTCATTTAGGATAAAATGATTACAGTTTAAATAACATTTACTTCCGCTTCGATATGAATGCCAAAAATTTCAAAAACCGTTTTCTGGACTTCCTTTGAAACAGCCAAAATTTCCTGCCCGGTAGCATTTCCGTAATTCACCAGAACTAAGGCCTGATTTTTATGAACGCCTGCATCACCAAAACGTTTTCCTTTAAAACCTGCCTGTTCAATCAGCCAGCCAGCAGGAACTTTTACTTCGGTTGCTGAAACTTCGTAATATTTCATTTCTGGAAATTTCTGATGAATTTTTTCGAAATCAGATTTCAATAAAATTGGATTTTTAAAGAAACTTCCGCTGTTTCCTAATTCTTTTGGGTCAGGTAATTTGCTTTGTCTGATAGTGATTACCGCATTACTTACATCTTTTAAGGTGGGGTCTGTAATGTTGTTTTTTGCCAGTTCGGCCAAAATATCACCGTAAGAAGTATTGATTTTATGATTGCGTTTCGTCAATTTATAAACAACCGAAGTAATGATAAACTGGTCTTTTACTTCATTCTTGAAAATGCTTTCGCGATACCCAAAACTGCATTCGACATTGGTAAAAATCTTTATTTCCTTAGTAGTAATATTCATGGCTTTGCAGGAAACAAAAGTATCTTTAATCTCGGTTCCGTAAGCACCAATATTCTGAACCGGAGTTGTGCCTACATTTCCAGGAATCAGTGACATGTTTTCTAATCCTCCAAAATTGTTATCAATTGTCCAAAGTACGAAATCGTGCCATGCTTCGCCTGCCTGACTTTCAACCCAGACAAAATCATCATCTTCTTTAATTATTTCTTTGCCTTTTAAATCAATATGAATAACCAGAGCATCGATATCTTTAGTTAAAAGCATATTGCTTCCGCCTCCTAAAATGAATTTTTTCTCGTTTTTGTTTTCTTCCAGAATCATTTTTAATTCAGCAACAGAATGAACTGCAACAAATTGTCTGGCTTTGACTTCAATACCAAAAGTGTTGTGTTTTTTTAAAGAAAAATTGGATTGGACTTCCATAAATAAAAAAGCTTTTTAAGTTCCGAAATTTCGGAAAAATTCTGAATTCAAAAGTAAGGATTATAATTTATTTGGGTAGGATTTTGTTATAAAATCAGATTTGTTGTCGTATGTTATTTACAGTTTGGTTTTAAATAAAAAAGCCTTCAAATTTGAAGGCTTTCTGTATAAATATTATTTTAGTTTTATTTTGTAGCTAGTTTTTTAGAAAAATCAACTGAATTGTTACCGATAAATTTAGAGGCAATTTCCATTTTTTCTTTTCCAAAAGTTTCATCAAAAGATTTTCTGTTTTCCTTATTTTTATAAGATACAGTACTTTTTTTTCCAGATTTTTCTAAAATATTTTTAATTATGTTTTGCATAATAACATCATTTTAATAATACAAAGATAGGCGAATTTATTTAAAGTTGTCTTTAATTTGAAATGTTATAAAATTATAAAGTACGCTTTTTTTTGGATCATATATTTGATAATCAATTTTTTCTATATTAATAATTGAATTTGGGTGCTTTCCGTTTTCTAAAGTTTCGATAATTTTTAAATTGTTAATAATGCCGCCTTTTATAATAAAATACTTTTCGATGGAAGTGAGATTGTTGTTTAAACCCATTTTGTATAACCTGTGTTTTGCAGAAGTGTTGCCGAAAAAAGTTAAAATTGAATCAGGAGAAGTTGACAAAAAATCTAAAGCACAAGTAAAAACCGTTTTCAAAACTTTATCTTTATCATCCTTATTGTTATCTCTCGACATAGCGGAAATTGACTCGATGCCGTTTTCATCAATAGAAATATTGCCAAAACCTAAGTTGTAATATTGTTCTAAACCTGGTTGTGGATACTTTACTATTGCTATTCTTTTAGGAATTTGCTTTTTGCCTTTGCTTACGAAATCGTATTTAGCATGTAAAGGATTATTGTCTACTTGCTCAAATTCGTAAGATTCATTTATTAAATCCTCCATTCATTAAATTTTAATGATAGCAAATCTAAAGTAAAACACTGTAATATCTTATTAAATTTTATAAATGCTTTTTTGCAGGGTACTATTCAGTAATTCATAATATTTGTCTGCAATAATCTTCATATTGATGTCATAATTTGCATTTTCCTCTACGAATTTTCTATTTCGAATGATAGTCTGATTTCTTAATTCTAAATTTTCAAAAGACCAGATTAATTCTTCCGCCAGCATTTCGATATTATCAATTTCAATTAATTGACCATTTTCGCGATGTGTGATCCAGCTTTGATTTCCCGGAATGTCAGAGACTACAGGAAAGCAATTACTAGCCATCGCTTCAAATAAGGATGCCGAAACGCCTTCGGTAATAGGCATGCTGATGTAGATGTTTGATTGTTGTAATAATTTTGGAAGTTCAGTGTTTGGAATTCTTCCTGTAAAAATTACTTTATTTTCAATCAGAAGTTCTTTTGCTAAATCTTTCAGAAATTGCAGTCTTGTTCCGTCACCAACAATAGTCAATGAAAAATCAATTCCTTTTTGATGTAAAATTCCAAATGCTTTTAAAATAGAATCATGTCTGTACTCCGGCTGAAGTGAACGTGTTACAATCGCTTCAATTTTATTTGAATTACTGGTTGAAGGCGTAAAAAGCGATAAATCAATTCCTTTTGGAAGAACCAAAACTTTATTCATATCCACGCCAATTTCTCTCATCGAAATGGTCATAACCGGTCCCCAGGCATGAATTAGATGCGCTTTTTTGAAAGCATATTTCTGAATGAATTTCTTAAAAGGATATAAAACAGAAGTTTCAGGCCATAAATCGGTTCTGCCTTGCTGGGCAATAGCGATGGTTTTAGATCCGGATAACGCCGCAAGAAAACCATAACTCGTGGTTCTTTCGGCAATCACCATATCCGGTTTCTCTTTTCGGATTGTTTTTCGAATAGAAAGAGGAGCGAAGAGATATTCTAAAATACGTTTGAATCTTAAATTATTTGGAGTTTGAAGTTCCCAGGTGATAATTTCAAAATCGCCAAATTCTTTTAGGCCTTTCATCCAAGTGATGGCGTCGGCACGGTAAGATTCTCCAAGAAAAAGTATTTTCCTTTTCATTTAAGTATTGTTTTTTGCCACAGATTAAAAAGATTAAAAGGATTTTTGCTTTTGTGAAAAATTAATCTGTGAGAATCTGTGAAATCTGTGGCAAATAAAACTAAAATTCTTCAGTTTCTAAAGCACGGTTTATGAATTCGTTTAATGGTTTCAGAGCGATGAGTTTTTTACTCATTTTAGAAACGAAATCTTTCTGTGTCACTTCAGAAATGTCATATTTTTGAGTTGCTGTAAAGCTTTTCAATTTTAAAAAATCAATTGCAGGATGGTCTTTTTCGTAACCTCTTGGTGGATTTTTAAGTGAATTGGTTTCGTTAACGTCTAAGCTTCCAAATTCTTTTTTGAAGTTTTTATCGGCTAAAATAGCTTCCAGATCATCATGAAAAAAAGCAATTTCGTTACGTACTTTTTTTAAATCTTCCGCTTCTGGTGAGTAAAATCCTCCGGCAATAAAACTGGCGCCCTTTTCGATATGTACATAATAACCGGAACGATTTGCGCCTTTTGCACCTGCTGAAAGCCAAACGCCTAAATGGGCTTTGTATGGAGATTTGTCTTTAGAAAACCGAATATCACGATTGATTCTAAAAGTACAGTTTTTAACTTCTAGTAATTCCAATGATGAATCAAGCGGTTTCATAGCATCCAGAAAATCACTTACCAGCTGATGGTAATCTTTTTTGAAGATTTCGTAACGTTTTTTATTGTCCTGAAACCAGTCTCTGTTATTGTTCTTTTTTAAATCGTCTAAAAATTGCAATGATTCTTTTGTTAGCATAATCCGTTTTTTATTGCAGTTGTTTTTTAACTGTTGAATTCTTTATAAAATTACAAATTAAATATTTTATAACTCTGATGTGTCGATTTTACAATTGCTTCGGTACGTTCCGGATGTGTATCAGAAATAAAAAGCTGGCCAAAAGTTTCACTGTTTACCATTTCTATGATTTTAGCAACACGGCTTTCATCCAGTTTATCGAAAATATCATCAAAAAGCAGAATAGGTTTTACTCCGCTTTGTTTCTTTAAAAACTCAAATTGAGCCAGTTTCAATGCAATCAAAAATGATTTCTGTTGTCCCTGTGAACCGAATTTTTTTATTGGATGTGAATCAATTTCAAAAGACAAATCATCTTTGTGGGTTCCAGAGCTGGTATAATGTAATGCTCTGTCTTTATTGATAGTTTCCTGAAGAAGTGTCAATAAGTCTTTTTCGAATAAATGACTTTCGTAAACCAATTGCACAGATTCTTCAGAACCCGTTATGGCCTGATGGTGTACATTAAATATAGGTATAAACTCTTCGAGAAAATCTTTTCGTTTTTCAAAAATTGATTTTCCGAATTCGTTCAGTTGCTCATTATATATAGATAGTGTATCGTTGTCAAAAGTATGGTTCAGTGCAAAATATTTTAAAAGTGCATTTCGCTGCACAATTACTTTTTGATATTGAATAAGCTGATGCAGATAGGTCGAGTCTAATTGCGAAATCACGCTGTCCATAAACTTACGGCGCGTTTCGCTCCCTTCTACAATTAAATCGCGATCGGCAGGCGAAATAATTACAAGCGGAATAAACCCAATATGATCTGAGAATTTATCGTAAGCCTTTCCGTTTCTTTTTAAAACTTTCTTTTGTCCTTTTTTTAAACTGCAGACAATTTGTTCTGTTCTTTCGTTTTTTTCCAGTTCGGCATCAATTACAAAAAACTCTTCTCCATGTTTGATATTTTGTACAGCAAGCGGATTAAAATAGCTTTTTCCATAAGCCAAATGGTAAATAGCATCCAGAACATTGGTCTTGCCAATTCCGTTTTTGCCGACAAAACAATTGATCTTGTGATCGAAATCAAAATTAACTTCGGAGAAATTTTTATAATTGAATAAAGAAATTTTGTTTAAATGCATTTTTAAGGAACTGTAAGGTAAAATCTGCTGTTTTGGAATGGCAAAAATTTGAGGGTGCAAATTATCGAAAATTATCGATATAAAAGGATTTTGAGGTGTTTCGGAATGAATTATTTTAGTGTTGAGACGAAAGGCGTTAGGGTTGGTGAAAATATTTTTTTTAAAATAGTGATAAATTTGATTTTTTTTGCCTCAGTTTCAATAAAAATTTTATTTTTGCCGTTCACTAAATTAATTTTAAATGGCTACTTACAATAAAAGAGGATATAAAGCACCAAAAGAAAAGGAAGTTAAAGAAGTAACTGAAGAAACACAGGTAGTAATTGACGAAAAAGACAGTACAACTGCTGGTGTTTTTTCAAAATTAGATGAAACTGCTTCAAAAACTGAGGACTGGGTTGCTAAAAATCAAAAAATCATTATTGGTTTAGTTGCTGGTATTGCTGTATTAACTATTGGATATTTGGCTTACCAAAAATTTATTGAAGCACCTAAACAGGATGAAGCTGCTAACGAAATGTTTGTTGCACAGCAAAATTTTCAAAAAGCTGTAGATGGTGTAGCAAGTGATTCATTATACAAATTAGCTTTGAATGGTTCAGAAGGTAAATTTGGATTTGTGAAAATTGCTGATGAATATTCAGGAACTGATGCAGGAAATTTAGCAAACTATTATGCTGGTATGGCTTATTTGAATACTGGTAAATTTGATGATGCAATTAAATATCTTGGAGAATTTAAATCTGATGATTTGATTTTAAGCGCTTTGGCAAAAGGTGCTATCGGAGATGCTTATTCTCAAAAAAACAATCAAAAAGATGCTCTTGGTTATTATGTAAAAGCTGCAGAATCTAATAAAAACGATTTTACAACACCACGTTTTTTGTTGAAAGCTGGTAAGACGGCTTTGGCTTTAGGTCAAAAAGAAGAAGCACTAAAATATCTTACAGACATCAAAGAAAATTTTGACGGAACTCCGGAAGCTGCTTCTGTTGATGCTTTGATTGGATTAGCGCAATAAAAATTTTAGACTTTAGATTTAAGATTGTAGATTTGTATTAAGAATCAAAAATCAAAAATCTAAAATAGTACAAATGGCTACTGAAAATAAAAATTTATCAGAATACGATAAAAACACAATCCCAAATGCGAAAGACTTTCGATTTGGGATTGTTGTTTCTGAGTGGAATGAAACCATAACGGAAGGACTTTACAATGGAGCTTTTGAAGCCTTAATTGATTGTGATGTTCCCGCTCAGCAAATTATTCGCTGGAACGTTCCCGGCAGTTTTGAGTTGATTTACGGTGCAAAGAAAATGCTGCAAACCCAAAATGTCGATGCAGTAATTGTAATTGGATGTGTGATTCAGGGACAAACAAAACATTTTGATTTTGTATGTGAAGGTGTTACACAAGGTGTCAAAGATTTGAATGTTCAAACAGATATTCCGGTTATTTTTTGTGTTTTGACAGATAATACAATGCAGCAATCAATTGACAGAAGTGGAGGGATTCACGGAAACAAAGGAACAGAAGCTGCAATTGCTGCCATAAAAATGGCTTACATTCGCCAACAGGCTTCTATTTCGCATCCATTTAATCAGCCTTTGTTGTCTTCAGGCGCTCTTCAAATTGAAGAAACGCCTATAAAAATAGAGAACGAATAAAAACACAATTGTTTTAAAATAATAAAACCTATACTGTGTAAAATAGTATAGGTTTTTGTTTTTTTTATGATTGTGAATTTTCTAAAACCAAGCATAAATTCATTAAATTTGTACACCTTGGTTTAGATTCAAATCAAAAATCACTAATCTACAATCTTAAATTTTTCAATGTCGAGTATAATTCAATTGCTTCCTGATCATGTTGCCAATCAAATTGCTGCGGGAGAGGTGGTTCAAAGACCAGCTTCAGTCGTGAAAGAATTGCTGGAAAATGCTGTTGATGCAAATGCAACAGATATTAAATTGATTATTAAAGACGCTGGAAAATCATTGGTTCAGGTGATTGATAATGGTAAGGGAATGAGTGTTACTGACGCCCGTTTGTGTTTTGAACGTCATGCGACTTCAAAAATTCGTCAGGCCGAAGATTTGTTTTCTCTTGCAACTAAAGGGTTTCGTGGAGAAGCATTAGCGTCTATTGCTGCGATTGCCCACATGGAAATGAAAACGAAGCAAGATCAGGATGAACTGGGAACACATATTGTTATTGAAGGAAGTAAGTTTGTTTCGCAGGAAGTGGCGGTTTTGCCAAAAGGAACTTCATTTGCGGTTAAAAATTTATTTTTTAATATTCCCGCACGTCGTAATTTCCTGAAATCTGATACAGTTGAATTTCGTCATGTTATGGATGAATTTCAGCGTGTTGCTTTGGCACATCCCAATATTCATTTTACTTTTTATCATAACGGAAGCGAAATGTACAATTTGCCTGCTGCAGGTTATCGTCAGCGTATAGTGGGGATAATGTCCGGTAAAACCAATGAGAAATTAGTTCCGGTTAATGAAGATACCGAAATTATAAATGTTCAGGGTTTTGTATGTAAGCCAGAATTTGCAAAAAAGAGCAGAGGAGAGCAGTTTTTCTTTGTAAATGATCGTTTTATAAAAAGTGGTTATTTGCATCATGCAGTAATGGCTGCTTACGACGGACTTTTAAAAGATGGTTCACAGCCAAGTTATTTTCTTTATTTACAGGTTCCGCCAAATACAATAGATATTAATATTCATCCAACAAAAACCGAAATCAAGTTTGATGATGAATCCGCTTTATATGCTATTTTAAGAGCTTCGATAAAACACAGTTTAGGGCAGTTTAATGTTGCTCCGGTTTTAGATTTTGATAGAGATTCTAATTTAGATACACCTTATCATTATAAAGATGTAGAAGCCGAAACACCAACGATTCAGGTAGATGGAAGTTTTAATCCGTTTACAGATGATAAAACCAATCAGCATTATTCAAAATCCGGTTCGGGATCAGGATCGGGATCAGGTTTTAGTTCAGGATCAAATTCGTATTCCGGATATTCTAAAAGAGTAGAACCAACAGCAAGCTGGGAAAGTTTATATGTTGGATTGGATTTAGATAATGTAGAAAGTGTTGAAAGTTCGCCATTTACATTCGAAAACGAAGAAGTGACATCTTCTTTGTTTAATGATGATGAAGTAGAGCAGGCCAGTCAGAAAACCTATCAAATACATAAAAAATATATTGTTTCGCCAATAAAATCAGGAATGGTTATTGTGGATCAGCAGCGCGCCCATCAGCGTATTTTATATGAGCAGTTTTTACTTAATATGACGGTGAATCAGGCTTCAAGTCAGCAATTGCTTTTTCCGTTGGATTTGTTTTACTCGTCAGGAGAAATGGAATTGATAGAAGAATTAAAGCCTTCGCTGGAAACAACCGGGTTTGTATTTGAAGAGGCAAAAAAAGATCATATTGTAATTTCAGGAATTCCGGTAAATATTACCGAAAGTGAAGTTTCTATAGTAATCGATCAGCTGTTAAGCGATTTGCAGGACGGAATTCCGGCCAGCAGTTACAGTCAGAATGATACAATAGCCAAATCAATGGCCAAAAGTTTAGCGGTTAAAACCGGATCTTATTTAACCGAAAAAGAACAGGATAATTTAGTAAACGGATTATTTGCCTGTAAAGATCCAAATATTTCACCTTTTCAAAAACCTACTTTCATTACCATGCGTGTGGAAGATATAGATAAAAAGTTTGCCTTATGATGAATATAACTCCTGTTGTAAAACAACTGCTTATAATTAATATTATCTTTTTTATTGGTTCTCAGTTGGTACCAGTATCTTATGACTATCTGGTAATGTTTTTCCCGGAAAATCCAAATTTCAATGTTTGGCAGCCAATAACACACATGTTTATGCATGCAAATCTTTTACATATTGCATTTAATATGTTCGCATTATATTCTTTTGGCTCTATGCTCGAACATTTTTGGGGAGGTAAAAAATTCTTATTCTTTTATATTTCATGTGGTTTAGGTGCTGCTTTACTTAATTTTGCTGTAAACTACTATTATTATCAAGAGAGTTTGAATATTCTGATTGAAAATGGATATCCAAAAGCAAATATTTTACAAATTTTAAATGATGGCAATATAGCTGTTAAATGGAAGGAATTATTAACAGCTTCTCAGTTTGATAATTTCATACATGCTTATGGAGGTGCCGTTTTAGGTGCGTCTGGTGCTGTTTATGGTTTGCTTACTGCTTTTGCATTTATGTTTCCTAATGCTGAGTTGGCACTGATGTTTATTCCAATTCCTATTAAAGCAAAATATTTTGTTCCGGGGCTTTTATTTGTCGATTTGTTCTTAGGTTTAAGGGGAAGTTCTCTTTTTGGCAGCGGAGGTACCGGAATTGCGCATTTTGCACATGTCGGTGGTGCAGTTGCAGGTTTTTTAATGATGTTATATTGGAAAAAAAATCAGTTTAATGGTAATCGTTGGAATTAATTTTTAACTTTAAATAATTAATAATAAAAACCAAAAAGAAGCTTTTATGAATATTCTGGACGATTTGAAATTACAATATAAAATAGGCGGTATTTCGCTACGTTTAATTTATTGGAATATTGCTTGTTTCTTGATTTCATTAGTGTTTTTTTATCAATATTCAGGAGGTGGGTTTGATTATCCCAATTGGTTGGAATTGTCTTCTGATCCGCAGGTTTTTATGTTTAAGCCCTGGACATTTTTAACGTATGCATTTTTTCATTCTACATTTTTGCATCTGTTGTTTAATATGATGGTGCTGAATTTTGCCAGCCAGTTGTTTTTGACCTTTTTTACTCAAAAACAATATTTGGGATTATATATTTTAGGTGCTGTTTTTGCAGGATTAATTTTTAGTTTAAGTTTTTATTTTCTCAATATTTCAGCTCCTATTGTTGGGGCTTCCGGTGCTATTATGGCAATTTTGGTTGCAGCAACAACGTATCAGCCATTAATGAATGTTCGTTTGTTGTTGATTGGAAATGTAAAATTATGGCATATTACCGGCGTAATCCTGATTTTAGATCTGATGCAGTTACGTTTGGACAATACCGGAGGGCATATCTCGCATTTAGCCGGAGCCTTTTTCGGGTTTGTATTTATAAAGCTGCTTCAAAACGGAACAGATTTAAGTATTGTTGTTTCCAGAATAATAGATTTTTTTGTCAATCTATTCAGAAAATCCCCAACGACCCCATTTAAAAAAGTTCATAAAAACTATCAAAAGCCTACAGAAAAAGTGACGTCAAGAATTGTTACGAAAGACAAAACGCAACAGCAAATTGATGAAATTCTAGACAAGATCAGCCAGTCCGGTTATGATTGCCTGACAAAAGAAGAAAAAGAGTTTCTATTTAAAGCTGGAAAATAATCCTTTTAGCAAAATAACATGAAAAACCTTTCGTGGTTTAATAAAATAATGTTCTTTTTAAATATAGTACTAACTGTTCTAACATTTAGTGTCTATGTTTTGCCTTTTTTGGCTCCTAAAAGTTTTCCGCTTTTATCGGTGCTCACACTGTTCATGCCGGCTTTTTTTGTAATGAATGGATTCTTCTTTGTGTATTGGGCAATTCAGTTTAAAAAACGCCTTATTTTGTCTGGTTTAGTGTTGTTAACCGGAATTACGTTTATTAATAAATTTTATAAATTCTCCGGTAAAGAATATATTAAAGGCGAAAAAGATTTCTCAGTAATGAGTTATAATGTACGTCTTTTCAATGTTTTTAAATGGTTGGATCGTGATGATATTCCATCAAATATAAAAGCTTTTATCGATGAAAAAGATCCTGATATTTTGTGTATTCAGGAATATTCAAATTCGGCCCATCTTGATTTAAAAGTATATCCGCATCGTTATATTTTTATTGATGGAAAGAAAATCAAAACCGGACAGGCTATTTTTTCAAAATTCCCTATTATAAATGAAGGAAATATTGTTTTTCCTAATTCGGATAATAATGTTGTCTATGCGGATATAAAACGTGGTAAAGACGTAATCAGGGTTTACAATATGCATTTGCAGTCTATTAAAATATCACCAGACGTTGATAAGATTTCTAATGATATTGATAATGTAAACCAACGAAAATCACAGCAGATTTATAGCAGAATCAGTAAAGGATTTAGGCAGCAGCAGGAACAGGCGGAGATTTTTAAAGAGCATATCAAACAATCTAAAAATCCGATTATTATTTGTGGAGATATGAATAATAGTCCGTTTTCGTATGTTTATCGAAACATAAAAGGAAAGCTTAAGGATACTTTTGAAGAAGCGGGAGAAGGTTTTGGTGCTACCTATAAATTTCGCTACTATCCGGCAAGAATTGATTATATTTTTACTGATCCTAAAATGAAAGTCAAGCAGTTTGAAAGCTTTTCTGATTTTGAAAACTCAGACCATTATCCAATAATGACAAGGCTTTCGATGGAATAAAAAATAAATTTCAATTTTTAAATTGCTTCGCCTGTTCGCTAACACTCGGTCAATGTTATTAAGTTAAGAAATTTTCAGTCGTCACTTCGAGTGATTTTTAATCATAATGCAATAGCTTTATGATTAAAAATTGTATCGAGAAGCTTTTTTAATACTAAGGTTCTCGATACATTTTGTTTTAAAAAAAGCTATCGCATTTTTTAACAAAACACTGCCTATGACGTTTTTGTTTAACTAGGGCTTCGACTCCGCTCAGCCTGACAAAACAAACGTCATCTTATATTGCTTTTTTGTAAAAAAAAATTAAACCTCGAACTGACGATATGTCCTTTAGCTTAATGATATTGAACGCTCGGGTCCAAATTCCAATTCTGAAAAAGAAAATCTTTTATCTTAATTCTAACTTCTGAGTTTTTAAATAATCCATTGCAAATTTTCCTTCGTTGAAAAGCAAATCCAAAACGCTTAGGTTATTAATAAAGCCATGTTTGTCATCAAAAACCTGAGGGTATTTTTCGAATGAATTAGTGTCTTTTTTTCCGTTTGCCAAAAATCTGAAATCAGAGCTGTTTTCTGCTTCATGAAAATATTCAGTTGTTTTACCAAACTCTAATTTCATGCGTAAACACTTGGTAACAATATCAAGCACTTCCATATTTAAATCCATTAAATAGGTGTGTTTTTTTTCAAATAGAGGTAGAATATCATCTTCAAAAAACTCAAAGAAAGGAGAGCTTCTGTAAGCGGCTTCCAGTGATTTAAAATGTTGTTTCTGCCAGTCAAATTCATTTTCAATCAAAACGTCTTTTGTTTTTTGATGTGCCGTTTTAGAGTGTTTTACAGGAATATTTAAAAGTTGGATTCCGTTTGGACTGTAGATGTATGTGCGGTTTCTGTTAGTCTGTTTCTGAAAATTATCTTCCATTTCAAAAGTGATATTTTCAGATTGAACCATAACTGCAAAATGGCTAATTGACGGAAAATAGGTAGGAAGTAATAAGGAGTTCATTTCTTTAATTTTAGGTTAAAAGTTTCAGGTTTCAAGTTTCAGGTTCGCAAAGAACTTGAAACTTGAAACCTGAAACAAAAATAACTTATTTTATTTATGCTTTGTTTTCTTTTCTTTTTTTCCAAAAGAATTCGCCAACAAAATAAAGGGCGAGAACAATTAGGAAATATTTAAAATACGATTGGGGCTGGCCTTCGCCATCAACGGTTGTGAAAACCCTGTCCCAACGGATTTTATTGATTCCTTTTCCGTTGGTGTCCCAGCTCATCCAGATAAAAACCGGTTTACCTACAATATGGTCTCCCGGAACAAATCCCCAGTAGCGGCTATCTTCTGAATGATGACGATTGTCTCCCATCATCCAGTAATAATCTTGTTTGAAGGTATAAGTATTAGTTATCTGGTCGTTGATTTTAATTTCATTGCCGGTGATTTCTAATTTGTTTCCTTCATATACCTTTATTATTCTTTTGTATAAAGCTATGTTGTTGCTGTTTAGTTGTACGGTTTCTCCAGCTTTAGGAATCAATATTGGTCCAAATTCATCCATTGTCCATTTTTCATCGTGCGGAAAAATTAAAGGATCTCCTTTTTCTTTGTCGATGTATCTGACGATTGAATCTATTGTTGAATTTTTTCTTAATTCAGCAGCGGCTTTTAGTGTTAAATTAGCGTTTGTCTGAGCTAAATATTGTTCCTGAGCATATAATCCTGTTTTTGTTATAACATCTGAAGGGATCCCGTTAAAACCAGTTTGGATGGTGTATGAATTATCAGGATTATGGTTGGCATATGTGATATAAGGCCTTACCGCTTCAAGCTGCATATCGCTATTTGGTTTTATGATGTATGTTCTTGAAAATTCAGTAGAGCCTGCGGCTTTTAAAAGTTCATTTGATACACCTTTTGCAGCGTAAATAGTGTGTTCGTATTGCGGTTTTGCTCTTTCAGGCAAAATAAGCTCTTTATTGTTGATAAAAACAATTCCGTTTTTTATGCTTAATAAATTTCCAGGGATACCTACGCAACGTTTTACATAATTCGATTTTTTATCGATTGGTTTTATAACTCCCGGTCTTCCTTTTGGTTCAAAAAAGTAATGTACGGTATCAACCGGCCAGTTAAAAACAACAATATCATTATTTTTGATCTTTTCTAAAGCAGGAAGCCTAAAATAAGGTAATTGAGGCCAGCTTAAGTAAGATTTCTTTTTTGTTAAAGGGATAGAATCATGAACCATTGGTAATGCAACAGTAGTCATAGGAACACGAGGGCCGTAGTTTACTTTGCTTACAAAAAGAAAATCACCAATTAATAATGATTTTTCTAGAGATGAAGTTGGAATCGTAAATGGCTGTATGATATAGGTATGTACCAATGTTGCCACAATTACGGCAAATAGTAACGAGCTTACGGTGTCGGCTGTTCTGTTTTCCGGTGTTAATTTTCTTTCGGCATTGTACTCTAATTTTTGAGTATAGTTTACATAATAAACATAAAAACCTAAAGTGAAAATTCCTAAAACGGTATCTAAAGTTGATTTTTTTCCAAACGTTCTCAAGGTTTCAACCCAGACAACAGGAAACATAATCAGGTTGATAATCGGAATGAAAAGTAGTATCGTCCACCACGTTGGGCGGCTGATCATTTTCATTAAAACAATCGAATTGTAAACCGGAATTGCTGCTTCCCAGGATTTTCGTCCTGCCGCCTGATATAATTTCCAGGTTCCTAAAAAATGGATTATTTGTACGGCTAAGAAAAAAACAAACCAAAGATAAAGTGTCATAGTATTATATTTTAGTGCTGAAATTTCAGAATATTATTTTTTTGATTTTTAAGATTCCAGGTTTAAAACGTCTTTCATTGTGTAGATTCCTTTTTTACCGGCTAACCATTCTGCGGCAATAACGGCTCCTAAAGCAAAACCTTCACGATTATGTGCAGTGTGTTTTAATTCGATACTGTCAACGGTTGAATCATAAGTTACCGTATGGGTGCCCGGAACATCACCAATTCTTTTGGCTTCTATATAAATTTCTTTAGGCTTTGGGGTGTCCATTGTCCATTTTGCGTAAGCACTATTTTCAATTACTCCTTTTGCTAAAGAAATTGCGGTTCCGCTTGGTGCATCTAATTTTTGAGTATGGTGAATTTCTTCCATTGATACTTTATATGAATCAAACTGAGCCATGATTTTGGCTAAATATTCATTCAGTTCAAAGAATATATTTACACCTAAGCTAAAGTTTGAACTCGAAATAAAACCACCTTGTTTTTCGTTGCAAAGTGCTTCCATTTCGGCATAGTGCTCCAACCATCCTGTTGTTCCTGAAACTACGGGAACATTGGCGTGAAAACAGCTTGAAATATTGGCTACGGCTGCTGTAGGAACACTGAAGTCTATCGCAACATCGGCTGTTGAAAGTCCGTCATAAGTATTGAATTCATCTTTTTTTAAGACAATTTCATGACCTCTTTCCAAAGCAATTCTTTCGATTACCTGGCCCATTTTTCCGTATCCTAAAAGTGCAATTTTCATTTTTTTGTATTTTTAATTTAAATAGAAGTAAAAAGCTATTTAAAAGTTGTAATTAAAAGTTAGTCCAACATTTGGTTTAAAAGTTACATCCGAAGGGTAAATTTCCGGACGAAGCGATAATCTTTCATTGACATTAAACTGAATTAAAGCGGCATCAACATTGGCATCAATAATGTTTAAAACATAGAATCCAACGACGAATAAAGCAGACAAATCACGATTACGCTGATAAAATTTTTGGCCGGCAATAAGTCTGTCATCACTCAGGAAATCGAAATCTCCGGATTCAGGGCTGTAGCCTTCGAGTCTTCGTTTGTATTCGTCACGATATTGATGGTATTTTTTGTTATTGTCAATATAGAAATACAAGCTGGTGCCAATTGCACCGTAAACTAAAGGAATTTTCCAGTATCTTTTATTGTATGCCTGTCCTAAACCGGGTAAAATTGCCGAATAAAAGGCTGCTTTTGCTGGTGTAAGCGGATCTATTTCTTGCAACTTAGTAGTGTCTTTAGCGACCAAAACCGTTTCTTCTTTTACCTGGGCAAAAAGAGAGACGGTTCCTAAGAGTAAGAACAATAGACTTATGGGGACAATTTTATTCACTATCCGTTTATTAATTTTATAATTCTGTTAAAGTCGGCTTCTGAGTTAAACGGAATTGTGATTTTCCCTTTTCCGTTACCCGCCACTTTTACATCAACTTTTGCACCAAAATAATCATTAAAAGTATTCTTTTGCGTTTCTTTAACTACAAATGAAGAATCAGCTTTTGCTTTTCCTTCAGCTTTTGGTTTTAGACTTTCATGATAGTTTTTTACCAAAGTTTCTGTTTCACGAACAGATAAGTTTTGGCTTACTATTTTTTGGTAAATATCAGTCTGAATGTCTAAATCTTCAATATTGATTATGGCTCTGCCGTGTCCCATGCTGATAAAACCATCACGGATACCGGTTTGAATAATCGGGTCTAATTTTAAAAGACGCAAATAATTGGCAATAGTAGAGCGTTTTTTTCCAACACGTTCGCTCATTTGTTCCTGAGTTAACTGAATTTCATCCATCAAACGCTGGTAGGAAAGGGCAATCTCAATAGGGTCTAAGTCATGACGCTGAATGTTTTCAACCAAAGCCATTACCAATGATTCGTTATCATTAGCAATACGGATGTAGGCCGGCACATGTGTTAAACCAACCAAAGTAGAAGCACGTAAACGACGCTCTCCTGAAATTAACTGGTATTTGTTGAAGTCTAATTTTCGAACAGTAATAGGTTGAATTACACCAAGTTCTTTGATAGAAGTGGCTAACTCACGTAAAGATTCCTCATTGAAATTACTTCTGGGCTGAAATGGATTTATTTCGATAGCACTTATTTCAAGCTCAATAATGTTTCCAACAACCTTGTCAGCATTTTTGTCTTCAACTGATGTAATATCGTTTTCCGGATCTTTTAATAATGCTGATAATCCTCTTCCTAAGGCTTGTTTTTTAATTGCTTTTGTCATAAAAACTATTTGCTGTTTTTCTTTATAATTTCCTGAGCTAAATTAATGTAATTCACAGCTCCTTTGCTGGTTGCGTCATAATTAATGATGCTTTCGCCAAAACTTGGAGCTTCGCTTAATTTTACATTTCGCTGAATAACGGTTTCAAAAACCATATCGTTAAAGTGTTTTTGAACCTCTTCGACAACCTGATTTGATAAACGTAGCCTTGAATCGTACATGGTTAGTAATAACCCTTCAATGTCTAAATCAGGATTGTGGATTTTTTGAATACTTTTGATAGTGTTCAATAGTTTTCCTAATCCCTCAAGTGCAAAATATTCGCATTGAATTGGAATAACTACAGAATCTGCAGCCGTTAAAGCATTTAAGGTCAACAAGCCCAGAGATGGTGCGCAGTCGATAATGATAAAATCATATTCTTCTTTTGCCTCTTCTAATGCTTTTTTAAGCATATACTCACGGTTTTCTTTGTCAACCAGTTCAATTTCGATAGCCACAAGGTCAATGTGAGCAGGTATCACGTCAACGTTTGGAGCAGTACATTTTAAAATGGCTTCCTTTGGAGTTGCAGTATGTTCAAGAATTTGGTAAGTTCCTAATTCTACAGATTCTACGTCAATTCCAAGGCCGGATGTTGCATTAGCCTGAGGATCAGCGTCGATTAATAATACTTTTTTCTCTAAAACACCTAATGAGGCAGCAAGATTTACTGATGTAGTAGTCTTTCCAACGCCTCCTTTTTGATTAGCAATAGCAATGATTTTGCCCATTTATTTTCTGAATTTTGAACCGTAAAAATACAATTATTTATGGTTTTTGAAAATCTATTTTGTTAACATTTATGAAACGCTCTCTAACCTTTATTTGGTGGGTGTTGGAAAGAATTGATTTCGCTTTGAATAGGTAATTATTAATGAAGATTATGCTGTTTAATATAGATTTTGATAAGACTTTGACGATGTTTGGAAAATTTTCTGTAAAAATTGAAATGCTATTTTAAATAAAAAAAAATTTCAAGTGCGTGAAAAGATTTTGTCGGGTGTAGTCCTGAAACTTTTTCGTGTGAACCAGAGGTCTTCCGATTTCAATTGGAAAGCGATAGCAGCAGTTCAGTTAAGTCTAGAACAAAAAAAAAGTCCTTTCATTTTTTGAAAAGACTTTTGTCGGGGTGGCAGGATTCGAACCTGCGGCCTCCTGCTCCCAAAGCAGGCGCGATAACCGGGCTACGCTACACCCCGTAAGCGGATGCAAATATAAGGTTTATTTCTGCTTTTCAAAGTGATTTTGTAAAATAATTTTAGAAAATTCACAAAGGTTTCTTTTTATACTTTATTTGTGGAATAAATATCATTTAAATATATTTTTAGTGTATTTTTACACTATTATTGTATTTGAAAATTTTGTAATGAAAAGAATCTTGTACTAAGGTTTCCAAAAATTAAAATAATACATTTTTATTATGAATTATAAGTTACTGAAAGATGTGGTTGACTTAGTTCAGGATTTTGAGGGAGAAAATCTTATGAATCAATTATATACTAACGATTTGGAGGGTTTTGTACAGTGGATAAATCGATGTGCAAAAAATGATTTATTAAAAAGTGAACCAGAATGGGAAGGTAAAGACTTTGGAAGGAGTCCTGAAAGCGTCATAAATACTTTGATTGTTCACATGAACAGGTATGCAAAATCCTATTCTAAGGCGGCTATTTTTGGTTCTGATTTTTCGACTCAGGAAGATTTTATTTATTTAATTAATCTTAAGGCTTTTGGATCAATGTCTAAAATGGAATTAATCAAAAAGAATATTCAGGACAAACCCACAGGGATGAAAATTATAGATCGATTGATATACAATGGCTGGGTAAAACAAGATGATTCTAAAATAGATAAAAGAAGTAAAGTAATTACAATTGTAGATAAAGGTTTGATGGTTTTGGAGCGACAAATGGGCAAAATTAGAAAGGCTACTAATGTGGTTACAGGAGATTTGGACAAAAATGAAAAGATGCAGTTGATTTACTTATTGCAAAAATTAGATCACTTTCATAAGCCATTATATGATAAAAATTCAGATCCATCAAAGTTTTTAGAAGTTGCTTATAATGCTTATTTACAGGTGATTTAATTTCTATTAAAATTATTTGAAGTAAAAAAATAATTGTAGGCGTATATATTGTAAATCGCACTTTGTAGGAGAATTATATATTTTAATTAAATTATGCAAAAATCAGAAACAAAAAAAACTATAGCTGTTATAGGTGCGGGAATTTCGGGGCTTTCGGCTGCCGCTTATCTTGCCAAAGCAGGAAATGAAGTTCATGTTTTTGAGAAACACAATCAGTCAGGGGGTAGAGCCAGGCAATTTGCTACTAATAATGGTTTTGTTTTCGATATGGGGCCTAGCTGGTATTGGATGCCGGATATCATAGAAGGTTTTTTTGGAGATTTTGATTGTAAAACTTCTGATTTTTTTGAGTTAGTGGGGCTAAATCCTCAGTTCGAAATGATTTTTTCGGATATGAAGATGGCTGTTCCGGAATCTTTTCAGGAAATGAAAGTGTTGTTTGAAAGTCTTGAAAAAGGTGCTGGTAAAAAATTAGATCTTTTTATGAATGCTGCTCAATATAAATATGAGGTGGGAATGCAAGATTTTGTTCAAAAGCCCTGTCATAACTGGATGGAATTCGTGTCGCCTAAAATTGCTTCAAGTGCATTGAAATTGGATCTGCTGACTAATTTCAGAACGTATGTATCTAACTATTTTAAACATCCCAAATTAAGAATTTTAATGGAGTTTCCTGTTATTTTTTTGGGTGCTTCACCAAAAAACATTCCAGCTTTGTATAGCCTTATGAATTATGGCGGCTATAAAATGGGGACCTGGTACCCGATGGGAGGTTTTTATCAGTTGGTTTTAGCTATGCAAAAAATAGCAGAATCACAGGGAGTTGTTTTTCATTTTAATCATTCAGTAGAAAAAATAAATACTGAAAAAGGGAAAGTGAGTTCGTTATGTATTAATGGAAAAAAATATCAATTTGATGCAGTGGTGGCTTCGTCAGACTATCATCATACTGAAACGCTCCTGAAAGAAGAACAGCGTAATTATTCTGAATCCTATTGGAAAAGCAGAACTTTTGCACCTTCCTGTTTGATTTATTATTTAGGTTTAAATGAAAAGATTCCTAATCTTAAACATCATACTTTGTTTTTTGAGAATGATTTGGATGAACACATTGATGCCATTTATGGTAATAAAAAATGGCCTGAAAAACCATTATTTTATACTTGTTGTCCTTCTAAAACAGATCCAAATGTGGCGCCACCAGAAGGGGAAAACCTTTTTTTGTTAATGCCTTTGGCTATCGGAATTGACGATGAGGAATCAAAAAGAGAGGAATATCTTAAAGTAATGATTAAACGCATTGAAAAACATACAGGGGTTCAGAATCTGCAGTCAAAAATAGTGTTTCAAAAAAGCTATTGTGTATCTGATTTTATTAAAGATTATAATGCCTATGGAGGAAATGCCTACGGACTGGCCAATACGCTTTCGCAAACAGCAGTTTTGAAGCCTAAAATCAAAAACAAAAAAAACAAAAATTTATTTTATACGGGACAGTTAACAGTTCCTGGGCCAGGAGTACCTCCCTCCATTATATCAGGAAAAATTGTAGCCAAAGAGGTGATTAACTATAAATGCTATACCAATGAAAAAACTATTTGATGATTTGTCTTACGAGGTAAGTAAAAAGACTACTGTAAAGTATAGTACTAGCTTTTCTTTAGGGATTTTAGCTTTGAAGCCGTCTATTCGGCCAGCAATTTATGCGATATATGGATTTGTAAGGTTAGCGGATGAAATAGTAGATAGTTTTCATGATTTTGATAAGAAAACATTATTATATAGGTTAAAAAATGAAACAGATGTTGCTTTGAAAGAGGGAATATCGCTCAATCCTATTTTACAATCATTTCAGGATACTGTTTGTAAATATCAGATTGATAAAATCTTAATTGATCAATTTTTGCATAGTATGGAAATGGACTTGGAAAAAGTAGATTACAATTCGGATTTATATAAAGAATATATTTATGGCTCGGCCGAAGTAGTAGGTTTGATGTGTCTTCAGGTTTTTACAAATGGTGATAAAGAAAAATACCAAGAGCTGAAACCATTTGCCATGAAGTTGGGATCTGCTTTTCAGAAGGTTAATTTTCTACGGGATTTAAACGAAGATTATAAGGTTTTGGGAAGAACGTATTTTCCTAATATTGATATGAATGTTTTTGATAACCGTGTAAAAAAAATGATTGAAAAAGAAATTGAAATTGAATTTAAAGAAGCTTTATTAGGAATAAAAATGCTGCCTCCAACTTCAAAATTTGGAGTTTATTTAGCATATCGTTATTATCTTTCGTTATTCCGTAAAATAAAAAATACCGCTGCGGAAAATATTTTACAAGAACGAATTCGTATTCCTAACGCTCAAAAAATCAACCTAATGATGCGTAGTTATGTACGTTATAAAATTGCTGTTTTAGAATGAAAGGGATTATCTTATACTTTGTTTTCTTCATTTTTACTATCAAAAGTTTTGGTATGCCAGTGGATTTAGATTATATTAGAAATCATTATGTACAAGCCGCTTCTGATAAAAAATTATGTCTGGAAATGATAAATGAGTTGGAGAAAGAGCTGTCGACAAATGTTCATTTGGTTTATTTGGGTGCGTTACAGACTATACGGGCGAATCATGTTGTGAATCCATTTTCGAAATTAAGGACTTTCAATAAAGGAAAAGCAACTATTGCGCAGGCTGTAGCATTAGATAGTAATAATATCGAAATCCGATTGATTAGATTATCTGTACAAAAAAAATGTCCTGCTTTTTTGGGATATAATAAAAATATAAAGGATGATGAGGAATTCCTGAAGAAGCATAAGGGACAGATTAATTCTTTACCTTTAATGAAATTGTTAGACACGGTTTTAAATACATAAAATGAAATACCAATTATACAGAGAACAGCAGCTTCGTTGTGATGTAGCAACCGCTTGGCAGTTTTTTTCCAATCCTGACAATCTTTCAAAAATTACACCAAAAAACATGGGGTTTGTCGTGCTTACCAAAAATACAGACGGAAATATTTATGAAGGAATGGAAATTGATTATACCGTTTCCCCTTTATTAGGAATTCCTATAAAATGGAAGACCCGTATTCTAAAGGTTAATTTTGAAAAAAGTTTTACTGATTTTCAGGAAAAAGGACCTTATAAACTTTGGAACCATTATCATGAGTTTATTCCAAATGCTGATGGAGTATTGATGAAAGACACTGTAGATTATGAATTACCATTTGGTTTTTTAGGAACTTTTGCTCATGTTTTACTAGTCAAAAATAAACTAAATGAAATTTTTAATTATCGTTTTCAATTTTTAGAAAAGAAGTTTAATCAAAAGTAAATTGAATGTTGAATTTTTTAATTATCATAATTGTTTTTATTTGTATGGAAGGGGCAACGTGGTGTATTCATAAGTACATTATGCACGGTTTTTTATGGGTTTTACATAAAGATCACCACGATCATAGCAGCGAAGGATTGTTGGAGAAAAATGATTATTTCTTTGTGATTTTTGCAACGCCCGCTATTGCGTTAATGTATTTTGGTTCACTTGCAGATTTTAATTATGTTTTTTATATTGGTTTAGCGGTCTCTTTATATGGAATGGCTTATTTTTTTGTGCATGATATTTTTATTCATCAACGATTAAAAGTATTGCGAAATACTAATAATACTTATTTTTTAGCGTTGCGGAGGGCTCATAAACAGCATCATAAGCATTTGGGAAAACATTTTGGTGAGTGTTTTGGTTTTTTATATGTTCCGAAGCAGTATTTTAAAAAGAAAAAACAATGAAACCATACACGTATTTATTGATTCTTTTTTTTACAGTTATTGTCTGTTTTATTGCTTCTTTTGATAAAAGGCTGGCTTTTCACAAACATTTTGGAGCTTTTCTAAAAGCAGCAGTTGTGGTAGGTATTCCTTTTATTTTGTGGGATGTATGGTTTACGAAGCATGGCGTTTGGTGGTTCAATTTTGATTATACTGTAGGAATTATGATTGCCGGTTTGCCTATTGAAGAATGGCTTTTTTTTATTTGCATTCCTTTTTCGTGTTTGTTTACCTACTTCTGTTGCGATAAATTTTTTAATCTGACCTGGACGGATGGGTTTAATAATATCATCGTATTTGCAAGTGTTATTGTTTGTTGTCTAGTAGCGTTATTGAATCCAGACAAAGTTTACACCTTTGTTACTGCTATTGTCACCGTTTTTACTTTAGTTTATCTTCATTTTTTTGTCCGGGCTTCCTGGATTAGTCAGGCTTCCTTATTGTTTTTTGTACTCATGTTCGGTTTTTTTCCTGTAAATGGAATATTGACAGGAACAGGATTAGATTCACCAATTGTCAATTATAATCCTAATGAATTTTTAGGAATTCGGATGCTTACCATTCCTATTGAAGATGCTGTTTATGGCTATAGTCAGTTTTTATGGGGAATTTATTTTTTTAAAATATTTCAAAAAAAGGAATCTTTAATTTGTGATTAAAGCTGTTGTTGGGTTTTAAGAATCGGATGAGATAAAATTATCCCATAAATCAATACACATTCTTGTGTAAAAGAAAGTTTTTTAGTTATCTATTTTATGATAATAAAAACTGATTATTCTTATTTAGTTTTCCAATAATAAAAACTTATTTTTGTGCTGTTTAAAAAACTATAAATATTATGTCAGATACAATCGAAAAAATTAAATGCCTAATTATAGGTTCTGGTCCGGCGGGTTATACTGCTGCTATTTATGCAGCCAGAGCAAATATGAATCCGGTTTTATATCAGGGAATGCAACCGGGTGGTCAGTTGACAACAACAAATGAAGTAGAAAATTTTCCGGGTTATGTTGATGGTGTTACAGGTCCTGAAATGATGATTCAGTTACAGGAACAATCTAAGCGTTTTGGAGCAGACATCCGTGACGGCTGGGCTACAAAAGTTGATTTTTCGGGAGATATTCATAAAGTTTGGATTAATGACAAAATAGAACTGCACTGTGAAACGGTAATTATTTCTACAGGAGCTTCAGCTAAATATTTAGGTTTACCATCAGAACAGCATTATCTGCAAATGGGTGGTGGAGTTTCTGCCTGTGCAGTTTGCGACGGTTTTTTCTACCGTAATCAGGAAGTTGTAATTGTTGGAGCAGGAGATTCTGCTTGTGAAGAAGCACACTATCTGTCAAAATTGTGTAAAAAAGTTACGATGCTGGTAAGAAGCGAAAAATTCAGAGCTTCAAAAATCATGGAAGAGCGTGTTCGTAAAACTGAAAACATTGAGATTTTATTGAATCATGATACGGTTGAAGTTTTAGGTGACGGAAATGTAGTTCATGCTATCAAAGCTTTAAATAAAACCAGTAATGAAGAAATTGAAATTCCTGCAACAGGTTTCTTCGTAGCCATTGGTCATAAACCCAATACAGATATCTTTAAAGATTACATCACTCTTGATGAAACAGGTTATATTGTAAATACTCCCGGGACATCTAAAACAAATGTTGAAGGTGTTTTTGTAGCAGGAGATGCAGCAGATCATGTATATCGTCAGGCAATTACGGCTGCAGGTACAGGATGTATGGCTGCCTTAGATGCAGAACGTTATTTAGCTGCTAAAGAGTAAAGATTTGGTTTCAAGTTTCAGGTTTCAGGTTTCAAGTTTAAAAGTTTCAAGTTTTGAAAGCCATAAAAAAATCCATTCGTGAACGCGAATGGATTTTTTTTATACTGAAACCTGAAACCTGAAACCTGAAACCTGAAACCTGAAACCTGAAACCTGAAACCTGAAACCTGAAACCTGAAACCTGAAACCTGAAACCTGAAACCTGAAACCTGAAACCTGAAACCTGAAACCTGAAACTTTTATTTAACCCTCTTGATTAATTTAGCTTCTTCACTAAAACGGGTAAGTTCAATTTTTGGTTTTCCTAAAAGTGAAACTTCTGCTTTGTCTCCTATAGCCAGAGATATCGAAATTTCGGCCAGTACACTGCCTGTTGCATTGTTTTCAGCAGTAAAATTAGCTTCTTTTATATTGAATTTTGTTCCTGTAAAAACTGAATTATTATCTATGCGAATATTCCCTTTTTCAGCCACACCTTCAATTGCGGCATTTGCTTTTTGGTATAAATCACATTTGAATTTAATTGCAGATACTAAAGATTTTATACTCGAATTTTTGCTTAACTGTAAAGACCCGTCATCAGATTTTAGATTCAGTTCGGTTTTAGATTTATCATCAGCTGTTAAACTGAATTTCTTTGCATTTACATTCAAAAATAATTTAGAATAATCAAAACTATTAAATGAAATATCATCCAGTTGAAGTTCCTGAATAGCATAAATTATTGCTTCGTTTTTAGTAATGATCTTTGTTAATGACTTTGTATAAGTAACGCGAACAGTAAGTTTTTTAAAAATAGAAGATTCTTTTGAAGTATATAAACGGAGTGTTTTTTCTCTTAAATCCATTCCGATAATATCGTGTAAATTATCATCGGCTTCAATTTTTATTTCATTTTTTTCTCCTCTTTCCAAATAGACTTCAATATTATCATCAACTTCCAGGGCATCAAAATCACCAACTTCTTTTATGGATGTGGTAACAATTTTAGAACCTTTTATTTTCTCTCTCTTTTGGGCAAAAGTGAATGTTGTAACTAATAACAATAAGAGTAGGGCTGTATTTTTTTTCATTAATTCTAGATTTTGATTTTGACAAATATAAAAAAATCATCCACTTTTGATGAATGATTTCTTTTATATTTAACACATAATATGGTTATCCTTTGCTAACGCTTCCACCTGAATTTTCAGTTTTTTCGATTGTTTTAGGTGATGAGTCATAATTAACGCTTCCACCGCTTGAAGCTTCCGCTTTTAAATTTACGATTGGATGTACATCAACACTGGCTCCGCTTGAAGCTTCTGCATGAACTTCATTAGCCAGAAGTTTTTCAGCATTAATACTGGATCCGCTCGATGCTGATGCTTTTATTTTTAATGCTTTGCCTTGTATGTTTATAGTACTTCCGCTTCCTGAATCACAAATAATATTATCAAATTCTATATTCGCATCTATTGTAGAAGCACTGAATGCTTCCAGCTCTATATTTTCTCCCAGAATTACTTTTTCGGTTTGTATAGTAGATGCACTTGATGCTTCCAGTTTGTTGATAACCGGCATTTTTACAATAACTCTTTTAGTAACATCTCCAAACGAACTGTATTTACATTTAATGTACAATGTTCCGTCTTCTACTTTTGTAATAATGTCTTTTTGCAGATTGTCATCGGCCTCAACTGTAATTTCTGTTGAAACAGCCTGTATGATTACCACATCGATAGCATTGCTTACAGATACATTTTTAAAATCACCCTGAATTATCCTTTTTTCGGTAGTAACATTTCCGCTGCCTTCAATAGTATTCAAATTAAAGTTACATGAGGCAAACAATAATGCAGTAATAGCTGCAATAATGAATTTCGTAATATGAATGATTATTTTTATCATGGTTTAGTTAATTTTTATTATAACTCCGTTTTGATCTGTGGTTAATCGTCCGGTACTTTTTTTGGCGTTCAAAACTTCTTTTTCGTTTATTTTAACCGAAACTCCACTTACTGTATCATTTTCAATGCCATATCCTACTTCTACATCTTCATAGCTATTTTCATCTAGAGGACAATTAAGGCATTTAATTTTTGAACCCTCTACTTTATAGTTATAATTACCGCTAAAGTGTAGGTTGAAAAAATCATCTTCTGAGTCATCATAATCCTGTATGGAAGCATCTGGTTTAAATAATTGGCCTTCTGGTAAATACAAATACACATCGACTTCCTGTCCTCTGAATTTATTTTTAACGTCTGTAAGAAAATAATTATCCAAAATTAAATAATTTCCTTTAATCTCAATGTTGTAATTGATTTTTTCTGCTCTTTTTTTAGCACTTGTAAATGAGTTTCCTCTGGCGCTTTTTTCTATTTGCAAATAAGGAGCCGTTTCATCAGTATGTAATACATGCAAACGAACATCATTGGAGTATATTAAAGCATTGTTTGCAGAATCCTGAACAAACTCAAATTCTCTATGGTGATCTAAGTCTTTAGCATAATAATCATTGTATCTAAACTTTACATATAATGTATCGGTAGGAGTAATGTTGATTGCTTTTTTCTCTACCGCTTTGTTGTCGTATGAAATTTCAGTAGCCTGTTTGATTCCAATACTGATCGCAATGGCAACTGCAATAATCCAAATTGCCAATAAAGTATATTTGGCAATGTTTCCGATTGTTTTTGTGTTTGGAGACAACAATTTGAAACCCAAAAGTGTCATAAAGAAAAACGGAATTCCAACCGCAAAGAACATTAACAAGCCAAATGACCAGATAGGATATTCAGTAAAGTTTCCGGCTTCAATAAAGTTGTCCCAAGGGAAATCAAGAAAAACATTTGTTCCTAATGTAAATACTCCAATCAATAATAATATTAAGACAGTGATTCCGGACATAATCAAAATGACTCCTAAAAACTTAGCGAAGATTTTAAAAACCGTCATAACAAAGTCTCCAAAGGAACTACTTATTCTTTCAGCTCCTGACTTTACGTGGTTTCCCATTTTGTCATAATCTGCATTTTTAAATTTATCAGATAATGTGTCAATTTCTTCACGAACTTTTTTTTCGATGTTTGAAATCGTAACCGGTTCTCCTGTCATTTCCAGTTTTTCTGAGGTTGTTACTGCCTCAGGAGTTACAATCCATAATACAAAATAGGCTAAGATTCCGGTTCCAAAACCTGCAAAAACAAATATTAAGAATACGATTTTAACCCATACAGCGTCTACTCCAAAATAATGTCCTAAACCTGTTGCTACACCGCCAATCATTCCTTTTTCTTTGTCACGGTATAATTTTTTGTGTTTTTTGGTTGCATAATTAAAAGACTGATTAGTAGTTTCTTCGTCTTCAATTCTGTAATCTTCCGGCTGTCCCATAACTGCGATCACTTCGTCAACGTCTTTCAGTCCCACAACATGTTTTTCGCTTTTTTGTTTTTCTGTTAAAAGTTCAGAAACACGCATTTCAATATCTTTAATAATTTCATCTTGTCCGGATGAGTTGTTTAAGGATCTTTTTATAGCGTCAAAATAGCGTGTCAATTTTAAATATGCATCTTCATCGATGTGAAAAAACATACCGCCTAAGTTAATATTTACTGTTTTGTTCATGACTTATTGATTTTGATTGGTGATTAGTTTTACGGCGTCAGACAATTCTGTCCAGGTGCCGCTTAATTCGTTTAAAAATGTTTGTCCTATCTCGGTTAATCCATAGTATTTTCTTGGGGGCCCCGATGTCGATTCTTCCCATCTGTAATTGAGTAAACCGTCGTTTTTTAGTCTGGTTAAAAGAGGGTAAACAGTTCCCTCCACAACTAATAATTTTGCGTTTTTTAAAGTGTCTAGTATTTCAGATGTATATGCGTCTTTTTCTTTTAGTACTGATAAGATGCAAAACTCAAGAACACCTTTGCGCATCTGTGCTTTTGTGTTTTCAATGTTCATAATTTCATTTCATTTTTTTTAGATTGAACAATTCGTTTTTTGATTGATGATTGATGATGATTGATTGATGATGATTGATTGATTTTTAGGAGCTGTTTCCTGCTATCCGCTTTATCTTTTGTGGCGAACCCCGCCACAAAAGGATGCCGCTTCTATCAGGGCTAGGGCTCTCGGGAATCTATAACTTTTTAACCTTCTTAGTCACACTGAGCGGAGTCGAAGTGTTACTTTATAAAAGGAATCGTTAGCGGATATTTGTATAATTCTCCGTTTGAAGCTTTTATCGAAGCATAAATCACTAAAAAGAATTCAACAAATTTTAACAATCCAAAAAGAACGACTGCCGTAATTCCAACACTCAAAAGACCAATATTTCCTTGAAAATTAAAATTTCTGATTACAAAATCGTCGTCATTAATAATGGCTTCGATTGGAAGATTCTGCAAGAAAACCGTAATAAAAATCGGAATTGCAATAAGTGCTAAAATCAAAGTGTAAAGCAATAAGCTTAACTGAAAGTTCAAAGCCTGTTTTCCGTGGTGATCTGCAAATTCAGATTTGTCTTTGTAATTTGTCCAGATGATAAGTGGAAAAATATAATTTCCAAACGGAATGATGTACTGACTTAATGTACTCAAATGAGTAAATGCTGCTGTGTTCTTTTCTGGTGTTTTTTCCATGATGAGTGGTGTTGATGTTTCCATGATTAAAAGTATATAGTAATTTCTTATGCAAATATATATCTAAAAGACAGTATCTTGTTTTGCATAGTACCAAATGTTAACAAAATTTTAACAATTTTGAATTTTGAATTTGAGCTATAGTCAATTGAAAATCATTCGTAATGCCTTGTTTTGTTGAGGTCTTATGAAAGATTAATGAATTTATTGTGCACGCATAGTTTTTTTGTATTTTTACATAAAAAATATATCAAATGGCAGTTTCAGTTTCTAAACTCAATAAATTTGTGTTGTTCAAATTACCATCGGCTTACTTTTGCGGGGTACGTGTTAAAGCTATTGATGAAAATAGTTGTACGGTAACGGTAAAACACCGCTGGATCAATCAAAACCCTTTTAATTCGATGTATTTTGCAGTTCAGGCCATGGCGGCTGAACTAACAACCGGGGCATTGGTAATTTCACAAATCCAGGAAAGCGGAAAGAAAATTTCGATGCTGGTTGCCAACAACAAAGGGAACTTCACAAAAAAGGCTACAGGACGAATTACATTTGTCTGCAACGACGGACATTTAATTGCAGAAGCTATTAAAAGAACAATAGAAACAGGCGAAGGGCAGACGTTCTGGATGAAATCTATAGGAACAAATGAAGAAGGTGTTCAGGTTTCTGAAATGGATTTTGAGTGGAGTGTAAGAATTAAATAGTTTTAAAGTTTTTTGCCACAGATTAAAAAGATTTTTTCTTTGGAGTTGCTTAGGAACAAAATGACGAAGAACTTTGTCAAAGTTAAATAGAGATCGTTTAAAAGAAATTCTTTTTAATTCTTTTAATCTGTGGCGAAAAAAAATATAAAAAAAGGCTTCGAATATTCGAAGCCTTTTTGGTAAAAATTAGATTGCGATTATTTTTTAGCGCAACATTTTTTGTCTTTTTTATCAGCTGTTTTTTTGCAGCAAGATTCTTTTTTAGCTTTTTCTTTTTTAGGAGCTGGTTTTGTGTCTTGTGCTTGTAATCCAATTGTGAATAAAGCGATGGCTAAAACAGTAAATAATTTTTTCATTTTTGTTTCATTTAATTGTTAATTATTTTTCTTTTTTTTGATTGAAGATTTGATTCAAATATAATACGATTTAGTTTTGTAATCAATAACATTTTTCACAACTGTTGTTTTTGAAATTATGTTGACATTTTGGGGATCTATACAAAATTGAAGGACATTCTGGACAAAGATTTTGCATTAAAGATTGATTTTTAAAGAATTCACTTTAGCATTCGTAACAGGTATTTATTAAAGAATCACTCATAACTCTTATTTTTGTTTTCAGTATTGCGATATGATTTTCTGATGAAGAACTGAACTGCCATTATGATAATTAAAACAACTATAAAAAAGAATTCTACTATTACAAGTCCTATAAAAGGCATTCCGCAATGAAATTGACCATTAGATTGAATTCTCAGTTTGTAATCGAGTAATTTGAAAGCAAAATAATAAAACAGAATTTGCGAAAAAAAACTAATCAGGCAAACTTCCGATAAATTTAGTTTAATGCTTTCTGAAATTGCTTTTCTTCTCAATATAATTTGAAATAGTAAGGGCAAGGTAAGTAATAAAATCAAGAGGATTCCGTACATAAATTTAGTTTAAAGTGATTTTGGTTAATTATTTGCCTTTTCAAAATCAATGCCATTAAATAATTCAAACATTTTACTTTTATACACGAATAAAAATGGAACTTTTTAAAATAAACTTATATCACTTATATGGTTAAAAAAATAAATCAATAATTTAAATTAACCCCAAACCCAATTCCCATATCGCTGTCATAATGCGTCGTGATTCCGAAGTTTCTGGCAACGATATATTTTAATCCCGCCATATATTCTTTATCCGTATTCCACATTAAATTCATTCGTAAACGTCTCGAAAGCGGAATGTCTTTTCGCTCAAACTGTATTCTCAAATTTCCATCGGTGTACATTTCAAGCTGAGCTTTTACGAGCATTGGCAAAGTATATTCGGCTCCGATGCTAAAAACCGAACGATTGTCTTTGGTGTTTTTCTGTCCAAAAAGATTTTGTTCCTGTTCGTCCATTCCCATTTTTCGGTAACGCCAGTCAAAACCAATAAAAGGCATCAACCATTGATTTTTACCAATGTATCGGCCAATATGTGTTTCGGTTTCGTAGCCATGTTCGTTATTATAACCCAGTCTCCATTCGGTTCCGATGCTCCAGCGTGTGTTGCTGTACATCGCTTCCCCATCATTTCCGTTGGTTGCAAAATCATTTTCGGCCATAAAATGAAACATTCTGTCGTCCATTTTCAGCATTTTGTAAGCCATTTCAGGATGATGAATCAACGGATTTGGCGCTGAATTTTCATAAGTAAAAATTCTTCCCATTCCTGCCATCATGTGATACAAAATATGACAGTGGAAAAACCAGTCTCCATCTGCATTGGCCTGAAATTCGATGACGTCGGTTTCCATTGGCATAATATCAATTACATTTTTTAGCGGAGCATAATCGCCATGCTCGTTTAAAATCCTAAAATCATGTCCGTGCAAATGCATTGGGTGACGCATCATCGATCCATTATATAAAACAATCCGAACGTTTTCTCCTTTTTTAATTAAAATTTTATCCGTTTCAGAGACCACTTTATTGTCTAAACTCCAAACATAACGATTCATGTTTCCGGATAATGTAAAACGTAATTCTTTTATTGGTGCGTCTTTTGGTAATGTTGTTTTGGTTGGCGATTTCAACATTCCGTAATTCAATGTTACAATTTCAGAAGTTGCGGTAGAATCATTTGTCATTTCCATACCTTCCATATTGTGCATCGAATGGTCTTCTGTTTTTGCAGATTCTTCTTCACCGGAAATTTCAGGATACATTACGGCGTTCATATCCATTTTATTGAGCGACATATTCATGCCCATATCGTTCATTTCGCCGTTCATTTTCATCATATCGTTCATCATTTTCATTCCCTCAAAGTATTTTAATTTCGAAAGATGATGAACAGGCTGTTTATTTCCTTCTCCTAAAAATATAGCAGCAGATCCGGTTCTGTCTTCGGCTGTAGCCAAAAAAGCAAAAGATTTTTTATTTTCAGGAATCGTAACTACGATATCATAAGTTTCAGAAACCGCAATAATTAAACGGTCAACTTCTACAGGTTCAACGTCGTTTCCATCGCTGGCCACAACTGTTATTTTTCCGCCTCCATACGTCAGCCAGAAATAACTGGAAGCGCCTCCGTTGGCAATTCGTAATCTTACTTTATCGCCGGCTTTAAATTGCGAAAGCTGGTCTTCATTTTTTCCGTTAATTAAAAACTTTTCATAATAAACATCACTTACGTCCATAGCATTCATACGCTTCCATTCGTTAGTGACTTTGGTTGAAAATTGTCTTTTTTTAATCGCTTCGGCATAACTTTGAGTTGTACCTTTTTTTATGGCAAACCAATCATTGGCATTATGAAGCATTCGCTGAATATTCTCTGGTTTAAGATCTGTCCATTCGCTTAAAATAACAGGAACAGTCGGGAGATCGTCAATACCTTTTCTAAAAGTCGAATCGTCTTTCTTTTTATTGATAATGAAAAGTCCGTACAAACCAATTTGTTCCTGCAATCCAGAATGGCTGTGATACCAATACGTTCCGTTTTGAATAATTGGAAAAGTATATTTGTGCGTTGTTCCGGGCTTAATAGGCATTTGCGTTAAGTACGGAACACCGTCTTCTTTATTTGGAAGAAATAATCCGTGCCAATGCAGCGCTGTATCTTCATTTTTTAAATCGTTATGCACATAAATCTCGGCAATATCACCTTCCGTAAAAGTCAATGTTGGCATCGGAATTTGTCCGTTTACAGTTAACGCACGTTTTTCTTTTCCCGAAAAATTGACAATCGTGTCCCGTACGTGTAAATCATAACGAACTACTTTTTGAGCCTTTGCACTCAAAGCAATCAAAAAGACAATTAAAATAGTATGTAGTTTCATATTGATTTTTTAAAGGTTTAAATTTCGCAATCGCAAAGCATTCACAATTACCGAAACAGAGCTTAAACTCATAGCCAAAGCGGCTAACATCGGCGAAAGCAAAATTCCGAATACCGGATATAAAATTCCTGCTGCAATTGGAACTCCTAAAGTATTGTAAATAAAAGCAAAAAACAGGTTTTGCTTAATGTTTTTCATAACCGAAAAGCTTAGTTTTTTAGCTTTAACTATTCCGTTTAAATCTCCTTTAACCAGTGTTATTTTGGCACTTTCAATCGCAACATCGGTTCCGGTTCCCATTGCGATTCCAATATTGGCTTGAGCCAAAGCCGGAGCATCGTTGATTCCATCGCCGGCCATTGCTACCACTTTTCCTTCGGCTTGCAAGCGTTCAATTTCTCTCAGTTTATCTTCTGGAAGACAATCGGCTTTGAAGGAACTCAAGTGAAGCTGATCTGCCACTGCTTTGGCTGTATTTTTATTGTCACCTGTTAACATAATCACTTCAATGCCCTGATCGATTAAATCTTTAATGGCTTTGGCACTGTTTATTTTTATGGCATCTGTAATGGTCACGTAACCTGACACAATATTATTTACGGCGATGTATGAAACCGTTTTACCCAGATTTTGTTCGGCTGTAATTTTGTTTTCAAAATCAGCAGAAACCGAGGCGTTTATCTGTTCCATTAGTTTTTTATTTCCTAAAGCAATTTTTGCATTACTAACCGTTCCTAAAACTCCTTTTCCTGCAATAGTTTCAAAATCGGGAACTTCAAGTAAAGATTGGTTTTTGTCTTTTGCAAAATTAACAACGGCCTGCGCTAAAGGATGTTCGCTATGCTGATTTAGGGAAGCAATGTTTTGCAACAGAAAATCTTCGTTATTATCGATGGCATAAATTTTCTCGACAGTTGGTTTTCCTTCTGTAATCGTTCCGGTTTTATCGGTAATTAAAACATCTATTTTATTCATGTTTTCAAGTGCTTCGGCATTTTTAATTAAAATTCCGTGTTGTGCGCCTTTTCCAACGCCAACCATAACCGACATTGGAGTTGCTAATCCGAGTGCACAAGGACAAGCAATAATTAAAACGGCAATCGCATTAATTAATCCGTAGATATATGACGGTTCAGGGCCAAATTTTGCCCAGATAATAAAAGTCAATATTGAAATGGCAACAACGGTTGGAACAAAATATTTGGCAACACGGTCGGCCAGTTTTTGAATGGGCGCTCTCGAACGGCTGGCATCATTTACCATTTGAATAATCTGTGAAAGCAAAGTCTCTGAACCTACTTTTTCGGCAATCATAACAAATGATTTTGTTCCGTTTATCGTTCCTGAAATTACAGTATCGCCCGCTTTTTTATCAACCGGAATAGGTTCTCCGGTAATCATAGCTTCATCAATACTGCTTTCGCCGGAAGTTATTTTTCCGTCAACCGGAATTTTTTCTCCCGGTTTTACTCGTAATAAATCGCCTTTTTTAATATCGTGAATTGAGATGGTTCTGTCAGTTCCATCTTCTACTAAAGTAGCTTCGGTTGGGGCTAATTTCAATAATTCTTTTATTGCGCCATTGGTTTGTCCGTGGGCTTTGGCTTCTAATAATTGTCCTAATAAAACCAAAGTTATAATGACCGTTGCCGCTTCAAAATACAAATGAATGGTTCCGTGATGCGATTTAAATTCGGACGGAAAAAGATCTGGGAAAAACATTCCCGCAATACTGAATAAAAATGCCACGCTGGTTCCAATACCAATTAAAGTAAACATGTTTAAATTCCAGGTTATAATTGATTTCCAGGCGCGGACAAAAAACATCCATCCCGCATAAAACAAAACCGGAATTGAAAATAGAAACTGAACCCAGTTCCATTTTTCTATCGGCATGATTTTAAAAAGTGGGTTATCTGGAATCATTTCCGACATTGAAATAATGAAAACAGGAAGCGTAAACAATGTTGCAATCTTCATTTTTTTTAATAAGTCGGTGTACGTTTTGTTTTCTTCAGACTCAGATGTCTGCATGGGGACTAAATCCATTCCGCAAACCGGACAATCTCCGGGTTTGTTATACGTTTTATCACCTTCGCAATGCATTGGGCAGTAAAAAACTCCAGTCGCATTATGAGGAATTATCGTTTTTTCTTTTTTATGAGAATGAGCTGAATGGTCTTCTTTTTTATGACCAGAACAACATGGTTTTATAACAGATTCGTTTTTTTTAGGAGAGTCTATTTCAATAGTGTAATTTCCGGCTGTAGCTAAAACTTTCTGAAATTTTTCCGTTGGAACATGCTTTTCCATTTTTATAGTTGCCAATGGCGGATCTAACGTTACTTCGGCATGAATTCCTTCCACTTCATTTAGCGTTTTCTCAACTTTGGTTCGGCAGCCGTTGCAAGACATTCCAGAAATTATATATTGATGAGTCATTGTTTTTTGTTTTAAGGTATTACAATGCAAATTTCCGAAGTAAGATTTACAACGGTTTGTAGAATTTTGGGAATGATTTGTAAGATTTACTAAATGCTGTTTGAACCGCAAAGGGCGCAAGGATTTTTGATGTTGGGTTTTATAAAAAAAACGCAAGGTTCGCAAAGGTTTTTAACTAATCTTATAATAATCTCTCGCAAAAGCGTAAAGTTTTTTCTTTTGTCATCCTGAGCGAAGTCGAAGGAACTCGCATTTTGGTCATTTCGAGGAACGAGAAATCTTCACAAGTAACTCGACAAAGATTGGATTCTCGTTGCGGAGCTACTCGTAGAGATTTCTCGTTCCTCGAAATGACAAACTAGATGTTTAAATTAACTCTTTACAAATTCTCGATCTGAATACGGTTTTTATCTTTCAGTTGTTTGAAAGAAGTAGGAGTAAAGCCTGTAATTTTCTTGAATTGATTACTTAAATGCGCTACGTTGCTGTAGTTTAGAATATCTGCAATTTCACTTAACGAAAGCTCATTATAAATCAATAATTCTTTTACTTTCTCAATTTTTTGACTGATAAAATACTTTTCAATCGTGATGTTTTCAATTTCAGAAAATAAATTACTCAGCGAATTATAATCTTGGCTGAGGTTTTCTGCCAAGTAATCAGATAAGTTGATTTTAAGATCGTTGTTTTTATGATGCACCAAATCGATAATAAGATTTTTTATCTTCTCGATGGTTTTTGTTTTTTTATCATCCAATAAATCAAAACCTAAAGTTTGAAGATTTTTAAGTAAAACTTCTTTCTGATGCTCGTTGATTTCATCTTGCAGTTCGACTTCGCCTAATTCGACAGAAATAGTCTGAAGTCCGAGTTTTTCAAACTCAGACTCCACAACCATTTTACAGCGGGCGCACACCATGTTTTTGATGTAGAGCGTCATGTTTATTTGATGGTTTCTACTACGTTTCCGCAAGTTAACATTGAAGAACCGTAATACGGATTCTTAACTGCTTTTTCTTTGCTTAACCAGTCAGCATCAGCCATTGGACAATATTGTTTGTAAATTGGCTGGTCTGGACTTGAAACTTTTATTAGATCGTAAGTGCTTTTAGAAAGCGATTTGAAGGTTTCGCGCTGTTTTTTAAGATCTGTAGTTGTCGAAATACTTTTGGCGTCGGCAGTAATTTTTTTAACTACTTTCATCCAAACGGTATGTTCGTTGCTTTTAAGTTTGTCCATTTTTACTGCTGAAATTGCAGTAAGTAGGTCTTTGGCTTTCGCCGAAGTCAATTTGGTATCACTTTTTATTAAAGCATCTTTTACAGTAAAATAAGCATCATAAACAGATTGAAGCTGACTCGCATCAACGATTTCTGTTGCTCCTGATTTTAATTTTGCTGTATTTGCCTGAATGTTATTAGCACTAAATAATGTTATAAGTACTGTTGCTAAAGCTATGATTGATTTTTTCATTGTATATAATATTTAGGTAAGGATTTTATTTTCCTTTAAAATTAATTAAAAAGTTTCGTTTCAAAAAAGACCCAATACGGGCTGTCATAAATATGATAATTATATTTTTGGCTTGAGCCAAATAGAAGTAAATCCAGAAGAAATGTTGGATTCACTATAAGATGGAATAGTGTTTTTTAAAGAAAAATTAAAAACATCATTTTGTAAATCAAGATCATTTGAAGTTAAAATAACAAATTGTAATGCAGTAGTTGTACAGTTAGAATGACGGCATTTTCCGTTACAATTGTGTTTTTCCTGTTTTGAAGTTTTCTTTTCGCAGCATTTTTCAGAACAGCTGTTTTCTTCTTTAGAAGCAATTTCTTTGTGATGTCCCATATTGCATGCGTACGTATAACCCGGATTCAAAAAGAAACTCAGCGTTATAAAAAGCAGTATTATATGGATTTTCTTTTTCAAAGAAATTGTTTTTTTAGATGTACAAATTTAGTTAAAAATGTTTGGAGAAATTATTTTTTAAGATTTCAATAACTATCGCTTTTTAAAATCTGTCGGTTTCATGTTTTTTCTCTTTTTAAAGTAATTTGATAAATGACTCTCATCGGTAAAACCAAATTCGTGTGCAATTTGCTTAATGGGTAATTGATTGTTCTGAAACCGTTTTTCAATTAGTGTCGTTCTTAAATTATGAATATAATCACGGTAGCTTATCGCAAAAGTTCTTTTAAAATAAGCGCTGAAGTAAGTCTGGGCAATATTAAAATGATCTGCTATTACTTTTACCTGAACCAATTTTGGCTGATAAATATTTTGATGTATGTAATTGGCAATTTGTTCACTATCTAAATGAGTCGATTTCATCTGAAGGTTCATGCCGCGAATAGTTTCTTTTATCAATCCAAAAATGGAAAGAATCTGATAGAAAACAATTGGAGAAGAAGTAACGTCAATATATTGGTCGTATGTTATAATGTTTTCTACAGTGTTTTTTAGAATCGTTTTGCAAGGTTCATCAAACTTTAAAACAGTTTCTTTTAAGATTTTATCCCGCATGAAGCTTTCTGGAGTATTTATTAGAAATTCATCGCAAGTCAGATTTTGTTTGGAATTGAAATAATTATCAGTGAATTTAATAAAAATGAATCGTGTACTTTTTTTAATATCAAAATAATGTTGATCGTCTGGTGAGATAACAAAAAGATCTCCTGCCTTATATGGCAACAGATTATTATTTAAGTGATGAATGCCACTTCCTTTTTTAATATAGATAATTTCGTAATAGGTATGCGTATGCGGAGGAAGGTGAAATTTCTCTTCTTCAAATTCATCAAGAACAAGCGTTTTAAATTGATTTAATTTTGGCATAACTTAAATTTACAAGTTTATGTCACAAATGTACAACTTGTTTTTTGTGCTTGTGGTTTAAATTTGCATCATAGAAAACCTATTCTTTTCTTAACTAAACAGATGAAAAAAAGTCTTATTGCCCTCTCGTTAGGAGGCTTGACAATTGGTATAACCGAATTTGTGATGATGGGGTTGTTGCCCGATATTGCTTCAGATATGAAAGTTTCTATTCCGGTTGCGGGATATTTAATTTCGGCTTATGCTTTGGGAGTTGTTATTGGTGCACCATTATTGGTTATCCTTGGAAGAAATTTTCCTCCCAAAAAAATGCTTTTAATTTTAGCATTGATGTTAACCGTTTTTAATGCGCTATCCATAATTGCACCTAATTATAATTTTTTATTTGCTTCCAGATTTTTTTCCGGATTGCCACACGGCGCTTTTTTTGGAGTTGGGGCGGTAGTCGCCAGCCGATTAGCCGATAAAGGAAAAGAAGCACAGGCAATTTCGATTATGTTTGCCGGTTTAACGTTGGCTAATTTAATTGGTGTGCCAATTGGTACTTATATAGGACATCATTTTATATGGCGCTACACCTTTGTATTAATTGCAATTGTAGGATTGCTGACTTTTTTGTTCATATCTCTATGGATGCCCAAGTTGGAAAAAAGCGGGAATGTAAATATGAAAACACAATTGTTGTTTTTTAAAAAAACAGAAGCCTGGTTAATCATCGGAATCACGGCAATTGGTTTTGGCGGTTTGTTTGCCTGGATCAGTTACATTGCGCCTTTATTAATTAATATTTCAGGATTTTCTCCGGAGGATGTTTCTTATATATTGATATTGGCAGGTCTTGGAATGGTGGTAGGGAACTTTGTTGGAGGTAAACTGGCCGATAAATATTCGCCTGCTCCAACAGTATTTGCTTTGCTTTTTGTAATGGTAATCGATTTGATTATGGTTTACTTTTTCTCTTTTAATCAATATGTGTCTTTGTTTTTTACGTTTTTAACAGGGGTTATTTCTTTTTCGGTTATAGCGCCAATTCAGATGTTGATGATTCGAACAGCTAAAGGAGCAGAGATGATTGCTTCGGCGGCACTTCAGGGGAGTTTTAATATCGGGAACGCTTTAGGTGCTTTTTTGGGAGGATTGCCTTTGGCAGCTGGTTATAGTTATGCATCTCCAAATCTTATTGGTGTTGGTATGGCAGTGATAGGTATGATTATAACTTTTGTTTTGATGCAAAAGCATAAAGCCGTTTTGAAATTGCAAACCGAGTAATGGCTAAATCGCCTTTATCTTTGAACCCTTAAATTCTGTTTAAGGGTTTTTTTACGTCTATATATTAGTGAAGCCTGTTGATTGTAATAGCTTCCAAGTGTTATACCTAATATATATAAATAAGAGTAATACATTTTAAAATTTAATATGGTTCCGGTGAAGTTGAATGGTCTCAGTCTGAAACATAAACTCTAATTAGATCCAATTGCTTAATGAAGTTTTTGTTAATTAGAAGAGAAACCACTTTTTTAAGACTTTTTTTGGAATTAGGAAAATGGCATGTATTTATTATTCAAACTAATATGAGTGAATTATAATTTGTTTGAGGTTAAAATGGTTTGTCAGAAATTTATCTAAATGGTGTTTTTTAGATAATAATTATTAAATATTTGCATCTGATGCAATCGATTGAATTTTGTGCAATAAATTCTTCTCAGGAAAATAATAAAAGAGTATTTCATAATTTAAGACGTATTAAATTGCGGATGTTGTATTTTAAAACAGAATATTTTTTTATATGTAATTTTTTTTAAGTTTTTTTTGTGAAATATAATTTTTTATACAAAAAAAATTTTTATGTTTGTGTAATCGATTACACATCGCTTTTTTATGTTTAAAAAAAATCATTTTTTATTTGTTTTCAGGGGTTGCGGAGATAAATTGAAGATTGAGTATTAATCATAAATTTACAGCGTAAATATAATTTAAGCCATAAAATAAACTTAACAAACAATTAATAATAAACTAAACAGTAAACTATGAATTTTAAAGAGTTATTTAATAAAAGAACAAATTGTTGTCTGGCAATTGTTTTCTTATTGTGTTTACTTACCAGTAATAAGGTGAGTGCACAGGACTTAACAGTTGAAGGAGTTGTGAAAGATGCGTCGGGTTTGACCTTGCCGGGTGTGAATGTCTTAGAAAAAGGTTCTAAAAATGGTGTCGCAACTGATTTTGATGGAAAATTCAAAATCAAACTATCGAATTCAAAAGCAGTTCTTGAATTCTCTTTTATAGGTTTCACTACGCAGTCTGTAGCTGTAGCCGGTAAAAAAACGATTAATGTAGTTTTGGCTGAAGAAGCAAATGCTTTAAATGAAGTAGTTGTTGTGGGGTACGGAACTGTAAAGAAATCAGATTTGACAGGAGCAGTATCCAGTATTTCGGGTAACGATTTGAAAAAAGTGCCTGTTGCTAACGTAGCAGAAGCTTTGACAGGTCGTATTGCAGGGGTACAGGTAATGACTTCTGAAGGTTCTCCTGATGCTGAGATTAATATTAGAATTCGTGGAGGAGGATCATTAACACAATCTGCTGCTCCTTTATATATAGTGGATGGTTTTCCGGTAAATAGCATGAGCGATATTTCATCTTCGGATATTGAGACAATGACAGTATTGAAAGATGCTTCGTCTACAGCTATTTATGGTTCTCGTGGAGCTAATGGTGTGGTTTTGATTACAACGAAAAGTGGTAAAGACGGTAAATTGGCGGTTAGTTTTAATACTTTTTACGGTATGAAAACGAGAGCTAAAGATTTTGATGTTTTACCGGTAGATGATTATGTGAAATGGCAATATGAATATGCTTTGTTATCACAATCCGGATCAACAAAAGTAGCTTCTAATCCTACTTCATATACTAAGTATTTTGGTAATTGGGAAGATTACGATATGTATAAGGGTATGGCAAGTAATGATTGGCAAAAACAAATTTTTGGTCGTACAGGAGAGGTGCAAAGCCGTGATTTAGGAATCAGAGGTGGAAATGAGAAGTTGAATTATAATTTCAATTATGCTCATTATGATGAAAAAGCGATTATGTTAGGGTCTGATTATAAGCGTAATAACTTATCTTTGGCTTTGAAGAGTAAAGTGAGTGATAAAATTGATTTAACTTATACAATGCGTTATTCTGATACTCAAATTAATGGTGGAGGGGTAAATGAGCAAAACGAAAAATCATCAGCTGATTCCCGTTTGAGAAATTCAATCGCTTATGCGCCACTGCCAATTCCGGGTGTTTCAACTGATGAAACAAATGAAGATGTTGCTAATAGTTTAGTTAATCCAGTGCTTTCGGTTTGGGATAATGACCGTGAACAATTGCGAAAAAACTTTAATATGTTAGGTAGTTTTTCATGGGAGCTAGTAGATAATTTGAAATTTAAAACCGAATTAGGTTTGGATAATTATAGTTATCAGGACGCTCGTTTCTATGGAACATCAACGTATTATGTTAATAGTTCGCCAGATGTTAACGCACCATTTAAAGGAATGCCAGCTTTGATATTAAGTGATAAAAAAGAGGAAAGATTTAGAAATGCGAATACCTTAAGTTATGATTTTAAAAAATTATTAGGAGAAAATCATCATATAGATTTATTGGTTGGAGAAGAAACTCTTAGAACAACTTCAACTACTCTGACAAATACGCTTCATGGTTTTCCTGAATTTTTTGATTTTAATCTGTCAAGAAAATTAACAACACAAACCGGTAATTCTAATGCGGCTTATACTGGTACACCTTCTAATACTAATCAGGCTCGTTTTGTTGATAATTTTTATGCTCCGGATGATAAATTGTTGTCTTTCTTTGGAAGAGCTAATTATAGCTTCAAAGATCGTTATTTGTTAACTGCTACTTTCCGTACTGATGGTTCTAGTAAATTTTTAGGTGATAATGTATGGGGTTATTTTCCTGCTTTTGCAGCTGCCTGGAAAATTTCAGAAGAGGGATTCTTAAAAGATAAAAGTTGGTTAACTCAGTTGAAGGTTCGTGCCAGTTACGGAGAAGCGGGTAATAATAATATTCCAACAGGACAAACGGTTCAGAACTTTGAGTCTAGAGGTATAACTACTATAAATGGAGTTTCAAGTGGTTGGGCTACAAATAGTAAATATATGGCTAACCCTGATTTGAAATGGGAGACTACCGTTACGCAAAATATAGGTTTGGATTTTGGTTTCTTTAATAATCGTATTAGCGGAACATTAGATTTTTACAATAATAAAACTAGTGATTTGTTAATTGAGTTTCCTGTAGCAGGTACGGGTTATGAGTATCAATACCGTAATATGGGACAAACTCAAAATACTGGTTTTGAGGCTAGTTTAAACATTGCTGCAATTGAAGGGAAAAATTATGGTTTAAATTTTGCATTTAACGTAGGTATAAATAAAAATAAAATCAATTCATTAGGGGTGATGGGAGATTTCCCTTACGCATCAAATTGGGCATCAAGTCAAATTGGAAACGATTATATGGTAATGGTAGGTTCTGCTTTAGGACAAATGTACGGTTACAGAAACGCTGGTCGTTATGAGGTGTCTGATTTTGATTGGAATGGAACAACATATACTTTGAAAAATGGTTTGGTTGATAATGGGCCTGTAAATACTATACAGCCAGGTTCTATGAAATTGAAAGATTTGAATGGAGATAATGTAATTGATAGTAAAGACCAAACGATTATTGGAAGTGCTATTCCAAAAAACACAGGAGGTATGGTAATCAATGCTAATGCTTATGGATTTGATTTGTCAGCAGCTTTTAACTGGGCACTTGATTATGATGTTTATAATGCGGATAAAATTGAATTTTCGACTGCTAACCAAACTAATGGAGAGTATAGAAATTTAAGTACTGTTATGGCTGATGGCAAACGTTGGACTAATCTGAATCCGGCTACAGGAGAATTAGTTACGAATCCTGCAGATTTAGAAGCTTTGAATGCTAATACATCTATGTGGTCACCTTATATGGGACGTTTTGTAATGAGTGACTGGGCTGTTGAGGATGCTTCTTTCTTGCGTTTAAATACTTTAACTCTTGGTTATTCTGCTCCGGAAAGTTTTACCTCTTATTTAGGTATAACAAAGTTACGTGGTTATTTCACGGCTACTAACGTATTTGTATGGACAAATTATTCAGGTTCTGATCCTGAAGTTTCAACTAGAAGAAAAACGACTTTATCTCCGGGTGTTGATTCATCAGCATATCCACGTAGCAGACAGTTTATTTTCGGTCTAAATCTTAATTTCTAATTTTAAAGCAGTACAAAAAAATGAAACATAAAATAATAATTGCAGGATTAGCCTTGGCTACTTTTTTTACTGGCTGTCAAGAGTTTGGTGATGATTATTTAGAAGCACCGGCACAATCTACATTAGATGAATCTGTAATTTTTTCTACTCCGGGTTTAGCTAAAGGAGCTATTGATGGAATTAAGGTACCTTTTGGAGAAACTAATTCTTACAGAGGTCGTTTTATACCATTTTACGGAATGAATACAGATGCAGAATGGTATAATAATTCACAATCTATTAGTGCGCAATCTGATTTGTGTACTTATGATGCAAAAATAGATAACATCCAGATGAATACAGCTGATAATGCCTGGGCTTCTATGTATGGAGGTATAGAGCGTGCTAATATTGCTATCAGAGGTCTTCGTCAATATGGAAATCCTTTTCCAGGAACACAAATGGGGCAGCTTTTGGGTGAGGCACTAACATTACGTGCTATTTATTATGCTGATTTAATGAAAGGATGGGGTGATGTACCATATCGTTTCGAGCCTATTAATAACGCAACGATCTATCTTCCTAAAACGAATCGTGATGTAATTTATAAACAATTGATTGCTGACTTAGGAGAAGCTTCGGACCTTGTGGCTTGGCCTAATGAATCATCAGAAACTTCTACAGTTGAGCGTGTTAATAAAGCTTTTGTGAAGGGGTTAAGAGCACGTTTGGCTTTAGTAGCTTCAGGATACCAACAATACCCTGATGGAATCCGTAGAAGTAATGACCCTGATTTATCTGTTGCTAAAATGTATGCTTTAGCTTTAAGCGAAGCACGTTCGGTAATTCAAAGTGGTAAAGCACAGTTAAATGCTACTTTTGAAGGATTTTGGAGAAATGTAAACCAGGATTATGTAACTGCGGGTGGAGAGTCACTTTGGGAGATTCCGTTTGCAGAAGGTCGTGGACGTGTGTTGTATAGTTTTGCGGTTAGAAATCAGACACCAAATCAATTTCAGGCAAATGGTAATGGTTCGTCTGGAGGAACAGCTGGTCCGTTACCTACTGTTTTTTATGACTTTGATGAAAAAGATACTCGTAGAGATGTAACTTGTGTGCCTTACCGTTGGGGTACATCTGTAAATGGTATTGCTAAACAGGAGCTGGTTGCTTTAAATACATGGTATTTTGGTAAATATCGTTATGAATGGACGAAACGAAGAATTACTGCTGCTAGTGATGATGGAGTAAATAAAGTGTACATGCGTTATGCAGAAGTATTGTTAATTGCTGCTGAAACAGCGAATGAATTAGAAGGACCAAGTGCAGCTGCGCCATATTTAAAGCAAATTAGAGAAAGAGCTTTTTCAGCTGCTGATCGAGCAGCTAAAGTAGATGCTTATGTAAATGCATTATCTTCTAAAGAAGCTATGTTTAATGGTATTGTAAAAGAACATAAATTTGAGTTCACAGGTGAAATGGAACGTAAACAGGCTTTAATTCGTTGGAATATATTAAAAGCTAAATTAGATGAGTCTAAAACAAAAATGACTAATTTACGTGAAAGAGCTAATGAATATTCTGATGTACCTGCGGTATTATATTATAAGTATGTAAAAGATGAGGCTAATGCTTCTAAATACGGATCATCTGATAATACGACTATTTTATCGATTTATGGATTAAATCGCGGTGAATCTGTAAATCCAGGTGCTGATTACACACCTTTTACATGGAATAATTTGAATGACGCTAAAATTAATTCGGTGTACAAAACAGGTACTGATCCTGATAATCGTCAGTTCTGGCCTATTTGGCAGTTTTTTATTAGCAATAGTAATGGGAAATTGTTAAATGATTACGGGTATCCAAACCAATAATAGCTTTGTGTGATTATTTAATGTAGAAAAAGAAAATTATGAAAAAAAGAAATATATTCAAAGGAATAATTGCCGCTTCGATGCTTGTGGTACTTGCTGGAAGCTGCGAAAGTTATACAGAAGATATTATTACAGAATTGAATGCTAATCGTGAATTTTCCCCAACTGGGTTAAAGGCTACTGTGCGTAATGAAACCTCTGTTGAATTAGTTTGGGATACCAAAGAAACAGATGATCATTATGTTGTTGAATTCAGTGCTAATGATGCTGAATTTAATACGATTTTTAAAACTTTGGAAGTTAATGCTAGTGAATTGCCGATAAGAGTAAAGCTTGAAGGAGAAACACTTTATTCAATCAGAGTAAAAGCAGTGAGTAACAGAGGAAAAGAGGATTCAAAATGGAATGTGACTACTGCTCAAACTTTAGAAGAACAAATTTTCTTAGCTGCTCAGGCTGACGATATCCTGGGTAAAGAAGCTACTGTAAGATGGATTTCTAACAGTACTGTTACAAAAATAGTATTTACACCGGCAGATGAAACAAAACCTACAGTTACGCACACTATTACCGCTCAGGAAAAATTAAACGGTGTTGCAAAAGTTGTAGGATTAAGTTCTTTGAGTAAATATGTTGTAGATATATTTAATATTACTTCCAGAAGAGGTTCTCAAACATTAACTACTGGTATAGATCTTTCTGACGGTACAGAAGTTGGTCCTGCTGATGATTTAGCTACAATAATTGCTAATGCAGCAGCAGAAGCTGTATTGATATTAAAGCCTGGTGATTATACAGCTCAAGTAAGTACGATTGTGCTAAATAAACCAATTACGATTAGAGGTTTAAGAACTTTTGATAAACCAAAATTAAAACTTAGTTTTTCTTTGGCTCCTTTTACTACAGGGGTTACTGGAAATATTAATTTGATAGATTTGGATTTAGTAGGTTCGCCGGCTTCAGCAAGTAATAAGATAGATGTTATAAGGTATTCAGTAACTGGGAATTATAGTAAGCTTCTTATCAGTGGATGTAGCATTCATGATTACGAACGTACATTCATTGGTGCAGGAACAGGTATTAATGCAAACATACAATCAATAATTGTTGAAAATTCAATAATTACCAATGTTGGAACGGCAGGATCAGGATCATTTATTGATTTTAGAGCTGCCTTTGCAGATGAGATTATCTTTAGAAAAAGTACTTTCAATAATTGTGTTCCAAATGCAGCATTTATAAGATCTGATAATGCTACAGTATTTGGATCAGTTACAACAGATGTGTTAATTGAGAATTGTACTTTATATGGTGTAACTAATACTATTGCAGCAAGTGGTCTACAAATTATGTATGTTCGTTTTGCTACAAATGAGGTAACGGTTAAGAATTCAATTTTTGCTGCAACAGTGGCAAGATTTTCTAATCAGTCAACAACAGATTTAGATCCTACATTCGAAAATAATAATTATTTTAATGCTCCTACGCTTAATGATGCTGCTGCTATTGCTCCCTTAAAATCAGATGGTTTAGGGACAGCATTAGATCCGCAATTTGTTAATGCTGCAACAGGTGATTTTACAATTAAAAATCAGGTTTTGATTGATAGAAAAGTTGGAGATCCACGTTGGATTAAATAGAAGGACAAAATTATTTTGTTAGTTATAAAAAGGCATGCTGAATTTAACCGTTTACGCATGCCTTTTTGCTTCTGTTATAAATTAGGAAACGCAATAAGGTGTAAATGCCAACTTGCCATTTAATGAAACTTTGCCTGATTTTGGAGCTTTTGAATTTTAGAAAAAATAAAAAAAATCAGTTGGCTTATTAGTTACAAAAATGTCGCCAATGGATTTAAATAATAAACAATCAAATATTTACTAATTTTTTAACCACTTTTTATGAAAACAAAATTACGCTTATTGCTTATTGCGATACTGTTTTCTGTGTCGTTTACTCATGCCCAAAAAACTGATGTTTGGGATTTTGGAGGAGCAACATTAGATGCTAATTTGTATAATAATATGCTTACATCGACTGTTATCAATAGTAATTTTTATGCATTTACTACTCCAGCTGCTCCGGGTGCAGCTAATACAAGTAATGTATTGACACATGGCGGAGTTGCTGGGAATACTAATGCTTTCGATTTGACAGGCGGACTTACTTTTAGACCCAATACAAATGACCGACTTTATGTTAGTACTCCCACCACTATTACTCGCTATGGAGACAATAATCTTGGCGTAAGCGGTACAGCTTATACTTCTCGAATTTTTTGCAACGGAAATGCTAGTGCAACGGTTCGTTTTTTTACAATGGCTTTGAATGAGGATGATGAGGTAACTTTTGTGGCTAGAGTAGACAATGCGGCTGCTAATTTAAACATTGTTAATACTACAACTAATGCGCAAACAGAAAATATTCCGCTTACTACAAGTACTTCAGCCGTTACCGAAGCTAAGTTTATGGCAAAAGCAGCAGGTTCATTCAAAATTTCTTGTTTTGATAATGCAACAGCCAGAGCGAGTTATTACAGAGTTTTAAGAAAACCGGCGAGCTATTCAACCGTTACAGGAACTATGGATGAAACAGCAGCGGCAGGTATCCCGGCCGGATATTCGGTTCGATTTACCTATCCAAATGGTAAGACCAAAGATGCCCTTGTTGCATCAGGTACTTATTCAGTTTCGTTGCCAATTGGATATACCTATAAAATGAGTTTAGTAGGTGCTAATGGCTATATTATTGGTAGCGGAGAAAACATGACTATTACTGCTGCTGCAACTACTCAAAATATTACCGTTGTGAAAGTAGATTTGCACACTGTTTCAGGTAATATAACAGGATTAAGTGCTTCTGATTTAACAAAAGTAGGTTTGAACTATGCTGCAACTGGTAAAATTTATGTTCCAGTACCTATAATAAATACTACAACGGGTGCTTATACTGTAAATTTGGAAGCTAATACAATTTATACTATTAGTGCAACAGGGGTAAATGATTCTGAGATTTTAGCAAATACCATTTCTGTAACTAGTTCAACAACTTCAAATGTTGCTTTTACAGCTAAGCCTTTGTATAATGTTGCAATAAACACTACAGGATTGAATGCTACACAAATTGGATTATTGAGTCTTAAATTTACAAACTTGAATGAAACTGGATATGTGTATAATTTTGCTCCTAATACTGCTATTTCATTACGTTCAGGGACTTATAGTGTTGATTATTCAGGCTTAGATAATCATCAAGTAGAATTGGGTTTAACTTCAAATTTAAAAATTGCTGGAGCATCTAATTCTAAAACTTTAGCGTTTAAACCCGCTACGATTTGGTCTTTTGACGACAGAGTTATAACCAATGCTTCTACAGGGTACAAAGGAATTTTATTTGGAGGGACAGCAAATTCTTTTGCAAGTCGTTCTCCTCAGGCAGATTTAACAGCCAAAACGGGTGGAACAATGCAAATACCAGTAAAAGTTGGAGATAAAATAACAGTTTCGCATTATTTTGCAGCTAATTTTTCTATTGATGGAGGAACAGCAATTGTAAATACATCAGGAAGTACTGCCAATGTTGTTAACACTGAATATACCTATCCAGGGTCGGCAGACGGTTTTGTTACCATAACACTTTTAGGTACTGGATTGACTTCTTATTTTACAGAAATAAAAATAGGAGGTAGTATTGCTTATACTTCTCCAATTACAGTTGGTGTTGGAAAAAATTATGCAACTATTAATGACGCATTAACAGCCGCTGGTAAAATGGTTCGTCCGGGTAACGAACGAGTAATTATTCTAGTAGATCCTGGAAATTATGAAGAAATGTTAGATATAACAATTCCAAACATTACTATTAAAAATGCTTCGGCCACACCTAGTATTGCTTTGGCTAATAAAGGGGTTGATATTGCCCCACAAGCGGTACGTATCACTTCTTACTATGGTTTAGGGTATGATTATTATAGTATGAAAAATAATCAAAAATGGGATGCCGACATTTTGAGAGTAAACAAAGACAATGGATCGCAACCTTATGCCAATGTTAGTGGAAGCGACAATAACTCTTATTGGAATGCTACGCTTATTGTAAGTGCCAACGGTTTTGAAGCTGAAAATATCATTATCGAAAACTCATTCAATCAATATATTTCTGCCAAAGAAGCCAATGATGTTTTGGTAGAAGTGGTAGGTTTAACCAAAGGTACAAGACCAACAAATTATGGAAACACATCAGTTCAAAACAGATCTTTTGTAGAAAGAGCTGCTGCAATTGCAATCAAAAACGCAATTGATAAAACAGTTTTAAACAATTGTAGAGTAGTGGGGCGTCAAGATAGCTTTTTTGGTGGTACTACTGCTAGAGTTGTGGTTTACAAAGGTGTTATGATGGGGGCGGTAGATTATATATTCGGAGGAATGAATGCCACTTTCTATAAAACTCAATTAGCAATGAATGTAAGTGATACTGCTGGTGATGCTTCTTACATAACGGCGCCACAACAGTCTATAGGAAGAGGTTTTCTTTTTTATGAATGTACAGTAACTTCTGCAATACCTAGTACAGAAACAGCATCAGCTTATCGTGCTAAACCAGGTTTCTTCGGTCGTCCTTGGTTAGCTAATACATCAGAAGCTGTTTTTTACAACACCACTATTGAAACTTCGAATTATCCGGGAAATGTAGGAGAATCTTTAATAACACCTATTGCTTGGAATAATTCTTTGAATGGTACTTCGCCTAAAATGTATGAATATGGTACGATCGAAAAATCAGGTGTAAATAATCAGGCTGTTCGTGCCTCTTGGGCTACTACATTGTCTTCGCCAACTTTATCAGACAATACTGCTATTACAACTTTCAACTTTACAAAAGGAAGTGATAACTGGGATCCGTTACCACAATTAATTTCTAACGAAAGTTTAGGAGTAAAAGATAACACACCAACTTCTGCAGTTAATGTAATTGGATACAAAAACAGAATTGCTGTTTCAAATGTAAAATCTGAAACATCTGTGGCGATTTACAGCATTACGGGAGCGAAGATAAAGTCATTCAAAACAAGTCAGGATGTTGATTTTGAATTTCAAAATGGTCTTTGGATTGTGGTTGTTAAAGCTGAAGATGGTCAAAAATCAGTAAAAGTGATAACGCATTAAGATTATTAATTTGAATTATTGTTAAAGCAAGCCTCTAAAATTCTTAGAGGCTTGCTTTTTTTGTAATCTACTATTACGTTTTCGTTATTTTTTGTAATAAACAGTTAAAATGTTAATTCTTAATGTGATGTTTAAAATAAAATTATATAATTTTTAGTTTTAATAAAAAAAATAACTTAATTTTATGCAATCGATTACAATACGAACTATAAAAACTATCAATTATGAAAAGAAAATTACTTTATTTAACTTCTATAGTGCTGTTTTCTGCACTTTCAGCTATTAATGCGCAAACAAAAGTTTGGGATTTTGGAACTAATACCGCAACTTGGCCTGTAAGTAATGTAGGTTATACAACAGATACTACTATAGAAAGTCTAGGGATATATCCTGCTGCGTCAGGAACAACAATCGGTCAAGTTGATCCTAATTCGTATACATTTACAGATAATTACGTTTCTACTAATCGCTTTAAAATGGGAGGGAGTTCAGCTGTAACGGGTAACATGCCAACAGCACGATATTTATACTTTACTGTTGCAGGAACAGGTAATGTGAAAATTTGGTTTAGATCGGGTAGTAATAGTGCAACTAGAAAAATTACAGTATCTGATGGAACAAACGTACTTGGTTCTGCATCTTCAGTCCCAACAGGTGATCCTTTAAGTGCACCTGGAGTGATTTTGGATGTACCTTTTACTAATGTAAATGGTAAAATTTATATTTATAATGATGCTGCGTGTTATATATACAAAATTGAAGTTTCTGGAGCTGGAGCAGCTGTTCTTGGTAATGAAAAATTCAATAAAGAAGATGTTGCGTCTGTTCACTCAAACGGAAAACTGGTTTTTGTATCTAATGTAAAATCAGATACACAAGTAGATGTTTACGGCATTAGTGGTATATTGGTTAAATCACTTAAAACTTCATCAGATACAAGTTTTGATTTGAATACTGGTATCTACATCGTAAAATCAAAATCAGCTGAAGGAGAAAAAACAGTAAAAGTATTGGTGAACTAATCTACTTTAAAAAAAAATAACTAAAAGAGAATATTCAGATGATGGATATTCTCTTTTTTTTGTGGAATGAACTTTTAATGTTTATTGAAATGGAATGGTGTCTTTATTTTAAATCGTAATTTTAGAAAAAAAAGTAAATGAATAAAAGTGATGAAAAAATAAAAGCAGTAGCCTTTGGAGAAATTCTTTGGGATGTTTTTGAAAACGAAAAAAAGATTGGTGGAGCTCCCTTAAATGTTGCTTTGCGAATGAAAAGCTTAGGCTGTGAAGTTTCAATGATAAGCAGCGTAGGAAACGATGAAAATGGAGATGTGATTCTTCGTGAAGTAGAAACTTTAGGAATCGAAACGAATACAATTTTACAATTAGAAACGTATCCAACAGGTTTGGTAAATGTAACATTAGATAAAAATGGTTCTGCAGCTTATGAAATTCAATATCCTTCAGCCTGGGATAAAATTGTTTTAGATGATTTTGCTAAAACTTTGGTTAAAGACGCTGATGTTTTAATTTACGGGAGTTTGGTTTGCAGAGATGAAGTATCCCGTAAATCATTAGAGCTGTTATTGCAAAATGAAGTGTATAAAGTATTTGATGTTAATTTAAGAAAACCTCATTACTCGTATGAAGTCCTTGAAAAGCTAATGATTCCGGCTAATTTTATCAAATTTAATGATGAAGAAATAGAGGAAATTGCAGCAGTCTGGAAATCTCCATTTACTTCACTCGAAGAAAATATCCAGTTTATAGCTTTGCGAACAAATACATCGTCTATTTGTGTAACAAAAGGAAAAGATGGGGCTTTGTTGTTATGGGAAGGGAAATTGTATAAAAACAAAGGCTATGCTGTCCGGGTAGCAGATACTGTAGGAGCGGGCGATTCGTTTTTAGCATCATTAATCACTTCTCTGCTTGCCGGAAAGTCACCTCAAATGGCTATTGATTTTGCCTGCGCGGTTGGAGCATTGGTTGCGGCTTCTTCGGGAGCCAATCCGAAAATTTCTTCAGTTGAAATCGAAAAGTTGATTTCAGGGAATTAATTTTCATAATCAGATCAGAATGATTTCAATAGTTATTGGATTATTTTTCCTCTTCTAAATGATCAGCTGCCGAAATCTGGTCAAGTATGTTGGTTTGGTTAGGCGAAATGTAGTTTTTTATTTCTGTAGGTGTCTCTTTCTTAAAAAGAATGTCTAATGCATTGTATAGTTTTAATAAAACATCTCTGTCTTCTTTTTCAATCTCTAAAGCCGTATTAAAATTAAAAACATAATTATTCGAATTGCGTACTTCTACCTTGATTGTTTTCGATGTAATTTTAAATTTGACTATATCCATGTTGCTGTAAGTTGTTGTTTTTTAAAGTGTTATTTTGGAGGTAACTTTCTCTGTTATTTAAAATATTTAGATAAAGTATTGTTCTCTGTCGTTATGTAAAATTAAGTTTTAACAGAATTAATTCCAATAAAAAACCCTTAAACTTTTGATGTTTAAGGGTTTTGCCTTTTGTAGCGAGGACGGGAGTTGAACCCGTGACCTCAGGGTTATGAATCCTGCGCTCTAACCAACTGAGCTACCTCGCCTGGACTGCTATCATTTGAATTCCTGATTGCGGGTGCAAAGATAGAAATAATATTAAAGCTTACAAGCATAAAATGAAGAAAAAAAAATATTTTTAAAAATGCTTTGTTTTTGGACAGATATTCTTATATTTCGAAAAAATTAAAAGCAGCATATGGAGTCAAAAGTACGTTACGAAATCGAGTTCCCGATCAATTCTTCTCCGCAATTATTGTATCAATATATATCAACACCTTCAGGGTTGTCAGAATGGTTTGCAGATAATGTTAACTCACGAGGTGAATTTTTTACTTTTATCTGGAATGACTCGCAGGAAAAAGCACGTTTGGCTTCTAAAAAAACAGGCGAAAAAGTAAAATTTAAATGGGTGGATGATGCAAGCAAAGACACCGAATATTTTTTTGAGCTGCATATATTAGTTGATGAATTAACCAAAGATGTGTCATTGATGGTGATTGATTTTGCAGAAAAAGAGGAAGTGGGAGAAGCTAAACAATTGTGGGAGAATCAAATCTCAGACCTGAAACATCTTATAGGATCTGTTTAGTAAAAGTCTATTTTATACCTTATATTTGCCCTGAACAAAATTCAGGGTTTTTTTATGATTAATTTTAGCGGAAACATAGTAGCACAGGAGGAAAATGTATTAACCCAAAATCGTGCTTTTTTGTATGGTGATGGCGTTTTTGAAACGTTAAAGGTAGTCAATGGTAAAATCTTGTTCCTGGAAGATCATTATTTTAGGTTAATGGCTTCTATGAGGGTTGTTCGCATGGAAATCCCAATGAACTTCACAATGGAGTATTTTGAAGAACAGGTTTTGAATCTGGTACAGCAAAAAGGAATTTCGGCTTCAGCCAGAGCCAGAATAACGGTTTTTAGAAATGATGGAGGGTTGTATCTGCCAAAAACAAATGAGGTGTCTTATTTAATACATGCAACGTCTCTTGAGAGTGCTTCTTATGTTTTAAATAGAGCTTCGTACGAAGTGGATTTATATAAAGACTTCTATGTAACAAAACAGTTGTTGTCGTCTATTAAAACGACTAATAAGCTGATAAATGTTACCGGGAGTATTTTTGCTCACGAAAATGGTTTAGAAAACTGCATTTTGCTTAATGATACTAAAAATGTGGTTGAGGTGTTGCAAGGCAATTTGTTTATGGTTACAGGTAAAAAACTAATTACTCCGCCAATTTCTGAAGGTTGTTTAAATGGTGTTATGCGTAAGCAAATTTTAGCTTTGGCAAAAAAAGTAGAAGGCATAGAAGTGTTGGAAGAAATAATTTCGCCGTTTGATCTTCAAAAAGCTGATGAATTATTTCTGACTAATGTAATCACAGGGATACAGTCGATAACTAAATACCGAAAGAAAGAGTTTGCAGACAATCTGGCTCAAATATTAATGCAAAAGCTTAATGAATCCATTTCTGAAAATTAATTCAGATATGGATTCTCAGGAGCATTCGACCAAATAAGATAATCGCCTCCAAGTTCTATAATTTGCTCTTTCCAAAAATGAGTGGTAGATTTTCCGATAATTTTGTTTTTATAACTGTTATCGGTAATAATCCATGAGTTTCCCTGCATTTCATTCTCAAGCTGATTTTCGTCCCAACCGGTATAGCCTAAGAAAAAGCGAATGTTATTTTTGTGAATAGATCCGTCATTTATTAAGTCCTTAGTGGATTCAAAATCACCTCCCCAATAAATTCCGTTAGAAATCTCCACGCTGTTTGGAATTAAATCAGGTATATTGTGAATAAAATAAAGGTTGTCCTGTTCTACAGGTCCTCCGTTATATATTTTGAAATTCGCATCAATTTCAGGAATTAAGTCATTAATAGTGTATTTTAACGGCTTATTAATGATAAAACCTATTGATCCTTCTTTGTTATGGTCTGCTAGTAAAATTACCGATCTGTTAAAAGATAAATCTCCAATTATTGAAGGCTCGGCAATAAGCAGGTGTCCTTTTTTTAATTTTTCTGAAATCATACGGCTACAATTTTTATTAAATTTAATCATAAAATATTTAAAAACCCAAATTAAATCGTTAAACCGTATAAAAAAACCCTCAAAAATGAGGGTTTTAGTTATATTATAAGTTTGGAGAACTTTCTTGCTTAGTTCACTGCACTTTCTAATTCAGCTCCAGCTTTAAATTTTACTACATTTTTAGCAGCAATTTTGATGGTGTTTCCAGTTTGTGGATTTCTACCGTCTCTTGCAGCTCTTGCAGATACTGACCAAGATCCAAATCCTACTAATGAAATTCTTCCGCCTTTTTTCAATGTAGTTCCTACATTACCTAAAAAAGATTCTAAAGCTAATTTTGCCGCAGCTTTTGTAATTCCTGCATCAGCAGCGATAGCATCGATTAATTCTGATTTGTTCATAATAATTAGTTATTAATTGTTGGTTAAAAAAAATTGTTAATACACAAATTTAGTAGGAAATCCGTTGCGTGCAAGTGTTTTCTTTGATTTTAGCAATAATTGTTAATAACTTGTTTTTTTTGTTCATAAAGCATGTTGTTTGTCGACTAAAAACAGGTACAAACCCCTGTTTTACTGATGTTAATAGACCTTAGCTTCATCAGAAAAAGTTATCCCATTTAGTAATTCTGCTACTTGCATTCTCTTTTTTCCGGGTAATTGCAAATTTAATAGTTGTAAAAAACCGTCTTTAAGGGCAATTTTAATTTCTTTTTTATTGCTGATAAGTTTTCCGATTTCGTATGAATGTGCTTCTAAAACCAGTTTTGCTTCGTATATTTTAATGCTTAATTCTTCGTTTTTGTCTTTCAAAAAACACCAGGAGGCGGGATATGGACTTAAACCGCGAATCAAATTATTGATTTCGTCACCGGATTTTGTCCAGTCGATCTTGCAGTTTTCTTTGTTAAGTTTATAGGCAGTTTTAATTTCGTCGTTATCTTCCTGAATTGTTGTGATAACATTTCTGTTTTCTATTACTTTCAAAGTATCAATAACAGTACCGCTTCCTAAAAGCATTAATCGGTCATGTAATTGTCCGGCATTTTCTTCCGGTTCAATCGCAATTTCCGAATTTAAAATCATGGCTCCGGTATCAATTTTATCGTCGATAAAGAAAGTAGTTACACCGGTTTTAGTTTCTCCATTAATAATAGCCCAGTTAATTGGAGCTGCACCACGGTAATTGGGTAATAAAGATGCGTGAAGGTTAAATGTTCCTAAACTTGGCATTTCCCAAACGACTTTTGGAAGCATTCTAAAAGCAACCACAATTTGTAAATTGGCATTCAGTGCTTTTAATTCTTCAAGAAAAGTTTCGTCTTTTAAATTGGTTGGCTGCAATAAGGTTAGATTATTAGCCAGTGCATATTCTTTTACAGCCGAATATTTTATCTTTTGTCCGCGTCCTGCCGGTTTGTCTGCAGCTGTAATTACGCCAACAACATCGTAATTGTTTTTTATAATGGTGTCCAAAATGCCAACAGCAAATTCCGGAGTTCCCATGAATATAATTCTCAATTTTTCCATTATGATTTTAAAGTGTATTTATTATTCGATAATATGGTAATGTGATTGTTTTCTAATAACTCCTGAAGTACCGAAACAATATCGTTTGTGTCTAATTTTATTTGAGTCTGAATTTCCCGCGAAGTTAAAGCAGCCGATTTTAATAAATGTAAAATTTTATCAGCAATCGAATCGGCTTCTGTGATTTTTCCTTTTTGTGTAATGCAATAAGAGCAGACACCGCAATTCTTCGTTGTTTCTTCGCCAAAATAATCCAAAACTAATCTGTTCTTGCAGGTTTTGTTCTCCTTTATATAATGTAGTACAGACATCAACTGTTCTTTTTTTAGCTGATTCTGTTTTTCGAGGTATTTAGAAACACGATTTATGGTAAGGTCATCTTCGCGAACTTCATTAAATAATATCGTTGCGTCGTTGTTTTTAGATTTATATTCGATGATTTCTTTTTCTCTTAATTTTTCTAAAAGAAACGTAATCTGTTCTTCTGTATGGTTTGATTTTTTTGCAATTAGCTGAAGATTCAATGGTGTTTTCATTTCGTGAATTCCCGGATAGGTTCTTAAAATCGTCAGTATGATTTCTTCATCATTCGGATTCAGGCTCATGTAACGAATAACCTCTTTTGATTCAATTAAAAACTGCATTGTCACTTTTTCTGAAAATTCCTGTGACATTGTAATGATTCCCTGTTGATTTAAAAATTGCAAAGAATTATAAGTTTTTAAAGTGGGAAAGTCGTATTTGTTACAAAAATGATTTAGTTTAAAAGAGAAAGAATCATCTAAACCTTCGCCATAAGCAATCTGAAAATAATTGCAAAGCTTCACATACATGGTTTTTAGAAACTTTTTATCGGGTAAAACACTCAAAAATTGTTGTTCTGTCTGATTTGAATCTGAATTGTTGTAAAGCAAAACCGAAAAAGCTTTTTCGCCATTTCGTCCCGCTCTTCCGGATTCCTGATAGTAATTTTCCAGATTTTCAGGCAGCTGTGTGTGAATAACCGTTTTTACGTTGTCTTTGTCGATTCCCATTCCAAAAGCATTCGTAGCTACAATGACCTGCGCTTGTTCTGACATCCACAATTGCATGTTTTTGTCTTTTTCTTTAGCTGTAAGTCCACCGTGATAATATGTGGCTCTAAATCCTAACGATTGTAATTGCGTCGAGATATTCAGGCACGATTTACGATTTCGTACATATATAATAGAAGGCTGTGGATTTTTCTTTAAAATTTGTTCGACCCGATACAATTTGTCTTCGATTTCAAAAACCATGTAAGCAATATTTTTTCTTTCAAAAGATTGTTGAAAAAAATGGGGGTCTTTTAAACCCAATTCGGTTTTAATATCTTCAATAACTCTCGGGGTAGCCGTAGCGGTCAAAGCTAAAAACGGAATCTTCGGAAAGTGTTTTTTAAGTTCAGAAATCTTCAAATAAGCCGGACGAAAATCATGACCCCATTGCGAAACACAATGTGCTTCATCAATAGCAATTAAATTTATAGGTAGGTTTTTAATGCGTTCCAAAATCCAGTCAGACTGTAAACGCTCCGGTGAAAGATAAAGGAATTTATAATTTCCGTATTGGCAATTGTCGAGAAGATCAATGATTTCTTCGGTATGAATGCCTCCGGTAAGGGCAATGGCTTTAATTTCCCGCTTTTGCAAATTTGCCACCTGATCTTTCATCAAAGCAATTAAAGGTGAAATTACTAAACAAATGCCTTCCTGCATCATGGCCGGAACCTGAAAACAAATTGATTTTCCTCCACCGGTTGGGAGTAAAGCAAAAGTATCCTGACCCTCTAAAACCGAATCGATAATTTCCTTTTGTAACGGTCTGAAACTTTCGTGTTTCCAGTATTTTAAAAGAATTTCCTGTGCTTCTGGCATGGGTCTGGTTTTAAAGTTAAAAAATTTAGAAAACAGTTTCTAGTTTTGCAACTTTAAAACAGCCTAAATTTTATCTAAGATATAAAGAATTCTGTTTTCAACTGTATCTTTAGGTACTTCAATTAAGTCGTAGCCATATTTTTTATAGGTTTCGATAAGATGCTTCTGAATCGTTTCTGCCTGTTCAAAATTTTCATAGCGCTCAGAGTCACTTTGGTAAATCTCTTCCCAGGGCGGTAAAATAAAAGTTTTGGAATATTTAAAATCTTCGCAGGCTTTAGTAAAATGCTCAGGATATTCATCACCAATATAATCCATATAAGCCACAACGTCAGGAATTCCACGGTCTATAAAAACTACATTGTCAGGTTCTTTAAGGGCGTTTTCAAATTGCTTGATACGTCCTTCCAGCAGCATTTCGCTAAACAGTAAAGGCTGTTCCAGAAACAATTGGTCAATGCCGCGCTGTTGGGCTTCAAGAGTCACTTGTCTTGAAATTTCAGGGTAACAACAATAGCCACGAGCGACTAATTCGTTTAAAAGAGTAGATTTTCCCGTTCCCGGACCACCAATGATAACTATGATTTCTTTTTGCACTTTCGTAAAATAAAGCGCAAATTTACCTAAAGTTATTGGTATTTAAAAAGAATATTTATTAGAAGCGAATGATTTCGCAATTTCAACCAACAAAGTTCCTGCTTTTGGCTATATCTTTTATGTCGAACCCCGCCATAAAAGGATACCGCCTCAAACGAAGTTCACTGAACTCTAATTAAAAATAAAAACAAAGTGAAGCAATCAGGGCTAAGAAGGGATGATGGTTTTGTATTTGGGAATTATTTCATACTTGTGTTTTTTCTCTATAATTTACTCGTTGGGTGAAATTAAAAATGAGTGTCAGGCTAAGTCCGTTCGGCTTTGCTCAGGATAAACTTAGTCGAAGCCCTTTCGTGTTTAAAAGCCTTCGACTCCGCTCAGGATGACATCAATTTCTTAAGTTATAAATGATGTTTCACTTCCAATTTTTATACTTTTTATAATCAAATCAATCTTTTTAATCAATTTCACCCAACGGGTTATAATTTAAAATCTTTTATGTTTTCTAAATACTTAATTCATTTTTAGAGAATGATTTATGTTATTCTCTTTTTGCTATCTGTAAATTGTCATTGGATTCTACTCAATTTGTTTTCTAATATGCTTTTTCTTTGCTCCTTTGCAACTCTGTGACTTTGTGACTTTGTATCTTTTCCAAATAAAAAAAATCTAAAATCATAAATCAAAACCGTATATTTGCGTTTATTTTTAATTACGAATGGAGAACGATAAAGAAAAAAACACCGCCGAATTTTACGAAAGACTAAAGGTTGAGCTGGACAATTCAAACACCTGGCCTGCAGAATATTTGTATAAATTTATAGTGCCTTCAATAGCTGATAATGTTGAGCGAGTTGAAAAAGCTTTTGACAGAATGGGGGCGGTTATCAAAACAACAAAATCTAAAACAGGTAAATTTACCAGTGTTTCTATAGATGTAACGATGAATAGTGCTGACGAAGTGATTGGCAAATACAAAGAAGTTTCTACAATAGAAGGTATAGTTTCATTATAACATGGTCGAAAAATATAAAAAAGAAGTCGCAAATGACGTTGTTTTTAATTTAGAATACAATTCTGAAAGACAGCGTTTACTTATTCCGGAATATGGTCGTCATTTGCAAAAACTGATTGATCAGGCCACTATTATTGAAGATGCCGAAACGCGCAATAAAGCCGCAAAATACATCATTCAGGTAATGGGAAGTCTTAATCCGCATTTGCGTGATGTACCGGATTTTCAACATAAATTATGGGATCAGCTTTTTATCATGTCTGATTTTAAATTAAATGTAGAGTCGCCATATCCAATTCCGTCACGTGATGTATTGCAATTAAAACCGGATGTGTTACAGTATCCGCAAAACTTTCCAAAATACAGATTTTACGGAAACAACATCAAATATATGATTGATGTTGCCAATAAATGGGAAGAGGGCGAAATGAAAAATGCATTGGTACTGGTTATCGCCAATCACATGAAAAAATCGTATTTAAGCTGGAACAAAGACACCGTAAAAGACGATGTAATTTTTGAACATTTATATGAATTGTCAGGCGGAAAAATTAATTTGTTGCAAAGCACAGAAGAGCTTTTAAATACAACCGATTTATTGCGTACCAACAAGCGTATGTCGAATAAAATTACGCCTCCGGGCCAGCCAAAAATTCAAAGCAACAAAAACAATAAAGGTCCGGGTAAACCAAAGCCATTTCAAAAAAATAACAATCAGAAGTAAAAAAAGTGGCTAAGGCACTGAGCTGCTAAGGTTCTAAGTTTTTGCTCTCAGTTATTGAGAAGTTTATAAAAAAATACAAATTAAAATATATAAAAAGGTACTAAGCAGCTAAGGAATTAAGTTACTGAGATTTTAATCTCAAAAAAAACTCAGAGCCTTAGAACCTTAGTACCTCAGAATCTTAAAAAAGAAATATGGGAGTATTTAAAATCGAAGGAGGAATTCCTTTAAAAGGAGAAATCACTCCGCAAGGAGCAAAAAATGAGGCATTACAAATTTTATGTGCCGTGCTTCTAACGGGGGATAAAGTAACAATTAATAATATTCCCGATATTATTGACATCAATAAATTAATCACTTTGCTGGGTAATTTAGGAGTTAAAATTCAACGAAATGGACCGGGTTCGATTACATTTCAGGCCGATGAGGTTAATGTTGGATATTTAGAAACCGAAGCTTTCAAAAAAGAAGGGGGAGCACTTCGTGGTTCTATCATGATTGTTGGTCCGCTTTTGGCCCGTTTCGGAAAAGGATATATTCCAAAACCGGGTGGAGATAAAATTGGACGTCGTAGATTAGATACACACTTTGAAGGTTTTATTAACCTTGGAGCAAAATTCAGATACAACAGAGAAGATCACTTTTACGGAGTAGAATCTCCTGAGGAAGGATTGCAGGGAACAGATATGCTGCTGGACGAAGCATCTGTAACAGGAACAGCAAATATAGTAATGGCAGCTGTTTTGGCTAAAGGACAAACAACTGTTTACAATGCAGCGTGCGAGCCTTACTTGCAGCAATTGTGTAAAATGCTGAACTCTATGGGAGCCAAAATCACCGGAGTTGGATCTAACTTATTAACGATTGAAGGTGTTGACAGTCTGGGCGGATGTGTGCATAGAATCCTTCCGGATATGATCGAAATCGGTTCCTGGATTGGTCTTGCAGCAATGACAAAAAGCGAAATCACTATTAAAAATGTAAGCTGGGAAAATTTAGGTTTGATTCCGAATACATTTAGAAAGCTTGGAATTACAATTGAAAAACGCGGTGACGATATTTACATTCCTGCTCATACAAACGGATACGAAGTAAAAACAGATATCGATGGTTCTATTTTAACTATTGCCGATGCACCCTGGCCGGGATTTACACCTGACTTATTAAGTATCGTTCTGGTTGTGGCAACACAGGCAAAAGGCGATGTTTTAATTCACCAAAAAATGTTCGAAAGCCGTTTGTTTTTCGTAGATAAATTAATTGATATGGGGGCAAAAATTATGTTATGTGATCCACACAGAGCGGTGGTTATGGGACATAATTTTGAATCTCAGTTAAAAGCAACAACAATGTCGTCTCCTGATATTCGTGCAGGAATTTCATTGTTGATCGCTGCCCTTTCAGGAAAAGGAACCAGTACAATTCAAAATATTGAACAAATTGATCGTGGATATGAGCGTATCGACGAGCGTTTAAGAGCGATTGGTGCAAAAATCGTGAGAGCGTAAAAATAGTTGGCCACGAATTGCACTAATTTTAATTTTGAAATTCAATTACCCGAATTTGCTTTTAAAAAGTTTGTGTAATAAAACGTAAAGCTAATCTTCGTGTAATTTGTGGCGAAAAAAATAGTCTAAATGACAGATGAACAAAAAGCTGTAAAAGCTACTATATTCAGTATAGTTGGAAACACCTGCCTGGCCCTTGTAAAAGGTCTGGCAGGTTTTTTTGGCAATTCATACGCCCTGATTGCAGATGCGATCGAATCAACGACGGATATATTTTCGTCTTGTCTGGTTTTATTCGGAATCAAATATTCTAATAAACCTGCAGATGAAAATCATCCTTATGGTCATGGTCGTGCAGAGCCATTAATTACCTTTTTGGTTGTGGGATTTTTAATTACCTCGGCTACGATTATTGGCTACGAAAGTATTGCCAATATTAATACTTCTCACGATTTGCCTAAATCCTGGACTTTATATGTTTTAGGCGCCATTATTATCTGGAAAGAATATTCTTTTCGATTGGTAATGAAACGCAGTAAACAAACCAACAGTTCGTCATTGGCGGCAGATGCCTGGCATCATCGAAGCGATGCTATAACTTCCGTAGCCGCATTTATCGGAATTTCGATTGCCTTGTTTATGGGAAAAGGCTATGAATCTGCAGATGACTGGGCGGCACTTTTTGCTGCTTTTTTTATCTTATACAATAGTTATAAAATTTTCAGACCGGCACTTGGTGAAATTATGGACGAAAATCTTAATGATGATTTAGTTGAAGATATTAGGGTAAAAGCTTTGACCGTTGAAGGTATTTTAGGAACCGAAAAATGTTTTATCCGCAAAGCCGGAATGCGATACCATGTTGATCTTCATGCTATTGTATCAGCTAAAATTTCGGTAAAAGAAGGTCATGACTTATCACATAAACTGCAGGATACTTTAAAAGAAAAAATTCCACAGCTAGGAAATGTTTTGATTCATATAGAACCGGATGATTATCATTCTTAGAGGTTTTAAGACTCTAAGTTGCTAAGATTCTAAGTTTTCTTTTAGAAATCTATATCTATTTTCTGCCAGGCTGAGCGAAGTCGAGGCCTACGCAAAGAATATTAAATTTTAAAAATCCGCTTAATATGCAATCTGTTTCATGCAGTTTTTGCAGATTAAGGGGATTTTTATTTTAGCATTCTGAGATTAAAAAATCTATTTTAATCTGCCAAAATCTGCGTGAAACAAAAATCTTAGCATCTTAGAGTCTTAGTACCTTAGCAACTTAGTCTAATACATTCAAAATTTTCAAGCCAAATACAACGCCATTTTGCTCAATCCCTCCCTGATAAGAATGAATGTAATCAACTCTGAAGAGTTTAAATTTTCCAAAACCTAAATTGTCTAAGCCAACTGTGAACTCAGAATAGGGTTTTCTGTCCGGAATTGCCAAGCTATGAAATCCGATATTCATTGTAGATTTTAAAAGATTAATCACCGGAATTTTATTGGTTACAAATCCCATGTCGTTATGTTCCAAATGCATTTCGAAGTAACTATCATTTGTCGAATTTGTATAATACGGCATTAAGTTAAACACATTCAGATAACGATCTGTCGTACCAATGTGTGTCTGGTTTCCGTTAAAATGTCTGTAGTCTGTAAATGATATATTTTCTGCATTAAAAAACTTTGCTGCTTTGAAATTCATTCCTAATAAGCCTTTATTTCCTAAAGACAAATCATATTGTACAGCAGTGCCAATTTTTTCAAATTCATATTTTTTTTCACTGGCTGCAAAGGCTTTTTCGAAGGCTAAAAATACAGTTGGGTATTTTTCGTTTTTAACATTAAATCTTCCGTCAGGTCTTGAAATGTATTTGTTTCCAAAATTAATTCTCGCATTCAATGCAGTTTTAAATAAGTGATGTTGATCAAAAGCGGGAGTAGTAAAATCATTAGGTGCCAGCGGATTATTAGACGAATAAATAGCATCTTTTTTAAAGAAAGAGTAGTCAGTTGTATTAAATAATGGTTTTCGCTGTTCGTAAGCAATTTTGGCATTCAGATTTATTCCGTTTGCAACATCCTGACCGTAGTTAATTTGGGCGAATTCCAAATTGTACAATTTCATGTAATTGTCTTTAAAAAGTAAAGAACTTATCGAATTGACAAATTTAGTGATAGGTTCTGCTCCGTTAAACTGAGCGGTTTTTGTTCCTCCCGAAGCCCGGATTGTAGCATAATTGATGTTGTTGAAACGATGGCTAAAATCTCCGATAACACGGAAACGTTGATCAGAAAACCCATAATTGAAAGTGGTACTTATCGATGTGCTTTTTCCTTTCTCCTCATTCCATTTTTTAAATGAAAAACCAGAATCTAAATTGAAGCCCTGAACGGTATTAAAACTTAAAGAACTAAGATTTAATAACCCTTTATAAGCAAAGGAATATTTTTTGAAGGTGTTTTTATAATCATACCCCATTAAAATATCCAAAATTTTAAACTTGTTGTTTTTGGCGTCAATTGAATCGGTATATTTTCTGGATTTTCTGACGGTTAATAAACTGTCTTTTTTGGTATAGTCAGTACTTTCTTCAATCGTTAAAGGAATAGGGCGAATTTCATTCCAAAAAGCATCATCTTTTTTATTGGCATTGGCTTCAAAAGCAACAATTTCATTTCCGAAAGTTTTCTTTTCAAATGAATCCGGAAACTCATAATTTGAATAAATATAGTTGAAATTTCCGAAAAATTTAATTCCAAAAAATCCCGCATTAAACGAAAGTGTCTGTGCATTTTTAGACCAGATTTTATTTTTAGAATTGTAACTGAAACTCTGTTTTAGTGTCATCACTTCAGTAAAATCATTTTTCATTCGGTAACCTTTAATGTCTAAATCTATCGCGTAAATGGCAAAACTATCGTCAACGATATAAATGTAACCTTCAAAAACCGGTTCTTTATCGCGTTTAGGCGTTACTTTAATTTTGTTGATTTGTTGGTTGTTATCGTCAAAAAAAGTGCCTTCGAGTTTGAATTTGTAGTAGTTAAAAGCGTTATTAGCAATAGGAGAGATGAGTTTAACATCGAAATCTAATGTATTGTCATAAAAATCATAAGTTGATAAAGCTGCGGTATTGTAACTGTATCCTCTGTTGTTTCCGGAGATTTTAGAAGCAATAATTTTCTCTTTTAATTTATCAGGTTTTTGAAAAGTAATTTTCGAAATAGTTTCAGAAAGATATAAAACCCCGGTTCCGGTTGAATCTAAATTGGATGCCATATCTTCGCCAAGATCTACTTTTTGTCCGAGAATTTTCTTGGGCAGATCTTTGACTTTAAACATTCCTTTTGAATAAAAATCGGCAGTATAACGTGTTGTCTTTTCTGAGTTTTCCTTTTTATTTGCAATCGCACTTTTTATAATAGCATTTGCCGGATTGTTTTTTGAATCAATAATGACTTCATTTAAGGCAAAACTTTCTTCATACATTTTCACATCGAGAATTACTGTTTTTGAATCCGAAGCGACAGAAAGTTTTTGAGTTTTAAAACCCAGATACTGAAAAACGATTTTGTTTTTGCCTGTTTCATTTACCTGTAATTGATATTGCCCTTGTTCGTTTGAAGTAGTTCCCCGATAAGTGTCTTCTTCTAAAATCGAAACAAAGGGCAACGGATTTCCTTTTTCATCAGTTACCGTTCCTTTGATTTGGGCAAAGTTTGAAATCGAAAAAAATAAAAAGGCAGATAAAATAAAGATTCTCATGTAAGTAGTTTGTCTTACAAAAATATAATAACCTAAATATGAGCTTACTAATAATTTGTTAAATTGTAAAAGACTTATTCAAAGTAAATTTACTATCTATAGCAGTCGTAGGCGTGAAAGCTTTATTTTTTGTTTCTTGCAGATTTAGCAGATTTTTTTGAAATCTTATATGATCTGCTAAGTCTGCGAGTGGATATGAAATTTTAATTCAAATCGAAATATTTATAAAAAAGAAAGAATAGCCAGTTCATAACTTTTTAATCCAAAACCTAAAATAACACCTTTTGCATTTCCTGATAAATAGGATTGATGTCTGAAGCTTTCGCGGGCATAAGTGTTCGAAATATGTACTTCGATAACCGGAGTCGTAACCGCTTTCATTGCATCTCCTAAGCCAATTGAAGTATGGGTATAAGCGCCAGCGTTTAAAATAATTCCATCAAATGAAAAACCAACTTCCTGAATTTTTCCAATCAGTTCACCTTCAATATTGCTTTGATAATACGAAAGTTCAACGTTTGGAAATTTTTGTTTCAGTGTCTCAAAATAATCTTCAAAAGTCTGACTTCCGTAAACTTCAGGTTCACGTTTTCCTAATAGATTCAAATTTGGGCCATTGATAATACAGATTTTCATAATAGAATTTTATTTTGATGAAAGTATTTAAGATTTCATTTTACATTTTACAGAAATCATTTTACTAATAGTGTAAAAATAAAAAAACCGCTCTAATTAACAGAACGGTTTTTATAAAAGTATGTGATATTATTTTTTAGAACAAAAATCCTGCTGACAATTGTATAGTTGAGTTTTTAACATCAGCATTTTTTGAAGCTTCTGTTAAACCTAAACCATAACGACCCTGAATAAAGAAGTTTTCAGTGAGTTTAAATCCTAATCCGGCATTAACACCAAACTCAAAAGTTTCATTGTCATAAATATTGAAATTATCTTTTTCACTTAATAAAAATGAAGCCTGTGGTCCTACTTCAAGACTAAATGAATCACTCAAGTAAAACTTAGCCATTACAGGAATAGTTAAATAACCTAATTCATTTTTAAACTCTTGTCCAGCTTCCTTGTAACTTGCACCTTGAGTTGAGTACAATAACTCAGGTTGAATGGCAAAACGGTCTAGTAATTTAACTTCCGCAACTAAACCCGCATGGTAACTCGTAATACCTTCTTTACTAATTCCAGGTGCATCGGTGGCATCGCCTGTTTGATTGGCAAAGTTAACCCCGGCTTTAACCCCGATTTTTAATAATTGTGCCTGAATTGATGCAGATGTTGCGATAAATAAAACTATCGCTAAAAATACTTTTTTCATAATGTTAATTTTAAGATTTCGTTAATGCAAAATAACACAATTAAAAACTCAATCTTATTATAATTATTGTTTTTGAAGTTTCAATATTACCATGTTCTTATTTTGAATGAAAATTAACAAGAAGAGTTTTAAGTTAAAAACATAAATAAGAATTTTACTAATAATTGTTATTTTTTGTTACTAACTGTTTTTAGTGATTTTTAAAAATGTAATCGTTTGATATTTAGTTTTTTGTTTATTTTAACAAGATTTTTTTAACGTATTTTAATAAATATTTTAAAATATAATTTGGTTTGGTAATGTTAAAAATATAGATTTGTCCTACTAAATAATCTATTAATTTATCAAAAAAAAAATGAAAAAAATTATTTTATCTGCCATCGCAGTTATGGCTTTTGGTTTTGCTAATGCTCAAGAACAAACAGCAAAAGGAAAATGGTTAATTGAAGCAAACACAGGTTTTGGTGCTGGAACAGGAAATACTTCATTCGGATTATGGTCTGAGGATGGTAATACTGCCTATAACATTGGAGCTGAAGGTGGTTATTTTGTTGCTGATAATTTAGCTGTAAAATTAGGTTTAGGTTATGGAGATGATGGTGGTGATATTGAAAACACTACTCTTGCATACAAAGTTGGTGCAAAATATTATGTAGCAAATAAATTTCCAGTTGAGCTTTCTTACAACGGAGTAGATATTAAAGATAGAGATGAGAATCCTTCTTACATTGGACTTCAAGGTGGATATGCTATCTTTTTAGGGTCAAATATTTCTATTGAGCCAGGTGTTCGTTACAATCATTCATTAAATGATGATTTTTATGAAAGTGCTTTCCAATTCAATGTTGGATTTGCTTTACACTTCTAATAAAAGAAAATATTTATATTTTAAAACCTTCCCTAATCAGGAAGGTTTTTTTATGCTCGAAAAATATGTTACTTTGTACATATGAAATGGAATACCTATATAAAAGATTATCAATCGTATTTGCGTATTGAAAGAGGTTTGTCTAAAAATACAATCGAAAATTATGGTTTTGATATTGAACGATTGTGTCTTTTTTTAGAAACCAGTCAAATAGAGGTTTCTCCAATAAAAATTTCAGAAGAAACGGTGCAGCAGTTTATTTATTCGGTATCAAAAGAAGTGAATCCACGTTCGCAGGCCAGAATTATTTCAGGACTAAAAAGTTTTTTTAACTATTTGATTTTTGAAGATTACCGGACAGATAGTCCGATGGAATTAATTGAAACCCCTAAAACAGGACGTAAATTACCGGATACATTATCAGTAGAAGAAATTGATAATCTGATTGCGGCTATTGATTTAAGTTCAAACGAAGGGGAACGAAACAGAGCAATGCTGGAAACTTTGTATGGCTGTGGTCTACGTGTTTCGGAGTTGGTGTCTTTAAAAATTTCAGATTTGTTTTTTGAAGAAGGGTTTGTAAAAATTACCGGAAAAGGAAATAAGGAACGTTTTGTTCCTATTGGTAATTTAACTCAAAAATACATTAACATTTATCAGAAAGAAGTTCGTATTCATTTAAAAATAAAAAAAGGTGACGAAGATACTTTGTTTTTAAACCGTCGCGGAAATCAGCTTACTCGTGCCATGATTTTTACTATTATTAAAGATTTGGCCGTAAAGATTGGTTTAAACAAAAATATCAGTCCGCATACTTTAAGGCATTCTTTTGCAACGCATCTTTTAGAAAATGGAGCCGATTTACGCTCTATTCAACTAATGCTAGGGCATGAATCAATCACAACTACCGAAATTTATGTTCATTTGGACAGAAGTTTTTTAAAAGAAGTTATGCATACTTTTCATCCCAGAAGATAATTTTTTTAAAGAAAATTTAATTATTAACAACACCTTTCTGAAAAAAATAATATCTTGTAGTTGAGGATAGTTTTTTCTTAAAAAGAAATTATTTCCTCAAATTTTAAGTGATTTGCTCAACTTATACAGGAAGTGATGGTTTTTGATTTGTATGAAAATGAAGATTGTAATAATGTGAATGATTTTTATAGAAAATTATTTGCCGAAATCCCTGATTTGATTTTTCAGATTGTCATCGATGCAGATAATAATTATTCGTTTCCATTATTTAGTAAATCAATTGAAGAAATATTTGAATTAAATTCGAGTGATTTTTCAAATGATATCAAGTCGGCTATTGCTGAAAGAGTGCATCCTTCAGATCGTAATTTGTTTTTTCAGTCGTTTATAAAAGCTAAAAACGAAGTTTCAGGATGGGAAGTTGAATTTAGAGGAGTATTGCCTGAAAAAGGACTGAGATGGTTTAAGGTTTCATCAAAATCTGAATTGTCTCCTGATGGTAAATTGAGTTTTTTTGGACATCTTTCTGATATTACAGATTTGAAAGATAAAGAATTGAAACTGCGTATTTCTGAAGAACGCTTTCAGTTTGCTTTAGAAGCATCCACAACCGGTATTTGGGATTGGAACATACTTACAAATAAAGTCTTCTATTCTTCTTTATCATTAAAAATTTTAGAACTTGATTCAGCAGATGTATTTGATGATCCTGAACGTTGGGATCAGATTGTGCATCCGGATGATTTACCTAAGTATTATTCAGATATTCAGGATCATTTTGATAATAAGATTCCCTTTTATGAAAATTACCATCGCGTAATGGCTTCTAATGGAAATTATAAATGGATCTTGGACAGAGGAAAAGTAATTGAACGCGATGAAAACGGAATGCCTTTGCGCGTTATCGGAACTCATACCGATATTTCAGCTCAAAAAGAAAAAGAACTGGAACTGATAAAAACGATGAAATTATATAGCGAGCAAAATAGCCGTTTGCTTAATTTTTCTCATATCGTTTCGCATAATTTAAACACACAGGCTGGTAATATAAAATCAATTCTGGATTTTATTGAAATGGACGAGAAAAAAGAAACGGTCAAAGAGATGTTAATGCATCTTAGAACGGTTTCTAATGAGTTGAATGATACTATTTTAAATTTAAATCAAATTGTCCAGGTTCAGAGTAACATGAACATAGTTATTAAACCGCTGAATTTGTCTGAATATATTAATAAAACAATTTCAACGATTAAAGATTTTAATTCGGAAACAAAGACAAATATTGTAAATAATGTGCCGGAATATTTAACAATAAATTTTAATCCGGCTTATCTGGAGAGTGTTTTGCTGAATTTTGTAACCAATGCAATCAGATATGCACACCCGGAGCGCAATCCTCAAGTGGTTTTTGATTATGTTTTAGAAGAAGACGGTAATAAAGCATTGAAAATTACTGACAATGGTTTGGGTATAGATTTAGAAGTTTACGGAGACTTGCTGTTTGGAATGTATAAAACGTTTCATAAACATAAAGATGCAAGGGGGATTGGTTTGCATATTACCAAAAATCAGATAGAAGCCATGAAAGGAAAGATTTTTGTTGAGAGTATAGTAGGAGTAGGGACTACTTTTAAAATTGTTTTTAACGATGAATTGTGATTTTGAATTTAAAAATTAGAAATAAAAAAAACTTCTCAGCAATGAGAAGTTTTTTTATGGATATATTTTGGTGAATTTATTTCGCAATATTTACTGCTCTTGTTTCACGAATAACGGTCACTTTTACCTGACCAGGATAAGTCATTTCTGTTTGGATTTTTTGTGAAATCTCGAAAGATAAATTAGCGGCATTATCATCAGATACTTTTTCACTTTCCACAATTACACGAAGTTCTCTACCTGCCTGAATTGCATAAGCGTTTTTAACTCCGCTAAATCCGTAAGCAACTTCTTCAAGATCTTTCAAACGTTGAATATATGAGTCCAAAACCTGACGTCGTGCACCTGGTCTTGCGCCTGAAATAGCATCACAAACCTGTATGATTGGAGATAATAATGATTTCATTTCAATCTCATCGTGGTGGGCTCCAATTGCGTTGCAAACTTCTTCTTTTTCACCGTATTTCTCTGCCCATTGCATACCTAACAATGCGTGTGGTAAGTCACTTTCTGTATCCGGCACTTTACCAATATCGTGAAGTAAACCTGCTCTTTTGGCTAATTTTACATTTAGTCCTAATTCGGCTGCCATGATACCGCAAAGTTTAGAAACTTCTCTGGAGTGTTGTAGTAAGTTTTGTCCGTAAGAAGAACGGTATTTCATTCTACCCACAACTTTTATCAATTCAGGATGTAAACCGTGAATTCCTAAGTCGATAACGGTACGTTTACCAACTTCAATAATTTCATCATCGATTTGTTTGGCTGTTTTGGCTACAACTTCTTCAATTCTGGCTGGGTGAATACGCCCGTCAGTAACTAATTTGTGTAAAGACAAGCGTGCAATTTCTCTACGAACCGGGTCGAAACATGATAGAATAATAGCTTCCGGAGTGTCATCAACAATGATTTCAACTCCTGTTGCGGCTTCAAGGGCTCTAATGTTACGTCCTTCACGTCCAATAATTCTTCCTTTTACATCATCAGATTCGATGTTAAAAACTGAAACGCAATTTTCAACAGCTTCCTCAGTTCCAACTCTTTGAATGGTATTAATGATGATTTTCTTAGCTTCTTGCTGCGCCGTTAGTTTTGCCTCTTCAATTGTTTCCTGAATGTGAGACATAGCATTGCTTTTAGCTTCAGCTTTTAAACCTTCTACTAATTGCTCTTTAGCTTCTTCTGCTGAAAGTCCTGATATTACTTCAAGCTGTTGTAATTGACTTTTGTGTAATTTGTCAACTTCTGCTTGTTTTTTGTCTAAAACTTCAATTTTGTTGTTGTATTCAAGGGTTTTAGCCTCAAAATCATCATTTACTTTTTTAGCTTTAGATAATTCATTTGAAACCTGAGATTCTTTATCACGAACTCTTTTTTCAACTTCAGCTACTTTTTTATCACGTGATAAAATAACTTGTTCGTGTTCTGATTTTAATTCAATAAACTTCTCTTTTGCCTGAAGAATTTTATCTTTTTTAATGTTTTCTGCTTCTAAATTAGCGTCTTTCAAAATAGAAGCGGCTTCTTTTTTAGCATTTTTAATTAAGTTAGAAATATTACTTTTTTCGATAATTTTAGCTATTGCAAAACCTGCTGCAATACCTACAATACCTGAAATAATGATCGTTATGATGTCCATGTTTGTTAAAATTTATATATAAAAAAGCCTACATTAATTGCTTGAATAAACTCGTAAAGACAAGTTTTGAGCTAACTCACTGTTCAAGTTTCCAAGCCGAAGCATGGCATACTATAGTAGCGACGATTTGCTCATTCTAAATTGTTAGTGTTGAGTTTACCAATTGTGAACTAATGTAGGCAGTATCTTAGTTTATGTAAAGAACGTTTAATTTTCGAGATATTGATCTAATAGCGAATTTAATCTTTTAATTCTTTCGATGGTTTCTTCGCCATCAATAGTTTTATCAATCTGTTTTTGTTCTACTTGTGATGCAAATTGCAGGGCACACATAGCCAATACATCTTGTTTGTCGCGAACTGCGTAATTCTCTTCGAATTGCTTAATCATAGCATCAATTTTTTTAGAAGCACTTCTAAGTCCTTCTTCCTGAGCAGGTTCAACCGTTAACGGGTAAACCCTGTCTGCAACTGATATTTTAATTTTAAGCTTTCCGTCCATATTTACTAATCTGATAGTTGTGCAATACAGTAATCAATTTCGCGAATTAATGAATTTATTTTAAGCTTTGTCTCTCTCTTGTTATTGTCGCTGCCGAGCAACGAATTGGCTATCTTAAGTGTTTCGTATTGCTTCTTCAAAGCTTCAATTTCTTCAGATTGTTTCTGGATAATTTGCGCAGCTTTGTTTAGTTCTAATCGTAAATCCTGATTGTTTTTTTCTAGAGCTTTTGATTTTGCAAAAAGCTTTTCGACTTTATATTCAAGAGTATCAATTATTTCAGCAATTACACTCATTGTAAATCCTATTCATTACTTAATCCTACAAAGTTAGTATTCCTTTTTATTAATGCAATTTTTTATCGATTTTTTTGCATTAAAAATAAGCAAATTAATGAAATTCAGTGAATTGTATTTTTACAGTTTTATCTTCGGTTTTCCCTCCTTAATTTTTATCTTAGCAAAAATGTTACTTATGAGATTTTCGTTGTTTTATTTATTCTTTTGCAACTTTATTTTTGCCCAGACCCAATATCCAAAGGATTATTTTCGCTCACCGCTCGATATTCCGATGCAGCTTTCGGGGAATTTTGGAGAGTTGAGGCCCAATCATTTTCATGCGGGATTCGATTTAAAAACCAATCAAAGAGAAGGGCTGAATGTTTATGCTGTTGCTGATGGATACGTGTCCAGAATAAAAATTTCGACTTTTGGAAACGGAAAATGTATTTATATAACACATCCAAATGGTTATACTACTGTGTATGGGCATTTGCAGACAACTGTAGGTTTGATTCAGGAATATATTAATAAAACACATTATAAGGAGAAGTCTTTTGAGATTGAAATGTTTCCAAAACCGGATGAACTTCCGGTTACTAAAGGCCAAATAATTGCACTTTCAGGGAATACGGGTTCTTCTGAAGGGCCTCATTTGCATTTTGAATTTCGTGACACAAAAACAGAGTTTGTTATAAATCCAATGTTTTTTGGATTTGATAAAAATATTAAAGATTCTAAAAAACCAACAATTTCCAGTTTATTCGTTTATCCGATGGATAATACAACGGCAAACCAATCCAGACAGCCTTTATTGCTGAATCTTTCGCTTCAAAAAGACGGAACTTATTTGGCAGGTAAGGTAAAAGCTAACGGGAAAATAGGTTTTGGAGTTAATGCCGTTGATTTTGATGATGTTTCGAATAACAGAAATGGAGTTTTTAATGTTACTGGTTTTTTAAACGGTGATCCAAAATATAATTATCAGTTTAACACCTATTCTTTTGATGAAATGCGTTTTATTAATGCCTTTATTGATTACCCAAGATATAAAAAAACAGGTCAGCGAGTACAAAAGTTATTTATGAAAACTCCTTATGCATTGAGTATTATAAAAACAGATTCGCTTAACGGAATAATTTCTGTTGATCCTAATTTAGCGTCAACCTACAGAATTGAGGTTTCTGATTATTTTGGAAATTTAAATTCAATTACGATTCCTTTGGAATATGATTCGGCAACGCCTGTTATAAATGCTGAACCTGCAATCGGAAAATATTTCGTTCGATATAATAAAGATTCTAATTTTGAAAAAGATAATATGTCTGTTTTTTTTCCTGCGGGGACTTTTTACGAAGATTTTAATTTGAATTTTGATGTAAAAAACAATCGGATTTATATTCATGAAGATGTTGTTCCGGTGCATTCAAATTTTACAGTTACTATAAAAGACAGTACTTATTCTGAAGCCCTGCGTGATAAACTTTTTATTGCGAGGCTTAGTGGTAACAGTAAAAGTTACAATTCAACTGTCAGAAAAAATGACGTTTTTACAATAAAATCAAAAACATTAGGTCAGTACGGTTTAGTTTTAGATACAATAGCTCCGGTTATAAAAATAGCTAAACCAATTCAGGATAAATGGATTACCGGTATCAAAAATGTTCAGTTTACAATTGGTGATGCTTTGTCCGGAATTAAATCTTATAACGGGTATCTGAATGGAAACTGGGTTTTATTTGAATATGACAATAAAACGAGAAAAATAACCCATACTTTTGATGATGCTATAGTGGCAGAAGGTGCCAACGATTTAAAAATTGAAGTAGTTGATAATGTGGGGAATTCTGCTATCTTTGAAACTCATTTTTTTAGAAGTCAACAAAAATAAAATCTAAGCTTTTGAATCATTTTAAGTTAATAATTGTTTTTCTTTTTTTGGGTATTGGTAATGCGTCATTTGCTCAAAGTGCCCGTGTTAAAGGGGTTATTTTAGATAGTGAAAGTCATCCTGTTGCAGATGTGAATATTACAGCAGGTGATAAAGCGGCAAAATCTGATGCAAAAGGTTATTTTCAAATTTTTGTGCCTTCCAACAAAAAGGCAGTTTTGATTTTCACGCACGTTTCTTTGAAAATGATGACGTTAACGGTAAATTTAAAGCCTTATGAAACGTTTATTTTTAATCCTGTCATGAACAATTCGGAAGAGCAGATGGGGGAAGTTTTTGTGTCTTCAAAAAATAAAAAACGCGTTCAGGGTATTACCGTGATTGATCAGAGTAGCATAAAAAAAATGCCGGGAGCTAATGCCGGTATAGAAAATGTTCTGAAAACATTGCCAGGAGTAAATTCGAACAACGAACTGAGTACCCAATATGCAGTTCGAGGTGGTAATTATGATGAAAATCTGGTTTATGTAAACGAAATTGAAGTGTATCGTCCGTTTTTAATTCGTTCAGGACAACAGGAAGGGTTGAGTTTTACCAATACAGATTTGGTACAGAATGTAGATTTCTCAGCCGGAGGTTTTCAGGCTAAATTTGGAGATAAATTATCCTCTGTTTTAGATATTACTTACAGGAAACCAACTCAATTTGGAGCAGTACTTGAAGCCAGTTTTCTTGGCGGAAGTTTAGCTGTTGATGCGGTTTCTAAAAATAAAAAATGGTCTGCCGTAACAGGAGTGCGTTATCGCAACAATAGTTTGTTAGTTAATAGTCAGGATACACAAACCAATTATACACCAACATTTGCAGATATTCAGACCAATATTAATTATGATATTTCTCAAAAATGGCAAGTAAGTTTTTTGGGAAATATTTCGAAAAATAAATATTTATACAGGCCCTTAACCCGCGAAACAAAATTTGGAACAATTGACCAGCCTATGGCACTTGCCGTTTTTTATGAAGGTCAGGAAAAAGATCAATACGATACCTATTTTGGAGCCGTAAAAACAACTTATAAAGCCTCACCGACTCTTACTTTCAAATTAATCGGCTCTTTGTTTCATACTATTGAGCAGGAACATTTTGATATTTTGGCTCAATACCGATTAGGAAATGTAGATGAAGAAGGAAATATGAATCCTGATAATGTTGATTTTACAAGAGGTATCGGAACACAGCTTAATCATGCCCGAAATGATCTGGATGCTTTGATTGCGAATATTGAATTTAAAGGTTTTAAGGAATGGAAAAATAATAGTCAGTTAGAATTTGGGTTAAAGTTTACAAAAGAATCGATACGAGACAGGGTTGTGGAGTGGGAGGTAATTGATTCGGCAGGATTTTCGATAAATCCGCCTATTTTAGATCTTCCTAAAAATAACCAGCCTTATGAACCCTATACCGGACCGCTTTTACCGTATCAAAATATTCGCGCTGTCAATTTTAATGATATAAACAGATTTTCGGGTTATGCTCAATGGAATAATAAAACAGAGTTGGGTTCAAGTCAATTCTGGTACACTGTAGGGGCACGTTTTCAAAGCTGGCAGGTTTCGGGAGCAGCTGTTGAAGGTAAAAATCAGACTGTTTTTAGTCCGAGAGTACAATTTGCATTAAAACCGGATTGGAATACGGATATGATTTTCAGACTTTCCGGCGGATTATATCATCAGCTGCCATTTTATCGCGAACTTCGTGATCTGAACGGAGAGGTTAATCCAAATGTAAAAGCTCAGCAGTCTGTACATGTCGTGTTGAGTAATGATTATAATTTTAAAATGTGGAACCGCCCTTTTAAATGGGTTACAGAAATCTATTACAAATCGCTTTCTGATGTAAATACCTATTCGATTGATAATGTTCGAATTCGTTATGTTGCAGATAACAATGCTAAAGCTTTTGCACAGGGACTGGATTTTAGATTAAATGGAGAGTTTGTTCCGGGTACAGAATCCTGGATAAGTTTTGGTTATCTTAAAACGGAAGAAAACTATGAGGATAAAGGTTTTATAGCCAGACCAACTGATCAGAGATTGAAATTTGCGATGCTGTTTCAGGATTATATGCCAAACATTCCAAGTATTAAACTGTATCTGAATTTAGTTTACAATACCGGTTTGCCTGGTGGTTCGCCTTCTTATTCAGATCCTTATCTGTATCAAAACAGACTGAATGATTACAGAAGGGCAGATGTTGGTTTTGCTAAAGTATTTATTGATCAGAACAACAAAGCAAAGGCCAGCTGGTTAAAGAACTTTAAAGAATTGTCATTAGGTTTGGAAATATTTAATCTTTTCAATAATCAAAATGCGATAACCAATACATGGGTGCGTGATGCCTATTCTAAAAATCAATACGCAATTCCAAATTATATGACCTCCCGGGTTTTTAATGTAAAGCTGAATGCGAGGTTATGATGGAACGTAAAAAGAGAAAGAAGATTTTTTACGTTCCGGGAATGATTTCGTTGGTTTTAATTCCTTTTTTCTGTTTTTATTATTTTTATAAAACGGATGCTTTTAAAGTTGAGGGATGTATGGCGATTTCCGTCTCGACCAAAGAAGAATTTGAGAACTATAAGGTTAAAAGTCTAAGAAAATATAAAGATTTTGATTTTAAACAAGATAAAACCGAAGCATTAAAGGAGTTGAGGTTTTTTGTTAGGGATTTATTGCAAAAATATGATACAATAAATGGCGCTAAGATTCATTTTGATTCAAAAACAGATTATAATACATATATTGGTGTTATTAATATAATATATGAAGAGAAAGCCCAATTATGGATTCATTATAAAGATGATATTTATGTTTTGTCAAGTGCAAAGCCAAAGCCGGATCGAACTGATTTGGAAACAATAAAATATCATAGTTGCAGGTATTACGAAGAAAATAAATTGTATTTTTTGGAACAGGAGAGAGAAAGACAATTTCAATTTATTGTATCGCTCTATAAAAAATACTGGATAATTTTTCTGGGGTACTTCGGTATTGTACTTTTAAACCTCTTTCGATTAGTAAAATTCAATAAAAACCAAAATTACAACCAAAAATAGTATATTTGATAATTGAATATAATTTGCAGATGAAAAAGTACTTTAAATATACAGCCTTAGTTATTGTTACAACATTAATCAGCTGCCGTGAGGAGGTTCAGAAGCCTAAAGTGAGTTACGATGTGTCAAACAAAGTAAGTATTACAAAAACAGATTCTACACAAATTGAAGTCGCTGATTTGCCTATCCAGATGGAGGGGACTAATTATTTGATTCATCCGGTAGGAGATTTAAGGGTTTTTGAGAAAGGAACAAAAGCGCGCTATGGTTCATCAAGTGTAAATGATGTAAGTTTTACTATTTCTAATCTAGGAGAATTTGAAATTACGGGCTATCTGCAAAATTTGAAATTTCAGAAAACAGATTCAGATTCTATCAGACCCTTATCTGAGAAACCGGTTTTGATTTTAACAGCGACGTATTTAAAAACAATTGCTGATAAAACACAAAATAAAATTATGGTTTATACGCTGACCGATTCTGATACAAATAAAGATGGTAAAATTGATACTGGAGATATTAAAACCCTTTATTTAAGTGATATTAGCGGAGAAAACTTCACAAAAGTTTCAACAGATTTGCAAGAATTGGTAGATTGGAGCATAATCGAATCGAAAAACCGCCTGTATTTCAGAACAATTGAAGATACCAACCAAAACGGACAGTTTGATAAAAATGATGTTTTACATTATAATTATATAGATTTGACTTCTAAAAACTGGGAGGTTAAGAATTATAAACCTATTTAAGGTACTGAGTTGCAAAGATTCTAAGCAGCTAAGATTTTTAAATTTTTAAAAAAAAATGTATTTCGAAGAAGGGCTAAAAGAGCAGGAAAAAGGAATTAGAGTTTTAAAATATATTTTCTGTCCTATTTTTTTGTAATCTTCATCATAAGTTATTTTAGAGATAATTCTTTGGAATATAGAGAAAAGAAATATAAAGAAGAAAATGAGGATAGTTTCTCAGGAGTTGTTTATAAAAAAGTTGCCGAAGGAGAAGGTCGAAATCCCCATTATTTATATTTAAATTCTGGAAAAAGAAAATAGGTTGATTATATGTTTTTTATGAAGGAATTGAAATAGGGAATTCCGTAGTAAAGAAATCTAAATCAGATTCTGTCTATTATTACAAGAAAAATGGAAAGATTGTCATTGAAGACAGGAGTAAGTGTTTCATATAGGGTTATTTGTATGAGTTAAGAAATAAATAATTCGTGAATTCGTGGCTAAAAAAAACTTAAAATCTTAGTGTCTCAGCAACTTAGAACCTTAGATTAAGATATCACTTTCTAAATCAGATTTTTCTATTTCAAATCCAAATCCGAGGCGTTCTACCAATTCAATTACTAATTTTTTATACCAGTTTTCAGATTTGGGATGAATATATATTTTTTCAATCAGTTGGTTGATGTCAACGTTGATTTTTATACCGTCATTCAGCTTTAATTCACTTTTAGAGGTGTCGGTAATAATTCGGACTTCCCGTTCGTACTGAAAACTTTTTCGTTTAAACAAAAAGGGGAAAAACATATCATCAAACGGGATGTATTCTTTTTTGTAGTCGATATAATTTACTTCGCCAATATACTGGTCAAAATTGTTTTCTGGTTTTACGGCTTTTTGTAATCTCCCAATGGTTGACTGAATGGCTAATCCTTCACTGTTTTGGGTAAATATCTGCCACATTGCGAATGATTCGTATTCGTTAATATGCCAACTGCTAACGGCTACTTTTTCGCGGTGTGTTTTGTAGTAATTTAAAAATTCCGGGTTGTCAGTAGCCAGTTTTTTTATTTCCTCATAAGTTGGTTCGCTAAAGGTGCCTTCATACTGATCTTCAAACTTATCAGAACGGGACATAAATAGTTTTTTCGAAAGCAGTAAATCAAGAAATTTAGATAAATCAAGATATTTCCAAACGATAGTATCAGGATCGTCGGGTAGTTTTATGTTTGGGTTGTTAAGATACATTTTGAGAGAAATTAAATGATTTATTCTTATTCACCTAAAGTTATAAAAATAAACACAGATTAAGGAAATTAAAATCAGTTTTAATGTTTCCTTAATCTGTGTAAGTCAAGATGATTATTTGCGTGAATTTTAAGATTCGAAAGACTGCATTGTCACCAGTTTGTTATAAGTGCCGTTGTGTGCAATTAATTCATCATGAGTTCCTTGTTCTACAATTTGTCCTTTTTGCATTACAACAATTATATCTGCTTTTTGAATTGTAGAAAGACGGTGAGCGATCACAATTGAAGTCCTGTTTTGCATCATGTTTTCAAGGGCAACCTGAACAAATTTTTCGCTTTCAGTATCAAGGGCTGATGTTGCTTCGTCCAAAATCATGATTGGAGGATTTTTTAATACGGCACGCGCAATAGACAAACGCTGTTTTTGACCTCCTGATAATTTATTTCCGCTGTCGCCAATGTTGGTGTAGATTCCTAAAGGTAATTCTTTTACAAATTCATACGCATTAGCGATTTTTAAAGCTTCTATGATTTCATCATCTGTAGCATTTAATTTTCCTAGCGAAATATTAGCTTTTATGGTGTCATTAAATAAAATGCTGTCCTGAGTAACTAATCCCATTAAGCTGCGAAGTGACTGCAGGTTCATATCTTTGATGTTGATTCCATCAATAGAAATTGTTCCGTCGTTTACATCATAAAAACGGGTAAGCAAGTTTGCAATAGTACTTTTTCCGCTTCCGGATTGTCCAACCAAAGCGACAGTCTGTCCTTTTTTAATTTGAAGTGAAAAATCCTTAAGGACTGTTTCATTTTCATATTTAAAATTAATGTTTTGAACACTAATGTTGTTGTCAAAAGTTGTTTTTTCGAAAGCATTTTCTTTAGAAGTAATCGTATTTTCCTGTTCTAAAATTTCCAGTACACGGTCAGCAGCTGCATTTCCTCTTTTTACGGCATAAGATGCTTTCGAAATTGACTTTGCCGGTGTAAGAATGTTATATGCCAGTCCCATGTAAGCAATAAATGATGCTCCGTCCAGTGTTTTTTCAATCAAAACCATTTGACCTCCATACCATAATAAAATAGTAATAACCATGATTCCCATAAATTCGCTTGCCGGAGAAGCTAAGTTTTGACGATGTCCAATGCTGTTAGATAATTTAAAGAAGCGATCTGTCGAATTTTGAAATACAGTATTGAAATAATTTTCAGAATTATATCCTTTGACAACTTTTAATCCTCCAATGGTCTCTTCAATAGTTGATAAAAAAGTACCTTGTTCCTGTTGTGCTTTACTGGATTTTTTTTTAAGCTGTTTGCCAATTAAAGAAATAATATATCCTGAAACCGGAATGAAAACAAAAACAAATAATGTTAGTTTTACGCTAAGGATTAGCATAGCGATAATTGTAAAAATGATAGTTAAAGGCTCTTTTACAATAAGTTCTAAAATAGCTAAAAAAGAATTCTGAACCTCATTTACATCTGCAGAAATTCTCGAGATAACATCACCTTTTCTTTTTTCAGAAAAAAAGGCTAGTGGTAATTCCAGTGTTTTTTTATACATCGCATTTCGCATATCTTTCAAAACACCATTTCGTAAATAAGTAACAAAAAACATTGCCAGATAATCGGCCAGGTTTTTTAATAGAAAGATAGAAATAATAATACTTACCATAACCGAAAGTACAAAGCCGGGGTTGTTTTGATCGGTATTAGTTGTGATATAGTAACTTAAATAATTTTCTCCATATTCTTTTATATGTGCAATTCCTTCATAAGCAGGCATGACAGTGTTTCTTTTTGTTTTGTCAAATAGAACCTGAATCATCGGAATTAATGCCATAAACGAAAGGGTACTAAAAAGTGCATATAAAACATTAAAAAAAATGTTTAGATAAGCATATTTTTTATAAGGGTATATAAAAGGTAGTATTTTTTTGAAATTACTCATTTTTATGGATATTGTTTTCTGCTATGGCGATGGCTCTTTCGAGTTTCTCCAGTAATAATTTTTTTTCTGGTAATTGGGTTAAATAAGCTGAAACTTTGATTTGCTCATCATTATCAAGCATTAAATAATTAATTTGTTCTGGTGATTTTTCACTGCACAAAATTAATCCAATTGGTTTGTTTTCTCCTTCTTTTTGTTCGTTTTTCTCTAACCAGCGAAGATATAGTTCCATCTGGCCTTTGTAGTTAGCTTTGAATTTTCCTAATTTTAAATCAATCGCAACCAAACGTCGCAAACCTCTATGATAAAAAAGAAGATCTATGTAAAAATCTTCATCATCAATTACGATTCTTTTTTGTCGGGCAAGAAAGGCAAATTCACTACCCATTTCAGTTATGAAGTTTTGAAGCTGCGCGAGAATTGAGCTTTCTAAATCTTTTTCAGAATAAGTGTCATGAAGTCCTAGAAAATCTAAAAAGTAAGGATCACGAAAAGTTAAATCAGGACTGATTTGTTTTGTAGTCTTTAATAATTCTAAATCATTAAGGATAGTTTGTTCCGGTTTTTGACTAATAGCGGTTCTTTCAAACAGCATGCTGTCCATACGTTCTTGCAGTGTTCTAACACTCCAGCGTTCGTGTATGCTCATCTGAATGTAGAACTCTCTTTTGATATCGTTTTCAATATAGATTAAAGTTCTGATATGCGACCAACTCAATTTTGCACACACTGTGTGCAAAATTGTAAAGTCTTGTATTACAGAGTTTAATTTAATGAAACTTTGCAGATTCCTTTTGTTAAAGCCTGTTCCGTATCTTTGACTTAAAGCTTCACTTAATGCAGGGATTATTTTCTTTCCATAATCCGCCCTGTCGTTTTTTAGAATCTCATCATTGATGTTTTTTCCAATCTTCCAATACAGGAGTGTTAGTTCCTGATTAACTGTTTTGGCAACAAAATGACGAGTCTGATCTATTAATCCAATGATTGAATCTAATAGTTCTGGCTTATTATTTGTGTCAATTTTGTTGCTCATTGACTACTTCAATTGCATGTCTGCAATGATATTTTGTATTTTTTGATCTAAGAATTTTTCTGCTTCCTCAAAATCCAAAACCGATTCAATTTCAGCATTCACGCTGATGTAGAATTTGATTTTAGGTTCTGTTCCGCTTGGTCTTGCGCAAATTTTAGAGCCGTCTTCGGTGTAATAAATCAAAACGTTTGATTTTGGCATATCCATCACAGATTCTTCACCACTCAATAAATTCAAAGCAATAGAAGAGTCGTAATCTTCAACCATGATTACTCTTTGTCCGTTGATTTCTTTCAAAGGATTTTCTCTTAAATTAATCATCATCTGATTGATTTCTTCCAGACCTTCGATTCCTTTTTTAGTTAAAGAAACCAAGTATTCTTTGTAGAAACCATTTTCTACATAAAGTTGTAAAAGTTCTTTATAAACAGAGCTTCCTGCGGCCTTTGCCTGAGCAGCAACTTCGCAGATTAATAAAGTGGCAGCAACGGCATCTTTATCACGAACAGCATCACCAACCATAAAACCAAAGCTTTCTTCGCCACCTCCAATAAATTGAAGTTCAGGGAAATCCTTAATCATTTTGGCAATCCATTTAAAGCCTGTTAAGCCAACTTTACATTCAACGCCATAATTGGTTGCAAGTTCCATAATCATCGGAGTCGAAACAATAGTGGAGCCAACAAATTGTTTTCCATTGATTTTGCCTGCTTTTTTCCATTGTTTCAAAAGGAAAGAAGTCATTAAAACCATGGTCTGATTTCCGTTAAGCAAAATCAGTTTGCCGTCATTATTACGAACAGCAACACCTAAACGGTCGCAATCAGGATCGGTTCCTACTACAATATCCGAATTGGTTTTGTCAGCCAAAGCCAAAGCCATAGTCAACGCTTCCGGTTCTTCTGGATTTGGAGATTTAACAGTAGGGAAATTTCCGTCAGGAATTGCCTGCTCAGGAACAATGTGAACATTTTTATAGCCAGCCTCAGATAAAGTGTCAGGCACAGATTTTATAGAAGTTCCGTGTAAAGAAGTAAAAACAATGTGAAGGTTGTCTTTGGCTTCAGCCGGAGTATTAAAACTTGCGTTTTCGATAGATGATTTTACGAAAGCCTTGTCAATTTCGGTATCAATATACTGAATCAGACTTTCGTTTGCATTGAATTTGATTTTATCGTAATTCAAACTTTCAATTACGTTGATAATAGCACCATCCTCAGGAGGAACTATTTGTCCTCCGTCTTCCCAGTACACTTTATAACCGTTGTATTCCGGTGGATTATGAGAAGCTGTTAAAACAATTCCGCATTGACATCCTAAATATTTAAGAGCGAATGACAATTCAGGAGTTGGTCTTAAATCTGAAAATAAGTAAACCTGAATCCCGTTTGCAGAGAAAACATCAGCTACTACTTTTGCCAGCGTATTACTGTTGTGACGGCAATCGTAAGCGATAACCACTTTTATTGGCTGATTTGGAAAAACTTCGTGCAGGTAATCAGAAAGACCCTGTGTGTTTTTTCCAAGTGTGTATTTATTGATTCTGTTGTTTCCAATACCCATAACACCACGCATTCCTCCAGTGCCAAATTCAAGGTTTTTGTAAAAACTTTCTTCAAGTTCTTTTGGTGATGTAGTCATTAATTCCTTGACAGCAGCTTGTGTTTCTTTGTCAAATGTAGGTGTCAGCCATTCGTTTACGGCGCTTAAAATATTAGGTGCTATATTCATGTAAATCTCTTTTTAATGTTTTAAATTAAAGATAAGTATTTTTCAGGAGCTAAATCCTGCTGTCCACTATATCTTTTGTGGCAAACCCTGCCACAAAAGGATGCCGTTTCCATCAGGGCTAGAGCTTCTCGTTAAAAATTAACCTCCCGGGATACTTTATAACGTGCTTCATTGCTTTTAGTACGTAAAATAATTTCGCCTAAAAACCCGGCCAAAAACAGCTGAGTTCCCAAAACCATTGTAGTCAGTGCAATGTAAAACCATGGGTTATTTGTAACCAGGGTATATTTCATTCCGGTATACATATGGTATAGTTTTGAAACTCCAATGTATCCGGCAGCTAAAAATCCAATGATAAACATAAAAGAACCAATGGCGCCAAACAGGTGCATTGGTCTTTTTCCGAATCGTGATAAAAACCAAATTGTAATTAAATCAAGGAATCCGTTAATAAAACGTTCCATTCCAAATTTGGTTTCACCATATTTTCTGGCTTGGTGTATGACCACCTTTTCGCCAATTTTTCCAAATCCGGCATTTTTAGCCAGAACCGGAATATATCGGTGCATTTCGCCTGAAACTTCTATGTTTTTTACGACCACATTTCGGTAAGCTTTTAAGCCACAGTTAAAATCATTTAATTCAACGCCTGAAGTTTTTCTTGCTGCCCAGTTAAATAATTTCGAAGGAAGGTTTTTTGCCACAACCGAGTCGTAACGTTTCTTTTTCCAGCCTGAAACTAAATCATATTTCTGAGCTGTAATCATTTCGTATAATCCCGGAATTTCATCGGGGCTGTCCTGTAAATCGGCATCCATCGTAATGATCACATCCCCTTGAGCCTTTGCAAAACCGGCATGTAATGCCTGCGATTTTCCGAAGTTTTTCATGAAACGAATCCCTTTTACATTCGGGTTTTCATTAGAAAAACTTTCGATAATATTCCACGAATCATCTGTACTGCCATCATCCACAAAAATGATTTCATAAGAGTAATTGTTGGATTGCATCACTTTAATAATCCATGTATAGAGTTCTTTAAGTGATTCCTCTTCGTTTAGAAGCGGTATAAGTATAGATAAATTCATTTATATTTTATTCTTGTGTAGTTTTGCTTTTAAAAAATGCTGCAAAAATTAATCCAAAAACGGCACTGATTACAATTGCAAAAACGGATCCTTTTAATAACTCAAAAGTAGAATAAGGATTAGATAATTTCATTTTTTCAATAGTTTCATTGATTACAGATGCAGGAGTTCCAAATTTTTGCATCATGTTTACCGTATATTTAATCATTAATTCGCTTAAGGTGTCTTTTGCTGCAGGATCAACCACGTTAAATAGAACGATGTTGAAAGAAGTAGAAATCAGAATCCCAATTACGGCTGCTATAAAATAAGTAGTAAAAGCTTCTTTAAAAGGGAAAACACCATTTAGCTCTTTCTTGGTTTTAGAAAGTAAAATGATTGATATAGTCAGGCTGATAACGATACCCAATAATCCCATCCACCATGCAGTAAACAGGTTTAAATCAATTGTGTATATTGTGGCAGTAATTAATGCAGACGCAATTCCGATCATTATGCCATAAGTAATTCCATTCTTCTTTATAACTTCGTTAATCATATTTTCTATATGTTTTAAAATTAATCCACAAATATAGCAATTCCCAATATATGGAGGATAAAAAAGCTTTTTGAATTTAACTAAAAAAAAGTGGGCTAAGTATTTGTTTATTAAAAAAGAATTGTAAATTTGCACACTCAAAAATAATTAAATTTTTAAACAAAAAGAGTATCCTTTGTTTACACCTTTTTCTAACCATGAAAAAGCTTCAAAATAAAAATGCTCTGAAACAATAAATAAAAGAAAAGATGAAAAAAGGAATCCACCCGGAAAATTACAGATTAGTTGCATTTAAAGACATGTCAAATGATGACGTTTTTATCACTAAATCTACTGCAGATACAAGAGAAACAATTGAAGTTGACGGAGTTGAGTATCCAGTTGTAAAAATGGAGATTTCTAGAACATCTCACCCTTTTTATACTGGTAAATCTAAACTTATCGATACTGCAGGACGTATTGACAAGTTCAAAACTAAATATGCAAAACACGCTAAAAAATAATAGCTGTTTAAAATTATATAAAAGCCTTCCTAATTTGGGAGGCTTTTTTTATGCGAAAATTTAAACGCTAAGGTTTACGCAAGGTTCGTAAAGTTTTTATAAAGCTTTGCGAACTTTTGCATTTTTTCTAAACTTTGTATTAAAAAAAAACTTTGCGGACTTTGCGGTAAAAAAAACAGTCTATATCTGCTACAGCATAAATGACACAAATAAAATATTTGTAACTTTGAACCTGATAACCAAATCAAGATTTTAACAAGTACCAAATTTATTATTTATGAATTATATTCTTTTTGACGGTCCCGTTCGGAATGCTTTATTACCTTTTACTTTTACAAGGCCCGTGGCTGATATTCTAATCGGAATTATGACGATTCGTCAAAAATGGGAAGCACGTTTGGGTTCAACCATTACTACAATTACCGAAGAATATTTATCTGCAAAATTTCCAATGGTGGAAATGGAGGAAAATGTAATGATAAACGCAGCATATTTGCCTAACGATACACTTGTAGAGTTGATTTCGGAGCTAAAAGAAAATCAGGCTATTTTTAAAGGCGATGATGTAATTGCTTTTTTTACAACTGAAAATCAAGAGGAGGTTGACTTTGATTCGTATGAAATTATTCAGTATAACGATGATTGTTTAACTGTTGAACATACCTGGGATATTTTTTCTAAAAATGATGCTGCAATTCGTGCGGATTTCGCTTATCTGACAGAAGACAGAAAATCACAGCCAATTCCGAAAAGTGTAAATGTTATAGCGCCGGAAAATATATTTATTGAAGAAGGAGCGAAACTGGAGTTTGTAACGCTGAATGCTTCGACCGGACCAATATATATAGGTAAGAATACCGAAATTATGGAAGGAACCGTAATTCGTGGTCCTTTTGCTTTATGCGAAAATGCACAGGTAAAACTGAATGCAAAAGTGTACGGAGCTACTACAGTTGGTCCCGGATCCAGAATAGGAGGAGAGGTAAAAAATGCTGTTCTTTTTGCGAATTCAAACAAGGGACATGATGGATTTTTAGGTGATTCTGTTTTAGGTGAATGGTGTAATATTGGTGCAGACAGCAATAATTCGAACCTGAAAAATAACTATGAAGAAGTAAAATTATGGAGTTATGAAACAGAAGGTTTTGCTAAAACCGGACTTCAGTTTTGTGGTTTAATGATGGGAGATCACAGTAAATGCGGTATCAATACCATGTTTAATACCGGAACGGTAGTAGGGGTGAGTGCTAATATTTTCGGAAGCGGTTTTCCTCGTAATTTTGTTCCGAGCTTTTCATGGGGAGGAGCTGCGGGCTTTACGACTTATATTACCAAAAAAGCTTTTGAAACTGCAAAACTGGTTATGGCACGCCGAAACATAGAATTTGATGAAACAGAAGCTGCGATCTTAGAACATGTTTTTGAGGAAACAAAAAAATGGAGAAAGGATTAATGTGTCAATGAGATAATTAACCAATGAGATAATTTTTAGTAAACCCGACAGATTTTAAAATCTGCCGGGTTTTGTTTTGTTAGGAGTTTAGGAAATTATCTAATTGGCTAATTGACAAATTGCCACATTTAGAATTGCCACATTCTTTAATTAAATCTATCTTTGCACCACGAAAAAAATGGGTAGTCAGATATAACGATTAACCGATTAAACAAATTCACAAAAAGTAATGATTACAGTTAACGATATTTCGGTTCAGTTTGGCGGAACTACATTATTTAGCGATGTTTCTTTTGCTATCAATGAAAATGATAAAATAGCCCTTATGGGTAAAAATGGTGCGGGAAAATCGACACTTTTAAAAATAATTTCGGGTCAAAGTAAACCTTCAACCGGAAGTATTTCGACTCCAAAAGATGCAGTTGTGGCCTATTTGCCTCAGCATTTATTGACACAAGATGGCGCAACTGTAATGGAAGAAGCGTCAAAAGCCTTTGGTGAAATTTTTAGCATGAAAGCTGAAATTGACGAAATCAACGAGCAACTAACCGTTCGTACCGATTATGAAAGTGATGCTTACATGAAATTAATCGAAAGAGTTTCTGACTTAAGTGAAAAATATTATGCGATTGAAGAAGTAAATTACGAAGCTGAAGTTGAGAAAATCTTAGTTGGTTTAGGTTTTGAGCGTGAAGATTTTGGACGTCAGACTTCTGAATTTTCAGGAGGTTGGAGAATGCGTATAGAGTTGGCTAAAATTCTTTTGCAAAAACCGGATTTAATTTTGCTGGATGAGCCTACCAATCACATGGATATTGAAAGTATTCAGTGGTTAGAAGACTTTTTGTTGACTCAGGCTAAGGCAGTTGTGGTAATTTCGCACGATAGAGCGTTTGTAGATAATATTACAAACCGTACAATCGAAGTTACTATGGGAAGAATTTATGATTATAAAGCAAAATATTCTCATTATTTAGAACTTAGAAAAGACCGACGTATTCATCAGCAGAAAGCGTATGATGAGCAGCAAAAAATGATTGCTGACAACAGAGCATTTATTGATCGTTTTAAAGGAACTTTTTCTAAAACTGATGCGGTTCAGTCACGGGTAAAAATGCTTGAGAAACTTGAAATTGTTCAGGTAGATGAGGTAGATACTTCGGCATTGCGTTTAAAATTCCCGCCTGCGGCACGTTCCGGTCAATATCCTGTTATTGTAAAAGAAATGGCTAAATCATATGGGGATCATGTGGTTTTTAAAGATGCCAATATTGTAATTGAACGTGGTCAGAAAGTGGCTTTTGTTGGGAAAAACGGAGAAGGAAAATCGACCATGATTAAAGCAATCATGAAAGAAATTGGTGTTGATTCAGGAAGCGTTGAAATAGGACATAATGCACAAATTGGATATTTTGCTCAAAATCAGGCGGCTTTGTTGGATGAAAATGCAACCATTTTTGAAACAATTGATGGAATTGCAGTAGGGGATATCAGAACACAGATCAAAAATATTTTAGGGGCGTTCATGTTTCAGGGCGATGATATAACTAAAAAAGTAAAAGTGCTTTCAGGAGGAGAAAAAACACGTCTGGCAATGATTAAATTATTGTTGGAGCCAGTGAATTTATTGATTCTGGATGAGCCTTCCAATCACCTTGATATGAAGACTAAAGATATCATCAAAGATGCGCTCCGTGACTTTGACGGAACATTAATTCTGGTTTCTCACGACCGTGATTTCCTTGATGGATTAGCAACTAAGGTTTTTGAATTTGGAAATAAAAGAGTGAAAGAACATTTTGAAGATGTTGCCGGTTTCTTAGCACATAAAAAAATGGATTCTATGAGAGAAATTGAAAAGTAATAATTATTTTCTCTTTATAAAAAATGCCTCCAAATAGTTTTGTTGACTTTTGGAGGTATTTTTATTTTGTTGGGTTTTTTGTATTTAAAAGCCTGTTGTTGGGTTTTCTATATACATTTCTTTTCCAAAACGACGCATTGATTTTGAGTCTGTAAAATAAGGAAGGTTTTGGATTTTCTTAGTTTGTATTCTTTTGGCTGTCGAAGAACCTATAATTCTTGAAACCGCAAGGTTAAGTAAAGGCTCGGATCCGTCGTTTAAAACTCCGGATGCTTCTCCTAAAACTCCATACGTATTTACATATTCTTGTATTTCATAGGTTGGTGTTGGCTCTAGGCCTCCTGTATAATCTCCAAAATTATCTTTATTAGTAATTTTAAAAACTAAAGGCTGCATGGCATATTTATGTATTGGATTTACTTTTGTTTTTGATAAAGATGGTGAATCGTAAACCGTAATAGAACCAACATTTTTACCTACAGTTGTTGCTCCAACTTGAATTACCTCAATGTATGACTTTAATCCATTAATGATCAATTCACTCGCAGAAGCTGTACTTTCTGTTGCTATAATGTAAATCTTATTTAATTTTAAACTGTTTACAGGATTTCCGTCAAATGTAGATACAAATTTATTATTTAGAGACTCTAACTGTTTAGAACTAAACTTTGCGGTTTGTTTGGCATTATATTGTGTTTTCGAGAAGATGTTATTTGGGAACTGTCCCGTAATCATACTTGCTAATCTAATTGAAGAGCGAACAGAGCCACCGCCATTGTATCTTAAATCTAAAACTAAATCGGTTATTCCTTCTGCTTTCAGTTTTCCAAAAGCCTGATTCAGTTCATTATCATATTCGGCATAAAAACCATTGTACATCAGATAGCCTATTTTATGGTTTCCGGAAGTTATTGTTTTATTGATTAAAATTGGGTTTTCTTCTAAAACTGTTTTTGTTAACGATACAGACTTACCGTTTAAAATAAAAGCACTACCATTATATTCGGCTAAATTTAAGGTATAACTATCAGAATCAGAATTAAAAAGTAGTGATCTGTAATTTGATTCAGTAAGAGGTATTCCATTTACACTTGTAAATAAATCTCCACGTTTAATGTCTTTCTTCGATGCGTCTGAGTTTGGAATTATATAACGAACATAACCTACCAAATTATCAGATCCTTCAGATTGCCTGCCTAATCCAAGATCAATACCGCTATTTTTTGTAATTCCGTTTAATTCCTGTTCCAGAACAGTATAATCGTTTACAATCCAGCTAAAACGATCGATAGCTTCTTTAATAGGATATTTGCTTTTCGGTTTATTTAGTAAATCCTGGAATAAATTTTCCGGTTCAGAATATCCTTTTAAAAAAGCATCCCTGTCTCCTTGATTTGCAAAGCGGTCATCAGCTAAATCAGGAACATCGGCCTGCCATAAATAAACTTCATTTAATCCTCTCAGGATGAAACTATTTATTTGTAAATCTTTTGAAATGGCAACATCATCGTTATCTTCACAAGACTGCAGGCTAAATATTGCTAAAAATAATAAAACTAAATTTCTCGATAATATTTTCATATAATGTTTGGTTTCAATATAGTATAAACGTAAAAATAGTATCTTTAGTTTTAACTATAATAAACGTGCAGTTTTTTTTACAATATTTTTTAACTTGTTTTGTAACAAAAATAATGCTCCCTCGTCTTGACTATATAAGCTAACAAACCAACTTTGATTTATAAAATGATTATGACCGTAAAATGGTCAAAAAAACATCGATAGAAATATGTGAATCGCATAGGTCTGATTAAATCAATAAATAACCAGATATGAACCAGGTTGTATTTATAGAATTAATAAATTCTTTTAAAGATAAAGTTTTTCGTCTGGCAAAAAGATTATTAACCAGTACGGAAGAGGCCGAAGATGCAACTCAGGAAGTAATGGAGAAATTATGGAACAAAAAAGACAATTTGGATGCTTACAATAATGTTGAAGCCGTGGCAATGACAATGACAAAAAATTATTGTCTGGATCAATTAAAATCCAAAAGGGCAGGTAATCTTAAAATTGTGCATGATAATTTTACAGATCGAGAGCCTCAATTAGATAAAAAACTTGAAGACACGGATAGTTTAGAATGGGTTGAAAAAATAATAAATCAGCTGCCTGAGCAACTTCAAATACTAATTCAGTTACGTGATGTTGAACAATATGAATTTGACGAAATTGCCAAAATTGTCAATATGAATGAAACGGCTATTCGGGTAGCGCTTTCGAGGGCAAGGAAAAAAATAAGAGAATCAATGGTTAACACACACGGTTATGGAATTAAATAGAATAGAAAATATATTAGAAAAATACTTTCAGGGAGAAACGACTATTGCTGAAGAAAAAGAATTGAAAGAATACTTTTCTTCTTTAAATGTTGCGCAGCATTTAAAGCAATATCAGCCAATTTTTGGTTATTTCTCTCAGGTAAAAGAACAAAAATTGACGCAAGAAATTCCACTACAAACTAAAAAACAAAATGTGGGGTGGTTATCAATTGCGGCTTCTGTTGTTGTTTTACTGGGGATTGGGACCTTTTATTATGTGAGTGACAATAGTACAGATAATGTTGTGGCGAAATCAGAATTAGGAACCTATGATAATCCTGAAGAGGCTCTTGCTGCAACGCAAAAAGCTTTAGCTTTATTATCAAACAATGTGAATGTAGGTATAGAAAGTGTACACTATATTAAAGAATACGAGCAATCAAAAAATAAAATTTTTAAACAATAAACTTAATTTAATATAACATGAAAAATTTCATCATAACAGTAATTTTGGCCCTTTTTACTCATGCTTTTTATGCCCAAAATGCATTTGATAAATTTGATGGTCAGGACGACGTAACGTCTGTAATTGTTAATAAAAAAATGTTTGACATAATGAGTAAGGTAAAAGTAGATGCTTCTGATAAAGAAACCCAGCAATACATGAATCTTATTAAAAAGCTGGATAATTTAAAAGTGTTTAAAACCGAAAACCCTAAAGTGGAAGCTGAGATGAGAGTGTTAGCAGAAAAATATATTAAAACGGCAAATCTGGAAGAGTTAATGCGTATTAATGATAGTGGAAAAAATGTAAAAATTTACATTAAATCTACTGCCAATGACACTAATATAAAAGAGTTGTTTATGTTTATTGATGGTTCGAAAAATGAAGAAACTGTGTTGTTGTCTTTAACTGGGAACTTTGATTTAAACGAAATAGCTGTCCTTACAGATAAAATGAAATTACCGGGAGGTACAGACTTAAAAAAAGCCTCTAAAGGCAAAAAGTAAGATGAAAGCCGGTTTTTTCACCTCAATTCTTGTTGTATTACTAACTTTAATAAGTTGTAATTCTGAACCTTCGTTGCAAAAATATTTTGTAGAGAATACGGAGAATAAAGATTTTATAGCGCTTGACGTTTCGCCTGATATTTTGAATATTGATAAAACAAAATTATCTACTGAACAATCCGAAGCTTTAAATTCGTTTGATAAAATGAATATACTGGCTTTTAAGGTAAATGATAAAAATCAGACACAATTTGAAGCAGAGAGGACTAAAGTAAAAGCGATTTTAAAAAATCCTAAATATCAGGAATTAATGAAGGTTGGTTCCGGTAAAGATGGTGCTTCTGTAAGTTTTGTGGGTACTGATGATAACATAGAAGAATTTGTGATTTTTGCAAACAGAAAAGAAAACGGTTTTGCTGTTGTTCGTGTTTTAGGAAAAAATATGAATCCCAATAACATCCTGACTTTAATGACTGTTTTGAAAGAATCAAAAATCGACATGGAACAATTAAAACCTTTACAGCAACTAATAAAATAATATATTTTTATAAATTAAATTCAGAAAGCCTCTACTTGGGGCTTTTTGTGTATTTGAGAGATTTTGCTGAATAATACTTGTGTTTTATTTAAAAAGTAAAGCTACTTGGCTATATTTGTGACTTACCAAAATAATAAATATGATACAAAAAACATCAAATGCCTTTATAGCGGCATCATGGATAGCTCTGGGAGCTGGAACAGTTGGATTTATAGTTGGGCTTGCAAGAGCGGAAATGCTTTTAAACGAAAAAGGATATTATTTTACCGTTTTAATGTTTGGTCTTTTTGCTGTTGTCTCCTTGCAGAAAAGTGTCAGGGACCGACTTGAAAATCTTCCCGTAACGGATATTTATTACGGTATTTGCTGGTTCGGAACTCTTTTGTCAATCGTACTGTTAGTCGTTGGGCTTTGGAATGCAACTATTTTGCCAAGCGAAAAAGGTTTTTATGCTTTTGCTTTTTTATTAGCATTGTTTGGTGCTATTTCAGTGCAAAAAAATACAAGGGATAATATGTCATTTAGCCAAAACGAATAAAAAAAATAAATTTTATTAAAATGCAAAAAAGCCTCAAAATCTAAAATTTTGAGGCTTTTTTTATTGAAATTGAGATTATTTGCTCAAATACATTTTTCTTCTTGAGTACAATTCGTAGAATTGATCGTCTTTTAAATCATCAATAAACAAGATGCTTTCTCCTGTCGATTTCATTTCTGGCCCTAATGCTTTGTTTACATTTTGGAATTTGCTGAAAGAGAAAACCGGCTGCTTGATGGCATATCCGTTTAATTTTGGATTAAAATCAAAGTCAGTTACTTTATTGTGTCCTAACATTACTTTGGTAGCATAGTTAACATAAGGCTCTCCGTAAGCTTTTGCAATAAACGGAACCGTTCGGGAAGCTCTGGGGTTTGCCTCGATGATGTAAACTGTGTCGTCTTTTATTGCAAACTGAATGTTGATTAAACCTACTGTTTTTAATGCTCTTGCTATTTTTTCAGTATGGTCTTTAATTTGCTGCATTACGAATTCTCCTAAGTTAAAAGGAGGTAAAGTGGCGTTGCTGTCTCCGGAGTGAACTCCACAAGGTTCGATATGTTCCATAATTCCGATGATATAAACATTGCCGTCAGCATCGCAAATAGCATCAGCTTCAGCTTCGATTGCTCCTGCCAAATAATGGTCTAAAAGCAATTTGTTTCCTGGAATTGTTTTCAATAAATTGATTACGTGTTCTTCCAGTTCTTTTTTGTTGATAACGATTTTCATTCCCTGACCACCTAATACATAAGAAGGACGAATCAATAACGGAAAGTCAAGAGTATCTGCAAGGGCAGAAGCTTCATCAGCTGTTTCAGCGATTCCGAATTGTGGGAAAGGAATATGTAATTCTCTCAATAAGTCTGAGAATCTACCTCTGTCTTCTGCAAGATCTAGTGCGTCAAAACTGGTTCCGATGATTTTTACTCCGTATTTAGATAATTTCTCAGCTAATTTCAAAGCAGTCTGACCACCTAACTGAACAATTACTCCTTCCGGTTTTTCATGCTGAATGATGTCGTAAATATGTTCCCAGAAAACCGGTTCAAAATATAATTTATCCGCTGTGTCAAAATCTGTCGAAACTGTTTCAGGGTTACAGTTAATCATGATGGTTTCGTAACCACATTCTTTTGCAGCCAAAACTCCGTGAACACAAGAATAATCAAATTCAATTCCTTGTCCAATTCTGTTTGGCCCTGAACCTAAAACGATGATTTTCTTTTTATCAGTAACAATGCTTTCGTTATCTACATAACGCTCGCCATTTGCTTTTTCGATCTCAGCCTCAAAAGTAGAGTAATAGTAAGGTGTTTGTGCTTTAAACTCAGCGGCACAAGTATCAACCAGTTTAAATACACGGTTGATATTTTGGTCCATACGTAAAGTATGTACTTCGCTTTCCAGACAATTCATCATGTGTGCAATTTGTCTGTCGGCAAAACCTTTTTGTTTCGCTTCAAGTAATAACTCTTTAGGGAGATTAGATATTTTATAGTTCGAAATTTCTTTTTCTAATGTATAAAGTTCTTCGTATTGTTTTAAGAACCACATGTCGATTTTTGTGATTTCATGAATACGGCTCAATGGAATTCCCATTGCGATTGCATCATAAATCACGAAAACACGATCCCAGCTGGCAAAAGTCAGTTTCTCAATAATTTGTTCGTAATTGGTGTATCCTTTTCCGTCAGCACCTAAGCCATTTCTTTTGATTTCTAAAGACTGAGTGGCTTTGTGTAAAGCTTCCTGAAACGAACGTCCAATTCCCATTACTTCACCAACAGATTTCATCTGAAGTCCTAAAGTTCTGTCGGCGCCTTCAAATTTATCGAAGTTCCAACGTGGTATTTTTACGATTACATAATCCAAAGTCGGCTCGAATAAAGCAGAAGTTGATTTTGTAATTTGGTTTTGTAATTCGTCTAAGTTGTATCCTAACGCCAATTTAGAAGCGATTTTAGCAATCGGGTAACCAGTCGCTTTAGAGGCCAAAGCAGAAGAGCGGGATACACGAGGATTAATCTCGATAGCAACGATATCTTCTTTTTCGTCAGGGGAAACTGCGAACTGTACATTGCATCCACCTGCAAAGTTTCCGATACTGCGCATCATTAAGATGGCATAATCACGTAATTTTTGGAAAGTGGTATCAGATAATGTCATTGCCGGAGCAACTGTAATCGAATCTCCGGTATGAATTCCCATTGGGTCCATGTTTTCAATCGAACAGATAATGACAACATTATCATTTTTATCTCTCAAAAGCTCCAATTCGTATTCTTTCCAGCCTAATAAAGCTTTGTCAATCAATACTTCATGGATTGGCGACATTTCTAATCCGTAGGTTAGTTTTTCGTCAAATTCTTCTTTACTGTGAACAAAAGCAGCTCCGGTTCCTCCAAGTGTAAATGAAGGGCGAATTACTAGTGGAAAACCAAATTCCTGAGCAATTTCTTTTCCTTCAAGGAAAGAAGTAGCAGTTTTTGCCGGTGCAGTAGGAACATTTATTTTTTGAAGCAATTGTTTAAATTGCTCTCTGTCTTCGGTAATATTGATGGCATTTACATCAACACCAATTAATCTTACTCCAAAATCCTGCCAGATTCCTTTTTCATCAGCTTCCAGACACAAGTTTAAAGCTGTTTGTCCTCCCATTGTTGGTAAAACAGCATCAATTTGTGGATGTTCCTTTAGAATTTCAATAATCGATTTTGTAGTTAAAGGTTTCAGATAAACATGATCGGCCATGGTTGGGTCGGTCATAATTGTCGCTGGATTGGAGTTAATTAAGATAACTTCAATTCCTTCTTCACGAATCGAACGTGCAGATTGGGATCCCGCATAATCGAATTCGCAAGCTTGACCAATAACAATAGGTCCTGAACCTATTATTAAAACTGATTTAATTGATGTGTCTTTAGGCATTTTTGTATGTATTGTGTAGTTATATAAGTATTTTAAAAACCATTCTTAGTGTGCTAAAAACTAGAATGTTGAGAAAATTTTTACCAACAAGGTATAAAAAAAGGCGATACTAAAAAAGTAATCGCCTTATGTATGTTTATACAAACATTATTTTTTGTGTCTAGGCTCGCTAGAAACAGTTAATTTATGTCTTCCTTTAGCTCTTCTACGCGCTAGAACTTTTCTTCCATTCGCAGAGGCCATTCTGTCCATAAATCCGTGCTTATTTCTTCTTTTTCTTTTCGATGGTTGAAACGTTCTTTTGCTCATTGCTTTGTATCTTTAAAATGGTATCTAATATCTCTTTTCTGTTTTTGAATATCGTTATCCCAAAACCGAGTGCAAATATACAAAGACTTTTTTTTCTGGCAAGTAGTTTTATAAAAATATTTTTAATTCATTTTACTATATTTGCAGTTACAAATATACACCTATTATGTTTCATAAAAATATTAAACTTATTTTAGCCGGACTTCTTGTAGTCGCTGGCGTTTGGCAATTTACAGAAAGTAATATCGGCAATGGAATTTTCCTTATTTTACTGACTGCAATTCCTGTGTTTCTTTACTTTAAAAACGAATTTATCCTTTTAGCTTTCCTTAAATTAAGAAAACAAGACTTCGAGGGCGCTAAAAAATGGCTGGCATACATTAAAAATCCTGAAACTGCTTTGGTAAGAAAGCAACAGGGGTACTTTAATTACCTTCACGGAATCATGTTGTCGCAAACCAACATCAATCAGGCTGAGAAGCATTTCAAAAAAGCTATCGAACTTGGTTTGTCTATGGATATGGATTTAGCGGTAGCAAAATTAAATCTTGCGGGAGTAGCCATGTCACGCCGAAGAAAACTGGAAGCGACTAATTTATTAAACGAAGCTAAAAAATTAGACAGACAAGGAATGCTGAAAGAACAAATCACGATGATGAAAGAACAAATGAAGAAAATCTAATTTTTCTAAAATTACAATATTTTAAATCCCAAATTCTAGCGAGTTTGGGATTTTTTTGTCATTGCGAGGAACGAAGTAATCTCATACAGCATATCTTTTATTAATATTATCAATCTTAGTGAGGTTATTTCGTTCTTCGCAATGACTTTGTTTGCGCATTAAAAACAATTTATTAATCAATATCAACTTTAAAATTTGGAGGAAGAGGCATTATAACCATTTTATTAATTTCCCTCAAATTAATTTTTTTGTTCATTTTAATGAATGTATGATTATCTTTAATTTTTTCCAACGATTCACCAAACATCCAAAATTGCGTTGGACCATTACGACCATGAATTTTTAACTTTCTGGATTGCTTATCATTCTTTAATAAAAAAGCATAAGTCTGCCCATCTTCAATCATGTTATTATCAAAAACTTCTTCTTTAAGAAAAGTAATTGTATCTAATATGTTTTCAATTCTTTCTTTTTCATCTTTATTTAAAATTGCAAAAGATGTTTCTTCCTTATATCCATACACATCAACATAATAAAGCGTATCAGAAGAATTGAACTTCAAATAATAGGACTCACGAATATTCCATTTAAAAAAAGTAAAATCATACTTCTTTTTGGGAGATTCACATCCTAATAAAAGAAGTAATCCAATTATTATAAAGATTCTCATATAAAATTTTCTTAATAGATTAAATCTACTTCATCAAAGTTCTTTTCAGTATGTCAGACTCAGTCCATTCGTCTTCTTTCTGGATAAACTTAGTCGAAGCTTTTTTTGAATTCTAAAGCTTTCGACTCCGCTCAGGATGACAATAGAAGTAGTAAACGTTATTTTAGTCCTCCAATATAATAGAAGGTAAATTTTCGTTCAGCCATTTGTATTTATTCAAAATCATAATGTGAGTGCCGCCTTTTACCACAATACATTTATTGATGTATTTTATAGGGAAAACATCGTCCTGATCGCCGTGTATATGGATGACTTTTTCGTCTATTTGATTTCGGTTCCACAAAATAACAGATTCGACGGCCCATTGTAAATAATTCAAATCCCGGACAGCCAGAAATTTTTCGTACAATTTGATGCGTTTGTTTACTTTTTCTCCGAAAGAGTATTTTGCAAGATTTTCAATATTCAAAATGAGTTTCATCGGAATCAGTTTATAGGCTTTTGTGGTTTTTCCGATTTTCATTCTCCTTGGGAATTCTGTATTGCTCCTCACACTCGAAATAATTATAACTTTTCGGGCTTCGATATGTCTGGCTATTTCCTGAACCAAAATCCCACCAAAAGAAACCCCGATTAAAACCGGATTTTCATGTTTGATGTTTTTTGTGATTCTAAGCGCATAATCAGATAATGATTCTTTTACAAGTGGAATTTTCCATTCGAGCAGAAACATTTCAAAAACAGTTTCGTCAAGTTTTATTCTTTCAAAAATGGTGGGACTAGCTGCTAATCCGGGCATAAAATAAACAGGAATCTTACTCATTTTCAGAGAGCGGTTTTAAGTTGAAGATAAATTTACCCTTTTTTGCTAATATGTAGAGTAAATCTTATACTTAATTATTTTATAAAGTTACTAACCAATTATTATTTAAAATGATTCTACTTCTTTAATAATAATGTGTTATGTTGAAAATCAAATGATTATCTTTGTGAGCTGAATTCTTTACAGATAAAACACTTTTTAAAGATTTTATCTGATATTATTTTCACGTTTATTTTCTAATATTTTTTATTCACCCCAAAAACATGATAAATATGGAACCTGCCGTAATGGAAATTAAAGACAATACTTTTGCAAGACAATTTGAGGCTACAGTCCCGGAGGGCTTATTGAGTGTTGAATATTCATTTCAGGAAAAAAAGATTTTTTTGACTAAAATTAACATGCCTGAAAATTTTGAAAATCAGCCCATGATTGATATACTGCTTAAAAACATAATGGAACTGAGTATAGAGAAAAAGTTCAGAGTTGTTCCAATTCATCCAAAAATTGCTGTTTTTTTTAAAAAAAATCCAAAATATAAAGAATTGCTTCCGCCGGGAATAAGAATTTAAAAATCGCTGATAAAACCGATTCCTAATCCAAGTTTTGCATAGATACAGGATACATCAGGTTATGAAATACAAAAAAAGGCTTTCAGAAATGAAAGCCTTTTTGTCCAGAAACAAAATCTAAAAATAAAAATTAACTAATTTATAATTATTTTTTTGATTATTTTTTTCTCCTGAAGGGTCACTTCAAAAAGATAAGTACCTGAAGTCATATCAAAAACAGTAATCTCCTTATGATTTGATTTTGGTAGTTTTTTTACAATTTTACCGTTAATGTCATAAATTACAATACTGCTTTTTTCTTCTTCAGTATTCAAATAAACAATGTTTGAAGCCGGATTTGGGTATAATGTCACGGAATCAATATTGAAATCTTTATTTCCTAATGTTTTTTGATTAATTACACCCACTCCGTTTAAATCAAAACCACCTGATGGAAAAGGAGTTGAGTAAGGATCATTAATGATTCTTCCAAAGCTGTCATAAGAGGCATACAATGGATCAATTGTACCAATAACATCAATTATTTTAACATGTGTAATGTTGTCTTTGTCTAAAAATGCATTGTCGGCAATGTCTGATAAGTCAAAAGGGGTTCCGTAGCCATTGACATATTTTCCGGCTAGATTGTTGATGTATCTGCAGTCAATTCCGGCAAAAGGTCCAACCTGAGTATTAGTTTGTGTTTCACTGTGTGAAGGAAACCTGAAAAAATTAACTCCATCTGAACTTACTTCAACAAAAGCCAACTCTAAAAAAGCCAACCCTGAACCACCGGTCTTAAATCCATTTTCAAAAACTGCAAAATCAAATCCGGGGCCATTGGCAATAGGAGTATCAAAAGTTAAGGTTGCGCTCCCGCCGTCACCCAGACACACAACACCTGATCCTGATGTTCCGCCTTTCATTCCATCATTTGGGGTTCCGCCAGTAGCCAAAGGACCTGTTGGGTTGGCAATATCCTGCGGGCCTCTTACTACAGTAATACCGGTTGCCCAACCTATAAAAACTGTACTGCTTTTTGCTATGGCAGTACTGCCTGTCTCACCTGCTGCGGGGGCATACGATTGTGCAGAAATTATCGATGATGTAAGTAATAAGGTGAAAAGTAATTTTTTTATCATAATAAAGGTTTAAAAATGCCCTTACAGTTTTATTATAAGGGCATTTTTGTTTTTTAATTGTTTGAATAAAAACTATTTGGTGCAATGCCAACAGTTAAAGTTTTTAATACTGTTCCTGTAGAAGAGTATATGGTAACAATTCCGTCTTGTGTAAATCCGTTTGCATTACCAGAATAAATTTTTCCATTAATAACTCCAAATCCGTAAAAGGTAGAGTATTGTACATAAGTATTAGTAAATATTGGGGTTGTGCTAAAAGTTGCAGCATTTAGATCCATAGCATACACACTGCCTTCTTGCGTGTAATAAATTTTATCTCCATCAATATCCATATTTGATACATATTTTAAAGTGGTTGATTCTATAGATGTTGCAGTATCAGTATTAGTATTAATTTTATACAATTTACTGTTGTCCTTATTTCCGCACATTACATATACACTTCCATTTTTTTCTTCAATAGAATTTATTCCATCTTCAACTGTAATAGTTGTCAAAACCTGATTTGTTGAAGGGTCAATCACAGTAACTTCATTTCCATAACCATAAGCACCATTCATAACATAAAGTTTATTATTTGCTACTACAATTTTTTCTACGGTTTTTTCTACAGATATTGAGTTTGAATAGGCATAAGTTTTTGCATCATAAACTGTTACTGCATTTGACAAAGCATTAGTTACATATAATTTATTGTTTAAAACTACACTATAGCGTGGGTTTTCTAATTTCTCAGTAATAGTCCCTAGGCTTTGAAAAGTGTAACGATTTACAACTTCAACTTCATTAGAATTGTTTACAACAATAAACGCTTTGTCATCACTGAAGCTTAATGATTGTGCTACATCTCCTAATACTTTTGTAGGGTTTACAACAGCAAATATGTTGTTTTGTGAAGTCGTTAAGTCATTAGATATATAAGATACCGATGCATTTGGTGTTTTAAAATTCCCTTCGTTTAAAATCAATACGCCATTGTCGTATGCTCCTAATGGGGTATCAATTATAGTATTGTCATCACTGCTACAGGAAGCAAATAAAAAAACAGATGCAATAAGTCCTAAATAAAGATTTTTAAATTTCATTTTTAATAGTTTAAGTTTAAATAAATAGTTGCGTTTCTTCCAGGCATATAGCGGCTTGGTAGCGCTTCATATTTCTCGTTCCATAAATTGGCCACTCTGACACCAATTTTAAAAATATTTTTTTTGCTGAAATTGTAATCTGCACCAACGTTTGAAACATTATAAGCATCCAAAATGTACTTTGGATTATTATCTGATGTGGTAAAAATTTCTCCGGTGTACATAATTTGATAATAAGCCGAAAGCTTTTTGTAGTAATAAGATAATGAACCGGTAAGTTTGTGATAGGGTACGTAAAAAAGCTGTTTATCAGTTTTGTCGTTTAATGAAACGGTGTATGCATAAGTTCCGCTAAAATCAAATGTATGCTTATTGAAGTTTCTTTTCCATCCCAAAAGTGCTTCAGCGCCATAAATAGTAACTCTGTCTGTGTTTTCCGGAGACCAATTTCCAGAATTGTTTGGCAGCCAGCGAATCATATCTTTTATTTTCATTCCATAGGCGGTAACCGTGAGTCGAAAATCTTTATATTTAAATTCGTTTCCTATTTCTGCCTGAAAAGAGTTTTCAGGTTTTAAATCCGGATTACCGCTTCCTTCCCAGTACAAATCATTAAAGGTTGGAATTCTGAAATTTCTGGACACATTAACTTTAAGGTGATAAAAATCTGAAAAATTATATCTGGAACCAGCTGAAAAAAGAACCGGACTTTTATAAACATCTGAAATCTCTTTTCTGGCACTCCATTCATAATTCCATTTGTCATTTAAATTATGTTTCCATAAAATGCTTGCTCCGCCAATTTCACGATTGTTTCTGCCAATTCCTGAGCCTAAACCGTTATTTTTTGTGTAGTCTAAAATTGTGCTGACTTTTATTGCAGAAGAGATTGCATAATCAATATCATATTTTCCAATAAAACTTTTTACTCCTCCGGAAGTAAAACCTTCCCTTTTTATATCTTCATAATATTTATAATGTTCAGAAATGTAAGCAAGTCTTAAATTAGATTCAAATTTGCTAAAATTACTGCTCCAGGTTAATAAATTTCGGGTATTGTAGTCTTGATATTTGGTTTTGGTTTCATTTGGAGAAGTAAGCGAAAAATGACGCTCGCCATCAAATATTTCACTATAAAACTTAACAGTGTTTTTGTCGTTTATTTTATAGCCTACGGCGGCATTAAGGCTGTTATTGTAATACTGTCCGTTTTTATTCCACACTTCCTGACCAACAAATTTAAAATCGTTGTCTGAGCTGTTTCTTGTAAAACTTGCATCCACACTCCATTTTTCGGTTGCTGCTGTAATACCGTAAACAGCACTTAAGGTATTAAATTCACCATAGTAAATCTGAAAATCATTTTTGAAAGTGTCGGTGAATTTTAAATCATTATTTAAATGAATCGTGCCTCCAATTGCACCACTGCCGTATACAACACTTCCTCCTCCTGCTTTAACATCAATAGAATTAAAACTACGTGTAGAGATAGTATTAAAATCAGCCTGACCAAGTAATTGAGAGTTTATGTTTATTCCGTTCCAGACCACAACTGTTTGCTGCGAAGTAGTTCCTCTAAATGATGGAGATGAAGTCATTCCCAAACCATTTTCTTTAAAATAAATAACGGTGTTATAGTTTAAAAGGGAAGTTAATGAAGATTCATTTTTACTGATAATAGAATCACTTAATCGTTGAATTGATTGTGTATTCGAAAATCTTTTAAGATTTGAGTCCGATACAACAACCTCTTTCAGTTTTGTAATAGAGTCATGTTGCGCCAAAATAAACTGGCACAAAAGCAGCAAGCAAAAAGTAAATCGTTTTTTTAAAATCATAATTTCTACACTCTTTTTCCCGAGAGTTCGATATTTGTTTATAAAGGCAGGTCTCCTGGCTTGCGTCTTGTTGTTTACCTTCCCATCACGTATGATATGACAGTGGTTTGTAGTTAACAACAAGCATTCTTTAATACAGAACTAAGCTTACAGTTGCGGGTACAGCTCAAGATTTGACTTGATTCCCTTTTAATGTGTTTAATAAAAACACAACCTTAATTTGGTGCAAAGATAAAGTTAAATATATTGAATATTCAAAATTTGTTTTACTTTTCAGATTATAATGCAAAACAGTGAGAGGAATTACAGGTTTAGTTTGATAACTTGTCCGAAATTTACTTTGTTTTCGAATGCTTTTTTTAAAGGCAATGAAGTTTGGTGGCACAAAAGGCTTCTGATAATGCCTGCATGGGCAACAATTATGACAGGATGAATTGTTTCTGAAATTTTATCAGACAAAAAACTTTTAACCCTTTTATGAAGTTCAGAAAAAGACTCTCCGTTAGCAACTTTTATGTTGACAAAATTTTCCATCCAGGGATTGAGTTGTTCGGGCGGAATATCATTCCAGTTTTTTAATTCCCAATCGCCAAAATTCATTTCTTTTAAGCGTTCGTCTTCTTGGTACGAAATGGGTTTAATATTCTTTTCAATGTATTTTGCCAGAATCACACAGCGTTTTAAAGGACTCGAAAAAATAATGGCTTCCTGAGGTAATTGCGTAAGAATATTTTCAAAAACAATATCAAAAGGTTTTGCCAAATCCACATCAGATTGTCCGTAGCAAATTCCTTTTTCGCAGATCGTTTCGGTATGACGTACTAGATAAATTTCCATAAAAAAAGAATGCTTAAATAATAAACTACTTCGCAAACTTGTTGAGTCGCTCCTAAACAATCTCCTGTATAACCATCAATCCATTTCTGAAAATAATGAGCCATAAAATAACGAGTCAGGAAAACAGGAATTAAAGTGAAAAGTATTTTGTATTGAAAATAGGAAACTACTATTAACGGCAGTAATCCGAAGAAAAAAGCTCCGAAAACTTCTTTCCAGCTATATTTTTTTGCAATTGGTTTGCTTTTGCTGGAAGCGTCATCGCGCGAATATTCATGAGTAAAAATAATTGAAATTGCGGCTAAACGACTTATAGAATGAGCAGAAATAAACAAAAGAAAAATCAGAAAATTGTAATTTGTAAAATGTGAGATGGTTTCTGAGAGTAATTTGAATTTCAATAAAAAAAGCAGCACCAAACCAATGGCTCCATAAGCACCAATGGCACTGTCTTTCATAATTGTCAGAATTTTTTCTTTGGTCCAGCCTCCGCCAAAACCGTCGCAAACATCGGCAAAACCGTCTTCATGAAAAGCGCCAGTTGTTAATATTGAAGCGATAATTCCTAAAATTACAGCCGTTTCTGTAGAGAGAAAAAGAGAAGCAATATAAAAAACAAGAAATGAGATGCTCCCGACAATCCAGCCAATAAAAGGAAAATAACGCGTAGCCTTGTTTAAATATTCAGGATCGTGACTGATGTTTTTCGGACATGGAATCCGGGTGTAAAACATTAGACAAGTGAAGAAAATATGTAGTTCTTTTTTCATTGAAATTGGTTTGTGGTATTTTTGCAATTGATTTTTGCAATTGATTTTTGCAATTGATTTTTGCAATTGATATTGTATTTACTTTCTGCTAATGCCTGCACTTTCAAAACTGGCCATTTCGTTTAAAAAAGCTTCTGCCGATTTTAAAATAGGAAAAGTAATTGCACAGCCAGTTCCTTCGCCTAGGCGTAAATCTAAATTTAAAATTGGTTTTGCCTTTAAATAATCTAATAATTTTTGATGTGCTTTTTCGGCGGAGCAATGGCTAAAAACAGCATTTTTATGAATATCAGGATTTATTTTAGAAGCAATTAAAAAGGCGACACTGCAAATAAAACCATCAACAAGTATTATCATTTTATTTTCAAAAGCCGTTACCATTCCGCTTGCCATCTGTATGATTTCAAAACCTCCAAAGTAAGCGAGTTGCTGCATTAATTCGGCTGGACCGGAATAATTTTCGATTGCATTTTTTAGCAGGTTTTGTTTCTGAATCAATTTGTCATCAAGAACTCCCGTTCCTTTTCCAACACATTCTTCAATTGAAAAACCAGTTAAAAGGCTCATCAGAACTGAAGCTGTCGAAGTGTTTCCAATTCCCATTTCACCAAAACCAATACAGTTACAACCAGTTTTGGCAATAGTTTCAATAATTAATTTGCCTTTTTCAAAACACAATTGCAATTCGGTTTCGCTCATTGCCGGTGCATGCAAAAAAGATTGGGTTCCTTTGGCGATTTTAGCATTGATTAATTTAGCATTCGTTGGAAAATCATAATTGACACCCGAATCTACAATGGAGAGTTTTATATCATGTTGATTGCAGAAGACATTAATTGCGGCGCCTCCTTCGAGAAAATTATGAACCATTTGTCTGGTTACATCCTGCGGATAAGCACTCACACCATGATTTGCAATTCCGTGATCTGCTGCGAAAACCACAATATTCGGATTTGTTATTTTGGGATTTAAAGTTTTAAAAACGATTCCTAATTGAAAAGCTAAAGTTTCTAAAGTTCCCAAAGCACCAAGCGGTTTGGTTTTAGAATCTATTTTTTCCTGTAAAAGTCTGCTGAAATTCGTTGTGTTTTCAGTTTCAGGTTGAGATTTTAAAACAAAATCAGAAATATAATTTGGAGTAACATTTTTAATTTCAGTACAATCCGGTGCTTCCGATTTTTGTTTCCAGTGCAATTGCTGTAACATCGGTTGATTGTCATAATTCGTAGCTGGTTTTCCAATGCAGAAATAGCCCAGAGGTTCAATGTTTTCGGGTAAATCGAGTATTTTTTTAAACTGATAATAATTCAAAATCGAAACCCAGCCCATTCCGTAACCTTGTTCTGTCAGCGAGAGCCAGATATTTTGCGCTGCACAAACCGAACTAAATTTTACTGCCTCATTACTGCCTACAGTTCCAATCGTAAACTGATTCAGAACCGATCTGTCGTAAGCAATGATGAGTCCAATTGGAGCTTCTTCAATTGCTTCCAGTTTAAGGGATTTATAATGCTCTTTTTGCTCCGGATTATCCGTGAGTTCCTCGGCCTTTTTATTATAATCCAAAAACAGCTTTTTAACAGCGCTTTTTACTTCTGTCGATTTGATGATGTAATATCTCGTGGCATCGGTCAGTCCTACAGAAGGCGCCCAATGTCCGGCCTGTAAAGCTTTTTCAATCACTTCGTCAGGAACAGCATCGTTTGTAAAATGTCGGGTATCACGGCGTGATTTTAATATATTGTCTAAATAGCTCATTTTTCAAAAATCAATTACAATGTCAAATATCAATGGCAATTTCAAAAATCAATTTTAATAACAATATCAAACATCAAATTCAATATCAAAAAGCAATCTGAATGTTTGAATTTATGTAAAGTTAAGACAGCGCTTTGGAATTTGGAATTTAAAATTTGGAATTTCTTTATTTATATTGATTTTTGAAATTGCCATTGATAATGATTTTTGTCATTGAAATTTGCCTACCCTTTTATTTTGACAGGTATTCCTGAAACCATCAGTACAACTTCATGAGCATTTGAAGCCAGAAACTGATTCATCCAGCCCTGCAGTTCGGTAAATTTTCTGCCAATGTGGGTATCGGCATGAACGCCCATACCAATTTCGTTTGTTACAATAATCAGGTTGGTGTTTTGTTGACGGGCTATTTTTTCAAACTCAGCCTTTGCTTCTTCCAGTGATAAGGCAACATCATTTTTGGTATCAACAAAAAAATTGGTCAGCCAGAGCGTTACACAGTCGATCAAGGCAGTTTTGCCTGAAAAATCAATTTCGCTCAAATACTTCTCTTTCTCAATATTGGTCCATTGTTCGTTGCGTTCCTGCTGGTGACGGTTAATTCGGTTTTGAAAATCATCATCCCACTTTCTGGCCGTTGCCACATAAATTGGAGTATCAGAAAGTCGTAAAGCCAGATTTTGTGCATAACTGCTTTTTCCTGATCGTTCGCCTCCGGTTATTAAGTAAATCATTGTTTATAATGTGAAATGTAAAAATGTAAAAATGTAAAAATGTAAAAATGTAAAATGTGATTTGTGATTTGTGATTTGTGATTTGTGATTTGTGAAAAGCGAGATGTAAAAGAATAGTTTTATTTGTAAATTCAATCTTCACGCATTTAATAAATCACATTTTACATCTAACAGTTAATAAGGACAATGACGACAGGCATTTCCACAGCAGGTTCCCCTCTTTAAATGAAACCAGGTTTTAAAAACATAATTGCCATTTTCGATATAGTAGTCTATGTCTTCAACTAATTTTTCAGTTTTTGGTAAAGATATAGCTTTATTTTTAAGTGCTTTTTTAGGAGTAATAGTTTCAACATAGGCATCAATTTTGTCAATGCATGCTTCTTTAAAACATTTAGGGCAAAGGCAATCTCCTCCTTCTGAAAGATTAAAAATAGGAGGAAAATCATTACACCAGCAATTATTTTCAGTAGAAATGTTTCCGCAGCTAAAAGAGGATTCACAGCTCGAACAAACTTTTGTTTTTAGACTATTCATAAATATGTAAAAATTGGTTTGTCTGAATTTGTAAGAATAAAGGTAAATAAAAAAAATAATAAATTACGTTACCTTTGTCATTATTGATAAAGACATCAATGAGAACAGACAATAATAATGCCATATTCCCTGAAACCATAACACCTATATGAAACATTTATTTTCCAAATTTATTTTTATTGTATCTTTTTTTCTTCTGACGGGATGTAAGAAAAATGAAAACACAGAAATTATAACTTCTAAAATCCCTCAAAACAGTATAGAATATGCCTCAGGGCTTTCGATCGTAAAACATGAAGGATATTCAGTGGTAACGATTTCAAATCCATGGCCAAATGCTACTAAAAATTTTAAATATGTTTTAAAAGAAAAAGATGTTAAAGTCCCGGATAGTTTGCAATCTTATACTACTATTAAAGTTCCTTTAGAATCTGTTGTAGTTACTTCAACAACGAATATTCCGTTTCTTGAAATGCTTAATGTCGAAAATAAACTGACAGGATTTCCGCATACAGATTATATTTCTTCTGAAAAAACAAGAGCATTAATAGACAAAGGTTCTGTTAAAAACGTTGGTCAAAACGAAAAATTAAATATAGAACAGTTAATAGATTTAGCACCGGATTTAATTGTGACTTTTGGAGTAGACAATAATAATCCAATGTTGGATAATTTGAAAAAAAGTGGTTTAAATGTATTGATTCAGGGCGATTGGATGGAACAGTCCCCTTTAGGAAAAGCAGAATGGATAAAACTTTACGGAGCTTTATTTGGCAAAGAAGACAAAGCAAAAGAATTGTTCGACAAAATCGTTACAAGTTATAATCAGGCTAAGAAATTAGTAGCTGAAAAACCTGCAAGTTCTACTGTTTTATACGGTTCGATGTACGAAGATGTCTGGTATGTTGCCAAAGGAAATAGTTGGGTTGCCCAATTTATGAAAGATGCTCAGGCTAATTATTTATGGTCAGATTTAGAAGGAACAGGAAGTCAGGGTTTGTCATTTGAAAAAGTTCTGGATAAAGCCAAAACAGCCAATTTTTGGATTGTTTCGGGTTCTTTTAAAACCCTAGACGAATTACAGAAAGCGAATCCGCATTATAGTGAATTTGATGCTTTTGCCAATAAATCAGTTTATTGTTTAGAAAGTAAGTTTGGTGCTACCGGCGGAACTATTTATTATGAATTATCCCCAAGCCGTCCGGATTTGGTACTCAAAGATTATATCAAAATTTTCCACCCGGATTTACTGCCTGGGTATGAGTTTACTTTTGCAACCAAACTGAATTAAATTGGCGAACCAAAAAAGAAATACAATTTTATTTGCCATCTTGGCTTTAGGACTTCTTCTGATGTTTTTTGCCAGCATTAGTCTGGGGTCAGTAAATATTCCGTTTAAAGATGTTTATGCAAGTTTAACCGGTGGTGAGGCCAGTAAATCAACCTGGGAATATATTATAATTAATTACCGTTTGCCAAAAGCCATTACCGCCATTTTAGTTGGAACCGGGCTTTCAATAAGCGGTTTGTTAATGCAGACTTTATTCCGAAATCCGCTTGCAGGACCTTATGTTCTGGGATTAAGCTCCGGTGCAAGTTTAGGAGTGGCATTTGTAATTTTGGGCGCAGGATTTCTGCCTTCCTTTTTGAGAACGATTGCATTATCATCATACGGAATTGTTTTGGCTTCGACTTTAGGAAGTACGCTTGTTTTGTTATTGGTTTTGGTAGTTTCACAGCGATTACGAGATACAATGGCCATTCTAATTGTGGGATTGATGTTTGGGAGTTTTACTACGGCAATTGTGAGTGTTTTAACTTATTTTAGTACCGCTGAACAGCTTCAGAAATTTACTTTTTGGTCGTTAGGAAATCTTGGAAACCTTTCCTGGAAATCAATAACTGTTTTGGCAGTAAGCGTGCTTTTTGGATTGGTTTTAAGCGCAGGAAGTATCAAGCCTTTAAACGCTTTGCTTCTGGGTGAAAATTATGCAAAAAGCATGGGGCTGAATTTCAATAAAGCACGTTTGATCATTATTTTTGCAACCAGTATTTTAGCCGGAAGTATCACCGCTTTTGCAGGTCCGATTGCCTTTATTGGTCTTGCAGTTCCGCATATCGCAAAACTGACGTTTCAAACCAGCAATCATATGATTTTGTTTTGGAGTACTTTGCTTTTTGGAGCCATTATCGTGCTATTCTGTGATATCGTTTCTCAAATGCCGGGCTTTGATGTAACGCTTCCAATAAATGCTATTACGTCTATAATTGGGGCGCCGGTTGTGATTTGGTTATTGATAAGAAAAAGAAATTTTCAGTAAAAGCTTACAAAATATTTAATATCTTAGTTTTTTAAACACATAGAAACATAGTTTTAAAAGCTCGTGAAAGGCGTTTCACTTTTTTAAACAAACATAGAGTTTGCAGAAATTAAAACTAGTTCTCTATTTAATTAACTAATAATGATCACGCAGAAATATTTAGATGAATTAAGTTATAATATTATTGGCGCTTGTATTGAAGTGCATAAAACAATTGGAAAGGGTTTACTAGAAAACATTTATCATCAATGTTTGAAAGAAGAATTAAAATATCGAAACATAAACTTCTTAACAGAAATGAAAGTTCCATTAATTTATAAAAATAAAGAATTAAATGCAGACATGAGATGTGATTTATTTGTTGAGGACTGTTTAGTTATTGAATTGAAAGCTGTTTTAGAAATAAATCCCATTCATGAAGCGCAAATAATGACCTATATGAAACTATTGAAAGCGCCAAAAGGAATAATAATAAATTTTAATTGCTTTAATATTTTTAAAGAAGGGCAAAAAACATTTGTAAATGAATATTACAAATTATTGCCAAAGTTTTAAGTTCAAAAGCTATGTGTTAATTTACTAGTAAATTTTTAATCAACTTTCAAATACAAAAGAAAATCTATTTTTCTATGTGTTTAAAAATAATCGTTATGACAAGTATATTAAAGACATTAAATTTAGCCATTGGTTACAAGTCCAAAAAGAGTGTTGTGACTATTGCCGGAGACTTAAATTTGAATTTAAATTCAGGAAAACTTATTTCATTAATAGGTGCAAACGGAATTGGTAAATCTACTTTATTGAGAACGATTACCGGAATTCAACAGCCTTTGGCAGGAAATGTTTTTCTGAATGACAAAAATATAAACACATACAAACCATTAGAATTAGCACAAAATTTAAGTTTGGTTTTAACCGAAAAACTGCCGCCAAGTAATCTTTCGGTTTTTGAATTGGTAGCTTTGGGACGTCAGCCTTATACCAATTGGGTTGGTACTTTGTCACAAACCGATATCGAAAAAGTTAACGAAGCCATGCAACTGACCCAAATAGAACATTTGGCTCTAAAAAGACATTTTGAAATCAGTGACGGACAATTGCAAAAAGTTTTAATTGCAAGAGCTCTGGCACAGGACACGCCCTTGATTATTCTGGACGAACCCACAACGCACCTTGATTTACTGCATAAAGTTTCACTGTTCAAATTGCTGAAAAAGCTAACGCAGGAAACCCAAAAATGTATTTTATTTTCGACACACGACATTGATCTGGCAATTCAGTTAAGCGACGAAATGATTATCATGACACCCGAAATGGTGGTGCAGGATGAACCTTGTAATTTAATTTCGAAAGGAAGCTTCGACACTTTGTTTAAAGACGAACATATTGTTTTTGATGCAGAAAAAGGGAAGTTTATTGTGAATTAATATTGTTTTCTTTCTTAAATCTATTCCTGTGAATCGTAAGGGCTATGCTTAATTCGCTTATGTCTGTACTTAATCCAGCAAGATTAAATTTCATGATTTGGCTTGGCTCGATAATATGATAGATAAAGTATGTTGTGCTGTCATTTTTGTTTTCACTATCTTCCCAAATAGCTCTTTCGTTTTCAATATTACTCCATGGAATCAAAGAGTTATTTCTATATTGGATGCCTTTAGAGTTAATTCTAAACTGAATTTCGTCAACTCTTTTTATTGATTTGATAAGTAAAGGAATTTGAAAAATAAAAAGAAAAAACAAACATGCAACGACAATAAGTTCGTTTTGCATGTAGAAATAAATAAACCCTACGAAAGCTCCAACGATAAGCAATATTCTCCAAAGAATAATACCTCGGCTATAATAAATTAGAAATTCTTTAGAATAACTTAAATTATTTTCATCAATTAAAGGTCTCATATTATTTCTTCAATCCGATCTGCCTCTTAGCTTCCCCAACAACAAATGCCACCGAATTTGCGATATTAAAACTGCGGATTAACTTAGACATCGGAATCGTTAAATGATTTTCAAAACGTGCTAAAACTTCTTTGCTCAAACCAACACTTTCTTTTCCGAAAACCAGCCAGTCTCCATCCTCAAAATCAGTTTCCAAATACGATTTCTCAGCATGCGAACTCATTAAAAACACACGTGACTGATCCGGGATTTGTGCAATCCATTCTTCTATATTTTGATATTCAGTCACATCAAGATGTACCCAATAATCCAACCCGGAACGTTTTAGGTTTTTATCATTAATTACAAAACCAAAGGGGTGAATTAAGTGTAACCGGCTTTCTGTCCCTACACATAAGCGACCTATATTTCCGGTGTTATTTGGTATTTCCGGTTCTACAAGAACAATGTTTAGCATTATTTTTTAAGATTAAAAGATTAAAAGATTAAAAGATTAAAAGATTAAAAGATTAAAAGATTAAAAGATTAAAAGATTAAAAGATTAAAAGATTAAAAGATTATTTTAAATAATTTCCTAATTGACACATTTTCAAATTATCTAATTCTCAAATTGATCTACTTCAAGGACTTCACCTGCTTTTAAGTTTTGCAAATATACATTTCCTATTCGTACACGGACTAAACGCAAAGTAGGAAAACCAACAGCCGCAGTCATTTTTCGAACCTGACGAAACTTTCCTTCATTGATTGTTATCGAAGCCCATGAAGTTGGGCCGTGGCGTTCGTCTCTGATTTTTTTGGCTCTTGTACCAAAATCCGGAATTTCGGTAACGATAAAAGCGTTGCAGGGCTTTGTTTTGTATTTTCCGCCGTCAAAACCAATTTCTACGCCTTTTTGCAATTGTTCAATAGCTTCGGCTGTAATGATGCCGTCAACCTGAACATAATATTCCTTGTCTACTTTTTTACTTCTTATTTGTTCGCTGACTTTTCCATCAGTAGTAAGCAAAAGCAAGCCTTCAGAATCTTCATCTAATCGGCCAATAGCCATTGTGCCTTCAGGGAAATTATATAATTCACCTAAAAGCTTTTTCTTTCTTTTTAGTTCATATATAAATTGGCTGAGGTAGCCGTAAGGTTTAAAAAGAATGAAGTGTTGATGCATTTTTAGTTTTTATGCAAAGATAGTTTTGTTTGATAAGCATTGAAAGAACAAAATTAGATAAACCTAAACTATGCTAAATGACTTCTATCCGAGTTTTTGAATTTGTAATATTAATATAGAAATTTTAAGTAATAATGATTCGAAAACGAAGGAGTTTAAAAAGTAATATCATCATTGCAATTGAGTAATGATTGAGAATAATTTAAATAGTTTGCTTTTTTTGTGTTTTTTGATATGAAATGTTTATAAGTTTAAGGGTCTTAAGTTTATGGTTTTATAATATTCCCTTAACTTTAAAGGATATAAATTTGGCTTATAAAAACTCTATTTTTTTGATATGAAAAAGATCTACACTGTACGCCATCTGATGGCTTTTTTAAGTTTTTTTTATTGCTTTTCTGTAAGTGCCCAGACTATGCCGGCCGCTCAGGATTTGCCATACGTGCAAAATTTTGATTTATTGGCACATAATTCAACAACTTATCCGGCAGGTTTTCAGGGCTGGTTAGCGACTGCTGCGGCTGCAACAACATATACCACCAGTGGTACTTTGCCAGCCGGCTCTGACAAAAATTTAACGGCAAATAGTTCTGCTGGTACTAATAGTGGAAACGTACATAACTATAATGGGAAAATTGGATTTCTAAACGGAGGATCTAATTTGAACTTAACTATTGCGTTTGCCTTTAATGCGACTGGAGAAAAAGCGATACAGGTCAAGTATGATGCGATGACAATTCGTAATCCTTATGACGGAGGAAACAACATCCGTATTAATGAAATGGTGCTGCAATATAGAGTAGGTACTATAGCGCCTTTTAAATCATTATTAGAAACGGCCTATAGAAATAATACCACTACACAAACCGGTTCAGGAATTATTGCACCACAAAATTCTAAAACTATAAAAGTTACTTTACCGGCAGAATGTGATAATCAGCCTGAAGTTCAAATCAGATGGATTTCCAGACAAGAATCCGGTAGTGGTTCCCGTCCGTCTTTTGCAATTGATAATATTGATATCAAAAGTGATATTGTTGCTCCAATCAGTGAGGCAGATTATCCCAAAACAGCTAATGTTTTATCAGAAAGTTTCGATTTCATTAACAAAATCGATGAAGTTGGTAAAACCTATTATGTGTTGTTATCTGCAGGAAGCGCTACGCCATCAGTTACTCAGGTTAAAGCAGGTCAGGATGCAGCCGGTGCGTCAGCTTTACAAGCGGGATATTTGGATATTACGGATGCTTCTCAGGAATATGTAAAAAGTTTTTCAGGATTGAGTCTGAATACTGCTTATGCTGTATTTTCTGTTTCTGAAGATCCTTATGGAAATGTTCAGTCTGTTGTTAATAAAGTCGATGCTACAACCTCAAGTGTTGCTATTCCATCTTTATCAACTTCAGTTTCGTCTCTTGATTTAGGTTTTTCTGAAGCAAATTATAGTCCTGAAAGTTTAAATTACCAAATTCAGGGATTAAACCTTACTGCGGATGTAACAGTTACAGCTCCTGTAAATTTTACAATTTCTAAAAACAATATTTCGTTTGGTTCTTCTTTGATTTACACAGCAGCTGATTTTATCTCAAATACTCCTCAAACCATATATGTTCGATTTACACCAACTTCTACGGGAAGTTTTACAGGGCAGATAACACATGAGTCAACAGGTGCAGTGACAAAAAGTATCACTTTGTCCGGTACAGGGATTGATCCTTATGTTCAGGGATTTAATGATGTAAATGTGTTAACAAATAGTGGCTGGACACAATATAGCGTTGCGGGAAATGTAAATAGCTGGACAAGTACAACTGTTGCCAGAAACGTAAATTCAGGAACCGGTGCTGTACTTATGAACGGGTATTCTGATGCAGGAGCCAGTAAAGACTGGCTAATTTCGCCTAGATTACGTTTGGATAATTTTAATCAATTTGCGTTACTGTCTTTTTATTCCCGTAAATTTTATGCAGGTACAAGTTTGAAATTAATGGTTTCGACAAATTATGATGGAAAAAGCAATCCGGAAACAGCTTCATGGATAGAATTAGACGGTAAATTTCCAACAACAACAGGAACTTATGTGCCGTCACAATTTATAAATTTAGCAGCATATAAAACCAATAGTACTTATTTGGCCTGGGTGTATGAAACTACAGCAGGAGGAACCAATTTTGCTGCAGAATGGTCATTAGATGATGTAGCCATTACAGATGATGCAGGTTATGTAGATGCAAATCCGGTTTTGGATTTTGGTGATGTAAATGAGAATGCTGTTTCTGCCGGTCAGTCTTTTGTTTTCAAAGCCGAAGGTTATGGAAATATTACCATTACTGCTCCTGCTGATTATGAGTTGTCTTTAGATAATAATTCTTTTCAGTCCCATGTTGTTGTAGATGCTCTTGATGCATCAGCAGGAAAAACAATTTATGCAAGATTCACTCCTTCGGTAAAAGCATTAACTATTTCCGGAGTATTAACAGTAACCGGAACTTCTTTAAATAAACAAATTGGAAACTTAACGGGTTCTTCAATTCCAAAAGCAGATACTTTTGATGTTGTTACCTACAATTTAGAGTTTTTTGGTACCGATGTAAAAGGAACTGACAATGTAGAGTTTGGTCCAACGGATGATGCTTTACAGATAGATAATGTGGCGAAGGTAATGAACAAATTAAATGCCGATGTTTATGTGGTTCAGGAAGTATCTGATGATCCGTCTATTGATACATTGATTCAAAAAATAAGTATTAACGGTAAAACATTTGATAAATCAATTTCGACATCATGGTCGTATTCATTTAATGCACCGGATCCAAATTTTCCGCCTCAAAAATTAGTGGTACTTTATAATACGCAGACTACAACTGTAAAAAATGCTCGTGTAATGTTTAAAGATTTATACGATGAGGTTCGTGCAGGAACTACAACTTTGCCTAATTATCCGGGCGGAAACGGGGCTAGTTTTTTCTCTTCAGGTCGTTTGCCTTATCTGGTACAAATTGAAACCAATATTGGTGGTGTTAAAAAAGAAATCAACCTGATTGATCTTCACGCTCGTGCTAACAGCGGGTCTGATATATCGAGATACAATATGCGTAAATATGATGTCGAATTGTTAAAAGACAGTTTAGATGTTCATTACCCTGATTCTAATCTGATAATTCTGGGAGATTTTAACGATGATGTAAAAGCATCTGTTATCACTCCAAATCCTTCTTCTTATGAAGCTTTTGTGAATGATACCAACAGATATGATGCGCTTACGTTAGGTATTAGCCAGGCTGGGGCTTACAGTTTTTTAAGTTCTGGAGGATTTTTGGACCATATTGTTATTTCAAATGAATTGACAGATGAATACCTATCAAATTCGATTGCTGTTTATGATCCGCGTGCAGATATTGCCAGTTATACAACCACAACTTCAGACCATGGACCTGTAATTGCGCGTTTTGAATTGAAAGAGGATAATCTGGGGACAATTGATTTTGAAACCAATAAAAGATTTACCGTAAAAGCATTTCCTAATCCTGTAACTGATGTGTTAAATGTTTTTGTAAAAAGTAATACAGATAAAAATCTAAAATTAAGATTGTATGATATCAACGGACGTTTGACTGGGAATCCTGTTGAAATTAAAGCTGGACAGGATGTAAGTACTACAGTAATTCCGGTAAGTCATCTGCAAAAAGGAATTTACATTTTTACATTGACAGAAAATAACAAAGTTGTTTTTAAAGGAAAAGTGATAAAAAAATAAGCAGAAATAATTTTTTATTCAAAAGGCAGTTCAAATTTGAACTGCCTTTTTTTTGAAATTTTATTGAATGTCGAACAATAATTTTGCCTTTGATACCGCAGCTTTTTTATTTGAAAGATCTAAAAAATAATCCAACTGCCAGTTTTGTGTTTTTTGGGCTTGTTTGCTGGTAGTAATGTCCCAGGGCGGGTAAACTCTTGTCGCTCTTTTGCCTTCTTTGGTTTGTGTAGAAAAAATTCCTTTTTCTAATAAAACAGCTTTCGGAAAAATAAATTGTCCAAAACTATTTTCTTTTCGAACACTAATAACGACAAAATCTATTAGATCCGAAAAATCAAAAGGTTCAATGGTTCCTGATATATTTCGTTTCCATAAAGTGACAAACTGCCCTGTTTTTGTTGGCGTAATTTTAGCTTCTCTGTAGCAGATTGTTTTTTTATTGATCTCAAAACGATAAGCATTATATTCAGCGCTTTCTGCTTCTGGTTGAGGTTGTGTACAGGCAAAGCTGCAAAAATCATAAACTAATTCTTTTACCAAAATTAGATCATGTGGAATTCTTTCCAAGTTATTCCAAGTGCCCTGAGTTGTCATGCTGTAATATTTTGGTTTAAAATGAAAGATTCAAACCAAAATTGAATGCCCATTGAAATTGATTAAAAGTTTGATTGTTTAACGGATTGACATAATAGTTCATTCCCGGCTCAACAAAAACATGTGTTTTTTTGTATAAACGATATTGTAAAGTACTGCTTAATAAAGTTCCATAAACAAAGTCACTGGCATTTAAATTATCACCAATTGAATTTCCGTTTAAAGTTACATTGTTTGAAATTAATTTCCCCACAAAACCACCTGTATTTAAGCTAATGCTGGTTTTGTTTTTATTGAAAAGCGAATAAGAAACTTCAAGAGGCATTTCAATATATTTTAAACTTTGATCGATTTTTCCGTTTTCCAGATTATCGCTTTTTAAAGCATTTCGGGTGTTTTTTGAAACAAATACATAACCCGAATTGTTTGTTATTCTTGGTGTAACTTCACTAGCAATTGAATTTGGACTAAAATAATCGTTAATTATTGGTGCTGACGCTGCATAAGTATTGTTAAAATAAGAAACATTGGCAATGCTTTGTCCTAATTCGTTAATTTTAAAACCTGAACTCACAGCCCATTTTTTATTGAGTTTGTAATTTGTTTTTACACCGTATGTACTTGTTTGTTTAGATTCATTAACATTTCCCAGTGTTTTTTGCTTATTGTAATTTTCAGAATTCGCAATTCCTGCAAAAACTTCCAATGACCATTTTTCAGAATTTGATGCTGTTGTAATTTCCTTTTCTTTTTCAGTTTTAACTTCGGCAATGCCTTTTTCTAAATTTTGTAATTCGGCCAATTGAACAGAATCTTGTTTGCTCAATGAATTGGTTGAGATTGAGTTGTTTTTTTGAATATTCTCTGCAATAATTGTTTTAGTAATTATTGGGTCATTAGAATTCTCATTTTTAGAATTTGATTTATCTGAAATAAAATTTGAAGAGTTTAAAGCAACTGCAGTATTGTTTTTTGAAGTCGGTTTATCTTCAAAAATAGAATTTGGTATCTGGTTGTTCGAAAAAGAATTAAATGAATTTTGTTTACCAGTAACAAATGATTTTTCAGCTACAGCCTGATTTTCATTTCTTTCTTGAGTAGATATTTGATTATTTGAAAAGGAATTAAACGAATTTTGTTTACCAGCACCAAATATTTTTTCAGCTAGAGCCTGATTTCCATTTCTTTTTTCAGTCGATGTTTGGTTGTTTGAAAAAGAATTGAATGAATATTGTTTTCCTGCAGCAGCTGTTTTTTCGGCTACAGCCTGATTCGTATTTACTGTTCCAACGTTTCTATTTTGGTTAGAAATGCCTGAATTGATTTTGTTGTTAGAACTGGTATGAGTAATAGTTGTTCTAGATGTATTGTTGTTTTGGGAATTATTGGATGGATTTATTGTGTTTTCTAAAGGTTGATTTTCAATAACATCAGATTCTTTTTTGATAATGTTTTTTTCAACAGATCTTGTTGCGTTGTTATTTAAGTCATTTTTATTCTCATCAAGAACAACACTTTTTTCTATCGATCCGTTGTAGATTGTTTCGATTTCCTTGTCAGAATTAAAATGTAAAACAGTAGGAAGTAATAATCCTAATAAAAGGCATGCAGCAGCAGACCACCAAAGAATTACTTTCTTTTTCTTTTTAGGTTTATCAAGTTCTTCTTCAATTTTATTCCACAATTCGGGTGGTGGAACACTCGAAAAGTTTTCAATTGATGAAAAAATATCTTCTATTTTTTGCTTTTTCATGCTATTTTAAAATTTTTAATACTCAAAACTTTTTTCTGTAAAATTCGTTTTGCCCTGTTTAAATTGGATTTTGAAGTTCCTTCTGAAATTTTGAGTTGCTCCGCAATTTCTCTATGTTTCATTTTTTCAAAAACATATAAGTTAAAAACCATGCGGTATTGATCTGGTAATTCTCTAATATATTCGAGTAATTTTTCTTGTGGAATCGGTATAACATCTAATTCCTCATCCTCTGTAAAATCGGTATCAGGATCAAAAACATCCAAAAAGAAACTTTCCTTTTTTTTCTTATTTAATGTTTCGATTAGTTTGTTAATAAAAATTCGTTTAAGCCAGCCTTCAAAACTGCCTTCAAATTTATATTGATGGATTTTTTGAAAAACGATAATAAAAGCTTCCTGAAAAACATCTTTGGCATCATCTTCATTTTTCATATATTTTAAGCAAATACCATACAGGACAGGAGAGAACAACTGATAAATTTTCAGTTGTCCTGCTCTGTCATTTTGTATGCATTGTTTAATATATATGTCTAAATCGTCTTTCAAAAACAGGATGGTTTGGTTTTTGCAAAAATAGCTCTTTTTAGACTCTTAACCTATTTTTTATAGATAGTACGTGTACCTTCAGAGTCATTGCTTATAATTGTTAAGTTCTGGCTGTCAAGGTTTTCTATAGCGTATGTTTTGCCTTCAAAAGAAATCAGGTCTTTTTCTGACTGATCAAAAAAACTGGTTCCTTTTTTGATTTCGTATGTGCTGTTACGAATTTCGACATCATCTTTGTAGGTAATTATTTTTCCGTCAGGAGTAAAAACTATTTTTTTATTGAATCCTATTGTTTTTGGAGTAGAAACATAAGGATTGGTTTCGCCGCCTATTGTTTTTTCCCAAACCCAGGTGTTGATAATTTTACTGTTTTCGGTGGTTTTTGTTCCTAATGAATAAGCTGTTGTGAAAATTCCAAATACAATAAAAAAGAATAGTTTTTTTGTCATGTTAGTTTAATTTTAAAAGAAGGATTTTGTCTTTAATCGCCTTCTTGAAAACTTTAACTTCAGTACTCTGATCATCGGTATCGTTATTGTCGATATAGATTTTTGTTGTACTGGCGCCTTGGTGTAATTCAAAATAAACACCACCCTGGTTTGCTGCATCAGGAGTTCCGTAGGTTTTGGTTTGGCCTTTTAAGTTTAAGATTTCAGTTGGGACACTTTTCAGGAACAACGTATATTCACCCCTTTTTATTGTAGCGGTATATTTATATTGGCCAAATTCATAAGCTCCTACAGCAACATTTAAAAATTTAAGAATGTTGTAATCATTTAACTGAAAAAAGTCATTAGCGGTCCCAAAAGTTCCAATTACAATATTGTCTTTGTTTTCATTTGTTTTGTTAAAATAGATCTGTTTTGTCGTTTTAGGAATCAAAACATAATCAGCAGGATAATTTACACCCGGAGTAGTTGTTTCTCCGGTTTGTGGACCATGCTCATAAAAATTAACAAAAATCTGACAATCGTTTTCTACTATCGAAGTAATCTTTATACCATAACCGGTAGTTGATTTTTGACCGGAAAAAATTCCAACCAAAAAGTTTTTAGTGAAATCAATATTTGGATCACTTGCTACTGTGCAGGTATTGTTATGCTTTGTAAAATACTGATTTAATTTTTCCTCTGTATTTACAACAAGTGCTGAAGGGTTAAGAAATTGTTCTTTTATAGTATAGTTACAAGAAAGAGGAAAGCCGCTAAAAGGAACATTAACGTACTCTCCACAAGTGTTCTGAGGTAAATCGTCATTTATAGAGCAGGCACTGAATCCAAAAGCTATAAATAAGCTTAATATTAACTTTTTCATGAAATTTTTATTTTATGTTTATTTATTAAAGATGTAATTGTTTTGAAATGGTTGCGTGAAAAAATAATTTTATAGAATTTGAGTAATTGTTTATTTAATTTAGAATGGTTACTAATTCGTGAAATTTTATTTTTTATAGATTAAGAACTACGTATTATTGCGTACTTTTACTTAAAAATTAACGTAGTTATGTTGGATATTCTTCCGCTTTTATCAGTTTTTGTTATTGCTTTGTTCCTGGGGATTTATTTAGGAGGAAAATTGTCTTTGGCTAAATCTGATTCAGAAAAAGTAAGTTTGAATGAAAAACTTAATGCAGCCGGTACACAATTTCAATTGCAGAAAGAACAATTTCAAAATGAAAAACTGAGCTTCGAAAAACAGCTTCATTTGCTAAATTCTGAAAAGGAAAATATTCGGAATGAAAAAGATAGCTTAGCGATTCAATTTTCTAAAAAAGAGGTTGATTTTGAAAATTTGTGGGAACGCCATAAAGAACAAAAAGCTGAAATTACTGCGCTACAGGAAAAATTTACCAAAGAATTCGAAAATCTGGCCAATAAAATTCTCGAAGAAAAATCGGCAAAATTTACAGAACAGAATTCCGTAAACATGAAAAACATCCTGTTGCCTTTGCAGGATAAAATTCAGGGTTTCGAGCAAAAGGTAGAACAGACTCATAAAGAAAGTATTGATTACCATGCAGCCCTGCGCCAGCAGATTTTAGGTTTAAGCGAAATGAATGTTCAGATGAGCAAAGAGACTTTAAATCTGACAAAAGCGCTGAAAGGCGACAGTAAAATACAGGGCAATTGGGGCGAACTGGTTTTAGAACGTGTGCTTGAAAAATCGGGACTTGAAAAAGGAAGAGAATACGAAGTACAGCAAAGTTTTATGAGTGCTGAAGGAAATCGCGTATTTCCTGATGTGGTAATTAATTTGCCGGACGGTAAAAAAATGATTGTCGATTCGAAAGTTTCTCTTACTGCTTATGAAAAATGGGTCAATGAAGAGGAGGAAAACCTTAAAAATGAATTTCTGAAGGAACACGTCAATTCCTTAAAAAGACACGTTGAGCAGCTCGGAAGCAAAAATTACCACGATTTGTACCAAATTGAAAGTCCGGATTTTGTTTTGCTTTTTATTCCTATTGAACCCGCTTTTGCCATTGCCTTAAACGAAGATTCGGCTTTGTACAATAAAGCTTTTGCCAAAAATATTGTAATCGTTACCCCAACGACCTTATTGGCTACTTTACGAACTATTGACAGTATGTGGGCCAATCAGAAACAACAGGAAAATGCTTTTGAAATTGCTCGTCAGGCAGGGGCGTTGTATGATAAATTTGAAGGTTTTGTAACCGATTTGGTAAAAATCGGGAACAAAATAAAAGACACCAAAACCGAATATGAAAACGCCATGAACAAACTCGTTGAAGGAAGAGGAAATCTGATTTCGAGTGTTGAAAAATTAAGAAAAATGGGAGCTAAAGCTAAAAAATCGCTTCCGGAAAATATTATTGCAAGAGCTTCAAATACTGATGAAAATCAATTATTAAATTAAACTTTCATTAAAACAAAAAAAACAGCCGTAAACCAAAAACCAACAACTATAAACAATTACATTAATGACTACAGATTTCAGACCCGTTTCTTCATCAAAAATTAGTATTTCAGAACTAATGCTTCCGTCGCATACCAACTTCAGCGGAAAGATTCATGGAGGATACATTTTACAATTACTCGACCAGATTGCTTTTGCCTGTGCCTCAAAATTTTGCGGTAATTATTGCGTAACAGCTTCTGTGGATACGGTAAACTTTTTAAAACCTATTGAAGTTGGTGAACTGGTAACCATGAAGGCATCGGTAAATTATGTAGGACGCAGCTCAATGATTGTAGGTATTCGTGTAGAGGCAGAACATATTCAGACCGGCGTAATCAAACATTGCAATTCATCTTATTTTACAATGGTAGCCAAAGACAAAGATGGTAAAAGCATTCAGGTTCCGGGACTCATTTTAACCAATCTGGATGAAGTACGCCGTTTTAGAAAATGTATCAAGCAAATTGAAACCAGAAAAGAAATAGAAGAACATGCCAGAGAAGCCAAAGTAAATTCAATTGAAGATTTGGCAAGTTTGGATAAATATAATGTATTGGTAGAGATTGGTTAACATAATAAATAAAGCAAAATGGTAAAGTTTGGCTATACAATATTATATGTAGAAGATGTAGAAAGATCTTTAGTTTTTTACGAAAGTATTTTTGGGTTTTCAAGAAAATTTATAACTCCTGATAATGATTATGGGGAATTGAGTACTGGCGAAACGACAATCTCATTTGCTTCAAAGAAACTGGCTTCTCAAAATTTATCAGAGGGTTTTATTGAAAGTAATTTACAAGATAAGCCTTTTGCGATCGAATTAGGTTTTATAACAGATGAAGTTGTAGAATTGGTTCAAAAAGCAACTTCTTTCGGGGCTATATTAGTGACAGAGCCAAAGATGAAGCCTTGGGGGCAAATTGTAGCTTATGTCAGGGATTTGGATGGTTTTTTACTTGAAATCTGCACACCAATTTAACATTCCATAAGCAATAGTTCGTATTTGAAAGATTCACAAATATTTAGCATAAAATCGTCAACCCTATTCCTGAAAATTTCGTAACTTTAAGTAGATAATGTATTGAGTTATTGTATGTTTTCACGGAGTACGCCATTCGATTTTTTGATCTTAGTTTTTCTTTCTTCTTAAAATAAAAAACCGAATGACATAATTGTTTAAATGATGACGATTATGAAAAGAACTGTATTTTTTATTTTATTGTTTACCGCTTGTTCTCTTATTGCTCAGGAAAAAATTACTACAAACAAGGCAATAATAAATTTTGAAGCTACCGTACCCTTTTTTGAGGAAATAAAAGCGGTAAACAAATCGGTTATGATTATTTTGGATCCTAAAGCAAGTACTTTATTATGTACTGTTGTCATGCGAGATTTTCATTTTAAACTGGATTTGATGAAAGAACATTTTAATGAAAATTATGTAGAAAGTGATCGCTATCCTAAAGCTTTTTTTAAAGGTAAAATCGCAAAATTTGATTTGAAAGATATCGATGAAACCGAAAAAGAATATGTAATTAAAGGGAAATTAATGATTCGCGGAAAATACAAAGATATTTCGGTAAAAGCTTTGCTGAAAAAAGTATATGGCGGGATACAGATTAAGTCTGATTTTCCGATAACTATTTCCGATTTTGATATTGAAATACCGAACAGAATTGCTGCTAAAATCGCAAAAACAGTCAATACGGAGTTAAACGGGGTGATTGGTAATGACGAAATGTTTCTGACTTTAAAATAAAATTGGTCACGAGATACAACGTGAAAGCGCCGTTTCCAGATCATCAAACTGAAAATTTAGACTTGCTTTTTTAATTTTTTCTGATGAAACCCTTTGTCCGTTCAGGACAGCAACGCTCATTTCACCTAAAATTAATTTAAGAACAAAATCCGGAACTTTGGGCAGCCAGATAGAATAACCATAAAAGTTTGCAAGTGTTTTAGATAATACGATATTGGTTGTGTTGTCTAAAACAGTTGCATTATAATTACCATTTATTTGCTCATCCTGAATAGCTTTTAAATAAACAGTACATAAATCTTCGATATGAATCCAGGGGAGGTATTGGTTTCCGTTTCCTAAAATGGCCCCAAAACCCAATTTAAAGCTGGGTTTTAATTTTTTTAAAAAGCCTTCATTTCTTCCCAGCACAATTCCGGTTCTCACTTTTACAGTCCGGATTCCTAATGATTCAATTTTAGCAGCAGCATCTTCCCAGATTTGGCAGGTTGTGCCTAAAAAATCATTTGCAGGAAGTGTCTCTTCGGTACAAATTTCATCAGAGGTAACGGCTCCGTAAATCCCAACAGCCGAAGCCGAAATAAAAGCTTTCAGCAACTTATTGTGTTTTTGCAAAACAGAATAAATAAGCTCAATGGGTTTGGTACGGCTATCTAAAATGGCTTTTTTGCGTTTTTCTGTCCACCGTTTTTCTACAATTCCTTCGCCTGCCAGATGAATAATAAAATTGGCATTTAAAATCGCATTTTCATCAATATAATTATGGTCTAAATCCCATTTGTAATAGGTAATGAAATCCGTGTTATTTCTGTCTGAACGACTTAAAACAGATACTGAAAAACCATTTTCAATAAGTACATGGGTAAGGTAGGTACCAATGAATCCACTTCCTCCGGTGAGTAATACGTTTTTAGCCATGATAGTTTATAATATATTTAACAGTGCCAGCTATTTAGACATTCGTAAAGATACTTAAACATTGCTTACCTTTAGAGCGAATTCTAAATTTAAAAGAAATGGCTGCTAAAAAGAAGGTAATCAGTAAAGAAGATATCGTTTCAATATACATGAATGAAGTTTTGGAAAAAGGTCAGAAACCAAAATCGGTTTATCATTTTGCCAAAGAAAATGATTTTACAGAGGCCGAATTTTATGCCTTTTTTGGAACATTGGAAGGTTTGGAAAAAGAAATTTTTAGATTGTTTTTTGCCAACACAGTTGATTTGCTGCAGAAAAATACCGATTATTCAGAATACGATATGAAGAACAAAATGCTGAGTTTTTATTTTACTTTTTTTGAAGTATTAACTGCTAACAGAAGTTACGTTCTACAATCGCTCAAACTGGACAGAAATCCGTTGAAGAATTTGGTTCAGCTGACTTTATTAAGAGACAGTTTCAAAGAATATGTTTCTGAAATCCTGACAGATGATTACAGGTTAGAGCAGGAAAAATTACAGAAGTTTCAGGAAAAAGCCATTCAGGAAAGTGCCTGGCTGCAATTGATGATGACCATAAAATTCTGGATAGACGATTCATCAGCCGCTTTTGAAAAAACAGATATTTTTATAGAGAAATCCGTAAATGCTTCTTTCGAATTAATGAATGTAGCACCAATGAACCATCTGATAGATTTAGGGAAATTTCTCTTCAAAGAAAAAATATACAGCAAATCATGAAAACAATCGATTATATACCCACTTCAAAAATAGAGAGAGCCGGAAAACTCGTTCAGACCGGAGCTAAAATTGGAGTAAACTATGTTAAACATTATGCCGAAAAAATAGTCAATCCCGATTTGACACGCGATAAACTCAATGAAAATAATGCCGAAGACATTTACGACGGATTAAAAAGTCTAAAAGGAAGCGCTTTGAAAGTTGCCCAAATGCTGAGTATGGACAAGAATTTTTTGCCTCAGGCGTATGTAGAGAAATTTTCATTGTCACAATTTTCAGTTCCGCCGCTTTCGGCTCCATTAGTTTTAAAGACGTTCAAAAGTAATTTTGGCAAAACGCCTTATGAGATTTTTGATGAGTTTAATGCCAATTCTGTAAATGCAGCCAGTATTGGGCAGGTGCATCTGGCAAAGAAAGGTGATACAAAACTGGCCGTTAAAATTCAGTATCCGGGTGTTGCCAACAGCATTTCATCCGATTTGGCTTTGGTAAAACCAATTGCCATCCGAATGTTTAATCTGCAGGGAAAAGATTCTGATAAATATTTTAAGGAAGTTGAGGACAAACTGATCGAAGAAACCAACTATTTACTGGAATTAAAGCAAAGCGAAGAAGTGGTAAAAGCCTGCAGTAAAATTGAAAACATCTTGTTCCCGAATTACTATCCGGAATTTTCATCAGAGAAAATCATTACGATGGACTGGATGACCGGAATTCATCTTTCTGAGTTTACGGCAAAAGATTTTGATCGGGAAACCGGAGACAAAATAGGGCAGGCACTTTGGGATTTTTATATGTACCAAATTCATGTGTTACGAAAAGTACACGCCGATCCACATCCCGGAAACTTTTTGGTAGACGATCAAAACCGACTGATTGCTTTGGATTTTGGCTGTATGAAACAAATTCCGAACGAGTTTTATATTCCGTATTTTGAACTCATCAACAAAAATGTCATTACAGATAAAAATCGTTTCAACGATAAATTATTCGAATTAGAAATCCTTCGTACAGACGATACACCTTCAGAAATTGAATATTTTACAGCAATGTTTCATGATTTATTGTCGCTGTTTACGAAACCTTTTCAGGATGAGACTTTCGATTTTGCCGATGAAAAATTCTTCAACGCTATCGCCGAATTAGGAAAACGTTTTTCAGAAGATACCAACCTCAAAAAAATGAACGGCAACCGCGGTTCCAAGCATTTTATTTACATGAACCGTACCTTCTTCGGCTTGTACAATTTGATGTTTGATCTGAAAGCGAAGATTGTTGTTGAGAATTATTTGAAATATTAGAAGCTAATCCAGCTGTCCACTGTACCTTTTTGTGGCTCCCGATAGCTATCGGGACGCCACAAAAGGATGCCGTTCCCATCTGGGCTAGGGCAGTTTTTCATAATGACTTTTAATGTATAGTATGTCATCCCGAGGAACGAGGGATCTCCGTTAGTAACTCTACAAAGATTGGTGATTTTGTTTGCGGAGTTTCTTGCGGAGATCCCTCGTTCCTCGGGATGACAATATTGCGTGTAATTGGAATTTGGAATTTAAAAATTGATTATTTCATTTAAGTATCCCCGCCTTGTAAGTCGCAATCGCTCTGTCCCTCGCAAAAGCATGATCCACCATTGGTTCATTATATCCTAAATCGAATTCAGGAATCCATTTGCGGATGTAGATTCCTTTTTCGTCAAATTTCTTTTGCTGGATTTCCGGATTAAAAACCCTGAAATACGGTGCCGCATCACAGCCTGTCCCGGCCGCCCATTGCCAGTTTCCTACGTTTGAAGCCAGTTCAAAATCTAAAAGTTTTTCTGCAAAATAAGCTTCTCCCCATTGCCAGTTAATCAACAGATGTTTGCATAAAAAACTGGCAACGACCATACGCACGCGATTGTGCATGTATCCGGTTTCGTTTAGCTGACGCATTCCGGCATCGACCATTGGATAACCTGTTGTTCCGGAGCACCAGCGCTTGAAATCTTCTTCGTTATTACGCCACTGAATCCCGTCATAAGCCGATTTGAAATTGTGATTGACACAATTCGGAAAGCTGAACAGAATCTGAATAAAGAATTCTCTCCAGATCAGTTCGCTTAAAAAAGTCTGGTTTTTTCGGTTTGCCCAATTCACTAATTTTCGGACACTAACAGTTCCAAAACGCAAATGTGGCGAAAGATAAGAAGTACTGTCCAAAGCGGGAAAATCCCTTGTTTCTTTGTAATTGGCAATTTGTGTTAGGTTATGTGGCTGTACTTTTATGGTGCTTCTCTCAAAACCAATTGCCGATAAGTCCGGAAATTGAAACTGATTTTTCACAAAATTCGAAAAGTAGGGTTTCGTATCATATTCGGGTGCTGAACCTGAAAAATGATATTTCTCCAGCCATTTGTTCTTGTAAGGAGTGTAAACCGTGTACGGAAGTCCGTCAGCTTTTGTGATTTCTTTTTCTTCAAAAATTACATGATCTTTATGAGAGAAGGATTCTATATTTTTTTCTTTGAATAATTCAATAATAGATGCATCACGTTTAATCGCAAAAGGTTCATAATCTTTATTGAAGAAAACGTTTTGAATATCAAATTCTTCAATAAGGAACTTCCAAACGTTTTTAGTGTTTCCTTTTTTAATTAAAATTGAAGATCCTAAAGCATTTAATTCGGCGTTTATTTTTTCAAGTGAATCATAGATAAAACTCACTCTGGAATCATTTTCAGGAAGACTTTCCAGAATTGCATCGTCAAAAATGAAAAGCGGAATCACAGGAAAATCTGATTGTAAGGCGTGAAATAATCCGGTATTGTCTTCTAACCGTAAATCGCGTCTGAACCAGAAAAAAGTAACTTTTTGTTTTGTCATTATATGTAATTCCGTCTAGCGGATGTTTTTTGGTTGTAGATTTATAGACAATTTTTCTCATTCCGTAGGAGTCTTTAAGGTTCCGAAAACGTATCGGGATTCCTACGGAATGACAAACGTTGCGCTGAAATTTTATTTTGAATTAAATAATGCGTCTGTTTTATCCTGACGGTAATCAAAAACATGATTTTCAGTCAGTTTTTATTTGTTTGATAAAAATGTAAAATAGTAAACGAAAATTATATTTTGTAAATTGTTTCTTCCATTGAGTCAAAAACAAAGGTTCTTTCTGATAAGTTTTTTCGGTCAATATGCTCGGCCATTTTTCCGGCCAGCCAGATTTCGTTGCTTTTTAAGAGTAATTTTTGCTCCATTGTTTTTACATACTGATTAACAACACTGCGGTCGGGTTGTACAGTCATAAAAGTTACAAAAATGATGTTGTTGAAATGTTTGGTAAGATCTTCCAGATTTTCTATAGGCATACTTTTTCCTAAATAAATGGTTTTGTAACCTTTAAGTAAAATTTCATATTGAAGATACAGTAATCCTATTTGATGAATCTCATTCATTGGTAATGAGAGTACAAAAATTTTATCTGTTTTGACAGGTTTCAAAATTTGAAGCCCTTCGGTATAAATTAATATTTTTTGCTTAATCAAATGGCTCATGAATTGTTCATTTGCCGGACTAATGGTTTGTGATTGCCATAAAAGTCCTATTTCTTTCAATAGAGGAAGAAAATGTTCCTTAAATACCTGCTGAAATGATTTTTCAGTAATCAGCCAGTCAAAGGTGTTGAAAAAAAGTTCCTGATCGAAATTCATCATTGCCATCTTGAAAGAATTGATAGCGTAATTCTGTGAATTTTTCATGGAAATAATTTCACGAACCAATTGAGGAATTTTTTCTTCAGGAAAAGTGGCTATTTTAGATATTTTATAGCCGTATTCATGGAGTAATGTAATGTTTAGCAGCTTTTGCAGGTTGGCTATATTGTAAAGCCTTATATTGGTATCTGTACGCATGGGCTCAAGAATATTATATCTTTTTTCCCATATGCGAATAGTATGTGCTTTTATTCCGGATAAGTTTTCAAGATCTTTTATACTGAAGACCGTCTTAATATTGTTTATCATTTTTTGTAATTGGATAAACAAAATTAAAATAAAATCTGAGATTATATTTAAAACTTGATTAAAATGATAGGTATTAGAGGGTTATTGCTTCAATACTGTTTAATAAATCTAAATGCAAAATGGTTTTTGAGCCTTCTTTACTTCGGTTATACATGGTATGAAATTTGGCTCCATAAATAATTTCATTGAAAGTATATGAAGTCCTTGCAGCAACGGTATTACTGAACAGAGCATCAAAAGTGGTTATGAATACTAAAATTTCACCATGATTCTTTTTGAAATCTTTTTCGGTAAAATTATATAAAGGACTGTTTTAGAGGTTGAATAAGGTTTCTGTTTCGGTATAAAAAAAGCAATCTGTAAAAAGTAAATTCTACAGATCGCCCAGTATGATTCGTTATGAATGTTTTATTTGCAGAAAGTAGCCCTGTTTTTAATAGCGCTCTGACTTCCTAATTCTATTGCTTTAGTGAAATCTTTACAACAATTCTTTTTGTCACCTGATTTGTTATAGGCTAAAGCTCTCAGGTTGTAAGCCACATAGTCTTTTGGATTTAAAAGAATTGAGTAAGAACAGTCTTTTATAACATCGGCATAATTTAACAGTTTGTAGTTAACATTGGCTCTGCCGGTAAAAGCATCAGCATTCATATTGTCTAATTCGATGGTTTTGCTAAAATCGGCTAAAGCTCCCTGTAAATCGTTCAGCTTGAATTTTGCAACACCTCTGTTTTGATAAGCTTCTACAAATTTTGAATTCATGCTGATTGCTTTAGTATAATCTGCAATGGCGCCTTTTGTGTTTCCTGCTTCGGCCTTTTTCATTGCTTTGTCGAAATAAGCAGTTGCTGATTGCGACCATACTGAACAGGTCGCCATAAAAATTAATGTAAGGAATACGTGTTTCATAAAAACTAATTTGGGGTTTAAATTAATAGGAAACGAATATAGAAATATTTCTTTTCTAAGAGAAGTTGTTTTGTTTAAAAAATGGAAATAAAAAATTAAATTTTCTGTATTCGAAAGCCATTATTTAAAGTCTATTTCAAAATAATTAAGCAGAGATTTATAGTTGTCCTGAGCAGTAAGACAAGTATCTAAAAGATATTCCTGCACAAGATTCCATTCCTGTAAGCCCCTGTAATAGAATAATTTTAGTTTTTCATCAATTATAAAAGGAACAATGTTGTTGGCAAGACATTCTTTAAACATAATTAATCTTCCTACGCGGCCATTGCCATCCTGAAAGGGATGAATGATTTCAAATTGCTGATGAAAGGCAATAATATCTTCAAAGGTTTTCTTTTCTTTTTTATGATAGTTAAAAAGTAACTCTTTGATTTTTGCGGAAACTTTATTAGGAGGACAAGTTTCATTACCTCCGACTTCATTAGGCAGTTTTTTATAATTACCAACATTAAACCAATCTTTTCTGCTATCTGATGTGCCTGACTTTAATAAAAAGTGTAACTCTTTAATTAAACCCTCTGTAAGCTTGCTTTTTGCTTTATCAATAATCAAATCAATACAGCGAAAGTGATTGGAAGTTTCAATAATATCGTCTACGTTGACACTTTCCTTAGAACTTCCAATTGTGTTGGTTTCAAAAATAAAACGTGTTTGCTCCTGGGTAAGTTTACTCCCTTCAATGCGATTCGAATTATAAGTAAAATCAATTTGTGTCCGATGATAAATACCACCTTTTAGTTTCATCTCTTTTTGCTCTTTTAAGAGATTGAGCAATATGTTATTACTGAATTTTTTGTTTCCTTTTTCAGCTAATGTAGTATCTTCGGGAATGTTCCATGTTTTACCAGTCAGGAAAGCTCCATTTATTTTTCCTGTAGCGCAATGGTGACGCACAGTCCTTTCGGATAGTTTCCATTTTTGAGCGAATTCACTAACTGAAATATATCTCATAAATTTATTTAATCTGCCGTTATCGGCAAATATATAACAAAATCACGCTCTAAAATATTATTTTTTTGCCGATAAAGGCAAGGAAAAATCTTTAAAATCAAATTAAAAGTTCTTATACAGAACTATTGTGGAAAAAGTCTTCTATTTTTTACAAATTAAATCTGAAAATCGAATTGTTAAATTTTTAATGAGCCATTGAAAACGTTTTTGTTTGGTTTTAGTTGTTAAACCTTATTAAAATTTATTTTTTTGTTACAATTCTTTGCTTACTTTCGCAACCAATATGAGAAGAATAATTGTATTTCTGGTCTTCATGAATTTCCTTCTGTTTGGCGGAGGGCAATATCTTAGTGCCGGTACATATCAAAATTCTATTCATAATTACGGGCACAAACATCATGTGAAATATACCAGTCAGGAGCAGGGAACTTCTATAATAGAAGAAGCTGACCTTGATCTTGATGAGGAATTTCTGGGTGATAATGCTCTTAAAAATGATTTAAGCGGTAAAGTTTTCGCTGTAAATTATAGTCTGCTTGATAATTGGTATCTGACATTCTCTGATCAGATTACGGTTAATTATCACAGTCATTTCAAATTCTTTGTGCCATTTTGTGGCTATTCAAATCCTATTTATATTACGCAGCGCGTTTTAAGAATCTGATAAATCCTATACATCAGTTGCCTGAGTTATGATCTTTCATATCTCATAGATGTATATTTTTTTTACTTCTTACATGGGACAGTTCTGTTCTGACTATGGTTACTGGTGCTTTTACTTTTAAGGGAATCTATGTATTCCCGGCATTCAATCGCTTAATTTCCATACTTAAATCATGAAAAGAATTGTTCTCACAGGCTTAATTGCCCTGGTGTGCCTAACCAGTTGTACATCTAAAAAAGAAGAAAAAGAGGAAGCCGAAAAATTTACAGTAACCAATCCTGTAAAAATTGATACTTCGTTTACCAAAGAGTATGTTTCGCAGATCCGTTCTGTACGAAACATCGAAATCCGCGCCCAGGAAAAAGGGTTTTTACAAAATATTTATGTGGATGAAGGTCAGTTTGTAAAAGCCGGTCAGCTATTGTTCAGAATTATGCCGAACATGTATCAGGCAGAATTACTGAAAGCGCAGGCTGAACAAAAATCAGCAGAGATTGAAGTTTTGAATGCCAAAACGCTGGCAGATAAAAATATCGTTTCCAGAAACGAACTGAGTGTTGCTCAGGCAAAATTGCAATCGGCGAAAGCAGAAGTGGCACTGGCAAAACTGCATTTATCATTTACAGAAATCAGAGCGCCGTTTGACGGAACAATCGATAGAATTCCTTTAAAATTAGGAAGTCTTATTGATGAAGGCGAATTGATGACAAGTCTTTCAGACAACTCTCAGATGTTTGCTTATTTTAATGTTTCTGAACCGGAGTATCTTCAATATCAGACTAATGTAAAAGATCGTGCAGGGAATAATGTAAACTTACTTTTGGCTAATGGCGAATCTTTTAAATACAAAGGGAAAGTTGAACTTATTGAAAGTGAATTTGATAACGAAACCGGAAATATTGCTTTCAGAGCCAGATTTGCTAATAACGGAAAATTACTTAGAAACGGTGAAACCGGAAAAATTCAGATGCTGGTTCCATTGAAAAATGCTATTGTGATTCCGCAAAAAGCGACTTATGAAATTCAGGATAAAAAATACGTATTCATAGTAGGTAAAAACAATAAAGTAGCATCAAAAGAAATCACGATTACAGGTGAAATTCCGGATTTATATGTAATCAGCAGCGGACTTACCGAAAATGATAAAATTTTGCTCGAAGGGGTTCAGAAAGTAAAAGAAGATGATAAAATCAATTACGGTTATATCGCTCCGCAAAAGGTAATCAACAATTTACGATTAAAAGCGGAGTAGCTTTTTTGTTTCAAGTTTCAGGTTTCAAGTTTTATACGGAAACCTGACACGAGGCTTTTAGGTGAATTAGCGGAGCAAACCTGAAACTTGAAACCTGAAACAAATTTTAAACTTTCTCTTTAGTCCAATCATTAAAAAAAGAAACAGATGTTTAATAAATTTATACAAAGACCTGTACTGTCGATTGTAATATCGCTTGTCATTGTCTTTTTAGGGATATTGTCGGTAATAAGTTTACCGATTACCCAATTCCCTTCGATTTCTCCTCCGATGGTTAACATTACAGCAGATTATCCGGGATCGAATGGAGAGTTGATGATCAAATCGGTTATTATTCCGCTGGAAAGAGCCTTAAACGGTGTTCCGGGAATGAAATATATGACTTCAGATGCCGGGAACGATGGTGAAGCCAGTATTCAGGTAGTATTCAACTTGGGTACAGATCCGAATCAGGCTGCCGTTAATGTTCAGAATCGTGTGGCTTCGGTTACCAATAAACTTCCTCCACTGGTGGTTAGAGAAGGGGTAAAGATTACTCGTGAGGTTCCGAGTATGCTGATGTATGTGAATCTTTTCAGTACGGATAAAAATACCGACATGAAGTTTCTTTACAATTATGCAGATATCAATATATTGTCAGAACTGAAAAGGGTAAACGGTGTAGGATCCGGAGATATTTTAGGAACACGTGAATATGCCATGCGTATCTGGCTGAAACCGGACCGAATGCTGGCGTATAAAATTTCTGCCGAAGAGGTAATGGAGGCATTATCAAGTCAGAGTCTGGAAGCTTCGCCTGGTAAAACAGGAGAGAGTTCCGGTAAGCGTTCCCAGGCATTCGAATATGTTTTGAAATATTCGGGACGTTTTACAACCAAAGAGCAATACGGAAATATCGTAGTTCGTGCCAATCCTAATGGAGAACTTTTACGTTTAAAAGATATTGCCAATATTGAATTTGGAAGTTCTATGTATGATATTTATTCAAATCTGAACGGAAAACCATCTGCAGCAATCGTATTGAAACAATCTTTTGGAAGTAACGCCAATCAGGTGATTGAAGATGTAAAAGCCAAACTGGAAAAACTTAAAACGAAATTCCCAAAAGGAATGGATTACGAAATCTCGTATGACGTTTCTAAATTTCTTGATGCTTCTATCGAAAAAGTAATTCACACTTTGGTTGAAGCCTTTATTCTGGTAGGCTTGGTCGTGTTCCTTTTCTTAGGAGACTGGCGTTCTACAGTCATTCCGGCCATTGCGGTACCGGTTTCGTTGGTGGGGACCTTTGTATTTATGACTTTCTTCGATATTTCACTTAACTTAATTACATTATTCGCATTGGTATTAGCAATTGGAGTCGTCGTCGATGATGCGATTGTAGTGATCGAAGCCGTCCACGCCAAGATGGAAGAAGAACATCTGTCGCCATTTAAAGCAACAAAGAAAGCGATGCATGAAATTGCGGGGGCCATTATTGCAATCACTTTTTTAATGGCGGCAGTATTTATTCCGGTTGCGTTTATGTCTGGTCCTGTTGGAGTTTTCTACCGACAGTTCTCGATTACGATGGCAACTGCAATTATACTTTCGGGTATCGTGGCCCTGACTTTAACTCCGGCGCTTTGTGCGATGATGCTGAAAAACAATCACGGTAAACCGAAGAAGAAAACACCGGTGAACAGATTCATCGATGGTTTTAATAATAAGTTTAATCTGGCTCAGGGTAAATACCAAAATGTACTGGCAAAAATTGTAAACAGAAGAGTCGTTACGGTTGTGGCACTTTTAGGTTTTTGTGCCGGAACATGGTTAATCAGCAGCACGGTTCCTTCCGGATTTATCCCGAATGAGGATCAGGGAATGTTTTATGCTATTATTCAGACTCCACCAGGTTCCTCTTTGGAAAGAACAAATAATATTGCAGAGCAGTTACAAAAAATAGCAGAAGGAATAGAAGGCGTAAAATCGGTTTCGTCACTGGCAGGTTACGAAATTTTGACAGAAGGTACGGGAGCAAACGCAGGAACCTGTCTGATCAACCTGAAAGACTGGAACGACAGAAAGCAATCTGTTCAGGAAATTATGATTGAACTCGAAGAAAAGTCGAAAGACATTCCGGGAGCCAATATCGAATTTTTCCAGCCACCGGCAGTTCCGGGATATGGAGCAGCTGGAGGTTTTGAGCTTCGTTTACTGGATAAAACCGGTACAAGTGATTTCAAAAAACTGGAAGAAGTGAATAAAGAGTTTGTTGAGGAACTGAACAAACGTCCTGAATTAACAAACGTATTCAGTTTCTTTAGTGCGAGCTTTCCTCAGTACATGATGAAAGTCGATAATGATCTGGCACAGCAAAAAGGAGTTTCGATCGAAAATGCGATGAATACTTTATCAACACTTGTGGGAAGTAACTACGAAATCAGTTTCATTAAATACGGAATCAACTATAAGGTAATCGTTCAGGCTGCACCTGAATATCGTGCTCAGCCGGATGATATTCTGAAATTGTATGTAAAAAATGACCGTGACGAAATGGTACCTTTTTCTGCCTTTATGAAACTGGAAAAAGTGTACGGTCTTTCAGAAATTACAAGACACAATATGTACACTTCAACTGAAATCAGTGGTGGTCCTGCGATGGGATACAGTTCAGGAACTGCAATTAAGGTGATTCAGGAAGTGGCTGCGAAAAAACTGCCAAGAGGTTATGATATTGACTGGGCAGGAATTTCTGCCGATGAGGTAGCGCAGGGCAATCAGGCTATCTGGGTATTCTTAATTTGTTTAGGATTCGTTTATTTGGTTTTAGCAGCGCAATACGAAAGTTTCATTTTACCATTATCTGTAATTCTTTCACTGCCGGCGGGTATTTTTGGCGCTTTCCTTCTGTTGAAATTAACCGGATTAGAAAACAACATTTATGCTCAGGTTGCCATGGTAATGCTTATTGGTCTATTAGGTAAAAATGCTGTACTGATTGTAGAGTTTGCTATTCAAAGGCATGCTGCAGGAAAATCAGTTTTGGAAGCCGCTATGGAAGGTTCTAAAGCAAGGTTCCGTCCTATTTTGATGACTTCGTTTGCTTTTATCGCTGGATTATTACCGCTTGCTTTTGCCACCGGTCCGGGTAAAATTGGAAACAGAACCATTGGTACGGCAGCGGCAGGAGGGATGCTTATCGGAACTATTTGCGGAGTATTTGTGATCCCTGGACTGTATTACATTTTTGGTAGAATTGCCGAAAAATATAAGCTAGTGAAACATGAAGAAGAAAATCCATTAACTGAAGAAATTGACAATAATCATGTATAAATTCAAAGCATATCAATATAGTATTGCGTTAAGTCTTTGTCTTGCTGCAGTGGGGTGTAAAGCCCCTGTAGCCGAGACTTCAACTGCAAGTGCACCCGTTCCGGAATCTTTTGCAACAGGGAAAACCCTCGACACAGTCAATACGGCTTCCATGAAATGGAGAACATTTTTTAAGGATCAAAATCTGATTGACTTAATTGATGCAGCCTTAAAAAACAATCAGGAATTGAACATTACGCTGCAGGAAATAGAAATTGCAAAAAATGATATCCGTGTTAAAAAAGGCCTTTTACTACCGTCTGTTGGTGTACGTGCCGGAGCAGGAGTAGAAAAAGTAGGACGCTACACCAGTCAGGGTGCGGGTGATGCTACTACAGAAATAAAACCGGGTATAGAAACTCCGGATCCGCTGGGTGATTTTACTATTGCTGCTTACGCCAACTGGGAAGTGGATATCTGGAAAAAACTGCGCAATTCTAAAAAAGCGGCAGTAAACCGTTATCTGGCAACTGTAGAAGGCAAAAACTTCGTGATTACCAACCTAATTGCTGAGGTAGCCGATTCCTATTACGAATTATTGGCTTTAGACAGTCAGCTGGATATTGTAAAACAAACCATAGAATTGCAGACCAATGCTTTAGAAATCGTAAAGATTCAGAAACAGGCAGCCAGAGCTACAGAACTTGGTGTTCAGAAATTTCAGGCTGAGGTTTTGACTTCAAAAAGTTTAGAGTTTGATATTCTTCAGAAAATTAAGGAGAACGAGAATAAAATCAATTTCTTATTGGGAAGATATCCGCAGGAAGTAAAGAGAACCAACAGTAACTTTTTGACCTTATTGCCTGCAGAAGTAAACTCCGGAATTCCGTCTCAGTTACTGATGAACCGCCCGGATGTTAAGCAAGCCGAATTAGAACTGGTGGCAGCCAAATTAGATGTAAAAGTAGCCCGTGCCGAATTCTATCCTTCGCTTGATATTTCGGCAGCTTTTGGTGTGCAGGCCTTTAAACCGTCTTATTTATTTACGTTTCCCGAATCTATTTTGTACTCGCTCGCAGGAGACCTAGCAGCACCACTGATTAACAGAAACGCTATCAAAGCCGAGTTTTCAAGTGCCAATGCCAGACAGCTTCAGGCTTTGTACAATTACGACCGTACGATTTTGAATGCGTATCTGGAAGTTTCGAATCAGCTTTCTAAAATCGATAATTTACAGAAAAGCTACGATTTGAAATCACAGCAGGTGGACGCTTTAAATAAATCGATCGAAGTTTCAAATGACTTGTTTAAATCAGCAAGGGTAGATTATTTCGAAGTTTTGATGACACAGCGTGATGCTTTAGAATCAAAACTGGAATTGATAGATACCAAAAAAGAACAGCTCAACGCAGCGGTTTATGTCTACAAAGATTTAGGCGGCGGCTGGAAATAATTATTGTTAGGTTATTGATTGTAGATGAGAACCTCCTGGAAAGTAAAAATTTTCGGGAGGTTTTTTTTGTGGATGATTTGGTGATTGAAAGGATTTTGTAATAATAAGATTATTATATTAGCTGAAATTAATTCTAGTATGATTTATTATACAAAGCTCTCTAAAATGGGTATTGTAGGACGTTTTGTAAATAATTAAATTTTAAGTATGATTAAAAAAGTAAATATATTGTTTTCAGTAATATTAATAGGTTTCTATTCTTGTGGTAAAAAAGAAATAACTACAGCTACTAAAGAACCGACTTATGAATACGACACAAATTCAGAACAATATTCATATGAAGCTGATACTTTAACACAATACAAAAATCAACAAAGATTGGAAGAAGAACCAACACCAGATGAGCTTTTTGAAGTATATTATTACATCTATTCAAAAGGGAATGTTATTAAAGCAGAAACAAACGTGCTTTTTGTTAGTGGAAAAAACGATGAATTACAAATAATTATCGATATGCCTGATGGAAAAACTTATGAATACAATTTAACTGATAAAGTAAGTTTAGGTGTTTTAAAAGGAATGGATTCTTATGTATATACATCAGATAATAATGAAAAAATTAATATTTTTTTTAAAGACGGTCATAAAATGATGGGAATGAAATCAGGTAAGGAAGACTTTGTTTTTATGAATACTATAAACAATAATAAAATATAATTCTAAGCAATAAATCTGGTGCTCGTTTGCAACGAGTACCTACATAAATTAAAAGAATGATGGTAGTGTTTGCAACGCGGCTAACTAAGACAAAAGTCATAACAAACGAAAATGTATCTGAAACAATAAACAATGTCAGAAAAGTACAAAGTAATAGACAGTACAGTTCCTACTCAATCTGGTGCTCGTTTGTAACGAGTACCTACATAAATTAAAAGGATGATGGTAGCGTTTGCAACGCGGTTAACTAATACAAACAGTCATAACAAACGAAATATCGATCTCTGGTGCTCGTTTACAACGAGTATCTACATAAATTAAAAGAATGGTGGTAGCGTTTGCGACGCGGCTAACTAAGACAAAAGTAATAACAAACGAAAAAATGTATCTGAAACAATAAACAATGTCAGAAAAGTACAAAGTAATAGACAGTACAGTTCCCACTTTTATAACGATAACAGTAGTAGACTGGGTAGATCTATTTATAAGACCTGTTTATTGTGATATTTTAGACGAATCATTAAATTATTGTATCAAAGAAAAGGGGTTAAGTGTTCACGCTTATGTGTATATGAGTAGTCATATTCATTTAATTGTCACTGCACCCGATGGAGAATTGCCAAATATTGTTCGTGATTTTAAAAAGTTTACCTCAAAAAAAATAGTCGAAGCTATAAAAGAGCATCCGGAAAGCAGGCGTGAATGGCTTTTGCGGAAATTTAGCTTTGAAGCAATAACAACCGGAAGAGCAAAAAACTATAAACTTTGGCAAGATGGTTTTCATCCGGTTATACTTGATACATTAGAAAAAATTGAACAAAGAGTAAAATACATACATTATAATCCAGTAGAGGCTCAGGTAGTTTTTCACGAACGTGATTATGTAAATAGTAGTTACAGAAATTATGAAGACGATAATGCTGTTTTTTGTAATGTTTCAATTGAACCCTTGTGGTAAATGACCCGCGTTGCAAACGCTTCTGTTAGTGTTTGAAGTAATTAGGTACTCGTTGCAAACGAGCACCAGAGGATCGGCGGCTGGAAATAATTATTGTTAGGTTATTGATTGTAGATGAGAACCTCCTGGAAAGTAAAAATTTTCGGGAGGTTTTTTTGTTTTATTTAAATACGGTCTTTTGCGGTTCTAAGCTGCGTTGATGTGGTTATGAATCTTAACGATGAGGTTCAAGGGAACATCGTTAGAGGAAAAGAGGTGTAAATTGGGGTTTCGAACCACAAATTTGAGGGTGTTTAGGGTATAATTATGGGTTCGGAACGTGTTCGGTGGTATTTGGAGCCACATACGTGGGGTAAATATCCTTAATTGATAATTAAATAACCTCAACTGGCTTTGGTAAGATTTTTTTTATAAAAAAAACCTCGAAATCAATTTCGAGGTTTTTGTGTTTTTATATTTTGTATCAACTAACGTTTTGCCGTTACTGTAGTAACTTTGGTTGTGTTGTGATCTTTATCAAGGTGTATTTTAAGTCTCCCGGCAGTAGTATAATCATATTCATTTACAGTTATTTTTTTTACCCCTGTAGGATCTGTAGGATCTGGTACTAACACTGTTCTTAAAAATGCAGGAATACCTTTATCCTCACTATTTAATGCTTCATTTATATAAGGCGTTGATGGATCATCTAAAACGGTAAATGCTTCGAAAGGGTAGTAACTACTAGGTCCAAAATTACCTCCAACCTCTCCGGCTGGCTTTGTAATTTCTAAACGAGTTGCATAGCCGTCACCGTCATCATCTATATCGATAAAGTCCGGAATACCATCTTTGTCTGTGTCATCTGGATTTACTGGTGGATTAGGATATAAAGTTGTACTACGATAATCATATATATAGCCATCACTATTTAGATCCTCATTAATATCTAATATCTGATCTCCATCATGATCTAATCTTTGGACATCATATAATTTAAAACTAAAAATTAAAGGTCTGTATGCTGGTATAGAATTGTATCCTGTATAATACCCTAATCCTGAAGGGATGAACATTACTCCTGCACCAAAATTCTCATGTTTTATAGTTCCATCTGTTTGTGCCGTACTGGTTCCAGTCTTAAATTGTGGAAAAATTTCAGCCCAGCCTACCACTGCGCGATATAAATCTACTAAGTTTTTATCGGCTTGAGGAAATTTAATTTCCTCAAATAAAGTTGTTGTTAAGTGAGCCGGTACTACAGGTTCAGTAGTAGTAGCTTCAACGCGTGTTAAATATTCTCCTTTGTAAGCAGCTAAAACACCATCCGTATTCATAGGCGAAGTTCCGGTGCCTTCTCTTAATACCAAATAATACATTTTGTAATCAACACCATATAAATTAACATTTCTTGTTAAAAGCTTAGGGAAAGTAGGGCTGTTAAGATACGACATGATAGAAGGCTGGTTTGCCGGATCTGTAATCTTAGTAATAGTAACATCCTGATCTTCCTGATTGCCGGGACTATTAATTACTGTAATAGAATATGTTTTTAAATAATCTTCAATATTATCATTGTCAGTTTTGTACTGTGTTCCATAATCTCTAAGCGGCTCTACTGTTATATCATCATTATCATCATTTTTATTACAGGAAACCAAAGCGGTAGAAGCTATCAGTAAAATAAAAAAATATTTAAATTTATTCATTATTGTTAATTTTTTAGGTGCGCAAGATACAATATTGATTTATTTTTGTAAAGAATTTAACTCCGATTTTAGAAAAATTATGCGAATAGATAAATACCTCTGGTGTGTTCGATATTATAAGACCAGAAATATGGTTACCGAAGCCTGTAAAAAGAACCATGTCACCGTAAATGGTCAGGTTGCAAAACCTTCTAAAGAAGTTTTTCCTACAGACAGAATTACATTTAGAAAAGATCAGATTACACAGATTATAACAGTTCTGGATATTCCCGAGAGCCGTGTTGGGGCAAAATTGGTTGATATTTACAGAAAGAATGAAACCCCTCCGGAAGCTTACGCTCATTTAGAACTGTTAAAACTGTCCAAAGAACACTATCGCAAAAGCGGAACCGGAAGGCCAACAAAAAAAGACAGAAGGGATATTGATGAGTACGGGAATGAAATTTTTGACGAGGAAGATGAAAGTTAAAATCCAATATAAAAAATCCAAAATCCAAATTCAAAAAAAACTAAAACCTCAACAAACCTGAGTTCTGTAATTGGAATTTGGGATTTAAAAAACTTGGAATTTCCTTTTATAAATTGGAATTTAAAATTTGTACTTTAGCAAAAAAATAAATCATGAGTCATAATATCATCTTAACCAATCAGGAAATTGAACATAAAATAAAACGTATCGCCTATCAAATTTATGAGACTTTTGTTGACGAAGATGAAGTTGTAATTGCCGGAATAGCGACCAACGGATCTGTTTTTGCCGAAAAAATTGCTTTAGCTTTAAGCAGCATATCGACACTTAAGATTTCTTTGTGCGAAGTTATTGTAGACAAACAAAATCCTCAATTACCTATACAGACTTCTTTGGCTGTATCAGAATATGAAAACAAAGGTTTGGTATTGGTTGATGATGTTTTAAATTCAGGAACTACATTAATCTATGCCGTTCGTCATTTCCTGGATGTTCCTTTAAAGAAATTCAAAACGGCAGTGCTGGTTGACAGAAATCACAAAAAATACCCTGTAAAAGCGGATTTTAAAGGAATTTCGCTATCTACATCCTTGTTAGAACATGTTAAGGTTGTTTTTGACGAAAATGGAGGCAATTATGCTTCTTTAAGCTAATATTTCAAGAATATCCTGAACTGTTTCCTCTACAGTTTTATCATCGACAGAAACTTTATGCTGCGCATGGTTGTAATAAAAGCTTCTGTCGAATAAATGTTTCGCAATAAACTCTCTCATTTCTTCCTCATTCATATTGGCAATTAAAGGGCGCTTACTTTTATTATGCACCAGTCTGTCATATAAAGTGTCTATAGAAGCCTTTAAATAAACCGAGGTAACATCATCTCTTTTTAATAATTCATGATTATTGGCATAACAGGGTGTTCCGCCACCTAAACCAATTATACTATTTTCTGAAGATTGAAGTAATTCTACAAACATTTCATGCTCTAATTTTCGAAAAAAGACTTCACCATGTTGTTCAAAAATTTCATTTATGGATAAATTTGCTCTTTTTTCGATGCATTTGTCTAAATCAAGAAACGGAATATTGGTAGTTTTTGATAAATTTTGGGCAATTGTTGACTTTCCGCAACCCATGTAACCTAATAAGATGATTTTTTTCATTGTAATAAAACCTTATAAACGAAGGTGTTGTAAATTTTGATTAAAAAAAGACAAATTTATAATAAAAATGCTTGCAAATAATAAAATAAACTCCTTATATTTGCACCCGCATTCAAGAGACATAATGACTCGATAGCTCAGTCGGTAGAGCACATCACTTTTAATGATGGGGTCCTGGGTTCGAGCCCCAGTCGGGTCACAAATTTTGTGATTAACAAATTAAGTCTCTTGAAAGCAATGACTCGATAGCTCAGTCGGTAGAGCACATCACTTTTAATGATGGGGTCCTGGGTTCGAGCCCCAGTCGGGTCACAAAAGGTCGAGTATTAATTTACTTGACCTTTTTTTATTTAAGGCCATGTGGAGAAACGGTAGACTCGCCATCTTGAGGGGGTGGTGTTCGCAAGGGCGTGAGGGTTCAAATCCCTCCATGGTCACTTCAAAAAACAAAAAGCCTGAGAATCCTTATATTCTCGGGCTTTTTTTATGGTTTGAAAATTGTGTCTTTATTTTGGATCAATGCAAAAACCTGTGGATTGATAAAATTTAGGCATAAATATTAGTTAACCTAAAAAGGAAAAACTCTACATTCCTTACGCCTCTGAACTGGGCTCTAAAAGCTTTTATTTTTGCATTGAAA